>JANQNQ010000009.1 GCA_028279515.1 Flavobacteriaceae bacterium
TTGACCTCATCGTCCTTCTCCTGCCCCTGGAAGCCGTATCGGTAGCTGTCGCCGGTGCCGTGGCGCCCTGGCTGTAGCATCCCCGAGGGATAGTAATCATTAAATGCAAGAACGTCTGGTTTAAAGGGGTGTGATTTGTCTTTGGTGTCAAACAATTTACGGTCACTAACTACAGCTAATACATTACCGAGATGGTTGCTAAGCTCAAAGCGTTTATCGCCAACAACCCTATTAAGGTCTTGAGTGGCTCCTGGGCTCGCTGTAATACCATTGCCTTGATCATCGCCCTCACAAGCATCACCAATACCATTACCATTGGTATCGGTTTGCCCACTGTTAGGTACAAATATACAATTGTCGCAGGCATCGCCAACACCATCGTTATCAGCATCAGACTGAAACAGGTTAAAGGTGTCAGGACAATTATCGCAGACATTGCCTTTGCCATCACCATCGTTATCGGCCTGTGCAGCTCCACCATTTGGCAGCCCTAAACAGGTATCGCAAGCATCACCAACACCATCACCATCTTCATCTTCTTGATACGGATTTTTGGTAAATGGGCAATTGTCTTCAGTATCTATCCATCCATCAAGGTCTGTATCAGCAGCGGGATCTCCGCAATACGCTGTTGAAAAAGGTAAATTATTTGGCAGCTGGATGGCTCCATCACTACTAAAGTAGGTGTTGTCTAATGTAAAATCTCTGTTGGTATTATCTACCGTATATTCAAACTGGCATACATCTGCTGAAAGTCCAGAAAAGGAGCCGTTGTCTAAATATCTATATGCTACATCGTTAGAAATAACACTTAGATCTTCGGTCCAAATATAATTGGGATGGCCGCCGCCTTTTTTCTTATACCTGCCATATTTATAGTATTGCTGTCCATTAGTTACCAATCCATTATCTAGTGTATAAATGTTTCCATTTAAGAACAGGGTGGGCGTGTGGTTATTACTTACAGGGTCTGTATTGATCGTCCATTTCATATCCCACTCATCTGCAGGGATACCTTGGGCTAATTCATAATCTGTGATGTAATAATGATACGTCCAGTAATAGCGTCTCTTACTAAATGTTGGCTTGTACGAACCATAATGTATTCTGAGTGCTATTAAACTCAATTTTGGGACATAATTTGCTCCATTTTTAACCACATTGACTGAAACCATACTTCTATATACATTGTCGTGTCCGGTGATATTAGAAATTTCATGACCTGAGATTCGTCCCAGAAGTTTTTCGTTTTCTGAGGTAAAATTGTCCTGAATCTTAAACTTGCTAGAAATTTCAATAACATCCGATTTTCCGATTTCATCGAATAGGCTTAGATCTGCATCACCATCTAACCAAGTCGACCCGATACTACCACCATAAAGGATACCCGCTTCTCCGGTCATCGAATTAAAGGGTTGCATGGCCTCTGGGCTTACACTGGCGATTTTGGCCAAAGCCATGCTTTTGCCTTTGACGCCTTTGCCCAGTTTTAAATGAAGCTTTTGTAAGCCTAAACGGTTGCTTCCATAAATATGCTGTTCTGTTAAGGCATGCTCTTTCCCTTTAACACCCTGATATACGGCTAACACATTTCCTTGTGCATCGTGATTGTAGTAGGTGGTATTGATAGTTCCATCTTTTTCTGTGACTTCTTTAGCAATTCGATTGCCTAAACCATCGTAGTTAAAATTGATTTCAGTACCACTTTCTTTTTTTATTCGTTCTACTTTACCATCTACACGCCACTCGATATATAGACCTTCGGCATGGTCGTATACAAGTTGACCTATAGCATCATATTTGTAATTGCCAGACTTTTGATTATCAATATCAAAGTCGAAATCACCTGCGGGTATCTCATCATTAACATGACTTAGCTGATTGGTATTTGCACTGTAATTGTATTTTAAATAATCAAAGTGTTTACCAGCCATACTTCTTTGAAGCTCTAACAAGTTACCGTTGTTGTCGTAGGCATAACTTGAAGCGTAGCTTTGTGGCCCTTCGACATCTGATACCTCAGTATAGGCCTTGGTATCCATGTTTTTTATTCTATTCAGCTGATCATATCGGTATGTATTGAAGTTGGTGGGTAAGCGTTTTTGCTTTAGGTCCATGATACTTGTAACCATCTCTTTAATATTTCCATTATAAAGATTTTGACCACCTTCTTGATTGGTTGAATAGTATAAATGAGTGCTTTGTGTACCGAAGCGGGACACATAATCGCCTTTGTAATAATTTAGCGCATAGGCCATGGCATCTTGTGCTACCTTATCACCATCATTGCCAAAGTCTATTTTCTTATCAAGAGCTTCGCCATTTACAGATTTTAACCAGCCTTGTAAGGTGTAAGCATGATCGATACCTTGCACATGTTTATCACCAATTACAGTTCTGGCCAACGGACCGTGCTCATAATAGTTGTAATCAGCTTCATTTTCCCATATCACACCATCATTACTGGTCGCTACCGCTGTAATTCTGTTGTCTGCATCGTAGGTGTATTGATGAATAAATTGATCGGGCTTGCCTTTTTGGTAATACACTTCATTAACATTACCACTTATAAGGTCGTAATTATAACTCACGTGTTTTATATGTTGATCTATTGATACTAAATAGTCATCTTTATTTACGGTAATGAATTCTTTTACATTACCATGTACATCATAATTGTAAAAGAGTCCGTTTTGGTAGTTTAGTAAATTACTGGTCGGTGTTAAATTTTCATAGTACAACACACTTGTTATTCTATTTCTAGAATTTTGAATAGAGAATTCATTAAACTGACTGATGATGCTGTTATCTTCAAAAGTATCATAAATCGTCCTTGTGACTTGTTGTTTTTGATCGGTAATGTTATTCGGGAAACCTGGTTGATTTACCTCTTGTACTTCTATGTTTTGATTAGAAGCCAAGGCCAATCTTCCATTGCTGTTTATAACGTATGTGTTAGATTTTACAGAAAGTTCACCTGCCTCAATAATACGACCTAAGCCGTCATAGGCGGTAAAACTAAATTTTTCGTTACCGCTAACCACTTGCTTTTGTATAGCATTTTGAGACATTACGATACGCCCTAAAGCATCATAAGCAAAAGTCGTAATACCGCCATCTGGTGTATTTTGCCATACCAATTGGTTAAGGGAATTATAGCGATATTCTGTTTTTAGTTTATGCGTAGGTGCTACTTTAATACCATCTACGGTTTCGTCACCAGAACCATCAACAACAATGGGATTACCTGAAGGGTTTTCTCTTACATTGTTTATGATCGTATTGTTTGCTGGTTGAAGCGTTAAATTATCGACACCTTTTGGCGGTACCGTTTGCACCAAATTACCTGCCTGATCGTAGTAGTATAACGTACGTTGGTACTCTTTATCAGGAGACGTTTTCGTGAAGATTTCTTGTAAACCATTTATTGCTTCTTCAATATAACGGGCTTTAAATGCCTCTTTTTGCTCGTTTAAATAGGCCTCGAACTCTTCAGAAGAATAGGTGCCTGTTACTGTATTTGATAAGGTCTCACACGGATCTTCATACTTTTCTATCTCAGCCTTTAGATTTGGGAAAATAGCTGCTGGCGGACAAACATTATTTTCCACTAAATAGATCTCTGAAACGTATTGAATCCAGTTTAGAACCCCATTTGTCCTGACGTAATCTTTGAATTCATCGATGACGTATTGTGTATCGCTATAACCATAGTTTAGCGCTGTAGCCCCAAACTCTGCAATACTAAGATAATGTGCGTCTTCAATAGATGTGATTTCTAAAGACGTGATATAATAGCTGTAATCTTCTAAGAGATACGCGAAATTAGCGTCGCAAAAATAAGTTGCATCATAATGCTCAGGTAATTCATAATCTTCTACGACCTGCATTAAGGCTTTAAAACCTTGAAACGTCCCAGTACAAACTACTGGCTCAACAGTTTGTGGAATACAATCCTCGCAAGGGATTTCGACTTCCGTTAGACATTGTTCTATGGTAAGACAATTGATAGTAGCCTGACCTTCGATGATACCATTTTGCGTTTCGAGCAAGAAGATCAATGAATTGTATTGACCACCCGTAAATGCAAGTTGTTGGATGGATATGACATTAGACAAACTGTCGTTGAGATTTAACTCAACTTTGCAGCTCAAGGATTGGTCCAAGTAAAATTCGAACTCTGTATCAGAAATACTCGTAAAGCTATATACACCAAGATTGTCAGCATCAACAGACGCTTCTATAGTTTGTAATATTGAGTCATTATAACCATCAGGTACGGTTCCATTATTGTGATAATAACTAAACGTATTTTGTAATACAGTTGACAATGTACTTTCAACATCTTCCTCTGCTTTACAGGTTACGCTTGTAAAGCATTCTGAACTTTTGGCATATATAGTTACTGTTCTAGCCGGGAAATTGTCATGAGGTATTAGATTAATATCTATTAGGTAAGCTAATTGTAAGTCACCTGCATCATTGTAACCATCAATTCTCAGATTAGAAAAACTATCAATATAATCAATAAGCGGACTAGGTAATGTCTCTACTTGGCTTATTTCACCACCACCCATTCTAAAAACACAGTTCTTTTCTGATATGAACATATCTATAACATCTGACCCTAGCTGACCATTAACGTCATTCCCAAAATGTGATACATAAAGAGGGGCCCCATTGAGTTCAACAAACGGACTTAATTCTTCAACCGCCTGAGAATAATATGGAAAACTAATACCTTGTGTAGATTGATACGCATTTAGTAACTCGTTTAATAAGCTAACAATTACCGTATTTTGAGCAGAAGTGAATCCTTGAGTAACTTCGCATCCACAGTCAAAATCTAATGCCGTACAATTGGATATAGGCCTGTCTCTATCAACAAGCCCTCCCTTTTTAGGGTCATTTTTTGTATCCCCACATAAGCTACCTGTTACCGGTACTAGGTCAAAGCTGTTGCTTAAATAGGTTAACGTGATCGTTATATTATCTGGATTACCAAGGGCATCTAATTCGTTGATGTGGAGGCTTGTAAAATGATGAATGTTTGACGCTACTAAGGGTTCGTCAAGTGAAATTTTCACGGTATCTAACCCTTGAAAATCGATGCCCGTTATTTCGAAACTAGTACTTGAAAGACTTGTCCAAGTCGCGTTGTGAGCTGCATCTTCAAAATATTCGGGTAAAAAGCTATTGATATAACCATAAGGATCGTTTGTGGCTCCTAAAGAGACATTGGTGTTAAATAACTGGTTGTTTTCTAGAAGTTTAGACATTAAGTTGGCTATGGCGTTTTCAAACTGACTGCGCTCATAACATGCGGTACCAAGCCCTGAAGGAGATTCGTTGATGAGTACTTCACCTACACCGTCATTAACATAACCACATTCGCCAACGGCAGCTACAGTTGTTCCTTGTATAATGACTTCTTGAGGGTCAGCACAAGCTGTATTAGTTGTATCTACTAGTCGTGCTACAACTTGAAATTTAAAGGTTTGTGTTGCTTCATTATAAGAGGCGGGAACATAGTAAAAGTCTTTAAAATCGATAATCCTGAAGTCTCCGGCAACATAGTTTGACCAAGAAGGATTAGTGCCGCAAGGCAAGCTTGAACCTGGGTTTAAAATCTCTAAACTAATCGGTGTTGTTCCTGTACCAACTTGAAGTAATAATTGATTAGAAACGACCTGATAGGTTATATACTCATCTGAAATTACAGGAGTGGTGCCTCCTAGGGCAGTATATAGGTCCACACTTAAAAAAGGCATACTATTAATACTCATGTCAGTACCTGTTAATAATAACCCTTGATTCGTTGTATTGTAGGTTGGATTAACGAGCCCGTCCAAAAAGTATTCCATGTCAAATGCTAGCGGACATTTTCCCGTTTGTTGGTATAACCAGGCATCAGACTCATTCGCAATATCGTTAGCTGCATTAGGATTGCCAGAATCATAACCGGTGTCTACAGGAATAAAACGTTTTTGTTTGTTTTCATATAGCGCTATGGTTTCTGTGTCACAAGGACCAACAATGTTTAAAGCGTTTCCTGCATTTTCGGCTGAAGTGATATGTTGCATCACATTATTATAAGCACTGTAAGCCGAAAGTAGTGTCATAAAATCTTGTCCAAAGTCTAGATTGCCAATACAATCGTTTATACGGTTTTGAGACAAGGCATATACATTGCTGTAGACATATTGAATTTGAAGCTTTAAACCTATGTAATAGGTTTTGAAGTTGTTCCAAATTCTATTTTTTTGTGCTGTTGAGAAAGCACTATTTATGTAATCTATTAATGAGGCTGTTGTCGGGTTGCTGTTGACCACCCCTGCAAATTCGGAAGCGTTCCCTAATCCATTGCTATAACCTTCGGTATAAATAGCATATTCTAACATATTTAATGGAGTAGGGGTACCATTTAAATTTGCCATACTGTATTTGTCCCCTAAAGCTTCAGTTAAAATTGCAGTCCTAGTGGATAGCATACTCGTAGCTGGCGGCGTTCCACCTATATTATCTACTGTAGTATAGGTTAGATTAAAATAAGGGTCAAGAGTTACTATATTTTGAAAGGTAACTCCTAAATCATTGGGACCGCTTACGATGTCGTTGAAGGTTTCAATTTGTTTAAGGTGTTCATCAAATTCATACGTACTAAGGTTGTCATTGAATTTGGTACTACACAATTCTTGCTCATATAGTAGATAGGTGTATTCTGGATGATATTCTAATAGCGATTGTGCCCAACTATAATCCCATTCAGCTGTAAAGTCTGATACATTAGACAGGTATTGAGGTAAAATCAACAAAGAATTGGGTACCCCATTGGGGTTTTCTTTTACGATTTTGATATCTGAACCGGGACTGAATGCATTTCCTGGTGTATTTAATATATCTAAAGCATCAATCATGATTGACGGTTGGTAGTTATTACTTCCGAAAGCAGTAATTTCTACATACACCACTTCACCAGATTCATCGGCATATGGCCGTACTGGATTTCTCCAACTGGCATTAGAAAGCGTTAAAGTTTCCGTAGTATTGGTATCTGGGTCTGTGATCGTCGTAGAAGTAGGGCCTATGTAATACAACGGCATATTCTGCCCATACTGAAATTGATTAAACTCATTAAAAATGCTTAATGGCGATAATTCTAAATCACCATTTTCAGTGTCATTGTTCAACTCACCATATTGGTTGTATGGGCGAAAGTCGTTTAGCAATACTTCTTCACTGACATCACACATGGTAATGAAAGGTTTACACATTTGGCGGCAGTTTTCGATAAGCCCTGTAAACTCAGTGATAAAGCGTTGCTCGTATAGATCTACTTCAACGGCATAAGTTGCAGCATTTTCCCCATTTGGAACCGTATAATTTAAAACATCACCACTATACGAGAACGTATCGTTTTGCATTGCCGCAATTATATTGTCTAATACATACCCATCTTGTGCTTGCGCTACATAAATTGCTCGTTGCGCATCAGATTCAGATACATCGGGTATGCCATTGCCATCATTGTCTGTTTCTAATAAGGTGGTAAAGGCATTACAAATATTAGGCGCATAAGCACAAACTAAAGATATCTCACATTCAAAACAATCTACATCGCAGTCTATGTCAACGCTTGCATTGGGTACAAAATCTTCTAAGTTGATATAGCAAGAAGACGCCGGGTCTTGCAACGATGCTACAAAATCATCGGCATAGGTATTTAAAGCCTCTTGGTTAACTCGAATATCTTTACTTAGGGTATAGGTGCCAACCTTTAAATCTTCGTTTGCTGTAAGATTGACGGTTTCATCTATTACAGGCTGGTTTTCTATGCCATTGACATTGATTTCTCCAATGGTTGCAGTATATGTGCCTTGTTGCAATCTATTTTCCGCACAATCATCCAAAAGACTGATGCTTACATCAAAAACAAAGGGATAGTGTTTTTTTAATGGGCTTAGACAGATATCTGTATAGGTATTATGTTGGTGTCTTATTTGATACTGAAAACTAATTTCAGGAAAATCATCTTCTACACCTAACTGGTAACCTAGGTTAATTCCATCTTGTAAAATTCCGTTTCGCCCTGTTGCGTACTTAGTGTTGTTAATAAGTATATTGGAGGTAAAGGGTTGAGCTAAACCTTGCTCATCTGGTAACCCTTCTAAACTTTCAGGGTTTTTACCTACTAAAGCAGTGGCTATGGTGCGTCCTTGTGGATCTATATAGTTTATGCTTACCTGTTTATTAGGATCAACGACGATGTTCTTTTTATAGTGGGCATTATAACCTACTTTATAGCCAAACAATCGGTTGAGTTTTTCTTGTTCAGGTGTCAGGTAGAAATATTTCATTTCTCTGTCTGTACCTAATTGATGCTCAATGCCCACACCGCCTTTACGTCGTATACGCCCCGTGTTATCTGGTGTATATTCGATTTGAGAAAAAGGATACCCTTGCGCATTAGGTACATCATCCTGAAATGAATTTGTAACCTGATTATTTTTTGAATAATACTTGCTGGCACCGCTTCCAATATTCATTTTTTCAATCAATTGCGGCTCGCAATTAAGTGCTTCACTTATCACATCCCAGTCAAAGGTGTAATGCGAAAAAAGAGCATTTTGATTTGTTTTATTTAATCCGTCATAGAAACGAATTCCAGATTGCTCAATGGGTGCAGGTAAAACCTCTATTGCTGGGCGCCCTTGATTATCATAAATTACTTCACCAGCAACGATTTGTTTGTCCGAGTTAATTTTGGTGATGGTCTGTCTATTTCTTAACGAACCATCAAAATAAGTGGCTACATCTTTTCGTTTTCCGTCTTCGGCATATGAGGCCTGAAATTGCCAGTTTTTATGTCCTTTTTCGTGGTTTTGATGTATAGTCAGTACATGTGGCCAATCTGCTATAGTTGTCTTAGTGCCAGAACCGCTGCTCCAATCACCATAGTAGTTTTGAGAAATGTCGTCCATAAATCGTCCAACGGGCCTTACCCGATAAACTAGATATCCTTTTGAGTATATTAATGGAATTCTATAGGATAAATCTTTAGTTTCAATACGGGTGCTGTTTCTTTTAAAATCTTGCTCAGAAAGTAAAATTTCATTTTTTCCTAATGGTGTCGTTCCAGAAGGTGGAAAATTATCATACCATGTCCATTCAAGTTCATATTCTATAGCTGGTTTTACGCTATTCCATCTTACTTCGAGCTCATCTTCTCCGTTAGCGCCGGCACTAGTACCGGTAACAGTTTCACTAAAACCGTTGTACGTAATCAATGCATCGCTTACGCTTACCGATCTGTCATTATCAAACTTGTAATACCTGTCGGTTTTGAATTTTAACTCTAAATAGTATTGCGTTGTACTACTTGGGGAAATCGCATTGCCCTCTACATCGGTCAATTGAATACTCAATGGTTTTACGTCAAATTTATGTACTCCTTTGAGCTCATGAACCGCAAAATCCGTAAAGGTTCCTATATCTTCTCTTACATTATCATGTGTGATCTTAAAACTAGTGTCATAGGAGCTATGTACCGTATTGTTTTGGTTGTAACTAGTGACCTTTACCTTGAGTTCAGCAGTATAAATAAATTGATGAATTTCTGGGTTTGAGCTGTTGTCTTCAAATCCAAAATGAATATATCCAGCCGCATTGTGAGAGGTAAAAGTCCCTGAGTTCAATTGTGTGTATAGAGGATCTTGGATTGAAAGACCTTCCATTACTTGACTACCAATTAAACGGTCGCTGGTATATTCTTCTTGCTGGGCCTGAATACTCCCTATAATGAACGTTAGTATCGTAACGGCTATATATTTTAATCTTATCATAATGGATTGATAATTTTATTAATTTTTTTTACTGCTGTCTAACATCTAATAGTTCATAATTAGATAGATGTGGTACTAGTGTTTTTGTATTATTAGAGGCTAAGGTTACATACTGAGATGTATTGAAACGCTTGTGGTCTTTTATCTCATTATTGTAATTATTGTACGTTATTTCTAATCTGGGATACTGTACATCTGAGGTCCTATAATCGGAAGAAAAATCAATGCCTTTTGCGTAATAGAATACTTGTTTTCTCAGTTGGTATTGCTTTGAAACATGCAATACTATTTTCTGGTAATCTGTTGTCATGGAATTTGGAACCAATACAATTTCCCAAAACTCTCCTTTATCAATAAAACGCTGGTCTTTGTATTCTTTTTTTAAGGCTTTTGAATCAAAGCTTGAAGACATACCTAAAGCGTATGATGGCGAAGAAAGCTGTACTATTTTTTCAGCATGACTTATGGTAATGCTCACATCTTGATTGGAAATAAATTCTGTGTTCTCTATTTTACAATACACCTTATGATCTGCGGTTTTATTGTATACGCCTTTATATTGCTCATGTATAGTGCTACTTGTGGCGGTTTTATACAGACGATATGTTGTATCGTAGGTTAAATCAGATTGCGCCGTGATGTATTGGGATGTGTTCTTTAAAACTTCATCACACGTTTGGGCATTTAAAGCCATGCTAAAAAATACCAATAGAAAATATGTAAGATGTTTGTGCATGATTATTTTTGATTTATTTTGTTTCCAGACCTAGTTTCTTGAATGGTTTTAATACCACGTGAGGTTTCTTTTTTGACTCTGATCAATTCACCTTCTTTACCGTATTCATAAGCAGTTTTATAATTGTTTTCATCCAATTCTGCCATAAGTCTATATGTAATTGGGTCATAGACATAAGACTTCATGCTTCCGTTTACGGGGTGTAATCTTACATCATCAAAAAATACAGGGATGTTCGGGCTATTATTGACTAAGCGGATGTCTAAGGTCACCGTATTGATCGGAATTTGAAGCTGCCCGGCAATACGTTGCCAACCTTCGATAATATTACCACTTGTAAAGAAGGAGACTGTGCTAATTTCTAAATCGTTGTTGTCAAAAAACTTGACTTGTAGCTCGGGCTGTTCATAGGTCTTGACCTGAACATTTAAATCTTCTTTTGCCCAAGCACTGATCCAATATGTTTCGCCAGGTTGTGGTTGGAAAGTGTAGCAATCGTAACACTCTTCTACAGGTACTGCACATTCAATACCGGATTGTGAGAACAGATTAGATAATACAGTTACACCGGAAGATAAGGCAGAAAAATCAGCGTATCCATGATAATCGGCGCTTGCAAGATTGTCCAAGCCATCCTCTGGGATACTTTCGTCAACGCCTATGGTTAACGGATCGTCTTCAAATAGATAATTTAAAGAGGTTCTTATACTCCCCACTACATTATTGAGAGTGACAGGAGTGTTTGTGCTATTTGGATTTTGCTGTGCAACGACACCAGCACCATTCACATAATATTCATTATCTATGGCATAGACATACAGATCGGTGTTATTTCTTAAGGTGTTGATCTCAGCTTTTAGGGCATCAACATCACTGGCTTGCGAGCCATCGGTGAATATCACCACCAGATCAGGATCGTATGTGTCAGGATTGTTATTGATTAGTGATATGGCACTGGCCCAATAGTCAGAGTTTCCATCTATACCAGATTGTCCTTCTCTATTACCATAGTTGTTAATCCAATTATCGAATACAGGTTTTGTAGCTGAGGTGACTTTTTCGGGGCCAATGTGATCGGTTCTTTGATTGGTATCTTGGTTAGACATTCCTATGATCGAAATATTAAGCCCGGAATCGAGTTGCGAATCAATGAACTGTTGTAAACCTGCACGTAGTTGAGAGGCTTCATCTTCGCTAATTGAGCCAGATTCATCAACGATCACTGCCACTTCTTGGCATGGGTCACAGTCTAGAACATCAACTTGTAATGTGTCCTGTAAAACACAGCCCGAGTTTATATGCGTAATGCTAAGATTAATTGTATAGACCCCTTCATCTATAAAATTGGTGCCTATAGAACCGGAGGTGTCAGTTTGATATACATTTTGGTTGGGGTCGGTAATTACCCAGGAAACGTCGTATGGGCTATTGTCTGGATTTACAAAATCATAATAAAAGCAAAACTTCTCACCAATGCAATAGGAGTCCACAGGTATGCCGTTATCATTGATTCCACAACCTCCAGAGTTCGGTATAATATCTAGCTGCGCATTCCAGTCACAAGGGTTACAATTTTCTACAATAAGGGATTTTTGAAATGAACTTACACAACCGTTGCTTAAGAATACTGTTACATCAATACTATAGGTGTCTTCAAGTTGAAATATGAAATTCGGAAGACTAGATACGCTATTATAAATAGTACTACCAGAAGAATTAGATATCGAGAAATTCTGAGATAATATCTCTGATTCAGGAAACGCATTTGCAAATTCTAAACTAAAGCAATACTCAGTGTCAAGGCAATATTCATTGGCAGTTTCAGAATTAGAGCATTGATTGGTAATAATATCACTTATGGAGTATTGATTACAATCAATATTACAATTCTGTTCAATAGTAAAGCTTTGAGAAAACTCTGAAATGCAAGTATCATTGTAGGTAACCTCTAGTGATATATTATAGGTGCCATTGTTTAGATAAGTGTAGCTTGGAGACGCAAGACTTGAAGTATGTAATACGTTTACTCCATCGGTATTATAAAACACCCAGCTATAGGAATCAATTATTTGCGAATCGTCAGAATTAAAAACAAAGTTTATATTCTGATTGATGCATGTGGTATTAGTAGCAACGATATCACCCTGCACTTCAAAAAATTCTATTCCATCTATTAAAGAGTATAAATGTCCGTAAGCATTTGAACTTTGTTCTCCAACAACACCTTGTAAGATAAGTTCTTGGACTTCACTGACTGCCGTAAATTCCATATACTGTAATTCCCACTGAGGGAATTCAGTAATGAGAATATCGTCACTGTATTTGACCTCGTCTCCGAAAGATAGTTTCCATCTTGTATAATCTTGAGGAAGGCTACTTTGATAAGATGTGCCATGACTTTGATAAAATTTTAAGGCATATTTTTTACCTACCTCTAAATTGGCAACGGTGACTTGAAAACTTTCACCAGCCTTAGATGCAGCACCTGCAAATACACCGCCATTGGGTGAGGGAATAATATTTTGCGAAAAAACAGTGCCTGAAGCTATATTAAGCGGGAATTTCCATGTGTCGGGTGTAACATTTACCGTCGACCAACCACTACAGCCAACTCCATCTTGTGATTGGCCATTTGGTATAACTTGACCAGCAATAGGTTCACAAGATTCAAAAGAGCCATCTATTCCTGAAGGAAAAGAATTATTACAATTATCGTTTGCGATGCTTAAAGTTTCAGTTGTGACTTTAATTAAGTCGCTTTCTTTGTTTAAATAAGACCCTATTTCCTTATAGGTATAATTCTGTTGTGCCAGACCCAAATCGCTTGTAAATAAAAGGGTAAGTATTACTAGATATTTTAAGATATTTTTCATGACTTAGTTCTTTTTTGCAAGCGTTAACGATTGCTCTGTTTTACTTTTTTGATTATTGTTTTCTTCAATATCATCACAGCTTATAATTTGTTGAGACATTTTTGCGTAGCTGCCAGGTTCGATCCTAAGACTATTTCTCCCACTATGGGCATGCTCATCAGTTACTGAAATAGGGTCTAGAACCGTATTTTTACTAAAGCTGAAGTGCTTTTTGTCATCACATTGATCAAAGTCATAATCTTCAAAACCATCATAACCCAACTCTTTGTATTGGCTGTTGGAGCCTACGGCTATAGGAAGGTGATGGTTATATCCATAAACTGCTGAGGAGTAACGGTTAAGCGCATCTTTATTTTCAAGCTCCAAACCATATGGGCTATATTGGCTTACTTGAGAAGCAAACGTCCATTTTTGTTGTGCACTTATACCTGGTGTAGCAATACGTGTATCGTCTAGATACCAGTGTGTGCCATTAAATTGGTAAAGTGGTTTAAAATTGGCGAAGAAACCTGTGTTTCTTGGTGTGGGATTATCAGCAAAGTTTCGACCTGTTAAGTAGGCAAAAGCACGGTTCGTGCGCCAATCTCCAAGTATGTTGTATATGTATGGATTATAAGAGGTGGCTTCGTTATTGTAATCAAATACCAATTCGCCAGTTACCTCATCAAATTGCATTGGCGGCAATTGGCACTCACATTGGGCAGGCCATTGGTTATTGTACTCTGCAGCAGATGCGTTAACGATACGATTTTTATCCCAGTCGTCTGTATCAAAGGTATTGCCATCAATTGCAGTGGTTCCGTTACCGATAGGGTTTTTCATACTTATTACCGACGCCATCGAAGCCAATGGAAGGTTTCTATGTCCTGAACGAATAATCTTGAAAGTGCCATTTCCGCCTCCTAGATCTTCTGCTGAAATGCGTATTCCTTTATCATCAATTAGTTTAAATGAGCTATTGGTAACATCGGTGACCCAAGCTTTTATTGCTGAGTTACCACCTTGAATCCATAGTTCATCCCCAGGATGTAAATACTCCGATTCAATTAAACTGGCATTTGAATCCAGACTGAAATTTTCGCCGCTGACCGAATAATCCCAAGAGAGATCTAAGTTTTTAGCGGATTGATTCATGCCGCTATACGCCCAATATGAAGGATAACTGAAGTTGTAGTAGTTGTCATCATATTCATTGATCGTCTTGGTAAGTAATACTTGTCCTGTGTTAGCGTCCCAAGCCAGATTTTTTGAAGAGACCTGTGCACCCACATCATACGCTATTTTTTCTCTCATAATACCAGAGGTATGAATGACCTTGGTTGTAGTAGCCATTTTAATTTGGGTATCATGAATAGATACTTTTGGCAAGGGCGTTGGCACTATTATTATCGGGGGAATTAGAGGAACAGGTAACCCTTCGGTATTGAATTTAACGCCATATGTTTGGCTGATGGTTTTATTATCCCTAAAGTCGTTTATAACATCATAATCTACCCCAATCAGTTTTTCTGAAACATTACCTTGATCATCAATGGTGGTAACTACATTGTTGAGCTTTCCTTGATTAGGGTTATAATTGGTGTTTCCAATATCATTATTGTCATATATATAATCTACCCCAGAAATGTATTGCGTTTGACCCTCGGCATAAATACGTCGGCTTTTCATTTTACCATTCATATCATTGGTATGAACCATATATCCCTGCGACAGTGTTAAATGGTTTCTCACTCTTAAGTTTAGCAAGCCAGCCAATGCCGAAGACTTATCGTATCGCGTAGTTAAAATGGTATTATCAACTATGGTAGGATAATCTAGGGAGGTGTAAAACTCGTTAATGATATGGCCTGAAGCATGTTTTTTTACTGCTAAGCGTTGCTCTTCTTTTGTGCCTTCATTCAGAATTCGTTCTCTAGACAGATTATTAACTTTTACTCTTGAATAGGTTACTGTTGGAGAAGGAAAGAAGGATTCACCGAGCGGTTTTTCAACATAATTTTGCTCATCGACACCTAATAATAATCCAGGATTTGTTTTATCGTAATAGGGTTCAACAAAAGGGTTCTCTTTTGAACCTAAAGGCTCGTATGTGGCGACCCCTGATGAGAATCCGTCTTCAGAATCGTAACTATATTCTTGTCCGTAGTGTTGTAAATAATTTTCGTTGCCATCATTACCCGTCATCGCATCCCAGTTGTCATACATTTTGATGGTTTTTACACGCAGACCACCACCCATTTTCCGCTGCTTGGGATGCATCAATCGGATCCAAGATTTGTTTCTAATAAAGCGTCTGGCGATATTACGGTCTTTTAGTTGACCATTTGGACTTCTGAAGATGTCTAAAACAGCAGGGATTGCTCCTAAAATTTCTATTACAATACCTTCTATGTCATCTACGTCTTCTTCGTTAGAGATGCTATATACCTTTCTGTTAAGATAGGTACGGCCATAGTTCCAGCCTGCTTTGGCAATAGGGTTAATAGTACCTTGTACTCCTTTACCGGCACTTATTTCCTTTATGGGCACCGAAGCATACTGCTCACCATTAGAACTATAAAACCCGATGTCTTTGGCATCTATAAGCTGTTTATCCAAATGGAGGTACCCTGTTACAAAATCAAAATCACTATCGTTGATACCATTTGAGCTTCCTCCAGGTTTTGTCATATTTAGTAGAAACCTGAAGTAAATGGGGGAATCAACTAAATCACCTAGGTAATTCTCCCTAAAATAATTTCGCCTTTCTTCTTCTGTAGTGCCCGGTAAAACATCATCTAACTTGATATATAGATGGTTCGTTTTTCCATTTTTATATAATAGGTCATTGTTTGATTGATTTAATGGTGATGTATTGGATGATAATGCAACAGCGCCAACACCAACGACCTTAAACATTTGTAGGGCCTTTTTGTTTTGGACATATCTATAATCGT
Source organism: Flavobacteriaceae bacterium (assembly GCA_028279515.1). Classification (GTDB taxonomy): domain Bacteria; phylum Bacteroidota; class Bacteroidia; order Flavobacteriales; family Flavobacteriaceae; genus JANQNQ01. The sequence continues at coordinate 16,388 of JANQNQ010000009.1, forward strand.
CCGATTCCAATTCTAACTCTATCTTTCCACCAGATGGTAAGTTTATCGTGTTTAAAGACCAAGCACCGGCAAAATCGTTTTGTTGATCATTTGATTGAGATTGATCTACGTAGGGATATTGACTGTTAGTTAACGGTTGGTTTTCATTAATTAAGTTACAGCCAGCATCTGCTTGCATCGGCATGTAATTACCCCAAATATCATAGGCCTTTATATTGTAATCCGGATTAAAGCTATTGTAGCCGAATGTATACGGTGTATACGCTCCCATATTAGAGCTTCGGTAGGTAAAGTATACCTTTTTAAGCGTTAGCTTCCCGTTATTATTTGGGTCACTATTGAAGTTGTTTTTTACGCCTTTGCATAATGAATAATCGTATTCAAAATGTGCAACTTTAATCGGTTCTGCATTATCACCATTGGCATCATACTCTGGCTTGGCATACAGGGCAATTTTGTCAAGTTTCCACATTTTTGAGGGGGTAACTGCTGACCCACCGCCATTTTCATTATCAACACCAACCGCATCATCTCTTTCAGATAAATGAAAGCGTGCTACATGTGTTTTTGTTTCAATTTTTTTAACGTAAACAATTTCTTTTTCGCCATAAACATAATTTCCCTTATCATCCTTTTCGCTAGAGCTTATTCCCTCATTGTAGTTGGCCTTGTTTTTGTCATAAGGAATGCGCCACTTATAAACATCGTTGTTCTTATTTTCATACGTAAAATGAGTGTATGCACCCAAATCATCAGGTGTTGGGCCATCACCTGTAAGGTCTTCGTAGTCTGAAGACAATACAGATGTCAGTAAATAAGTATGTGCGTAAGCTGGTGTCGTAATACGATTAAAATACTGGTCTCCAGAACGATTGTTATTGGCTGAATTGTCTGAATTTGGACTGTAGGACACCAAACCTGTTTGACAATCATTGGATCTTCCGCTGACGTCAAATGTGGTTTCTTTTTTTGTAACATTATAGGCAGTTAACCCATAAATATATCTAGAACCATCAGTTTTTAATATGTTAATTTCTGAAGTATGATGATCATGAAGTCCCGCTTTTGAGTAAGGGCTAAATTGTGTGTTAAAGCCATATAAAGTAGCTTCTTTTCGTGTGAGTTTTTGAATGCTCTGATTTCTGTTTACTCGCTCGGTTCTTTTCAAATAACTGGTAACAGGAATCGCTGTTTCTTGTCCCGATTGGTGGCTTTTGACCAATAAGTTTGCATCTAGATTTCTTGCAAAACGACTTCCCGAAATACTAAGCTTCATTGGGTCATAGCCTCCCAATTTTGTTTGAAACAAGTTTTCGTACTCATTATCTACATGAAAACCTCCTATAGTTTTAAAATAGGTGTTCTCGTAAGCAGGATTATTGCTGTCATAAATCTCTTTGAATTTTGGCAGAGCATGGTTACGCGTCTCCCAGCGCTTTGATCGACTCTCTAACGGGTTTACCTCTGCGTCAAAACCCCAATGCGTAGAGGACCCACCACCAAACTCTAGACCTAAACTGCCTGAAAAACTTTGATCCTTAGTGAATTTATCAAAAATATGACCTACTTGACCTTTGTAAGGCCTAAACATTCCTGCAACACCTTGTCCTTGAATGCTATAAATATCATATGTATAATTTGTAATAGGAAGCGTTGTAGAGTATTGATTAAAGGTGCGATCCTTTTCTCTGTTAAAGTCTAAAACATCATTTTTTGAAGCTTTGATCGTATGCTCATACCCGTAAGCCTTTTCCGTTTTATATTTCTCACTGTCGTCAATGCCTTGCTTCGTTCTATAGCCGGTAAATTTGACTCCTGGTTCAAAGCCATGAAAAGCACCTTCTAAATTCATAGAAAATGTATAAGAAGAAGATTTCATACCAACTCTTTTTGCAGGCGTAAAAGAAGCATCTACAAATGAGATGGAACCTCCTGAAGATACCGAGACACTCTTTTCTTCGACCTCAATGCCATTCCATAGTGTTTGGGCATGTTGATCAATACGTTTTCTGCTCGCAGACATGGTTAAGTTGGTCAAACCCTTTCTGCTATCTAAACTGGTTCCCACGCTTGCAGACAACGTATTTTCTGTATTGTTGAGGAAAACACCCTTTTGATGAAATGAAACACTCGGAGAGACCGAAGTACCTTCAGAGTCTGAAGCACTCATATTGACCCCGACTGATAGATTTTCGGCGATTTGATAATTTAAGCCTCCCGTTAATGAAAAACCAAGGCCATTATAATTGTTGTACTTGATTCCGAACCCAACACTTGGTGATAACGCATCTCCTTCATTGACGCCGAAAATAGCTCCAAAGAGATTAAAATTAGCACCAACAGTAACGTTATCTTTCAGGTTGTTTTCATAGATCATTTCATCCCCTTGGAAATCATCAGGCAAGCCTCGTACGTTTCTCGCTATTTGCCCCACATTTAAATTCCAGCCCAGTCCTACCCAAGACGCTTCTTGATCCATGGTGATACCTGATTGATATGCCAAATTCAGTGGATAACCACCAACATCCATTATGGGAAGGTTGTAATTGAAATCCCCAGAAGATAAATTCACCATATCTGATGTACCAATTGGGGTAAATGAGTTAAACTCAGGTTGTGAAGGCCCGCTTGTCAGTGCAAAAAGCCCAATGGGCTGTATGGTGGTAATAATAAGTTGTATAGCCAAATAGCTGGCAATTACTTTTGATAATTTACTGGTTCTTATTTTGTGAATCATATCTTATAGTTTAACTGGAACGTCTTGAAAATTGAACTTGAATAAGCCATTACCGAATAGTTGATCATTATAGACCAATTGTAGGTTTTCATCTGGATCTACATCAGTAAAGTAGAGAATGAGTTTTTTGTAGGGCGCAACTTTGAAGTTACGTTCAAAATGAGCGCCTGCACATGAGATGGTATCCTTACTTGAAGTCACTACCAAAAAATCATCTTCTATGTCAAAAGCCATATATTGTACACTTTCGTCATAGCTCTTATAGGTGTATTTATTTGCTAATAGATCGATGTTTTCGACATGCTGAAATTCAAACTCAATAATTCGATCCTTAGAATGTGTTCTAGAAACAGAATCTATTTTATTAAGATCTTCTCCTAGCGTTTTTTGCAGATAGTATTCTATGGGCACCTCAACAGCCGAGTAACCAATATCTTTAGTGAATTGGGTAATTCTGCTTGATTTCCAATTTTGCCTGTCAAGAGTAAAGTGTAAAGATTCTGTAGAGGTATCTTTATTTGAATGACATGAAAGCAGTAGAAAAAGAAAAGGTGTTAATGAGAAGGCAATTTTTTTCATTAAATGATTTTTAAAAAAAGAAACTTTGGAAAGAGCGTTTTTTGGCTCTTTTAATAGTTATTGACTTTTTTTAAAAATGTTACCTATATTTTTTTGAAAAAAAATTTTGAATTTAAATATTGAGACTCAATCTTAATGCATCCTGTTAGGATTGTTCTCAATAGGAAATTCTGTAATCACCTAATTATAAGATGGTTGTGAAGTTTTAATTTTCCCTGAAAGTATATTTGAGAAAGGAGGTAGGTTTAAGCGGCATTAAAGATTTTTTGAATCTCAATCTTTGTTGAGTGATGAGTTTCTAAAATAAATCAATAAGATGACGAGCAGTATGCATAAACCAATAATGATATAAAGGAAATAGTTATGCTTTGACTGAAAAATTTCAGGAGTCAAGGGCATTTTATCTCCCGTAATAGTTATAGAGGCCCAATAATATGGAGATAACTCACTGCCTTGGTGTGTGTTGAGGTATTCTTTTTTGGCCAATGACAACGCCTCATCTTTTGAAAGCTTATTTTTTAAGTTTTGATAAAAACTAGACGTAACTTTTTTGGAGCTATTATCATTGGAGTTCCATAAGGATGCAACAACGCTTTTGGACCCTGAAGCAAAAAAGCCACGACTTATGCTCATAACTCCTTCGCCCAAAACCTCATTACCTTGCAGTGTCTTGCAGGCATTTAACACGACCAATTCTGCATTATTTTTAATACCATATAGTTCTGCCAGTGTAAGCTTGTCATCATAAAACCATAGCCAACTATTATCAATACCGTCATAATTAGAATGCGATGCGATGTGTATAATAGCATGGTTATGAATATCTTGAATACTGGCTTCTTTTGTAGCATTTTCTTTTAGCAATAGTTTACCTGAAAAGAGGTTGTTAATTTCTCGGGTTTCATGTTCCGAATAAGGAAGACTTACCAAGTCAACGTTCTTAAAATCAATAGGGGCAATTCCTAAAAAGCGTTCAGTATGATCGGCCTTTGTATCATGTAAAGCGTTTAAATGACTTATTGAAAGCGCATAACTTATGTTAGTATCAAATAAAAGGTAGTGCGGGTGTAAGGGGTCCTTGTCATTTATTGTTTTTTGTAAGACCTCAAAAGGAAACTTGGCCATACTTTCATCAGGCACAATAATGAGCTCTGTTTTTCCCTCTAAAAACGGTTCTATATCTTCAAACAGAAGTCCATAGGCTTTTTTAGAAAGTTGATTAAACGATTTAAAATCGTCCTCCGTATAAAATGCGGTTTTTACTTTTTGTTCAATAGTGTTTAAAAGTGCGGTTAATTGTTTAGGCTGCTCAATTCTAAATAGATGTGATTGATTATTCGTTCTTACAAAGCCATAACCTTCATCATCATATAAAACATACGAAACAACAGCCGATTTTTCGTTCAGTATTTTATCCGAAGTATCTTTTTCATCAATGATCTTTATTGCTTTTCTAAGTCTTGCATAATCAGGGTAAGCAATGTACAAGCTATCTTTAAATAATGACTGTCTTCGCTTTGCAGTAAACAATACATCTTTTAGACTGTCTTTATTTTCAGTTTCGGCATACAATAATTCTTCTTGAATAGTAGAAATATCAGTTTTAAACTGAAACAAGGTATTCTGTAATTCATCCGGTATGCCACTCAATTGGCGCGCTTTTTCATCTGTAATACCTTCTAATAACAGCAAAACTTTACTTTTCTCTATAAAGTAAAATGCATCTGCTTTGTTGTTTAATAGATGGGCGACTTTAATTCCTTTTAAATAGAGCGCTTTGCCTTTGGTACGCCAATACAGTTTGGATTTTACATTCTTATTTTCTAAGCGAATAATATCTATCAACCCATCGACTAGCTTTATGTGTTGTAGGGCTTTTTGTAATGCAGAAGTATCTTGAGTAAGCTCATATTTTTTAATATAAAAATCGGCGGTTTGCTCTAGGAGATCTTGGAGGCTGGATTTATTCGGGTATGTTGAAATCTCGTTTAATGAAGGAATTTCACCCGTACTATCGAGTAAAATTTTCACCGATTTTAAGTACATTTTTTCAGCATTCGTAAAATCATTTAATGCCATATAATAATCTCCTAAATTGTTGTGCACATCAGATTCAATAACAATTGGAACATCAGCATTGCTTAAAATTTTTTGATAGGTCTTATATGTGGTTGAATAGTCCTTTAACCTAAAATAAACAAGGCCTAAATTATTTTGGATTCTGTAAATACGATTATGATCTTGCCTTTTAATAGAAAGTGCTAAGGCTTCCTCATAGTATTTTTTAGAAATACTGTACTCTTTATTTTTATAATATAAATAACCCTTAAAAAGGTTAGTTGTTATTTTATATTGAAGTACCTTTTTCTTGTTCGTCAACTTTTCGAGCAAAGAGTCAGCAATTTTTAAATCTCTCAGAATGGATTCTTTAAATAGCTGAGGATTAATGGTCAATGAAAAATTGACCTTATCGGTTTGTGCTAAGTACAGATCTTTGGTGTTTGATAGGTTAGATTGTATCTCAATCGCTTTTTCGATATACGTGTTGGCCCTTTCGTAGTCACCTGCTTCAAAATAAAACCGGGCTAGTTCCCTATATGCTTTTCCATGAAAAAGATCTCTCCCAGGTAATTTTAAAATTTCTTTATAGGCATCTATACTTTTGGAAAAAACATTTAATTTCCTTGTCATAATGCCTAAATTAGATAGGCTTGTCTTTAAAAGCAGCAATTCTGTATCTGTATGTTTTTTTAAAATATCTATGGCATCTTCTGTGAAAATTACGGCACTTTCATATTGTCTCGCTGAATAAAAAAGTTTACCGGTGCTGTAGTAAAAAAAACCAACCTTGGTTTCAGAAAGTCCAAGGTTGGTGTTATTTAAATAATCAAGTATCTTCTTGTGCTTTATTTTATTACTCAGTTCTTTATTGTTTACAATAGCTTCAATAGTATCTAAAATGATCTCATCATCCTGATAACCAAATAGCGTAGTGCTGTAAAAAACGAACAAAAGAAATAAGCATCTTAACGTCATCTATAGTTAGTTGTTATTAATAATTACAGGGTGAAGAATCATCCCTTCTAGAGATTCTAAGGGGGTTCCAGATTCGATAATATTACTTTTTAAATCTTGTACACCCTCTGATTCGCTAAATAACATAGCAGCTCTTGCGGCTACCTGAGGTACTGCATACGACGTGCCATTTAACGCATTGTCACCAACTATTGAGTTGAGGTCTTCGCTTTGTGCTGCTACATCAACACTTATGGGTCCATAATTAGAGTATTGCCATAGCCTTTCAAGCTTAGCATCTACACCAGTTACAGATAAAACATTACCAGAAGCAATACTTGACGGATAATGGCTTATTTCTTCATCAATGTTTATGGCATCATTACCGGATGCAACCACGTACAGAATTTGCTTTTCAGCATTTAATATTTCGTCTTGTATAAATTCTATATTGGTGTCATAGTATCCAAAACTGATGCTTACAATATCGGCTCCACGATCTTTGGCATACATTAGACCGCATGTTACATTAAACGAATTGGAATTACCATCTTTATCAAATGCCTTGATCGGTAGGATTTGGAAATCGATACCCCTATTCAATAAGGCTTTGTACTGCATGTACGCTATTTCAGTACCATGACCATTTTGGTCTATGAGGTCTGCTTCAGGGTTATGAGTATAGTTCCAATTGCTGTATAGTGTCTCCTCTTTGCAGTTATCACGGGTGACATGATTGTATAAAAACTCCTTTTCGAACTTAGAATTGGTGTAGTCAAGACCTGTATCTAAAATAGCGATCGTTACACCACTGTTATTTTGCTTTATTAGATTTTGTAAAGCGACAGGGTCAGGTTCAGGACCATTAGATGATATAGGGTCGGGAACAAAAACATCATAATTTAGTTCAGCCCTTTGAACGTCATCATCATTAGTGGCATTAGTGGCTTTTTCCAAAATATCAATTATATCTGCTGGGAACCCCCAAAGTTCTATACTATTGTTATCACAATTACATTTTTTAAATACGATCACGCCATGTTCATCACGTATTTGCTGTTTGTCAGCCTCTTTTGTAACATGAGGTGCATATCTAATGATGAGCTCGTTCTTCGAATAAGTAGGAGGACTTACCGCACTATTTTGCCTTAGTGCACTTGGAGTCGATTCTTTTTCTATTGTGCTCTCTTCTGGAGTATCTACCAACTGATCTGTGGTACAACCAATAGTAATAAAAAGAGCTGCTATCAATAACAAACAGGTGGCTTTTATGTCTAATAATTTCATTATGATGTGATTTAAGCGTTTTTGTTAGGTGAAAAATGGGTTGTCAATGTTTGTGTTGTAAATTGTAAACTATTCAAAATGGTACGCTTCTGGTGGTCCAATTTGCTGCCCAGAAATGTTGTAATGATGCAAATACCTGTCACCCAACAAATCGGTGTCTTGAGAGAATGAAATAAAAGGCGCTATTAGAAGTTTAATAAAAAGTGATCTTTTCATTTTTTCTTGTTGTTAAATTGTAAGTACAGTAAAAAGGGGGGACCTTTATTAGCCGGAGAGGCATAAATGCATAACTATTGTTTCTAAAAGTACAAAAAATAAAATTCAAAAAAGTTTAAACGAGTTCTGGATTAATTTAATTTAGATTTGTAATTTAATTATATATTGTAAAAATGTAATTATGTTACCCCTTTTTAATCAAAAACCTCGATTTTTATTGTAAATGAAAAACGAACTTTTCAAAAGTTTAATGTCAGGGGATTCTGCTGGGATTCAAAAAATTTACGCTTCTACTTTTCCCAAGGTACTTCGCTTTGTTTTACATAATAAAGGTACCAATGATGACGCCAAAGATGTTTTTCAAGAGGCATTGGTGCAATTTATAAGTCATTTTAAGAAGGAAGATGTGGATCTGGATATTTCCATTGAGGCCTATATATATGTTATATGTAAAAACTTATGGCGTCAACAAATAAAGAAAAATAAAAGAGTAACAAATCTAAGGGTTAGTACATATATAAATGAAAGCCATGAACATGATGTGCGACTGACAGAAGACATACATGAAAAGAAATGGAGTCTTTATCGTGACAAGTTTAACCAACTATCCGATAATTGTAAGCTAGTCTTAACGTTGCTGTATCAAAAAATGTCGTACAAAGACATGGTGAAAATATTGCCCTATAAAAATGAAACAGTCATAAGACAACGTGTCTTTAAATGCAGAAAAAAATTGACTGCGATGATACAAACAGACCATGAATACAAAAAAATAAAAGCCTCGTTATGATCACTGAAGAATCATATCGATTAATAGATGCATACATAAGAGATGAGCTTAGTGATATTGATAGGGTTAAATTCAATGCGCTATTAAAAGATGATGAGTTCGTAGAAGCCCTAAAGATGCAACAAGAACTCTATGCTTTACATGCGTCTGGAGAAGAAGATAACCTCTTGGATTCTGATGAAAATAAGCATATTATTGAAGCCATTAAACAAGCCGAATCTGACTATTTTAAAACCAAGAGGACACCGCGTATTAAACCATTGCTATGGTACGGTGTGGCCGCTTCAATTATCTTAGCTGCTTTTATAGCCATTGGTTTTATCTTTGATAAAGAATCCGATCTAACCTCTTATTATACGGCGTATGCCGATTGGGATCAATTACCATCTTTGACCAATAGGTCAGAAGAAAACAACGATCTCGCCATAGCCGAGCAAGCATTCAAAGCCAAAGATTTCCAAAAGGCCATTTCCACTTTTAATGCGTATCGCAGTAAAAACCCCGATAACCCACAAATATTGGCTTATTTAGGAGTCGCATACCTTGAACAAGGTGATGAAGCCATGGCTATACAAACGTTTAACTTGCTTGCTAATTCCGATTCTATTGATAGCTCACGTGGTCTTTGGTATATCGCCTTAACGCACTTAAAATATGAACGTAAAGATGAGGCAGTTACCATGCTAAAAAAGATAAGTAGCGATCCCAATAATTATAATGCCGATAAGGCGAAGGAAATATTGAATAAGATTTTGTGAAATAAGAAAAAAGGCAGCCATAAAGACTGCCCTTTCAAAGTAAGTAACAAATCGATCAATTCTTCAAAACCTTCTTAGAAAGGATCGAATTTCCTTCATTGCCTAGTAGCTGTAGGATGTAAAGTCCTTTAGACAAAGAAGACGGTACCGACAAACGATTGATTTGTCGTATGTTTTGAGTTTCTAAGATCAGTCTTCCGTAAGGGTCCACCAAACGAATTCGAGTCACTTCCTTTTGCAGTTCAGGAGCAATACGTAGGGTGATTTCTCTGCGGAAAGGATTCGGGTGGAAGTCAATTCCTTCAACGATGGAATCTTCAGTAACTCCATTACGTGTAGTGGTTTTTATAGTTTCTTCATTAGCGGAAGCCCTAGCGGTGCTTCCCGCGCAGAGCACTTCAAATTCCCGAATCGAAGTCCAAACGCCCGAGTATCCCGAAGCACCGGTGATCGTCAGACGTACATAGCGTACCGACTGCGCTGTAAAGCTTCGGCTAATGATCGAACCGCCAGCAGTATTCTGTCGTGCATCCGTTAAAGTTGTGAATCCCGAAGTCGCTGAGGTCGTAGACCCTTCCACTAAAAATTGGTAGGCACGATTTTGAAACGGATGCAAATTGATCTCATTCACCGAATAAGTATCTCCCAGGTCGATGACTGCATTCTGTGGAAATCCTTGCGCCGACCAACGATTCGAGGTGTTCCCGTCTAAAATATTCGACGCCGGATTGGCACTTTGTTGGGCGCTAAAACTGGCGATGGTCGTATTGGAAGCTACGTTAGAACCTGCCGTACAATTGGCAGTGGGTGTACCAAATACAACAGAAACATTGTCAACGTTCGATGTACAGAGCACGCCATCATTATGCGAAGTCACCGCGAGTCCGACAAAGAGGCTCGTCCCCATGTTGAAGGTTTGCGTACCTAACGTGGTCCAATTGCTTCCGTCAGAAGAGACGCTACTTGTAAATACGCTGCCCGCTTTTTGAATACGAACCCAATACGGAGCCGAAATACCTCCGGTTGTGGTATGCGCACTGCTACCATTATTGCTGGTACGACGCTGAAACGAAACACCTTGTCCAGGCGTTACCACGGTCATGGCATGTTTGGATCCTGTAGTAAGATCATCACGGATCATAACGCCCGATTTGGCCCATGAGTTCGTATTCTCAACCGATACAACTCTAGCAGTAATGGTCACATCTCCTGAGAAAGGTTGGTAGACATATCTAAACTCGTCAGCCGTCCCCCAGATGTCGGCGCCCGATCCGCCAATAGTAAAGGTACCATTGCTAAACGACGCGGATCCTGTGGCGCCGACTGCACCAATATCTTGGGTTTCCCAGGGGGCAGGGAGTGTATTGTTTTGAGGTGCTGTAACGGTGATGACTGCCGTATCTGTTAAGCCACCGTCGTTGGTGGTTACAGTAATCGTAGCTTGTCCGGCAGCAATGGCAGTAACTTGTCCGCTGGCATTGACCGTCACTATTCCGGTATTAGAACTGCTATAACTAACACTAGTATCGGTCGCATTCGACGGACTCACACTGGCGCTCAATTGTGTACTGTTTCCAACTTCAATAGAAGCATTGGTAGGCGTCAAACTTACATCAGTAACAGGTACAGTACCTGAGCCAACAAGTTCACCAAACACTCTAAACTCAAGAATACTTACCCAAGTACCCGTATATACAGCTGCACCTGAAACGGTGACACGAACATAGCGTGCATTCGTTGCCGTAAAGGCATCATTGATCGGACTTGCAACAGTACCCGGAGTAGTGTTTGAACTTCTATTTACAATTTGCTGAAACGGTCCCGAAGCGCTGGTAGCTACTTCAGTGACGTATTGATAGGCACGATCTTGATAGCACACCATTTCGGTACGTTCAACCGCATAGACATCGCCAAGGTCGATCGTAAAGGACTTTGGGAAACCGGAAGACGACCATCTGGTTCCCGTGGATCCGTCAACCACATTGGCAGGTACATTGGTGCCATCTGCCGTTCCTGTAGCTGTAACGTTTTTGTTGAGGGCAATGTTATCGCCTGACGGTGGGGGAGTGCTAACGCCTGCTTGACTGATGCTGACCGTTCTGGTTAAGCTACCTCCACTAACGGTAACCGTTCCTGTTCGTGTCGTTGAGGAAGTATTTTCAGTCACAGCGATCGAAATAGTGCCATTGTTGGTTCCTGAAGTTGGCGTCACCGTAATCCATGATTGATTATCAGTCACCGACCAGCTAAGGTTGGATGTGATGGTTGCAGTTTTTGTACCTGCGGAAGCTGTAAATTCCGAAACGCTAGAAACCGAAAGTGCATCCGCTGGTGGTGCAGAGCTACATGTATTCGCACTTCCTGAGGCCGTTAAAAAACAAGCGCCAATGGTATCTCCGACGGTACTATTTGTTAACGGAATCGGGCTCGTAGCTGTACCGCTTCCGCCTGAAACCTCATGCGCACCCACATCTTTATTGCTCGACGGACGACCTCTACCTTCGACATCCTGAGATACTTGGCTAAAAGAACCTGTAGCAGCATTGGCAGCAGGTCCTGAACTACTCGGTTTAAAAATCTCGCCACTGGCCGAAAAATTGCCATTGGCATTGGTGATGCCGTTGTCGCTAATTCCGATAGGCGAGCCTCCAAAGATGTTTCCAGAGTAAGTGATGCTTCCACCGATTTGGCTGATATCGCCACTGACAAGGGTTCCGTTGGTGCTGTAGACCAAATTGTTGGCCAATTGTCCTTGCGGCTCTGTTGTTCCTTTTGAATCGTTAAAATGAATAGGGTCGTCCGAATTGTAAATGGTATTAAAGGCCACGACGATATTCGCCACGTTCTGGTAGCCATTGCTGGTGCCTCCAGAAGCTGCGTTTCCGCCCATGAGCGTGATTCCGTTGTTAAAAGAATCACCACCGTTGCTAAGACCCTGCATGTAGTTGTTGATAACGGTATGGTCACTATCAGAGATACGGATACCGCCAGATTTGGCTTTGTTTTCACCTAAAAAATAGTTACCGTCAACGGTAGCCTGCGCTCCATGCCGAAGCACGAGCGATCCTCTACATTTTCTAAAGGTGTTATTTCGAAAGATGTTTCCCTTGCTCTTATTAGAGATGATCTCGTTTTCGCCATCCACTTCTCGAAAGTAGTTGCCCTGTACAGTGACGCCGGCATTCACCGTTTGAAATGAACTGGTTCCGATTCTCATGCCTTCAGAATCGTTGCTGTTGGTGCGTCCGTCCTTAGAAGGAAAGTTGTAAAAATAATTGTTGCGTATCTGATGTCCGGCAACGCCTCCACTTTGATAGCGAAGCTCCACTAAAATACATGCTCCGGTACTGCGTTTGTTCAAAAAGGAACAGTTTTCAACGGTGTTGTTTCGACCGTATAGCACGATCCAACGGCTTTTGTCATCACCTGAAGTACTGAGGTCGTCAAAGGCACAATTACGAATCGTACAGTTGTTGGCCAAGTCGCTACTGGACCCTTCTCTTCTGAATTCGACGTGGTTGCTGGTACCCGTACCACCATCCCAGAAGAAACCTTCAACGATGAGGTGTTCACCCGAAAAGTTAAGTTGAGAACTTCCTGTGAATTTAACACCTCCAGGAGTTTCGGCCTTTAAAATGATGGGGTTGGTGGCGGTACCATTCGCGATAAAGTTGATGTTCTGATTCGAATACGTACCGTTGGTCCATGTGACCACATCACCAGGAGATAAGTTGAGGTTGTTAAATTGACTTGCCGAATTTACTGTGATCTGTGCGGCAGCAAAGAAAATGGACAGAAAAAGGAAAAGGGACGTCAGGCCAAGATTTCGCTTTTTTGAGTGGGAGTTCAGGGTTTGTTTGAAAAAGAAAAAGGACCGATGATCACATAGCGATGCACCCGCCCTGGTAGTTGGTTTTTTTTCCATGAGTTTTGGTTTTGTAGGGTTGTTGTTAGTATGATATTTTGGTTAACCAAATTAGTTTACCAAAGTGGTTAACCAATTTTTGAGATCTTGAAGATAGGAGGAATTATTCTAATTTTCAAATAATTAGTGTAGAATAGTGCGAATTTAATAATGGAAAAGGGTGTTTTTTATGCAGTTGATAAGCGTATAACATTTAGGTTGTAGTTATCTACTTCAGTTTGTTTATCTTTGGTTTGGAATAAAAAACGATCCCTTAGTTGTTTTTAAATCGCGCTACTACCGTTATGTCTACCATCAGTGTGGGTAAATTTCGAATTTGCCTGCTTATCTTGCTTTTTGCTACAGGCTTACTTCATGGGCAACAAGATAGTCTTGAGGTCGAAAGACTCTATACCTCTGGAATGGAGAATGTTCGTGTAAAAACGAAAATGTCGATTCAGAATTTTGAAGAAGCGATACGCATCATTAACGACAGTATTTTACCGAGGGAGAGCGGCGGGTATTTTTTATTAAAAAAGGCGTTGATGCAAGACCAACTGAGCCATTATTATCGGATGGACACAGAGTATGTTTCTAGCTTAAAGGCGGCGGGAGAAAGCTTGAAAATTAAGGAAGAAATCGGAGAGACCTTTACCTTATCTGAAACCTATCGTCTTTTCGCGAGATTATACCTCCACAAAAAGGACAGTATCAAAGCCTTGCAATTTTATGATAAAGCATTAGCATTGGCCAAACAATATGGTAATGGAATTGGAACCGTAAATGCATTAAATGGTCTTTGTAGCTACTACTATACCCGTAAAGAGTTTGATGAAGGTAGGGCGTATGCACAAAAGGCATTTGATTACGCCGATTCTATTGGTTTCGAAAGAGGAAGGGCATCTGCATTGTCTCGCCTTGGAAGCTATGAACGTCGAAAAAAGAAGTACAAGGCTGTAATTCCATATGCCGAAAAGAGTCTGGAAATTTGCGAAAGGATCAATGACAAAATTGGTATAGAAAGAAATTATAAGGACCTGGGATATGTATATAGAAAAACGAAGCAACCCAAAAAAGCTATTAGTTATTATAGAAAGTCATTGGACTTGCTGATCGATATCGGACTCGAGGGAAGCATCGCGAATCGCTGCTTGGCCATAAGTAATGCATATACTGACCTGGGAGATCACGAACAGGCATTTGCCTTTTACAGGGGATACAAGCGCCAACAGATAAAGGACATGAATGTGAAGAGCATCAAGGAATTTGCCGAGTTGGAAGCTAAATATACATACGAGCGTCAAAAGGCCGTTGATAGCATTCAATTTGTCGAAGCTCAAAAAATTAAAGAAGCACGACTGTTACAGGAAGCTTCGACTCGATTTTGGAAGACCGTAGCGATCATCATCGGTGTATTCGGACTAGCCTTGGCGACGGCCATTTTTGTGTTGCGAAGGCGAAAAGAGCAGATCTTACTTGGAAAGCTCAAAAATCAACTACTGCAAAATGAGATCAATTACAAGCAAAAGGACATTTCGGATTTTGCGTTGAATATTTCCAGAAATCGTCAATGGAGAGAAGAACTATTGAGGCACATAAAGAAAATAAAGAAGTCGAGCGAGCTAAAGAATGATACCAACTTCAAGGCATTAGAAAAAGCAGTGATCGAACGAGAGATCGTCGATAACAATAGGATCGATGTTCAAGACAAGGTCGACGTGTTAAATACGGCCTTCTACGAAAAACTACACAAGGCCTACCCAACGCTCACCAAAACTGAAGCAAAACTCTGCTCATTGATTCGCCTAAATATTGATAACAACGAGATCGCAATTCTTCAAAATGTGGCCGTTGAATCGGTATATAGAAGTAGATCTAGGCTTAGAAAAAAGCTCAATCTGTCTCCAAAAGACGATTTAGACGCGATTCTGCGGAAACTTTAGTTGTACTCTCGTAAAACACTGACAATAAGGTTTTTAAAATTTCAATTCTTCAAATTGTACATGAGTTGTCCATGTCATTTTATGGGCTGTACATGAGTTGTCCATGTGTTTTTTTCCATTTTCACCATTCCGATAAATAGCTTTGAAATCAAAATTCAAAAAGGCTATAAAATGTCTGTACGGCAGTTCATCTTCTATCTTTTTAAGAAAAACCGAGTGAACAAGATTCGCGAAGAAAACGAACGCCTCAAAACGGAATTGCAAGCCTTAGAAAAATTAAAAAAGGAACTACGAGAAAACCATTCTAAAAGATAACCATACCCTTCAATTATGAAAACCCTTACATTACACAGTATTCTGTATTTATTTCCTTTGTTTTTAAGCGGAAATTGGACGCCCCCAAACCTTGATCATCTACCTACCGCCATAACAAATAGTTTAGTTGAAGACACTGCACTCGATTACGACCGAAACACCTTGCAGATAGATCGTTCTGGAAACTTATTATATAGCGATGCCTTAGGCCTCAATGATGACCTTACGATTTCGTTAGACGGTACTAACTTTCGTCTTCACAATGCGGCAGGTGCCTTAACGGCCGGGAGAGACATGATCCAAAAAGGAGATGATGTGCTCGTGCCTACTTCTTTGGTAAGAGGAGAGATCAGGATCGATACACAGGGCGGAGACGATACCATTACTATTGACCTTTCAAAAGGGAACATAAACGTTCCGATCTACTACAACGGAGGTGCCCAAAACACAACTTCAGGAGATGATATGGTACTCATTGGTACCGATAACAAGGTCTATGAAACCGTTACACACACCTTTGTCAATAACAGCGATGGGTTTGTAGATATTGCTGGTAATAGCCGTATTGCCTATGTAGGCCTTGAACCCATTACAGATAACTTAAATGCAGCCAATAGGGTATTTACGTTTACAGGAAATCTGGGCAATATAGAACAGATCACCTTAGATGCTGGTGGAACCTTAGACAACCGCATTGATTCTACCTATGGAGAGTCGGTTGATTTTAACAACCCTTCAAGTTCCTTGACCATCAACCTCAATGGCTTTGGAGAGGATTATTTAGACATAAGAGGACTGTCGACTGGCTTTGACGCAGACCTTATCGTTAATGGTGAAACAGAAGACGATGTTCGTTTAATAAACAATACCGATCTCGGTAGCGGAGATTTAAATATTACGTGTGACCTCCTGACTCTTTCTTCCAATCTTACAACTTCGGGATCGATTACTACGTCTAGTAAGAACAGAACATTTATTGCAGGGCAATTGACTTCGAATGGAGGAAACATCAGTATTACCGCTGGAACAGAACTCGTCCCGGGTGACTTTGGAACCATACTGATGCACAACGGACATGTTACAACCACAGGGTCTGGAACCATCACCCTAAATGCAACAGCCTATGCTAATAACAACATAAATTTTGTGCTTAACGGAGTATACATGAGGCAAAATAGTAGTCTCAATACCGATACTGGAAACATACAGATTACTGGAAATGGAATCGACAACGGGCGCGCTAATTTTAGAGGTGTACGTCTAGAAAATGGAGCTAATATCCAAAGTAACAGTGGCAACATTACTATCAACGGAACAGGCCGCAATGTTTCAAATAACCAGAACGCGGGTGTCTCGCTAGAATCAGGTCCAGTGCAAACAGGCGGAACCGTAAATATTACGGGAACTGGCTACATCGGAATAGATATTGCCAACGAGATCACCGATGCTGGGAGTATGACCCTACAAGGAACTAGTGCAGTAGCCACAGCACCAGCCATTGATATAAGGTCGGCATCGGCAAAGATCACCTCAAACAATTTGATCATGACCGCCAATGTAGGGTCTTTGAATACCGAAAGCGGAGCGGCGTCACAAGAGACGATCGCTGCAAATAACACTACTATTAATGGCACGTTGGCCCCTGGACAATCTCCGGGGCAGTTTAGAGCAGATACAAATCTTACAATAGGCGCTGGAAGCCATGTAGAAATTGAAACAAACGGAACGGTTACCGCTGGCAACGAATACGATCAAATTGTGGTCAACGGAGCCATAGATATTAGTGGAGTTACCTTTAACTTGATTGATAACGCAACGCTTATCGTAAATGAAACGATGGTGATCATCGATAATGATGGTACAGACCCTGTCATAGGCACGTTTACTGGACTTCCAGAAGGCACTGCGATTGCAGGTAACGGAAGAACCTGGAATATCCATTACAATGCTAACGACGGCAATGATGTGGTACTGGTTACAACAGCTTCAGATGTGAATGTTCAAGTAGATAATTCGGGCAACTTGGTCTTTGAGGATCCGTTTGGAGTAGACGATAACATCACCATCGCAATCGACGGCGCCAATTATCGCATAAGTGACCCAGGAAGAACGATAGTTCCGGGATTCTTGGCCATTCAAGATGGGAACGATGTTTTGGTGCCTATCGCAGCGGTAACAGGAATGATCAATATCAACACAGAAACCGGCAATGACCAATTGACGATTGATCTCAATGGAGGTGATTTTTCGGTAGCGCTTGATTTTGATGGAGGAACAGGTAACGATAGCATGCAATTGTCGGGTAGTGGCAACTATAATGATGCCCTCTATTCGTTTTACAACACACATAGTACGGTCCTTATAGCAGGAAACGAGCTGATCACCTATACAGGGCTGGAGTCTTCTGTCTTGGATCCTTTAAACGTAGCATACAGAGGGTTCCTTGTTCATGAAGGCAATGACGCCATGACGCTTGATAGCTCACCAACAGCAGTAGCGTACCGAATTGGAACCGCTGCTCAGGGCTGGGTAGATTTTAACTTCGGAAGCAACGGAGTCGTCATCGGAACAAGAAATAACGTGAGTGTTAATTACTTCGGAACGGGATTCGATGGAGATTTCTTGATCGTCAATGGGCCACATAATGCGGCCTCATTGAGCAATACCATCGATATAAATGCAGCGATCAATTTAGGAAGCGGTAATCTGAATTTTGTCGCAGGAAAATTGAATGTCAATCAGTCGATAACCACCACAGGAAACATCACGACGAGTACTACAGGGAAAACCCTAGTAAGCGATAGTAAAGTAGAAAGTACTGTCGGGAATATTATGATGACGGGGGGTACCAACGCTCCTGAAGATCGAGGGATTCATGCCATATTAGGATCAGAGATTAGGACGACGTCCGGAAACATTCAGCTTACCGGAACCGCACGAAATGCCTATGTCAATATGGGGATACGATTGGAAAATTCGTCTGCTATATATGCTGATAGCGGAAGCATCACCTTAATTGGAAATGCAGGGACATATGACGGACAATCGTATGGCGTGCATTTATCGAACACGGCTACCATCGAAAATAATGGAGGCGATATTACCATTACTGGGACATCGACCACTAGAGATAATGAATATTCAGGAGGACATGTAGGTGTATTTCTAATAGGAACAGGGACCATTAAAACCACCGGTACCGGGAATATAAATGTTACAGGTTCAGGAGGGATAAGTGAAACATTAGGCGGTAACCATGGCATTGTAGCGCATGGCGGCTTCCCGATCATGACAGAAAATGGCGACGTGAATATGACCGGAACAGGTATCGCACGTTATAGCGATGGGATACAAGTGAGAGGGGCTATCACCACCACAGGGACAGGAAATGTCATTTTGCAGGGAGAAGCGTTGAACATTGATAACAATGCAGCCATCGACGTCATTCCCAGTGCCCAAATTATCGCTGGTGGGGATATTGATATGACGGCTACCACCGCGCCTATAAGGACGGCTGGCGGGATTCCATCTCAAATACAGTTCACAGCAGACGATACGGTTGTCAATGGAACGCTATCGCCAGGCCAGTCGCCCGGACAGATGATCGTGAGTGGCAACTTCAAAATGGACTTTGGTGATGTTTTGAGGCTAGAGATCAACGACTTTTACAACCCGGGATTCGATTTTGATCAAATAAAGGTCGATGGGGAAGAAGTTAGAATTTCTGATGCAACCTTGGAAATCATAGATAATAGTAGCGGAACCTTACCTGAAGAAGGAGTGATCCTCACCATTATTGACAACGAAGGAAGCAATCCGCTCAATGGTAGATTTGACGCATTACCCAATGGAACCGCAATTCCTGGTAATGGGAAGACATGGTATCTGTACTATGCCGATAATGATGTGTTGTTAAGCTCTTATGAGTGGAATGTGTACGTAGATGGTTATGGAAATTTAGTTTTTGATGACGTTGCAGATTCGAGCGATAATTTAACCATTGCTGTGAGTGGTACCAACTATCGCATTAGTGACTTAGGGAAACAAGTGACCGCTGGTTTTGGGGCGGTTCAAGACGGAAACGATGTCTTGGTCCCAATGAACTTAGTAACTGGAGACATCAATATCATTACAGGAATAGGCAATGATAGGCTTAATGTAAATTTTAACGGCGGCAATTTTTCAAGTCCTATCAATTTTGATGGAGGAAGCGATTCAGACGGATTATCATTGTCTGGAATAGGTACGTTTGAAAGCCTTGTTCATACCGTGAATGGTACAGGCGAGGGAACCGTTGAGGTTACTGGCAACGGAACCATCACGTATGTAGGATTAGAGCAAACCATGGTCGACAACCTAAATGTCAATGATCGTACCTTCACCCTGAATTCAAGCAATCAAACTGTGTTTGCGCCTAGGGGAAGTTTAGCGAATCAAGTAGAAGTAGATGGTGTGACAACCATTGACTATTACAACCCAAATACTTCATTGACCATAAACGGATCAGGAGCAACTCAAGGGTCTACGCAGATCAACCAATTCGCACCTGGTTTCGATGCAAACCTGAACATTGCAAAAATAAATGATCAAGTACGTATCGGAGTTGGTCAGACAGGTACAGAAATAGATCTTGGGACGGGAGACCTCAGTGTAGTATCTAAAGTTGTCTTGGTTAGGGAGAATGTTACGACGGCCGGGGCTATTACGCTAACGAGCTTGGAGGCCGCCATGGTAGGAGAGGCAAATATTACCGCTTCTGGAGGAAAGGACATCACCATTAACGGAGGAACACAACTTCCACAACAAGGGGGCTTTACGGGGGTAGATATAGGTATATCTACCATACAAACCAATGGAGCCGGAACCATCACGATCAACGGATTCGCATTTTTAGATAACCCATTTTCTTTCACTCAGGGCGTGCAATTCTATCAAGCAAACCTCATTAGCGATACGGGAGATATCAACATCACTGGAACGGGACCTGCAATCGCAGCTGGACATAGTCTAGGGATAAATATGACCATTGATGTGAATATACAGAGCAATGGAGGAAACATTAACATTACAGGAACCGCTGGTAATAGCATCGGGAATTCAAATACAGGCATTTTCATACATGACGGAACGAATATTCAAACCACAGGGTCGGGAACGATAGATATCACCGGAACTGGTGGAGTAGGATTGGACAACAACTATGGGGTTGAAATGCAAAACAACACCATGGTCAGTGCTGAAAATGGAAATATCTCTATTACGGGTACGAGTACAGAGAATGCAGGAACGGGACAGATCGGGCTACAAATGGATGGCGTTGTCCGTACGATGGGTACTGGAGACATCCATATTACGGGTACTAGCGGTAGAGCAAACAACGCGGCCATCAACTTGGTATCTTCAAATGCACAACTACATGCAGGAGGGTTCCTATACCTAACGAGCAATGTAGGACCAATACATACCCCAAGTGGGGTAGCTTCACAAGCGCAGTGCGATGCTAGAAAGACCTATATCGACGGAACCTTGGCGCCAGGGCAGTCCCCAGGACAGTTGATCATCGAAGGGAATATGGTGATGCAATTTGGTGATGTGCTCGACATAGAGGTAAACGATTTTGATACTGCAGGCACCGACTACGATCAAGTGGTGGTCAGGAATGGTTATGTTGAGCTATTCGGGGCTACATTTTCGCTAACCGATACGTCAGGCATGCCTTCACCAGATGCTGATCCTGAAATTTTGGTCTTGATCGATAATCAAGGAACCGAACCAGTTGTCGGGTTCTTTGGGGGGTACCCCAATGGTACAGCGGTAGCTGGCAACGGAAAAACCTGGTATATCTATTATAATGGAGGAGATGGGAATGATGTTGTATTAAGTACTGAGATGTTCGATGTATTGAATGTTTTTCCCAGAGCCTATTTACAAGGCGCAGCCCTTAACCCGAACATAGGGGAGGAAACATTGATGCGCGATGACCTACGAGTTGCAGGGCATATCCCAACTACTTCACCTTATGCGGATGGAAAAACCATAAATGCGGCAGTTCTTGCTGGTACTGGAAATCAAGCCATCGTGGATTGGGTTTGGGTAGAGCTTAGAAATGAAACCAATATTGATATGGTGGTTGACGGTCAGTCGGGCTTGTTACAACGTGATGGTGATATTGTCAGTGTAGACGGATTTACCCCATTGAGCTTTAATATAGCACCAGGCAACTATTATGTAGGGATCAAACACCGAAATCACTTAGGGATTGTAAGCAGTAATCCGATTGCGTTAGATGCTACTTGGAACAGGCTTGATTTTTCTAATGGCAATGTACCAACCTTTGGATCTCATGCACAGACCACTTTTGGTATGCCAGCTGGGGTCAGCGCCCTATGGGCGGGCGACGTCAACAACGACGGTAGGGTGGTCTTTATAAACTCAGGAGCAGAATCGGTCGACATCAAACAAACGGTGTTAGATGTATCTGCAGCCGAGAGTCC
Source organism: Flavobacteriaceae bacterium (assembly GCA_028279515.1). Classification (GTDB taxonomy): domain Bacteria; phylum Bacteroidota; class Bacteroidia; order Flavobacteriales; family Flavobacteriaceae; genus JANQNQ01. Next base: position 38,426 of record JANQNQ010000009.1, read on the forward strand.
ATTCGGAGCTTCTGTCTTTTACAAACCACAGGGATACTATAACACTGACATAGACATGGACGGTGAGGTCATATTCCTTAACGCAGGAAACGAACTACTCTATATAAAAGATAACATATTGGCCCACCCTGGCAACCAGATATTCAACTCAGTGTTCTATACCATACGCGCACAACTCCCTGAATTTTCGAATTAATAGCAAACTAAATAACCTTACCTTAAAGAAGGGATGGTAAGGTTACATTGCGCTCTGGTGAGAAATCACCAGAGCGTTTTCTTTAGAGATTATTCAAGTAGGAATTCTAAGTGAAGGAGACAGGAGCAATAGTGCTAATTTCTTATCTAAGGAAAAAATGCGTATTGTTATAGTTCAGAGTTGTTTTGATTGGTATGCGATTTTTTATTGCAGAAACAATATGTCGATAGAAGTGATAAAGATCAATATTGATGCGAAAGCCTAACTTGAAAGATTAAAATAGAAAACATTCATATGAAAACGTTACTAGGCCTATTAGCGCTTCTACATCTTTTTTCGTGTACAAATAGCTTAGAAAAGAGGATTGTTTTAGATGTTGAAAAAGACCTGATTCCAGAAGGAATCGCAATAGATCCACGTTACGAGATGGTCTATTTAAGTAGCTTGAAAAAGAACAAGATCGTCAAATATGACCTTAGGGAAGGAACATCTTCAGATTTCATAAAAAGTGGCCAATTTGATTATTTACCTGGATTTGGAATGCTCATAAAAGGAGACACCTTGTTTGCTCTCGGTAACAGCTTGCCCAAGCTAAACAATCGGTCCATTTTATTGCTGCTAAACTTAAGAACTCAGGAATTAATAACCTCCTACAAATTAAATGATGCTTCGTTCATTTATCTGAATGATATAGCGGTGAGCAAAGCACACGATATTTTTATAACCGATTCCGAAAGTAATAAAGTATATACCGTAAATAAGCCCAAAGGTGAATTGGAAGTTTTTTTAGAGGATGATGAAATTGCGCATCCCAATGGCATAGCCCTATCAGAAAATGACCAATACCTGTATTTGGCCACGTACAAGAAAGGAATAAGGGTAGTAGATATAGCCTCCAAAAGAATCGTGAATAAAGTGAACCCGTATTCGGGGATTGATGGGTTAAAGTACTACAATAGGCATCTATACGGAATTGTCAACGCAAAGAGAAATACAGATGAAATGGGCCTGTTCAGATATACATTAAGTGAAAAAGGCGATGCCGTTATTGAAGCGGAAAAAATCATTCCTTACGGTGAAAATTTCAAGTTGCCAACAACATTTGACATTTATGATGACCATCTATACTTTGTGATCAATTCACAGTTAGAAAATTTTGATCAGAAGAATAACGAAATAATGGATACCACAAAGCTAGAGCCCTACGTATTGCTTAAAAAGAAAATCAGCGATTTTTAGAAAGAGTGTAGGTGGAGTCGGAGGAGGCCCGAGCGAACCAGAGATCATCCAGTGGATGATCTTAGCGACGGGGCCAGGTGGCGGGTTGGCTCCCGACGACGAAACGAAAAAAGCGGCTTTCAGCCGCCTTTTGAAGTGGAGTCGGAGGGAATCGAACCCTCGTCCAAACAAGCAATTACAATGCTTTCTACACGCTTAGTCCTAGTTCAATTTTCGACGTATAGCTGACCCAAGACCGCCTACTATACGCTTAGCTTTTTAGAGTTTGAAACTACGTCAAAGCGCCGCAGCCCCTATGTTGACTTTTATGGTGTCTCATTAGAGGGCGCCGTCAACAAGGGCTCCCAAGAGACATCTCGCTTTCCCGCCTTGCGGGACTAGGCCTGAGACTTACTATAATTCAGTCTAAAATTAGGCAGCAAGAGCGTAGTTATTCTCGCCATTTAAAAGTGTGAAATAAGAGATTAACGAGCATTAATTTCATAGCTCGACGTGCTTACACTACAATTCGACTCGCTGTCAAAACCAGTCGACCCCATTGTAGTTCGTAGTTGATAGTTTTTAGTTCATAGTGTTTGATAAAAGCCTCCAATAACTAACAACCAATAACCAACGACTAATAACTAAAGACTAACAACTATTTGGCGGGCCTGCCTCTCGGCAGCCAGGCTTTCGGTAGTCGCTATTATAATTGCTGTATTGTCTCCCCGAGCGCAGTCGAGGGGCATTTACAAGGAAGCAATTACAATGAGCTCCAACAAAACCTCAATCCTTGCCCGAACGTTCAGTTATTATTGATCCGTTTCCTTACACTAAAAACCAAGAACTAATAACTAACAACCACAAACCGAAGCCTCCGCTGAGGTTTGCGAGGGGCAAAGCTACTTAAAAATTTGCGCACTCGGTCAAATACAATTATTTTAGTGCAAAATTTATACCAATTAGCCTGCGTTTTGTTACAGAAATAACAAATGATGCTATGTTCTTGTCGCATGAGCTCCCCATCGAAGAGACGAAAACAAAGCGGTTTTGTTGCAAAAACCATAGTGAAATAGGGCTTTTTGAGTGCATCAACCTAAAACAGAACGATAACATTCATGAAATTCGGAATCATCAAAGAACGTAAGAACCCGCCCGATCGCCGTGTGGTTCTTTCACCAGAAGCCTGCCAAAGTGTCCTACAACAATTTCCAGAAGCCAAGATCAAGGTCGAAAGTTCAGACATTCGTGTCTTTTCAGACCAAGAATATGTTGATGCCGGACTCGAGGTCAATGCCGATATGGGTGACTGTGATGTGATGTTAGGGGTAAAAGAAGTGCCGATCGAGGCACTGATTCCGAATAAAAAATATTTCTTCTTTTCACATACGATAAAGAAGCAACCATACAATCGTAAACTGTTGCTGGCGATACTAGAGAAAAACATCGAATTGTATGACCACGAGGTAATCACCAATCCCAAAGGTCGACGTTTAGTTGCCTTCGGTCGCTACGCAGGCATTGTAGGTGCCTACAACGGAGTACGCGCCTACGGACTCAAATTCGACCTCTTCAACTTGCCAAAGGCCGAGCATCTTCCAGATCAACGCGCATTGATCGATGCTTTGAATCGTATACATCTTCCGAACATAAAAATTCTGCTCACCGGAAAAGGAAAAGTAGGAGGGGGATCCAAAGAAATGTTGGATGCCATGAAGCTTCGGGAAGTTTCCGTAGAAGAGTATCTTCACCAAACCTTCGACGAGCCCGTGTACTGCAACATCGACGTGATGGATTACAACACTCGCAAGGACGGACAAGATCTTGGAAAACGAGATTTCTATGCCAATGCCGAAGACTATCACTCAACGTTTATGCGTTTTGCAAAGGTGACCGATTTCTACATTGCTGGACACTTTTACGGGGACGGAGCTCCATTCTTGTACACAAGAGAAGATGTAAAATCTCCCGATTTCAACATTAAAGTAGTAGCTGACGTAAGCTGCGATATTGACGGACCCGTGGCAACGACCATCAAGCCTTCGACCATTGCAGACCCAGTGTATGGTTACGATCCACAATCAGAATCAGAAGTCGATTACAAAGCTGAAGGGGCTATTGCCGTGATGGCCGTAGACAACCTTCCTTGCGAACTTCCGAGAGACGCCAGCATAGGATTCGGAACCATGTTCTCAGAACATGTGATTCCGGCATTCTACAATAACGACAAAGACGGTATTCTAGAACGTGCCTTGATGACCCAAAACGGAAAGCTGACCGAGCGCTATACCTATTTGCAGGACTACGTTGATGGTGAGTAAACCCTAACTTTTAGGAGTAGGAGCCAATAGTCCAACGAGGGCGCCTAGCGCGGTAGACCCCATAGATACTAAAAATTCAGGTACTTTGGCGGTGTTTATGTCTTTGCTTTCAAAGATGATGATACCTCCTAAGACAATAGCGGTGATCAATACGATACCAACGATGGCAACGATGGTTAGGAAAACTCCTTTTTGAGCTATCGGTGGCTTGTCTTCCAATTGTTCTAGAAACTTCTGAGGATCAGCTTTTAACTGCTCTTGCAAAATAGCAGACTCAGCCACCTTGCTACGTAATTCGGCGAAATTTTTGATTTCCATGATGTTTGTTTTTTACATTGAATCAAAAGTAACGAGCAAGCAAAGGCGATGGTATCCCTATTTGTGGGTAAAAATGCTGTTCAACTATGCTAGCCCAAATGCTTCAAGATTGTCAATGTTAAAAAGGTACATATCATTGTAACTCATCACAATTTGCAACGGTATGTATTCACGAATAAAAACATCCTCAAATTTTTTACGGTCAAAGAGTTGCCGAGGTCTGTTATTTTTTAAGAATATGTCTGGCACGTTACGAACTTCCTTTAAAAGATCAAAAATGTCGTCACGCAAACAATGCAATAATGAATCTTGAGAACTCGCCAAGCGTTTGTAGGATTTGTTATGAGTTCTAGCCTCCATTGTATAATAAGTTTGTCCGCTGATTTCTCCTAAAGTTTTAGTCCAATTCATAGAAGAAAACTCTTTGAGGGAATCTAGGTGCTGTGCCCAATAGATCAAAGATGTGAGCCCATCGAGAAGTTGGTCGTGGGTATAGGTCATATTTCGCGTTCCTTCCCAAAAGATCTGGACCCATTGAGAGATTCGATCGGTTTTAGTTAAAGAGTTGGAGGAAATGGTCCATGCGTAGTTTTTCGACCTTTTGATTTTCGAAAGAACTTTGTCTAATTGGGCGCGTATGGCCTCTTGGGAATCTTCAATTTCGAGCTCTAAAAAAATATCACTCCTTACTTGACTGTCTGTCCAATGTTCATCGATAACATGCGTTGTTCGATCTTTCCAAGTGGGGTGCTGAGGAATCTCATGATTGTCAACCTTGAAATGAAATTGCTTCATTTTGGTATCCTCCATGAATTGCTTGGCCCACTTTATTCTTTTTCTTTTGTCCTCGTTAAAAAAATACTGGTCTAACAGAATCTCTAGCCTGCTTTTTTCTTTAGGATAGATCTGGTCTGTGGTGTATTTTTCATAGGGCTTTTCATAAGGAAATATGACCTTGGTAAAGCAAGAGTAAAAGTCTTCAAAATTAATATAGGGCGAATAGATGAAATGACCTTTTTGTGCCTGGAGCCTCCAAAGATTAGAAACATCGATTGAAACAAGCTCAGGATAAAGATCAGGTTCTGTTTCTATGAATCCCGATTCTTGTAGGGCTTTGGTGTTTTTCAAAAACGCATCTTTTTCAAAGTAAATAATACAACATTTGTGACCAGATTCTAATGCCTTACTAGCATGTGTTGCAAAGAAAAAGGCAATTTCATGATCCGTAGAAAAGTCAAGGTAATTGGTAGGAAGACCATAGTGTTGTGCAACGGCATAAAAAGCGTTTGTGTTGTCTTTTATATGAGAAAGCTCAGGTGTCTGTTCTAAGAACAGCCGAAAGTTTGTGATCTTTTGCTTTGCTTTATCGTCCAACTCATCTTCTACGATTCTTGCCAGGGTAGTTTTCATTGACCAAAGCCCAGTTTGTCCTCTGAAATAGGGTTCTTTTCCCTTTTGTTGAATGTCAGAACAATGAGCTAGAGCTTGTTCTAAGCTTTGAAAATTTATTTCTTTCATCTACACCTTGTTTTTAGAATGGCAGGTTCAGTCTTCAAGGTACTAGAAATTATCGAAGCCCTTTATCCCTATTTGTAGGGAATTTCAAAATGAAAATCGTTAAACTTAGTTTCGATGCCCAAACTCCATCGGACGCCTAATGCCATTGTCAAAATATTTTCCATGTCGCATATATGCCTTACTATTTGTAGCGGCTAGTGTAAAGAATTTGTTGTTCAGATTTACATTGGTAAAGGTGACTGTATTGTTCTGAGCTATGATTCCTGGGCCACTTTTTTCTCTTCGTCCGTCATTGGCGAAATTACCGTCACCGTCCGTTTCACTGATCAAATGATAGAATACTCCATTTTGAATATGAGGCGATTCGAATCGGATGGTAACACGTTCATTAAAGTTAGTGGCTTGCGTATGCCATACACGAGCCCATCTAACCACTCCGATGGGTGTGTCTGTTAAACTGAAATCGGTTGCGTCACCATTGTTATTTGCCCAGATCAATCCGCTTTGGTCGCTTGTAAACTCGCTTGTCCGCGTCGGGCTGTCATTAGCCTCACTGAAGTTGTTATCCAAAGAAATGGTCACAATGGCATCGGCGTTTATAGATTGGGAAACTTTTTGATTTAGTAACGAAGTATCATCCCTAAATATTCCAGCGATATCGTTATTGAAACCAGTTGCCAGATGACTCCAGACAACTTGATCACCAGAGGTCACATAATCGGTAGTTACAGTTTGATCTAAGGTAATGCCATACTTGATGGCCAAGTACGTTTCTACTTTGCTTACTTCTGTACTACTCAATACCCGACGAAACCCTATGATCTCAGCAATGCTACCATCAAAAAGCCGACCTTCATTGCTAGCTAAATTATTGTTTTTTGATTGTCTTCCCACGGTAAACGGACCGTGATTGTTTAACGCTCTGAAATTCTCGTTGATATTGTTGGCCGTGAGGCGTAACAAAGAAGTGTTACTTGTGGCATTGGGGGTATTCGTACTGTTTAAGTGAATGCTTTGTCTACCTCCGTTGTTACTGCCAAATTGAATGACATGCGTCAATATTTTTGGTTCTACCCCAACATTGAAAATCCTAGTAATAAAGCTTCCGCCAGATAGGGTCGAGGTGTACATTCTGAAACCAATATTATTGCCATTATGTCCATAACACATGCCATATCCATGTTGAGATAGATGCCCAAAATCGTAGATGTATTGCGTGTTTTTATTTACCCCAGATGGCTGGGCATCTGGTTCAACAATAGAAAACCAGGTCATTCCATTCTGTGCTCCCGAGCCGTTTGAAAACACGTAGTCATCCTCTAAACTCAAACCATCATTGTGACCATCAAAATCTACTACTGGGTTAAAATTAATAAGGTGCTCGGCACTGTTTCTAAATGTAGGAGGAGCCAAGTTATTGTTATTGGTAAAGTCCCTCGTTCTGGCCCCGGATTGGTCTACCCAAATCGAAACTGGAGCACTATCCGTATTATCTGTTATTCCTTGGTCCGATCGGATCCAAACAACATTCTCAGCACCAACACCACCTGGCGATTGACCATAGCATATTAATACATTTGTCGAAATAATCAATGAGGGTACCAGTAATCTGAAACTTTCGTTTAAAAATCGCATAGGTTAAGGGACAAAAAATAATAATAGCTATAAAATGTTACTGACTTACTTTGAACTCTACTCTACGATTCAACTGATGTTCGTCCTCAGAACATTCCACTCCGTTGCTGCAACGATTGATCAACAAGTGTTCACCATATCCAGTACCACTGATACGCTTCTTTTCGATTCCGTTAGTTACAAGGAAACTAATGACATTGTCAGCACGTTCTCTAGACAATTTTAAGTTGAAGACGTCATTACTTCGGCTATCAGTATGAGCACCGATGTCAATCTTCAGATGAGCAAATTCGGTTAACAATTGTACGATATGTCGAAGCGTAGAAAATGATTCTGGTCTAATGGTCGATTTGCCTAAATCAAAATAAATGGGTTGTAATTCTAAGTCTTCCTTGATGACCGACTGTACGTCGTTTGTCAGTTTCTCTAATTCTTTGGCATTGTCCTTCATTTTAAGAACGTTCTTCATATAGAGTTCTGGTCCTGGTTTTTCGTGATCTAATCGCTCGGTATGGTCCTTATATCCCAATCGACTTACCGCAATGGTGAGGTCTTGATATTTGTTTGCTTTCAAGACATAGCTACCATCAGCACCCGTAATCACCTCGTCAACGACCTTGCCGTCAGCATCTTTTACAGTAATCTTCGCGTTGCCGATGGGTTCATTAGTATCTACATCTAGTAGTATGCCACTTATTTGTGTGACCATACCTGCCTTCGGACTAATAACCTCTTCGAATAGATAAATATCATCCTTTCCCTTTCCTCCGGATCGATTAGAACTTACGCCCCCTTTTTTTGATGATGCATCAATAAAGAAGGCAAAGTCATCTGAAGTACTGTTGATTGGAATCCCTAGATTCAAAAGTTCAGGTGTTCCTTGGTTCAAATCGGTATAGTACACATCGTATCCGCCAAGTCCAAAATGGCCATCGGATGAGAAGTACAACTCATTGTTTTGATAACTAAAGGGAAACGATTCTCTTCCGAGCGTATTGATGGTAGGACCAAGGTTTTCTATTGATTCCATACTTCCGTCATCATAAAGGGCAACCCTGTAAATATCTGTAGCTCCGTATCCCCCAGGACGGTCAGAAGTAAAGTACAAGGTCTTTCCATCAGCGCTTAAGGAAGGATGTGCTGTAGAGAAATCTTCTCCGTTGATTGAAAGATCTTCTGGAGCACTCCATTGCCCGTTTTTCTTTCTTTTGGAACGATAAATGCGTAAATGAGCATTTTGCCTTGATTTTCGGTCACTGCTAGTGAAGTACATGGTGTTACCATCGGCTGAAAATACTGCAGTTGATTCATGTGCTTTTGTATTGATATTTTCATCAAACTTTTTAGTCGTTGTATGATACCCTTCATATTTGGCTTCCCAAAGGTCAAAATAAGGTGTGCCAGACCATTTGTCAATGTTGTTAGAAGTGTCCTTGTTAGAGGCAAAGACGAGCTGGTCACCGATGATGCTTCCGCCGTATTCAGATGCTTCAGTGTTGAGTGGAGCCAAACGCATTTGATAGCGCCGCGGAGCTTCAGGCAAGATGATGTTTTCATAGTCATCTGCGTTTTCCAAAGTGGCCGGTCGAGTAGTACTTCTACCTAAAAAAGCATTATACACTTCTTTGGCCTTTTCCTGTTGACCGTCAGACGCAAGTACCTGTGCATAACGTAGGAGTAGTTTGGTATCTTCAATTTTGTATTGAGCAACAAGTTTTTGATACCATTTCAACGCCTTTTTATAGTTTCCTCTGGCATATTGTATGTCGCCCAATCTTTGTAGAGTGGTAAAGGAAGTGTCTCCTTTTTCATACGCCTTTTCATAAGATTCATAGGCGTCCACAAGATTTAAAGTACTGTATTTTTCACTGGCTATTTTGGCTACTTTGGTCTTAACCTGACCAAAGCTGATTGTCGAAACCACCAGTAGCAGTGCAAGTGCTATGTACCTTATTTGATGGCCGTTTCTTCTAATACAATTTATATAGTGTGTTCTCATGTCCTATCATTTCGTTTAAAAGAATCTCGGGGAGATCAGGTTTCGTCTGTTTCCAAATATTTCAAACCGAAGGAATACCTCGTGTGATCCATTATTGTATTGCCCTAGGTCGGTAGTATCAGCATCGTAGGCATACCCGATCATGATCGAATCGCTTGCCTGAAATCCTACCAATCCACTAAAGGCTGCATCCAAGCGATAGGCAGCACCCACCGTTAGTTTTTGATTGAACCAAAAGTTGGCAGAGATATCTAGCCCTAGCGGGGCTCCTGATACCGCTCTCGCAAGTAAGGCAGGTTTGAATTGTATATCGTCACTAAGGTCAAATACATAGCCCGCAGTAAGAAAGTAGTGGGCTCGTTCGCTGGCCGTAGAAGTTTGACTATTGTCGTAGTGATTGGTATCTAAAAAATTAGGTGTAGAGAGCCCCACATACCATCGATCAGAATATAAATATACACCGGCCCCGATGACGGGTGTAAATCGGTTGTCGATATTATTCTGAAAGGCCACTTCATTAGGGTTTTCAATGTTCAGTTGAGAAAAATCCACGTCCAAAAGTTGAAAACCCGTTTTGAGCCCAAAACTCAATTTGGCTTCATACGATACATCGATTGCATACGAATAGTCGATGGCAAGATTGTTCTCTATTGCCGGACCAATCTCTTCGTTTCGAAATGTGATTCCAAGGCCGACTCCGCGTTCTCCGATAGGTGTATGTATTCCTACTTGCGCCGTTTTGGGTGCTCCATCGAGTCCTACCCATTGACTGCGGTAAATTCCGTTAATATTCAACGTTCCCCGGCTTCCCACATAGGCGGGATTTACAGTTTGCGTATTGTACATATATTGTGTGTATTGCACGTCTTGTTGGGCGGCAACCGAAAAGGTAAAACCAAGCGTAAGACAAGCAATGATTCGTGTAATTTGCTTTCTATAGTTCATGTTGATTTGCATTTAATTGGAATTGATGTACAGGTACCCAGATTTCTCTATGGTACGTCCTTCATATTCATATTCTAAAATGTAGTAGTAGGTTCCTGTTGGAAGACGCTCACCACGTTGCATGGTAATACGTCCATCAGAGAAGCCTCTAAATACATTATCACTTTCATTATACCCTCTGGTGTTAAAGACTTCTACACCCCATCGATTGAAAATGCTCACTCGGTTATTCGGGAAGCGATCGATACCTTCGATCTTGAAATAATCGTTCATGTCATTGCCGTTAGGAGAAATCGCATTGTACATGACCAGGTCACCGTCAAATTGTGCTTCAGAATTTACAACTGCAAGGGTAAAGATTCCATAGTTTTCTAGCGGAAGAATGGTGCTTACTTTTTCTTCGGAAGGGTTTGGAATACCGCCTTCGTCTACCCATAGATTTTGTGTTGTGTCCCAACGAACAATGTGAATATCATTAGGATTGGCAGAAGTGATGAAACTAGGGGAGGTGTCAGTGTCCCAGCTTAGTGTTAGTACTATGTTTGAAGCACCATCTGTGCGATTCACTACCCAATATTCAGTATTGTCGATTTGCTCGATAACGCCTTGTTTTGAGCTGTGATCATATCGAATATTGCTATCCGATAGAAAATACTGCCCGTTAAAGGTCGCTGCGACTTCGACCGGTGCACTGATCTCAGCTGCTCTAAAATAACCTTCATCTCCAATAGGAAATTCAAATTCTTGGTCCCCAAGCTTGACTACCTGCCCATTGACATGACTTATATCGCTAGTGTTAGAGTGAAAAGCATTGGGTTGAAAGGTGAAAATACCTCCGTTGCTGTCATTGTCAACAATACCTTCTTCAAACGTGGCTTCATTGCTCACGTTTAGTTGACCATACAGCCCAAACGGCACTGCTTCACTCGCATTGCTAAACAGAACATCGAACATGAAACTTTCTGAGGTTCCTGTAATCGCTTGGAAAGCATTGCCTTGAAATGTAGTGAGTCCTTGGTTTAGGAAATCAAACGCACCGTCATTATTAAAATTAGCATATATGAACAATGCTCCATCATTGAACATATTGCCACTGGCGGTATTTTCGAAATCGTTAACCACACCCATTTGCGTATTGGGCATTATGGCCATTTCACCTGTGTTGACCGTCTGAGCCGCCCCCATTTGGGCGACACCTAAAACGATGCAAGTTGCAAACAGATGTTTTATAGTAATTCGTATTTTTTTCATAGTCTTTTGTATTAATTGTTGCGTCCAAATTCCATGGGTTGACGTACGCCATCTCTGAAATATTTACCATGACGCATATAGTGTTTGAATTCAAATGGGTTATAGAATGCACATGCTGCGTCCTGTAGTGTCCCATCCAAGCTATTTCCAAGTCCCTGAGAACCGGTGGCGATTGGTATTCCGATATTACCTCCAGAAGTAGACACATCGTTTCCGAAATTATGCTGTATTTCGGCCGTTGAGGTTCCGGTATATCCTGCCCCAGTATTACCCCCAGGTAAACTTGACAAAACAAGGTCGTCTACTGTAAATGGGCGTGCTCCTTCTAATGCATCTGGGCATCCATCACCATCGCTGTCGAGATCAAACCTGTTAAGAATACCATCTCCATCCATATCTACATTCATCGACGCATGGATCCTAGCAACAACTCTGGGATCTCCAGTGCCTTGGTAGGTGAAAGAGGTCACAGGGTCATTCGTTGTAATGCTCCAATTGCCCTGTGTAAAACGAAAATTGAAACTTCCAGCTGGGGTGATCGTTACTGAACTTCCTGCAACTTCGTTTAATACAACTAATTGGTTGTCGGGATCTTCCAAGGTAAAACCGCCCACGGTTGTAAATCGTATGATGTCACCATTATTAAATGCACCGCCAACATTACGAAGTGCTCTTTGGGCCGTGATTTGTATGACTACAGGGAATGAAAAATTCAACGTGTAAAGGCTTCCCGTATTGATATCAACACCATCACCACCTCCTAACAGTAATTCTCCTCTGTTTGTGCCTCCCATTATATTTCCGAAAGCGTCAATGTTTAAGTCCCCTGTAATGACCAAGCCATCACTAGGTCGTGTATAGCTGTAAGTGTCTCCTGTAGCACTACTGACGATACTGCTAAAGTCTATAAATGCCTGGCCCTCTTCATCAATATCTGTAATACCGTCATTATCATCGTCTAGATCATCTATGTTTGCAATACCATCGCCATCGTAATCATCCAGCGGATCCGTTTGACCCCATCCTTTCTGCGTAACAGCCAAAAGGATGAAAGTAATGAGCAAACATTTTAGTATAATTCGTATTTTCTTCATTGTTTCTTTTATTAATTACCGCGTCCAAATTCCATGGATTGACGTACTCCGTTGATGAAGTATTTACCATGGCGCATGTACTGCTTGGCTACAAATGGATTAGGACTATAGGTTGCACATTCGGCATCCTGGAGAGCGCCGTCTTGACTGTTTCCAAGTCCTTGGGTGCCAACGGCAATCGGCAGACCAATGTTGGGCCCAGAAGTGTGCACGTTGTTTCCGAAGTTATGATGTATGGCATCCGTTGAAGTCCCAGTGTACCCTGTACCTGTGTTTCCACCAGGAAGGTCCGTATAAATAAGATCAGAAGGCGTGAAAGCTCCATCTCCTTCCAAAGCATCTGGGCATCCATCTCCATCACTGTCAAGGTCAAAGTGATTGGCAATACCATCTCCATCGATATCCGTAGGTACAATCGTGTCAAAAAAGCGTACTTCAAATAGCGTCATATTGTAATCGGGTACAGTAGGCGTTGGGGTTGGGGTGACAGTTAGATTGCCCGTATTTCCAATGTCTTCCCAGCCGTTTAGCACCGTCATTCTTACTCTGGTAATTCCTGAAAATGTTTGGCCAAAATCAAAGAATTGGACAGTAGGGTCAGCTTCGGCAATATAAGGTCCAACGGTCGTTTGGCCTCCATCATGGTCTACGGTGATAGTAAACTCTCTAATCCCTTCATCTGAGTGAGTTGGCGCTCCCATAGGACTATACTCAGGATTCCACAAGGCAATCCCTCTAATTACAGATCCGTTAGGGAAAGTAAAAAAGTTAAAGAATGTGGTCGACCTATTCGTGGCGCCAAAGTATCTTATACCCGCATTAATTGTAGTTTGCGGGGTGTTAAGCACATCATCAAAATCAACATTCCCTCCAAATTCTGGTTCTTGTCCAGTAAGCAAGTTCATAGCACTATTGCTTCCAAAACGATGTTGTTCATTAGCAATTTGCGGGGTTACCATACCGCTTGGAAGCGGGCACTCCACTATGTCTGGAATCCCATCATTATCATCGTCCAGATCGTCCACGTTTAGGATACCATCCCCATCATAATCATCCTGAGGCCCTGTTTGAGGCAAGAATGTGATACCAATACTTCCAGTACAGTTATTAGTGAGGGTACCTCCAGAGGTAATTGCTCCAGAATCAAACTCCACATTTATTTGTACACTATCCGTGTCGTTGTGCTCGGTAGCCAAACCTGTTAGGATAAGCTCAGCAACCGTATCATCTAACGTCAAGACGAAACTAGCCGTTAACCCTTGGGGAAGGTTTGTAACGGTAAATCCTCCGTCTAATATATCATCGTTATTGGCATCCAGAAATGTATCTCCGATAACAAAGAAGCGATTTGCATTGGAGGATACGGTACCGTCATTAGAAGAACTATCTTCAACATAGTCATTGGTACTTGCACCATACTGTGTAATGGTATCATTTCCTGTATCTGCCAAGAAGAGTCCGCCTCCGCCATTAGACCAGGCCATTGATCGGATGCTCGTTCCCACAAGAGTCTCAGTGTATTGATCTTCGTTTTGAACAGGTGCCGGACTTAAACTAAAAGGAGTTGATAATGTATATTCAAAGATTGTATTTTGGACTGTGCCAATGGGTAATGTTGAAACATATAAGGCAGTCCCGTCATCGTTAAAAACAAAATCGGCCATTTGCTCATCATCATTAACTGATGTTTCTGCTTTGTAATCTACCTGATTTGAAATTGTACTTAGATCAAATGGAGTACTAAGATCATATTGCCGCATATTTCTTAATACATCGGATACAAACAAGCGCGTACCATCATTGTTAAAAGCAAAATTTCGAACGTTCATTACGGGGCCACTCACAATTAAGTTTTGAGATGGCTGCGCTGTAACACTACCATTAGAAGGTAAAAATTCGTTTCCTGGCGCTAGATCATAAACCCAAATATCGGTGCCTAAAGGATTGGTAGTATTTGTACTGCCACGCCGCGAGACGAACATCTTTGAGCCGTCAGAGTTAAAGAGCACTTTTGTAGGTTGATCAGTGAGGGCTGGTTGGTCGTAAACCGCAATGGGAGTTGCCGAAACCGTGCTTAAATCCCATGGGGTTGATAGTTCATAGGTTTCTACACTTGAACTTGTATCACCGGTTGCAATGTACATGCGGGTTCCATCAGGATTGAACGAAACCCCTCGATAGTTACCGCCTGAAAGCGGCATTGTGTGAATCGCAGTAAGTTCATCAAGAGTGTATGCGCTATTACATTCAATAGTGATTTGAGCGCTTATTTTACTTGCTGAAACTATTACAAAAAAGACAAGCACAACAATGGGTCGAAACGTGTTGATATATGGGGTATTCATATTGTTATGGTTTAAACTAACTCAAGAGCTAGACCCGCCTTCGTTGAATTGCAAAGTGGGCGGGTCTTTCCTCTCTTAGTTATGTTAGAATCTTGTTCTGTTGTAATTCAAGGTGATGTCCCCAATTCGGATGATACTTGAAGCTTGAGTAGCAACATCGGTCACTGATAACTTGATCACAATGATTCCGGTATCCCCAGCTACCAAAGTACTTAGAGCGGCGGCTGCAGCCAATTGGTTCTCAGCAAATGCACCCAAACCGGTTCCAGAAATAGCGGTATTGTCTTGTAAAGCGGTTGCGGTTCCTTCTCTGTAGATATCTGCCTCAAATGAAGCATCTGTAGTTCCCTCAAAGTCTATGGTGATTGCAGATCCGGTGGCTGCCCAACTGTCAAAGTCATCAGGTAAGGTAAAGCGTAAGACAATATCAAAATCATTGTTACCCCCGTCGGTAGCTGCATTGTGTGCTTCATAGTAATTCATGAAGTTCGGTGTGCCACCATTTCCACTGGTGATGTTGATGGTGTTATCTGTACCATCAGCTTGTAGAGCAGCACCAGCATATTCTGCACTATATACTGTTTTAGTAGCAACGGTCGCAGTATTATCCAAAAGCACACCTCCATCTGTACCTGTTGTCAGTGTTTGATTGGCGTCTGTGCTCAATAAAGTGATATCTGCTGTATGGTCATTGGTTCCCGATTGGGTAACACCTGTGGCAGTGCCATCTGTGGTTAACGCTAAAGGAGCGTTTTCGGCTGCCAATATTGCGATTGCCTCGTCAACCGTATTCTCAGGAGTTCCGTCACCATTAAAATCAGTAGGCGTGAGAAGGTTCACCTCAGCTGAGTTCTGCAGTTCGTTTGTCGGGTCGATGTCAAGATCTAGCGCATTTTGCGCAGCCAAGGCTGTAATAGCGTCCTCGACAGTTGTTTCCTGTGTACCATCCGCATTGATATCGACAGGTGTAGTAAGATTTACCATGGTTCCCTCCTGGAGCTCGTTTGTAGGGTCAATATCCAAGTCCGCTGCATTCTGTGCTGCCAATACATTAAGGACATCTTCCACGGTGTTCTCCATTGTTCCGTCACCATTTATATCAGTGGGAGCAGTAAGGTCCACACCTGCCGCGTCTTGGATTTCGTTTGTTGGATTTTGATCCTGATCCGCAAGAATCTGCGTGGTCATAAAGTTCATCGTGGCAACGATTGCATCCAACGCTCCCTGTACATCATTGAATCCAGTTTGTGCTGTGGCATCGTCAAAGGCAACACCTGCTGCATCTTGTATTTCATTCGTTGGATCTATATCTAGATCAGCTGCATTCGAAGCAGTGATAGCGGTACTAAGCGCTGTAATTGCCTCTTCAACAGTGGTCTCATTTGTACCGTTACCGTCGATATCCGTAGGAGTCGGCAAGTTTACACCCGCTGCGTCCTGTAGTTCATTTGTAGGATCTGCATCGGCGTCATCTACGTTTAAAGTGATCGCGTTTCCAGCCTCGATAGAAAGTTGTCCTGCAGTCCCATCGGTGGTGATGGTCTGGTCGTCCGAGCTTCCAGCGCTCACACTTTCGATGGTAGCATCAAGTGCTTCCAAAGCGCCCTGTACGTTGGTGGCTCCTGTTCCTGCGACAGTATCATCGAAGGCCACTCCAGCAGCATCCTGAATCTCATTAGTGGGATCAATGTCTAGGTCTGCGGCATTCTGAGCCGCCAAAGTATTGATGGCGTCTTCCACGGTATTTTCCACTGTACCATCGCCATCTATATCGGTAGGAGTCGGCAAGTTTACACCTGCTGCATCCTGTATCTCGTTCGTCGGGTCTGTGTCAAGGTCTGCTGCATTCGAGGCGTCGATAGCCGCGTCTAGCGCTTCCAGTGCACCCTGCACATTGGTGGCTCCCGTTCCTGCGACAGTATCATCAAAGGCCACTCCCGCAGCATCCTGAATCTCATTTGTAGGATCAATGTCTAGGTCGGCAGCATTCTGAGCCGCCAAAGTATTGATGGCGTCTTCCACGGTATTTTCTACTGTACCATCACCATCTATATCTGTAGGAGTCGGCAAGTTTACACCCGCTGCGTCCTGTATCTCGTTTGTGGGATCCATGTCCAAATCAGCCGTATTGGAAGTGGTCAAAGCATTGTTCAAAGCGTCCAGCGCTTGAGAAACATTCGTCTCCACGGTACCGTCTCCATCAAGGTCGGTTGGCGTGGCAAGATCCACTTGTGTATCATTCTGGATCTCGTTGGTTGGATCTGCGTCATTGTCAGCTGCGTTGAGAGCAGTCAATGTATTGATCGCATCTTCCACGGTGTTCTCCACTGTGCCATCACCATCGATGTCCGTAGGAGTAGGAAGGCCAACTCCCGAAGCGTCCTGTAGCTCATTGGTAGGATCGGTATCAAGATCTGCTGCGTTGAGAACCGCCAAGGCATCAAGTGCTTCGGAGACATTGGTCTCTACATTACCGTCCCCATCAAGGTCCGTTGGAGTAGCAAGTCCCACCTGGGTATCATCCTGTATTTCGTTGGTAGGGTCAGCATCGGCATCGTCTATGTTGAGTGTGATTGTGTTTCCTCCCTCGATGGAAAGGTTCCCTGCGGTATTGTCAGTTGCGATGGTCTGGTCATCCGTACTTCCGGCGCTCACACCTTCGATAGCAGCGTCCAAAGCTTCCAGGGCTCCCTGAACGTCAGTAGCTCCTGTTCCTGCAACGGCATCGTCAAAGGCCACTCCAGCAGCATCCTGTATCTCGTTTGTGGGATCCATGTCAAGATCTGCTGCATTGGAAGTTGTCAAAGCATTGTTCAAAGCGTCCAGCGCTTGAGAAACATTCGTCTCTACATTTCCGTCCCCATCAAGATCCGTTGGAGTAGCAAGTCCCACCTGCGTATCATCCTGAATCTCATTGGTTGGGTCTGCATCGGCATCGTCTACATTAAGAGTTATGGTGTTCCCTCCCTCGATGGAGAGATTTCCGGCGGTATTGTCCGTTGTGATGGTCTGGTCATCCGTGCTACCTGCACTTACACCTTCAATGGCAGCGTCCAAAGCTTCCAATGCTCCCTGTACATTTGTTGCTCCTGTTCCTGCAACGGCATCATCAAAGGCAACGCCTGCCGCATCCTGTAGCTCATTGGTAGGATCCATATCTAGGTCTGCGGTATTAGAAGTTGTCAAGGAATTGTTCAATGCTTCCAAAGCCTGTGATACGTTGGTCTCAACGTTTCCATCTCCATCCAGATCGGTTGGTGTGGCTAGCCCAACCTGCGTATCGTCCTGAATCTCATTGGTTGGGTCAGCATCATTGTCGGCTGCGTTGAGAGCTGTCAATGTGTTGATCGCATCTTCCACGGTGTTTTCCACTGTGCCATCACCGTCTATATCTGTAGGTGTTGGAAGGTCAACTCCCGCAGCATCCTGTATCTCGTTCGTCGGGTCTGTGTCCAAATCAGTCGCATTGGAAGTTGTCAAAGCATTGTTCAAAGCGTCCAGCGCTTGAGAAACATTCGTCTCTACATTTCCGTCGCCGTCAAGATCCGTTGGTGTGGCAAGCCCTACTTGTGTATCGTCCTGGATCTCATTAGTGGGATCAATATCTAGGTCCGCGGCGTTCTGAGCCGCCAAAGTACTAATGGCGTCTTCCACGGTGTTTTCCACTGTGCCATCACCGTCTATATCTGTAGGTGTTGGAAGGTCAACTCCCGCCGCATCCTGTAGCTCATTGGTTGGATCGGTGTCTCCATCTGCTGCATTGGAGGCAGCTAAGGCGTTCAATGCCTCAGAGACGTTGGTCTCAACATTTCCATCTCCATCCAAGTCTGTCGGAGTGGCAAGACCTACCTCTGTGTCATCCTGTATCTCGTTGGTTGGATCCTGATCTTCATCTAAAGCGTTCTGTGCTACCAACGTGTTGATAGCGTCTTCAACAGTGTTCTCGGTTGTCCCGTCACCGTCAATATCGGTAGGCGTTGGAAGGTTCACTTCTGCCGCATCCTGTATCTCATTTGTTGGGTCTATGTCCAAATCAGCAGCATTATTATTGGCTAAGGCATCCAATGCCTCAGAGACATTGGTCTCCACATTACCATCGCCATCAAGGTCAGTTGGAGTGGCAAGACCTACTTCGGTGTCATCCTGTATTTCATTGGTGGGGTCTGTATCTGCATCTTCTGGCATCGTAATGGTGCTTGATGTACCATCATCTAAATCCAATGTAAAGGTCCCGTCCATATTATCTATAACATCAGCAATACCATTCCCCTGGATTCCTTGTGGCCCAGGAATTCCTTGAGGTCCTTCGGCTCCAATTGGTCCCTGTAAACCTATAGGGCCCTGCGGTCCTTCTGGTCCTTGGATGTTTCCTACATTTACATATTGTGTGCCATCCCAAACGTGTAGATCACCATCAATGAGGTAACCATCTCCTTCATTTCCATCAGCAGGTAAGTCAGCTGTCGAATCTAGACTTCCTAGAATTTCAACGGAAGTACCATCGGCACCGTTTTCACCTGCGGGTCCAGCGGGTCCTGCAATCCCTTGTGCTCCTTGCGGTCCTGTTGGTCCTTGAACTCCTTGTAACCCCTGTGGTCCTTCCGGTCCTTGAATGTTTCCTACATTTATATATTGAGTTCCATCCCATACATGAAGGTCACCATCTATTAAGTATCCATCTCCATTGTTTCCATCAGCAGGGAGGTCAGCTGTCGAATCTAGACTTCCTAGAATTTCAACTGAAGTACCATCAGCACCGTCCTGACCCGCAGGTCCGGCTGGTCCTTGAACACCTTGAGGCCCCATTGGACCCACAGCTCCTTGCTCACCTAACAAACTTGCGAGAAAGTCGCCTTCAGTTCCAGTGTTACCAGCAGCTAACCAGATTTCGTAAGCAGAAGCTCCATTTGTAGAAGTGGTCCAATCTGTACCATCATACACATATAGGTCTCCTGTACTTTCATCTACATAAATGTCACCTGCATTTGGATCTTCAGGAGTGTTGGCATCGGGTTCTCCTTCACCGGATGTAATGTTCAGATCATTTGGCCCGACAGCTTTCAATCGTTTCCATGCATCATCTTGCCAATAATAAAAGCCTGACGTGATGTCATTGACTGTGTCGGTTGCATAGACAAGTAGACTATTGACATTACCATTAGTAATAGTTGTTGCGTCTGTAGTGCTTTGTAATGCAACCCTAGGAATCAATAATCCCTTATCGGTAGCAACAACGTCCAACTGCGAAGATTCATCTGGGGCTGGACTCCCAATACTAACCTGTGCCATCGCACCTGAAGTGCATAAAATGACCAGCATAAATAAAAAGAGTTTAAGTGCTTTCATAAGCGAAATTTTATAGTAATTATTTAGGTTATATGTAATATTTGCGGTGAAAGTATTGAAACTCAGACCCCTTTGCTTATGGAAATGTATAAGTGGGCGTATTGTGAAATAAGTGGAAAGCTAAAATGTATAACTGGATGAAAAACCGCACAAATGGTTTAAAATCGGGAAGGGAAATTTTTCTGTAGGAATGAGATTACTGAGGTGACGATGAATTAATGATTCAATGCTTTAATGAAATAATGCAAAATGCAAAATGTAGAAATGCAAGAGTTGGAAGTAAACCTTCGCTCCTTCAGAATGTCGGTTTATGAAGATGAAGCTGGATGTTGGAAGCTAGAAAGTGAAAAGTGAAGTAAGGAAAAGTGAAAAGCTGGTAAGTGAGTCTATGAGTTATAGAGAATAAATAATAGATAATAGTCGAGAAAACATCTGTGAATTGGTGGCAGAACAAATCAGAAACAACAGAAACAGATTCCTGCCTTCGCAGGAATGACAAGCCTTCGCAGGAATGACATTATCGTCCAGCGACTAAAGACTATCGACTATAAAAGCAATGATAAGGTTAGTACGGGTTCTTGAAGTTTTATTGCGCGTTAGAAATTAATCCCATCTTCAAGAGGCAAGAGCTGTTGAAAAAGAAGTCCTAATAGAAACCAAATCGTGTTGCTAATGACGATTTCTGATCGCAAGAAAATAAATTGTATTCAATTTTTCCTGTGGAATTTCCGTAGAAATAACAGGTTTTCGACTTACGGCTCCTTACTGACAATAAAAGGCTGGATGTCATTTCTTACGATTGAATCTAAAATTTGACAATATCAGACAAGTAGAACCTTTTTGATATTGCTATTTTTGATTTATGGAAAACCACTACATCAAGTTTATTAATTGCGGGCAAATTCAAGTGGCGGCCTCTTGTGAAACTAGATCAAATGCAATTACTGACGCGTATTACGCGAGCACTGTTTTAATGTTCACGCAGATTGGACAGATGCACGTATTCGTTGGTGAAAAGGAATATGTAGTGCCCAGAGGTTCTTTTGCGATTATCAGAAAATATACAGAAGCTCGTTTGCAAAAGACTTGGACTAAGGCCGAAGGTCAAGCAAAAGTATATGGCTTCGTTTTGGCAAATGAATTCATTCATCGTGTCATTGAAAAAATTCCTTTGGAGAAGAATGGCACTGTACCCTCAGATCCTTTTATCTCAGTTCCTACAACCCAACGCTTGAAGGAGCTCATAAAGCCAATCATAACCTATATGGATGAAGGGGCTGACCTCGATGTCAATTTGGTAGAGTCAAAGACATTGGAAGCTCTAAAGGCATTGGCCGAGGCTGATTCCAATTTGCTGAGTAGCTTCATAAACTTTTCTCTTTTCGAAAAAGCAGATTTAGAGAAGTTGATGACACACAACTTTTTGTACAATATTCCACTGAAAGAATTGGCCAATCAATCAGGACGAAGCCTTTCAACCTTTAATAGAGATTTCAAATTGATTTTTCATGAGACACCGCATCGATGGATCATGAAGAAAAGATTGTACCATGCACGAGACCTCATGAAAAAAGAAAAGAGAAGACCGTCTGAAGTCTATTTAGAATCTGGGTTCGAAGACTTGTCACATTTTAGCAGATCCTTTAAAAAGCAATTTCGAATTACTCCTTCTCAATTTTACAAAAATGTCTGCTAAACTATTGTCATTTTGACATTTACAGACAACTAATGGCTGTGATTTATTTGGTAACTTTGAGATAAACCCAATATGGGGGTTTATGGATAACGGGAGTATTAACCCTACTGTTATCAAGACTCAACAATCAACCAAACCGCATTTCATGAAAACTGTATTCGCTTATTTGGGGGCTGTCGCCTTTCTGATTACCGGAGTGATGATTGCTTCCAATTTCGATAGGGTAGTCTCTGGTTATATTCCGATCACCGATGATTCTTCCGAAATTTCAGATCAACCCTATGATAAAATGATGGCCGTATTAACGCACAAACGATGTGTAAACTGTCATCCCAATGACAACATCCCCAAACAAGGAGAGGACAGCCACCCTCATTACTTCGGAATGACTCGTGGAAAAGACAATATGGGCTATGAGGCCTCAAAGTGCACAACGTGCCATCAGACTGAGAATAACAATTATTCTGGCGTACCGGGAGCTCCTGAATGGTCTCTGGCTCCAGAAAGCATGAAATGGGAAGGGTTGAGTCGCGCTGAAATTGCCCGGTCCATGCTGGATCCCGAACGAAATGGAGGCCGAACTCACGAAGAAGTGATGCACCATCTTACAGAACACGCCTTGGTGTTGTGGGCATGGGAACCTGGAGTCAATGCAGATGGAATCCCTAGAGAAAAACCACCAGTTCCAAAGGATGAATACATCGCTGCTGTTAAGGAGTGGTTCGAAAACGGAGCTGTCATTCCCGAGAAATAGTCAATAATCTAATCAAAGCGTATTCGATGAAAATAGCATTCACGATAAATGGAAGTCAAAAGACCGTAGAGGTCACCGACGAAAATACACCCCTGTTATGGGTGATTCGAGATATATTGGATCTCAAAGGAACAAAATTCGGTTGCGGAAAAGCAGCTTGCGGAGCCTGCACAATACTTGTTGATGGCCAGGCCATTCGGTCATGTTCGTATGCAGTCAAGTTTGCCAAAGGAAAAGAAGTCACCACTATAGAAGGCCTAGGTACAGAAGAGAAGCCACATCCGGTACAGGAGGCTTGGATCGAAGAAATTGTTCCTCAATGCGGATACTGTCAGCCTGGATTTATGATGGCCACGGTAGCTTTACTCAATGAAAATCCAAATCCAACAGATGATGACATCGATCAAAACATTATCAATGTGTGTCGATGCGGAACCTATTATCGTATGCGAAAAGCGATTCATAAAGCTGCCGAAATTCAGCGTAACATGGAGAACTCTTTAAATTCTTAATTATGGGGAAAGAAACAACAAAGAAAATCTCGCGTCGTAAATTTTTGGTTCGAGGAGGGTTGGGAACTATCGGCGTACTGGCTGTAGGAACGTATCTCTTTCGAAACCCGATTCGCCGTTCGATGCTCGGTATGATGAATTCGATGGATTTGTCGTACATGGGTGATACTAGTTCTCCCATGATATGGTTTGAAGTGACGAAGGAAAACGAAGTGATCCTGCATTCGCCTAAAGTAGAAATGGGACAAGGGACTTTTACAGGTCTTGCCCAAATGGCGGCAGACGAACTAGAAGTTGATCTTGATCAAATAAAGGTCGTGCATGCAGCAACAGCCACCGGAAACATTGATGCCATGAGTACAGGCGGAAGCACTTCGGTAGCTGGATTGTGGCAACCGTTAAGAGAATTGGCAGCAACCATGCGCGAGATGATAAAAATCGAAGCAGCAAAGAAGTTGGGAGCTGCAGTAAATGACCTTTCATTGTCCAAGGGAATGATTACTCATGGTCAAAAATCTATCTCTTACGCCGAAGTTGTTGCGGGAGTGACAGAATGGGAAGTACCCGAAACACCAACATTAAAGAAAATAGAGGAGTACAAATATATCGGAAAGCCAGTTGCTAGGATCGATCTGAAAGATAAAGTATTTGGAGCACCGATTTTTGGAATGGATGCCGAAATGCCCGACATGTTACATGGTGCTGTGGTGCGTCCAACAAAGATAGGAGCCACCTTTGTAAGTGCTGATACCACCGAAGCAGAAAAAATGCCAGGGGTGGTGAAAGTGATAAAGGAGCAAGACTTTGTCGGAGTTGTCGCCAAGTCACGAATGGAAGCCGAAAATGCAAAGAAAGCCATTGAGGTCGAATGGAAAGTAGAGGGTGATTGGCAGACCGAAGATATCGAAGCCATGATGACCATCGGCAACGGCAATGTGCAGATCATTCAAAAGGAAGGAGATGCTTTAGAAGGAAATACCGCCGAAACCCTTGAGTTTAGAAGCCCGATTGGAGCTCATGCTCAAATGGAACCAAATGGTGTTCTGGCTTCTGTTGAAGGTGACAAAGCCAAGATTATTATATCTACACAGGTCATCGGGATTACCAGAAAAGAAGTGGCCGAACGTCTTGAATTGGATGAAGAAAACGTAAATGTGATTCCCACCTACCTTGGCGGTGGATTCGGACGAAGGTTACACACACCTCATGCCGTGCAAGCCGCTGTGATGTCAAAAGCTGTCGGTAAACCGGTTAAATACTATTTCACCCGAAAGGAAGAATTTCAACACGATATGTTTCGTCCTCCAACACATCATCAAGTAAAAGGGCAATTGAATGATGAAGGAATGCTAGTACACCTCGAGCACCATTTTGTGAGCGGTGATGTCGGAAACAATTCGGCACTAATCCCAAATGTGCTTCCAACAATTATTGGAGCCGATATAGGGGCCATTAGAGGAGGGTTCATTCAATACACAAAGATTCCCAATTATCGTGCAGTCTATTGGCATGTCGATTTACCGTTCGCAACAAGTTGGTGGCGAAGTTTGGGATTATTGGCCAATACCTTTGCTATCGAGAGCTTTATAGACGAAATGGCAATTAAGGCTGAAAAAAATGCTGTGGATTTTCGATTAGCACATATTGGTGATGACGTTGCAGGAAAGAGATTGAAAGCCGTCATCCAAGAAGCGGCAAAAAGAGCAAAATACACAGAAGCGACCAAGGGAAAACGTGCCATGGGGTTTGCAGCTTCAGTTGATGCGGGAACACCTTGCGCTCATGTGGCCGAAGTATCTATCGAAAAAGGAAACATAAAAGTGCACAAAGTAACCTGTGCTATGGATCCGGGAATTTCGGTAAATCCGGATCAGGTGAAAGCACAGTGTGAAGGAGCGATCATCATGGGCATCAGTGCATCAATGCATGAACGAATGTACGTGAAAGACGGAGAATTACAACCGATTATCTACGGACCATATGATATGGCTTTGATGAGACATAGTCCGCGTGAGATCGATGTTATACTGCTACAAGGAATCGACAAGCCCGGACCCGTAGGAGAGCCACCACTTGGGCCGATTGCAGCGGCCGTGGGCAATGCAGTAAGACGTCTAACCTCAGAGCGACTTACGTCCTTGCCACTCAAACTCTCAGAATCCTAGTATTTCGTTAAAATTTAGCAAGGTGTCCTAAACTTTGCCTAAATTACAGTGAATTCGAGCATATGACCCACGAACTCAAATACATCGTTCAACAAGCTGTTCAAAATCAACACAACGGAATCAAAAGTGTGTTGGCCACTGTGGTACACCTTGATGGTTCTTCGTATCGCAAACCTGGCGTACGCATGTTACTTTCTGAAAACGGTGAGATGACAGGCGCGGTGAGCGGTGGTTGCGTTGAAAAGGAAGTTTGGAGACGTTCGCAATCGGTATTTGAAACGGGACAGGCCAAAATCATGACCTATGATGGTCGATATCGTCTAGGCTGCGAGGGAACCTTATACATTTTGCTCGAACTTTTTGTTGTTTCAGATGCGTTTCTTCAGGCGTTTTCTGAGACCCTTGATCAGCGATGTGCCTTTTCGGTAAATTGCTATTTTGAAAGGAAAGACGAGCAGGTTGGTGACTTTGGATCTGTGATTCGATTTAAAAATGAACAGCATTTTACGTTCTCGAAACATTTCGACTTAAAAAAAGGAAAAGAACATACTGTTTTTACGCAAGAAATGGTTCCTTGCTTTAGATTGTTGATCATCGGTGGCGAACACGACGCAGTGAAATTATGCAAGATGGCCGCAATGCTCGGTTGGGAAGTAGATGTGGTGACTTCTATCAAAGATCCAAAAGCGCTGGCTGATTTTCCAGGCTCAAAATCAGTAGTGGCTGCGACTCCAGAGACCATTGATTTATCGCATATTGATGCAGAAACCTCTGTAGTACTAATGAACCATAACTTTGCGTTAGACCTTCAATACTTGGTGAAACTTCAGAAACACAGCTTAGAGTATGTCGGAATCTTGGGTAGTGTAAAACGGCGAGAACAATTGCAAAACGATCTGGTCGATTATGCGCCCGATGTACCTTTTGAATTTCTCGATGCGATCCATAGCCCTGCCGGACTCAATATCGGAGCCATCACCCCAGAAGAAATTGCACTTTCGATCCTGTCAGAAATACTAGCGGTGACTCGAAAACGAAATCCACAGTCTTTAAAAACGCTCACTCAAAAGAAATCCTCAGTGCGATGAGCATCGCTGTTTTAGTTTTGGCCGCTGGAAGCGCTTCTCGAATGGGGGTCGCTAAACAGTTGCTTCCGTTTGGTGATGAAACCCTGTTAGAAACTGTTTTGAACAATGCTTTGACTTCCAAAACCCAGAAGGTGTATTGTGTTTTGGGCGCTTACGCGGAAAAGATAGCGGATTCAATCGAAGCTATGAATGTCGAGACAATCATCAATGAAGACTGGAAAGATGGTCTTGGCAGCAGTATCGCCCGAGGCGTTTCTCATATTGTTGAAACAACCAACACGACGGAAGGAATCCTGATTTTGCTTGCCGACCAACCGTTTGTGGATACAGGCTATATCAACAACATGATTGAAACGTTTAAGTCCGACCCGAGTCAAATCATCGCTTCACGTTATAAAAAAGGAAACGGAGTGCCTGCATTATTTCCGGCAACACTATTTTCAAAGCTGAAGGCCTTAAAAGGAGAAAGAGGTGCCAAATCACTATTGAATGACACCTCTCAGAATATTATCAGCCTTGAGCCTACGATCTCATTGGAAGATATCGATACGCCCGAAGCCTATGCACACTTATTGAAAAAGCGCGACGATTAATTTTATCCGATCAATTCTTTGGACTCCTGACCCAACTCTTTGTCAAACGGTTGCTTGTACAAACGTCGTCCGGTTGCCGCTTTGATAGCATTGGCAACTGCTCCACCTGCTGGCGGAAGCCCAGGTTCACCAAGCCCCGTTGGCGACAATTCGTTTTTAACGAAGTGGGTTTCGACCTGTGGTGTTTCGTTCATACGGATCAAACGGTAACGATCAAAGTTAGTGGCCTGTGGTGTACCATCTGCAAAACTGAAGTCACCATACATCGCATGTCCGATTCCATCTAAGACGCCACCTTCAATTTGATTCTTGGCACCCGTCGGATTGATGACGATTCCGCAATCGACGGCCACGGTGATCTTCTTGATGACAGGATATCCGTCTTTGAGTTCAATATCAGCTACTTCGGCCACGTGAGTGTTGTGACTGTAGTAGGCAGCGAATCCTTGATAAACGCCTTCTGGAGCTTTGCCCCAATTGCCTTTTTCAGCGGCGAGTTTGATCGTATTTTCCATACGCTCGCCAGAGTATTCGATACGCTCATCGGTCGTGCCTTTTACGTTTTGCAAAAGATCGATTCGCATCTGCACGGCATCTTGTCCTAATTCTTGCGCTAGCTCGTCAAAAAAGCTTTGCTCAGCAAAGGCCAAGAAGTTGGTATATGGAGCACGCCATGCACCAACCGTAATGGGCGTTTGGTGATTAGCGGTCTCTACTTTATAATTTTCAATACAACCAGCAGGGAAGAAATTCGGGATCAAGCCATACATGTTTCGGTTGATGGCAGCTTCTTTGAGATGGTATCCTGTGAGTTTTCCATCTTTTATCGATGCTGCAATACGATATTTGATCGCAGGTCGATAGATTCCCGCTGCCATGTCATCTTCACGAGAGAAAACAACTTTTACTGGTTTTTTGGCGAGATTCGAAATCTCAGCAGCTTCCATCACAAAATCTCCATAAAGCCTACGACCAAATCCACCGCCCATTCGGGTCATTTCGAGGTGAATTTCTTCTGGCTTACGTTCCAATAGCTGTGCTACACGATTAGCCGTTCCGGCAGGGGTTTGGATAGGTCCAACCAAGTGGATCTTGTCTGGCTTTACGTCAGCGTAGAAATTCATCGGTTCCATACAGTTATGCGGAAGGAATGGCGAATCATAGGTACGCTCAATTACTTTATCAGCATTGGCGAAGGCCTTTTTGACGTTTCCATCTTCACGACGTACGTCAAATTTGTTACTATCCAAAATACCTGTTAGAATGCGGTCATGATCTGCCGTGCTTTCTAAGGTGCCATCAGCTGCCCATTCTGCCTTCAGGGCCTTTTTGCCTTTCATGGCGGCCCATGTATTGTTACCCAAAACTGCTATTTTATCGCCGAAGCGAATCACATCAGTGACACCATTTACGGCTTTGGCAGCTGAGTCATCGAAACCGACTAGTTTTTTACCAAAAGCAGGTGGTCTCATCACCGATGCATAGACCATACCTTCGGCTTTGTAATCAAGTCCGAACAATGGTTTTCCTGTTACGATATTTTCAAGGTCTACGTTGATGGCATCGTTACCGATAATCTTATAATCTTTAGGTTCTTTTAGTTTTACGTTTTCTGGGACTTCTAATCCCGCGGCCTCTTTGACCACATCACCGTAGCCCAACTTATCACCATTGGCATTGGTGATCTCTCCTTGTGACGCTTTACAAGTGCTTGCATCCACACCCCATTTGGCCGCGGCTGCATTCACCAACATCTGTCGAGCTGTTGCACCAGTTTGCCGCAGAGCATCCCACCCAAAGCGAATGGATTGACTACCACCAGCAACCTGACGTTGGTAGTTTACATTATCTAAGACGCCTTGTGCCACATGTACATGATCCCAAGGTACATCGAGTTCTTCGGCGATGATCATTGGCATAGAGGTTTTGACTCCTTGTCCGATCTCTGGGTTAGGAGAGAAGATAGTGACCATGCCGTTGTCGGCAATTTTTATAAAGGCGTTAAAGTCATTGAAATTTAAGTCAGCAATGTCTACTGGAGGCGCGGCCTCTGTTTTACACGCCGTGAAAAGGTTAAAGCCGATGAGCATACCACCACCAGCCAGGGCCGTGGTACGAATGAAGTTTCTTCGACTAAAAGTGAATGGGTTATTTTGAGATTCCATAATGATTCGGTTTTGAAGCTAGTGTTAGGAGTTCTTTTGTGCAGCGAGTGCTACTGCCTTTTCGATACGGTTGTACGAAGCACATCTACAAATATTACCATTCATTGCCTCTCGGATCTCTTCTTGAGACGGACTCGGATTGTCTTTCAAGAAAGCTGATGCGGTCATGATCTGTCCGGCTTGGCAATATCCACATTGCGGAACATCGACTTCTTTCCATGCTTGTTGTAGCGGATGGTCTCCATCTTCAGACAAGCCTTCGATGGTGGTGATCGATTTGCCTTCCATGGACGAAATGTGGAGGAGGCAGCTACGGGTAGCGCTTCCGTCTAGATGCACGGTACAGGCGCCGCATTGGCCAATTCCACAGCCATATTTGGTGCCTACCATGTCCAGTTCGTCACGTAACACCCATAAGAGCGGGGTGTCGGCATCTGCTGTTACGGTAACAGATTTTCCATTAACTTTTAGTTGATAACTCGGCATAACGGTTGGTTTTTTGTTCTTCTTAAAGTTATGAAAAAAATCCCCCGAAATGCTGAATTTTAACATGTTGCCGTTGTCTTTTAAGAGTTTCCTAACTTTCGTCAGGACATGCCTTGACATTCGTCAAGGTGACAGTACAACTTTCGTCAGTTCTGACCTATGTCAGAATGACAAGGTGCTACGAGTGCTTGGGTTTAAAGATATTGAAGGTGATAGCTATCAATAACCCAAAACCAATGGTCATCGCCCAAGCCGATGGTTGTGTAAGGCTGGTTGTGATATCTGCAAAAAGTGAGAGCGGGTCTTGTAAAACGTTCCAACTGTTCCAACGAAGGACGCGCCCGACATAGATGCCAAATCCGCTCATGAAAGAAATAATGACGATTCCAGCATCAACATATTTTTTTGGAAACTTGGTTCTTAGTAGGGTGTACATATCTATCAAAGAGATGATACCGAAGGCAAGCCCTGTGACGGCATAGGCTCCAATGAGCCAAATATCTAAGACGAATGAGGCATGCGTTGAGAGTCTTAAATGGATGAAATCGGTGAAAATGTAAGGAGCGTTGGGCAAGAACAACAACCACAGCGCAAAAGCTGGGGCAAAGAAGAATAGATTGTCTGCCCAGCGTTTGTGAAGCTTTAGCCACAAGGTGATGAAAAACGGAATCATGGCCAACAGGAGATTCCAACCGAGAAATAGGTAGAAAAAGGAGTCAAATATTTTGATTCGAAAAGCGAGCAACAAGATGCAGGTCATAGTGCTGATCCAAAGGAAGACAAATTGCTCGAATCGGTCGTAGACTAGTTTTTTGAATTGTGTATATAGCATATCTATAATTTTAAAATTTTGGTGTAGAAAATGTGAGCATCAAATACATGTAGCCTATGGCTGCAGGAATGTTCAAAAACATGGCAAAGGCGCATCGAAGCAAGTAGTATCGATGGTATCGATAGGATGTGGCGACAATGAGACATGCCATGAAATAAAGGACGTTGATACCTATGATCGATAGAACGATGGCGAGGCTCGTTTCTAGAAACATAGACCCTGCATCTAAGAGCAAGGCAAGCCCCACTAAATACCCTCCGATTAAAAAGGAAGCCCCTGCAATGGTCAAGGCGCCATGGGCCATTTGTATAATGTGTCTTGGTTGCATAATTGTATTTTTTGCGTTAGCGGTTGAGCGCGTGTTTGAGCTCATCAATTTCATGTCATGCCGAGCGCAGTCGAGGCACAAAATTGATAGCGAGTAGTGAAGACGCGACCCTCCTACGCTTCAGGAATCTGAAGCTTCGGAGGGAAACGCCCTCAAAACAACCAATCCTACGCTAAAGCTTCGGTTTGTGAAGACATTGCTTATTCTTGTTGCCAATCGATCTTTCGTGAGACGAACATGACTGCGGCTAGGATCACGAAGAGTCCGACACTACCGACGAGTAGGGCATAGCTTTCGAGCTGAATGATCACAAAGATGAACGCATAGAGCGCGGTGAGCGACAGGGCGATGAATATGGGAAACTTCCAATTCTTGAGTATCGACCTGCTGTACAGTGTGATCAATAAGATAACGGCACTACCTGCAATGAGATAGGCTTTGAGGTAGCTACTGTGCTCTGAGATCGAGATGAGCAGCGTATAGAACATCGTGAGCGCGATACCGATCATGAGGTACTGGAATGGGTGGATGCCAATCTTGCTGAGTGTTTGGATTAGGAAGAACACGAGAAATGTGAGTCCGATGACTAGGAAACCGTACTTGGCGGTACGCTCACTCTTTTGATATTGATCTACGGGAACGATTAGTGTTACACCAAAAGCGAAGTCTGACAAGTTGGGTAAAAACTCAAAGAACTGTTGCTGAAATTGACGGTTGGTCTGTAGCACGCTCCAATCGGCGGTAAACCCATTTTCGGTCACCTTTTCTTCATCGTTGTTAAGTGGAAGGAAATTGCCCATAAAACTTGGGTCGGCCCAATTGGAGGTCATGCTTACTTGTGTTTCTTTTCCGATGGGGATGAAGCGGATTCGTTTGCTTCCGTTAACGTCAAAGTCAAAGGAAAAGTTGAGCTTTCCTTCGGTTGGAATCAGCGTCGAATCGATGTATGAGCTTTCGAGCTGATGCTGTGTTACACGGTCTGGATTGGTGACGCTATACGAAGTGTCCTGCTGCTTGTATTTTGGTACGAAGCCATAGGTTTTACCACCAAGATCGATCTGAATCTCTTTACGAATTCCTTTGAGGTTGGAGGTTTGGATCAAGATAGACACCTTGTCCCACAACACGTCTTCATCTGGAATATCTTGACTGCTGAAGTTGGGTCTTGAAAAAGCGCCTGAACACTGCATGTTTGCCATGTATACGATGGTCTCGTAGATACTGCGATTCTTGGGCTCGGCCTGTACTTTAGAGGTGATGTTCAACGCATCGGGAAAGAAGAACGCATATTTGGTGTGCGCCTTTCGCTCTTTGATCGATTTTCCGGTGGATTGATCGAGTTTCAGGGTCTCGGTATAGGTCTTATACGGAACCTTAAGAATCGGACCTGATAACAATACTTCGTTACCCCACTTTTCATTGATCTCGGTGATGACCTCATTTTGCCGTTCGGCACGTTCGTAGATGAGACTTTTGATGAAGTTTAATGGTACGAGCAGTACGAGAATAAGAAATCCTACCATTAGCATTCTGGCCGTGATCGACGTGCGAAGCCAGCTTGAGAACTTGTTGTTTTGTTTTGCGTTTTCCATGAGATTAAAAAATTAAAAAGGTTGTTTTTATTTTATGAAGGGGCTGGTCTAAGAGCTTTGAGAAATCGAGCTGATAGAAGGGAAGAGCGGTCTTTCCTTTTCGGTAGGCCAACCTAAATTGTTTGTATTTATCTGGATAAAAGATGGTGCCTAAACCTATGACAGTAAATAGATAGAGGCTTCGTTTGCCATTGCCTAACAAGTAGTACTGCATACTGATCTCGTCTGGGACCGAAATGCCTGTGTTGGTCAACACATGAAACACGTCGTGGTCTTCGATCTTGGGCTGTATGCTAAAGTCGTACTTGAGCAAAAAACATCCCAAATCATGACCTAAGCTTCCTATTGGTAATCTAAGCAGATCGCCAATGGACCAAGGCCAGGGTTCGGATCGCTTGAACCATTTCTGGTAAGGGATCTTGGTGAGTTCGTATAGGGTTTCCATAATGTGATCGCGCATGGTCATTGAATTAATGAGTTAATGATTGAATGGGTTAATGTCGTTCGGGTTCTGGGTGTTGGGTTTTAGGTGTTGATGTCATTCCTGCGAAGGCTTGTCATTCCTGCGAAGGCAGGAATCTGTTTCTGATTTTCATTTTCATTTATTTCTAAATTCCTCCAAACACTTTTCAAGGGACTTTCCTTCTTTGTGAATGCATTCACAGAAATCTATACAGGGCGTATCGTTTTCACTGGTGCATTGTTTTGCACAATCCGAAATTGTATTTCTCGGCAGTATCTCGTAAAAAAATTCTGTGTGTAGAATCACCGAAACTACTACTGCGAATACACCAATGAAGAACTTGATTGGAAACTTCCTGGTCCGTTTCTCCTTTGGGGGTAATTGAGCCCTTGAAACCGTGTGATTAAACGGAAATATATTCTTGAATTTATGGTAGTCCCAGCATAGCAAATACAAGACGGCTAAAAGCATTAATGGGGAGGTGATCTGCGAACCATCGAACCGCACTGCAAGTGATAAAATGCAAATGTTCAGGATGATTGGCAGATATATGAATGCACCAACGGTTATGGTCCTTGGGATGAGCAACAGTATGGCAGCCAACACTTGCATGATTCCGACAAATGTGTAGTAATACCCTGTATGATGGAATGCTTCTAGGAAGTTTCCCATGGGATGATTTACCGCCAGCACCGTAAACCGTTCGCCAAGCACCTTTTGCATTCCTGAAGGGATAAAACCTGCTGCCAGGGCTATTCGACAAAAGATTGCAAAATAGCCGAGCCATATATTTTGCCTAGCCTGGTAATGTATTTTGTTGAGTGTTGTTGCTGTTTTCATTTTATCAGTTTTAAGTGATATAAAGTACTTTGAAATTCAAAGTTTAAAGACAAAAAAATATACTTATCGTTTGTTGATGAGCTTTTCGAGCGCATCGATATGTTTTTTAAATTCAGCTCTACCCAATGGGGTAGCGGCATATCTGGTGTTTGGTTTTCGGCCGATAAACTGTTTCTCGACCGAGATATATTCTACTTTTTCGAGCGCTTTGG
The DNA here is from genome assembly GCA_028279515.1 of Flavobacteriaceae bacterium. Lineage (GTDB taxonomy): Bacteria > Bacteroidota > Bacteroidia > Flavobacteriales > Flavobacteriaceae > JANQNQ01. The sequence continues at coordinate 72,338 of JANQNQ010000009.1, forward strand.
CATGACTGGCCAAGTTACCGTCGGTGACATCCAACATCTCTTTCAGCATTTTGAAATCGGCATACTCGTTCACCATTAGGATCGACATAATACCGAGTCGGATCCGATGGTCAAATGCTTTGTTTATGTTGTTGATAATGCTCATAATCCTTCCGCGAAAGCGAAACCATTTAATGGGTTAATTTCGTTCGTGTTTAAAGTACATCAAACTTCCGTAAATAATATGTAAAAACCCAAAACCGATCACCCAAAGCCAGAATCCGTAGCCTGGAAACGCGGCACAAATGAGTCCGAGAATGATCTCGGCGAAACCTAAATAGCGTACGTGCCCAAGTGTGTATTTAGAGGCATTGATCAAGGCGAGACCGTAAAAGATCAACATTAAAGACCCTGTGAGCCCGTAATGATTGCTCCAAAGTTTGATTAGGATGTAGATTCCTCCTGTGACCAACGGAATCAAAAAATTGACCACCAACCGTATGGATGAAGCATCCCACATTTTCTCTCCATTCTTTTTGGCCTTTCGAGCAGTCAAAAAGTACGCTGTGACCATACTAAAAAGGGCAATCAACGCCAGATCCAATAGTACTAAGTTGAAAATTTGCCCGTCAAGTATCAAATAGCCACGAGCACTGTTGGTGACCAACCAGTAGGCATAGGCGGCACCGATAAGGGCGTAGATTCCAGCCATGATGCCCGAGAGTCCGCTAAGGGAGATAAAGCGCGATGATTTGCTCATCATGTCTTTGATCTCGGTGATGTCTTTTAAATAGTCTTTTGATTCCATATTTAAAGTACTTTGAAATACAAAGTAAAATAAAATATCTGGAACCTACAATTATTTTCTTGTGATTACTTTGAACTGGAGAATTCCTTCCCCTTCATCGTAAATGGTTAGGACGAGATTTCCTCTATGGTTCACAGGGATTTCAAGCAGGTACCGCCCTTCATTTTCCTTAAGGAAGGCTTTATTGGAAAATGTGTCTTGGTCGAATGCGTAGAAGTATATTTTTTCGATATTCCCATTGATGAAAGGAATAGTGATTACATCTCCCGTCTTACATAATATGATTCCGTTACTATTTGGTTCAAGGGAGATATTACTGCTGAAAAACGCTCCGAAGACAATAGGCAATTTAGAAAAATCTTTCTTAGAAATTGGATAATCCAGAAGCTGCCATTTTTCTTCTTTAGGAAAGTGACTTAAGATCAGACCCTTGGGTTGAATGAAATAGTAATTTTCATCTAAATCAAAGGTAAAAGTGCTGTCTGGAGTATCTGAATGACCAGCAGCCCATGTAACATCTATAAGTTTCCATTCATTGTCAATATTGACAGCATTCCATGCATGATTGGTAGTAGTAAGTCTCTTTCCAATTTCGCTTACATCGTTTTTAGCATACCCTTCAATGACCACACATTCTATTTCCATGGCTTCACAAACAAATCGCATTAGCTGCGAATATCCCTCGCAAACGCCTTTTTTTCTTTGCAAAGCTCGTTCTGCATATTCTCTGTTCAACTGATACAGATATTCCTTTTCATTTCCATCATATGGTATACGAATGGATTCATATCCGTTTGTACCATTTCGAAATGATTCGTTATCGTAAGCAATGTGTGTAGAGATCCAGTAGAATGCAGCACGAACCTTGTCTTTGTTATCTGAAAAGTCCTTTTCAATACGGTTAGCCAATCGTTCAATTGAACCAAAACTTTTTGGGTATTTTTTGACCTTGTTATCTACATACTCATAATTATTTGAGATTGCCAAAAAAGGAACGCACAAGAAAAGGAAAAACAATCTTAAAGTCATATCAGGTTTAACTCAAAAATAATACCAGTGTTTACGCAAACATAATCGAAATTAATATTTTTATAAAATGAACCCCGCGCTCGACTATATCCTTACAAGAGAAGAACCGTATCGGTCTATGTTACTGCATTTACAGGCCGTAGTTGAAGGAACCCTTTCTGATGTTGAGCTTAAATACAAGTATAAGATTCCTTTTTATTATATAGACGGAAAGCCTTTTTGCTATTTGAATCAAAGTAAGGACTATGTAGATGTAGGCTTTTGGAATGCCGCCCATTTGACAGCACATTTAGAGAAAATGACCACCGCTGGAAGGAAGACGATGCGCTCGCTTCGCTATACTTCGCTGGAAGCGATTGACAACAAAATTCTTATTGATGTCTTGCAAGATGCCTATACGGTAAAGGGAAAAGGCTTTTACAAGTAAACTTATTGCAACTTTTTGGTGACGATATAATTCTCGAAGATCAATCCTTTGAACTCTTTTTGTTGTTTTCTGACAATTTCAAACCCGTGTTTTTCAAAAAAGGGGAGCGCTGTAATACTGACATCTGAATCCATTTGGTCATGCCCGTTTTCGCGTACCTTTTCTTCAAAGTGCTTTAGAAAGAGGGTCGCCAGTCCCTTTCCTTGATGATCCTTGTGGATATAGAGTCCGTCAAAATAGTTGCCATTGCTCAAATAGGCCCAGCCTGTGACTTGATCATTTTCTTCGGTCACCACAAAGTAATGCTCGTCGATGCGATCCAACCACTTTTGAATGTCATCGCCACCAGAAACCCATAAAGCGATCTGCTCCGGACTGTAATCTTTTGCATTGACCGTTTGGATGGTTTCTTTAAAAATGGTGGTAATCGCCGTCACGTCGTTGTGATTGGCTTTTCGAATATTTATCATGTATCGATACTCTTTAAGAGAGTCCGTTGATGGTCTTTCTGATGGCTACAAGGTTGCTTAGCAAACCTTCTAGCAATGACAGGTCTAACATGTTGGCGCCGTCTGACTTTGCATTGGCTGGATCGAAATGCGTTTCCATAAAGAGTCCGTCAACACCTGCTGCGATGCCTGCTCTCGAGATGGTCTCGATCATTTCGGGTCTTCCGCCGGTTACGCCCGAAGATTGATTGGGTTGTTGTAGTGAATGTGTTACATCCAAGATGGTCGGCGCAAATTGCTTCATGGTTGGAATTCCTCTAAAATCAACGATCATGTCTTGATATCCAAACATAGTACCACGATCGGTGATCCACGCCAAGTCATTTCCTGAATCCTTCACCTTTTGCACTGCATGTTGCATCGCTTCCGGACTCATGAATTGTCCCTTTTTCAGGTTGACGACTTTTCCGGTTTTTGCTGCGGCAACTACCAAATCCGTCTGTCTTACCAAGAAGGCAGGAATCTGAAGTACATCGACATATTCGGCGGCTTTGTAGGCATCTTCCACTTCGTGAATATCAGTCACTGTTGGCACATCAAAAGTTTCCGAAACTTTGCGCAAGATCTTCAGCGCCTTTTCATCGCCAATTCCGGTGAAACTATCGATACGGCTTCGATTCGCCTTTTTAAAGCTTCCTTTAAATACTAGCGGAATTTGAAGTTTATCAGTAATCGCCACTACTTTTTCGGCAATTCGCAATGCCATGTCCTCGCCCTCTATGGCACAAGGCCCGGCCAATAAGAAGAAGTTGCCTGAATCGGTATGTTTTAGCTTAGGAACGTCCTGTAGTTTCATCGATGTTTGTTTAAGGCGCAAAATTAAGGATTAATTGTGGCAATGTGGCAATGTGACAATTTAAAAATGTAGCAATGGTAGCTGTTTGCTAGTCATACCAAATTTCATATTTATCGACCTGGCCATCTTTCAACCATATCAGTAGCCATTCGCTATCGATTCCTAAACCTCTTTCAGGGCCAAGATAATAGACCATATCTCTTCCATTTTCTTTGAAATACACAGGTTCTTTTTCTGGTGCGCCCAATAGGTTTAGCAATTCGGTTTGTGTTAAGGTATCTAGTACTTTAGATTCAACTAGGTCATCTACGAGCTCTACGCGAATATCTTTTTCTTTTTTCCATTCTTCAGCATTAAAAGCCCTGGGTTCAAAAGAGTCAGAAAAAATAGAGAGTAAAAACAGATACGCTAGAATACCTAAAGCGGTAAGAAACCCCATAAAGATCAATATTATTTTTTTAATGCTCATGTTGTGTTTCTGTCTTGTTTGATTGAAAGAGTTGGCCATTATTTTATTTTCACAAGAGTGGAGTGAACTGGTGATAGTAATTTAGGCTATCATTTCGCAGAAGTTTATTTTTCAATTCCTCTTAAAATTTCCAATCGGTTTTTAGGCGCGTTTGGCGATAAAAAGTCAGGAATCGTATTTTCGGTTCTTTTTGGTCGAGTCAGAAATTCTACAGGCCATTCAGCTAGTCGGTTTTCTTTCACATGAATATATTTTCCAGTTTCAGGTTCATCAATATATTCTTTCTGTAAAATCAAGGCAATGGGTTCTTCCGCTCCGTCCGTCAATTTAGAAAAATCGAGAGCTTCCTGATAATCCCCAAAAACATAGTAATAGTCATTGCCATCTTCTATATCTTCCGCACCATTTTCTGGGTGACACCAAACTCGATATTCTAGAACGTCATCCCATACATATCCTCCGCCGGCTTTTACAAGGGCGGGATAATTTCCAATTTCGTTTTTGTCTTTGACTTCTGGGTACATAATTCAAAATTGCGTGTGACTAGCTTATCCCAACAAGTTAAAAATAATAAACCGATCACCATTCAATATTGCATTGTTGACGTATTTTTCACCAACAACTTTAGCCTTAACAATAGAACAACCCTTAGCTCTTATAGAGCTACGGATTGTGTAGACAATCATTAAGGCATTAACACTTAAAAAATTATTTGGGTCCTACTTCGATTTTACGACATTTCCATGGTACAGGGCGGTTAACAAGAAATTGAGCAATACCATACCGCCAAAGAGCAAAATAGGCCTTTTGGCAGCCGAGCTCAATTCGACCACACCTACGGCGTACGAAATGGCTAAAAACGCATAAAAAAGTAAGAGATAGACAAAAGTTTTGTCCAGAACAGAGTTCAGGCTTTTTGTCGGTTTAAAAAGTTGGTGCATCAAGGGAATGACCGGAACCAAAATAGGGTAGGCCAGCAATCCCAGATGTCTGTTCACTAAGGTAAACCATATGGCGATGACCACAATGGAATACACGTATAGTGCTTTAGGTTGTAATGATAGAGTTTTCATGTAGGGAGCTTTTTCATAAAAAAACGAAAATCTTTTGGTAAAAGTATGCATCACTTCAACTTTAATATATAATTAACTTAATCTCAAAACGGTGCAGTAAACCAATTTTGTATTGAAATAAAACGTACCTTTGCGGCCTTAAAATCAAAGCCATACATGAGCTCAATAAAGAACATTGCGATCATCGCCCACGTAGACCACGGAAAGACCACGTTGGTGGACAAGATCATGCACCATTGCGAATTGTTTAGAGAGAACCAAGAGACAGGAGAACTGATTCTGGACAATAACGATCTTGAAAGAGAACGAGGTATTACCATTCTTTCCAAAAACGTTTCTGTGAACTACAAAGGAACAAAGATCAACATCATCGACACTCCTGGTCACGCCGACTTTGGTGGTGAAGTTGAACGTGTGCTGAATATGGCAGACGGCGTACTCCTTTTGGTAGACGCGTTCGAAGGTCCGATGCCGCAAACGCGTTTTGTACTTCAAAAGGCGATCGATATGAAGTTGAAGCCGATCGTTGTTGTAAACAAAGTAGACAAAGAAAACTGTACACCTGATGAGGTGCATGAGGCGGTTTTTGATCTAATGTTCGAGTTAGGTGCCGAAGAATGGCAGCTTGATTTTCCGACCGTATATGGTTCGGCTAAGAACAACTGGATGTCTGACGACCATAACAACCCAACAACCAACATCGAACCTTTGTTGGATATGGTGGTTGAGCATATCCCTTCACCTAAGGTGGAAGAAGGGTCAACTCAGATGTTGATCACGTCGTTAGATTATTCTTCGTTTACAGGTCGAATCGCCATCGGAAGACTACAACGTGGCACCCTGAAAGCTGGGATGAACGTAAGTTTGGTAAAACGCGACGGAAGCATCGCAAAATCAAAAATAAAAGAACTGAACGTATTTGACGGATTGGGCAGAAAGAAGGTCGATGAAGTACAAGCTGGTGACATCTGTGCCATTGGCGGACTCGAAGGGTTTGAGATCGGGGATACCATCGCCGATTTCGAAAATCCGGAAGGATTACCGACAATCGCCATCGATGAGCCAACAATGAGCATGTTGTTCACGATCAACGATTCTCCTTTCTTCGGAAAAGATGGAAAGTTCGTGACCTCACGTCACATCAAAGAGCGTTTAGAGAAAGAATTGGAAAAGAACTTGGCATTGCGTGTCGAAGCGACCGATTCTGCCGATAAGTTTATGGTATTTGGTCGTGGCGTATTGCACCTTTCGGTATTGATCGAGACCATGCGTCGTGAAGGCTACGAATTACAGATTGGACAACCACAGGTGATCATCAAAGAGATTGATGGCGTACAATGCGAACCGATTGAAGAGTTGACGATCGACCTTCCTGAAACGGTTTCTGGTAAGGCCATTGAAATGGTAACCACTCGAAAAGGTGAAATGCTAAGCATGGAGCCGAAAGGTGACCGTATGGTATGTGAATTTATGATTCCATCACGAGGAATCATCGGTTTGCGTAACCAATTGTTGACCGCCACTGCAGGAGAAGCGATCATGAACCATCGATTCAAGGAATTCCAACCGTATAAAGGAGATATCTCTGGAAGAAACAACGGCTCGTTGATCTCTATGGAAAAAGGAACCGCAATTCCTTATTCGTTAGATAAGCTGCAAGAAAGAGGAAAGTTCTTCATCAACCCAGGAGAAGAAGTATACACCGGACAGGTAATCGGTGAAAACTCTCGTGGGGACGATATGGTGGTGAATGTAACAAAAACTAAGAAGCTCTCTAATGTACGTTCGGCGGGTGCAGATGATAAAGTGAAATTAGCACCACCGATCAAGTTTACGTTGGAAGAAGCCTTAGAATACATTCAAAAAGACGAATACGTCGAAGTGACACCAAACGCCTTGCGTCTCAGAAAGATCTATCTGGACGAAAACGAACGCAAGCGTATGGAAAAGCAACTGTCGTAAGCAGTCAAAACTAAACTAATTTAAATCCCTACAAATGAAAAGAATTCTACTGTACTTACTAGTGCTGCCTGTGCATGCGCTATGGTCTCAGAGCGTGGATTTAGACAGAGAGTATTTCGATGTCAGCTATGTTCAGTTACCAACAAACCCAATAGAAAACGATCAGGATAGAACATTTTCTGTTAGAAGTAATAATGCGAGAAGCCTAATGTACTCTTTCTCGAAGTACTATTTTGAGCAATCTATTCAACTTCCTGGATTTACAAAGTTCATGGACAAAGGTTTTCTGGATGTACACGTAGAATTACAAGATGTGATCATCACCAATAGCACCGTCAAAACGTCTACTTCAAGTAGAAAGAAGAAGGATGGGACAGTGGTGAGAACAACACATTACCAGGCCGTTATTGATTATAAGACCCAAGGTCGTGTTACGATTTCGTCTAACGACGGAAGCATCAACGAAGTAATTGATTTTACAAGAGGGCGTCAACTTAAGAGTAAATCTTCTACCCGTTATGAAGATGCCAGAAACTTTAGAGCCAGCAACAACAAAAGTAGCATACGCTCTAGCTTCATTAACAATGTCGTAAAAACGGTAAATCGCACCTTGGCTGATAATTATGGGTATCCTGTTAAAAAGCACCAAGACCATTTTTGGATTTTGGATTCTAGAAAACACCCACAAACACCGGCGCATAAAAAGGCCTATGCAGCTTTGGAAGTGGCGTTCTCAAAAATGAATTCGGCAGAAAACATGAGTGCCATTGCTGCTGAGATTGCACCACAGATGAAGTACTTTGAAGAAGTAGTATCTCAATATCCAAAGACCGACCGAAAGTCTAGAAAGTTCAAGTACGCTAGCTTTTACAACCTGTCGAAGATCTATTATTATCTCGATAATCCAGAAAAGTCGGTCGAATACGCAAACAAGTTGATTGTAAACGATTTTGACGAAGGTGACGGGAAACGATTGATCAAGGCAGCCGACGCGCTTTCTGAAAGATTTAAGGCCAACAAGGTGCAGTCTTCTCACATGGAAGTGATCACCGAGGATGAAACGGATTACTCTGAAGATGTTGCCGAAACTACAGAAACAGCACAACCTGCAGTTGCAGAAGAGCCAGTAGAGTTGCCAAAATCTGAAGATCCAAATTTCACAGTTGCCTTTGTAGCGACGATCAAAGGAGATACGCTCAAGACCTATGTGCACGTAAACAAGATCAGATCATTGCGTACAAAACTAGATGTGTATGTAAAGGACATGGAAGGGAAAGACGTTGCCAGATCCTTCAGAGCTGATGAGGTAGAAAAACTGATCCTTGGAAACGGCGAAGAATACACTGCCGTTAATTTCGTAGAATCAGATAGCTCGATTTCTCTAGGCAAACAAAGTTCATCGGCACGTTTCGTAAAAGAGATCATCGCGACCAAAAAGATGGGGCTGTACCAATATTACAATGGTGAACTCATTCTGAAGAAAGCAAACGAAAGTGAAGGAAAGAACACAGGTTCGGCAGGATGGATGTTAGGATTTAGAAAGCGACTATCAAAGATGGTCAGCGATTGCCCGAGTCTTGTTGCCCGCGTGAAAGACAAAGAATTTTCGAACAACGCGAGCAGTTTGATCCAGCTTGTAAAAGCATACAGAGACTGCGAATAAACCGGGACCACTGGTCAAACCAAATACAGAATCCCGCCCAGTGCGGGATTTTTTTGATACTTTTACGTTTTTGTAACCCTCAAATATGGCAAAAGAGATACACACAAAGGACAATCGTTCGGCGCAAGAATTGTCGCGTCGCGAAAAGATGACACAGTTGTTTCAACAGGCCCCCATACCCAATGACGAACTATTGGCCAATTTGGCGCTGTTCATCCCTAAGACCGAGTTCTCTAGAATGCTATACATTCAGGAACTTTACAAAAAGCAATTGGACGTTCATGGCGTCATCATGGAATTTGGAGTGCGTTGGGGGCAAAATATGGCCTTGTACGAAACCTTTAGAGGAATCTATGAGCCCTTCAACTGGACACGTAAGATCATCGGGTTTGATACCTTCGAAGGATTTCCTTCGGTTTCCGAAAAAGATGGAAGCGCTTCTATCATCAAGGAAGGTGCCTATGGGGTGACCGAGAACTACGAAGCATATCTCGAAAAGCTACTCGGACTGCGCGAGCAAGAAGGGGTTTCTATGGAGCACAAGCGATTTGAACTCGTAAAAGGAGATGCTTCAAAAACGGTGAAGGAATACCTCGAAAAACACCCAGAGACCATCATCTCCATGGCCTATTTCGATTTCGATATCTACCAACCCACCAAAGATTGTCTCGAAGCCATCAAAGGCCATTTGACCAAAGGAAGTGTTATTGCTTTCGACGAATTGAACCATCCCGATTTCCCAGGTGAAACACTGGCGGTGAAAGAAGTTTTTGGTCTTGATAAATACAAACTAATACATTCTCCATTTAGCGGCGCACGATCCTATTTGATCGTAGATTGATCCGCTCATTTTATTAATAGCAGAACATTTTTATTATGGATATATTGAACATTTCATTGACGGAATGGGTAGGATACCTCGCCTCATTTGCAGTGCTGGTTTCCTTCTTAATGAAGAACATTAAAAAACTACGATTGGTCAATATGGTTGGCTGTGCATTATTTGTTGCCTACGGCTTCCTTTTAGATATTTCTTGGCCCGTGGTCGTTACCAATGCAGCCATCTTTGGCATCAACGGATTCTATCTGTTCAAGCAAAATTGAGTATATTTCGTTGCTAATCGAAAAACGTCGCGTTGAATCAACTCACGGTCATCAGATATACCAAGGCACATGCACATGCATGGAATGATTTTGTGCAACGCTCGTGCAACGCCACTTTTCTGTTTCATCGTGACTTCATGGACTACCACAGCGATCGTTTCGTAGATCATTCAATGATGATCTACCAAGATGAAAAACTGGTAGCCCTATTTCCCGCAAACAGTCTTGAAAATACACTCGTATCGCACGGTGGACTCAGTTACGGCGGATTGCTGGTCACCTCAAAAAGTAACTTTCAAACGTTAGTAACATGCTACCGTTCTTTGTTGGCTACTTTATTTGATTTAGGGGTGGAAACATTACAGCTAAAGACAATCCCGAGCATTTATCATGAAGCGCCTTCCGAAGCCGAAGAGCTCGTTTTACATTGGCTTCAAGCGGAAGCGACCCGTTTCGACATCTATAGCTATATCGACTTAAGAACCGGTTACAAGCCCAACCGAAATCGCAACCGAGCCATAAAGGTAGCCGAAGAAAGCGGACTGAAGGTAAAAGAATCCGAGGACCTGAAAACCTTTTGGCAGCAGATCCTCATTCCTAATTTGAAAGAACGTTTCGGGGTGAACCCTGTACATACGCTGGAAGAGATTCAGTTGTTGAAAGAACGATTTCCTGAGCAGATCAAATTATTTGCTGCCTTTGACGGTCTAGCTATGAAAGCCGGTGCGTTGATGTTCAAATTTGATCATGTAGCCCATTTTCAATACAGTTCGGGGGTAGAAGATCGTTCAGAAAATGCAGCGCTCGACTTGCTCTTTCACCGCGTTATTGAGACCTTTTCTGATAAGGCGTATGTGAGCTTTGGATCATCTGCAGAAAAACAAGGAACAGTAATTAACAAAGGACTGTTGTACTGGAAAGAGAGTTATGGCGGCCGGAACATCGCACAGCGCTTCTATACCATTCAAACGAAAAACCATACCTTACTTCAAAATAGGTTTTCATGATCAAGTTTCTAGATGTCAATACCATCAATATTCGGTTTCAGGCCACTTTTCAAGAGGCCTTTCAGGATTTTGTGACCTCTGAAAGATACATTCTTGGTGATGCGGTTACCAACTTTGAGTATCAATTTGCAGATTACTGCGGATCCAAACATTGCATCGGTACCAGCAACGGACTCGATGCACTGATGCTGATATTTAGAGCCTATATGCATTTGGGGCGAATGAAGGAAGGAGATGAGGTAATCGTTCCTGCGAATACCTTTATCGCAAGTATTTTGTCTGTGACCAACGTGGGGCTGGTTCCTGTGTTTGTAGAACCAGAAGAGGAGACCTTTACGATCGACCCGCAACGCATCGCTTCGCACATAACACCTAAAACAAAGGCGATCATGGCCGTTCATTTGTATGGACGACTTGCCGATATGAAAGCTGTCAACGAGGTAGCAAGGCAGCACAATTTGCTTGTCATTGAGGATGCGGCACAGGCGCATGGTGCCCAGACCATCGATGGCACACGTGCAGGCAACTTGGGAGATGCAGCGGGGTTTAGCTTTTATCCATCGAAGAATTTAGGAGCTTTGGGAGATGGTGGTGCCGTCACAACCAATGATGAAAACTTGGCAAAAGCCGTAAGGCTGCTGGGTAACTATGGCGCTTCGTCTAAATATGTGAATGATGTAAAGGGATTTAACAACCGACTCGATGCGCTTCAAGCTATATTCTTAGGGATTAAACTCAAAAATCTTGACACCGACAATGAACGAAGAAGGTCCATCGCAAGTCGCTATGTTTCCGAAGTAATCAATCCAAAAATAGCGCTTCCGAAGATAGCAGGCAACGCACATGTCTTTCATGTATTCGTAATTCGTGTCGACTCGCGAGAAGCCCTTCAGCAGTATTTAAAAGAAAAAGGAATCGAAACGCTCATTCATTATCCGGTTGCACCACATCGTCAAAAAGCATTGCAAGAGCATGCACAACTTTCCCTTCCTATTACTGAAAGAATTCATGAGCAGGTGATCAGTATTCCTATCAGTCCGGTGATGACCGATGACGAAGTGACTCTGGTGATTTCAGCGCTTAATGCCTATTAACTTGGGGCATCCAAAGCAATTTCCTAAAATAGAGATTCATAAAGATAAAGTGCAGCAAATACGAGGCGCAGTAGGCGATAGAAACCCCTTGCAATCCGTATAGGTCAACCAGCCAATAAGCGAGCGAGCAAAACACTAGGGTCCAACCGATTTGCACACCGATGAATACCTTGCTCTTGGCCTTTGCAACAAGCACATTTCCGAGCACCCAACTATGCACTTTGATAACATCGCCCGAAAGCTGAAACAAGAATAGAACGCCCATAGCAAGGAATTCTTCCGTAAAAAGAAGTTGAATGATGAAGTCCTTAAGCAAGAAAATCCCAGCAGCCATTGACAATACAATAGGGAGTACGAACTTCCATACTTTGAAGATCTCTTTTCGCAATTTGTCAGTTTCTAACAGGGAGAATGTAGGCAGCAAATAGAGTCCGAAGCTCGATGTCAAAAACATAAGATACATAGCCGAAATACGCCACATGCCTTCCCAGTATCCGGCATAGTCAAGGCCCAACTTGACCGAAAGATACTTTCGAACAAAGATCAGTGAAAGTGACAGACACAAGGCCGACGTTAAAAACATTGCTGAGTAACGCAACAGTTTTTTAAGATGCGCTCGATCTAAAGAACCTGTGAACAGGGCAAACGACACGGACTTCTTTATCTTAAAGTAAATGAATACAATGAATAGTACCAGAAACTGATTGATGACAAGGGCCATCAAAGCACCTTTCAATTTCAAATAATAGACCAGCAAGACCATGACGGTTCCGGTGATTAGGGTAACAATGATGGTAACGGTGACATGTTCCTTTATATAGCGAAGCCCGTTTAGCAAGGCCATCATAAAAGTATAGATTGAAATGGCCACAATAGAAAATGCGGCAATAGCAAAGGCATAGTGGTATTGAGCATCACCAAGCAAATAACTAGAAAGCCAATCTTTAAAGAGGAAAGTAAACAGCCCCACGATCAGCGCACTGAACAAATGCACTTTAAACCCAGTGCTGACCACGTTTTTCAATTCGGTATCACTAGTTGAAGCGCCAGCGATGTACTTAATGCTTCCTTTTTCGGTGCCGAGGTGGCTTAGGGCAAGAATGATGTTGATGAAGTCTTTGAACTGCCCGAGAATGGCAAGTCCGTCAGCACCCATAAAAACAGCCACAACCTTGTTGGTGATCAGTCGCGTAACAATGGTTACCGCGGTAGCAATGCCAGAGTAGAAAGAAGATTTTACAAAATTCATAGGTCGCTAGGCAAAGTCAGGCCATTCTTCAAAGGGCAGGCCTGTTAGCTCTTTAAGTGCTTTTACGTCCTCAATATACAGTTCTTTTAGCGAGGTTCGGTCTTTTTCGCTGAGTTTTGGATATTTTTTTGCCGTCTTTCCTGATTTATAGGTAGAAGTGACCAGCCACTCACGGATCTTGTCAATGGTTTCGGTAGAAAGAAAATATTTAGCCACCTTGGTAAACTTGTACTTGCCACGGGCAATTTTCTTTGCGGTATTGTGTACTCGTGGGTTTTTTAATATTACGGTTTCGTTTGCCTTCATATCCTGAACCACTTCTAAAGGAGCCAACCCTAAAAAAGCAAAACAAGTATTAACAGTGGTCAAAGGGTCAGCACGCAAGGATTCTAGTGATATGACGAAAATATTGTCAGTTCCAAAAGCATCATAAAACCGTTTCAACCAATGGGCGTAACGACCAAAATGATAGTAATAAGTAGGGTAGTCGTGGTAGGTGGTAAAAGACCTTGACCGATCTTTTTCAAGGGCTTTGTGAAACGACTTCTTTTCAAACCCCATACCTTTTAGCCACCAATAGTGCGAGTAGCAACGATCGATAGGATTTCGAAGGATAAAGATAAACTTCGGAGTCTCTTTGTAGGCCGCTTTAATTCGGTCGATAAACTCGTCAAAGAACATGCTTCCTGTACTGGCTTCGCCTTGATATAAAATGTCATCGTCAAAGTTGAATAACCCCAAGTACTCATTAAGATCCGCATCAGTTAATCCGTCAAAATTCTTATGCGTCCAATAATGAGGTTCCTTATTGGTAGACATCGAAATATCTGGATGTTGGTCAAAAAGACCATGCAAGGTTGTAGTACCAGACTTTGCGGCCCCGGGAATAAAAAGGTTGGGTAGTGATTTCATAGACATTCAAGCATTCCAAACAGCAAGATAACGCTTTGCGATATCAACATAATGATGTTCTTGCTCTATAAACTTACGAGCATTTTTGCCAATTTCTACAATTTTGTCGGGGTTTTTTATCAGCATCTCCAGCGCTTCATAGATGTGATCAACTTCGGGCTTCACATTGATGCAAGGCATATAGGTTATACTGTAGTTGTCTTCAAATATCTTCTCGGCTCCAGTAAGCACAACTTTGCCTTTGGCCATTCCTTCTAAAGCATTATAGCCTTGGTCATAGCTATACACTTGATCTAAAATAATATGGGCTTCACGATATTTTTGAATGTATTCATCATAGGGCAAGCTCACTACACGAATGATCTCTACCTTATCGCCATGGGTGTCTGTTATTTTTTGCAATGCCTGGTCAAAAAGGTCATTTCCTTTTTTATAATAGTTCAGCTGGTTGACGCCGTGAAATATCTTGATCTTTCCTTCCACGTCTAGTGGTTCAAATTTATTACGCTCCGTATTGATCGGATAAGGGATGGGGTCTGCCGCCAAAGGATGACCCTTGTAAGCCATCCAATAGTCTAAATCCCCTGGAATTACAGCTTTTATGTTTTCAAATACAAAATCGTGGAGCTTCTTATGACTCGCCTTTATATATTCGTTCGAGTGTGTAAAGTGTCCTTTTAGAGAAGGGTTTTTTTGAAAAGGGGTAAGTATATGGTAGGGTAAGGATCCATTGAGTATATAATTGATAAATACATAATCATCTCCGCAGGCGGATAAGAAAACATGGTCATTACGTTCGAAAACAAACTGTAACAGCTTTTTTTCTATGTTTCTTGAAATATTAAGCGGTGCTTCATTGACCAATTGAACCACATCATAGTTTTTTAGATGTTTCTTGTTCTTATAAAACTTAAAAACGACCTCAAAAGTTGCTATGTCAAACTTTAACAATCGAAATATTGCTTGACGAAAGTAGTGAGGTATTTTATTCGTTTTAAAAAAAGTTGGGTCCATGTCGATATCGATTGGAAACTGTTTAAAACCGTCCCCCCGACCTACTATGGTAACATCATGCCCAAGTTTTTGCAAACCTTCTTTCAGAGAATTATGAAAACGGCTATATTCACCAAATAGAAGTATTCGCATAAGTATGATGTGTTCGATTTACTAGATACATGCAAAGAAAGAAAAAAATATGCATAATCACTGATAGCTTGTCAGGGGGCGGAGCAGAAAGAGTTGCAGGGCTCTTATCATTGTTATTAGTGCGTTACGAATATGATGTACATATCGCGACTGTCTTAGACCAGATTAGTTATTCTTATGGGGGTACGTTACATAGGTTAAGATATGATGAAGTTCTTAATAAAGGAAAGTATTCAAAAATAAAGAAACTCTTGGCGACTGCTAAGTATTTCAAAAAACAATCCTTTGATATCGTTGTGGACTTCAGGATGAGAACCAATTTCTTCAAGGAACTATATTTTAGGAAAAAAATCTTTAAGGATACCATAGTCATCTATACCATTCATCATTTTATTCTTGACTATTATTTTCCAAGACCGCGTTGGTTGATAGATTTGATCTATAACTCAAATAGCCATAGCATAGCTGTGTCTAAAGGTGTGGAATTAAGGGTTAAGGATAAGATAGGGATTAAGAATCTCAAAACCATTTATAATCCCGTAAATCAAAAAGAAATAGTATCAGCGTTAAAAGAGAAACCAAAAATAGAAGGCAAATATGTGTTGGCGGTTGGTAGGTTCAATAAAGTAAAGCAGTTTGACAAACTAATTTTAGCCTATTCGAAGTCTACATTGGTCAACGCTGGAGTAAAACTTATACTTATGGGGCAGGGGACGGAACGGGACTTATATGCTAAGAATATTGATCAATATGGGTTGACGGATATGGTCGAGATACTTCCGTTTCAAGAAAACCCGTATACGTTTATGAAAAATGCTCACTTTTTGGTAATGTCTAGTAAACATGAAGGCTTTCCCATGGTATTACTTGAATCTTTGACTTGCGGTACGCCGGTAGTATCCTTTGATTGCGATTCTGGGCCTTCAGAGATCATTGCCCATGAGCAAAACGGCCTATTGGTAGACAATCAAAACTTTGATGCGTTGATAAATGCGATGAACCGTTTTGTAGAAGATAAAAAATTGTATGACTTTTGTAAGACAAATGCCAAAGAAAGTGTAGCCCAATTTTCAATGCAGGAAATTGCTTTGCAATGGGATTCGTACCTCAAAAAGATACTATGAAAACAAGCCTTAAGGATATTCAATTGCTCACCATTCCAAAGATCAAAGACCATCGTGGTAACATTGCTGTCATAGAGAACGAGGTGCTTCCCTTTGAATTCAAAAGAGTGTATTATCTGTACGACGTTCCTAGTGGTGCCAAACGCGGAGGGCATGCACATAAGACCTTGCAGCAAGTATTGATAGCCCTTAGCGGAAGTTTTGATGTGGTGCTCAAGGATGGTTCTGAAGAAAATAGGATAACACTCAATCGTCCGGATCAGGGATTACTTTTGCCTAACGGAATATGGCGTGAGCTCGAAAACTTCTCTTCTGGATGTGTTTGCCTGGTAATGGCTTCCGCCGAATTTGACGAAGCTGAATACATTCGAGATTTTCAGGATTTTTTAGCCTTTAAAAAGTAGTCACTCGTACTTTTTTTCCCAGTAAGAACATTTTTATTCTTTTTAAAAAAAGTAGAACACCTAACGGAGACCTATGTAATAGATGCTGTTTGAAACTTAAGTTTTTTGGGTCAATGTTTTTGTGAAGACTCCTATATCGTTCTTTATGACCTTGAATTTTATATTGAATGCTCAGAAAATATCTTTTTCTATCCAAATATTTTTTTAGCGTCGGTTTCTTTTTAACAAAAGCTTCGTAGCTATCGAAATCAGTGATGACCTTATCTTTAATTGGGGCTGCCGTGATTTGGTTTTCAGAGGAGTACGTGTATAAGCAACTCACTTCATTATAAAAGGCAAAAGTATATTCTAAGTTGCTTCGAATATAAAAGTCGACATCTTCTCCTAAAGTAATAGCTTCATTAAAACCTCCAATGTGACCAATAACCCCTTTTCTAAAAGCAAAAGCACTTGGACAAACCAAGGGTTGAAAGTAGTTAGCAACAAAAAAGTCTTCTACGATGAAGTGTAGACCTTTTTCATTCAAACTTTTCTTAGGGGGCAAAACATTCCCATTTTCAAATTGCTCTGCCCAACCAGATCCGAAGAGAGAAGCATTAGGGTATTCTTTGACCAAAAAAAATAACTGCTCAAGGTGATTTGTCAACCATACATCATCAGCATCCAATAAAGCTATTATGTCTCCTCTGGCATGTTTTATTCCAGTATTTCTGGCAGCAGAAAGCCCTTTGTTTTCTTCATGATTGACTATAGTTACC
The DNA here is from genome assembly GCA_028279515.1 of Flavobacteriaceae bacterium. GTDB lineage: Bacteria > Bacteroidota > Bacteroidia > Flavobacteriales > Flavobacteriaceae > JANQNQ01. The sequence continues at coordinate 89,851 of JANQNQ010000009.1, forward strand.
TTATCATTTTTAATACGCTCTACAAGGTTAGAACTCCCATCTGTAGAAGCATCATTCACTACGACGATTTCGTAGTTGTCAAAAGATTGAGCAAACACACTCTCCAAGGTTCGCTCTATATAATGAACCTTGTTATACAGTGGTATGATGACCGAAATCAAATTCATAGTATTGCTATCTTTGAAGACTATAAAAATAATGTAATCTGAAGAAGTCGAATAGTTTCATTGAAGGACTTTTCGACCTTAAATTACGAATGATGAGTTTTCCGAACAGCTTGTGAAGAACATCAATTGCCCACAGCAATCGATATTTTTTCAAGCGCTCAAATGCTTTTACCAACGAAATGTCATTTTCAACTATATGTCCATTCCTAAGTAGGAAAAGCAACGATTCAATAGCTTTTTTTGTTTTGTCAATGAACACATCGTTTTCCTCCAGACCTAAATGATATATTGGGTTGTCAATATGTTTGACCCGTGCTTTCTCTTTCTTTAACCTTGAGGAGAAGTAATAATCAAGCCCATACATTTTATTCGAACCTAGAAAATTGGACCTCTGAAAACACTCTTTTCGAACCATTATATTGGCCGATGCAACTGTTTTGTAAGGAGTTAAACTTCGTTTGGCAGCAGACCGTTCTTCTCTTTCAATTCCAAACTTCCAGCGCAATGAATTTGCCACTTTGTAAGAATCTGTGCAATAAGCAATCCCTCCGGCCACTAAATCGATTGAAGACCATCCTTCATCAATGTATCTTTGAACAAAGGAATCTGACTTCGGTGCGACATCAGAGTCAATAAATAACAACCAATCGTAACGAGCCTTTTCGGATAAAAAATATCTCGCCTGTGTTCGTCCAATGTTTACAGTACTTATAAAGTGTTTACAATTGTTAAGATGGTTTACCTGCTTGTTTTCCTCCAAAAATTGATTTGATCCATCATCCAGACACAAAATTTCAAACGGGACACCAGTTAAGTTCGCTTGCTCGTGAAGCGTTTTAACAAGCCCAGAAATCGGATAATTATATGTAGGAATCAGCAATGATATCATGAAAAGATGCAAAGCGTAATAAGAAGCATTAGGCCATGTTTTTAGATATGGCCGCAAATTAACAAAATCAATGCATTGTTTGATCGAAGTGGCTCAGTTTTTTACATATAGAGCTGATAAGGTTGGATTACACACTCTTTTGCACAACTTCAAATACTTTGCTGCCATCGCACTTTAGGGTTTTTGATGGGTATTTTAGAAGTAGGGCATAATCGTGAGTGGCCATTAAGATCGTACGACCACTTTTGTTGATCTCTTGAAGCACTTTCATCACTTCAACACTGGTTTGTGGGTCGAGGTTTCCCGTCGGCTCATCAGCGAGGATCAATTCAGGATCATTTAGCAAGGCGCGGGCGATGGCGACACGTTGCTGCTCACCCCCAGAAAGTTGGTGTGGATATTTAAAACCTTTGGTCTTCATGTCTACCTTTTCCAAAACCTCTTCGATCTTGGTCATCATTTCCTCTTTTTCTTGCCAACCTGTAGCTTTGAGTACAAAAAGAAGATTGTCATTGATAGTACGATCAGGAAGCAATTTAAAATCTTGGAAGACGATGCCCAGTTTTCGGCGTAAAAACGGAATTTCCTTTTCTTTCAATTCTTTGAGATCGATACCGACAATATGACCCTCTCCTTGACGCAACGGAAGATCGGCGTACAACGTCTTCATAAAACTACTCTTACCACTTCCGGTCTTTCCGATGAGGTATACAAATTCACCTTCGTTTACAGAAAGGTTGATGTCAGAAAGCACCAAGTTTTCACGCTGAAAAATTGAAGCATTCTTGAGTTCTAATATCGCTTGGGTCATAGCATCTTCTTTATCTGTGGTAAAGGTAATAACATTTGTTTAATGATCTTTAGTATTCAATGTATCAATAAAAACAATTTAAAAATGTAAAATGATAAATGTAAAAGTGAAAAGTTTACGAGTGAGTATTTGAGTCTGAGGAGAAGGATAACGAACAATAGAGAAAAAACTATGAGCAATGATAAAGAAAACATTCGTGAATTGGTGGCAGAATGAACCAGAAACAACAGAAACATGAAACAGATTCCTGCCTTCGCAGGAATGACAAGCCTTCGCAGGAATAACACCAACACCCAATACCAATTACCCAGAACCTAGATTCCCCCTTTGGGGGCTAGGGGGCTAATAGACAATAATCAATAGTCCATATAATTAACCCGCGATTCCTTCGTTATAAGGTTGTTGTTTACGTATATTTGAATTAACAACTAAAGCCGAATCATGACCAAACGTTTTTTTCTTTCTATAGTGGTCGTTACCACATTTATTTTTTCCGGTTTTTCTCAGCAGTCAAAGGTTTATACACACGATCTAAAGGATTTTCAAAAAGCCCTTTCACTGTACAATAACAGCCAGTATCAGGCTGCTCAAACCTTGTTTTCAAAGGTAAAAGAGGAGACCAATGATCAAGAGACCGAAGCCAATTGCGCCTATTATGTGGCCAACTGTGCGGTTCGATTGAATCAACTGGGAGCAGATACCTTGATGGAAGATTTCGTAGAGCGGTATCCTACCAGCATCAAGCGAAATTCGGCCTTTATCGATGTAGCCGATTATTACTTTGAAAACGGAAAGTACTCATATGCCTTAAAATGGTATGACAAGGCGGGCGACGGAAACCTTTCTTATACAGAAAGAGAACGCTATAACTTCAATAAAGGATATGCACTTTTTGTAGGAAGAAAATACAAGCAAGCAGAGACATTGTTCAACAAAGTGGTCGATTCAAAGGAATACGGTTCTCAGGCTAAATATTACATCGGATACATCGCCTATGAAAGTGATGACTATGAGCAAGCCAATGAATATTTCGAGCAAGTTTCAGATGAAGAACGATTCAACGAAAAGTTGGCATATTTTCAAGCAGACATGAACTTCAAGCTTGGCAATTTTGAAAAAGCAGTCGAACTCGGTCTGCAACACCTTCCGAAAGCAAAACGTCAAGAAATTTCAGAAGTAAATAAGATCATTGGTGAGAGTTACTTCAACCTGGAAAAATACGCAGAGTCGATTCCGTATTTGAAAGCCTATAGAGGAAAACGTAACCGTTGGAATAATACCGATTTCTATCAACTTGGGTACGCCTATTATAAGCAAGGCGAGTATGAGAATGCGATCGGACAATTTAATAAGATTGTAGACGGAAACAATCCCGTAGCACAAAATGCCTACTATCATTTGGCCGAGTGTTACTTGAAAACGGATAAAAAACAGGAAGCACTCAACGCCTTCCGAAACGCTTCACAAATGGACTTCGAGCCGAAGGTCCAAGAAGATGCATGGCTCAACTACGCCAAACTCAGTTACGAGATCGGAAACGCCTACGAAAGTGTTCCATCAGTACTCACTTCCTATCTAGAGAAATACCCAGATTCTGGTTTTAAGACAGAAATTCAAGAGTTATTGGTGGATTCATATATCACATCAAAGAACTATGATGCGGCCTTAAAAGTATTGGAAGACAACAAGAGCTATGATAACAAAGTAGCCTATCAAAAAGTGGCTTTCTATCGTGGTATCGAATTGTTCAACGACGGACGCTATCAAGAGGCCGATGAGTTTTTTGCTAAGTCTCTCAAAGAACAACAAACACCAAAAGTAACGGCAAGAGCCACCTACTGGAAAGCCGAAACAGATTATACGTTAAACCGCTTTGATGAAGCTTTGATCGGGTTCAAACAATTTGTAGGGAGTTCAGAGGCGTCAGAAACAAACGAGTTTAAAAACATAGACTATAACTTGGCATATACCTATTTCAAACAAAAAGATTACGATCAAGCGGTCACCTATTTCACGAAATTCGCCTCTGAGCACTCAGATGATGCGCAACGATTAAACGATAGCTATCTTAGACTCGGCGACAGTCATTTTGTAAGCAGCAAATACAATCAAGCCATGCAGGCATACGACAAAGCGATTGCCATGAAAGGAATCGATGAAGACTATGCCTATTTTCAAAAGGCCATCAGTTATGGTTTTGTCGGAAAGAACAATACCAAGGTAAGTGAGCTTGACAAGTTTGTCAGCAAATATCCAAAATCACCATTACGTGATGACGCGCTGTATGAGTTAGGGAATTCTTATGTAAAAGCGGGCAACGATGCACTCGGCATCGAGTCCTACGATCGATTGATCCGTGATTACCGCAAGAGCTCATATGTATCCAAAGCAATGCTGAGACAAGGATTGGTGCATTATAATGCCAACGACAATGAAAAAGCACTGGTCAAGTTTAGAACGGTGGTTCGTGATTTTCCAAATACGCCCGAAGCCATTCAAGCAGTATCCACGGCGCGATTGATATATGTGGATCTAGGGCGTGTTGACGAGTACGCCAATTGGGTAAAGAACCTCGATTTTGTCGATGTGTCTGATGCCGACTTGGACAACACCACTTATGAATCTGCCGAAAAGCAATACCTCGATAACAAACGTGATGCTGCAATCAGAGGGTTTGAAAGCTATGTACGTCAATTCCCGAACGGATTGCACGCGTTACAAGCTAATTTTTACCTGGCTGAATCTTACTTTGGAAAAGGCGAAAAGCAAAAAACGCGTCCGCATTATCAATTTGTGATCGACAAAGAACGAAACGAATTTACCGAGCAAGCGCTGGCCAGACTGTCAGAAGTATATCTCGAAACAGACGATTATCGCAGCGCGATGCCGATCTTAAGGCGATTGGAAGAAGAAGCCGACTTTCCGCAGAATGTCACCTTCGCTCAATCAAATCTGATGAAAGCCAACTACGAGCTCGAAAGCTATGCCGCAGCCGTTGACTATGCCGAAAAGGTATTGTCAAATGCCAAGATCGATAATCGTGTAAAAAGTGATGCCAAAGTGATCATTGCGCGCTCTGCGATCAAAACAGGAGATGAGGACAAGGCCAAAACGGCTTATGCCGAAGTACAGAAGATAGCCAAAGGGGCATTAGCAGCCGAGGCATTGTATTATGATGCATATTTCAAAAACAAAGAAGGACAGTACGAAGCGTCGAATGCAGCTGTGCAAAAACTAGCAAAGGATTATTCAGGCTATAAAGAATATGGAGCCAAGGGACTCTTGCTTATGGCGAAGAATTTCTATGCGTTGGATGACGCGTTCCAAGCCACGTACATCTTAGAAAATGTGATCAGTAATTTCAAAGAGTACCCAGATGTGGTCGAAGAAGCCGAAGAAGAACTCGAAAAGATCAAGACCGAAGAAGCCAAGCGCAACTCATCGGTGGATCCAGACGGTAATTGATTTAGGCATGCTGAGTACTTGGGCAGGGATAGAGCGCGTGTTTGAGCTCATCAATTTGCATCTCGACTGCGCTCGATGTGACAAATTGATAGCGAGTAGCGATAGCCCAACCCTTCGTAGTTTTAACGAAGAAGGGGCCCGCAAAACATAAAGAAAGTAAAGAGTAGAAAATAAAAAATAGATTAATGCGAAAGCACATCAATCAAATCATGACAAGCCTATTTCTGATCAGCGGATTCATTGCCGTTGCACAGGATAAGGACGATAAAGACGAAAAGATCGGAACCGAAGTCGTTAATGTGGTCAAGCCCTATACGCCTACCATTTCGGATGCGTTTAAAGTAAAGGAAACACCGTCCATCGATGACGATGAGACCACGACGAAAAAGTCCGTTTCGTACAATATATATTCGGTGCCCGTGGCTTCGACATTTAAACCTGCAAAAGGAAGAGCCGCCGGAGTCAAAAAGAAAGCGCGCGAAAAACTATATGATTCGTATGCCGCCATCGGACTTGGTAATTTCGCGTCGGGCGTATTGGATTTCTACACAAGCCGCGCCTTAAATCGCGATGAGACCTTGGATATTTCGTTAAATCACCATTCGACTCAAGGAGGAATAGAAGACGTGCGTCTCGATGATAAATTTTTCGACACCAAAGTAGACCTTTCGTATAAAAAGAAAGGCCGCGACCTCAAGTGGGGAGGTGACGTTGGCTATCAAAACCAGATCTACAATTGGTACGGTATTTACGACAATACATTTGATCAGGCGACCATCAATAGCATAGATGAGAAGCAAACCTATCATAGCGCCTATCTTTCGGGGAACGCTAGCTTAGAAGATTCATTTTTCAAGAAGGCTGATTTTACCTATCGCAGAACGTGGGACGCCTTCAGCTCTGGCGAAAACCGAGCGTTTTTGAAACCCACTTTTGAGTTTCCGATTGCAGGGGAGTTGATCAACACCAACTTTGTGTTGGATTATGTAGGCGGAAGCTTTGACAATAACTTTGCAGGCACAGGAGATATCAATTATGGCAATCTCTTGATCGGAGTAAATCCTAGTTTGGTCATTCTTCGCGATGATCTTACAGTGAACTTAGGAGCCGCCATCTACTACGGAATGGATCTCGAGGGAAGTGACGGCGATGTGTTTATCTACCCGCGTGTAACAGCTTCTTACCGCTTAGTAGACGAATATGTAATCGCATATGCAGGGATTGAAGGAGATTTGATTCAGAATTCATACTTTGATTTTGTACAAGACAATCAATTTGTATCACCAACCTTGCTGATCGCACCTACCGATCAACAGTACGATGGTTACGTAGGACTTAAAGGAAAGTTTCTTCCAAACGTTGGATACAACATTCGGGGAAACTACCGTGCCGAAAATAACAAGCCACTATTTAAACTCAATCGTTCGATTATCCCGGGAGTGGCAACGCAAGAATTTCAGAAGACCTCTACCTTTCAAGTGGTGTATGATGACGTGACTACGTTCTCAGCCTTCGGAGAGATTAATGTAGACGTCAATAGAAATTTCAAGCTAGGAATCAAAGGAGAGTACTTTACCTATTCAACCGATACCGAAGACGAAGCTTGGAACTTGCCAGAATTGAAATTTTCACTCTTTGGTGACTATCAAATAGACGAACATTGGTTCGCGGGAGCTAACATCTTCTATGTAGGTGAGCGACTAGATTCGTTCGTGACACCAGACGACGGGACGTTTACGCTTCCAACCATACAGACGATCACATTAGATGGCTTCTTTGATGTCAACCTCCATGCAGGCTACCGTTTCAATGATAAACTATCAGTCTTCGCCAAAGTAAATAACCTGGCCAATCAAGACTACCAACGTTGGGCAACCTACCAAGTGCAACAACTACAAGCCATGGCTGGGCTGGTCTATAAATTTGACTTCGGAAACTAAATCTAATTAATATAAAAATTATACAATATCAAGCTCCTCCCTTTAGATAAAGGGAGGTGTTTTTATTTTTTAAAATAAAAACGGAGGGTTTGACTTGGACAAAGAGGGGTGGTTCAGCTTTGCTGAAGCGGGGAGTTTGATTAGGGAGCTTGGTAATTCCGCTTTGCGGAAGAAAGGGGAGTTAGTGAACATGGGTTCATTTACTTTCCTTATTTTTATGATCCAAATACTAACCGAGATCATGAAAAAAACACTACTCCTCCTATTAGTTCTTCTCACAATTTCTTGCACCGAAAAACAGAAAGCAGACCTCATTGTCACCAATGCGAATGTATATACCGTTAATGATAGTTTTGACACTGCCCAAGCTTTTGCCGTCAAAAACGGAAAATTCATCGCTGTAGGAACCACTGACGAAATCAGTAGTATCTATGAGGCCAAAGAACAAATTGATGCTCAAGGCAAAACAATCACCCCTGGATTGATCGATGCCCATTGTCACTTTTACGGTTTAGGAATGAACCAGCAAGTAGTAGACTTGGTAGGCACCAAAAGTTTTGATGAGGTAGTTGCCAAGGTCGAAGCCTTTCAAAAGGAACGCAATGCTTCTTTTATCAGAGGAAGAGGTTGGGACCAAAATGATTGGGAAATCAAAGAATTTCCAACCAAAACCCGATTAGACGAGCTTTTTCCAAATACACCCGTTGCGATTGAAAGAGTAGACGGACATGCCTACCTGGTGAATCAAAAAGCGTTAGATCTTGCGGGGATTGATGAAAACACCCAAGTAGATGGTGGAGAGATCGTGAAAGTAGACGGAAAGATCACAGGAATTTTGGTAGACAATCCAATGGGATTGGTCGATGCCGTGATGCCAAAACCCACAAAAGAAACGCAAATACAAGCGCTAAAAGATGCACAAGAGATTTGTTTCAGTTACGGATTGACAACGGTCAATGATGCCGGACTCTCTAGGGAAGTAATAGAACTGATTCAAGAATTACAAGACAAAGGAGAGCTAGACATGCGCATGTATGCAATGGTCAGCAACTATCCCGAAAATCTGGACCATTTCTTAAGCAAAGGAATCATAAAAACCGACCATCTCAATGTACGATCGGTAAAGGTCTACGGAGACGGAGCCTTGGGCTCACGCGGTGCCGCTTTAAAAGAACCGTATTCAGATAAGGAAAACCATTTCGGAGCCATGGTAACTCCGGTAGACGGAATCAACGCCTTGGCAAAACGTATAGCCGCCACCGATTATCAAATGAACACCCACGCCATTGGTGATTCGGCTAATGTAGTGGTGTTGAAGGCCTATATAGAAGCACTACAAGGAAAGAAAGACCGACGCTGGAAAGTAGAACACGCACAGGTAGTATCACAAAACGACTTTGACTATTTCGAATACGGAATCATTCCTTCGGTACAACCGACACATGCCACGAGCGATATGTACTGGGCTGAAGACCGTGTGGGCGAACATCGAATCAAAGGAGCGTATGCCTTTAAAAAATTATTAGACAAAGCCGGAACCATCGCTTTGGGTACCGACTTTCCGGTAGAGCAGGTGAGTCCGTTTTTGACATTTTACGCTTCCGTAGCCCGAAAGGATCTTGAAAATTACCCCGACGGCGGATTTCAAATGGAGGACGCTCTATCAAGAGAAGAAACCTTAAAAGGGATGACCATTTGGGCCGCGTATTCCAATTTTGAAGAAAATGAAAAAGGAAGCATCGAAATGGGCAAGTTCGCCGACTTTGTCATTCTGGATAAAAACATCATGGAAGTCGAAGCTTCAGAAATTCCAAACATTAAAGCTGAGCAAACCTATTTAGGAGGGAAGAAAGTGTATTAATAGTTCTTAGTTGTTAGTCGTTGGTTATTAGTAATTAGTATTGATTTCTCTTGCTTACAGAGTGAGGAATCTTATTTAAGTAACTTCAATATGTAGTAGTTTGGAAGAAGAGAATGAAAAAAAGAAACTTTCCGATTCATTAGTTGAGACCATCTCCAAGTCAGATTTATCTCAGGTCGGAGGTGAGCTGCTCGAAATGAACATAGATTCGATTTTGACTGAAGGTGTTTTAAGAGATATCCCAGTGGTTGAATACTGCAGTTGGGCTTTGGAAAGCGGGAGTAGCTATTAGGGATTACAGGTTTCTTTCGAAACTAATTCAATTTTTAAATGAATCTTCAAAGTTATCAGTTAGCCAACGAGCAAAACTAATGACCAATTTGGAGGATGATAAAAATCGCAATGAAGCAGGTGAGAAGTTGATTTCTATAATCGACAATTTAGAAACAAAATCTAAGGCCCAGTTATTGGGAAAAGCAATTTATTTATTCGGAAAAAATTCAATTTCGAAGAAAGAGTTTTGGAGGATTTCCTTTATTCTAGAAAAACTACCAATGACCGATATTAAGGCTCTGTCAACTTGGAAAGAAACAGACTTGAACAAAGTTGAACATGTTAGAAAACATTTGTATATGTCTGTTGGTCTAGGATGGTTCGTTCTTAACGCTTCTTCAACTGGTTTTGTATGGACAGAAAGGTTATGTGAAATTATTTCCGACCATTTACTAACAACTAACAACTAACAACTAACAACTAACAACTAATAACTAAAAAACCTCCCAAATAGGGAGGTTTGTATTCTAAATATTCTTGGTCTAACAACTAAGAACCAAGAACTAATAACTTTCAATTACATGCTGATAGGAATCGCAACACGAGTCGTGTCCCATCCAAGTACCATCTCGGCACCGTCGCCCGCTCTTTTAAAGGCAATAGAAAATGCTTCAAGCGAATCACTGTCAGAGCCCGCATCAACCGTAATTTTAGCAACATCTTTGCTTGCGTCATGCTGATAGGCACCCCATTGATGCAATCCACTATTCAAGATGATGGTCCATTGAGATTTTCCAGGGATAGAAAATAAAGAATACGTGCCGGCTTTTACATTGGCATCTCCAACTTTTACATCTTGGTAGAATGTTACTTCGGTCGCTTCGTTGGCACCCGTACGCCATACTTTATCATAGGCGACGAGTCCGCCAAAGATATCACGTCCTTTTTTCTGCGGACGGCTATACACCACTTTTGCGATAGGAGGTGCACTTCTGCTAGTTCTTAAGTATACGATATCGGCAGGGCTTTTGTCAAGTCCGCTAAACTTTTGAGCAGAAAGGTCGTTGGTGAAAAATAAGGCCATGGCCATAAAAGCCACGATTAAAAAAGAGGATCTTTTCATTTGTTTGAGTTTTAGTTTCCTGGTTTATAGGAAGGATGTTAACATTATTAGTTTTAGAGATTCTAAAGTTCTGAAAAACCTCGACGCAAGGGTCTTAGAGTTTTGTTAAACTTTGAATATATAGAAGTGCTTTTTGGCCAAAACTTACAGATCGCAATAAAATAGAAGGAAAAAGTAAGGCCGTGCTTTCCAATTAATTCTAAAATTATGCTTTATATTTTAATATGTAACTCAAAATAAACTATTTGTTTTTAAATTGAAAGTTTATTTGGTTATTTGCTTTATAATTAGAAACAAAACAAAAAGATTATGTGCGGAATTGTATGTGCATTCGACCTCAAGCAAAAGTCTGAAGACTTAAGACCACAACTATTGAACATGTCAAAGAACCTTCGTCATCGCGGACCCGATTGGAGCGGGATCTACAGCGACGAAAAAGCAATCTTGGCACATGAACGTTTGGCGATTGTGGATCCAACATCAGGAAAGCAACCTTTGTTAAGCGAAGACCAACAGTTGATACTGGCGGCCAACGGTGAGATCTATAATCACCAAGAGTTGCGTCAACAGTTTGAAGGCACCTATAATTTTCAGACACACTCGGATTGTGAAGTCATACTCGCACTTTATAAAGAAAAGGGAACCTCATTTATCGACGAGCTTAATGGGATCTTCGCTTTTGCAGTGTACGACGTGCAAAAAGATTCATACTTCATCGCCCGTGATCACATGGGAATCATTCCGCTATACATGGGATGGGACAAATTCGGAACCTTCTATGTAGCGTCAGAGCTTAAAGCACTAGAAGGGGTTTGCACCAAGATCGAGTTGTTTCCGCCAGGACATTATATGACCAGCGAAGACCAAGAACCTGTGCGTTGGTACCAACGCGATTGGATGGAGTTCGAAAGTGTAAAAGACAATGAAACGAGCATTGACGAGCTACACGATGCCTTGGCAGCAGCAGTGAGACGTCAGTTGATGAGTGATGTGCCTTACGGAGTGCTACTTTCAGGCGGGTTGGATTCTTCTGTAACATCGGCCTTGGCAAAGCTATATGCCGAAAAGCGTGTAGAGTCAGGTGATACACAAGCAGCTTGGTGGCCACAATTGCACTCGTTCTCTGTGGGGCTTGAGGGGTCTCCAGACTTGGCAGCTGCCCGAAAGGTGGCCGATAAGATTGGCACTGTACACCACGAAATCAAATTCACCATCCAAGAAGGATTGGATGCCATAAAGGATGTGATCTATCACTTAGAAACCTATGATATCACCACGGTAAGAGCGTCGACTCCTATGTACTTGATGGCAAGAGCCATCAAAGCTATGGGTATCAAAATGGTACTTTCGGGAGAAGGAGCCGATGAAATTTTCGGAGGATATCTATACTTTCACAAAGCACCATCGGCCAAAGATTTTCATGAGGAAACGGTTAGGAAGCTCAGCAAGCTTCATATGTATGACTGCTTGCGAGCTAACAAGTCTTTGGCCGCATGGGGCATTGAAGGACGTGTGCCTTTCTTAGACAAAGAATTTATGGATGTTGCGATGCGTATCAACCCTAAAGACAAAATGATTACAGGTGAACGTATGGAGAAGTGGGTAATTCGAAAAGCCTTCGAAAAATACCTTCCAGAAAGTGTCGCGTGGAGACAAAAAGAGCAATTCTCTGATGGTGTGGGATACAGCTGGATTGATACGCTAAAAGATGTGGTTGAATTAGAAGTGACCGATGAACAAATGGCGAACGCCCATTTTAGATTTCCGATTCAGACACCGCAAAACAAGGAAGAGTACTACTATCGTTCGATTTTCGAAGAGCACTTTCCAAGTGATGCAGCCGCATTGAGCGTTCCGCAAGAACCATCTGTGGCCTGCAGCACGAAGATCGCACTCGAATGGGATGAGGCGTTCAAGAACATGAACGACCCAAGCGGTAGAGCCGTAGCCAACGTGCACGAAGAAGCATACGCAGCCGTGTAGAACATATATTTTTTGAATTAGCAGAAGGCCTTCATAACGAAGGCCTTTTTTTGATGGCGTTTATTTGTAACTTCGCAGCGATGGAAGAAAAGCAATTGACAAGGATCAATAAGTACCTGAGCGAAGTGGGATATTGCTCTCGAAGAGCCGCCGATAAGTTGGTAGAGCAGGGGCGTGTAACGATCAACGGAAAAGTACCCGAAATGGGCACTAAGATCGCGCCAGGCGATGAAGTGCGTGTAGACGGAAAACTGATTGAAAAACCAGAAGAAGAACACGTATACATTGCACTCAACAAACCTATCGGTATCGTTTGTACAACCGATACCCGAGTTGAGAAAAACAACATCATCGACTTTATCGGTCACCCGAAACGCATCTTCCCAATCGGTCGTTTAGACAAACCCAGCGAAGGGTTGATCTTTTTGACCAGCGATGGTGATATCGTCAACAAGATTCTGCGTGCTCGAAACCATCACGAAAAAGAATACATTGTCACGGTCGACAAGCCCATTACCAAAAACTTCGTACAGCGCATGGGTAACGGAATTCCGATTCTAGACACGGTTACAAGAAAGTGCCACGTAGAACAAATGAGCAAGTTTCAGTTTAAGATCATCTTGACTCAGGGTCTAAATCGGCAAATTCGTAGAATGTGCGAATATCTGGATTACGAAGTCACAAAGTTGAAGCGAGTGCGCATCATGAATGTAAAGCTAGACCTTCCAGTAGGGCAATGGCGAGACCTTACCAAAGCAGAACTAAAAGAGATCGATCGATTGGTGTCTGCTTCTTCTAAAACGCACGATTAGGCAGATGTGTTGAATGTTGTATCTTTAGGTGCACAACACTTAAGATACGACCTTACGATGAACAATAGCATATTGCTGCTTCACGGAGCCATAGGCACCAAACTACAAATGCAACGGCTACAAGAAGCACTTTCTGAACACGCCAATGTATACGTTTTAGACTTCGAAGGACATGGCGAAGTACCATCAAACAATCCATTTTCTATTGACCTTTTCACAGATAATTTAGACGCTTTTCTATCGGAGAATAACATAGAAGGAATCGACATCTTTGGATATAGCATGGGAGGTTATGTGGCGTTGAACCTTGCCAAGAGAAATGCACAGAAAGTGGGAAAGATCATGACTTTGGGCACCAAGTTCGCTTGGACGCCAGAAGTGGCAGCCCAAGAGGTAAAGATGCTCAACCCAGAAAAGATCGAAGAGAAAGTGCCCAAGTTCGCTCAGATATTGCAAAAGGCGCATTCAGGAAACAATTGGAAGGAAGTCCTTCAGAAAACGGCAAACATGATGCTAGCCATTTCTGAGGATACATTTTCGGATGTTGATTTAAGAGGAATAACCAATGACGTGATGATCTGTGTTGGTGAGTTGGATCATCTGGTTACGCCGGAAGAATCCCAGCACGTGGCCGATACGGTTACTAGCGGAAGCTTCCGAAGTTTCGAGAACGTGAAGCATCCGATTGAAACGGCCGATACGCATATACTTGCCAGCAGTATTATTCAATTCTTTCAAAAAAGGTAACTGATGAAGCTCTTTAAGACCGACCAACCCATATATATTATTCTGCTGTTGATCCTTGCCGGAGAAGCGGTTTTCATTCTACCATTTGTACTGGCTCGTGTATTTCGACCCACAGTTTTGGAAGTTTTTGAACTTACCAATGTGGATCTTGGATGGTGCTTTTGGGTGTACGGTTGGGTCGCCTTTTTCTCATACCTCTTTGGAGGGCGTTTGGCCGATCGCTTTCATCCGAGAAAACTAATGGGCTGGGCTTTGATTGCCACTGCGTTGGGAGGCGTGGTCATGGCCACCTATCCGTCTTTGGGAGTATTGCAATTGATTTATGGATATTGGGGATTCACCACTATTTTCTTATTCTGGGCCGCCATGATAAAAGCGACCCGAGTTTGGGGCGGCGTACAGATGCAAGGACGCGCCTTCGGATTTTTGGATGGAGGAAGAGGTCTGGTAGCGGCTAGTTTTGGCGCATTAGGTGTTTTGGTGTTCTCACTGTTCATTTCGGGCGATGTAGAGTCCATGGCAGCTTCCGAACGAAAGGAGGCCTTTAGCTACGTGATTCTTACATCTTCCGCCATTGTGGCCTTTGTTGGCATCCTGGTATTGCTCTGGTTAAAACCAAAGCAACAAGGAGATGCGGTTGACACAAGTAGCAGTACTTTTTCCGTAGAAAAATATAAAGAAGCATTACGTATACCATCAGTTCCGTTACTCATGATCATCATTCTTTGTGCGTATGTTGGGTACAAGCTCACCGATGACTTTTCGTTATACGCGAAAGAAGTGATGGGCTATGATGAGGTCGATTCTGCCAAAGTAGGCACGTACTTACTATACATTCGTCCCATCGCCGGAGTGCTGATTGGTTTCTTGGCTGATAGAACACGGTCTTCGATTTGGTTGATCGTTGGGTTTGCGACCATGCTTTTTGGAGCATTGTTGTTTGCTAGCGGACTCATAGCACCAACGATGCATTGGGTCTTTCTACTTTCGTTGCTGGTGACCGCCATGGGCGTATATGCCGCCAGAACCCTGTATTTTGCCGCATTGCAAGAAGGGAATATTCCGCTGGCCCTTACGGGTACAGCTGTCGGGGTCATTTCATTTGTTGGGTATACACCCGACATCTTCGTAGGATTGGTCATGGGGTATCTTTTAGACAATAACCCGGGAGAACTAGGGCATCAATTGGTCTTTTTGATGATGGCCATCTTCGCCTTTTTGGGCTGCCTTACCGCACTTCGATTTCATCGTGTTACGACAAAAGGAATCAAAAAGAAGGTTGAAAACCCTGCTTAACAATTCGATTTAATGTCATTTTCCTGCATTTTAAGATGATTTCTGGCTGTTTTCAGGGTCATGTTCCACCCGACAACAAAAAATGTTTAAAAACGTTTAAATAGTGTGTCTTGAAGGTGTGATTTTTCGGGTCTTGTAAGCTGTTGATTTGAAGGGGGTTATGAGGCTCAAAAAACGGACGTCAAAAAGAAGGTGAAAAATGGGCGAATTTTCCACAATTTTTGTTGATAACTTAACGCTTCTAGATAGCCCCAACCCCTTGGTTTTAGTATTGTTTTGTTATATTTGTGAGATTTGCAATTTTTAAGAATTACAACCTGTGATTTATGAGCGAAGAAGCTAAAAAACCTAACTATTCAGCAGATAGTATTCAGGCCCTCGAAGGGATGGAGCACGTACGTATGCGTCCATCGATGTATATTGGGGATGTTGGTGTGAGAGGTCTGCATCATTTAGTGTATGAAGTAGTTGATAACTCGATCGATGAGGCACTTGCTGGGCATTGTGATGAGATCAGTGTAGATATAAACGAAGATAACTCGATTACCGTTCGCGATAACGGTCGTGGTATCCCTGTCGGAATCCATAAAAAAGAGGGTGTTTCGGCACTTGAGGTCGTTATGACCAAGATCGGGGCCGGAGGTAAGTTCGACAAGGATTCCTATAAGGTTTCTGGTGGACTTCACGGTGTTGGGGTTTCTTGTGTGAATGCATTGTCAGACCACTTGAAAGCTACAGTACATCGTGACGGAAAGATCTGGGAGCAAGAATATGAGCGCGGTAAGGCGCTATACCCTGTAAAAGCTGTTGGTGAGAGTGATATCACTGGAACTGAGGTGACTTTTAAGCCGGATACGTCGATCTTTCAGCAAACTATAGAATATAGTTATGACACACTCGCGAGTAGAATGCGAGAGTTGGCATACCTAAACAAGGGAATCACTGTTGTGATGACCGACAAGCGCGAGAAAGATGAGAAAGGTGAGTTTATCACTGAAACTTTTCACTCTGAAGAAGGATTAAAAGAATTTATCCGCTTCCTGGATGGAAACCGAGAGCCATTGATCGCTGATGTGATCTCTATGGAAGGGGAGAAAAACGGGATTCCTGTTGAGGTGGCTATGGTGTACAACACTTCCTTTACCGAAAACCTTCACTCATACGTAAACAATATTAATACACACGAAGGAGGGACACACCTTTCTGGATTTAGAAGGGGACTTACACATACTTTGAAGAAATATGCCGATGGTTCTGGAATGCTCGACAAATTAAAGTTCGAGATTTCGGGAGATGATTTCCGTGAAGGATTAACAGCCATCGTGTCTGTAAAAGTAGCAGAGCCGCAGTTCGAAGGACAGACCAAGACCAAGCTTGGAAACCGTGAGGTAACTTCAGCGGTATCTCAGGCCGTTTCTGAAATGCTTGAGAACTACTTAGAAGAGCATCCAAACGATGCCAAGACCATCGTGCAAAAAGTGATCTTGGCAGCACAAGCCCGTCACGCAGCCCGTAAGGCACGTGAAATGGTACAACGTAAGACCGTAATGAGCGGTGGCGGACTACCAGGAAAACTTTCCGATTGCTCAGAGCAAGACCCAGTAAAATGCGAGGTATTCCTTGTAGAGGGGGATTCGGCAGGTGGTACGGCCAAGCAAGGGCGTGATCGTAATTTCCAAGCGATTCTTCCACTTCGTGGTAAGATTCTGAACGTTGAGAAGGCCATGCAGCATAAAGTGTTCGAGAACGAAGAGATTCGAAACATCTTTACTGCACTCGGAGTTACCATTGGAACCGAAGAAGACAGTAAGGCGCTTAACTTAGAAAAGCTGCGTTACCACAAGATCGTGATCATGTGTGATGCCGACGTCGACGGTTCGCACATTTCGACGTTGATCTTGACCTTCTTCTTTAGATACATGAAAGAACTGATCGAAAACGGTCACGTATATATTGCAACACCACCACTGTACTTGGTGAAAAAAGGAGCCAAGAAAGAATACGCTTGGAACGACAAAGAGCGCGACGAGTGGATTGAGAAGTTTGGAGGCGGTGCTAACGTACAGCGTTATAAGGGTCTCGGGGAGATGAACGCCGAGCAGCTTTGGGACACAACTATGAATCCAGAGTTTAGAACGCTACGACAGGTAAATATTGATAACGGTAGTGAGGCCGATCGAATCTTCTCAATGTTGATGGGAGACGAAGTTCCTCCGCGACGAGAGTTCATCGAAAAAAATGCCGTGTACGCAAATATCGACGCATAAAAGCAAAGCCAGTGTTTCACTGGCTTTTTTTATTCTCAAATTTTTTGAAAAACTTCCGAAATATGTAAGGAAGTGCTGTTTGTGAGAACAAATGAGTTGTTCTCATTTTTATAACAGTTTTATAGTCACTATTTTTGTGCTCAATTTCAGAACATTCTTAAGGTTTTAAAAACTTATTTTCAAATATTTAAAAAAATTAAACACATGAAAGTAACCGTAGTAGGAGCAGGAGCAGTAGGCGCAAGTTGTGCAGAGTATATTGCTATCAAAGATTTTGCTTCAGAAGTTGTATTGTTGGATATCAAAGAAGGATTTGCTGAAGGAAAGGCCATGGATCTTATGCAGACGGCTTCTCTTAATGGATTCGATACCAAGATCGTTGGAACCACCAATGATTATACAAAGACTGCCGGAAGCGATATCGTGGTGATTACTTCTGGAATTCCACGTAAACCAGGGATGACTCGCGAAGAGTTGATCGGGATCAACGCGGGAATCGTTAAGTCAGTATCTAGCAGCTTGATCGAGCATTCTCCTAACGCCATTATGATTGTGGTGAGCAATCCTATGGATACCATGACGTACTTGGTACACAAGACTACGGATCTTCCTAAAAATAGAATCATCGGTATGGGTGGAGCCCTTGATAGTGCTCGTTTCAAGTACCGTTTGGCAGAAGCACTTGGAGCACCAATTTCTGATGTAGACGGAATGGTGATCGGTGGTCACAGCGACAAAGGGATGGTGCCATTGACACGTTTGGCAACTCGTAACAGTGTTCCTGTTTCAGAATTCATCTCTGAAGAGCGCTTGGCGCAAGTAATGGAGGACACAAAGGTCGGTGGAGCCACGCTTACAAAGTTATTAGGAACTTCAGCTTGGTATGCGCCAGGAGCAGCTGTTTCTGGACTCGTTCAGGCGATTGCTTGTGATCAAAAGAAGATCTTCCCATGTTCTACTTTGTTGGAAGGAGAATTCGGATTGAATGACCTTTGTATCGGAGTGCCTGTTGTGCTTGGAAGAAACGGTATAGAAAAGATCGTTGAGATCGATCTTAGCGATGCTGAAAAAGCCAAAATGCAGGAAAGTGCAGAAGGGGTTAAAAAGACCAACGGATTGCTTGCATTGTAATCCGTAAAATATACCATAACATACATGACAAAGGCTGCTTCGGCAGCCTTTGTTTTTTGTAGGGTTCGCCCATATTTGACTAGGTAAAGAATCCGATGTCAAAAACCAGTGCAAATTACCCTGCCGAAAACTGTAAAATATATTGTTTAATCGTATTGTAAATTATATATTTGCTCGTTTCAAAAATTCAGGCCTTTCGTGGGAGGGGCCGCAATTAATTAAATCATTTAATAATGCAAAACAAGGGATTAGTAAAGTTATTTGCTATTTTGTTCGGATTGGTGAGTATCTACCAGTTGTCGTTCACGTTTGTGACTAACAAAGTGGAAGATGAGGCCAAGACGTATGCAGAGAGCAGAATAACTGACGACATGCCAGAGGCTGCAACTATGCGTAGCATCGAAGAAGCTAAGTATTTAGATTCTATCGGAAACCAAGAAGTGTACAACATTGGTATCGCAAAGTTCACCTACAATGAGGCAAAGAAGAAGGAGTTAAACAAAGGATTAGACCTTAAGGGGGGTATCAATGTGATCCTCCAAGTTTCAGTAAAAGACATACTGAAAGGGCTGGCTGAAAAATCTAAAGATCCCACCTTTAATAAAGCTTTAGATGACGCCGATCAGTTACAAAAAGACGCCCAAGAAACCTACCTAGAGTCGTTCTTCAAGGCGTGGGACGCTATCAAAGGAGATGCAAAACTGGCTTCTCCTGATATTTTCGCTAACAGAACGTTGAGCGATCAGATCAATTTTCAAATGACCGATGATGAGGTAAGACCGATCATCGAGCAAAAAATAGACGAATCGATTGTTTCTGCTTTCGAAGTATTGCGTAAGCGTATCGATAAGTTTGGGGTAACCCAGCCAAACATCCAACGTTTGGAGAACTCAGGACGTATCTTGGTTGAATTGCCAGGCGCTAAAGATGTTGAGCGTGTTAAGAAACTGGTTTCTAGTACGGCTCAATTAGAGTTTTGGGAAACGTATAAGAGCAATGAGTTAGCTGGCTTTATGGCACAGGCTAACCAAACGCTTAAGGATATCATCGATCCTCAACCAGAACAAGAGGATGCCGAAAAAGACAATGCTACTGAAGATCAAACTCAGGAAGAAGCTACAGAAGATGCACAAGAGGAGAGTCAAGACCCAAGTCTTGAAGACCTATTGGAAGACGTTGACAAATCAACCGATTCTACTGCGGTAGCTGAAGCACAAGTGAATCCGATCTTTGATTTAATGACAGCGCCAGGTTTCCAAGGAAGCCCAGTGATTGCTTCATTTGCTATCAAAGATACAGCTACGATCAACGGATATTTGAACAGACCAGAGATCAGACGTTTGCTTCCAAATGAATTGCGTTATACCAAGTTCCTTTGGAGTAAGGCTGATGACAATGCCGAAACGATCGATCTATATGCTATCAAGGCAAACCGTACCAACACTCCACAACTTAGTGGAGATGTGATCACTGATGCGATCAACACCTATGACCAGTACAACAAGCCTGCGGTAAGCATGCAAATGAATGGTCGTGGAGCGAAGATCTGGGAAGATATGACCGAGCATGCGTTCAATACGCAAGGAAATATCGCGATCGTACTAGACGACGTTGTATACTCTGCACCTGGTGTTTCAAGAGGGAAGATTTCTGGAGGTCGTTCAGAGATTTCTGGAGAATTTACATTGACTGAAGCGATTGACTTAGCAAACGTATTAAGAGCTGGTAAGCTTCCAGCTTCTGCTGATATCATTCAGTCTGAAGTTGTGGGACCAACACTTGGAGAGGAAGCCATTAACAGTGGTATCATGTCATTCTTAATTGCCTTATCATTGGTATTGATCTGGATGGTATTCTACTACGGAAAAGCAGGTCTTTTTGCCGACGTTGCCTTGGTATTCAATATCCTATTGATCTTCGGAGTTCTTTCGGGCTTGGGAGCAGTATTGACATTGCCTGGTATTGCGGGTATCGTATTGACCATTGGTATGTCGGTGGATGCCAACGTACTGATCTTTGAGCGTATTCGTGAAGAATTACACAAAGGAAAAGGATTGTCACAGTCGGTTGCCGACGGATTTAGCAATGCTTTGTCATCTATCCTTGATGCAAACATCACTACAGGACTTACGGCATTGATCTTATTCCTGTTCGGAACAGGTCCGATTAAAGGCTTCGCAACTACCTTATTGATTGGTATTTTCACTTCATTGTTTACCGCCATCTTTATCACAAGATTGCTAGTAGATTGGTATGTGAACAAAGGAGGTTCGTTGACTTTCTCAACGGCAGTTACCAAGAACTTGTTCAGAGACATGAAGATCGATTTCCTCGGAAAGCGCAAAGTAGCGTATATGATCTCTGCAGTGATCGTAATCGGAGGATTGATATCGTTGATGACACAAGGACTTAACCAAGGGGTTGACTTCGTTGGAGGACGTTCGTACGTTGTGCGTTTCGATCAATCGATGAACCAAACAGAAGTAGCCAATGCACTTTCAGGAGCTTTTGTTAGCGACGAAGGAACAGCGCTTCCGCCAGAAGTAAAAACATTTGGTGATGACAACCAGTTAAAGATTACTACGAAATATAAGATCGATGTTGAAGGAACTGAGATCGATAATGAAATTCAGAACAAACTATTTACTGGATTGCAGTCCTTCCTTCCGTCAGGAACCACATACGAACAGTTCGTAAATGATTACGAAGGAAAGAATGTTGGTGTTATGTCTTCGATCAAAGTAGGACCTACCATTGCAGATGATATCAAGAGAGATTCGTTCTTGGCCATCTTTGGGTCGCTGATCGTTGTATTCTTGTACATCCTATTGCGTTTTAGAAAATGGCAATTCTCGTTGGGTGCTGTTGCGGCGGTATTCCACGATGTGTTGATCGTATTGGGAATCTTCTCTGTGGCATACAAGTTTATGCCGTTTAATATGGAGATCGACCAAGCGTTCATCGCGGCCATACTAACGGTGATTGGTTACTCGCTAAATGATACCGTGGTCGTGTTCGATAGGATTCGTGAGTTTATGAACGATCACCCAACATGGGAGTTCGGAAAAACTGTAAACGTAGCATTGAACAGCACATTGAGTAGAACGTTGAACACCTCGTTAACTACCTTGGTAGTATTATTGGCCATCTTCATCTTTGGAGGTGAGTCGATCAGAGGATTCATGTTCGCCTTGATCATCGGTGTGATTGTAGGTACGTACTCATCATTGTTCATCGCAACTCCTGTGATGTTCGATACCATTAAGAAAATCAGTAAAACGAAAAAATAACGAAAGTTATATTTATCGTGTTCAATTTATAGAGAAAGGCCGCTTCGTGAGAAGCGGCCTTTTTATTTTAGTGTTATTTGGGTTTCTATTTTTTGAAGTTTTCCAAGGAATAGCTGTGCATTAAGTGGAACTGCGTTTTGCGATTTAATCGTAAAAATTCCCTAGAAAGCTTCTTGATTTTCCCGCCCGAACGTAGCGTTCGGTATGGGCGGGTTGATTCGTTTTGCATTCACCGTCGCGTAGCCGTTATGGCAGAGCACGGTCAAGGCAAATGCGAAGCATTCATGAGCTCAAAAGAAAATGTTCACGGAGCGAACTAAAATGAATAGGAATTAAATTGAATTGTGTTTAGGTCGAAGCAAAAGACGTTTCTTAGAGCTAAAGGGTCATGACTCTAAGCTTTAATGCAATGATGGTGTGAAAAGAAAATAGTAGTTATTCAGTCTTGGTCCATTCGACGTAATCGCCCACTTCTAGCAGCCATTTTTCAGCTAATCCAGCATTAACCTCTAAAACGTATTGGGCGGGTACTTCAGACGGAAGCGAACTTTCATTTAAAGGTTGTGCGTTCTCAGAGAAGCTAACGATGCGTTTGTCAGCACCAATATAGATAATGTCTAAAGCGATCTCTGTGTTTTTCATATAAAAATAACGAAGCTCTTCCTTTGGAAAAACAAAAAGCATCCCACGGTCATCCTGCATACTGCTGCGATACATAAGTCCGGTCTGGGTTTCGTAATCGTTGTCTGCAATTTCGATGTCAAGTACCTTTACAGCTTCACCCGTACTTTTATATAAAGTGAGTTCTCCTTCTTTTTTAAAGGAAACTTCCTGTTTTGTGATGGTCGGTTTTTTGGAGTCGTTTCCGCAGGAAACCAAGAAAAAACATCCGCTGACCAATATGATGAGTGCTTTTTTCATACTTATGCTTTGATCGTCTTTTTGTTAGACCTTACCATTAGGTAGATTCCGACTAAAATAAGTGGAATACTGAGCCACTGGCCTGTATTTAGTGCCCACTCACTACGGGTGTCTACTTGGGCTTCTTTGACGAACTCGACCAAGAAGCGAACACTCCATAGTAAAACAAGGAAGAGCCCAAAGATATAACCTAGTACATTTTTCTTATCGGTCTTCCAGTAAACATACCAAAGAATGAAGAATACGATGATGTATCCAAACGATTCGTATAGCTGGCCAGGATGCCTAAAAAAGTCTTCGTTGTTTGCTAAAAATCGCACGCCCAACGGAAAATCATCAGCTACCTTTTTTCCAACGATCTCAGAATTGAAGAAGTTTCCAATTCGAATGAAAATACCCCCAAAAGCAACAGGAATGACCACACGGTCTAAGATCCAAAGCATTGGTTTTTTAGATACTTTCTTGCTGAAGTAATACATCGCAATGATAATACCGATGGCGGCACCATGACTTGCTAGCCCTCTGAAACCTGTAAATTCGAACGGGTCAAATTTGACCGGCAAGAAGATCTCTAGCAGGTGATTTTGAAAGTATGCCCAATCATAAAAGATCACATGCCCTAAACGCGCACCTATGAGCGTGGCTACTACGGTATATATGAAAATCTTGTCTAAATGTTCGATAGGAACGTTCTCGCTGACGAACATTTTTTTCATGATAAACCAGCCGCAAGTAAAAGCGACAACGAACATAAGGCTGTAATAGTGTATGGTAAAGAAGCCCAGGTCGATACCTGTGCCAGGATTCCAGTCAATACCTAAAAAGTACATAAAGGATCGTTTATAGATTAGTTGCTTGGGTAAATATAGCCAAACCAAATGTAACCGCTTGTGAAAGCCTTGTTATTTTTTTGGCAACTCATCGGGTACAGGGTCATGCCCGCTTCCGCCCCATGGATGGCAGCTAAAGATGCGTTTTACGGCAAGTTTTCCACCTTTAAAGAGTCCGTGTTTTTGCAGGGCTTCTGCCGTATAATGAGAGCAGGTTGGTGTATAGCGACACGTAGCTGGAGTAAGCGGAGAAATCACTTTTTGATAGAATCTGATCAACAGCATAAAAGGAGCAATAAGTGCTTTCTTCATTGTAGGAATTTTGATACTATTTTAGTCGAAACACTATCGGAAGCCAACAGGCCGAAACCTAGTTAACTGAAAATGTAGTGCCTTCTTTTCCGTCCTTAAGTTGTACGCCAAGGGCAGCCAATTCATCACGAATCTTGTCAGATGTGGCAAAATCTTTATTCGCTCTGGCTTCGGCACGCAAACGAATCAATAGCTCTACAGCACCTGAAAGCTTGTCATCACCATCTTCAGATGAAGCAGCAGTTCCAACAGCAGTCAATCCGAGCACGTCAAAAACAAAGGCATGTACAGTTTGCTTTAAGGTAGTATGATCCTCGGCACTGATTTCTGCTTTCCCCTCTTTAGTTTGATTTATAAACTTGACCGCTTCAAATAGCGTGGCGATAAGGATTGGCGTATTGAAATCATCGTTCATAGCATCGTAGCAACGCTGTTTCCAAGCCGATATATCGAAACTAGAGGTATTTCCTTTAGGAAGGTCATCGATTACGTCAATAGCTTCCATTAACTTATGGAATCCTTTTTCGGATGCTTCAAGCGCGTCATTACTAAAGTCGAGAATACTTCTGTAATGGGCTTGCATCATGAAAAAGCGCGTTACACTCGGTGAGAAAGCCTTACTTAAGATATCATTCTCTCCAGTGAAAATTTCGCCTGGTAGAATATTATTACCTGTTGATTTGGCCATTTTCTTCCCGTTAAGCGTTAGCATGTTGGCATGCATCCAGTACTTAACCGGCGAACACCCATTACAAGCTTCAGCTTGGGCGATCTCACATTCGTGGTGAGGGAACTTCAAGTCCATACCGCCACCGTGAATATCGAATTGCTCTCCGAGATATTTGGTACTCATCGCAGTACACTCAAGGTGCCAACCAGGAAAACCGTCGCTCCATGGTGAAGGCCATCTCATAATGTGTTGTGGTTCGGCTTTTTTCCAAAGCGCAAAATCCTGAGGATTTTTCTTGTCGCTCTGGCCGTCTAACGCCCGTGTGTTATGAATGAGGTCTTCGACATTTCTTTTACTTAGCTTCCCATAGGTTCGAGTCTCATTAAATTTGAGTACATCAAAATAAACAGAGCCATTCACCTCGTAGGCAAGACCCTTATCTATGATCTCTTTGATGATCTCGATCTGTTCAATGATATGTCCTGTAGCAGTTGGCTCGATACTTGGCGGCAAGAAATTGAACTTGTTTAGGATGTTGTGAAAGTCAACGGTGTAGCGTTGTACAACTTCCATGGGTTCAATTTGCTCCAAACGCGCCTTTTTGGCAATTCGATCTTCTCCTTCATCTGCGTCATTCTCTAAATGCCCAGCATCTGTAATGTTGCGTACATAGCGAACTTTGTATCCAAGATGTTTGAAATACCTGAAAATCATGTCAAACGACATAAATGTTCTCACGTTGCCCAAGTGCACATTACTGTACACGGTAGGGCCACATACATACATGCCTATGTAACCATCAGTGATGGATTCAAAAAGTTCTTTATTGCCAGAAAGGGAGTTGTAGATCTTAATGTTTTGCTCTTGGTACAATTGCATTCTTGTATGTAGTTGTTTGGTACGTCTTTCAGATAAAAGACTATGATGTCAAATGTTGTTGCTCGTAAAGGATAAAGTTATTAAATCAACTTTACAATTAAACGACGCAACGATTAAATTTTCAATTAAAATTGGGTGTCCATCTTAACGTAGTCAAGAAACTCTCTTTTAGTCTCCTTTTGTTTGAATTTTCCTCCAAACTCAGACGTAACCGTGCTGCTCTCGATGTCGCTGATCCCTCTTGAGTTCACACACAGGTGTTTTGCGTCGATAACACAGGCCACATCTTCGGTTCCCAAGACCTTCTGAAGTTCTTTCACGATCTGGATGGTAAGTCTTTCTTGTACCTGAGGTCGTTTCGCGTAGTATTCAACGATACGATTCATTTTAGAAAGCCCCACAACAGTACCGTTCGAAATGTAGGCCACATGTGCACGTCCCACAATAGGAAGTAAATGGTGTTCGCAAGTAGAATATACAGTGATGTTCTTCTCAACCAACATTTCACCATATTGATATTTGTTCTCAAAGGTAGAAGCCTTTGGTTTTCTCTTTGGATGGAGTCCGCCAAAGATTTCTTTTACAAACATCTTTGCCACTCGGTTCGGGGTTCCTTTCAAGCTGTCATCTGTCATGTCTAGCCCAAGAGTCTCCATGATGTTGGCGACATCCTTTTTAATACGGGCTATTTTCTCGTCATCCGAGAGTTCGAAAGCATCTTCTCTAAGGGGTGTGTCGGCAGATGTTCCGATGTGGTCATTGCCCAATGCTTCCAATTGTTCTTCTAATGTCTTGTCTATTTTCATCTCAATCTTTAACGTAACAAACCGCAAAGATACGCATTTATGGTGTAACACCTTCAAGCTTATGGGTTAAACAAAAACGCATATTAACACGTTCTCTCATAAAATTTTCTTAATTTTCCAGTTCAAATTAGCAACAACTACTACAATGATGGAACAACGTTCTTTAAAAGCCTTATTGATAGCTGTTTTTGGATTAATGTGTACGATGGGTTATTCGCAAGGATTATCTTGTAATGCTGCAGAGCCTTTCTGTTCTGATTCAAACGGCGAACTGATCTTCCCAAATGCAACGGGAGTTCCTAACTCAGGAACTATAGGTTGTTTAAATACAACCCCAAACCCAGCTTGGTATTTCTTACAAATCGACCAAACTGGAGATTTGCAATTTCAAATTATACAGAACACCAACTTTGACCTAAACGGAAATCCGATAGGTACAGGTCTGGATGTGGACTTTATTGCTTGGGGACCCTTTAACAATGCCACAGGTAGTTGTGCTACCTTGGCCGATGGGTGTGACAGCAACGGTGACGGTATAACCAGCCCGGTCGATTGTCCGAACAATACGAGCAATCCCAACTATTATCTCAATGATTTGGATAACACCAACATCATCGACTGTAGCTACTCGGGTGCCGCTGTAGAAAGCTTTACCATTTTGAATGCACAGCCTGGAGACGTCTATGTACTTCTGATTACAAACTTTCAAGGCTCTGCGGGGTCGATTAAGTTAGAGCAGACCAATTTTGGTGCTGCAGGTGCTGGTTCAACCGACTGCTCGATTGTGGCGGGTAGCTTAGGGCCTGATCAAAATGTGTGTGACGGAGATACGGTGACTTTAGACGGTACCACAGCAGGTGCAACTTCTTATGAGTGGTACGTAGACACGAATCCAGGGGATGGTATCGATAACTTTGTATTGATTGCAGGGGAAACGAATCCGACACTTGTCATCAATAACGATCAAACAGGAATCTATCAATCTGTGGTTAGTGATGGTACGTCTACCGGTTCTGATGAAGTGGTAGTGACGTTCTTTTCGATACCAACAGCCAATACCGTAACGGATCTGAGAGCCTGTGATACCTTCCCGAATGATGGTATTGCCAGTACGTTTGATACCTCGAATGTAGAAACTGAGGTATTAGGAGGACAAACTGGTGTTACGGTGACCTATTTTGATGGTGCCGGAAACCCATTGCCAAGTCCATTGCCGAATCCGTTTACAAATGCCACGGCGAACACCGAAACAATTACGGTGCGTGTGGCAAATACTGGAAATATCAATTGTTTTGCAGAGACCACTTTCACCTTGAATGTCGATGCAGCACCAGAGGTAAACTTTGTTCCAGATATTCAAGAATGCGATAGTGACAATGACGGATTTGCCAATACTTTTGATACTTCTGGAGTACAGGCAGCCGTTTTAGGCGGACAAACCGATGTGACCGTAGAATATTTCGACGGAGCGATGAACCCATTGCCAACTCCACTTCCTAATCCAATAACGAATGCCTCACCAGGTACTGAGACCATCACGATACGACTCACTAATAACACTACGGGATGTCAAAGTCAAAATACGTTTGACCTGATCGCCAACCCATATCCAATTGCAAGTACGCCACCAAACATGATACAGTGCGACGACGTTTCAAATGATGGGGCTGAGATATTTGATTTGTCAACACGGGACGCCGCAGTGTTAGGAGCGCAATTGGCAAGTCAATTCGAAATCACGTATCACTTGAGTCAAAGTGATGCTCAAAATGACACAGGAGCATTGAACCCTATGTACCCTTATTCTGGCGGAAGTAGTGATACTGGAACTTCTCAGACCATCTATGTGCGTATGGAGAATGTAAACAACCCCGCGTGCTTTGATGCTTTTGTAAGCTTTACGATTACACTATTCACTAGTGGAGTGGTCAACACACCTCCAGACATTTATCAGTGTGATGATGGTTCTTTCAATGGAGTTGAAGGCGACGGTATTGGAGCTATTGACTTCTCAACGTTAAATACTTCGGTATTGGGTGGTCAAGATGCTACGCAGTTTACGGTGGGCTATTTCCCGACTCAGGCAGATGCTGTGGCCGGAAGTAACGAAATTATTGGAGTGTACAATAACCCGGTGGCTTATCAGTCAGAACAAATATGGGTAAAAGTTGAAAACAACAACAATACAGATTGTGAAGATATACAGTCGTTTAACTTCTTTGTGAATCAAATGCCAATTGCGAACACCCCAGCGTTATATGCGTTGTGTGATGACAATGCGCATCCGGATGGAGACGGTATAGCCGAGTTTGACCTGGCCTCAAGAGTTTCTGAGGTGCTAGGTACGCAAGACGCAACTTTATTTGATGTCACTTTCCATGATACACAAGCAGATGCCGATGCGAATGCATCAGCATTGCCATTGACCTATATGAATCAGGACCCAAATTCTGAAGAGGTCTTTGTGAGAATAGAGAATGTGAATGATACCAGTTGTTACAGAACCACATCATTCTTCCTCCAGGTAGATGAGCAGCCAACGGCTTATACGGTGATGAACATTGATGCTTGTGATGACAGTGTTGGGGATTATTCTGATGGCGTTCTCAATAACGGAGTGGGCGAGTTTGATTTTGTAACGGACTTAAATATGACGGTATTGAACGGTCAAAGTGCAGCTAACTTTACGATCAGCTATCACTTAGACCCTGCAGACCTTCCAACAGGAGCGAATGCATTGACCATGCCTTACAACAATACCAATGCAACCGAAACGATTCATGTAAGAATAGCGAACAATGTGAACCCAGATTGTTTTGATTCGACATCATTTACAATTACAGTACATCCGCAAGCAGAAGCTTTCGATCCTGGAGATTACATTCTTTGTGATGATGATACGATTCCTAATAACGGATTTACCACGTTTGACCTTTCTACTTTAGAGGCTGATATTTTAGGAGCTCAAGACCCGAATGTTTTTGACGTGACCTTCCATGTTTCCGAAGCGTTTGCAGAAGATGGGACGGCTCCGTTAGACACGATGTATGACAATCAGATACAGGATGTTCAGACTCTGTGGGCACGAGTGTTTCCGCAGGCATTCCCTGAATGTGATGCAGTTATCAGCTTTGAACTGATTGTGACGCCGATTCCTGAGATCTTGGATTGGGTAGACGAGATTCCTTTCTGTGTCAACGAAGGATTCCTAGATATAGGAATTGATCCGATGAACCCGAACTATACATACGAATGGACCGACGCTGCGAGCAATGTGGTAGGCAATACACCAATCGTTACTATTACAGCTTCTGGGGTATATACCTTAGTAGTGACCAATAACGAGAACGGAATTCAGTGTCCTAGAACCTATACAATTGATGCTTTCCCTTCAGAGAACCCAACAATTACAAATGTGGAGATTCAGGAGTTTTCTGAGAACAATACCATTACGGTTACAGTCGAAGGGGTAGGAGAGTACGAATATCGATTAGACTTTGGGCCATGGCAGACAAGCAATGTGTTCGAAAATGTTTTAGGCGGAGATCATACGGTCTTTGTAAGAGATGCCAATGGTTGTAATCCAATTGATACAGAAGACGTATTGATTATCGACTATCCGCGATTCTTTACACCAAATGGTGATGGGTATCACGATACGTGGAATATCACCGGTATTTATACGAAACCAACTGCAAAGATTTACATCTTTGACAGGTTCGGAAAGTTGATCAAACAATTGAGTCCAGTTTCAGGTGCTTGGGACGGAACCTTCAACGGTCAAGCGTTACCAGCTACTGATTACTGGTTCAAGGTGATCTTCCCTAATGATCAAGGAGTTGAGCGAGAATTCAGAGGACACTTCACGCTAAAACGATAATAGATATTTTATAAAAGAAAAGCCCGAGCTGATCAGCTCGGGCTTTTTTTTTCTTTATATTTTGTTGCTCTCGCTTTATAGTTTGAAGGCAACCGTTAAAGTTACATTCGTATTAGTATTGTCAACTAGGGCAGTGTCCGTTAATCCGACGCTGTAAAGCTGTGGGTTCATTTCCTGCTTCGCTTGGTCAAAAGCTAGGTCAAGTGTGGTAGACCCAAAATTGTATCCAAGTCCTAGTGAGAATCCAGTTAAGTCACCAATTGTGAGCTCATTTTCGTACGGGCTTTCTTCAAAACGATATCCTCCGCGCAGGCTCAAATTCTTTATTCTATACTCGCCACCGATACGGTACGCTGAAGTAGACTTTAGATTTGCTTCGATAATATTGTTCTGATCTCTAAAGAAAGCATCCGAAGTTGGTCTAAATTGAGCATTTGAAAAATCCTTTCTGATATAGTCAAAGCTAATGAGTCCTTGCTTGCCAAAAACGTAGGCAATACTTCCTGTGATCTTTCCTGGAGTTTGAAGCTTGTAGCGCTCGAATACATTGATTACTCTTGGGTCAATGATCTCTTGGATCTCACCGCCGCTACCGTCACCTCTAAAAGTAAAGATCGATTGACGTGTTTCGTCCGTTAAACGATACCAAGTTGGTGATTGATACGAAACGCCCAGTCTAAGGTCATCGTTAACTTTGGCGATGGCACCAAGCTGAAATGAGAATCCTTCTCCAGTGGTCAATAGGTTGTTTCTGAAATTGATCTCTTGGATCAAAGAAGTTTGGTCAAACCCAATTTCAGATATCTCAGTGAACTTTTCAAAGTCAACTACATGTGAGTTGACATTTAATCCTAAATACAGGTTTTCTTTGTATTGGGTTGCCAGATTGAAAGAGAACTTTCTATTTCCTCCAGCCGTTGCATGATAGTACTCTTGGTCAACGCTTGTGTATTGAGCGTTAGACGTGTATACAGTGTTGTTGGGGTCATTGATATCTGCAGGTTCTAAGACAAACGCTTGGAAGCCCAAAAATGCCTGTTGCGCCCCAAAACCTTCAGTTTCTCCCAAAAAGGCATAAAGGTCTGTGATGGTTTCACCATTTTGCAGCTGTAATAAGTCGAGTGGGACACCGTTTGCAAAACTCAAGAAATATTGATCGATCGAGTTATTCGGATTTACTCCTGCGACAAAGAAGTCGTTGTCAAAGTTTCGGGCAATACTATAGTTGAAACCTAGTGTAAACTTCTTCCAATCTGCTGAATCGTCTGTGTTATTGAAAACAAACAACGCGCCAGCTTGGCTAATATCAAAAGCCGAATCGGTTTCGTTTGCCGTTGTGCCAAAGAACAGGGCATCGTTGTCATTGTTGTAGCTGGTAATACTTGCGCTTACCTCACTATTTCTAAATACCGCCGCTCCTGCAGGGTTATCTGAAATGGCCGACAAATCACCGCCAAGGGCTCCAAAAGCGCCGCTCATGGCTCTATATCGGGCTGTTCCGTTTAGTTGTTCTGTTGAATAGCGCACCGCATCGGTGATGTCCTGTGCGTAACTATTAGACATAGCTAGCGCTACTATGAATAATGATAAAACCTTTTTCATACTTGGTAAATTGATTATGTGATTGTGATATTATCCTCTGCCGCCTCTGCGTCCTCCGCCACCTCGAGACATTCCTGAGCTCCTTGACGAGCCACCTCGTGAGAAGCCAGAGCTTCTGCTTCTCGAAGAGTTGCTGCTTCGGCTTCGATAATTGTTGGATCTTCGTGTTGAGTTTGATCGTGTTCTGACACGAGTGCCGTTACCAGTACGTACACGAGTGCCATTGCCAGTTCTTACTCTGGTGCCGTTTCCGGTTCTAACGCGTGTGCCATTTGTTCGTGTGCGAACGCGAGTACCGTCGGCATTTACCTGACTGCGTCTTCGTCCGATGTTGTAGTTTGAAGTGCGATTGCCATTTCGGTAGCTTCGGGCAGTACCGTAAGAACCACGTCTACTAGTGCCTGCAACAGCATAACCGCCTCTTCTCCCACGAGTGTAGGCAGGATATCCGTAGAAACCGTTACCTCTAAATCCTCTATAGTATGGGAATCCAAAGCCTCCTCCGTAGAAGCCACCGCCCCAATATGGACCATAAAATCCGGCGTAGCCTCCATAAAAAGGTGGGCACCACCAGTTGTTGAAGCCCCAACCCCAATTATTGAAGCCCCAGCCCCAGTTGTTGTATCCCCAACCCCAGTTGCCGGCGCCCCAGCCCCAGCCAAGACCACCCCAGCCCCAGTAATTAGGACGAGTGTATATATTAACAGAAACACTGCTGGCGTTGTCGCCCCAGGCTCCGTATTCGCTATTGGAATATCCTAGATTTGTTCCTTGTAAAGTATCTTGTACATCGTAGTCGCCCCCATAATAAGAATCGATGTCAGTGAAGATGGCATTTCCGCCTTCCTCTTCGAAGTTTTCTACTTTTTGGTCAAAGTAGTCTTTGTATTCTGATGATCTTGCCGGAGTTTGCGCTTGTTCAACACGTTCAGAAGTGGCATAGCGTTCATCAGAATTGTAAATTCCGTCATTGTCATAGTAAGAGGCCGCTTGGTAAGATCCACAAGAGACCAGAGTAATGGTTGAAATAGTCAAAAACGCTATGAAGGCAAAGCGTTTTTTTATCAGGTAGTAAAGTCGCATAACTCGATGATTTAATTGTTGAACATAACAAAAATAGTTAGTTTTGCCGAAACTATTTTTTATTTAACATAGCCACAATATTTGTGCCAAACCACATCGAATGAGTAAGAAATTAACTAAAAGAAGTGAAGATTATTCCAAATGGTATAACGAACTGGTTGTCAGAGCAGATTTAGCTGAGAATTCAGCGGTAAGAGGATGCATGGTAATCAAGCCGTATGGGTATGCGATTTGGGAGAAAATGCAAGCCGAATTGGACCGAATGTTCAAAGAAACAGGTCACCAAAATGCATATTTTCCACTTTTTGTGCCGAAAAGCTTGTTCGAAGCCGAAGAAAAAAATGCAGAGGGGTTTGCCAAAGAGTGCGCTGTGGTAACACACTATAGATTGAAGAACGATCCGGATAAGGAAGGAAAGCTCATGGTGGATCCTAACGCTAAGCTAGAAGAAGAGTTAGTGGTTCGCCCAACGAGTGAAGCCATAATCTGGAACACCTATAAAAATTGGATACAATCGTATCGCGATTTACCTATTCTTGTGAACCAATGGGCTAATGTGGTGCGTTGGGAAATGCGTACGCGTTTGTTTTTGCGTACAGCCGAGTTTCTTTGGCAAGAGGGGCATACGGCCCACGCTACCAAAGCTGAAGCACTAGCAGAAGCTGAACAAATGAATGATGTGTATGCAGATTTTGCAGAGAACTTCATGGCAATTCCTGTTGTAAAAGGTCTGAAGACTGAAAGCGAACGTTTTGCTGGGGCCGAAGAGACCTATTGTATCGAGGCTTTGATGCAAGACGGAAAGGCGCTACAGGCAGGGACCTCTCACTTCTTGGGGCAAAACTTTGCCAAGGCGTTTGATGTTAAGTTTGCGACCAAAGAAGGGACTCAGGATTATGTTTGGGCTACTTCTTGGGGCGTATCTACACGTCTGATGGGTGCCTTGATCATGACCCACAGTGATGACAACGGACTCGTTTTACCTCCTAACTTGGCGCCGATTCAAGTGGTCATTGTTCCTATATATAAAGGAGACGAACAATTGGCTCAGATCTCTGAGGTGGCCAATGAACTCGTGAAAGACCTTAGAGCAAAAGGAATCTCGGTGAAGTTCGATGATCGTGATACGCATAAACCAGGATTCAAATTCAATGAATATGAGTTGAAAGGAGTGCCTGTTCGTATTGCGATTGGACCTAAGGACCTTGAGAAAGGAACTGTTGAGCTAGCCCGAAGAGATACCTTGACCAAAGAGTTTGTAGAGAGAACTGCTGTAGTCGAAAAGGTGGAGGCTTTGATGAAGGAGATCCAAGAGAACCTTTATGAGAAGTCATTTGCTTTTAGGGATGCCCATATCACCACGGTGGAGAACTTTGAGGAGTTCAAAGATGTGTTGGAGAATAAAGGAGGTTTTATCTCGGCACACTGGGACGGGACAGTTGAAACAGAAGATAAGATAAAGGAGCTTACTAAGGCCACGATTCGTTGCATTCCGTTGGATGCCAAAGAAGAAGAGGGGCAATGTGTTTACACAGGGAAGCCCTCTAAAAAGCGGGTATTGTTTGCCAAGGCCTATTAAATTTTCAAAAAACTTTTTCAGGCTATTGCAACATTTAAAAATAGTTGTATTTTTGCATCCGCAATTCAAATGATGAGTGCATCATTTATTGGCCCATTCGTCTAGTGGTTAGGACGCAAGGTTTTCATCCTTGAAACAGGAGTTCGATTCTCCTATGGGCTACGATCTTTGAAAATTATGAAGTTGAGTTTTTCATGAGGAATGATCTCATTCAGCATTCAAAATTTAGAATTCAAAATCATAATTACCTCGGCCCATTCGTCTAGTGGTTAGGACGCAAGGTTTTCATCCTTGAAACAGGAGTTCGATTCTCCTATGGGCTACTATTTTAATATGGACGCATTGAGGCGTCTATTATAGAAAACATTAATTAGAGAAAGATGGCAAATCACAAGTCAGCATTAAAGAGAATCAGAAGTAACGAGACGAAGCGCCTTAGAAACAGGTATCAGCACAAGACCACACGTAATGCTATCAAGAAGCTACGTGAGACTACTGATAAGAAGGAGGCTGAGAAATTGTACCCAACAATTTCTGGAATGCTAGACAAGTTAGCTAAGCGTAACATTATTCACGCTAACAAGGCTGCTAACTTGAAGTCACAGCTTGCTAAGCACGTAAACGCGCTATAATATAATTTGACCTTTTAGGTTAAAGTGCAAAGCTCCCGTAATGGGGGCTTTTTTTGTTGTTAATGGGTTTGCGTTAGGGATAGAGGCACTTCGACTGCGCTCAGTGCAGGCTTATAGCTGTGCTGAGGAAAGGAGTTGTTGGAGCTCATCAATTTTATGTCATACCGAGCGCAGTCGAGGTGCAAAATTGATAGCGACTGCCGATAGCCCGACCGTGAAGTGAGCTTGCTCTATTTCACGGGAACGCCAAAAAAAATAAATAGATGGAAACAAAAAATCCTCCTTGAAAAAGGAGGATTTAGCTTTATATGTTTTAGAGGAAGAACCTCTTACTGATTCATGGTCATCAAGAACTCTTCGTTGTTCTTGGTGCGTTTGATACGGTCTTCCATGAATTCCATGGCTTCTACCGGATTCATGTCTGCTAGGTATTTTCTCATGATCCACATACGCTGGATCGTGTTCTCGTCTAGCAATAGGTCATCACGACGCGTACTCGAAGAGATAAGGTCGATTGCAGGGAAGATACGTCGGTTCGAAATACGACGATCCAACTGAAGCTCCATGTTACCGGTTCCTTTAAATTCTTCGAAGATAACTTCGTCCATTTTCGATCCTGTCTCGGTCAATGCTGTTGCGATGATCGATAATGAGCCTCCGCCTTCGATGTTACGGGCGGCACCAAAGAAACGCTTTGGTTTGTGCAGTGCGTTGGCGTCCACACCACCACTCAATACTTTACCTGATGCAGGTTGTACGGTGTTGTATGCACGGGCTAAACGTGTGATCGAATCTAATAGGATGACCACATCATGTCCGCATTCTACCAAACGTTTCGCCTTTTCAAGTACGATGTTGGCCACTTTTACGTGCTCGCTTGCTTCCTTGTCAAATGTAGAGGCAATCACTTCACCTTTTACATTACGCTGCATATCGGTAACTTCTTCAGGACGCTCATCAATCAATAGGATGATCTGATATACTTCTGGGTGGTTGGCCGCAATAGCATTGGCCACATCCTTAAGTAGCATCGTTTTACCTGTTTTAGGTTGCGATACGATCATACCACGTTGTCCTTTTCCGATAGGAGAGAACAAATCAATAATACGTGTTGAAGGTGTGCTTCTTCTTTCGGCTAGATTAAATTTTTCTTCCGGGAAAAGCGGAGTAAGGTGTTCAAATGAAACACGGTCTCTTACTACTTCTGGGCCCAATCCGTTGATCTTATTTACTTTGATCAAAGGAAAATACTTTTCACCTTCTTTAGGTGGACGTACGTTTCCTAATACGGTATCACCTGTCTTGAGTCCGAACAAACGAATCTGAGATTGTGATACATAAATATCATCTGGCGAAGAAAGGTAGTTATAATCAGAAGACCTTAAGAAGCCATATCCATCTTGCATGATGTCAAGAACACCTTCGCTTTCGATGATTCCTTCAAACTCAAAATCGGGTTCTCTGTATCGGTTGCGATTGTCCTTGTTGTGTTGGTCCTTATTGCCGTTGTTCTTGTCACGGTTTTGATTCTGATTGCCTTTGTGGTCTCTATTTTGGTCTTTGCGTTGACGATGTTGTTGTTGATGCTCTTTTTTCTTAGGCTGTTCTTTTTTGGCCTGAGCTTCTTCTTTTTCCTTAGGAGCGTTTTGTGCTTCTACAGGTTTGTTTGGTTTCTCAACTTTTTTTGGCCCTTTAGGAGCTTCCTCCTTTTTTTCAAAGAGTTCAGGAGCCTTAGCGTCTTTGGTGTTCTTTTGAACGCGCTTTCTCTTCGGTTTGTTGTCCTGTTCTTTCTTAGGTTTTGGGGCTGGTTTTTCTTGTTTAAGTGCATCTGGGTTTGCGGCCAGATGATCTATGATCTTGTAGACTAGGTCTAGTTTTTTTAGCGAACTGTATTTAGGAATCCCTGCCTTCTTAGCAATTTCCTGCAACTCAGGAAGCTTCTTTTCTTTTAGTTCTGAAATATCAAACATGTAATTGTTGAATTGAAAATATTGTTGTTTATAAGATTGAGTTTTTGACGGGGAACGTCGAAAAAATCATTGAAGTAGTTTTGTGCTCAATACAAACACAGTCAAATTGTTACTGCAATGATACAAATTTATTTCAAGAATCAAATAGTATTTTTTAAAAAGAACTCCTATTTTTGTCCAGAAATTAAGACCGTATGCTTCAAAGAATACAAAGTGTTTATTTATTATTGGTGACCGTTTTGGGAACTGTTGGTATTTTTTTGGCAGGATTGTTTTCGAAAGGCGAAGACGGAAATTTGGTCTTTGCTGAAAAAGGATTGTTGATCACGGTGTTGTTGGCCGTTTCGGTTTTGGGAGCATTGATCACCATCTTTTTGTTCAAGAATAGAAAACTACAGTTTGTATTAAACAGACTGAACATAATATTAAACTTTATTTTACTAGGAGTATTTGTTTATCGATCGCAAACGTTACCCGGAGGGATGGATTTCTCAGAGAAGGGTATTTGGATGCTTCTTCCGCTCATTTCTATCGTATTTTTAGCGTTGGCCAATAAGGCCATCAAAAAGGATGAAGATCTTGTAAAATCTGTGGATCGATTACGATAAACCTAACATCTTAGTAGTATTAGTGCGTTAAAAGGCTGGAAATTTTTCCAGCCTTTTATTTTGTAGTATATTTAATACAACATCACCATTTGTGGTGATATCTAAAAATCACCGTTTGCGCGATTGTTTGCTGTTAAATGGTTCATTATGTTTGTTGCATCTAAACTTTTTAGGTATGGAAGGGGAAAAAATCAAGATACATTTAGCTGATGATCATCAAGTATTAATCGATGGTCTGTTGGCGGTTCTTAGACTTGAGCAAAAGTTTGAGGTTGTTGGATTCTCATTAAATGGAAATGCACTCCTAGAGCGTATCCAAGAGAACAAGGCTGATGTACTGATCATGGACATCAATATGCCCGAAAGAGACGGGATAGAAGTACTTAGAGAGTTTAACGAAAAAGGGTACCCATGTAAGGTGATCATCTTATCTAGTTATGAAGATGTGAAACTTATCAAAGAAGTGCTCAAACTTGGCGCCCATGGCTTCCTAGCCAAAAATTGTGCAGGAGAGAACATAGCCGAGGCAATCGAAACAGTCTATAAAGGGGAGAAGTATTTTAGCGACAGCATTAGGGATAAGATTCTTGGTGCCTTCTCTGGTGTCAAGACCGAAGTGGCCGAAAGTACTGACAAGTACTTTCTGGGGGCCATTGACTCGATCACGGATCGAGAACTTGAAATATTGAAACTCATTGCTCAAGAGTGCAGTGGTCAAGAGATCGGAGACAGATTAGGGATCAGTAAGAATACGGTCGAAAGCCACCGAAAGAATCTGATTAAAAAATTAAAGGTAAAAAACTCAATAGGTTTAGTCAAACTTGCGATGCGATATAACCTTGTCAACTAGCAACTAAACTATTGTTAACCTAAATTTTTTTATTATTATGAGTAGATTAATTTCGTATGATTTTAAGAGAGATGCTAAAGGAGAGTATTACTTGACGTTCAAAGTGACAGAAGGCACTAAAGTCGAGTACTCTGTTGACAGAGCTGGTGTAAACCTAGTAACCTTGTCTGAAGGTAAAGGACATCAAGACAATGCGCAGCAGTATTTTCCTGACTCTCAAGGACAGGTTCAGATTGCATTTGTCGGTGCCGAAGGTGACGACGATGACGTTATGAGTCGAGAAGAGAGCGGCTCAAGACGTCCCAAGATAGACGTTCTCATATAAGCTTAAATGCATAAACTATTTTTAGTTAAAATACTATTCATTCAAATATTGCTCTCAACAATGCTTGGGAGCAATATTTTTGCTTTTTATCAACCTTCAAAGAAACAATCTAAGACACCGTTAGAAGAAGTTCAAAAGCTTGTTGAAGAAGGGAAGTCGAGGCAGGCTTTGGATTTGGCCCTCGTAGAGTACGGAAAGCATAAAGCTAGTGGTTCTCATCACGACCTTCTAAAATGGAGTGCTATTTTGGGAGATATTTTTAGAAAGAACTCTGATTTTGGTACGGCAATTCGCTATTATCGCGAGTCTTTGAAATCGGGTCAACGAATCAATGATTCATTAGGCATTATGAATGCACATTTGAACATTGGGAGCACTTACCTTAAAAACTATAGAGACAAACAGGAATTAGACGATTCAACCGAACAGCGCCTAATCAAACTCTCTGAATTTCACTTCGATAAAATACTGAATGACTTTGCATATGTCAAAACCGCATCCCATATAAGAGCAACAACACTCAAAAATTTGTCAGGCCTTTATTCATATACTGGTCGATTTGATAAAGCGGAAACAGCAGCTGAAGAGGCCTACACTATATATGAATCACTTCAGGATACATTATCCATGATCTCGGCTAAGTCAAACTTGGCCGTAGCTTACATATTCAAAGAGGATTACAACAAAGCTAGAGACATGTATCTGGATTATCTACCTCTGCTGAAAGATACCGCCAATTTTGAAATCCTTCTGAGAAAAGAAATTGCCATAACAAACCTCTCTTACATTCATGAACAGATGGAAGATTACGAGAAGGCTTTTGAGTATCAGTTGGAGAGCAGTTCTCTTAATTATGTAATAGAAGAAAAAACAAAGGCGGCCGAGATAAAAGAAATCGAAGCCAAATACAACGCGGATCAAATCAAGAAGGCAGAGGCAGTAAAAACGGCTGAAGAGACTGCAAAAAAGGCGAGATTTCAAAAATGGACCACCGGTTTGGCAATCGCAATCATTGGCCTTGTAATTGCCTTGTATTTCATCAGTAAGAACTCTCGCTTAAAACAACAAAACCTACAGCTCCAACTTTTCAAACAAGAATTCGAAAAGCAACGCGAACTCGAGAAGCTTCAGATCGAGAATCAATATAAGGTAATCAACGCGACCCTGGATGGACGAGAACTCGAACGAAAGTCGATAGCACAAACCCTGCACGACAGCGTTAGTGCATTGTTGTCTTCGGCCAATCTACATGTTCAGGCGTTAAAATTTCAGCTCAAGGAAACTCCTGACGAACTCAAGAAGACCCAACGCATCATTACCGAGGCTTCTGGAAAGATCCGTGACCTTTCGCA
Organism: Flavobacteriaceae bacterium; assembly: GCA_028279515.1. Classification (GTDB taxonomy): domain Bacteria; phylum Bacteroidota; class Bacteroidia; order Flavobacteriales; family Flavobacteriaceae; genus JANQNQ01. The sequence goes on from JANQNQ010000009.1 coordinate 130,205, forward strand.
TCAATTGATCTCTTCCGTATTGCTAAAGTTCGGATTAGAATATGCGCTTCAAGATATTTGTGAGAAATACTCAAACTCACAAATAAAACTTATTTGCAATTGCGATGACAGTATGCCTCGTTTTGATGAGAACTTCGAAATCAAAGTGTACAATATTACTGAAGAGCTCATCAATAATATTTTAAAGCATAGTAAGGCTTCAAAAGCAACCATTCAACTTCACTATAAAGATGATCGGCTGACGATACGTGTCTCTGATAACGGGGTTGGATTCGATACAGATATCATCGGAAAGAAAGGTGGTATCGGACTCAGTCAGATCGGAGCTCGTATCAAAAACCTCAAAGGAAAAGTGAAGATCACCTCGGATCGTTCCCAAGGCACAAAGGTGCAATTCACCGTGCCAGCGCCTTTGCGCGTGTAATGGGGTTATTTCCCCTTGATTGCCAGATTGTTAAGGTTGAAATTTGCTTCTTGAAATCAAAATCGACCTTACATGAGAAACGCTTCCGCCATTCACCTAAAACAGATTGTTTTTGTACTGCTGCTAAGTACTTCGCTCACCTTTCAAAGTTGTATGAGCACGCGGCTAGTTACTGAAGCCGACTGTGACACCTTTGTAAATAATCCGACACAACGTAAAACGACTTGGTCCTTTTTTTGGGGAATGATGCGTCCTACTGATATTGACCCTAAGTGTGAATCTTCAGCCTTGAATGGTGTCGAAACTAAAACCAATCTTGGATATATTCTTCTATCAGCGGTGACCTTGGGAATTGTTGTGCCTCAAGAAGTCGAATGGTGCTGCAAACCCATTAACCCGGATACCGAGACTATAGGAAGCAATCAATAAAACAGAACGGTCATGGCAAAATTACCCGAAGGCATAGAACGCATTCGTATCAGAGAATGGGAGAACAAGCATGAAAATTTTGTGCAGAAGTTAGAGAAGAACGCTTCCTTTAAGTTGCGATTACCAGCTTCTAAAGATTCTAGCGCAGCAAAGTACCGGGCCACAACCAAGAATTTCCAATGGCTTATCAAACATGCCATTGATAAGAAGATTCGATTGAGAGCCATGGGTAGCGGATGGTCATTCTCTAAAGTAGCTGTCACCGAAGGCGGTATCATCGACACCAAGTCGTTGCGCCTTTCATTTGCCTTATCCAAAAGCATGGTACATCCTGATTATTTGGATCAAGGAGGCGAGCCAGGCGATCTGTTCTTGGCGCAGTGTGGCATGTCCATTTTACAGATCAATAGTAAGTTAGAAAAAAGAACAGCGCCAAGGTCAATAAAAGCTTCGGGTGCTAGTAACGGACAAACCATTGCGGGAGCTCTTTCTACAGGAACCCATGGCGCAGCCTTTGGTGTTGGGGCCATTCAGGATTTTGTGGTTGGACTCCACGTGATTGTTGGTACGGATAGACATGTTTATATCGAACGTGCTTCAGACCCTCGGGTTTCAGACAAGTTTGTTAAATGGCTGGGCGCCGAATTGATTCGGGATGATGATATGTTCAATGCAGCCGTAGTAAGCTTCGGTAGTTTTGGCATTATTCACGGTGTGATGATCGAAACCGAACCCTTGTTCTTACTAGAAGAGCATCGACTGGACGAAATACCGTACGACACAGCGCTAAAATTGGCCATGAACAAGCAAGATTTCTCGCAAATAGAACCAACATTACCTTTTCCGGTATCTTCACCAGGGCGAGAACTATACCATTTCGAAGTATTAATAAATCCGCATAAATTCAAAGAAAATGACAAAGACAAAGGGGTATTTCTTAAAATCCTTTATAAGCAGCCTTATCGCTCTAATTATGATCGGCGTGAGCCTGTTCATGATGGTTTCACTTATGGCGACGACCTTCTTGGGTTAGTCCAAACGGTTTTAGATAGCTTAGGACCGCTCTCAGATGCCATCGTGCCCTCATTAGTTAATACACTATTCCCATTGGCGTATAAGAAAGTACCACCAGAAACAGGAACCGTAGGGGAAACGTTTACAGGGACTAAATTTAGAGGAAAGGTAGGCAGTGCTGCCATCGGAATTGACATCAAGGATTCGGCCCAAGTAGTCAAAGAGATCATAAGATTGAACGATAAGAGAGCATTTCCTGGAGGTCTGTCATTGCGCTACGTAAAAGGAACGCAAGCTTCGTTAGGGTTTACCAAGTTTCCGAAGACCTGTGTGCTCGAACTTGACGGTGTCGATTCCAAGAAAACGCGAAAATTTTATGAATCGGTCTGGGATAGACTCGAAGAGCTCAACATACCGTATACGTTACATTGGGGCAAGATCAACTTCAATCTAAACAAAAAAAGGGTAGAAGATATGTACGGCCAAGACACGGTCGAAACCTGGATTGAAACTAGAAACAGTCTATTGGATGAAGCAACGCGTGAAGTCTTTACCAATAAGTTTATCGAAAAATGCGGACTTAATAGAACACTAGGGGCTATTGTTTGATCAACGTGTCTCCAATTCGATAACTTCAAGATCTTTGACCTTGCTGCCATCAATTACAAATCGAAGCATCGTTCTGACCTTGTGAAACCCATGTTTTCCAACCGCACCTGGGTTCATATGTAGCAAGTTCAATTTCTTGTCGAACATTACTTTCAAGATATGTGAATGTCCACAGATGAATAATTGTGGTGGGTTTTGACGAATCTCATCGCGAACTCTCACATTATAGCGATTTGGGTATCCGCCGATATGCGTGATCCAAACATCAACACCTTCGCACATAAAACGATTGTTCTCTGGGAACTCAGCACGCGCTTCGGCATTGTCGATGTTTCCCCAAACGGCACGTAGCGGTTTTAATTCCTTGATCGTGTCGGTCACAGAAAGATCTCCAATATCTCCGGCATGCCAAACCTCGTCAGCTTGCTGCACGTACTTTAAGATCTGCTGGTCGATATGGCTATGCGTGTCAGATAGTAAGAGAATTTTCTTCATATTAATAAAACTTCGTTAAATCAAAAAGACCCAAGTCGCTGCTGAGATCAATATCATTATCTTTGTCAATTGTGAACAAATGTAGCCCTTTACTTTGAGATATTTTTTAGAACTTGCATATAACGGAAAAGCATATCACGGATGGCAGAATCAGCCCGATGCAGTTTCGGTTCAAGAGGTTATCGAGAAGGCACTTTCAACCTTGTTGAGAAAAGAGATTACCATTGTGGGAGCAGGACGAACCGATGCCGGCGTACATGCCAAACAGATGTTTGCGCACTTTGATTACGATGAACAATTGGATTCGAATTTGGTGTTTAGATTAAATTCTTTTTTGCCGAAAGACATTGCTATCTATGATATCTTTGAAGTGAACGAAGAAGCGCACACCCGCTTTGATGCTACAGCACGAACCTATGAGTATTGGGTGACGACGCGTAAGGATCCATTTAGCATGGAGAATGCGTATCTGATACATCAGCGTGTTGATGTTGAAGCGATGAACGAAGCCGCCAAAGTATTGTTTGAGTACCGTGATTTTAAATGTTTTTCAAAGTCCAATACCGACGTGAGAACCTACAACTGCGTGATCATGAAGGCGGAATGGGAGCAGCGCGGACGTCAATTGATCTTTACCGTCAAGGCGGATCGTTTTTTGAGAAATATGGTGAGAGCCATTGTCGGAACACTATTAGAAGTCGGACTCGGAAAAAGTAATATAGAAAACGTCAAGAAGATTATCGAAAGCAAGGATAGGAGCAATGCAGGAACATCGGTTCCGGCGCACGGGCTCTATCTGACCGAAGTAACATACCCAGAAACTATCAAAATACATGGCTAAAATAAGCGGAAAGGCATTTGATGTTAAGTTGTTTAAACGGTTAATGGTATACACCAAACCGTATCGAGGCACCTATTATTTTGTGATGGTCGCAGCGATTGTCATTGCTGGATCTGCTACACTGATACCGTATTTGCTGAAGTATGGTATTGACAACTTCATCACACCACGTGACAACATGGGATTGTTGTATTTGATCATGGTCATGTTTGGAGTATTGATGGTAGAGGTAGCTTCTCAGTTTTCGTTCATTTTCTATGCCAATTGGTTAGGACAACAAATCATCAAGGACATTCGCGTAAAGCTTTTCAAGCGTATGATCAATTTTAAAATGGCCTATTATGACAAATCGGCTGTTGGAAGACTTGTGACTAGAGCTGTTGGCGATATCGAAACGATCTCAAGTATCTTTAGTCAAGGGCTATTTACCATCATAGCCGATTTATTGAAAATGCTGGTGGTCTTAGGTTTTATGCTCTTTTTAAGCTGGAAACTTACCTTGATCGTCTTAGCCGTTCTTCCCTTCATATTATATGCTACGAGAGTATTTCAAAAAGCAATGAAATCTGCGTTTGAAGAAGTACGTACCCAAGTGGCTAGTCTCAATACATTTGTTCAAGAGCGCGTAACAGGTATGAAGATCGTTCAACTTTTCACAAGAGAACTAACCGAATATCGAAAGTTTAAAGAGATCAACGAGAAGCACAAAAAAGCATGGTTAAAGACGGTATGGTATAACTCGATCTTCTTTCCTATCGCAGAACTTTCTTCTTCAATAACTATCGGATTAGTAGTTTGGTATGGAGGTTTGGAGGCTGCCTTAGGGAATTTGGAAATCGGTACTGTTTACGCCTTTATCATGTACATCGGAATGCTATTTAGACCTTTGCGACAAATTGCCGATAAGTTCAATACCCTTCAGATGGGAATGGTTGCTGCCAATCGTGTATTTGATGTACTGGATACCGAAAGCAACATAGTTGACGAAGGAGCCAAAGTAGCAGGAGTACTCAAAGGAGCCATTCAGTTTAAGAAAGTACATTTTTCATATGTTCCTGAGGAAGAAGTACTACACGGAATCTCGTTCGATGTACCTCCTGGTCAAACGGTAGCTATCGTGGGATCCACAGGCGCCGGAAAGTCAACTATTATCAACTTGTTGAATCGTTTTTACGAGATCGACAGCGGAGAGATTTGTATCGATGGTACCAATATCAAAGATTTCACCCTTGCTTCATTAAGAGACCAATCAGCGATTGTGTTACAAGATGTATTTCTCTTTGCCGATACCATTTTAAATAATATTACACTTAAAGACCCTTCAGTCACAGAAGAACAGGTCATTGATGCTGCTAAACAAATTGGGATTCACGACTTTATCTCATCGCTTCCAAATGGCTATCATTACAATGTGAAAGAGCGCGGAGTGATGTTGTCTTCGGGACAACGTCAGTTGATTGCTTTTCTGAGAGCCTATGTGAGCAATCCTTCTATCCTGATATTGGATGAGGCGACCTCTTCTGTTGATTCGTATTCAGAGCAATTGATTCAAGAAGCCACCGATAAGATCACCGAAGGACGAACATCTATCGTGATCGCACACCGTTTGGCGACCATTAAAAAGGCCGATAAGATTATCGTAATGGACAAGGGTAACATCGTCGAAGAAGGTACACACAATGAACTCCTTAAAAAAGAAGGTGGATACTACAAGAATCTTTACGAAGTTCAGTTTATGGCCGAATCCGAAATATAGTTTAGGCGCCTCCTCCTTCGCTCATTATCTTTCCAATAACGCCAATTGCAAAAGAAACTAATCCGATTAATACAGTTGCCGCGAGGCCGACTGCAATAAAGAAAAGAGAACGGAGGAAAATTCCTTTTAAAGACAAGTTAAAGACTCTTTTCAAGCAATAGGCAATGTAAATGATCATAAAAAACAAAGAAACATACGACCACCAAATAAAATTTGCCCCAAAGAATAACGCTGTCAACGTGATTGGAAACGTAACAATAGACATTTGTGCAACGGTGTAGAGATAAATAACAATGTGCTCTGTAAAATTGTAATCACGACGATCAATAAACACAAGCTTTGAGATTATTGCATAGATCGGGAAGTTGAGCATGGAGATAAGCGATTGGTAGTCCATGATGGCACTGCTTGTCTGCTCATTGAGTTGTTTACTTAGTTCTTCATTACCTATGTCTACCTCAAACTGATCCATATAAAAATTCTTCAAAACAAAGATCAGAATTCCGCCTAAAGTCAATGAAATTGCAAAAAAGTTGATAGGGTTTAGATACTTTCTTCTTACACCATTAATGAACCCATTGATCACATCTTCAGGCTGAGTAAACATAGCCTTAAAGGTTTTGAGCAGAGTGCTTTCGACGTTAAAGAACTTTTCGGCGAACTCTTGCCACAAGTTTTTGAGTGTTAAACGTTTGGTGATGACTTTGGCCCCACAGTTGTTGCAGAACCTATCGTGCTGTTGTAAAGGGGTGTTGCAATTTTTACAGTTCATTTTTAGGCTAGATCTTTTTTGATCATCATCGAAAGCTCTACATCATCTTTAAATAGACAGAACTCACCGTTTTTGATATACGAGATTTCACCAGTTTCTTCTGAAACGGTCAGTGCGACCGCATCTGTTTTTTCTGTGATTCCGACTGCAGCACGATGGCGTAATCCAAAGCGCAATGGGATATTGCGCTCGTTTGAAACCGGAAGGATCACACGGGTTGCGGTGATGTAGTTTCCTTCAATGATGATGGCTCCGTCATGCAGCGGACTGTTCTTGTAAAAAATACTCTCTATGATGGGTTGTGATAATTCGATGTTCATTTTGTCACCTGTGCCTTTGACAAAGTCCAAAGAGTTGTTTCTTTCGATGACAATGATCGCACCTGTTTTAGACTTTGACATTTTCTCTGTCGCAGCAATGATGGCATCAATGTCTGTTTCAGTGCTAAGCTGATCCTGTTTTAAGAACTTAAAGTGCTTTACAAAACTTCGTTTCGAGGCAAAATTGGTAGATCCGATCATCAACAGAAACTTTCGAATCTCTTGCTGAAATACCACAATAAGAGCAAAAACCCCAACGCTGATGAACTTTCCGAGGATGTTGCTCAAAACGTCCATGTTAAGGGCGTCTGTGAGTTTCCAAATGAGGTAAACAATGACAATTCCTATGAAAATGTTGATGGCAACGGTACCTTTGACAAGCTTGTAAACATAGTAGAGAAGCACAGCAACCAAGAGGATATCGATAATGTCGATGAAGCCAATATCAAAAAGATCAAGTGTATTCAAGATGGTTGCGGTTTTTGTAAAAATAGAAAAATATGCTATAGCTCACAATTACATTCAGCAATTAAAGAATCGACCACCTTTCGATCGTAGATAAACTCTTCTTTGGCAATGCGCCTGCTCTGGCCTTCAATTTCATTCACTTTTAGACGTTTTGTGAGGTATTCTTGTAGACTGAGTCGCTGGTCAAAATTCAAATAGATCAAGCTTTGTTTCCCTTCTCCTGCGAACGCAATGTATTCCTCTAAGAAAGGAAGCAATTCGCCTTCTTCTACATACGTGCCATCAATAGTTATTGAGTCGTTAGACTTAAAATTGACACTTACCGATAACAGTTTCATGTGCGCTTCGGGCCTTTCCTTTATATAAAACCTTGAGAATTGATCAGGGCTTATTATGTTACTCTTGCTTTTATAATAGCTAATGTTTCCTGAAGCACTATTGCTGACGGCCAAATGACTATCCTCCTTTAGATAATCGGTTATAAATTGAAGCGGAAGATCTTTTGCAATCCAAAAGTGAAACGGTGGCTCCGCATCAGACTCGCGACTAAAGACAGCCATTCCTTCTTCATATGATACATATACAATATCGGAAGCATTTTCGACCACCTCAAAATCATCTGCCACTTCAGGCAGTACAATTTTTGGTGTTTCAGTACAGCCCAAGGTCAACAAAACAAGTGTTAAGTATATAATTTTCTTCATCGTAATTGTTGTGTCAGTTTTACACACTCTATAGCTTCCTTTACATCGTGTACACGTAAAATATGAGCGCCGTTCAAAAGTGCGGCCGTATGCAAAGCAGTAGTACCATTGAGCGCATCTTCAGATGAAATGTCTAAAAAGCGATAGATCATAGATTTTCGCGAAATACCGATCAAAACAGGAAGCTCAAAAGTTGAGAAAAGCGATAGTTTCTTCAAAAGTTCATAGTTGTGTTCGATGGTTTTTCCGAAACCAAAACCAGGGTCCACAATGATATCTTTCATATTGTGCTTTCGCGCTTCGGCAATTTGCTCAGAAAAATAGAACAATACTTCTTTGGTGACATCCTCGTATGTTGGGTCGTCCTGCATGTTTTGGGGCGTTCCTTTCATATGCATCATTACGTACGGAACATGCAATCCTGCAACGGTTTCGATCATCTTTGGGTCCAACATCCCTCCAGAAATATCATTGATCATAGAGGCGCCGGCGGCTACACACGCCTTAGCAACAGAGCTTCTAAAAGTATCAATAGACAACAAGGCGTTTGGGAATTCTCTTTGCAACAATTCGACAACAGGCACGATTCGCTGAAGCTCTTCCGGCTCAGTGACCTCTGCGGCTCCAGGCCGAGAGCTGTAGGCACCGATATCAATAAAAGTGGCACCGTCAGACAACATGGTTTCAACCTGTCGTAAAATTGACGATTCATCTTTATACTTTCCGCCGTCATAGAAAGAATCGGGCGTGATATTTAAAATGCCCATCACCTTTGGCGTTGAGAGGTCGATCAGCGTTCCGTTACAGTTGATATTCAATGAAATATAAATTATTGAGTTAATGACTTAATGTTCTTTAATATAGCAATGAATCAATGCGAAAATGTAGCAATACTTTTTTGACGGATATCATTTATCTCGACGCCAAAGTGTAGTTGGCTTTTTGTTTGTCACTCTTGGTTTTGCAATTTCTAACACCCAACACCCAACACCCAACACCCAACACCCAATTGAGCCATTGTTACATTAATGAATTGTTACATTGGTACATTTTCTAAGGGTTCTTTGAACAATTCAGAATTTTAAGCGAAATTTACGCAAAATTGATTCAACAGCATGCAGAACACTTCGAAACAATACGATGAAGTCATTGACACCTGTCGCACATTGTTTGTAAATAAGATGAAAGACTACGGAAGCGCTTGGCGAATATTGAGGCTTCCTTCACTTACCGATCAAATATTTATAAAGGCACAGCGTATCCGAAGCCTTCAAGAAAACGAAGAGCGCAAGGTAGATGAAGGTGAGGCGTCAGAATTCATCGGAATCATCAATTACTCGGTCATGGCGTTGATTCAGCTCGAGAACGGTGTTGTAGAACAACCTGATATGGATGTCAACCAAGCCTCCGAGCAATACGACAAGCATGTTGAGATTACCAAGAAGCTCATGGAAGACAAAAACCATGACTATGGCGAAGCGTGGCGTGACATACGCATCAGTTCACTGACCGATCTGATTCTGCAAAAACTGCTTCGTGTAAAGCAGATCGAAGACAATGAAGGTAAGACGTTGGTTAGCGAAGGAATCGACGCTAACTATCAGGATATGATCAACTATGCCGTGTTTGCACTTATACACATGAACGAGCAACGGTAGTAGGTCTCTTCATTGTGGACTTTGAGTACATAAAATTTCTCACCCTTAGGATCTTTTTCCACCTTTTATTTGCGTTTCGTACGTGCTAACACGTATGAAATACGCGTCATTGCGTATTTTAATTTTGACGCTGTGAAACTACTTTTACTGCTTTAAGTAACGATGACCATAGCCCTTACTATGTCAAAAGCAGAACATTCGTTTAATATAGACCATTTCTCAGGTTCACCGAGAATCTGCGCCAGGATTCAAAACAATTTTTCCGGTAAAACTTCCCCATGTATTCAACCTGCGAAGCAAATGACAATTTCGTTGATAAAACCAAGTGCTGTGTTGCGATTTTTCGTAACCGCTTTTTGGTGGCTGCTTTTCATGGCTCCACTTACAATAGTTGGGCAATCTGATTTAGTTGCGAACGGCAATTGGCACAAACTCCACTATTCTGGAAACTATGTAGACTTAAAAATACCAGAGAACACCACTTTTACACATGTTGAATTCAGTGTTGCAGGAGGTAATGGTGGTAAGGTTTACAATCTAACAGAATGCAGCACGATTGAAGGAGGGAGAGGTGCCTTAGTGAAAGGAGTCTTTACCTTGGGCAATAGCGTTGGAAATATCCCTAAAGGACGTGTACTTCGGTTTGTTGTGGGCGGAAAAGGAGAAGACAATAGCGGAGCTGGCGGCGGTGGCGGCGGTGGCGGTTCTGGCATCATGGATGTTGCCAATAACCGAATCCTAGTGGTTGCTGGAGGTGGCGGAGGATCATCTGCTCATAGCAGTATCTTCGGTTGTTATGATTATGCTGGAAAAAATGCTTCGCTAACAACATCAGGTACCAGCGGTGGTAGCGGAGGCAATCATACATTTGCTGGCGGAACCAACGGAAATGGAGGTGAATGTACTGGAGCTACTCCTTATGGAGGAGGCGGTGGCGGAGCTTTCGGACACGCCTTAGGTTTAAACGGGGTTAACTACGATATTGGAGGTGATGAAGGTACTTGGGGCGGAGGCGCTGGAGGAACTGCACAATCAGGCTCTTATACGGTAAGAAAAGGGGGCTGGGGCTTCGGTGGCGGCGGAGCCGGTTTCAGCAATTCGAGCATATCAGGCTATAGCCTTAATGGAGCTGGTGGTGGCGGTGGTGGATACTCGGGAGGCGGTGCTGGTAATTACGGAGACCGACGCGGTGGCGGTGGCGGCAGCTACGTTGAAACCGACAGTTACAGCGAATTCTTTCAAATCAAAGATGGAAATGATACAGAAAATGGATACGTATCCTACCGTTTTTTGAATGCCAATGATTGCAATCCTACCATCACATCATTGAGTGTCTACAATCCTCCAAATTGTAGTGGAGAGCCTAGTGTTACGTTTAACCTTGGCGGTAATGCTGGCTGTTCAAATCTATATTACACCATAAACGATTCCAACGGATATTATTCGCAATTCAACTATACAGGTACGTTTTCAGGCATGCCTGCTGGTAACTATACGGCAGAATTGAGACAGGAAATTTGGACGCCTCAAAATGGAACTCAATTTATTGTTCACGATCAAAAGCCCTTTACGATTACTTCAGTCAATGACCAAGAATTTCCCACGGCAGTGTGTAAAAATGTTACTGTGAGACTAAATTCTGCAGGGGTAGGAACCCTCTATGCCACAGATGTCGACAATGGATCTTACGACGATTGCGGAATCACACAAATAGGGTTTCCTGAGCCCGGTACTACCTTTAATCTCTTGCCTTCTCTAACCTTTACCTGTGACGATTTAGGACAAGGGCCTCTCAATAGAACGTTCATGGTAAAGGATGCTGCAAATAGGTTTGCCTATTGCCTTTTTGAAGTCACATTGGAAGATACAAGTGGCCCAAAACCGATCAATCCAGATTTTGACGGAAACTTAGATTTGGTCATCCCTATTGGCCCTTCGGGGACTTTCACTCTAACAGAGGATTATTTAGGGTTAAGCCAACTTTTCGAAGACAATTGTACCAGCCCAGAAAATTTTGAAGTAGTATGGTATGGAGGAAATGACAATGATACTTATACGTGCGATGATGTTAGTTCGACTCCGTTCTCTATTATCGCCTATGTAAGAGATGAAGACAACCTTGCAAGTTCGGGCATCACTTTTACTACCTACGTTGTAGACACCAGTATGGCCGATGTGACCTACAATCAAAACATAACACTGAACTTAGGCAGTAATGGAGAGGCTGCACTAACTCAAAATGATGTTTTGATCAGCGCTACTGACGATAATTGTTTGACCGAATCAGAAATATTCAATTCGTACGATTTTTCGAATATGGTATTCAATTGTAGTCAAGTTGGTGTCAACAATGTAAATTTAATTTCCTCGAATGCTAGTGTCCCAACATTGGCGTTAACGGTTACAATTCCGAATACCCTTCCGACAGTAACCGCAAATGATGTGTCGATGGCATTGGATGATAACGGGGTGTATCAATTAATTATTGATGATGTTGATTTTGTAATAGCTGCTCATCCATGTATAAGTGATAGCGATGTTAGGGGAGTTTACTCGATTCCTAATGATGCACTAAATTACGATTGTAGCGATATCGGTGACCACGTAATCAATTTGAATAAAAGTGACGCTTCCTATCCCGATGTGAGTTTTACATTAAGCATAGCAGATGAAACGCCTCCGGTAATCACATGTCCTGAAGATATCACATTCATTGTAGAAAATGGAAGCGAAACTGCCACCTTCAACCTAACGGCGACTGATGCATGTTCTAGCGCCACAATTGTTCAAACAGAAGGTATCGCAAGCGGTGGAGATTTTCCTATTGGTATTACAACGAATACGTTTAAGGCGACAGATGCACATGGCAACGAAAGTTTTTGTTCGTTTGATGTGACAGCCCTTGATAAAATGCCTCCAACGGCCAACTGTAACGATGTAAGTTTTTCGTTGGATACTGATACGGGTACTCATGTTGTTCAGATCAGCGATATTGATAACGGCTCTATTGACAACTCTGGTCAGGTTAGCTTGTCTTTGAGTGCATTTGTTTTTGAAGGAGAAACTTCCAATACAACTGAACCAGATGCACTTTTTGGAGACCAAGAGATGTTTTTCTTTAACTTATACGAATTTGTAGCTCCAATAAGTGCCACCTATGAATTCAAGTTTACTGCAGACGTATCTGCTAGTGGAGACCGAGCGGTCATGGTGCTATGGGATGCTGAACCTGTTGCCAATAGTGGTCCGATTTTTAACCGAGAAGAATTTGTTGGCTACACAATGCGTAATGATAACGGTAGTTTGTTTGACGGAACCTCTGATTTTTACTTGGAAGGAGGAAAGACCTATTATTTCTACATGACCACTAGCAGCGGAGGCTTAACTACATCGTACAAGGGTTCGGTTGGGGTTGTTGGAGATCAATTGACCTTTAATTGCGATTCGATCGGGACAAATTCGATACAATTATTGGTAGAAGACCCCTATGGAAATCGTGCAAGCTGTACTGCGCAAATTACCATTACAAATCCATTTGAAAACATCGCTTCCTGTATTGACGGAGTGCTGAACACCTATGTGCCAGATGATAACTTCGAACAAGCGCTTATCGACTTAGGACATGATGTCGGGCCTTTGGATGATCAGGTGCCTACGATAAACATAGCGAGCTTGTCAACACTTGACATCGCTTCAAAAGGTATTGCTGATCTAACAGGTATCGAAGGATTTATTTCTCTTACGTCTTTAAATGTTTCGAACAATGTGCTTAGCACTGCAGATTTTTCAAACAACACTCTGCTACATACGTTAGACATTTCTGGTAATGCGTTTAATTCAATGGATGATTCGACCTTGAATCAATTGGCCGAGCTTTACGCAAGCGGTTGTTCATTTACTGAATTGGATTTCTCGAATAACACAGTGCTAACGCATTTGGATCTTTCCAATAACAACTTGAACAGATTGTATATTAAAAACGGTACGAATACCCAGCTTCAGCTTTTTAAAACCATAAACAATCCAGCTTTGGAATGTATCGAAGTGCAGGATGTCACATTCATGGAATCTAACTTTTCTAATTTCATAGATGGACATTCAAGGTTTTCAAACAATTGCTTTTATGACTATACATATGTTCCAGATAATGCTTTTGAGCAAGCATTGATAGACTTGGGCCTTGATGACTTTAGAAACGATTATGTTCTTACATCCAATATTATCGGACTTACCTCGCTTGAGGTTTCTTCAAGAAACATTAAGGACCTTACAGGGATTGAAGCTTTTGTCTCCTTGACAACCCTAGATGTTTCAGATAATTTGCTGACCACAATCGACATCTCCAACAACATAGACTTAGATGTATTGAATGTGTCCAATAATACGCTGAATGCCCTGGATGTCACTTACCTGATTAAATTGGGTACGCTGAATGCTTCAGATAATTCATTGGCACTTCTAGATGTTTCTAATTGTGTCTCACTCTTACAATTGGATGTTTCAAGCAATTCACTTACAGCTTTAGATATTTCTAAGAACACCGCCCTTACACAATTGAATGTTTCCGGCAATTCATTGACTTCACTAGACATTGCTAACAATAATGCACTCGAACAATTAAATGTTTCTAACAATTCATTCACGTCCTTAAATGTTTCTAACAATACAGCGCTCTTGCAATTGGATGTTTCTAATAATACGTTAAGTACGTTGGGACTGTCAAGTTTGACCAATTTGACCGCACTGAATATGGCTAGCAACTCATTTACCAACATTGATGTTAGCAATAATTCATTATTGCAAGTATTGGACATTTCTGGCAATGCTATTAGCATGTTGGATGTATCCAGCCTAACAAATTTGGCAGAATTCTATGCGGCCAACAATGCGTTCGCAGCACTAGACCTTTCAAGTAATGGAGTTCTTACGAATGTGCTCATTTCAGGAAATTCAAACTTGATAACACTGAATCTAAAGAATGGAAACAATACAAACATCACAAGTTTCACGGCAGAAGATGTTCCGCATCTATTTTGTATAGAAGCAGACGACCCAACCTATATGCAAGCCAATTTTCCTGCTCCGTCGCCTGACGAGCGCTATGTGTTCTTGAGTGATTGTAACTACGGCGAAACCACCTATGTTCCGGATGATAATTTTGAACAGGCACTGATAGATCTAGGATATGATTATGGTCCCTTGGATGATTACGTGCCGACCTCAAACATTTTTTTACTTAGGAACTTAACTATTAGTTCTAAAAGCATCAGCGATTTGACCGGTATAGAGGACTTTGCAGCACTTGAAGACTTAACAGCTTCTAGCAACGATCTGCAAACTGTTAACCTTTCATACAACACCAAAATTCGAAAATTGTCCTTTCAAGGGAATAATCTAGAGACCTTAGACCTCTCAAGTAATTCAAATCTTCACACGATATTTCTAGGGGCGAATCCTGATTTGAGAACCCTGAATCTTAAAAATGGGAACAACGGAAACATTCAAGCTGTGTTTCTGCAGCTTCTCCCTGAGCTACAATGTGTAGAGGTCGATGATCCTAATCATTTTTATTCGAATATCAATTTAGATGTTGTTGACGACCACATCACATTTAGTAGTGATTGTCAATACGATTCGACCTATATACCGGATGACAATTTTGAACAGGCCTTGATCGATCTTGGGTATGACAATATCTTAGACGACTATGTACTGCGAAGCGTCACGACTACCATCACTACCTTGGACCTGTCTGCAAAAAACATCATTGATCTAACTGGTTTGCAAGAGTTCACGGCACTAGAAGCACTAAACGTCTCTTATAACAATGTCACGGCCATCAACTTAACAAACATCCTGCCGTTGAGAGAGGTGATCCTTAACGACACCAGCATCCAGACGGTAAACCTCGCTAATAATATCAACTTAGAAACGGTCAATGTGTCTAACAATGAGTACATTGATGAATTAAATGTAAAGAACGGCAACAATGCGAATTTTATAAGTTTCGACGCACTCAATGTCCCATATCTAGAGTGTATTGAGGTAAGCGACCCTGTCCATATGCAAAATAACTTCATGAACCGTGTAGACGACCATATCATGTTTACAACTAACTGTCGCTATAATATGACCTATGTGCCTGATGATAACTTCGAATCTTGGCTCATATCTTCCGGTTATGACGATGAGGCAGGGATTATGGATAATTACCTTTGGAAGTGGGAAGCAGCAGGGGGAGTAAATATGACTCCGATAAACCGAAACATATCAGACTTTACAGGTTTACAAGATTTCATCAATATTAGAAGGTTCGACGTACGGGGCAATGCCATGGCATCTCTTGACCTAAGAGATAACACCAAGATAGAAACCGTAGATATTTCCAATAACCCCAACTTGACAACTTTCCGCCTAAAAAACGGAAACAATACAAACATCACTAGCTTCACAGCATTGAACGTTCCAAATTTGTATTGTATTGAGGTAGACGACCCTGCGTATATGACAGCTAATTTTTCAGACTCGGTAGACCCGCATATTGTGTTTACGTCAGATTGCTCTAGCTTCATTACATTGAACCTCAAAGTGTATTTACAAGGAGCGTTTTTAGGCACAAATACAGGAAGTCAAATGTTGATGCGAGACGATTTACGAGCAGCTCAATCCTTGCCAGTAGTAAGCCCATATGCAGATGCCTTAACCGTAGATACATCTGTTTTTGACCTTACGGGACCAAATGCAATAGTCGATTGGGTTTGGTTAGAATTACGCGATGCAACCGACAACACACTGATGGTAGCCGGCCAGTCAGCTTTAGTACAAAGAGACGGGGATGTCGTTAACCTAGCGGGAAAATCAACATTAGTTTTCGACATGCCGCCAGATTCCTACTATGTGGCGATCAAACACCGCAACCATCTTGGGGTCATGAGTGCCTCTCCTATGCCGTTAACAAATGTAACCACCGAATTAGACTTCACCAGTAATAGTATGGCAACGTATGGAAACCACGCCAGGACCACCTTCGGAATGCCTGATGGGACCTTAGGCATGTGGGCCGGTGATGCCAACGGAGATGGTAAGATTATTTTCCTAAACACCGGTGCTGAGGCCATCATTATCAAGAATGTAATATTGGCAGAATCGGCAGAGGGAAGTGTGTTCGGGGCCTCTATTTTTTATGTGGCAGATGGTTATTTTAATCAAGATCTGAACATGGATCACAAAGTAATTTTCACGAACGGGGGTAATGAGCTTCAGTACATTAAAGATATTATATTGTCACACCCAGACAATCAGTTGCTCAATTCGGTGTTCTTTGTGATTTCAGCGCAATTGCCCTAAATATGATTTTTTGGTAGTGTGGCTCTTCTACCTAAAAAACACATACAAAATGCTAAAGCCGCATTTTCATTAGGACATTTGTCAAAAGGCAAGTATCTTGTGCTATTCAAACAAGATGATTAACCGATTCTTTATATCAACTTCATGAAAGTATTAGTTTCTATTGCTCGCGTGATCGTCGGAGCACTCTTTATCTTTAGCGGATTTATCAAGCTCAACGACCCATTAGGGTTTTCCTATAAATTACAAGAGTATTTTGGGGCCGACGTACTCGGACTCGAATTTCTGATTCCCTATGCCTTGCCATTAGCCGTCTTTTTGGTCATTTTTGAAGTGGTGCTGGGAGTAATGTTACTACTAGGATACAAGGTGAAATTCACGATGTGGAGCCTGTTGCTCATGATTCTCTTTTTCACTTTCCTTACTTTTTACTCGGCCTATTTCGAAAAAGTGACCGATTGCGGTTGCTTTGGGGATGCAATTCCACTAACACCTTGGGAGTCCTTCTGGAAAGATGTGATTCTGTTGGTGTTGATACTATTCCTTTTTTGGAAAAGAGAACTCATCAAACCCATATTTGGAAAAATGCCAACCACGATTCTCACCTATGTTTCGGTGATTCTTTGTGCTTGGTTTGGGTATCATGTGTTAATGCATTTACCTTCCCTTGATTTTAGACCCTATAAAGAAGGGGTCAATATCACTGAAGGGATGATCATTCCAGAAGATGCACCAAAGCCGATCTTTGAATACAACTGGAAATTCAACGTAAATGGTAAAGAAGAGATTCACAAGACTTCAGGAGAATATCCAACCGTAGATGGCGAATTACTAGGAGTTGAAACCAAGATGATCGATGAAGGCTATGAGCCACCGATTCATGACTTTTCAATCGAAAAAGATGAAAAAGACCATACCAAGAAATTCCTAACCACAGAGAATTTGGTCATGGTAGTTGCCTACAACCTCTCTAAATCAGAAGACGAAGGAATAGGGGCTATGAAAGCCGCCACGGATCAGGCGCTTAGAAACGGATACAAAGTCATCGGGCTCTCAGCATCGGGACCTGAAGACATTGCGAACTTCAAAAAGGACCACAAGCTTAATTTTGACTTTTACTTCTGTGATGAGACAGCGCTTAAGACAATCGTTAGGTCTAATCCTGGAGTCTTGAAGCTTAACAAAGGAACCATCCTGCAAAAACTACACTGGAACGATCTAGACGAACTTCAATTAGAAACCTTAGACAACGCGATTCCTAACCTGAATTTTGAATTGAAAAAGCAATTGGACAGCGTATATGCACTAGATCAGAAATACCGTGAGCTATACATGCAAGCTAAAACCAATGAAGAGCGCGATTCACTCTGGGGATTGCAACGCAAAGCCGACGTATCGAATTTGGCATTCATCGAAGAAGTAATCAAAGAACATGGATACCCCGGGAAATCAATAGTTGGAGAACCGACCAACAAAGCCGCATGGTATGTTATTCAGCACTCGGATAAGATTCCTGAGTATATCGATCTGATGAAAGCAGCAGGAACCAAAGACGAACTCCCTTTTCGTTTGGTAGCCATGATGGAAGATAGATATCTCATGAGCAAAGATCAAGAACAACTGTACGGCACACAAGGAATGACCTACTTTATCGATGGTGAAGATGTGAGTTTTATGTGGCCGATCAAAGATCACGAAAATGTTAACCAACGTCGCAAGGAAGCAGGATTTGAAGAAGATATCGAAGCGTACAGTAAAGGTTTGGGTATCGAATACAAGCCGATAACACTAGAAGAAGCATTGGTCATCAGACAAAAAATGCGCGATAGCAGAAAGAAGCAGTAAATGCTGGGATACATCTCAAATAAGGTCTTTTATGCGCTGCTTACTTTAGTAGGGGTAGTGACCGTCATTTTCTTTTTGTTCAACATACTTCCAGGAGATCCAGCGCAGATGATGTTGGGTCAAAAAGAGAACCAAGAGCAGTTAGCGATCATTCAAAAGAAGTATGGCTTTGACAAGCCCTTGGGAACGCAGTTTTTGTATTATATAAACGAC
The DNA here is from genome assembly GCA_028279515.1 of Flavobacteriaceae bacterium. Lineage (GTDB taxonomy): Bacteria > Bacteroidota > Bacteroidia > Flavobacteriales > Flavobacteriaceae > JANQNQ01. The sequence goes on from JANQNQ010000009.1 coordinate 149,100, forward strand.
CTTTCTCCTGTATCGTTTCATTCTAAGAACGAAGACGATTATACGTTTTTATCCGATGGAAAGTATACAGCTACGAGTCTGTTTTCAACAGAGAATACGACTGTAGTGCTCAAATGGCCCTATCTCAGGGAGTCCTTCCAAAAAAGCGGAAAAAAAGTAACTCAAGTAATTGGCGAGACACTACCAAACACCATTGTTTTGGCCGTTTCGGCCATTGTCATTGCTATGATACTCGGTATTTTACTCGGAATCGTTTCGGCCTTGTTCAAAGACAGATGGTTGGATAAAGCGATACAAGTGGTGAGCACCTTAGGGATGAGTGTTCCTTCGTTTTTTAGTGCGATCCTCTTTGCTTGGTTGTTTGGTTTTATCCTTCACAAATACACCAACCTCAATATGACCGGAAGCTTGTACGAAGTGGACGATTTTGGAGAGTTTGTCGCCATCAAATGGAAGAATTTGATCCTTCCTGCGATTGTACTTGGGATTCGTCCGTTGGCCGTCGTGATTCAGCTTATGCGAAATTCATTGTTAGAGGTCATGGGTCAAGACTACATACGAACCGCAAGAGCCAAAGGGCTTTCCGAATTTCAAGTGATCAGAAGGCACGCAGTCAAAAACGCCCTAAATCCTGTGATCACAGCGATTTCAGGATGGTTTGCTAGTATGTTGGCAGGAGCCGTTTTTGTCGAGTATATATTTGGATGGAATGGCCTCGGAAAAGAAATTGTCGATGCCTTGAACACCTTGGACCTTCCGGTGATTATGGGTGCCGTGTTGGTGATTGCCACTATGTTCATATTGATTAATATCTTTGTCGATGTGATCTACGGATGGTTGGATCCAAAAATTAGAATACGTTAAACAAAGAACATAAAACCAATCTAATGAGAAGAAAAATTGTAGCCGGAAACTGGAAGATGAACAACGACCTTTCAGCGACCCAAGCATTATTGACCGAATTGAAAAAACAATTGCCAGATACGCAAGCAGAGGTGATGGTGGCACCTACTTTTGTGAACTTGTTTCCAGCGTTCGAAGCAGCACGAACATCAAAGATCCAGGTAGTAGCTCAAAACATGCATTTTGCAGAAAGCGGAGCATATACGGGTGAGGTTTCGGCAGAGATGTTAGGAAGTATAGGCATTGAAGCAGTGATCTTAGGGCACTCAGAAAGACGTGCATACTTTGGCGAAGACGATGCACTGTTGGCGAAAAAAGTAGATACAGCATTGAGCCATGAAATGGAGATCATCTTTTGTTTTGGTGAGGAACTAGATGATCGCAAGTCAGGAAATCACTTTAACATTGTAGAGTCACAGCTTAAGAATGCTTTATTTCATTTGGCACCTGATGCATGGGACTTTATCGTACTAGCTTATGAGCCTGTTTGGGCTATCGGTACGGGTGAGACTGCATCCCCTGAACAAGCGCAAGAAATGCACGAGTTTATCAGAAAGACCATTGCTAGTAAATACGGACAGGAAATTGCAGATCGCGTTTCTATTCTTTATGGCGGAAGCGTAAAACCAAACAACGCACAAGAGATCTTCTCGAAGCCCGACGTTGATGGCGGACTCATTGGCGGGGCATCGCTAAAAGCGGAAGATTTCACAGCGATTATCAAGAGCATTTAATGAGTGTTGTTTACATATCATACACGTTTAAAGTAACACCAGTACAACCCGGAACCGAGATTCTGATAGCGGAGCTCGGTTTCGCTGGTTTTGAAAGTTTTGTTGAGAACGAGGCAGGTGTCACAGCCTATATTCAAAAGGAAGAATGGCATGAAGACATCCTGAAAGACATTCAAATTTTGGAGAACGAAATGTTCACCATCTCCTATGAGCATGAAGAGATTGCTCAGGTAAACTGGAATGCCGAATGGGAGAAGAACTTTCAACCCATACAAGTTGACGATATGTGTACCGTTAGGGCGCCTTTTCACGAAGTGCCAAAAACACAATATGACATCATCATAGAACCCAAAATGTCTTTTGGTACGGGGCATCATGAGACCACACACATGATGATCCAGCATATACTAAAGAATGATTTCGAAGGAAAAACAGTCCTCGACATGGGCTGTGGAACTGGTGTTCTGGCCATTCTGGCTGAAATGAAAGGAGCGAAGGCTGTGGATGCCATCGATATTGACAACTGGTGCTATATCAATTCCTTAGAGAATATTGAAAGGAATCATTGCAAGCACATCATCGCTTACGAAGGTGATGTCGCTCTACTTGAAGGAAAGAACTACGATATGGTCATCGCCAACATCAACCGAAACATTCTGCTCAGAGATATGGCCCAATACGTTGCTTGCCTTAATCCAGGCGGAACCCTTTTCCTCAGCGGATTTTACCAAGAAGACATTCCATTGATCGACGAAACGTGCAATAAGTTAGGGCTTACTTTCGTTGAAAACTTTGAGAAGAACAATTGGGTTGCCGTAAAATATGTAAATTAGCAAAAAGGTCAGCAATGAGCACGCAAGAAAAAACTTCAGAAGAGCTGCTCCTAGAAGAAGCAGTAAAAGAAAACAACGAGATCATTCTTTACAATGACGACGTAAATACGTTTGATCATGTAATCGACACCCTGATCTATGCATGCGATCATACCCCAGAGCAGGCCGAACAATGTTCGATCATCGTACACTACAAGGGAAAATGTACGGTAAAAACAGGAGAGTACGAAGACCTTAAGCCGCGTTGCACCATGCTGCTCGATGCTGGTCTTAGCGCTGAGATCATCTAATTCCTTATCGAATCACGATCTTTTTCGATTCACTTTCACCACTACTTGACGACAAACGATAGATGTAAATTCCTGGACGCACTTCGTTCAACGAAATAAACGCACGGTCTGAGTTCACAGTTTTTCTAAAGAGATATCGGCCTTCCATTGAATAGAGGTCAAAGTAAACATTGGCTCCGTCAAAGTTTTTTGTGTAGACATTGATGCCTTCATTGGTAGTAGGGTTCGGAAACACCAAAAAAGCCTGGTCGGTCAAAAAGTAGATGTCCGCAATCTCAGATAAATACGAGCGACCGTCGTTGAGAGTGACCAAGACTTGATACTTATTTTGCCCTTGCATTGGGGTTTCATCCAGAAAAGTGATGTCCAGAGTGTCAAAGTCTGTAAGACTTCCAATGGTCACGCTATTTTCAGGTGTGATGCGCATGAAGTCAATTTGAGCCACATCATGCAGGCTTCCCAACGAAAGAAAAAGTTCAACGCCGTTTTGTGCTTCCGGCACCATGGCAAACAACGAATTGATGTAACAACCCGCTTCGAACAACGTATAATCGACGGCGACACTTCGGATGCCTTTGCTTCCGTCAGAAAAAATCGGAGCAACCGAAAATAAGTTACTCGTGAAAGCATTCCTATTAAAAGTATAGGTCGTATCTACCGTTTGTTGAATGGGTGTCATGACCTGATTTTGATAATTGTACACTTCATAAGTGTCGATACCAGGTAATGCATTCCAATTGATCTCTATAGTGTCTTCGCAGTCCAATCCGGTTCGAATGCTCGGTAGGTGAGAGATGGTAAACGAGTCCGAAAGAAATTCTTGTCCGCCAACCACCATTTTCAATTGCGCCAATGTGTTAAGTTCTAAGGGAGGTGTCCATTGAAATTGTTCGTTTTCAAGGTTGGCACCGTCCGAAAGCACTTCCCAATTAGTGCCTCCATCATAGCTAACTTCGATACGTCCAGTGTTCTCAGAAAGAGAGCTATTCCACTTGAGATAGCTGAAGGTCTCTCCGTCGTATGGGTAATTGTCACTGGCTGTTGGAAAATCCCAAGAAAATTGATTTGCCACTTCCCAGCTGTATACTAAGGCAAATTCTTGGCTAGTTGTGCTGATGTCGAAGCCTTCAAGGACAATGGTGTAGTCTCCAGAAACGGGGTCTTCGAGCGATACTTGTTCAATATTGTTAAGGTGGTCTTCGCCTCTTGTGGCATTCGCCGTAATACTGCTCAGGTTGGGACTTGAATCTAGAATCCAAGGCAGCCAAGTTGTGTTTGAAGGAGATACAAGCCGAAGGTCAATGTCATTGACCAAAGCTATATTTGTGTTAACTTCAGCCGCAGGATCCGTCCACACCAAACTTACTTTGAGTTGTACTGCGTTGGCAGGCACTGTTATGGTGTAGTTTTTTGTTTCGGCCGGAGTAATCTGATCGACAATAAACTGTCCATTTTTTAGTTGTTGGATGCTCTCATAGGCATCGATATTTCCGTACCCAGTACTAAAATCTGGCCCAGGATTACCAACATCTTGTGCGCCGTTGATTAGCAATGCTTTTATAAGTGCTGCACTCGGAGCTGTACTCTGGGTGTTTTGATATTCTTGCTGCAACATAGTGATCACGCCTGTGGTCATGGCAGCAGCGTTCGAAGTACCGACATTACTATAAGCAACCAATTCTGGTTTGATACGGCCATCATGGGCAGGTCCTTTTGAAGAAAAGGGCAATGCGTCTCCTGTTGCATTGACGGCGCCAACGGTAAGCAAGTTCTTGGCCATTTTGAAATTCCCGGTAAGATTGGCCACCATACCAACATCAGCGTACGTGCCACTTTCGGGTGTTTCCTCGCCAGAATTTCCTGCGGAAAATGTATGAACTAGCGTTGGATTGTCGTATACGTGTTGGTCGTATGCCCTAGCTTGTGCTCCGTAGAAATTATCGATCAATACCGTTCCGTATGAATGATTTTGGGCGATAATGCCCATGTTTTCAAAAATGGTAATGTCATCAGGTAAAACCTGTGTCAAGTCTGACGAAGTCACCTGAGCACTTGGTGTTACACCCAATCCGGTGACGGAAGAATTACCGCTTCCTGCAATGATCGAAGCCATATTGGTGCCGTGAATATTTAAGTCTTCAGAAGCAATGGCAGAAGCCACGATCTTCCCTTCAAGATCGATGTCGTTTTCATCAAATAGTTGATCCTTTACAGATACGAGCATACCGCTTCCGTCCAAATCCGGAAACTCATTTTTAACCTTACGAATATTGTTGAAAGAAAGGTCTAGGTCATTGACCGAGCTTTCAGCGACCACATCAAAAGATTCTTTCCCTATATAGGAGACAAAAGATTGTGGCAGTAAAATGTTCATTACAGCAATACTGGTAGCTTTCACCACAAAAATATCACCGTATTGTTCAGAGATGAAAAATGTACGCGCGTTGTCGAGCAGTAGTTGCTTTAGCCGCAAAGGGTCAGAAGCTCTTATGGTATAGGTCTGAGTTCCCGGATGGCTAAGTAGACTGATATCAGATAGTTTCCAGAGGTTGTTGACGGAAAATGTCAAAACCTCATTTAAAATGGCGTTCAGGTCGGCTTGCTTTGCCGAAACGATGAGGTGATTTGCATCCAGTATGCGTAGTACGGTGAGTCGCTTTGAGGCGAGTGCTTGTAATTTGGGTTTCTTTTCGAAAATGACCAAAGCTGTTACTGGGACATTTTCGTCAACGACGTCTGAAGGTCTTAAGGCATTCGTATCTATAAATGAATCCCAATTGCTGTCTATTTTTTGTTGTGCAATACCATTAAAAAGGCACAACATCATAAAAGAAATGAGGCAATATTTCAGCATGGTGGTTAATGTTTAAGGGTTGCCCATATCAAGGATGTGGTATTACCATAATCAGATTGATGATGAGGCAACTAAAGATATATATTTTATACGTATTTAAGGATATCTTTTTACCAGGGATCGAGCCGATTTTGATGTTAAAATAGTATGCTTTTCATCGATCAAGCACCGAAAATAGACTTACTCTAGCGATTTAACATAGATAATTTATTTTTATCATTTTAGTTTAAAAATTAATAAAAATTCAAATTTTTGTGAAAAATTAACGAAATATTTCGAATATATTTAAAATTCTCTAAATTTATATCAACTCAGGAATACATCTTAACATTAACCAAAAAGAAGTAATCTTAACATTAACCAAAAACTATTAAAAATGAAAAACATTAGAAATTTAACCCTACTTATGGCTGCGGGAGCTGCCTTCTTTTTTACTGCTTGCGAGAAGGAAGATGCTACCGGACTTGAAACTCAGGATCAAGCAATTACTCAAGATGTCCTGGATAAACTCGCTGGCTTTGCGTTGAACACAAACGACGTTAGAATTGGCGATTTTGTTTTTCCCGACGGAACTACAGAAGAACGCTACTTCGTTGAAGATGATTTGACGTTTACAAGAGAGGCCATTGAAAATTTAGATCTAGCTGGCGGTATCACCACCGAACAGTACAGAACGTTCAACTTGGTGAGCTCTCCAAGAACTATCCGTGTGATCGGATACACCGGGGGTGGAGGTTTTGGACTTTCATCTAGAAACAGAACCGGATTACAATGGGCGATCAACAACTACAATGCGTTAAACCTTGGTCTTACATTTCAGTTAGACTTCGGTACTGCATATCAGTCGTATGACATCGTAGTATACAGAAACCCTAACAACGGCGGAACTGGTGGTTCTGCCGGATTCCCTAGTGGAGGTAACCCTAACAAATTTGTTCAAGTATATGGATTGGATAACTTGAGCAATAACGTTAATGAGCATGTTATAGGTCATGAGATCGGACACTCTGTGGGGTTAAGACATACTGATTACTTTAGCAGACAAAGCTGCGGACAAAACGTAAACGAAGGATCTGCTGGTGTTGGAGCTGTTCATATTCCAGGAACTCCAACGGGATACGACTCAACATCGTTAATGTTGGCGTGCTTTAGCACATCAACTAACGGAGAATTCAATTCAAACGACCGTACAGCTTTGAACTACCTTTATTAATAACCTGACCAATTAATACAATTCCATGTTAAGATGGGAGAGAAGGCGCTTTTTGCGCCTTCTTTTTTGTTTTATACAGAAGGATTCTGAAATCATGCGCATGACATTCGTCATATTTTAAGAAGTGAACGGCTCGTACTTTTGAAGAAAACAATTACCGAATGAGCCACACACTTCTTCATAAATACAACGTTCCGGGGCCTCGATACACGAGCTATCCCACGGTTCCTTATTGGGACCGCGATTCGTTTTCACTTGAAGGTTGGAAAAACGCGCTAAAAACGAGCTTTCACCAAAGCAATCGAGAAGAAGGAATTAGCCTCTATATACACCTTCCGTTTTGTGAAAGCATGTGTACCTTCTGTGGCTGCCACAAACGAATAACGAAAAGGCACGATGTTGAAATTCCGTATCTAAATTCCATTTTAAAAGAATGGCAACTATATCTAGATGTTCTGGGCGAAAAGCCAATCATTAAAGAGATTCATTTAGGCGGCGGAACTCCGACCTTTTTCTCACCAGAAAACCTCACTTATCTGATCAAAGAAATCTTGTCCAAGGCCATTAAGGCCGACGAATACCTTTTCAGCTTTGAAGGGCACCCTAATAACACCAATATTGGTCATCTAAAAGCCTTATATGATGTTGGGTTTAGGCGAGTAAGCTATGGGGTGCAAGATTATAGCCCTATTGTGCAAAAAGCCATACATCGCATACAACCATTTGAGAATGTGAAAAGGGCTACTGAAGAGGCGAGAGAAGTGGGGTATACTTCGGTTGGGCATGACCTGATTTTCGGACTCCCATTTCAGACCATAGAAGACGTTCAAGATACGTTGAGAAAAACAAGAGAACTAAAGCCAGATCGAATTGCATTCTATAGCTATGCGCATGTGCCATGGATCAAGGGCAATGGACAACGTGGCTTTCTCGATAAGGACCTACCCACAGCCGAAAGCAAAAGGCAGCAATACGAATTGGGGAAAGAACGACTACAAGAAGTAGGATATACCGAAATCGGAATGGATCACTTTGCACTGCATGACGACAGCCTGATGAAAGCCGCCAGAAACGGAAAGCTCCATCGAAATTTTATGGGATATACGGCGTCAAAGACGCAAGTCATGATAGGTCTCGGAGCTTCGTCCATTAGTGATAGCTGGTACGGTTTTGCCCAAAATGCGAAGAACATCGAGGAATACCAAAACTTGGTAGACAACGGGATCATTCCGGTATATCGTGGCCATATTTTAGATGCTGAAGATTTGATCATCCGCAAACATATACTAAACCTGATGTGTCGTTTCTCAACCTCATGGAGGGCAGACGAAATGCGCTTTCCAGAGCTGCGAAATGTATTGGCAAAGCTTCAAGAAATGCAGCAAGACGAACTCATTGTCATTTCTAAAGAAGGAATGACTGTTACTGAAAAGGGAAAACCTTTTGTTCGTAACGTTTGTATGGCTTTTGACTTACGATTGAAGCGAAACAAACCCGAAACACAACTATTTTCAATGACCGTTTAATTAATACCAAAAACCATGAAAAAAATTCTTGTTCCTGTTGATTTTTCAGATCACTCAGAATATGCACTTGAGGTGGCAGCCACACTGGCAAAAAAGTATGATGCCGAGATTGTTGCCCTACATATGATGGGGTTGTCTGAAGCCGTGTTCACCAAAGATGAATCGCAAGAAGTAGCCGAGGCAGTTTATTATATGAAATTGGCTCAGAAGCGCTTTCAGGATTTCTTGGACAAAGAGTATTTAGAAGGAATTCAAGTGACTGAGACAGTTCAGAATTATAAGGTGTTCAGTGAGATCAATGATGTTGCGCATGAGCACGATGTTGATTTGATTATCATGGGATCTCATGGTGCTAGTGGTCTCAAGGAAGTCTTTGTAGGCTCTAATACCGAAAAGGTAGTACGTACTTCGAGCATACCCGTTTTGGTTATTAAAGAACAGATTACGGATTTTAAGGCCAAAAATGTAGTTTTTGCATGTGACTTTAAAACCGAAAGTATAGGTGCTTATATCAATGCTATGAATCTATTTAAGGCTTTGGAGGCAAATATACATTTGTTGTACATCAACCTTCCGAGTGAACGATTCATGAGCTCTAACCAGATGGAAGAGCGCGTTAACGACTTTATTTATGTCGCCGATCAAGGCAATATGAGCAATTTGGAAAAAGTAACGTATCAAAGCGATTTTACTGTAGAAGATGGTGTTTTTAACTACAGTAAAAAAGTGAATGCCGACGTTATTGCGATTCCTACCCATGGTAGAAAAGGACTTGCACATTTCTTTAGCGGAAGCATTGGCGAAGACATTGCCAATCATGCCGTTTTACCTGTGATGACCTTCAAGATTTGAAGATCTTTGCATATAAGTTAGTTAGTAAAAAGTGCGCTGAATCTCAGCGCACTTTTTTATTGATATGATTGTATGATATTGACGATATCCTGTTTTTGAAGCACGCCAGACTGACGCCAGACTTGTTGACCACTTTTGAATAGTAACATTGTAGGTACCCCTCGCACCTGAAATTTAGCAGCTAGTGGTTGGTTTTTATCAACGTCAATTTTAATCACCTTGACGGCATCACCCAGCTCGTCCTTTACTTCTTTCAATATAGGAGCTAACATCTTACAAGGTCCGCACCAATCAGCATAAAAGTCGATTAATACCGGAGTCTCAGAATCAATGATCTGTTTAAAACTACTTTTCAAAGTCTATGATTTAATGGCATTCGATTTGCGAAGATACAACATCCAGTACAGGTGCAGGAGAGATATAAGGAATACCCAATCCCATTCCTCGTAAAATAAAAAGAACGGCAATGATGATCACCATAACCGGAACCAGTTTTCTAAGATGCTGACGGGTCTTGACATTGATAAAGTTTCCAGCATAAACAGCCACACTCATCAGCGGGATGGTCCCAAGTCCAAACAATATCATATACAGTCCGCCTTGCCAAGCAGTGCCAATGGCAATGGCGCCAAGTACGGCCATGTAGACCAAACCACAAGGTAAGAAACCATTCAAAAAGCCGATAGTCAAGAAGGTGTCAGCGGTTTTCTTTTTAAGTGCTTCACCCAAAGAACTTTTCACCTTTGAAACAAGGAGAAACAAAGGTTTAGAAATGCTATACTTACTGAGCAACCTATGTGGAAATAACACCACCACGATCATCAGAATTCCCATCAAGATCGAAAGCTTCTGCTGCATACCAAATAGCTGAAATCCCTTTCCGACCAAACCAAAGAGCAATCCGATGATACCATAGGCCAAGAGTCTACCCAAATGGTAACTCATGACCTGAGCAAACTTCTTGAAGTTGTTGGTTCGATCTACCGGAAGCATAAAAGCAATGGGTCCGCACATACCAACACAGTGCAAGCTTCCCAATAGACCAAAAAGTAATGCAGATACTATCATTTACAACATGATTCGTTCGTTGTGCTGATAAGACTCAGCCTTGTATTGCCAGTTCACGGTTATGTTCCAGCGGCCATCCAGTAAGCGTGCATTAGGTATGAGCATATTTGTTGAAGATAAAACGATAGGTACGTTAAAATCCAACAGCTTATTAGATGGCCTATACAGGAACACATTGCCTTTTATTTCTTCGATGTCAGCATCCCTCGGAAAGCTGATTATCAATCCTTCCTTAACACGTGTGACCGCCAGATTCTGACCTTTGGTCTTAGCATTTTGTTGCGCATCGATTTCTTGTTGATATCCCAATTCCTTTTTGTAATAGTCGTCTGTCACCAGGTCATGCGCATACTCCTTATTTGTACTCATAGTGATGACAAAATATAGAATGAAGGCGATAAAGGCCACAAACCCTAAGACGATTCCTTTTCCCCAATGTAGTTTCATAATCTGTGTTTTTTTAGTTATTTGGACGTTCCATGAAGTAGAGCAAGCTCACTTCACGGGCGGGCTTTCGGTAGTCGCTATCAATTTTGTACCTCGACTGCGCTCGGCACGACACAAAATTGATGAGCTTCAACAAAACCTCAATCCCTAACGCGCTAACGCAAGGCCCATTATTTCATTTGTTCATTACTTCATTATTTCATTGAACTATCGATAACTTCTAGGGCCCAAGAACGAGGTGGTGGTCGTTTCGATCAGCTTGTCATCGCTGAACACTTCGATCTTCAAACGAACCTTGTCGTCCTTTAGGGCGCCTTGGTCGATCTCGATAAACAAAGTACCTTCAGCAAGGTCTTGGGCGGGGATGGTAAAGTTATCTCCACTCACCAATTTGATGGTTCCTTTGTGAGAGCGCAATTCAAACCGAACATTGTTAATCGTGTCCGTGGTCTTATTGACCAATTTATAGGTATACACATTGCTGATCACCGTCTCTCCTTTGCGCTCATACAATTGACCAGGTAAACGTAAAATGGTCGCTTCGACATCGTTTCTCAAGAATAGCATGCCGATAAGAACGGCGATCAAGATCCCTAAAACGGCAGTATAGCCCTTCAATCTAGGAGAAAAGGTAAACTTGGTCTTCTTTTCGATCTGATCTTCACTTGTGTAGCGAATCAATCCTTTAGGTAGATTCACACTTTCCATCATATGGTCGCAAGCGTCGATACAAGCTGTACAGTTTACACATTCAAGCTGTGTTCCGTTGCGTATGTCGATTCCCGTGGGGCACACATGAACACACTGAAAACAATCAATACAATCTCCTTTTCCGGTTGAAGGACGGTCTTCATTTTTCTTAAACTTGGCGCGCCCAGCTTCCTTTTCACCGCGTTTATGGTCATAGGCCACCACGATCGATCTATTATCGAGTAGTACACCCTGTAACCTTCCGTAAGGGCAAGCGATGATACACACTTGCTCTCTAAACCAAGCAAAAACAAAGTAGAACACACCCGTAAAGATGGTCAACGATATCAGGGTGCTCGTATGCGCCGCTGGTCCATCAATGATGTATTGTAGCAAGCGATCGCTTCCTATCAGGTAGGCCAAGAACACATTGGCGATCAAGAAGGAGATGATGAAAAAGATAGACCATTTCAATACCCGCTTCCGAACTTTTTCAGCATTCCAAGCTTGTTTGTCGAGACGTATTTGTTTTCCTCGATCTCCATCGATCCAATACTCAATACGTCTAAATACCATTTCCATGAAAATGGTCTGCGGACATATCCATCCACAAAATAATCTTCCGTAGGCAACCGTAAAGAAAACCACGAAGATGACCCCAATGATCATCATGATTACGAAAATGTGGAAATCTTGCGGCCAGAACGGAGCCCCGAAAATATTAAAACGACGCTCTAGCACATTGAACATCAAGAATTGGTTGCCATTGATCTTGATAAAGGGTGCTGCAAACAAGAATATCAACAGAAAGTAGCTGACCCATTTTCGATAGTCGTAATACTTGCCCTTGGGTTTTTTAGGAAATATCCAAGACCGTTTTCCTTCTTCATTGATAGTCCCTATCGAGTCTCTAAATCGTTCGTTTTCGGGTGTTTCCACGTTGGTTTTATTTCATTGCTACCGTAGTCGAGTCGGTAACTTTTTCGTTCTCTGGTTCTGGTGTTTCTTCGATTGGTGCTTCGTCTTGCGTTGCTTCGGGATCAACCCAAAGATTTCCTTGTGCTTCCTTTGGTTCAGCCGGAGTTGTGCCTTCGAAAGTGAGTATGTAGCTGGCCACTTGTGCCATTTCAGAAGGTTTTAGCGTTTGTTTCCAGGAAATCATTCCCTTGCCATCACGCCCTCCTTCAGAGATCGTTCTAAATATATTTTTGATGCCACCACCCAAGATCCAATAAGGGTCTGTTAAGTTGGGACCGATTCCTCCACCACCATCTGATTTGTGGCAGGCTACGCAGTTCTGTTCAAAGATGGCTTTACCAGCCGCTAGGTCACTAGACTCGGTCAAAGCGACCACCGAGTTTACATCCACAAGGTCTTTGGCTGTTAGCTTATAAGCTTCGATGGCCTTTTGGGCTTCGGCTACTTCCATTTCGTATTCGGTGGTTTGATCGGGTCCGTCGAAAACGTGATAGCGGACCATGTAAACAATTCCGAAGAGAATGGTGAAATAGAACCCGTAGAGCCACCATGGCGGCAGGTTGTTATCTAGCTCTTTGATACCATCATAATCGTGATCCAAGATGATCTCGTGCTCCTCTTCAACAGGTTTGCTATCGAGAAGCTTCTTATAGAGACGCTTGATACCTGAAAATTGAGTGGTTTTTTTGGCGGCCTGTGCAGCCAAGTATCGTTCTTTTGCGGCATCATCCAACGACTGAAACAGCACATTGTTTAACGCGTGAATCGCGATCTCAATGGCGATAGAGATGAGCAAAATGATTCCGAGCACGGCCCAGATCACTGGGTATTTCTCTATGGCCCATTGACCGTCAGATTCTAGTGTGACCTCGAAAAGTACGAAGCTTATCAATTGTGCGGCCAGTACTCTTAGTAAGGATGCAGAATTTTTCATCAGTTCAGTTTTTATGATTAGTTCAATGGGTTGTTATCTAGTTCGTCTTCTTCAAGCGGTATTTCGCTCACCGTTTTGATGTGTTCCTTTTTGGCGGTAAACACCCACCAAAACAACACGGTAAAAAAGATGAAGAAGATCAAGAGCGAGATCATCGGGTAGATTTCTACTCCGTCGATCGTTTCCATATGATGTTTTACAAATTTTAGCATGCTATTTCGGTTTATTGGTTTTGTGCGGTTTCAATGAGTTCTTCCATGTCCTTCACCTTTATATCGGTGCCCAGGCGTTGTAAGTAGGCGATCAAGGCCACTACCTCGCGGTCATGCATTTCAATGAATGGCTCGTTGTTTTCTTCAGCATACTTTTTGTCGGCTTCATAGGTACGCGCAAAGTCAGGATCGTCATGTAAGTTCTTTTCGATCTGCTCTCCTTGCTCATTCATCCATTCTTGCGCACGGTTGATTTCCTCTTCTGTATATGGAACCCCCAAGGTTACCATCGCTCTCATCTTGTCTTCGGTCATCGATTTGTCGAGTTCACTGGTGATAAGCCATTTGTATGAAGGCATGATCGATCCAGCTGAGGTGGTCTGTGGGTCGTAGAAGTGGTTAAAGTGCCAGTTATCTGAGTATTTTCCTCCTACACGAAATAGGTCAGGCCCCGTACGTTTACTACCCCATAAGAATGGGTGGTCGTATACATATTCTCCGGCCTTGGAGTATTCGCCGTAACGCTCGACCTCACTTCTAAACGGACGGATCATTTGAGAGTGGCACGAAACACAACTTTCTCTGATGTAGATGTCACGTCCTTCGAGCTCTAAAGGTGTATACGGTTTTACGCTTGTGATTGTTGGAATATTGGATTCGACCATCAAGGTCGGAACAATCTGTACAATACCTCCGATCAAAATAGCGATCGTAGCAAAGATGGTAAGCTTTACAGGTCTACGCTCTAACCAAGTGTGGTATCCTTCGCCAGCTGTGCGATTACGAGTAACTCGTTTTAGAGCAGCAGCTTCAGCCAACTCGTCGGTTACTTTGCTTCCGTTTCTGATGGTCTTCACCATGTTGTATACCATGATGAACATTCCGATGATGAACATGCTTCCGCCAATGGCACGCATCCAGTACATAGGGATGATCTGGTTTACAGTTTCTAGGAAGTTACCATAAACCAAGGTGCCATCTGGGTTGAATTGTTTCCACATAGAAGCTTGTACAAATCCAGCGACGTACATCGGCAATGCATATAGAATGATTCCTAGTGTTCCGATCCAGAAGTGGGCGTTGGCCAAACTGTTAGACCATAATTTTGTTTTAAAGAGTTTCGGAACCAACCAATAAGCCATTCCGAAGGTTAAGAAACCATTCCAAGCCAGGGCTCCGACGTGTACGTGAGCAATCACCCAATCACTAAAGTGGGCAATGGCATTCACATTTTTTAATGAAAGCATGGGACCTTCAAAAGTGGCCATACCGTATCCAGTGATCGCAACGACCATGAATTTCAATACCGGACTTGTTCTAACCTTGTCCCATGCACCACGAAGGGTAAGCAATCCATTGATCATACCTCCCCAAGATGGAGCGATCAGCATTATGGAGAACGCAACTCCTAAGTTCTGAGCCCAATCGGGTAAGGCAGAGTAGAGCAAGTGGTGAGGACCCGCCCAGATATAGATAAAGATCAACGACCAGAAGTGTACGATCGATAGTCGATAAGAATATATCGGTCTATTTGCTGCTTTCGGAACGAAGTAATACATCAGTCCCAAGAAAGGCGTGGTCAAGAAGAATGCTACGGCATTGTGACCGTACCACCATTGTACCAGCGCGTCTTGAACACCAGCATATACCGAATAACTTTTGAGTCCGCTAACAGGTAATTCTAAACTATTAAAAATATGAAGCACTGCAACCGTTACAAACGTAGCGAGGTAGAACCAAACTGCTACATAGAGGTGACGTTGTCTACGGCGTAAAATGGTACCGATCATATTCCATCCAAAGACGACCCAAACGACGGCAATGGCAATATCAATAGGCCATTCGAGTTCGGCGTATTCTTTAGAGGTGGTATACCCCAGAGGTAAAGTGATGGCGGCTGCCACGATAATTAATTGCCAACCCCAAAAGTTAATGTTGCTTAATGCATCACTGAACATTCGGGCTTTTAAAAGGCGCTGCAATGAATAATACACCCCCGCAAAGATGGCATTACCAACAAAGGCAAAAATGACGGCATTGGTATGTAAGGGACGAAGCCTACCAAAGCTTAGCCAAGAAATACCATCGGTTAGATTTGGGAACAAAAACATGAAGGCGAGGAGTAATCCTACCGTCATCCCAATGATGCCCCAAAACATGGTGGCGTAGATAAACTTTTTTACGATCTTATTATCGTAATAAAACTGTTGTACTTCCATGGTCAATCGTGTTTGTCTATAAAGGTTGAATTGGTGTTTTCTTCAGGCTCATCCAGAAGTTCGTCTTCAAAGAGCATGCGAACAGATGGGGTATAGGTATCATCGTATTGTCCGCTTTTAACAGAGAAGATAAAGGCGCCAAAAAATATGATGGCTACGACAATACTTATCGTGAGTAATACATAAATTACGCTCATACCTGGTTAATTATGGTGTAAAAGTATCGGTGAACATTTTCCTAAAAAATGACATATATCAGCTTTTGTTTTGAATTCGTTTTTTGGCGGCAATGTTGGAGGCTGCGGTTGCAAAAGCTACCACACTAATAGAGCTCAGCGGCATTAAAATTGCCGCAATAACCGGTTGCAACTGCCCCGTAACGGCGAAGTATAATCCTGTTATGTTGTATAAAAAGGACAGTGCGAAGCACCATTTTATGATGGTTATAGCTGCTTTGGAGGCCGAAATGAATTTTGGTAACAGCGAAAAAGTACTGGCATCCAAAATACCATCGCATGCCGGTGAGAAGACGTTAATATCTTCAGACACAGCAATGCCAATATCACTTTGGGCCAAAGCCCCAGCATCATTGAGTCCGTCGCCCACCATCATGACTGTTCTTTCTTGCTCTTGAAGGGTTTTGATGCGTTGTAGTTTCTGTTCGGGCTTTTGGTTGAAGTGACACTTGGTACCCGACGGAAGAAGTTGTGTCAATCGTTCCCTTTCACCTTCATTGTCACCTGATAGAATGGCAAGTTCATGCTGTTGGCCTAATGTTTTGAAAAGCGTTGAAACTCCTTCGCGATATTGATTATTAAAAATAAATTGCCCTTTATACTCGTCATTGGTGCTAATGTGTACCGCCGTGTTAAGGCGATTGTTGACCTGATGGTTGCCAACAAATTTCGCCGCACCCACCTTGATGCGTTGCGCTCCTATAGAGGCCTCAAGTCCTTTGCCTAAATGTTCTTGGTAATCATCTAACAATACGATTTCATGTTCGGCTAGAAGTTCGTATAGTTGACGGCTTAAAGGGTGTCCAGAAGCTCTGAGTGTATTTTTAAGTAGAAACTCGTCTTCTTTTGATAATGGGTCTCCTTCATATGTGATTACACTGCTTTGTGAAGTAGTAATGGTACCTGTTTTGTCAAATACGATGGTGTCGATTTTGGCCAATTGCTCTAGAACCGTGCTATTTTTAAGGTAAAATTTATGCTTCCCGAAGATTCGTAGCATATTCCCCAATGTAAACGGCGACGCCAAAGCAATGGCACACGGGCAAGCAATGATCAATACTGCAGTAAATACGTTGAGTGCTTTGCTTGGGTCTTGCAACAACCAATACGATGTGGCTAGGGTCGCAATGGTGAGAACCGCCAACGTAAACCGCTTTCCGATCTGGTCGATCAGCGTGGTGAATCGATGCTGTTTGTCCTTTTTAAACACGTCATTGCTCCACAACTGCGTGAGATAACTTTGTGAAACGGCTTTCGTAGCTTTGATGGTAATGGCGCCTTCTAGTTGTTTGCCACCGGCGTACAGTTTGTCTCCTTTGTTTTTTCGCAACGGAGTCGCTTCGCCCGTGACAAAGCTGTAATCGATTCGGGCGTTTCCGTCGATCAATAAACCATCAACCGGAATGAGTTCTTCATTTCGAATGAGCAATCGATCACCCTTTACAATGTCTTGCGCCGGGATACTTTCCTCTTTATTATTTTTAGAAATACGCGTAACCGCAATGGGAAAGTATGATTTATAATCGCGCTCAAAAGAGAGGAAGTTGTAGGTTTTTTGCTGAAAGAACTTTCCAAGTAACAAGAAGAACACAAGGCCAGTTAGGCTGTCAAAAAAACCAGTGCCTAGATCCAATGCTATCTCAGCGGTACTACGAATAAAAAGTACGGCAATACCCAATGAAATGGGCACGTCTATGTTGAGAATCTTGTTATGGAGTCCTTTGTAGGCAGCGATAAAATAATCCTTTGCGGCATAGAAGACCACTGGCAGCGAAAAGGCGAACATCAACCAGCGGAAGAGATATTTGTATTGTTCGAGCCAGTATTCGCCAACCTCAAAATATTCAGGAAATGAGAGAAACATTACATTACCAAAGGCAAAACCTGCGATACCCAACTTATAGATCAGACTTCGGTCGATGTGTTTTTTTTCTTCAGTGTTGTAGTCTTTAAGTGAGATGTACGGTTCATAGCCGATCGCACTGAGTTGTATGACAATATCTTTGAGCGAAGCTGTTTCAGAATGATATGTGATTCGTACGGTTTTCTTCGGAAAGTTGACTTGAGAGCTTGTAACCGAGGGATTGAGTTTGTGCAGGTTTTCTAGAATCCAGATGCAAGAGCTGCAATGCATAATCGGAATATACAGGGTAACCGATTGGATTCCGTCATCATTAAAGTCCAATAGTTTTTCGGTGATGTCTGGGTTTTCTAGAAAATCGTACTTGCCAGCAATTTCCTTTGGAACTGACCCCGGCGCAGATTGCAGTTCGTAATAGCACGTTAGGTCGTTGCTAGAGAATATTTCGTAGACCGTTTTACAGCCGTGACAGCAAAACGGTTTGTCTTCAAAGGTGATCGTATGACTTTTGCAGTCGTCACCGCAATGATAACAGGTTACCATATTTTTGTGTTTGCTCATTACCTGTTACAAAGGTTGGTAAGCAGGACCACAAAAAATATGACATATGTCAGTTACCCTAAACCGGTTGTTATTTTTCTTGAAGAACCATCTTTAGCTTGGCCAGTAAAATTAGCTCAGATTTGTTTTTTCCAGCAAAAGAGAAGGCGATTGTATCGGCTGTTTTCCATATTAGCGAGGCGAGTTTGTTTGTGAAAAGTTCAGGATGTTCTTCATGAAAAGCCTTGAATTCTTCAAAATAGATGTCGCCGTCTTCTTCTTGAGCCTGCAACCAATCAAAGACTATTTCGATCTGGTAAGCCGCGTCGGTGCCGTATTCATCTTCTACTTCATCAATCTGTAACCAATGCACTCTGACAGCTTCCTGCAGTTTTTTTACTTCAATGGGCCTCACGTTCTTGTCGGCCATGGCTACTGCATAGAATAGTTTGCCAAGTGTTTGGTAGAACTTGTTGGTTATTTGTTGCGTATAGTCCATTTTGAATTGGTTTTTATTTATACTCAAAAGTAATCGGATCGTTGGCTTTTTTTCATGACGAATGTCAGTTAAATATGATAACTTTGAGCTATGAAATTTATCAAAGAACACCAGAAAATTTTTGATCTTTTGGCCGAAGGGATCTCTGAAGGAATTGTTTTGGTAAATGCAGATCGTATCATCGTTGGTACGAATACATCGGCTGATGAAATGTTTGGTTATGAAAGAGGGGAATTAGTAGAAAAACCTTTGAACACATTGATACCAGATTCGTATCGGTCAGGACATGATACGCATGTAAACAAGTTTATTGAAAAAGGGAAGAAACGCCGAATGGCCAAAGGAAGCGATCTTTATGGAATTAGAAAGAACAATGAGGTATTTCCGTTAGAGGTAGGTTTGAATCCCTTTAAAATAGAAGGAAACCATTATGTCATGGCTTTGGTGATCGATGTGACCGAAAGAAAGAAAAATGAACAACAGATCAAGGAGTTAAACGCTGATCTTGAGGTAAGAATAGAACAACGTACCAAAGAACTTAAGAACACAGTTGAGGTGCTGGAAGATGAGGTGATACGCAGAAAGGAGGCCGAAGACAAAGCCAAGGAATCTTTGAAAAAAGAAAAAGAACTGGGTGAGTTGAAGACCAAGTTCTTGTCTTTGGTTTCACATGAATTTAAGACACCCCTTAGCACTATCTTGACATCGACCACATTGACTGGAAAATATACCAAAGAAGAACAACAAGAGAAACGCGAAAAACATCTTTCTACGATCAAGAATAAGGTGAAGTATCTGGACAATATCTTGAATGATTTTCTGTCGATCGAACGTCTTGAATCTGGAAAGGTAAACTACAAACACACTACATTTCCGTTGAGCAAGATTGTCAATCAAGTGGTGTATGATGCCAATATGCTCTTGAAAAGTGGGCAAAAGATATTGTATCCAGAAAACATTGATGATCTGTATGTAGAGAGCGATGAGAAGATATTAGAGTTGATTCTGTCAAATCTGATTCATAATGCGGTCAAATATTCACCAGAGAATACAACGATTGATTTTAAGGTCATACCAGACGAAGACTTTTTAACCATTCAGGTGGTGGATCAAGGGATCGGAATACCAGAAGCTGAGCAGAAATTCATTTTTAATCGATATTTTAGAGCAGAGAACGCTTTATTGAATCAAGGAACTGGAATCGGATTGAACATTGTAAAAGGCCATCTTGAGAATATCGGGGGGTCAATTTCTTTTACCAGCATCGAGAACAAAGGAAGTACTTTTACCATTAAGATACCAGTTAAACAACCATAATCCTTCATGAAAACCATCCTTTTAATAGAAGACGATAGTGCCCTCAGAGAGAATACGGCCGAACTATTAGAATTGTCAGATTTTGAGGTAATTACTGCTCCCAACGGACGGGTGGGTATCGATCTTGCAAAAGAGCACCACCCTGATATTGTAGTATGCGATATCATGATGCCCGAAGTGGATGGTTACGGAGTACTCGAAGCACTTTCTTCTAATCAGACTACCCAGCATATTCCGTTTATATTCTTATCGGCAAAAACTGAGCATAAAGAAGTGCGTTTGGGAATGAACATGGGAGCCGATGATTATTTAACCAAACCTTTTGAAGAGGATGAACTGATCAGTGCTATTGAGAGTCGATTGGCCAAGGCTGCTTTATTGAATAGGCCAATGGATACATCGGTCGCGCTTCCGCCAAGGCGAGAAGACACGTTTCGAAATTTACATGAGCTAAAGAACTTTATTGACGACAACGGAACTCTTTTCAGCTTTAAAAAAGGAGAACATATCTATCAAGAAAGGGATCACTCTAACAAAATCTATTTGCTACTAAAAGGAGTGGTCAAAACACATCGAATGGAAGAAGGAGGAAAAGAATTGATTACAGCGTTGTATCGCGCTGATGATTTTCTGGGATTCACCTCGTTTGCCGATAACCTACCATACCAAGAGTCGGCAACCGCGGTCGAAGATGCTGAGCTGGCGGCGCTTTCCAAAGAAGAGATAAAGAGCATTATTGAAGAGAACCGAAGCCTGTCTTTAGAACTCATGCAACTGCTTACCAATAACCTTTCTGACGTCAAAGAGCAATTGTTACAAATGGCATATAGCTCGGTGCGAAGAAAGACAGCTCAGACCCTGCTACAATTCGCCGAGATCTTGGATAAGGGTACCGACGATCCAATTAAGATTTCGAGAAATGACCTGGCCAGTGTTGCCGGTATTGCCACAGAAAGTCTCATAAGAACACTTTCTGGTTTTAAAAAGGAAGGGCTTATCGAAATTGAAGGACGTAATATCAAGATATTGAATCTTGATAAATTGCAGATGGTCGATTGATTCTGATTTATTACCAAAGATGATATTCGTCATACTTTAGAAATCCTCATGCGGTTACATTTGTTTTATAATTGAATGAACCGCGATGAAGAACGTACTGATTCCAACCGACTTTTCGGACAATTCATGGAATGCCATACGCTATGCGCTAAAGCTTTTCGAGAAGATCGAATGCAACGTCTATTTGCTGCATGTAAACCCTGTTCCAGACTATGTGTTTGAAGGATTCACATATACTCCTTCAAATAACGTAATCGAAGAACAGTTGCTAGAACCTTCAAGAAAGCAACTCAATGTAATCGTGAGACGCAGCGAAAAAGAGTTCTTCAATGAGCGACATCACTACTTCACGCTCAACGAACAAGGATCGTTTATTGATGCCGTAAGGAATCAAGTATCTGAGAAACAGATAGACTTCATCGTTATGGGGACCAAGGGAGCTACAGGGCTTAAAAGCTTGATCATTGGAAGCAACACGGGTGATGTGATCACCAAAGTTCAGTGCAATACGATCGTAGTGCCAGAAGATGCGGTATACCAGTCCCTCGAAGAAATGGCTTTTGCGACCGACTACAACATTTTCTATTCACCGAGCATACTTGAAGTACTTACTGAAATACTGCAATATAATAAGGCGATGATGCGGGTTATGCATGTAACCAAAGGCGAGAAACAACTTACCCAAAGTCAACTAAGTAATAAAGAATACTTGCAGAATTATTTAGCCGAAACGTTTCCCGATCGAAACAGTTTTCACACCCTTACTAACCGAAGTGTAAGTGCTGCAATTCAATGTTTTAGTGAGAGTCGTGATATTGATATGCTGGTGATGGTCGCTAAAAACTTGAATTTTTTGCAGCATCTGCTTTTCAATTCTACAGTTGAAGAAATCAGCTTTCATACCCAAATACCACTACTGGTGTTGCATGAATAACGCTGTCAATTCATAGCCTTTTCTTCAGCAGTTGACATATAGATTTTAGACACATGGTCCCGTTGATTTCTACGGTCAAAGAAGTAAGTGATTCGTATTGAATCTCCGGGTTTTACCTTTCCGTAAGAACAGTAGTAGGTCTTTCCATTGTCCAGTGTGATGTCATACACATCGTATCTTGACGTCACTTTCATGACGACACCTTGTATGTCTTTGTACAGGTCTGCCTTGTAAGCAGTGCAGCTAGCGGTAACAATAAGAAATGTAACCACACTAATTAAGCTTGTCATTTTCCTCAACATCTTCCAGAGATTTTTGATTCATGGCAAACCTATCTCATGAATATTGTAAATCCAGAAGTGAAGTAATAAGTGTAGTACTATAAAGGATAAATGGTATTGATACCGCCAATTATGGTCAAGAATCTTTCAAAAAAGCTTCTAATCTGTCAAATACAGAACCCCACCCGTTCATAAAGCCCATCTGTTCTTGCTGCCTGCAGTATTCTTCAGTGGGGTGCACCACATTAAAGGTAAAGCGTGTCTTGTCGCCATCAGCTTCAAACATGGCTTGGATCTCGACACCTTCTGTCATAGGTTTAAAGTCTGCCGACGATCTTATGAGCTTGAACTCTACAATTTCAATATAAGATCCTTCCGTAATAAATTCATTTCCGTCAGGCATCAACATGCTGTATTTCCATTGACCGCCTTCCTCAAAATTATGTTCGATCACTTTGATCTCCATCCCTTTGGGTCCCCACCATTGTGCAATGTGATCGGGTTGCGTCCAAGCTTCCCATACCAAAGTAATAGGAGCATTGAAGGTTCGTTTTAAGGATAGTGTTCGGTTGTCTGTGTTAGAATTACTCATTTTGTTGTTTTTTAGCTTGAAGTTTGTTTAGGTATTGCTCAAAAGAATCCAGTTTGTCTTCCCAGAGACTGCGGTACTGATCGATCCATAAAAAAGCAGGAATAAGGTTTTGCGGCTGTATCAAACACCAACGTTCTCTTCCTTTTTTTTGAATGGAAACGATACCACATTCGCTCAAGATCTTCAAATGTTTTGATATCGCCGGACGGCTTACGTCAAATCGCTCAGCTACCGAATTAACGGTTAAGGTTTCTTCGGCCAGCAGAGAAATAATCTCTCTTCTAACAGGATCGGCAATGGCTTGAAAAACGTCTCTTCGAATCATTTTATGTAACGGATTGGTTACAAATATAAACGTAACTATTCGGTTACGCAAATTTATTTTGAGTAGAATAGACCGAGGGGAGTCGAAGGCAATAATGGTCAAGAAAACTATGTTGTATATTTGCAGCAAAGCAACGGTTATGAGAATACGAGCAGAGATATCAAGTAAATATATCAATGAAGACGATCAAAAGATGGCAAAAATAGCAAACGCATTGGCGCATCCTTTACGCGTCGCATTGGTTAGGTATCTCAGTGAAAAAAATGGTGGTACGGGGGTTGATAATGTGACGTGCAACAAGGACTTGGTCGAAATGTTCGATTATTCGCAGTCTACCATGTCGCAACATGTCAAGATCTTAAAAGAATGCGGACTCTTTATTACCGAAAGCAAAGACAAATTCACCTATTACTATCTTAATAGACCGCTTCTTCAAGAATTCAGTGTCTTCTTTGATCGCTAGCCAATAATTTCCATTATTTTATTTTCTAAAAAACATTTGGTAGGCTAAATCTGATCCATTAAATTCGTATATCGTTAATAGGCGATATATAAATAATTTGCAATAATTGCATTCAAGATTCAAGCAGCGCATTAAAACTATTTTGATGAATGATATCGAGATACTAATTGAAGGAATCGCACGTTCGCCCATAATCCTGAAAAATTTGGCCAGCCAAATACCAGAAGACTTTCTAAAAAATAGAAGGGTAAAAGGGAAATGGACCATCCATGAACATATCGTTCACTTGGCAGAAGCCGAGAAAATGATCTACCAACGGTTTATATCATTCAAGAGAAGTATACGACCCAATTTTTCAAACTACTCGCCAGACGAGACTGTAGATGTTGGGAATTTGATGAAGAGGGACCTGTCACAAGAAATCGAAGACTTTGATAAACATAGAAAGAACACCGTAGATCTCGTTAAGACATTCACTGCAGAAGATTGGAGTAAAAAAGCCACACATCAAGAATATATAGAATACAGCGCCTACATCCTATTGCGACATGTATTGATGCACGATAACCTTCACATGTATCGATGTGAAGAACTATGGCTCACCACAGATAAATTTTTAGCAAAAAGACAGAGCCATGCGGCTGATTAGTAACAACATAAAGACATTGCAAGAACGTTTGACAGGGACTTGGAAGGGGAGCGGAAAGGGAAGTTTCCCCACACTCGAATCCTTTGATTACGAAGAACTTCTTGTATTCAAGTGCCTTAAAGAAGAACCGTATCTCGAGGTCTCGCAAAAAGCTTGGACTTTAAACGGTGAAGAACGTCAGTTGGTGCATTGGGAAACAGGGATCATAACGATGCTTTCTGACCGCCAACTCAAATGGTATTGTAGCCATATGAATGGAAGGATGGAAGTATATGGCGGAAACATTTTGTGTAAAGAAGATACAATAGAAATACACCTAAAAAGTGAGTTTGTAAAGAACGAAATAGGACTCAAGACGGCATTGCATTCAGAGCGGATCATACATCTGTCAGACAAAGAGCTTAGTTACACAATGAAGATGTCAACCACCGAAGTTTCCAAGTTGACACAGCATTTAAAAGCAAGTTTAAAAAAACAAGAAACGAATAACCCATAAATACTTATACAATGATGAAAACTTTCAATGTACTATTACTGTTGACCCTAATGAGCTCTTGCGCTTCTGTGGCTCAAGAATTACACCCACTAGAAGAAGTCAATGGACATTACGAAAGACTGCAACGACTGGATGCATCTCCCAATCCAGAAAGAGCTCATTTAGACGAGATAGCATTTCCAGCAGACGAGTACAGCAGTGGTACGCTGATCTATACGATGATCACTCCCGCGTACCTGAGTCCGAAGCAGGTCGAAGAGTTAAAACAAAGCATTCAGTTTCCTGCGAATAGTTCGGATCAAACTCGCGCCGAATTAGATTACCTACTTGAATGGCAAGAGAAAAGAACCGCAGCCCAAGAAGACCGTTCCAGAAACTTCTTGGCACCTATTGGGTATTGGCCACATGCTGATTTGCTAGAGACACACAGACGTCACGAGCAAAACTTAGAATACCTTTTCTACGAAGGCCGAACCGTGATGGGGCCAGAGACCACCGCGAAGAACTATCCAGCAACAGCCAAACTGCTAAAGGGAATAACCAAAGACATGCGGTTAATGGAGTTTACAGTGAAGTACCACTTGCTCAGAGCCAGGCCTTATCATCTGGAGCCCAAATTAGATCCGTTGGCCCGAATCTCATCACCCTCCTTTGCAAGCGGACACACCCTTTGGGCGTATATTCAGGCTTTTGCCTGGAGCGAATTGATTCCGTCCAAACGAAAAGAATTCTTAGAAGTAGCTTATGAAGTCGGAGAATCCAGAGAGATCATGGGAATCCACTATCCAAGCGATGAAGAAGCTGCACGCGTATTGGCACACCGCATGCTTACCGCTATGCTTTCCAACGAAAAATTTAAAGAAGACCTTAGAAGGGCAAAGCAAGAGTGGAACTAGAATAACTTTAGAATGGTAACTTTATATCCAACGTGAAACAATGCATTATGAAAACGATACAACTCCTAACATTTTTTTTCGTGTCAACCCTATGGTTGCACGCTCAAGAAGAAACGATATTAGAGGTCTTCAATGACCAAATAAAGGCGTTCGACGCAAAAGATATTGATCGCCTTGTAGACAACGTTTCCCAAGATTTTAAATACTATTACGTAACTGCCGACGAGTTGATACTTGAAGTTGAAGGAAAAGAGAAGTTTAGAGAGAGTATGCAGCAGTATTTTGCGGCTGATATGAAAGTGAATTCGGTGGTCGAAAGCTATATCATACAAGGAAACAAGATCAGTTTCAAAGAAGTTGTTACCTATACAAACAAAGAGGGAAAGAGGGTGTCGGCCTCCTCCATGGGGGTGTATCAAATAGTAGACGGAAAGATCAAGAGGTCCTGGTATTTTACAGACTGATCAGATGCCGTTAAGAGGTAAGTTTAAAAACTGAAATGTAAAAATCTTTTCTGGCGGAAAAGCCTCGGGGTACGAAGAGCGTTCGATCTTTGATCGAGAAATAGGTGTCGCCAAAATAAATGCTATCGCTTTTCTGCAACGTCTGAATCTTTAGATCAGCGTCTAAATGAAGTAAAGAACGATGTGTTACCGTGGTTAAGAAGTATCCACCCGAACCGTCAGGCGAGATTCCGTCAAAGTCATCAGCTCCCTCCGGAAGCTGGATAGGAGTGACCTCTTTAGTGGCAATGTCTATAGAGATCAAATGGGTTCCTCCAACGATAATATGTTTGTCTTCAGCAACGATGCCGTTGGCCCACTGCAATAGCTCTTCGTCCTGAAGCCATAATCGAAGTTCATCATCAATCAATGTATATACCGAATGCACAAAGGAGGCCGTGACAAAGAGGTCTCCTTTACTGTTGATCGAAACATCATTAAGTCCGAGTTTGTCACTAGGTGCCATTATTCGTTGAATGATATGACCATTTTTTGGGTCAATTACGACCAAAGCATTAACATCGGCAACATATAGTTGGCCGTTGTGAAGGGCCATGCCAGTTGGGCGATTAAGACCATCGACCCATTTCAATTGTAAAAGTTCTCCTTGGGCCGAAATTTTAGAAATGTATCCTTCACCACCCACTTTATATTGGTTTCCGCTAGTGGTATAAAAACAGTGATTGGATTTGTCATGGATCACGCTTTCTACGTTGAGAAGTCCTTGATTTTTAACCCAATCTTCAGCCAGATGAAACGTTTCTTGGTTGACAAGAATAGGGGCGTTGTTCTTTGTGTTGGTGCATCCCAACATCAAAAGTGATAAAAGAAACAATCTTAAAGCCATGTATTAAAATTAACAAAGTTTTGCATCCCTTCGTTTTAAAATTATCATAAATTCGTATATCGTTTATAAACGATGTGTAAATAACTAAACTATGAACTCAATTGCTAAATATCTACTGATAGGAGTGTGGTTAACCGTGTGCGTCGGTTGCGCTGAAGAAGAACAAAAAACGACAACACAAGCAGACCAGCCGATTTTTGAATCCATGAAATCTGGCCGTATCGCCACCGATGGCGGACTCTCCCGGGGAGTAGCCTGGGGAGATTACGATGCCGACGGAGATCCAGATTTGTATGTAGCCAACTCAAACGCCCAATGGAATGCGCTCTATCGAAACAACGGGGATGGTACGTTCAAAAAGATGACGAGCGACGCTGGCAATGACCGCGTTTATTCAGAGGTAGTAAAACATGGCGGTAACTCTCAAGGCGTTAATTGGGTCGATATTGACAATGACGGTGATTTGGACTTATATGTTGTGAGTCGTGGCAAAGAAGGAAACTTTCTTTTTGAGAACATCGACAATTTAGGGTTTAAAAGAGTTTTGGACGGTCCGCTAACATCAGATCAAATTGCGGCCTCCATGGCCTGTTGGGCGGATATCGAAGGCGATGGCGATCTCGATGTATTGATCGTAGCCTCTGGCTCTGGGGCCAATTGGGTGTTCAAAAATATAGACGGAAGAAATTTCGAGCAGGTCACAGATGTAGAAATGGCAAAGAGTGATTCCAGCGGTCGAGCGTGTGCCTGTGGAGATGCCAACAACGACGGACTGCCCGAATTCTATATAGCCAATGCCAGGAAGCCGAATTTGTACTATAAGAACCTAGGGAATTGGAAATTTGAGAAGGTAATGAAAGGACATGTTGTCGAAGACATAGGATATTCTTATGGTGTTTCTTGGGCCGATTACGATGGCGACGGAGATCTGGATTTGTTCTTAGCCAATTTTGACAAGCAGAACTTTCTTTACAACAATGACGGTACGGGTAATTTGATGCCTGTACGAGAGAGCATTTTAACGCAAGAGCAGGGAGGTGCTTCTAAAGGGCACACTTGGGGGGACTATGATAATGATACAGATATTGATCTCTTCATTGCCAACGGAACCTATCGCCCCGATATGCAAAACTTCCTGTATTTAAACGAAGGTAACGGTAAGTTCATTCGCAATTACGAAGGAGAAATTAAAAAACATGCAGACACTTCGGCAGGAGCGGCACACGCCGATTTTGATCGGGATGGCGACCTGGATATTTTTGTGGCCAATTGGGGAAGTAACGATCAAGTAAACAGGTTCTACGTAAATACCAGCACAGGACAGAATTGGGTCTCGCTACGCCTACAAGGAACAGATTCAAACCGCTTCGGAATAGGAGCCAAAGTGACCTTGGAAATTTCAGATGGCACTTCCTCTAAAAAATTATATCGATGGATGTATCCTGTCACGGGGTACGGAAGTCAAGATGACTATGAATTGCACTTCGGACTTGGAACAGGCTATGACATTAAAACACTTTCGATAAAATGGCCATCAGGGCATGAAGACGTGCATCGAGATTTTGCGTTTAACAAACATTATAGAGCAAAAGAACGGGCGGATATAAGCGTGGCTAACTGACCAGGAGAAAGAAGATAGAATAAAAAAACCGCGCCTGATGACACGGTTTTGTTGTTAATGTACTAATGTAAGATGCTTTCTTTTGGTGTAGACAACTTCAGAATGCCGGGTCAGGCCTTCCTTTTAAACGAACTTCGATCTTTTTCTTTTTCACCGTAAGTCGTTTCATAATGTCCATAATGTTGGCATCTTTTGTTCTCTTATAAATTTCATTTAAAGCTAAAACAAGTCGTTTGGCCTCTCTAGAGGCGACCACTCTGTCACTGGTTGACATTCGGCTCAACTTCGCTTTTTCAAATGCTAAGGCTTCATTTATCAGATCCATATGTATTGCGGTTTTAAATCTTAGTAAAATTAATGATTCAGGGGTGGGAAAGCAATTTTGTTTACTATATTTAACAAAAAATTAAACAAAATATGACAGAAATAAGCAAAGCCGCACCTATCTTTGTGAAAAACAGCGTTATCATGAAAAAACTTATCACGCTATCTACTGTTTTAAGTGTTGTATTCATGTTTACGTCCTTTACCAGCGACACAACAGAAAACAATATCATCATTGACAAAACCGAAAAGTCAAAAGACGGAAAGACCATTGTAGCCATTGCTGCTGGTAATCAAAATTTCTCAACGCTTATAGCTGCCGTCAAAGCAGCAGGATTGGTCAAGACGTTGAATAGTCAGGGGCCGTTCACGGTTTTTGCGCCTGTGAACGATGCCTTCGGAAAACTACCCAAAGGAACTATCCCTTCTCTACTAAAAACTGAAAACAAAAGAACGCTTACCGCAGTCCTTACATATCATGTTGTCAAAGGAAAATTTATAGCAGCAGATGTGGTAAAAGCAATCAAAGCCAATAACGGAAAATTTACAATTACTACCGTGCAAGGAGGAAAATTGGTAGCCTCAATGAGCGGGGCAAATGTGATCCTAACGGATACCAAAGGAAACACTTCAAAGATTATTTTAGCAGATGTTGATGCCTCGAATGGGGTCATACATGCTATCGATACAGTGGTTATGCCATAGCCATCTTGTAGTTGTTAATTTGAAGAGCTCGTTTTGAAGGAAACGGGCTTTTTACTTTTAATAGAGGACGATCGTGTATGGAGTGGTCGTGTACGTTATGTGCTTTTACTGTATGCACTCAAATCGGTTCTTTGCGTGATTTTTTCTCACGGCATTCCATTGAAATATTGTGTCATGCATGGCTATATAAACTCCGTTTTCTAGATCTTCAAAAGCGGCGATCGCAAAGTCAAGATTTGAAGGAGCGTCCGTATCGGGCTCCGTACCAAGTATGAATGCACCGGTGAGTACAATCGTTTTGTTGAATTCTAATCTTCCAAGGTATTTTGCTGTTTCCACCATGGTCAATGTACCATGGGTGATCAGCACATTGTCACTTTGACAATTGGAAACCTTGGTAGCTATAAGCTCTCGATCTTCTTCGGTAACAAACCGACTGTCTTTATCAAGTACTTTTTCTATATGATAAGGTATGGAAATCTCTAGCTGAGATAAAAAAGTTTCGATCGATATACCCTCAGAATTCCTCTGGTTTTCATCATCATATTCGAGTCCTTCGATGGTTCCTCCGGTCGTTATAATGTATAGCATCGGTATGCGTTTTTCCGCTTTGTGTTATTAGGATTAAAAGTAAGAATTCCTTGTTTATTTCTGCATTAAATGTTCATAAGTAAGGCTTTCTATTCAATTGTCGAAATGAAAAGCAATGAAGCAAAGAACTTAATACATTTAGAGAAGAAACCCGTCGACGAAGACTTATGAACTAGGAACCTGTTTTGCCTAGGTGATTTATTTATTTGTTCTTCCTTCCTTCCTTTTTTTGAATAACAAGTATCCAAAGAAGATGAGCATAGGTAATGCAAATTTTACATCATCAACATCAAAAGTCTTTTTGTACAATGAATGAAAAACCATCAACAGTGTAACTGCAATCATTAAAATATATACTTTTTTCATCTATATTATTGTACTGTTGATCTTTATGTTTTATGGTGTTTGAATATCAACGGCCTTTCCTTTTCTTAAAATTGAACATTAAAATTATGACTGAAGCGAGAAGTATAAAAGCAGTAATTATTTTCATTGAAATTTTTTCTGCGGTACCAAGAACTACTAGCATTGAGATTATGATTAATAATTGACCGATAAGGTTATATACAGTTCTCTTATTCACTCCCTTCATTTGAATTTATCAGCACACCACTCAAAATTGATGTTATAGCAATTATAAAAACACTTCCCAACGAAACCATGGATTTTGCTTCCAATAGTTCTTCTATTTCGTAAAGAAAGAGTTGCGAAAAAAATACTCCAAGGCATACAAATCCCATGGAGATTAGAATGAATTTGGCTTTTGTCTTCATAGCTTTTTTCTATGCCTTAATAGGAGCAAAATCATCGAGAATAAAATCAATCCGCAGATGATAATTAAGTCAGAAACTGAAAAGCCTGATATTGTACTATAAGCCAAATAAGACAAGGTCAGTATTATGATGGCCCAAACTAATTTTCTCATATTAGAATAATGAATTAAAGGTGTGACTTGATAGGAAAAACAAGCTGTTAATTCGCGATAATCTTCCAACTCTGTAGATTTTTTAAAATAAGTTTCGCTGTTCATTTCGACACGTAAAGCTTTAGGTATTTTTTTCGCCCAAAGGTGATGTAATATAGAGGAAACAGTGCGAGCAATATTGGGAATAGCCCAAAGTATACGTATGTAGTTAAAAGTGAGGTCAATGTAGTGGCCAATGTTGCAAAGAGGATTATCAAAAAAGAACGATTGGATAAGAAGGTCGTTATGGTCAGCTCCTTGACACCGCTTTTTATTTCAACTTTATTTGATGAACACCATTGCATTTTTGCCCAAACATAATCACCTTCTTTGACCATAACTTGGATAGCATTCGTATTGTCATCGATAGAAGAAACTCTCTTGTCTCCGATAAAAATATGAACCCTTCCTGTGCGGAAATTTAATGAAGACTTTCTCTTTACTATTAAAGACTGCATTTGCACTAACTGCTTTTAATCCATGCAAGACGCAGTGGAACCTGCCATTGCGGCTGCAGACAAAGCAAGCATTGCCCACCCAAGTGGAGTGGCGGCAGCGGCCACTGCTGCAACTGCAAAAATTAGACTACTGCCTGATACTACGAAGTTAAACTCTTCTAATGCGTCTTCGCACTGACCGCCATTGATTTGTTCCATTTGGTCAAGTTCTAATGTTTTCATAATGATAAAGTTATTAGTGATGCTTACTCTCTTAAGGGTTTTCAGCTTTCTCCTAAATAAGGATTTGAAATTTTGATGTGAAGTAATAGGATAACGCAACAAAAGGCAAGACGCAATGCATAAGTGGGCGAGATGGGGGATAAGTGTGAGATTGAACAGGATTTGAGTTGCCATTTGCAAATAAGAAACCACGAGCTGTCGCTCTGGTTCTTCATTTTATTCCAAAACCTAGAATAATGTAGGGGCGGACAGGATTGCTTCGTTCCACTTCGCCTCCTTAGATTTCGCTTTTGCAAATAAGAAACCACGAGCTATCGCTCTGGTTCTTTTATTTTGATTCCAAACTTCAAACTGCGTTTGGTTTTCCATAAAATAAAAAAACCACGTCTAAAAGACGTGGTTTCTTGCTTGTAGTGACCTCGGCAGGGATATTTTTTAAAATTACATGTCTGACCATCAGCTAATTACAAATAAAATGGTAAAAAAATGGTAAACTTTTCGCTGAAACTCGCGTTTTTACAAATGAAACAATGTGTTATATATTCTTAATTACAACTTACCATCATAAAGATTACGGGAAAACCGCAACAAAAATGATCCGATATGCCGTAATTTGGCGAAAGTGTTAATAAGTGCGCGATAAGTCGGTTAAAAACTGACTGAAAACTATAGGGCCATCTCGATTATCAGCTTTGATTAATGAATACCTTTTATGGTATAACTTTAAAATCAAAGCTTATGAAGACCAAGAGATTTTTGTTTGCCACAGCTGCAACTGTAATGATGATGTTTGCCTTTGCTTCGTGCACTGCTGAATCAGTGGAAGAAGATGACCAGATCCAACTTATCGACAAAGAGGAGTACGAGGTTCCGCCTAACGGATAAAAGAAAGAAACTAATAATAGGAGTAGTAATCAGTATCATACTGGTGGCTACTCCGTTTATGTTTTATCTGTATAAGTATGCTCCGAGCGATTCAAAGACCTGGGACATCGGTTTCATGACTCTTGAGTCCGGTGGATTTAGAAGCGTGCAAAGTTTTGTACATGCACTATTCACCAAAATCACCTTCCTCATCCTCACAACACTATTCTATTTCACCGCCAGATACTGGTGGCGTTACTTCATATTGGTTCCCTTCACCATGTTCTTATTCCAGTTATCTGGAGTACTGAACTATAAAATACAGTATATTGACGAGTACGACTTTTGGTACTCACTCCCCATCGTAATCCCCGTGCTTGTAATAATGTTCTTTCTAGGTAGAAAGCTTCATTTTTACACGGCAACCCTTGATTTAAAAGACGAAATCGACAAAGAGTTAGAACAGATCAAACAGGAACAGCATGCATGACGGGAAGCACACGTTACAAATACTAAAGGAATTCTACGCCCTAAAGGAAAAGAAAGACCTGTACCCACCTCATATATACGAGCAAAAGCTCCGGTCATTAAAGGCCGAGCTGTTATCGCCACAAAATGTCAAGGAACTTTCTATTAAGGAAATGATTCAGTTAAAGAAGCTGATTCAGTTGGAATAAGGTTATTTCACCTTGTCGTTCTTCGTTTTTAAAATCTCATCATCGATCATACCAGCAATTATCATCTTCATCAATTCATGAGTGTTTTGACTTTTCAATTTCGCTTCTATCCTTGAATCTATTAATTCGTAGAATGATCTTTCTGCTAAGTTATTTTCAACTTTCTCATGTGGCACCAGCATGTTTCCTTCTCCTTTGATCAGCCACCTGAGATTTAGTTGAGGATAGACAGTGGCCACTTTCTCAATAAAGTTGGACCCCATTGCACCGTTATTTTTAAGCACCTTAGAAGTATAGCCGTTTGCAGCACCAATGCTTAAGTCGAACTTTCTTTTACTGATGTTTAGTGATTTAATAAATGTTTGCAATCGTTCTCCAATTGTTACCATTACATCCCTGTATATTTATTTTATCTTCTTGTCACTTACTTTAGATATTTCCTCATCTATCATTCCAGCAACAATCATTTTGATCATTTCCTGGGTTACGTGACTGTTTAGTTTATTATCTACTTTTTGCTCAACAAGCTGTTCTATAAACTTATTGATGTTCATGGTGTCATCAGCTTGATCAATTTCGATATTCCCTTCACCAGTGATTAACCATCTAACGTTGACAGTTGGAAATTCTTGGATTATTTTCTGTATTATATGACTACCTACATTTCCACCCCTTTTTATCATTGGGCCAATATAGTTCGTGCTAAGACCTAAGCGGGTTTCAAAGCTATTGTTGTTAAGTTTGAAATGCCTAATTATGATAGCAATACGGTCTACTATTTTATTATCCATCAGAGAAAAATCATATATAAGTGTTGCAAAAACAGATAATAATCTGTAATATTGTAACACCGATTCAACACAAATATAACCTAAATACGTCCGTAACACAATAGTAGTTTTCTATGATAGCCAAGAAAGAAGCCGATACCATCAAAGCAGCATTTGGGGTCAACTATGCAGAAAAAATTCTAAACTACTTGAATTCAAAATGCATCCGTAATCAAAATGGACATCCCTACAGCGTTTCTTCGGTCCGTAATGTTTTGAACCAGGTATACAAGAACCATAACCTAGAGAAGCACATCTACGATGCACTTTCTGACCATCTAGAGAAGACGGAGGCCGAGAAAAAGAGAAGAGAAGCGCTAATCGAAAAAGCAAAGTCAGCATGAAATTGTCTAACAACGACATACACATGCTGGCTTTCTGTTTGATAGCGATCTCTCCAGCACTCATAATGATAGCCCTGTTTATTGGGCAACTCTATAGAAACAAAAAAGACCATCGCTGCCACGATGGTCGCACACAAGAATAAACCTTTAAAATCCATTCTTATGCAAAACGAAGTTACAACGCAAACCTCAGAATTACAATTCATTCATGAATTACATGCCGGTAGCTTACCAGGCGATGATCGTATCGAGCTCTTTGCCGATCGTCATGACCCCTTACGCAGGGTATACTTTTCCCAGAACGGAGTGACCAAACCACTCGGTGAACTTCCATCAAAATACAAGGCACAGATCTTCTGGCAGATCAATAAGGATGAAAAGGCATCAGCTGACCTAAGAGAGTTGCACTTGGATGATGCGCTGCAGGAATACTGTTTCTGCGTCTACGGCGCTGCAGACCACAATCCAGACTTTAGCGGTGAGGGTAAGCTCATGGAATCAGACAATTTTATCTGTGGAGAGAATTGCCGTTGCCTTGCATGGAACAGTAAGAACATTACCTACAATGGTAAAACGATCACACATAGGGAACTACAGGTGATCAATGGTCTCAAGTCAGGATTGCCAGAGAAGGCTGTGGCACACACACTCGGTATCTCACAGAATACTTTAGACGCGCACAAGAGCAACCTATTTAAAAAGTTCGATGCGCCATCAAAGACGGATCTATTGATGAAGGCAACAAAACAAAAGATCATACAATGACACAGCAAGAGAAGGAGAGAATCGAATATGAAGCGAAAGCGAAATATGACGCAAGGGCTAAGGATCTGTACCAATGGGGATGTGCCTTTATATCAGTAATACTGATTGTCCTTGTGTTGGTCATTGCAATATCAAAACAATTAGCATGGATTCAATAACAATAATCGACAATCGCATCAATCGGGTGAAGGCTCAGATCTTTCACCTAGACAACAACGACCTGTTCAGTGAAAAGGACAAAGAGCCTCTTCGGGAAAGATATACCCAACAACTTGAATTTCTTGAGAATGAGCGCCACAAGGTCACAAATGATATCGAAGTTGAAGCAGAGATTGTTGGAGTTGACGAACCCGAAGTACAGGACCAACCTGACCAATGACCAATTGGCCAAGGCAATAATCGAAACGTATAACAAGATCAACGATTTGGAATATGGACACAAAACCGAACATCAACAGACCGTCGCCAGCTATCACAGGCGTATCCAACAAGAAAAGGCTAAACCATTACCTCGAGGTGGCAGACCTGGTGAGCGATTGGTACGATCACTTTCAAGGCAAGGAGCAAAGGCCGGCAAAGCAGTTCCCAAAGCTTCGAAAGGCATTAAGGGCTATGGAGGTCGCCAGACTATGGGTAGAGAAGAAAAACCTGTGCCTAAAGGACATCAAGTTGGTAAAGAGTGTACTGCCGGTAAAAGACGTGGTGTCCACATGGTTGCTGACGATTCATGACCCAAGCCCATGGGGCCAGGACATGCGCCCCTGCAATACGGTGGGCAACAACCATATCCTGATCATAAGACAAAAAGAGTAGAGGCCTCAATGCGCCACGTTCAGCATAGTATTTAATCGATTAATTAAGGGCTTGAGGCCCCCAAGGCGGTCGGCAGTTTTGGTTAGTTTCTGCTGACCGCTTTCTTAAACATGAATTTAAAATGACGCACATTCCAGAGGATGTAAAAAAAGAGATCCTAGACAAGGCAACCGTTGAGAACGTACTGATTCACTATCATAACGGTCTTGGTAAGAAAAAAGGTGCAGACTACCATCTTTATTGCCCAAAGTGCGAGACGGATGATAAGTTGAGCTATAACAGACCCAAATCGGTTGCCAAATGTTTCAAGTGCGACATCGGAGTTAAGACCCCAGCCAATTACTTGATGAAGTTCCATGGCCTAACATATGGTCAAGCTCTGCACGAGCTTGCAAGGATCGAATGTATCGAGATCCCGGAACGCAGACGAAGACCAAAAAGTAAGGCCAAGGCCAAAGAGCAATACCTTGATCAATTGTTAGCTGGAAGCGGTCTTGTTAAGGAAGACATCACCTCTCAGGTGTACGTCGATGACAGCACAACCAGAGAAATACCAGTATACGAATCGGGGACCGTAGACAGCAAGTTCGAGGTCGTACCAGGTGATGATGTGATCATCCGGTACTATGACCTTGAAGGCAAACCGATGCAGTACTACCGAACCGACAAAAAGGGAAATCCGGTAGGAAAGAAGCTTGACTTCTATCGGGTCAGATTCCAAAACCCAGACCTCCATCTAGATCGTAAGGGAAATCCATGTAAGTACAAGTCCCCGTGGGGCAGTGATTCCAAGATCTACATCAATAAATGGATCCGAGAGAAATACAAGAAATCATCAAAGATCAAGACCCTATATATCCAGGAAGGTGAAAAGAAGGCCGATAAGGCAACAAAGCATGGATTGATTTCAGTCGGGGTAATGGGGATCCATAATGTGGCATCCAAGAAGAAGCTCCCAAAGGAATTCGAATTGATCATAAAGCGTTGCCAGGTAGAGCAGGTTGTTTTCGTTCTGGACAGTGATTGGAAGGATCTTTCTAACAAGATCGACTCGAAGCGTTCTGCAGACCAAAGGCCCAAGTCATTTTTTAGGGCTGTACTCAACTTCCGAGACCACTTCTATGCCTTCCATAATGTCGATATCCATCTGAAGATCTTCTTTGCCCATGTCAAGGAGAACAATGAAAAAGATAAAGGAATCGATGATCTCTTGACCAATTCCCTTCGTGGTAAAGAAGACGAGCTAAGAGACCTATGTGACAAGGCATTGTTGGATCCCAACGGAGATGCAAAATGGCTGCAGTTCTACAACATCACAACGATGTCAGAATTCAAGCTAAAAAGCTTCTGGTACCTGGAGAACAAGGACGCCTTTGCCAACCATTACAAGGAACGACTTAAATCACTGCCAAAGTTCCAGTTCGGCAAAGTAGAATGGAGGTTCAATGAGCAGGGTATACTGGAATTGGCACAGCCTCTAATGGACAATGAACAATTCTGGACCGAGAATATAAAGCGAAACGCAGAAGGTGAAGTAAGTTTTAAGAAGTTCACTTTTAACCACAAGAGATGCTACCGATTTCTCAGTAATCGCGGGTTCTTTAAGCTAAAGCGGGCTGGAGGTGGATTTATCTGGGTCCATATTGATAAAAACGTAGTTCGGGAAGTTGAACCATACGAGATCAAGGAGTATGTAATGGAATGGACAGAACAGATCAATATGGAAGAGGTTGAGAATATGCTCTTCAGAGGGGGCAAGATGTATTTGGGACCGGATAGCTTGGGAAATATCCCTTATACTACTTTGCAACTTAATGAACCAAGTGAAAATATTCAGTACCTCTACTTCAAGGATGCATATTTTAGAATAACTGAAGAGGGGTATGAATTACACGAATTAAAGGATTTGACCGGGCAAGTTTGGAAAGATAACATTATCGACTTTTCACCTAGTAAAACTGATATCCTGATAACCGAAATCCATCAAGTCTGTGACAACGACGTAAAGGAAAATCCAGAACTGAAACCTTTTATTGGTGAATACACAATTGATTTTTCTGAGGATGGACACGATTGCCATTGGTTACAGTTCCTGCTCAACACGTCTACTTTTGTTGATAAGAATACTCCTTTAAGTGAGGCACCACTCGAAGATAGGTTTGAGACGACAAGACACTTGTTGTCCAAATTAACTGCTTTTGGTTATATGTTACATAGATACAGGGATGCCTCGAGAGAGAGGGCTGTTATTGGAATGGATGGAAAAATGAGCCATGTTGGTGCCAGTAACGGAAGGTCGGGTAAATCCTTGTTTGGGGTCGCTTTGGGACAATTGGTCCCTGCTGTAACGATACCAGGCAAGAAGAAGGACCTATTGGATGATCGATTTCTATTTGAGGAAGTGGACCAACGAACTGCGATTATCTTCTTTGATGACGTAAGGGTGAACTTTGATTTCGAATTCTTGTTCCCATATATCACAGGTAAATTCACGCTAGAACGTAAAGGGTTTGGTAAGGTAACCCTACCATCAGAATATGTTCAAAAATTTTACATAGCCACAAATCACGCTTTGAACGGAAACGGAGACAGCTTCGAAGACCGTCAATTTCTCCTGGCCTATAGTGATTGGTACAACGGTTCGTACAAGCCAACTGATGATTTTAAGATAAAATTCTTCCATGATTGGGGACATAGGCAATGGAACCTGTTCTACAACTTTGCGGCCATGTGCTTGCATTTGTATTTCAAGTATGGATTGATTGATGCCCCAACCGAAAAGCTAAAAAATAGAAGGTTACGCCAACAGATGGGTGAGAACTTCATGGATTGGGCTGAAGAGTACTTCAGTAACATCAACAATGTGAACACTAGGGTAATAAAGGACACCATGTACCAGGCGACAAGATCAGATGGATCCGAATATGTAGAACATGGGGACGGTTTTGTCACCAAGTATCCTGGAGAGCGTCGTTTCAACTCGATCCAGAAATTCAAGCAAAAGCTAAAGATGTATTGCCAATATAAGAGTTACGATTACAACCCTAGCACCCAAGGCGGAGACATCAAGACTAGCGGGAAAGAATACATAGAGATCTTTATACCGGAGGATGATTACAAGCAAATGCAGAATGACGCGATCGATGACAACCCGTTTGCTCCAAAAACAGAAGAGGAAGTAGTGAGTTAAAAATACTTGTTAAAAAAACTATGGGCAATGAAATCATTTTTGGGTACGCTCGAATAAGCACACCCGCTCAAAATTTGGACATGCAAATTGATGCATTGATCGGATTCGGGGTCAAGAAGGAAAATATCATAACTGATATTGCCTGTGGAGCGACTGAGGAGCGTCCTGGACTTAATTCGCTCATGGAAAAATTAAGGTCTGGTGATCGTGTTGTTGTTTGGCAGTTGAGTCGGATAGGTAGGGGGTTGAAACATCTTCTCACATTGTTTGAGATTTTTGATCACATGGGCGTGGACTTCAAGAGTATTCAAGAGCCATTCCTTGATACAAAATCCCCGGAAGGTCGGTTGATGTTCAACATTTTTGGGTCTTTGAATCAGTATCAACGAGAAATGAATAGGGAACGAACAATTACTGGTCTTGAAGCAGCCCGTAAACGCGGAAGAGTGGGAGGCAGACCTCCTGGACTATCCAAGAAGTTGCTGAAAAAGTCAAAGGCCGTCGCCGAGTTCTATAAGAGCGGTGTACCAATTGATAAAATTGCTGAGTTCTCTGGCATAAGCAAGCCTTCGATATATAAGTGCCTGAAACATGAAGGAGTGAAATTATACGGCCCGATAAAGAAGAAAAACACTAAAAAAAGTAACAAAAATGAATGACGCTATTGTAGAAATCAGAGCATTACTGAACTCATATCAGGAGATCAGTAGAATCGAGTTTAGAAGCACTGGTCTAATTAAGATTGTGTTTTCTCATGATGACGCAAAGGAATTCGAAATACAGCCAAGTGAAAGCTATGTCATATTTGAATACTTAGAGAATAGATTCCACCGGAATTAATAATCAAAACATCAAAAAAATGATAGCAAAATTTTTAGCAGAACCAGTAGAAGTTGTCTTCTTTGACGATTGCAATACTCCATATAACTTTTATTGGCTATTAGAAACGATCAATATTACAAATCATGAAAAGAAAATTAAAAAAGATTACTAGGGAGCTTGATTGGATTGAAAAAAACACTTCCTCCATCAAAGAACTGTTGACGCTTGTCATTATCATGTTGACCATAATAGTGGTCGCATTGTTCAGTATTCTAATTGAAATTTAACGGTCGATTGTTATGACGCATGGATCTCTTTGTACAGGAATAGGCGGATTTGACCTGGGTGCAGAAGCCGAGGGTATAGAGACAATTTGGAGTTGTGAAATCGAAGAATTTCCTAGAAAGGTACTTCGAAAACATTTTAAAAACACAAGACAATATGGAGATATCAAAGGAATTGGAAAACTCAAATGGGTCAATATCATCAGTGCAGGATTTCCATGTCAAGACATCAGCATCGCTGGTGAAGGACAAGGGATTGAAGGAGAAAGAAGTTCACTCTGGAAACATGTGTGGAGAATTACTCGCGTCAATCGACCCGATTACCTCGTTTTGGAAAATTCCGCAGCTCTCACTTCTAGGGGGCTTGGAACAATTCTTACAGACCTGGCCCAAATCGGGTATGATGCGGAATGGCAATGCTTACACGCAACCTCATTTGGATTACAACATGGTAGGGAGAGAATATTTATTATTGCCTACCCCCATAAAAAGCTGTTACAAGGGAGCCAGTTCGAACCGGTATTTTGGATCGAAGGATTACCGAGGCAATCTGCACGAATATCTCCGGGATGGAAAGAACGATCCGATATACCCGAACCCAGAGGTTTTAGAAGCGTTGATGAATTTTCCGATCTCGTGGACCGAAATAAGTGTCTAGGTAACGCAGTATGTCCAGACATTACACAATACTTATTCAAGTGTATAAAAAGACATTACAAACAAAAATAACCGTGAATTATGATCAACGTGTACTTACATCCATATTTGCCAATTGAGCAAACGAGAGTTGCATCTTGTATTGAAACAAAGGAAGAAGTTTCAGTGTTGACTGGCAAGATGATCAACTGTATGAAGATAGGTAACGACTTCTTTGTTAGCAGAGAGGTGTACCGCAACTTTAAAAAAACAGGGCGTGTTCCCAAAAACTAAAACGGAAGTAAACTATGAAAGCATCGATACAACTGCTTAGGTCTACAATATCAGCCTTGAAAAAGCAGAGGGACACAAAGCCACCTGGATATTACACCGATCCTGAAATAAGAATGATATGTGATGTTGCCGAAGAGCAACTTAATGCTGAAATATCAGAACACGAAGAGGCAATAAAAATACTAGAGAATCACAAATAACGGTAGAAATCATGGCTAAGATAACAGAACAAGAATTGATCGAAGCGGCAATTGTCGAACTGGAAGAAGGTATTCAAGGAAGCTTGAACAATGACGAAGGGATCCACGAAAAAACATGTAGCGGCGGGTTAAAAGGAGTATTGTTGTCTCGAAGGGACGCAAATACTGTTTTGAGAATTTTGAAGAAATACACAAAGTAAAACGGTGAATATCATGCGAGAAAAAGGCAACAGAAAGAAACATGCTCAGAAGAGCAAACTTCATCAGCAACCCGCTAAAAAAAGAGAACGTACGGCTACGGTAATAATTAAACCAGACGCAGAGGCCAAGGTTGAGATCCAAACTGGAAATGTGTCAGATTTGGAAATGTACAAATACTTGTCTGACATGGCTAAACATTTTGCACAAGTGATTTGCAGCGAAGCTGAAGAAGTCGTAGGTGATGATCCAGAAGAGCAAATCAAATACTTGAACTGGAGAATTGAACAGTCTGGAATCAATCAATAACTAAAACCGTGGGTTAAGTGGCCTACCCGATTAAAGGCTGCAAAAAATAAATACAAAATGGCAACAGTAAACGGTTTAAAAGGTCTCTTGGGCGAAGCATCATTAGATGCTCACGAAATCCAGAACGAGAACAGAACACGTGAAATGAGTTTGGTAATTACCAAGATTCAAGAAGCTGAATTATGGTTATCCAAATTGGAGTAAGATGAACCTTGGCTCGGTAGTTCCAGTAGTTTCATAACTGTTCGCTTTGAACCGCTGCCGAGTCAACTTAATAATAAAACAGACTTTAGAAATCATGGATAGAATAACAGACAATGTAGAACCAGTACCAGGTAATTTTTACTTGGTTAATTGTGCGAAAATTAAGTACGAAGATGGTTCAGTGTTCTTGATTCCAGTGATTGGAGAACCTCATAGGGACCCTCAGTTTGGAGGTCTAGGAAAATTTAAACATTATCATATTGATGGCAGATTTGTTCCACAAGAGTTAGCAGGATACTTCTTTGAAGATGGGAGAACGAATCAAGTAATAATCACAGAGAATCATCCGGAATACAAGCCAGCCCATCGCTATCAATTTTTAGGTGTTGAGTTAAGAAGGAGGAAATGCCGGAGAACAGAAACGGGATTGCTTTTTAAGAAGTTTGGACTAATGCCTGATAAATGGTATGCATGGAAGGAATCAATGGTTGGAAAAAGCTGTAAAGATCGAATTTGCCCACATTTTGGCACTAAAATGGTTGAAGTTGACGGGAAATGGATTTGTCCAATTCACAATCTTGTTGGGTGTCCTAAAACAGAGAAAATTACTGACGAAACTAATTATAAATAACGGTCGATTGTTATGACACACGGAAGTTTGTTTTCAGGAATTGGAGGTTTCGACCTTGCGGCAGAATGGATGGGATGGGAGAATAAATTTCATTGTGAATTAGATATAAAATGCAGAGAACTACTAAAACACTATTGGCCAAATGCGATAAGCTATGAAGATATTAAAACAACAGATTTCACTGTTTGGAGAGGAAGAATTGGTGTGCTCACAGGAGGATTCCCGTGTCAACCATACTCAAATTCTGGGCTTAGAAAAGGAAAAGACGATGATCGCCACCTTTGGCCAGAATACCTACGAGCAATTAGAGAGATTCAACCAATGGTCGTCGTGGGTGAGAACGTTCACGGGCTTATTACTTGGAATGAAGGACTGGTATTCGACGAGATCCAACTACTGAATCGGTTGCACTTTACTTTGAAGCTGAAAAGCAAGTTAAAACAGCCAAGAACGCTAAGGTATCAGCAATTAGAAGCCAACTAAAACTGTTTGTAAATAATTAGTTGAGTCAGATATCATCTTCCCCGATTTCCTTTTTATCAATGCACAGCTCCTGTTGTGCATTGATCGTTTCTGGTGGTCTCTGGTCACCTGGTCTTTCGATCTCAGCCCTATCAACAGCGAAGCAAAAAGAAGAGCTCAGTAATAAGGCTGTAAATAATAATTTGATTTCTATTTTCATTGTTGCGATTTAATTAAGTTTGACCCCCCGTGAGGATATATATTCCAGCACTTAATCGCCCTTAGAGCGTTTATTGTTCCTTTTTAGTTTCCTGAAAATCTCTGCCCAATTAATTTTTATACCCTTCCATTCGAGCTCATCTATTTTGACAACCCCACCGAAAAGGCTCTCTTCGTTCTTAGTTTCCGATTCTTTATTAGATAAAGTTAATTGATAGTTGCTTAGTTTTAAGGTTTCGATGGTAGCGTTTTTTAGTTCAAGTTCCGCATTAATAAGAAGCAATTGAGATTTCAGATGATAAA
Organism: Flavobacteriaceae bacterium; assembly: GCA_028279515.1. GTDB lineage: Bacteria > Bacteroidota > Bacteroidia > Flavobacteriales > Flavobacteriaceae > JANQNQ01. Next base: position 193,281 of record JANQNQ010000009.1, read on the forward strand.
CTGTCGCGGCCAATTGTTTTACACTTACATCACTAAACTCATAGGCAAGAGACTCAAGTTCGGTAACACCAGGCATATTCAGGTAAATAGTAAGCGCCTCTCGTATTTGCTCTAAGGCTTGATTTTCATCCAAAGGAAATATGGTAAACAGTACATTACTTGCTTGTGTTACAATTGTTGATTCAGTTTCAATTCCTAGGTCGGATAAAAACTTTGTGAAGTAAGCTAAGTATTGAACACAGACTTCGTTAATGTGTTCTGGAAAACTAAATTGGGTAGCAACAGATTCCTGAAATGTTTTGGAGCCAAGGGATTCGTTAACAGCCTCATGTGTTTTATGAATTAGATTAATTATTCTGTTATAAGATACTTTTAGTTCTTCATCCATATATAAATCAGTTGAAATCACTAAAATGGTCAAGTATTCAGCTGGACCTGTATATGGAGTGCCTTGCGAACTTTTGTCTTGGTCTCTACGCGAATAGTTAATGAATTCGGTTGCATACTCTTTCACAGTGTATGGATTATGCCAATTGTTCAAATTAAAACTTAGAGTAGCGGTCATTGATGGATTGTGGTCTTCGTCAGTTTCATATGGCGATAAACTCATAGTTTTTCTCATTTTGAGTGAAATCCAACAAGATTTATCAAACCAATTCAGCATTTGCTCGTCAAAATCGTGCAGAATTCTGATTTCTCTTACATTATGGGGGAAGTCTTTAAGCTTATAACCGTCAAACTCATCTATTATTTCTAGGTCTAGATCAATTGAAAAAAAATCTACATATGGTTCCCAAGTGGTTTTATGTGAGTAGGATTTCCCGACAATCTCATTATTGAAAAAACAAGCCCCTGATTTTAGATTGTAGTCATATAATTGGTGTGTTAAGTTCATTTTGAGATTTAATTGATTATTAAAATTTTGATGTCCAATCCTCCTTGAGAATATTACCATTATGGTAGAGAGCCTGCATCAGTATCATCGGAAATATAGTCTCTTAGAACAATTCTTGTATAGACAACATCACCTAATGCGGTTAGTGAGAAATTATCATAACCCAACAAAGACCCGCCATCCTGGTGTTGAATTAAGCCTAATTTAATAAATTCCTCGGTAGTGTCATTATTGGATTTTATTGATTGCCCTTTTCTAATGGAATTAGCGGTTTTTGCAAAAATTTCAATCAATTCTTGCTTAAGAAGATAGTTCCAAATTTGCCTGACAGTATCTGGACTTTCGTTTAAATTTAGGATGTCGGAACTTGTTTTGCCTAAGTCGTTTTTGTTGTCGGATTCTTTAGACTGAATATTATCAACAACATCCTGTAGTGCCTTCCTTTTCTTAGACTCTTCATTAAACAGCTGCCTTAGACTTTCGAATTTCTCTTCCATCTTGTTGTACTCTTCAATTGTCACAACCGATTTTGGGTCTGTCAATTTGTAAACCAACGGTGTAAGCAAGTTCTTGTATAACCTAGTGATAAGCATACCAATGTTAATACATAGATATGTTACTAATAGTAGCACAATCGTCCAACCTGCATTTACAAGTATATCGACCCAAATATCATAACCTTGCAAGTATCCTGAAAAGGTCCGTATTTTACTATTCAGGTCCATGCCCACGTCAAAATGGAAGAGTGAAAAAATGGCCTCCCATTTGCGAATTACATAAACCAAGACATAAGTTCCTAGAAATGGGTTCTTGGTCTTTTCAAGGAGGCTGTCTTTAAGAGAATTTAGTGTGTCAGGTAACATTCTACAATTTTACGTTTAATTGATTCGCTAAAAATGGGGAAATCCTCAATCATTGATTAAAAAGATCATTCAACTCGGGATAATCAAATGGCTCGATCGCCTCCGGGACATCGGTCGGGATCCTGGCATTGTTCACAGACTTCATTACTGGATGTGCTTGCAGACCTTGCGAGTATTCTGTCATCAGAGCTTCCCTCACCATTTGGTCGGTGCTGCCATGATCTAAATAATCATAGAAGTATTCTGGATCCAAAATGCAAGGCTCACGACGATCATCTGGATCAGCCTTGTTGTGGATTTCGGCCATGAAGTCACTCGCCGGTCTGGTCAATATCTTGAATGTATAGGTTTCGTCCCCATTTATGTTATAAATTCCAGCAAAATAGAACAGCTCATCCCTTTTTGGATATATGAGGTGCGGGTATTTATTGCCGTTGACCTCTTTTGACTCAAAGAAGCCCGATACCGGTATGATACATCGTCTATATCTTATGGCCTCTGCTGTCTTGTAGTAGTCAAATACATTCTCGGCCTGCGAATTCAGAGCATATCCACCAACCCTTCTCCAATAGTTCGGGACATCGACCACTTCCTGCAGACGGTGGTCCTCATATAGGTGGTATTCTGCAGGTCTCTCCACAAAGCCCCAAAGCATAGGTAACATGATGTGGTCATTGCCCTGTGGGATGCATTGGTGGATGGGATGGTCAAAGCCAAAATTATGATAGCCTATCTTATAGGTAGCAGGTTCTTGCATTGTGGCACCAGAAAGCCGTTCCATTTCCTTCTGGGTCCTGGCAGTTGAAGTACTGTAACACATAGTATTTAATCGATCTGACCACAATTTAAGAATTATTATCATGCCAAGGAAGCTCTCACCATGTCCATGACGAGATTGTGAGGATCCTTCCTTTTGGTCAGGTCCTTCAGTTCATTGTCAAATTCGATGATATCGTTGTGCAAACGATATGGGAAGTCGGTGTTCTTTATCCGTTCTCTAGCTAACCTAAGTCCCTTCAAAATGGCCTCGACAGCCATTATCCTGTTCATTCTCAAATGTTGCTCAGATGAGATCATTGGTACGCTTCCCTCCGCTATCAACTTATTGAAATAGTTAGTATGTCGTAGATCCCACTTGTTCTTTGGATCCCATTGATTGTTTGCCATGATTTTTTCCCGCAAATTTACCATTGACATCAAAATCATGGCAAGTTTTTGATCGAGCCATTCCCGTAGTTGCAGTAAATCGTGCGCACGATTTTGATGCGGAGCATCATGAAAAATGGTCAAAACTTGGATCCTTGAGATCCGAGTTTTTCCTTCCCTGAACCTTTCGATCTTCATCCTTTCCCCTTGTAACCCCTTTATATATTGAGGTTTTAAGATAGTGCTTTCATGCGGAAGCCTATATAACTATATATATTCTTTCATTTTTTTATAACACTTGTGTAAAATAGGGTTTGAAACCGTGCTTTTGTGCGCATCGGCTCTCAGACCCCATGAATACTGGAAAAATGGCCGCACGATTTTAGCACGATTGCGCACGATTGCCACAAAGTGCTTAAAAATGTTAAATCGTGCTAAACTGTGCGCAAATCGTGCGCTTGTATAGCGCTGTAAATCAGTTAAATAGGTGTGATTTTTTGACCTTTCGCACGATAGCACGGTTCAAAAGACGATTTTAGCCGAGCCCTGTTGTCATTTCTTTTTTTCAATTCCTGAAATCGAAAAAAACCGGACCTGCGGTGCAGCTTTTTTGTCCTTTTTAGGATGTACATGCAAATCTATCATTGTAGCATGCAGTTCAACAAGAATTCAGACCTGGTGATAGACGTGTGCAAGGTACTTGCGAGATCGGTCGATGGTTCCGAGCTGGTCAACATGACCGAGATCTATGCGACGCCCAGCAAGATGCAGCTCACTTGCAACCAGACGATGACTCCCGCAGGAAAGCTGTTCAGGACAACGGTCACCATGACCTACCCAGGGATATCCGATGACGCTTTCGACAGATTATCATCACTTGGTAATGACCAATATCAGGTATTGGTCAAGGTCAGCAACGGTAAATACTTTGAGGTAGGCAGCAACAAGTTTCCCATGGACATCTCATCCAACTACAATGACGCAACCGGCTTCCAGTTACGATTCACGAATCAGAGCCCTTTGGCCATCAATAGCATCCCTACCTACACGGATGCAGATATAACTGACGAGAACTTCGATTACAACTTTGACCTAAACCTTTCATGATATGTCCATAGATAACTCATTCAAGATCACCTACCCTCAAAAGACCAACGACCCGACGGATGCAGCATCGATAAGCAAGTTCTTTGCACTTGAGGCCAACGAGATCAAGGAAAAGTTCAATCGATTGGTGACCGAGCTTATCGGTCTGTTCGGGAACACGAATGCGACTCCGATGGTCGGCGTGTATACTTCGCTTTCTCAATTGAGTGCAGCGTTCCCAACAGGTGCCGGTGGTGCCTATGCCATCATCGACCCGGGTACGGGATCAGACCCGCAGATCGCGATATACGATACAAACGATAACCAATGGGTCATTGCAGGTGCAAGCGAGCTCATAATCTATAGCGCGAACCAAGCCGCATTACCGCCAACTGGAACAGAAAAGAGACTCTATCTCACACTTGACAACTATAGCATCTTCGTATGGCACGATAGCGATTGGCATCAGGTAGGAGGAGGGTCAGTGAACCTCTATTCGCAAGAATCAGGGAACACTATCCAATTGAATGGAGCACAATCGAAGGGCTATGGACAGGACACACCACTCACAGGTCCATTGGTGATATCAGCAGCGGCTGCAACACCAGGACACGAGGCCTATGTCAACCATAAAGCACCCAATCTAGGCCCTATCGACAGTCAGGGGCTCAAGTTATTGACCTATAGCGGTGAGTACGTCCCGAATGTTCTCAATCAGATCTGGTTCAGGTGCCTGAACGATGCCAAGGACATCGGGGTCAAGTATACACAACCTGATGATGGAGAGCTTTCGGAGTTCTACCTGGACGATGTGAACACCCTGTTCTACATGGGTATCAAGAAGTTGACCTCTGGCGGTCTGAGCACTGCCTTCAAGCTACATGGTAATTCCGACGAGATACAGTGGAATTCCAATAACGAAATAGCAGCGGACAGCGTCGTGGGAGGAACCACCGTCGGTGCGCTCACCGGGAACCAACTTGTCGAACGAGGGTATAACACCGCTGGGAACCTTAACACGGACTACCTGCAATCTGGCACATCGGCAATCGCTCCATTGATCGTTAGTGGTGGCACCCTGGTCACCAAGAACGGAAAGGTGGCCTTGGACTTCAGCGGAGGGTTCAAGTATATGGAAAAAAGTTTGATATCAGGTATGAACGAGTCAGAAGACTACACTTTTTCTGTCGTTTTAGCACCGACAATCGCAGATGGGTCGGATTGGGGACCTATCATGTGTTCAAGGCAGAACAGTGTTAGTGGAACATCACGTATAGAAATGCGTAGTGACATGCGTGATGCAGCCAACTTAGTGATATTGCAGAACGACTCCAATACTGTGTTTGTGGCCAGTCAACCAACGGCACCTAGCAATCCGAACCTCTTCAACACGCTAGATACACGTGTGATCACCTATGTTAAGGCCGGTAAGAAAATAGATGCTTATCTCAATGGGGTATTCCAAAGCACCTTTACCTATACAGGAACGTTCCCGAACGAAACATTTGTGATTGGAAGAAGACAGGACTCGAGGGAACTCAATGCCCTCGTACACATGGTCAAGGTCGTCGGCGAGGCCATTACGGCGGATACCGTCCTCAAATGGGCACAAAGAGATGCAATCGACTGTAACTTCACACTCAATTAGATATGTCATTCTTCGATATCATAGACGCTGGAGCAACGGTACAGGACCCGACCGATGTTAACGTTTGGCATACAGGGTCGATTGAGATCCCTGACCTTTTACAGATCGGATGGCAGGGCGGGCTCATAGATCCGAATGGACTCTACTTCAACGGAAAGACCTATGCAACAGGGGTCCAGACCAACAACATCGCAGGCCAGAGGAACAGGGTGGTGATCGTTCAATACGACGGAGCCACCCCCACGGTCCCGCCAATATATGCCTTTGTCGGGAGTGGTACGGACGGCCAGGACACGTTGAACCATCCTCGGCCTGCGATGTTGATCGACCCATCAGGCTACATTTGGATCTATCAGACCACCATCCACCAAACCCCCATTAGGGTCTGGAAAAGCGACAACCCTGAGGACATCAGCTCCTTCACATTGGTACATACGATCCCAGAGATCAATGGACTCAACTACGGATATCCGAAACCCATCCTGCAGCCTGATGGCAGGGTGTTCATTCTGGTGAGAAGCAACGACGGTGTGGGGCCAGCAGACCTTTACAACACCTTGATATTGAAGTCCACTGACGCGACACAGACCTCTTGGACGGCTCAGCCGATCGCCGATGCAGAGCATGAGACCACGGGTAACAGGCACTACCACAATGTCTTCAGGAAATACGGCACCAACACGGTACAGATGTTCGGTACCAGTTTTCGTGCATCAGGGACCAACACATATTGGAAGCATGCCATCACCAAGACCACACTCGGTAACTATACGACCTACAGCAATGCTGCAGGGACATTCTCTAAGGACGTCGACCTTAACGGTATGATCAATGACAGCGAGATGAACGGTAATTTCGTTGTCAATTCTGCAAGCCAAAGCACCATCGAACTCGCTAGGATGGCAGGTATCCAAGTGGACGATACCGCTTACACGTATGTCCTGAAAGAGGGCGCGTTCGGGGAGTTCATGAAGGTATCCAATACAGGTGTCGTCACCAAGGCCGATGTCCAGATCCCAAATGTGCTTACCGAGAACCAAGCGAACCTCTGTCAGCTTTGGTACAATGGCAATGACATCATCGGGGCGATCAGAAGGACGATCGGGCCGAAGACCTTCGATACCATATTCCGACTTGACAAGACCACCTTGGCCCAGACCACGATCGAGGACGTCCCACCTCGAATTGAGATGCCTCAGAACTACGACCAGATCCCGGTTGGGGGATGGTATATGCAACATCTCACCTTGAACGGTGTATTTCATTGGAAGGCAACTCAGAAGATTTATTAAAAAAATACCTATATGGAAGAACTACTCACCAATTTAGGAATCAAGATCGTCTATGTTATAGGCAGTATCTGCGGTTCGGTCGTTTCGTTAATATTTGCCAAGAAGGTAAGTTATACTAAGGCCGTCATTCACTTCCTTGGAGGCTTTATGAGCGCCCTGTTCCTAACCGACCTTATCATAAAATTGATGCCCTTTTTGGAGACCACACCAGGAGCTGCAGGATTCCTTACCGGATTCTGCTCAATGGGTGTACTCGAGGGAATATTCTGGGTGACCCAAAGGTTCTCAAAGAATCCTATCGAGACAATAAAACAAATTAAAAACTTAAAAGAAGATTCAGATGACAGTTAACATTTTGATTTGGATCCTGCTCATGGGAAAGGCATTGTTCGTGCTTTTCTTCTTGTCAGGAGTTAACAAGCTACCCAATGACATGTTCGGAAAGGTCGTACTTCGAACGCTCCTATGGGTCTACATTGGTGCAACCGTTGCACTATCATTGAAACAAGGGGAACCTCTGGTCCTGTTGGTGTATTCGATGGCCACCTTCTCCGTGTTGGCATATGCCATCATATTCCATCTGGTGGTCATCTTCCCGGATAACGGGATCCAAGTACCTAAAAACAAGGTGGTGACCTGGGCCGCTAGGATATTCGGCATCAAACCCAAACAACCCTCCAACGGATGATACGTGCATTTGTCATACTATTGATGTCGTTTTTACTGGTCAACTGCTCGATTAACTTGCCTCGTAAGGATGTGGCCTTTGTCTATGATACGCAGATGAACCTGTTGGCCACTTCCGAACATGACAAACTTCAAAGAACGTTGAACAGATTGGGACTTCCCATGTACAGGGTGCAACGCTGGCGCGATGGCCGATGGGAGGAATGCATGATCGTAATGGTAGACAAGAATGAGAACAGTAGTAATTGATCCAGGACACGGAGGTATTGACAGAAATGGCCTCTACACGACAGCACCGAACAAGATGTTCCGATTCCCAGACGGAACGACGCTATATGAGGGAGTGATAAACAGACAGGTTGCTGGTCTGCTTTATCACTTATTGGATACCTATCCGAACATCAGGCCCGTATTCACGGTAAATCCTCATGACCCACGTGACATCAGCCTCCGCCAAAGAGTGAAGGTCGCGAATTCATATCATGACAGCATCCTAATATCCATCCATCACAATGCCGGTGGCGGTAGCGGGGCAGAGATCTTCACGAATCCTGGTCAGACCAGTAGTGATAGATTGGCCACCATGATCTTTGACCAACTTAGCCCTATATATTCAAAGTATTCATTGCCTATGAGGCCGGACCATTCCGATGGTGACCCAGACAAGGAATCGGCGTTCTATGTGCTTCGAAAGACCAAAGGGGTTGCCGTGCTTTTGGAGTACGGATTCTTCGATAGTGAACGGGACCGAAAGCTGATCACCGATGCCAACTTCCAAAAGAAGGTGGCATATGCGACCTTTCAGGCAATAAAGAAATTCGTTGAACTTCAACGCTAGATCGTACCATGGACAACAATTTTGATCAGACCATCCAAGAGATCATCAACGAACTTCCAATATCATTCGTACAATCTGTAATGGAGGAAACTGATGTTGGCAAACTCAGGCAGAAGCTGCAAAGTCATAGATGCTACAACCGTAGGAGGCTGGTCAAGGCAAGGATAGAAAAACTAAATTATCTCGTAACATGAAAAGACTCGTATCACTATTACTGGCAGGAATGATACTTTCTGCTTGCGGACTTAAAAAGGAAGTCAAGAAGAGCACTAGAGACACTGAGGTCCAGAATGACAAGCAGTCCATTGCAACGACCGTTACCGAAGAGAAGCGTGACGGTGGCAGTATTCGTACAGGCATATTACCAGTAGATATGAGGCCAAGGGATGAGTTCGGTGCCTTGGAAGAGTTGGTGCAGGAGATCAAGGACGGTGGCCTTACCAAGACCATCTACTACAAACCAGATGGCACCGTAGATGTCGATTGCACCGCCGATGAGATATGGACGCGTATCGAGAAGCGGCTCGAAGAACGTGACAATTCCAAGACCATTACCGAAGAATCATCCAAGAAAAAGGATGAGGACATGGAGTTCAATCCGCAGTATCTACTCTATGGACTGGCCTTGGTCATATTTTTAGCCCTGGTAGGTCTCGGTGTTTTGTTTTGGATGTCCTCTAAGCAGAGGAAGTTATTCGAAAGTGTGTTACATAAGCTTCATTAGATACGGATACCCGTAACAGTAACAGATCAGGATCTCTTATCTTACATTCTAAACTACAACACCATGAGATTATTTTCTACGATCCTTCTATTGTTATTATCGATAAAATGCCTTTCCCAGGACTTCATTTCTAAGGTGGCTTCAATGAATGGCCAAGAAGTAAAATTGCATAGTGATATCGCCATTACGGACTCTATTATAACAATACAGACCTCTGGTCAGACCTCTGCTATGAAAGTTGCCAAATTGGCCAATGGATTCTATGAGTCCACCGAGACCAAGCCAATTACGATCAAGTTCATGTTGAACAAGGCACCTGAGAAGCATAACAAGACCAAGGGATTCAGATACTCACATACGCTAGCGATGATCAGTGACGACAAGCAACTGATGCCGGACGTTACCTACTACTTGGTATTGAAGGAGTAAATTCTGTTAGAAAATATCCGATAAATACGGAATATTTTCTATATTTAGGTATGTCGGCAGGTCATCAGTACATACCCTTCAAGCTTCCCAACTATCTGGGATGCTATCTGGCATCCCACATCGGTGACAAGCTGGAGACTTTCGAGAACGAACCTAACATCAAGGTTATTCCCATCACTGGCAGAAAGTTTCTCGGTAAGCTGATTCTAAAGAGCCTCATTCGTGCAAACCAACCGCGACACAAGACCAAGACCTCCAACTTCTACCTTAAGATCAAGAACACGGCCACAAGCAACTACAATGGGGTTCCCGATCTACGGTCGTGTTTCGCAACGATCGATGACAAGAACATGAACCTACTCCGTGAACACATCTCAGAACTGTTCAAAAAGGAGCTCGTGTCATTCGTTAGGGGATGTCAATATGCACAATTTCAGAATAAGGGTATCACTAAGGGTATCCAACATGATGCTATCAAGCAATTCATGATCATTTACCACATAGATTTCGACGATACGACGTTTTCAACCCTATTGAAGCTATATCAGCGAAACAAAAACCTCGCGCATCCCTTGAAGACACTGGTCTCAAAAAATTGAACACGGTTTTAGGGTAGTTAAAGCTTACCTTTTCCTACAAAATTCATCGATTTTCAATGGTATCCAATGCCATTTTCCACTCTCAAAAAAAAATGAATTTCCATCGAAGAGATTCGACAGTCCTTTTAATAGTATCGTCACGAAGGTATACTTGTGAAAACCTTTAAAGGATATGCGATGAGTTTTTCAAAGACGGCCTCTGAGATAAGAAGGGGCATTTGGGCCATAGAACACCAGACTGCGGTCGGGTATCTTCCACTTGTGGCCAATATCCTATCAGGAAAGAAGATCCAGGACACAGATTTCAAGAAGCAGGAGGCGACCAGATATGTGGTTGATGAAGATGGTAATCGAGTTGGCAAGGACTCACTTTCGGGTGGATACCCAGAGGGTTCTGTAGGTGTGGTCGAGATAGTTGGCCCCATGATCAAGTATGGGAACTACTACTGTTGGGGAGCTGACGAGCTCGTACATATGGCCAAGACATTCGATGAGGATCCTAATATCATTGGCCAGATATGGAAGATCGATACTGGTGGTGGAGCAGTTTCTGCGGTGGCCCCATACTTGGACTTTCTCGAAAACAAGAAGAAACCGGTTGTCGGATTGGCTGACCTCTGCGCTAGCGCAGGTATCTGGGTTGCCTCTGCGACAGACGTTCTGATAGCCGAAAATGAGATCAACGCAGCATTTGGAAGCATCGGAGTGATGTCTACCTTCTATACCTATGAGAAGTATATGAAGGATCTCGGCATCAAGGAACATGTCGTCTATGCTGATCAAAGCAGTGAGAAGAATAAGGATTACGAGGAAGCTAGAAAAGGCAATTATAAACTACTTAAGGAACGCACATTGAATCCTTTGGCCGAGAAATTTCAGAATGATATAAAGAGCTACCGTGAAGGTAAAATAAAAGAGAATGTACATGGGATCCTAAATGGTAGGATGTTCTACGCTCGTGAGGCTTTGAATCATGGACTCATCGATAGCATAGGCAACATGCAGGATGCCATTAAAACGATAAGGCTGCAGGCTGCAGCCCGTGAATACAATTTTCAATAATTATTAATCAAAACCAGATCAAATGAAATTTAAAAAGATCGTAGCGTCGGTATTCGAATTCATGGGAATTGCGGCCGACCACAAGGAAAAGCTGGCCTTCACAGAGGATGAGAAAGACAAGCTTGACAAACACACTGGCAAGGAGGGCTTCGCTGATAAGTTCGAGGCGCAGTTCAATCATGAGCTCGAGGCTCAGGACAACGCCGAGGCCAAGAAACTCTACGAAGAGTTCATGGAGCAGGAGGCTGAATCATCCGGAGATACCGTGGAAGGTGTCAAGGAAAAGATCGAGGTGGACGAGAAGACCGCCACCCAACAGATGAAGGCGATCATTGATGACTTCAAAGTGATCAAGGCTGAGAATCAACAAATGAAAGGTCAAATTGCCGAATTGGAAAAAAAACCAGAAGATGATGTGCCAGAAGCGGTCATCAAGATGGGCGAAAACAAAGAACAAGTGAAACACAGTAAGACACATCTATTCAGTTCTAACAAAAGTTGGGACCAATTGGACAGGCCTTGGAACAAGAGTGCCGCTGATGGTAATGTTAAGGGCTCCACCACATGGAATGACCTTAACATCGATAAGTTAAACAGTGACCTTCAGGACTACAGTCGCAGGAACAGTAGTGAGATCATGTCGATGATCTTTGATGGTTTTGATATCCCAGAACATTGGCGTGTTTATACCAATATTCAGGATGAGTTCGTTTTCTCAGCACTTGCGACCGGTGAGATCACACAAGGATATAAAGAAGGATGGCTACCTAAGAACAAGCAGCGCTTCGTACCTCAAAAGAACAAGATCTACGACAAGCAGATCGATGGTTTCTTCACAGGAAAACAACTTAAATCCATTGAGAAATCATGGCTTAACATGTTCTTCAATGAAGGTTCTACTCCTTATAAGGAAAGCTTTGTAAGATATCTTATCAACGAAATTCTCAAGCAAGCAAGAAAGGAGGACAAAATATCTTTGTTTAAAGGCGTTTACAAAGAGACTCCTGCTGACGCCAGCGAACCAGGACACTTCATTAACTCAATGAATGGATTTCTCAAGATCCTCGATCAGAAAAGGGGAACAGAATATGTACCATTTACATTGGGTAAGATAACAGAGGCTAACGTTTATGATAAGGTTAACGAAATGGTAGAGCAGCTGCCACATTCAGTTAGAAACCTACCCGGACTAAAGTTTGGGATGTCAAAATACTGGCACCGACGTTATCATGACGCTCGAGAGCTCCGTAAAGGGACCAATATGGACTATGCTGCTCAAGATGAATATGTGGAAAAGTTCCCAAACATTGAGTTTACACACCATGCCCAATTGGATGGGTCTGACTTCTTCTATATAACGCCAGATGATAACATTGGTGTCATGGTTGACCGACCAGGTGAGGAGAGCATTATCACCTTAGAGAAGGATAAGAGGAATATTAACTTCTTCAATGACTACAAATTAGGGGTTTGCTTCAAGGCGTTCGGTGCGAAGGTCGATGCGTCAGACGAGCTTACCTATGAAAACCAGATCTTCTTCTCAAACGAGGCAGAAGTACTTTGGGATGTCTATTATCCTGCAGATGCAGACGATGCCACACCATCCGTTGCAGATCACTATGCACTTTCAATAGGTAGTCTAAACACAACGGCAACAAATATTACAAGCATCGATGATGCAGAGACAGGCGATACTATCTTCCTGTATGGTAATAGTGATACAAACCCATCAACAGTGGTATCCAGCGCCAACATGATCTTGGATGGGGGCAACTTTATTCTCACCAAGGGAAACACCTTGACACTCAAGGCACTTTCAGCTACCAAGTTCATCGAATTGGACAGACGCACTCCCGCATCTGCCGCTGCAGAGGAAGAGCAGGAAATTGCAGCAGATGCAACTACTATAGATGCGTCTTCAGGCCTTCTGATCTTCGTAACATCTTCCAATACGCAGGCTACGGCATTGACCAACATCGAAAATGCCGTGCTCGGAGAGACGTATACAGTGAAGGGTGGAAGCAGTACGAATCCTACCACTATCGCCACAGGAACGAACTTCCTTTTGGACAGTGCATTCACCGCGAACGATGGTAGCTATATCAAGTTGTATTACAACGGTACAAAGTTCATCGAGATCGAACGCGGATAAAATTTAACGGCCCTGCCAAGCGGGGCCTTTGTATAATCATTAAAAATTAAGAATATGTCAGGATATGTAAAACCCGCGAGTATTCAAAAAGCAAGTGCGGCACCAGAATCCAAGAGCTTGCGAATCCGAGTTATCGAGACAGCCGATATCGTATACACGCCGCCAAAGGACGCCAATGGTGTCATGATGGTTGGGAACTTCCAATTGGCTCCAGGTAAATACTGGACCGAGTTTGATGTGACCCCAAGCAAGACCAACCTTCCATTTAGTAGTGAAGGCGAGGAGGACAACGTTTCGCTGAGCTCCTTACCAGAATTCTATGCTCCTGGAAGTACACTGGAGCAGGAGGAATTTGTTCAAAATTGGACCAACACGAGCATCGTTATCGCCGTAGAGGTTGGGGCGTGCAATAGCCCTAATCCGTTCTGGAGAATCTACGGGAGCAAATGCGCGCCCTTGACATTGTTGGCAGAAGGACAGAACGACAATGAGGCCACGGCCATCATGTTGAAATTCCAACAGTTCACCAAGACGCAGAATATGGCCGGACGATATACAGGTACATTCACACTCAGCACAGCGAACGCGGTTCCAGCAGATACTACCAATGTTGATGTTGCTGCAGGAACAGGTGAGTACCAATTGGTTGACAATACAATAGCAACCGCCATTGCGGACCTTATCAATGCTGTACTTGGAGGCACCTATACGCTCATCGGTAGTGGTGGCACGAATCCAGCGACCATCGCATCAAGCAGCGCCAACTTCTTCTTAGTTGGGGCGGTGGATTGGACGGCAGCAACAGGAGCTACCATCACATTCAAGGCGTTCGACGCTGGAGGAGGCGACTTCTTCTTCGTGGAACAATCGAGAACATCATAGTTCATGGTTAGTTTTTTAAGTTAGTTAGTTTGACCCCGCAGCGATGCGGGGTTTTTTAGTCCTTTTTACGGATGCAATTGCATACTACTTTGCCGTAAATGCAACAGTAACAACACACAGTTATGACAGATAGAGAAAAAGTTATCGACTTCATCAAGTATGACAGAACCATATTGACCGGTCGTACATTGTATGCAAACTTACCAGGAAGCAGCCGAGCAATGGCCAATAGTTTGAACCGCCTCCCAGAGAGCCCTCAACATGTAGAGCGCATGTGCTACGAGATGTGCAAGTTGGTCGGCATTAAGGAGCTGATGATGCGATCGCTTCTCTCGAAAAAGGTACAGACCAGACCAGTAGAGCCAGAGGAAACTAACGATCAAGAACTGGACTGGGATCCGAATGACCTTCTTCTTTCGTTGGACTTCGACACGATCGATGAAAAGGAGCTTGAGAATGCGGCGATTCATCTTTCAGAGATCTCCGGTTACGATGCTGCGGTCGAGATCCCAGATTTTGGAGGTGGTATCCAAGGGAATAAGGCCAGAAGGGATTTTGTGAAGGAACATCAGATCGAATCTGAATCGAATAAGACAAACGACCTTGATCGGGCAATCGAGCAATGGTCGACCTCACAACGTGGCCCGAAGCTCGAGGCAGCGTGTGAAAAGCTGAAGGTAGCCAAGTACGAATTGGCTGCAGAACAGATGAGAGCGCTCCCTAAGGCCGTCAAGGAATCTATCAAGCTACGGGACCAGTTCCCATTCTTGGGAGAATCGGATTGTCCTGATTGGGCAAAGATCCTAGTTTCCGATCTAATTACCGCATACCACAACTACAGAAAGAATCAGCCCCTGTTACATCACGCGACCACGGATGAGCAGCGAGCGGAGATCCTGAAGGATGTAAAGACAGCATTCATTAAGAACAAGAAGATTTGGGCCGAACTAGAATCCTTCCGAGACAAGGGCGCTCCCTTAGGTGAGCATGAGGTCTTCAAGATGATCGAACACAAGGAGGCCATCAAAAGCCTTGATGCCGAGGCATTGAGCAAAAAGATAAATGCTTTGAGCAGCCAGAAGAGCAGAAGCAAGGGAGATAAGAAGAAGCATGGATTCGTTACCGAGCTTCTTGAATTTGCCCAAGCCGAACTTAAGAGACGATGAGCCAATCCGTACAGGAAATACTTGACCAATTGACAGCAAGCGACTATGAGGAGATTGAGTCGCTTGCCGCTTCTGGGCACATCTCGACCGAGATCGCCAGAATATTGAATGTCGATGTTCAGAGGTTTCGATTGCTTTGGAACGATCCCAATTCAGAAGTACGGAAAAGATATGACCTTGGCATTCTGGAGATCGAGGCCAACAAGATGAAAAAACTTGCAGATAAGGCCGAAAATGGCAATATCACCGCGATCCAACAGCATGACAAGAAACTACAGTCACAGCACTTCAGAGAAGTTAGATCCAAAGTATTTGGGGCATGAGTGAGTTGAAGGAAGAACAGTTTTTGGAAGGGGTACATCTGGCAGTCCTGCAGGATTGGATCCAAAAGGGCAAGGCTGGAAACATGCCTGAACCAATGATACTCTATCTTGAGCAATTGGACTTTGCACGAGCCCAATGGAATCAAGCGAGTTCTCCACAGAAAATAATCAAAGCCTTGCAGACCCATTACGAGGACCTTGATAAACTCACCGCAAAGTCACGATTCGAAGATGCTTTGACCTTCTTCTATCTCGACAAGAATGTAAAACAACAGATCTGGAGGAATGCGCTTTTCGAGAAACAGATGCAGTTGGCCGAAGCAACCATACTATCTGCGACCAAACCAGAAGACTACGATACGGCAAGCAAGATATTGGAACGTGCATATAGAATGAAAGGCTTAGATAAGGACGAAGAAGAATCGGTACCAGATTCTGTATTCCAACTTCCAACGACAGTATTGTCATTAAGACCCGAGGATATCGGCATGCAATCTGCCAACAGGAATGCACTGGCGAAGATGATTGATAATATGAACATTGAAGAGTCAGAAAAGATTCGCATCAAGCAAGATGCTGGAATCGAACCTCGAAAAGTATTTGAGAGATATGAGCAAAAGGCAGATACGACGTGATCGAGAAGGGGTCAAGTTCGGGTATTCGAACTGGCTTGCACAATTCATTCAACTTTTATCACCAAATTCACTTGATATTGTTGCAGGAAGAGGAACTTCGAAAACAGAAGATATTCTAGCTAGAAGAGCAATAGAGGTCAGCGCAGAAATGCCAGGATGTTTTGTGGCGATTACATCTGACACGTTCATGAATGCCAAGAAGAACGTATGGCCGTCGATCATCAATGGATGGAACCGGATAGGTTGGAAGGAGGGTATACACTACCTAGTCGATAAAAGACCGCCTAAACACTTCAAGCTGCCATACAAACCTATTTTTGAATTCAAGAATACCGTCACTACCGTCCACGGGACGCACTTCAAGACGATCTCACAAGACAGGCCATCAATTGGTGCAGGCGATTCGTTTCAACATGTGATCGGTGATGAGGCCAAATATTTGAATGAAGATAAGCTTAACAAACTTACCCCTGCAGTGCGTGGGGAGTACATCAGATTTGGCAACAGCCATCTATATGGAGGACGAACCTTCACAACAGATATGCCCAACCCGAACCAGGGAGAGTATGATTGGATACTGAAGAGAGCTGATAAGATGGATGTTCAGTTAATTAAATGCATTGCCCAAGCTGCTTTCGTTATCAACGAAATAAAAAGAGAGATAGTCAATTATGAGAATGACGGTGACAAGAGAAATGCAGATATGCGCAGGAAGTTATTGAAGAGATGGGAAGATAGGATCCGTCCTCTTCGTAAGCGCGCCACCTTCTTCTATGTGGCTAGCACCTTCGTAAATGCTGATGTATTAACAGAAGATTATTTTAAGACCGTTTTCAGTAATATGGACTTCAGTGAGGCGATGGTTTCCATATTGTCCATGATTCCTAAACTTGAGAAGGGGCTAATGTTCTATCCAGCTTTGGGCATTGAGCACTTCTTCAATAATGGGATCGATAACGCCAGGTTCGAGTCGGTAGGTCTGTTGGAACAGATGGAATTAATTTCTACCGACCTAATATACGTCGACCACCGTGCACCGATCGAGGCAGGGCTTGATGGAGGTAACATGTGCAGTCTGCACACTGGACAGTTGCAGGGGAATGTATTACGATCGTTGAAGGACTTTCATACCTTACCACCTGACTTCCTTCCTGAGTTGGCGAAACAGTTCTGTGATTTCTACAAATATCATGGATACAAGGAACTGATATTGTACTACGACAGAGCTCTAAACAATTACAAACAGGTAGGTGATGACATGATATCCAAGTTCAAGAAGGCGATGGAAGAATTCGGTCCTGAATGGGCGGTCACAATGAAGAGTGAACACCAAGAGACCATCACTCAACAACAAGAGTATGAGTTGGCCTTGGCCATGATGACAGGAACCAATACCAGACTTCCGAAGATTCAGATTGATAGCATTAATTGCCGTGTAACGAAGAGCTCCATGGAAAAGGCGCAGAAGATCATCCGGGTAAAGCCTAACGGCGACAAGTCGACCCATAAGGACAAATCTTCCGAACGACTACCTAGCCACCGATTGCCAATGGAGTCTACCAATATGAGTGACGGTTATAAATATTTCATATGTCGAGAGGAATTCTTGGCAGAGATCAGGGGTGGAAGGTCACTTTTCTCAGGTACTCCAGGAGCACTTTAAAGGGAATTTGCTCTAAAATCTAGGGTTTGTGGACTTTTTAATTGTTAACGGGTCAATTAATCTTTTGAATGTCAGGGTATAAACCTCTGTAATTCAGTCGTTCACATTTTTTTTCACGCGAAAAATTACGCCACGCTCAACATCGTTTCTGCAATTGCACGTTTTTACACATTTTAGATATATGACGATACGACGAATTCTGGTGCATCAGCGGCTTCATGTCCTTTTGATCCATCAGGGCGAGGACTATCATTGTATACATGGATAGCGATACATATAACTCATACGACATCCCGATAGAGAACATGCGACGGCTGACCAAGGCCAAAGTACCATTCTCCTTCTCATATGTCAAGGAGGACGGGTCCATCAAGGTCGTGAAGAACGCCTTGTTGAGAAAGATGGCCAAGACGGAGCGTGATTCGATGGGACCGTACAAGCTTCAATACCAATGCATTGACACTGGTCAAAAGCGCAGCTGCTATATCTGCGCACTCCTGAGTTTCAACGGAACTAAAATACTTTTGCAAGATGAGCGTACACAGGCTTAACCATAGGGACCATATCGGTATAGCTGATAATACCTTGTTCTATTACGAGGTCACTGGTGAGGACAGGCGAACCCAAGTAACTGACTATACTGAATCCTATTCCGATTGGAGGGATTTCACATTGGACGTGGGCAATTTCAAGGTGATACCCTACGGTCGGGACAATGATATCCCAGAACAGATACAGCAAGCGGTATTCCCTAACAGTTTGGGACCGAGATTGCAGAACAGAAAGGTGGAACTGTTAAACGGGCAGGGACCGTATCTCTACAAAGAGGTGTCAAATGGAAAACAGTTCGAACGTGAACCCGTCCAAGACGAGAAGATCATGGCATGGTTGAACGGATTTCAATATCAGGACCATTTATACCGAAATGGTGTAGACTATTACTATCAGAATATGGTGGTCACCAAGGTCTATTTGGACCGAGCTTCACGTATTGAAGGCATTTCGAGTGTGGCCAAGGTGGAACATATACACGCATATAAGTGCCGAAAGGCATATAGGAAGAATGCAAGCACTGAGACTCCTACACATGTGATCATTGGCGATTGGGAGAATACCAATTCCAATGAGTTCGATGTATATCCGATATTTGACCCTAATGACCCGAAGCGCCACAGGGTTTCCATCCACATCTCAAGTGTTTACTCCTATGGGGTGGAGGACTATGCAGTACCCGAAATCTTGGGAGCTCTCGAGTGGATCCGCAGAAGCACCTCCATACCGAAGATCCTTCAGGCTTATACTGACAACTCCCTCAACATCAAATGGCACATCCAATCACCTGCAAAGTATTGGGACGCCAAAAGGCATATATTGAAGGAAAATTGCAAGGCAGAAAATAAGGTCTATAAAGAAAAGATGCTGGAAGACCTGAAATTGCAGATATTGACCAAACTACAGGAACTTCTTTCCGGTGTTGACAATGTTGGCAAGTTCTGGCACAACGAGCAGGTCATCGAGATCGTTGGTGGAACCGTGATTGAGCATGGATGGAAGATCATACCGATCGACCAAAAGGTCAAGGATTATATTGATGCACAATTGAAGATCGCAGAGAAGTCCGACTTTGCCACGGTAGCCGCATTTGGACTCCACACAGCTTTGGGGAACGTTGGCGCCGATGGTAAGAGCGATTCAGGAAGCGAATTGTTGAACGCATATCAGATCCACCAACTCACATCCACGAACTTACCCGAATACCATGTCACCAAGGCATTGAACGATTGCATTAAGCTTAAGTTCAATACAGATATCAAGGTTGGATTCTATCAAGTTGCCGCAGTAAGGCAGCAGGATGTAAGCGAAGGTCTAAGGTCGAACCGTCAAACCATAAATCCACGATCATGAAGATATTATTTGACCCTGCAGACGATGCGCAGTCAGTATTGAATTCCATACTTACGTATTTGGATGTGGACATCGATTTCGAAAGCCTTCAGCCCGACATAGAGCTGGTCACTCCCTATCTTATCGATTTCGTTGGACAGGCGATGTACGACAAAGCTTATGCTCATTTCGAAAATCCACCTGGTCAGACAGATGAAGAATTGGATGATGTCCTTAAGCTGTTCAGGACCTATGTGCTATGCGAGGCATATTTGAACTATTCACCGAACAATGACCTGACACACAGTACTTCGGGAAGGGCATTCAGGGCCGATGAGAATGAACGGATCGCATGGGAATGGCAAGTAAATGCAGATGACGCGGCGACGATGAAAAGAGGTTATAAGGCACTGGACCTTGCCATTAGAAAATTGGACGATAATGAATATAGTGAGTGGGTCAACTCTGACGAATACAAACGCTCAAAGCGCACATTGATCCACAATACGAAACAGTTCGACGAGATTTATCCCATCGGTAGGTCTGGTCAGCTCTATTATCGGATGGTGCCATTCATGGAGAACTTCGAACTGCAGAAGATACTGCCGATACTTGGACAATCGAAGTATGACCAACTGAAGACTGCAGCATTGGCCACGGATCAAACTGACGAGCAGAAACGACTTTTGACCATTGCCCGCAGCGCATTGGCATACTTGACTTTGGGAAAGGCATACAAGGTCTTCCCGATCGAGATGTTTCCGGATAAGGTGAGCTATTCGGAGAACACTACACAAAAGTCAAAGGCAAGGGCAGAGGTGATGATGTTCATCAATTCGGAAGCGGAGAAATACCTTAAACAATTAGAGGACCAGAATGCATTAGACGAGGCGACCTTTGAGGCCAAAGAAACGATGCCTGGTCTTAATGACGACCAAAAATTTGTATCACTATGATAAGAATAGAAATTATTTCCATGATCAGGGCCATTCGAAGATGGTTCATATCCAATCTCACCATCAAAGGAAGAAGGGAGAAATACTATAAGAAGGCATTCAACCATTTGGATGAACTTGACACCAATAGAAAACTGAATGCCAAGCTTAAGGTTGTGCATAGTTCAGGCAGAATATTGAAGGTGCGTAAGATACTTGGATTCTGCAAGGGCAAGGGAAGCATTAGCAAGGTGTCAACCAACAAAGGTGAATTGAGAACAAAATTGAGTGGGATGCACAAGAGGGAACTAAGATCTAGTGGACTGACCATCAGTAAAGACCTAAAGTTCAAAGATGCATAAGATCGAGATAACAGGCACAAACACCGTTCTCAGCTATCCAGAGGACGGTACCGAGTTCACCCGGCAACAATTCATCGACTTTGCCGGGCTCTCGTGCCTGTATATGTCGAACCATCTCACTTGGGAACAATTCAAGATCAAGCTCACCTATGCATTGCTTGGACTGAGAAGGGACCTTGATGTAAAAAAGGTGACCATTGCCAACATGGACTTCTTCGACAACCTGACCCGAATATCGAAATTCGCTGAGGGTTTCTTTACGGAAAAGAAGCTGAAGGGAGAGAAACCGGTGAAGGTGGTCAAGCCCGATTTCATGAAGCAGAAGATTCCAAGTTTCTCGATCGGTTATAGAGCGTTCCATGGCCCGAATGATGGGCTGTTCAATACAAAGTTCGGTGAGTACATACAGGCTCATGCATATTTCAACGATTTCAGTGAAAGTGGCCTCGAGCATGACCTTGACATGATGATCGCAACTTTATACAGACCGAAGAAACGATTCTTGAGATGGAAACGTAGATCGGTCAATTACGACGGTGATGTTCGCCAGAAGTTCAACCCAAACCTGACCGAAGCATATGCCCTTAAGATATGCAAACTATCATTTGACATCAAATATGCCATATACCTATATATGGCCAGCTGTCAATACTTGATCGCCAATACGCCCAATTTGGAACTCAAGGGAGGACTGACAATGGACCTATCGTCATTGTTCAGCTCGAAGGGGCAAGGTAAGGTAAAGAAGGGGTTGGGGCTTGTAGGCACATTGTTCGATATATCACAAACAAACGTTTTCGGTAATATCGATGAAACGTCCGAACAGAACACCTTTGATGTGTTTGCCTATCTATGTCAGAATCAAGAGAAACTTAGAAAAGTGAAGAAAAAATGATATTGTTATCAGAATTGGAGGGATTTGCCCAAGAATGTGTCGATACGATCGGCAGGCTGGTGGACTTTAAATTGGTGTCTACGGATGACGAGGCCAACAAGTTCATGAAGGACGTACATGGCCGTAATGACCAATGTGTTCTCATAGTCGTTGTTCCATCACATGATCCTGACATCGAAAATGAGGACAACATAAAGTTTGACAACAATATGATCTTTATGGTCCAACACAAGACCGACAGCAAGGGCGGTGCTGATGCAAGAAATCATTCTTTCAGAATAACGCAGCCCGTTGTGAAGACAGTATTCGATAAGGTACTAAGCCTATATCTGAACATGGGTGATAATTGCGTATTTCGCGGGCTCAAACTTCAGAGCTTTCAGATCGACCCTCACCCGGACTACTTTCAATCGAACGGGTATATTTTACAATTCGTAAACCAGACCTATTAGGGTCAATGTCCTTTTAGAGATAGGTGCCTTCCCTTAAAATTGCTATATGGCTAGCAATTCAACTATCAATGAACGCCTTTCAGGTTCAAACACCTTGGAAAAGATATTTATCACTCGCGTATTGAAGGATACGGCCAAGGACATAATTTCCTCTCAAGACAAGGCATTCTCACGACTTCGAAATGTCGAGAACATAGCACAGATCCGATCAGCGAGGAAGATCAAAGTTTCGGGTGTCAAACTACAATTTACCCATAGTATTCGCCAACGATTTATTGATATGAAACGTATTAGGGGCCAGCATCAGAAGAGCGGGCTGGTCCATAACAAGGTTTTATTCCCAAGTCTAATGGGTAGCATGGTGGCCGAGCTGGCCTTCGGATTCACGGAACAGGTGAAGAAAGAACTCTCAATCGAACATAATATCCAATTGTAATGCCAAGAAAGATATCAGACGAAACACTGAAGTTCAATGTCGTTATCAATGGCAACGAGGGGCAGCGTGAGTACAATAAACTTACGCGGGCCAACAAGAAACTTTTGGAAGCAAATGAAGACTTAGAGAAACAGGCAAAAAAGCTAAGACGCTCTAACAAGGCAAATGCTGATGAGTTGGCAGCACTTGAAAAACAGATCCAAGAGAACAATGCTACGATAAAGGAGAATTCTGATCGAATGAGCGACCTCACAAAGGAGATCGGGCTGAGTAACCTCACCATGAAGCAGCTCAAAAAGGAAGCAAGAGACCTGCAGCGAACCTTGGATAATTTAGATCCAAATGACAACAATTTTAAAGAATTATCGCAGCAACTTGTCCAGGTCAAGAATAGAATGACCGAACTGAAAGCTGAAACGAATGCTACCATCGATTCGTTGGAAGACAATTTGGGAACTTTAGAGAATTTTGGAGCCGGAATCGGCAACCTGTTCGTTGGTTTCAAAAGGGGTGATGCAAAACAGGTCCAAGACGGGCTGAGAGGAATTGCATCGGGATTCCATGGGGCTCGCAAGGCGGCTTTGGCATTCATATCAACCCCTGTTGGTGCGTTTCTGGCCATTGTGGCTGGAATTGGAGCAATAGCCAGGGAATTTGTAATCTACAATGAGTCTATCCGTGAATCCGCATTGTTGACAGAGCAGTTGACCGGATCGACAGGTCAGGCGGCCGACGATATACGTGTAAGGGCACAAGCGCTCACCGATACATTTGGAGGGGATTTCAATGAGAATTTGAAAGATGCAAAGGTGTTGGTAAATGAATTTGGTGTCAGTTATGAAAAGGCATTCGATATCATTGAAGAAGGTCTTATCAGAGGTGGAAAGGCTAATGATGAGTTCCTTGAATCCATCGAGGAGTACAGTACCTTTTTCTCCAATGCCGGATTCAGCGCCAATGAGTTCAGAAAGATACTCAACACAGGTGTCGATCTCAGTATCTATAAGGACAAGCTACCCGATGCCATCAAGGAATTTGACCTATCGATCCGGGAACAGACCGACAGCACTAAGGAAGCATTGATCAATGCCTATGGTAAGACATTCACCGATGCATTGCTGAAACGTGTCAGAGAAGGAAAGATCACTACAAAGGAAGCATTGGCCGAGATCGCTAAAGAGTCCCAAAGAACCGGGACGACCATACAGCAGAATGCCCAATTGACGGCTGACCTGTTTAGGGGAGCGGGCGAGGACGCGGGTGGAGCTCTTAAGATATTCGAAGCGGTCAACATTGCCTTGGGCGATCAGGAAAGGGCATTGACGCCATTGCAGGAGCAATTGCAACGGGTAGCGGACGCGAACGAAGAATTGGCAAAGGCACAAGATGACGCGTTGAAATCTGATGACTATATAGAGTTCAGCAACAATGTCTCACTTTTCTGGACGAAGGTAAAGACGCTTTTCTTCAACGGTGTCTCGTTCATTTTGACCAAATTCAATGAGGTTCAGAACTTCACTTTGAAGTTCTTCTTCCAGACCATTGCGACCATCAAAGTGTTGCCAACCGTTGTAAGAGAAGCCTTCTCATCAATGGTCACCGAGGCAGGTGAGGCCATAAAAAGTCTTTTCAGTTTCGGGCAGATATTCGAAAGACTGTTGAATTTGGACTTTGAAGGTGCCAAGGAAGCGTTCAAGGATTACACTGCCAACGTCAAAAGTGAATTTGGTGATGTTGGAAATGTTGTCGGTGAGGCGATCGATAAGATCCAAGCTGTGAGAAAGGCGGTTGGTGATGCCGTAGATGCAGATCTCGCTAGGCAACGCGAAGGAGCAGTGCTAGCTTCGGGTATAGAAGATCAGGAAACAAACAATGGCAGTGGAAATGAGAATGACAAGGAAGATGAACTCTCAGCCGAGGACAAGCGCAGGCTAGAGTCAAGAAAACGTCTTTATGAGATGTTGGATGCCTTGGAGGCGGAACGCGAGCTGATAGAGAAGCAAAAGCAAGTCGATGATATAACAGCGAAGCAGCTAGAAGAAGAGGCCGCATTGCAAGAGAAGTTTGCAAAGTTGGAGGCAGATGCCAATGGTGAGACCGAATTATTGGCAGGGTTTGAAGAAGAAAAGCAGTTTAGACTCCAGGAGATCCGGGACAAGTATGATAAACTGAGAAGTGAGCGCGATGCGACCAGAAAGAAAGAATTTCTCGAAAAAGAACAGAAATTCAAAGGAAAGCTGGCCGAGGCAGAGGAAAACCTACAGAAAGCTCGTGCAGCTGCTTTGAACAGTGGCCTAAATGCATTGAGAAGCTTCTTTGGAGAGTCCAGCAAGATCGGTAAGGCCATTTTTCTACTGCAGCAAGGCATGGCCGTCAATGAGGTGCTTATTACTACCGCTAAATCAATTGCCCAAGCCAAGGCGGCAGACGCTGCAATCCCAGCCGTTATTCCTCCTGGATTTATAAACCCTTTCAAAGTAATCTCAACATCAACAATGTTAAAGAATGTGGCTGCTGCCAAATTCACGGCTGCATCCCAGATCGCATCCATACTATCTGCAACGGTAGAAGGCTTCGAAGATGGCCTTTATCCTGTAACAAGAACCGATGGGAGAAGATTCAAGGCAAGTATAGGTGGTGACCCAAGAACTCAGATCGTTGATAGACCTACCCTTTTCAACGGACCGTTTTTGGCAGGGGAGGCCGGAAGGTCACAACCGGAGATGATCATAGACGGTAACACGTTCAATCGATTGGATCCAAGAGTGATCGACTATATACTTCAAACGGCAGGAAAGGTCAGAGGCTTCCAATCTGGGTTTACTTCTGAAAGGGCTCAGTCGGTCGCTGATGTAACGACCCCAGAGCCAGACAACGAAACTAGCATGACAGATATCATGATCGCGACATTCGACCTTTTGGTGGATCTCAAAGAGAATGGGATTGATGCTCGCTCGATTATCGGGGATGACAAGATCCAAGAATTGGATGAAAGGAAAGAACAACTCGAAACCACCAGAGACAAAGCAAAACGATAATTATGGCCACACCAAGCGTATTCAACTTCACGTATACAAAGTACACCTCTGAACCCCAATTGCAGTCGGTGGTGATCGACACAAGGGAATACACTCTTTATTTTGAAGACAACTTCCCAAATTGGGTTCGATTTCTGAATGCAGTTCCAAGACCCAATGTGAACAATTCCATTTGGGACGCTAGCATCGGCCTCAACGGGTCTGTGTTGGACAATATGCCGCCAGGAACACATACAGCGAACATATCACTCACCGCATATGTGTCCGACAACCAAGGTGGCGGAGGATTCGGAAGTGGTGATCTCATTGATGGTGTTGACACATTTACGGTGAACGTCACGATTGTTGATAATATCCTTCTCGACCTTGATCCGACCAATTTGTTCTTTACATATGAGATAGGGGGCTCACTTCCTTCAGACCAATCCATACAGGTATCTGCCAGTACGAATTGGTCCTTGGCCGCTTCCGAATCTTGGGTCAACGTAGGCAGTTCTACGGGAAGTACGTCTGAGCTTGTGACAATAGGGGTCAGCCCCTCAAGTTTGACACCTGGAGTCTATAATGCAACACTTACTCTTACTGATGGGGTGTCTGTCAAAACTGCCAATGTAGAGCTCATTGTGACAAATCCAACTATGGGTGAGTTCCTTTTGGTGACGCCCGAGGTTGTTGAGTTGGTTGAACAATTGGGAGAATTACCATTACAGTCCAAAGACCTTCAGATCAATAGTTCACAAAGTTGGGACGCGACATTGACCGAGACATGGATGCAGTTATCAGCCAGTAGCGGGACTGCAGGTATTACAACGATTCAGGTGTCTGCAGACAGCCAATCTTTGGGATTGGGGGTCTACAACGGGCAGATACGTTTCGACGCTAATGGTATCATCAAGGTCGTTAATGTGGTACTTATAATTCTGGAACTCGGGTTGGATGGCATTGAGAGCGATACGACCTATTTCATAGATGATCGTAACTATCTAAGTTCGGGAAGCGCGTTGCCCAACACATTCCTAAATGCACGGATAATTGACAACTATTTGGGAAATGCGTATCAGTTGCAGAAATCGGCACCATTTTTTAACGGCAATGCCAAGATCCTAATGGGGCAGGAAGGTAATCACATCATAAAGTCGATTCCGGTGACCGATAACCTTATCACTTCCGCATTCATTCCTGTCACTCCAATGATCCAATCTTTGGAGGCCTATGAGAAGAGTCGATTCGACACGACCGAAACGTTGATCGGCAATTTGAGCGGTGTAAGATTCTTTAAAGGGAAGACCCCAATAGTTGCCAACAGGGCCACGTACATGCCACAATTGGTCTATATGACCGCTGAATCCAAGATCGCATTGGCCGGATTCTCGGATTTGGTACCGTCGACGATCTCAATTGCTGGCAGCGTTACAGATACCATCGCCGTTTCCTTTTCGGGTACCAACTATGTGTATCAATGCATAGTTGATCTTAGTAACTATCAGTTATCACCAGGGGACCAACTTAGCATAGGGTTTGCCGGTCAATCAGTGGATGTGATCATCATCGATAGGACACCACAGCTAACTCAGCTTGCTTTTGAGAACGAATGGAACATATATGAGCTTTTCGATCTCAGAGGCTTCCTATCGATCGACAGTATACCGAAGGAAGTTACCACTGAACGCTTCATTGAGGGAGAGGAGATCACAAGGATACTCGAGTCGAAGGAGATCGATGAATTTACTTTGAACACTGGTCATATCTTTTCTAACGAAGAATCTGAGTGGATATCGAGATTGAACAGTTCGAAGAGGATCTATTTACACATAAAAGGAAATTGGGTAGAGGTGGTCAGGCGTACACGAAAGATCGAGAAGTTCAAGACTCGAAAACACTTCAGAAGCTATAACCTAAAATTTAGAAAGGCAGTTGTATGATAGCGTTTCAGAACTCGGATAAATTTATAGACCTGACCAGGTTTCGGCTAACCTTCAATGAGGAGAATTCTGCATTTATCGATGGAATCATAAAGAATTACAGCTTTCCCTTCTCGCTAAGACTTTACGAGGAACTTGCGATCGGACTAGGATTCTCAAACGTGGAGGATGTGACTGGTGAACCAAGACAGATAGATGGACTGTTGATAATCGATGACGATTTTCACGATGCCTATATAGAGATCAACCGGCGGGTAGGTGACCGTTTGGAAATGACACTATACTACGGGAAAGAATTGCTCGAGGTCTATGATCTAAATTTGAGACAACTACCATGGCCAAGCATCATAAGCCTAAATTTCAACGACCACGCAAAGGATCTCATCAACAAGACATGGCCAGAGACGACACACATCTTCCCGATGATATTCAGGGAACAGTTGAAACAGGAAGTTAACTACGACGCATTTCAATATTTCGTTAATCATTTCGATGGCACCAACTACCTTCAAAATGATATAGACACCTCAGTGACCCCGAATGTGATCAACAACAGAAATGTAATGGCTCCAGCTCCATTCGTTATGGCCATCTTCAAGCAGATCTATGCCTATGAGGGAAAGGAGGTAATCGGTGATTTCATCGATCATCCCATTTTGAGAAAGATGGTGCTGCAACCTAAAGCGTTCATGGAAAATTTCGATAGTACCACATTCCAGCAATGGAGCTTTGATTACCCAACAGAACAGAACAACTTCGGGAATGTTTACGAGAGATCTATAACTGTGACCTTGAAGGGGACCTATAGATTGAAGGCGAAGATAAACATGAACTCTTCAATTGCGAATACGTTCTCATTCGATGTTGCACTGATAAGACCTGGTGGACAGATAGACACGGTTTACTCTGCAAGTGGATTCAACCAGAATATAAACATCGATGAAGAGATCGAGATCAACATAAACGAGGACAATCAATACCAAGATCTCCGGGTGAGGATATCGATGACGCAGATCGCAATATCTATTGAGCCATTCAATTCGTTCACGTTCCAATTCTGGGAGGGTGGACTGAATGTGTTCCCGCCAAGCTATACTTTGGCTGATTTTGTGCCGGATATGAAGGTGCGTGAATTCGTGAACCAATTCAAGAATCTATTCAACTTGGACATCGACATCAACGAGAGCTTTGTCTCAATTGGGTTCATGGAAGAAACACTCCGGTCAATGACATATGATGATCTCACCGAGTTCCAGGAAAAGAACCCCAAGATCAGGTATGACAGGAACAATATATATCAACTCAAGTTGGCAGACGGAACTAAGATATCAGTTGACAGCCAAGGGCTCAATTACTCTCTGGACTTCGATAGGCGAGCCGATGTTGAAGATATTGAGGTTGAAGGGGCGTTCTCAGAGATCGAGGAGAACGAATCCATTTTGACGGCAAAACACCTGGCTGAACCATTTGAAATTTCAATCGCAATATACGATGGTCCTTTAGATGATATCCCTTTATTGACAGACCAGGTTGATGGGACAAAATTAAACCTGTCCTACATTTACGATTACTTCTATCGATGGTGGCTAGACTTTAGAACGAGAAGCATCAATTATGTGACCAAATTCAAGACACACATCACAAGAGATATCGATTTAAAGAAGGGGACATTCATATACAACAGAAAGCATCTGGTCCGTAAGGTTAGAAAGAGAAGGGTGGAGCAGGAGTTCTGGGAGTATGAGGTTGAGAGTGAGACTTTATAGGTGAATTATCCCCTTTTGGAATAATTATTGAAGCAGTATGTTTGAATACTGAATTCAATGGACTTAATAGATGTTTAACAAGGACCAATAGGTATTTTACCTATATTTGACCCTACTAAACCAACAGAATGGGCTTACATCTTAATGCAAATTTAGACCTTGGGGGGAAGAAATTCCACATCGAACTGGCATTGGTTCAGTTCAAAGAAGGCGATGTGTTTATTATTTATTCACCAGCCTTAGACCTATCAGGTTCCGGGTATTCTGAAAAAGAGGCAAGAGATTCATTTTCAATTGCTCTTGAAGAATTTGTTAGATATACTAATAATAAGAAAACCCTGAATAAAGTCTTGAAAGACCTTGGTTGGCAAGTACTTGGTTCTAATAAGAAGCCAAAGTTTACCCCACCGAAAGATTCTGATTTGATTGCATCCAACCCCTTGTACAGTGATATTATTAATAGTAAGAATTACAGCGTATCAAGGGAAGATATAGCTATTCCGGTTTAATTTAAATGTCTACCAAGCATCTACGAAACATACCGCTAAAACTTTATAGGGATTTTCTCGATGATAAAGGATGTAAATGCACAAGGACCAAAGGAGGTCATGAGCACTGGACAAGAAGTGACCTAGATAGGCCGATAACCGTGCAAACTCATGTCGACCCTGTCCCAGAGTTTATTATTAGGCAAGGTCTTCGGCAGTTAGGTGTTTCGAAAAAGGAATTTCTTGACTGGATTTAAATGTCATCAAGATTGTTGATGTCTTGCTCCATAAGACCGTCAACGATATGAACGTACACCATTGTCTGTTTTATCTCACTGTGACCAAGCAAGCGTTGTAATTTCACCACATTGCCACCTTTAAGTAAATAGTTGGTAGCAAAAGTATGTCTGCTTACATGAAAGGTCAGTTTCTGCTTAATTCCGCAGACCTTAGCAATCTCTTTTAACATCCTATTTATATGAACGCCAGTAAATTCTCCATTGAATAAAGGGTCCTGCTTGTTCAGGAACGATCTGGCCTTGCTAGTCAACGGTATGCGCTGTAATTTATAGGTCTTCTTGGAGGTCAAAACTAAATGGTCGCCGATAATGTTGTCCTCATTGATTCTCAGCGAGTCACTTATTCTTATACCTGTCCAACAACTAAAGAGGAACCTTTTTAGTACCGCTAGGTGAGTAGGATTAACAAAATCACTTTCGGAATATTTGACCAACCGGGAAACTTCTTCTGGCATTAGGAAGATCGGCCGTGGTTTGAAGGCCTCTACCTTGATCTTGTCGTATGTGATACCTGACATTATTCCTTGATCATTGGCTATGTGCAGGAATTTTTTGAAGGTCTTCATCATGCTTGTAATTGTATTTGGTGCGTTCTTGAGCTCGTGCTTCATATAGGCTCGAAGATCTCGTATAAAATCATGGTCGATCTCGTGGAAGGGGATGCTTTCCCTGTAATTACGCAATTTGGTAAATACTGACCTCTGCTGTCTATAGGTCTTTGGGTCAAGGCGGTCTCTTTCCTTGGAAAGTGCATTCTCGAAGAACTTGATAAAATCGAGATGGGCTGTTGGATTCTCAAGCTCAAAGATCAGTTGCTTCAGTGAAAGCATGCGCTTTGATAGCCTGTATGTTACTTCCACCCGATTGATGTCGGCCAACTTTTGCTCAATTATCAAGTTATGGTCCACATAATTTTCGGCTCCCTTCCTTACCCGGCCCTCTACATCATCAAAGTCTTTTGGGCGCACGTAGATGTCCAAGTTCAATCTCATTAGTTTCTTCTGGTAGAGCTGTATGTAGACCATACACTTTCCGTCCTTTCTGATGTGGTCCTTTCTTAGTCGGACTTTGAGTCTAATTTTACCGATCATGATTTCTGGTAAATTCTCTGGTAAAAAAACTGCTGTTTCACGCGTATACCCCATGGCTTGTCGTTTTTTTGAATGCCCCCTAAATGCAGGCAGGCCGCGACTTTTAGAAATTTTCTAAAAATCGCGGCCGTTATTAAACCTAGTTTTGTGACCTCGGCAGGATTCAAACCTGCAACCTCTTGAGCCGTAATCAAGTGCACTATTCAGTTATGCTACGAGGCCAATATGTAAATGGATTTTATGACGAATCCTAACGTTTTCTATTTCAATGACCTGTTGCAATCTCTTGTGCCGTAATCAAGGCACCTCTCCGTGTGAAACCGGATATTCAGTTATGCTACGAGGCCAATATGTAAATGGATTTTATAACGAATCCTAACGTTTTCTTTTTCAATGACCTGTCGCAATCTCTTGTGCCGTAATCAAGGCACCTCTCCGTGTGGAACCGGATATTCAGTTATGCTACGAGGCCAGTATATCATTTGGCAGCTTGCCTACCAACACAATCGCAAACTATCTCGCGAAAGCGGATGCAAATATAATTCATTCTTCAACAATCGACAAAGCAAAAAAACAAAAAAATTAAAGCGTTTTGTTAATCAATTGCTTTTGTGGTTACAAAGTAACGCCATCCAATGACCGCTAACTGCAGTTTGGACGCTTTTGCGAGGTCCAAACGCTTTTTGGTATACGATGGAAGCAACACTTTGTTTAGCTTCGCTAGCGCCTTAAAAAACTGTTTTTTCATGGTATAAGCTTCTACTACAAAGATAGTGCAAAAAAATACTCGTCGTACGACGAGTATTTAACAAGGGCTAGTTGTTGTTTTTAGTAAGCATGTTTTTGGCCATTTCGGCTCCGATTAGGGATTGCAATAGGTTGCCTTCCTTGGCACCATTCTTTGCGCCATCCTGAATGTAGATCTCTGGGAGTTGAAGATCTTTAAGCTCTCTGGCTACATGAACTGAAGTTTTGTATTCCCACTCAGCGCGTTCCTGGGGAGTAAGTCCGGCGCTTACGAGCTTGGCGTTTTGGTAGGCTTCAGCATCAGCAGAGACCTTTTTGCTTTTCGCCTTAAACAGTTCAACTTCGTACTGTTTCTTCTCTTTGATCAGATTGAATTCGGCCACCTTGGCCTCAGTTTCAGCGGCAATGGTCTTTTGAATTTGCTCTTTCTCTAAACGAGCGCGCTCAGCAGCCTTTTCGGCTTCACCTTTGGCTTTCTCCTTTTGGGCACGATAAAACTCACGTTCTGCTTGTTGCTTCTCTAACTGGGTCTGTGCTACTTCTTCCTTTTGCAATTGCAAACGGTTGTCAAAAGTAGGCTCCCAGTCGATCTCAGTGACCACGGCCTGGACCACAGTGAGTCCATAGGTGTTTAGCGAATTACCACGCTCACGAACCGGTTGTCCGTCTTTCATCTTTATGCGAAAGCGTTTTTGTCTAGACTCTTTGTTTCTAACGGTACGTACTGTGGTACTGTCACCAATGATTTCTGGCGTCTCGTACTCAAAATACTCTTCAAGCACATACATTCCGTTTTCAAGTTGATCCTGAAAGTAGCGATCAAAGTCCGAAGCCTGCCCCGAGATATAATCTTGGGCGTCCATCAACTTACAAGTGTTTTTGATCGATTGATCGATGTTCGGAATGATCCTAGAACGAATCAGGTTCTTTTCGGTTTTGTTACGATCGGCAACCGACAAAAATTGAGATTCGTCGTTTGTGTTGATGGCAACTACGACAGACGTCGCAATTCTAGCCTTCACAGCGTCGCTAAACGCCCAATACTTTGCTTGGTCTACGTTCGCGTATTCGCTTTGTTTTCCAAGATCTAATTTACCATCACTATCTTCCTTAGGAATCACGTATTTGATAGGCATTTCGAACTGAATCGGAATCAAGCGACCCCACATTTTGGTGTTGATACCTTGGTGAAAGACAGCTTTCTGTCCTCCCCAAGGATATTGCACTGCATAAGCAGTACCCGGTTCTGCGTAAAAGAACATTCCGGTGGCAATGTTGAGCAATACGCCAGCGCCGATAAGCTGTAAGCTACGCTTGGTGGTAAACCATTCGAGCCAGCGTTGCCCTTTAAGAAAAGGTTTTATGATTAACGCTGCAATACCAGCGATAATAAGTATGAATCCTATAAATATTAGCATGTTATGGGTTGGGTTAAAAAGTTATACAAGAATTGTTGAAATGATATCGACTAAATACTTCACAAGGGTGATCATTTTTACAAGGTTTTAAAAGGTTAACATAAAATTTTGCCATGTTGACCCAATTGTAAGAATGTTCTATAGACAGCTGTTTTATTCTCGAGAAATATAGCCTACAATTGATGCATGTTTTTTTAAGCTACAACATTTATGGATTACTTCCAAATGCCCAGTATTCATGCGATTTTCGGGAACAAAAAAAACACCGGGATCGAAATCACGGTGTTTTTAAGGACTACTTTTTTGTAAGTTTTTGTAACTTTTAGATCATCGTTTACTTGTCCTTTTTTGTTGTAATAACTAAGACGCCATTTTCACCTTTTTTGCCGTACAGTTTTTTGGCCGAAGCACCTTTTAGTACGTTGATAGATTCGATCTTGTTTGTGTCTAGCTTTTTTAGCTTCTTATATGGAACCTCTTTTCCGTCGATAATGATCAATGGTTTTTCTCCACCAGTTTCAATTTGAAGTCCTTCGTCATCGTCACTAGAGTGAATATAGATTCTGCCTTGTTGATAGTCGTCATCATCCACGCTAATTTTAAAAGTTGAAGATTGCCCTTCCGCCTTTATATGATGCCCGTCTTTGGTCTCTTTGATTCGAATCACGTTTTGGCCGTTTTCATCCTGAGTCTCCACAACGTGTACATCCATCTTCTTTAATTCGTCACGGGTCACCACTTTTCCGTTTACCATGATCTTTTCCTCACCATCGGCTTTAATGATCTCGATCGAATGAACGTCACCATCGTCATGACCAGATTGGGCATGAACCTTGCCTTTCACCTTATAATAGGAGTTGCTACCCTGGCCACTTGCACTACCGCTGTAGTTGTAGTGAGAATGTGGTTGCCCTCCCGAGTTGATACTTAAAAAATTGGCCTCTTCGTCAAAACGAATGTAAATCGTCTCGATAGGTTGTCCGTCGCCATCGATTGTCGATTTGTTGGTGGTGGTATTTCCATCACGTTTTACTTTGACCTCGATCGAGATTCTGATGATTTCGTCATTGTCATTGTAAGCAAGCTTTGAGTAGCTAAACGAAACATCCTTCTTCTTTAGCTCACGCTGTATGTCTTTTAATTTTTCTTCGGAAGTGTTCTTGTCGATGATCACTTCGATATTACCAGCGACCACTCCGTTGTCAAAAGACGTCTTGGTCACTTTAAGGGTATTAGCTTGAAGATATTTCATTGGATCCAACGGCTCATCATCCTTGCGGATCTCGAAGTGAAGATGCGGTCCGTTGGCCAATCCGGTATTTCCAACATGGCCAATCAGATCGCGTGATGTTACCATATCACCTTCTTTAACAACATAATCCTTTAAATGATTGTAATGGGTCGAATATCCATTCTTGTGAAGGATCTGGACCGAATTTCCATATTTACCATTCATTTCGGCCTGAACAACCTTGCCCGAAGCCGAAGCCATAACGGCAGTGCCTTTCGGAGCAACAAAATCAACGCCATTGTGAAACTTCTCTCCGCTTCCTTTAGGGTCTTTGAGCCTACCGAAGGTTGAGCTTACTTTTTTTAGCTTTGACGGACTGATTGGACTCTTGAACGTCGGAACTTGCTCAGCCTCGCTTTTTGTTTCGGGCGTTTCTGGTGCTTCTGGTGCTTCAGTTGTTTCAAGCGTCTCATGCGTTTCGTGCGATTCATGAGTTTCAGGCGTATCCGGAACTTCTGGAGTGATGTCCTGAATCGGAGCCTCTTCCTTTACATCAACATACACCATGGCATTATCTACCCGAAAACTGTCGCCACCATCCAGATCATCAGCATAAAACTGCATGGTGTCCTCATTGAACCAAAGGTTCATGGCAGGTATTACTTTTGTTTGATTGCCTTTAAAGGTGAAGTTTTTGTCAAACAATTCGTGACCTGCGAACTTGGTAGCTACAGAAAGGTCTGTGAGCTTACCTTCGGTATTTCGCTTTCGGTCTGTGAGTTTTAATTCAAAACCGTCGATGCGCTCGTTGAAGTATTGTTCGATATCATTGAGTTCAACGTTTGTGGTAGTACCATCTATGGTGAATGACTTGATCTCATTTACTTTATACACTTCGTTTACGTTGAAACTAAATAGGAAGAGTGCCAGTGCCGGAAGCACAATCCCAAATTTCCATAAGTGCCTTCTTTTGGAGGCTTTTTGATTTAACATAACTATTCGTTTTTTGATTAATGAATTGAAAAAATTATTTGTGATTGATGTGCAGTATGGCTGCAATGAAACCTTTAATAAGGTGTGTTGATATTGTTTTGACGAATCGATGCCTTGTACGGCCTGATTATCGGCGATAAACTCTAGGTTTTGCTGAATTGATTTTTTGTAAAACCAAGCTACCGGGTTGATCCATTGAAAGATGAAGGCCAATTCGGCAATAATGATATCGATCGAGTGCCATTGCTTGCAATGTACTTTCTCATGCTCTAAGATTGTCTTAAGTTCTTCTTCGGTATATAATGATGGGTTGTATATGATATAGTTGAAAAACGAAAACGGGGAGAGCTCTTGTTTTGTGATCACATGTTTGTATTGTGAGTCTCGCTTTGAGGTGTGAGCGTTAAAAAGTTTTATAAGAGAAACACACTGAAGCAAGAATCGAATGCTCAAAATGACCACCCCAGCCAAGTATATGAACAACCCCACTTGCCACCAATCTATGGTAAATGAAGGGTCTGAAATGATCGGTTGACTTGTGAATGTTTCCGCAATTTGTGTGGGCTGACTCAGACCAGACACGGTTTCCTGTGCATACGGAACCACTTTAATGAGTGGGTCAACATAGATGTATTTGGTGAAGATCACGAAAGGCAGCAACAGTGCGGCCAATATTCCGCCTAACAAAAAGTGACGATTACCAGAGAAAAAGGTCTCTCTTTTAAGGAATAATTGATAACCAAAAAAGAAGATCGCTAGTACCGCGGCAGATTTTAAAAGGTATATGATAAAGGCTTCCATTATTTCTTGTTTTCGATAAGTTTGATAATTTCTTTGAGCTCGTCTACGCTGATCTTTTCTTCCTTGGCAAAGAAAGATACGACGTTCTTGTAGCTACTGTTGAAGTAAGTATCAATAGCACGATTCATAAATCGCTTGCGGTAGACCTCTTTGGTTACGATAGGGTAGTAGCGATGCGTTTTTCCAAAGGCTTCATGTGCCACATATCCCTTTTCTTCCAAATTACGAATGATGGTCGAAAGCGTGTTATAATGCGGCTTTCCGTTTTCGAATTCATTGAGAACTTCCTTTACGAAAGCGCGCTCTAGCTTCCATAGGATGTTCATGATCTCTTCTTCTTTATTGGTCAATTTTTGCATAGGTATTGTGCTTTTATCGTCAATCTGAAACAAACATACAACGAAAAATTTAGTTATACAACTATAAAAATAGTTATACAACGAAAATTATAGTTTAATTAACAGTTGAGTGGGCGTTCGGTTTGTTGGTAGGATATGTTATCTTCGCGGAAACTTTTTTGAAGACATGAACATATTGTTGATCGTTGTTGGGCTGGTGCTGTTGATATTGGGAGGGAACTGGTTACTGAAATCTGCTGTTGGACTTTCTCTACAATTAAATATTCCGAAGATCGTCATCGGGATGACCGTAGTGTCATTGGCAACCTCTGCGCCCGAATTGATCGTCAGTATAAAATCGGCACTCGATGGTTTTCCAGACTTGGCCCTAGGGAATGTTGTAGGGTCTAATATTGCCAACCTTGCCTTTGTGCTGGCCATTACAATCATATTGTCTCCGATCCAGGTAGAGCGCAGCTTCTATAAAACTGATTGGCCAATGATGATGCTGGCGTCTGGCTTGCTTTATGTCTTCATCGCCTTTGACGGACAACTTGTACGCTATGAGGGAATCATTTTATTCGGGTTGCTCGTGGCCTTTTTGATTTATTTGTTGCGTTTTCAAAAGCCAGCGGTTGTCGACGAGATGCCAGAAGATGATGAACTCATACCATTATACAAGATCGTATTGTTTTTGGTAATTGGTGGTGTTGGTCTTTGGGGCGGCTCTGAACTTTTGATCAAAGGAGCTGTCGGTATGGCGGAAAGCTTTGGCGTCAGTGAGCGTGTGATAGGTATCACCGTAGTTTCGATAGGAACCAGTATTCCTGAGTTGGCAGCATCTATCATTGCAGTAATGAAGAAAGAGAAGGCAATCTCATTAGGGAATTTGATCGGGTCTAACATCTTCAACATATTGGCCGTTTTGGGGATCACATCAATGATTACCAATGTTACAGTACAGGATCAAGGATTGCTTACCAGCGACATCTTCTGGATGTTGGCGATTTCGTTCGCTGTCTTTCCACTGGTGTTCATTCCAAAAGGACTTCGTTTGGGATGGCGCGATGGCATCGCACTTTTAGCGGCCTATGCATTCTTTATCTATATAACGGTCACCTAGGTTCGTTTACGAAATACTTGATAAAATAGAAAGGCGTCTAATCCCTCCGGATCAGACGCCTTTCACGTCAACATTAATAATTATATAACTATGCTTCTACAGCAACTTCAACAGACTTAACGGTCTTGATGATACGTGCTGCGATTTTGTATGGATCACCGTTAGAAGCAGGTCTTCTATCTTCTAACCAACCTTTCCAACCTTTTTCTACAGTTAGAATAGGAATACGGATTGAAGCACCACGGTCAGAAACGCCGTAGCTAAAGTCGTTGATCGAAGCAGTTTCGTGAAGCCCAGTAAGACGTTGGTCGTTGAACTCTCCGTATACTGCGATATGCTCTTTGGCAACAGGTCTAAACGCTTCACAGATTTTCTCATATACTTCTTTAGAGCCACAAGTTCTCAAAGTAGTGTTAGAGAAGTTAGCGTGCATACCTGAACCGTTCCAATCACCTTTTACAGGTTTTGGGTGATATTCAATATAGTATCCGTAATCTTCGGTAAGTCTATCTAGCAAGTATCTGGCAACCCAGATCTCATCACCGGCCTTCTTGGCACCTTTAGCAAACAATTGGAACTCCCATTGTCCGCAAGCAACCTCTTGATTGATACCTTCGAAGTTCAATCCAGCTTCGATACAAAGATCGGCGTGACGCTCAACAAGCTCACGTCCGTGTGTGTTTCTTCCACCAACTGAACAATAGTACAATCCTTGAGGTCCAGGATATCCACCTACAGGGAATCCTAAAGGTAGTTGAGTGTGCGCATCCATAATAAAGTATTCTTGCTCGAAGCCAAACCAGAAATCGTTGTCAGCGTCATCGATGGTAGCACGTGAATTTGATTCATGCGCTGTT
Organism: Flavobacteriaceae bacterium; assembly: GCA_028279515.1. Classification (GTDB taxonomy): domain Bacteria; phylum Bacteroidota; class Bacteroidia; order Flavobacteriales; family Flavobacteriaceae; genus JANQNQ01. The sequence goes on from JANQNQ010000009.1 coordinate 232,447, forward strand.
CCGTCTGCGTTTAACACTTCACACATTACTAAATACCCGTTTTGTCTCGCTGGATCTGGGTAGATAGCAACTGGCTTTAACAAGCAGTCAGAAGAATTACCTTCAGCCTGTCTTGTTGAGCTTCCGTCAAATGACCACGTTGGACAATCTTCTAGTTTTCCGCTAAAATCGTCTTCGACCTTTGTTTTGCTTCTCAAGTTGGCTGTGGGCTTGTAGCCGTCTAACCAAATGTACTCTAGCTTAGCCTTACTCATAATCTGATGTATTTAAAGTTTTTATAAATCCCGGACAAATATAGATCTATTTCAATACAACACCACAAAAATAGGGGGTGATGTTCTTTGAAGTTATTAATTTTTATCAACACCCTAATTTTTTTAGGGGGTCATCACCAAATTTTCATTTTTTAGCCCTAAATAGTCCTATATTTGCAATAGTCTTAAAAAATAGGAGTATGTCAACATTACGATTTCAAGCATTACAAGAGACATTTAATAGAAAACCAATAGCCGTTGAAGAAAACGGAAGGCGGTCTGCCATCTATGGTGAAAATGTATTTGACGAGAATACGATGCGTCAAAGCCTCACCAAAGATGCATACAACAGTGTGATGGACGCCATCGAAAAGGGAACCAAGATCGATCGACGCGTAGCGGATCAGATTGCCGCGGCCATGAAAGATTGGGCCTTGTCGAAAAATGTGACGCACTACACGCACTGGTTTCAGCCTTTGACAGGAGCTACTGCAGAAAAGCACGATGCTTTTTTCGAAACAATAGGTAACGGGCAAGCTATCGAGAAGTTTGGTGGCGGACAGTTGGTACAACAAGAGCCGGATGCCTCTAGTTTTCCTAACGGAGGAATTCGTAATACCTTTGAAGCACGTGGTTACACAGCATGGGATCCTTCTTCTCCTGCTTTTATATATGGTACAACGCTTTGTATTCCAACAGTATTTGTTGCCTACACGGGCGAAGCCTTGGATTATAAGACACCTTTATTGAGAGCGCTTCAGGCAGTTGATACGGCTGCGACCGGAGTGGCAAAATATTTTGATAAGAACGTGAGCAAGGTGAACGCGACACTAGGGTGGGAACAAGAATATTTCTTGATCGATTCGGCCTTGGCAATGTCTCGTCCGGATCTTGTGTTGGCAGGGCGCACCCTTTTAGGGCATTCTCCGGCAAAGGGACAACAGTTAGACGATCATTACTTTGGATCTATTCCTGCACGTGTACTTTCCTATATGAGAAGTCTAGAGAAAGAATGCATGCTGCTTGGCATTCCTGTAAAAACGAGACATAACGAAGTAGCGCCCAACCAGTTTGAGTTGGCACCTATTTTTGAAGAAGCGAACTTGGCAGTCGACCATAACTCATTGTTGATGGATGTTATGGAAAAAGTAGCGGCGAGACACAACTTTAAAGTGTTGTTCCACGAAAAGCCGTTTGCAGGAATCAATGGTTCGGGTAAGCATAACAACTGGTCGTTGAGTACCAATACCGGAGTGAATCTATTGAGCCCTGGAAAGACTCCAATGAGCAACCTTCAATTCTTGACCTTCTTCATTAATACTATAAAAGCCGTAAATGACTATGAAGAATTAGTACGTGCTTCGTTTGCCAGTGCCAGCAATGATCATCGCTTAGGTGCTAACGAGGCGCCTCCGGCGATCATTTCAGTTTTTATCGGAGAGCAACTTACCAATGTATTACATGAATTAGAAGGCGTTTCTACAGGAAAGTTATCACCGCAAGAAAAAACAGACTTAAAGTTAAATGTAGTAGGAAAGATTCCGGAGATATTATTGGACAACACAGATCGAAACCGTACTTCTCCTTTTGCGTTTACAGGAAACAAGTTCGAAATGCGAGCAGTGGGGTCGAAGGCCAATTGTGCCAATCCAATGACTGTGCTCAATACAATCATAGCCAAGCAGCTGACGGAGTTCAAGAAAGAAGTAGATGAGCTTATTGATAAGAAGAAGCTCAAAAAGGATGAAGCCATATTTAACGTGCTTCGCGAGTACATCAAAGCGTCAAAGAGCATCTTGTTTGAAGGAGATGGGTATAGCGAAGCTTGGGAAAAGGAAGCGAAGAAAAGAAAGCTAAGCAACAATAAGACAACGCCCGAAGCACTAAAGGTACGTGTGGCCAAAAAGACCCTACAACTTTTTGAAGAGATGGGCGTCATGAACAAGGTAGAGGCCGAAGCACGCCATGAGATCGAGGTCGAAGAGTATTCCCTCCGTGTACAGATCGAAGGTCGTGTGCTTGGAGACATTGCTCGAAATCATGTAATACCCACTGCAATTAAGTATCAAAACATCCTCATTGAGAACGTAAGAGGCCTCAAGGATATTTACGGAACGCAGTTTAAAAAGGTAGCTTCTGAACAGATGGAGATCATTGAGCAGATCTCTGATCATATCGCCAATATCAACAAAGGAGTCACCGAAATGACCGATGAACGCCGAAAGGCCAATAGACTAGAAAAAGCTGGAGACAAGGCACAGGCATATTGCAACAAAGTAAAGCCGTTCTTTGAAGAGATCCGATACCACTGCGATAAACTTGAGTTATTGGTAGATGATGAGATCTGGCCGTTAACCAAATACCGTGAACTTCTGTTCGTTAAGTAACACAACCACATAAAAGTAGGAATCCCGCCATTGAGCGGGATTTTTGTTAAAAAAATGTTAAAATTATATAAAAAACGACTATTAAAACCTCACCAAATAAGGTGGTTTTTTGCATAAAAATGTAACTACATCTGTTTTTTTTGTCTTTTAATCGATTTTGATGCAAATTTCTTACAAGAGTTATAAGTATTTCGTAGGTAGCGGTTTAAGCTGATTTTTTCATACTTTTGAATTGCTATTAATCAATTAAATACTTAATTATGAGAAATTATGTTCTAAGCATTGCGCTTGCTCTATGCGCTACTTTTGCTTTTGCTCAAAGCAACGACAGTGATGTCGATCAATCCGGAACTTTAAACATGGCGAACGTTAACCAAGTGGGGTCTGATAACAGCTCTGAGGTTGACCAATATGGTGCTAATACCATCTTCAGCGGTATTAACAACCAAGCTTATGTAGACCAATTTGGGGCTGACAACACGTCTAAAGTGAAGCAAGCAGGAGATTACAACCTAGGAGTTGTAGACCAAAGTGGAACATGGAACTACGCCAATATCGATCAAGGAGTTGGATTCGCTGAGTACAACGAAGCGTATGCGACCCAGATCGGTGATGAGAACTCTTCGTACCAAAAACAACGTTTTGACAACAACGAAGCGAGAATCACTCAAATCGGAGCTCGTAACACTTCTGTTCAAGACCAAAGCAGCGGACCTGATGGATCGCCTGGAAACTACGCTTATGGTGAGCAGTGGGGAACTGACAACTACTTGAACCAAAAGCAAGTTGGACACTTGAACAACGCTACTTCTCTACAGGGAAGCGGATCTTTTGATTCAAGAGGTGGAATCGTTGGACAAACGCAAACTGGTGACGGAAACTCTGCTTTCGCAAACCACGAAGAGGATGACAACGAAATTTACCAAACACAAACTGGTTACGGAAACCAAGCCGAAGCAAGACAAAACCTTGGATACTTCGGAGGTGACAATGACACTTACCAAGATCAAACTGGTACTGGAAACATTGCAAGATCTAAGCAAGAGCGTGTTGGTAACGTTGTAGACCAAGATCAAGTAGGAAACTACAACCTAGCTGAAGCTGATCAAAGAGGTTTCTACAACAACGCTATCCAAGAGCAAAACGGAGATGATAACGGAGCCTTCTCTTACCAAAGAGGAGATGACAACACATCTTACCAGTCTCAAGATGGAACCTTCAACACTGCATACTCTGCACAATATGGAGCTGGTAACGAAGTTTGCCAAATCCAAGATGGTTCTATGAACGTTGCAGATTCTTACCAAGATGGGTATGACAACTCTAGCAGCATCAAGCAAACAGGAATGGCTAACATCGCTATTGACACTCAATTAGGAGTTGACAACACTACGATGATCACGCAAAACGGAATGAACCACTTTAGCAATGTGCTACAAGTAGGATTCGGTAATGCAGCCACTGTAACTCAGCAAGATTTACCACAACCATAATCGTTAATTGGTTAAAAATCACTAACTTGAAGAAGGAGGGGGAGAAACTTTCTCCCCTTTTTTCAACTTTAAACAAAGACACAATGAACAGCAGATCGTACATAGCATTCATAGCGTTATTATGTTTTTGTATCCAAGGAATGGCTCAAAATGTAACTGGACAAGTAAGCGCAGATGACGTACAGGTTTCTGACCTGTTGCAGAGTAATACAGCGCTTCAGGCACAAGTTTTTGGTAGCCAGTCAGTTCAACAACAGTCGACCTCCTTACTAAACAACAATGTGTTTATTCAGCAGATTGGTGATGATAATGTCATCAATACAAGAATAGACACCAACCTCAATACCTCCTCACTTAGACTTACCCAAGCAGGCAATAGCAACATCATCGTGATTGACGAAAAGGCTCCAGAAGTTGTAAAGAACATTGTTCAGAATGGCGATAACAACAAGGTCATTGACTTCTCATTAAACAGCCTTAATGCCACGAGCCTCGATTTGATTCAGAATGGAAGCAATTTGACGTTCGAAAAATTTGGCACCAATTCGTTGACCGAAAATTTGAAGTTTACAATGCAGGGAACCTCAAGAACCCTGATCATTCGAAGCTTCTAGATCGCCCACCAAAGTGTGATGAAATTTTTTAAGCATATACAGAAAGGAGTGCTGCCTATCATATGCATTCTTTTCGCTCAATTGGGGATAGCCCAGTTCACGAACAAAGAAGTCGTTGCCAAGCTCGAGATCGAGCAGTTGGATGACATTTTGAACGTTGAAGCCAAGGCCTCTAATACAACAGATGTCTATAAAAGCTTATCGTACTCACTGGCGGTGATTCGCACAAACAAGCAAACTCAGAATCTATCGCGCAACGCGCAAGAAGGAAGATTCACACTAGAACCCAATGAAACCAAGAAAGTAGCCACAACGGCGATCAATTCTCAAGAAGAAGATAAAATCGTAGTACTGCTTTTGGTGTATGATGAAGATAGGAACATTATTGGCAAAGATCGTTTCGCCATTAATGAAGAAAAGAAAGAAGATGCGCAGACAGATGCGCAAAAAGAGAACATACCAAACGACGGCATCGAGATCAAAGGAATCGTCATCGATGAGACCAAAACGAAACCAGGCCGTGATTTCTATGAGTCGTTTTACAGTAAGTACACCCTGAATAAGATCAATGGAGAGAAGGTGGTGACAATTATAGAAAAGTTTAGCCTGGCACGAAGTACGATCATGGAGGTCAAGATCGATGATAACCTCATAGCGCAGTTTATCACAAGACCCGACTATGAGTATATCGAACAGATGTCAACACAATCGATTCGATTGGTATATAAGTACTTCCAAGATCTGAAAAAACAACGATCATATATAACGCAGTACTGAGAGCAGCGCTGCAACCATTAAATTCAACTACCACAATTATGAAGTATTTACTAACATTCCTTGTTTTTTGCTTCGTCGCATCGGCGTTGCAAGCGCAGGATCTGGTCTATCGACCCAAAAATCCTGCCTTTGGTGGAGACACCTTTAACTATCAATGGCTACTGAGTTCTGCCGAATCGCAGAATACCTTCACAGATCCCAACGCTCGGAATCAGGATGACCAATCAGACATCGAGCGCTTCACAGAGAATCTAAACAGTCAGCTGTTAAATCAGATCTCCAGAACACTTTTCAATGAGCAATTTGGAACCGAAGGCCTCACCGAAGGTACCTTCAGTTTTGGTTCACTCTTCATCGAGATTTTCCCCTCCAATGAAGGGCTTGTCATCAACATTTTAGATACCAATACAGGCGATCAGACCCAAGTGATCGTCCCAAATGCTTAATTTCAAATAAGGACATATGAAAGCGATAAGAAATATACTTATAGGGGCGATCTATGCGCTGGTTTTATCCAGTTGTGGCTCCTATTTTAATCAACCATATCAAGTAGAGAAAGCAAGGATCGGGGAGGCCACCGAGGTGGGCAAGAGGCTTAGGGAACTGCCCGAACCTGTGGAGCCCGTGGTAGTTGGGGTATACAAGTTTAGGGACCAGACCGGGCAATACAAACCCAGCGAAAACGGTAGTACGTTCAGTACAGCTGTTACTCAGGGGGCCACCACCATCCTTGTAAAAGCACTTGAAGATTCTCAATGGTTCGTCCCTATCGAACGAGAGAATCTTAGCAACCTGTTGAATGAGCGAAACATCATTCGATCAACACGTCAAGAGTATCGAAAAACAAGCAATCCAAACGAACCACAATTACCTCCGTTACTGTACGCTGGTATTTTGTTAGAAGGCGGAATTGTTTCGTACGACTCCAATATCATCACAGGAGGTGTTGGAGCTCGGTACTTTGGTGTAGGCGGGTCAACGCAGTACAGACAAGACAGGATCACCATCTATCTAAGAGCCGTTTCTACCTCAAGCGGAAAAATCCTGAAGACGGTGTATGTATCCAAAACCATTTTATCTCAAGCCATCGATGCCAACTTTTTCAGATATGTGAAATTCAAGCGTCTGTTAGAGGCCGAAACCGGATTCACAAAGAATGAACCCGTGCAATTGGCCGTGACCGAAGCGATTGAAAAGGCCGTAGAATCCCTTATCATCGAAGGTCTTGAAGATAAGTTATGGACCGCAAAGACCGAACCACAAGAAGTACAGGCCATCATCGAGAACTATAATCTCGAAGAACAAGAGGCCGATGCCACCCAGTTGTACAATCGATACCTGATTGAAAGACGTGGTAAAGACGTAATCGAACTTGCTGCAGGAGGAGCCATCATTGATGGAGATTATCCTAGCCCGCAAATAGAACATAATTTCAGGGCTGGTTATAAGCATTACATCAATCCCTTCTTTAATATCGGAGCCTCCTTCAACAAGTTTGTGCTTGCCAACAAAGATGTACTCAACGAAGGCTTTCTATCCTTTGATGTCAACGCCGAATACAATGTGTTACCGTATGACAAACTTACACCATTCGCATTTGCAGGTGGAGGCGTCAACTTCGCCAACGGACTCGAAGATGCTACGCCCAAGTTGCAATACGGAGCAGGGATGGAATACTTGGTCAGTGATGGCATTGGTATAAAACTATTTGGTGAATACAACATGACCTTTAGCGACGAATTAGACGGAGTTGCCAACGGAAAACGAGATGATTTCTACTGGCGTGTTGGTGCTGGGGTAAATATCTATCTGACCAAACCATACTCGGCCGAAAATGAAGAACGAAAGCTAGAACGTCAACAACAGCGAGAGCTTAAGCGCGAAGCCAAAGAGCAACGTAAAGAAGAGCGCAGGCAGCGCAAAGCACAAAAAAGACAAGATAAAAACGAAACAACCAATTAAGTAAAGTATAATACGATGAGCAAATTAGTTAAAACCGCATTCTTGGCCATTTTAGTCATCACTTTAAATGGTTGTAGCGAAGATACCTTAGAGCAATTCCCTACCGGAAAGATTACCGGTAAAGTGGTAACACTGGGAGATAACGAACCCATCGAAAATGTGAAAGTGTCGACGAACCCAAGTTCGAGCACCGTGTTTTCAGATGAAAACGGAGACTTCACTATCAATGATGTACGTGAAGGAGATTATTCGGTACAAGCCGAAAAAGAAGGGCTGTTGGATAATTTTGAAGGAATCACAGTGACCGTAAATGGTACGGTGAATGTCATTTTTGAAATGCAACCCGAAACAGCAAATAACCGTCCACCAGATGCGCCTGTACTGATCACACCAGTCAACAACGCAACAGATTTAGGTGTTGAGGTGCTTTTAGAGTGGTCTGGTTCTGATCCTGATGATGATACGCTTACATACGAAGTTGAAATATTGAATGACCAAAACTCAGACGTACTGGCCTTTGAAAATTTGACCGATACGACTTTAACGGTTTCTGGCCTTTCGTTTGGGTACAAATACTTTTGGCAGGTCTCAGCTTCCGACGGAATTAATAGTCCGTCGCAAAGTGAAGTGTTCACTTTTGAAACCTTAGACTTTCCGAACAATCGTTTTCTATATGTGAAGAAAGTGGGAGGAAACAATGTGATCTATTCGTCCGATGAAGACGGCAATGAAATTCAACTCACCTCTTCTTCTAACAATAGCTGGAGACCTAGAAAGAGCGTAGTAGCTGATAAGATCGCATTTCTGCGTACGGATGGCGCCGAAACACATTTGTATACGATGAATCCTGATGGTTCTGACGTATTCAAGGTGACCAACACAGTTTCGGTGAACGGTTTTGACCTCGATGAGGTAAAATTCTCGTGGTCAGGCAACGGCAGCCAACTACTGTACGCAAATTTTGACAGATTGTACACCATAAATGCTGACGGCAGCGGACTCCAAATGATCTATGAAACTGCCGACGGAAGCTTCATCACCGAATGTGATTGGAGCAACGATGGCACCCTGATCGCCTTGAAGACCAATAATGCCAACGGATATAATATTTCCATCTACACGATCAATATGGCCGGAACCATTCAAACAACGGTTTTATCTGGTGTTACAGGAGCCGCAGGCAACGTAAACCTTTCGGTAAACAATCAAAGGTTACTGTATACCTATGACGTTTCAGGATTTGAGAGCCCAGATTACCGCCAGTTAGATACCAAGATGTTTGTGTACGATTTCGGAACATCAACAGCTTCAGATGCCTCCCTCGGAAAACTTCCAGGGACGAATGATCTCGAAGCACGTTTTTCACCAAACGAAGCCCAAGTGATTTTTGTGAACACCTCAAATGATGGCCTTTCAGAACATAAGATCTTTATAGCAACCATTGGAGACCAAAACTCCAGAGCAGAAACATTTCCGGCGGCAACCATGCCAGACTGGGAATAGTTCCAACCAAAATTTCTCTATAAGAGCATTCCGTTTTCGGGATGCTCTTTTTTTTATTCCTGCGAAGGCAGGAATCTTTTTGCGTCCTGCAATAGTTTCTATAAAAGTATTTGGGCGTTCCGTGAAGTGTGCTTCGCGCTACTTCACGGCGCGTTTTCCGCTTGTAGTTTTGCAAACCACAAATTAAAGTTTGCAAAAGCTATCACTGCAACCGCTAACGCTATTTTGGTCATTAGTCGTTGGTCGTTGGTAAGTCCTTGGTTTCTAGAATTAAGCTCCTCCCTTCAGTTGAAGGGAGGTGGCAGCACATAGTGCTGTCGGAGGGTTTGTCTTCAAATTTGCATAAAATGTTAGTGAATTCATGGCAAAACAAGATTTCTACCTTCGCAGGAATTCACAACAAAAAAACTTACTTTTGCACCTCAACACAACACTATGAGTTCAGAAGTTAGCAAACGATATAGCCAACGTGGCGTTTCGGCAAGCAAAGAAGACGTTCACAACGCGATAAAGAACATCGATAAAGGACTTTTTCCGAAGGCATTCTGCAAGATCGTTCCCGATTATTTGACCAACGATAAAGACCACTGTTTGATCATGCATGCTGACGGTGCAGGCACCAAATCTTCGCTGGCCTATATGTATTGGAAAGAAACGGGCGATGTTTCCGTTTGGAAGGGAATCGCACAAGACGCCCTCATCATGAATATTGACGATCTTTTATGTGTTGGAGCCACTGACAATATCATGCTTTCTTCCACCATCGGAAGAAATAAAAACCTAATTCCTGGCGAGGTGATCTCTGCCATTATCAATGGTACCGAAGAACTGATCCAAGAGCTTAAAGAATTTGGAGTGACCATCCATTCAACAGGAGGGGAGACCGCCGATGTGGGTGATTTGGTTCGAACCATCATAGTTGACAGTACGGTGACCGCTCGTATGAAGCGTAGCGATGTAGTCGACAATGCCAATATCAAAGCAGGCGATGTAATCGTTGGATTGGCTTCTTTTGGACAAGCCTCTTACGAAAAGGAATACAATGGCGGTATGGGAAGCAACGGACTAACCTCTGCGCGTCATGATGTCTTTCACAACTATCTGGCAGCCAAATACCCTGAGAGCTTTGACCATGACGTACCTTCAGACCTTGTGTATTCTGGAAACACGAAGCTCACAGATTCAGTAGAAAACGCACCTTTAGATGCAGGAAAACTGGTGTTATCACCAACGCGTACCTACGCACCGATCATTAAAGCGATATTGGCCAAATATACTTCAGAGACCATCCACGGAATGGTACACTGTAGCGGTGGCGCACAAACGAAGATCCTTCATTTTGTGGATGACGTTCATGTCATTAAAGATAATATGTTCGAAGTGCCACCACTCTTCAAACTAATTCAAGAACAATCGAATACCGATTGGAAAGAAATGTATCAGGTATTCAACATGGGCCACCGAATGGAGCTATATGTTTCCGAAGAAATAGCCGAAGACTTGATTGCGATTTCGAAATCCTTCAATGTTGATGCCCAGATCGTAGGAAGGGTGGAAGCTTCCGATGGCAAAAAACTAACGATCAAAAGCGAATACGGAACGTTTGTTTATTGAGTTTAGATGTTGATTTGTGTAATCGTTGATTCGCTCAAGGGAAATTTGGGCCAAAGCTAAACGAATGAACGCCTCAACAGATAAACAAAAAAAGTATTGGTGAATTAGTGGCTACATAATCCTGAAACTAGAAACAAATTCTTTCTTTCACAACAATTTACTAAAGACTAACGACCAAAGACTATTTTAAGGCTTCAGGAAACACATTCGGAATGAAGTCCCATATAACCGGCAAAGCGAAGTACGTGATCAGCACAATGATCAAGATTGAAATGATATTCATCCAAATCCCAGCACGCACCATATCAGGAATCTTCAAGTAACCAGCACCAAAAACAATTGCGTTAGGTGGCGTTGCTACGGGAAGCATAAAGGCACAAGAAGCAGCAAGGGTAGCTCCGACCATCAGTAAAAAAGGATGAACGTCCATCACCAGCGCCACAGGAACCAACACAGGGAGCAACATAGCAGTTGTCGCTAAGTTGGAAGTGATTTCGGTCAAGAAGTTCACAGCGGCGACCAATATCAGCAATAAAACGATCAGTGACACACCTTCGATCAATGTGATCTGTTGCCCGATCCATTCAGCGAGACCCGACGTTCTGAAACCTTCAGCTAGGGCCAGTCCGCCACCAAAAAGCAGCAAGATCCCCCATGGTAGTTTTACGGCAGCCTTCCAGGTCATCAAGCGTTTGTTTTTCTGCTTGGTCGGAAGTAAAAACAGGACAAAAGCAGCAATCAGAGCGATGATGGTATCATCGATATTTGGCATTAGTTTTTGTAACAGGAAAGATCGTGAGATCCAAGCAAATGCGGTGAATGCAAAAACGCCCAACACCCATTTTTCTTCGTACGAGATCTTTCCGAGGGCAGACAATTGTTTTTTGATTTCAGCTCTTCCGCCCGGAAATTCCTTTTGCTTAAAGGTAAAGGCAACCGTCACCAAATAACGCCAGCAGATAAAAAGGAGTAAGAGAGATATAGGAAGACCAAATATGATCCATTTCGAAAAAGTAAGCTCAACGCCGTAGGATTCCTCAACGATTCCCGCTAAAATGATATTTGGAGGCGTCCCGATCAAAGTGGCCATCCCGCCGATAGAAGCGCTGTAAGCAATAGCTAGCATAAGTGCTTTTCCAAAGATTTTATTTTCATCTTCAATCGTAGCCGGGTTATCTTTCAATTGAGAGATGATTGCCATACCGATTGGAAGCATCATAACCGCTGTGGCCGTGTTAGAGATCCACATACTTAAAAAGGCCGTAGCGACCATAAAACCCAAAATGATTCGGCTTACGCTTGTGCCTATCAAATTGATAATGGATAACGCAATACGTTTATGAAGATTCCATCGTTCGATGGCGATAGCAAGAATAAATCCGCCGATATAGAGAAATACATATTTATGTCCGAAAGAAGCTGTGGTAGCGCTGAGTTTCATAGCACCCGACAACGGAAATAGAATAATAGGCAACAATGAGGTCATCGCTATCGGCAACACTTCCAAGATCCACCAAATGGCAACCCAAAGGGTAGTGGCCAACACAGCATTGGCCTCTTTGCTGAGTCCTTCTGGATGAAAAAAGAATAGCACCAAAAAAAAGGCCGTTGGGCCTAAGAACAATCCGATTTTCTTTAGTTGGGTGTTTTGCATGTTACCAAAATACGATAAAAATTTTGGCGAACGAATATTCAGTTGAAGATCAATTTTTAGAAAGACTACCTTCTCTTAAATATTGATAGTCCTCTAATTCACTTATGTTTTCAATTAGTTTGGTACAGCCGTTCTTCAAAAGGTAGAGCGAGTCAGAACATGATAGGATATGTTCGTACATATGATCAGTAATGAGAATGGCTTTGTCCTTTTTCTCTTGGACAATGACTTCCTTAAAAAGATTCACATAAATAGGAGCGATTTGAGAAAAGGGCTCGTCGAGCAGTACCAGTTTTGCTTTCGATTTTAAGATCAAGTAGGTTTCGATCACTCGTTGTTCTCCTCCAGACAGGTTACCAAATTTTATATTTGACTGCTTTTCAAACATTGCGAATGACGCTATAAATGAAGACCAAGAAACTCGAAAAAGCTCAAAGATCTTTATAACCGTAAGGTGGTGCGGAAGCCATGTTTCTTGAGGCAGCAGCTTGGCAATATCTTTCTTATAAAGAGGACTAGATTGTCTAATACCATCGATTTTGATCAATTTGTACTTTGGACTAAGCGAGCCGAAAATGATCTGAAGTAAACTACTTTTTCCACAACCGTTACGTCCTAAAATACCCGTGACCGTTCCTGTTTCCAACTTTAGGTAGATGCCATTTAGTATTCTTGTTTCAGAATAGTTCAACTCTATGTTATCAATTTCGAATATCAAAACGCAAAAGATATAATGATGGTTAGACTTACAATCAAGAGGCAATCGAGTAATATCATTCTCGAAAAAAGTGAGAATTCGCTGATTCCAAGATTTTTATAGAATAAAAAGGCTGCTGATCTCGGGGATAGTTTTTGGTATAATAAATAGAAACCATAAAACCCCAGTTTTAACCATAGAAAGGCCTTTCCAAGCGTATAGATTGATTCGTTTATATCACTAATGGATGCTGCAAATGAAAGTAACAGAACAGCAAACAGGCCAGTCGGAAGAAAGAGCTGTTTGTACAAAACGAAAATACGCTTCCAAGTCATCATAAGATGAAAGTAGTATTTTTTTACAATATCATAAGGAGTTTAACCTTTTGTTGGGATTTATTTTTTCGATGTTCGCCTTGTCCCCAAACTTCTCCAACAACAACTTTAATTTCGGTGCGATATAGGTCTCGCAAAAAGGTTTGTTCGGGTTGTTGTAATAATAATTGGTGATTTGTTCTCTAGAGGGTTTGAACCTGTCAAAAGGCAGTATTTCTGTGACCAATTTCTTTTCGAATTCTAATTGTAAAGTATCTAAATACTTTGCAATTTGTAGCTTCTGAGCTTCATCAAAATAATATACCGCCGAACGATATTTAGAACGCATGCTGTGGTCGCTGGTACTCTTGTGGGTATAAAGATGAATTTGAATAAGCTCGAACAAGTTGATGCTATTGGTGTCAAAATGAACGATGACGGCTTCAGAAAAAGTGTCATTTTCATCTGTTGATGCTACCCAGCCTTGCTCTACTTTTGCAACGCCCATGAGCGATTGAAACACGGCTTCTGTACACCAATGGCACCCACCGCCCAATGCGATTTTTGAGATTTTATTCACAGCGTAAAGATACTAAGACTTCCATATAACTATTGAAATTAGTAAACGCTGAAACCACAACCTTACAGTATTTAAATCTCAAATTAAAATCGTAAATTTGGCCTTCGGAAAATTGAGCGTAGATGTTAGATAAATTAAATATAGTTAAGCAGCGTTTTGATGAGGTTTCGGACCTTATCATACAACCTGACATTATTGCCGATCAAAAGCGATATGTGCAGCTTAACAGAGAATATAAAGACCTAAAAGAACTTGTTGACAAGCGTGAAGTATACAAAACGCTCGTCGATAATATTGCCGAAGCCGAAGAGATCATCGCCGACGGTAGCGATGCTGAAATGGTTGAGATGGCCAAGATGCAGTTAGAAGAGGCCAAAGAAGAATTGCCGCCATTGGAGGAAGAGATCAAATTCATGTTGATTCCGAAAGATCCTGAAGATGCGAAGAATGTTGTGATGGAAATCCGCGCAGGAACGGGAGGTGATGAAGCCAGTATCTTTGCTGGAGATTTGCAACGTATGTACACCAAATACTGTGAAGGCAAAGGGTGGAAAGTAAACGTCGTTGACTTTAATGAAGGAACTGCAGGCGGATTTAAAGAGATCATTTTCGAAGTCAATGGAGAAGATGTCTACGGAACCTTGAAGTTTGAAGCAGGTGTACACCGTGTGCAACGCGTACCACAGACAGAAACACAAGGTCGCGTACATACATCGGCGGCTACCGTAATCGTACTTCCGGAAGCTGAGGAGTTTGATGTTGAGCTAAACATGTCTGATGTGCGTATCGAGCGTACCACATCAACAGGGCCTGGAGGACAGTCGGTAAACACGACCTATTCGGCGATTAAGCTACACCACGAACCTACCGGTTTGATCGTAAGCTGTCAGGATGAAAAGTCGCAGCACAAGAACTTAGAAAAAGCGATTAAGGTATTGCGTTCGCGATTGTATGAAAGAGAGCTCGCTAAGAAGCAGGCAGCCGATTCTGAAAAGCGTAAGAGTATGGTGAGCTCAGGAGACCGAAGCGCGAAGATTCGTACCTATAATTATCCGCAAGGACGTGTGACCGATCACCGCATCGGACTCACCTTATACGATCTGCAGAACATCATAAACGGAGATATTCAAAAAATCATCGACGAACTGATGTTGGCAGAAAACACAGAGAAACTAAAAGAAGCTAGTGAGCTGATTTAATACCAATTCCCGCAAAAGCGGGAATCTTTTTATAAGGAAATTAGGTTTGCCAAGAACTAACAACTAACAACTAATGACTACAGAAAAGCTCGTTGAGCAAATCCGAAAAAAGAAATCTTTTCTATGCATCGGCCTTGATGTTGACCTTAATAAGATTCCGCAACATTTGCTGGAAACCGAAGACCCTATCTTCGAATTCAATAAGGCCATCATTGATACGACGCATCATTTGGCAGTGGCTTACAAGCCAAACACTGCCTTTTATGAAGCTTACGGACTCAAAGGCTGGAGGTCGCTAGCCCGAACCATCGAATACATAAACGAGAAGCATCCAGAGATTTTTACCATAGCCGACGCAAAGCGTGGAGATATTGGTAATACCTCTACCATGTATGCCAAAGCATTCTTCGAAGATCTAAACTTTGATTCTGTGACTGTGGCGCCTTATATGGGAAAGGATTCTGTAGAGCCATTCTTGGAATTTGAAAACAGACACGCCATTTTATTGGCACTGACCTCAAATCAAGGAGCGTTTGATTTTCAGACGAAGAAAGTAGAAGAGATTGCTTTATACAAACAAGTGTTAAGAACGTCTACTACTTGGAAGAACAGCCAAAACCTCATGTACGTTGTAGGAGCCACCAAAGCCGAATTTCTAGGCGAGATTCGTGAGATCATCCCAGAGAGTTTTCTATTAGTACCTGGTGTTGGCGCTCAAGGCGGAAGCTTGGAAGAGGTGTGCAAATACGGAATGACCGACAACATCGGACTCCTTATCAATTCTTCCAGAGGAATTATCTATGCTTCCAAAGATGCTGATTTTGCGCAAGCAGCAGCTCGTAAAGCTGAAGCGCTACAGCAGCAAATGGAAGCGGTGATGTCATAGTTCTCTACCATGGATTTCGTGATTACTTTACAGGATCAACTTCTCAGAACGCTTCGGCTTAGCGAATCGCCCAAGCGAATTGTTTCGCTTGTACCGAGTCAGACCGAATTGCTTTATGATCTTGGCTTAGCCGAAAAGATCGTTGGAATCACGAAATTCTGCGTGCATCCCTTCCACCTAAAACCTACAAAAACAATTGTTGGCGGAACCAAGAAGGTAAAGTACGATAAGATCGAAGCGCTACAACCGGATATTATTCTTTGTAATAAGGAAGAGAACACCAAAGAGATCGTGGAGACCCTAGAAAAGATTGCTCCGGTGCATGTTTCTGATGTGAAGACCGTTGAAGATTCAGTCGAGATGATCGAGCAGTACGGGGTGTTGTTCAATTACCGAACTGAGGCGTTAAAGATCATTCAGAAGATACGATTTGGTCATGATGATTTCAAAAGCTTCATGCAAGGACGACCACCACGAAAGTGTGCCTATTTCATTTGGCGAGACCCTTGGATGGTAGCCGGTGACGACACTTTTATCGATTACTTACTGCAACTAAATCATTTTGAAAATATCTACGCTGAAAAAGGGCGTTACCCTGAAATTGAATTAAAAAAGATTCGTTTGGAAGGGGACCCAGAATTGGTGCTTTTCTCTTCAGAACCCTATCCTTTTAAGGATGAGCATGCCTTTGAAGTAGGACGATTTACGCACCATGGAAAGGTAGTTTTTGTTGATGGGGAAATGTTCTCATGGTATGGGTCGCGATTGACCAAAGCGTTCGACTATTTTAAACAGCTTCAGCTTCGGTTAGCCGAACAAGATCAATAAAATTGAAAAGGCCAGAAGTAATTGCTTTCTGGCCTTTTCCTTCCTATAAAAAGGAAGCGTCAATTGGTTTGAAAAGAATTGGCCACCCTTGATCGAACAACCAATATTGTCTCCTAGAAATTTCCTGGATTTTGAGTGATGTTCGGATTGTTGGTCGTCTCATCATCCGGAATCGGAAATATCACTTTATTAGCACCTGGAGCAGAATCTGCTCCACCACCCGGGCGTAAATTTTCGTTGTTTCTCAACAGGTCAATTCTGCGATGTCCTTCAAAACAGAGCTCTTTTCTTCGCTCCAGAAGAATGGCATCGAGGTCAACACTTACCAGATTAGAAAGTCCGGCACGTGTACGCAGTGCATTGATATCATTTACTGGTGTATCTCCTGTTGAAGTGCCTCCGCGTAAATTGGCTTCAGCACGAATCAAGTACATTTCGGTGACACGTAGCACCATTCCGTCAGAAGCATTGTTTACAACATCTGGGTACTTGGTGGTAAAGAACGTATTGTTTCCAGCGGCATCTGTAGCTGCCACCGAAAGATCGTCAAAACGACCGTCACCAGCTTCTGCAGCGAAAGTGTCTATTAGATCCTGACTAAACGGAGCATCACCACGTCCGCCTGGAGCGGCATTGTAGAAGTTCACATACACTTCATCTGAGCCAGCAGGTTCTTGCGGACCATCAGTAGGGGTATTTACAATTACGAATACATGCTCGCTAGACGTTGGGTTATCGTCGTAAAAATCATAATTAGTAGCCAACGAGTATTCAGGAGATGCGATCACCTGGTTGGCAAAATCAGCCGCTGCGCTCCACTCTTCACGGTACAAATACAATCTTGCTAGCAAGGCTCTGGCTGCGCCGACTTCGGCTCTAGCACCATTGCTAACTGGAAGATCCGGAATCGCTTCGAGTAGATCTTGCTCGACTTGGTTATGCACCTCGTTTACCGTAGATCTTTCTAGCTGAAACTCGGCAATGCTTCCACCTTCAAAAGGTTCTAGAACCAAGGGCACACCGAGATTGGTTCCCGAAGAGAATTGATACGGTTGTGCGAATAAGTTCACCAAGTGGAAATGTGTCCAAGCTCTTACAAATTTAGCTTCGGCAATAAATTGCGCCTTTTCGGCATCACTCAATTCTGGAATGTTCACATCTGGAAGTCTTTTGATCAAAAGATTGGCAGCTCCAATGGCTTCGTAACCGTCTAACCAAATGTTGTCAACAGAGGTGTTTGTAGCCAATGTCTGAAACTGATCAACTTCTTGCAAAGACGGAAAGCTTCCTACAAAGTTTACATTGTCTGACATGAAATCAGACATGAGTTGTGACATTCCGTTAAGGTCTCCACTTTGCAGTTTACTGTACAGACCCACCACGGCTCCTTCAATCGTAGGCTTGCTGTTAAAGATCGTGTTAGAGGCCACATTGTCCTCTGGCGAAACGTCCAACTTGTCTTCGCAAGCTGTGAATACCACGAATAACAGACTTAATATAATAGGTAACTTAAATGTTTTCATCGTTATAGTTTTTAAATTATAGTGATACTCTTAGTCCAAAAAGGAATGACTTTGACTGCGGTGCTGTAAAGAACGTTTCTCCTTGAAATAATGGGTCTATATCATCGGTTACCTCAGGATCGATTCCTCTTAGGTCATCTGCTTTGATCGTAAATAGATTCGTTGCTGTGGCATAGATGCGAACTCCAGAAATGAAGCGTAATTTTTCAAGCGTCTCTTGCGGTAAGGTATACCCTATAGTGACGTTTTTCATTCTCAAATATGAGGCGTCAAACATTTGTGCGGTAGAACGCTGATTGTACAAATTGAATGTTGAACTTGTTGGGCTTGGTAAAAAGGCATTGTCGCCTGGTGCTCTCCAAAAGTTCAGGTTTTGACGTCTGATGTTCACAATACCTCCAATGGCGTCATTACCATCAGCAAAACGAAGTCCGTCAACAACGATATCGTTTCCGTAGCTATAATTCATTAAGAATGAAAGATCAAAATTCTTATATCTGATGGTGTTGGTCATACCTCCTGAAAAATCAGGTAGCGGACTACCAACAACGACTCTATCACCACTACCGGGATTGTTCGTAATGTTTCCGTTGGCATCTAGCCATTCAGCATCTCCCGTTTGTGAGTTTACACCAACATATCGAATCAAGTAAAAGTTGTTAAGTGATTCGCCTTCAATGGCACGCTGAATGGCTCCATCAATAATACGCCTTCCTTGCGGGTCCGTAGCGGCATCTTCATTCAGTTTGTTGACACGGTTGTCAATAAACGAGATGTTGAAGCTGGTATCCCACTGAAAATCCTCAGTACGGATGTTTTTGGTGTTCAAGTCAAATTCCCATCCGGTATTTTGCATTTCTCCGATGTTTCGGCTGATCGAGGCAAAACCTGTTTGTGGAGGCAATACCTGATTCAGTAATAGGTCGCTGGTCACTTTCTTAAAGTAGTTAGCGTTGAAAGAAATACGTCCATCCAAGAAGGTAGAACGAATACCGATATCAAACGTTCTACTCTCTTCCCACTTGAGGTCTGGATTTGACGGCTGATTAGGAATCACACCTGATTGTCCGTTATAATCACCGATGGCACCGGCAGCAAACAGTCCGAGTGAAGGGAAGGTCCCGATACGGTCGTTACCCACCGTACCCAAACTAGCACGAATAGATAAGTAATTGAAGAAATCAAGGTCTTTGACGAATCCTTCTTCAGAAAGTACCCAACCAGCCGCTACCGACCAGAAGTTACCAAATCGATTGTTGACACCGAAACGTGATGATCCATCACGTCTAAAGGATCCTTCAAGAATATACTTGCCATCATAGTCGTACGAAACTCTAGAAAAGAGCCCGTATAAACGCGTTGGAAATCTATCCCCGTTAAGAATGGTAGGGGTAGAACCCGAACCAAGATTACGAAGGTCGTCGGTCAAGAATCCTGTAGCAGACACGTTAGAACGTGTTCTAAGGGTTTCTTCGTAGTTAAGACCCGCGGTGATGCCCAAGGTATGCTTATCGGCAATAACAGTGTTGTATTTCAATATCTGATTGGTCAACCATCGGTCTTCATGTATAATAACCTGTTGTGCGACTCCTCCTGGAGCATTGAATTCTGCGTTTCTCAGGAATTCTTCCAGTTGAAGTTTATCTACACCAAATTCAGATCTAAAGACCAGTCCTTTGAATATTTCAGCCTCTAAAAAGGTGTTCCCAATAAGCCTGAAGGTTTTCAGCTCATCAGTGTCCAGAGCAACGCGAGCAAAGATATTTGGGATGAAAGACCCTGATTGGGCAAAATTACCATCTGCATCGAATGCTGGAACTATTGGGCTTTGTAAGAAAGCCGTTGTAAAAGGAGCATTGATACTATTCTCAACAGCAACTCTGTTTAGGCGCGTGTTGGTGGCGCTCAAGTTCATTCCAAGTTTGAGCCAATCTTTAGCCTGCGACTCAATGTTAACACGAGCCGATGCCTTTTCGAGATCGTTGCCAATAATAAACCCTTGAGCATTTTGATAATCTGCTCCGAAGAAATATGATGTTTTTTCACCGCCACCTCGAACACCGAGATTGTAATTGGTGGTAATACCTGTGCGTTGTACACCATTTAACCAATCAGTTCCTGGATCTCCAATAGAACCAAGACCAAGTGATTCTGGTGTTACTGTCGACCCTTGTTGTATAGAGGCGACTTCAGCTTTAAATTGTCTAAACTGATCTGCCGTAAGAATCTCAGGTACGTCGGTCGATTCACTGAACTGCGTGTTCACGTCAAAGGTGACCGTGGCTGTTTGATTTTTGCGCCCTTTTTTAGTCGTTATCAAGATAACCCCATTAGCACCTCGTGATCCATAGATCGAGGTAGCACCAGCATCCTTCAATACCGTGAAGGATTCGATGTCGTTTGCATTTACATACGACAGTGGGTTAATACCTGTGTTACCACCTCGAAGTAAGGTGTTGTCAGTATCAGTTAGCGGAACACCGTCAATCACAATTAACGGTTGGCTACCTGCATTGATGGAGTTAACACCACGAACACGAATCACTGCTGCCGAGCCCAAGACGCCCGAAGCATTTACTACTTGCGTTCCTGAAGACTGTCCTTGCAATAATTGGTCTGGCGAGGTGGCCACTAAATTTTCGAGCGCCTCTTCTTTTACAACGGCTACATTCTGAATGATCTTTCGCTGTACTTGATTACCATATCCAACTACGACAACCTCTTCCAAAGCTTCGGTATCTTCTTGCATTTGGATGTTCACAATGGTGTCGGCTGCTGCAATGACACGTTCTACTGTAGAAAAACCAAGGTAACTAAAAACCAAGGTTTGACCGTCGGAGACGTTTAGGGAGTAGTTTCCGTCAAAATCGGTTTGGGTTCCAGTAGTGGTCCCTTTGATAATGACGTTAACTCCAGGTAGCGGCAGGCCGGCTTGGTCTGTCACAACTCCGGAGACATTTTTCTGTTGTGCGAAAGCGAAGCTTACACTGCCTATGAGCAGTAAAAGCAACATAAGACTTTTTAATTTCATAAACGAATAATTTGAATTTGTTGTGTCTATCTTAAAGGAGATAGTGAACCTATTGCCACAATTGGAAAGAAGGCAGGATGTAAAGTTTTTGATAGCTAATTCAAACAAATACTTCTTAAAAAATTGAGATCAAAGTTTAATGGTTTTTTAAGGAAGTAAAGACGTATTTACCCCCTGCCTTGGTTGCAATTGCAGGAAAAAAGTAAGTCCAATCGCAGTGAATTCGGGTAATGCCTACAATAGTTTACTTTGCCGAAAAAGGTTTACTTCTAATTTCCTTTAACAAATTTTACCCCAACAGTATTGAAGCTGTTAAAATGCTGTGAAAGGCTTGTTAAATTGAAACGAGGGTTAGGCTTTGCACTTATTAGTTGTTACAAGCCACCAAGTATTGAGCATAAAAAATGGAGCATAACCATATGAGGTCATACTCCATCTAAGGTATAGCTTGGGGGCCTACTTAGTTTGTTTCGTCGGGGGACGATTTTTCGACGGATATTTCTATGGACTTATAAATGTTCGTTTCGTTGATTGTTTCGATCTTAGAAAGTTTTGATAGGAGATTTTCGGCTTCCGCTATACTTTGATCGAACATGTGCAAGGAATTCTTGTCAAAACCCTTGGTGTTTTCAGCTTCTATACGAACTATCTGCATTTGGTTGAGCAGATTCCGCAGGATGTGATTGCTTGCATAGGACATTGAGTTGTACAGGCGCTCCTTTTCAATTCGCTTTTGATTACGAAAGCCGTAAAAAGCATTTAAGAAGAAGAAGGTAAGCATAATGGGACCCCAAAAGAAGAAGAATTCATCGAGTTTGTGCGAATCACTTATACGTTCTGTATAGGTCCTTATGCGGTCAATGATGGGCCAATCAAACAGTTTTGAGGCGATAAAACCCAGCGCTGCAATAAAAACACCTACAAAAGAGAGCAAATATTTTCTCAGTCGCTTAGCGAATGCGATCATTTATGGTCATTTAGTTAGATTGCTGTGTAAACTCAATATTTACAAGCGTCATAAAAGTATATGAAAAGCTATCGCAAAGTCGTTTAATTACGGTAACAAAAAGTAACATTTGGGTTTTACCTATCCAAAACTTAATGTAAATTGCAGCCGTACTCCCTTATAGTAATGACATTATGCCAACCCGAACCCACACGAAACTCAAGGCTGTTTTTGTAGCAATCATGAGTCTTTTTTTTGTTTTATCATACAGTCATGAAGATGGCTGTCACACACATCAAATGGTATGGGAGACTGAGTCTTCTGATTTTAAGGAAAAGTTTGAGCACGCGTATAAATTGCTTATTGTCAATCCGAAAGAGGCCTATGAAATGCTGAGCCTTATGATGCAAGACCTCAGTAAGGAACAATCTCAAACATTGATGATCGCTTATTGGTTAAGAGGGGCCGCTTCCTTTAATCTTAATAACATCCCAGCGGGTTATGCCGATGCCCGAAGAGCTTTCGAAATGCTCACTCCAGAAAGCAAATACACTTTTTTGGGAGGAAATGTTGTGAATCAGTATGGCCTTTTCGCGGCCGTTTGTGGGGATGATGACCATGGGCTCAAGTTTTTAAAAGAAGCGGTAGATGTTTTCAATGTGATCTGTACCGAGGGTAGTGTGATGCAATTCACCAATTACAATGAGATTGCCAAGATCTACATAAAACAAAAAAAGTATGACTTGGCCAAAGAAGCCTATGATGAAGCCTATGCAGAAGCATCGCTTCTTGAAGACCGTATTTGGTTGTCATCGGTGATCAACAATATAGGACTGCTTCAACATGAACTTAAAAACTATGATGAGGCCATGCGTTCTTTCAAGAAAGCAAAGTCAGTCTTAGAGGTAAAAGGACCAGAACATTTACTGTTCTTAGTTAATATCGAAGAAAATATTGCTGCTATAAACATCGATATCGGAGACCCAGAAATGGCCTACGGTCTATTGGCCAACGTGGCCGAGGTAAGGGAGTCAAATGGGCAACCAACAGGTGCCATTCAAGCAAAGATTAAGATGGTCTTGGCGGCCGATAAGATGAATGATAAAGGTAAGATGCTTCCCTTAATGAAAGAGATCGATTTAATGTATGCTAAACACAAGGAGAGGCTAGAACGATATATTTCAGAAGGTTTAGACAGTTATTTTAAATTCAAACTTTCCTATTATTTGACCACTAATGACCCGGCAAATTACACGAAACAGGCGGATACCTATATTACGTTCATCAATGACAAGAACAAACGGCAAAAGGACTTGGTTCAGGTGGCCTATGATAGTTATGTTCAATTGGTAAAAAGCAAATACGAGCGACAATTAGAGCTAGAGAAACAATTACTTGTCACGGAAGAAGAATCTCATGCAAAGGGTAATAAATTGCTAATTTCACTAGCCGCAATACTAGGATTGGGTGTTGTGATGCTATTGCTTTTGGTTAACATAAGGCGTGCCCAGCGCAAGGAAGTAGAGCAGGAAAACAAGATCACAAAACTTGTACTCGAGAATACTCGGCTAGAGAAAGAAAGAGTTGATGAAATGCTCGAATCGAAGCAAAGAGACCTGATCAATGTGATCGCATTTGGCTCGATGCGAACCAAATTTCAGGAAGGACTATTAAAGAAGATACAAAAGGCTTTCGAAGAAAATGAAGATCCAAAGACAACCATTCGATCTCTTTCTTTAGACATTAAGGCACAGATAAATGTAGAAGAACGACTCTCAAAACTCAAAAGCGACCTGGCCAACCTAAATGCGCTCTTCGAAAAGCAATTGCTATCAAAATTCCCGCACTTATCTCGAACCGAACGAGAAATTTGCGCCTTTATACGACTCAACCTTTCTATAAAGGAAATTGCTCAAGTACGTGGTGCCAGTACAGACTCGGTAAAGATGGCTAGGCTGCGAATTCGTAAGAAGTTAGGCTTGGATTCTAAAGAAGGGTTAGATCAATTTGTACAGGCGATATAAGAGATTGATGTTACCTTTTGTTACCGAAGTTTTTAGCTGTAATACCACGATTGCTAGTATATTTGAGAGCATTAGACATGGTTAAAACTGTCTACTTAAGTTAATGATAGTTTAAGGTCCCATTCTTTACCTATGGGTTTGGTAAAGGATGGGCTTTTTTATGAATTGTATTCAGGGCTATTCATTTTTCGAAAAAGCTTGTAGGCCTCAAAATAGAAGAAATCACTTAGGCTTTCATCCGTCTGCTTAAAGTTGTACGCCTTTTCGATAAGAATTTTGTATTTCTTTTCTAATACCCGCCGATTTAGATTGCGTTTTACCGCTTTTGCCATCTTTTTCATTGCAATGATAATTAAGGTTGAATTCTACTATTAATATACGTAAATTACTGGTAATTAGATGGTTATTTTCAATATAAATTAAAGAAAATTGAAAAATCAGAGGTTTTTAATCATTTTTTTGAAGGTGTTACCTTACCTATAACTGTGTCTAACACAATAATTTCCGTATCTATAAATAATTAATTCGAAAAAGTTCCTATTTTTGCCCGCCCCAAAAATTAAAGATACCTATTCAATGCTTAGCTATAGTAAACATAAGCATGCTTCGACCCAGGAGTGGGTGACCTTTGTTCATGGAGCCGCTGGAAGTTCGGCAACATGGAGTCCGCAGGTCGAAGAATTTGCAAAACACTACAACGTACTCGTCCTTGACCTACGAGGACACGGTAATTCTTCTGGTTTAGTAGAAGCAGGTCAGAAAGAATACAACTTCGAAACACTTTCTGAAGACATCATAGAAATATTGGATCATGAAAAGGTGGCTACTTCTCATTTCGTTGGAAGCTCCTTAGGAGCAATTGTAATAAGACAACTAGGTGAAAAATATCCCGAACGCATAAAAAGCCTCTTGATGGTCTCTGCAGTATTGAAGTTCAACTTTATCAGCCGTTTCATACTGCGAACTATGTATATTCTGAGAAGTCTGATTCCCTATTCATTTTTGCATTGGATCTCGGCATTATTGGTCATGCCCGGAAAAAGTCACAAGCAATCAAGAACGATTGCGTTAGAAGAGGCAAAACGAATGAACAAAAAGACGTATGCCAAATGGCTTAGACTTATTCTAGACGCTCACCCGTTGCTAGGTTTTTTTAGGGGAGTAGAGCTGCGATTGCCAACCTTGTATATTATGGGAAAGGAAGACCATCTCTTTTTACCACCGGTAAAACGGGTGGTAAAACGCCACGAGTTTGCGAACCTTGTAGTCGTAGACAATAGCGGACATGCTGTGAACATTGAAAATCCAAAAGTCTTCAACGAAAAGGCACTGCGTTTCATGGCCGGAGTAGAATAGTCGTTTCCCAATTCCTGCGCCTTCGTTCTTCGAAGCCTGGGCGAAGAAGAAAGGCAGGAATCTATTTCAAGTCTGTTACTTCAGATTTCTTCGCAACGAATTCACGAATACCTCTTCTTATCTTGCAGGCCAAGAATCTATTTAGGGTTGGTTTTACCATTGTACATCTCTAAAAAATGCTGTAAGTTGGTACTTACAATCAATATAGCAATCCATGAAAATTTTTGTAGAGACCAATCGCTTTCTTTTGCGCGAACTGTTAGAAGACGATGTAGAAGGAATGTACGCACTAGATTCTGATCCAGAGGTGCACCAGTTCTTAGGAAACAGCCCTATTCAAAGTAAGGACGAAGCTTTGGCCATAATCAAAAACATTCGCTGGCAATATGAGGCCAAAGGGATTGGTCGATGGGCCATTATCGACAAGGAAACAAACGATTTTGTGGGGTGGACTGGTTTAAAGTATGAAGAAAAGCTACGAGAAGACTTCAGTTACTACGATTTAGGGTATCGATTACGAAAAGAATATTGGGGAAAAGGTATTGCCACAGAAACTGCCTTGGCATCGTTAGAATATGGGTTCAATGAAATGAACTTAGACGAAATAGGAGCCGCAGCCGATGTGAAACACGCTGCCTCCAATAAGATTTTGCAAAAAATTGGCCTAAGGCTGGTGGATACTTTCGTGTATGATAGTGAGCCACATTATTGGTATAGTTTGAAGAAGACCGATTGGGCAAAACATCCAAGTTAACAATTCGCACTTAAGAGTAAAGAAAAAAGACGGTCAGTAGTTGAACTGACCGTCGATTAGCTAATTCAAATAATTCTAAAAGTGCAGAGAGTATTCAGAATGTTGCAATTTCAGATTATTCCGAGCACTATAGGTTAATTTATCATGTTGATTTTGAGATATTTTCGTTAACTCGTTTGCGCTAAGTTTTATAACAGTGAGAGGATGATGAACTCAGATACTCCGCTCGCTAAGTTTAGAAGCCATCATCAGCCTTTCCATTGTTACTAGGCAACTTGCACACCGGTCGCTTTGGTAGCGAACACAGTAAACTTAGGAGCGGGATATCCTTGGTCCAATTATGTGAAAATAACCATGCTTCCTGTCCTTTTTTAAAATTCAAAACCTAGATAAGACAAGAGCACCATTAGTTGGTTGATCGCAATTGTCGGAAAGGCAGGTAAGAATATGTTGCGAAAAGATTCAAAAACTATCGAAAAATGAAATCTTTATATAGATTTAATGAAAGTAACACTCTTACACTGCCTTGCCTTTACAATTGCAGCATAAAGGAATCTATTTTGGTGAGAACAAGAGAGAATGCCTATAATAGTTAACCTCGCCGAAGATAATTTACCTTTAGTTTACGCAGCTCGTCTCGGTGCAGTGAAGCCACATACTTTGAAGGAGTCACAGCAGTCTCCTTTTTAAAGGCCTTGTTAAAGGTGACTTTGTTATTATAGCCAACTTCATAAGCAATATCGATGATATTGAGATTGCTATGCACATCAGACAATAACATTTCTTTTGCTTCTTGAATTCTGAATTTGTTAACCAATTCGAAGAAGTTCATTCCAAAATGTTCATTGATTACCTGAGATGTATTGTGCCGGGTTGTGCCCAACTTCTCAGAAAGCATGTCAAGACTGATGTCGTTAGCCTTGTAGATCTTTTCATCAGTCAATAATTGCACGAGTCTATCTTTTAATTCTGTGGAATAACTATGCGTTAATCCGGATTTCTTGTACTTAAAAAGTGGCGATTCGTCAAATACGAACCCTCTGGTGAACAAAGCAGGACGTGCATAAGCTGAATATCCAACGTACAACACCAATATGGCCATAATGACGATCTGCGGATGAATGGCCACCGAAGACATTTTGTTAATGATCACAAAGAAACCATAGATGACATACGAAACGATATAAATCGAATTGAATAGAACCATATGCTTCTGCCATTGTAAGCTGTCCTTGTACGTTTGCTGCAATTGACTTCGTTTATAGATTTTGTAAATAAGAAATCCATAGGTTAATAGCGAAGCAGATTTAATAATAACAATTACAGCTGTTGATAATCCCAAGGTCTCGATGCGATTAAGCATCATATATGATTTTTCTGATGCCGGTAACTGATAAATGGGTAACAAATAAAGCAACAGAAGTAAGGAGGGGACCGCATGCCACAAATCTCTCCATTGCAATCTATAACCTTCCGAAATACGCTTAAAGTAGAAGTAAAGCAGCGGGCCATATAAAAACGAAAAGCTAGCCGTCATGTACAATGTATGCGGAAACTGATAATGATAATTCATCATATACAAAGAGATATGCAAGATGAAGAACGAGTGCAACAATACAAATAAACCGATTAGTAGGTTCGCTACTTTATCAGAGTCCCTCTTTAGATTAACGATAAAGGCTATAAATATTCCGATCAACCCCGCGTATAAATAGAATAGTACCCAGGCACTAATTTGAGGAGTATATGTTTTGAGCAGTTGTTGATAAGATCCATTGGACGCTATTTTTTCAAAAGAATCATGAGCGAAAATATCTTTATCATAATTAAACTTGATATAATTCTCGAGATGAACCACAGCATTGTTGGCGTCCCAGATTTCGGCATAGCATATGGCCAATTTTTTTGAGAGGTTGGCGCTTCCGTTGGGTGTTTGCTCCAATGCCTTTTTATACAGAAGAATGGCCTGGTGATAGTTTTTTTCAGCTGAGTAAGAATCACCTAACCGTATTAGATCGTCACTAGAAGTATCAGTAGAAAACAAGAAGGTATCGCTAGCCACGGGTCTGTACAGATCGCTGGCCAAAGCAGTATTGCTTGCAAACATAGTTGCTAGCGAAAACAATGCGATGAGTTTCCAATGCAATTTCATTTTCCGGTAGTTAGCTTACTTGTAAGTTACAAAAAAAATGACCTCACTTTCCTTCGCAATCCCGTGCTGTGGTAACCCCCGATAATATCTTACCTAATTTTTGTAAGAAAAGTAGAGTTAAAATGTACCATGATTTTTCTGATAGCAAAACTATCAAAATGCCCTTTATTTTCCCTTTATTTCAGGCGTCAGCCCCTTTTCATTACACTTCAGAAAGCTTTTGTTTTCGCAGAAAAGAGTGTATCTTCCTTTAAGA
Organism: Flavobacteriaceae bacterium; assembly: GCA_028279515.1. GTDB lineage: Bacteria > Bacteroidota > Bacteroidia > Flavobacteriales > Flavobacteriaceae > JANQNQ01. The sequence goes on from JANQNQ010000009.1 coordinate 261,251, forward strand.
AAACTTTATGAAAGCTTTAACCTTAGATTCTTTACCTTGTTGATCCAATAAAACACCTGACCATTATGAAAAGAGTTTTACTTCTACTGTTTTTTGTTGTTTCTATGAGCGTTAATGCTCAAAATACAAGCTGCAATTGTTGTACTGAAAAACATGCCGAATTTGACTTCTGGATAGGAACTTGGGAAGTGACCAATCCCGACGGAACGGCAGCAGGGAAAAATGTAATTGACAAGATCCAAGACAAATGCATTCTTCGTGAAAATTGGACGAGCGCTAAAGGGTCATTCACAGGAACCAGCTACAATTTTTATAACTACCAAAAGAAGCAATGGGAGCAAATTTGGGTAGATAACCAAGGGCAAAATCTGCACTTAAAAGGAAACCGCACAGGAAATCAAATGATTCTCATGAGCGATGAACTAAAGAATCAACAAGGACAAACCTATGTGAACAAAGTCACCTGGACTCATAATACCGATGGTACCGTTCGACAATTATGGCAGACATCGACCAATAAAGAAGAATGGAAGACCGTTTTCGACGGACTCTATAAAAAGGTTGAGTAGGTATTCGCCAGAATTTCTTGTGTCGCTTCTAACGATTTAAAAACTGAAAAGTCCTTGCCTTGGGTGCGCATAGCGCCCAAAGCATTGGCATATTGTGCTGCTCTTATTGGGTCGTTGTGATGCGCGAATCCAAAGGCCAGTCCGCCAGCAAAAGAATCACCACATCCCGTTGTGTCCACAACATGTGTAACGGGGACCGAAGCTATAAACTCTTTCTTGACGTTACCGTCTTCAGTATGATAAAGGGCACAACCCCTAGAATCTAATGTTACATAAAGCATTTTTACACCCTGACCAAGCACATGCGCTGCAAAAGCATCTAAATGGTCAGTACGGTTCTCATCGTATCCTTCGGTGGCATTATGGTCCATATCAAACCAGCAGCAAAGTGATTCTTCCAAATTCATCTTCAGCACGTCGATGTAGGGAAGCCAGGCATCGCGTTCTTTCCAGTAGCGTCGTAAGCGGTTGCCTTGAAGATCTACATAGGTGGTTGGGCCATGTGCGTCAAATATGATCTTTGCCTCACTATTTTCTTTAATGGACCGTAAAGTGTCTAACTCGATCTCAAAATCTGTAATGGGTACAAAAACAAACCAGTCCACGTTATGAAAGGGAGCTACATCCTCAGCGGTAATAGGATGCATATTTTCCATTTGTTTTTCAATGCGATTGTTCTGGTCGATAAAGCGCAGGTCGATAATAGTACCTTGATTCTTATCGCTATAAATCCCTTCGAGATTGATGTTACTATAATTCTGGAACAGTGAATGTATTGGTTCTCGATCAACGCCATGAACATGGGCAATTGGAATTACTTCCCCTAAACCCTCTAGCAGAAGAGCAAGTGCTATTGTTGGATGTGTGACACACCCATACTTTTCGATGACCTCACCTCGATAAGTGGTGATGGTATCTCTAGGAATAGGACCGACAACCGCTATTCTCTTCATCCCACGTTAATCTTGAATGGCAAAAACACGTCTCAAAAGATCAGTTGTTCTTGATGAAACTTTATTGCGAATTTCTTTCTCCTCGACAGCGATCATGGTATAAACGCCGTTCAACGCTTCAGACGTCACGTAATCGGTAAGATCAGGATTTACGTTATTGGTCAAAGGAATGCTGTTGTATTTGTCAATGATGGTTGCCCAAATTTGAGTAGCCCCTACTTTGTCCAATGAATTCTTTATCACTGGGCTAAACGCATTGTATAGAGGAGTTTCCGTTTTTCCTGACAAGTATGAAGTAGCCGCATTATCGGCGCCAAGTAAAATGTTCTTCGCGTCAGCAAACGTAATTTCTTTGACAGCATTCACAAATATAGGGGTTGCCTCTTTCACAGCATCTTCAGCCGCTCGATTTAAAACTTTCAAACCATCATCAGCAAGGCTAGAGAGTCCGATGTCTCGTAGTGCCTTGTCTACTTTTTTCAACTCATCAGGCAATAGGATCTTGACCAATTCATTTTTAAAAAAGCCATCTTTTTGGGTGAGTTTGCTTACTTGCTTATCGATTCCAAAGTCTAAGGCTTGACGAAGACCAGCTGCCATATCAGCTTCACTCAAAACACCGCCACCCTGAGGCAGTTGATTGACGACCTGTTGTAATTCGGCGCAAGAAACGAGTTGAAGGGCTAGAAATATGATTAGTATTTTTCGAGTCATGTTCGGGTTTTTTAAAGTATCTTTCTTTCAAAAATAAACAATTCTGTATGAAGAAATACGGATTTCTTTTGGTGATATTCATTTCCTTTGGTTGTAGTGAGAAGAAAGGACCTACTTCTTCAGAATCGTATGATCAGTTCATTCAAATTTTAGGCATTGCCCAAGATGCGGGCTATCCGCAGATTGCCTGTGAAAAAGAATGTTGCGCAGCGGTGTTCAAGGGTACAAGGCCTTCAGAGAAAGTCTCAAGTATCGGTGTAGTAGATGCCCTAAGCAATCAAAGCTATCTATTCGATGCAACTCCAGATCTTACGCAACAGCTTCATTTGTTAATGACAGCTTCAGCGAAGCAAACAGGGCCAGACGGTATCTTCTTGACCCACGCACATATTGGGCATTATACGGGGTTGATGTATTTAGGGCGCGAATCACTTGGTGCTTCCAATATCCCGGTATATGCCATGCCGCGCATGCACTCCTTCATAGAGAGTAATGGACCCTGGAGTCAATTGATCACGCTTAAGAACATTCAACTTAAAAAGATAAAGCAAGACTCAACCCTTTCATTAAATAGCACGTTAAAAGTGACTCCTTTCCTTGTCCCACACCGTGATGAGTTTTCAGAAACTGTTGGATATACTATTAATGGGAAGAATAAAACGGCCTTGTTCATTCCGGATATCGACAAATGGCATAAATGGGAACGCAACATTGTGGAAGAGGTAAAAAAAGTAGATTATGCACTGTTAGATGCCACGTTTTTCAAAAACGGAGAAATCCCGCGCGATATGTCCGAAGTACCGCACCCCTTCATTGAAGAAACAGTAGCATTGTTCAAGGACGAACCCTTAGAGGTTCGATCAAAGATCATCTTCATTCACTTTAACCATTCCAACCCAGCTTTAAACGCAGAAAATGTTGAACGAATCGGGCTAGAACGTCAGGGATTTCGATTCGCCTTTGAAGGAATGATCCTTCCTCTTTGAAAAAACTCCCAGAACGTGATTTTTTCTAAACTGAAAAACGTTATATAATTCAAAATATAACAACGTTTTTTTTGAGAATTCCGTAAATTGCAAGCCCAAAATTGAGCTCATATTACAGATGGAACAAATTGCACCATACAAACCCCAAAATAAAGTACGAATCGTTACTGCTGCTTCTCTGTTCGACGGACACGATGCTGCGATCAACATTATGCGTAGGATCATCCAGTCAACAGGAGTCGAAGTGATCCACCTCGGTCACGACCGAAGCGTTGAAGAAGTGGTAAATACCGCCATTCAGGAAGATGCCAATGCAATCGCGATGACTTCGTACCAAGGAGGTCACAATGAGTATTTTAAGTACATGCATGACCTTTTGAAAGAAAAAGGAGCAGACCACATCAAGATCTTTGGCGGTGGCGGAGGTGTGATCCTTCCAGAAGAGATCAAAGAATTGATGGACTACGGAATCACCAGAATCTACTCTCCCGATGACGGAAGAGAGATGGGATTACAAGGAATGATCAATGATTTGGTGCAAAAATCAGATTTTCCGATAGGGGACAACCTCAATGGTGAAGCAGATTTTCTATCTGAAAAGAATCCTAAGGCCATTGCAAGAGTTATTTCTGCGGCTGAGAATTTTCCAGAGGTAGCGAAAGATACACTCGATACTATTCACACTAAAAATAAAACATCCCAAACACCTGTTTTAGGAATTACAGGAACAGGTGGTGCAGGTAAATCATCATTGGTCGATGAATTGGTACGTCGTTTTCTGATCGACTTCCCAGAGAAGACCATTGGCTTGATTTCGGTAGATCCCTCGAAAAGAAAGACGGGTGGGGCTCTGTTAGGCGATCGTATTCGTATGAATGCCATCAACAATCCGCGTGTGTACATGCGTAGTTTGGCAACACGTCAAAGTAACTTGGCACTCTCAAAATACGTGAATGAGGCCGTTGAGGTGTTGAAAGCTGCAGAGTACGATTTGATCATTCTTGAGACTTCAGGAATTGGGCAGTCAGATACTGAGATCTTAGAGCACAGTGATGTGTCGCTTTATGTCATGACGCCAGAATTTGGTGCGGCAACCCAGCTCGAAAAGATCGACATGCTTGATTTTGCCGACTTGGTAGCTATTAACAAATTTGACAAACGCGGTGCACTCGATGCGTTACGCGATGTGAAAAAACAATACATGCGTAACCATAACTTGTGGGATACGCCGCAAGACCAGTTGCCAGTTTTCGGAACGATTGCTTCTCAATTCAACGATCCGGGAATGAATACGCTCTACAAAGCGATCATGGATGAGATCGTCGAAAAGACCGAAGCTGACTTAACTTCGAGCTTTCAGATTTCGAAAGAGATGTCAGAGAAGATTTTCGTGATTCCTCCAGCTCGTACACGTTACCTCTCTGAAATCGCTGAAAGCAATCGCGCGTACGATAAAAAAGTCGAAAGCCAGGAGAAAGTAGCGCAACGTTTATACGGGATCTACAAGACCATCGAATCGGTTACTGGACAAGAACCAACACTTGATAAGTCGGGTATTGATAATAGCGGACTTTCTTCGGAAGGTAATCAGGATTTTGTAAAGTTGTTGCTGGCCGAGTTTGACCGTGCCAAAATGGATCTTGACCCTTACAACTGGGAGATCATTTTGAATTGGAGAGAAAAGGTAGCACGTTACAAGGCACCTATCTACAGTTTCAAGGTTCGAGACAAAGAAATTAAGATCGAAACCCATACCGAATCACTTTCTCATTCTCAGATTCCTAAGGTAGCATTGCCTAAGTATGAAGCTTGGGGTGACCTATTGCGTTGGAGCTTGCAAGAGAATGTACCCGGCGAATTCCCATATACTTCGGGACTCTACCCGTTTAAGAGAACAGGAGAAGACCCAACACGTATGTTTGCAGGGGAAGGTGGTCCGGAAAGAACCAACAGACGTTTTCACTACGTGAGTTTGGGTATGCCAGCAAAGCGACTTTCGACGGCGTTTGATAGTGTTACCCTTTACGGAAACGATCCAGGGCATCGTCCTGATATCTACGGAAAGATTGGTAACGCAGGGGTATCTATCTGCTGTTTGGACGATGCAAAGAAACTCTATTCGGGTTTCAACTTGGCGGACGCGATGACTTCGGTAAGTATGACTATCAACGGTCCGGCGCCGATGTTATTAGGATTCTTTATGAACGCAGCTATCGACCAACAGTGCGAACTGTACATCAAAGAGAATGGACTCGAAAAAGAGGTCGAAGCCAAGATCCAAAAGATATACAAAGAGAAAGGCGTAGAACGTCCACGATACAATGGTGACCTTCCAGAAGGGAACGACGGATTAGGATTAATGCTGCTCGGAGTAACGGGTGATCAAGTACTGCCAGCCGATGTGTACAACAAGATTAAAACCGAGACGCTTTCACAGGTGCGTGGAACCGTACAGGCAGATATTTTAAAGGAAGACCAAGCACAAAACACGTGCATATTCTCTACCGAGTTCGCATTACGACTGATGGGAGATGTTCAGGAATATTTTATTGAGAAGAATGTTCGTAATTTCTACTCAGTATCGATTTCCGGATACCACATAGCCGAAGCCGGAGCAAATCCGATCACGCAATTGGCCTTCACATTGGCCAACGGATTTACTTATGTTGAATACTACCTAAGCCGTGGAATGGACATCAATAAGTTTGGTCCAAACCTTTCGTTCTTCTTTAGTAACGGTATCGATCCAGAATACGCGGTTATTGGTCGTGTGGCAAGAAGAATCTGGTCAAAAGCGCTGAAACACAAATACGGAGCCAATGCGCGTGCGCAAATGCTCAAGTATCACATTCAAACTTCAGGAAGGAGTTTGCATGCTCAAGAGATTGACTTCAACGACATCCGAACCACATTACAGGCACTATATGCCATCTACGATAACTGTAACTCGTTGCACACGAATGCTTATGATGAGGCCATTACAACGCCAACCGAAGAATCGGTACGACGTGCGATGGCGATTCAGTTAATCATTAATAAAGAGCTCGGTTTAGCCAAGAACGAGAATCCGATTCAGGGAGCCTTTATCATCGAAGAGCTTACGGATCTTGTAGAGGAAGCGGTACTTCAAGAATTTGACCGTATCACTGAAAGAGGAGGCGTTTTAGGAGCCATGGAAACTATGTACCAACGTAGTAAGATTCAAGAAGAAAGCTTGTATTATGAAACCTTGAAGCATACTGGAGAGTTTCCGATCATTGGCGTAAATACCTTCCTAAGTTCAAAAGGTTCGCCAACCGTGATTCCGGCAGAAGTGATCAGGGCAACCGAAGACGAGAAGCAATTTCAGATCACGACCAAAGAAAACTTGAACAAGGCCAACGAGGCCAAGGTCAAGGAACAATTGGCCAAAGTTCAGGAAGCGGCCATTCAGAATCAAAACATCTTCGAATGCCTTATGGAGGCTGCCAAGGTGTGTTCTTTAGGACAGATCACATCCGCACTTTTCGAAGTAGGAGGACAATATAGAAGAAATATGTAAGTAAGCAGACTCTTGCTTTTGCATCGCAAAAGCTTAGAGGTCGCTTACCCCAAAAAGCACGACGTAAGGCGGACTTGTTTGGGGTCGTTCATGATGAATTTTCCCTGTTAAGATTGAAGAGCTATCGCTTACCCTGAAAAGTACGACGAAGTCGGAATTGTTTTTTGGGAGTCTATTTTTAATCCTTCCTCTCGAAAGGGAAGCCTGTTTTGTACGGCTAATTTCTTCAACCGTAAATTAAATACGGTTTTACCGTAATTCCCTTGTTTACAGTTAAATAACCATATTTTAATTTTCTTTCCCAGCTAATTTTCCGTTACTTTATATAAGAAAATCTGGACTAAATTTTTTAACAATTTAACCTTATCAACATGAATGAGAGATTACCCTTTTTATGCTTAGGGCTTCTTTTCTATGCTCTTTGCTCAACAAGCAGTCATGCGCAAAATTTATTGAATACTTCTACGTGGACCGTCGGGTCTGGAAGTGTGGCTGGCTTTACACAAAATGGTCCTACTGCTGAGAACAGTAGAGAATATGGTGCTAACCATATTGGTGAAAATGTGATTCTTTGGAAGGCAACTCCCGGAACTGATGGACATGCCAGTGGGGGATGGAATACCAGCTATCACAATATTGACCACACTAAAGATTATCGATTTACAGTATGGCTCAAGAAGACCAATTCAAATGATGGACATTCTTATCTTGGTTGCAACAGCACCAACAACATCTTGAAGCTTGATGGTTCGGTCAATAACAATCCGTATTTCTGGGTAGGAGATCTTCCAAAATTGAACAGATGGTACCTGATCGTTGGGTTTGTTCATAAGAGCAGCTATACTTCGACGGTGAACCATGGACGAATTTATGATGGTGTAACAGGTGAGGAAGTAGCGACTATCACTGATTTTAAGTTTAAAAATACAGCGATCAATGTACGCCATCGTTCCTATCTTTATTATGATTCGAACACTGCAGATAGGCAGTACTTTTATGCGCCTCGTTTGGAGCAAGTGAACGGAAGCGAACCTAGCATTACCGAGCTACTTCGAATCAATACAAACTCAAAACTTCTTTTTGCGTATGACAACGCTGGTAATCAGAAACAACGCTTCTATTGCCCGAGCCCCGGATGCTCTGTTCCTACACCTCCAGCTGGTAAGCAAGCGAAGGACGAAAGTCTAGCGTCGAGAGGACCACAAGAAACTTCGAAGGAGGAAGAAGCCATCTTGGAGGATGAACTTATTTTCAAGTCGATCACGGTATATCCGAACCCTACAGACGGGACTTTTTCTATTAATATGGCTCAGACCAATGACATTTTGCTTTCAGAAGACGTTTATATCTACAATTCGGTGGGCACCATCGTAAAGCGCATACCTCTTGGGAAACCGACGAGTTCATTGCAGGTAAACCTGTCGGGTAAACCCAGCGGAATCTATTACGTGCACATGCATCTTGACAACGGCAAGAGTACTACAAAAAAAGTGATCATCAAATAAACATCTAGGGAATGAACTATTCAAAATACATCGCAAGTCTGATCCTTTTACTTGTAGGATTTACGGCACTTGCTCAGACACCAGAAAAATTAATAAGAGGAAATGGTAGTGGTCAAGACATAACATCACAGCCAATCCGATCCAGCAATTGGCAGGCAAACTTAGCACCAAAGGAAGCACCTTCTCAAACAGAAACACCAAGCGTGGCACGGTCTTCTTCTCAGGTAGGAACAACACCCGCACAGTTTTCGGTGTCCTTGTCGGGAGGAGCGTCCTATAACATTCCGATCGCTACGCCACCAGGAGTTCGTAATATCAGTCCAGATCTTGGCATCAATTTTAATAGCCAGGCTTCAAACGGAATCGCAGGTTGGGGATGGGGAATCTCAGGATTATCTGCAATCAGTCGTGTATCGTCTACCAAATTTCATGATGATGAGGTTGACGGAGTTGACTTTGACGGAAGTGACCGTTTTTCACTTGACGGGCAACGTTTGTTGCTGAAATCAGGAACATATGGGGCGGCGAATTCCGAATACCAGACAGAAACCTACTCGAATGTAAAGATCAAGGCATATGGCACTTCACCCTATGGAGCGTCGTATGGCCCTTCATATTTCATTGTATTTTTCCCTGATGGCTCACGTGCCTGGTATGGTAATGCGGCTTATTCAAGAAGTCGTATGGAATGGTCTATCTTTAAAAAGACCGATGCCCAAGGCAACATCATTCAATATGAATATGCCACAGATGGTGAGCTTCGAATGATCAATCGTGTAATATTTGGACACAGAACTGGGACGGCCCCAGTGGAAGTTAAGTTTTACTATAAGACCAGAAAACGACCCGAATTGGCGTATGTTAAAGGAATTACTTTCAAACGAACAAAGATCATTGATCGCATCGAAGTAAAAGGAAACGGACAACTATTCCGTAAATATGTGTTGGGTCATAATGAAACTTCATTGGGTTACCAGAGACTTACGTCGGTCACTGAATACAACAAGGTGGGACAGAGCTTAACCCCGATCACATTTTCATATGACAACGCATCGGCATCTTTAAACCCCGACACCTATTCTGGAACCATCTATCCTGGGTATAATTACGATACCGACAATATTCTTTCTGGCGAATTCAATGGAGACGGAAACCTCGATTTTATCCTGTACAACAAGAATACAAGAAATAAAATTCATGTTTTCGATGACATATATGATGGCTATAACAATACAGAATTAGGTCGCACGTATAATGTTTCCAATTTTGATGAAGTTATTGGAAACAGCATGCTCAATCACCAAGGAAAGGCGTTGGCGCAACAAGGAATTACTTTTATTAAGGAAAACATCAGCGGGTACTCAGGTGTTGTTGATTTTAAAAGTTACTACCACGGCGCCGTTAGTTTATATTATCACTACACTAAAACTTGGAATGCACCCACATATGGATATGATAATTCCTGTTCTTCCTCTGTGCGGAAGAAAATCCCTAAAGAGTACGTATCTGGTGATTTTAATGGGGATGGTCTAACAGATGTACTAGCCATTCAAAAGCCGTATTTTGTCAGGTACTGTCAGACGTATGAATGCGATAACGGAGGCGGTGGGCCATGGGACGAAATTCCTAGAGCTCCGCGAGCCGGAGAAAGCGATGAAGATTTCAATCTAAGAAAATTAGCGTATCAAAGAGCAAAAGACAATGACCTTAGCTTACGACCACCTATCGAGATCATCGATCCAGGCGATGGAGATGGCGGCGGTGGTGGTGGAACTGGCACTTGTTGTTCTTGCGGTTCGTATACATCAAATACCAAATATGCGTATTTCATTGACCTGAATAGAAACCTCACTACGAGTTTTGTCAATGGGGCAGGAAGCTTACAAGAAACAATCAAATCTAATGATAGAGTATTGGCAGCTGACTTTAACGGAGATGGAAAGACCGATTTGTTTCATTTCACAGAAGGAAAGGCTTATGTATATGAGCTAAACAGTAACAACCAATTGACGCTGATTCATCAAGAGACCGATAGTTATATCAAAATGAATTATCCAATTTTGCTAGGTGATTATAATGGCGACGGAAAGACCGACTTTTTAACACCAACGGCCAACAACAGTAAAAATTGGAGATTCTTCCTTTCTCGTGGAACAAACATAAACAAATACACCAAATACTTAAACCTGATCACGTTTGTAGAGAGTCAAGTGAGTGCTAACTATAACTATACACAAGGACCCACGACAAATGCGATCATTGAGTTCAAGTTTATCGCACAAGATGTCAATGGGGATGGAAAGACTGATCTGATCAAACATGCCATTGCAAGTGCGTATTCTACCAATCACTCGTATTCAGATGACATTGTCAATATCCATGTCAATAAGTTTGGTGAAACAGATACCACACCTTCTTTTCAGCACACATCAAACTATACTAGAGCGAATTCAGGAGTCACAAGATTTGGAGTGCCCATCTTTTTGGCTTCCCATATGAATACAGACAATATTGAGTACGCCTATATCAGTGCCAACCATTTGGCGGCCTATGAATTCGATGGGAATCACCGAAGGGACGTCACCCTTCAGCAGATCAATAACAATGGTACGACCCATATTATTGATTACCATGGGTTGGGGCAAGATGATGATTACGTACAAGTATATTCACCAAAATACGATGAGGTCTATCCTTTTACCAATGTGAATGTAGCGCCATCATTAAAACTCGTAGAAAAGGTTCGAGAGATTGGCGGTGGCATGACAAGAACCCAAGATTATCGTTATACGGGAGCGGTTTCGCACGCAACAGGACTTGGCTTTATTGGTTATGTTCAAACCAAGAAAACCAACCTGTACGGTTCTGGTGTACAACAATTATGGAGTATAACGGATCATGATACACAAAAAAGGGGAGCTCCTTCTCGAAATTGGGTGTCAACAAGCCCATCATCTAGTCCGTACTCGTATGCAAGTAAAGAGGATTTTACGTACCAAACAGAATTGACCGCAGATAAGGTATTCGTTAATGTGCAGTCGCAAGTTGTGTCTGAAGACGCCTTGAGCAATGTCACGACCACCAAGACGTTTACTTATGATAGCTACTACAATCCGACCCAGATTTCGACAACCTTTCCGGGAGGGTCCAAAACAGTCAATCAAACGTTCGTCAACAATGCGGCTCCCTTCAATCAAACCTATGCCATAGGAAGGTTGACGCAAAAAGTTTCCTCAAATACATTAAGCGGAAACACCTTTACTTCCGAAGAACAGTATACTTACAATAACAATCTGGTCACTTTGGTCAAGAAAAAGGGCGAAGGGACACCCTGGCTCAATGAACATTATCAATACGATGCTTTTGGCAATGTCCTTCAGAAGAAAATAACCGGCAGTGGGATAGGCGACCGAATCGAGAATTTCCAGTTTGATTCCTCCGGAAGGTATATGTTAAAGTCCATTGATGCCGAAGGGCTAGAAACCACATATTTGTACAATACCGCTACCGGAAACCCTACCAAGGTTACGAATCCTTACGGGCTTCCTATCAACTATGCATATGATAATTGGGGTCGCGTAACATCTGAAACAGATTACTTAGGCAAGACCACCACCACTTCCTATGCCAATACTTCGACTACAGGCACTGGCGGTACATTAAAGACAATCAATTACAACCAAGGTGAGGATGAAAAGGTGTATTACAATGCCTTTGGTTGGGTGATGAAAGAGAGTATTATGAGCCTCAATGGTAAATGGATTACTAAAAGCTACGAGTATGATGTGGCAGGTAGAAAGACCAAAGAAAGTGAACCGTACTTCAGTACGTCATCACCCACACAATGGAATCAATATTCGTTTGACCAATACGGGCGTACCATTTCGCAGCAGTTGCACACCGGTAGGATAGTTACAACTACTTACAACGGTTTGTCAGCTACCGTAGATGATGGAGCTCAAACTGTGACTTCGACCAAGAATGCAGTAGGAAATATTGTGAGCATAACCGACAACGGAGGCACAGTAAACTATACCTATTTTGCCAATGGAAAGATGAAAACAGCCGATTATGGAGGCCACATGATTTCGGTGTCTATAGACGGTTGGGGAAGAAAGAAAGCCATGACAGATCCGTCTGCCGGAAGTTATACATATCAGTACAACATTGTTGGGGACCTATTGCAGGAGACCACACCAAAAGGAACCACCAACTATACATACAGCCCAATTGGCAAGCTATTGGCAAAAGAAATTCAAGGTGATAATACACACATGATTACGAATTACACCTACGATGCGGCAACCAAGCTATTGAAGAATGTCTCAGCCATAGACCAAGAAAACGGAATCTCGTACGACTATAACTACTTTTACGATGGCAACAAACGAATTAATAAGGTCACTGAAAACAACGGTACAGCCCTGTTCGAGCTACAAAAGACCTATGATTCTTACGGCAGAGTAGACAAAGAGGTGTACATTACCAATGAAACCACTATCGGGAATTCCAATACAGTAACTACTAAGAATGTGTACGACACTTCTTCAGGAATACTAGAAGAGATTCGGGACTTTAATTCAAATTCCAGATTGTGGAGGGTAAATACCGAAAATGCTCGCGGGGATGCCTTAAGTATCACTTTGGGCAATGGAATGATTAAAACGAAATCCTATGACCAGTATGGCTATTTGACCAATATATATGATCGAAAGATTCCTTTGCATCTTGATGGAACGCCTCCACCAGATCCGGTTGTGGCCCTTAAATTGGATTATGACTTCGATACACAGCGTGGGATTCTAAACAGTCGAAAAAACTATGCATTCACTAACTGGGACGAAAATTTCACCTATGATAGTCAAAATAGGCTAACCGAAATAAGTGGAGCCGTTTCACATACACAACAATACGATGCCAAAGGCAGGATAGTCAATAATTCGTTTGTTGGGGCGTATAATTATACAAGCAGTAGCTCGTATCAATTGGCAAATGTAGATTTGAATAATCAAGGAGACTTATTCTTTCAGCAACAGCCATTACAGCAAATTACCTACAACGCCTTCAAAAAACCACTAGAGATCTATCAAGAAGGAAATGGTAGGGTGAGCTTTAGATATGGTCCAATGATGAATCGTACAAATGCGTACTATGGTGGACTTCAGACGAATGCTACCCAAAGACGCTATCACAAGCAATACTCTAGTATTATGCCGGTAGAAGTTGTGAATGACAGTGAGACCAACACAACTAAGATCATAACGTACATTGGAGGAGACGAATATAGTGCACCAGTTGCTCAAATCAAAAAAACTGGAACTTCCGCTATCAATGAATACCATTATCTGCACAGAGACTATTTAGGAAGCATCATGGCCATCTCTAATGCAAGTACAGAAGTGGTCGAACAACGACAGTTCGGTGCTTGGGGAATTGTTGACGGATATAATGAAGCAGGTAGTAATGCCACGTTCTCTAATGAGTCTCTGATTGATCGCGGTTTCACTGGGCACGAGCATTTCTTTGATGTCTCGCTTGTCCACATGAATGGCCGAATGTACGATGCCAACTTAGGACGCTTCTTGTCACCAGATAATTTTGTACAAGACCCATACAATACACAAAGCTTTAATCGTTATGGTTATGTATGGAACAATCCATTGTCGTACAATGACCCAACAGGTGAAATAGTATGGGTAGCAGTACTTGTTGGTGTGATTGTTGGAGCCGTTTCTGGTGCTGCCGCTTATATCGGGCAGGCCATACAAACCGGTAATTGGAGCTGGGGAGGTTTTGCTATGGCAGTACTCGGAGGAGCTATTGTCGGTGGAATCACCTATGGTATTGCACCGTCTCTGGTCTGGAGTACGAGTTCCTTGCTGACCATAGCGGCCGCAGGATTTGTAAGTTCGTTTTTACCGTCGTTTACCATACCGATAGGAGATTGGAGTATCAGCATAAGTCCGTCGATAGCCTTTGGTAATGCCTCCGGAATAGGTGCAAATCTAAGCATCGGCTACAGTGACGGAAATTGGAGTTTCTCAGCAGGAATAGGCTATATGAACTACGGGAACTATCATGGTTTTGGTAACGGTACTGAGATTAGAACCTCTATTTTAGCAGCCTACGATGATGGTAAAACAGGATTCTCCTATGGCACCAACTGGTGGCGCGGAAAAGGTGGTATGGCCGAGTTCAAACAAAGAACTGGGGTAGTCGGATTGCGTTTTGGTGATTTCAGAGTACGTTATGAAAATGATGGCTCTATTGGGTTTGCCGGAGATAAAGGAGATAGTTTTAGAACGGCATCGCTGTTCTTGTCGGTTGGAGATTTCTCAGTGGGATTCCAATTCTTTACCGGGTTCAGGGATCTTGAGGCAGAGAAAGAATTGCCAGGTGGTTACAAGGGAGTTCCAGGGACCAATTACAAGGATTCCTTCGGAAGAAATTTACCGAATGGCCCAGCGATTGAAGGAACACCACATCGACTGGGATCTCTTACCTTTGGATACAAAGGATATAAGATCGGTGTGAATTCTGAAAAAGTAAGACACGCCATTCAAAACCATGCCATTCATAACCTAAGAGTTAGTGTTTTAGGATTGACGTTGGATAAGCGACAACGCGGTTTTGAAAACCAGTCATGGGATTGGAAAGGATATTTTCATCATAAAACTCCTAACGAGTTTACAGCATGGTAACAAAAAAGTTCATCATATTGATCGGCCTATTGTTGGTAACCTTTGGTTGTTCTCCTCAAAAGAACAGCCAAGGGATGCCTCGGTCGGGCAAAGGCAAGTTTACCATTGCGCCCAATAGCAATGACAACTACCTTTCCCATGTCGATATTTATGCCTTTTATAAAATGATCGAACGGGATGGAGAAACGCGTATCGGAGGATATGAAATTGAAAAACTGAATAACGGATTGGTTTTTTATCACGAAGGAAGAATAGGGTTCTTTAAAGGAATAAACCCGAACAACGTACGTACCCTTGACCCTAAAATGGCTCATATGGGACTCTATAATTTTAATGCGGAAAAGTTTGCCGTTCAAAGATTGTATGAGGTGCCTCATGGAAAGTTTGTACTATCCGACGGAAAGTTATTGTTGGGTCGATCTACGAAGGACACGATTTACATTCAGACCTTTCCCAGTGCAACTGCAAAGGGCGCGGTAACCACCTATGTAAGAGTTCCAACATTAAGTGCCTTGCCAAAAGAACTTCCTGATTGGTAGAAACGATTTATCTGTTTATAAGCATAAGGGCCAGTGAAAAGCTGGCCCTTATGTTTTTATCTATGATGGTCGAGAAGCTATTTCAATGTAGCCACCCAAGCACGCTGTAGTTTCTTGAACTTTTTGATTTCGATACGAAGTAACTCCACAAACTCTTTCCCTTCAGTTGAAGTCAATTCAATGCGCTCACATTGTTTAATAAGACGGCTGGTCAATTTTTTAAGCGAATCAGCATACTTCATTTTAACAATGTAATTCTTTTGAGTTTCAGCAGCAGCGATCTTTGGTGCCAATCCAAGAGAATCTAATACTAGGTCGCCAGCATAAAAATCTACTGTGCCTTGGTGCGTTTGCATTTGCAATATATTCTTATCATAAGAAAGATAGGCAGCAACACCTCTAGAAAGTCTAAAGATCTCTAGTGCTTTGGTATAAACTGGAAGCTTATACAATGGTTTGTATTGTGAAGAGGAATTATTCATCATAGCTTGCACTACAAATTTACAGCGTAAAAAGCAGATTTCCTTTTTGATATTAAAGTTAAAATGTATATTTACTTTAGAAATGATAGAAAAACCAACATTTAAATTTAAATAATGCGAATTGACGAACTCAACTGGGCGATCTTACAGTGTTTGCAAGAAAATGCGCGCCAATCCAATGCTGAAATAGGAAGAAGGGTAGGGCTCACCTCTCCGGCCGTAGCCGAGCGCATCAAACGAATGGAAGATGCCGGTGTCATAAAAGGATATACAGCAGAGGTAAGTCATGCCACTACAGGACATCAATTGAAAGCGATCATTACACTAAGAGCCTTCATGGGAAGATTAAAGCCCTTCCTTGATAAGGTGACCGAGTTCAAGGAAGTGCTTAACTGTTATCGAATTACAGGAAATGAAAATATCGTTATGGAAGTGGTGCTTCAAGATCAATTTCACCTAGAAGCTTTCATCGATAAGTTGATCACCTATGGCGAGACCCGAACCCATATTGTATTGTCAAATGTGGTCGAAAACAATCCGATCATTCGTAGACACGAAGTATAGCTTTTCTACTTTTTACTACCTTTAAGGAAATCATTTAAAACATGCTTAACACCATCGAATATGCAGTGACCGCTTTAGTCTGTATCATTACGGCCGTTGTGATTCAACGTATTTACTACAAGGAAAAAAAGCGTGGCGCTTCTGATAGAGCCATCAACGGAATCAAATGGTTTGGTCTTGCCATCTTTGTGTGGGGTATTGGGGCTGTCGTAAACTTGGTGTCGGTAACGTTTTTGAGTATGGAAACCACCAATAAAGGATTGATCTACTTTGGTGTGATGGTGTCACTGATCAATTCGTTGTTCATATTGTTGTCGTTACCATCCATCGAGCATAAAAGCAAACGAAGCATGGTCGTTCGGTTGGTAGAGCGCTTTAGTGAGCGAGAATTCTTTATACTTTTTGGAGGCATTCTTATCATGATTGCTTTCGTGTTCATAGCGGCTTCGTACAACAACACTGAGATCAGTAACAACTTCATTTGGTTGATCGATATTCCTATTTCCATAGTGGTGGCACTTTCGCTGCTTAATGAGCTCAATAAGGCCTTTGCAAATCGAAAGATGCGGTTCATGTATTTACCATCTTTCGCATTGTTTGTGTTGATCATTGTTGCGGTGACGCACCGAATCATTCCACAAGATCAAACCGTAGGCTACATCGATCAGGAATTCTGGGGACTCATTGGAATCATCACCGCTATCTCATTCAAGTTTCTATTCATTCTTCTGTTCTCCATTCTTTTATATAGTTGGAAGTTCTTGTCAGAAAAAGAACAGCAAGAAACACAATTGGAAGCACTTGAGACCGAACGATCCACATTACTTCAGGAAAAAGAACGATTGGCATTGACCGTTGAAAGCCATTTGGACACCATTACCTCCTTAAAAAAGGAACTGAAAGCACTTAAAAACGCGACTAAAATCGAACTTTCTGAAAGGCAGAAAGAGGTGCTTGGCAATCTTGGCATATGTGGCGATGAAAAATCCTATACAGAAATCGCCGATGCCATGAACATCAGTGTTGACGGTTTTCAGGCACACATCCATCAGATAAAAAAACTCTTGAACATCAGTGGTTCTGGTGGAAAAGAGCAATTAATAGCCTTCGCAAAAAACAATGATTTATTGAGTTATGCGACCATCGTACCCAATGCTTAACCATGTGCGTAAGCATGGCTCGTTATTTTTTCACTAGTACGTAACCTTTCTTCGTAAGTAGTTGATTTTCATCTTTGTTTCGAATCAAAAAACGAACAGTGATGAGAATCGCATTACGCAGCCAAGACCCTACATTAGATCAATTGATTAACACTCGATTTGACAATGCCACAAGCTGGTTTGTCGATGCCATCTTTGCCGAAATCCCGCTGACTGATTCGGTTGGGATACCTTGGGTCTTGGTGATTCTCATTATCGGCGCCAGCTACTTTACAACCTATTTCAAAGGAATCAACTTTCGAGGTTTTTTGACCGCCATTCATGTTGTACGCGGAAAATATGACGATTTGGAGGAAGATCACAAGGTGGAAGTTTCGGCAGCAGTCTCAACCACAGAAGGCGACAACCCAGATACACTTAGAGTGGAAGGGCACGAGGGAGAAGTGAGTCATTTTCAGGCATTGACGGCAGCACTTTCTGCCACCGTTGGCTTAGGAAACATTGCAGGTGTGGCCATTGCGTTATCCATTGGTGGGCCCGGCGCTACGTTTTGGATGATCTTGGTCGGGTTTTTAGGAATGGCTTCTAAGTTTGTTGAATGTACCTTGGGGGTGGCCTATCGTGAAATCGATGAAAACGGAGTCGTTTTCGGTGGGCCGATGTATTACTTGAAAAAAGGGCTCCGCGAACGTGGTTTCGTGAAATTGGGAAAAGTATTAGCCATTGTTTTTGCAGTAATGTGTGTGGGTGCCTCATTTGGTGGCGGAAACATGTTTCAGGCAAATCAGGCGTTCAAGCTCTTTGAATATGTCACCGGAGGAACCGATAGTTTTATTGCCGGAAAAGGCTGGCTATTCGGATTGGTCATGGCCATTTTTGTGGGCATCGTGATCATTGGAGGAATCAAGAAGATCGCCAGCGTTACCGATAAAATAGTACCTGCAATGGTTGCTATGTATGTCTTGGCAGTAATAATTATTTTAGGGTTGAATTACGAAAATATCCCGAATGCATTTGGTGCCATCATTGATGGAGCTTTCAGTCCTTTGGGCGTAACTGGAGGTATCATTGGTGTGATGGTGCAAGGATTCAGGAGAGCAGCTTTCTCAAACGAAGCTGGAATCGGCTCAGCATCGATTGCGCATTCCGCAGTAAAAACAAAATATGCTGCTAGTGAAGGACTCGTTGCGTTATTAGAACCGTTTGTAGATACTGTTGTGGTGTGTACTATGACAGCACTACTATTGATCATCACCGGGCAAATTAGTGTCGGGAATGAAGTGTCCTTTGAACAAGGCGTCATCCTTACTTCTAACGCACTCGAAAGCGGAATCTCGTGGTTCCCGTATCTGTTGACGGTCGCCGTGGTACTCTTTGCCTTTTCTTCGATGATCTCATGGTCATACTACGGGCATCAAGCTTGGTCGTATCTCTTCGGAAGAAGTAAAAGAGCCGAGTATACCTATAAGACCATTTTCTGCGTATTCGTGATCATTGGTTCAGCCGCCAGCTTGGGTGCCGTGGTAGATTTTTCGGATGCCATGGTCTTCTCTATGATGGTGCCCAATATGATCGGACTCGTGCTACTGGCACCTGTTGTAGCAAAAGAACTGAAACGTTATATGAATGCAATTAAGTCTGGAGACTAATTGTTTTAATTTAATAATCTAGGAATGTAACAATGACAAAAAGAATTCCTTTCAGAGTAAAAAGTGAGCCTCCCTCCTAAAAAGGAGGGATTGAGGGAGGTGTATAAAAATATGTGTGATTTTACACACCCCTTAATCCCCTCTTTCTAGAGGGGAAGTTTTTTGAAGACCTATGACGTTAACAATGGTAAAATTTATATTCTAGCTTCGTGGTTCTTAAGTTCAATTCAAAATCCAACATTCAAAATTCAAAATAGTGGGGGACGATGAAACTGATTTTAAGATACTGAGCCTATTAATTAACAAGGCTTTCAGATTGTTTCTGGATCTAATTTGTAACTTTAGATGTTATGAGAATAGTACTCACCACTACCGTTTTGTTTTGTACACTCCTCAGTTTTTCACAGGACCTACAAAGAAGCAAACTGATTGACTCGATCCAGGTCAAGGAGGCCAA
This sequence comes from Flavobacteriaceae bacterium, assembly GCA_028279515.1. Taxonomy (GTDB): domain Bacteria; phylum Bacteroidota; class Bacteroidia; order Flavobacteriales; family Flavobacteriaceae; genus JANQNQ01. The sequence continues at coordinate 281,071 of JANQNQ010000009.1, forward strand.
TGGTGAAACCTTTGCGCTCTATCTTCCGCAGAAATATGACGAAACAAAACTTTCGGCAATTGTTTTCATTTTTGAGCCTATGGGTAGAGGCAAAATTGGCATACAGCCTTTTATTGAAGCTGCTGAAAAGTACAACTATGTACTGGTGTGTTCTAACAATACCCGCAACGGACCGTATGATATCAATTTCAATGTCACCAATCGACTTTTCGCTCATATATTCTCAACCTTCAGTATCGATGAGAAGCAGATCTATACTGCTGGCTTCTCTGGAGGATCCAGATTGGCGAGTGCTATTGCGGTGATGACCAATGCGATACAGGGCGTGATCGGTTGCGGAGCAGGGTTTACCATCAATCAATCACAATTGCCGAATTTCAATAGTACCTTCTCGTACGTGGGGCTTGTAGGAAACCGTGATATGAATTATCAAGAGATGTTTCGGGTGCAAGATTGGTTGAATCGATTTTCCATTCCGAGTGAGATCATTACCTACGATGACAACCATCGATGGCCACCTTCGAAGCAAATACTACGGGCTTTCGATTGGCTTCAATTGCAGGCCTATTTAAACGGGATACGACCTAAAGATGCAGCAGTGGTTGAAGCCGCTTTTAAGCAAAACTATCGTTTGGCAGATAGCTTGCTGACTGCTGGCGAGCAAGTTTTGGCAGTCAAAGAATACGACAGAATTCTTAAAAATTATCAGCGCCATTTTACGTTGGACACGTTGGCTGAAAAGGTAAGGCAACTCAAAAAGCAGAAAACCTATAAAAAGGAGTTACGCGTCGAATCTTCGATTGTAGATCTGGAACGTGATATCTCAACCAAATTTTCAGATCGATTCAAGGAAGAGATCATTCTCGGAAAGAGCAAAGACGACTTTAAATGGTGGAAGAAAGAGATCGCTAAGTTTGACAAGGCGTACATGAATAATGAAGACACGCACTTGAAAAAAATGGGCGAACGCCTACGTTATCAGTTGTATGCACTGGCAGTCGAGTCGTCAGAGATGTACCTGAGAGCGGGCAATCACGAACGTGCACTGTATTGCAATCAGCTACTCGAATTACAGTTGCCAGACCGCCCATATCCACACTTTAGATTGGCGCAATTATATGCCCAAATGAAAGATGTAGACAACCTCGTAAAACATTTACAAAAGGCCATATCCTTTGGATTTACTGATAAAGTACGGTTGAGAAACACAAAAGAGTTCGCGCCTTTTTTAGATAACGAACGCGTCAAGGCATTACTCAATTAAGTCAAATTACTTTTACTCGATGATGGTATGCGGAACTTCCTCAAGTTTCCAATCAATAACCAATCCCCCGGCCAATGAGCGTGCAATTTCTGCACCATACAAATATTCGCATAAATATAGGGCCGCTTCAAAACTTTTGGCGCCTCCGGCTGAGGTAATGTATTTTCCGTCGTGCACAAAAAGCACTTCCTTTCGAACGTCCAATGCAGGAAACATCTCCCTCATTTTATCGATATCGCTTGGAAACGTAGTAGAGACTTTTCCATCTAAAACACCTGCTTTTGCTAAAACGAACGCACCGTCACAATGAGAGGTCATATACAAGGCATTTTTATCCACTTCCTTGACAAAGTTGATCATCGTCTCATCCTCCAAGTCGGTATCCAAATGATGTTCGGCACTGGGTACGACCAGAATGTCAATCTGCGGCAAAGAGTCCTTCACATAGTTGAAATCAGGAAGGATACGCATGCCTTCAAAAGTAAGGATGGGATCATCAGTGCTGGCCACCGTAAAAACGTTCATTTGCTTGATATTCTCACGGTATTGTGTATGCTGAAAGATATCGAACGGCGCGGTCAACTCAGTGTTGTACACGCCGTCCATTATCAAAAATGCTACATTGTATCTATTGGGTTCGAGCTTCGGAAATTTCTTCGCGGATTTCACTTCGGAAACTTCCTGATTCGATGTTTCAATTTGCTTATCCTTCGACTTCTGACAGCTCAGCGACAACAGGCTCAACAACAGTAGCGGAAGGTATCTTAGACAATTCTTTTTTAATGGTTTCATTTTCCTTTTTTACACCTTTTACTAGTAAAACTGACAGCAAGATAGCAATTAATCCGAACACCGAAACAAGCACCCAGTTGGTCATAAAATCGGTGACGTAGATTAAGTTTAAACTAATCGCTGGACACAAGATATGAGCCGCAGAAAAGGTCATGGTGTACAAGCCCATATAGCGTCCTTCGTTGCCCTTTTTTGCCCTTCTGATGGCAAAGGTATTGGTAAACGGAAACGCGATGATCTCTGCGATGGTAATCAATAGCATATTGAGCACGAGAACTTCAGAGAACTTGCTTCCCCAATCCAGCAAAAGCACTGCGAAACTGGCAAACATCAGTATCGAACTAAATAAGAACAACTTTGAGTACATGAACTTTCGTTTTTCGATCCAATGTACTACGGGCATTTCGATAGCAACAATGATGAGTCCGTTCATAAAGAACAGTACACCAGTGTAAAATGCATCGAGCCCGTATCCTTGCTCGTGATACAAAGGCATGGTAAAGAACATTTGCATAAAGATCATGCCCATACAAAATGTGATCCCTAAGAATGTCAAGTATAATTTGTCTTGATATACCGTCTTGATCTTTGGGTCTTTCATCTCTAATGCATCTGATACTTCACTATCGTATGAGGTAATGTCCTTCTTCTTGATCAATACCATGAACATTAAAATCGAAGCAATGGCGGTAAGTCCGTCGATCCAGAAGAGGGCAGTGTACCCACTGTTGACGATCATCCATCCGGCAAAGAAAGGTCCCATGGCAAAGCCAAGGTTAATGGCCAGTCTTACCAAAGAGATGGCACGGCTTCGGTCTTCGGGCTTACAATACGCCTTCATCGAAACGAACATGGCCGGTCTAAACATATCGGCGATGCTCATGATCAATAGGATCATCAGACACAATCCCCAGAAGGAAGTTACCCACTGTAGCCCTATGAACAACACTCCGGCAACGAGCATGCTTCGCACCATGACGGGATAGTATCCAATCATATCTGTGAGTTTTCCACCCAAATACGAGCCGATCATCGAACCGATTCCGAAGAATACAAGGATCCAAGCAACGTCGTCTTTGCTGAAGGCCAGGTCTTCATTGAGGTATTTGCTTAAAAACGGAACGATCATTGTACCGGCCCTGTTGATAAAAGTAACCAGTGCTAAAAGCCATATCTCTCGAGATAGGCCTTTGAACGAATCGATGTAGTTAGCATAAAGTGTTTTCATTGGTGGTCGTTTTTTGATTTTTGATGATGATGAAATGAACTCCCCGTGGGTTGGTTTATGCCGTACTGAAAACTTCTTTAAAAGTAAAAAGCCCGGCTAAACAGCCGGGCTTTTTATGATTCTATTATCTTATACTAAAATAATCACAATTCATACACGCACCGGCTCTCTATGGTTCCTAGAGAACAATTTCCTTGGGTATAAATTCTGACTTGTTTCATTTTTGTGTTTTGTTTTGAAAGAACAAAGCTATGCAAAAAAGTCTAAAGTTGTACTTTTACGCAAAAATTTATTTTAGATGAGGTATCTTTTCCTATTGGTCACAGTATTAATAGCTTGCAGCAATGGCAAGAAATATCACGATGTCACTGAAAATGCAGAAACATCAATTGCAAACCAGGCTGTTGATAGCTTGGATACAGTATCAGAGATCAAATTGTTTCAAAAGGAATTGAATGCAGAATATGCCGATTCCGAAAAGTCTCCGCTAAAGCCAGAAGACCGAAAAAATTTCAACGGACTCGATTTCTTTCCCATTGATACCACCTATAGAGTGCTGGCCAAATTTGTGCGCACACCTAATGAAACTCCGTTTGGAATGCCCACTAGCACCGAACGCATGTCTGTAGAGGTGAAGTATGGTGAGCTTCATTTTGTTTTAGGCGGAAAGGAAATGAAACTAAGCATCTATCAAAGTCCTGGTTTGGTCAATATACCAGAGTTTAGAGACTATTTATTCCTTCCTTTTACAGACGAGACCAACGGAAGCGAAACCTATGGGGGAGGAAGATATATCGACTTTAGAATCCCTAAAGGCGATGAAATGATATTGGATTTCAACAAGGCGTACAACCCCTATTGCGCCTACAACGAAAAATACTCATGTCCGATTCCACCAGCCGAAAATCGACTAGACGTACCTATCAAAGCGGGTGTTCGAAAATTCAAAAAGGAAGAATAAAAAAAGGCTCTCCATGAATTGAAGAGCCTTCGTTGCTAATTAGGAAAACGGGGCTAAAAAGAATAAATGGCAGCCAGAGTGAAGCTGGCCAAACTTTTTTGAAGGTCATCAAGGTCAGCATTCGGGATGACCTCCTCTTCAAAACTATCTATTCTCAATTCTGGCTTAATCGTAAGATCACCTACTGCGTAGCTTCCGGTCAAGGTTGCAGCAAAAACGGTGTCGTCATCGGCTCCATCTTGGAACACACCAAAATACTCACCTCTTAGCCCCAGAGCGAATGACGGAGAGGTCTTGTATTGTGGGTATAGGGCAACTCCGTAGAAACCACTACCGTCTGTATCGTTGTAGGTGGCATTCAACCCAAGGAAGAACTCTTCAGAAAGGTCGCTTCCAGCAGTGAGGTCCACTTGAAATGTGTTGTCTGTGGCGTCAGCACCCTGTTTTCCGTAGAGAAAATTTAGGTAAGCACTGGTGGCATCGACAGAGTACCCTAATTGGGCACCATAGGTATACAGGTCACCTGGATTGAATTCGGTATAATCTGTCGAATTCATGATGGCCAACATGGCTGACCACTTGTCTGACAATTTGAAATCAGCTTTGAGTCCTGCATGTGAAAACGGACCGTTGCTAAACATGTATGAAGTGCTGTAGTTAAAGTTTCCGGTAGGAGAGATAACTTCATAACCAAGATAGGTGTTGAAGTTACCAAAGGTAAGCGTTACCTTTTCGCTCACATTCCAGTATACATACAATTGATTGACAATGTTAGTGCTTCCTACAGATAGAAAAACGGCATCTTCACCGCGAGGTCCAAAGACCAAGTCGGCTACAAACCCTACTTTTTCGCCTTCATAACCAGCGATCAGATTAATCATACCTAGCGCAAAGCCATTATCATTGGCAAAGGAAGTAGGTGGAGCGACGAAAACTTCGCCACCACTACCATCATCTATGAGTTTGTTGGTCGAGTTAATATTGCTGCGATAGTAAGCGTCAACACTACCGCTAAGGGTGAATTTCTTTGGTTCTTCGGTGTCTTCTTGACCCCAAGAAAAAGTAGATATTAAAGCAAATGCTAAAAAAGACACTTTTTTTACGATCTTTGTTGCTGTAATTGATTTCATAATTAAAATGATTGTTTAAAAAAATGATCGATAGATCAACTGTTACGTTTTTGTTCTTTGTTTGTAATAGTTAAGCAATTGTATCCGCAAGGATAGTTATCGAAAGAAGTTACTATATGGAGCGCTCCGCCAAGCGCTCCATTTTTCTTCAGTAATTTATTCTAATGTTGGTTGAGTCTAAAATCAGGATAGGCATTCATACCGTGTTCGTGCATATCGAGCCCTTCGAGTTCTTCTTGTTTTGAAACTCTGATACCTACGGTTTTCTTCAGAACAAAGAGGAAGATAAAGGCAAATAAGACACAGAAAGCTGCTGTAGCGCCAACCCCAGTAAGTTGATATCCCAATTGCGCCAATCCGGCCTTTGCACCAAAGATACCAACTGCCAATGTTCCCCAGATGCCACAGATCAAGTGAACTGCTATGGCACCTACAGGGTCATCAAGCTTTAGGCGGTCGATAAATGCTACACCCAATACGATGATGGCACCAGCGATGATACCAATTAAAATCGCTTCAGTTGGTGACATTAGGTCTGCACCAGCGGTAATTCCTACCAACCCACCTAAGATGCCGTTCAAGAACATGGTTAGGTCAAAGTTTTTGTAGAGTAGTGTTGAAAGAATAAAGGCCGCGACACCACCTGCTGCTGCTGCCAAACTCGTGGTTACCAATACAAGCGAAGTACCTGCTGGGTCTGCTGATAGTACCGAACCACCATTAAATCCAAACCATCCCAGCCACAGGATCAATACACCAGCCGCTGCCAACGGAATATTGTGCCCTGGAATGGCTTGCGCTTTGCCGTCCTTGCTAAATTTTCCAATTCTAGAACCTAGTAAATAGACTGCTACAAGTGCGCCCCATCCGCCCACAGAGTGTACGATGGTTGATCCTGCAAAATCATGGAATCCTGCATTTTCTCCGCCAAGAGTTGACAAGAATCCACCTCCCCATTGCCATGATCCTACGATTGGGTAGATGATCCCCACATAAAGTATGGTGAAGATCATAAATGGACCTAGTTTAATACGTTCGGCTACGGCTCCAGAAACGATAGTGGCCGCTGTTGCAGCAAACATACCTTGGAACAAAAAGTCGGTCCAGTAGGTGTAGCCTTCATTGTACGAAAGGTCTAAAGCCCCGTCCTTAACTGGAGAGCTAAGACCAAAGAGGTCGACAAAATAATCGGGAATAAATCCTGCTATCTGACCTGCCGGATACATAAGGTTAAATCCAAGAAGGCAGTACAATAAAAGTCCGACACAGATGATAAATACATTTTTAAAGAGTATGTTGAGCGTGTTCTTTTGTCTGGTAAGACCAATTTCTAGAAATGCAAATCCAAGGTGCATGAAGAATACCAAGGCCGTACAAATCATCATCCAGACATTGTTAGTCGCTAATGCTTCCATAATTAATGTGATTGTTATTTAGTTAGTTTTTAGTTAAGTGATTCTGACCCTTTTTCTTTTGTGCGGATTCTGTAGGCTTCTTCGACAGGAGAGACGAAGATCTTTCCGTCTCCTACATTGCCTGTGTAGGCAGCGTCCAAAATGGCATTGACTGTTTTTTCGACAAAACTGTCTGAGACAACGATGGATAGGTATCTGCGTTGAATGTCAGTAGTACTATAGCTGACACCACGATACACATGTCCTTTTTTCTCGTTGCCCACACCAGTTACATCCCAGTAGCTGAAAAAGTTGACTTCAATTTGATGAAGCGCGTCTCTGACGTCATCAAATTTTGACTTGCGAATAATAGCTTCAATCTGTTTCATAAAAAGTAATTTGTTTGGCTAAAACTATGTTAAAATAAAATTGACCCCAAATTTAATAGGGGTTCAGTAGTGATTTTTATGATAATGATAATTTTACCCCCTAAAAAATTAGGGGTATATATTTTGAAGTATAAAAAAATGAGATATTAGAACCCGTTTTTCGTGGGGCTAAAATGATTATGAAACCATGGGTCAATCAGCGAATTGACTCGAAAACGATTTCGAGGTTGAGGAAGAGTAAAAACCGCTAAGAAATCCTTGTTTTACAGGTATTTGACAGCCCAAATTCCTAGAAAAACGGCTAAGAATCCAATGGCAAAACTACCAATAGTGTATAAAAAGAAACTGGTAAAATCACCTGTCTTTAAGAAAACATGATTTTCATAGGCGAAGGTGGAGAATGTAGTGAACCCACCACAGAAACCTGTGGCTAGCAGTAGTGTTTGGTTTTGCGAGAGCGCTTCGTTTTTAGCTGCGAGTCCTAAGATGATTCCAATGAGAAGGCTTCCGAGAATGTTGGAGGCAAAGGTTCCATACGGGATACCTGTTTCTGTGCTGTTGAGGTACTTACCTATCAGGTATCGAAGAACGCTTCCGAAGCCACCACCAATAAATACAAGGAATAGTTGTTTCATCAATTATGGGAATATGAACAAATATAGAAAAATAAAAACCCCGATAGCATGCGCTATCGAGGCTTTTGAAGAATGTTGGTAATTCAACAGCCTGTTACGATTTAATCGGTAGATAGATCTCGGTGACCCAATCTGCAGGGTTGGTAACCTGAGTTGGATCCGTCATGTAGATCTCAAATGGTTTTCTTTCTTTATCTTCTTCTACACCCTCCTTTTGGAGTCCATTGGTAGTCTTTTGCCAGGCTTCATGCAAGTTGGTGTAATTTCCTTGCAAGGTGGTGTTCATGTATTTTCCAGGTTCGATAAAACCACAGAGCACTTGGCTTCCACCAGGGGTCACAACACGTTCTCGAACAGGGATGCACACTGACATGATCATGGTGCCTTGTTCGCTGTTTACTTCATCATAGAGAGTGAATGGTCTTCCGGCCATTTCCAGATTGTTTGCCATCACATAGCTCATGACCATCGGAAACATCTGCGCCATTTTGCTGCTGACTTCGCTTTGCTTGCAGGCTCCAGTAGCATACATGTAATAACCGCCGCCGTAATCTTTGATGCCGTTAACATTTATGCTGTACTTGCTCATTGATGCAGTGACCACACTGTCGAGGTTTGACAAACCTACATCGTACATTTGTTCCAGCTGTGCTTCGAAAGGTTCTTTTTGAAACAACATAAAGGCCTTCTCCATGAAAGATTGTTCCCCCTTCATGCCCCAAGTGACATCAGTGGCACCACCTTCAGCTTTGGCAAAATTCCAGTATACATCTGAACGGGATTCGCCCATAGGAAATTTAAAAAAGATCTCTTGATTAAGTGATTTGTTTTCAACAGCTTCTATGGTGGTCATGCCTCCATTTCCCATGATTTCGCTTTCCCATGTATACGAGCCACCTTTTCCAACAGTGTTTTCAGGATAGTTGATCTTCATGTTTGGGTCGTCCGCCATCCAAGGGCCCCAGGTTTCCCAATTCTTGAAATCACTCACATTCTGGTAGACAAGCTCGGTGGGAGCTTTGATCGTTCGTGTCTTGCTAACGTCGAACGAACCGTCTTTCAAGGCCACATAGATAGCACCACCTATAATGACCAAAAGCAATAAGAGTAAAATGTACTTTACAATTTTCATTTTTCTATTTATTAGGGGTTGTTGGTATCGCTAATTTACGAATTTTATAGATGAAGCTTGTATTGTATAAGGAATGTTTAAATTTGCGCTACTACTAAAACGTTAACCAAAATGAAATTTAAACTATTTTTAGGAATAGTCTTGGCAGCGGGAGTTATGTTCTCTTGTGCCGAAACTAAGAAAGAAGAAATCACCGAAAAGAAAACTCCCAAAGAAGAGGCGTTTGAATATGTCGTGGATCAGTTTGCAGATTTGAAAATTCTGCGCTACCAAATCCCTGGATGGGATGACCTCACTTTGAAAGAGCAGAAGTTGGTGTACTATCTTACACAAGCTGGTCTTGCCGGAAGAGATATTATGTGGGACCAAAACTATCGCCACAACTTAGCGATTAGAAAAGCGCTCGAAAATGTATATACATCGTATGAAGGCGACAAGGATTCAGCCGATTGGAAAGCCTTTGAAGTGTATTTAAAGCGCGTGTGGTTCTCTAACGGAATTCACCACCACTATTCGAACGACAAGATCAAACCTGATTTTTCAGATGTGTATTTGAAAAGCTTGTTGGAAGCCACAAATACTGAGCTGACCGAAGATGCCTTTGCAGTGATCTTTAATGATGCCGATGCGAAGAAAGTGAATCTCTCTAAAGATGCTGACAATGTGTTGGCCTCTGCCGTTAACTTCTACGGACCGGATGTAACGTCTGCTGATGTGGAAGCCTTCTATAAAGAAAAAAGTAAAGGGCAAGACAAAGAAAAACCAGTCGAGTTAGGGTTGAATTCTAAACTGGTCAAAGAGAACGGACAATTGGTCGAGAAAGTTTGGAAGAGTGGCGGACTCTACGGAGACGCTATCGATCAGATCATTTACTGGTTAGAGAAAGCACAAACCGTGGCACATGACGATACACAGGCAAAGCAATTGGGTCTGTTGATCGAATACTACAAAACGGGAAGCCTGACTACTTGGGATGACTATAACATCGTTTGGGCAACGAACACTGCCGGTAACATTGATTACATCAATGGATTTATCGAAGTGTATAACGATCCTGTGGGATACCGCGGATCATATGAGAATATTGTTGAGATCAAAGATTTTGACATGTCTAAGAAGATGGCTGTACTGTCTGAAAATGCACAATGGTTTGAGGACAATGCACCATTGATGGACAACCACAAGAAAAAGAACGTGGTTGGGATATCTTATAAGACCGTCAACGTTGCAGGAGAAGCGGGTGATGCTTCACCAAGCACGCCAATTGGAGTGAACTTGCCAAACAACAACTGGATTCGCCAAGAGCATGGGTCTAAGTCGGTTTCTCTAGGGAATATCATCAACGCATATAACAATGCTGGAGGAAGCGGAAGACTTAAGGAGTTTGCGCATGATGCTGAAGAGATTGAACTGGAAGAGAAGTACGGACAACTCGCAGATAAATTGCACACAGCGTTACACGAAGTGGTTGGACATGCTTCTGGACAGATTAATCCTGGTGTGGGCACTCCAAAGGAAACGATGAAAAACTACGCATCTACCATGGAAGAGGGGAGAGCTGACCTTGTTGGTCTCTACTACCTAATGGATCCCAAACTTCAAGAGCTTGGATTGGTTGAAGACTGGGAAGCGGTTGGTAAGGCTGCCTATGATGGATATATCCGAAACGGATTGATGACACAGTTGGTACGCCTAAATTTAGGGGATGATGTAGAAGAAGCGCACATGCGCAACCGTCAGTGGGTATCGGCTTGGGCTTTTGAAAAAGGTCAGGCAGACAATGTGATTGAGAAAGTGACGAAGGATGGTAAAACCTACTTCAATATTAATGACTACGGAAAATTAAGAGATATCTTCGGACAACTACTACGTGAAACGCAACGAATCAAGTCAGAAGGAGATTTTGATGCTGCTCAAGCCTTGGTGGAAGGATACGGAGTAAAAGTGGATCAAGCGATCCATAAAGAGGTATTGGACAGAAACAGCAAATTCAAAGCTGCACCGTATAGTGGATTTGTAAATCCGGTGCTGGTAGCTGAAAAGAACGATGCAGGAGAGATCACTTCAGTAAAAGTGACGCAACCTGAAAGCTTTGAAGCGCAAATGCTTCAATACGCTAAGGACTATGGATTCTTGAAATAAGAATAACAACATGTTTAAATAGGAAAAGCCGTCCATTGGGCGGCTTTTCCTATTCTACCATAATACCTTTGAGAGCAATTAAATATTTGCCTGTCTGCGTTCCTCCTAGGTTGAGTTCCATAGATTTTCGGAAGTCCTTTAGTCCTTGGTCAACGTTTCCAATTTCTGAACAATAAAAACCTCGCATCTTATAATATTCGGCATTGTTGGGTTCGAGTTCTATTGCGTTACCCATTACCTTGATGGCTTTTTCATAATTATTAAGCAATGCGTATACCATTCCGTTCTCGACCATTGCATCATCAAAGTTTGGGTTCAATTCATATGCTTTCTCAAATAACAAAGAAATGGGAGTCAAGTAGTTATCTTCTAATACCTTCTTGTTTTCTTTAGTAAGTACATCCTGATCCTGCATCATTTCCATCATCATAAACCTGGCCTTGTTGTAATAATGTTCGGCTGTTTTGGGGATGTTAGCATAGGCATTTGCAGAAATGTTATATCCTTCCTTCACAGCCATTAACCGCTTCTCGAGTTTAGGATGTGTTTTTTTAGAATCATCGTAGTTGAAGGAAAGCTGCGTGTACGCACTTTGGGCCTCCTTTAAAGAGATATTCATCTTGTGCATCATGTATCCAGTAAATCGATCTGCTTCTAATTCGAACGTATGACATTTTCCGCAGGCGTTTTCGTCCTTCTTCTTCTTGCATTTGGTATATGTGTCGATGAAGTTATGATGCAGTGACAGATGATGCCCTATTTCATGGGCAAGAATGCTAAGGGTCTCATGCCTTTCTTCGCTTGTATCTAAGTAGCCAAGAGCTCTTGGATTGAAATAAATATAGTGTGTCCTCTTCGTAGGATTGTATCGCGAACTTGCGGCTATGATGTTATAGTCTTCCTCCAGTTTAAAATTCATGGGCAAGACAAGCATATTCATAATCTTGTATACCATTCCTTCAATTATAGGGTGGCCGCTAAATGCAATTACAGAAGGCAGCTCTGCTTCTTGTGTTTTTTCGGATTCTTTCAATTCAATAGAGCACAACCTAACTTCTTCGGTATGCTCTTGTCCTTTTACCGTAAGACAAGTTAAAAGGAGTAACAATAGTGGTATAGAATATTTCATAATAGGGTGGTTTAGTCTATGGTGTATTCGTAGGATTGGTCTCTTTTGTTTCTGAGACAGAAAAGCCAATGTTGATACCGATGCCCAGCCATGGTTTTTTATCATATTTCCATCTAATATCTTTGTCGTTGTTTCCTAAGTAATCCCATCCGTACTGTATCCCAAGATTAATTGTTTCACTGAGGTGTACCATGAGCCCACCCGAAAGACTAAACGCACTGGCGGAACGATTTGCATCTTCACCGTCGGTTGCTTCCAAGTCACTATTTTTAGGGTTAAGATTAACATTTGAAAGCCCTATTCCTAACGTGGTTTCAATGATCCATTTATTTTCTTCATTGGTATTTAGTCTGAATTGAGCCCCCAGGTTCATTCCAATGTTGGCATTTGGTTCAAAATCAAAATCATTGAGTCTAATTTTAAAAGGGAGTGTGAAGATTCCAGCTCTAACTCCTTTAAACCATGGGTAGATGCGAGAAGTGTATTTTTCAAAAGCATCTTTAGACATTGTATGTACCAATACGTCCTTTCCGTCTGTTAGGTCTTCACTCACAGGATCATCGGTAAATCCCAAAGCCTCATTGTCCGGGTGTTGCTTGTAATAGTATATGCTGTTCTGTAGGGTGTCAGCATCTTTGAATTTGTAATACCTGAACACGACAGTGCTGTCGGTTACATCGATTACTTTCACTTTGTGCCCTTCACGATATTGAATGAATTCACCGTGATTCAAGTTGGTGTATGGTCCGTCAAATTTATAGCTGGCCTTAAGTTCTTGCGCGTTAGAATTGATACCAGACATTAGAGTAAAAATGATCAATAGCCTGAGTGTTTTCTTCATGATTTCTTAGTGTTTGTTATGAAGCAAAGGTATCTTCAAGCCCTGAACGAAAAAATCCCCACTTATGGGGATTTTGGTTATTCTGAATTACGAAAAGTAAATTTAGAAATCATACTTTTTCTCAATTGCATAACGCATCAATTCACCGGCACCGTTTAATCCCAGTTTTCGGATCATATTTTTTCGATGGGTATCAACAGTACTTTTTCCTATAAATAGTTGAGCTGCAATTTCGTGCGAGGTTTTTCCCTGTCCTATAAGTGTTAGGATTTCTTTTTCCCGGGCAGAAAGAACACTTTTCGAACTGTTCTTTTCCGTTGATGGCATATGGATTTTCTTGTCGAAGTAGGTTTTTCCTTCGGCCACAGTCCTAATAGCTTCGAGCACCACATCTAAGGAGGAATTCTTCAGAATATAACCCACGGCACCGGCTTTTAACATCTGGCGTATCGCATCCTCTTGGTCAAACATGGTAAAGGCGATTACCTTCGTTTCAGGAAAATGCTTTGTGATAATTTGTGTCACTTCAATACCATCTTTTTTAGGCATGCGAATATCGCATAGCACAATTTGCGGAGTCTTTTTCTTGACAATTTCAAGCAATGCATCTCCATCGTTTGCATGCCCTAAGATTTGGATATCATCTTCGAACTCCAGATACGATAGGATTCCGTCAATGAGGGCTTGGTGATCTTCGGCAATGGCTAAAGTTGTCATATGGGTATATCAATTATTATGGATGATCCTTTTCCCGATATGCTGTCTACGGTAAAGGAACCGCCAAGGTGTTCAACTCTTTTTTCAATGCTGTGAAGTCCAATCCCCTTCGTAGAAGAATCCATTTCTGAAAGTTTAAAACCAATTCCATTGTCTTCCACTAAAATATTTAGACTGTCATCATGTTGCGTAAATTGTATGCTTGCCTTACTGGCCCGAGCATGTTTCACAATGTTGGTGATTAATTCTTGGATAATTCTAAAAATGGTGAGCTCTAAAGAATTTTCCATACGGTCTTCTAGCCCATAATCCAGTACTTCAATTTTCAAGGTATTGGTCTCAGATATCTTTTTGGCCATATTTTGCACAGCAGGAAGTAGCCCTTTCTTGGAGATAACCCCAGCATTTTTGGCATGTGAGATACCGCGAATTTTTTGATAGGCTTGGTCAAGCAAGGAATGGGTGTTCTTTAGGGCAGGATCTTCTTTGTCTGCCTTTATATTACCAAAGTGTAGCTTTATGGTGGCCATAAGGCTTCCTAGGTCATCATGTAGTTCGTTGGCAACACGTTGTCGCTCTTTTTCTTGTCCGGCGATCATGGCATCTATACTGGCCAACTCTTGCTCTTTTAAAAGCGTTTCGACCTTTTGCTTTTGAATTTGTTCTTGTTGCTCGGCAAGTTTTCGCTTTTTAGAAGTGTTCTTGTATAACAGCAATGCTGTGAAAGAAATAAACAGTAAGAATGCGATGCCCCCTATGAGTAAGTTTCGTTTTTCTTTCTGCAACTGTACGTTCTCTTGTTCTTTGATCTCTGTCTGATACTTTGAATTGATTTCGGCAATCGCTTTGTTTTGTTCAATGAGGTTGATGCTGTCTTTGATGTAATCGTACTCAAGGAGATAATGGTCAGAGTTCTTATAATCTCCTAAAGATCTATAGGAGTCTTGAAGATGATAATAGAGAAGTCTCTTTTTATTCAGTACATATTTTTTGATGTCAAGAGAATCAGCTTTTAAATAAGTGTCAATAGCCTTTGCGTAGTTCTTATCTTCTTTGAACGAATTACCCAGATTCAAATAGATGTTCCAGCGAGTATCAATGTCTGAGGTCCGGCCGTTCACTTCAAGTGCTTTTTTGAAGAAATGCCTAGCCGAATCACTATCTTGTTTTTTATTAAGATACAGCAACCCCAAATTCGAATAGGTCCCTGCGACTCGTCTTTGATTGGAATCATTTTCAAAATAATTCAGTGCGTCGAGAAAGTATTTTTTGGGAATCTCAGGGTCGTTGTTATTGAAATTTTTGATTGCGAGAATGTTCGCAATTTCGGCAAGCCATTTTGGGCTGGCACTCTCATTCGCATGATCTCTGACCTTTTCAAAGTAGATCTCTTTGTCAACCGAAATGTTGTTTTGTCCGTCTAGAAGACTGTAAATATGAAAGTTTACTTCAGCTATCTTTTCTGAGTTGCCCTCAATTTGATTCAATTTTTCCAAGGCCTGTTCATAGATAATAAAGGCCGAATCTTCCTTGTTCAGTTTTTCGTAGGCATTACCAACTTCCATGAGAAGTAAAGGATCTTTCGAATCAGGTTGGTTCAATAAGTGCTGTTTCCAAAGACCTATTGAGCGTTCATAGTCTTCATTGCTATTATAATGTTGTATGCTGTCAAGCACATTACTTTGACCAAAGACAGAAACGCTCAATAGTAGAAATAGTATGTTTATTTTAGTTTCCACCCGATATAACACCTCCTCCGTTTTCTTTTGGTTTGATAAAATCGATGAAATCTAAGATTTTTTCACCATCTGTAGGAAAGGGGCAATCTTCAGATGTATAAGTGTCCATATTTGCAATACAGGTGAATGATGAAACGATTTGACTTGGATGAAGAATGTCATTGTACAAAATGACCACCTTCAGTTTACCGTCCTGAACCAGTCTTGAAGGTTTTAAGCCTCTTATTTTTGATATTTTGGCATTTATTTTTATAAGTTTCTTGACAGGTTGATTGGGCGTGCTATTTGTATTCTTGGCCTTAAGGTAAACAAGAATCGCATTTTTATTACTACTCGAAATGTTCAAGATACTTTCCACCTCTATAGCGTCAATGGTAATTGGAATTTCAAAAGTAAGTATGTCATCACTAATGTCAAAGTAGTTTTTTGCTCTATCATTGGCGATTCGATAGCGTAGAAGAGAGGCCCTGTTTGCTGAACCGACATCAATTATTTCTTGATCAAAGGAAGGGGCGGCAAAGTCAATGCGCTCAAAATCTTGGTTTTGGTCTACATTTTTGTTGGTTTTCTTATCCTGTATTTCTTTTTTGAGCTCTTCGAGTTCCTCGCAACATGGATTAGATGTATTCGAATTTTCTTTACAGGATGAAAGAAAGAAGAATGCGATTAGAAAAAGGCTAATGGTTAGTTTAGTGGTTTTCATAATAACGGTGCTTTAAGTTAGAGGGTGCAAGTTGGTAATTATAAAGGGCTCTTTCCATCCCCATTCCTAGGGATTTTTCAAATGTGTGCGAAAAAGCGTCTTTAAGATACAGAAAAACCGCAAAAGTCAGAAGACTTTAAAGTTGAACTAAAAAAGGAAGAAAATAATTTATGGTAAAACCACAACTATAAGAAGGTTTACACTTAGTGATTTAGTGCTTCATAATATATTTAAGCAACAACAGTATGCCCATAAAGGCGATAAAGCCAATCAAAACCCAGATGCTTCCCTTGTAATAACGCTTATGCCATTTGAGGTCTTTTCGATAGGCAAAGATCATCACTGCTACAAAAGCAATGACAAAAATGATGGCAAAAATTAACTGTCCGTCGCTAAACATAAGTTTCTTATTTTTATGCGAAATTACGAATTAAATGAGCAAAGCAATAGTTTTTGGAGCAAGTTCTGGTATCGGAAAAGAGCTTGCTGCCTTATTGGTGAAAGACGGATATCAAGTAGCCATCACTGGGCGCCGTTTTGAGCTATTGCAAACCATTAAAGAAAGTGCTCCAGAGCAATACCATATCTTTCAACACGACGTTCAGCAATTAGACCAGACCGAAAAAGTATTCCAAAAGATCATGTACGTCTTTGGAACCGTAGACCTTGTGGTCTTGAGTTCTGGAATAGGAGATGTCAATCGAAAGTTGTTGTGGGAAACCGAAATGAACACCTTTCAGACCAACATCATCGGAGCGGCGAAAGTATACAATTTGGCCTTCAATCAATTCGTAAAACAAGGTTTTGGGCATCTGGTCGGAATCACTTCAATCGCTTCATTACGCGGCAACCGTTTTGCTCCGGCCTATTTTTCATCCAAGGCATTTCAAGCCAACTATCTCGAGTCATTGTATTTGAAGAGCAAAGAGGTCAAGAGCGGTAAGGTGTATGTTACCGATATTAGACCCGGTTATGTCGATACGCGAATGGCGTTGGGTGACGAGATCTTTTGGATGGTTCCGCTGGATAAGGCAACTCGGCAAATTTATGGCGCTGTAAAAAGAAAGAAACGTAAAGTATATATATCAAAACGATGGAACCTCATTGCGTGGGTTTTGCGTGTTGTGCCATCATGGTTAATCAAAAAATTCATGTAATCAATGAAAAGAAAAATCGAAGCAGTAAAAGCATTCCACAATGCATTTGGACTAGGGGTTAGAGAAACACCTAAAGCAAACCTAGGAAAGGAAAAACTAAAACTCAGGTTTAATTTAATGGCCGAAGAGAATGAAGAATATCTCGAAGCAGCAGAAGATGATGACCTCGTGGAAGTGGCAGATGCTTTGGGCGATATGCTCTATATTTTATGCGGCACAATTCTAGAACATGGGATGCAATACAAGATCGAAGAAGTCTTCGAAGAAATCCAACGCAGTAACATGAGTAAACTAGGTGCCGACGGAAAACCGATATATCGCGAAGATGGGAAAGTACTGAAAGGGCCCAATTACTTTAAGCCAGATATCAAAGCAATACTAGACAAATAAAAAAAGCGGCAACTGCCGCTTTTTCTTTTTATACTTTATATCGCCAACCGTGTGGGTCGTCTGCTTTGTTATATTGAATTGCAGTTAACTGCTCTTTAAATCGAGTGGCGTATGAATCCTCCATCCTAGGAAGTTCAAACTTTTCGTCCTTGTAACCAAAACCTACAATCGGGTTGATAACCGCTGCAGTACCCGATCCAAAGATCTCTTTCAGAGTCCCAGCCTTGGCAGCTTCAACGATCTCATCAACACGCACTCTGCGTACCTCGACATCGATTTCTTGGTCTTGTGCCAATGCAATAACACTCTTACGCGTTACACCATCTAAGATCTTATCGTCGTTAGGCGCGGTAAGCAGTTTGTCACCAATTCTGAAGAAAACATTCATTGTTCCTGCCTCTTCAAGATATTCATGTGTATCAGCATCAGTCCAAATGACCTGCTGGTAGCCTTCCTCTTTCGCTAGGTTTGTTGGGTAGAACTGTGATGCATAGTTACCTGCTGCTTTTGCAGCGCCAACACCACCACTAGCCGCACGACTATAATGTTGTGCGATCTTTACACGCACTTCACCTCCATAATAAGCTTGTGCTGGCGAACAAATGATCATAAACAAATACTCATCAGCAGGAGAGGCCATAACGCTAGGCTCAGTTGCAATCGCAAATGGACGCAGATACAATGAACTGCCAACACCTTTTGGGATCCAGTCCTTTTCAAGATGCAATAGCGTCTTTAGTCCTTCAAAGAAGTAATCTTCAGGAAACTCAGGAATTGCCAAACGCTTTGATGATTTATTGATACGTTCAAAGTTCTCATCAGGTCTAAACAACCAGATCTGATCGTTATCATCCTTATAAGCTTTCATTCCTTCAAAAACCGCCTGTCCGTAATGAAATACACGGGCAGAAGGATCCAATGTCAACGGTTGATAAGGAACAATCTTAGGAGTTTGCCATGCACCATCTTTATAGGCGCAGATAAACATATGGTCGGTAAAAGTCTTCCCGAAGGTCAGCTGCTCAAAGTCAACTTCGTTGATTTTAGAGTGAGTGGCTTTTTCAATGGTCATTGATTGTAAAACTTCATTTTTCATGAACCCAAAATATTATTTTGCGAAGTTAACCAATAAAACCCTATTTAACGTTTTAAAATAGGCTAAAAATCGTTTATTTTGTGCTTTTATGAGAGAATGTTAGATCAACAACAAAATTTATAGAAATGAGACAAATTATCACCGTTTTTTTTGTCGCAATCACAATGATCGCGTGCAAACAAGAGAAGAAAGAAAATGACACGCAAACCACTGAGCCTGCACAAGTTGAAAAAGAAGTAGCGGCGTATGAGTCTTTCGGCGCAAAGATCGATGACAAGTCGTCTATGACCATGACGGCCATGGCTGCAAAATTTGATGAGATGAAACCAGGCGATACCATCGATGTGAAATTCACCTCGACCATCAATAGCGTTTGCAAGAAGAAGGGCTGTTGGATGCGTTTGGACCTTGGAGATGATAAAGAGACCATGGTACGCTTTAAAGATTATGGCTTCTTTGTACCACTAGATTCAGATGGAGCAGAAGTAATCGTTAACGGAAAAGCATTTGTAGCAGAAACCTCTGTAGAAGACTTGAAGCACTACGCAAAAGATGCTGGCAAGTCTGAAGAAGAGATTGCAGCCATCACAGAACCTTCAGTTACCTATTCGTTTTTGGCCGATGGGGTGCTGATGAAGCAATAAAATGAAGCGAAAGATAATCAAGACTGGGGATGGGTCTACAACGATCCATCTCGAGGATTGGAACGAACAATACCACTCCAAACATGGCGCTATCAATGAAGCATATCACGTGTTCATTAAAAGTGGACTTGATCATGTGATAGCGCAAAAGGACGCGTCAAATACTGTTTCTATATTAGAAATAGGTTTTGGTACGGGACTCAATGCTTTCATCACTTTTTTAGAGGCGGAAAGAAAGTCGTTTTCTGTTGTTTATCATGGGGTAGAAGCATATCCCGTTAGCCCAGACGAGATTGCCCAGCTCAATTATATCGATACACTTTCAGCCGAAGCACACCAAAAAACGTTCGAAAAGATACATTCGGTCGCTTGGGAAGAACTTCAAGAGATCAGCAATTCCTTCCACTTAAAAAAAAGAAAACAACTCTTTGCCGACATCGATGATAAAGAGCAATATGATCTTGTCTATTTCGATGCTTTCGGCGCACGAGTGCAACCCGAACTTTGGACCGAATCCATCTTTTCAAAGATGTTTGAAGCCCTCAAGAAAGATGGCATTTTAGTTACCTACGCAGCCAAAGGAAGTGTGCGAAGAGCCATGCAAGCGGTTGGATTTACTGTAGAGCGACTTCCGGGCCCTCCTGGAAAGCGAGAGATGCTCAGGGCATCTAAGAAAATTTGATCGAGGTTGCGTTTGATTTTGTTAAACCTACATTAAAAATTACTTCAACACTTTGTAAAGCCGTAACTTTATATAAAAAGAAAGGCTTATGCGAATATTGATAACAGGGGCAACCGGTTTGATTGGCGACGAGATCGTTAGATTATGTCACAAACAGAGTATTGCCGTAAGTTATCTAACCACCCGAAAAAGTAAGATTCAGTCCGAGGACAAGTATCGCGGCTATTATTGGAACCCTAAAAAAGGAGAGATCGACCGTAATTGTTTCGATCAGGTAGATGCGATCATCAACCTGGCTGGAGCTTCAATAGCCAAAAGATGGACACCAGACTATAAAAAGGAGGTGCTCGAAAGCCGTATTCAATCTGCAGAGGTCTTGTATAATGCCTTGAAGAGCGAACCACACCATCAAGTAAGGAGCTTGGTATCTGCTTCGGCTGTTGGAATCTACCCGCATTCCTACACAAATTACTATGAAGAAAGTGAAACAGATGTTGATGATTCTTTCTTAGGAAGTGTTACTAAAAAATGGGAAACTACTATCGATAAATTCAAGATGCTCAATCTTCTTGTCGCCAAAGTACGGGTAGGCATTGTGCTCTCAAACAAGGGTGGTGCGTTGGCAGAAATGATTCGCCCTATAAAACTCTTCGTTGGGGCTCCGTTAGGGTCCGGAGAGCAATGGCAGTCTTGGATTCACGTTACTGACGTGGCCGAGATTTTCCTTCACATTGTAAAGAACAAGATGTCTGGGACCTACAATGGAGTAGCACCAAACCCAGTGACCAATCACAAACTTACCAAAGAATTGGCCGCGGTTCTAAAACGTCCGCTTTTTATGCCTAAGGTTCCAGCGTTTGTACTAAAACTGATCATGGGCGAAATGTCGTATTTGGTTTTATCAAGTCAACGTGTAAGTAGTAAAAAGATTCAAGTCAAGGGATTCCACTTTTCACATCCAAATATTAAAGGGGCCATCGAAGACCTTTTGTTAGAAAAAGATGCACTTCAAGAAGAACTGATCTCCTTTTAACCCAACCCGTTTGTACCTTAATACATAAGAAAAGATTCCTTTTCAGTACAATCCTTTTAAAAAAGTGTGTGACATTTTGACATTTTTCGTGAAATGGCAGTACTTTTGCAGCCACTTTGTAGAATCATTTTAGCGACAAATTGAAGATTAAAATGGCAAAAAAGAAAAAAGCACAAAAAGAAAATAACGATAATACCGTGAGTAAGGACCAAGTGGAAGAAACCATCAATGATACAGCGACAGCTGACGTAGAACAGTCAACTGCTGAAGCGCAATTGCAAGGGGAATTAGCAAAAGAGAAAGACAAGTTTTTACGCCTTTTTGCAGAATTCGAAAACTACAAGAAGCGAACATCTAAAGAGCGTGTGGAGCTTTTTAAAACAGCAGGTCAAGATATCATGGTTTCATTGTTGCCAGTTCTTGACGATTTTGACCGTGCTATGGGCGAGATTGCAAAATCAGAAGACAAAGAGATGTTGAAAGGGGTTGAGCTGATCAGCAATAAACTGAGAGAAACCTTGAAAGGAAAAGGACTGAAGCAAGTTGAGGCAGGACAAGGTGACGCCTTTGATGCCGAGCAGCACGAAGCCATTACGCAAATTCCGGCCCCATCTGATGATCTCAAAGGAAAGATCGTTGATGTGGTTGAAAAAGGATATCAACTTGGCGACAAGATAATTAGATACCCAAAGGTGGTGGTAGGCCAATAAATTAAATGATATGAAGCAGGATTTTTACGAGATATTGGGTGTTGACAAAAGTGCCTCTGCCGCCGAGATAAAGAAGGCGTATAGAAAGAAAGCAATAAAGTACCACCCTGACAAGAACCCAGGAGATTCAGAAGCCGAAGAGATGTTCAAGAAGGCGGCTGAAGCCTATGAGGTCTTGAGTGACCCCGATAAGAAAGCGCGCTATGACCAGTTTGGACATGCGGCTTTTGACGGTGCTGGAGGCTTTGGAGGTGGCGGAATGAACATGGACGACATCTTTAGCCAGTTCGGAGATATCTTCGGAAGCGCCTTTGGAGGAGGCTTTGGCGGGTTTGGTGGATTTGGCGGTGGAGGTCAACGCCGTGTCAAAGGAAGCAATCTACGCATTCGAGTAAAGCTCACTCTAGAAGAGATCGCCAATGGAGTAGAGAAGAAGATCAAGGTGAAGCGAAAGAAAAAAGCAGACGGTGTTACCTATAAAACCTGTGGTACCTGTAATGGTACTGGGCAAGTAACCCGCGTCACCAATACCATTCTCGGAAGAATGCAAACCTCTACTGCTTGTAACGTATGTGGTGGAGCTGGACAAGTTATTGATCATCGCCCAGCTGGAGCTGATGTGCAAGGATTGATTGTGAGTGAAGAAACCGTATCGATCAAAATACCGGCGGGTGTTGTTGATGGAATGCAGTTGAAAGTCACCGGAAAAGGAAATGACGCTCCGGGCAACGGAATTGCTGGAGACCTGCTTGTGGCCATTGAAGAACAAGAACATACAACGCTAAAACGCGAAGGAGACAATATCCACTTCGACCTTTATATAAGCTTTTCTGAGGCCGTATTGGGAACCTCTAAAGAAATAGACACCGTTTCTGGAAAAGTAAGGATCAAACTAGAATCAGGAATTCAATCTGGTAAAATACTTCGCTTACGCGGAAAAGGAATCCCAAGCATTAATGGTTACGGACGAGGTGACCTTTTGGTACATGTGAATGTTTGGACTCCGAAAAGTCTTACAAAAGAACAGAAAGAGTTTTTTGAAAGGATGCAAAGCGACGAGAATTTTGCGCCAAGTCCTGAGAAAAGTGACAAATCTTTTTTTGAAAAAGTCAAAGACATGTTTTCATAGATAAAGTAGATTGTTTAATAAAAAAATTTTATCTTTGAACTAATGCTAGTTATAGCTAGCATTAATTTTTTCTTTTTCATAGCAATTTTTTCCCATCCTTGATGCCTATTAAGGGTGGGTTTTGTTTTTATACCCAAAGGGCAAAAAAGCAGCCAGTTCTATGCGGCCTTTTGCAGCATTTCAATATCTTTGATAAAAAGCTATTTTATATGAATGACCTTTTAGTGGCCAGCAACATCACTAAGAATTTTGGTGAGTTCAAGGCACTAAGCAATGTTTCCGTCAACGTTCCTAAAGGAAGCATCTTTGGACTACTCGGTCCAAATGGAGCAGGAAAGACTACGCTTATTCGAATCATCAATCAGATTACCTATCCAGATACCGGAGAGGTATTTTTAGATGGGCAACCCCTTCAACCTGAAGACATCACGAAGATTGGGTACTTACCCGAAGAGCGCGGACTCTATAAAAGCATGAAAGTTGGAGAGCAAGCTTTGTATCTAGCACAACTAAAAGGCTTGAGCAAGAGTGAAGCCAAGAAGCGTCTTAAGTTTTGGTTTGACCGCCTCGAAATTGGCGATTGGTGGAACAAGAAAATACAAGAACTATCAAAGGGGATGGCCCAAAAGGTACAGTTTGTGGTCACCGTACTGCACGAGCCCAAATTGCTCATTTTTGACGAGCCTTTCAGTGGTTTTGATCCGATCAATGCCAATCGTATCAAAGATGAAATACTCTACCTAAAGGATAAGGGAGCAACGGTCATATTCTCCACTCACAGAATGGAGTCGGTCGAAGAGCTGTGCGATCATATTGCACTCATCCACAAATCGAATAAAATTTTAGACGGAAACCTCACAGATATAAAAAGACAATATCGTACGAACACCTATGAGGTAGGCCTTGAGACTAGTGAGAAAACACAGTTAAGACGAGAATTGAACGAGAAGTTCAAGATTTCTGAGGCAGACTTTAAAACGGTAGGTGACGAACTGAAACTAAACATACATCTTGAGAATGGACACGCACCAAACGATTTGATCGGCTTTCTTTCAAACAAAGCCCAGATCACTCACTTTGTTGAAGTGATTCCTAGTGTAAACGATATCTTTATTAAAACGGTCAACAACCATTAGATATGAACCACCTTCCAATTATCATAAAACGAGAGTATCTTAACAAAGTAAAGAATCGTTCTTTCATCATCATGACCTTTTTGAGTCCGCTAATCATGATTGCCTTGATTGCGGTAGTGTCGTATTTATCGCAGCTCAACAATGACAAGGAGAAAGTGATAGCTGTTTTGGACGAATCGGGGCAATTCAAAGATGCTTTTGAAACCGACAGTAGTATTACCTACGAATTTTACGATAGCAGTTCGTTAGAAGAGGCAAAAACGCTCGTTAAAGAAAAAGAGTTGTACGGAATGCTATACATTCCTGACCTTACTGGTTATGACGAAATTGCTAAAGAAATAACCTTTTATTCCGAGAAGTCGCCAAGTTTTTTCGTAGTCGAATCTTTGAATAAGAAGATGGGTGATCGTATCACCGATTTGAAATTGATAGCCAACAATGTATCTATCCAACAGATCGAGGCTGCCGAAACAGATGTAAGCATGCACCTGGAAAACTTTAGTGGGGAAGAAACCTCTGAGTTTGGTAGTATCTTGAAGTTGATTTTTGGTGGATTTGCAGGATATCTGCTGTTCATGTTTATCATTATATACGGAAACATGATTATGCGAAGCGTAATTGAAGAAAAGACAAGCAGAATCATCGAAGTGATTATCTCATCAGTAAAACCAGTACAATTGATGCTCGGAAAAATCATCGGTACATCATTAGCGGGGATAACACAATTCGTTATTTGGGTGATCTTGGGAAGCATATTGATGGTAGTAGTCTCTGCTATCTTTGGTATAAGCATGGGAGACCTACAAGGTTCTCAGGCCGAGATTCTGGCTGCTCAACAAGACCTTCCTGAGCTTCAAGGGAAAATTCAGGCATTATTCGCTGAAATAGCAAACTTACCAGTGATGAACATAATTTTTGCTTTCATCTTTTTCTTTATAGGAGGGTATTTGCTGTACAGTTCTATTTATGCAGCCATTGGAGCTGCCGTAGATAATGAAACCGACACACAACAGTTCCTGATGCCTATCTTAATGCCTTTGATTTTGGCTGTATATGTTGGCATCTTTACGGTGATCGAAGATCCACATGGTACGGTATCTACGGTATTTTCGATGATTCCGCTAACCTCACCGGTAGTGATGTTAATGCGTATACCTTTTGGAGTCCCAATCTGGCAGCAAGTAGTATCGCTATTACTTCTATTCGGAACATTTGTGCTAACCGTTTGGTTGGCGGCGAAGATCTACCGTGTTGGGATTTTAATGTACGGTAAGAAGCCAAGTTATAAGGAACTGTATAAATGGTTAAAGTATTGATCATAAAATGGAACAGATAAACGATTTTTTAAACTACGACTTTAAGTTTGGGTCTGATATTCACATTACGGTGAAAGCCATACTCATTGTGATTGCCGTTTTTATCATCACTGCCGTTTTATTGCGACTGCTGCGCAGGCTGGTCACCAAGCGGTTACCCGATCACGATAAGCCTAAGTTTGTATCGGTGTTTTCATTTGCCAAGTGGTTCATTTATGTGGTAGTGGTCTTGATCACCTTTGATAATATGGGAATCAATGTCACCGCAATTTTTGCAGCTTCTGCGGCCTTGTTGGTAGGTGTTGGCTTGGCGCTACAGACCTTCTTTCAAGACATCATTTCTGGGATCTTTATTTTGGTAGACCAAACGGTGCATGTTGAAGATATCATTGAAATAGATGGTAAAGTTGGTAGGGTTGAGGCCATCAATTTAAGAACCACAAAAGCAGTGACCATCGACAATAAAGTATTGATCATTCCAAACCATAAATACCTAACCTCAAGTCTTTATAATTGGACGCAAAATGGTACGGTCACCAGAGAGAATATTGAAGTTGGAGTGGCCTATGGTTCTGACGTACAGTTGGTCAAAAAACTGCTGCTTCAAGTTGCCGAAGAACACCCAAAAATCATGAAATTACCAGAACCTTTGGTCTTGTTTACAGATTTTGGGAACAGCGCTTTACAGTTTAAGCTCATTTTTACGATGAATGAAAGCTTTCAATCCATGATTCCGAAGAGCGACCTGCGATTTAGAATCAATGAACTTTTTAACGAACACAATATCAGCATTCCGTTTCCGCAACGTGATGTACATATTTACGAACATAAAGAATAAAACATATGTCAAAAATCCTTGTAATTGAAGATGAATCGGCCATCAGACGTGTTTTGGTCAAAATATTGTCTGAAGAGAATGACAGCTATCAAGTAGCCGAGGCTGAAGATGGGCTGGCCGGTATCGAGATGATAAAAAAGGAAGATTACGACTTGGTGCTTTGCGATATCAAAATGCCGAAGATGGACGGGGTCGAAGTGCTAGAGGCCACCAAAAAGATCAAGCCAGAGATTCCCTTTGTCATGATCTCGGGCCATGGAGATTTGGACACCGCGGTAAATACGATGAGACTGGGGGCATTTGATTACATATCAAAACCACCAGATTTAAATAGACTGCTCAATACCGTACGCAATGCTTTGGATAAAAAGGAATTGGTAGTTGAGAACAAGTTGTTAAAGAAGAAGGTTTCTAAAAACTATGAGATGATCGGTGAATCGGATCAGATATCTCATATCAAAGAAATGATTGAAAAAGTAGCACCAACTGATGCACGTGTGCTTATCACAGGACCCAACGGTACTGGAAAAGAATTGGTTGCGCATTGGATACACCAAAAGAGCGAGCGCGCTAAAGGACCGATGATCGAAGTAAACTGTGCTGCAATCCCTTCAGAATTGATAGAGAGTGAATTGTTTGGCCATGTCAAAGGAGCATTTACTTCGGCCAATAAAGACCGCGCAGGAAAGTTTGAAGCAGCCAACCAAGGAACCATTTTCTTGGACGAAATTGGTGATATGAGCCTTTCGGCACAAGCCAAGGTGTTAAGGGCGCTTCAAGAGAATAAAATCCAACGCGTCGGGAGTGACAAGGACATCAAGGTTAATGTGCGTGTTGTTGCTGCTACCAATAAGGACCTAAAAAAGGAAATTGCAGATGGTAAGTTTAGAGAAGACCTTTACCACAGATTGGCAGTGATCCTTATTAAAGTCCCAGCGCTAAATGATCGTCGCGATGATATTCCGTTATTGATTAATTACTTTGCAAAGAAGATATCAGGGGAGCAAGGTACGGCTATCAAGGAATTCTCTGATAAAGCCGTTAAATTGTTACAAGAATATGATTGGACCGGGAATATTAGAGAGCTCCGAAATGTAATAGAAAGACTCATTATTTTGGGCGGAAAATCGGTCTCTGAAGATGATGTAAAACTCTTTGCCAGTAAATAATAGGAAACATACCAAAATAAAAAAAGCTGCTCAACGCAGCTTTTTTTATTTATTCATTTCCATTGTTATTATCATCTGTATTCGTACTCCGCGAACGGCAATCGTCTAGTTGATTAAGCATGTTCTGGGCAATTTCTCTAGCTTTAGCTGCATAATGTGCTTTGGTAGCGTCTAATGATTCAGCGTTTAGTTGCTCATTAGTTTTTAGATACGTGGCCTCAATGATTTCGTAAGCCTGATCACACTCAAGTGCTTCCGAAAG
Source organism: Flavobacteriaceae bacterium (assembly GCA_028279515.1). Taxonomy (GTDB): domain Bacteria; phylum Bacteroidota; class Bacteroidia; order Flavobacteriales; family Flavobacteriaceae; genus JANQNQ01. Next base: position 308,829 of record JANQNQ010000009.1, read on the forward strand.
CTTTATGATGGCAGATTCAAATTCCTGCAAAGCTACTTCGGCGTTTTCCCTTACCTTTTTCTGTAAAATAAGTTCTTCAGCCTTTTGACGACGAACCTCGTTTTGACGCTGTTTTTGTTCTTTCATACGTTGCTCAAGTCGCTTTTGCTCTTCAAGCAATTTCTTTTGCTGCTCAAGTAACTGTTGTTCTTGCGCAAGCAGGTTTTCTTCATCTTCACTCAATCCGTACGATGGATTTTCCTCTAAACAAACATCTAAGAAACCTATAATGTCAGAGGCTAGTTCCTTTGACTTCTTAATATAGAATCTACTAGTTTCAAACTTCTCTTGCTCTATGGCCTTATTTAAATTATCTAAAAGGTCATAGCTCGCATTATTTGCTTTAGTGCAACCGCACTCTTCTGTAGCAGCTTGTACTTCTTCAATCGATTTAATCGCTCGTTCTGCATAATACTTTAAGTGCTCAATATTATTAGCCTCCAAAGAGGTTTTGGTATGTTGATACCCGTAAGTGGCTGATTGATAAGCGTTTTCGCAATCATCAGAATTTATTGGTAACAAAAAGAAGTAAAAGACTGCAAATAGCGTAAAGATATACTTCATAAAGATGGGGTTTTGTTGTTACACAGACAATTTTACAATAAATATGCCAAAAACCAAATGATAAAATGAAAAAAATAAATAGGACTAATTATCAAATTATCAACCCAATAGAAGCTTTAATTGATGGGGATTCCCAAACGGATGCCACTTTGAATGTCAGGAGCGTTATTTACTTCAAAATCTTGTTGCAAATAGAACGAAAAATTCCACTTTTTGGTAAAGGTATAGATGAGAGTCCAATAAGAGAGAGGGTCATACAGGTGAGAGGCCCCGTGATGCCATGTGACTTGTCTTCTAACTCCAACAAGCACTGCATAGTCAAACTCATTTCTTTTATGGTAAGAAGTCTGTAACATATAGTTAAGACCTATACTATTGGTAGCACCTGAAGCGCTTCGTTTGGCATATTCAAGGTGCCCTTCAATATTAAAGATGTATTTGTTGGTGCCTAAGTCTAGGTCATTGTTAAAGGTGACTAAGTTCTTTCTTAGCAAGCTAGAACCTAGGCCAATAGAAAAGGTGTTCTTGTCACGCCAAGTCAAAGATTTGATTGCACTTGAAGAAAGCGCCATATCGACCGAGGTATTGTATTTTGATAAATTACCGCCCAAATGAACCCCGAAATTCATAAAGAAATTCTGTCGCTCATTGGTCAAGAAAGAAGGATAGTAAAAATAACTGGTCTCAATCCCAGAGAGAATGAAATCACCTTGTCCTAAATTCATGGTGTTTCCATTACGATCGGTATAGGATATATTGGCTTTGTTCAGCCCATACGAGCGCCGTGCAAAGGGATCTTCACCTCCAGCAATATTGCTGTGAAAGAATTCGATGAACTCATCACCAGAAAATATGGTAAAAGGAAATTTCCCTTTGGTCACTAAATTCGCTCTCAGCCCAACACGAAGTTCTTGCCGATCGGCAATTCCAATAATTGCCTCCAATCTGATATCTTTTAAAACAGCATCCAAGGACAGTTCATACACCTTTGCGGGTTCAACTTCAGGGTCAAAAAAGAACTGTCGTGAAAAAAAAATAATATCACTGAGTCTATCTCTTTCCGTGGTACTGGTGGGTAAATAGGTAGTGACAGGTTCACTCCACACATTTCCGCTTGAGGTCGTCAAATCAATAGACAATCCTTTTTGAGCATGCGTTCTAAAGTTTTGACTCAGTCGCATACTAAACATACCAAATGGATGAACTGGTGTAATATTCGGTTTTGAGATACCTCGCTTCAAAGAAAGGGTATCTTTAGAAGTGTCTTGAGCATTGAGCGCAAGGGAGCACATCAAAAGCACTAAAATTGAGGGTAGTTTCAAAGGTGTGGTCGTTAAGGTTGTTTAATAACGCAGCTAAAAATATAAAACTTTTATTAAATCACTCGAAAGAACTTCTTACATAGCACCTCAAGATTTTCTATCTTTAGGCATCAAATTAGACTTGTATGAAGAAAATTAATGTTGAAGACTTTATTGCAACACCTGGGACCCCATTAGATCAGGTTCCAACAAAGATAGATCTTGACGCTTCCAAGAAGGAAACCGAAAAGGCACTAGAAAAAGTACGCGAAAAGCTCGGAGACCTTCAAAATACCCTTTATGCACACGGAAAATATGGAGTATTAGTGTGTGTTCAAGGTATGGATACGGCAGGAAAAGACAGTCTGATCCGAGAGGTCTTTAAAGATTTTAACGCCAGAGGAGTGGTGGTCCATAGCTTTAAGGTTCCGACCCCATTAGAGTTGGCACATGATTTTCTTTGGAGGCACTACATCGCTTTACCAGCCAGAGGTAAGTTCGGGGTATTTAATCGTACCCACTACGAAAATGTATTGGTAACAAGAGTACATCCCGAATACATCTTAGGAGAGAATATTCCTGGCGTCGATAGCGTCGACGATATTGACGACGCTTTCTGGGATCAGCGTTTCAGACAGATCAATGACTTTGAGCGCCACATCGCCGAAAACGGAATGATCATTTATAAATTCTTCCTGCATCTTTCAAAAGACGAACAAAAGAATCGACTATTGCGAAGACTGTACAAAAAAGAGAAGCATTGGAAGTTCTCGGCAGGCGATCTCAAAGAGCGTGCCTTGTGGGACGACTACCAAACTTGCTATCAAGATGCGATCGATCGCACCACCAAGGAACACGCTCCGTGGTATGTTATTCCGGCTGACGATAAACCTACGGCCAGATATATTGTGGCAAGAACCATGTATGATACGTTAAAAGAATACACAGATATTAAAGAACCAGAATTGGATGAAAAGACAAAGTCCAATCTGGATCAATACATCCAACAATTAGAATCTGAATAATCAAATGAAACCGACATGATCAAAATAATTATTAGCACACAGTGAAATGATTATTTTACATCATCAAAGGTTCCATGTGACAACTGAAAAACAATAATATGAACACATGAAAAAACTCCTTATACTTAGTTTATTGATTTCAACGGCGCTTTGTGCCCAATCAGAAGACGAAATTCAAGTAAAGAAGATCTATGATGCCGCATTGCTCAATGGACAGAGTTATCAATGGCTTGATTACCTTTCTAACTCTATAGGAGGAAGGCTTTCGGGCTCAAAGAACGCCGAGAAAGCTGTGAAATGGGGTGAAAAAGAATTAAAAGATCTCGGACTCGATAAGGTGTGGCTGCAACCGGTCATGGTACCCAAATGGGAACGTGGCAACCCCGAAGAAGCACACATAGCTTCCAGTTCAGGAAATGTCAAAGTGCCGATCTGTGCTTTAGGAGGTTCGATTGCCACCGCTAAGAATGGACTTACCGCAGAGGTGATCGAAGTAAAAGGTTTTGAAGAGCTCGAAGGCCTCGGTGAAGAAAAAGTAAAAGGAAAGATTGTGTTTTACAATCGTCCCATGCAAGCAAACCTGATCAACACGTTTCAGGCCTACGGCGGTTGTGTAAATCAACGATATGCAGGCGCTATGGAGGCAGCAAAATACGGTGCGGTCGGAGTCATCGTTCGCTCCATGAGTCTCAGTATGGACGATCTTCCGCATACTGGCTCCATGAGCTATGGAGAGACACCTGTGTCAAAGAGAATCCCAGCGGCAGCCATTAGTACGAATGGCGCCGAGTTGCTCAGTAAAATGCTGAAGGAAGACAAGAAAACACGTTTCTACTTTAAACAAAACTGTGAACAGTTCGAAGATGTATTGTCGTACAATGTGATCGGTCAGATCACCGGAAGTGAATTTCCTAACGAGATCATGGTCGTAGGAGGACACTTGGATTCTTGGGATCTTGGCGATGGATCGCATGATGACGGAGCGGGGGTTGTACAAAGTATGGAAGTATTGCGATTGTTCAAGAAAACGGGATATAGGCCCAAGCGTACCATTCGTGTTGTGTTGTTTATGAACGAAGAAAACGGGCTTCGAGGCGGCCGAAAGTATGCCGAAGTGGCCAAAGAAAAAGGAGAGAAGCACATCTTCGCCCTAGAGTCAGACGCAGGAGGTTTTACACCCAGAGGTTTTTCTTTTGACTGCAACGACGCAAACTTTGCACAAGTAGAACGATGGAGACCATTGTTTAAGCCCTATTTGATTCACTTCTTTGAAAAAGGCGGAAGCGGTGCGGACATCGGCCCGCTAAAAGACGAGAACATCGTATTGGCTGGGTTGCGACCTGATTCGCAGCGATACTTCGACCATCATCATGCAGCCAACGATACCTTCGACGCCGTCCATAAAAGAGAGCTAGAGTTAGGAGCGGCTACCATGACTGCTTTGGTCTACTTATTCGATAAATACGGAACCGTTCAAAACATTAAGGCCAAGATCAAAGGCTGATCAACAAAACAAAAAATAATCTTTCATCGGTGTCTTTAGACGTTTGCTCATATAGACACCGATTTCTTTTTGTGCCTGTTTTTCAGCAATCGTGATAATATGAACCGGATCTTTCAAGGTGTCAATCAGATCCAGGCCACACAAAGGTTGCCCATAGATCTTCTTTCCTCTCTTCTGCGGATGGATTGACAACCAGTGAAACGAAACGTTTTGTGCCAATAGCTTTTTGGCGACCACCTTACCCTTGTTCCCCGCACCCCAAATGACCAAAGGCCGTGTAGAATCGTGATCTATCTCTAAGAAGTGCTGCGTTTTCAGTTCCAGAAAAGCATCCAATGCATAATGGTCGCTTGTCTTCGAAGTTCGTGAATCGTAATCACGCCAATAGTGCAATACTTGGTTGCTCGCAATGCACTGCATCTTGCCCTTATAAAACCGAAAAACGAGATCATAGTCTTCTGGATAGACTTTGCTGTCAAAAGCTCCGCACCGCTCTAGATCTTCACGATACACCATCCAACAAGGTGAGGCAATGCAACATTCCTTATAGATCTCAGTGAAGTTACTGCCCGTTTTGGTCAACGTATTCAGCCATGACTCATATTCGCGATAACCCTCAGAGACAGTTGTTTTAGAAACATATTGAACCAATCCCAAAGCGATATGACCTTTTCCGTGTTGGAGTAGGTCATTTTTTAAGGCGGAAAGTTTTTCGGTGTGCATGATGTCATCCGAATCCATACGCGTCACGTAATGCCCGCTGCTTTTTGACAAGGCCAATCGCAACGCTGGAATGATTCCGCTTCCAACATTTGAAAACACGTTAATTCTGGAATCCCTCTCGGCATATCTTTTCACAATAGACAAGCTCTCATCGGTAGAATGGTCATCGATGGCGATCAGCTCCCAATTCGTCTCAGTTTGTGCCAAGATCGATTCGATGCATTCTGGCAGAAACTCGGCCGTATTCTTAAATGGAGTGAGGATGCTGATCAAGGTGATGTATACATAAAATGATTGGTTCTATAAAGATGAGGAAACTATGGCAAACCACAAAGACATGGCTCAGTAGTCAATACTGCCTATTGGATTACACAGTGTAATTTCCTAAAAAACAGGTGTTTGTACGGAGATTCAAATGGAGTATTTATACGCTAAACCAGGTCAGATTATACAAGTACCTTGTAAATGAAACGAATACGTGCTTAGCACACTGTTTCAACCACTAAACTAACCACTGTCATGAAAATCCCTTTCAAGGTTATCTTTGCGGCCGTATTGTTGCAAGGAGCCACATCTGTCTTCGCACAAGATCAAAATGATGCGCTCAAAATTCTTCCCAACGGAAATGTCGGCATCAACACCACCAACCCTACCGAAACGCTTGAAGTTAATGGCACACTTAAGGTGAAAAATGTCAATATTGAAGAGAACCTTTCGGCTAAAGGCGCTAACATTTCAGGCACGCTAGCGGTCAGCAGCGTTTCTTTGAGTGGAGCACTGACCGGAACATCTGGAACACTATCCATTGGGAGTAATGCCACGATTAACAACGCATTTCTTGGTGATGTTGGTTTTGGCCAGAGGTGGGCGGGTTTTTCACATAAAAGCGCAATGGCCACCACAAGTTATGGATTGCTACAAGACCAAGAAGGTGACTACACTTTGGTAAATATTAAATCAGGAGACGGACATATCGGATTTAGAGTAAACAATGTAGACAAAATGGTGCTCAAGTCCAACGGTAACGTTGGCATTAACACAACCGATCCAAAGGCAACCCTAGATGTTGTTGGAACCATCAATGCAACCAACGTCACCGGAACGCTTAACGGTGAGCTACCACCCATGGTCTTTGATGTAGGAAGTAAAAACGTACCGAATGCTTGGCAAGCAGTCAATAAGAATATTGAATCCCACTGTGGCGATGCAGACGGCTGCATGATGAAGATCCTATTTCATGTCATCAGCACCGATGAGGTAAGAGTGATCACTGAGCAACTCTATTTCGAACAGCCCAATAAGTCAAACAACAAAACGGCAGGGACTTGGGGCTGGACACGACAGCAGGGTGGAGGTGATTCATCCTACATATTGAACAACGGAGTTCGGTACGAGATCATCCCGCATCCTTGGGATTGGATCTATGTGCGTAACTACGGAAGTCCTGAAGTTTCTGCAGGAAGAACTTCAGCCGCCTACACAGGTTACAATTTTCAGTTTATGGTACGTCCTAATGTATGCGCTACCGTGATCATATATGACAGGTAAGGTGGTTTTGGCTGAGCTTGAGCTATCTACAAAACAACATTAATTCAAAAAATAGATCAAATGAAGTACTTACTAAAAGTGATATTCAGTTTGTTTCTTCTCATGGGAGGCACCGAGGTATTGTACGGGCAAAATGACGCCCTGAACATCGTTTCCAACGGAAATGTCGGGGTAGGAACAACAACACCTAAAGAGAAATTACATGTCAATGGCAACATTAAGACCGAAGGACGTGTCAAAGACAAAACGGGCTTCGTCATGCCAGTTGGGACCATCATGCCCTTTGCCGGAAGCAAAGCTCCCGAAGGCTGGCTCCTCTGCGACGGAAAAGCATATGCAAACACAGGAGCTACCAAAGACCTGTATGCAGTGATTGGCTATACCTATGGAAGTCAAAACGGAAAGTTTAGAGTCCCCAATCTCCAAGGGACATTTATTATGGGGGTAAACCCTAGTGACGGTAACGAAACCCTAGGAAAAAGTGGTAATCCTGATGTGCATGTACATAGGGTAAGCCCTCCAAGCAAGTCCTTCAACACAAACACAACAGGATCTCACCGACATAAATTTTGGCCCAATTGGTATAAACGAAATTTCGCAGGCGGTGGATACTCTGGAATCGATACCAATGGGCGCAACATTAAAAACGAAAAGACCCAACCCGAAGGAAGCCATAAGCACTCGGTCACAGTTGCATTACCTGCATTCAACAGTGGCAACTCTTCAGGAAAAAACCGCCCCAAATGGATGGCGCTCAACTATATCATCAAATACTGAAAATTCAAACATACATAACAAAGCTATTATCAATTAAATACAAACTTAAAAATCAAGGTTATGCCAGTAAAAATTTCGGAGATCAAGAATCTCACACAAAACAAAGTGATAGGAGCGGCCGACGCGGCCAAATTTGACAATCAAACCCAATTCAAATCCACTATTAAAAATGTTGCGGTAACGGCTACAGATTGGGCCGAAGTAAAAGCCGATGACAATATTCAGGTCACATGGAAAGATGGCGCAAAAGTAGTGGCTAGAGCCGTTGGGGGTACAGTTACTGTCAAAGACAAAGAAGTCACCATCAGTGGGCTAGTTGACGTTTCAAAATATCATATCGGACTCAACGGTCAAATAGCAATAGGACCTAAAAACAAACCAGCTGAGGCTGCATTGCTAAGTGTTAGGTTAGGAAACATGCCCTCTCAAAGCAATCCAAAGAGCGATTGGTTGGTAGATTTCAGTGATAAAACGGATAAGGCCGAAGGGAGCAAGATCAACTTGACAGTATTGATCGATTGGATCATGGATACCTCAGGAGACAGTAACCGACCAGAACTTCCCGAAATAAAGGGGGAAGATGGACAGCCTAAAACGGGGAACGATTTCATCATTGAATTCAAAGACTTCTATTTCAATATTACACAAAAAACATTTGATGTAAATGTAGCATCTGCAGAAGGGTCGACCATCACTTTTGGTGACTTCACTATCAAAAAAGCGGGTTTCCGCGTCACCAATGCTGCCGTTGAAATTGAACCCGTAACAGAGACCAAAGAAATTGCCGAATAAGGCACTTGACAAACATCGTGGGAGCCAAACAAGGAATGCCATTAACGGTATTCCGGCACCAGTAATACCGTACATGTAGCAATCTCGACCATGCCAGAAGCAACTACAAAACCACGCGCTCTTTTCGCAGAGATCACAGGGGAGACTGAATTCCATCTTGGGAATTCGGCTGCACCTCTGTCGGTGGGTATTGCTATTGGTTATAGAAGAAAACAAGAAGAAGGCAAAGCAACCGAGAACTTCTTGTACGCTACATTGTACTCGGTAAACCCCAAAGGAATTACCATTGAAAATTTAGTGAAATCTTGTGCCAAAAAGGACATCGCTATTCCTGATGTGCTCAAGGCTGTTGCCTTCAAGAAATTCTCGGTCACCTATGGTTCGGGAGGGTTACAATCCAAAAACCTTCGCATCGAATTTGCAACCGAGATCACCATCAATGATCGACCATTCGATTCCGTCATTATTATTGATTATAGGAAGGACGACAAAGGCGAGGTTTCCCTTTCTTTTAGAGGAATTCTTACCGTTGGAAAGCATCGATTCACGCTTCAATTTACCAAGGAGAAAGCATCCTGGTATTTGTATGCGGCCTACATGATCGAAGGAAAGACCACGATCGATCTACGTGAGATCGCCACCAAGATCTTTGGAGAGGAAGAGTCCGACAAAATGCCGAAACTATCCTTTACGCTTGAAGACTTCAAGGCCTTTTTACTCTATAAAAAAGCACAAGGTAAGTCCAACGTGCTCTTCGGAATTGGCGCTGGTGTCAATATCGACCTAAAAGACCTTCCGATGGCAGGCCCTATCCTGAGCAAGAAAGATGCCTTTGCCTTCAAAGAGGTCTTGGCGATGTATGCCGTAGGAAGTTTTAAAAAGGAAGAATTAAAGCTATTTGGAGGCTTACCATTGGTTGAGGTGGTCAAGGGTTTCAACCTGTCAACAGCTTTTAAGATCAATGGTAAGGATGAGTATTATGTGCTTAACAGTGGTACCGACGAAACGTTTGAAGAACCACAGTCGCCATCTGATCAAACGCCTGCCCCCACAGGGGTAACACCTTTAGGAGGAGCCGTTTCTTCAAAGGCAAAGTGGAAAAAACTAGATAAGAAGATAGGTCCTGTAAGTATTCAGCGATTAGGTTTTGCCTACATCGATGGTAAAGTAGTGGTGTTGTTAGACGCTTCCATGGAAATGGCCGGAATGGGCCTACAACTCATGGGCTTCGGACTCGGTTTTGAACTGAAATGGCCACCAGGAATGCCTGATTTCTATCTCGACGGATTAGGACTCTCGTACAAGAGGCCGCCGCTCGAGATCTCTGGAGCCTTCTTGCATGGAGTACAAGAGTACAAAGGGAAATCCATAGATGTTTACAACGGAGGAGCCATCATCAAAGTCAGTCGTTTTACCATCTCGGCAATAGGATCCTATGCGAAAGTAGAAGACCAAACCTCTTTATTTATTTACGGAGTTTTTGATGGCCCGATCGGTGGTCCAGCCTTCTTTTTTGTGACGGGAATTGCTGCTGGGTTTGGCTACAACAGAAAGGTGAATGCTCCGTCTATAAATGAAGTAGCGCTGTTTCCGCTTGTAGCCTTGGCCATGAGACCTCAGGGCGATGATGGTAACATCCTGAGCATGATAGCCAAGTTAGAAACTCCGATGAAAAATGGGAAGCTACCCATTGAAATTTCTATAGGAGACTATTGGTTGGCTGTTGGGATCAAATTCACTTCGTTCAAAATACTAGAGACCTTCGTCCTAGTAACGGTCAATTTCGGTACCCAATTAGAATTCATAATCCTCGGATTGTCCAGATTGAGCTGGCCAGAAAGAAGCATGACCAACAACCCGATCGTGTATATCGAATTGGCCATCATGGCCCATTTTGGATCTGCTAGTGATGTCGTATCCATTGAGGCCATTGTTACACCCAACTCCTATGTGCTATCAAAGGATTGCAAGTTGACAGGAGGCTTCGCTTTTTATACATGGGTAAAAGGTCCACATGAGGGGGATTTTGTCATCACCCTAGGGGGCTATCATCCTAAATTCAACAAGCCAGCACATTATCCAACAGTACCTCGATTAGGTTTAAACTGGAGAATAAGCAAGCACCTGATGATCAAAGGAGAGCTGTATTATGCCCTCACGTCGACTGCCATCATGGCCGGAGGAAGGTGGGAGGTTCTCTTCAAAACCTCAGTAGTCAAGGTGTCAATCATTGTATGGGCCGATATGCTCATATCATGGGCACCCTTCCAATATTATATTGACATCGGCATCACACTTAAGATAGAGCTAAACATAAAGATTGCGTTTATCCGTATTCATCTGAGTATAACGTTCGGAGCACAGCTTCATATTTGGGGGCCACCATTCGCTGGAAAAGTAAGAGTGGACTTGGCAATCTTCTCGTTCACTATTCCTTTTGGAGACCACTCGAAAAAAGAACCTGCAAAACTAAAGTGGTCCGAATTCTCAAAAGGATTTATTCCTCAAGGAAAAACGGCGCCAACAGCTGGTAGAGCAGCAGCGCCCACCTCCAATCCAGATCCGATCAATATTTCAATAACCAACGGACTGATCGGTATGAAGGGTAGCGAAAAAGATAAAATACCTGTGATAAATCCGCATCAGCTAACAGTGTCTGTTGATTCTTTTATCCCAGTGTCTACTTTAACTTTTAATACAAAAAAGTTAGAAGGAGACCCTGATATGACAACCGGTTCAGGGGTTCTTAAATATAGTAAGCGAGAACTTAAGATAGGTGTGAGACCCTGTGGGTTTGCAAAAAAAGACGTCACCTTTAAGATGAATGCAAACTTGATTTTGAAGGGGGACAAGATGCCTATGGTCATCACTTGCCAAGGGAAAGGATTCCCCGAAGCTCTTTGGGCACCAGACGAATCAAAAAACAGCAATAAGAACCCTGGAACATCAAAAATAATCCCGAATGTCCTTTCAGGATTGATTATTCAGCCGCCACCAAGACCAGAGGTGCCACAAATTAAGCCCTTCGATTTTTCCAAGTTGTTGGATCATTCTGAAGTGTCTTTTAAGTGGGAATTCGTTTCCGTTCAATTTGGCGAAAAGTATTCATCGCTAGATGTGTTTGGGCACTATGATTCGAATCATGAGATCATGATTGTGGGTCTTCTTGAAAAGAGCTTTGATGAAACAAAAGCCAGACGAGAAAAGATACACAGTTTGCTCTTAGAAGGGTTTGACGATACTTTACCTGAAATAGAGGAAACTGAGATTCTTGAAATAATGGTGGAGGGCAGTACCTACTTTAAAGGAACGCCCATCTTATGTGGTATTGGCGAAATGCCGCAATATCCGACCGACGTGAAATGATGAAAACGGATGAGTGAGAAAACCAAAATAGTACAATGCTTTTTACCGCCCATGGTCGCGGGTGAATATACCTTAGATGTAACCCAAAACATCGTAAAGGGAGGAAGCAGTGTTCAAGATGTTTCGAAGAAGTTTGATTTTGCCGTCGATGCTGCACGTTTCGCACTCAATCCAACCGACATCTATTCGGTGTACCCACCAGCCAATCAATACGGTAATTATTCCGAATCGCTTCCGCATATCGTATTTAGTCGGAGGACGCTACCATGGGAAAGAACCCTAGATGGTGAATTGCCACTTTTTTTGAGAGCGACTTCCGAAGAGAAAAAGAGTCCAGCAGCCACTCCGCCCATACCTTGGATGGCACTGATTCTCTTTGATGAAGACGAAATGAAAACGCTAAAAATAAAGACAAGTACTGTTGCCGATGTAATACAAGTAAACACCTCGAAAGAGGTAACACGACCTGAGATCTATTTGGAAGGAGCAGGAGGTAATGACGCCTTAGAACTGATGCCTTGGGAAACAGAAAACGAAGGGTGTTACACGATCGACATCTCGAAAGAGCAGTTTGAAACACACATTCCTTCAAAAGAAGGCCTGTCCTATTTGGCGCATGCCAAAGAGGTGAGCGTCAATAATAAAGATCAAGCGGGGATTACGGATGTAAATTCAGATGGTGCAGGAGTTTTTGCTGTGATGGTAGGTAACCGTTTGCCTTCCCCCGGAAAACAACATACTGCGATTTTAGTGTCGTTAGAGGGGTATCAAGATTATTTGAGCGATGCCAAATCCAAAAAATCAATTCCAAATGGAAACAAAGTTCGGCTGGTGGTCTTGGCGCACTGGAATTTTAGTAGTTCAGGAGATGCCACGTTCTTACAACTTGTTGACGGATTGGACACAAAAGCAATGCGCATCGAAAGGGATAACGAAGCTGCCGAGTTAGTACCATTTTTCGAATCTGGTTATGCACCCTTGGCACATCGCACGAGAAAAGGAGCGTCCATGCTATCATGGTATCACGGGCCTTTTTCACCTAAAATGACAGTTGCGAGGTCAAAGAGCATCTCCTTTGCTTCGTCTGATGCTGCGTTGAGGTACGATAGGAATACAGGGTTTTTTGATGTCTCTTTCGCGGCGGCCTGGCAATTGGGTCGCATGTTGGCGCTTCAGAACCAAGAATTCGCGAAAGCGATGCTCGGTTGGCGTATCGATCAGAAGGAAGAAGAAGTACGCACTGCACGGCGTAAATCCATTGGAGAGCTCATAGGAGATGCCAGCAATGCTTCCCTAAAAGACAAGGTCATTGGCTATTTAGGCAAAATAAATGAGGTCACGGTTACCCCGTCAGAAGTAGTAGCCACCCAGACCACTGACGACATTCCTGATAACGTAAAGCACTTTTTAGGTGAACTGTATAAATTGAACGGAGTGCCCTTTTCCTATTTAGTGCCCCACGAATTTCTCTTACCAAAAGACCATAAGCGACAAGGAAAGGAGTTTTCTGGAAGCCTCGCGATGTTCTATATCGACCCTAGTTGGGTAGAGGCCTTGTTAGACGGTGCGTTAAGCATTGGTCGAATTGATCGCACTGACACAATCCTTGAACGGGTGATGACCGGAGAGTTTACCACAGGATATATAAAACAAAAAATAAAAGATCCTGAAGACAATGGACAAGACATTGAGGTAAGGCAATTGAACCTAACAGGATTTCTCTTTCGATCCAATCTTATTTCGGGTTGGAGAGGCATCGAGATCGAAGCCTACGATGCCGATAAAAAACCGTTGCTAGCCTTGCGATTTGAGCAGATCAATGACGATGTATTTCTAGGCATTTTTAACGGAAACGTCCATTCTATGAAGGTGCGTCAACCCTATGAAGGACTTCATTTTGGGATTAAAAGAACGAACAATGCTTATAGCAAAAGTTTGAAAGATGCCAACGGCAAAACACTGACCAATATCAATGATACTATTAATACATTGATCAAAGGCGAAGTGATAAATATTGTAGGCATGGCCAATGCAATGAAAGCCAAGCTTAATACCGATGAATACTTTACATCGGCTGAATTTGCCTTTCAAATGGTAGACAGCCCTGTAGAGAGAGAACTTACCGTAAACCTAATATCTAACCCTCCAAGATAAGCAGTCATGAGCAATACGCTAAAACTATTAGTACCCATGCAGATCGAAGCGCTTGTCTTGCGAAGCGACAAGACCGACTGTACGAATATTTCGCCCAACATAAAAAACCTAAAACAAAGCGTTTTGGGAGACAAGGCACAAGCCAATATAAATAACAAAGCCACACTGGCAAAAGGAATTCACTTGCATTGGACATTGCCCAAAGCCTTACGACATTCGTTTATGGATGAAAATGATATGGTGCAGTTTCCTTTGGTTCCCAATCGTTGGGCTGTGACAAGGATCATTACCAATAAGGGCATAGAGCAAATGCCCGCTCGTATTTGGATGGTTGAAAGCGATGCTCAGAGTAACGAAAAAATACCCAATTGGACCTTGTTTGAGAAGAATAAACTCAGCCTTAAAAGTGTTGGTAAAACAACCGAATGGTCAGCTTCTTATACAGAAGCTCCTTCTGAAGTAGATTTGACCGCCGTGGCTGCAGCAAATCCACTTTTTGCCTCCTTTTATCCTGAATGCAAAAACGTCTTTGGGTTTCACGATGACCTGAAAGATATTACCGATGATGACGTCACCTTTACCTATATCGTAACGGGATGGTACAGCGATGCTTCAAAGGACCCTATTGCACCCTTGGATTTCACAGGTCAAGGTGCGACCAAAGAACAGCAAGCTAGAAAGAAAGAGTTCGAAGAGTTCAAAGAGCAATGGCCCTGCGATAGCGAAACCTATCCTACTTCGAGCATGTTACATGCAACTGTGCACAGTGTTTCGTGGAAATCAGGAATTCAGGATGGTGTGCCAAGTGGAGAGATTCAAATTTTTGCAGGAAATACCCCTGCGGAATCGCTAAGCGCGCAAATTGTAAAAAACGCACCAGAATCGAAGCCTGGAGTAGAGGAGTTACTTACCGCTTTGCAATATGAGCTTTTGGAAGATGATCGCAATCAACCCAGCTTAACAGCCATTAAGAGTGATATTCATAAAAGAGGGTTCAATCCAAAGGATGCAGGCCCAATCTGGGAGATTATTCGTGCTGAATCTTCGGATCAGCAAATGGAAGATAGTGATAAAAAGCCTCAGTTCCCTGAAGATTCAGAGCTGTTAGAGAAACTTAATCAACTAAATCAAATTCAGGAGAGTTTCAACAGCCTTTCGCTCGAAATGGCAAGCCTGCAACGCGAGTATTATTTCCTCTGGTATAAGCAGGCACAAAAGACCGTTGGGGCATACAACGTTCCTAGTTTCAATTATGATGCTGCACGCAAGGATATTTTGAAGAGCTTGGATGACAGTAAAGCGAGTTTAAAAACAAAACAAAAAGAGATAGATGCGTTGGTCAAAGAGATAACACAGCATACCCTACTTTCTGGCCCAGACCCTGAATTCAAACTCAACCAAAAATTGGAAGGTCGATTTTGGGAACCCAATGATCCAGTACTATTGCTTAGCGGACCCGGGGTTGGTAATACCGACAAACCGATTTTTCGATCAGCCGACAAAAAGATTCAATGCCGAACCCCCGAGCAGCTTGTCGATACACTAAACTTAAATGTCCCGAATGCAGGCAACGACATTCCTGTGAAGATCAGCACAGACCAGTTTTCTGTAATGAAGGTAGACGAACTTTCAAATACTAATATGCCTTTTCAGGAGTGGAAACAGTTGATCGGAGAGACTTTGTTATTAGATGAAGCGCTGGCCATCGATATTGCGCTATTGGCCTACAAGGAAGCCCAGCTGGGCGCTGGAAAGGACAAGACCAGTTCGGTCGTTAAAGATTTTGCGAAAAAGGTGGTAATCAAGGTACAATCCTCACCAATACCTAAGGATTCCAAAAAACTCGCTCCAGACGTAGGATCTCTGAGTAAATGGGAACAAGCTTGGACGCCACTCTTTATGGCCTGGGAAGCGACATACACCGCCAATAACAACACGATCAAGGGTCTCGATTTGACACAAGATGCAGATCAATGGAAGTTGGAAGAACAGTTGTTCTTTAGAAGTCAAAAAGAAACAACTCGAAGCGAAGACATCACTTTTCAAGGAATCAGTCCGTTTTCGAAATCTGCCTTTACCAATTTGTCTAAGCAAATTCCCGATGAAATTGTAAACAAGTATGGCAAGCTCAACATGATTGCCCAATCCCTAAGCGGGTTGAATAAGTATTTGTTGATGCAACGCCCAGATATTCAGCTTCCACCCTTTAAATACTCTGCAGATCCCATCTATAACTTTGACTCAGAATATGAAGTCGACGAAGACGAACTTAAAACAATTGGCCCAGATGGCTACGTTTTAGGCTGTGATCCTGGGGACACTAATGGAGCACCTGCTTCAGTATTTAACCCATTAAGAGAAGGGGTTGTAAAGATAAAAAGTTTGTCGATCGTTGATAGCTTCGGACAAACTCGAAAGGTAATAATCGATCAAGAAGAAGGCGAAAACAACAATCCAGAAATCAATTGTTCACAATCGATCAAGGCAGCATCGGGGACATCAAATCATGTGATTTCATTGCCACCCCGAATTGTGCAGCCTTCGCGACTTAAGTTTCAATGGCTCAATGCCAAGGATGAAGTGGTCTATCAAGATGCAGGAACACTTAATAATCCGGTATTGGGTTGGTTGGTGCCAAACTATTTGGACAATAACGTTCTTGTGTATGATGGCGATGGTAAGGAAGTTATCATGCTGCAAGTGGTTCCTGACCTTACCAAAGAATTGGGTATAGACTTGATCAAAACACCGTTTCCAGGTGTTAATTCAGTTCCAGACCTTTCAGAAAAAGAGCATTTAAAGAAGTTGATCGACCATATAGACAAGGGGAGTATTGCGGCTGGGTTGATGGATCTGGCCTACAAGGTAAACTTGAATGTTGCAGGAGCCAACGCCATGAAGAACAATACGGCCGCACTCTTACACGGACAACCGATTGCCATAGCGCGATGTGCTTTGAGTCTTGAAGTTATGGGATTGCCCGCCTATGATCAACGTTGGGACCAATCTGGGAAAGAAAACACAGGAGGCATTGAAACTGTTAAGTTTCCGTTGGTTGTTGGAGATTTTAATACGGAAAAAGACGGAGTGATCGGATATTTCCCAGATTCCGAAAAGGAACACCTTTATACGCCTGCCAATGCACCTGATTTTAAATTCAGTAAGAGCGAAACCTTCTTCAAAAATGATGGGGCGCTAAAGCTGTCAGTTGGTGAAGAACCTATCAAGATGACACTATTGATGGATCCTTCCGCAGGAGCACATTTGGCAACGGCTATTTTACCCACAAAGCGAGTAGAAATGTTTCCGTATAATGCCGAAAAACTATTACAGTCACTGAATGTTGGTTTTATGGTAGCACCCTTTATCGCAGACAAAGTAGAACCGGGTGTTCCCGTACCAACTAGTATTGACGGCAACTGGAAATGGACGCACAAGACCAACGTGAATACATGGCAAGCCGATCAGCCCATTCCCGAAGGTAAAAACAAGCAACTTTCTCGATTTAGCAAACAACAGGTCTATGAAGGTTGGATAAAACTAAGCAACTTAAAACGAACAACTAATCACTAATTCGATACGTATGAGCTATGTAACAACAGGAAGTAGTAATTCGGTCACCAATGGAAGCCCTTTGAACCTTGATATACAGATCTCGCAGGATCCATTGAAGAACATTCTATTGATGGGAAGATTTATCATTGACGATCTCAATACCATTGCTTCTGGAGGTGACCTGAAGAAGATGACTTGCGAATTATGGGGAAAGACGGATGACGCTAATAGAAATTCGACCATTCCTGTCAAGATTTGTGACCTGCTCTACGATTCAAACACTCCAGGAAAGCGCACCTTTATTTTTCCTAGAGATTTCGACGATGAATACACCTATTTAATTCTTAAGATAGGCGGTGCCGATTGTACGATAACCCAACCAACCACAACCTTAAACATAGCCTTCTTTGACAAGAACGGTCCCAGTCAACCACCTAAAGAAACCAGCATTCCTTTCGAGGTAAAGAATGAGCCTTCTAAACCCGAGATCTTGTCGTTCAGAGCAGATCCAGAGGTATTACAAGGCAATCGCAATCCCGTATTGTTTAGTTGGAAGGTAAAAGGAGATACGTATTCATATACATTACGAGAAGGACTAACTGAACTGAAAACAGGTAAGGGAACCAACACCGAAAGTGATTCTTTTAGATTGAATGCGGTAGCTATTGGGAACCATTCATATACCTTGGAAGTAAAACAAGGAGGTGCCACTGTTGTGCATACCGTACAGGTCAGAGCACTTGGTAAATCAGGGTCTTATCCAGACGGAAATCCGTTATTACCCAATCGCTTAGGAAATTTTTGCGCAGATGAAGACGGCACGTATTTATTCAGCCTTATGCTCAAACAGGATAGAGAAAGTGCTTCCATTGATCATATCGGATATACCAACGAAGGGTTTTCTGGAAAGTGGTCTAAAATAAAGTTATCAGAAGATGACATAAAAAAGTTGAAAGATTTTGCGGTGTCACCAATGGTACACCTAAGAGACGTCGGTGAGGTTTACGGTCGTTTGTTTTTTGTGGGCGGAAGCCATGTGAAACCCATGGATACGAAAAACGCTGTAGCCATTGTAGAGCTAGATTCAGATAGCGAATCGAAGGTGCGAATCGTTGAAAATCTTCCTTGGGAATCACGCATGGGGCATTCGATTTTGGTATTTCCGCATGGCGGAGTTGACAAGATATGGCTCATGGGTGGAGTAGATGAATGGGGAGCAGCTAACAATGACATATGGGTTTCTGCTGACGGAACACGTTGGGATAATCTAAATCCAGACGGAAGTGTCAATAACGATGCTTCACAACCTGCAAAGATGCCTTGGGATGCGAGATGCATGGCTAGTGTTACACCGATATTGGACAGTAATAAAAAGAAAACAGCACTGTGGTTTGGAGGCGGTTTCTCTGAAATAGGAGGTAGTGAAACTCCAGACTTATGGAAGTTTGAGGCGAATGCATGGAGTAAAATCTCTGGACTCAATATAAATGAAGGATCGTATTTGTCTTCAGGAATCTGTTTTGTAGGGAAAGATGATCTAAAATCAACTGGAGTCTACCTTCAAGGAGGATTCGTTGGTCAAGGAGGAAGAAATAAATACTTCAAAAAGATAAATCTAATTGATGGCGAATACAGTGCAGGTGATTTAGATACTTCATCGGGTGTCGGAATCTTTGATACTTCCAAAGAAGCGCAAGTAGTTACAACCTTCTATAAAGGATGCATGTGGTATATGGTGTACACTAATGAAGGTGATAGCGGAATCACCTATTCTGATATGTATTATTGGATTCCTGTGGTAACCGGACAAACCTTGATTATAAACTAGGATGCTAACTTTTAAACAACATATTATGTTTGCAACAAAAAAACACAAGAAAACGATGGTATGGACGCTTATGCTCTTTCTGTTGTTTTTGGCAACGACACTAAGGTCACAAATAAAATATACAGCGGTCTTGCCAGATGTCGATGTAGCCATCGTTAAAAGCGATCAGAATTTAAAGGTCAGCGCCAATGATAGTGGTCAAGAAACAGCCAAGTCCTTTTTTAAATTCAACTTAAATCACCTGCCCATTCATGCAAAAGTGAGTTTGCTAGACTTAAAGATGTACAACCTTCCTAACCCGAATATGTCTGACTTCTCTACGCAGTTGATCACCATACTCAAAGGGCCAAACTCATGGACAGGCAAGGAGACAAGTCTCAGTGCACCCTCACTGAGCTGGACAAATATTGCCAATAACAAGCCGATAGGGCGTGATGAGTTGCGCAAGAAAACAACGGTCTTGTCAATGAAACTGAGAATCCCAGAATCACCAAAGTATGTCAAAGATTTTATTCCTGACGGAACACTTTCACTCGCAGCGAGGTCGCCAGCTAAGGGACAATCAAATCGGTTTTATTCTTCGATCACAGCCGAAACACCGGGTAATTTTTCAAAGAAACCCAAGCTCGTAGTGCGCTATGAGGTTGATCCGAATCCGTTTCGATCAGATTGGGCACAACCATTGGCCACGGCACAACACACCAGTGCTTTAAGCTGGAAAAAGAACACCACAACAGCCAGTGCTATGGTACGAAAGTTACCCAACCCAAATAATGATCTCTATGACGGAATCGATCCTACTGGAGCTGTGGCCATTTACCAGAATTTGCCCATTGTCTTTGCGCATGCGGTTAGTGGAACAAATAATGTATTTTATGTAAAACAACTAGATTCTAAAGGAAATGTACTTTGGTCCAAAGGTGTTGACAATGTTGCCAAATGCTGGCCTATGATTGACGAACAAGGTCATATGTATTACATCTCTAAATCCAATAAGCTGTCTATATTGGACCTAAACAATGCCGGCAACATCGTATTCTCAGAGACCATTGCTACAATTACTAAAAACCAACTGACTCAAGTTGATTGGAATGCAACCTTGGGATACGACGGAACCCTTTATCTAACAGGTGAAAAAGGAATCGTGGCCTTGTCTGCCTACCCACAGTTAAAGATGCGTTGGAAGTATGAAGCAAAGACCAACGAACGTAACGGTCCGATTTCACTATCTCCCGATGAGCGTACCGCCTTTTTTATCAACGTCAACACACAACAGCGCAAAAGCCGTCTGATCGTTCTGGACAACATGAATGGGAGCCCGCAAGCCATATCTGATTATGTACTTGGAGGGTATAGAGACGCCAACAATAATTACTACATACCGTCTCCGGTGGTGAAAGATTTTTCACGTGTCTTTGTGCTCAATGGGTATGACAACAGCAATGCACTTTATGTGTTTGATTATGAGTCTGGAAAGCTAACCGACCCACAGATCATTAGTTCCTCGCAATCCAATAACACAGGAATATCACAGCCGGTTATTGATAATGCCTCGAATGTGTTCTTTGTGTACAATAACAAACTAGCTCGTTATGACGCATCCAAACCAAACAAGGTAGATGTTTTTGCTGGGTCCACTTCCTTGAACAATGGGTCTGTTTTAGTGACCAATGCGTCTTCAAACATTTTTGCTTTAGACTCGTATAGTACACCAAAAAAAGTAGTAGGCTTCAATTATAATGGAAACTTCAAGAATACTTTCACCGCAAACATTGATGTAAATACCCGAAATAATTTTGCCTTGGCACCAGACGGCACCCTCTATACAGCTACCGGAAACAACTTGATCGCCATCACACCCAAGAAGGTGGCGGTAGATAACCTAACGATCTCACAGTCCGATTTAAGGACCAATACGGCCTACCAGGCTACCAGTACCATTACTGTAGAAGGTTTTAGCGTATTACCATCGATCAATACCGTATTATTTTCTGACGGAAGCATTTCGTTCAAGCCGGGTTTTAGCGTTACCAAAGGAGCTGAGGTTACTTGCAAGACGGGTTATTAAATACACATCATTTCATCGGAAAAATAGCAACTAACAAAAAAGCCAACGGATTATGAAAATTTTTATCAAAACAATAATAATGATCATTTTGGGAGGACTTTCTTTCGAAAATGTAGCTGCGCAGAGCGATGCTTTGAAAATTCTCTCAAATGGAAACGTAGGAATAGGAACAACAACACCGTCTTCTTTATTAGATGTAAATGGTAATCTAAAAGCAAAAAGTGCAACCTTTACTAGCAATACAACAAGTAATAATGCCAACATAGGAGATATGGGCTTTGGAGCCGATTGGGCAGGTTTTGCGCACAAAAATTCTGTGGGAAAAGGACGTTACGGGTTTTTGCATAGTAAAGATGGCTTCTATTCTTTGATCAATATAAAATCGGGTACAGGTTATATTGCCCTTCGAGTCGATAATTTGAATAAAGTGGTTGTTAAACCCAACGGAAATGTTGGAATCGGAGTCGATAGTCCTACAAAATCATTGGATATAGGTGGTACTGGCGGAATAAGGATCAACCGAACAGATGGGGCTTCAACCAACAATGAAATTTTATTTGCAGACAATGGTCAAATCAGAAGCAGGGATAACAACCATCGTTTGATATTTGATCGAGCAAATAACATCATGGAAATGCGCGAATTCGGAAACATTATCTTTTCACCAGGCGCAACCAGTGGAAGCAGGACCCAAAAAGTGGTGATCAAGTCAAACGGATATGTGGGTATCGGAACAGCTAATCCATCCAAAGGTAAGCTAGAAGTTACTGGATGGTCAAACTATGATTTTTACATTATGGGGGGTCAAGGCAATATAGGGGGTAAGTATAAGTCATACAGAGCTGGTAAAGGCGTTTGGGGGAGTTCGATCTATGCAGAGGGAAAGATGGTTTCGTTTGCTTTCGTAGTACCTTCAGATTCAAGAATAAAAGAGATAAAGGGACCATCGAACACTACGTCGGATCTTAAAAAGCTAAATGAGATTAAAATTACAGATTATCGCTATAAAGATACGTTGGCCAATGGAGATAAATGGTATAAGAAAGTAATTGCTCAACAAATTGAGAAAGTATACCCGATTGCCGTGTCAACTTCGATAAATGAGATTCCTGATATCTATAGATCAGCTAGTTTGGAAAATGGATGGGTCAATTTGTCAATCAATTTAAAGCCAGGTGAAAAAGTATGTCTACTATTCAAAGAAGAAAAAGAGATCTGTGAAGTTATTGAAGTTACAAAAAAAGGTTTTAGAGTGGACTCTGATAAAGAAGGAAAAGTGTTTGTATACGGTCGTCAAGTCGAAGATTTTTTAACGGTGGACTACGATGCACTCTCTATGCTCAACATTTCGGCTACCCAAGAATTGAGCAAGCAGGTGAATCAACTTCAAAAGAAAAACGCTAAAACCGAAGCGGCATTGACAAAAGCATTGGCAAAGCTCGAAGCGCTCGAAAACAAATTGGACAAGCTGATCAAACAGGACGAAGCAATGGTGTTGGACAAAGCTGAAAACTAAGACCTTTGTGGTGCAAGTTGAGGTTTCAAACGTACTAAAATCGCGTATCCAATAAAGAGTCCGATGATAGAGAAGAGTACGTCATACGGATCATAGGTGTTGTTTCCTCCAAGGTTATGTACTTTGAACTCTTGAAGTAGCACATAAACGGCAGCAACCAATGTGACAAGTATGTACAAGAAATGATCTTGAATATTTTGTGTTTTATCAAGGAACCTATCACGCAAAACCAGCGCGATGTAGGTGAGGGTTATAACACCAATAATGGCTTCACACAAATTTGGAAAGGATAGCACAAAGATGTCAATTGGTGCCCAATAATCACCTTTCAACACAGCAGGTCGTATCAGAAATTTGTTCAAAATGAACAATACGAGAACCAACAATTGAATGCGCACTAACTTTTGAATGTCACTCATGGTTGGTTAACGCTTCAATATTGGCTTCAACTTGATCTATGAGATCACCTTTACCGTCGATTTGCGCCAAGAGCACATCGCATTCTTTTGTGATTCCATATATCTTTTGAATACGTTGCTTTTCTTTAAAGTGGATGGCAATATTGTGTCCTTCCATTTCTTTCACCAACGCCAATTTGTCCACAACTAACGTTTCATCTTCAATGTTTTTGTCTGTGATTTCTATACGGTCGATGTTCGTTAGGTCAATGGCTGTATCAGCGAACAAGCCATATCTAAGAAACAATGTTTCCTTTGTCAAGGTCACAGGTCTTTTGGTCATGGCTTTGGCATGTGCGAAAATCTGAAGCAAGGTGTAAATACTGGTTCCGGTTAGGATCCAGGTGACAATCGCATTCCAATCGATGAGCACTTTGTGCAACACAAAAGTTTCCGCTAAGACAATAAAGATGATACCCCCGAAGATCGATAGCACGCCATTTTCTTTATAGTTGGTAAAATCGTTTTCACCTATTTTTTTCCGCTTCCAAGCGAACAAACTATAATACACCATGGCAATTTCTGATGCGAAAACACTGGCCAGTCTCGGTTTTTCGAGTGTTTCTAAAGCACTTTTTTTGATGGTGGTGTAAAAATCTTGTCCGTCAACCGCATGGGCCTGATAGCTTTTTGTAGCTCGGTACACTTTATAAATAATGACCGATAATACCGTAAGCTCAACAATCGGAAGCACAAAGTCCTTGATCAGATCTAAATGAAATTGCTGGCGCTCTGGCAATAGCAGAGAGGCAATCACAACACCCAGAACAA
Source organism: Flavobacteriaceae bacterium (assembly GCA_028279515.1). Classification (GTDB taxonomy): domain Bacteria; phylum Bacteroidota; class Bacteroidia; order Flavobacteriales; family Flavobacteriaceae; genus JANQNQ01. Next base: position 332,818 of record JANQNQ010000009.1, read on the forward strand.
ATACGGGTACCACAGTGATTTTCGGAATGTGCTGCTTCCGGATCAACAAAAAATACACCAACGGGGCCATCAATGTAAGATCATAGGTAATACCAATGGCCAGATCTGGATACTTCACCAAGAATGAACTGGTCGCTAAATACACTGAAAATAGAATGATGAGTAAAGGAAGTCCGAAGGTCAGAAGGTTATTTTTCTTAAGAAATACCATACGCTAATAATTACAGAATTGATAGTGCCTTCATAGGGTGTTAAGCAGTTCTGCTTATTTGTCTACTTCTTTGTAAGAATGTTACAGATGCATCACGTATCTTTGCCAGCTGAAAAGACCAACAATGTTTTCCCTTAGAGACTACACCAAAGAATTTCGATACAATATCAAACTGGCCGTACCCGTGATCACAGGACTGATTGGGCATACGCTAGTACAGTTTGTTGATAATATCATGGTAGGACAATTAGGCTCAGCCGAATTGGCAGCCGTTTCTCTGGGCAATAGTTTCTTGTTCATTGCCATGTCTATCGGAATTGGTTTTTCTACAGCGATCACCCCTTTAGTTGCCGAAGCCGATGGCGAAGGAAACACGGCTAAAGGTAAAGCAGCCTTTAAACACGGGCTCTTTCTTTGTACCATACTTGGAACTGCACTGTTTTTGATGGTGCTGCTGGCAAAGCCATTAATGTACTTTATGAGTCAACCCGAAGAAGTGGTAGAACTCGCCATTCCGTATCTGGATATTGTTGCGTTCTCGTTGATTCCGTTGATTGTGTTTCAGGCGTTAAAGCAATTCTCAGACGGACTCTCTGAGACCAAGTATCCCATGTTTGCCACCATTGTTGCCAATGTGGTCAATGTGGCAGTCAATTATGTATTGATCTTTGGAAAGCTTGGATTCCCAGAGATGGGCATAGTAGGTGCAGCTATAGGAACACTGATGTCGCGATTTATCATGGTATTCTTCCTTTGGTTCTTATTCAGAAAGAAGAAGAAGTTTCTGCCCTACGTAACAAAGCTAAACTTCAGAATCATTGAGAAGTCTGTGTTAAAGAAGATCATGTCACTAGGCTTTCCTTCATCGCTGCAAATGTTGTTTGAAGTAGCCATTTTCACAGCCGGAATTTGGTTATCGGGGACATTGGGTAAGAACCCACAGGCAGCCAATCAGATTGCTTTGAACCTTTCGTCCATGACATTTATGTTCGCGATGGGACTGGGGGTAGCTTCGATGATCCGAGTGGGCAATCAAAAAGGGATGCAACGCTATAGAGAATTACGCCGTATTGCGTTTTCCATTTTCTTGCTCACCACGTTGTTGGCGGTTTGTTTTGCACTGATTTTCATTTTGCTCAATGATCAATTACCACTGATGTATGTCGATTTAAAAGACCCTGTAAACTACGCAGATAATATAGAAGTGATTACCATTGCTGCTAAACTGTTGATTGTTGCAGCTATCTTTCAGATATCGGATGGTGTTCAGGTGGTTGTGCTAGGCGCCTTACGCGGGTTGCAAGATGTAAAGATTCCAACCTTGATCACCTTTATTGCCTATTGGTTGATTGGGTTTCCGATATCGTATTACTTAGGGCTACATACCGAATACAAGAGCACTGGGATATGGATCGGATTGCTGGCAGGGCTTACAGCTTCGGGCATAATGTTGTATATTCGATTCGACTATCTGACCAAAAAGTTGATTAGACAAAAAGAAACAGACACGAATTAATTCCGCGACCACGTGCCGCTAAAGCTTGGCGTGGTGGTGAAAGCGAAATCATAAATACCTACATGGAATTACCAAAGTTTTTACTCGGAGACAATACGGATCATCCTAATGATATCTTTATTATACATACAGATTTCCCAAGATTCATCATCAATTTGGCCAATGATGAGGTCGAATGGCTCGAAGACTTTGATCAGCACGATCAAAAGGAATTAGAGAGTGAAGCAGAAAGTTTGATCCAACAAGCCAATGATTTTTATGATCGTGAGATCGAACGCTACGAAGATTGATACCCATGCTCGAAGAGTTGATCAAATATGATAAAGAATTGTTCCTATTCTTAAACGGATTGGGAACCGAAGGCTGGGATGGGTTTTGGATGACGGTGACCAATAAGTTTTCGTCCATTCCGTTGTATGTTGTGCTATTGCTTTTGTGCTTGCGACAATTTGGGTGGAAGGTCACATTGCTCATCATCGTCACCGTTGCCTTGATGATCACAGCAACCGACCAATTGGCCAATGCATTCAAGTACGGATTTGAGCGTTTACGGCCTTGCAAGGATGAATCGATCAACACGTTGATGCGATTGGTAAAACCATCCTGCGGAGGTAAGTTTGGTTACTTCTCGGCACACGCGGCCAACTCCTTTACGGTAGCTACTTTTTTCGGATTGCTCTTCCGACAGCATTTTAAAGCATTGCCAATGATTCTTTTAATTTGGGCGTTGCTGGTGGCGTACAGCCGCATCTACATAGGTGTACATTTTCCGTTAGATGTAATCACAGGAATCTGCGTCGGACTGCTATTGGGATGGTTGTTTTTTAGGCTGAAAGGCCTCGCGGCCAAGAAATTGCTACCAGAAGATCAGTCTTTCTGATACACGAAACTGTTAAGCGGATTCAGGAAGATCAAAAAGAAGATCACGCCAAAAGCCAACTCGTACAATTCCCACTTTCTATCTGCCGGAATGATCGCAACGATACCCGTAGCCAATAAGAAGGCAATGGTATGATGCCACTTTACGATAGGCACAGCAAAGCGATCCGCTAAGTTCTTAAACCACGCCATTCTTCTGTACAGCAAAGGGGTTACAATCAGGTATAATACCATGACCACCATCAGCAATTGGCTAAAGATAATCTTGTTCAATTTTTTTCCGCCTACGACCAAATTGTGAAGATTGGTTTCTTTTTGGGCATTGTTCTCAGTGAAGAACTCACTAGACTCAATTCCGAAGATACGTTGACCCCAAGAGACCTCTTCGCCCGCACCAAATAAGAATAGTACGAAAAAGATAAACACACCCAATTTCCAAAGATGGGGTTTCCATTTGCCTAAGCTAAATAATCGATACACCGACAGCAAGCTGATGCAAAGTAGCATAAAGGCCGTGCCGTATTCAACAGAGCCATCTTCTTCTGCAAACGAAGTGTTGAACGCTTCAGGAGATGAAATCCCAAGATAAGCTCCGTAGGCAAAGATGATAAGTAGTAAAGCGTATCCTAATTTATCTGTTTTGGTCAGGGTATTCATGGTTGTTTCTTTTTTACTTGGTATTGTTTGGCTACCAATCTATTTTTATGACCCCGCTCATCTGGCTTGGCCGTTTTGTTCAGGTCTAAAACCTTGTCTAAGCGAACCTCAAAATCGCTTTCAAAGATACGCTTAAATTCGTCTTCTTGGTTTTTATTTACCAACACGACAAATGTGGTCTCAACAGGGTATCGTAAGATATCATCGGTCTTAATGCGAGTGATCGGTTTTTCATGCAGCCAAACAAACTCGGGAGCAATGCCGTCATACGAATATACTTTTGAGTCGCTTTTATCATACTTGGCAATAGGAGTATATTCATTATTGGTATTGAACGTCTTGGCCAATGGAAGTCCGAAGAGCATTAAACAAACCAAAAAGGTAATGGTTAGGTAAAAGACAGCTTTGATCTGTTTTTGGCGCAGTCGCAAAACCATCCAAACACCAATAATTGACAACGCTCCAGAGGTTAGAATGTACGCTCCCCATATATCAGACATTTGCTCTTTGAACAAAAAATACCCAGCTACCGGAAATGCCAAGCATATCAGCGCAACGAGTCCAAAGTTGAAATACACAGGCCAGGTTTCTCTCTTATCTTTTAAGGCGGAAAATTCTCTGAAAAGGTATTGCAAGTAGAACCCTGTATTGAGCGCCAATGGTATCAGCACGGGCATCAGATAGCGCGCCTTTTTCTCCGGAATGATTGAAAGTAAGATCACTGAAAAGATCGTCCAATAGAAGCTGAAGCGATATGCGGTCTTGTTTTGTACACGGTTTTTCAAATAAGGATATAGCAGTCCCACAAACGCTGGAATCGTCCAAATTCCGGATTGAGTGAAGAAACTCCAGTAGTAGTAAAACGGACGCACATTGTAGCTGCTCCAGTTTCCAGTTTCCTTAGAGGTTATCGCTTCAAACGTTGCTGGGTCGGCCATACGAACGTATAAGAACCACCAAAGCCCCACAACAACAAATAGCAAAATGAAAGTCGCTAAAGCAAACCACTTCCGCTTAAAACTTTTGAATTTAAATGTGAAGGCATACGCGATGATGAACGGTAAAAACAAGGCGTAGAGTGATACAGGGCCTTTGCTCATAAATGAGCAACCGAGCATCAATCCTGCGAGCGCAGCCCACTTTAGCTGGGGCCCTTCCTCTTCAAAAAAACGAAATAAGAAATAGATCCCAGTGAGCATGAACCCATGAGTAAAGATATCCCAAGGTGCCTCATTCATAATGCCGATCACATAGAAAGAGGTGATGACGATCAGTGCATTAACCAGCGCATGTACAGTGTCTTTTAAAAGTTGTTTTGATAGCAGGAACATCATGATACCTGTAAGCATCACAAATAGGGCTGCCGGAAGTCGCAATCCGTATAAACTCTCCATCCCAAAAATAAGCCCTGAGATTGCTGTAAGCCAAGTGGGTAATGGTGGTTTTTGGTACCGAGGCTCTCCGTTCATGGTAGTGAGCAACCAATTGCCGTCATCAATCATTTCGCGCGCTGTGATGAAATTGCGGGCTTCCATAATGGTCAGGTTCAAAACATCTAGGTGAAACAAAAGCATCAATCCTGATGCGATGACGATAGCCCAAATAGGATATTTTTCGAGTCTCTTGATCATGCTTGTTTTTTTAATAGGATCAAGTTTCTAATATAAATGACCGTGCCCAAAATGTGTCCTACGAACAAGACAGGGTCACGTCTCCAGATAGCATATGCCAGAATCATCAATGAGCCAATGAGGCTCAAAAGCCAGAAACCAAAAGGTAGGGTAGACTCTTTGTTCTTTTCAGAATACATCCATTGATACACGAAGCGCAGCGTAAAGATCACTTGGGCGACGCTTCCCCAGATAAGTAACCAGGTTGGGATGGCTTCGTTCTTGAATAATTCTTGAATGTCGTATGCATTGTTATTGTATCCGTAGACCACAATGAGCAAAGGAAATAGCCACAAAAACCAGCGTAGTGCTTTGGGTGCCTTTTGCCATTCGCCCTGTAATTGCAAGTTTCTGATGTAAATGAAATACGTTAAAGTTTGTCCTAGCATGATGGCGAAATCATCACGCAACCAACCGTAAACAAAAAGTAGGAAGGAAGCGATCAGACTTAGTTTCCAGAACAAAGAAGGAGTGAGTACTTTTTTATTCTTTTCAGAGACGATCCATTGTAGTAAAAGTCTCCCCGAAAAGAGGATCTGTGCCAAGAACCCGATTGCGTATATCAGCCAGTCTTGCATTATCCTTTTTTAGCCACTTGGTAATTGATGTACTTTTTCTTCATCCAGAGATAGGCAAAACAATCCATTAATGGGCCTAGCAGTCGATTCCATAGGCCAAACTTGGCCTGTCCCGCAATCCTTGGAAAGTGACGTACAGGAATCTGTTTTACTTTTCCTTCCTGTAGCAAGATCATGGCTGGTAAAAAACGATGCAATCCTTTAAACATTGGGATGCGCTTAGCATAGTCGGCCTTGATCACTTTAAGTGGACACCCCGTATCGTCCATGCCATCATGCGTAAACGCACGTCGAATGCCGTTGGCGATTTTTGATGACATATTTTTTACGAACGAGTCCTTTCGGTCGGCACGGACACCAGTTACCAGGTCGTATTCGCCGATCTCGGCTAACAGTAGATTAAAATCCTCTGGAGCCGTTTGAAGATCCGAATCAATATAACCTACCAATTCGGTATCAGCATGGTCAAATCCCGCTTTTATAGCAGCACTGAGGCCACGGTTCTCGGCAAATTGAACAAAGGTGAAATCTCCATTTCGTTGGCAGATAGCTTCGATCATTTGCTGACTGTTATCCTTGGATCCATCATTGACAAAAAGCACTTTGGTTTTATGCGTGGAAATCTTTATGTAGTCGGTCAATTCCTTTTCAACGCGTTCCAGGTTGTCCTCTTCGTTATAGACCGGTACAATGATGGTGAATTTGTAATCCATGTGTTCGTTTGAAATGATCAGGCAAAGGTAATTAATTATTATACAATGCGAGTAGCTTTTGCGCTGCCGCGAACGGTGATATTTGATCATTCTGGATGGTTTGAAGCATAGCAGCCAATTGCTCCTTGATCGTAGGGTCTTGGTAAAACATAGACTTTAGTCGCTCGTCTATGGTTTGCAGCAACCAAAACTTGTTCTGCTCTTTTCTTTTGTGCTCAAAGAATCCTTGTGTCTTAGCCGTTTTCATATAGTCAAGTATCATGTCCCAAATGGCATCGATACCTTCCCCTTCAATGGCAGAACAAGTAGTCACTTTGGGTTGCCATCCTGAATCCTTGGCAGGAAATAGATGCAAGGCTCTTTTGAATTCTGTACGAGCAATCTTAGCACGCTTTACATTGTCGCCATCAGCCTTGTTAATTACAATGGCATCAGCCATTTCGATGATACCACGTTTGATGCCCTGTAATTGATCCCCGGCACCTGCCAGTTTCAATAGTAAAAAGAAATCGACCATACTGTGCACCGCCGTTTCAGATTGTCCGACCCCAACAGTTTCAATGATGATGGTATCGAATCCAGCGGCTTCACATAATATGATGGTCTCTCTGGTTTTTCGAGCAACCCCTCCAAGCGATTCTCCAGATGGTGATGGTCTGATAAAGGCATTAGCATCTTTGACAAGTTCTTCCATACGAGTCTTATCCCCCAAAATACTTCCTTTGGTGACCGAACTACTGGGGTCAACGGCCAACACAGCTACTTTTTTTCCGAGTTTGGTTAGGTGTTTTCCAAAGGCTTCAATGAAGGTACTTTTACCGACCCCAGGAACACCGGTAATTCCGATGCGTATGGAAGCATTGGCATGTGGCAAGCACTTTTCGATGATCTCATTCGCTTTTTTAAGGTGTTTTGGATTGGTGCTTTCTACTAAGGTAATAGCCCGACTGAGCGCTGTTTTGTTGTGCTCAAGTATGCCATCGACCAACTCCTGGGTAGACGGTTGCTTTCGGCGCTGTTTCTGAATTTTAGAAATAGATTGATCGTTGGTGATCGCTGGTGGAGCGATTCCATCTTTTTCAGACAATGCCGATGTTTTCTTTGTTTTCTCTGACACGTTTATTGCAAGGGAACCGAAACTTTAGTGGTATCCCAAGCCAAAGTTAAGGCAATTCCGTCGGTTTCTTCAAACCCCATGGTGAATTGTTCCACGGTAGTAGGCAGCGTTTGTACGGGTACTTTGATCTGCAGTGCATCATGATCAGGCTCTCTCGGTGTCTTTTTACCGCCGCTCATTAGCGTTACTCCCCAATCATACATTTTATCGTTGAAGATCACTGTCCATTCATTCTTGTCGGGGATGGTCCAAACAGTATACTTTCCAGCCTTGAGGGTTTTTCCGTGGATGGTAATGTCTTTTGAAGTAGAGAATGTTGTGGGCTCGTTGGCACCTGTTCGCCATTCTTGTCCATAAGGCACAAGTCCACCAAAAATTTCCCGGTCCTTTTTATAAGGGGCGCAATAGAAAACTTCCATGTCATTTCCTTGATACGTATGAGTGACCGTCATCTCAGGACTGTGCTTCTTCGTTTGTTTAAGCAGATAAGGCTGCGCCACAAACTTGAACAATAAGAAGAGGGCAACTAGGACAATAACTGTCCATTTCAGTACTTTTTTCATCATAATTTGGTTTTGGTAGTACCTAAAGATATTGAAAATTGATGGAAACTCTATTCCTTAAAATTTTCTAAAAGTTGTATCTTTTTGCAACATCGATTTTTTTGTGGCGTCTTTAGGATGAATAGCAATGTAACCCACTGCCTATTGTACATCAAAATTTCTAGAGTTTTGGTGTATGATCGGCACGAAACTAACCAACATGCTTCAGTTAGAACTGATCGAAAAATGTAAACGAAACGACCGGAAGGCGCAGATGCAGCTTTACAGGCAGTATTGCGATGGGATGTTCTGTGTGGCCAATCGTTTTGTGAAAAATGTTCAGGACGCCGAAGATGTAATGCAAGAGGCCTTTATCAAAGCTTTTCAGAAATTACATCAATACAAAGGAGAGGTGACCTTTGGAGCTTGGTTAAAACGAATTGTTATCAACAAAAGCATTGACAAATTGAAAGCCAACAAACAACATTTTGTTTCAACCGACGAGGTACAACTAGAAGTGGTTGACCAAGACGATTGGATGGTAGAAGATTCGGTTTCGCTAGATCAAATCAAAGGCTGTATCGAACAGCTACCCGAAAAATACAAGTTTGTGGTGATGTTATTCTTGATGGAAGGATATGACCATCAAGAGATTTCAGAAATATTGAATATCTCAGAGACTGCTTCCAGAACACAGCTTATGCGTGGGAAGGCAAAACTGAAAGAACTATTAAAACAACAGTTACATGGCACAGGATATTAGAAAACTGTTTAAAGAACAGCAGTCGCTCGAAAAGAGCCAGCTAGAAACAGGACATGAAGATCGATTCTTGGCAAAACTAGAAGACGAACTGCCAGCGAACCAAAGGCGTATCGTACCCTTTTGGTTTATAAAGGCCGCCGCGTCGTTAGTGTTGCTGGTAAGTGCAGGCTACTTTGCTTACAAGTTCTTTAAACCTACACCTCCGATAGAAGGGGTAGAGGTAGTGGACACGCAAAATCAAAAAACGGACAATCACATATCGTTAGGAGACATTTCACCGGATCTTAAGAAGATCGAAGATTACTACGTTACCAACATCAATTACGAGCTGTCACAAGTAGACATCAATGATGATAACAAACAACTGTTTGATTCGTATATGACCAAACTATCAGAGCTGAACGATGAGTACAAGATACTCAGTGAAGAGCTTAACAAGATTGGTCCAAACGAATTAACGGTCAATGCTTTAATAGAAAATTTACAACTGCGGTTACAATTGCTATATCAGTTAAAGAAGAAGTTAAACGAATTAAAAGAGCAAAACAATGAACAAATTCAAAACATGCAAGCTTAAGTTCATGCTGTTACCGTTTTTGTTGGTGGGAACCCTTGGGTTTTCGCAGCAGACGATGCGTCACACTGAGCGTTTCAACGTAGACAAAGATGTGGTGATCGATTTAAGTACAACACACACCGACATCGAATTTGAGACTTGGGACAAAAACGAGGTGGTGGTCGAGGCGATCTTTGAGATGGAAGATGTAAGCAAAGAAGAAGCCGAGAAGTATTTTAAGAAATGGGATTTCGAGGCCAAAGGAAACAGTAAAGAGGTTGAAGTACGATCCAATTTTGGAGGAAATCTATTTTTTAGCGGAAACAACAACTTCGTGATCGCTGATATGCCGAATGTGAATATTCAAATTCCGGATATCAATTTTGACTACGATTTTGATAACTACTTTGAGCTAGAGAGCCTTGAGCCACTGGCAGAGTTGGCTTATGTGATGCCAATGCCTCCAATGCCTCCGATGCCATTCAACAGCTTTAATTTTGATTACGACCGCTATAAGGATGAAGGCGACAAGTACCTTGACGAATGGAAGAAAGAGTGGAAGGAAAACTTCGATGAAGAGTGGGAGCAAGAGATGAAAGAGTGGAAGGAAGAAATGGAGGAGCGCAAGCAAGAGATCGCAAAGCGTCGTGAAGAAATGAAGGTGAAGCGTGAAAAGATGAAATTAGAGCGCGAAAAATTGAGAAAAGAACGTGAAGTTGTTAGAAAGAAGCAACAAGAAGAACGTGCCAAGCTTCGTAAAGAGCTTAGAAAGGTAGAAAGAAAACAAAGAAAGAATAACAGTTTTATCATTTTTTCTGGTGATGGTGACAAAGGATTGAAAATCAAGAAAACCATCAAGATCAAAATGCCAAAAGGTGCTAAACTCAAAATGAATGTGCGTCACGGCGAAGTAAAACTGGCTCAAAACTTAAAGAACATCAAAGCAACCTTGTCTCATACAAGGTTGCTTGCCGATGTGATCGATGGCGAGCATACCGATATTGAAGCATCGTATTCGCCGGTGTTGGTCAATAACTGGAACTACGGTCGTTTGAAGGTAAACCACGAGCGTGATATTCTTTTGCGAAAAGTGAATAGTTTAAAGCTGACCTCGAACTCGTCTGACGTTATCATCGAGAACTTGGTGAAGAATAGCATTATCAACGGAAACTTCGGTAAGCTTCAGATCGAAAACATCAATGACAATTTCGATTCTTTAGACATCATTCTTGAGAATACTGATGCACTATTGGTGTTGCCTTCCTCTTCGTTTGACGTATATGTAAGCGGCGCAAATACAAGAATGAGTTATCCAGAGAATTTAAAAGTAACCAAGGCCAATAATTATGGCACCCAAGTGGTTAAAGGATACAACCGACAAAGGAATAGCAACCGTACGATCAATATCAACGCAAAGTATAGCGAGGTCGTGATGCAATAATTACTCTACTTCAAAGTCAAAGTAGGTAGTAGGATATGGCTCGTTTCTCAAGGTAAAATGCCACCATTCGGTATGCAAGGGTCTAAATCCAAACTTTGACATCGTTTCTCTTAACAACATTCTGTTTTTTAATTGCTCTTTATTGATATGCTCACTTCTGGGCCAAGAAATAGGACCGAAAAAGTCCCAAGCGCTTCCCATATCCAATTCCTTTCCTTTTTGTTCTCCTTCAAGATATATGATCGTAAGATCAACCGTGCTTCCGCGACTGTGTCCAGATTTTGAGGCGATATACCCTTCTTTGAAAAGGTGTTGCTTTTTTACTTCGGGATAGTATTTTCGTTTGGTGATCGTATCGTTTAACCGACGGGCCCAACGTACAAATTGGTCCACCGCTTGTTGAGGTCTGTAAGCATCATATAACTTAAGCCCTAATCCTTTTTCTTTCAATTCATCTTGTACTTTTTTTAAGGCGGAAATGGCCTCCAGACTCAAGATGCAAACAGGCTCATTATATCCCTCTATCGGCCTTCCGACGAAATTGTCATTATAGCAATAGCGCATTTCTAATTGAATGTCGGGGATACTGTCTACGACATACCCAAATCCTTCCGGAAGGTGGTTTTGTGCGAATACTATAAAAGGGGTGAATAGTAAGACGAGAAGTAGGTTTTTCATAGGTGTTATTCTTTAAGTACGATGGTTCCGAAGATACCAGCATCGATCCATCCCCGGTTTTTATCTTCTCCTGGAACAAAGACCGAACCGATAAAGTTTTCACGTGTTTCGCTGGTATCGTTGTCACAATACGCTAGCGCAAACCCTATCTTTTTGTTCGCACTGAGCACCACAGGTGTATTCTCTTTATCATCTTGGTACGAATCATCAAAGATGCGGATCAGTAATTCCCATGTGGTGACCTTGCCATCCTGTGTTTTGGCCATGTTTACGTGATCATTGTATAGTTTTCCTTCTTTGTTAGGCGCCATGTCTACCACATTTCCGTCCATGGCTACGTGATAGGCAAAGGCATTGTGATTAAATTGATGGTCACCTCCTGAGTTGTTTTCGTCTATAAACACTTCAACGCAATCGTCGTCCCACCAAAGAGTAAGAGGATCCTTATGCTGGTCAAAAAGTACGTCGTCGGTGATTTCGACAAGCAAATACAAACCATCTTCGCGCCAACTCAGTTTGTAGCGCCCACTAAAGTCTTCCGCAGAATAGGGGTTGCCAAGCCAGAGCTGGTCTAAGGGGCGCCATTGCGTCTTCTGCCAAATGGATTCGTTGGCCTTTCCGTCAATAGTCAGGGTATTTTCCGCTTTAAAAATATCAAAGACTTGATGGTCTTTTTTGGTCGAACAACCAAAAAGTACAAAAAGAGCAAGAAGCCCAACAATGCTGAATTTCATAAGGTTGTGGTTTATCTGTTAAAGGTAGCACAACTATTTAAAACAAAAAACCCCGCTGCTGCGGGGTCTTTATTAATGTTGTTTTGCTTCTTCCTTTAGAAGTTCGGGATAGAGTTTCTGAAATCGTCTAAGACGTGGTATCGAAACGTTTCGAACGTAAGAATTGTTTGGATGCAATTTTTCATAATCCTGGTGGTAGTCTTCGGCATTGTAAAACTTCTCTAACGGTTTTACCTCGGTAACAATGTCACCATCAAAGATCTGTTCTTTGGTAAGTTGAGCGATATACTCTTGAATGATCTTCTGCTCTTTTTTATTTGTATAGAAAGCGATCGATCGGTATTGTGTACCACGGTCGGGTCCTTGACGGTTGAGAGTCGTAGGGTCATGGCTTCCGAAGAAAACTTGTACCAACGTACCGAAGCTCACGACTTTTGGGTCGTAGTATACTTCAACAGTTTCAGCATGTCCTGTTCTACCGGTTCCGATCTGGTTGTAGTTTGGATTCTTGGTGTGTCCGCCAGCATAGCCAGAGATAGCTTCTTTAACACCACGTACACTTTCAAAGACAGCTTCAACACACCAAAAGCAACCACTAGCAAAATAAGCACGTTCATATCCGCTAAGGTCTTGCCCTGTATTGATGACAATAGGTTCTGGGTTGTCGATGGGCTTTGTATTCGAAATGCAACTTTGCGCAAAGAATGCAAGAATTAAGAGGGAATTCAGTTTTAAGGCTTTCATATCATTAACAATTTTTCTAATAGTCGAAAGATCGTCATTTCCTTACGAACCCACTGTTTTTGTTTTGTTAAAAAGAAGTAGTGAGAAATAAACACTTTTTGAGTAAAAAAGACTCCAGTTCTTGTCTTAAAAAGTGTACGATCCTACATCGAAATCTTAGGTTTCGAAAAAACACACTAAAATTTTCGCAAAATTAACGAAAACGGTTTCGTTAATTTTTCACTTGCCTTCAAGGCTTCTCTCAACACCTTTAAAATCAATTGATTGCGTATGTTTTTTTGATTGCGTTTTTGGACGCGCTTGAGTTGTTCATTTGAATTTTGTTCTTGCAGATTTGACCAAATAGCCCCGAACGTCCATTAATTTCATTGCAGAAAAACACACGTTTTGAGCGTATGTGGCCAACCTCAAAAACTATTGCTAACCTTTTAAGCATTTAGACCAAAATGAATACAAAAAAAAGTAAGTTCTTAGGAATACCGTTGCTGTTCTTATCGGCAATCTTTTCCTTGCAAGCGCAGATCGATGTTACCGGAACGGTAAGCGATGCTGGATCACCACTACCAGGTGTTAATGTGGTAGTCAAAGGAACGTCAAGTGGTGTGCAAACCGATTTTGATGGAAACTATGCACTCAGCAATGTCGATGAAAACGCGACATTGGTTTTTAGTTACGTAGGATACGTAACGCAGGAAATTGCCGTAGGCGGCCGAAATGTTATCAACGTTGAGTTGGTTGAAGACCTTCAGTCACTGGACGAAGTGATCGTTTTGGGGTACGGACAAAGCCAAAACAAAAAGAAAGTATCTACCGCAGTAGCGACCTTATCGGCCGATAGAATTGCAGAAATACCAGTATCGCGCGCTGAAGCTGCACTACAAGGTACGGTGCCAGGGACAGTAATTACTCAGACCTCTGGATCGCCAGGTGCGCCACTCACAGTAAGACTTCGTGGAGTGAGTACGATCAACAATTCAAACCCGATCTATATTGTTGATGGGATGCAAATGCCAGATATCCAACATTTGAGTCCTTCAGATATTCAAAGCTTTACAACCTTGAAGGATGCTGCCGCTGCTGCGATCTACGGAGCACGTGGTGGTAATGGGGTGATCTTGGTAGAGACCAAAAAAGGAAATCGCAACTCTGGATTGCGCGTAGACATAGATGGCTTTGTAGGGTTTCAATCTTTGGCCAATAAGCCTGAAAATATCATGAATCGTGACCAATACGTTCGTTACTACAATGAATTTGCAAATGCATCAAATGGTGCCTTCAACCCGATTTCAGATGCTGATAGAAACTTGTTAGAAGATACAGATTGGTACGACGCTGTGTTCGATTCAGGAGTACTCATGACCAATACGCACTTAGCAGTGTCCAATGGCGAAGAAAAGTACTCGTATTACATTGGCGGGGCCATCAATGATGTTGATGGACTTGTAGGCGGTAAAGACGGAAAATCTAATTACAACCGTAAAAATATCAAGGCCAATTTTGAGGCTGACCTGCTTCCTAACTTGAACATTAGAGCGGAAGCAACTATTGCTGATGAGGTACGAAACCAATTGGCAGAAAACAATGCTGGAACTGGGAACGCTATCCTAAACTATCTTCCTGCGCTTCCTGCCATTTACCCAACATTCGATACAACAAACAATGTTCCGTATGATATGGGACAGTTTGGTACAGGCATTGTCAACGGAGTAACCTTGCCTTTTTCTGGTGTTGGAGCTATTACAAATCCATTCGTTGCATTGACCAACAACGATGACGAAACGCAATCAGATGTGAAAACCTTTAACATCGGAGCTACTTGGGAACCTATTGAAAACCTGAAGATTTCATCTTCTTTTTCATCATACAGAGATATTTCACAACGAAGAACATTTATCAAATCGTATGACTATAGAGATGTAGGACACAATTTCTTCAACCTGCTCGGTCAATATTCAGAAACAGACTTTGATAATAAATGGACACAATGGGATGGTACAGCAAGCTATGATTTCACGCAATTGGGTGAGGGGCATTCATTGAATGCTATTGTTGGATTTTCTGTATACGATCAGTTTTCAAGTGTCACAGGACTTTCTGGAGCCGGATTCTCGGTCAATGACTTTGATGATGCCAATTTTGCACTGATCAATGACCCGTCATCCATCACCAATTTCACCCCTTTTGAAGCGAATACAGGGCTCTTGTCATACTTTGCAAGACTAACCTATGATTATAACGAAAAATATTTGTTCTCAGCTTCGATCAGAAGGGACGAATCCTCCAACTTTGGGCCAGAAAACAGAGAAGGATATTTTCCTTCGTTCTCTGCTGGTTGGGTGATGTCTGAAGAGGATTTCCTTGCCGATGTAGACTTTATCAACTTGTTAAAAGTAAGAGCTAGCTGGGGAATAAATGGAATTGATAACGTTCCTTCTGATCAATTTAGAAACATCCTAATTGGTAATGTAGGGCCCATTTTCAATGAGTCAAACACACCTGGTTTCGCGTCAAACTTTTTACCGAACCGTGGTATCAAATGGGAAGAGGTCAATCAGACCAATATTGGGGTTGATATCAATGCTTTCAACAACTCGTTAGGAGTAACGTTTGACTATTATATCAAGAAGACTTCAGACATGCTGTTGCAAGGAAACCTTCCGTTGTACACAGGAAGTCAAGCACCTTTTGACAACATTGGAGATGTAGAGAACAAAGGATTCGAAGCACTAATCTCCTATAGAAAAAGCTATGATAATGGGTTCTCATGGAATGCCGGATTCAACTTTGCTGTAAACGACAATGAGATTACAAACCTAAACGGTAGAGCCATTCCTGGAGGCAACATTGGATTCATCTTTAATGGCCCCATCACTTTATCTGCGGAAGGGAATTCGATTGCAAGTTTCTACGGACTTAAAGTTCAGGACATCGATGCCAACGGAGCCTTCATTTTTGAAGACCTCAATGGCGACAATGTGATCAATGCTGATGACCGTACGTTTATCGGAAACCCATTCCCTGATTTCACCTACGGATTCAACTTCGGAGCCTCATACAAAGGCTTCGACCTTGGCGGAAGGTTCTACGGATCTCAAGGAAATGACATCTACGATGCGACCACGCGATTGGATGCTCCTTTTGCCAACAGACCCACTTCTTATTTGAATGACGGAGCCCCGGCTAACTTGTTGTCGGGTGCAACAGGATCAGATCAAACCTTGGTGTCTGATTTCTACGTAAAAGATGGTTCTTTCCTCAAATTGAAAGAATTGACATTAGGATATTCACTTCCACAAAGCGTAACCGAAAAGCTATCATTGAGCAAGGCCAGATTTTATGTGACAGGACAAAACCTGTTTGTGATTACGGATTATGAGGGTGTTGATCCTGAAATTGGAGAGGCCTTTTCAGGGACCTTCCTTGACATAGGTATCGATCGTGGATTCAATCCGCAACCAAGAGCATATCTCTTTGGATTTCAGGTACAATTTTAAACAGAAAGAAAAAAAAAAGAATCATGAAAATATTCAAGAGCAACTTTAACATTTATATTGGCATTGCTGTGTTTTCCATGCTGATCGTGACCTCCTGCGATAAGGATGATCTGCTAGATCCAGACCCAGTAACTTTCTTGACCACCGATGCCTTAGATACCGAAGCAGAGATGATCAATTTGGTCAACGGTGCATACGACCCATTGCAATGGCAAGTGATCAACGGACCACAGACGCACCATTTTCCGGTGATGTTCCAAGATATCAGAGCCGACAACTGCATTTCGCAATGGGCAACCTTTTGGGCCGCCGGAATCGTATTCGACGACTTCACACAGATTGAGCCTTCTAACCCAAGTGTTCAGTCACTATGGACCAAGTGGTTTGCAGTTATTCAAAGAGCCAACACGGCTATCAATTTTGTCGAAGGCTTTGAGTTTGATACACCCGGACTGCAGGATCGTCTGATCGCCGAAGCAAAATTCTTGAGAGGATTTGCCTATTTCGAACTCGTAAAACACTTTGGTGGCGTTCCGCTAATAGTTGATTACATCGGAAGCACGAGTGATCAGATTATTTATCCAAGGTCTACAGTTGAAGAAGTATATGCTCAGATCGAATTAGACCTTTTAGATGCAGCAACGACACTACCACTCAAATCAGAATTTGGAGGCGCCAATTTGGGCAGGGCCAATTCTGGAGCTGCATATACCTTATTAGCTAAGGCGCACCTATATCAAGGAGAGTATGAACAGACAGTTACGTATACCGAAATGGTAGTGAATTCAGGTGAGTATAGCTTAGAGAATGAATACAGGATGAATTTTGATCATACTGCCGAGCACGGTACTGAGTCTGTTTTCGAGATCGGATACGCAGACGGATTTTCAAACATTCAGTTCGAATCTCCAGCAGCTACGACCAACCAAGGAAACGCCAACTACCAAATGTTCAACTTCATCTTTCAAAACACTGGAACTTTTGGAAACTCGGTACCACGCCAATCATTGATAGACCTCTATGAAGATGAAGATGTACGAAAAGATGCTACGTTTATCGTTCCAGATACGTTTCTTGATGATATCGAGATGACGGCTTGGGATGCAGGGGCACAGTTCTATCAGTTCTTCTGGACCAATCCCGATGCGCTAGAATCTATGGCGAGCATGCGAAAAGTGTACATTCCGTTTTCAACCGGATCTACTTTGTTAAACTTGGGTAGCTCACCGTTGAACGATAAAGTACTACGCTATTCAGATGTATTGCTGATGCATGCAGAAGCACGACTGTTTGCTGGAGGAACCTTGCCTGGACAGGCGTCACTTCAAGCAGTGATAGACAGGGCGTATGCTGGGTCAACAGCACCAACAGTGGCGTATACGTTAGAAAACGTTAAATTAGAGAGAAGAAAAGAACTAGCTACCGAGGGTTGGGATCGATTTACAGACCTAGTGAGATGGGGTGATGCAGCTGGAGCATTAGCGTTCAAGAATTTTCAGGCAGGAAGGGATGAGTTATTGCCAATCCCACAATCTGAGATCGATATCGTAGGGTCTAGCAATCTTGCCCAAAACCCTGGATACTAAGAAGCGTACAGAAAAATATTGAATTATTTGACTTAGTCTTGATTGAGCTGTTATAAAAGACAGCTCAATCTTTTAAATACAAATCAACCACTAAAAAATAACACGTGTATTATTTAGGATACGATGTAGGAAGTTCTTCAGTAAAAGCTGCCATTATAGATGGCGCTTCAGGAAAGAAGCTTGCGGTGCTGCATGAGCCTTCCAACGAAATGGGAATACACGCACCACAAAAAGATTGGGCAGAGCAAGACCCCGATCTTTGGTACAAGCATTTGTGCACCGCGACGAAGCGTGTTGTAAAAGAAGCAGGGATTGACGTGGCGCTGATCAAGGGTATAGGGATTTCTTACCAAATGCACGGACTTGTGGTTGTAGATAAACACGGAAAACCACTTCGAAATGCCATTATATGGTGTGATAGTCGCGCAGTAGAAATAGGAAAAAAGGCGACAGCAGAACTGGGGAAAGAACGTTGCGATACACAATTGCTCAATGAACCCGGAAACTTCACCGCTTCCAAACTCAAATGGGTGCGTGATCAACAACCCGAACTCTATGAAAAGATCCATAAGTACATGCTTCCTGGCGATTACATCGCCTACAAGCTTACAGGAGATATTTGCACCACCAAAAATGGACTTTCCGAAGGAATTTTATGGGACTATAAAAAGGACCAGGTAGCCAATTGGCTTTTGGACTACTATGATCTTGATACAAGTTTGACACCTGAAATAGTCGAGAATTTCTCTGATCAAGGTCTGCTTACCCAAAAGGCTGCTGAAGAAACAGGACTGCAAGCAGGGATTCCGATTCGATACAGGGCTGGCGATCAACCCAACAATGCCTTGTCATTAGGTGTTTTTGAGCCTGGGGAAGTGGCCGCCACAGGAGGGACATCCGGCGTCATTTATGCGGTAACCGATTCGTTACAATCAAATCAATCATCACGCATCAATCATTTCGCTCATGTCAATTACAGCAAAGAACACCCACGTATAGGAAAACTGATGTGTATTAACGGAGCAGGGATTCAATACCGATGGTTTCGAAATATTAACGGGGAAGACTCCTATGAAGCGATGAACCGAAAAGCATCAAAAGTAGATATCGGCTCAGATGGAATCGTTGTTATTCCCTTTGGAAATGGCGCAGAGCGTATTTTGAACAATACAAATACAGGAACGCAAATCTGCAACATCAACCTGAATAAGCATGGCCAAGGACACTTATACAGGGCGGCCCTTGAAGGCATCGCCTTCTCCTTTGTCTACGGAATGGAGTTACTACAGAAAGATACCATTGATGTTTCATTTGTTAGAGCAGGAAGCGATAACCTATTTCGCTCCGAGATCTTTTCAAATACGGTGGCAACACTGATAGGTCATGAAATCGAAATTTACAATACAACTGGAGCTATTGGCGCTGCCAGAGCAGCCAGTATGCATTCATCAGACCTTTCGACCTTGGGCGAAGGCATTGCACAGAACGATCATGTGATGAATTATGTCCCTCTTAAAAGCAACGAAGCGTACTTGGAAGCATACGAAAACTGGAAAAAACAACTGAATACAATTTTAAAATATACTTGAGATAATGATTTTACTCGGTAACAAAGAATACTACAAAGGAATTGGAGCCATTCCATATGAAGGCAAAGATTCTGACAACCCGCTGGCGTTTAAATATTACAATCCAGACCAAGTGGTCGCAGGAAAGACCATGCGCGACCATTTTAAGTTCGCGATTGCCTATTGGCATACCTTCTGCGGAGTGGGCGGGGATCCCTTCGGTTCTGGAACACAACAATTCGAATGGGACAAACATAGCGACCCGATACAGGCGGCAAAGGCAAAGGCAGATGCGGCGTTTGAGTTCATCACCAAAATGGGGTTTGACTACTTCTGTTTTCACGACTTTGACCTCATTGATGAAGCTCCGACACTACTTGAGTCAGAGAAAAGATTACATACCATTGTCGATTATCTTAAGGAAAAGACCGAACGCTCTGGTGTGAAATTGCTTTGGGGAACAGCAAATTGTTTTTCGAATCCCCGTTACATGAATGGAGCGGCCACAAATCCTGATTTCAATGTAGTGGCTAGAGCTGGCGGACAAGTAAAAATGGCGCTCGATGCGACGATTGCCCTCTCAGGAGAAAATTATGTCTTTTGGGGAGGTCGCGAAGGGTATATGTCACTTCTCAATACTGATATGAAGCGCGAACTCGATCACATGGCACAGTTTTTAACCATGGCCAGGGATTATGGGCGTTCGCAAGGTTTTAAAGGAAACTTCTTGATAGAACCTAAACCGATGGAACCCACCAAACATCAGTACGATTTTGACACGGCCACAGCCATTGGATTTTTAAAGGAATATGGATTGGATAAAGACTTTAAGATCAATATTGAGGTAAATCATGCGACCTTAGCACAACATACATTTCAACATGAATTAGAAGTGGCAGCCGCAGCAGGAATGCTGGGCAGCATCGATGCCAACCGCGGTGATTACCAAAACGGATGGGACACGGATCAATTTCCTAACAACATTCAAGAGGTGACCGAGGCCATGCTCGTTTTCTTAAAGGCTGGCGGACTCCAAGGTGGTGGTGTCAACTTTGATGCAAAGATTCGAAGAAATTCTACTGACCTTGAAGACGTGTTCTTGGCACATATCGGAGGCGCAGACACTTTTGCACGTGCTTTATTGACTGCGGAAAAGATCATTGTTTCTTCACCATATGAGAAACTTCGTAACGAGCGCTATAGCTCATTTGATTCAGGAAAGGGAAAAGATTTTGAAGCAGGAAAACTATCACTTACAGATCTTTATCAGGTAGCTCAAGACCAAGGAGTCTTGACTCCGCAAAGCGGAAAGCAGGAGTTGTTCGAAAATATCATCAATCAATACGTCTAGACCTTCATGGATTCGATATTAGAACGTGCAGATTGGTGGGTGCTTGGAGCCTATTTTGTAGCCTTGATGGCCGTGGCTGTATGGGTAGTGCTTCAAAAGAACAAAAATACCGAAGATTACTTCCTAGCAGGAAGAAATGTTGGGTGGTTTGTTATTGGCGCTTCCATTTTTGCTTCCAATATCGGATCGGAGCATGTCGTTGGATTGGCCGGAACTGGTGCCGAATCTGGCATGCCCATGGCACACTATGAGCTCCATGCATGGATCGTTCTTGTGCTCGGATGGTTGTTTCTTCCTTTTTACTTTAGGAGCAAGGCATTCACGATGCCCGAATTTCTAGAAAAGAGATTCGACGCAAGATCTCGTTGGTTCCTTTCAATTTTTTCATTGGTAGGCTATGTGGTAACCAAAGTCTCGGTTACTATTTATGCAGGAGGAATTGTGGTTTCAGAACTCCTCGGAATCCCGTTTTGGTACGGAGCCATTGGAGTGGTTGTTTTTACCGGAATCTACACGGTTATTGGTGGAATGAAAGCGGTGATCTACACCGAAACACTTCAAACCATTGTACTCATTGCAGGCTCCATTATCATCACATATCTGGGCCTTCAAGAAGTAGGAGGTTGGGAAAACCTAAAAGAAATTGCAGGGAGCAATCATTTTAATATGTGGAGACCCATCTCTGATCCAGACTTTCCATGGACAGGAATGGTCATTGGTGGTACCATTGTCGGAATTTGGTATTGGTGTACTGATCAATACATCGTACAACGTACGCTGGCGGCCAACAACATTAAAATTGGTCGTCGCGGAGCCATTTTTGGAGCGTATTTGAAGCTGCTTCCGATCTTTATTTTTTTGATTCCCGGAATCATTGCATTTGCCCTGGCAAAGCAAGGAATTTTATCGTATGAAAAAAGTGATCAAGTATTTCCGGTGCTTGTCAAGACCTTGTTGCCCGTTGGGTTAAAGGGATTGGTAGCAGGAGGTCTAATGGCAGCTCTAATGAGCTCTTTGGCCTCGGTATTTAATTCGTGCTCAACGATTTTTACCATTGACGTTTACAAAAAGTTGCGACCTAAGACCGAAGAGAAAAAACTGCTGATGATTGGAAAAGTAGCCACGACCATAGTGGTGGTACTCGGCATCATTTGGATTCCGATCATGGAAAAGATTGGCGGGGGAACACTTTATAAGTACTTGCAGAGCGTACAGTCCTACATAGCGCCACCCATAACGGCAGTATTCCTTTTAGGAATTCTGTGGAAGCGTGTAAATGCAACCGCAGCAATTTTTACGTTGTGTTCTGGATTGATTGTGGCTGCGGCACGATTGGTAGCCGAAATTTACCAAACCCAATTGTCTGGGATCATGCTCGAATTTGCAACCATCAATTTTGCACACATGGCGATTTTTATGTTTGCGATCTCGGTTTTGATCTGTGTGAGTGTAACTACGTTGACCAATGCTCCAGACTACGCTCGAATTTCTGGTTTGGCCTTTGGCACCTTGTCAAAAGAGCATATAGATGAGCATAAGAAGAGCATATCCAAAATTGATGTGGCGGTTTCCTTGGTATTGATCATAGTAGTATTCAGTATTCTGTCGTACTTTACGGGGTAAACCTAAAAAATAGTATATGGCTGGTATTTCGAAAAAAACCTTATTTGTTGCGTTTGTTGTATCCCTAGGAGGGTTTCTCTTCGGGTTTGATGCAGGAATCATTTCTGGAGTTGTGTCCTATGCGGGCCCTCAATTTGACCTCAGTGATGCTCAAACGGGTTGGGTAGTTAGTTCGCCCTCTTTTGCGGCGATGATTGCCATGTTATTTTCAGGGAGACTAAGCGATCAGATAGGACGTAAGAAGATCTTGATCGTCGTGGCCTTTTTATATTCACTATCAGCACTACTATCTGCCTATGCGTCCTCTTACGAGATGCTTTACATCGCGAGAATGATAGGAGGATTGGCCTTTGGTGCTGCTTTGATCTTGGCGCCAACCTATATCGCAGAGATCTCTAGTGCCAAGAACAGAGGAACATTGGTATCGGTGCAACAGCTAAATATAGTTTTAGGATTCTTCGCGGCCTTTTTATGCAATGACTACTTAAATAGATTATATAGTTCGGGAGAAAGCTTTTTAACCGACGAGACCGTTTGGAGATGGATGTTGGGATTAGAGTTGGCACCAGCCTTACTATACTTTTTATTACTGTTTTTTGTACCACGAAGTCCGCGATGGCTTATCATTAAAGACAAGCTTCAGGAGGCTAAAAAGGTCCTAAAACTGCTTCATGGCGAGAAAAAAGCGCAAGAAGAAATGGCCTTGATAGGTGAAAATATAGCAGGGCAAAGTGTCAAACCAAAAGTACCTATTTCAGAACTGTTTAAACCCGCCTTGCGATTCATCATCGTAGTAGGTTTGGTCATTGGCGTCTTGCAACAGATCACAGGAATCAATGCGATCTATTTTTACGCGACACAGATCTTTAAACAAACGGGTATAGGTACCGATGCAGCCTTTACTTCAGGAATCTGGCTCAGTTTTACAACGGTCGTCTTTACCATTGTGGCCATGGTATTGATCGATAGAATGGGAAGGCGCCCATTGTTACTCGTAGGAATAGCAGGTATCGCCCTGAGTTTACTCATATGCGCCTACGGATTTAGTCAAGCTACCTATAAGTTAGAAGCAACAAATGTGGCTTCACTTGAAAATGTAGATAGTGCCGCATTAACTCCTTTCGTCGGAAAAGAATTTGACAACGATGTCGATTTCAAAAATGCCATGAAAGAAGCGTTGGGCTCACAAGCCTTCGCAAAGAATGAAGGCGCCATTTTGGAAGCGGCCATTTCAATGAATGCCACTTTGGTATTGATTGGTATACTAGGCTTTATTGCTTGTTTTGCTTTTTCCCTCGGCCCGGTAATGTGGGTGATGCTGTCTGAACTATACCCCAATAAATATAGAGGTTTGGCCATTGGTGTAATTGGATTTGTAAACTCCTTTGCAAGTTGGCTGGTGCAACAAGTTTTCCCTTGGGAATTGTCAAACCTTGGCAATGCGATGAGCTTTCTCATTTTTGGCATGATTGCCGTTGTCGGATTCTTTGTCTTGTTGAGAATCCTTCCTGAAACCAAAGGGAAAACCCTTGAAGAAATAGAAAAAGAATTTGTAAAAGCATGATTCAGAACCCCATACTTAAAGGCTTTAATCCCGACCCATCCATTGTTCGAGTAGGAGACGATTACTACATCGCTACCTCCACTTTTGAATGGTTTCCAGGGGTACAGATTCACCATTCTAAAGACCTGCGCAATTGGAAACTGATTGCACGTCCGTTGGATCGTGTCTCACAGCTAGACATGAAGGGAAATCCAGATTCATGCGGTGTTTGGGCACCTTGCCTTTCGTATTACGATGGACTCTTTTATCTAGTGTACAGCAACGTACGATCTTTTGACGGTGTGTGGAAAGACACGCCCAATTATTTGGTCACTGCTAAAGATATCAACGGACCTTGGAGCGAGCCAATCTATTTGTCGTCAAGAGGCTTTGACGGATCCATGTTTCACGACGATGATGGAAAGAAGTATTTCTTGAATATGTTGATGGATCATCGCGGTGGAAAATTCTTCGGTGGTATAGAAATTCAAGAGTTTAATTCAAAGGCACAAAAGTTAATAGGAGAACCTACCTATTTGACCCCAGGCAGCCCATTAGGAGTTACCGAAGGGCCACATATCTTTAAAAAAGGGACATACTATTATTTGGTGTTGGCTGAAGGTGGTACCGAGTACAATCATGCCATAACGATTGCCCGAAGCCGGCACATTTTAGGACCTTATAAATACCATCCCAACAATCCTTTAGTGTCATCTAGAGATAATGAACAACACGGCCTTCAGAAGGCAGGGCACGGCGATTTTGTAGAAACACCAGAAGGAGATTGGTACACGGTTTTTTTGGTCGGAAGACCATTAACACCACTTGGAAAATGTACACTTGGCCGTGAAACTGCCATTGAAAAGGTTATCTGGAAAGAAGATTGGCCCTATCTCAAAGCTGGAAGCGCGGTTCCCAGAATGGAAATTCCTATAAAGACAAGCGAGATACGGTCGCTTGAAAAGAACACCACATTCTTTGATTTTAATGACGAACAACTGCCGATAGATTTTCAGTCGTTGCGAGTACCAATAACAGAAGATTGGTGCAGCTTACAGCAACGCTCAGGGTATCTAAGGCTTTATGGAAGAGAGTCTTTGGCTTCCCTACACGACCAAAGTTTGTTAGCTCGAAGAATTCAAGCATTTCATATTGAGGCTTCCGTAAAGGTAGATTTTGAACCCGAATCCTTTCAGCATATGGCAGGCCTTGTTTTTTATTATAATACGGGTCACTATCACTATTTGTGCGTAACGAGCAACTATGAAGGCACTCGCAAATTTCTGTCGATTTATACCTGTGATAACTTCAATATGACCTATCAAGAAGAATTGCTCGACATTACAGGACAACGCGCCGTGCATTTAAAAGGAATTATGAATCGTGACAAGCTCCAGTTTCTGGCAAGTCATGATGGACAAGACTACGAAAATATTGGCGATGAATTAGATGCCAGTATATTATCTGATGATCATGTTAGAGAAGGCGGTGATCGCTATCGCCCTGCATTTACGGGAAGCTTTGTTGGTATGTGTTGCCAAGACCTAGCTTCAAAAGAAAAGTACGCCGATTTCGATTGGTTCATGTATAAAGAAATATAGACGAATTATGAAAAAGTATCTATGGATGGGAGTTTTTTGTTGCAGCCTGTTGGCATGTCAAAAACCTTCCGAAGAAAAAAATAATGAAACTGTAATAGAGGAATCCATCCCTTCTAGACCGTTGGCAAAATTTGAGCCCAAAGATGGAGTGTTGTTGTTTGTCGGACAAGAATTGGAGGCTGTTGGAGGTCTCGAAAAATACAATGATGGATACTTAGACCATTTTGATCGACCGGCAGGATGGACCACCTATTCTAACATCAATCCCGGAGAAAATTCCTTCGGAAGAACCCAAGAAGGACTCGATGGTCTTTGGGAAACACACGATTGGGGCGATAACGACTACAACGCCATATTACAGCACAACGATCCAGATTATAAGAACATGGCATTGGCCATCGGTCTTCAATTTGTTCATCACGAAGAGAAAGTAGCTGACGGAACCCATGACGCTTATATCGATAAATTAGGAGACTTCTTGATTTCACTCGGAAAGCGTCCTGTCTTTCTGCGTATCGCCTACGAATTTGACGGCGACCCATGGAACCACTATGACCGCAAGAGTACCATAAAGGCGTATCGTCGCATAGTTGATAGATTACGTGCAAAAGGAGTAAACAATACGGCCTATGTATGGCAATCAGTTGGCTTTATTTCTGGACAAGAGCAACTCGAAGGTTGGTATCCAGGAGACGACTATGTAGACTGGTGCGGCGTTTCTTTTTTTAACCGTTGGAAGGAAATCGAGATGTTTGAATTCGCTCGTAAAAAAGGCAAGCCTGTATTCATAGCAGAAGCTTCACCTACGATCTCGGACTACTTCGGAAAATTATACGGAGTGACCAAAGAGACACAATTGGGCAACCCAGTGCAGGCGCAGGAAGCTTGGGAAAAGTGGTTTGTTCCCTTTTTCGATACCATCGATGAAAATGACGATGTGGTCAAAGCAGTGCACTATATCAACTGTCACTGGGACTCACATCCCATGTGGTTTCAGAACCCAACGTTTAGTAAAATTGACGCTAGACTTCATCTTAGTGATAGTATAAGCAAGCGCTGGAGAGAAAGAACAGGTACTTCCAAGTTTATCAAATCGTCTCCAGAGCTCTACGATATGTTGTACAATAATCAATGATCAAAAAATGGAACTGGAAAAAATCGCACAGGAGTTTTGGGACCAAGGATATATCATTTTCGAATCCTTTTTTGATGGCAAATTGATGGATGCCTATAATAACATCATTCTAGAACATTATGGTTTGAGCCCCGATAGGGAGCATACGGATGAATTCATCACCAAGTCGGCCGTCGAGGTCGTACCGTGGTTTCCGTATCGTGAAGGAAAGCCCCTCTTTGACGGGATCGACAAAAATGAACACTTCAATGCAATAACAGATGCGCTGTTGACCAAAGGTTGGGACAACCTGTATTGCATGATGATGTTCTCAAAGGCTGGAAGCAAAGGGCAGGCCTGGCATCAAGATTGTCCGCCCGAAAGCCCAGCACAATTCAATCTAAATCGACTGGTGTACACCCATGACATTACAGAAGAGACCGGCGGTGAGATCGTCATTGTGCCCCAGGCACATAAAGCAGGAGTGCTTCCGGTGGGGGCACCACACGAAGATATCGAAGGACAAGTAGTGTATCGACCCAAAAAAGGAACGGTCATTTTCTTGCACGGACATTGTTTCCACCGGGTAAAACCTGTTAAGCAAGACCGCATCTCTTCAAACTTTAGAGCGGTCCCAAAAGGCACCCCAGAAGATATAACCGATGTATGCGTATATCGAAACATGCGCTACCGATTTTCTACTTCCGAAGTGATTGAAGAAAGAGTATAACACAATGCCCAAAGTTGAAAACAGTCATATAAAAGAGTTCGGAATGTACGGTGATACCACCATTCAGAGCATTACCTTGCTGAACAACCATGGAACAAGGGCTGAGATACTCACCTATGGCGCAACATTACATGCTTTTTGCATAAGAGACAAGAACGGTGATATGCACGATATTGTTGCTGCTCCACAGAACTTGGAGGGTTATTTGCAACAGTATAACGAGGTGGCGTACTATTTTGGCGCCAGTATCGGACGTTATGCTGGGAGGATTAAAAATGGTTTTTCTTTAGGCGGAAAGTTTTATCGGTTAGGAGAAGAGGGAGAAGTCCATTTGCATGGTGGTGAACAAGGCTTGCATAATAAAGTTTGGACGATTGAAGCATTGAACACTTCGGAAGCCAAAGTGGTTCTTTCGTGTTCAAGTGAACACATGGAAGGAGGATACCCCGGAAACTTAAAAGTTTATGTGCACTACGAATTATCAAATGACAATGCATTAAAAGTAAAATATGAGGCCAGTTCTGATGAAGATACGGTGCTAAACCTTACAAATCATGCGTATTTCAACTTAGGAAAACAATCGATTTTGAATCAGCAACTATGCATCAATAGCATGCAAAGGTTGGAATTGGATGTCACTCAAATACCTACGGGGAGATTTTTAGAGAATAAAGACTCGGCGTATGATTTTTTAACGAAGCAACCATTACAGAAAATCACCCAAGTTGACGGATTTGATGATGTATTCGTTTTGGACGAAACCAATGATGACCACCCAAAGGTAGTTTGTTCTTCGGAAGAAACAGGCTTACAGATGGAGGTTTTTACCAATCAAAGGGCTTTGGTGGTTTTTACACCGAAAAGGTTTGAGGGAGGGTATCCAATGAAAAATGAAGAACGAGCTGATGCTCAGTTTCCAGCCTTGTGTTTCGAAACACAGAACTTTCCCGATGTACCAAACCATTCACATTTTCCATCAACGGTTTTAAAGAAAGGAGAGACCTATATCAATGAAACTGTATTCAAAGTAAGTACATTATCAACGCAAGTCTAACCATGAGAAACGATATGAAAGAGCAGAAAAAACTGAGATGGGGCATCGTTGGCCTGGGAAAAATAGCACGGTTGTTCATTGCCGATCTTCATTTGGTGCAAAACGCCGAATTGGTAGCCGTAGCGGCCACCAACCTAGAGCGAGCCCAATCATTTGCAGAGGAATTCGGAGTGTCCAAATACTATGGCAATTACGAACAACTCTTTAAAGATGAAGAGGTTGATATTGTATACGTAGCCACATTACACCATACCCATGCAACGGTAAGCATTGCGGCCATGGATCACAAAAAGCATGTGCTATGTGAGAAACCTGTTGGAGTAAGTAGTGAAGAGGCTAGAAAGATGGTCGCTTCGGCTAAGAAAAATGATGTCTTTTTTATGGAAGCCTTTTGGAGCAGATTTAACCCTGCCATTGTTGCGGCCAAAGTGCTGATCGATCAAAATCGACTTGGACACATTCGCTATATCAATGCCGAGTTTTCGTTCTATAAACTGGATGAGGAAGAGCAATCCCGTTCATTGAATGTGAATCTGGCAGGCGGTTCCTTACTTGACATGGGCGTGTATCCTGTTTTTCTTGCATATTTGATTTTAGGTAAACCAGCGCGTGTTATGGCGACCTCAAACTTTTACCATACCAAGGCCGAAATACAGACCTCCATGATCTTTGACTATGATGATGCTCAAGCTGTATTGTACAGTGGCTTTTCTAATAACACAGATATGAAGGCGAAGATCTGCGGAGAGGCCGGAGAGATCTTTATAGATCCCATCTGGCATGAATCCCAAGGATTTATGCTAAGGGTCGATGGTAGCGAAGAACATTTTCAGAAACCAACCACTGGTAAAGGTTTTTTCCATGAAATAGTGGAGGTTCAAAATTGTATTTTTGAAGGGCGTCGTGAGAGTCAACTTTGGTCACATGAAAATAGTGTCGAGTTGATGGAGATAGTTGATGAAGTAAGACATAAAGCAGGAATTAAATTTCCATTTGAAGCATAAAGAGTTAGACCATGAAGAAGATAAAACTGAAAGAAATAGCCGAACATTTTGATGTATCCGTTTCAACGGTTTCAAAGGCGATTAATAATAAAAGTGAGATCAGTAGAGAACTGCGTCAAAAAATTCAAAAGTTTGCAAAAGAAAACCACTATGTGCCCAACAGAGTGGCGCTTAGTCTGTTGAATAGACAGACCAAGACCATTGGCGTGGTGGTTCCGAACATATTGAACTATTTCTTTGCCCAAGTGTTCTACGGGATTGAGAAGGTGGCGGATCAACAAGGTTATAGCATCATAAGCTGTATCAGCGACGAGTCGCACAGAAAAGAAGTAAGAACTTTACAGTTGTTGAATGCAGGCACTGTAGACGGACTCATCGTCTCTTTGAGTAAAGAGACGCAGCGCAAGGACGAATTGGCTCATTTTCAAGAGGTCATTGACCATCAGATTCCGTTGGTCATGTTCGATCGAGTCAGTGATAAAATCGAATGCGACAAGGTAATTGTTGATGATCTTGAGGGCGGTTATAAAGCCACGAAACATTTCTTGGATACCGGTTGCAAAGTCATTGCTATTGTTTCCAGCATAGACGATTCGAGTGTAGGCAAGTTGAGGGTAGAAGGCTATAAGAAAGCGTTAATGGAAAGGGACATTCCGTTTGATGACAAACTGATACTTGATCTGGATGAAAAAGATGACCTTGAAGTATTGATGTCGTTGCTGCTGGGCTATAAGAAGATTGATGCCATCATGGCCCTTGATGAATTAACCGCTGTTGAGGTGCTTCGTATTTTAAAGTTACGCAACTACACCGTACCTGATGACATATCACTCATTGGTTTTACCAATGGACGATTGTCTCAATACGTCACTCCAAATTTAACGACCATAAGCCAACATGGAAAATACATAGGCGAAACTGCTGCCAGACTTTTGATCGATCGCATTGAAGGCAAAGGTGAAGTTAATGCTCATGATACAAAGGTTATTAAGACCAGTTTGATCGTGCGTAACTCCACAAAAAAGATTGAATAACCACTACTTCAAAAGCGTATCAAGATTCAAGTGTTTCACTGAATTGACGATCATATCGGGTGCGAAGGCGTAATTACCAAGATCACTCTTTTTAGTAACTCCAGACAAGGTAAGTACTGATTGATATCCCATTTGAACGCTTCCCAGGATATCAGTGTCCATCGTGTCACCTATAACGATGGTTTCGTCGGTCATAAGCCCGAGGCGTTTTCTGGCAGCCCGCATCATAACAGGACTCGGTTTTCCTACGGAAAACGCTTTGTTACCAGTAGCTTCTTCGATCATAGAGACGACTGCTTTGATTCCGAGGTTGTTCCATCCTGGTTTTTTGGGAGAAGGATCTAGATTGGTGGCGACCAGTTTGGCACCACTCAAGATCATATCAACGGCATTGTTGACCATCTCTAACGTGAAGTTTCGCCCTTCACCTACCACCACAAAATCTGGATTTTGATTCACTAGCTGATACCCTTCTTTATGGAGACTTGAAATGAGTCCACCTTCGCCTAAAACAAAAGCTGTTCCCTTGGGGTTCATAAACGACAGAAACCAAGCAGTTGCCATCGCGCTTGTATATACATTTTCTTCTAAAACGTCAATACCCATACCAGCCAACTTATTGACAGCATCGAGTGCGGTGCGCTGACTGTTATTAGTCATAAACAAAAAGGGAATGTCCTTTTCTTGCAAGGTCTTAATGAAGACATCTGCGCCACCAATCATCGTGTCACCGCTATAGATGACCCCATCCATGTCGATCAAAAATCCTTTCTTTTTCGCTGGTTCCATAGGTGTTGAAATTTATGTTGTCGGGGTAGTTACATTGATTGAGGTAGAAAAGTTATGAATACTTTACCTATAAAGGGCGTGTTTCAATGTTAACTTTTGGTGAAGTTGACCGTAACACTGCTATAACCCAACCGCAAAGGCTTTCGCAAAAAAGTAGGCCCGTACTTCTCTAAGAAGCACGGGCCAAGATATATAGACTCTAAGTGTTGGCTTATTCGGCCAATCTTTTTGAGAGATAAAAGCCAGCTAGAAGTCCTAAACCTGACATGAGGAAGATCGTGCCTGGGAAGGCTACTTCATCTTCGACTCCCATATTGTAGTGTAAAACAGATGCGACAAAGATTCCGACACCAATACCCACCATAAGAAGTGCAAGGTTGATGATAAGGATCTTCCAGATCGGAGCTGTCTTTCTTTCCTTGTTACTGAAGAAGATGCTTGCATCGGCTCCTTTTTCGATCAATGCCATGCGCTCTTTGTTTCTAGTAGAGAAATAGAGATAGATGATTCCGAAGATGGTTCCGAAGAGACTTATAAATACGATAACTGGTTCCATAAAATTTGATTTTTTAAAAGGTTATTTTTTATGCGTTTCATCCAGTATGACTTTCAAAGTGGAAAACAGGTTACAAAAAAGTGTAAAATATTTTTTTAAATTTTTGTGTAACCAAATTGTAAGAAAGTAAGTCCAACCACTAAATGACCTACCAAACTGACCATTATTATATAGAAAAGATCATTGCTGGAGACAAGCAATCGTACGCGCACTTGGTAGCACGCTATAAGGATATGGTCTTTACCATTGCCCTACGAATGGTGCGGCACAGAGAAGAGGCTGAGGAAGTAGCTCAGGACGCTTTTGTAAAGGCCTATAGATCATTGAAGAATTATAAAGGAGAGGCTAAGTTCTCGACATGGCTGTACCGAATCGCATACAATACCTGTCTTGACAGGATTAAAAAGCAAAAAAGGTTGATTCCTTCGGAAAAAATTGATGACATCAATGAAGGCAATCTAACCGGTATTCAGGATGCGCTGAGCTATATGGAAGCCCAAGAGCGTAAACAAATGATCCAAGATGCTTTGGACAAGTTGCAAGATGAACAACGTGTGATCATTACGCTTTTCTATTTTGAGGAACTATCGGTCAAGGAGATAGCAGACGTTACCGGAATGAGTGTTGACAATGTTAAAGTACGCTTGTTTAGAGGAAGAAAGAAATTATTCACTATATTAGAAAATGTTGTAGAACCACAATACCTAAGAGGTCATGGAGCAGGAAAATAAACATATCGATTCATTATTGTCCAATATGGTCAAGGAAGTGGGTGCTGAATCACCTTCTGAAGGGTTTGTGATGGATGTCATGGATGCCATCGAAACTGAAGAGCTAGCAGCTCCAACCTTTGTGTACAAACCTGTATTTTCTGCCAAACACTGGTTGTTTGTTGCTGCTTGTGTGATAGGAATTTTCGTGTTGGCCATACTACTTCCTGAGAATTCGGTCTTTGCTGATAAATTTGCAAATGACGTTTCAAAGGTCGAGGGTTTCTTTAGCCTTTTCGACGGAATTTCAATCAACTCTATCTACACCTATGCCTTGGTCTTTGTAGCAATGATGGTGATCATACAAATTCCTATCCTTAAATACCAATTCTCCAAAAATCTAAGCTATTGATTTGATATCTTAGTGCCATAATTTGAAATTATGGATTCGACCTTTTTGGAAATTTTAAAAGAATTAGGCGGTGAATCAAGATATGTTATAGACCCTGCTATTCCCTTTTCTACCTATACGCATCTCGATCTTTCAAGCGACAATGCAAGCTTAGAGCATGTAGACTTATCAGACCCTCATTCGGTTCAACAGTATTTAGATGCTTTTCTTTTAGAACGAAATGCCCAAGTTGCTTATGGCGGGTATAATGAGGTCAGAAATCTCTATAAGAGTAGCACTCTTTTTAAAGACTCTTCGATTGAGGAGCGAAACATTCATCTAGGCCTGGACCTATGGGTTGCCGCAGGCACTGCTGTCATAGCGCCATTAGAGGGGCGCATTCATAGTTTCAAGGACAATAATGTTATCGGAGATTACGGCCCGACGATAATTCTTGAACATACTGTGAAAGACGTTCGGTTTTATACGCTTTACGGACATCTTTCGCGAGCTTCTTTGCAAAACTTGGAGATTGGAAAAACCGTTGAAAAAGGAACGATGATCGCTCGATTAGGGACACCCGAGGAAAACGTAAATTACGCACCACACCTACATTTTCAGGTTGTATTTGATTTAGAGGGAAATGTGGGAGACTATCCTGGCGTTTGTGGAACAAGCAAGCGGTCTTTCTACTTGAAAAATTGTCCGGATCCTATTATTTTATTAGGAATGCACGTGAATTAACTTGTCGCTGTAGAAACACCATTGGCTTCCTCAAAAAAGGTAAAGTAGATGGCTCCTAGGATGGTGAGCGTGTAGTACGTTCCTACCAAGACATCACCAAAAGGAATATAGACATCAAGACCAAACCAATCATTGGTCATGATAATCCACGAAATAGAAAACAAGCTGACAACACTTTGTACGATGAGTGCACTTTTTTGACGATCCATCAGAGAGGTATACCCATAAATTCCTGTAAATACGATGGCTCCGTAGATCAATAGATTGGCGAATCTGATTTCTGAGTAATTGAAGAACATGAACATCATTAGTAAGGTAGACATCACAAGATGAACCACTGACCAATATTTTAGAGCCTTAGATGCTGGGGTTTTATACTTTTCGAAATTGTAAACGTCATCGATGATATCGACTGGATATTTTTCTTTTACGTCGGAAGGGCGCCATCCAGTGGGCATAAACCAAATACGCAGCTTATCGACCCAGCTTTTGGTTCGCCAAGCATCTTTGATCAATCGCCATACATGCTGAAAATTGATGATCACAGGATTCCAGGTAGCAGCAGGTTTGAGCACACCATACACTGGCGGAACGTCATCCAGCTCTTCTTGAAACGTACCGAACATCCGATCCCAGAAGCTAAATATTTGTCCGAGGTTTTTGTCGATGTATTCTTCGTTGATAGCGTGGTGTACGCGATGCTGAGAAGGGGTTATGATGATGTATTCGAGCCAACCCAATTTTCCGATATGGCGGGTATGATACCAGAATTGAGCAAACAAATGAATAGGAGCAAGGATTGCGATTACTTTGTGTGGAACACCAATCAAAGCAGCCGGAATCAACAACAAAGGAAAATAGCCTATAATATTCGAGATCGATTGTCGTAGTGCGCAGGCCAGATTGAATTCTTCACTGCTGTGATGGATCACGTGTTGATTCCAAAAGATGTTCACCTTATGACTGAGGCGATGGTTCCAATAACCGGCAAAGTCCAAAGCGATAAATCCAAGTAGGTATGTGAGCCATGTGCTTTCCACAGAAAAAATGGCCAAATGTTTTAATAAGAAAGGGTAGGATACGATGATAACGACCAATTGAAGGGAGTCTTTCACAATATTGGTGAGCCCTGAGCTAAGACTCGAGACAGTATCCATAACGTTATGCATTTGCTTTTTTACGAAGTGTCCATAAAGAATCTCTATCAGCACGAGGCCAATAAAAAAAGGAATGGCTACTAGCAATGCGGTGGCATATGTTTCCATAGAGATTAAGCGCAATAATACAATGTAAAAGTATTGCTAGGGCATAAGATAAACAACTTTATGTTGTGTAACAAAAAAGCACTAAGGTGAAGTTAGGACTTTATGATGTTTAGGATTTTAGCAAAGTAAATTAGTCCAAAATATAACCTCGAGAAAACAAAAAAGGCTTCATCTTTTGATGAAGCCTTCCTATTAAAAAAATATAGATTTATTCACTGTCTACAAGAACCCACTCGCCTTTGTTGATAAGCGGTTCAGCTTGCTTGAATTTCATCGTCTTGTTTTCACCAGACATCACATGTTTGATGGTTACACGATCGTTTCTTCCGATCTTTGGCTTGTCTCTTACGATGGTCTCGGTAACCTGTCTGCTTTGCGTTTGTCCAGCGGCGCGGTTCTGTGCTGCAAGTTCATCACTGTTCGGAATTTCTTCCTTCGTGGTCTTGTAGTTTTCTTTTCTCTTAGTTTCGCGAGCCTCTTGGATGTTGCTGGTGTCTTGTGTTGGCAATTCCCCTTTAAACAAGAACGAGATCACATCTTTGTTGACTTTGTCGATCATCGTTTTGAAAAGCTCAAAGGCTTCAAACTTATAGATCAACAACGGATCTTTTTGCTCGTGTACGGCTAGCTGAACTGATTGCTTTAACTCGTCCATTTTGCGTAAGTGCGTCTTCCAAGCATCGTCGATGATAGCTAGGGTAACGTTCTTCTCAAAATCCGTGATCAATTGCTTTCCTTCAGACGTATAAGCATTCTCAAGGTTGGTCACAACATTCAAGGTTTTGATACCATCGGTGAATGGTACTACGATGCGTTCAAACTTGTCCTTTTGCGTTTCGTATACATTCTTGATCACTGGGAAAGCGATGGCTGCACTACGCTCCATTTTCTGCGTGTAATGCTCGTAGGCCGATTTATAAACTCTTCCTGCGATCTCTTGTTCTGGCAAGCTCTTCAGTTCATCTTCGGTGATTGGTGAGCTGATTGAGAAATAACGGATCAATTCGAACTCGAAGTTTTTGAAATCTCCTGCAATTTTATTCGTTTCTGCAATCACTTCACAGGTATCGTAGATCATGTTGGCGATATCTACCTGTAGACGCTCTCCGTGCAAGGCGTGACGACGACGTTTGTAAACTACTTCACGTTGTGCGTTCATCACATCGTCATACTCAAGCAGTCGCTTACGAATACCGAAGTTGTTCTCTTCTACTTTTTTCTGAGCGCGCTCTACCGACTTGGTCATCATCGAGTGTTGGATTACTTCGCCTTCTTTCATTCCCATGCGGTCCATAAGCTTGGCCACACGCTCTGATCCAAACAAACGCATCAAATTATCTTCGAGTGACACGTAGAATTGCGAACTACCTGGATCTCCTTGACGCCCCGAACGACCTCTTAGCTGTCGGTCTACACGTCTCGAATCGTGACGCTCTGTACCAATAATGGCCAATCCACCAGCAGCTTTTACCTCGTCTGATAGTTTAATATCGGTACCACGACCAGCCATGTTGGTGGCGATGGTTACCATTCCGGCTTTACCGGCATCAGCAACAATATCAGCCTCTTTTTTATGCAGTTTTGCGTTCAATACATTATGCGGAATCTTTCTGATAGCCAACATTCTTCCCAATAGCTCTGAGATCTCAACCGAAGTTGTACCGATCAATACGGGTCTTCCTTGGTTTGAAAGTTGAACGACTTCTTCGATTACTGCATTGTATTTTTCACGCTTTGTTTTATAGATAAGATCTTCTCGGTCATCACGTGCAATCGGACGGTTGGTAGGAATTTCCATTACGTCCAACTTGTAGATTTCCCAGAATTCGCCTGCTTCAGTAATTGCCGTACCCGTCATACCCGCTAGTTTGCGGTACATTCTAAAGTAATTTTGAAGAGTTACAGTTGCGAAGGTCTGTGTAGCGGCTTCGATCTTTACATTTTCTTTTGCTTCGATCGCCTGGTGAAGTCCGTCAGAATAACGACGTCCTTCCATGATACGACCTGTTGATTCGTCAACGATCATTACTTTGTTCTCCATCACCACATATTCGGTATCTTTTTCGAATAGGGTATAGGCTTTAAGCAATTGGTTTAAGGTGTGAATGCGTTCGCTCTTCACACTAAAATCTTTGAAAAGCTCTTCTTTGAGTTCGGCTTCTTTTTCAAGTTCTAGTCCTTGATTTTCAATAGCGGCAATCTCTGTTCCTATGTCAGGCATTATGAAGAAGTCTTTGTCCTCACCTTCTCCAGAAAGATATTCAACCCCTTTATCAGTAAGATCGATCTGATTGTTTTTCTCTTCGATAACAAACAACAATTCGGCATCAACGTGATGCATCTCACGATTGTTGTCTTGCATATAGAAGTTCTCGGTTTTTTGGAGGAGCTGCTTTACACCTTCTTCACTCAAAAACTTGATTAGCGCCTTGTTTTTAGGGAGTCCGCGATATACACGAAGCAACAAGAAACCACCTTCTTTAGTATCGCCAGCCTTGATCAACTTTTTTGCTTCGGCCAATACACCTGTTAGGTGTTGACGTTGTTTTGCAACAAGGTCAGATACTCTTGGCTTTAGTTCGTTAAATTCATGGCGATCTCCTTGCGGGATCGGTCCAGAGATGATCAAGGGTGTACGAGCGTCGTCAACCAATACAGAATCGACCTCATCGACGATTGCATAGTGATGTGGTTTCTGTACAAGATCATTAGGTGAATGCGACATATTATCACGTAAGTAGTCAAAACCGAATTCGTTGTTGGTACCATAGGTGATATCAGCATTATATGCTTTTCTTCTTGCGGGCGAGTTGGGCTGATGATAATCAATACAATCAACACTTAACCCGTGAAACTCAAAGATAGGCGCCATCCAAGCACTATCACGCTTGGCTAGGTAATCGTTCACCGTTACTAGATGTACCCCTTTTCCGACCAAGGCGTTCAAATACACGGGAAGTGTAGCCACCAAGGTTTTACCTTCACCCGTATGCATCTCGGCAATCTTACCTTGATGTAATGAAATACCACCAACAAGCTGTACATCGTAATGGATCATATCCCAGGTAACTTCTTTACCAGCAGCATCCCATGAGTTGTTCCAGACGGCGCTATCACCATCGAGTGTCACATAGTCCTTTTCTCCAGAAAGCTCTCTATCAAAAGTTGATGCGGTTACGGTAAGTGTTTCATTATGGGTAAAACGCTTCGCGGTTTCTTTGACAACTGCAAACGCCTCGGGAAGAATTTCGTTCAATACGGCTTCAGAGGCTTCATATGCTTGATCATTGAGTTGATCGATCTCGGTATAGATCTCTTCCTTTCTATCAATATCCTCTGATGTCTCTATCTCTTCTTTCAAGGTAGCGATCTGCTCATCAAACGACCTGCGTCCTTCTTGAATCTTAGCCTTGAAATCCAAGGTCTTTTGTCTAAGTTGGTCATGAGACAAAGCCTCCATGGCTTTTTCATGTGATTTTATCTGGTCTACGAGGGGTTGTATCTCCTTGATGTCCTTCTTCGCTTTGTCCCCAACAAAGGCCTTTAATACTGAATTTAAAAAACTCATGGTGGTTATGTACTTTAATTTGTTTGTGACGGCCCTATATCCGCCAGTTTTTAATGGTTCACGAATGTAAAAAATCTTTTGCTCTCTGTCTTGTTATTTATGACAATTTTTACATCGCGTATCGGCAAAAAAAAAGCCTCCAAAGAGACTTTTTCATGTAGTTATTTTTTTAGTATTCATCCTCATTCCAGAGGTAATCTTCCTCTGTGGGATAATCTGGCCAAATTTCTTCAATAGATTCGTATATCTCTCCTTCATCTTCAATAGCCTGCAGGTTTTCGACTACTTCTAGAGGAGCACCTGTCCTAATCGCGTAATCGATTAACTCATCTTTTGTAGCTGGCCATGGTGCATCACTTAAATATGATGCCAATTCTAGTGTCCAATACATGTGCTATCTGGTTTTAATTTTTTGCAAAAATAAATTTTTAACTGAAAAAGTCAAGTTAAATAGATATTATTTGCGCATTATTTTTAAGAACGTGGTTTTAATCGCTGATTTTTAACAATTTGGCGATCAAAGCGACCAGAAATGCTATGTTATTCAATTTTTTTAGGAATCCACTTTATTTCTTGGGCTTGCAAGTCATGTGACAACTTCCGTGCCAACACAAAGAGATAGTCAGAAAGTCGATTTAAATATTGAAGTGTTTTTTTGTCAAAGGGTTCGTTTTCATAGAGTTCGGTGGCCAATCGCTCTGCTCTGCGACATACACATCGAGCAATATGACAGAATGACACGGTTTGGTGGCCTCCTGGAAGCACAAAATGGGTCATTGGTGGTAGGTCGTCGTTCATTTTGTCCATCTCAGTTTCTAGCAACTGAATGTCTTCTTCCTCTATTAGTGGGATGTTGAGTCGGTTTTTGCCACTTTTCAAAACAGCCTTTTCAGGGTCGGTCGCCAAAATGGCACCAACCGTGAATAGCCTATCCTGTATATGAATAAGGATCTCGGTGCTTCTAGGGTCGATTTTTTGATCTCGAATCAATCCGATGTACGAATTGAGTTCGTCGACAGTGCCGTAGCTGTCAATTCGAATGTGATGCTTTGGTACACGTGTTCCCCCGAACAGTGCGGTGGTTCCTTTATCTCCTGTCTTTGTATATATCTTCATGGATGTTATTGTTTATCCTTTTCTTTTTTCTTCTCAAAATAGGCTGATTTAAAATCACGATTTTTGCGCTCCCGCCATTTTCTTTGGTTACGTTTGTTATTCAATACAACAAGGATGAAACCAATGGCAAGACCAACTATAACCCAGGTTGAATTCATTTTCTTGGTCTTTTAATGTTCACTTTGTGCGTGCGTTCATGATTGTGAAATCGGTCACGGGTATTGTTTGCCCTTAATTTTACGATGAAGTAAATGGCTACTAGGACGGCCGCGATGAGAATGAATGTGAGCACGCTGAAAATTTTACTAAAATTAACGCTTTAAAGTCGTATGGTAAAATGTTCTTTGGCCTGTTCTTTTCGAAAGAAGACAAATCCCCAGAAAAAAGTGTCGATGGTCACCGTTACTTTTGGGTGTTCTTGAATCATTTTCCATGCTTCTAGCATGTCTTTTGACCAATGTATGTCGTCAAAAATAAATACGGTGTCGTTGTGCGTCTGTTCAACCAATTGCTCGAAATAAGAGAGTGTTGCTTCCTTTTGGTGATTACCATCAAAGTAGATCAGATCAAAGTTTTCTTTTTCTTCGGAAAGTACTTCGTCAAAGTTACCAACCACCGACCTGTAGTTGCGAATATCGAATTGATTCAGCGTGTTTTTTGCAACTGAAGATGTTTCTGGGCAACCTTCAATGGTTGCTACATTTAACTCGTCGGAAGCCATCGCCAAAGCGGCAGTGCCCATACCCAACGAGGTGCCAAGCTCTAAAGCCGATCGTACCTGAAGATACCTCGAAAGACGAAACAATAATTCGGCTCTTTTGGATGATATTCCGGCATTTTTGGCGATATCCTTAACGTTTCGTTCGTTGCTCTTGAATACTCTGGAACCGGCGCCAAAGTCTTTTACAGTGATTCTTTGCTTGCTATTTAGAAGATGATTTCGATACGTTTTCAGCTTATGATATTCAGGATATCGCTTTTTATCGTAAAAACACTTGGTTACTAGTTCATAAACAAAAGGGGAGTGTACCCCATGTTGATTACTAGAGCTGAAAATAAACTTGATATACGCAAGAATCTGATACCACATCTATTCTTCCAATTTTGCCGAGAGCTCAAACCAACGTTCGGTCTTTTGTTCGATAAGATTCATGATCTCTTGTAATTTTTGTGATTGCTCGTTGATGTCTTCCACCTTACCTTCAGAAAATAAGGCTTCAATGGCTTTCTTTTCAAATTCTAGGTTGTTGATTTCCTTTTCGAGTCGTTTGTGTTCTTTTTGCTCGTTGTACGAAAGGCGGCTGCTATCATCCTTTTTCCAGTCTTTTTTTTCCTTCTTTGCTACTTTCTCTTCAGGAACTGCACTTTCTTCGTACGTTCTAAAGTCAGAGTAGTTACCTGGAAAGTCCTCAATAGTAGCATTTCCTCTAAAAACAAATAAGTGATCGACGATCTTGTCCATGAAATAACGATCGTGCGAAACCACAATGATACAACCAGGAAAGTCCAACAAGAATTCTTCTAGCACGTTAAGGGTAACTATATCCAGGTCGTTTGTAGGCTCATCGAGAATTAAGAAGTTCGGATTCTGAATCAGAATAGTGCATAGGTAAAGTCGTTTCCGCTCTCCACCACTGAGTTTTTCGACAAAATCGTATTGTTTTTTTCGGTCAAATAAGAAGCGCTCTAGTAATTGGGCCGCTGATATTTGACGCCCTTTTTTTAACGGAATATAATCTCCGAATGCTCTGATAACATCGATTACCTTTTGTTCAGATTTGATGTCGATTCCATTCTGAGTATAGTATCCAAATTTTACGGTTTCACCCACAACGACCTTGCCGGTGTCTGGAGTTAATCCTTTGGTAATAATGTTCAAAAAGGTAGACTTACCGGTTCCGTTTTTGCCAATAATACCAACGCGCTCTCCTTTTTTGAAGGTATAATCAAATTTCTCCAGGATATGCTTCTCTCCAAAAGACTTTCCAACATTATGAAGTTCCAAGATCTTGCTACCCAGTCGTTCCATGTTGATCTCGAGTTGCAATACATGTTCTTTGCGCCTTTGGTGTGCCTTCTCTTTGATCACGTAAAAGTCGTCGATTCTTGACTTCGATTTGGTAGTACGAGCCTTGGGTTGGCGTCGCATCCAGTCGAGTTCTTTTTTGAACAGGTTTTTGGCCTTTTCTACTGAAGCGCTTTCAGAAGCGATGCGAGCTTCCTTTTTTTCGAGATAATAGGAGTAATTGCCTTTGTAGGTATAGAGTTGTTGATTTTCTAGTTCTACGATCTCATTGCACACGCGCTCTAAAAAGTAACGATCGTGAGTAACCATAAACAAAGTAAGGTTCTCCTTGGCAAAATAATTTTC
The DNA here is from genome assembly GCA_028279515.1 of Flavobacteriaceae bacterium. Classification (GTDB taxonomy): domain Bacteria; phylum Bacteroidota; class Bacteroidia; order Flavobacteriales; family Flavobacteriaceae; genus JANQNQ01. The sequence continues at coordinate 374,829 of JANQNQ010000009.1, forward strand.
GAGCCACTCGATCATTTCTAAATCCAAATGGTTGGTCGGCTCATCCATAACCAAGAGGTCGGGTTTGTTGATGAGAGCACTGGCCAAGGCCAAACGCTTCTTTTGTCCGCCAGATAGTGATGACACTTTTTGATCCAGATCCTCAAGCTTTAATTTGAAGAGAATCTGTTTATATAAGGTTTCGAAATCCCAAGCATTGTTGACTTCCATTTGTTCGAACGCTTTCTGATAGGCCTTTTCATCATCCGGATTCTTAAGTGCATGTTCATATTGCTCAATAATCTTAAGAATTGCATTGTCAGACGCAAAAATGGTTTGTTCAATAGTTAAGGTAGGGTCGAGGTCTGGTTCTTGAGACAGGAAAGAGGTGCGGATGTTCTTTCTCTTTACAACTTGTCCGCTATCAGGTTCATCAGCTCCTGAGAGAATGTTCAACACCGAAGTTTTGCCTGTACCATTTTTGGCGATGAAGGCAATCTTCTGACCTTTGTTGATGCCGAACGAAATATCTTTGAAAAGAACACGTTCACCATATGACTTAGCTATGTTTTCGACCGAGAGGTAGTTCACTGTCAACTTTTTTGCAAATTAAAGGCAAATCGAGCAGATAGTAAGGGATATGTTTTATTATTCGACTTGAAAAAGTATATTTGCCTGTAAACACAGTACTGTCCCATGAAGATAAGACTCCTAATACTTGTAATTCTTCTGTCCCTTTCTTTGCCATCGTGTATTTCTACAAAACGAACCACGTATTTGCAGGATGATAAAGAACTTGCTGGAATTACACAGGTCACTATGAAACAAGCTCCGTATAAGGTGCAAGTTAATGATATACTGAACATTAACATTAAGGCTGAAAACCAAGAATTGGTTTCTATTTTTAAGCAGCAAGCGACCAATCCTGGACAGGCCTCGGTCTCTAACTTATACTTCAATGGGTTTACTGTTGATAATCACGGAAATATTAGAATCCCAGTGTTGGGTGAGGTAAATGTTTTGGGATACACCTTAGAGGAAATACGAAAGGAAATTGAATCAAAGCTGCTATCGGATTATTTAACGGCCGAGTCTTACCTGTTTGTAGATGTGAAACTAGCGGGTCTCAATTTTACGGTAATGGGAGAAATTGGCAGCCCTGGAAATGTTACTTTATTTCAGGATCAAGTAAATATTCTAGAGGCAGTTGCCAACGCAGGAGATATTCGCGTGACGGGAAATAGAAAAGATGTAGTGATTATTAGACAATATCCCGATGGAAAGAAAATTCATCACGTTGATCTTACAAGCGTCGATCTTTTAGAGTCTCCTTACTTTTTTGTGATGCCCAATGATATTATCTATATAAAGCCATTAAAACAAAAGGCATGGGGGACAGGAACAACTGGATTGCAGACATTTAATACATTGTTCTCAGTCTTTTCAATTATTACAAGTACCATACTTATTGTCAGAAGCTTTAACTAGCAATTTAAATCTGTTACCTGGATGAACGAAAATGAATTGGAAATAGTAGATTCGCAGATGAAGTTTGACATACGGTCATTCTTATATCGCATCTTAAGCTACTGGTATCTCATTATAATTAGTTTGGCAATCGCTCTTGGAATTGCCTATTATGTAAACTTAAAGGCGCAGCGAATGTATCGCTTGCAGACCCTTATATCTGTAAAGGAAGAGCAGAACCCGTTCTTTTCTTCTAGTATGAGTCTAACGTTCAACTGGGGAGGAGCCAGTGATAAAGTAGAGACCATTCGTACCGTACTTACTTCTAGAGCACATAATGAGGAAGTGGTACGATTACTTCAAACGTATATACATTACATGAAAGAAGGCCGCTTCAGGATGGAGGACATCCATACTGAATCTCCTTTCGTGGTCGACATCAATGAAAATGCCAATCAATTACATGAGAAGCCAATAAAAGTACGGTTTCTTGATCAAGAACGCTACGAGTTGTCTTTTGAATATGAGGAAGCCAATGCTCAGGTAATCAACTATGCATTGAACAAGGTGAAGGCAGCGAATTTATCATCTCTTACGTTTAAACAGGTCTATAGGGTAGGAGATACTGTTAAGCTTCCTTTTTTAGATTTCTCATTGAAGCATAGAGATGATTATATAGATGATTTTCCTGTCAACAAAGACTATTATGTTAAGTTTGTCGGTCTCAACCGAGAGATTGGGAAGTTCCGTCAGATAACAGCCAACGTTAAGACAAGAGGGGCTTCCATGTTAATCTTGGCGCTAACGGGCAGTAATAGAAAGATTGTAGCCGACTACTTAAATGCTACCGTCGATCTTTTGACAATTAAGCAACTGGAGCAGAAGAACCAATATGCGAGCAATACCATTACATTTATTGAGACGCAAATTGAGGGAGTCTCTGATTCGCTGAAGAAAGTGGAAAACAAATTGAAGGAATTTCGAAAAGAAAACAAGATCTTCAATCTTTCTTCAAAAGGAGAAAAGATCTTTTCTGACATGACTAATTTGGATAAGGAAAAGAACGACTTTGAAGTTAAAGTGCAATATTTGAATCAACTAGAAAGTTATTTGCTGACTAGGCAAGACTATTCCACTTTGCCAGCTCCTAGTTCCGCAGGAGTTTCGGATCAGAATATTGTACAGAATGTTGCCAAAATTGTCAATCTTGCCCTTGAACGTTCCAGGCTGACAAAAAAGGTGAAAAATCCAATGTATTATGAACGCATTGATAAAGAGATAGATGCCATTAAGAATGTGTTATTCGAGAGCATTAATTCAGCCCGAACCAGTATAGGTATTCAGCTTTCAAATGTTCAAACGAGAATAAATAGGAGCAATTTCGAATTTAATAAACTTCCTGGTGAAGAGCAACAATTGTTCAATATTGAAAGAGGGTATCGAATCAGTGAAAACACTTACAGCATGTTGTTACGTAAGCAAAATGAAGCTCGAATCGTTCAAGCCGCCAATGTATCTGATGTCAAAGTGATTGATCGTGCTATGGACATGGGACAAGGGCCAATTTTGCCACAACCACGTAACAGCTATCTGATTGCTGTTTTCGGCGGATTATTTCTTCCGTTGCTGTTCATTTTTGCCATTACCTATTTCGATAATAATATACATGGCCCGCAGGATGTAGAAGCCTTGTCTAATATCCCGATTCTTGGAATCGTTGGGCGAAGCCATGCTAGTACCAACTTGGCTGTCTTCGAAAAAGGAAAATCTGCAGTGGCAGAATCGTTTAGAGCAATTCGCTCAAGCTTGCAATATATTTATAGGAATCTGGATAAAAAGGGAGCTAAGACCGTGATGGTTACTTCTTCTGTTAGTGGAGAAGGCAAGACCTTTTGTTCGATCAATTTGGCATCGGTTTTCGCTTTAAGTGGAAAGAAAACATTGCTAGTGGGGCTCGATTTAAGAAAACCGAAAATCTTCGGAGATTTTAAAATTACCAATGATTATGGTACCGTGAACTATTTGATTGGTCAAAAAAGCTTGGACGAGGTGATTCAGGGAACTCAAAATGAGCACTTGGATGTGATTACTTCGGGACCTATTCCTCCAAATCCATCAGAGTTGTTGATCAGTGATAAAATGAATCAAATGATGGGTCAAATTAAGGAGCGGTACGATTATGTAGTGTTGGATACACCTCCAATGGGTCTTGTCGCAGATGCTGTTGAATTAGCCAGATTTGCAGATGCCTCTATATATATGGTCCGACAAGAATACTCTAAGAAGGGTATGTTAGGACTGGTGAACGATAAGTATCAAAAGGGAGAACTCAAAAACATAAGCTTTGTTCTTAATGATTACCGTCAAAAGGCCAAATACGGTTACGGCTATGGTTACGGCTATGGTTATGGATACGGTTACGGTTACGGCTATGGAGCCTATGGGAACGGTTATCACGAAGACGACCGAAAACCATCATTCTTCAGTAAGATTTTAAACGTATTCAAAAAGTCAAAGTAGTGCATGGTAATCAAAATGTCATAGGTAAGCGACTTTTTGATGTAGCCTTGAGCTTGGTACTGCTCTTGATTCTTTTCGTTTTTATTATCGTACTTGTTATTTGTGCGTCTATCGATACTCGGCAATTCGGATTGTTCCGTCAATCTCGAGTTGGAAAACATGCCAAACCGTTTACACTTTATAAAATTCGTACCATTCGTGGAGATAGAACTCCAAGCCCTAAAGAGGTCAATCGCTTTTCTTCAAGGTTTGGTAAATTCTTATCGCGATTAAAGCTTAACGAACTTCCTCAACTTTTCAATATCCTTAAAGGCGATATGAGTTTTATAGGACCAAGGCCGGATGTGCCAGGATATGCAGATAAGTTAAAGGGAGATGACCGTGTTGTTCTGAGTATCAGACCGGGACTGACGGGACCAGCAACGTTGAAATACCGTGACGAACAAAACCTGCTGCTAAAACAAGAAAACCCACAACAATACAATGATGAGGTCATCTGGCCAGACAAAGTGAAGATTAACAGGGAATATGTAGAGAATTGGTCGTTCAAAAAAGATCTCATGTATCTATGGAGAACGATATTCCCTTAGGGAAAATCGTTTCATTAATTATTTTCATATTTTTATTACGACAAGCAAGTGCTATGAATCAAAAAATATTGGTAACGGGTGGTGATGGCTTCATTGGTTCACATCTAGTTGAGGAACTGGTAAGAAGAGGGCATGAAGTGAAGGCGTTATGTTTATATAATTCTTTCGGGAGCTATGGTTGGTTGGATCACATGTCTCCAGAAACTAGGGAATCTGTCGAAGTGGTTCTGGGGGATATAAGGGATGCAACTTTTATGACCGAACTGATCAAAGATTGCAATACTGTTTTTCACTTGGCGGCCTTGATAAGTATTCCTTATAGCTATCAAGCTTCCTCCTCGTTTATTGATACCAATGTTAGAGGCACGCTAAATGTGCTGGAAGCCTCAAAGAAGGCTAAGGTTAATCGTTTGTTAGTGGCTTCTACGTCAGAAGTTTACGGTACCGCGAAGTATACTCCCATAGATGAAAAGCATCCTAAAAATGCTCAATCTCCGTATGCAGCATCTAAGGTGGCTGCAGATGCCCTAGCATTGTCTTATCATCATGCATATCAGCTTCCGGTGGTGATGGCAAGACCTTTCAATACCTATGGGCCCAGACAGTCTTCTAGGGCGATTATGTCAACGATTATACAGCAATTGCTGGTGTGCGATGAATTGAAGTTGGGTAACTTGACCCCTTCACGAGATTTTGTATATGTAGATGATACTGTTGATGCATTGATCAGAATGGTCGATACAGAAACACTCATAGGAAAGGAATGTAACATAGCTTCAGGTCAGTCAATAAGCATTGGCTTGCTCGCTGAGAAGCTCATCAAAAAATTAAACCCAAAGGCTGTGATGATTCAAGATCAACAGCGATTTAGGCCAGATACGAGCGAGGTGTTCGAGTTATTGGGTAGTGGTAAGGTTTTGCAAGATCATACTGCATGGGTTCCAAAAACATCATTAGAGGAAGGATTGAATCTGACCATCAATTGGTTTAAGGAAAATCAAGAGCTTTTTAAAGACAAAGCGGGCATCTATAATATTTAACATTCATGCAGCAAAAAAGCTAAATTCCATTACATTTGCAAAGCCTCAAAAACGAATAATACACGTGCCAACTACAGATAAAGAAAAATGGTTGTATGAGATATCTCCAAAGCGGAAATTGATAGAACTCAATTTCAAAGAGATCTGGCGATATCGAGATCTTTTAGTGCTATTTGTAAAACGTGACCTGGTCACAGTATATAAACAAACGGTTCTAGGACCATTGTGGTATTTGATTCAACCATTGCTGACATCTGTTATTTTCACACTGATCTTTAACGGTGTTGCAGGTATCAAAGTCGAAGGAATGCCTATGTTCCTATTTAATTTGGCTGGGATCACCGCATGGAACTATTTCAAAGAATGCTTTGTGGGTACTTCTGATACGTTTAGGAAGAATCAGGCGCTATTTGGTAAAGTTTATTTTCCTCGTGTGGTCATGCCCATGAGCACAGTGGTCTCTAATTTACTTAAGTTTGGAATTCAGTTACTTATATTCATTGGGTTTTATATTGGCTACTTGTTGATGGGGTACGATTTGCAACCTTCCATCAATCTACTGTGGTTGCCATTGTTCATTTTTATCATGGCTGTATTCGGGCTAGGTTTAGGTATGATCATTTCGTCCATGACCACAAAATATCGTGACCTTACATTTTTGGTTTCTTTTGGAGTGCAGTTATTCATGTACATGTCGGCCGTACCGTATCCATTAAAAACAATGACCGAAAGTGCCAGGTTACAAGAGTATCCATGGGCCATCAATGTGGTCAAATACAATCCCATGACGCAGATTATAGAAGGGTTCAGGTATATCACTTTAGGAGAAGGAAACTTTAGTGTGCAAAGTATCTTATATACATTGACAATCGCCATTGTGGTTTTCTTCATAGGATTGATTATTTTTAATAAAACAGAGAAGAGTTTCATAGACACTGTTTAAATGAAGGATATAATTCTAAAAGCCGAAAATATATCAAAGCAATACCGACTAGGATTGGTTGGCACTGGCACGTTGTCTCATGACCTTAATAGATGGTGGCATCGTATTAGAGGAAAACAAGACCCTTATTTAAAGCTGGGAGAATCCAACGATCGAGAGACCAAAGGAGAATCTAACTATGTATGGGCTCTTAAGGAAATCAATTTTGAAGTGCAGCGTGGTGAAGTACTTGGCATCATTGGAAAAAATGGGGCAGGTAAGTCAACATTATTAAAAATACTCTCTAAAGTTACAGGGCCTACAACGGGTTCAGTGAAAACCAAAGGTCGCATAGCATCCCTATTAGAAGTTGGAACGGGTTTTCATCCGGAATTGACAGGAAAAGAAAATATCTTCTTGAACGGGGCCATCCTGGGAATGACCAAGGTAGAAATCAACTCTAAAATAGATGAGATCGTTAGCTTTTCGGGCTGCGAAAGGTATATTGATACACCGGTGAAACGTTATTCTTCAGGTATGAAAGTACGTTTGGCCTTTGCAGTTGCAGCGCATTTGGAGCCAGAGATTTTGGTAGTAGACGAGGTACTTGCTGTTGGTGATGCTGAGTTTCAGAAAAAGGCCATTGGCAAAATGCAAGATATATCCAAGGGAGAAGGACGGACAGTGCTATTTGTAAGTCATAACATGGCTGCAGTAAAGAGCTTATGTACACGCGGAATTGTCTTGGACAATGGTCAAATAGCATTTGAAGGGGACACCAACGAATGTATTGATAAATACTTAAAACTGGACTCTAAAGAAGGGAATAGTTTTGTCAAAGAATATACAAAAGAGAGTAGAGAAGGGAAAAGCGAGTGGGCCGATCTTATCTCTGTCGGAGTGAGAGCAATCGACAAAGAATATGGAGAGCCCATAACTACAAAGGATGAGATTGAGATCGTTGTTGGATATGATAAAAAGGTCGGAGATTGTCAATTAGATACCACGGTCCAAATAAAGGACAGTAATGGAAATTATATTCTCTCTTCCGGAAGCGGTCAGGTTGAAAGTCTAGAGCAAAACACTGGTAAAGAAGGAATGCTTTTTAACAAGGTGACCTTACCGGCCAATTTTTTTGCTCCGAATGAGTTCTACGTGAATGTACTTGTTGTGCATAACAAGAGAACTGTTGTGATCGATGTCAGGGATGTTGTAATGTTCTCTGTTGTGAACAGTAAAAGTGAATTAGGAACCTGGATGGGAAAATCCATCAGCCCATTGAATGTGATCTTCGATTGGGAAATTAACGAAGCGACAAAATGATCTTAAAAAGGAAACAAAAGGTTTTTTGTATTGGATGCAATAAAACTGGAACTACATCAGTAGAAAAAGCGCTTAAGGACTTGGGTTATTCATTAGGCGATATTCCAACGGGTGAACTTTTGTTGGATGCATATGCCGAAAGAGATTTCAAAACTATCATAGAGTTCTGTAAAACGGCTGACGCATTTCAAGATGCTCCGTTTTCGTTTCACTTTACTTTTATGGCACTAGATATGGCGTTTCCAAACTCAAAGTTCATACTTACCATAAGAGATTCCGATGAACAATGGTACAACTCAATGACTAAATTTCACGCGAAAATGCATACGACAACTGGTAAGATTCCAACAGAGGAAGATTTAAAGAATGCAGTTTATAGGTATAAGGGGTTTCCGTGGGAAGTAAGACAAAAAATATACGGAATAAAGTCAGGGCAGGATGTTTATGACAAGAAGACCTTTATAGATTATTACAATGACCACAACAAAATGGTCATGGAGTATTTTAGGTATCGAGATAACCTTTTGGTACTAAACCTTACAGAAGACGATGCTTACCAAAAGTTCTGTAAATTTCTTGGGAAAACCCCGAAGTATGATACTTTTCCTTGGGAAAATAAGACAAGTGATATAAAATGAAGCGCAGCTTAAAGAAAATATTGGCAAAATTATTTGAACCACTTGCCAGAAAGCTAGGGTTTGTATTGAAAGAGAAAGCCACTTTAAAAGTGTCGCAGAAGAATAATCTTTTATTCAATTTTTATTCCATCTTGAAGAATATAGGTTTCGACCCAAAACATATAGTCGATGTAGGCGCAAACCATGGAACATGGACGAGAGAAGCTATGAAATTTTTCCCTGATGCTTACTATACATTGTTAGAACCTCAAGAGGGTATGAGGAATTCGGTGAAAGACCTTTTGGAGCATAATGAGAAAGTTTCTTTTAATCAGGTTGGAGCTGGGAGTGAAGAAGGTAGTTTTAAATTCACAATTGCTGATAGAGACGACAGTTGTTCTTTTATTTATTCGGAAGAAGAAGCTAAAAAAATGGGGTTTGCTCAGATTGAAGTACCCATTGTTACGTTAAACAGTTTTTTGATAGAAAAGAAATTACCAAGCCCCGACATCATTAAGATTGATGCCGAAGGGCTTGATCTGGAAGTACTAAAGGGTGCATCAGAATTTTTCGGAAGCACAGAATTATTTTTGGTCGAAGCGGCAGTGGTAAATGATAGAGTAGACAACGATATTTTTGAAGTGATGAGCTTCATGAAAGAAAAAGGCTATAAGTTATTTGACATTACAGACTTGAATCGACCACATAGGCACAAGGTACTTTGGCTAGTGGAACTTGTTTTTATCAAAAAAGGAGGGTATATAGACAATCAGTCATTTAAATAACTACTTATGATTCCAGTGACCAAAACTTTTTTGCCTCCACAGTCCGAATACAATGCTATTCTTAAACGAGCATGGGATGTACGATGGATGACTAATCGAGGTGCTCTTGTAAAAGAACTGGAAGAAAAGCTGCGACGGCACTTAAAAGTGCCTGGCCTTATTGCAATGACTAATGGTACTTTGCCTATCCAGATTGCCCTTAAAGCGCTTTCTATCTCTGGAGAGGTCATTACAACTCCATTTAGTTACGTAGCTACAACCTCTAGTATTGTTTGGGAGAATTGTACTCCAGTATTTGTGGATATCGACCCGACCTATTGGACTATTGATGTGGCAAAGATTGAAGCTGCAATCACTCCCAAAACCGCTGCAATTTTAGCCACACATGTTTTCGGAAATCCATGTGATGTAGAGGCTATTGACGCAATAGCAAAGAAGCATGGCCTTAAAGTTATCTATGATGCGGCTCATTGCTTTGGAATCAGTTATAAAGGAAACTCTTTATTCAATTATGGAGATATCTCTACCTGCAGTTTCCATGCTACCAAGGTGTTTCACACTGGTGAAGGAGGGGCTATTTTCACGCAGAAAAAGGAACTTTTAGACACCCTTTTCTATTATCATAACTTTGGACACAAAGGGCCTGAGGATTTTTATGCAGTAGGAACCAACGGAAAGATGAGTGAACTCCAAGCTGCAATGGGATTATCTATGTTACCCTATATGCAGACTGTGATCGAAAGCCGTAGAAAAATAGTAGCCCTATATTCGGCACTACTGAAAGATGTATCTGTACAGACCATTACTGTTAGGAAGGATACCGAATGGAATTACAGCTATTTTCCAGTACTTTTTGAAAGTGAAGATATTTTGTTAAAAGTTAAAGAGCTGCTCAATAGTAAAGACATTCATCCCAGAAGATATTTTTATCCATCACTAAACACACTGCAATACACGAACAATACAACTTGTGAAGTTTCAGAGAGCGTGGCCTCTAGAATAATGTGTTTGCCGCTATATCATGACCTTTCATTGACAAAGATTGAAGAAATTGTACACACCCTAAAGACGGGCTTATGAAGGTAGCAATAATGCAACCCTATTTTCTTCCTTATATAGGGTATTTTCAGCTAATAAATGCTGTAGACAAGTTCGTTTTCTATGACGATGTTAACTTTATAAAAAAAGGCTGGATCCATAGAAATAACCTCCTTGTCAATGGCGAGGCATTTCTTTTCTCAATACCGTGTAAGGCCATTAGCCAAAACAGACACATAAATCAAATTGAACTTGACTTTGATAGTAAGAGTAAAGACAAATTCTTGAAGAGAATTGAGCTCGCCTACAAAAAAGCTCCATATTTCGATATGGTATATAAGGAAATAGAGCAATTGGTCTTGAAAAGTAACGCTTCAACAATTTCAACGTTCGCTATCGATAGTGTGAAAATAGTATGCGATTACCTAGATATAAAAATACAGTTCGTAATTAGTTCAAATGGTCATAGTGAGAGCCAGGGTGAGCCAAAACAGATGAGACTCATAAATGTAGCAAAGAAGGAGAACGCCGAGACGTATATAAACCCTATTGGAGGACTAGACCTTTACAGCAAGGAAGATTTTAAGAAAAGTGGGTTAGAACTTCGTTTCTTAAGCCCCGAACCAATTCAGTACAGGCAATTCGGTAATGATTTTGTATCGAATCTATCCATGGTCGACGTTTTGATGTTTAATGACAAACAAACTATAAATAAATTCTTAGCTTCGTATAAACTAATTTAACATGGCAAAAGTTGTGATTTTTGGACTGCTCGACACGGCAGAACTTGCTCATTATTATCTCATGAATGATTCAGAACATACGGTTGTAGCCTTTACGGTCAATGAAAAGTACAGGGACGTTGATGAGTTTAAAGGACTTCCGGTTGTAAATTTTGAAGATTTGACCAAAAAGTACCCTCCAGCTCGGGTGAAACTTTTTGCACCGATGACCGGTAGAAACATGAATCAACTTAGAGAGAAGGTATACAACCAAGGAAAATCAATGGGATATGATTTCATTACGTATGTAAGCTCTAAAGCAACAACTTTCGACAATGAAATTGGTGAGAATTGTTTTATCCTCGAGGACAATACTATCCAACCCTTTACTAAAATTGGAAATAACGTAGTGCTGTGGAGTGGTAATCACATTGGGCATCATGGAATTATAAAGGACCATGTTTTCTTTACATCACATGTGGTAATGTCCGGACATTGCATTATAGAGTCACATTGTTTTTTTGGTGTTAATGCAACGATTAGGGATTATACCCATATGGCCAAAGGAACCCTTTTATCTATGGGAGCCTGTTTAACCAAGCAAAAGACAGAAGAATGGGGAGTTTACTTGGGAAATCCTGCTCGAAAATTGGAAGGCAAAAAAAGCTATGAATTGTATTAGATGAAACAGAACTGGATTAAAAAAGGACTGATATTTGAACCCAAAGGGCAGCAACCCTGGAGCAAAAGCCATGCTCAGGTACCGTTTGCTTATAAGCTCAATGATGATAAGGTTCGAATTTTTTTCGCAACCAGAGACATAGATAGTTGTTCTTGCGTCACTTTTATAGATGTTGAAGCAGATGATCCAAGTAAAATATTGTATCAACACGATGCTCCGGTATTGTCTAAAGGAAAGAAAGGATATTTTGATGACGCTGGAACAATGCCTTCATGGTTCGTAAAACACGAAGGAAAATTATATCTGTATTACACAGCCTGGAATAAAAGTCAAACCGCATCTTACGTATTGTCGATAGGATTGGCCGTTAGTGAGGACGAGGGTCTAAGTTTTAGAAAAATGTTTGAAGGCCCCATCATGGATCGCGGAAAATACGATCCTATCTGGGTAGGACAACCTTGTGTTCTAAAAGAAGGCAATGTCTGGAAAATGTGGTATCTGTCCTGTCAAAGGATAACATATATAGATGGCCACCCAGAACCATTTTACAATGTCAAGTATGCCGTTTCAAATAACGGTGTCGATTGGGAAAGAACAGAGGATGTGTGCATAGATTTTAATGAAAATACTGATGCTATTGGCAGGCCCTGTGTCTGGAAAGAAAACGGTGTTTACAAGATGTTACATTCCAATAGATTAGCGCAAGATTACAGAAATGTGAAGGATGCTGGGTATCGAATATGCTACTCTGAGTCGGATGATGGAGTAAAATGGGATGAGAAAAAGGACGATTTCTTTTTTCCAAAGAGCGACTCTGGTTGGGATAGTATGATGAATGAATATTGCACCGTTTACCACCATAACAATAAAACATATATGCTCTATAACGGTAACGGTTTTGGCGCTTCAGGTTTTGGGTATGCCGTTTTAGAACATTGATAGAGTTTTTATGAGTGATAAGTATATACATATAGGTTTTCCGAAGAATTTCTCTACTTCTTTGCAAAGGAGCTATTTTTCCATTCATCCTGGGCTATACCATTTAGGAATAGGCCTCAATGATGATAATTTGGGGTATATTGATACGACGGTCGAAAAGACACTTGAGGTTTACCTGAAAACTTGCAAGGACTATAAGTATCACGAGGTAAAAGATAATTTAAAAAAACACTTTAAACATCTTTTCCAAAAAGGAAAGGCGACAGGGAAAAAAGTTGGAATTTCGGCTGAACACCTTTCTTTTTCATTTTCTTATGATTCCATATCCTCACGGTCAAAGGCAGAAAGGCTACATGATATTTTTGGAAGCGATACAACTATTCTTATAATAGTTAGAAACCAATACGACATTATAAGGTCGTTATACAGAGAAAGTATTCGGGTGGGGTATTCAGGAACTTTTGCCGAATATTTCTATTTGTTTTACAAGTATCAGGATAGAAACTATTTTTATGACATAGCTTTTAGTAATGCTTTCAAGACCTATGCAAGACTATTCGGGGAGCACAATGTGAAATTTCTTTTTTTTGAAGATTACAGGGATAAAAATGGGAGTTTAATTACCGGAATAGACGGTGAAACCAAATTGATAACAGACCTAAATAAAGCACTCGATGTTGAAGGGCAAGTGAATTTTTCTCATTTTAATCAAGCCCTCACGACCGAACAGTTACAGAAAAAGAGACTTCTAAATAAGGAAAGACCGCATGATCTTTCAAATCACCTCCTAGAAACTGCCGAAAAACACCGTATCAAGTCCTACCTCGACGAAGATCTATTGTTGCATGAAGAAGAGTCAAAGATGTACGAAGATGTTTTGGCAAAAAGAGAACTTATCAAAGAGGCTACTTTAAAACCTTCGACTTTACCACTAGAGTTTAGTTGTGATTCAAAAATAAAAAATACTGTTCAGGAGTTTTTTTTAGAGGACAACCGTAGGTTACAAGAGTTGCTAAAAATCAATCTTCCTAAAGAATATGTTAGCAAATGGAAATAGGCGATCAAAAAGATAACGTTATATTGTCTGTTTGCCTAATCACCTATCAGGATGCTAATTACATAGAAAAATGCCTTGATAGCGTACTTGGTCAGAAGACCGATTTCAACTTCAAAGTCATCATTGGAGAAGATGCCAGTTCTGATGGAACTAGAGAAATTTGCCTTAATTATGCTAAGAAGTACCCAGAAAGGATACAGCTCCTACTTGGCAAGAGAGAAAATGTTATTTATATTGAAGGAAGACCTACAGGCCGGTATAACTTTGTAAAAACACTAGAGCAAGCTAAAAGCAAATATGTGGCGCTCATAGAAGGAGATGATTATTGGACCGACCCACTAAAATTGCAGAAACAAGTAGATTTTTTAGAGTCCAACCCTGAATACAGTATTTGTTTTCACCCCGTAGAAGTCTATGATCAATCACAGGAAAAAATGGTCAAAGATGTGCTTACAGCAACAGTTAAAGATACAACTTCGGTATATGATCTTGCCAAAGGAAATTACATTCATACATGTTCTGTAATGTATAGGAATAACCTGTTTCGCAGTTTTCCCGGTTATTTTTTTCAGGCTCCTATTGGAGATTATTTTTTACACATGCTAAATGCTAAATATGGCCCCATAAAAATGCTAAATGAAGAAATGGCGGTGTATAGATTGCACAATGCTTCTCATTGGTCTTCTTTACAACAAGAAAAGCGCTACCGCTCTTGGTATGCTTTTTTATTGAAGCTAAGAGAGAATTTTGATAAAAAGACGAGATCCATATTGACAAACCAAGCCGTAGAACTTGGCCTCAAAATGTTTTCAATTAATAAGGCCAAGAACTTCACCTATTTGCTTAGAACATTTGTCTTGTCACCAAAGACTGTATTACGGTTCTTTTATAGTAGAATAACGAAAAGATTAAACACTTAGCGATATGGAGATAGCACCCTTAGTTTCCATATGCATACCAACCTATAATGGTGAGGCTTTCCTAGAGGAAGCATTGGACTCCGTATTGGAGCAAACCTATGAAAATTATGAAGTGATCATTAGCGATGATGCTTCAAAAGATAATACCATCCAATTGGTGGAGCAGTTCAAAGAACGCTGTGTCAAACCAGTCTTTGTGTTTGAACACGAACCAAGTGGTATCGGAGCCAATTGGAACCACTCGGTAAACAAAGCTAATGGCGAGTACATCAAATTTTTGTTTCAAGACGACACGCTCGAACCAGATTGCTTGGAAAAAATGATACAGCCTTTTATGGATAATGAAAGTGTCGGACTTGTAGCCTGTCAAAGGAAGTTCATTTTAGAGGAAGAAGACGCTGAAAGTCGAGATTGGATTGCGAGCTATAGCAATCTTCAAAAAGAATTCCCTCCAAGATATGGACAGGTAATAGGAGGAAAGGAAGTTTTAAAGAGGTTTGATCTCTTGAAAGACCCGAAGAATAAGATTGGAGAGCCGACCGCTGTTTTATTTAAGAAATCAATGCTTGAAGCAGTGGGTAACTTTAATGAAACACTAAAGCAGGCCTTGGATTACGAATGCTGGTATCGAATGCTTAAAAAGTGTGATATGATATTTCTGGACGAAGCGTTGATATCGTTCAGACTTCATGCTCAACAAGCAACGGCTCAGAACAAGAAATCGACCATTCCAGACCCCGAACTGTACCCAAAACTTTTATATCAAGACTTTTTTTGGTTTCTTGCGCCTAAAGTACGTTGGCAATTATTCAAAAGATATCATACCGTGGGTAGAGGGATACAAGCAATAATTAGGTTGATAAAGAAATGACATATGTGATTATCGTTACATATAATGCTTCGAAGTATATCAATGCGTGTTTGGACAGTCTTGTACAAACGAATGCAGCGGTCGTTATAGTCGATAATGCTTCGTCTGATGACACTATAGATTTGATAGAAGCCCATGATCGTACCGTGACCCTTATAAAATCTGAAGAAAACTTAGGGTTTGGAAGAGGAAACAATCTTGGTATCAAACATGCGATGAACAATGGCGCCACGCATGTATTCTTGCTAAATCAAGATGCATACCTAGAACCAGGCGTACTTGATACGTTAACGAAAGTGATGGATTCCAACCCCAAATATGGCATACTAAGTCCAATTCATTTAAACGGAAAAGGAGATGCCTTGGATCGTAACTTTGCGCGGTATACGTCTCATGATAAGAATCCGAGCTTTTTCAGAGATAGTTTGAAAGGAAAACAGCAAAACGTGTATGATTTTCCCTTTATAAATGCTGCCGCATGGCTGCTCTCCGCAGAAACCATTAAGAAGATAGGAGGGTTCGACCCTGTATTTTCTCATTATGGCGAAGACGACAACTATTGTATACGCGTATTGTATCATGGATTGAAAATCGGAGTGGTGCCAACTACCTTCGTTAGACACGATCGTGAAGATAGAAAGGAAAAGAAGATAAAGGTGTTAGACCCTTCTTATTTATCGTTCAGAGAACGAACACACAAGATTCGTCTTTGTGATATTTTTCACGATGACTTCGAATTATTGTTTTCGAACATCATGAACAAGGCTCAGAAGAATAGGGTCAAAGCCATGTTGCGATTAAAGAATAAGGAAGCCGCTACTTATGCGCAAGAAATACGCATGTTACTATCCATCAAATCCGATGTGATTGAAGCAAGGGAGCGCACAAAAAAAATTGGGATGCACTATATATAAATGATGAATTCTCCACTGGTCTCCATAATAATTCCTACCTATAACAGGGCGCAACTGATCCAAGAAACTTTAGATTCTATAGTGGTGCAAACCTATGAGAATTGGGAGTGTCTGGTAATCGACGACGGAAGTACGGATGATACGGCTCAAGTATTAAAGGCTTATAGTGAAAAGGATGGTAGAATTCAATACTTTCAACGACCAGCTGATAAACCCAAAGGAGCCAATTCATGTAGAAATCATGGACTTTCAATTAGCAAAGGAACCTATGTCAATTGGGTAGATTCTGATGACCTTTTGGACAAAAACCACCTTAAGGCCCATGTGAATCGGTTAGCTAATGGAAATTCGGATATTTCTGTTTCAAAAGCACTTACTTTTCACCAAACCACTGAGAACATTTTAGGAGAATGGTCTTTGATAACTTCAGAAGCTCCGTTGGTTGACGAAATGATTGCAACCAGAGTGATGTGGATTACTGGGTCAGTACTATGGAAAAAAACATGCGTACCGGCTACGCCCTTTATTGAGAAACTTTCAAGTTCACAAGAGTGGACCTTTCATTTGTTTCAGGTCATTGATGGGGTTAAGCCCATTTTCATTGAAACACCGACCTATTATGCGAGAAGCCATGAAGCCCGAATCGGAAAGGATATGTCTCCTAAAAAGCATTTTTCCACTTATTATTCTAGACTCCTTGTATACAAAAGGGTGAAGGAGCACGGACTGCAGAATGATGCCATCGAACGCAGCATCTTAAAGTATATTTTTATAGCCATTCGAAATGCCCTGATGTACGGTCATTTGAGTATGGCACTTGAGATAGTTCGTGGTCTACTGGCAAATCTGGCACTTTTCAAGAACAAAGGGAAGGTCCTGAAAGTTGTCTTCTTTTCTTTTCCCATCTACGCAATTACAAAAAAAGGAGAAAAACTCTTCAAAGTTTAGATTACTTGCGCTTACAAATGATGAGCTGAGTGTGCTGAGAAGCATTTGAGATGTAATGGTCGATTACCTCGAAATGGGTGTCAGCATATTTTCTTAACTCACTAAATTCCCATTCTCTAATATGTGTCGGATTTAAAGGTGGCCCGTAGGTTTTGGCATTAGGAAGGATACCGCGATCTGGTGTGCTGATAAAGAAATATTTTGCATCCTTCACAGCTTTCATATCATTGAGAAGTTGGTCTGGGTCTAAGACATGTTCGATTACATCCGAGCAAATAACAATATCTGACGAAAGCGTATTCAGATCGAATTCACCTACTTTTAACCATTTTCTATCTGGATAGGTCTCTTGGAGATATTCGTAGGTAGGGGAGACATCGATACCTACAGTTTCATATTCTTTAAAATACTTGATCAGCTTATAACCAGATCCACAACCAAAGTCAGCAACTTTAGAAAGCCCATCTTTTTCAAGATATTCTTTGGCTTTTTCATATACTTCGCGTTGCCAGTTATCAGTATTCTCACTATCGTCAAAATAAGAATATTCTTTTCGATGCTGATAGCCTTTGATAATGCCATATTTTGAAGTTGCAAATAGGCGATCGCTCGTTACACGTACTTGGTATCCTATTTTGTTCAGGACGTTTTGAACGCGCTTCCATACAGCATTTACAATTCTTTTCATCAGTTTGTTTGGGATTTAATGCATAAATACTAAAAACTTCTTAATATTGAAAAATAAATCGCTTTTATGATCACCATCATTTATCCGTATAGAAATCGCGAGCTCCAAAGAGTCAAACGATCTCTTGATAGCTTATCGCAACAATCAAACCTCGACTTTGAGGTTGTTTTCGTTGATTACGGAAGCGATTTGGCAATGGCAGATCAAGTTAAGCAGCTCATTTCCGAATACCAATTTGCTCGATATGTCTATACGTATCACTTGGGACAACCCTGGTCTCGAGCAAGAACGATTAATATTGGCATTAGAGAAGCCAAGACCGATTTTGTATTTATGGCAGACATAGATATGATCTTTCACCCTAACTTGATCAAGAGGTTAAACGAACTCAAGGACACAACTAAAACCACCTATTTCAAGGTAGGTTTCCTAACGGAAGATGAATCCCAAAAAGAGCAGGCATTCGAAAAGTATATAATCTCTTTTGAAAGCAAGGAAGGCGCTGCAGGACTTTCCCTTTTTCCGCGGAAAGCTTTGTTGGACATCAACGGGTTTGAAGAGTTTTTTCATTTCTGGGGAGCCGAAGACAACAACATCCATGCAAGATTAAAGGCCAACGGACTTACAAGCGTTTTTTATCAAGATGAAATATTAATGCTACATCAATGGCATCCGATTTATAGAGCCGGAGAAGAAACCCTGTTGACAAAAGAGCACCGTGTCAAAGGCATCACTCGTATAAATCAACGCCTCAACGAAGTACAGATCAACCAGAAAAAAACGATCAGCAACCTTCAACAAGACTGGGGAGTAGTAATCTGCAAAGAAGATTTCTTAAGATTGGATCAAATAGACGAAGAATACGAAATGACCTCGAAAAAAGAAGCGATTGATTCGATGTTATACGGATTGTTAGGGTCTCTTAAAGAAACAACCCTCAAAATAACAGTAACAGACTCCATTGCAATCGAAACGCCCAAACAAAGACTCAAAAAATGGGTGAAAGGAGCGGCGAATGATACTTATACACTAAAAGAAGTGAATGATATGTTGCTATTGCACCTGATCAGCCATTATCGAAATTCACCTTATATTTACCAAGTAAGTGATGACCTAAAGAGCATTCAGCTCACAATACGCCTATAACATGGTTCAAGTAATTCTTATTTCGCAATTACCGCTTCCATATCACAAGATCGGAAGTTGGACCACTATGTACGGTCGCTATCTTAAAAATGACCACAACATAGACCATGTTATCTGCGCCGAACCACAGCAACGAGTCGAAGGAGTGAATTATCACACGTTTGACGCCAATAATGTGGGCATTAAGGTGAAAAAGAAACTCACTAAGAATCCGTACCAACCGTATTTGGATCAGCTAAAGAAAATTGTGAAACCTGATCACAAATATGTTATTCAGCTAGTTGATAACCACGGACTTTCTAAGGCCCTAGAGACCTTCATTCAAGAGAACTTTGAAAGAGATAAATTCTATATTCAGTTCTTTTATCATGGGTATCCACCATTCTATGGAAATTTTGAGAGTAGACCATACTTCAATTTCATTGATGAATTGGTACTCTTGACCTATGATTCCTATAAAGAACACAAGGCCTATTACACGATTATGCCTTGTCGATGTTCGATACTTTACAACGGTATTGATACGTCTCAGTTTACTAAAGTATCTTCCGAAGAAAAAGAACAACTCAAGGCAAAGCATGGTGTTACAGGAAAGAAAGTGTTTTTGTGGGTGTCTCAAGATCGCCCCAAAAAAGGACTAGACCTCGTCCTAGATGCTTGGAAACGTATTAAAAATAGAAAGGATGCAATTCTTTGGGTAATTGGGATTGACAGAAGCATCAATCAAGAAGATGTTAAGGTGTTAGGTAGAATAGATAATGATAAGCTTCCAGAATATTATCAAGCTTCAGATGTATATCTGTTCTCTCCGTTGAACCATGAAGGATTCGGACTCACTTTAGCCGAAGCACTACAAACTGGATGCCACTGTATAGCGTCTAGCATCGGAGGAGTGCCCGAAGTACTTCAGTATGGAAAATACGGCACGTTGATAGAAAACCCACATTTCATTTCAGAGTGGGTAGAAGCTATTCAGGAAGCCATTGAAGAAACCCGTGAATTCGATATTCCCGAGGGCCTGTACAGCAGTATCAATTGGGAGCGCGGAATGAATCAGGTAATAGATAATGCAAAAAGAAGTCTCTCTTAAGATGAAGGCGATGAAAAATATAGCAATCATTCCTGCAAGAGGTGGCTCGAAGAGGCTTCCTCGAAAAAATGTGTTGCCATTAGGTGGTGTACCGCTCATAGTTCATTCGATCGAATATGCATTGCTCAACAAAGAGATTATAGATGAGGTGGTGCTTTCAACTGACGATACCGAGATCAAGCAGATTGCCGTTGACCACGGAGTCAAAGTGATTGACAGACCTCAAGAAATAAGTGGTGACCATGAACCAACAATAACTGCACTTCAGCATGTACTTTCCATTACTAATGAAGAGTATGACAATGTGATATTGTTACAGGCAACAAACCCACTTAGACCAGAGCGCATGCTTAATGAAGCTTACGTAACCTTCATTGAAGGTGGCTATGATAGCCTCATGACAGTGACAAGAGATCATCATAAGCTAGGAAAAATTGTTGACGGAAAATTTAAACCTTTCAACTATACAATGGGGCAGCGAAGCCAAGACCTGGAGCCTTTATACTATGAAAATGGGTTGTTGTATATAACAAAAGCACCAGTAATCAGGGAAGGTGCCATATTGGGAGCGAAGAATTGTCCATATATTCTTGACCATCCTTTTGCAAAAATTGACATTGATAACGAGCAAGATCTTATATTTGCAGAGTTAACAATAAATGCCCTAAACCATGAACGTTAAACCCCACGCAAAAGACGTTTACAAGAAATTCTCCCATGTTGAAGGAAATCAGCATATTGCGAGCGAATATGCGCTTTACACAGTTTTAAGACTAGTAGATACTTTTAAAATTGAAAGTGTTCTCGAAGTTGGACTTGGGATAGGAAGTATCGCAGATACCATCCTTTCCTATGCAAAGGCCAACGATAAAAGTATAAGATATGTAGGTACAGAGGCCAACGAATTTTGTTTGACCCAATTACCAATAAATCTACATGATAATTTTACCGATATTCGTGTAGAGAACAACCTTCGGGATGTCAAACCGAATAACGACTTTGACCTAATCGTTGTGGATGGAACCGATGCTCAAATTGGAAAAGTACATGAATACTGCAGCGATCATGCCATAATTTATATTGAAGGACATAGAGGATCACAGGTAAACGTAATCAGAGAAGCACTGCCCAATGCGGTCGAGTGTTTTATAGCTAGTGACTATAAAAATCCGGATTATGGACCATTTCCAGCAACCAATTGGGCCGGGGGTGGTACCGCAATTTTTGTAAACCCAACAGCAGCCCAAAGAACTTTTGTGCTCAAAGAAAAGGCCAGTACAAAGCTCAAGTATATAAAACGAAAACTTTCATGAGTACCCCCGTCATAGAAATACAAGGAAGAAAAATAGGTCCAGATTACCCACCGCTGGTTATTGCCGAAATAGGTATAAATCACGAAGGGTCTCTAGAAGTTGCCAAAGAAATGGTCGATGCAGCCCACAGAGCAGGAGCAGAGGTAGTAAAACACCAAACGCATATTGTCGAAGATGAGATGAGTGGTGCCGCCAAAAAAGTGATTCCTGGCAATGCTGATGTATCTATCTATGACATTATGGAGCGATGCGCTCTGAATGAAGAAGACGAAAGAGCACTTAAAGCATATGTTGAGTCGAAAGGCATGATCTTTATCTCAACACCTTTTTCAAGAGCCGCCGCTGATAGACTACAAGGAATGGGTGTAGAAGCCTACAAGATTGGCTCAGGTGAATGCAACAATTATCCTTTACTTGAACATATTGCCAAATTTGGCAAACCGGTGATTATGAGCACTGGGATGAACACAATTGAAAGTGTATCAAAGGCGGTCGCTGTGTTTGACAAATATAAAGTTCCCGTAGCATTATTGCACACTACCAACTTATATCCAACACCGCCTCATTTGGTACGTTTTGGAGCGATGACACAATTGCATGAAGCGTTTCCGGATAAGGTCTTCGGACTTTCTGATCATACGCTCACCAATCACGCTTGTTTAGGAGCTGTGGCATTGGGAGCTTCTGTTTTAGAGCGTCATTTCACGGATCACATGGACCGCACAGGACCAGACATTGTTTGCTCTATGGATGAACAGGCCTGTGCTGATTTGATCAAAGGAAGTGAGCTCATCTGGCAGATGCGAGGCGGGACCAAAGAGCCTACGAAAGAAGAGCAGGTAACTATCGATTTTGCCTTTGCAACCGTATGCAGTATTGCCGATATCAGAGAAGGCGAGCTTTTTACGATGGAAAATATTTGGGTGAAACGCCCCGGAACTGGTGAGATTCTTGCCGAAGAATTCAACAGTATTTTAGGCCGAAAAGCTAAAAAAGCAATTCATAAAGACCAACAACTTACTTGGGAAGATATTTCATGAAGCGAAAAATAGCCTTTTTATCAGGTACGAGGGCCGACTTCGGAAAGATCAAATCCCTCATTCAGGTCCTTGAAGACAAAGAGGGCTATGAGCCTCATATATTTGCCACGGGCATGCACATGCTTCATGAGTATGGATATACGGTGATCGAGATCGAGAAATGTGGTTTCCAGAATATCTTCAAGTTTGAAAATCATACCAGCGAGACCACCATGGACCTTAACCTTGCTAAAACGATTGAAGGGTTTTCAGCCTATGTAAAAGAGCTAAAACCCGACTTGATCGTGGTGCATGGAGATCGCGTAGAAACCTTAGCAGGCGCCATTGTTGGCTCTTTGAATAATATATTGGTGGCCCAT
Source organism: Flavobacteriaceae bacterium (assembly GCA_028279515.1). Classification (GTDB taxonomy): domain Bacteria; phylum Bacteroidota; class Bacteroidia; order Flavobacteriales; family Flavobacteriaceae; genus JANQNQ01. The sequence goes on from JANQNQ010000009.1 coordinate 397,799, forward strand.
ATCGAAGGCGGAGAGGTTTCAGGAACTGTTGATGAACTGATTCGACATTCTGTAAGTAAATTGAGCCATGTGCACTTCGTTTCGAATCAATTGGCCAAGAAGCGATTGATTCAAATGGGAGAGATTTCAGAATCCATCTTCGAAATAGGATCACCAGATATCGATATCATGTTTTCGAGTGAGCTTCCGGCGATTGAAACTGTGAAAGAGTATTATGAAATTCCATTTGAAAAATATGCTGTAGCGATGTTTCATCCGGTGACTACCGAAGCTGAACACATGGAAGAATACGCTCAGAATTTCGTCGACGCTATGCTAGAAGACACACATAATTACGTAGTGATCTACCCGAACAACGACTTAGGTAGCAACGCGATTCTTTCCGCCTATAAAAAATTAAAAGACAATCCACGATTCAGGATATTTCCATCTATTCGCTTTGAATACTTTTTGACATTGCTCAAAAAAACCGAATTCATCATCGGTAATTCGAGTGCTGGTATTCGCGAAGCACCATATTACGGCATTCCGATCATCAACATCGGAACCCGACAAAAGAACAGAGCGCTGCACAGCGAGATCATCAATGTAGATTACGCCACTTCGCAAATAGTTGCAGCATTGAAGTCCATTGATAGTGTTGCACATTACGATGGTGCCGAAACCTTTGGAGATGGCAATAGTGCGCAAAAGTTTTTGGATTGCCTACTAAATGGCGATATTTGGAACTTAGACCATCAAAAACAGTTTAGAGACCTCAGTTAAATGACCAACCCGATAAAAATAGCAGTTGTTTCTCCAATCTACTATGCCGAAAACACGGTAGAAGAGTTGGTGCAACGCGTGCTAGCTTCCCTCAAAACAATTCCGTGCGAGGCAGAAGTGATATTGGTCGACGATGGAAGCAAAGATGACTCATGGTCAAAGATCACTTCGATCTGTGAGACGAATCCAGAAGTGACAGCCATCAAGTTGAGTAGAAACTTTGGTCAGCACAATGCTATAACCGCAGGCTTACAACAAACGGTGTCAGATGCAGATTGGGTGGTCGTAATGGATTGCGATCTTCAAGACGTTCCAGAAGAAATTCCGAAGCTCTACCAAAAAGCATTGGAAGGATACGACATGGTCTTGGCCCGACGAAAAGAACGAAAAGACAAGGCTTCTAAGAGATGGAGCTCAAAGTTCTTTTACCGCATGTTCAGCTATTTCACAGATACCAAACAAGATAGTGCCATTGCCAATTTTGGTATTTATAATCGAAAGGTGATCGAGGCCGTGCTCTCGATGAAAGATAAGATTCGAGTGTTTCCTATTTTGGTGCAATGGATTGGTTTTGAGAAAACCACACTCGACGTAGACCATGCCCAACGTAAAGAAGGAAAGTCAACCTATACATTGAAAAAACTGTTCAAACTGGCATTTGACCTTTTCGTGTCATTTTCGAACAAACCACTACTGCTAACCATTAGATTGGGAGCGATTATTTCGATATTGTCATTTTGTGTCGGACTCTTTTATCTGATCAGATATTTTAACGGAAAGATAGAGGTTGACGGGTTCACTAGTTTGATCATTTCAATCTGGTTGCTCTCCGGAATCATTATTTTCTCAATCGGAGTTCTTGGACTCTATATAGGAAAGATCTTCGATGCCACAAAAGACCGACCCTTGTTCATCATTCAAGAAAAAATTAGCAAGTCATGACGTCAAACCATAGCAATATCCATGCAGATTATATAGAAGTTGGCATCAATACTTTTATTGAGCCAACCGCCGTAATTCGAGGCCTAAACGGAAATGCAAAGCGAATCGTTATTGGCGATAACGTATACATCGGGAAACATGTGCAGATCATTTGTAATGACTTCGAGTTGGGAGATTATAGCAAGATCCACCATGGTACCAATGTGCATGGGTATAAACCCTGTAAGATCGGTCACAATTTGTGGATGGGTCAGTACGGAATCCTAGATTGTATAGGAGGCGTTACGATTGGAGATAATTGTGGAATTGGGGCACATTCTCAACTATGGAGTCACATCAAATACGGAGACACATTAGAAGGATGTAATTTCTTGTCCGAAGCTCCAATGAACATTGGAAAAGATGTCTGGTTTGTGGGCAGAACATTGGTCTCGCCAATTACTGCAGAAGACAAATCCATGGCGCTTGCAGGTGCAGTCGTGACCAGAAATATGAAATACAACGAGATCTATTCGGGCGTACCCGCCAAGTCCATCTCTGACAAGATAGGCTATCAATTTAAAGAAGTGACCATCGGCGAAAAAATGGACAAGATGAAGATATACTTGTCCGAATCAGGAATAGATACCAAGTCTATTGAAATTGTTACCGATCGATCCGAAGCCAAAGACGATGGCAAGACCTATTTCATTGTCGATACCAGAGAATATACAAAGCAACGCAGTGAAGCCGAAATCGAGTTCATGAACTTTCTGTTGCCGGCGAAGGCCAAATTTACTCCGATAGGATATGATTCCCTTTAATAAACCATACCTTACTGGTAAAGAGACCCACTATATTGAAGACGCCGTAAAACGCGGAAAAATATCAGGGAACGGTCATTATACCAAAAAGTGCCATGAGTTTTTCGAAACTACCTACGGTTTCAATAAAGTGTTGTTAACCACCAGTTGTACCGATGCGCTAGAGATGTGTGCAATTCTGTTAGACATCCAGCCGGGTGATGAGGTGATATTACCGTCATACACTTTTGTATCAACCGCAAACGCCTTTATGCTTCGCGGGGCCAAACTGGTGTTTGCCGATAGTCGCAACGACCACCCAGGAATTGATGAAGAAGCGTTGGCTAAATTGGTCACGCCAAAGACCAAAGCCATCGTTGTGGTGCATTACGCTGGGGTAGCCTGTGATATGGGTAAGATCATGGATCTTGCGAACAAAAATGATCTCTTTGTCGTAGAAGATGCCGCTCAAGGGATTGATGCTACGTATAAAGGAAAACCGCTAGGAGGTATTGGGCATTTGGGATGCTTCTCATTTCACGAAACCAAGAACATTCAGTGTGGAGAAGGAGGACTGTTGATCATCAACGACAATCGATTTGTTGAACGTGCCGAGATCATTTGGGAAAAAGGAACCAATCGAGCGGCCTTTTTCCGAGGAGAGATTGACAAATACGGATGGGTCGATGTCGGAAGCTCCTTTCTACCGAGCGAACTGAACGCCGCTTTTTTATATGCACAACTCGAGAACATTAGAGATATTCAAGACCGGCGCATTCATATCTGGAGCCTGTACAAAGAACAACTAAACCAACTTGAAAGCGCACAACACGCCACATTGCCTCATATGCTAGAACATGCGTCAAACAACGCACATATGTTTTACCTATTGTGTAGCTCGTTAGAAGAAAGGTCAGCACTCATTGACCATTTGAAATCCAAAAAGATATTATCGGTGTTTCATTATTTATCGCTTCATAAGAGCCCCTATTTTGCGGATCGATATCAAGGGAATGAACTTCCAAACTCTGACCGATACACAGATACCTTGTTGAGATTACCTATGTATTATGAGCTGACCGATGATCAGGTGCATGAAATCGCATCACATATTCGTTCCTTTTATCAAAACCAATAAGTGCTATGAGAAACCTATACGCCTGGATTTGCTCAAAGAATGCGCTGAAGGTGATGAGTCTTTTGTTTGTGCTGGTGTGGGCGATACTCTTGGTAATAAACTATAGCAAGGCAACCTTGACTCCAGGAAATAATGACGACTATTTTGGCCATTTTGAAGAATATAAGACACTTGGTTTTTACGAAGCATCTATAAAAGGTACTTCCGCAGTTTACAACATTGCATTGAGTGTTGTTGATACGATAACCAATGATACACCAACGACTTTTTTTGCGTTGAACCTCATGGTACTATTGTTACTGGTCTGGATCGGACTTTCTTTCCTTCGGAAGTATGTCGAACAAAAAGATCAACCATTGTCCACCTTGACTATCATTGTGTTTGGGTTGGCACTTTTAGACCTTCGGTCGTTCATGAAAGCATCTAACGATTCCTTTTTGGGCGTATTCGTATTGTTAAGCCTGTTTCTCGTTTTCCGTATTTTAATAAAGAGGAAAGAACAAGGGTACAACTTTGTAATACTAGGTTTCTTGTTGGGACTTTCGACAGGAATTCGAGCGACCGCATTGTTTCTGATATTGATGACCGGCGTCGCATTTATAACATATCTTTTAAGAAAAGAGGAAGGTATACTGCTACGTTTCAAAAAAACAATACTACTCGGAATCATCATGGTGTTGACCATTGCGGCCTTGCACTATCCGTCACTTTCGCAAAACGGATCCCTTAGTTTTCGAGATAAGAACCCCGTGAATTCAGAAGTAAATTGGATTCAGCGCAATTATCTAGGTTTAAAGAAGATTCAACAAGGAAAAGAAAAGTTGAATCGAGCGGCCATTTGGCAAAACACAAAGTTTGAGGTTGTTGAAGTCTATGTCAAAGAACACGGTCCGGATTCATTGCCCAAGTCGTATGGCGAAGTTTTACAACGAGACCCATGGCTCCTAACTCAGATAACCGCATATAATATTGGGTTTGTGTTTTTGCGGTTCATTCGATTTTATGGATTGCTGATTTTTATTCCGTTACTGTATCTTTTCAGGAGACCTTTAAAGGACAAGAAAAAGCTTCCGCTCGTATTGTTTGCCATCTTCACAATGGCGATTTCTACCGTGTGCTTTACGTTCATAGAGATGCGTTGGTTTATCGGTTTCGAGATACTCGTTCCGCTAGGCATATTGCTAACCCTGTCAAAGACTCAGGAAAAAATTGGGATAGAACGGCTAAGACTCTTATTTTCGCTTTCCTTTTTAGTGGTGACGCTATTTAATATTAAAAGTATTTTAGCGATTATATGATGGATGATAAACAAAACAAGGTCTTTGTATTGCTTCCCGATGGTGTCGGACTCAGAAATTTCGCCTACACCAATTTTTATAAGGTAGGCAAGGAGCTAGGGAATGAGGTCGTTTTTTGGAACAACACACCCTTTGAGTTAAAAGATCTAGGTTTTGATTCGGCACCTGTGAAAAGTGCAAGATCTCATCCTTTTACTGAGGTACTTAAGAATGCCCGAAAGCAGATAGAACTTGATCTTTACACTAAAAAAGATAAAGATCAAGTATACCAAACCTACAAGTTTCCGTTTTCCTTCAGAAACACAAAAGTTGCCTTAAAAAGTATCGCGACGATTTTTTACAGCAAATGGTATGGAAGCAACAACGGACTTATAAAAATTCGTTCCAAAATAAAAAAGTACGAACGCAAAAGTCCGTCATATCTCGAAGCCGTAAAGACACTCAAGGAACATCGCCCAGATATTGTATTCTGCACAAACCAACGCCCAATGTCGGCGATAGGCCCGATCTTGGCAGCTCAAGATCTAGGGATTCCGACAGCAACATTCATCTTTTCATGGGATAATTTACCCAAGGCAACCATGGTCGTAGAGACCGATTACTACATGGTTTGGGGCGAACACATGAAAAAAGAGCTCCTGCATTACTATCCCTATATCAATGAAGAGCAGGTGTTCGTTACAGGAACTCCTCAATTCGAAATGCACTTCAACCCAGAATTTGAAGTTTCAAAAGAAGAATTCTATAGAGAGCACAACTTAGACTTAGCCACTGAGTACATCTGTTTTAGCGGAGATGATGTAACTACGTCACCACATGACCCAGAGTATCTTGAAAATACAGCCAAAGCCATCAGGTCACTTAATGATAAAGGGTTTGAACTAGGTATTATCTTTAGACGATGCCCCGTAGATTTCTCAGGACGTTATGACCATGTGTTAAAAGCGTATGAGAAAGAGATCGTTTCGATCGCACCTAAATGGGACAAGATAGGCGGTGCTTGGAACAGCATTTTGCCAACCAAAGAAGACCAAACATTATTGGCCAACACCGCGCGTCATACAATAGCCGTGGTGAATCTTGGATCTTCGATGGTCTTTGATTATATATGTCACGATAAACCTTGCGCCTTCATCAATTTTAAGGTCGAAGCCGAAGCTGGTCAAAGATGGCAGCTAGAAAAGATCTACAAATACGTACATTTTAGGTCAATGCCGTCCAGAAATGCTGTATATTGGATCGAAGAGACCAAATATCTTGAGAGTATCTTGCGAAAGGCTGTTGAGACCAACAACGAAGAAGTATTGGAAAGTGCAAGACAGTGGTTTGAAGTGATTACAGCGCAACCTCCTCAAAAGGCATCAAACAGAATATGGAAGGCGATAGAAACCATCATAAGCTACACATAGGATTTATTACTCCCGAGTATGCCCATCCAAAAGTGACCAAAGCTGCTGGTATCGGAACCAGTATCAAGAACTTGGCCAAGGCATTGGTAAAGACAGGAGTCTCGGTCACTGTCTTTGTTTATCATCAAACGGAAGATATCACGCTAAACGATGAAGGAGTTACTTTACACTTGATTCGCTCAAAGAAATATAAGTTCTTTGGATGGTACCGCTATCGTAAGCACATTGAACGTTATGTGTCCAAAACCTGCGTTCAGACTGGCATTAATGTGTTGGAAGCTCCTGATTGGACGGGAATCACGGCGTTCATGTCTTTCAAGGTGCCTTTGGTGTTGAGATTGCATGGTACAGATGCTTACTTCTGTGAGTTGGAAGGTAGGCCACAAAAAGCCAAGAACTTCTTCTTTGAAAAGAAAGCATTGAAAGTGGCAGATGCATATGCCTCACCGTCTCAATTTACAGCCGACAGAACCCAAAAGCTATTTGGTCTTGACCAAAGAAAACTTTGCGTGATACCTAATGGAGTGATCGTCGAAAATTTTCAGAACGACACTCCAGAAACTTTTGAAGAAAATACCATTCTATACTTCGGAACGCTCATCAGAAAGAAGGGGCTGTTTCACCTAGCAAAGATCTTCAATCACGTAATAGAGAAGAATCCCAATGCAAGACTCATACTCATGGGAAGCGACGCTTCTGATATTTCAACAGGGGCCAAGTCAACGTGGCAATTGCTTCAAACTGAATTTTCGTCAGAAGCTAGGCAACAAGTGCACTATTTGGGAAAAGTACAGTATGAAGAAATTCAGCAGCAAATAAGAAAAGCACAGGTATGTGTGTTTCCTTCATTGGCCGAAACGTTTGGTATGGTCACCATCGAGGCGATGGCTTTGCAAAAGGCGGTGGTAAATACCAATATTGGTTGGGCCAATGATTTGATTGAAGATGGCGTAAGCGGATACTTGATTGCTCCAGATGACCATGAAGAATACGCCAACCAAATAGCAAAACTGCTCACCAATAAAGGCGAATGCGTTGAAGTTGGAAAAGAAGCCCTAAAATATGTCGAACAACATTTCGACATGACTAAAATAGCCCTGCGAAACATAGAATTTTACAAAGAACTCATAGGATGATCCTTATCGTGCATCAACATAGCCAAGTGATTGAGATTAGGGACACTGAAACGAACACAGTACTTCCTGAGATAACAGGTAGCATCACTGCACAATTTTTGGCAATGGTAAGTAAATATCCAGATCAATGGATAGGATGGTGCAACAAGCAGTATGCAGAGCGATTCAGTGCAAAAGAGATCGTACAAAAGACGAAACACAAATTGATAATGGCATCCTATTCTGTAAATGGAAACTATTGCATTGCTGACGCTATAGGATATGCCGATGACACGCCTTTTGTCAATGTCAATCGAACGGTTAACTATCCTACTTGGTTGATGAGTGCAGACGCTGGAATTACGCATGCCAAAATGGTCAGCACTTTTACGAAAAGTGGGGCTGTGAATAAGAATGACCCTTTCGAATATTTCTTGACGTCACTTGCAAAACTATCGCAGCAAAGAGGTGTGTTCTGCTATTCAGATCCAGCTTTGGTTTCAGGTAAAATTACAGGGCTGCAAAACGAGAAGAAAACAAATTTTACTACACTCTTCAGATTTGTAAAACAGCATTACAAAGCCAGGTGGATTGTGTTGATGTTCTTCAATCTTTGGATCTATGAGAAACGGTTTCCATTTTGGGCACTCTTAAAAACCTTTTTTCTTAAGCGGAAGAACCTTTCCGAAGAAACCTTTAACCAACTAAAACCGGCACGAATCGCTCAAGGAGATTTCAATGTAGATGTTTTGATTCCTACGATTGGAAGGAAAAAGTATTTACATGAGGTACTAAAGGATTTAGCACAGCAGACCATTGTTCCCAAAAGCGTCATCATTGTAGAACAAAATCCAGATGAAACAGCTAACAGCGAGCTAGACTATCTTGAGGACTCATGGCCGTTTGAAATAAAACATAAGTTTACGCATCAAACAGGGGCCTGTAATGCACGAAATGTAGGTTTGAAGCTCATATCTTCTGATTGGGTGTTCATGGCAGATGACGATATACGATTTGAAAGTAATCTTTTTGAAAAGGTGTGGGAATGCATCAATGCGTATGATTTAGATGCCGTATCTATTGGCTGCTTACAAGAAGGGCAAAAGCCTATTTTTAGAGAACTCAAGCAATCTGTAACCTTTGGTTCGGGAACTAGCTTTGTAAAACGCTCTGCATTAGAGGGCTTGTCCTTTGATATGGCCTATGAGTTTGGTTTTGGTGAAGATGGTGATTTTGGTATGCAGTTGCGAAATAAAGGAGTCGATGTCATCTATGAACCGACCATTGAAATGCTACACTTAAAAGCGCCTGTTGGCGGTTTTAGAACGAAGCCGAGTCATCCATGGGAGGGAGAGTCGATACAGCCGAAGCCGTCACCTATGGTTATGGTATTCAATCTTAAAAATAAAACGCGAGAACAGCTTTTAGGATATAAGACGATTCTCTTCTTTAAGTTCTATAGGCACCAGTCTATTAAAAATCCCATTTCCTACTTCAAAACGTTGAAAAGTCGTTGGGAAAGAAGTATCTTTTGGGCCCAAATTTTACAGAAAAAATGAGCCTGAAAAATTGTCTCATCATATGCACTTATATGCGGCCTAAACCGCTACTAACGTTGTTGGAGTCTGTCGAAAAACAAACGGTCTATCCCAATGAGATACTGATTGTTGACGGGTCGACCAATGATGAGACTGAAAAGGCATTGCAGAACCGCCCTTTTGAAGGACTTCAATATTATAGAGTAGACGCCAAAGACAGAGGACTTACCCGACAGCGAAATTACGGGATAGAAAGGGTAGGGAAAACTGTTGATGTGGTTTGTTTTTTGGATGATGACACCGTGCTCGAACCAGAATATTTTGAAAACTTATTGAACACTTACCGAGAATATCCAGAAGCGCTAGGTGTAGGAGGTTACATCACCAATGAGGTAGTTTGGAGAAAGTTGAAAGAAGACGAACAAGCCACTTCAAACGAATTTCAATATGATGGTTATGCCCGAACTGAAGCCAGTCGGCATAAACTTAGAAAAAAGCTTGGATTGGGCAGTGATGTTCCGCCAGGTTTTACACCCAGCTTCTCTCATGGCAGAACTATAAACTATTTGCCTCCAAGCGGAAAAATCTATCCGGCAGAAAGTTTTATGGGAGGAGTTTCTTCCTTTCGAAGAATGATTTTCGACAAGATTTCCTTTTCGACTTATTTTGAGGGATACGGTCTCTATGAGGATACTGACTTTACTTTGAGACTGTCGAAAATGGGGCCACTTTATATTAATACATCAGCAAGATTAGGTCATTACCACAACGATGCAGGAAGGCCAAATAAATTTAAATTTGGAAAAATGGCAGTGAGAAATGGGTGGTATGTTTGGCGTGTTAAAAATGAAAATCCATCATTTTCTACAAAATTGAAATGGTATGCCATCTCAATTTTATACATTGCTACTCGTTTAATGGGAACGATAAGATCTACTAAAAAACAAGAAGGAATTACCGAGAGTTTGGGTCGAATATCCGGACTAGCGAGTTTAGTAGTTAACAAACCAAAAATTCAAAGATGAGTTTATTGAGAACGTTATACAAGGCACTTCCAACCAAAGGGTTAAAAGAGCGAATCAAACTGCTTTACTATAATGCTAAGCGTGAAGAAAAATTCAGGAAAGAAGGGAGTATTTATAGAACTATTGTAAAAGGGATTACCCTATTGACTAAAGAACCCCTTTATCATGTTGTAAATGATATCACTGTTTATGAAAAATTTTATAAGGTTAAAGAAGGAGATGTTATTATTGATGCTGGAGCGAATTATGGTTATTTGGCAATATACTACGCTAAACGAACAGGGGCAAATGGAAAAGTCTTTGCCTTTGAACCTGACGGGGCGAATATCAGAGCGATGAATGAAAACATTGTACTGAATAATGAGGTGAAAAATGTTGATGTTGTTACAGATTTGATTTGGAACAAAAATGAGGAAGTTGAATTTTATGAAGCTGGAACGGTAGGGTCTTCTGTGCATTATAAGCCTGACGAAACTAAAATAGTTAAGAAGAAGGCAATTACTATAGATTCATTTGTACAGCAGAAGGGCCTCACAAAATTAGATTTTATTAAAATGGACATCGAAGGAGCTGAAATTGAAGCTTTGGAAGGAGCCGTTGATACACTACAAAAACTAAGACCTTCTATGTCTATTGCTAGCTATCATTGGGTTAATGATGAACAAACATATATCAAGGTTGAGAAACTTCTGGAAGGGATTAATTACTCTTACAAATCAGTGTTTTATGATAATGGCGAGATTATAACTTTTGCTGGAGACAATTTAAATATGTGATAGTATGAATGTCTTCATAGGAGGCGCAGCCCATTCAGGAACTACATTGCTTAACAATCTTCTGAAAAATCACTCAGAAGCGTTTGCAACACCCTGCGAAACTAGGTTTGTTGAGAATCTAGACCATGTAAAAAGCCTATATGCTAAGCTCGAGGGAAGCACGCACGATTTTTTCGTTGACTTGATTACAAACGGAGTGTCATTCTTAAGACATGGACATGCCGTACAGTATGAGATTCGCGATATTGAAGAAATAACGCTTCCGAATACAAAAGATTTCCTGAAGGATTTCAACACTTGGCTAACGGCACTCAAGAAAAATGAAAAGGTGTTTTTTGTTGAGAAGACCCCTTCCAACGTGTCCTTTATCAAGGAGATCCTTGACGGGTTTGAAGACGTTAAGGTGTTGATCATTCACCGTGACATTCGGGATGTTGAAGCTTCTCACAAGAAAAGGGTGCTAAGTGTTCAAGAAGATACTGGGCGTTACGGAAAAAGATACGCCACCAAAAAGTTAGAGAAGGACTACAACACGATGATCGGTCCGATCATGTGGAGCAAGCTGGTCAAAAACTCATTGCGATTTGAAGATGATTCACGAGTAAAGGTCATTCGCTATGAAGATCTAGTTGGTGATGCAGAAAAGGTAATGAAAGAGGTGTGTGAGTTTCTGTCCATAGATTTTCAACCAGCGATGTTAACGGTCGAAGGACGAAATGCAGCAGATGAAAAGACAAGTGTTAGCAAAGGAATCGATAGTTCTTCTGTAGGAAATTATGAAAAAGTGTTTACACCCATCGAGATTGATGAGGTTCATTATTTTTCAGGGAAATACCTGAAAAAACTAAGACACGATGTTCCGAACCTTTCTTTTTCAAGTAAGTTGAAAGTAATCTTGAGGATTCCGTTTCAGTTGTGGAAGCTCTTGATGAGGATCTTTAAAAGAATGCGATTGTTTACCCCAAGGTACTTTTTTAGGTACCTAAAGGCGAACTTGATAAAAGTCTTTAAGTAGTTTGAAGTTTACGATCATCACACATGTAGTACATGAGAAAAGAGACAACGCTTATTTAGCGTATGCTCCGTATGTCAAGGAAATGAACCTTTGGCTAAAACATGTAGATTCGGTTGAGGTCGTAGCACCTTTGACAGCCAGTGTTGGAAGCTTGCTTCTGCCGTATGCCCATAAAGATATCTCGTTTACAAAGATTCCTTCCTTTGACTTCACATCACTCAAAAATGCATTTATAGCATTGCTCATGATTCCAGTTGTATGGTGGAAGATCTTTTGGGCTTGTAAACGATCGGATCACATTCATTTGAGGTGTCCTGGCAACATCGGACTCCTTGGATGCTTTGTACAGATACTTTTTCCGAAGAAAATAAAAACGGCCAAATATGCTGGTAATTGGGATCCCAAAGCAAAACAGCCTTTCAGTTATCGACTGCAAAAGAGGGTACTGTCAAATACTGCGTTGACGAAGAATATGACAGCCATTGTGTATGGTGATTGGCCCCATCAAACGAAGAACATCAAGCCTTTTTTTACGGCTACATATGCAGAGAGTGAAAAAGAACCGATTGTAGAGCGTGATTTTTCGGGGCGCTTGCGAATGGCATTTGTCGGTACATTGAGTGAAGGTAAGCGTCCGTTATTGGCCGCGCAAATAGCTAATTATCTGAACCAACACGACCGTTTATGCCAACTAGACTTGTTTGGTGAAGGAGTGATGAAACCTGATATAGAAGCATATATAAAAGAAAACGGACTTGAGAATGTGATTACCTTGCACGGAAACGTTGATGGTACCGTCATTAAAAAAGTGCTAAAAGAGACCCATTTTCTTATATTGCCCTCTCGATCAGAAGGTTGGCCCAAAGTGTTGGCCGAAGCTATGTTTTGGGGCACTATTCCGGTGGCTACTCACATTTCATGTGTGCCGTGGATGCTTGGCCAAGGAGAACGCGGGATACTTATTGAACCGAAAGCCGAAGCTGCCGGAGAGCAGATTCTAAAATATATACATGGAAGGAACCTACAGGGAATCTCAGAGAACGCAGTTCAATGGTCTAGAAGATATACCTTGGATTTTTTTGAATCCGAAATTGTAAAATTGTTGGGAAGATGAAGGTGTTGCAAGTTATAGATACGCTTGAAGCAGGTGGCGCCGAACGATTGGCTGTTGCCTATGGCAATGGTTTGGTAGAGCATGTAACCGCTTCTTTTCTGTGCGCAACACGGGCAGAAGGCCCCTTAAAAGCTTCTATTTCAAAGAACGTGGGGTATGAGTTTGTTCAGCGCAAGAAAACGTTTGATCTTAAAGCTATTTTAAGACTTAAGCGGTTTATCAAACAGCATCGTATTGAAATCGTACATGCACATGCTACTTCTTTCTTTATTGTCTTTTTAGTGAAGTTGATCTATCCAAAATTTAAGCTTGTTTGGCACGATCACTATGGAAACAGTGAACATCTCCATAAACGAAAGGTGTGGCCTATCAAAATAGCGTCCTTAAGTTTTTCTGGAATCATCGCCGTCAATGAAATATTGAGGTCGTGGAGCCAGAAGAAGCTATTTGCAAAAAAGGTGATCTACCTTTCCAATTTTGCCACCAAGAATGAAAACGAAGTGGCCGAAACGTTTCTAGAAGGTAAGGGTGGGAAACGAATTGTAAGTCTCGCCAATTTAAGGCCGCAAAAAGACCATCTCAACTTACTGAGCGCCTTTTTAGAAATTCAGAAATCTACGGATGATTGGAGCTTGCATATTGTTGGAAAGGATTTTGAAGACGTCTATGCCGCATCCGTAAAAAGTTATGTAAACGAACATCGTTTGGAGAATAGTGTATTTTTGTACGGAAGCCGTAATGACATAGGACACATTTTAGGACAGTGTGAAATAGGAGTATTGTCTTCAAATTCTGAAGGACTACCGATTTCGCTGCTAGAATATGGATTAGCGAATTTGGCCGTCGTGTCTACGGATGTTGGGGATTGTAAGAAGGTGATTGCCAATGAAGAAAATGGAAGCGTAGTACCACCGTCAAATGCCCAAAAATTATCCGAAGCCTTACTAGAACTCATAAATGATCCTAGTAAACGTTCAAAGTTGGCAAGAAACTTCAACGAGCATATAGAAAAACAGTATTCTAAAGAACACATACTAGAAGAGCTGATAAATTTCTATAGAATAATATAGCGCATCAATTAGCGTAGATGAAATGAAAACAGTCGAAGCATTAAACAAACATGTTGAAAAACTCAGATCTTCAAAATTTTTGATGATCTGTATTTTGTTGATGCTCGTTTCTTATTTCTACAACCTTCCAGTTTTTAACTACAGTTTAAAGGGAAGCAATGAATTGCGACTATACGATTTTGTCGGAGCGTTATTGTTCTTTTCTTACTACCAAAACAAACGCATTGTAGATCTGCACCTTAAGCGGAGGTTATTTTTGTATCGCCTAAAGACCTTTCTGATTTGGGGCACCGTTTCCTTGTTATTTACAGGGATATTTAGCTTAGTCATGAAAAGGCCTCTTTGGGTATTGCAATCAGGGCTTTATGTATATCACTTTTGGATATTCTTTCTCGCGGCTGTTTTTCTATCCATATTGATAGAAGACAGGAAAAAACTAAAAACCTTTGTGACGTTGCTGATGATATTGATCATTGTTGAATCAATTGTTGTGCTTTTACAAAACTTTGGGCTCATTCCTTTCTTGTGGAATAACACCTATAAACGTGCTTATTTAGGATTTTTGTCAGGAACATTGGGACCCAACAAGATTGTTCTTGGAATGACGATGCTTATGTCTTTCATCTTAAGCGTGGCGTTCTTTTTGGACAATAGACTAAAGGTGAATAAGCTGCTACTTATAGGGGCCATAGGAGCTTCGCTACTGGCGCTGGCAATAAGTGGGTCGAGAACTAGTTATTTGGGACTGGGCGTATTCTTTGCATATTTTTTCTATAAGCAAACAGGAAAATTCCTGTATTTGGCTGGGATTATGGGTGTTTTACTGGTGATTATGATGTCATATAACCCTGAGATTATTGACAAGATCATGCTGACCTTTGATAATAGGATCTTTAACAAGATTAGTGACCCAACTGTATTGAGCGAGGGGAATGTTGATGTCGGCCAGTTGTATGAGGACCTTGGTGCGGGCCGAAAGAATTTGAGTTTGATGTATATCGAATACCTGTTAAGTAATCCATACATAATTCCTTTGGGGTTAGGGTTTAACAATCGACTTATCGTCGAATCTTCCGCTCATAACATATACCTTAGTTTAATAAACGAGGTAGGAATCTTGGGACTTATTCTATACATGCGTTGGATGATCTCGTATTTGTATCTAAGCATCAAGCGCAGCAAATATTTGAAAATGGCGCTTAATGGTTTGGTGCTGTCCATGATGGTTACCCTGTTCTTCGGAGAACACATCTATGTCTATCGTCCGCTGTTTGGACTGACCGGACTGTTTCTATTTGCAACAACTTTACTAACTTCACCTCGATATTTTAAGGATAATGAAACAAAGGTACCCCGAGCATAAGATAGCCGTTGTAATACCGTATTACAACGCAGCCAATGAGATCGTCAAAGTTGTAAATGGATTACCAGATTTTGTCGATAGCATTGTAATTGTCGATGATAAGAGCCCAGAAACCTTACCAACAGATAAATTGAAAGCGTTGAGTGTGGCGTCAAAATTAGTGATGCTAGAGAATGAAGAGAACTTAGGAGTCGGAGGCGCCACGAAAATGGGGTTTGTACGTGCAATCAACGATGAAAATGATATTGTGATCAAAGTAGATGCAGACGATCAGATGGATACTTCATACATGCCGCAGTTGATTGATGCAATTATTCAAAACAAATGTGAAGTGGCGAAAGGGAATCGTTTCACAGATTTCAAAGCACTAAACAAAATGCCGCTGGTTAGAAAGATCGGTAATTTAGGATTGTCATTCTTGACCAAGATGGCCACAGGGTATTGGAATAATTTTGACCCGACCAATGGCTTTTTTGCTGTAAGAACAGACCTCCTAAAAAGGGTAGACCTTTCTAAGGTAGCAAATCGTTATTATTTTGAAACCTCTTTGATTGCAGAATTCTATTATCAAAACGCAAGAATCAAAGATGTGGCTATGCCCGCTATCTATGGAGACGAAAAATCAAACATGACCGTTTGGAAGATGCCATTTGTTTTTTTGCCAAAGCTCATGAAGACCTTTTTCAAGAGAATAGCAAAAACCTATTTCTTATATGATTTCAACGTTTCCTCATTGTACATTCTATTCGGTTTACCGGCCTTTTTGTTCGGTGTGATCTATGGAGGTTACAAGTGGTGGTATTTCTCATCTCGAGATCTTTTTGCACCCACCGGAACGATCATGGTGGTAACGCTAAGCATTATCCTCGGGTTTCAGTTATTACTTCAGGCAACCCAGTTTGATATTATGCGTGCCCCAAAAGCAGAGCAGTAAATGGTGAAAATAGAAAAGAAGCATATATATTGGGTCCTCGCCCTTAATCTGGCCATAGCGCTTGGATATTTCTTAGAAAATAGAGGAGCTGGATATAGTCAACTTTCTTCAGATATCAACAATATCATTCCGGTTTGTCAAAAGTTCGACGATCCGACTTTGTATCAAGGAGATTTGTTTGTCAACGAGCTGGACAATGTTCGTTATTACACACCTTTTTATGTGCAGACACTTCGTTTTTTAGCAAAGTTTACTAGGGGTGATTATGTGCAGGCAGTTAATGTTTTAGGGCTGTTCCTGCATTTGTTCTACGGAATCTTTTGGTTCCTATTGTTCTACAAATATTTGAAGGATTTTTGGCTTAGTATCCTGCTTTCGGTCCTAATTCGTGGACTCGTCTGGTTACCCGGTTTCGAGATATGGGGAATATCAGATTTGTGGTCCGTAATGCCAAGGACTTTCTATTTGGCCCTCATGCCGATCCCTTTTCTATTCTACTCCGTTTTGAAACCAAAGCGGTTCTTACTATCTGCGTTCTTAATAGCGTTGGTGTTTAACTTTCATCCTATTAGTGGCCTTGGCGGCATCTTGCTCTTTGTACTACTCACCGTTGGAATTTTACTTTTATTTAGAGGAAAGAGTACGCTTCGATTGAAGCATTTTCCAGTGGCAACAGGACTCATCGTTATTGGAATGTTGCCCTTTCTGTTGACGTATTTTACGAAGACCGACTCGGCGGTTGATTACGACATGGCCTTGTACAAGGAAGCTTTTAGTAAAAGAATCCCATCTTTTTTTGAAGAACCTTCGCTATTCTTGAAGAAATGGCTAGGACTTAAGACACTGTTTTTTGTATTTCCTTTGCTCGGATATTTCTTATATGCCCTAAAACACAAATCAGAGCTAAAAAAGGCACTCTTGCTATTGGCACTGTCATTACTAATGGTGATAATTCCAAGTGTGAGCGTATATGTAGAAAGTGCTTTGAACGATCTGTTAGGAACCAATATCCGAATGGCTTTTCAGATAATTAGGGTGCAAAAGCTAGCCGTATTACCTGCCTATTTTGCGCTGGGACTATGGTTACTGCATTTTCTACGATCACGAAGTAACGTTCATAAGAGACTGCCAATGGTCTTTGGGTTGTATCTTATCATGCTAGTGTTCGCAAACGCGGGCGTTTTTGATAAGATTCCGTTTATAGGAGATGACATAAGCAGAAGAGTATTGCCAACCAATCTGTCCTTATTTGAGCCCGAACAAGAGCAATTTACCGCTCTAGACAAAATGATGGCCTATATAAGCGAACATACGGATAAGGACGCAGTTTTTTATGGGCATTACCTAGTTCGAAGCGCTAGTAAGCGATCGGTTGTCATGGACGTAAAAGGAGCTTCTATGATCATTGAAGGAAATCCGAAGCGATTTATCCAGTGGTTTTTGGATCGCAACGAACTTCATAACAAAAAGCTACCAGAGCAGATTGAGTTTTTAAAAGAAAAACAGGTAGATTACTATATAACAGACCTTGATTTGTCCTGTTGTGCTGATTTGGTTCATCATATAGAAAACATACGTTTGTATTCCCTCAAATAATGGCAAAATTTGTCTACATAGGAAATATCATATCTGGTCATGGCAAACCGCCAACCACCATAGAGACATTAGGACCTCTTTTAGAAAAAGAAGGACATCAGGTTATCTATGCTTCAGACAAAAGGAACAAGGCACTCAGGCTTTTTCATATGCTAGTCGTTGTTTGGAAGAACAGAAAGAAAGCATCCTTCGTTCTAATGGATACGTATAGCACTTCAAATTTCTATTACGCCTATTTGGTCGGAAAACTCTGTTGCTGGTTAAAACTAAGGTACGTTCCATTTCTTCATGGAGGAGGATTAGAAAATAGACTGAAGGGCAATCCTAAGATGAGTCGTTCCCTCTTTCAAAATGCCTTCGAGATGGTGGCGCCCTCTAAGTTTCTTCAAAGTACATTTGAACAGTATGGCTACAACAATGTGCGACACCTTCCGAATTCAATAAAAATAGAAGACTATCCATTCAAAGAACGAACGTCTTTCAATCCAAAACTACTTTGGGTACGTTCGTTTGCAGAGATTTACAATCCGGTTATGGCCATAAATGTATTGGTCCAACTTAAAGAGCGCGGGATTGATACCAAACTATGCATGGTTGGGCCCGATAAAGACGGTTCACTACAAAAGGTGAAAGAAGCCGCAGAACATCATAAGGTTTCGGTTATTTTCACAGGACGCCTTTCAAAACCACAATGGATCGAGCTTTCTCAAGAGTATGATATTTTTGTAAATACCACCAATTTTGACAATGCGCCCGTTAGCGTAGTTGAAGCAATGGCCTTAGGACTCCCAGTGGTCACAACCAACGTAGGGGGAATTCCCTATTTGATCAAAGACGGGGAAGAAGGCTTTTTGATAGAAGCCAATGACGCGACGGCAATGGCAGATGTCGTTGAGAAGATTTTAGGTGATTCGACCTTGACAAAAGAGGTAACAAGTCAGGCAAGAGAAAAAGTAGAGCACTTTGATTGGGAAAAAGTGAAGTATCTTTGGAACGAACTTATAGATCAATGCTGTACAAGATAATCTTTGACATCGGAAAAAGACTCAGAAACCCCTCGATCGATCGTTGGTTCGCCTTTTTGAAGGAATCTGAAAAATGGGATATAGAGACCCTCGAGAAGTATCAGCTACAACGTTTACAAGAGATTGTATCATTTGCCTATGAACATTCTGAGTTTTACCGCAAAACGTTTGATGAGGCCAAGGTACATCCGTCTCATATACAAAGCTTGTCTGATGTAACCAAGCTTCCGATTCTTGAAAAAAAGGATGTGATTGCTTGCAATGCGCAGATCCACACAAAATTCAAGTTTAAGAAGGTACACGTAGCTACGACCTCTGGATCGACGGGTGATTCTTTAGTGTTCAACCGTGATGAATCGGCAGACTCGTTTAACCGAGCGGCCATCTTCAGAGGGTATTCGTGGCACGGAGTTGAGCCATGGCAACGTAACGGATATTTCTGGGGGTTTGATTTCACGGCCTTCGAAAGAATAAAGGTGTGGTTTTTAGACAGATTGCAAAATCGCTTCCGAGTATTTAATTATCAAGACAGGGAGTTCAAGCGTTTCGCCCGAAAACTACTAAAGGCACAATACATTCACGGCTATTCTTCAATGATCTACCAATCGGCCAAGCTGATAAATCAATGGAATCTTCCGAAGCCAAAAAATATTAAGATGGTGAAAGGAACTTCCGAAAAGATATATGATAGCTACCATGAAGAAGTGATCAAAGCGTTTGGGCACAAGGTCATTAGTGAATATGGTGCAACCGAGCCCGGCATTATGGCTTTCGAGTGCCCCGAGGGTAATATGCACATGAATATGGAAGGCGTACTCATTGAAAAAATCGACAACGAGATCATTGTAACGAATCTTCAAATGAAGTCATTTCCAGTGATACGTTATCGACTAGGAGATTATATTGAATTGGCGCCAAAAACAAAGCAGTGCGCTTGCGGAAGAGCGCACTATATAGTAGAAGAAGTTACCGGTCGAATAGGGGAGAACGTCTACGGAAATAAGCAAGTATACCCCAGTTTGTACTTTTATTACATATTCAAGAATTTAGGAAAAAAGCATAACCTAAAATTAACATATCAGGTTGTTCAGGAGACCAAAGGAAGGCTGACATTTAACATCGAAGAAAAATTAAACCAAGACCAAAAGCAGTTATTAGAGAATGAGATAGTCAATTACTTCTCAGACGACATCGCATACACAATAACGGATGGTTTTAAAAAAGAAAAGGTGAATTCGAAAAGTAAGAGTTTTATATCCTATATTTAACACCTTATATGCCTAAATCTAAATCGAACATACACTTTGAAATTTCAGAGCGCAAAGTACTGTTGCGAATTTTTGACATCGTTAGTGTGTTGATAGGACTCTTCTTGGTATCTAATTTCTTTGAGTTCGATTATTTTATGATGACTGCCCAGAATTGGTATTGGATCATTGTATTGGTAGTCTATCTAACGGTGTTTGCCAATGTATTCGAGCTGTATAACTTACAAAAGTCTAGTAAGTTCGAGATCATTGCTAAGAACATAACCATCACCACGGCAGTTACTGTACTCTTTTACTTGTTGACACCTTTTTTCACCCCGTTCTTACCAGAAAACAGACTTCAGATCTTGTTTTTCTTCTTGGCTATATTGGTGCCATTACTGATCTGGCGTGGGTGTTATATATTCTTCATCTCCAGGCCACGTTTCTTTAAGAATATCCTATTGATCGGTGATCAATACGAGATCTATATCATGGCCGAAGCCATTAAAGAAACAACCTCTACGTTTAATATCGTTGGGTACATCAACTCAAATGTAAACGAACAACAAGGCGATTCGTTCTTAAATGATCTTGCAGAATTTGAAGGATATAACTTGGCTGACATCGTTAAGGCGAATGCAGTTTCAGAGATCATTGTAGCGAGTAATGAGTCTGAAGAAATGGCCAAGAACTTGTTCGAAGACCTTATACATTTGCTAGAACAAGGGATGCCTATACGGGAGTACACACAAGTCTACGAGGAATTGACCAGTAGAGTGCCCGTTCAATACATAGGGAAGGATTTTTATCGCTATTTCCCTTTTAGCCGAAGCAATCAAAATAAGCTCTATTTGTTCTTTCATCGACTCATGGATATCGTGCTGTCCCTATTGGGGCTGAGCGTGTCATTACTATTGCTTCCTATTATTTTGGTCGGAAACCTTTTGGGAAACAGAGGACCATTGGTATATACCCAGCAACGTGTTGGAAAGAACGGAAAACCGTTCAACATATTCAAGTTCAGGAGTATGGTGGTCGACGCCGAAAGGGACGGAGTGAAGTGGGCGGAAGAAAAAGACCCCCGAATCACCAAATTCGGAAGGTTTCTCAGAAAATCAAGATTCGATGAGATTCCGCAGTTCATCAACGTACTCAAAGGAGAAATGAGCATCATCGGACCGCGTCCAGAGCGTCCAGAATTTGTGCGAGAGTTGTCAAAAGAATTACCATTTTACGAAACGAGACATATCGTGAAACCTGGTGTTACTGGATGGGCTCAAGTGAATTCAGATTATGGGGCTTCTCAAGAAGACAGCTTACACAAACTACAATACGATCTTTACTACATCAAACACCGAAGTTTCTTCTTGGATGTCAGTATCATCGTAAAGACGCTTTCAACAGTGCTTTTTTACCGCGGAAGATAATCTCTTCTATCAATGCTTTATGAGCAGATGGGCATAACGCGTTCCTAATGCTAAGGCAATGAGAATGATTGCTGGGTCAAAGATCTGCACACCAGCCACCCAAAAGACAGGAATCAATAATAAGCCGATAACAAGTGCCCAAAGGTACTTTTTGACCCAAGGCTTCACAACGACCTTAGATATATAGAAGCTCACAATTAAGTTTGTTGGGACAGCCCAAAGAAGATTGAAATTTTTCGCGGTGGCGGTATGGTCTGTGGCAAACCATAGTAAAAAGATGAGCGTGCCAACAAGTCCCGTTATAATAAAAAGCGAAACATCAAGCCAACGAGATCGGGTTCCCTTTTTGAGGTCACGATAGGTAAAAAACAACACGAGAAGAAGGAGCACACCAAAAACCATCATTGGACTCGTCAAAAAGCTGAATTTTGACCCCTCTGTCTTCACTTCAGAATTTAACAGACGCTCACTTTTAACGATAGGAATAGTTTGTCTGTTGCGTTCGATCGTACTCGAATCGAGGGCATCATACACGTAATCTGGTAAGAACATACGGTCTTTCAAACTAGTTTTACGGTCAATTACAGAACCCAAAGCCAGATCAATTCCAAACTTGTTCCAAGAGTTAGACGAAAGATAGTCGTGTAAGATCTCTCTAAAGGTAGGAGGGTTTCCATCGAAGTCTTCCCCCTTGATATTAACCCCATTCATGTTGGTCTTGATCACATCGTAGATGCGTGTCGCACAATTGTCAAAGAAAAAATCGTAGGCGTATTCTCGATTTTCCGGCAAAGCATTGTTTTCTAAAAATGTGATCAACTGTTGCTTTTCTTCCAAAGTAAGATCAAGCACTTGTTCCTTGACCCATCGGTTCTCATATTGATAACTTGCAAGAAAACGGTCAAAATGCTGCCTAGAAAGCCTGTACGGAAGCTTTCCTCTGGAAAATTTTACGTAAAAATTGGGTGTGTTAAAGTCAAAAGTCCCGTAGTTGTAGACGATATCTATATTTCTTTTTTTGTCGCGCACGCGGAAGGAATTATGCCCGAAAGTAGCATAGAGTTCCTCTCCAGGCCCACAAGTTAGCACGCTGATTTCGAAAGTGTCAGAAAGTGTTTTGGGCTGCGCTCCGATGCCGCAGCTACATAGCAACAATAAAAGAAAGAGAAGATGTTTATGCATAGGTTATCTAAAAAGACTCCAGTCTATCTTGAGTGAAAATACATTCGAATAAATAGCGGCACTTTGATCACCAATATCTGTCAATGCATAATCTACCTGAATGCCTTTATATCTAAAACCTACCCCTATATTGGGT
This sequence comes from Flavobacteriaceae bacterium, assembly GCA_028279515.1. Taxonomy (GTDB): domain Bacteria; phylum Bacteroidota; class Bacteroidia; order Flavobacteriales; family Flavobacteriaceae; genus JANQNQ01. The sequence continues at coordinate 420,699 of JANQNQ010000009.1, forward strand.
TGAAAGCTCAATGATTCAGAGCCGTCTAGCTCTAGTGTATTCTGAAAGTTTCCGACACCAGCTCTAACAAAAACCATGTCAGTATAACCAAATTCAAATCCAACAGCCGGTGTAATGCTCACGAACGAAGTAGAGATCAAGTCGTTGGTTTCAGCAAATCGCATGTTGAGATCTAATTCGGCTTTTAATGTATAATCATAATGAAAAGTGAAACGTTTGGCGATTCCCAATTGTGCCTTCGGAATGGTGATTTCAGTAGTTTCTGGAAGATCCTGCTCTGGGATCTGATCACTTACGTCTGCAAAGAGATCTTTATCAATTTTCCAAGCGTTGAATGTTGTAGTGATATCGCGAAGCATTAAACCGTATTCCCAATCGTTTCTCTTAAACTGTACGCCCAAATCAAATCCAAATCCCCAAGAAGATGCAAAATCTCCGATGACCCTTCTGATCACTTTCGCATTTACACCATAGCTAAACCCAGGAACCTTCAAGTTTCGGGCATATGAAAAGGTCACTCCATAATCAGCAGCAGAGAAAAGACTGATTCGATCAAAGTTTATATTTCCCTGTTCGTCGATCAACTGCGTGGTGTTTAAAATATCATCAACCCCAAAGCGAATCACAGAGATGGCAAAGGCGCTTTCTTTATCGATGGGCATTGCAAACGCAGCATAGTCATATTGCGCAATATTGGCAAAGTAACTAGCGTGCATTAAAGAAAGTTGATTGTCTTCAAGAGCGGTAAGTCCGGCCGGATTCCAATATCCCGCATTGACATCGTTTGACGTAGCGACCACGGCATTGCTCATACCAAAAGAAGCAGCATCAACACCGATATTCATAAATTCATTGGAATACTTACGAACCGTTTGACCTGAAACCACAACAGAAAACAGCAGTATAATGCTAAGTAGCGTATTTTTCAACAGCACATATTTTTTACAAATATCACATTATTTTTGGTCTTAATAAAATTTCATTCGATTTCGTCCGAAATGCCATTAAGAACCGCGCAAGACGCGAAGCACGAAAAAGCAGTTCGCGTACATTTTCATGATATTAAACTGGCTTTTTTTAGAGATATTGTGTCGTCTTATGTGTCGACCAAATTTCTTTAGTACTTTTAACAAAAATATCGAACCTATGAAGAAACACATTCCTAACTTCATTACAATGTTAAACCTCTTTTCTGGCTGTGTGGCGGTGGTCATGGCGGTATGGGGAGAGCTAGAGCTTGCAGCACTGTTTGTCTTTATCGGGATCTTCTTTGACTTTTTTGATGGACTCGCGGCAAGAAAATTGGGCGTGCAAAGCGAGTTGGGAATTCAATTGGATTCGTTGGCAGATATGGTGACCAGCGGTTTGGTGCCTGGAATTGTCATGTTTCAATTACTTAGTATTACAAGCGGCTGGAGTTCAGGTGTTAACCATACAGTGGGTTGGGAGTGGTCTCCCTCACATGACTTGTCTAACTATGTACCCTTTTTAGGTTTTCTGATTACATTGGCATCTGCGTATCGCTTGGCCAAGTTCAACATTGATGAAGACCAGGTAACTTCGTTTATTGGTTTGCCTACACCTGCCAATGCCTTATTGATCGTTTCGCTTCCGCTAATATTGTTCTATCAAGGAAATGATGCCTACAATGAGATCATCACCAATAAATGGTTCTTGATAGGGCTGACCTTGATCAGCTGCTATTTGCTTAATGCTAGGATTCCATTGTTCGCCTTAAAATTTAAAAACTTTGGATTTAAGGGGAATGAAACGCGCTATATCTTTTTACTCTTGTGCATAGTATTGCTGATCGTGCTAAAGTTTGCAGCAATCCCTTTGATTATAGTGATGTATGTCGGAATGTCTGTGCTAAACAATATAGCTGAGAAGAGAAGAACGAACTCTTAAAAGTTGAGCTTCTTTTTACGCAGTTCAAAGTTTTGACCAAGATATACTTTTCGAACCATTTCATCAGCGGCCAATTCTTCAGGTTCTCCAGCTTTTAGAATGCTTCCTTCGAACATTAGGTATGATCGTTCAGTAATGGCCAAAGTTTCCTGCACGTTGTGATCAGTGATCAGAATACCGATGTTCTTGTTTTTTAAATGCGCCACAATACGCTGAATATCTTCAACCGCCACGGGGTCAACCCCAGCAAAAGGCTCATCCAAAAGAACGAATTTTGGATCGGTAGCCAACGCACGGGCAATCTCTGTTCTTCTTCGTTCACCTCCTGAAAGAAGATCTCCTCTATTTTTTCGGATGTGTCCAAGGCCAAATTCCTCGATCAAGGATTCCATCTTCATGAGCTGCTCTTTTTTAGACAGTTTGGTCAGCTGAAGCACACTCAAAATGTTGTCTTCGATACTCAGCTTCCTAAATACAGAGGCTTCTTGTGCCAAATAACCAATCCCGTTCTGGGCACGCTTGTACATCGGGAATTTTGTGATCTCTTGATCTTCCAAGAAGATCTTTCCACCATTAGGCTTAATGAGTCCAACGATCATATAGAACGAAGTGGTCTTACCAGCACCATTGGGCCCTAGCAATCCGACGATCTCACCTTGATTTACTTCAAGAGAGATTCCTTTTACCACTTTACGTCCTTTGTAGGACTTCATTATGTTTTCGGCGCGTAAGATCATACGTTGTGATTAAAGCTTCAAAAATAGTTAAAATTAGAAGACTATGAATGCCTTGTTTATTGGTAGAGACAAGTTTAGTAGTAATTTAACAGAAAGTATCAAGACTCTTGTAGGGCGTCCCAGAATTCGTAAGCCTTTCTCAAATGCGGGATGACGATAGTTCCACCTACCAGAGTGGCAATTCCAAGGGCTTCTGTGACTTCTTCACTTTTCAACCCTTCTTTATAACACGTTTCCAAATGATATTTGATGCAGTCGTCACAACGCAAGACAGCTGATGCAACAAGACCCAATAACTCTTTGGTCTTAACATCCAAAGCACCTTCCATAAAGGCATTGGTGTCTAAGTTGAAGATACGTTTGATGATTTTGTTGTTATCCTCTAGGATGCGGTCGTTCATCTTAGAACGATACGCATTGAATTCATTTACGATATCAGACATTTTGCTTCTGTAATTTTTTCTCTTGATTTTTAAGTACACGTTTCGAAATGAAGATACTGATCTCATACAGTACCAATACCGGAATAGCCACAATGACCTGACTTGCAATATCTGGAGGCGTGATGATGGCAGAAAGAACCAACACCAAAACCAAAGCATGTTTACGGTAGGTCCTTAAGAATTGCGGCGTCACCAATCCAATTTTCGTCAGGAAATATATGATTATTGGAAGTTCGAAGATCAAACCAGACGCTAGAGTCGTTGATCTAATAATTCCGATGTATGAGTTTATGGTCGGTCTTGCAGTAATATCATTTCCAGGAATTAACTCATATCCTCCTAAAAAGTTCACCGAAAGCGGCGCTATGATATAATATCCAAACAGAACACCTGTAAAGAACAGCAAAGATCCAATCACGATGAAGCCACGTGAATGTTTGCGCTCATTGGCATGTAATCCAGGACTGATGAAACGCCAAATCTCAAATAGAACGTATGGAAAGGCAATGATAAAACCAAAAGTGATCGAAGTCCAGATGTGAATCGAAAATTTCGCGGCCATGGTGGTCGTTTGAAGGTCAAACGGCATCTCGTTGACGCAAAAACTTTCCGCCATACCTAATCTCTTGGAGATGCTGCACAAGATCCGATAGGTAATAAAATCGGGGTCTTTTGGGCCATTGATAATTTTTCCGAAGATAATGTTCTTGGACAAAAATGCAATGGTGGCAGCGATCATGACCCCCAACGTACTTCGAATGAGATGCCAACGTAGCTCTTCTAAATGATCCAAAAAGGACATTTCTCCTGTTTTCTTTTCCTTTTTCGCCATTAGATAATTCCTTCTTTGATCAAGTCATGTAAATGTACCACACCTGCATATTTTCCGTCTTCTTCAACGAGCAATTGACTTATGCCATTTTCTTCTAAGATATCAAGCGCGTCAACCGCCATTGCTTGGTTTTCAACCCGCTTAGGATTTGTTGACATGATGTCTTTTGCTTTGAGACTACTGATCTCATCATTGGTAGAGAGCATGCGTCTAATATCACCATCAGTGATAATTCCGATAATCTTCTCACCTTCAACCACGGCAGTGACCCCTAGCATCTTTTCAGAGATTTCAACAATCACTCTCTTTACGCTAGTGTCGGCAGAAACCATGGGTTTTTGATTTATCGCGGTTAAGTCGCTTACTCTCAAGTATAGTTTTTTACCCAAAGCGCCGCCTGGGTGATATTTTGCAAAATCTTTGCTACTAAATCCTCTCAATTCTAACAAACATACGGCCAAAGCATCTCCGATGACCAATTGCGCAGTGGTACTGGTTGTTGGCGCTAGATTATTGGGGCAAGCCTCTTTTTCAACATAGGTGTTTAAGATATAATCCGCCTGTTGGCCTAAGAAAGAGTCTTTATTTCCTGTGATGGCCACCAATCTGTTCTTTCCGTTTTTGATCAACGGAACCAATACTTTGATCTCGGGAGTATTACCACTTTTTGAGATACAGATCACAACATCATTTTCTTGGATTGTTCCCAGGTCCCCATGAATGGCATCGGCTGCATGCATAAAGATTGCTGGGGTTCCCGTAGAGTTCAGTGTGGCTACGATCTTCGTGGCGATGATGGCACTTTTTCCAATTCCCGTAATAACCACACGACCCTTTGACTCGTATATGAGTTGGGTAGCATCGGTAAAGTCTTTACTAAGAAGAGAGGTCAGATTTGAGATCGCTTTGCTTTCAGCCTCAATTGTTTGTTTTGCGACCGCAATGATCCTATCGTGATTGTTCAAAATTTAGTAGTTTTTTGGGTTTGTTAAAAAATAAGAAAGTCTTATCTTTAGTAATGCAAATGTATGTAAAATAGTAAAACGATAGAATGAGTTTAGCGGAAATCGACTTGCATAAAGAACTGAAAAAATATTTCGGTTTTGGTCAATTTAAAGGCTTACAAGAGGACGTTATAAAAAGCATCATTAATAATCACAATTCATTTGTGATCATGCCTACCGGCGGAGGAAAATCCCTTTGCTATCAATTACCAGCGCTTGTCAAAGAAGGAACGGCGATCGTGGTCTCTCCACTGATTGCCCTAATGAAGAACCAAGTAGACGCGTTGCGCGGTATTTCTTCAGAAGAAGGAATCGCCCATGTATTGAATTCATCCCTTACGAAATCTGAGACACAACGTGTTAAAGAAGATATCACCAATGGTGTAACTAATTTGTTATATGTAGCACCAGAATCCCTTACCAAAGAAGAAAATGTCGAGTTCCTAAAAGGAGTGACGATTTCTTTCGTAGCCATTGATGAGGCACACTGTATCTCAGAGTGGGGACATGATTTTAGACCTGAATACAGAAACCTGAGAAGCATCATCGCTAGAATCGGAGATAATATCCCAATCATTGCTTTGACCGCAACGGCAACGCCAAAGGTACAAGAAGACATCTTGAAAAACTTGGGGATTACAGATGCCAATACCTTTAAGGCATCGTTTAACAGGCCTAACCTTTACTATGAGGTACGTCCTAAGACCAAGAATGTGGATGCCGATATCATACGTTTTGTAAAACAGCATGAGGGCAAATCAGGAATTGTATATTGTTTGGCACGAAAACGTGTGGAAGAGTTGGCACAAGTACTGCAAGTAAACGGCATTAGTGCTGTTCCTTATCATGCTGGACTAGATGCCAAGACCCGTGCGAAGCATCAAGATATGTTTTTGATGGAAGACGTCGATGTGGTGGTGGCTACCATTGCCTTCGGAATGGGCATCGATAAACCCGATGTACGTTTTGTGATCCATCATGATATTCCGAAAAGTATTGAAAGTTATTATCAAGAAACTGGTAGAGCAGGTCGTGATGGGGGTGAAGGCATTTGCTTAGCGTATTACTCTTACAAAGACATTGAAAAACTCGAAAAGTTCATGGCAGGCAAACCCGTAGCCGAACAAGAAATAGGACATGCATTGCTTCAAGAAATGGTGGCCTACGCTGAAACTTCGATCTCTAGGCGAAAATTTATCCTCCATTATTTTGGAGAAGCTTTTGATGAAGTAAACGGCGAAGGGGCAGATATGGACGACAATGTCCGAAACCCCAAGAAAAAGCACGAAGCCATGGACGAAGTAACCATGCTGCTTCAAGTGGTTTCTGATACGAAAGAGAAATATAAGGCTAAAGAGATCGTCAATACCTTAGTCGGACACGAAAACGCGTTGATAAAATCTCATAAGACCAACGAACGCCCTTTCTTCGGATGTGGTAATGAATTTGATGATAAATACTGGATGGCCTTGATCCGCCAAGTGCTGGTGGCGGGAATGCTGAGAAAAGATATTGAAACTTATGGCGTGCTGAAGACAACCGAAGCGGGAAGGGCCTATTTAGAAAACCCAAGTTCGTTTATGATGACCGAGGATCACATATATGAACAAGGTGATAACACAGGAATCATTACCGCAGCAAAAAGCGGCGGCGCTTCAGTAGATGAGAAGTTGATGAGCATGCTCAAGGATCTTAGGAAAACAGTCGCAAAGAAGTTAGACGTTCCGCCTTTTGCAGTATTTCAAGAACCTTCACTTGAAGACATGGCGCTCAAGTACCCCATCACCATGGAAGAGATGAAGAATGTGAATGGAGTTGGAGAAGGAAAGGCCAAAAAGTTCGGAAAGGAATTTGTAGATCTCATTGCACGTTATGTGCAGGACAATGATATTGTTAGAGCCGATGACCTAGTAGTGAAAAGTACCGGAGCCAATTCTGCTTTAAAACTATACATCATTCAAAATGTCGATCGTAAACTACCATTAGATGATATAGCCGCGGCAAAAGGTATGGAAATGCCAGTTTTTATAAAGGAAATGGAGGCAATTGTCTATTCTGGGACGAAATTGAACATCAGCTATTGGATTGATGAGATACTCGACGAGGATCAACAAGAAGAAATCCATGAATACTTTATGGAAGCCGAAAGCGATAAGATTTCAGCGGCGCTTGAAGAATTTGATGGTGATTATGATGACGAAGAACTACGACTTTATCGTGTGAAGTTTATCAGTGAGGTGGCCAACTAATCCTTAGTTACCTTAAATTCAACTTTTCTCTTTTTTGCTGTTAGCACTAGTCCTTTTAAACGAGATACTTTTAATTTATCAAGATCCGCTTCATCAATCTCGAAATCAACTTTGGTCATGCTGCGATTCGATACGTTAGAGTAGTCCGACTCCACTTCATCCATTTCGGATGGTAACGTGACCTCAAAGTCATCACCCACCAAGGTCAAGGTAGCGCCTTTGACAGTCTTGATATGAAAATCTCCAATAATCACAGTCTCTAAGTAATGGTAGCCGACTAATTCGTTAGTCCTTGCGTATAGCAGGTTACGGTCGGAAAACCCTAAAGGAACCCCAGTAATCTCATTGATCTTTTCCTCTGTGTAAGTGTCAACATGAAGGCGCTCCATGGATTTCATATGGCCAAAGGCAGCCCTAATTCGGTCGATCCAAGATGATTGCATATCCTATTTGTTGCCCTTCGCTTTTTTCTTCGCTTCTCGCTTTAAGCGTTTGATGTCTTTCTTCGAAAGCTCATTTACCTGTATTATGATTGGAACGGCAAGAGATACGTTTACGTTTCTTCCACGTTGCTTACCGGGTATCATGGTAGGGAGTAGCTCTAAAACTCGAATGGTTTCAGCTCTTAACTGTTCGTGATCAGTACGAACGTTAATGTTTGTGATTTTTCCCTCTTTACTTATTGTAAATCTAGAGATAACACGGTGTCTTCCTGCTGGTACACCTTCTTCCGCCATCTTCTTCGCATCAAAGTGATTTCCGATATGCTTAGATACATTAGTCGACATGCAATTGTTACGTTCACGATTCGATGTTTTGTCCTCACAACCAGGATATATCGGTGGGTTTTCTACAATAACAACGGCAACAGGTTCTTCCTTTACCGATTCAGCGGGTTCAGGAATATTATTTTCTTGAGCTTGCGAAAATGCAGCCGCTCCAATGATGGCAATTAGAGAAATAACGTAGTTTTTCATGAAAATCATTTTAAGCAAGCCCGAAAATACAATTTTCGGGGAAATGTTCAAGGGTTGTATTATTTTTTCGGAAGGTCTTTTTTATTCTTTGTTAATTAAAGAGTAATTCCTTTTATCCTTATCACGGCAATGCGTACTTTTGCACTTTATTCAAAAACAGTACAATGGAAAACGGATTATACGCAAAATTCAATACATCAAAAGGAGAGATCCTTGTTAACTTAGAATACAAAAGAACCCCTGGAACCGTTGGAAACTTTGTCGGTTTAGCCGAAGGGCAACTCGAAAACAATGAGAAGCCACAAGGACAGCCTTACTACAACGGACTCAAATTTCACAGAGTGATTCCTGATTTTATGATTCAAGGTGGATGCCCACAAGGAACTGGGGTTGGCGGACCTGGATATCAGTTTGATGATGAGATTCACCCAGAATTACGTCACAGTGGTCCTGGTATACTTTCAATGGCAAACGCTGGTCCTGGAACAAACGGAAGCCAGTTTTTCATTACACACGTCGAGACTGCTTGGTTAGACGGAAAGCATACCGTATTTGGTAATGTACACCATGGTCAAGAGGTTGTTGATGCCATCGCACAAGGTGATACCATCGATAGCATCGAGATCGTAAGAGTAGGAGAAGAGGCAGAAGCGTTTAACGCGATCGAAGCATTCAGAACCTTTGAAGGTGAGCGCGAAAGACGTATAGAGGCTGCTAAAAAAGCTCAAGAAGAAGAGTTGGAGAAGTTGTCTGCGGGATTTGAAAAGACCGAAAGCGGATTGCGTTACCAGATCATCAATAAAGGTGACGGAGCTAAGGCGCAAAAAGGGCAAACGGTCTCTGTACACTACAAAGGACAATTGGCAGATGGTACTGTTTTCGATTCATCGTATAAGAGAAATCAACCGATCGATTTTCCTCTAGGAGTAGGTCAAGTGATTCCTGGATGGGATGAAGGTATCGGTTTGTTGAATATCGGAGATAAAGCACGTTTGGTGATTCCTTCGGATCTTGGATACGGAAGTCGCGGTGCAGGAGGTGTTATTCCTCCGAACGCAACTTTGATCTTTGATGTCGAATTGGTAAACGCCAAGTAAGAAATATTTTTTTAAGTAGAAGGGCCGCAGTAGCGGCCTTTTTTGTTTACATTAGTATGGAGTCAATGGATCACCTTTCGGTCGCTTTATTTCTTTCGACTCGAATTTGCTAAATCAATGTCAAAAACTAAGTATGAGCAATCTTGAACAACTAAAATACCCCATCGGAAAATTTACGTGTCCTGCTACGATAACTGAAGCACACATTAAGGATTGGACCCAGGTACTAGAGCAATTTCCCAATAGGCTAGAGGCACTCGTTTCACTACTAAGTGATGAACAGCTAAACACACCCTATCGTCCTGACGGATGGACGGTTCGACAAGTTGTACATCATGTAAGTGATAGTCATCATCATAGTTACACAAGGATCAAATGGGCATTGACCGAAGACCAACCCACCATCAAAGCATATTATGAAGACCGGTGGGCAAAGGTGTTTGATTATGGTTCTGATATCCCCATTCAACCTTCATTACGTTATTTAAGTGCATTGCACGCCAAGTTGGTATTCCTGATTAAAGGCCTAAGTGATGAGGACCTACGGCGTACTTATATTCACCCAGACGGAAATAGAATTGTTTCTTTAAAAGAACATATCGGAACCTACGCATGGCATAGTAACCATCATTATGCTCATGTCAAAAACTTGGTAGACCGAATGAATTGGTAACCCTTAACTAAAGAAGTTACTTCCATTTGATATTACAGCCAATACTTGGCTTCTGTATTTCACTCACACTATCACCGTTTAAAACGCCGTCAATTGCTGCACGAAGATCTGAACCCGTCACCAGAATGCCGTTTCCAGGACGCGAATCGTCTAGTTGTCCTCGGTAGGCAAGGTTTAGGTTTTCATCAAACAGATAAAAATCTGGAGTACACGCGGCATCGTATGCCTTAGCGACTTCCTGCGTTTCGTCATATAGGTACGGAAATGTAAAGCCTTCGGTATTGGCATTTTCCTTCATCAATTCAGGAGAATCAGCGGGGTAATTGACTACGTCGTTACTGCTTATGGCAACAAAACCAATGCCTTGTTCTTGATAGGTTTTTCCCAATTTAGCAATCTCAGCATTCACATGTTTCACAAACGGACAATGGTTACAAATGAACATGATTACCGTTCCTTTTTTACCTTTTATATCAGAAAGAGAAAGAGTTTCATCCGAAACCGTATCGATTAGTGAAAAGTCGGGCGCCTTTGTTCCTAGAGGCAACATGTTTGAAGGTGTACGAGCCATTATTTTAGTCGTTTCTATATAGACCGAAGCCTTGGCCTAGGTCTAGTTGTTAGTTATTAGTCGTTAGCGCGTAAACAAAAAAACACTAACGCATTAGTTCATTATCTCATTAATTCATTAAACCATTGAACTAGTAAAGTTCTCTAAAGAAAATCGCGTTCATCAACAGTTTATTGGTCCCATACCAGAAAGCTCTAAAGTTGGTGTTATCTGTAAACACAACCACTTTACCACGACCCAATCGTTTTGATTGAAACGGAACTGTTTCTTTAAGTTGTTCCAGGTTCTCTTCAGAGATATATCCGCTCAACAACGGATTCTTGGTATAGCGAATCGGATTGTTATAACTACTACTATCCGCTGCAATGAAAACGGTCGTGTTTCTAAACATAGGTAGTTTGTTGTTCTTATAACCAAAGTTTACAGGATGCGAGCGGTCGATGTTAGCTTCAAAAATGGCACCACCGATAACTTGAGCGCCAAAGTGTTTGTTGCGTTGTTCGAAAGTGACGTTCTTCGCTTTGACATCCGTTTCCTTGAGCTTCAGCTTAATGAAATCGTTGTTCTTAAGCCAATTCACAGCGTTTCGGTATCCGATAAGTGTACCGCCATTTTGCACCCACTTCTTCAGTTTTTCCTGCTGACCCTTATTAAGCCCGCTCCATGTGTTCGGAAGAATGAAGACATTGTACTTGTCCAGATTCGCACCGTTGAAATTGTTCTTGTCTATCTTGGTGAGGTTCATGTCGTATCGCGTATCGAAAAGATGCCACATTTCACCCGCATCATAACTGGTAACTCCGCTACCAACTAACATGGCCACTTTAGGTAACCGCAACGCCTCAAAGTCATTACTTCCTAGGTCAATTCCTTTGGTGACCCCAGTAGACACGGCAGTGATGTCAATATGCGAAGACCTAGCAACCTTCTGTAAAAAAGCATACAGCTGATCGGCGTCCAGTTTTTGATTTTGAACAGGAATCATAATGGTCCCGTAGTCATATTTTTTGCCTTGCAACTCAAACGGAGTGCGTCCGACCTTAGCTCTGAGCCCTTTCTTTAAGATCATGTTGGCCGCTTTTGGCGTATAATATTCGTGCCATTCAAACAAGTAAGCATAGGTGCTCTTTCCTGAAACACTACCCGTCCTTGGGCTGAGGTTCTCAATCTTGTTGCCCGCATTAGTAAGCGAGCTAAGGTTGGTGTGATCTAGATTGAACGCCAGTGGAAAACTCCACGCCGAAATGTCATAGAACAAACTGTCTTGGAACGAGGTGCGCTTTTCAAAGATGGCATTGATCAAACGACTGTTCTTTTGGTTGGTCGGTACGATATAACTGTATCCTTTTTTGAATCGCTTTCCGTTGGAGGTGAAATCAGATTTTACTTCGTGAATGTCTATTTGATGCCTTTTTAATATTTCGGCTAGATGATAGGTTTTAGCAGCATCCTTTTCATCACCAAAGACAATGGCTTTGGCCCTGTTTCGGTTGGCCTCGCCTCGTGCATTAGCAAAGAAATCTCGCTGATAGCCAAGGATCTTGGTACGCATGTTCTTTGCCGCTTCAAGCGTCGATAAAGCCGTAGTTAATTGGTTCTTGATCGTGAAAGGGAAGGTAAGGATTCCGTTTTCAGTCATGCGTTTATGTCCTCGGGAGCTTCCTTGTTCAAAAAGGATTCCTATGCCACCATTAACATCTGGGAAAGTTGAACCTTTTCCGTAGTAAAAATCGTCAAAATTCTCTTCGGAATAATAGAGCGAACCGATCTTATCTAATGCCTTTGCGTGAAACTGTGCAATCTCTTTGGTCAATTCTTGATTCAGTTTCGGCGTCAGCGGATGCGTTCTCGAAGGCACCCCTGGCTGAAAGAAAAAGGTCGAATTACTACCCATCTCATGGTGGTCTGTGAGAATGTTGGGCATCCATTTATGAAAGCTTTCGATACGTGCTCTAGATTCTGGCAATTGTACAGGAAGCCAATCACGATTCATGTCGAACCAGTAGTGATTGGTTCTTCCGCCAGGCCATACTTCATGAAACTCACGGTCGTTAGTATCCGGGTTGAGGTTTTCACTTTTATTGGTATTGGCCCAGTACGAGAATCGTTGCAATCCATCAGGATTAAGACAGGGGTCTAAAAGAATGACCGTGTCGTTAAGTAGTTCATCAATTTGTGGACCTTGGGCAGCAGCCAGGTGATAGGCTGCCAGAATCGCAGCATTTGACCCACTAGATTCGTTACCATGTATTGAAAACCCTTCATATACAACAATGGGCATGTTATTCACATTAAGTGAATTACTTCCAGTTTCCGTAAGTTTAATATGGTCTTGGCGAATCGACTCCAAACGCTGATGGTTTTGAGGAGACGTGATGGTCAAGAGAAGCAACGGACGGTCTTCAAACGTATTTCCGCGATCTTCGATGGTGATCCTATCAGATGCTTTGGCCAGAGCTTTCATATACTCAGCCAGCTTATCATGCGTCACATGCCATTTTCCTACTTGAAAGCCTAAAACGCTTTCAGGAGTTGGGATGTTTTGGTCGTAAGTTACATTGTCAGGAAGATAGTATGAGAGGTTGATTTTTTCTTGCGCTTGCGCTATTCCGAAAAATAAAAAAAGCAATGATAAGATCTTTTTCATCGGTTACGATTTTAGTTGAAGAGTAAATATAAAAAAAACCGCCTCGATAAGAGGCGGTTTTATGTTTTGAAAAATGTTAATTTCTAGATATCATCGAAACTAACATCGGTGAAACTTTCTGTTGCGCTGTTTTCAGATCCATTCACAGGTGAGTATTCCTTTTTGAAATCTCTTTGGTGACGCTCACTGATCACTTCTAGGCCTTTCTCTTCGATGACGTAATCTGTCATCTCCCCGAGAATGTCTCTAAATGCCTCGAAATCTTCTTTGTAGAGGTAAATCTTGTGTTTTTTGTAATGGAAAGATCCATCCTCGTTGGTGAACTTCTTACTTTCGGTAATGGTTAAGTAATAATCTCCTGCTTTGGTTTCTCTAACATCGAAGAAATAAGTTCTTCGTCCAGCTCGTAATACTTTTGAGAAAATTTCCTCTTTCTCTAGTAATTCTTTTTCACTCATGATCCCTACGTTCTAAAATTTTGGTTGTTGTTGTTAAATGACGACCAAATTTGGAAAAAAAAACTTAACCAACCAACAAAATCTATAATTCTTTTTCTGAGAGTTGTTTCAGATACAGCTCTTTGTAGTAGCCTTCGCCCTCAATTAATTGATCATGAGTACCTTGCTGGATAATCTTGCCATCGTCGAGCACCAGTATTTTATGGGCATTTTTGGCAGAAGAAATACGGTGACTAACGATGATGGTTGTCTTGTTTGCAGAGACCTTTTCGAGGTTGCTCAATATTTCTTCTTCGGTCTCGGTATCGACGGCAGAAAGACAGTCGTCTAGCAACAGTATTTTTGGGTCTTTGATAATGGCTCTGGCAATCGAGACACGCTGCTTTTGACCTCCTGAAAGTGTGATGCCGCGTTCGCCCAAAACGGTTTCGTATTCTTTGTTGAACGCAATAATGTTTTTATGAACTGCCGCATTCTTTGCTGCCTCAACGACTTCGTCATCGGTGGCGTCTTCCTTACCAAACTTAATATTGTTCTTGATGCTATCAGAGAACAAGAATGCATCCTGAGGAACAATTCCGATGGCATTTCTTAAATCATATAGATTTACCTTTTCAATAGGTGTGCCATCAACTTTTATGGTTCCATCGGTCACATCGTAGAGTCTTCCGATGAGATTTAAAATGGTCGATTTTCCAGAACCGGTCTTGCCAATGATCGCTAAAGATTCACCTTTAGATATCTTGAAGGAAACTCCTTTTAACGCTTCGATATTGGTGTCGTCGTATACAAAATGAACATTGTCAAATTCGATGGCCCCTTCAACGCGAGTACTTTCCTCTACATTGTTCTTGATCTCTGGTTTTACTTTCAAGAACTCGTTGATACGCTTCTGCGATGCTTCCGCCTGTTGTACGATAGAGGTAACCCATCCGACGGTGGCTACCGGCCAAGTGAGCATGTTTACATAGATAATGAACTCAGCCAAAACTCCGATCTCAATTTTTTCGTTTATATATTGGCTTCCGCCTATATAAATAACGAGTAAGTTACTAGCCCCGATCAAAAGGATCATCATCGGAAAAAACCATGCTTGCACCTTAACCAGATCCATATTCTTTTTCTTGCTGTCGTTTGAGAGTTGATCAAAATCAGTCTCGACACGAGGAGCGATTCCATACGCTTTGATCACAGAGATTCCTGAGAAAGACTCTTGCGTAAATGTCGAAAGTTTTGAAAGGTATTGCTGTACAACCGTACTTCGTTTATGAATGGCCTTACTAAGCTTATAGATGGCTACAGAGAGAATAGGCAATGGAAGCACCGTATACATTGTCAAGGTGGGCGCTACGCTTACCATATAAGTGATCACCACCACGAACAACGATAGCGTGTTAATGCTATACATAATGGCGGGCCCAACGTACATACGCACCTTACCTACATCTTCGCTGATTCTATTCATAAGGTCACCAGTGCGGTTCTTTTTGTAGAAGTTGAGCGAGAGTCGTTCGTACTGCTCAAAAACTTCATTCTTAAGATCAAACTCAACAAAGCGAGACATGTTGATGATCGTTTGCCGCATTAAAAAAGTAAAGAAACCAGCCACCAACGAAGCCCCTATGATGATCAAGATATTGATCAAAAGCTCCTTTCGCACTAGAGCGATTTCCAGGATCTCCTTGTCGATGTACTTCTGTACGATGGTCAGGGAGTTTCCGATGAGCCTTGGAGCAAAGAGTGCAAAGATCCTTGCGATGATCGTGATCAGGATACCGATCAAGAAGCGATATTTATATTTTACGAAGTATTTATTGAGATATTGTAACTCTTTCATTGGTCAATTATACGGATTTTAACGTTGAGAAATCCTCATTTTAACACCGTTTTAATTTGCAAAAATTGAATTATCCGTTATTTTTGCTCGTTGATTTTATTAATTATTCAAAATTTCATTCTTTGCCATGATATCAGATGTAGTAAAACCCGATACCCTTAAAAAGCTAGATCCCGTCTTCGGACAACATTCATTTAACGATCACGAGCAGGTTGTATTTTGTCAAGACAAAGATACAGGTTTAAAAGCAATAATCGGTATTCATAACACAGTACTTGGACCCGCATTAGGAGGTACGAGAATGTGGCAATATGCAAACGAATGGGAAGCGCTCAATGATGTGCTGCGTCTATCAAGAGGGATGACCTATAAGTCTGCCATCACAGGATTGAATTTAGGAGGAGGAAAGGCTGTGATCATTGGAGATGCCAAAACACAGAAGAACCCTGAATTGATGAAGCGCTTTGGTGAGTTTGTTCACTCTTTGGGCGGAAAATATATCACTGCCGAGGATGTTGGGATGGAAACAGCCGACATGGATCTAGTAAGAGAAGTCACGCCGCATGTTACCGGTATATCGGAAGCCAAGGGAGGTGCAGGAAACCCATCACCAATTACCGCATATGGTGTTTATATGGGGATGAAGGCAGCCGCAAAATATCAATATGGGTCTGATGACCTAGAAGGAAAGAAAGTAGTGGTACAAGGAATTGGCCATGTAGGAGAATCATTGGTAGAACACCTGACCAAAGAAGGAGCCAATGTGATCATTGCCGATATCAACGAAGAGAGATTGCAAGCGGTTAGCCAAAAATATGGTGCAACCATCTTTACAGGGAATGACCTATACGGAACGTCAATGGATATCTACGCACCATGTGCACTCGGAGCAACGATCAACGATGATACGATCCATAAGTTACAAGCAAGTATTGTAGCCGGTGCTGCCAACAACCAGTTGGCTGATGAAGTTAAGCACGGAGCACTTCTCAAGGATAGAGGGATTGCCTATGCGCCAGATTTCTTGATCAACGCAGGTGGAATCATAAACGTATACGCAGAGTTAGAAGGTTACGGAAAAGATGAGATCATCGCAAAGACCGAAAATATCTACAATACAACCTTAGAGATTTTTGCACATTCAGAGACGAAGGGAACTACAACACACGAAGCTGCACTTAATATTGCACAAGGCAGAATTGATGCAAGAAAAAAAGAGCAGAATTCGTAGTCGGTATTTAAAATAGTTTTATTTTTGCGGGGCGTTAGTGGCACACTTTCGCCCCTTTTCTTTAATGACAAAAAGTTCTTTTAGATGCTAACAAGACGACATATTCGTGTTAAGGTAATGCAATCCATATATGCATTTACTCAGTCTCATGATGACAATTTAGACAAAGAGGTCAAATTCATCAACAACAGTGTAGAGAACATGTACAGTTTATACTTAATCATGCTCGACCTGTTTGTATGCATAAACAAAGCTGCAGAAGAACATCTAAACAAATCGCAGAAAAAGTACCTCGCAACTGCCGAAGAGAAACAACCCAACAAGAGATTCGTCGAGAATCGACTGTTGCAGATCCTAAGGATCAACACCGAACTTCAAGAACAACTCGAGAAACGCAAACTTAGCAATTGGAAAGACAGTGATGAATATGTCAATTTGCTTTTAGATGAGATCTTAAAGAGTGAAGCATATCAGGAGTATATGAATGATCCGGTAGATGCGTTTAAGCAGGATCGAAACTTTTTGATCAAGATCTTTAGAGAGATCATTGCGCCCAACGATAAGCTGTACGATTACTTAGAGGACGAAAGACTTACTTGGTTAGATGACCTTCCAGTGGTGAATCACATGGTCATCAAAACCTTGAAGCAGGTGAAGCCAAATTCTGATGAGACTTTCTTCTTGCCCAAGCTCTATAAAGACCTAGACGACAAGGTATACGCAAAAGAATTGTTCACCAAAACGGTACTCAATCAAGACGACCTCTTGAAAGAGATAGAAGGCAAGACCCCCAATTGGGACAAAGAACGTATTGCCGATGTAGACATGGTACTTTTAAAGATGGCCATTTGCGAATTTTTGAAGTTTCCATCCATCCCCGTCAAGGTGACCATTAACGAGTATTTAGAGATCGCAAAAGAATACTCAACTCCAAAGAGTAGCATTTTTATCAACGGAATCTTGGACAAGTTGGTCAAGGAGTATCAAACTAATAATTCGTTAAATAAGTCCGGTCGTGGTTTGATGTAACAGAAATATTAGTATTTTTAACCGATTAAATAGAAAATAACGAAATAGACTGTGCAGCGTTGGTTGCAGAAATGAGAAAGTTTGTTTCACGAATACCCAAAAAAACAATAAACATTAACAGATGAAAAAAGGAATTTTAGTTTTAGCAGCCGTTACCTTGGCATTTGTATCTTGTAAGGAAGATGCTACTAGTAAGATCAAATCTGAAAACGTGGCTGCTGCCTCAGAAAGAGATGAAGCTGCCAAGAAGTTTCCGGTAATGACCTTTGAGAATGCCGAGCACGATTTTGGTACGATCAGCGAAGGAGACATTGTTGAAACTGTTTTTAAGTTTACCAATACAGGAAATGCTCCATTGACCATCGTAAATGCTAAAGGAAGCTGCGGATGTACAGTGCCTCAGTACCCTAAGGACAAAGTGATCAACCCAGGAGATTCTGGAGAGATGAAAGTGAAGTTCAACTCGGCAGGTAAGCCAAACCAGCAACAAAAGAATGTGACGATCACGGCGAACACTGAGACCGGAAGAGAGATCATCAAGATCAAGGCGTTCGTAACTCCAGATCCAGAAAAGCAAAAGCAAAGAGACGAACGTGCCGCTAAAGCAAAAGCTGCACAACAACAAGCAGGTCAGTAATGGATGGAACTAGTTTAGCACCTCTTTTGCTAATGATGGTAGTGATCATTTTCTTTATGGTCATACCAGCGCAACGAAGACAAAAAAGAGAGAAAAAATTTGCTAACGAACTCAAACGTGGTGATCGTGTGATCACTAAGAGTGGGATGCATGGAAAGGTATTAGAATTGAACGACAAAGATAATACCTGCGTTATTGAGACCATGGCCGGAAAGATCAAGTTTGATCGCTCTGCTATCTCTATGGAGATGTCTCAAAAGCTAAATGCCCCAGCAACGGCAAAGAAATAAGATTCTCTTTTCCTATAAAAAAGGCCCGATGTTCATCGGGCCTTTTTTATTTATCTATACTTATCATTGAGTCCAACCGACTCCAATATCATCGGAATGATCTTCTCCAGTCTGCGTTGCTTGGTGTCTTCTCGTTTGGCCTCATTTATATAATCGGCATACTCACGCTTGTGTGATAATGAGAACTTCTCAAAAGCCTTACTAAGGCTTGCGTCTTTATCTAGAGCCGCCTGCAATTGCTCAGGGATTACCAACGGTTTTTTCTGCGGTTTTACTTCCTTTCCATCTTTTTGGTTTTGGATGGCTTCGGCCAAGTACGCCTTTATCAATTTTTCATCGATCTCATCCATTGAAGAAAAACGCCATTGTCGCATGGCCACAGTCTTCTCTTCTTGAGCATTGATAAGAACGTTCTTTTCATCGCGCAAGAACACTCCTTGAAAAAACCAAATCCCGAAGTAATTCTTGAAGGCTGCCATGCCGGCAACGTTCTTCCCATTGATGGTATACGTTGGGATACTCCATTTTAAGGTCTCTTCGAATTCTGTAGTATGAAAGATCTCTCGCAAGCGAATAAGCTCGTCTTTCCATTGGTCTTGGTCGTTGATATAGGCATCAACCGACTTGTATCGTTTCATGGCCATGTTACCGTGGTTTAGGTTAGGAAAACATAAAGATATCAAATTACCAGCGACCAGCGTAATCTAATGATCCACCTTCATTATCTAATATGCCGAATCGATATCGCAGTATTTGACGCATATGAAGATAATCATGAGCCAACCAGTTACGAAGAAAAAGTTCGGCAGACATCTCTCCGAAGCGTTTGTGTTGAAAGGAATTTTGCCAAGGAGCGTCTTTCAATGACCTAAGCCACGCAACCGAAGCATCCCGCACTTCAAGAAACTTGCCAAGCATCTCATGATAGTCTTGTTCCATGTATTTACGCTCAGTAACCCAAGCGATTTGATCAAAGCGAGGAGCGGGTTCTCCAGGCCGTTCCAGGCACCACTTCACCCGAAACCGAAAGTCATCAAGTTCTTCGTCATATAGATGACAAACGATCTCTAATAAGCACCATTTCTCAGGAGCGGGTCGCCAAAGTTGTTGTTCTTCGGAAACGTTGGATAACAAATTGCGGAAGACTTCTTTGTTTTTTGCCAGTTGCGTTATTATCCGTTCCACAGGTTTGAATTTTAATGTTTTAACTATTCCTTATTCGCAAACTTGGCCACGTTTGTGGTAAGCTCAGCGATCTTTACAATGACCTCCACGGCTTTTTGCATGCTCTCAACAGGCACGTATTCATAGCGGCCGTGAAAATTATGTCCACCAGCAAAGATGTTAGGACAAGGGAGCCCCATATAACTTAATTGCGAACCATCTGTACCACCTCGAATCGCTTTGATCAATGGTTTGATGCCCAGTTGTTTCATGGCTTCCTCAGCAATATCTACAATGTGCATTACGGGCTCTACCTTTTCACGCATGTTGTAGTATTGGTCTTTGATCTCTAATTCGATCACTTCTTTTCCATATTTGGTGTTCATGTCGTTGGCGATTTTTGTCATGAGCTCTTTTCGACCTTCAAACAACTTGCGATCATGATCTCGAATGATGTATTCCATACGGGTCTCTTCAACTTCACCCTCGATCGAGTAGAGGTGAAAGAATCCTTCATAACCTTCGGTTTCTTGCGGAATTTCGTTTTTTGGCAGTGCAGCGATAAACTCATTGGCGATCAACATCGAATTTACCATCTTTCCTTTGGCATATCCGGGATGCACAATTTTTCCGTTTATTTTCACCTTGGCACCAGCCGCATTGAAGTTTTCATATTCTAATTCACCGATTTGACTGCCATCCATCGTATACGCCCAATCAGCTCCAAACTTCCTTACATCAAACTTATGTGCTCCACGACCGATCTCTTCGTCAGGCGTAAACCCAACACGGATTTTTCCGTGTTTGATCTCAGGATGTTGAATCAAGTATTCCATAGCACTGACGATCTCAGCGATACCTGCCTTGTCGTCGGCACCCAAGAGGGTCGTACCGTCAGTTGTGATCAACGTTTGCCCTTTGTACAACAAAAGATCTTCAAAATAATCAGGAGAAAGCACAATATTTTCTTCTTCATTCAATACGATATCAGAACCATCATACGACTCGATGATCTGCGGATTTACATTGGCACCCGTAAAATCAGGAGTGGTGTCAAAATGCGACACAAAACCGATGGTTGGGACATCATAGTCAACGTTGCTAGGAAGTGTTGCCATGATATAAGCGTTTTCGTCGATAGTGACGTCCTCCATTCCGATAGCCTTTAGTTCGTCAGCCAATTTATTGGCCAAGTCCCATTGCTTTTCAGAGCTGGGAGTCGTATTGCTGTTCGGGTCTGATTCGGTGTCGATCTTCACATAACCGATAAAACGGTCCATGATATGTTGTTTGCTGATCATGTAGTATTTTTTTCGAAGTTGATATTTGTCTTAGCATGGAATGTCCCAGAAGGATCAGGTCTGTTCCAAAATGCTATTGCGAAGTAAAAATAGGCATTTCGACGATCAAAATCTTCCTTCTTTACAAAATTTAAATGTTGTGGATAACGACCTTTGATTCAGACTTTTTTCTTCTTCGAAATTGAAGTAATTTTGCCAAACTTCTAAACACAACTAATGTACAAGTATTTTTTACGACCGATCCTTTTTCAGTTCGACCCTGAGAAAGTACACCATTTCACATTTTCCTTAGTTCGGTTTTTATGTCGCATACCTGGGTTGTCGGCGATTTTCAGAAGTGTTTATGCCGTAAAGCACCCAGCTTTAAAGCGAGAACTGTTTGGCTTAACCTTCGAGAACCCTGTAGGATTGGCTGCTGGTTTTGATAAGGATGCGAAGCTCTTCAACGAGTTGGCTAACTTCGGATTTGGTTTCATTGAGATCGGAACGCTTACACCTAAACCGCAAGCAGGAAATCCAAAGCAACGACTTTTCCGATTAAAAGCAGACCAAGCCATCATTAACCGAATGGGGTTCAACAACGGTGGTGTCGAAGAAGCGGTCGAACGGCTAAAAAAGAACAAGGATGTTATGATCGGTGGAAACATCGGGAAGAACAAAGTAACCCCAAACGATGAGGCCGTGAAAGATTACATCTTGTGTTTTAATGCACTGTTTGATCATGTAGACTATTTTGTGGTCAACGTGAGTTCACCTAATACACCTGGACTACGCGAGTTACAAGACAAGGAACCGCTGACCAAGCTTTTAATGACGCTTAAAGGGGAAAATGCAAAGCGTTCAAAGCAAAAACCGATACTTCTAAAGATTGCTCCCGATCTAACTGACGAGCAGTTGTTAGACATCATCACAATTGTGAAAGACTCGGCAATCGATGGGGTGATCGCAACGAATACCACGATCGATCGCAGCGGACTCAACTCTCCTGAAAATCTAGCCAAAGAAATGGGCGGTTTAAGCGGAAAACCTGTGACCAACAGAAGCACTGAGGTAATCAGATTCTTGGCTCAAAACAGTAATAAAGCATTCCCAATCATCGGCGTAGGGGGGATCCATAGCGCAGATGATGCGATTGAAAAGTTGGAAGCTGGTGCCGATCTGGTACAGCTTTATACAGGTTTCATCTATGAGGGACCAGCGCTGATCAAGAATATCAATAAACGTCTTATAGAAAGATCTGAAGCATAGTGCTCCAGATCTTTTTGAATTAACCTTTGTCATTGGTAGCGTCTTTAATTTGTTGTTGTAAATTCTCCATTTCTTCCAGACATTCTTTATAGCGTCTGTTAGCATCTTCAAGATCTGTTCTTGTTTCCTTGACCTTCTGTTTATTGGCTCTTGTATTCAATCGGTCGAACTCACCATCGATAATGCCAGTAAATTTGATCTTGATATTGTTGTCATCATCTAAGGTGATCTCTGAAGAAATGGCTCTTAGATTAAGATACTTTCGTTTTAGCTCTTTCATTAAATCGCTTTGCTCTTGAGCAATGTCTTCACAATCGCCCAACGCAGCAAGTCGTGCTCTTAACTCACGTAGTTCTTCGCTTTCTTCTTCCTCGTCTTCATCTTTCGAATCATCATCCTTGGCAACTTGGGTCAACACATCATTTGGACGTTGCTTCTTCTTCTTTGCAAAAGTAATACCTATGTATCCACCAATCTGACTGAAAAGTTCACTGTCGTGACGAGTTACCACAAGATCAGGAGCTACAGATAGTCGAATGCTATTGGATCGTAACACGGTCACTTCAGGAGTAACTCGAAGTCCGACTGCTGTAAACGAATCTTCAGAAGCGGCTTTCCAACTTGTATTTCCCACTTTAGCAGTTAGCTCAGAATAAGAACTATACTGAAGAACACCAGCCACTCTTAATGTAATGGGAACATTTCCACTAAATTTATAAAACACACCTAGACTTGCTTGGTACTGGTTTCGATTTGAAGAAAGTTGACCATTGGCCAAGGCCTCACTATTGTTCTCAACATCAAAATGGGCCAATGAAAAGCGTGATTTGTATTTGTTTCTACGATATCCCAGATTGGCATAGGTGCCCCAATTACGGTTAAAGGCGTAGTCTAACTGAAGTTGATAGCTTAGGCCGTTTGAAAGGGTACCTTCACTAAATTCTTGGACTCCTAATGGTTGGCCGCCCAATTGTTCTGATAGTGCGTTAAACAATGCGGCATTGTTGACTAGGTCATTGTTGAACGCTTGTAAAGAAGGAACAGGTACTTGTTGACTTTCTTTGGTATCAATGCTCGAAATACCAACGTATATCGAGGGCTCAATTTGTGCTCTCACGTTTTGCAGTGAAGCAACTACGAAAATGATAATGAATAAGGTTCTCATGATTTCTAAGTATTAAGTTATACGCCTTTATATCAATACTTCAGAATTTTTGTTACCTCAGTTTGCTGGGTTTTTCGTAGATTTTCAACCGCAAAATCACAGAATGCAAAATTCACAACAACATCTTTTGATCATCGGCTATGTTTGGCCCGAACCTACGGCTACGGCTGCAGGAAGTCGTATGATGCAATTGATACACCTCTTCCTAAAAACAGGCTATGAAGTTACTTTTGCGAGTCCGGCAGCAGAAGGGGAGCATCCCGCCAATCTGGTTGGTTTAGGAGTCAACGCTACCATTATTGAACTCAACAGTGAAAGTTTCGACACATTTGTGAAAGAGTTACAGCCCACTGTGGTCATGTTTGATCGATTCATGATGGAAGAACAATTTGGTTGGCGAGTAACAGCACAGTGTCCATCGGCATTGCAATTGCTGGACATGGAAGATTTGCATTGCCTTCGTAAAGTGCGACATGGGGCATTTAAAGCGGGACAGACCTTTCGGTCTGAAGACCTATTGAATAGTGACTTAGCTAAGCGCGAAATAGCCAGTATTTACAGATGTGACCTGTCATTGGTCATTTCTAAAGTAGAATTAAAGTTACTACAAGACCTATTCAAAATAGGAGAAAGGCAATTACACTATCTACCTTTCATGGTTCCGAATGTTTTAGAGGAAGATATGCAGCAGTGGCCCACATTCGAAGAACGAGCTCATTTTGTCACTATCGGAAACTTTTTACACGCGCCCAATGTAGACAGTGTGAAATACTTGAAGAAAGATGTTTGGCCGTTAATACGGAAACAACTTCCCAACGCCGAATTGCATATCTACGGAGCTTATGTGACACAAGCCGTTCAGCAGTTGCATAACCCGAAGCAGGGCTTCTTGGTCAAGGGCTGGACCGAAGACGTGTCAATTGTTATGAAACAGGCTCGAGTTTGCCTAGCACCGTTACGATTTGGGGCAGGCCTCAAAGGAAAATTGCTTTCAGCCATGCAGGCAGGCACACCCAATGTAACTACAAGTATTGGTGCTGAAGGCATGCATGACAATCTACCCTGGGGTGGCTTTGTGAGTGACGACCCGAACGAAATAGCGGATCAAGCCATTAGATTGTACAGGGAGAAGTCGGATTGGTCATTGGCGCAGACCAATGGTGTTACCATTGTAAAACAGTTATTTGATGAATCGTACCATAAGGCAGAGCTGATGCGCAAAATAACCGAAACGTTCGAGCAGTTTCAAACCCATAGAGAATTGAACTTTACTGGGGCCATGTTACGTCACCATACCTTGCAAAGCACAAAGTATATGGCCAAATGGATCGAAGCTAAGAATCGTCTTAAATAAGAGCTTCTCTGAGAACGGGCTCAGTGATTTTCTTTCCTATCAATAGTGTGTTGAAACCTTGTACGTCATCATAGACAGAGAAGTTCATGAGTGTCTTGAAACGAGTCACAATGGCTTCCGTGTGGCGAGAACCATTTCCGTTGATGCCAGCATTGAAGAGTACGGTTCCATCTAAAGTTACCGCTGCTATTATCTGTTCCCAGAAACTTTCCGCATAAAAAGAGGAGGGTACTTCCGTATCAATAAAAATGTCAATAATGACCAAGTCAAACTGTTCCTTGTTGTGCGCGACAAATTGCAACGCATCTTCGCAAACAACAGAAAGCTGCTTGTCTGGGCAAACACCAAACTCATTACATGCGATGTCGACGACTATAGGGTCGATCTCAACGGCAGTGAGCTTACCATGAAAGTTATGATCTTCTCTCAAGGTTTTAATGACGCTTCCGCCGCCCATACCAAGCAATAGGACATTCGATACATTTTTGAGGTCGATCTTACCAATTCCGTATGAGAGCACGGCTTGCAAATTACCGTATGAGTAGTTTGCATTTTTGCTGTCCAATACTTTTTTTCCGTTGATCCAAGTGAGTTCTAAAGTGCCATTGATAGAAGAGTTATGACCTTTGGTGATCGGCCATAGGTAGCTCAGGTATTTTTTCATGAAGGGGAACTAGGTTTCGTTTAGTTATTGAGTTGGGCGTCGCAAATATAGGGCATTTCGAACAATGCGGAAAGTACTATTACAATGAGATTTTTTCGAATTGAGAACGTGTCAAACGCCACTGGTTTACGGGTTGTTCAAAATTGAGCGAACCGGGAGTTGTAATGTGTTTTTTAATGAAGGCGAACCCTATTTTGGCCAGTGTTTTATTTGGTGCTGGATTTAAAGCATAAGGTTCACAAAACAAGGCTTGTAGCTTTAATCGTTCGAAGAAAAACGGCAGTCCTAACTTCACCAATTCTGTACCCATGCCTTTCTTTCGTTGTGCATTGTTCCAGAGGTGTAGGTGCATAAAAGCTTGTTGACCCAAAACAATTTGGTTCACATTCGAGTGACCGATTGCCTGTTGATCCTGCTCCCATATCAAAGCATACGAATCGCGTACCTCTATAGGTCTGTTGAGTTGCTCTAACAACCAAGCGGTCATATCAGTTCGCGAGGGCATCTTGCTAAGGTCTACACCCATACCAATTAAGTGTTCGTCGGTAGATCCAAACCAATAGTCTGCAACTAACGGAACATCTTCTACCACCATTTCTCTCACAGAAAGCATAAGATCATCCCTTTAATAAATTGATACTTACGGTAGCTAATTCAGAGTTTGGAAATCGAATGCTGTGTTTTGGGTGTGCATGAAGTCCGGCGCGTTTGGCGACCTCAAGAAACACAGATTCCTCAACGATGTATTGATCCGAATAGCCATGCGTGGCATCATAGGCTGTTGCTGCAGTTTTACCAAGGTTAGTAGCCGTTAGAGCAGGAGGAATGGTATGAAGTTCAATGACCAGAAGGCCAAAAGTATCTACATACGGTTTCCATTTTTCAAGGTGTTCTTGCAGGTTTTGTTCGACCAGATTATTTGAGACTCTCACACCACGATGGGCAAAGGCACCAGATGATTTGCTTGACACGTTGCCTCCTTCTTTTGGGGTTTCCCAGATGCGGTTGTGGTCTAAGAATGTTCGTACGTTAAGCAATTCTTTCAGATTAATATTATAATGATCCTTTAGATCTTGGTTTAGTTGGGCGGGGTCTCCAATATCACCCCAAATCACCTTAGCCCAAATATCGGCCTGGATTATATTGCCTCTTGTCACTTTGAGTGCTGTTTCGTTATAGTCTACACCAACAAGAAATAGAGGATGTTCCTCTAGCACCTGTCCACGTTTGGTACGTTTTTCAATAAGGTCGAATAAGTGGATCAAAAAAGCACCATTACCGCATCCCATATCAAGAATGCCCTTTGGTTGTTCTTCTATGGGTTCGCTATTGAATATGTCGATGATGATTTCATCGATCTTCTTAAAATAGGCGGCATGAGCACCACCACTTCCCCAAACGTTCATCTCACGGTCAACATGTATTTCATCGGCTCGCTCCGGAATTTCTCGTAACACGTTAGGATTTCCAAAAATGAGGTCATCCAATTTTCTCAACGTAGGAATATATGAGACCGTAACGCCATAGGCGCTGGCTCGCTTTGCAAAGAACAATCCCTTATCTGTAAATTGATACGTACCATTACGTTTGGTAAACCATTGCAGATGACTTAAAAAATCAAGGATCTTTTCGAAACTATCAGGGTCTTTATGATATTCTTCGGGCTTAAAGGAAGCCTCCATAAAATACTTGTGAAACATACCTCCCATACCCAATAATACAGTAGTTGGTCCTACCAATATTCCTTCGATATGTTTTAAGACTTGCTCTTGAATCGTTCGCTCTTTATTTTCTTCGGAAGGCGTAATGCCATAACCATCTCTGTATTTTTCGAAGATACTATTCAACACCAAAAAAGGCTCTTTTTCAAATTTTCTAGGGTGGAAGTTCTCTGAAAACTTCATAAGATGCACCACATCTTTGTATAACGGAATATATTTGATCGCTAACGCAGTGAGGTCATTTGAGTTAATGATGATCTCATCTTTTTTGTTGTTGACGTCGTAGTCAACCCATCCCTGAGAGGCAAGGATCCTGAGTGCCACATTAAAATAACCCTCGTTGGCCTTGAACTTCTGCGATAGAGAATGCAGGGAAATTGGTCCAACGGTTAACAAATGATCCAGTATATTATTTTGCAAGAGGGAATAGGCGGTCGGAGCCGTTACAATGCCATCTAAGTGTTTAAAGAGGTCAGAACGGTATTGTTGTTTAATTTCTTTCGAAAGCATTCAGGATTGTTTACACGATTACACACACTCTAATTTAGGCTTTTTTATGAAACGAATAGGTGTAATAAATAAAAACGCTCGTCGGTAATTGCCAACGAGCGTTTTTTTTATAATGTTTTTATTATATCTATTCGATAACGATCTTTCGGGTGGCCTGCTGGCCTTTAGAAGATCGCAGTTGTAAAAAGTAAATTCCAGAGCCTAAAGATGCTAGGTCAAGTGTAGGCTTTTCAGTTTGTCTCGTAAGATCAAACGAAGCTACTTGGTCACCCAATACAGAGTATAACTCGGCAGACTCAAGACCAATATCACCTCGGTTATCGATAGTCACCTTACCCTTACTTGGATTAGGGAAAACGTTGATGGCATTACTCAAAGACTGGTCATCAACACTAAGCACTGAGTTAAGCGTTATGGTCATTGTCCCAACAGGTAAATTACTGAAAGGAGCCACGTTTTGACGACTAAAGATCGGAACATGCGGTGAGCT
The DNA here is from genome assembly GCA_028279515.1 of Flavobacteriaceae bacterium. Classification (GTDB taxonomy): domain Bacteria; phylum Bacteroidota; class Bacteroidia; order Flavobacteriales; family Flavobacteriaceae; genus JANQNQ01. Next base: position 448,936 of record JANQNQ010000009.1, read on the forward strand.
AGCAGGATTACCGAGTATATAGGTGTTGCCTTCCTCGGTGCCCGCATCCTGCGGATATAGAGTCAAACTGATCGAAGGGATCCAATTTCCGCTACCGTCTAATACAGAAACACTATTTACATAGATCATCCAATCAGGGCTTGGTGCAATCATTGAAGCAAGCGATATCAATGGATAGTCAGTACTTACCGTAACAGTGACAGAAGCACTACTGATGGCTGCAAAAGGAGAAAATCCTTGCTGGATCCATTGGTCGGCAGTACCAGCAGTGATAGCCGCATTTACTTCACTATTAAACACACCGTTGCTACCTAATTCGGCAACATTTTCAATGCCAGGAGATGCAAGTTGTCCTGCTGCGACAAAAGTGACGCTGCTATTGTGTGTAGCACCTACAAGGTCTGACCAGTGGGCACTTCCTGGGAAGCTTGCGGCAGGATGAGTGGTTGGACTCCAGGTGCTATCAAACCTAATGGTATAGCTAGCAGTTCCTTGCGCATTTACAAATAAAGAAAAGCCAAGAGCAACGCCAACACTAAGAAGGCATTTCTTGGCAAAAGGGGTGATAAAATTTTTCATGATGTAGTAGTTGTTGTTATGAATATGTTGATTTGATTTTAGGAGTTGTCGAGACTTATAAATATTCCTTACATAGAATTTGAAATTTTTCACAAATAGTTGCTAGATTTAATGATCATTTCTAAACAACCACTTATTTGAACTACGAAATCTTACTATCGTTTACCTTAGCTTCTATGGCTTTGGCAATATCTCCGGGACCAGACAATATTTACGTATTGATGCAGAGCATCACCAATGGAAAAAAGTACGGAATTGTAACTACTGCTGGTTTGGTCAGTGGTGTGTTAGTGCATACAACATTGGTTGCTTTTGGAGTCTCGGCAATCATCAAACAAAGCGATACGCTCTTCTTCATCATTAAATTATTGGGAGCCCTGTATCTATTGTACTTGGCGTATAAAGTTTTTAAAAGTGATGGTAGCGTACAATTCACAGAAGATGGTGTTCAAAAAAAAGGTCTGTGGTCATTATTTAAGCAAGGATTTTGGATGAATGTGCTCAATCCTAAAGTTTCCATTTTCTTCTTGGCCTTTTTTCCCGGATTCTTGTTTAGTGATTCATTATCGCATGTGACCCAGTTTTATGTGTTAGGTGTTCTTTTTATGCTACAAGCATTCTTGGTCTTTGGATTGATAGCGCTGCTGGCGGGTGCCATTTCAAACTATATAAAAAAACATGATGGGGTAGGAGTCTTCCTAAAATGGTTACAAATTATTGTTTTCATCGGTATTGCCGTTTTCATCCTAATTTCTGAAAAATAAATATGTTGAAACAGCTTATCACATTTAATTTCTTACCTCGCACTTTTTTATGGGTTATGCTGGCCTTTATCGCTTTCACCATAATAGGAACACTAAGTCACGAATACGGGCATATTGCAGTGGCAAAACTATACGGATACGACACAAAGCTGTTTCATGATTCAATGACCTACTACAATGCCGAAGAACGCGAAGACCCACTTTATAAAGAAATGGATGTCATCTTCGAAAGGAATCAAGAGGCCATCATGAACAATCAAGAATATGAAGAGAAAGAGCGCTATATGTCCTTGATAGAGCAGTTTCAAGAAAAGTATCCACCACCTCCAAATAGCGAAGGGTTATGGATTACTGCTGGTGGTCCAATTCAAACGATGCTTACGTCTGTTTTGGGACTTTGCATCCTGTTTTATCGTAGAAAGTTACGTGTTGAACAATTTGCTCTTCGGGATTGGGTTGGCGTGTTTTTAGCGCTTTTTGCATTAAGGGAAGTGACTAACTTTGTTGGAGGAGTAGGATCGTTCTTGTTTTTTGGCAAAACAGAGTTTTACGGTGACGAATATGAACTTTCAAGATACTGGTTTGACAATCAGTGGATTCTAATGGCGGTAATGGCGCTCATCGGAACGATCATAGCGATTCACGTTATTTTTAGAGTTCTTCCTGTAAAATATCGCTTTACATTTATTCTTGGCGGACTTGTAGGTGGAGTCCTAGGATATTGGGCATGGTTGATTCAATTTGGACATTACTTTTTCCCTAAAAATATGTGACAACTTTCCTATCTTTGAGCTTCGATGGAAAAAGTCAAGATCATAGAATGTCCGCGAGATGCTATGCAAGGTATCAAGCTGTTTATTCCGACGGAGAAGAAGGTGCAGTACATACAATCATTGTTGCGTTGCGGCTTTGATACGATTGACTTCGGAAGCTTCGTATCTCCGAAGGCCATCCCACAAATGGTTGATACTGCTCAGGTACTTGCCAATCTTGACCTCTCAAAAACTGAAAGTAAGTTGTTGGCGATTGTAGCCAATGTACGTGGTGCCAATGATGCGAGCCAACACCCTGAGATTGACTATTTGGGATACCCATTTTCAATATCTGAAAACTTTCAGATGCGTAATACCCATAAGACCATTGCCCAATCGATTGAAGTACTTCAAGAAATACTGAACATTGCTGATAAAAGCAGAAAGGAGGTCGTAGCTTATCTCTCTATGGGATTTGGTAATCCGTATGGAGATCCTTGGAATGTCGAGATCGTAGGGAACTGGACCGAGAAACTCTCCAAGATGGGAGTGAAGATACTTTCACTGTCAGATACGATTGGTTCTTCGACTCCTGAGGTGATCGATTACTTATTTTCCAATTTGATTCCTAACTATCCCGAAATCGAATTCGGTGCGCATTTGCATACGACACCAAGTAAATGGCACGAAAAGATTGATGCAGCCTATAAAGCAGGTTGTAGACGGTTTGATGGCGCGATTCAAGGTTTTGGAGGATGCCCTATGGCCAAAGATGAACTTACAGGAAACATGCCTACAGAACGTATGTTGTCGTATTTCACGGCGGCAAAGGCCAGCACCAATTTGAGTCCGATGAGTTTTGAAAGCGCTTATAATGAAGCTTCAAAGATCTTCAATCACTATCACTGATCAATATAAGTAGGGGATAAAACTAAAGGTACGTTTCTTATACACAAGGTACTCTTCACCAAACTTTTCATAGAGATATACTTCTTCTAGACGCACTTTATAAAGAATCACAGAGATCAATAATAAATAAGTGAGCCATACGGTCAATTTGTTCTCATAGGTAACGATGGGAAGAAAGAAAAGTATGATGCCCAAATACATCGGATTTCTAATAATCCGATAGGGACCGCGCTGAATCAGCGTACTCGATTTAACCTCGGGTTGTGTATTAATGTTATGAAGTCCCATGGCGAAAATACCCCATAGGGCCATACCAATACCAAAAAGTTGTATGAATAACCAAGGATTGGGAGTCACTGTGTTCGTCAAGTACACCAGAAGAATAATACTGCAAAACTGCAGCAACACAAGCATAAATGAAGTTTGGGACATCATTGTTAGTTTACTGATAGCCAATATAGTAAAAAATTAATTTAAATTTAATCTAAATAAACTTTAATAAAAGGCAATTTCCAACTACTTTTGTTTCAAGCTAATTGACGAGTAGACTATATGTTCAATAGCTTATGATATTACTGAGAGCTTGTCTAAATATTTTAGCAGAAACTCTCAATAGTATATTTTTTGTGTTTGAGAAAGTAAGGCCAGGGTTGCTCAGGGAAACAAGAGAAACTTTGGCCTTCACTTTTGAAAGGGATTCCTTCCGGAAAAATTAATTTCTTCGCAATGATGAGCAAAAAAGCCCTATATTTGCATGCAATTAATTTTAAAGTAACATTCCTTCCGTTAGGAAATTAAATTAGTTGCAACATGACTGCTCACGAAGCCAAATTTGTAGGAGAAGGACTCACGTACGACGACGTACTTTTGGTGCCTGCCTATTCCGAAGTACTTCCAAGAGAAGTAAACATCCAAACAAAATTTACGAAGAACATTAACATCAACGTGCCTATTGTATCAGCTGCGATGGATACGGTGACCGAATCAGCTATGGCCATTGCAATGGCTAGAGAAGGCGGGATAGGTGTGCTTCATAAGAACATGACCATCGAGCAACAAGCAAATGAAGTACGCAAAGTAAAACGTGCTGAAAGCGGAATGATCATTGATCCTGTGACACTGCCGCTCACCGCTAAGGTTTCTGATGCCAAGCGAAATATGGCAGAGCATAGAATTGGAGGAATTCCAGTAGTCGATAGTGAAGGCTTTTTAAAAGGAATCGTTACGAATCGCGACCTGCGTTTTGAGAAAAACAACGAGCGTCCGATTGTCGAGGTAATGACCAGTGAGAACTTGGTGACCGCTGCGGAAGGTACTTCGCTGGCAGATGCCGAAGGAATATTGCAAGAAAACAAGATCGAAAAGCTCCCTGTGGTTAACGGAAACAACCGTTTGATCGGACTGATTACATTTAGAGATATTACGAAACTTACCCAGAAACCCACAGCCAATAAAGACAAATACGGAAGGTTACGCGTTGCAGCTGCACTTGGTGTAACTGGTGATGCGGTAGACCGCGCCGAAGCTTTGGTAAATGCTGGTATCGATGCGATTATCATCGACACGGCGCACGGACATACCAAAGGAGTGGTAACCGTACTAAAAGAGGTGAAGAAGAAATTTCCAGACCTTGAAGTTGTGGTAGGAAACATTGCCACTGGTGAAGCAGCAAAATATTTAGTGGAAAATGGTGCCGACGCCGTTAAGGTTGGAATAGGCCCAGGATCTATTTGTACAACACGTGTAGTAGCGGGAGTAGGGTTTCCACAGTTTTCTGCGGTGCTCGAAGTTGCAGCAGCCTTAAAAGGAACTGGCATCCCAGTTATTGCCGATGGGGGAATTCGCTATACTGGAGACATTCCGAAGGCAATAGCAGCAGGAGCCGATAGCGTGATGCTCGGTTCGTTACTTGCAGGAACCAAAGAATCTCCGGGTGAGACCATTATCTATGAAGGACGAAAGTTTAAATCCTACCGCGGAATGGGATCGGTCGAAGCCATGAAAAAAGGAAGCAAAGACCGTTACTTCCAGGACGTTGAAGATGATATCAAGAAATTAGTTCCTGAAGGAATTGTTGGACGTGTTCCTTACAAAGGAGAATTGGTTGAAAGCATGCACCAATTTATTGGGGGGTTACGTGCAGGAATGGGGTACTGCGGTTCTAAGGACATAGATACCTTAAAGGAAACCGGAAGATTTGTGAAGATTACGTCTTCAGGAATTCATGAGAGCCACCCACACGATGTTACGATCACCAAAGAAGCGCCTAACTACAGTAGATAGGTGAGACTCTATAAATGACACAAATAAAAAAGCCGAGCAGACGCTCGGCTTTTTTATGTAAAATATGTTGGGATTGCTATTCTAGCTTGATGCCCATCTTGGCTAAGACAGCCTTAGAAATGTCATGATTGATATCGTAATACGCTAAGTGATTTCCGTCAAAAGTAAGAATCTGCGTGTAGTTCATCTCTTTGGCTACCTGCTCGACCATCTTGCCTATCTTTTCATATAACGGTCGCATAAGCTCTTCTTGTCGCAATTGAAGCAAGGTGGCTCCATTTTGACGAAACTTTTGAATGTCAGTCTCTAATGTTACAATGCTTTGTTCCTTAGACTTCTTTGTTGTGTCATCAAAGCTAGCTACATTTTTTTGGTAATCTTCTACCAAAGTCTTGTATTCGTTCAGTTTCACCTGAAGCGAGCTGTCTAGTTCTTTTGTATACGCCTGTACATTGTCTTGCACTTGTTTCATCTCGGTCATTTTCGATAGGACAAGGTTGATGTCAACAGTTCCTACTTTCGTCTGTGCAAACCCAAAAGTGCTTGCAAACATGATGATAACGGCGATGAAAGTATTCTTCTTAATCATGGTTTTTATATGTTTTGCCCAAAAGTATACAAAACATTAAAACCAAAAAGATATTTTTCAAATAATTAACTGATTTTAAATATTTCTAGAAGCGTTGAAAGAGAATGATGTCAACTTTTCTCATCATAACGTTGCCCACGATGAGGTTTTAAATCACGTCTGATCTTTTCCATTTCACTTTCGTTGGTAATCAAATAGGCAATGCTAGCCATTTCAGAAATATGCTCAACGCCCGTCTCAGCAAACATCACTTCTTCAATCTTTATATACTCTTTCAGATGAATTTCATGATGGATCGCTGTTCGCTTGGCTGCAGGGCCTCGAAACTCCCAGATCATTTTGACTTTAAGCATCGTTTACAGAGGTTCCTTGTTCAGCAAAGTTTTTAAAATCGACAAGGAATTTTAGGGATTGCTTTTTAAACATCCCAGGCATTAGAAATCCAAATACTTTCAATGGAAAACTAGAAAACTGAAATTCAGATTTTGAGGTCCACTTGGTCGTATTAGCATCAACCTTTTCGAAAAAGTTTTCCTGAATATTGTGCACGCCTTTCGTATTGTAAGAAGCGTGAAACTCATCAGGAAAGTTTCGTTTGATAATGGTCTCTTCCAGCTCCATCTCACGTTTCTTAGTTACGTACTTCAATTTCATTTTTGCACCTTCTTCACCTGGAGTACCGCTTACCTGTTCGTATCCAACAAGTCCTCGTTGCCAATGTTTCATATTTTCTGCATTGTCTAGTTTCTGGATGACTTCGTCCAGAGGCAAGTTTATGATGATTTCGTTTGTGTATTTCATATCGGTAAGGTTATTGTTAGTTGACTTAAAAATACAAAAAAAGCGAACGTTATTTCGTTCGCCTTTACTATTGATCAATTATATTTTGTTCTATCCAGCAATAACCTTAAAAGTTTTGCTAAAAGCTGGGGACTGAATTCTAACGATATACATATTGTTTCTGCTCAAGGAGACATTTTGACTAAAAGTAGGATTTAATTTAATGCTCTTCAGCTCAACTAACTTCTTTCCTAGAATGCTATACACTTCAATGTCAGCAGTATTGCTAAGTCCTGTAATGTACAGTTTTCCGTTCTGAATAAAAGTTTTCACTAATTTTTCCTGAACCACTTCTTGGGTCAGGTCATCAGTAGAGATCATGTCGATGTAAGAAATTTGTGGGGCAAAGTTCCATTCATCTTGTAGCTTGTCAGCCCCATAGCCGTAGGCAAAAAAGGACATGACGAGCCATGATAAGAGAAGGGGGTAACGTCTAATCATAAACAAGTTGTTTTAGGTGGCCTATGCAATATATTATTTTTCTGGTATTTAGGGAAAAAATAGATGCATTTTTCGTTTAAAGGCACTTTTCTTCCATCTTTGTCGTTAACAGGAGAACTTGTAAAGTATGGGCTAATTCTTATTTTTGTCCACTAAATCTCAAAGCTATGATGCGTTACTTCGTATTTATTTTCTTTTTCTTGACCATTTGTCAACTTCAGGCTCAAGAAAAAAAGGTGCTTTTTACCATTGATAACGAGCCCGTATATACCGATGAATTTTTACGTGTGTACAATAAGAATCTGGACCTAGTAAAAGATGAGAGCCAGAAGGATATGGAAGAATATCTTGAACTTTTCATCAATTATAAGTTGAAGATCAAGCAAGCCTTAGCCAAAGGGTTAGACAAAAAACAGTCCTATCTCACCGAACTAAGCGGATACCGCGATCAGCTTGCCAAGAACTACTTGACAGACGTTCAAGTTTCTGATGCTCTGGTAAAAGAAGCATACGAACGATTGGCGAAAGAAATAAAAGCCAGCCATATCTTGATACCCGTCAATGAAAATGCCGCTCCTAAAGACACATTAGAGGCTTATAACAGAGCTATCGAAGCAAGAGACAAAGTGCTTTCTGGTGAGAATTTTGCGGTGGTAGCTCGTGCATATTCGAAAGATCCATCAGCTCAAACCAATGGTGGAAATCTTGGATATTTCTCGGTATTTAGAATGGTATATCCTTTTGAGAGCACAGCATACAATACTAAAAAAGGCGAAGTATCCATGCCTGTTAGAACGCAATTCGGATATCACGTGATAAAGGTGGAAGACGTTCGAAACTCTTTAGGTGAAGTAACTGTGGCACATATCATGCTGGCAAAACGACAAGTAGCGTCAGAAGAAAATAATCCGGCAGAAAAGATCAAAGAAATTTATAACAAACTACAACAAGGTGAAAAATTTGAGCTGTTGGCGCGACGATTTTCTGATGACAGAAATTCGGCCATCAATGGCGGAAAGTTGCAGCGATTCGGCACAGGCAAGATAAGTTCTCCCGAATTTGAAAATGTGGCCTTCTCTTTAGAGAAAGAAGGGAGTGTGTCAGAACCATTTAAGACCAGTTTTGGGTGGCACATTGTAAAACTGATTCAAAAGCATCCAGTAGGCACTTTTGATGAAGTACGCATACAGCTTGAAGATAGAGTCAAGAAAGATGATCGTGCAAAACTAATTGATGCTTCGTTGGTTTCTAAGGTGAAAGAACGATATGGAGTAACTGGGAAGACTGATGAATTGGATTATTTCTACACTATTGTAAACAATAAGTTCTTTGAGAAAACCTGGAAGAGTCCTGAAGATCCAGAAGGATTGGGACGTGTACTAGTTCAGTTTAAAGACCAAAAACTGTATAATCGGGACTTTGCCAATTACATATTCTCTCAACAATACAAATTGCAGAGTCAGCGTGTGCCGATCAGGCCTTTGGTAGACAAATTGTACAAAAAATACTTCGAATCACAACTACTAAGATATTACCAAGATAATTTAGAGAATGAACATGAGGATTTTGCCGCGATTGTAGAGGAATATAGAGACGGACTCCTACTTTTTGACCTTATGCAAGAAGAAATTTGGGACCGCGCAAAAGATGATTCGATTGGATTACGACGCTTTTACGACCAAAATAAAGACAAATACCGTTGGAAGACGCGCGGAGATGTTGTTGTGGCGTCCTGCACAAAAGAACAGTTCGCGAAAAAAGTTCAAGCACTTTTGAAAAAAGGACTGTCACAGGAAGAGGTTAAAGAACAAGTAAATGACGGTGCCATCGTTAATGTAATATTCACGGCGGGTATGGTGGAAGAAGGACACCAGGCATTGCCAAAACAATTTACCTTCAAAGAAGGCGTTTCAGAAATATACAAAGAAGATGACTATCTTATAGTTAAGGTCAATGAGGTAATTCCCCCAGGAATGAAAACTTTTGAAGAGACCAAAGGCCGAGTCATCAATGATTATCAGCAACATCTCGAATCAACTTGGGTAGAAAAGCTACGAAAAGGCAAGGATATCAAGGTCGATAAGAAAGTACTTAAGAAACTGATCAGACAACAGCGAAAGAAAAGTTGAAGAACAAGCTATACATACTATTAGGTGTTGCTTTGGTTTTGAGCTCATGTAAGTTCTTTTTAAAGGAAGAAGAACGAGAGCCAATAGCAAGAGCAGGGGATTCCTATTTGTACGAAGAAGACATTGAAACATTGGCAACTGATGGTCTTTCAAAGGAAGACAGTGCATTTGCCGTTTCCAACTTCATTAATAATTGGGCCAAACAACAGTTGTTGATGGACAAGGCCAAGCTAAATTTACCAGAAGACAAGCAACAACAATTGGATGCGTTGGTAAAAAAGTACAAGAATGACATCTATAGCAAATCCTATCAAGAAGCTATTGTAAATAGGTCGATTGACACGGTAATGAGAGATGCCGAAATGGGTCAATTCTATGAAGAGAACAAGGACAACTTTAGACTTAATGAAGAATTAGTTCGTTTGCGATACATCAATGTTGCTAAGGAAAACTACAACTTAGATCAAATCATTCAGAAACTGAAAAGCTTTGAATCAGAAGATCGAGTATTTCTTGATTCGATAGCCCTTCAATTTAAATCCTATTCGTTGAATGATTCGGTTTGGGTAAAGGCATCGCAACTTATGCAAAGGCTTCCAGTTATCACTTCGGAAAATAAAGAACAATACTTAAAAAAATCACAATTTTTTCAAATAGAAGATTCATTAGGAGTATATTTGGTGCACATTAATGATGTCCTTAAAAGAAATGATACCGCTCCTCTAGAATATGTGATTCCTACCATAAAGCAGATCATTATCAATAAAAGGAAATTAGAATATTTAAAAACGTTTGAAAAAGACATTCTGCAAGATGCGATCAAGAAGAAACAATTTGAAGTATATGAGTAATGAAGTAAGGCGTGCCTGCACCTTTTTGTCTGTGCTATTTTTTACAATGGCTACGTATGCCCAAGAAACCACCACGGCCGATGAAGCGACCGCTGGAGATGTAATGGAAGAAACGGGTAAAGTAATTGATACTACAAAAAAAGAATTCAAAAGAGTAAAGATAGACGGTGTTGCAGCCGTAGTAGGAGAGTACGTCATCCTTGAATCTGATGTCGACAAGACGATCCTTGAACTCAAGAATCAAGGAGTTTCAACAGCAGATGTTACACGATGCAAACTCCTCGGAAAGCTAATGGAAGATAAGCTTTATGCCCATCACGCCATCCAAGACAGCATTGTCGTTAGTGATGATGAGATCAGAAGCTACGTAGATAGAACCATCGATTATTTTGTTAGTCAGGTCGGCTCAGAAAAGAAGATGCTAGAATTTTACGGGAAATCTGATATGGAAGGCTTTAGAAAAGAGCTTTTCGAGATCAACAAAGTACAGAAGTTGGCAAGCGAAATGCAGCAGAAGATTGTAGAAGAGGTTGAGATCACTCCAGAAGAAGTTAGACAATTTTACAACAGGATTCCTGAAGACGAAAGACCAACATTTGGTGCTGAGATGGAAATCGCTCAGATCGTTGTGAAACCAGAAGTGCCAGAAGCTGAAGAGCAAAAAGTAGTTGAGAGGCTAAACAGCATCCGAAAAGATGTTCTTGATAACGGTGTTAGTTTCGCAACAAAGGCCATTTTGTATTCACAAGATCCAGGTTCACGATCTAAAGGAGGAAAATATACGTTACACAGAAAGCGTCCTCAAATGGTAAAAGAATTTCGTGATGTAGCGTTCAGCATGCAAGAAGGAGAAGTATCAGAGCCTTTTGAGTCAGAATTTGGTTGGCATATCGTGACCGTTGACAAGATCAGAGGGCAGGAGGTTGATGTCAGACACATCCTATTGATTCCTAACATTACCGAAGATGCATTGGCCGATGCTAAAAAGCAAATTGATTCGATCCGCAAGCGAGTTAACGACGGAGAGTTGGCTTTTGATGAGGCTGCACGTGCATTCTCTGATGAAAAGGAAACTAAAAACAACGGAGGTGTGTTGATCAACCCTACTACAGGAGATACACGTTTCGAACTTACAAAAATGGACCCTGTTATGTATACCCAAGTCGTAGATTTAAAGGATGACGCTGTGTCATATCCTTTGTTGGACGAGGACAGAGCAGGTAGAAAGAAATATAAGATCTTGAAAGTGACAGGTCGCTATGACGAGCATGTTGCAGACTATTCTAAAGATTACATCAAGATCAAAGAGCTAGCATTAAAAGAAAAGCAATTCAAGGCGGTTAGAAAATGGATGGACCAAAAGATAAAGGATACCTATATCAGTGTCAATTCTGACAACCGAGATTGCGATTTCACTAATAACTGGCTTAAAAAATAATACTTCATGTCCGACGTAGTTGCCATTGAAAACTTAGTGACCAAACACAAGCAGCTTAAGCAAGAGATTGCCAAAGTGATTGTGGGTCAAGAAAAGGTTGTAGACCAAATTTTACTTTCTATATTTTCAGGAGGTCACTCTTTGCTGATCGGGGTTCCCGGATTGGCTAAGACTTTGATGGTAAATACGATTGCACAAGCACTTGGGTTAAACTTTAAACGCATTCAGTTTACTCCAGACTTGATGCCCAGCGATATCATCGGTAGTGAGATTTTGGACCAAAATAGAGAGTTCAAATTTATCAAAGGTCCCGTTTTTGCCAATATCATTTTGGCAGATGAGATCAACCGTACACCACCAAAGACGCAGGCGGCATTACTTGAAGCGATGCAAGAGCGAGCAGTGACTGTGGCGGGACACCATTACAAATTAGACCTTCCATATTTTGTGTTGGCAACACAGAACCCAATTGAACAAGAAGGAACTTATCCATTACCTGAAGCGCAGTTAGACCGTTTCATGTTTGCCATTATGCTTACCTACCCGTCTTTTGAAGAAGAAGTACAAGTAGTGAAAACTACGACCACAGATCAAGAGGCAAAGGTGACTCCTATGTTTACGGCACAAGAGATTGTAGACCTTCAGCAATTGATCAGAAGGATTCCGGTAGCAGACAATGTGATCGAATATGCTGTTAATATGGTAGCCAAGACGCGTCCTAATGAATCTTCAGCAACCGAATTGGTAAAACAATATGTAGATTGGGGAGCAGGGCCAAGGGCATCGCAAAACCTGATTCTTTCTGCAAAGGCGCACGCCGCGGTTAATGGGAAGTTCTCACCCGACATTGAAGATGTACAGGCGGTGGCTATTGGTATTCTTCGCCATAGAATCATTAAAAACTACAAGGCCGAGGCCGAAGGCATCACAGAAGAGCAGATTATTCGAGATTTATTTTAGTCTTTAGTACAAAGTTTAAAGTACAAAGTACAGAGTATTAAGTACTAAGTATTGAGTGTTGAGATGTTTCTACACAATCCGAGGCTCGATACAGCCTTCGTAGCCGAAACTACTTTGGCGTGGTAGGCTAGAGCGAAGGGTTGAGATTTTGAATGCTGGATACTTTACAAAATCAAAATAATTCCTTCCCTTAGTAAGGGAAGGTGGCAATGGGTTTGTCCCATTGACGGAAGGGTTGTTTTGTTCAGTCTTAAGTTATTTAGAAATGAGTATTGAGGTTATACATTTACTTTTCACACTTCGGGATATGAAGATGGATTTGTCTTCACAATCCGAAGACATGAAATGGCAAAGGATTGGAATTTCACAAGAATTCCGATAACGTTTTCGTGCCAACTTGATGTTTTTTACCATAAACCTCAAAAAAATTGACCATTTTTAGTCTATTCTGTAGGGCAATTCAACCTTGAAATATTAAACATTTAATAATTTTTGCATTTTGATTTTTGTGAATTATTAAAAATAGAGGCTGAAAAATTTCTTTTTTTGAAGAATTATCAATGTTTCTTAGGTTTAGTTGAAAACTTTTAAAAGTCCTGCCTTTTTCGTAAATTCGTGCCACTTTCAAACACTAAAAAAACATTGTTATATGGCTTTTGATATTGATATGATAAAAAAGGTCTACGGAAATATTACGGAGCGCGTTGATGCAGCCCGTAAAGTGACCGGAAAACCTTTAACCTTGTCAGAGAAAATTTTGTACGCACACTTGTGGGATGGAAACCCTACCAAGGCTTTTCAGAGAGGAAAGGACTATGTTGATTTTGCACCAGACCGTGTTGCATGTCAAGATGCAACAGCGCAGATGGCTTTGTTGCAATTTATGCAAGCGGGTAAAAATAAAGTGGCCGTACCTACTACCGTTCACTGTGATCACCTTATCCAAGCAAAAGTCGGAGCAACTGAAGATCTTCAAAATGCTTTGAACACAAGTAACGAGGTATTTAATTTCTTAGAATCAGTATCAAACAAATACGGAATTGGGTTCTGGAAACCTGGAGCAGGAATCATCCACCAAGTAGTACTTGAGAATTATGCATTTCCTGGCGGAATGATGATTGGTACCGATTCACATACTGTAAACGCAGGAGGACTTGGTATGGTTGCCATCGGAGTAGGTGGTGCAGATGCGGTTGATGTAATGGCCGGAATGCCATGGGAACTTAAATTTCCAAAACTGATTGGTGTTCGTCTTACTGGAAAACTTTCAGGATGGACAGCACCTAAAGATGTGATTCTTAAAGTAGCAGAGATCCTTACGGTAAAAGGAGGAACCGGAGCCATCGTAGAATACTTCGGGCCTGGTGCTACTGCCATGTCATGTACTGGTAAAGGAACTATTTGTAACATGGGAGCAGAAATCGGAGCAACCACTTCGACTTTTGGATATGACGAATCAATGGAGCGTTATTTGCGCGCTACCGATAGAGAAGATGTAGCCGAAGCAGCCAATGAAGTAAAAGACTATTTGACGGCGGATCCAGAGGTATATGCTAATCCAGAGCAGTATTTTGATCAAGTGATCGATATCAACTTGTCTGAATTGATGCCACACCTTAACGGACCTTTCACTCCAGATTTGGCAACCGAAGTAGGCACAATGACTGATAAGGCCAAAGCAAATGATTGGCCATTAAAAGTAGAATGGGGCTTGATTGGATCTTGTACGAACTCTTCGTATGAAGACCTTTCGAGAGCATCTTCAATTGCACAACAAGCACTTGACAAAGGCTTAGCAACCAAGGCTGAATTTGGTATCAACCCTGGATCTGAACAAGTAAGATATACTGCAGAAAGAGATGGTATCTTGGATGTATTTGAGAAATTGGACGCTAAGATATTCACCAACGCATGCGGACCTTGTATTGGTCAGTGGGCACGTTATGAAGACCCAAAGAATGCACCAAAGAACAGCATCGTTCACTCATTCAACAGAAACTTTGCAAAAAGAGCTGACGGAAACCCAAACACACACGCCTTTGTAGCATCACCAGAAATGGTTGCAGCCATTGCAATCTCTGGAAGATTGGATTTCAACCCACTTACGGATAAATTGATCAACGAAAACGGAGAAGAGGTAATGCTAGACGAGCCAACAGGATGGGAACTTCCACCTAAAGGTTTTGAAGTAAAAGATAACGGATACCTCGAACCAGTTGAAGATGGAAGCGGAGTAGAGGTAGTGGTGAGCCCAACCTCTGAGCGATTAGAGCTATTGACACCGTTTAAGCCAATCGGCAGTGAGATCAAAGGAGCGAAACTTTTGATCAAAGCTTTCGGGAAATGTACAACTGACCATATCTCAATGGCAGGACCTTGGTTACGCTATAGAGGACACCTTGATAATATCTCTAACAACTGTTTAATTGGAGCGGTAAATGCATACAATAAGCAAACTAACTTCGTGAAGAACCAACTTAACGGAGAATACGGGGGTGTGCCAGATACGCAAAGAGAATACAAGGCAGCCGGAATCCCAACGGTGGTTGTTGGAGACCATAACTACGGTGAAGGATCTTCGCGTGAGCATGCAGCTATGGAGCCAAGACACTTGGGTGTAGTTGCCGTGATTGTAAAGTCATTTGCACGTATCCACGAGACCAACCTTAAGAAACAAGGTATGCTAGGTTTAACTTTTGCTGACGAGAGTGATTATGACAAAATCCAGGAAGATGATACTTTTAACTTCTTAGATTTGAACGAATTTGCTCCAGGGAAACCATTGACAATCGAAGTGGTTCATGCCGATGGAAGCAAAGACACCATCAAAGTAAATCATACATACAACGATTCGCAGATCGAATGGTTTGAAGCAGGTTCAGCCTTGAACTTGATCAAAGCACAAAACGCTTAATTCAACATTGAATATTATAAAATCAGAAAGGCCTCGCATCACTGCGAGGCCTTTCTTTTCTAACCTAAAAAACCTAACCAGCATTATTGGGGCTGAATGTCCACCCTAATAATATTGTAACCACCTCTTGGATCCTGAAGGTATACAACCCCAGGTCCAGAGCTAATAGTTCCTTTTCCAAATTGTACATCGTCGATCTCACTTACTCTTCTGATCGTCGTATTACTGTCGGCAGCTCCCGAGTTAGGGCCACTTTGTCTTGGTGCTTGGTTTGCGCCAAAACCAACTTCTTCGTCAACTTCAGTACCAGAATCAAACAAATAGGCTTCATCACTTTCAGAAGTTCCAGAGAATGCCGTACCGTTTCCGTCGAACAAGGCAACACCGTTGTTGTTGAAACTCAAGAACCAGTCATTAGATTGCACAAACATGGTGTTGAATCCAAGTTTATATCCTTCCCCTTGAGGTACTTCTAGTGTAAAGTTTAAGCTTTCACCAGGTCCAATAGGAGCAGTTTCTAAACTTCTGGCCACTGGAATGTTAAGCCCGTTCAGATAATCAAAAGCAATTTGATTGTTACCGTCTTCAGACAGCTCTTCCAGTCCGCTATTGGGCTTAACGCTTTCTCCTTGCGTAAAGAATGGGTCGGTGGCGCTGTTAAAAGCATACGCAATTCCAGGAGAGAATACGGTCAAAGAAGAAGACAAACGCAACGGAGCACCTCCTGTTCCTGTTTCGTGAAACCAGTTGTACAATTCCATAGGATTACCTGCTTCAGCAATACCTTCAAGTCCGACACCGCGATCCGCCTCGCCAGTTGTAAATAAAGCGTTTGGTTGAGCGTGCAATACAACAAGGCCAGGTGTCAAAATAATGGGTGTGCTTGCCATAGAACCTGCCAAATTTGTCATGGTAAGCGTAAAGTATCTTGTGTTGCCATCGTAGGCCAATTCTGCTCTAAAATAAGCAGTTACATCAGTTTGTATTATTCTAACAGAAGTATCATCATCTGGATCACCAGCAGTGCCTCCGTCAGGTTCTGTAGCGATTGTGGCAGGATCCTCTTCTTCAGTACCCGAGTCCCAGAGATAGACCTGAGAAGTGATGTCGCCTGTTACAGCGCTTCCGTTTTCAAAAAGTGAAATACCACTGGCGACAGGTGCATAGAACCAATCATTGGTAGCCGCTGACATAGTGGCGAAGCTCAATTTGGTTCCAGGAACGGCTTTAAACTGTACCGAGTACGATCCATTAACAGCAGGAATCGGACCAGGATCTGTGGCACCATCTGGTGTGTTAAAAACAATGGCATTCAAATAATTGGTCACATTGGAAACGGTGACATTAAATGTTGTTGTTGGTGTTGGCGGAATTGTTATTCCTCCGTCATCGTCATTATTACAGCTCATCATAAATAGGATGGTCATTGCTGCAAATAATACGTTTACTTTTTTCATAGCTTTTATTGTTTATCGTTTGATGTTGCAAATTTGGAGTGAAAGGGATGAGCAGAATGTTAGCTAGCTTACAATTGATAATTGAAAACTATTAAAAAAATGTTAATTATAAATTAAAACTATAATATGTATAGGGAAGAAGAGGATAGCGGCGTTAAAAAAATAAAAGAGCAAAACCTGTTTTAAGCGATTGTAGTTGAGTGTTTTGGGTATAATTTATAAGTGTTTTCACGTTATTTATGTAAGGCTCATCAAAGCTTTTCGACTCCAATTCTATCTAACAACAACCAATACTTAAAAGTTATGAATGCACTATGGTATTTTGAGGATGTAAATCTCTTCAATATTTTATGCCCTCATAAGTTCAAAAGATTTAAAGCGTCCCATGCTCACGACTTCAATTCCTACGGAAAAAGCGATTACATTTATTTTGAAGAAGATAATGCCAATAAGGTATATCTCATAGACAAAGGAAAAGTTAAGATCGGTTATTATACCGAGGAAGGTGATGAAGTAGTAAAGGCCATTCTCTCTCGAGGCGAATTGTTTGGAGAGAAAGCAATTTTGGGCGTCGAGAAACGAAATGAATTTGCGCAGTCGCTCGATAGTCAAACCTCCATTTGTCCCGTACCCGTCAATACGATGCATGAGTTAATGCGCGACAATCAGACCTTTAGTCTTAGAATCTATAAGTTTTTAGGATTTCGAATTAAGAAATTGGAACGCAGGCTTCAGTTATTATTGTTCAAAGATGCAAAAACAAGGCTTGTCGAATTTTTGAATGAACTTTGTGAAGACTACGGTTATTGCTGTGAAAATACTGGAGACATGGTCATTCAGCATCCATATACGCAAAAAGATATTGCGTCTCTTATAGGCACCTCCAGACCCACTTTAAATGTACTTCTCAATGAATTAAAGGAAGAGGAGGTCATTAATTTCAACAGAAAAGAGATCAGATTATTGAAAAAAATCGCCTAGTGTAAGCTAGCTAACATTTTATCAGAACCATTGCTGCTAATTTTGGTATTAGTAACATAAAAACCAGATCAAGCAATGATTAAAAAAATGTTTTTAGGAGCTTTGGCACTAGGATTTTTTGCCGCTTCTTGTAGTAATGACGATGATAATGTATCATCTACGCAGACCTTAAACCTGAATCTTAATGGGTTGGAAGACCTTGGAGCAAACTTCGTTTATGAAGGTTGGATCATTGTCAATGGCAGCCCGGTCTCGACGGGTACATTTACAGTAGACGGAAGTGGTGCACTCTCATCGACTTCATTTCAAGTCGATAGAACGCAACTTAGCAGTGCAACAGCATTTGTACTTTCTATTGAACCTGCCGTTGATCCAGACCCAGCACCTGCAGACACTAAAATTCTTAACGGTGATTTTAGCGGAGATACCGCTAATGTGGCCACTGGAATCGTGGGAGATTTCATGGGCGCTTCAGGAACGTTCTTTTTGAGAACTCCAACAGATGAGACTTCAGGAAATAATGGCAATGATGAAAATGGAATATGGTTTGGAACACCAGGAATGCCTCCAACAGCTAACTTGAACCTCCCTAATTTACCTGCAGGTTGGGCCTATGAAGGATGGGTAGTTGTAGATGGTGTTGGTCCTTTGACCACAGGTACCTTTACCGATTTTGGTATGGCAGATGCAGCAGCACCGTACAGCGGGCCAAATCCTGGACCACCAGTGCCAGGAGAGGATTTCTTTCAGAACGCACCGGCTGGTTTCACATTTCCACTAGATGTGAGAAACAGAACGATTGTGATCTCAGTAGAGCCAGTACCAGATAATTCTCCTGCGCCTTTTACACTCAAACCATTATTAGGTACAGCAGGAACAGAAACCGCCCCATCAACACATAATTTATCTGCTAACTTAGGTTCTCTACCAACAGGCACTGTGACAAGATAGTCTTAGTCTGTATTGGTTATTTATTGTTAGGTTATAAGGCGCAATCACGACAAAGTGGTTGCGTCTTATTAT
Organism: Flavobacteriaceae bacterium; assembly: GCA_028279515.1. Taxonomy (GTDB): domain Bacteria; phylum Bacteroidota; class Bacteroidia; order Flavobacteriales; family Flavobacteriaceae; genus JANQNQ01. The sequence goes on from JANQNQ010000009.1 coordinate 467,846, forward strand.
TTTTGCACCTATGAAGCTAAAGAAGCCCAAGATTTCCGATATAATTTTCCTGGTACTGATTGCACTGTTTCTTATACCCCAAACCCGAATGCCAATGATGGTCTATGCCAATAAACTCATAGGCTCTTTTAGCCCGTCGGTAAATAATGAAGAAGATCGAGCTCGTATAGATTCGTATCAATGGCGCTTGGTAGATATTGAAGGGATTCCTTTCGATTTTGAGAAGGCCAAAGGAAAAGTGGTGTTGGTCAACTTTTGGGCAACATGGTGCCCTCCGTGCGTAGCCGAAATGCCCAGCCTTCAAGAGTTGTACGACGATTATGGAGATAAAGTGGCGTTTCTATTTGTGACCAATGATGCCAAGGAAAAGGTGGCCCCCTTCATGGAAGAGAAAGGGTACACGTTACCTATATTCCATGAGACCTCAAAAGCTCCCGACCAACTTGTGTCTAGGAGTATTCCAGCAACTTACCTCATTGATAAGGAAGGAAATATCGTCATTGACAAAGTAGGTGCAGCCAACTGGAATAGCGATAAGGTACGAAGCACAATCGATGCCTTGCTACAAAAGTAAAATGCCCTCTCACACAATGTGCAAAAAGGCATTTTAAAAAATGGTTGGTTAGTTGACTTTTATATTGTCTTATTAATTCAATATCTCATTGATTAATTATTTCATTGCTACTACTGCCCGTCTCTACTGGTATCCGTAAGTGTTGTGCCATGGTTGTGCGAAGGCATTTGATTCACGTTGAGTGTTTCGGTCTCACTACCAAATTTTTGTCCGTTACTTCTTGGGGTAAGACCTGGTCCATTGCCTTGCCCTACAGGAACACGTCCTCGCAAGTCTGGAAGGGCGAATGTAGTTTCACCATCACCGCCGTATTGCGTGCCCAGGATAGAGAACAGCGCCGAATATTGTGAAATTGATAGCAATTGTCCTTCGCATTTGGCCCAACCTTGTGGAGCGAAGTTTCCACCGAATAGAATGATTTCAGCTAAAAATGGATCAAGACTTCTGTTGGCAGATCTGCTCGGCGAAGGAAACACTCCTTGCAAAGCGATGATGTAAGTAAGGCCTAGAGAAGGCTGCATATTGTTATGGGATAGGTTTCCGCCGTTATTATTCACAGAAAGAGTATTCGGACTCCACTCAGATCCATTATAGGCTAAAATATCATTGGTGTTACCCTCAATATTAAGTTCAGAAGCTGTTTGTGCATGAAAGGCATAAGGGACACTCAGTAGTTGACTGGTTCCTATGGTTTGATAATTGGTACCTCCAGCAACATCTACATCTACCTGTAAAAAGTAATTGTCATTTTCCCATTGCACTGCAGATAACGGACCTAGTACAGGCACTCCAAATCCAATGACCAAATCGGCTACACCCTGAGAATTGGTTGTGGTAGATTGGGTTTCGACATATACCGCAGAACCCATGGCACTATTTTTCAAAATACTAAATTGAAATCCAATAGTTTGGTTAGGAATAATGGTGCCGCCATTATCACGAATGACAGTTTGGTAGTTGATTCCTTGAGGAGGTGCTTGGGCATACGATACTGCCGAGAGTAGCAATAAAATTGCTACCGAAAGAATAGTCTTGAAGGGGTTCATCGTTCGTTTTTTTAGTTAGAAAGACGGTGCTTTCAAAAGATTAATAGCCTTCTAAAAGTATGAAAAACAAATAACTTAGATGAAAAGCTATCTCTATTTTCTGAAATACTTAAAAGGAACCCATAGCATTCCGAAGCATTCACCATCCTTTTTGCCAAGGTGCTTGTGATGGATCTTATGGGCACGACGGATGCCTCTCGCATACCAATTATTGGCATTTCTAAACATCTTGAATCGTTGGTGAATAAAGATATCGTGCACCAAGAAATAGGCAGCGCCGTACACGAAGATTCCTAGTCCGATAGGGAGTCCCATCCAAAAATCTTCATAGCGCCATAGGTATACGAAAGTCATACTGACAATGGCGTAGAAGATGAAGAAGGCATCGTTGCGTTCAAACCAAGAGTCATGGTCTTTTTTATGGTGATCTTTGTGTAAGCTCCACAAAAAACCATGCATTACATATTTATGGGTAAACCATGCCATAAATTCCATAATGCAGAAGGTTGCCAAGAAAATGAAGATCCAAAGTAAAGCGGTCATCGAACTAAATTTTTATAAAGGTACGATTTTATAGAAGGTTTAAACGATAGTTAAAATAAGAGGTAGCTAAAAGCCCTACTTTTTGGTAATTAGGCACTCGAATTCGTGTGCTTTTTATTTTAAGCGAAGGCGTCCTTTTTAGTTTTCGAAGGAGCTTGCTGTAGTATTTGTAAGCTGTATATACCCCAAACTTGGCTTCATTTGGTAATTTATAGATTCCACTAAGACCCATCGTAAAATCATCTTCTATCTCTTGTATGATCTTTTGTTTAGAAGCCTCGTCCAATTTGTTCAGATCTGTATCTGGAAAATAGGTGCGTTCTAATTCTTCGTGGTCAGCCTTTAGGTCTCTCAAAAAATTTACCTTTTGAAAAGCAGAGCCCAAGGCCATGGCTGAAAGCTTCAGTTCATCATATTTTACTTGGTCTCCTTTTACAAAAACCTTTAGGCACATCAGTCCGACAACATCGGCAGAGCCGTAGATATATTCTTTGTATTCTTCTTGGGTAAGATATTGCTTTTTGTGCAGGTCCAAACGCATACTCTTTAAAAAAGAATCTACCAAAGATCGATCAATGTCATACTTGTGAAAGGTATCCTGAAAAGAATTCAAGATAGGGTTAAGGCTGATCTTATTTTTTAGTGCTTTCTCAAGATCCTGCTCAAAATTAACAAAGAGCGTTTCTTTGTCATAATCGTGAAAAGTATCTACGATCTCATCGGCAAAGCGAACAAAACCATATATGTTGTAAATATCTTGCCTGATAGAAGGAGCCAACATTTTAGTGGCCATAGAAAATGAGGTGCTGTAAGATTCAGTCACAACTTTACTGCATTGAAAGGATACCGAGTCGAAAATAGCTTTCATACTGAGGGCTTAGTTTTGGTTTGAGATTAATTCGGCTACCAGTTTTCCAGAGATCAATGAAGGCGGAACCCCTGGCCCTGGAACTGTTAATTGTCCTGTAAAAAAGAGATTCTTTACTTTCTTACTCTTCAATTTAGGTCGTAAAAATGCAGTTTGTAAGAGCGTATTGGCCATTCCGTATGCATTTCCTTTATATGAATTATACTCTTTAATAAAGTCATTGACACAGAAGGACTCTTTAAAGATAATATTATTTTTAACTACTTGATTGGTAAGGCGTTCAAATCTTTCGATGATGATATCGAAATATTGAGCCCTAACTGCTTCTGTATCTTCAATGCCCGGTGCTAGGGGAATTAAGAAGATGCCGGCTTCCATACCTTTTGGTGCTGCGCTGTCATCGGTTATTGATGGAAAGCTTGCATAGAACAAAGGTTCTTCTGGCCATCTTGGGTCATCATAGATAGCGTTGGCATGCTTATTAAAATCGACATCAAAGAACAATGTGTGATGCACCACGTTCTTGAGCTTCTTGTCAAAACCAACGTAGAATAGTAGGGATGAGGGGGCAAACGTTTTCTTGTTCCAGTAACTTTCAGAGTAGGCTCTAAACTTTTCATCCAAAAGCGATTCTGAGTGGTGATAATCAGCGCCACTAAGAACAATATCTGCTCTTTCCTCTTTATTGTTGACCGTAATGCCTATGGCTTTCCTGTCTTCTACCAAAATTTTGGATACAGTTGCATTGGTATGAATATTGACACCCAATTCAACGGCTAACTTCTCAATACCTTGGATCACACTATACATGCCATTCTCGGGATGCCAAGTGCCCAGTCCAAAATCGGCAAAATTCATAAAGTTATAGAATGCTGGAGTATCAGAGGGTTTGGCTCCTAAGAACAAAACAGGAAACTCAAGGATCTGCGCAAGACGTGGGTTTTTAAATCCAGAGCGAACCTGCCGCTTAATCGTGCTCATAAACAATCCTAACTTTTTGATGGTCTGCGGAGTGATTAACTCTAAGGGAGAAACCCCAGGTCGATAAACAAGATCCTTGATAGCTACGTTATAGTTGTTTTCGGCAGACTTAATAAAGCTTCGCAATTTCTTGGAGCTTCCGGGCTCTTCCTTTTCAAAGGCTTCACATATTTTTTCGAGCGAATCTCCTATCGAAATGAAATCTTGTTCACCAAAATATACGTTGTATGCGGGATCTAATTTTTGAAGCGAATAATATTCGCTAGGATGCTTTCCGAAGTCATTAAAAAAGCGTTCAAAAACGTCAGGCATCCAATACCAGGTTGGGCCAATGTCGAAAGTAAAACCTTCTTTTTTAAGTTGTCTGGCACGTCCGCCTATTGTTTCATTCTTCTCGAAGATGTGAACGTTGTATCCAGATTTTGCGAGATAACAAGAAGCTGCTAATGCAGAAAATCCAGAACCTATGATAATTGCTTTCTTTGACATTGTTTAACAAATATATATAAAAGTTAAACAAAATAACTAAAGAAGGCTAACTTTTATAGTTCTTTAACAAATGTTCTTATATCCTGAAAGGTACGTACATTTTCGGGTAGATTGCTGAGCTCGAGGTGATTTACCTGCTGTCCGAGTATCCAAAGTTGGTTGTTTCCTTTAGGGTCTACACGCTCAGAAAATTTTTGAACATAGTTGTTGATCTTGTCCTTATTAGGTTCTACGGTGAAGTAGGAAACAAACGTAAGCCCATCATAAAATTTGATGAGATCCGATAAGCTTTCTATCGGAACTGTCTGACCGAGATAAATGGAATGATACCCATGTAGTACAATTTCGTAGTTCAAATACAACAGACCAATTTCATGAATCTCATTTTCGGGTAGGTACATGACAAAGGCTTTCGATTTGTTCGAAGGTTCGATCATTTGAAGCTTTTCTGTATTGATCAGTATCTTCTGTTTGATCAAATTCGTTATGAAATGCTCATGTGCAGGGCTAATAGTGTCGGTTTGCCACAGAAGTCCAAGTTCATTTAAAAGGGGAATGAACACTTCGTAAAAGATTTCTCTGAAAGAACGCTCTGACAATAAATTATTGTAGGTATTGTAGAACAAGGTTTGGTCAAAATTGATCATTGCCAATTTAAAGGCATTGATCGAGTGACTTTTAACGCTGTTCTCAGAAACAATCTCGCGAACTAAAATAGGAATCTGTTCTTCTGGGATTTTAGCAATTTTCGAGATCTTATAACCATTGTTGTACAACAAGGTAATATTGAGCAGTTTTTGAAGATTGCTCAGGCTGTAATATCTAATGTTGGTGTCAGTACGATCTGGGGTGAGAAGACCGTATCTTTTTTCCCAAATCCTTATAGTATGTGCCTTGATTCCAGAGAGATTTTCAAGGTCTTTGATGCTAAAGTTATTCTTTACACTATTCATTACCGTTTAACTTTTCATAGCAACTCTTTAAACAAAAATAGTGTTTTTTAGGTGAAACCCTAACAATTTGCGATTTATTAACAGTAATTATTTGAAATGATGCAAGCTCTGAGAGGCCTTCCGGCAGAATCGTGGAAAATAAAAAAGGTGGTTAAACAACCACCTTACTGTGCGCACGAGAAGACTCGAACTTCCACGGGATTTAACTCCCACTAGGCCCTCAACCTAGCGCGTCTACCAATTCCGCCACGTGCGCGAACGATAAAATCAAAAATATAAAAAGTTGAGCAAACCACTCAACTTTTTTGTGACTTGGCTGGGGCTCGAACCCAGGACCCTCTCCTTAAAAGGGAGATGCTCTACCAACTGAGCTACCAAGTCTTTGGTGTTATGTGTGAAGTCGATCGATTGTCACGCAATGTGTCTTTTCAACTCACTTCGTGACTTGGCTGGGGCTTACTTCATCTTCGTTCAGTATAAACTTCTCACCCAGCTTGCTTTCGCAATAAAACCTGTCGGTTTTCAACTCACTTCGTGACTTGGCTGGGGCTCGAACCCAGGACCCTCTCCTTAAAAGGGAGATGCTCTACCAACTGAGCTACCAAGTCTACCTGCATCCTTCAATGCGGGTGCAAATATAATATCATTAATTTATTTTTCAAGCGTATTTTCCTATAAATTTGTGTTTTTTTTGCACGGTTTTTGTAATCGGTTACAACTAAGTAATTTAATATAGATTTTTATGGTGATCTTACTAGGATATATGGGAAGCGGAAAATCATCCGTGGGACGCGCATTGGCCCAACAGACGAACACTACGCACGTAGACCTCGATGATTATATTGAAGAAAAAGAGGGGCGTAAGATCTCGGAGATCTTCGCAACCAAAGGTGAGATCTATTTTAGGAAACGAGAGCACGAGTGTCTCAAAGAACTTTTGGAAAAAAATCCAAATATTATACTTTCATTAGGAGGAGGAACCCCCTGCTATGCAGGCAACATGGACTTGATAGGCAAAACGCTGGACTATGTATTTTACTTAAAAGCATCCATTCCTGAATTAGTAAGCCGTTTGGAAAAGGAAAAGGAGCACCGTCCAGTAATCAGTCATTTACCTTCGCAGGAAGCACTTACTGAATTTATTGGAAAGCATTTGTTTGAGAGATCGCCCTTTTATTCACAGGCCAATCATACGATCGTTGTAGACGGAAAAAGTATTGAAGAGATTGTTGAAATGATTACAAGCAAGCTACGCTAAATAGGCTCTGTCTTCTTTCCCAAATTCAACCTGAACATGCTCATTGAGTGAGGTAGAAAGTGAGATTCCTTTATAGTCAGCTTTAACAGGAAAACGCTTGTGATTTCTGTTGACCAGCACAGCGGTTTTAAATTGCTTTAGCGGTACATCCAAAAAATGGCGTATCCCATAGATCAACGTACTCCCAGAATTAAGCACATCGTCAACCAACACGATCGATTTGTTGGCATAATCATCACTTTCAATAGAGGTGGTGACTTCATTTAACGGATTCTTCTTATCTATTTTTACTTCGCAGAGTATAATATCTGCATCGCAGATTGCTGCTAGTTGATTTTTTATCTTCTTCGCAAAGGTGTAGCCATTACCAGCGATACCGGCGATGATGATCTCGGTTTCATTGACATTGCTTTCAAGTATCTGATAGGCAATTCTTCTGGTTTTATGCTGAATCTTTTCGTGTGATAAAATTGTACTTACTGCTTTGCTCATGCGAAGTTTTTTTCAAAGATAAAAAAGAGTTCTTTGTATTGTAGACATTTTCAAGCTATTCGTCATTTTCTGTGGCTATATCCTCATCCGATTCCAAATAATCGTCGATGTCACGACGGTCCTTTTTGGTAGGGCGTCCAGTACCTTTTTTACGATAGTGATCCTTGGCATGTTTTAGCAAGTCAACATGAGCAAAGGCATCCTTAGGCGTTTTGTCAACCCGATAGATATCGACCAATTTGGCTCCAACGCGGTTTGGGGGAATGTCCAAAACCGTCAGTTGATAGTCAATCTGATTCTTACGTACTTGTATGTTATCTGTCGCATATACCTCTCTTGAAGGTTTCACGATTGCATCATTGATGCGCACATGACCTTTCTTGCAAGCCTCAGTCGCTTGATTTCTAGTCTTGTAATATCTAACACACCAGAGAAATTTGTCTATACGCATACCCCAAATGAAAAATCTACGTTAAAGGATAAAGCAAAAATAGGAGAAAATTGTATCTTGCGCACTTAAATTAAAACAATGATGAAAATATACCACAAGCTGGCGGTACTCTTGGTGTTAGTCGTTTTTTCTTCTTGTAAGAACGATGATGACGGACCCGATTCTATCCCTGTTAGAGATAGAGGAGAAGTGGCTCTTGAGGATGATGCCGAGTTGATCGAATTCCTTCAAACACATTATTACTTCTTTGACGAAGATGAGCAGCCTGATTTAGATGAGGATAACTACAATGAGATTCGATTTGGTCTTATTGAAGGTGCCAATGCAGGGAGAACGCCAATATATGATTTGAGCGAGTTGCGAACTAAGGTGGTAACCGATTCTGATGTAGATCACAACTTATATTATTTAATGTTGAACGAAGGTGCGGGTGATAGCTATACGTTCGCAGATTCAACATTGGTTACCTACGAAGGAAGATTGTTAGATGATTCAAGATTTGATCATGCAGACCTTCCTATTTGGTTTGATCTTACGGCTGTGGTTAGAGGGTTCAACCAAGCGTTGGTAGAGTTTAAGACAGCCGAGAGTTTTGTAGTAAATCCTGATGGAACTTCTGATTTCAACAACTTTGGTGTTGGAGCGGTATTCATGCCTTCGGGTCTGGGATATTTCTCTTCAGTGCGACCCAATATTCCTGTATATTCACCACTGATTTTTACCTTTGGTGTTTACGAAGAAAACCAAACGGATCACGATGGTGATGGGATTCCTTCGTATTTAGAAGATCTCAATGACAATCAAAACCCGTTTGACGACGATACCGATGGTGATATTTTTCCAAACTATGCTGATGCCGACGACGACAATGATGGCACACCAACCAGAGACGAAGTTGAGTTTGACAACGAAGGCAATTTGATCATGCCATTCCCTGATGGAGATGGTGACGGAACGCCTGATCACTTAGATGAGGATACGTCAGCAGATTCGAACTAATTAGAAGATATTTCTATTGTAATATACAAGGCGCTCTTAAAGGGCGCCTTTTTCTTTTTTAAGGTGGAAGCCCCATCGCTCCTTTGTTTAAGGACTACTCATTAAGATACCCTTATCTTAAAATTAACTTCGTTTTACAGAAACCTTAGCAAATTCTTGTGAATCCCTTCACAACAAGTTGGGAGAGAATGCCCCTACATTTGTTTCAACGCTAATTCAAACAACTTACTCTATATGAAAAAAATTACGCTCTCTTTCTTTTTACTTCCAAAGCAATTTACTGTCTAAAGATATATGATCACTGTTTGCTCTTTATTGATGTAACGATTCAAACAGTGATATAAAGCACGTACAACTAAAGTTTCAGTTGGTTTGTTGGTTGAGGCCATTCTTTGATCTTCTTCAGTGATAAGGATGGCCTTTTTATATGAACGGTAGCAGAATTCCTTCTACTTAATAAAACAAAAAAAGCCGCTAAAAAGCGGCTTTTCTATATTATTAGTGAATGGTCTGAAGATACCAGAACCCAGTACCCAATACCTAACACCTGCTACAGGTGAATCACTTCGTCATAAGCATCGGCAACAGCTTCCATCACCGCTTCACTCATGGTCGGGTGCGGATGCACTGCTTTCAACACTTCGTGACCTGTGGTCTCTAACTTTCTAGCTACAACCGCCTCTGCGATCATATCGGTAACACCAGCTCCGATCATATGGCATCCTAGCCATTCACCGTACTTAGCATCAAAGATCACTTTCACGAATCCGTCTGGCGTGCCACTCGCTTTCGCTTTACCAGAAGCCGAGAACGGGAATTTTCCGACCTTCAGGTCATAACCCTGCTCTTTGGCTTGCTTCTCGGTAAGTCCGACAGAAGCAACCTCTGGAATACAGTAGGTGCAACCAGGGATGTTTCCGTAGTCAAGAGGCTCGACATGCATGCCAGCGATCTTCTCGACACAAAGGATTCCTTCTGCAGAAGCAACGTGTGCCAATGCTTGCCCCGGAGTTACATCACCAATGGCGTAGTATCCTGGGATGTTGGTCTGATAGTAGTCATTTACCAAGATCTTATCACGATCTACAGCGATGCCCACATCCTCCAATCCGATATTTTCAATATTGGTCTTGATTCCGACCGCAGATAGTACGATGTCAGCTTCCAGTACCTCTTCACCTTTTTTGGTCTTTACGGTAGCCTTCACACCTTTTCCAGACGTATCAACCGAAGTCACTTCGGCAGAGGTCATGATCTTCACACCGCTCTTTTTGAAGGTACGCTCTAATTGCTTAGATACATCTTGATCCTCAACCGGAACAATGTTTGGCATAAACTCAACAACGGTCACTTCAGTTCCCATGGCGTTGTAGAAGTACGCAAATTCGATTCCAATAGCTCCAGAACCAACCACGATCATTTTCTTAGGTTGCTTGGGCAGTGTCATGGCCTCGCGGTATCCGATCACTTTTTTACCATCTTGAGGCAAGCTTGGAAGTTCACGAGATCGTGCTCCAGTTGCAACAATGATATGATCAGCGCTATATTCGGTAGTCTTTCCGTCTTTATCAGTGACATCAACTTTCTTTCCAGGTTTTAATTTACCGAACCCTTCAAGTACGTCGATCTTATTTTTCTTCATCAAGAATTGAACACCCTTGCTCATTCCGTCAGCTACATTACGGCTACGGTTTACAACAGCGTCAAAATCCTTGTCGTATTCTTTTACTTTCAGACCGTAGTCTTCGGCATGCTTAAGATATTCGAAAACCTGCGCAGATTTTAGGAGGGCTTTGGTCGGGATACATCCCCAGTTTAAGCATACACCACCTAGGTTTTCCTTTTCTATAACGGCAGTTTTAAACCCGAGTTGAGAAGCTCTAATTGCGGTCACATAACCACCAGGCCCGCTTCCCAAAACGATTACATCGTATTTACTCATCGATTTTCTGAATTTAGTTGTCTGATTTGAAGGCACGAATTTACGAAACCTTACGCTAATTATGAATTATCCTAGCGGGGAATTGATTGTTGTAGGTTGTTTATTTGTTTAGACGTTGATAAGTTTAATCGAAGATTGAATTTTAAATTCCAAACGTCAAAAGGGCATTCAAAATTTATCTTGGTACTCATCTATACACCTCCCGGCGCATAGCGCCACCCTCCTCAAGGAGGGAATACATCTAGAATTCATAGTACTCAATACTTTGTACTCAGTACTACCTAGAGATCATCGGTAAAATGACGCCTTCCTTTTTCTTTGTCAAATTTCTCCTTGTTGTAAGAAGTAGATTTTCCTTTTGGAATAGACAGGGAGGTCCAAGCATCTCCCTTGATCAGTTTGCCTACATACACTAGTTGACCCACGTGATACGAATAGTGTGCCAATTGACGATTGATAGCTTCCATGACGGTATGCCCTTGATTTCGGATGTAAACAATTCGGTCGAGATCGTCAGCCGTTAGCGGATCGATGGCATCAAAGAGACATTGCCAACCCTTTTCCCAACGGGCTAGGAGGTCAGCCTTGTCGGCGATATCGTTCTCAAATTCCTCATCCCGATTGCGCCATTCTTTTTCTCCATCTTCGGTCAAGAAGTTGGTCCAGCGGCTCAACATATTTCCGATGATATGTTTGGCAATGATGGCAACGCTATTACTGTCGGCATTATATTCCCAATGGATATCCTCATCACTGAGTTGTGCAAAGGTCTTTTCTCCCAGCATTTGATAATACTGAAATTGTTTCTTGATGCTGTCTAGATAGTTGTTTCCGTTCATGCTTATTGCTTTGCGTTAGAAAAACCAAGCCCGTCCGGCTCCTTCCCTGCGGTCAGTCGCCCGGCGACTTCCAGTTTCCGTAAGTCGATGATAGTGATGATATCAGCATTGGTGTTGGCGACAAAGGCATATTGACTGTTTGGATGTACCAGTATGCCCACGGGCACTGGACTCTTATCAAAATCCTGAAATAGGCGAGAAGCCTCTTTTTCTTCAACAGTGATGCCCATTGAGATGGTTTTTACTAATTCTTTAGAGGAAGCGTTAAAGATGTTTACATCGCCCGTTTGAGCGTTCGATACCAGCACATATTTTCCATCTCTTGTAGCTTTGGCTCGTATCGGAAACTTTTCAGAAGCAAACTCTTTTGTAATTTCTAAGCTCGAGGCATCGATGATAGACACAGTGTCAGCACCACGATTGGTGATCCAAACTTCTTTTCCGTTAGCAGAAAGAGCAACGCCCTCGGCACCAGCTCCGGTTTTGATGATTTTCTCGAGCTTTTCATTTTCAAGGTCAATGACCGAAACACTGCCCGAACGTATGTTGGCAACAAAAGCTCGCTTGCTAATTGGTGCATACACTACCATATGACTGGTTTCTTGATCGGTATCGATAGCTTTAGTAACGTTACCATTAACAATGTTGACAACGATTAGCTTTTTATCAGCTTCGCAAGTAACGAGTACGTGTTTACGGTCGATAAACTCAATACCATGCGGTGCACCGTAAGGAAGTTTGATGGTCTTCAAGTCGCGCATTCCGGGAATGTCGATAATGGTCAACGACGACCCAGGCCAAGAAGCACGCCCATAATTGGTAACGACTCCTAAAAGGCCATCTTTAGAGACGGCAACCTCATGCGGGCCATCTCCTGTCGGAATAGTCGCCATACTCTTCTTCGATGTCAGATCGATCAAGTCGGCGGTATCATCAGATTTGTTCAGCACAATGAGCGTGCCTGTTTGCGCGTAGCTAAAACTGCCGAGCAGCAATGCCAAGAATACTATTTTTTTAAACATGTTATGAATTGTTAGATGCTTCAAAGTCAATACTAGCCGAGTTAACACAAAAGCGTTGCCCAGTGGCCGTTGGTCCATCATTAAAAACATGGCCAAGATGTCCGCCGCAGTTCGCACAAAGGATTTCGGTTCTGATCATGCCATGTGAGGTATCACGAACATATTCGACCGTACCTTCGATGGCATCGTCAAAACTAGGCCACCCACAACCGCTTTCGAACTTACTGTCACTTTCAAACAAGGGTGTATTACAACCTTTGCAAGCATACGTGCCATTGTCAAAGTGCAAATTGTATTTTCCGGTATGTGGGTACTCGGTACCTTTCTCTCGAAGAATGCGATATTCTTCAGAAGTCAACTGAGCCTTCCACTCGGCCTCAGATTTTTGCATGGCATATTTTTTATTTTCCATCTTTTGAAGGAATAAATTCTAAAGCAGCAGAGTTGATACAATGACGTTTTCCGGTATTCGTCGGGCCGTCATTAAAGACATGTCCTAAATGCCCTCCGCAAGTGTTGCATTTTAACTCGGTACGTGCATACCCGATTTTATAATCTACATCATACTCGATGTTTCCGTCTACACCGCGATCAAACGAAGGCCATCCCGTACCGCTGTCAAACTTATACTTAGACTCGTACAAGGGGGTTTCACAACCGCCGCACACATAGGTGCCCTTTTCATAATGTTTGTCGTAGATACCAGAAAAAGCACGTTCCGTGCCGGCTCTTCTAAGTACATAGTAGGCCATGTCATCCAATTGAGCCATCCATTCGGCATCGGTCTTGGTGACCGCATACTGCTTTTCTTCCTTGTCCTTTTTCTTCGATTGTTGTGCATTGCTACTGCAACTAAAAAGTGCTAGTGACAATACCATCAAAAATGCTTTTTTCATCTCAATTTTTTTCAGAAATAAAGTTAACGATTTTTCTGATGACGTCTTTCTTGCCAAGGATCTTACGGTGTCCGTATCCTTGGGTAATGTAAAGCTGTCCATCTGATAGGTTTTGACGAATATTATGCGCCGCACTTACAGGAACATCCAAGTCATTTTCATCATGAATTACCAACACAGGAATATGAACGTCTTTTGCTGCCAAAGAAGCCGAATAATCATCCATCTGTTCGTTAAAGGTATCTTCAAAACGTTGAAGCATACGTTGCCCAATACTAGGCTTGAGCTCTAACTTTGAGATAAAATCTGCCATGATGTGGGTTACAATATCTCCACAACCTACTGTGGCCAAATGATCGACCTTTAATCCTTGTTTGATGGCGTTCAACAAGGACATACCACCTAGAGAATGTCCGACGGCTGCTTCGAACGGACCAAATTCTTGCTCGATGTATAATATAGACGCGATAAATTCGCGCATGTCGGTAACCTTGTCAGATGTTTTTCCATGAGCAGGCGCGTCAAAGCTCACTGTACTATATCCTTGTTCCAAAAGGGCATCTGCGATTTTCACGAGTTGCGTACCACGACCGCTCCAGCCATGGGCAAGGAGTATTTTGCGATCACTCTCGCCATATTCATACACTACAATTTCCTTTTCAATACCCGTCACGGTCAATCGATGCTGCTTGCTTTTAGAATCCATAACATGTTCCCGCTTTGGAGCAGCATGTTTAAAAGGAGTTCTAAACAATCTAGCAGCAAACTTGGCGGCCAAGCTAGGAGATATGAATTGCAAGAACTTACCAGTAAGGATAATAGGTTTGGGCACGTTTATCGATTGTTGGTAACCGTATTTTGTTGTTGGGTTTGGCATTGTAATAATTTGAGATTGCAAATTACTTATTTTAGAAGCTTTTTTATAAATTTAAAGGAGCTAAACCAGTCAAAAAAAATGCTAGATCAAAAAAGAGTTGTAATTGAAAAAGTTACTCCGCAACTAGATGGCGGAGTTCATTTTGTAAAAAGGGTAGTAGATGAACATGTGAATGTCACGGCTGATGTGTTTTCAGACGGGCACGATTTGGTTGCTTGTTCAGTACTCTTTAAGCATGAAAAGGCGCGTAAATGGGAAGAAGTACGTATGCACCCGACGCACAATGATTCGTGGGAAGCATCTTTTCAAGTAAGCGAACAAGGTTTCTATGAATACAAGGTTGAGGGCTGGGTTGATTATGCCCTAAATTGGCAGCATGGTACGGACCGAAAGATTGCCGACGGACAACATGTTACCTCTGAATTACTAGAAGGAGCCGAGTATCTTAAAGCCCTAAAAAAGAAAGCCACCGATACAGAGAAAAGGTACTTGAACGTCGTAATCGGTTACTTCACCAATGAGAAAGATTATGAAAAAGCGATTAAGGAGGCAACTTCTGATAAACTGCACGACCTTTTCGTAAAATACCCCGAACGCTTTTTGGCAAACGAATCTCAACCTTTACAAGTATATGTAGATCGCTTGAAGGCGCGTTTCAGTACCTGGTATGAATTCTTTCCGAGATCGGCTTCCAAAGAAGAAGGCAAGCATGGTACGTTTAAGGACTGCGAAGCACTCTTACCTCGTGTGGCTAAAATGGGCTTTGATACCTTGTATTTTCCACCCATACATCCGATAGGCGAAGTCAATAGAAAAGGAAAAAACAATAGTACAGAAGCTCAGGATGGCGATGTGGGCTCTCCTTGGGGCATCGGTTCCAAAGAGGGAGGGCATACCTCGATTCATCGAGAGCTAGGATCCGAAAAGGACTTCAAGTCTTTGGTGAACAAGGCCAAAGAGTTGGGCATTGAGGTCGCTATGGATTTCGCGCTTCAAGCAGCACCCGACCATCCTTGGGTCAAAGAACACCCCGAGTGGTTTAAATGGCGTCCAGACGGAACGGTGCAGTATGCCGAGAATCCACCAAAGAAATACCAAGATATCCTTCCTATTTATTTTGAAAGCAAAGATTGGAAGAATCTCTGGAAAGAAATGCTCAACGCCGCCTTGTATTGGGTCGAAGAATTTGGAATTCGAGTCTTCCGAGTAGACAATCCACATACCAAACCCTATTTCTTTTGGGGATGGCTCATGGCCGAAGTGAAGAAGAAGTATCCAGATGTGTTATTTCTGTCGGAAGCGTTCACAAGACCTAAGGTGATGCAGCAATTGGCAAAGCAAGGGTACACTCAATCGTATACCTATTTCACTTGGAGAAACACCAAAGCCGAATTGATCGAGTATGTCGAAGAGCTCACCAAGACCGACCAACGCGAATATTTTCGCCCTAATTTCTGGCCGAACACGCCAGATATCAATCCGTGGGCATTGCAAGGCGGAAACGAAGCTGTACATCTTCAAAAGTACTTTTTGGCGGCTACCTTAAGCTCCAATACCGGACTCTACGGCCCCGTATTTGAATATATGGTGTCTGAAGCCGTTCCTGGAAAAGAAGAATACTGGGATTCTGAAAAATATCAACTTAGACATTGGGACTGGAACAAAGAAAACAAGCTCACAACCTTGATCACAAGAATCAACGAAGCACGAAAAGCGCACGAATCGCTTCAGCAAACAAATAACATCAAGTTCTTATCGATTGAAAACGAGAATTTGATTGCTTATTATAAGTACAATGACGACCGCACAGACGAAACCCTATTGATCGTCAACCTAGATCCTTATTACGCACAGCAAGGTTGGGTGCAAGTACCGCTGCAAGACCTAGGAATTAGCGAAGGACACCAAATGCAAGTACACGATGTTATTACTGGTAGTAGTTATGTCTGGGACAAAGAATGGTGTTTTGTAGAACTGCATCCCACATTACCCTTTCATTTGTTTAAAATCAGCAAGTAATGAGTAAGAAGGCGACACCTGTTAAAAAGAGTTACAATTTCGATGTCACTTGGGAAGGCTTATTGGACAATAAGGAATTTCAAAGAGTTTTTCTATCTGACGTATTAGAAAAGTACATCGTGGCTCAGCGATGGTATGGCGGAAAATCAAGTACGCTTAAGTACATCGAACTCACCGAATACTTTCGTATTCAGCAGCATGATGAGGTCTACTACGGACTCCTTTTAGAGGTAAATTTCAAGGAAGCCTTTTACCAACATTACTTCTTACCGATTGCTTTTGTCTCTGACGAACGCTTTGCAAAGAAAGACCGAATCCTTCCCATCAGCATCAAAGGACAAGAGGGGTTTATAATTGATGCGACCAATTTGGAAGCCTTCAGAAAACTGGTCTTTGAACGAATCATGACCGCTGAGCCTAATGATTTGACCAAGGTACGATACCATAAAGGCGAAAGTTTTGATGCCCTTGAGTATCAGTCTTCTCGATTTATGGGTCTTGAACAGAGCAATACGTCAATCATCATCAACGACCAATACGTGATCAAGTTCTTTAGGCGAATCTATGCTGATAAGAACCCAGATTACGAAATGAGCAGATTCTTATCAGACAAGAAGGGATATAAAAATACGCCGCGCTACATGGGCAGTATCAACATTATCGATTCTGAAAATGTGAACATTACCATCGCACTGATGCAAGAATTGGTGCCGAACAATGGGGATGCCTGGGACTATATGTTGGTAGAGCTGAAGAAAGTGTTCGACAATCTAGAACAGAAAGGAATCAACATTGATGCCTTACCAGACACCGAGCTTTTCTTGCGCCTGCAGATCAAAGATGTACCGCCAGAGATCATCGATTGGGTGGGATTGAATATGTTCTTAAAACTTCAAAAGCTCGCTCAGCGAACAGCCGAAATGCACATCGCATTGGGGTCAGAGTTTGAGGACACCGCCTTTGAACCTACCCATTTTAATGGAGATTACACGGTTTGGTTGAAAAACCGAATGCTCTACCAATTTCAAAATCGATTGAATATTGTAGAGAACAATCTTTATAAGTTGGAGGGACTAGCGGCAGAACTGGCCAAAGGGTTTTTAGAGCAGAAGAACGAGATACGAAGACGTTTCGTCAATTTTGATTGGACCAAACTCAAAGGCGAACGCATTCGGATCCATGGCGATTATCATTTAGGACAAATACTCGTCAAGGAAGATGATTTTTACATACTAGATTTTGAAGGTGAGCCAGAAAGTACCATTCGTGACCGAAAGGTAAAACAACCACCACTCAAGGATGTGGCAGGTCTGTTTAGATCGTTTCACTATGCGATTTATGCAACTATCTTTAACAACGAAGCTTCCTTTCCATTCGAACAGGAACAGTTGTTCAAAGCAGGAGAGATTCTATACCACTATTTCATCGGGGTCTTTTTACAGACCTATACCGACATCGTTCAAGAGCATAACTTAAACATCGGTTATAATCAAGAACGTGTTTTTATGCTGAAATACAGTATGCTCGAAAAAGCCGTATACGAACTAGGGTACGAAATGAACGCGCGACCAGAATGGGCGGTAATTCCGTTAGAAGGAATTGCCAGTATTATGAATGAAGCTAACTAACCAACTATGAGCAACGTTATTGCACACAGTGAATTCACTGATTTTGACATCAATTTATTTAAAGCCGGAAAACACTATCGACTGTACGAAAAGATGGGGTCTCATCTCAAGGAAATCCAAGGACAGAAAGGCGTATATTTTGCTGTATGGGCGCCCTCTGCGAAAGCAGTCTCTGTTATAGGCGATTTTAATTATTGGGTCGAAGGCGAACACAAACTCAACGTTCGTTGGGACGGTTCGGGCATTTGGGAAGGCTTTGTTCCTGAGGTGCAACAAGGCGCCAAGTACAAGTACAAGATCCATTCACATCACAATGATATCAAGACCGAAAAAGCGGATCCGTATGCTCGCTATTGCGAACATCCACCGAACACCGCTTCTGTGGTTTGGGATGCCAAGCATACTTGGAAAGATGGGGGTTGGATGAAGTCGAGGAAAGAAAAGAACGCATTAGACAAACCTTTTTCAGTATACGAAGTGCACTTAGGTTCTTGGAAACGAAATCTTCAGGAAGACCGTTCGCTTTCGTATGTTGAATTGGCCGATGAATTGGTGAATTATGTGAAGGAAATGCAATTTACGCACGTGGAGTTCATGCCAATCATGGAGTATCCATACGATCCTTCTTGGGGCTACCAATTGGTAGGCTATTTTGCGCCAACATCTCGCTTCGGAAAGCCCGAAGATTTTAAACTGTTAGTTGATAAATTACATCAAAACGACATCGGAGTAATCCTTGATTGGGTGCCTTCTCATTTCCCCGAAGATGCTCACGGACTTGGCTTTTTTGACGGAACCAACCTGTATGAGCACCCGGATCGAAGAAGGGGCTATCACCCCGATTGGAAGAGTTTGATCTTTAACTACGGTCGTAATGAAGTAAAGTCGTTTTTGATCAGTAACGCCGTGTTCTGGTTAGACCAATACCATGCTGACGGACTCCGTGTAGATGCCGTAGCGTCCATGCTATATTTGGACTACTCACGTGAAGACGGCGAGTGGGAGCCAAATCAATATGGAGGACGTGAAAACCTCGAGGCCATTGACTTTTTAAAGGAGTTGAACGAAGAGGTATACCAAAGTTTTGAAGGTGTGCAGACCATTGCCGAAGAGTCCACTTCCTTTCCAATGGTTTCGAAGCCTACCTATTTGGGCGGACTCGGTTTCGGCATGAAATGGATGATGGGCTGGATGCACGATACCCTTGAATACTTCAAGAAAGAACCTATCTATCGAAAGCATCACCAAAACGATATCACCTT
Organism: Flavobacteriaceae bacterium; assembly: GCA_028279515.1. Lineage (GTDB taxonomy): Bacteria > Bacteroidota > Bacteroidia > Flavobacteriales > Flavobacteriaceae > JANQNQ01. The sequence goes on from JANQNQ010000009.1 coordinate 486,985, forward strand.
TAGCATGACCTATGCTTTTACCGAGAACTTCATGCTTCCGCTATCACATGATGAGGTGGTGTACGGAAAGCACTCTATCTTTGGTCGAATGACGGGTGACGAATGGCAGCGCTTTGCCAACCTTCGATTGTTGTACAGTTACATGTACACACATCCTGGAGCGAAACTGCTCTTTATGGGAGGTGAGTTTGGACAAAGTGAAGAGTGGAACTTTGAACAAAGTCTCGATTGGCACTTACTTGAGTATGATTATCACAAAGGAATCAAGCATTTGGTGACCGACCTCAATAAATTGTACAAAGAGCAGGGTGCGCTGCATGAGAAACAGTTTACCGCAGAAGGCTTCCAATGGATCGATTACAACGACCATGAAAACTCAGTGTTGTCCTTCATTCGAAAAGGAAACAACGAAAAAGACGATCTCGTAGTGGTCTGCAACATGACCCCTGTGGTGCGTGAATCTTACCGCATCGGACTTCCCCGTAAGGGAAAACTAGAAGAGCTGTTCAATTCTGATGCCACCCAATACGGAGGTAGCGGCGTTAGTAATTCTAAATTGAAGGTAGAAGCAAAAGCATGGCAGTTTCGTGATTTTTCTGCGGAAATGACCCTGCCACCCTTGGGGATTATGGTCTTCAAACTGAAATAAAGTGTTGAGAATTCTTTCATTTTTTCAAAATTCGGAAGCACTTTTTTACGAATCTCATATTTTTTTATCAACGAAAAGGTTTTCGGTGTTAATAGCTAGAAAATCATAGCGTTAAAAGTGGTATTTTTCCGCTCAAAATACTTTAGAAAACAAGTATTTAAAAGACAGAAGGACGCTATGATAACGAACACTGAACTAGAACACAAAGGAAATATTTTCCCCAACAACATAATTTCATTTTCTAAAGAGGTCGACACCTTTACATTCACTACTGAGAATGGGGTCGTATTGCAGGCTACTGTTTTACGTGATAGCGTAATTCGATTTCGATATGCTACCGAGGGAAACTTCGAACCCGATTTCTCCTATGCCATTGATAAAGAACCACCACATGGATACAATCACTTAGAATGTGTCGAAGAGAAAGATGCCTATGTGATCAAGACGGCCAAGTTGGTGTGTAAGATCAGTAAGAGTGACTTACGCAAACGGATCACAGATACTGATGGCAATGTGATTTGCGAAGACGAACAAGGTTTTCATTGGGAGTATAGTTACGAGAGTGGAAGCGATATCGTGAAGATGAGCAAGGTGGCACAAAAGGCCGAGAGCTACTATGGTCTTGGTGACAAGCCGATGCACTTGAATTTAAAAGGAAAGCGTGTTGAGAATTGGGGAACCGACCAATATGCCTTCGGAAAAGATCAAGATCCATTGTATAAGAACGTTCCGTTTTATGTAGGACTGCACAACAGCAGGGCCTATGGAGTTTTCTTTGACAATACGTTTAGAAGTTATTTTGACTTTTGCCACGAAAGAAGAAACATCACCAGTTTTTGGGCGCAAGGAGGAGAGATGAACTACTATTTCATCTATGGACCTGATATGAATGCTGTAGTGACCAGCTATACAGACCTAACTGGTAAGCCCGAATTGCCGCCGCTATGGGCATTGGGATATCATCAGTGTAAGTGGAGTTACTATCCAGAAAGCAAGGTGAAAGAGGTCACCAACAAGTTTAGAGAATTGAAGATTCCTTGTGATGCAATCTACCTAGATATTGACTATATGGATGGTTTTCGATGCTTTACATGGAACAAAGAATACTTTCCAGATCCAAAACGTATGGTTGATGAGCTGGCCGAAGATGGGTTTAAAACGGTCGTGATCATTGACCCTGGAATCAAGATAGACAAAGACTATTGGGTCTACCAAGAAGCCATTGAAAATGATTATTTCTGCAAGCGCGCTGATGGCCCTTATATGAAAGGAAAGGTTTGGCCAGGGGAGTGTAACTTCCCAGATTATACCAATCCCGAAGTGCGTGAATGGTGGGCCGGACTCTTCAAAGAATTGATCTCTGAAGTAGGGGTCAAAGGCGTTTGGAACGACATGAACGAACCCGCTGTGATGGAAGTACCGACCAAGACCTTTCCGTTAGACGTGCGACACGATTATGACGGAAACCCTTGTAGTCACAGAAAAGCGCACAACATCTACGGAATGCAAATGGCACGCGCCACCTATGAAGGTGTAAAGCGATTTGTGTATCCTAAGCGACCATTTATCATTACGCGTTCTGCTTATTCAGGAGCGCAGCGCTATACTTCATCTTGGACGGGCGACAACATTGCCACATGGGAACACTTATGGATCGCCAATATTCAAGTCCAACGCATGTGTTTGTCAGGAATGTCCTTCACCGGAACCGATATCGGAGGTTTCGCTGAGCAACCCACTGGAGAATTGTATGCGCGTTGGATACAATTGGGCGTTTTCCACCCATTCTGTCGAACACATTCATCAGGAGACCACGGAGATCAAGAACCATGGTCATTTGACGAAGAAGTGATAGACATTACACGAAAGTTTGTTGAGCTTCGCTATCAATTGCTACCCTATTTGTACACAGCCTTTTGGCAATATGCAGAAGAAGGGATTCCGATGCTAAAACCGTTGGTGCTTTTTGATCAAGACGACCAACAAACACATTATCGAACCGATGAGTTTATCTTCGGAAACCAGATACTAGTATGTCCAGTGTTAGAACCCAACGCCAAGGGAAGACGCATGTACATTCCTAAAGGAAAATGGTACAACTACTGGAATGATGAAGTAACCGAAGGAGGCAAGGAACACTGGGTGGTAGCCGATATCGATAAAATCCCCTTGTTTGTAAAGGAAGGGGCGATCATACCGAAATATCCTGTACAACAATATGTAGGCGAGAAAGAGATAGATCAATTGACTCTGGACGTGTATTACAAAAAAGGAAAAGAGCGCTCTACCGTGTATGAAGATGCTCAGGATGGCTATGATTATAAAAAAGGACGTTACAGTCTTCGCAGCTTCAAACTCACAGGTAGATCAAACGAGTTGATTATCCAACAGCACAAGGAAGGAAAGTTTGTAACGACATATGATACGTTTAAATTGAAGCTTCATGGTTTGCCATTTAAAGTGAAAACCATTGAATTCGATAATGAAGAGATTCCATTCGAAGATGTGAAGTTAAACGGAGATAATACGCTGGTTATCGATAAAGATTTTACCGAGTTACACATCATAGGAGAATAGGCATGGATTTTGTAATTTTATAGTGTAATAAACACTAACAGTATGAAGAAATTAGCCTTATTATCTTTAGCAATAGTATTGGTATCGGCTTGTACGACCAATCCATTCACCAATAAAAAGACCTTGGCCTTGGTGCCAAACTCTCAGTTGTTCCCTACTGCGTTTCAGCAGTACGATCAGTTCTTGAGCGAAAATGATGTGGTAACTGGTACCGCCGAAGCACGTATGATCACCAATGTAGGTCAGCGTATAGCAACGGCTGCAGAGCGTTGGTTAAATGCTAATGGTCACCAAGGATATCTAAAGGATTATAAATGGGAATATAAACTTGTAAATAGCGATCAGGTGAATGCATGGTGTATGCCAGGAGGAAAGATCGTATTTTACACAGGGATTCTTCCAATTGCAGATAACGAAGCAGGAGTAGCAGCTATCATGGGCCACGAAGTGGCACATGCCTTGGCCAATCATGGTCAGCAGCGTATGAGTGCCGGAATGTTACAACAATTAGGGGCCGTTGCAGGAAATGTAGCTTTGAAGAACGAGAAGGATCGTGCGTTGTTTAACCAGGCATATGGTATAGGTTCTACGGTTGGAGTAATGCTTCCGTTTAGCAGAAGCCATGAAACTGAATCCGATCGCATAGGAATCCAATTGATGGCCATCGCAGGATACAATCCAGATGAGGCATCAAAGCTTTGGGAGCGTATGAAGGCGAAATCTGGAGGACAGGCTCCGCCACAATTCTTGAGTACACACCCATCAAACGATACACGAATTGCTAATTTAAAAGCTTGGGCTCCAGAGGCAAAGGCAGAAGCGAGAAAGTTCGGTGTTACTTCGTTTCAGAACTAAAAAATAGACTCATAAGAATATTGAAAGCCTCGGTAAATCCGGGGCTTTTTTATTTGCCAATGGTTATATTATTTGCTCCTAAGTTTTACACCTTAGCAAACGTTAAAAAAAATCCCTCATTGCATATAATAATTTGTATATTGCGGGGATTCTAAAACCAATTAAAAATGAAGAAATTCTGTTTGATAGCTGTTTTAAGCGTACTGCTAATCGCTTGTTCTAATAATGTAGACCTTGCCATTGACAATCCAACAAGTGAACCTGTTGAGGTAATGGTCGATTCACTTCGTGTCGAAGTACCTGCAAGACAAGTGGTTTGGGTAGAGATGGGAAAAGGAGAACACCAGATCACCCTTGAGAACGACAGCATTGTCAAATTTAATTTCACACAAGATGTATACATGGTCAACCCAACATTGACACCGTATTTGATGTACGAAGAGTATTATGGGAGCGCCTTGTATCAAAACTCATACATTAGCTCAATTCCTAGTAAGACAGTTAACTACTTAGGAATGGAAATCGAAGGGAACTACGACATCGTTGATCAACTGATCAACCCAGTTACTTGGGATTACGGTCCAAGAGAAGAGCTTCCTGAAATGGTTCAGGTTGATGCAGATGAAAACTACACTACCTTGGTTAAATTGACTGACCCTATCGAATTGATGTCTCAAATGACGCAAGGGTATGAGGATGACGGTAGTGCTACAGAATAACAATTGGTCTTTCCTATAAATTAAAACTTAAAACTAAAGAACGCATTTTGCACATCGGTTTACACAGTACTTGGGATGTCTATGATTGTGATCGTGATAAGCTAAGCTATGTGCCCTACATCAGTGAGGTCTTGCATGCAATTGTAGACGATCTTGGTCTCGGCAAAGTTAAGGATGCCTTTAAGCAGTTTGAGCCTGTTGGCGTGACTGGGTTTATTCTTTTGGAAGAAAGCCACATCAGCATCCATACATGGCCAGAACATGGGTATGCTGCGGTCGATGTATTTTCTTGTAAACCATTTGACGTGGTAGCAGTAGAAAATAAACTCAAACAACTTTTGGGAGCTGAAAACGTCGTTACACGCAACTTGGAAAGAGGCGAAGTGCCAAACCCAATTTCTTCTTAATTTATTAGGACAATTTTTCGATTACAGATAGAAGTGTGTCATGAATTCACAATCATCAGTGATGATCTTGCTTTCTTGCGTGCGTAGATTTAGTGCCGAAGGTCTTGTGGTATAGAACATGCCCACTTGATAATAATAGTCTTCTTCGTCCTTTGCTAATGGCACGTAACGCTGTAAAACAGTATCTTGATTGCCATAGTCACCTTTAGAGACCTCTTCTTTACGAGCAGCCTTGATAGTAATGTTTTCTCCGATTCTACCGTACACAGGCTTCTTTACATAGTCCTCTAGAAAAGTGGTACCTTCAATAAAGGTTTCTGCAATGGCATTATTTGGAAAATGTTTGGTGATATAGGCCAAGAACTTCTTGTTCTGCCAAAGTGTAGTGTATGGCGGATTTAGAACCACACACAGGTTGTTAGTGATGATCTTTGAAAGCAATCGTGCAAGCTCGGGTTCTTCAGTAAACATCCAGTCCCAAGGAATCATCTTGAACCAAATATCAACTTGCTCATATTCATTACCGATCTTGTAGAAAATACCTTCTTCCTCAGAAAAAATGACATGTTCTAGATCTTGGTAAAAAGGACGAAGTCCGGCGTCATGAGCTGCTTGCAAAACGGTGTTTACATTGATGACATCTTCTTCATATCCAAAGGAAGAGCCTAAGATAACAGGCATTTCTTTTGGAATTTGTCGCGCGATCTCATTGAAGGTGTTGACCAAATCAGACTTAAGGTCGTTACACTGCATTTTACCAGGCCCCAGTTTTTCTAACTGAATGGACTGCCAATCAATAGTCTCTGGGATGGTGCTGCAAGTATCTGCATTGAACTCGATCACTTGCTCTCGCACATGACCGAAACCACCATTAATATCAAAACGACCTAATAAAAACTTGTGAATATTGCGGTGTTCCCAAGAATGACGAATGCATTCTTCAAAAAAAGAAGGGATGCCGAGAAGGTGCAATTCTCGGTCCCTTAATATCTTTTCGGTGGCACGTTCGAAAAGCGCGAAGGCTTCGCTCGTGACCTGCTTAAATTTGTCTACTTCAAAAGGGTAGAGTCCCAACAATTCGTTGGAAAAATAATCTTCCTTTAAAAACCAGTGCAGGTTGTGAGGTAAGTGTTTCTTTTTAAGGTTTTTTATTTCCTTAAAGCGACTATCCTCCAAAAGACCTGAATGATCTTCCCGAACCATATCCTGTAGATGAAGCTTTTGGTACTTTTACTGTTCTGGTTTTGGCCGAGCTTTGAAGGTTGTTCTTAAGCCCAGTTGACTTGTTGTAGGCAGCAGCATCCTTGTAGTATCTTGAATCTGGTGTTACGTTGCCTAAATTTCTTCTAAAATAAGAACCCGCTAAAGAATACAACAAAATGGCACGTAATCCAGAGTGTCTGTATTCGCTTGAATTTTTTTCAGACTCGATCTTTTTTAAAGAAAGGGTGTCTGTAGTTCCTTCCAAGGTATGAACAATAGCAATTGATTTTTCCTTCTCATCAATAATGCGCTCGTCGATGATCTTGTACTCATTTCCTGGCTCAACCTCCTCAACTTCGGTCACAACTCCTTTGGTAGATTCGTAGACTGTCTTTTCGTCAAATTCTTTTAGTCTAGGGCTACCATCATCAGACCCACAGCTTTGCATCAAGATTGCACCTGAAATAGCACCAACGATCATCATTTTTTTAGACAATGCGAAGGCGTTTATTAATTTTTTGTTCATCTTTGGATTTTTGTTAGCGGATTATATTTGATCCAAACATAGTCAAATTTTATGAGAAAAAAAATACTTCTTCCATTTGCCGTATTTACTGCAGGATTGTGTTCGATTGTATATGAGTTATTGGTAAGTACTGCGGCTACCTATTTTTTGGGAGATGGTGTAACCCAATTTTCTTTGATAATAGGCGTTTATTTGTTCTCTATGGGTATCGGAGCCTTTTTCTCAAAGTACTTCAAAGACCGTTCATTGCTCTTTTTTATCAATATTGAATACCTACTCGGACTCGTGGGCGGAATCTCGGTTCCGTTGATCTATTACTTCTTTGTCAACGTGAGCCCTGTGACGCTTCAGCTGGTCGTACTAGGGATTATCTTCGTGATTGGTCTACTCACGGGTATGGAGGTGCCCTTACTGACCTTCTCTTCGAAAGAGATCGACTTTAAAAATAACCTTTCCAACGTGCTGTCGCTGGACTATATCGGCGGATTGATCGCTACCTTGATCTTTCCGTTCATATTACTTCCGTTTGTAGGACTGTTTTACTCCTCCCTCATCTTCGGAATTGTAAACATTTTGTTGGGAATCACACTGAACATCGTCTACCATAAAGAGAAATGGAAGAATATCCTCTTCGGTGTTTTCAACATTGCTATATTGTTGTTTTTGGTGTTTAGAGCTTCTGCATTATTACAAGTATGGGACGAGAAGATCTACAAGAAACCCATCGTACTTAACGTACAGACTTCGTATCAGAAGATCGTCATGACCAAAGCCAATGACGATGTACGTTTGTACCTAAATCGCGTCATTCAATTTGCTTCTTCAGACGAACACCGATATCATGAACCTCTGATTCATGTACCGTTGGCAACGCACCCTACGCCAAATCGCGTATTAATTCTTGGAGGAGGAGAGAACTTGGCCAGCCGAGAAGTACTAAAAGATAAACGTGTGCAGCAGATCGATGTTGTCGATATTGATAGTATGATGTTTCATTTGGCAAAGACCAATGCGCACCTTTTAAAGATCAATCAACAGGCAGCTTCAGATAGCAGAGTGAAGCTTATAGCACAAGATGCGTTCACCTTTCTCAACGAGAACAATTCAGCCTACGATGTCATCATCTCAGATCTGCCAGACCCTTCAAACCAAGCTTTAGCTCGATTGTACAGCAAGCAATTCTTCTTAATGGTAAAAAAGAACTTAAAGCCCGATGGGGTCTTTGTGACACAATCAGGAGAGATCTATTTTTCGAATACGGTCTTTAGCTGTATCAATACCACGCTTAAAGAAGTGTTTCCGAATGTACGGGCGTATCATTCCTATATTCCTTCTTTTGGGGATTGGGGATTTAATATGGCCAGTGACCGTGAGATCACCAATTTTGGTAATACACTTCCATCAGAATTAAAATACCTGACTCAGAAACAACTCGGAGATGCTTTTGTCTTTCCAAAAGACATCAGCATTGCTTCCACCGGCATAAATACCTTGGACAACCCGATCATCCTGAATTACTATTTGGACGATTGGAAAAAGTGGAAAACCGATTTCGAAAGTGGTACCCAATGATTTGGCGGTATGTTAATGCAACCACCCGACGATAGAAAATAAATTATTGTAATTTGTGCGCTTTGAACGCCACCCGTTCATTTATCTAAAAGACACCACATGACGCCAACACTACCAAAGGGAAGTAAAAAGTTACTCAACGCATGGGCTTTCTACGACTGGGCCAACTCGGTTTATAGCTTAGTGATCTCATCTGCGATTTTTCCGATATTTTACGGAGCCTTGTTTAGAGCAAAAGGAATCACTGAGATCGAAGTTTTTGGTGGAAGCATTGAACGTGCACCGCTCATTTTTTATGTCACTGCTGCGGCTTTTGTGGTGGTTTCGATCATTTCCCCTTTGCTATCCGGTATCGCGGATTATGTAGGGAATAAGAAAAGCTTTTTGAAGTTCTTTTGCTATCTGGGTGGACTCTCATGCATTGGTCTTTATTGGTTTACGCTTGAAAATATTTACTTCGGACTCGCTTGCTACTTCTTTGCCTTGATCGGCTTTTGGGGCAGTTTGGTGTTCTATAATTCCTATTTGCCAGATATTGCCTTTCCCGAACAACAAGACAGCATTAGCGCCAAAGGATACTCTTTAGGGTATATCGGTAGTGTCATCTTGCTCATTGCCAACTTGGTGATGATCATGAAATATGATTGGTTTGGTTTTGAGTCGGAAGCCTTTCCGACGCAACTATCTTTCATTCTCGTAGGCGTCTGGTGGATCGGTTTTGCACAATACACTTTTCGTTTCCTTCCCAAAGGAAGCACAGGCCATAAGGTGACCAAAGATGTACTCTTTAATGGCTTTAAGGAACTTGGCAAGGTGATGGGTATGCTCAATGAAGACAAACGCCTGAAGCGTTATTTGGTTGCTTTCTTCGTTTTTAGCATGGCAGTACAAACGGTGATGCTAGTAGCCACCTATTTTGGAGAAGAAGAATTGAATTGGGGGTCAGATTCAGAACGAACAACAGGATTAATTGTCAGTATACTGCTTATCCAATTGGTAGCCGTTATTGGGGCTACTTTAACTTCAAAGATGTCGGCCAAATTCGGAAACGTACCGACCCTGATTGTCATTAATATGATCTGGGTAGTGATCTGTGTCTACGCTTACTTTGTGACTACACCTATGCAATTTTACATTGCCGCAGGTTTTGTAGGAATGGTCATGGGTGGTATACAGGCCCTGGCGCGTTCTACCTATTCAAAGTTCTTACCGGAGACCGAAGACACGGCATCCTTCTTTAGCTTCTACGATGTGGCCGAAAAGATTGGAATCGTAATCGGAATGTTTCTCTACGGATTCATAGCACAGATTACGGGCAGCATGCGTAATTCGATCTTATTCTTGGTCATTTTCTTTATAGGAGGAATGATACTGCTCTTTAGAGTACCAAGAAAAACTGCGACCGCCTAAACGAAAATTCGTAAGTTTGGTTTCTCAAATTAAAAACAACTACTATGACTAAAACAACGTTTTTTTCTTTCCTATTGATATTCGCTATTGCGTTTGGCGTTACATCATGTACAACCGAAGCCATTGAAGGCGAGTTCGTTGTAGGAACTGATCCTGATGGCGGTGGCGGAGATGGTGATGGCAACGCTGCCTGCGAGCAAGCTGCTGTCGATACGGCCACTACATTAGCAGCTTTCAATGCTGTTGATCAATCGGACACTCAAGCCTATACAGATGCGTGCAACGCCTACAAAGTAGCATTGGTACAACAGATCTCAAGCTGTGGTGATGAAACGGGAGCCATTCAAGCCGTTGTTGATAGCCTTGGAGATTGTACTCCAGATTCAAGTACAGGATCGATTACGGTAACGGTAGGAACACTTCCTATGGAATTCACCGTCATCGATGTAGTTGTTGAAGGTACTTTATTAAAAGTAACTGCTTCAGAAGCCGATGGTGACGATAAGATATATTTCGAAATAGAACAAGGAGTAACAGGAACTGATATGATTCAGAATTTTGTCATCACCCTGTTGAACAGAGATTATACGCCTTTCTCTTTTAACATGAATGTTTTCACAAGCGAGATTACAGTAAATGAGAACAACATGTTAGAGGGCACATTTTCTGGTCCAGTTCAGGCGGCAAATAATGCCAGTCTAAGTTTGACCTCAGGAGTTATTGACATTTCTTATTAACAAACAATGATCACCGAAAAATAAAAAAGCCGCTCAACGAGCGGCTTTTCCTTTGTTCTCAATATTGGTTGGTTAGCTTTTTGAAATGCTTCCCGACCCCGCAACTTTGGTGTCTTCCTTAGTTGGGTTTCCTTTATATTTGATGGTTCCAGACCCAGCAACGCGTGCCTTCAATCTGCTTTTACAGGTTACTCTAGCATCTCCTGAACCAGCTACGTTTACTTCTGTATCATTCGAGTTAAGGTCGAAACCATGAAAGTCTCCAGACCCAGCTACTTTAGCTTCCAAGCTATTTGTGCTTCCTGTTAGGGTAAGATCACCCGAACCAGCGACAGCGGCTTCAATATCGTTTGCTTCTACTTCTAGTACCAGGTCACCTGAACCAGCTACTTTAGCTTCAAACGAGTCAGCAGTGATTTTGTCTCTGGTGGAAACATCACCAGATCCGGCCAAAGCCACTTCACTAATGTCCTGGAAAGGTACAGTGATTTCGATTTTTTTACCATTGCTTGGTCTAAGGTTGATTCCTTTTTCGACCTTGATCTTCAATTCGTCACCATCTACTTCGGTGATGATGTGTTCCATTAGGTTTTCTTCGGCTTTGATGGTAATGGTTCCTTCGGTTCCTCTTACAAGAGTGACATCAAAAGACCCAGCGACCTTTACTTCGTCATAGTCAGACGTCTTGCGCTCTTGCGTAGTAACATTTCCGTTGCCTTTTACTTTCTTATTTCCCCACCATTGTGCATTGGCAGATGTCACCATAAACGCTGTGATCAATAAGGTTGTCAATAGTTTCATAATTTGTGGTTTTTTAATTGATAGTTTTTGTTATTGTCTGATGAATGTAACTCCTCCGTATTCAGAATTGATATAAAAGTTGTTTCCGCTTCCTTCTTTACCGTGGTATCCTTGGTAGTATTTTTCACTGCTCTCTACACGCTTCTTATTGAACTGGAATCCGTCAGATTTTAGTCCGGCATATTCTAGGCTGATTTCAAAATCAAAAGATAAGCTCGAGTCGTATCCAATTTTGATTCCGCAGTAATCACCTCTGATTCGCAAATTCTTTGGACTGGCGGTAAGTCTTTCGATCTTTAGTGAACCGTAATCAAGGCTTGCCTCCACATTTCCGCTGATCGTACCCAAACGCATAGCAAGATAGCTAGAATTTCCTTCGATGTTATTGGCTTTTCCGATTTTCAATGAATTGTAATCACAGTTATATCGAATGTTATTAGCTTCATTGATCGTAGAACTAGTATAATCTGCGTTGAGTATTAAGTCTCCTACTTTTCCTAAAGTAAAGCCAGAATAGTCTGCATTGATTTTTCCGCCTTTCATGTATTCAATCTCCGAGTTTTGTGTGTAGTCAAAGTTTAGGTAGCTGTAGTCACCATTTAACTCTCCAATGTCAAGGCTTCCGTAGTCACAGTTGATTTTGGCGTCGCCATCGATCTTGTCCAGCGAAATACCTCCGTAGTCATTACTAATGTCGATGTTGTTGCTTACAGGCACTTTGATGGTATAGTTTACCTGCATACGCACATTGTTGTTCTTAGACCAGCTGTTCCACCAAGATTTTCCCTTGTTCTTATCGAACGTGGTATGCGCACTTACCATGCTGTTTGATGCTTCGAAATCTACGTCGATCTGATCCAGTTTCTTCTGTACTTTTTCTTCGTTGTTTCCGTTGGTCTTGATCTTTACCTCAATGACCACACGATTTTGATTCCAAGAAGTGATAGAGATGTTTCCATAGGAATTGTCTACTTCTAATGTAGCATTAGCGCTTACATCGAACTCTTTTTTGATTGTTTTCTCCTTGGTGTACTTGCCTTTCCACTTATTGTGGTTGGCACTCATCGCGACAGGTACTAATAGTAGTACTACGATCGCTTTATATAACATTGTTTTCATCTTGATTGCTTTTAAGTAATTTTATTTCATCTACTTGTATTAAAACGTTTTGTAATAGGGTGATTCTATTTTGAAAATTATTGATCATTGCATGGATGATGCGTTTATCATCACCATTGTCAATAAGGGTGGTCTTTAGTTTTTCGTATTCATCTTCCAAGCGCTTCATCTGTTTCATAGCATCTTGAATGATGACCTTGGTATCTTCGTTTTCTACGGCTTTTACCTTTTCAAGCTCAGCTTCGATCATCGAGGTGAAATGAAACTGGGTTTGTTCCATTTCTGGAGAAACATCGGCCAGTTGCATCTGATTATCACCTCCAAAGTTTCCGATATACAAACTGAGTAGTAAAGCCATTGATGCGGCAATTGCCAAAGGTTTCCACCAACCAAAGGACTTAGGTTTGGTGGTGTCGACCGTTTTTGAATCGCTATCTAACAACTCTAGAAAACGTTGCTGGTGACCTCGATCCGGTGTTTCGATGTCAAACTCACCTTCGAGTCGTTTAAATAGCTTGTCGATATTGTCTTCTTTCATATGCATACTTCTTGTAATTTTCTTCGTAAGCTTTCCTTTGCCCTAGATATTGTTGTGCGGCAATTGGCATAACTAATGTTCATGATTTCACTAATTTCTTCGTAATCATACCCTTCAACGAGATGTAAGGTCAAAGAAATTCGGTAATTGTCTTTCAGCGTTTTCATGGTTTGCAAAACTTTTTGAGCCTGTAAGCTTGTAAACTCATTGTCTGAAACAACCACCTCCTTATCTTCGACCTTGTATAAAACATCTTCGATCGAAACTTCATCTTTCTGTTGTTTCTTTTTGTAATGATAGATACTGTTGTTTATTACAATGCGCTTAAGCCAAGCACCGAAGGCTACTTTTCCGCTAAACGTGTCAAGTTTCGTAAACGCGTTTAAAAACGATTCTTGCATCACGTCTTCAGCTTCATAGCCATCTTTTACAATCCTATAAGCGGTGTTGTACATCGCTTTGTAATAACGATTGTAAATCTCTAATTGCGCGGCTCGATCACCCTTTTTGCACAATTGCAATAATTGGTCAGTATCTAACTTTAGTTGGCTCAAAAAGTTGTCAGTTTGTTATAAGGATGAGACAAAAAATCGATTGTTACAGTTTCTCAAAAAAAATTTCATTCAATTTACAATATTAAGTGATGTGATACGTTTAACTCGATTTTAATATATAGGAGGGTAAGGAACTTTAGGATGGCACAACTATTGTCTATATACAATGACCTATGAAATGTGTCATAGGGCTAAACCGTTAAAAATAGGCCGATTAACTTACATTGAATCATGGCCGTTTAAATAATAGAAACCGTCGTAATGACAGTTTGACTTAAAAACAGACATGGCAAAAACAAAATTTGTAAATATTGACAGTTTGTCACTACAAGAGATCGATCAAGATGCCGAGTTGATTCCGTTGATGACTCCCGAGGATGAAGAAGAGATCAGTAGAGAAAAACTTCCAGACACGCTTCCGATTCTTCCTTTGAGAAATACTGTATTGTTTCCTGGAGTGGTAATTCCTATTACCGCCGGAAGGGACAAATCGATCAAATTGATCAATGATGCCAACAATGGCAGCAAGGTAATCGGTGTGGTTTCGCAAAAAGACGAAACGGTTGAAGATCCAAATGTTAATGACATCAACACCTTGGGTACAGTTGCACGTATCTTACGCGTACTGAAAATGCCTGATGGTAATACCACTGTGATCATTCAAGGAAAGAAGCGTTTTGAGGTAGCTGAAGTCTTGACGCTAGAACCTTATATGAACGCGACCATTCGTGAAGTCCCTGAAGTAAAACCAGAGGTTGATAACAAGGAATTCAGTGCGATCATTGATTCGATCAAGGAGTTGGCATTACAGATTATTAAAGATAGTCCGACGATCCCTTCTGAAGCTTCTTTTGCAATTAAGAATATTGAAAGTCCATCGTTTTTGGTGAACTTCGTTTCATCAAACATGAACCTAAGCGTTGAGGAGAAACAAGAGATTCTTGCCATCAACGACCTTAAAGAACGTGCTTTGGCGACCTTGAAGCAGATGAATGTAGAGGCACAGCGATTGGAACTTAAAAATGATATCCAATCCAAAGTGCGCCACGACCTAGATCAACAGCAGCGTGAATACTTCTTACACCAGCAGATGAAGACCATCCAAGAAGAATTGGGTGGCGTCTCTTATGAAGAAGAGGTTGAGGAGATGAAAAAGCGTGCCAAGAAGAAAAAGTGGAATAAGAAGATCAAGGAGCATTTTGATAAAGAGATTGCCAAGATGCAACGAATGAATCCACAGGTTGCAGAGTATTCAATTCAGCGTAATTACTTGGATCTGTTCTTGGATTTGCCTTGGGATGATTTCTCTACGGACAACTTTGATCTAAAAAGAGCACAAAAAATACTGGATAGAGATCATTACGGACTTGAAGACGTAAAACGAAGAATCATTGAATACCTAGCGGTGTTAAAACTTCGTAATGATATGAAATCTCCTATCCTTTGCTTATATGGACCTCCAGGAGTTGGTAAAACCTCTTTAGGACGCTCTGTAGCTGAAGCTTTGGGTAGAGAGTATGTACGAATCTCGTTGGGAGGTTTAAGAGATGAGGCAGAGATCAGAGGACATAGAAAGACCTATATCGGAGCCATGCCCGGTAGGATCGTACAAAGCTTGAAGAAAGCCGGAAAATCGAACCCTGTCTTTGTATTGGACGAGATAGATAAACTTTCTAGCAGTCACCAAGGTGACCCGTCTTCAGCGATGCTTGAAGTGTTGGATCCCGAGCAGAATACAGAGTTTTACGATAACTTCCTTGAGATGGGATATGATCTGTCGAAAGTAATGTTCATCGCCACAGCAAACAACCTCGGAACGATTCAGCCGGCGTTGAGAGATCGTATGGAGATCATCAACGTAACGGGATATACCATCGAAGAGAAGGTGGAGATTGCTAAGCAGCACCTGCTTCCGAAGCAATTAAAAGAACACGGTCTTACAGAAAAAGATCTTAAAATAGGAAAGAAGCAACTCGAGAAGATCGTTGAAGGCTATACCCGTGAATCTGGCGTGAGAGGACTTGAGAAGCAGATCGCCAAAATGGTACGTTACGCGGCCAAGTCTATCGCGATGGAAGAAAAGTACAACGTAAAGGTGTCGTCAGATGATGTTACCGAAGTATTGGGGCCAGCACGTCTAGAACGTGACAAATACGAAAGCAACGATGTTGCAGGTGTAGTTACTGGACTTGCATGGACGAGTGTTGGTGGAGACATACTCTTTATCGAATCGATCCTTTCAAAAGGAAAAGGAACGTTGACCATTACTGGAAACTTAGGAAAGGTAATGAAAGAATCGGCTACCATCGCTATGGAATACATCAAGGCGAATGCCGACGAATTGGGAATCGCCAATGACGTATTCGATAAATACAACGTACACATTCACGTGCCCGAAGGTGCAACCCCTAAAGATGGCCCAAGTGCCGGGGTAACGATGCTAACCTCGCTGGTGTCCTTGTTTACACAACGCAAGGTGAAGAAAAGCTTGGCTATGACCGGAGAGATTACCTTGAGAGGAAAAGTACTTCCAGTAGGTGGAATCAAAGAAAAGATATTGGCAGCTAAAAGAGCCAACATCAAAGAGATCATCCTGTGCGAAGAAAATCGAAAAGATATCCAAGAAATCAAGGACGAATACTTAAAAGGACTGACATTCCATTATGTCACTGAGATGATCGATGTTCTAAACATTGCGGTCACAAAGGAAAAAGTGAAAAAGGCAAAAAAATTATAAGCAGCAAAATGCCCAAGCAAAGCCTTGGGCATTTTTATTTATAACTTCTTCTAAAATATTTGTTTTCGATAAACGTTTTTCAATTAAGATTTAGTTATTTTGCCCACATGCTCAAGAAGTACACATTTTTTCTTTTCTTATTAATTTGTACAACGGTATCTTCACAAATAGGAGGGAAGTATACCTATCAATTCTTGAACTTAGTATCCTCTCCTAGGCAAGCCGCTTTAGGTGGAAAAGTCCTCACCAACTATGATTATGATGTAAGTCAGGCATTATTTAATCCTGCGTCGATCAACTTGGAAATGGACAATCACCTAGCGCTAAATTATGTAAGTTATTTAGGCGGAATCAATTATGGTTCGGCAGCCTATGCATATACTTGGGATCGAAGAGTGCAGACCTTTCATGCGGGCGTTACCTATATCAATTACGGCACGTTTGAAGGGCGAGATGAAAACGGAGAAATCACAGGAGATTTTACTGGAAATGAAGTGGCATTATCATTGGGATATGCACTAAACATACCATGGACCGATTTTCATGTTGGAGCCAATTTAAAACTGGTGTCTTCAAAGTTAGAACAATACAATTCCTTCGGAGGGGCGTTAGACCTAGCGGTCATGTATGTAAATAAAGATTTGGACCTTAACATTGCATTAGTTGCCCGAAACATAGGAACACAATTCTCTACCTATGCAGGCGTACAAGAGAAGCTTCCGTTTGAGGTGGATTTCGGAATTTCACAAAAGCTCGAAAATGTTCCAGTACGTTGGCACCTAACTATAGAGAACCTTCAAGATTGGAACCTGGCCTTTTCAAACCCAGCCAGAGCTGAGCAAGATTTGGACGGTAATGTGACCAATGAAAAGGTAGGCTTCACGAAAGAGTTTATTCGTCATATGGTCATTGGGGCAGAATTATTTCCAGACAAAGGATTCAACATACGATTGGGGTATAACTTTAGAAGGGCAGAGGAGTTGAGAATCGTTGACCAACGTTCTTTCTCCGGACTTTCGGCAGGTTTTGGAATCAAGATCAATAAACTTCGATTTAACTACACCCATGCACGATATAGTGTGGCAGGAAACACAGGTCTCTTCGGATTGATGATCAATTTGCAGTAACTTTGTCACAGTTTGAAACGAAATCAATTTATTATTCTACTGAGCATAAGCACGTGAAAAAAATAACCATCGCTATTGACGGATTCTCATCCACAGGAAAAAGTACCATTGCAAAACAACTGGCCAACGCACTTTCATACGTATACGTAGATACAGGAGCCATGTATCGAGCCATCACCCTATTCGCAATACAATCAGGTTTTATTGGAGGGAAAACATTTAAAAAGCAAGCGCTTTTAAAAGTGCTTCCGTCAGTGCAGCTTCGATTTGTATACAACGAAGCATTGGGTTACGGAGAGATCTTTTTGAATGGAGTCAATGTGGAAAAAGAAATACGCACGATGGAGGTTTCGAACAAAGTAAGCAAGATCGCTGCCATATCAGAAGTACGACAATTATTAGTTTCTCAGCAAAAGAAAATGGGGAAAGATAAAGGCATCGTTATGGACGGAAGAGACATCGGTACTGTTGTATTCCCAGATGCCGAACTAAAGATCTTCATGACCGCTTCACCAGAAAAAAGAGCGATGCGCAGATACAAAGAACTGTTAGAGAGAGGAGACGATGTAAACTACGATGAAGTATTGAAAAATGTACAAGATCGCGATTATATAGATTCACATCGTGAAGATTCACCTTTAACGCAAGCAGAAGACGCAGTGGCAATAGATAACAGTGACATGGGGCTCGAAGAACAATTTGAAAGAGTACTGAGCTTAGCCAATCGGATCATAGAAAAAGCATAACAAAAAAAGCCGCTGTGACACAGCGGCTTTTCTATATAGTTAAAATAGGTCTTATAGATTTGGGATCACCAACTCTTGGTCAGGGTGAATCAAGTCAGGATTTTTCAACTTATCAGTGTTCGCTTCAAAAATCTGCTTGTACTTCATCGCATCTCCAAAGTAGTGCTTGGCGATTTTACCAAGAGTCTCACCTTTCTGTACCACGTGACGGTGATAAACCGACTCGTCTGCAACAGTGATGTTCGCTTGAATATCAGAAGGAAGCTCTCCACCGATCTCTTTTATCTTATCCCAAAGTACGTTTTTTTCGTATTGAGTATTTGCCATTCCTTTGATCTTAAGAACTCCATTCTCTTCTGTAACGTTTCCGTCTTTGATCTGTAATTCTTGTCCTAGGTCTAATACAGGTTGGTATTTTGCTTTTACGCTCATGATTTGTAAAGATTTTAATGTTAAACGTTGTATCTCAAAGATACTATTTTCCCAAACCATTTCAGAATATCTGAAGTACAAATCTGAAAATCTGTTAAAAGAAAGGATATGATCGATAAAGTGCAGAAAGCGAGTACATTTTGAAAAATGATACATATTCAACTAATTGTTTGTAAATCAAAATATATGGTTGTACTTTTGCACTCCTTTTTGCGATTAAGAGGAATAAAAAGGGTAAACAAGAAAACAAACACCTTCTGTATTGGTTTCGCATAAAACCCCTCGACCAAGACAGAATACAAATTTAAATCAGCAATGGCTGAAGAAACTAAAAAAACTGAAGCTCAGGAAGCTGCAACCGTAGAAACTAAAAAGGCTAAGACTACAAAAAAGGCCGAGAAGGTTGAAGAAACTACAATAAACCCTGAGCAATTTCTAAAAGATTTTAATTGGCACAACTACGAAGAAGGAATTGATCCTGTAGAAGACGCTCAATTAGAAGAATTCGAGAAACTTGTAAAAGAAAACTTTGTAGACACTGCAGATGATGAAGTAGTAGAAGGAACTGTTATTCACATGACAGATCGTGAAGCGATCATCGACATCAACGCAAAGTCTGAAGGTGTTATCTCATTAAACGAGTTCCGTTACAACCCAGACCTTAAAGTAGGTGACAAGGTTGAAGTATTGATCGACGTTCGTGAAGACAAGACAGGTCAACTAGTATTGTCTCACAGAAAAGCAAGAACGATCAAAGCTTGGGATCGCGTTAATGATGCACATGATAAAGGAGAAATCGTTAATGGTTTCGTTAAGTGTAGAACTAAAGGAGGTATGATCGTTGACGTATTCGGAATCGAGGCTTTCTTGCCAGGTTCACAGATCGATGTGAAGCCAATCAGAGATTACGATCAGTATGTTGGTAAGACAATGGAATTCAAAGTGGTGAAGATCAACCACGAATTCAAGAACGTTGTTGTATCTCACAAAGCGCTTATCGAAGCAGATATCGAAGAACAAAAGAAAGAGATTATTGGGCAGCTTGAAAAAGGTCAAGTACTTGAAGGTGTTGTTAAGAACATTACTTCTTACGGTGTATTCATCGACCTTGGAGGTGTTGACGGACTTATCCACATCACTGACCTATCTTGGAGCCGTATCAACCACCCGAACGAGGTTGTTGAGCTAGATCAGAAACTAAACGTTGTAATCCTTGACTTTGATGATAACAAGTCTAGAATCCAATTAGGTCTTAAGCAATTACAAGCGCATCCATGGGAGGCACTTAGCCAAGACCTTAAGATTGGTGACAAAGTAAAAGGTAAGGTAGTTGTAATCGCTGATTACGGTGCATTCGTTGAAGTAGCTGAAGGTGTTGAAGGTCTGATCCACGTTTCTGAAATGTCATGGTCAACGCACTTGCGTTCTGCTCAAGACTTCGTGAAAGTTGGTGATCAGGTTGAAGCCGTGATCCTCACTCTTGATAGAGAAGATCGTAAAATGTCACTTGGTATCAAGCAATTGACGCCAGATCCATGGACTGATATTACTACTAAGTACCCTGTAGGTTCTAAGCACACAGGTATCGTACGTAACTTCACTAACTTCGGTGTATTTGTTGAGTTAGAAGAAGGTATTGACGGATTGATCTACATCTCTGACCTATCTTGGACTAAGAAAGTGAAGCACCCATCAGAATTTGTTACTGTAGGTGATAAGCTTGACGTAATCGTTCTTGAGTTGGATGTTGAAGGTCGTAAGCTAAGCTTAGGTCACAAGCAAACTACTGAGAACCCTTGGGACAAGTATGAAGAGCAATTCGGACTTGGATCAGTTCATACTGCTGAAGTTGCCGAGATCGTTGACAAAGGAGCTACTGTAAACCTTAACGAAGATATCGTAGCCTTCATTCCTTCTAGACACTTAGAGAAAGAAGACGGTAAGAAACTTAAGAAAGGAGAAACTGCAGAGTTCAAAGTGATCGAATTCAACAAAGAATTCAAGAGAGTTGTAGCTTCTCACACCGCTATCTTTAGAGAAGAAGAAGAGCGTAACGTAAAGCAAGCTGCTAAGAAGGTAGCTGCTTCTAACGCAGAGAAAACAACTTTGGGTGACCTAGACGTTCTAGCAAACCTTAAAGAGAAGATGGAAAAAGGAAAATAATAACCTCCTTTTCTTATAAAGTAGAAAGCCCTCGAATATTCGGGGGCTTTTTTTATGAAGTACCTTCTGCACTAGGTAAAACTTCAAAAAAAAGCGTAATTTTGTATTCCAAACAATGAATATGAGTCAAAAAGTTTTACTTAATTCTAAAGAGGTAAACATCATTCTGCACCGTTTGGCTTGTCAACTAATTGAAAACCACCTAGATTTCTCAAATACCGTACTGATCGGAATCCAACCAAGAGGTATCTTTTTAGCCGAAAGACTAAAACAACTTTTGGTAGAAGATTATGACATCCCTGAAGTAAAATTGGGGTATTTAGACATCACTTTCTTTCGAGATGACTTCAGACGAAGCGATAAACCTTTAGAGGCAAATACCACCAATATTGATTTTATCGTAGAAGACAAGAATGTAGTGTTCATTGATGATGTATTGTATACAGGCCGAAGCATTCGAGCCGCACTTACTGCGGTACAGTCCTTCGGAAGACCTAAAGATATAGAGTTGCTAACCCTGATCGATAGACGCTTTAGTAGGCATTTGCCAATTCAGCCAAACTATCGCGGAAGACAGGTAGATGCAATCAACAATGAAAAAGTAAAAGTGTCTTGGAAGGAGAATGACGGCGAAGACATCGTATATCTAATAAAAGCGTAATCTCGTTATATGAACAAGCAACTAAGTGTAGACCACTTATTAGGGATCAAGTATCTTACAGAGCAAGATATCGAACTTATTTTTGAGACCGCAGACCACTTTAAAGAAGTGATCAATAGGCCAATCAAAAAGGTACCTTCATTGCGAGATATTACCATAGCAAACCTGTTCTTCGAGAATAGTACACGTACCAAATTATCTTTCGAACTGGCCGAAAAACGACTGTCTGCCGATGTGATTAACTTTTCGGCATCTCAATCATCAGTCAAAAAAGGAGAGACCCTGATCGATACGGTCAATAACATTCTATCGATGAAGGTAGACATGGTGGTAATGAGACATCCAAGTCCAGGCGCCGGAATATTCTTGTCCAAGCATGTGGATGCGAGAATCATTAATGCAGGTGACGGAGCGCACGAACATCCAACCCAAGCATTGCTCGATTCATATTCGATACGCGAAAAGTTGGGGTCGGTCACTGGAAAGAATGTGGTCATTGTAGGTGATATTCTTCACTCGCGCGTGGCACTATCAAACATTTTTGCGCTAAAATTACAAGGAGCCAATGTCAAGGTGTGTGGGCCCAAAACCTTGATGCCAAAATACATTTCGACCTTAGGAGTCGAAGTAGAACACGATCTTAAGAAGGCACTCGAATGGTGTGATGTAGCCAATATGCTTAGAGTTCAAAACGAACGAATGGATATTAGCTACTTTCCTTCGACAAGAGAATATACTCAACAGTTCGGGGTAAATAAGAAACTATTGGATTCGTTAGACAAAGAAATTGTGATCATGCACCCAGGTCCTATCAATAGAGGGGTCGAGATCACAAGCGATGTCGCCGACTCGAAGCAAGCCATCATCCTAAACCAAGTTGAGAATGGAGTCGCCATACGCATGGCTGTTATTTACTTATTAGCTTCAAAGATAAAACAGTAAATTATGATCTTCGACAAGCAAGGAAACACGACCGTGATTACCCAGGAGACCGTGTCGCTGGTAACATTTGTAGCCCGTCTGCAAAAAGCTTACCCAAAACTAAAAACTGAAAACTTGATTCTCAATCTCTTCTCCTTAGAAGGATTAACGGCTAACGACCTTTTAGAGTTCTTACAACTTTCGAATACACATAGAGGAGCCAAACACTCTTTCGTAATTGTAACCGATAAAGTAAGTTATGACGATGTACCCGAAGAGTTGATGGTTGTACCATCATTGCAAGAGGCGCATGATGTCATTGAGATGGAAGAGATCGAGCGAGACCTTGATTTTTAAAACCAAACCGTGAAGCTTACCATACTTGGCTGCTATTCTGCCACACCACGAACCACGACCAATCCCACCGCGCAGGTATTAGAGATCAATGGACATATGTTTTTGATCGATTGCGGTGAAGGTACGCAGGTAGAGCTTAGACGCAACAAAGTTAAGTTCTCAAAGATCAACCACATTTTTATATCCCATCTACACGGAGATCATTTTTTTGGGTTGATCGGACTCGTTTCTACTTTTAGACTTTACGGCAGAACTAGCGAATTGCATATTTATGGCCCGAAAGGACTAAAAGAAGTGATTACGTTGCAACTAAAGCTGAGCAATTCTTGGACTGACTACCCGTTGCGTTTTCATGAATTAAACACCAAAGAATCAACGCTTATTTTTGAAGACGATCGTGTTGAAGTACATACCATACCACTAAGTCATCGTGTCTACACAAATGGTTTCCTCTTCAAAGAGAAAGAAGGAGACCGAAAACTCCTGATCGAAAAGGTGCTCGAAGCTAACATCAATGTAGCCTACTATCGAAAACTAAAGCAAGGGCATGATGTCGAAAATGAAGACGGAGTACTCATAGATCACACCAAAGTGACCGCCCCAGCAGACCCCGTTAAGAGCTATGCCTTTTGTAGTGATACAGCATACAAACCCGCTATTGCGTCGATCATTCAAGGAGTCACTGCCTTATATCACGAATCCACTTTTATAGAAGAGCACCAACATCTCGCCCCCACCACCAAGCATTCGACAGCGAAACAGGCTGCTATGATTGCCAAGAAAGCCGATGTGGGTGCGTTGATACTAGGGCATTATTCTACTCGCTACGATTCATTAGAACCTTTTAAAGAAGAAGCCAAAGAAATCTTTGACAAGGTTTTGCTCGCTGACGACGGAAAAGTTTTCGAGTTTTAACCATATCCTCATCTTTTCAGCTTCCATAAAAAGGTGAGATGTCGTAAATTGCATGGGTAAATCATAACCATGGATAAAGACCTAGGCACGTATCGACGCTCGTATGAGAAAAGCGAATTAGACGAATCGCAAGTTCCAGACAACCCAATACAATTGTTTCAGACGTGGTTCTATGAGGTCGAATCATTTGGTGGCGTAGAAGAAGCCAATGCCATGACCGTCTCTACTATCGGATTTGACGGTTTTCCGAAGAATAGAGTGGTACTACTAAAGAAGTACACGCATGAAGGCTTTATCTTTTATACCAACTATGACAGCGAGAAGGGAAAGGCAATCGCCAAAGACCCAAATGTCTGTCTGTCTTTCTTTTGGCCCAACCTAGAACGCCAAGTCATAGTGAAAGGAAAGGCCACCAAAGTGGCAGAGAATCTTTCTGATGGTTATTTCGAATCGCGTCCCGACGGAAGCAAGCTAGGAGCCATTGTTTCGAACCAAAGCGAAGTGATACCTTCTCGTAAAGTTTTAGAGGAAAAATTGGCCGAACTAGAGAAGACCTATGAAGGAAAAGAGATACCAAGGCCCAAATATTGGGGCGGGTATTTAGTGGCACCTGTTGAGGTTGAATTTTGGCAAGGGCGCCCCAACCGATTGCACGATAGAATTCGATTTACACTACAGCCAGACCTCAATTGGAAAATAGAACGTTTGGCACCTTAATCGTAAAAGCATGAAAAAAATCATATTTGTAAGACACGCGAAGTCTTCTTGGGAATATAACGTTGATGACAAGGACCGCCCTCTTAAAATTAGAGGAATCAAAGACGCGCACTTGGTTTCAAACCATGTGAACGGAAAGTTCGATTTACCTGACGCAGTGTTTTCGAGCCATGCGAATAGAGCACTTCATACCTGCGTTATTTTTCTAAGAAATTTAGGCATTCCCTTTGCTAAATTAGAAGTGACACCATCATTGTATGACTTTGGAGGCGGAGGGGTGTCCGATTTCCTTCAGCAGTTGGACGATACTGTAAATAGTGTCATGATCTTTGGTCATAATTATGCCTTTACATCTCTGGTCAATATTCACGGAAGCAAATATGTGGACAACCTTCCCACCAGTGGGTTTGTGGCGATTGAGTTTGATGTTGAAAGTTGGAAAGACATTGACAAAGGAACCACTGTACTAACCGTTTTCCCCAAGGAATTAAAATAATGGAAAAACAAAAGAACCAATATGTAAATCGCGACATTAGTTGGCTAGACTTTAATGCGCGTGTCCTACAAGAAGCAGCAGACAAAACGGTACCCTTGATTGACCGATTGCGCTTCGTTGGAATCTTCTCCAATAACTTAGACGAATTCTTTAAGGTACGCTATGCAGCCATCAAAAGGATTGCCCAAGCAGGAAAAGGTGGGCGTAGTGAGTTAGGCGGAATCAGGGCCAAAGACCTGTTAGATGACATCACTAAAACAGTGATTAAACAACAGGCCGAGTCTTTGAAAATCCTTGGCGCCATTGAAAAGGAATTGAAGCAGGAGAATATTTTCATTATTAATGAGGAAGAAGTATCTAACGGACAAAGTGAATACATTAAAGATTATTTCATTCAGCATGTGAGCCCGGCGTTGGTGACAATCATCCTCAACGATGTCGAAGAACTTCCGATACTGAAGGACAGCGCAGCCTATTTGGCAGTGAAAATGGTCATGAAGAATGAAGACAAACCCACCGGAATCTCAAAATTCTTCAGGTCTGTTCCTAATGAAAAACGATATGCACTGATTGAGATCCCAAGAACTATAGAGCGTTTCGTAGTGCTTCCGAGTGAAGGAAACAAAAAGTACATCATCATTTTAGATGACCTGATCCGTCATTGTATGGACAGCATTTTCAATATCTTCAATTACGAAAGCCTTTCGGCCCATATGGTCAAGATCACCAGAGATGCCCAGCTCGATATTGATAGTGATTTGAGTAAGAGTTTTATTGAAAAGATATCGTCTAGTGTAAAAGGGCGTCGCGAAGGAGAACCTGTACGTTTTGTATACGACAAGACCATTGAGAAAGACACCTTAAAATACTTGTTAGACAAGATGGGCATCGATGATATCGATAGCCTAATACCTGGAGGAAGATATCATAATCGACGTGATTATATGGGCTTTCCAAGCCTTGGGAGAGACGAGTTACAATACAAGACCTACCCACCCTTACCGATTCAAGGGTTAAGCTTTCAAGGAAGTCTTTTCGAAAAGATAGCCACCAAAGATTATTTGCAATTTGCACCATACCATACCTTCTCGTATGTAGTTCGTTTTTTAAGAGAAGCAGCGCTAGACCCAAAGGTGAGATCCATTAAGATCACCATCTATCGTTTGGCAAAAATATCGCACGTAGCTAGTTCTCTGATCAACGCCGTGAAGAATGGAAAAGAAGTCACCGTACAGATCGAATTGCAGGCACGTTTTGACGAAGCGGCCAACATCAAATACGCCGAACAATTACAGACCGAAGGCATCAAACTGATCTTCGGTGTTCCCGGCCTTAAGGTACACAGTAAGACCTGTGTCGTAGAACGTTTGGAGAACAAGAAAATAAAGCGCTATGGTTTTATAAGTACAGGGAACTTTAACGAATCAACCGCAAAGATCTATACAGACTATACACTGTTTACTTCAAATCAAGAGATTTTAAAAGAGGTGAACAGGGTGTTCAATTTCTTTGAGATCAATTATAAGGTTCATAGATACAAACATCTCATTGTTTCTCCGCATTACACGCGTAGCACCTTCTACAAGCTCATTAGCAATGAAATGAAGAAAGCAAGTCAAGGCGAAGAGGGTTTCATTCGTATAAAGGTGAACAGCCTCAGTGATTATAAGATGATCGACAAATTATACGAAGCAAGCAGAGCAGGCGTAAAGATACAGTTGATCATCAGGGGTATTTGCTGTTTGATTCCTGGTGTACCCGGAATGAGTGACAATATTGAAGCAATCAGCATTGTCGATAAATTTTTGGAGCACCCTAGATTGTTTATCTTTGGAAACGGTACAGATAGCAAGGTATATATTGGCTCGGCCGACTTGATGACCCGAAATATTGATCGTCGCGTTGAGGTGACCTGCCCAGTGTACGATGAGAATATCAAACAAGAATTGATAGATACCTTTAATATCGCTTGGAGCGATAACGTAAAAGCCCGTGTTTTTTCTGCGGAGCAGAACAATGCATACCGTAAGAACGAATTGATCAAGGTAAGGTCTCAGTTTGCTACCTATGATTACTATTTGGAAAGATTATCAAATTAAAAAGAACTTCATTGAGTCTTAAAATAAGAAAATATGCTGCCATTGACATCGGATCGAACGCGATTCGCTTGTTGGTAGCCAATATTATTGAAGAGAAAGGAAAAGAGCCGCAGTTTAAAAAGAGTTCGTTGGTACGTGTTCCCATTCGATTGGGAGCCGATTCGTTTACCGTTGGCGAAATCTCAGATACCAATGCCACGCGAATGATTGATGCCATGAAGGCATTCAAGTTGTTGATGAACGTGCATGGTGTAGAAAAATACATGGCTTGTGCTACATCAGCCATGCGTGAAGCTAACAATGGTCAAGAGGTGGCCGACATCATCAAAAAGAAAACGGGAATTAAGATAGATATCATAGATGGTAAAAAGGAAGCGGCAATTATCGCTTCGACCGATCTACATCAATTGATTGAAAAAGACAAGACCTACCTATATGTAGATGTGGGAGGCGGAAGCACTGAATTCACTGTTTTTGCAAACGGAAAGCTAGTTACCTCTAAATCCTTTAAGATCGGAACGGTACGATTGTTAGACGGACTCATCTCAGAAAATGTTTGGAAAAGTGTTGAAATGTGGATCAGGGAAGCATTGGATCCCTATAAACGGATTGCTCTGATTGGTTCAGGTGGAAACATCAATAAGCTATTTAAACTAAGTGGAAGAGAAGTCGGAAAACCACTATCATTCATTTACTTAAACGCCCAATATCAATTCTTGCAGAGTCTAAGTTATGAGCAACGGGTATCAGAATTAGGATTGAATCCAGACCGTGCCGATGTGATCATTCCAGCGACGCGAATCTACTTGTCAGCTGCTAAATGGAGTGGTGCCCAAAAGATCTATGTTCCTAAAATCGGACTTGCCGATGGTATTATCAAGTCTCTGTATTTCGAGAAGGAGAAGAAGAAAAAAAAGAAGTGACGAATTCCTGCGGAGGCAGGAATCCACTATAAGTTATTAGTGCATTCGTGGCTAAAACTACAGAAATCAGACGATCTAGAAACAGATTCCCGCTTTCGCGAGAATGACATATACGACCAAAACCATGTTCAAAGAAATAAAAGACATTCCGCAGAAAGAATTACTTCCAGGCTTTAGAGGGCGTTTTGCTCATGGAGAAAATCTAACACTTGCTTTTTGGGAGATTGACAAAGGTTCAGTGCTTCCTGAGCACTCACATTTTCACGAGCAAACATCACAGGTGATCGAAGGGGAATTTGAAATGACCGTTGATGGAAACACCAAAATTCTACAACCCGGAATGGTCGTTGTCATTCCGCCAAATGCTGTTCATAGCGGACGTGCATTGACCGATTGTAAGATCACCGATGTATTCTCGCCCGTTCGGGAAGATTATAAGTTTTAGTAATTGTTTATTCGTTGAGGCGTTTAATCGTTTAGCTGAAAATCAAATTCCAATCCTTCGCACTCTTTGCTTCGGATTGCGAAGGCACATCTCACATCTCATATCTCAATACTAAGAACTAAAACTACCCATGCATAGTCTCCTTAGTGCCGAGGTCTTTCATCAACTTGGCTTCGTATTCTAGAAGGTCTTGCCATTTTTGGTCAACCACAGCGCGATCTTCACCATATTGTCTGGCAAACGTCAAGAACATCGTATAGTGATTGGCTTCACTAGCCATCAGATTTCGATAGAAGGTCGCCAATTCGGGGTCACTGATATTTTCAGACAGTAGTCGAAAGCGTTCACAGCTGCGAGCTTCGATCAACGCTGCATATAGCAATTTATGCACCAAATGCGTTGTACGGCTTCCGCCTTTAGGGAAAAACTTCATAAGCTGCACCACATATTCATCCTTGCGTTCACGACCCAAGACCCAACCACGGGCAACGATATGGTCATGCACCATCTTAAAATGGCTAAACTCTTCCTTTACCAAAGCAGTCATCGCTTGCACCAATTCCGTCTTTTCAGGGAATCCAATGATCAGTGAAATGGCTGTACTGGCAGCTTTTTGCTCACAATACGCATGATCAGTGAGGATCTCTTCGATGTTCTTTTCAACGATGTTTACCCAACGTGGGTCGGTAGGAAGTTTTAAACCTAGCATGTGATACAATTTAATACTGCAAAAGTAAGGGAAATACCGAATTTTTACACGTCCAGATCAAAATCCTGACGTAGCTTATCGATTAGCGGATTCTTCTCGCGTAGTTTTTCGTATTTCTCGATAGGAGTAAAGGCATATTTTTTCTGAATAGCTTCATTCACCTCAATAACCAGCGAAGTGTCATAGTTGTTTAGCTTTTTCCGCAGGTACTCCATCAACGGATACTGGGCACGCTCCAGCTCTACTTTCATGGTGTCGTTAGGTAAAGTGACCACAATCTGTGTTTTGTCCCGTAACTTCGGAACATCGACCCCTAAGATCGATGCCATGATCTTTTCACCTTTTTTAGAGATCTTAGCCGTGTATTTTTCCCAAACCGCTTGCATCTGCTCTTCGGTAAAATCATCGGTGGGCATTACCTCGTGCTTTACTTCGCGTTCTTCAAGTTTTCGTTGGTGTTCTTGTTTGGCCTTGATGCTAGAGAGTGATAGACCCGAGACCCGTTGCCCGGCCACCTTAATGTCGATCTTTGGTTTTACAACTTCCTGCTTTACTTCGGGTTGGACCACGGTAGCTGTTACAGTTGCAACAGGTTCTTGAGCGGTTTCTTTTTCCTGCGGAAGGGTTTCAGGTTCAGTGGGAGTTGGTGTTTCTTTTTTAGCTTCCAGTTGCTGTTTGACCTCTGGGTCAACTTTGTAGAATGACGGAGGAATTATGAAACGTTGGCTATTTTTTTTTTCTCCATCAAAAGTGATAGAGGCAAGCTGCATAAGACATAGTTCGACCAACAGACGTTGGTTTTTACTGCTCTTGTATTTGAGGTCGCATTCGTTGGCGAGCTCTATTCCCTTTAACAGAAATTGAAGTGGCGCTTTCTGCGATTGTTCGAGATATTTGGCCTTGGTCTGTTCGCCGACTTCCAGCAATTGGATGGTCGATTGGTTTTTGCAAACCATGAGATCTCTAAAGTGACTGGCCAGTCCGGCAACGAAATGATGTCCGTCAAACCCTTTGGCAAGCGTTTCGTTGAAGTTCACTAACAATTGCGGAATGTCATTACTCAAGATGAGGTCAGTTGCCGTAAAATACGTCTCGTAATCTAAAACATTGAGGTTTTCGGTGACTGCTTGACGTGTAAGGTTCTTTCCTGAAAAACTCACCACACGGTCAAAGATTGAAAGTGCATCACGCATAGCGCCATCGGCCTTTTGTGCGATGATGTGCAAAGCGTCGTCTTCGGCTTGTACGCCTTGACTCTCGGCGATGTACTTTAGATATTCTTTGGCATCTTTTACGGTGATACGCTTAAAATCAAAGATCTGACAACGCGAAAGAATCGTCGGGATGATCTTGTGCTTCTCGGTCGTAGCTAAGATAAAGATGGCATGCTTTGGTGGCTCTTCAAGTGTTTTCAGAAAGGCATTAAAAGCTGCCTGCGACAACATGTGTACCTCGTCAATGATATACACTTTATACTTTCCGACTTGAGGAGGAATCCGTACCTGGTCAATAAGATTTCGAATATCATCGACTGAGTTGTTCGAAGCAGCATCCAATTCAAAGATGTTGAAAGCAAAATCTTCATCTTCGTGCTCGGTACCATCTTGGTTGATCATCTTTGCCAAGATACGTGCACAGGTGGTCTTCCCAACACCACGCGGACCGCAAAACAGCAAGGCTTGCGCCAAATGGTTGTTTTCTATGGCATTGAGTAGTGTATTGGTAATGGCCTGTTGCCCCACAACATCCTTAAAGGTCTGCGGGCGATACTTACGGGCCGATACTACAAAATGTTCCATCAAAACGGGGATTTCCTGTGTAGAGACAAAGTTAAAAATTGCATTCAGAAATTGGAATCGTATCCTCAGAATTTCAGAGGAGTTATTAACACAAGTTGTTAGTTCTTGGTTCTTAGTTTTTGATAGTTCTTAATGTAGGCACTTGTTGTTTCATCATCAACTAACAGCGACGAACTAAGAACTAACAACTAAATTAACTATTTTTGCGCCCAAGCAGGTCTCCTTATCGCTCTTGTTTACAAGGGAGGAAAGTCCGGACACCATAGTGTAGCGTAGCGGGTAACGCCCGTCCGTCGAAAGGCGAGGACCAGTGCAGCAGAAAGAATGTACAGGTAAGGCTGTAGTGAAATCAGGTAAACTCTACGCGGTGCAACGCCATGTAAACCCACGTTCGAGAGCGGCACGTTCGATGTGGGAGGGTAGGCGGTTTGAGATGTCAGGTAACTGGCATCCTAGATAAATGATAAGGCACGACAGAATCCGGCTTATGACCTGCTTCTTTTTTCTTTTCCTATTTTTGTCGAAACCCTAATACCCGGATGAAGCTCCCTTTCTTTATTGCTCTCTTCTTTTCACTGTATTCTTTTTCACAAGAAGTGGATACTACTTCAATACGCCTTCAAAAGGAGGTGGATGAGGCAGTTTCTAACATCGATAGGGTGAATGCCATGCTCGCCCTTGGCGAATACGAGTTAGACCACAATTTTAGTAAAGCCGAGGCGATTATTACCGATGCCTATCAATTTGTAAAAGAAAACCGTGAAGAACTGGGGGCGCAAAAAGAAGGGTTGGTGCTTGTCGAATTAGGTGTTCTCAATCGACGAAAGGCGAATTATACAAAAGCATTGGCCTACTATTTAGAAGCCCTTGAAATATTTAAAAATGAAAAAGACACTGCAAACAGCGCTGATGTTTACCATAACATCGGAATGATCCACAAGTTTCAAAAAGATTATCCTAGGTCAGATTCTTATTTCAATATTGCTGTTGAGACCAATGAAGCCATCGATAATGACATAGGAACCGGCCAGGCTTATATGATGATCGGTAGCAACCACCGTGTGCGTAAGCAACCAGACTCTGCAGAAATATACTTTGAGAAGGCCAAGGGACTTTTCATTGCTGCAGGTAGTGAAGAGAATGTTCGTAGAGTAGAGAGTTTTCTAACGAGATTCTATATTTCTATGGATCGATTTGACGAAGCTTCTGCGTTAAATCAAAAGAGCATTTCTTATTCCAAAAAATACAACAAAAGATTAGAGTTGATTAACAACTATTATATCGCCTCTCACTTATATGCAGAAAAGAAAGAATATAGAACGGCAGGGCGTTATGTCGATTCGGGTTTGCGCATGGCTAGAAAGGAGGGGCTTAAAATCAAAATTGCCGAAGGCTATCACAAAAAAAGTCGATTGTGGTATTTGCTAAAGCGCTATAAAAATGCGTATCTCACGCATCGGAGTTATAAAAAGTACACTGATTCTCTTTATGACATCGAAAATGTAAAGAGGGTACAGGAGTTAGAACTGAATTTTAAATTTGCCCAAGAACAGTTGGCCGATAGCCTTAAATTTGCTCAAGAAAAAAAGCAAGTGGCTTTATTGGCCGAAGCCGAATCCTCGAAAAAACAACTTTACCTTGTGCTATTTGTTTCGGTCTTGATCGCAGCGGCCATCATCACTTCATTGTTGAGAAAAAACTACAAGAACAGGTCGCAATTATTGGCGATGAGTTTGTCGCAGGAAAAGACAGAAAAAGCGTTACTGGATCAAAAAATTGAAGCCAATGAAGAAGAGATCAAACGTCTAATTGCCGATAATAGCATGCGTTTGGCCTTTAAAGAAGAATTGCTCCAGCGATTAAAGAAAGAGATCAAAGAAAAAGATGCCAAAGACTTAAAGTCTTCATTGGCATCACTATCTACCGAGTTGCAATCGCAGATCCAAACCGAAGGCAAACTTTCATGGTTGCAAGACAAATTAGACGATGTCAATAAGGGGTTCGATGCAAAGCTTCGTGAACAATTTCCTGCACTGAGCAAAACAGAACGCGAAATTTGCGCCTTACTTCGTCTAAACCTTTCGATCAAAGAGATCATGACCATACGCAACATGTCACAAGATGCGGTGAAATCCTCGCGCTACCGTATCCGAAAGAAGTTGGGCCTCACTGCCAAGGAAGAACTGGAGCAGTTTATTCAGGGATTGTAAATTAGTCGTTAGTCGTTAGTCGTTAGTCGTTAGTCGTTAGTCGTTAGTTTTGGAGTTTGGAGTTTGGAGTTTGGAATTTGTGATTTCAAACTAGTCTATACAATCCGAAGCTCGAAGAGCGAAGGATTGCCACTTTTTGTCACCGCCAAAATTTCATGCTTTGAAGCGTAGTTTCTATTCTTGCGTTGCTATTAACCCTTATATCCCTTCAGCATGAAAAAAATACTACTCTTTGCGACATTGTTCTTCACTGTGCAGATCTTTGCACAGATCATAACGATAATTCCCGATCCAAACTTTGAACAAGCCCTAATCGACCGCGGACATGATACAAGTCTTAATGGCTGGGTGCTCACGGGATCCATTACCGGAATTACAACCTTAGATGTTTCCTTTGAAAATATTAGCAATTTAACGGGTATTCAAAACTTTGTGAGTTTACAAACCTTGTATGCCAACCATAATGATTTGACCTCTGTAAACATTTCTAACCTAGGCAACCTGCAATGGGTACGTTTTGATCATAATCAGTTGACGTCGATCACCTTGGGAAATCATCCTAGTTTACATCAGTTGGAGCTTCATGAAAACGACCTGGCCTCAATAGATCTGTCGGGTTTGCCTGCTTTAGAAACGGTTTATCTCAGAGCCAATAATTTATCTTCAATTAATACATCTAACAACTCTTTGTTAGAAACGATTAGTGCTTCTGAGAACAATATGGCACTAACTTCCTTAGATTTCAGTAACAACCCAAACTTGCAATATCTATTCTGCACCGAAAACAATGTTTCTGATTTGGGGATTGATACCAATACTGCTTTGAAACAGCTTTATTGCAACAACAATCCGCTAGGGACCTTGGACTTAAGACATGCTCCCATGTTAGAAACATTAAATTGTGCAAATACCCAATTAACATATCTTAATGTTAAGAACGGCAGCAATACTTTGATGGACCAGAGTTTTGACTTTACAGCTACTGGTAATCCTAATTTGAGCTGTATACAAGTTGACAATGCCATATATTCGACGGCAACTTGGGCCCTTGTAGACAATACCGTTTCGTTTGGGGAGCATTGCTATGATACCTACGTGCCTGATGATAACTTTGAACAGCGGCTTATCGATCTTGGTTATGATACGACCCTGAACGATTACCTAGAAGATGGGGTGGCAGAGACCATAACGAGCCTCAATGTTTCCAATCAGGGCATCTCTGATATGACAGGTCTTCAAGACATGATAAACCTAACCTCTTTGGGGTGTTTTGGTAATGGGTTAAATTCGATAGATCTCTCTGGAAATACAAAGTTACAATCCCTTAATGCCTTCGGAAACAACTTTTCCAGCATTGACTTTAGTGCAAACACCCAGTTGATTTCTTTTAATATAGGCGGAAGCAACATCACTTCACTCGATTTAAGCAATAATTTACTGCTAGAAGATGTACGTTGCCAGAACAATGATATTACTGGTACATTAGACCTGAGCATGCTTTCTAATTTGAGAGTACTTTTTACTGGGACGAATAATCTCACCTATCTGAATGTTAAAAACGGAAACAACACGAACATGACGACCTTCAGTGCTGGTTCAAATCCCAACCTTCTTTGCGTAGAAGTCGATGATGAAGTGTATTCGACGGCAAATTGGACGAATGTTGGTAGCCAAACGTCCTTTAACGAAAACGGATGTGAGGCGCGTTTAGCACCGAAGGCCTTTTTGCAAGGTGCTATGATAAACCCTAACACCGGAGAAGAAGGGTTAATGCGTGACGATCTAAGAGTAGCCGATCTGATTCCGACAATGAGCCCTTATAGTGACGGTGCTATCTGTGACCCTACTTTGTTTGTAACCACAGGAAATAATGCCATCGTTGACTGGGTATTCCTTGAGCTTAGGGATGCAAACGACAATACCCTAATAATTGACGGACAGTCAGCTTTGTTGCAACGAGATGGTGACTTGGTTGATACCGATGGTAATGCGATTCTTCGATTTTACACAGGAGTCGATGATTATTTTATAGTAATCAAACATCGAAATCATCTTCCCATTATGACAGCTAACACAAGTCCTTTGACGGATGTGATAACAACGGCAATCAATTTCTCTTTGGCAAGTAATGAAATTACGCACGGAAGTAATGCACAAACCACTTTTGGTGTACCATCAGGTGCCTTGGCCATGTGGGCTGGTGATGTGAATGATGACGGCGAGATCGTCTTCTTAAATACGGGAGCAGAATCTGTCAATATCAAGCAAACCGTATTGGACGTATCAACCGCCGAGAGTCCGTTTGGAGCCTCTGTATTCTATAAACCTTCAGGGTATTATGTAGATGATGTTAATATGGATGGTGAAGTAGTTTTTTTAAATGCTGGTAACGAACTGTTATACATCAAAGACAACATTTTGGCGCATCCAGAGAATCAAATATTCAACTCGGTATTCTATAAGATCGCACAACAATTACCATAACAAACAGTTACGTTATCGATTGAAGGGTGATAACGTTAACAAAGGCCTCAGTGTATTGCATTGGGGCTTTTCTTTTTTAGTATAGAGTACAAAGTACAAAGTACAGAGTATTGAGATATGAGATGTGAGATGTGAGATACCTCCGAATTTTGGGTTTTGGGATTTACCTTCGTGATTCGAAGCTCGATAGAGCGAAGGATTGCCACTTTTTGTCACCAGAATCTTTTGAGGTTTTCAATAGGAATGATTACTCTTGCACCTTTAAATTTTAAATCCCTTCAACATGAAAAGAGCTATACTCTTTGTATTTCTCATTGCTGGCTATTTGTCCTTCGCGCAATACACAGCTATCCCTGACAACAACTTCGAAGCCTTCTTAAGTACCATTACCTTACCTGATGGAGTAACACCTGTTGATGATATCCCAGGTGACAATCAAGTACCCACCGCCAATGCAGCGCAAGTTACGGTACTAAAGCTCAGAAACTATGGCCCTACCGTAACGGATCTAACTGGTATCGAGGCGTTCACCGCTTTAGAACAGTTAGACATGATTTTCCACAACTTGTCAAGTTTGGACGTCTCGCAAAACACCGAGCTTAAGAATATCTGGCTTAACACTAACGATAGGTTAACGACTTTGGATTTTACTAACAACACAAAGCTCACTTCGGCAGACCTTCAATCCGTAGATGATCTTGCCTCCTTGACCTTTGCAGAGACAACGCTTATCAGTTTTTTGGATATTAGAGGCACAAAGCTCACCGAGTTCGACTTTACACCTCACCCCAATATGAGTTTTTTTAATGCGGAAGGAGCAACGTTGCTAGAAACCTTGAATACCAAAGGAACCTCTGCTACTACGGTACGTACCACAGGCTGTACAAGTTTAACCTGTATCTCGGTCGACAATGTGGCTGATGCCATCGCCGGAAACGGTATCTACGCAAACTGGACCGAAGACAATACCGCTGTTTATCAGTTTGACAAATGTTACAGCACGTATGTCCCAGATGATAATTTCGAAGCACGCTTAGAAACCTTGGGCTTAGGTAATGGGATCGATAATGACGATTATGTATTGACGGCAAACATTACCAATGTCACGAGCCTTTATGCGGGCAATCAAAATATTTCGGATGCAACAGGAATTGAAGCGTTTACATCACTAGAATCGCTACGAATAGAGAATAACAGTCTTTCTTCACTCGATGTGAGCAACTTGGTCAACCTTAAACTGTTGGTTTGCGGAGGCAATGTGCTTACTCAATTAGATGTGAGCAATAGCCCAGACCTCGGAGTTCTAGAATGTCAGTTTAATCAGATTACTTCTTTGGACCTGTCTAACAATCCTGCCCTAATTTTTGTACGGGTCAATACCAATGATTTGAATGATCTAAATGTACAAAATGGTACCAATGCACAGATTTCAATCTTTACAGCCCAAAATAATGCAAACCTAACGTGTATCAATGTGGATGACCCAACTGCAGGATATTTAAGCTCATGGACCAAAGACGCGACCGCCCAGTTTGGAGAGCGTTGCGATGAAACCTACGTGCCGGATGATATCTTTGAGGCACATCTTGAAGCCAATGGAATGGGTAATGGAGTTGCTAATGATGATTATGTGACGACAGCCAATATCGAAAATGTGACCAATTTGTCGTTGTTTAACCTTGGGGTACAAGACCTAACAGGTATTGAAGGTTTTGCAAGCATTACCAATCTTGGTGCCCACAATAACAATTTGACTGCCGCTGATCTAAGCAGCAACACAAATTTGGTGCATATACAATTGGAGAACAATACAAATCTGACCTCAATTGATCTCACTGGACTCACTTCTTTGAAAAGGCTATGGTTTTCGAATACTATGGTTTCGAGTATTGACCTTAGTACAAATTCTAGCTTAGAAAAATTGTATGTCAACGACACAGGGCTAACCGCGTTAAACTTGAGCAATAACCCAGATCTAGACTATTTGGTATGCCAAAATACAGGAATTACTGCTTTAGATCTAAGCAACAACCCATTGATAGAAACAGTATATGCTTCTGATTGTTCTATATCTAGCATTAACCTGGAGAATACTACTGTGTTAGAAATCCTCAGTTTGGTAGGAAACGACCTAACGGCTATCGACCTCTCGAATAGTATCTCATTGCGTAATCTATTCTTGACTACCAATCAATTAACTGCGTTGGACCTAAAAGAGAACCCAGCTTTGTTTCGAGTAGAGATTGCCGATAATGACTTAAGGCTTCTTGATGTTAGAAATGGTCAGAATGCCTTGATAGGAATCTTTGATGCGAGAGCCAATTACAACCTTGATTGTCTAAATGTAGATGATCCAACGGCTGATTATCTCACACTTTGGCAAGTAGACACAGCTACCTTCGAGTCACATTGTAATGAAACATATGTACCCGATAACAACTTTGAAGACTACCTTGAGACACATGACGCCAATGGAAACACAGTGAGTATCGGGGATGCTTCGAGCTTGGGTAATGGTATCGCCAACGACGATTATGTAACCACACCTATGATTGAGGCTGTGACCAATCTAAACTTTGGTGGACAAACGCGACAGGCACCTGTTGATATTTCAGATTTAACAGGGATTGAGGCCTTTACAGCACTTCAAATATTAAATTGTCAGGGACTGCAGCTCGTCAACTTAGATTTGAGTAGTAACACGAATTTGACCGAAATATATGCAGATAACAACGATCTGGCGATGTTAAATGTCAGTGGGTTAACACTTCTTGAACGACTTTATGTCAATAACAATCTACTGACCTCCTTATCGCTGGGTACAAATACGAATCTAGATTTTCTTTTTGCCGCAGGTAATCAAATAGAGAGTCTTGACCTTTCGAGTAATCCACAATTGAGAGCAGTAGTGCTGACAAACAATTCACTAACCGAATTAAATGTCAAGAATGGAGCTAACACATCAATCATTACTTTTTTGGTAAATAATAACAGTGACCTTAGCTGTGTTCGGGTAGATGATTCAGCTTATTCTACCACAAACTGGATAGGTAGAGACCCACAAACGGGCTTTAGCGAAGCTTGCAATGCCCAATTAGTGGCAAAAGTATATTTACAAGGCGCCTTGCTCAATCCAAATACAGGAGAAGAAGGTTTAATGCGTGACGACCTTCGTACCAGCTCACACCTTCCTACGACCTCTCCTTATGCTGATGGCGCAACTTGTGATGCTTCGGTATTCAACACCACAGGAAACAATGCCATTGTTGATTGGATCGAGTTAGAACTTCGTGATGCAACTAATAACACTGTGGTACTCGAAGCCAAATCAGCTTTGCTACAGCGAGATGGAGATATTGTTGAGGTTGATGGAACAACAGCCTTTGGTTTTTCGTCTTGGGCAAAAAGCTATTATATCGTTCTCAAACATCGCAACCATTTGGGTATTATGACGCAGTCATCAGTGAGCTTTGGAGCCACTGCGAAGAACATCGATTTCTGGGACATTAACGACATCAGCTTGTTTGGCACCAATGCGCAAACAAACTTCGGAATGCCCACAAATACGTATGCCATGTGGGCCGGTGATGCCAATGCCAATGGAGAAGTCGTCTTCCTCAACACAGGTGCAGAATCTGTGAACATCAAACAAACTGTTTTAGATGTTTCAACAGTAGAAAGTCCGTTTGGAGCTTCGGTATTCTACAAGCCAAGCGGTTATTACAATGATGATATTAATATGGATGGTGAAGTCATCTTTCTTAACGCAGGAAATGAACTCTTGTACATAAAGGACAATATCCTAGTACACCCCGACAACCAAATATTCAATTCGGTCTTCTATAAGATCGTACAACAATTACCATAACCAACTTTGACGTTATCGATTGAAGGGTGATAGCGTTAACAAAAAGCCTCGGTGTTATACATCGAGGTTTTTTTGTTTTTGAAGTAGAAGAAATACAGCTAATTTGAAGCTTTTGTAGAAACCTAAAGCCTCCAGAATAAAAAAGAAAAGTCCTTACGCATTTTCATGCTGCAAGGACTCCTCATCACTAACAACTTTGTTGTCGAACTGAATATAAACTATCAGAACGTTTTTGTTATATGGCAACAAATTGTTACTACTTATTCAATAATGAGAAAAATGGGTTTCGTTATGAGAACTAATCTCTTTTACGTGCCACCGTTTGACAAATACAGAGCCAATATAGACGGAATGGGTGAAAAGGCAGGAAGAGAAGTAATAAGTGGGAAGAAAACGGTTCTAAGTGGGAAATAGGGATTGAATATAATACTCTATACGACAAATTCAAGATGTAAACTTTGGCCATATGGTATTTCAAACCACTTTTTCATCAAGTCATGCAATTCAAGTTTCATTGCATCGATCATTTTTTGATCCAATTGATCGGGAAAGGGAAGGTCGTTCTCTTTCAAAATTATGGTCAATTGATT
This sequence comes from Flavobacteriaceae bacterium, assembly GCA_028279515.1. Classification (GTDB taxonomy): domain Bacteria; phylum Bacteroidota; class Bacteroidia; order Flavobacteriales; family Flavobacteriaceae; genus JANQNQ01. The sequence continues at coordinate 527,051 of JANQNQ010000009.1, forward strand.
TAAAACATCCATTTTACTTAAAGGTTGCGCCATATCAGTTTGCAGCAACATGACCAAATGTTCTGTGATTAGGGCCTCTGGGGCCAAATTAGCCGGCCGAACCCCTTCAGGACGTTGCTCCTTCGGCAATTGAAAATCTGTAATATTGAAACCTTCACATAAGAGTCCGTAGAAAGCTTTTTTGTACGCTAAGGTCATCTCAACCACATAATGAGCGATGTCGTGCATCTCAAAATTAGGATGCACTTTTGCGTAGGTAGTGCTTCCGTCTTCCCGAGTGCAAGTTAAGATAGACGGTTTGTTGTATTCCTTTCGAATTTCAATGCTTAGTTTCATACTTGGTAAATGTATCAATGTAGTAATGTAGCAATGCACTAACACGGTCAAATGATTCCAAAGACGTTGTAAGTTAATCAGGATTCTTTAATGAAGGTTGCTTCCGATCGCTTTCTGCTAGGAAAAGTTGTACCAAACAATTAAGAAATACTATTGTTAGTACAAAGTATTGAGATATGAGATGTGAGATTTGTCTGCACAATCCGAAGCTCGAAGAGCGAAGGCTTGAGAAGTGGATACTGGAAGTTAGAAATAAAACATTCGTGTATTAGTGGCTAAAACCACATAAAATTCAACATTTAGAACGGCAGCTTTCCAAGATCTACATTACCACCAGAGATAATGATGCCAACCTTTTTATTTTTAAAGGAGCTTTTCTCTTTAAGCAACGCGGCGAAAGCCACAGCAGATGAAGGCTCGACGATGATCTTCATGCGTTCCCAAATGAGACGCATAGCCTCTACGATCTCAGATTCTTCGACCCTGATGATACGATCCACATAAGTTTGAATGATAGGAAAGTTGACATTCCCTAGTTGGGTTTTGAGTCCGTCTGCAATGGTCAGAGTACTATCATTGGTTTCGATGGTGCCACTTTTAAGAGAACGATAGGCGTCGTCACAAGCAAGAGGTTCCCCACCAATGGTTTTACAATTGTTTCCATAAAAATGAGCGGCTAAAGCGCAACCCGCAATGAGTCCACCACCACCAACGGGTGTAAAAAGAAAGTCTAGGTCAGGATGGTCCTGAAGCAATTCTACAGCAGCGGTCCCTTGACCAAGAATAACGTCCAAGTCGTTGGATGGATGAATAAAGGTAGCCCCGACTTCATTCACGATCTTCTCTGCTGCGACTTCTCGTGCCACAATGGTTGACTCGCATTCGATGATGTTTCCACCATATCCTTTAACTGCCTCTTTCTTGACCTGCGGAGCCGTATCGGGCATTACGATATATGCTTTGACATCCAAAGAACGAGCTGCCAAGGATAAGGCCTGAGCAAAATTACCCGAAGAATGCGTTACCACACCTTTCGATTTCTGTTCTTCAGAAAGATTGCTGATGGCATGGGCCGCCCCTCGCATTTTAAAGGCCCCCATACGCTGAAAGTTCTCACATTTAAAGTAGATAGAGGCACCAACAATTTCATTAAGCAAGCTGGAGCTTAAGATGGGTGTACGATGAATGTGATCTTTGATACGCTGATGGCACTGGGCCAGGTCTTCCTTTAGGATTGCCTTCATGAAGGCAAGTTACGAAGCTTCTTGGTTCCATTCAAAAAAACTGAACATGCTACCCCCATATTTTTTCGAAAAACTAAAATAAGGAAGAGACGAAAGATCGGTATGTTTTGAATGTTCAACGATCAGCATACCCTCTTCGCCTAGCAGTTCATTTTCGAATACTAACTTCGGAAGCTGCGCAAACTGTTCGTCAGAGAAGTCATAGGGAGGGTCTGCGAAGATAATATCGGCTTCAAGTTTTACTTTTTCCAAGAACTTGAAGACATCACTCTTGACGGCATTGATAGCAAAGTCCAATTCTTTGGCGGTCTTACTGATGAATTGCACACAACCATAATTGCCATCAACCGACGTGATACTCACTGCACCTCTAGAGGCAAATTCATAGCTAATGTTTCCTGTACCAGCAAATAGGTCAATTACGGTAAGTTCGCTAAAATGGTAATAGTTGTTCAATATGTTGAAAAGTGCCTCTTTCGCAAAATCAGTGGTAGGTCTCACCGGAAGCTTTTTGGGTGCCACAAGTCGCCTTCCTTTATATTTTCCTGAAATAATACGCATTAGAAAGAGTGTAGTAAAGTAAAGTGTTCGTTATTGATAAGGTCGAGCCCTTCTTCAAAGACGTATGGATGTTTTTTGTCTAGGATCGAAACGTTTCGGACGTAGTTATAGGCAATTTGGAAGCATTCATCTTCCTCTTTGATTCGTCCTAAGAAAATCAAGTTAAACTCCTCAGGATTTAGGCCCAATTGTTCTGCCGTAAACAACAAATAGTAAATAAAATCTTCCTTAGTCTCGTAAACGAACGAGTTGTAGAACTCAAGACGTCGTTGTTTCAATACTACGATCTCAAAAGAAGCTGACCGCATATTCACATACATCGTAGGGTTTTGCGTTCCTACGCCTTCTAATTGCAACTTCTCAATAAGGATGGTTGAGAAATGGTGATAATCAAAGGCCCCAAATCGGTCGATCAAGAAATTGTTTACATTGACATAGGGCACGTACACGTTTACCATGTCACTGTTGCGTACTACATCGAAGGTGACGTAATCGTTCTCTAGAATTTTGTGATTGAATTTAAGGTAATCAGAAAGGTTTTTATCGCTAAACAGGGGTTTAGGGACAAACGTAGACAAGTAGTTTTGATGCACCACATGCACCTTTTTATACTCGTTTTGTAGCCAAGATTCTTCGGCAAAGGTCTCTTCGATCTTGCTCATAAGTTGAAAAGGATTTTTCACCTTTTCAAAAGTGTACTCGCGAAAAGCAACGACACGATTTTTGGTCGTGTCTAGTACACAAAAAGAAAGTCCATCCAAGCTAACTTGAATGGACAATTCCATAAAATCTTTAGTATCTCTATTTGAGTTTGTTGTCTCCTGCGTCATAAATGGTTGGCCAGTTTCCGTTTGTACTAACCTCAGTCATTGAACCTACAATGATTTCTGGACCATTAACACCATCTACAGAAACAAGTTCTTTTTCTTGAGACAATAGGTCTTTATTTTGATCGTGTAATACAACCTCTTTCTTAACCTTTGCTTCAAAAACAGGAACGATGTATCCGTTTTTGTCAACAGTACCTGCAGTCATTTCGAACTTGGCATTGGTGTTCGGTACATTCATCATACTTCTATAACGATCCGAGGTCTTAAAAAGTGAATCCTTTACCGGAACCGTACCTAGCGTATCAACTACTACCACCTCGCGCAACATATCAATCTGATAGGTCTTGTCAAATTCCATATAACTAGAATCACGCTTTTCTACCAAAGTAAAATGCGCCGTATCGATAAACTTCACAAGTCCATTAAAATCCTTCGCAAATTTTCCAGTTACTGTTCTGTGTGCCAATTGGGCATCTCTAATATCTTTTAGTTTAGAAATCACTTCAGCATATCGCTGCTCTTTCACTTTGTTGAATTCGATAGGCCCATTGATAGAATCGTATACTTTGTATCCAAAGAATATTATTAAGATCCAGAGGACAATCTGCAATGCAATTTTCATGTTTTAAAGTGTATTTGTTTTAACGTGGTTTACGCAAATCTACAATTTTTTTTTAATGGAAAAACTATTTCCGCCAAAAATCATCCCTATCTTTGGCCTTTAACTTTTGCTTCATGGATGCGGCATCCTTCTACAAACTTTTACACGAAAAATTCCCTCACCAACCTACCGTAAAACAAGATATTGTTTTGCAGCAACTAGCCGATTTTCTGTTTTCTAAAGATTCAGACCGTTTGTTTTTACTGAAAGGATATGCCGGAACTGGGAAAACAACCATTATTGGAGCCGTAGTAAAGCACCTTTGGCACACCAAAATGAAATCAGTTTTGCTCGCACCAACAGGAAGAGCCGCCAAAGTCATCACGAATTATTCAGGAAGGACCGCCTTTACGATTCACAAGAAGATATATTTTCCGAAGAAGCAGAAGAGTGGGGGCGTAAGTTTTGTTCTTCAGCCTAATAAACATAGAAATACTGTATTTATTGTCGATGAGGCCTCAATGATTCCGGACTCACCGGCTGATTCAAAGCTATTCGAAAACGGTTCGTTGCTCGATGACCTGATGATGTACGTGTATTCAGGACATAAGTGCAAACTGGTGTTGATAGGAGATACGGCCCAGCTACCTCCTGTTAAGCTAGACATGAGCCCTGCATTGGATGAAAATCGCTTGTCACTTAATTATAACAAGCAAGTGACAAAGATAGAATTGGATGAAGTCATGCGTCAAGAACAAGACTCAGGAATCTTGATGAACGCCACCAACTTGAGAGAGCAATTGTCAGACATGTTCTTTGAAGACTTTAAGTTTCAGCTCGATAGTTTCAAAGACATTGTTCGATTGGTCGACGGACATGATATCCAAGATGCCATCAACAGTTCATACAGCGAATTCGGAAAAGAAGACACCGCCATCATCGTTCGTTCTAACAAGAGAGCCAATCTCTACAATCAACAAATACGAAGTCGAATACTATTCAATGAAAATGAGTTGTCTACAGGAGATTATCTCATGGTGGTCAAAAACAATTATTTTTGGTTAAAGCCAAACTCAGAAGCGGGTTTTATTGCTAATGGAGACATCATTGAGATCCTTGAGATCTTCGCTTTTAAAGAGCTATATGGCTTTAAGTTTGCCGAAGTGAAGATTCGAATGGTAGATTACCCAAATCAAAAACCGTTTGAAACAGTTCTGTTATTGGATACTATCAGTGCAGAAACACCCGCACTGTCTTATGAAGATTCGAATCGTCTGTATCAAGAGGTGATGAAAGATTTTGAGAGTGAGACCTCCAAATATCGAAAGTTCTTAAAAGTAAAGAACAGCAAGTTCTTCAACGCATTGCAAGTAAAGTTCTCGTATGCCATCACATGTCACAAATCACAAGGGGGGCAGTGGAGCAACGTGTTCATTGAACAACCCTATTTGCCCAATGGCGTAGACAAAGATTATTTACGCTGGTTATATACAGCAGTGACCCGAGCCAAGAATCGACTGTTTCTAATAGGATTCAAGGACGAATATTTTCTAGATTCTGTATCTTAGAACCTGTTTAGGAATTTATCAATTGTTTTTCTAGGCCTCTTTTTGCGCCTCGCTGTGTTGGAATTTCCTCAAGTAGCTATGGCTACTATTGTCAATTCCGCCTTGCGATACATAAAAATAGCCTATATAAAATGTCAATCATAAACTTCCAAACAGATTCTAAGAACAAATTTCTTACCGAATGAACGAAACAATATTGAGCATTTTTTTAGGTGTAGGTCTTGCCGCATCTGTTGGTTTCAGAGTCTTTTTACCGCTTTTTGCCCTGAGTTTGGCTGGATATTTCGGGGTCATACCCTTAAATGAAAGTTGGGAATGGGTAGGTAGTATGGCGGCATTGATTACTTTGGGAATTGCTACGCTAGTCGAAGTATTTGCCTATTATATTCCTTGGGTTGACAATCTTTTAGATACGATCGCCGTTCCGTTAGCGGCCGTAGCAGGAACCGCCGTAGTGGTCGCAACAGCAGCCGATTTAAGTCCAGTGGTTACTTGGGCCTTGGCAATCATTGCCGGAGGCGGTACCGCTACAGCGATCAAAGGGACCACCTCTGCTACACGACTCACCAGTACGGCAACTACAGGAGGCATCGCTAACCCTATTGTATCAACAGCAGAAACTGGAACCGCGGCCATCATGTCGGTCGCTTCTATTTTCATCCCGATATTGGCGATCATCTTGGTAATCTTCCTTTTTATCGTAATTCGCAAGTTTTATAAACGAATCCGTCGATCCAAAGTGTAAAGTTCGCGCTGAAAAATGTATTTTTGAAACTCCAATTTTAATACGTACCGTACTTAGTTTTTTTGATGAAAGTAATTGCAATGATACCCGCGCGCTACGCCGCATCTCGATTCCCTGGAAAGTTAATGCAGGACCTAGGCGGAAAGACCGTTATTTTGCGAACCTATGAGGCCGCAAAACATACGGGACTATTTGATGAGGTCTATGTGGTGACCGATAGCGATATCATCTATGATGAGATCACCAGTAACGGTGGTGTCGCTGTCATGAGCAAAAAGGAACACGACTGCGGAAGCGACCGAATCGCCGAAGCAGTAGCCGATATGGACGTAGACATTGTGGTTAATGTGCAAGGAGACGAGCCCTTTACAGAAAAGGACAGCCTTGAGAAGGTTTTGAACGTATTTAAAGAAGACGCCGACAAAGAGATCGACTTGGCTTCGCTTATGGTACATATCACGGATCCAGAAGAAATAAACAATCCCAATTGTGTAAAGGTGATCGTTGATCAACGAAGCTTTGCATTGTATTTTTCGCGTTCGCCGATTCCGTATCCAAGAGCAACAGATGTAGGTGCCCGATACTTTAAGCACAAAGGTGTTTATGCTTTTAGGAAGGAAGCGCTGATGGATTTCTACCATTTGCCAATGTTGTCGTTGGAAGCATCAGAGAAGATCGAAGCCATTCGATACTTGGAGTATGGAAAAAAGATAAAGATGGTCGAAACGACCGTACAAGGAATAGAGATCGATACGCCTGAAGATTTAGAGCGTGCAAAAAAAGAACTCGATGTATAACGATATAAAAGTCATAGGATTTGATGCAGACGACACCCTTTGGGTCAATGAGACCTACTTCAGGGATGCCGAACATGAATTCGCAAAGTTGTTGGCGCAATTTGAAACCGAGAACAAGATCGATCAAGAATTGTTCAAAATGGAAATGAAGAACCTTCCTATTTATGGATACGGAGTAAAGGGATTTATGCTGTCCATGATCGAATCGGCCATGGAGCTATCCAACAACACTGTTTCAAATGATACCATCAATAAAATTCTCAACATTGGAAAGGAAATGATCAACAAGCCTGTTGTTCTTTTGGAAGGTGTAGAGGAAGTATTACAGGCGCTCTCAAAGAAGTATCGATTGATTTTGGCTACTAAGGGTGACCTTTTAGACCAAGAGCGAAAGCTGGAAAAATCGAATCTGACTGAATATTTTCATCATATCGAAGTATTAAGTGATAAGCAAGAAAGCAATTATAGTAATCTGTTGAAGCACCTTGACATCGACCCAGAAAATTTTCTAATGGTAGGGAACTCGTTGAAGTCAGACATCCTTCCATTGGTCAATATAGGAGCGAAAGCGATTCATGTACCGTTTCATACCACTTGGGCACACGAGCAAGTAACAGTAGATGAAAAAACAAACGGAACGTATAAAACCTGCAAAGGAATTAAAGAGATACTGAACTATTTGTAATGTATAAGAAGCTAGACCTTGAAACATGGCCGCGTAGGGCACACTTTGAGTTTTTCAAAGCATTTGAAGAGCCCTTCTTTGGTGTGACCTTCAATGTCGATGTCACCAAGGCCATGGCACATTGCAAAGAAAAAGGGATATCATTCTTTATCTATTATTTGCACAAAGCCATATCAGCGGCAAATAGTATAGAGGCGTTTAGATACCGGATCAAGGATAATGAAGTGTTCGTGTATGACCGTTTGAATGCCTCACCAACAATTAATAGGCCTAATGGCACCTTTGGTTTTTCGTATATACCTTATGAAGAATCCTTTGAGAAGTTTCATGAAACAGCGAAGAAAGAGATCGATAAAGTAAGAGCAGAAACAACACTTATACCTTCAGCCAATAATGATAACACCATTCATTTTTCGGCGATTCCATGGGTGAGTTTCACTTCGATATCACATGCGCGAAGTTTTTCATACAAAGAATCCATCCCGAAAATCTCATTTGGTAAGGTTTTCGAGGAAAATGGGAAAAAGCTAATGCCAACCTCTGTACATGTGCACCATGCCTTAATGGATGGATATCATGTGGGGTTGTTTTCAGAAAGATTTGACCAGTTATTACATGACGTCATGTAAAACCAGCCAATACAGATATCTTTCGCGATAATTTTAAAAATTGAAGAATAGGATGCATAAAAATAGCATGCATAAGAATTTCCCGATGGTTCCTCGCGTCATTTTTGGACGAGGATCTTTCGGTCAATTGGGACAAATACTGACTCTGAAGAGAAAGAGTGAAGAAGCTCCGTTTATTTTTTTGGTGGATGATGTTTTTGAAGGAAGCGAGCACATAACAAATGCCATTCCTTTAGAGCATAACGACCGGATTATTTTTATCAGTGCAGATGAAGAGCCTAAGACCACGCAGGTAGATGCTTTGCGAGACGAAATACAAGCTACATATGCCCAATTGCCATCTGGTATTATCGGTATAGGTGGCGGAACGTTAATGGACCTTGCTAAGGCAGTTGCTTTGATGCTTACCAATCCAGGGAGCGCTTCAGACTACCAAGGGTGGGATCTGATCAAGAATCCAGCCGTATATCATGTAGGAATTCCGACCATTTCTGGAACAGGCGCTGAGGTGTCACGCACAACGGTTTTGACCGGGCCTTATAAGAAACTAGGGCTCAATTCTGACCATACCACTTTTGATCAAGTAGTGTTAGATCCACAACTAACAGAAGGTGTTCCAAAACAACAATGGTTCTATACAGGAATGGACTGTTATATTCATTGTATTGAGTCACTTCAAGGAACCTATTTAAATGCCTTTAGTCAAAGCTATGGTGAAAAGGCATATGACCTATGTAAGGAAGTGTTTTTATCAGACGAATTAAATGCCGAAGAATCGCAAGACAAATTGATGATGGCCTCTTGGCACGGAGGAATGAGTATTGCCTATTCTCAAGTAGGCGTTGCACACGCCATGAGCTACGGACTCTCATATCTCTTAGGAACCAAGCATGGTATCGGAAATTGCATCGTGTTTAATCACCTCGAGGAGTTTTATCCGGAGGGAGTGGCAGAGTTCAAAAAGATGAAAGAAAAACACGGTATCGTGCTGCCTACCGGATTGTGTGCAGGTCTTACCGATGCACAATTCGATACAATGATTGATATCGCGCTGAGTTTAGAACCGCTGTGGGAGAATGCATTGGGCATGGATTGGAGAAATACGATAACGCGCGAAAGGCTTCGTGCTTTATACGAAAGGATGTAAGGATGAGATGGCTAGCTAAATTCATATTTCACCGAATCATGGGCTGGAAAATTGTTGGAAGTTTTCCAGACGTTGATAAATGTGTGGTCATCGTAGTGCCGCATACGCACTGGCACGACTTCATTATCGGTGCCTTAGCCCGAAAGATTATTAACGAAGAAATCAATTTTGTAGCAAAGAAGGCCTTGTTCAAACCACCTTTTGGGTGGTACTTCAAATGGATGGGTGGTGCGCCCATAGACCGAACAAAGTCTAGCAATAAAGTAGAATCGATTGCATCGATCTTTAACGAGCGTGAAAAATTCAGATTGGCACTAGCTCCCGAAGGCACGAGAAAAAAAGTAGAAGAGTGGAAAACAGGGTTCTATTATATTGCCAAAACTGCAGGAGTTCCTATTGAGATGATCGCCTTTGACTTTGGGAAGAAAGAAGTGAAATTCTCACCACTGTTTTTCCCAACCGATGACAAAGAAGCCGATTTTAAATTCATGCGTAAGTTTTACGAAGGAGTCGTCGGAAGAATTCCAGAATACACCTGATCATTGATGTCCCCAAGCGTCTTCACTTTCCTTATTTTTTGGAGATAATCCCAGTATTTCATTGTCGGTATTGACACCTAGTCCCATTACGGTACGATTGGCATAGTTGAAATAAGCCACCACCTGATTTACCTCTAAGATCTCGCCGTCAGAGACTTCTAATGAACGTAGATGATCTATAAAGCTTTTGTCGAGTTCAGTGGGTTTCAGCGTAAGTGTTTTTGCATATTGGGCCAAAGCTTGCTCTTTAGACGAAAGCAGCGAAGAGAAGTCATCACTTTCTATACAGACACGTATCTTTTCCGCCTTAATATCATCCTCTAAAAAACGTTTCATGCCCTCAAAGTGGTGGCGATAACAATAGTCGCAACGATTCAAGTAACTCACATAACTTCCCAACAATTCCAAGAACCAATTGTCAAATGTATTGGCACTGTGATGCAATACATTTTTATACAAACTCATATGCCCGGTGAGTGTGTGCGGACGCAAGCTGTGTACGGTTAAAATATTGTCGAGATAATTGTTAGGTCCTTTGATTTTTTGATAAATGGACTTGAGTTTGCCAGTGGCTTCTTCAAACGGAATCGTTTTGATCCAACTCATGCTATATTTTGGTCTTTTTGATTTCTTCTTCTTTCTTTTCCTTCTTTTTGGTATTGCCAGGAAACACAAGACTCGTACTCGAATAAGTGAGTCCGAAGGTCGCATTGGCGTAGTACACTTGGGAAATAGCGTCTTTTGCCTGGTCGGCTGTGAGCTCTTTTAACGGGTGAATGAAAACCGACCATAGAAGCTCGTCAGAGATTGCGTATTTAACGTCTAAGGCAGTGTGAAAATTAGCCACAAGCGCATTCTTCAACAATTCTTCATCCAATTTTTCGACCTCAATCACGGGCGAAATAATTCGCATGCGGTTGTTGTTTTCATCAGTGATACAAAAGAAGACGATGTCTTCGATCATAAATTGCCATCGACCGTTTTGACCTTGCACCGTGTCAGCAGCTTTGGTGATGATCTCTCCCAGTTTTTGGTTGTTCATGTCTTGCGCTGTTATCGAGTAGGAGGCAAGGACAAAAAGAAATAAGATGAATCGTCTCATAATTTCGTTTTAGAGTAAGTAAGTCGATGGCCTTTACAAAACCCTACGGAAAAGATATAAAAAAAGCCCGACCTAATATCGGGCTCTTCCTATTTTACTTCCTGAAATAGTGTTCTTCGAATGATTCGTAAACATCCCCGGGCAGATAAGGAGGTATACCGTCATAGGAAATGACCATGGTATCCTCGGTTGGGAAATCGACAAATGCCAGATACACGAACTCATCGCCATTGCTATCTGACCTAAATGTGAACTCATAGATGTTGTAATTATCCACTACTACTAAGGTCCAGCGCAAATAACCTCCAGATCGGTTGATTTGTTCGCAACCATTAGCAACCCCTATTTGATCGATAAATATTTTAGAGGTCCCATTTCGAATAAATTCCAGCGACATATTACGAGCACATTCGTCCTCTTGGAAGTCAAGAATTTCTTCGGTCCCATCTACCCTTGAAAAGATATAGCGGTCAATGCCCCATTCTCCTAGAACAGGAGCTGAGGCCATCGCTTGATTTAAAAGGTCAGAATCATCATCTGAATGGCAAGAACTAATAACGAGGCAAACAAAAACGGAAAAAATAATTTTCTTCATAAGTATTATATTAAATGTTAGGTAATAAAAAACCCTCTTCTTTTCAAGAGGGTTTGTTGTTTGATTGAATGTTTCCTGATTTTCTTTTTGTCAAGCACTTTTGATGTGGCGGTTAGTGCATCAACATTACCAAATATAGGAGCATTTTTCTTTTGTCAAGATATCACCGACGGCTTTTGTGAATACTTTATCACTTGTTAACAAATTATTTTGTTAAGCCTGTTCTTCCATGGTATAGTAGCCAATTTGCAAGTCGTCGTCTTCAACCATTTTGATTCCTATTTTACTTTCTGAAGTAATGTTCTTCAAGTGATGAGACAATATTATTAGGTACAAATGGAGGCGCACCATCGTAGGTGATAACCATGGTATCGTTGGTGGGGAAATCTACAAATGCCAAATAAATGAACTCATCGCTATTGTCATCCTCTTTATAGGTGAATTCATATGTGTTGCTGTTTTCTCGGGTCCAATGTAAATATCCAGAACCGCTCAACTGCGCGCAACCACTTTCAATCCCTGTTTGATCCATAAATTGTGTGGTGGTTCCATCTGGAAGAAATTCCATAGATAAATAACGATCACATGCATCCTCTTGGAAGTTAAGAACTTGTACAGAACCATCTACACGTACAACGATATAGCGGTCAATTCCCCATTCTCCTATGATGGGAGCTGAGGCCATGTCAGAATCATCCTCTGATTGGCAAGAAATAAAAGTTAGGCAAACAAAAATGGAAAAAATGATTTTTTTCATAAGTATGGTATTTAAATGTTAGGTAATAAAAAAACCCTCTTGTTTCAAGAGGGTTTATTATATGATTGAATGTTTCCTGATTTTTCTGTCGAGTACTTTGAAGTAGCGGTTAGTACATCGACACCATCAAATATAGTGACATTTTTCTTTTATTAAGGCATTGCCGATACCTTTTTTAAATACATCAAAATTATTTCGTTATGCCTGTTCTTCCATGGTATGGTACACGTTCTGTACGTCATCGTCCTCTTCGATCTTTTCGAGTAGTTTTTCGACATCAGCCATTGCTTCGGCGTCTAGTTTTTTGGTTACCTGCGGAATGCGGTCGAAACCAGAGGAAAGGATCTCGATCTCTCGGCTTTCCAACTCCTTCTGAATCGCCCCGAAGCTTTCAAACGGAGCATAAAGTAGGATACCATCCTCATCAGCAAAAACCTCTTCTACACCAAAGTCGATAAACTCAAGTTCGATTTCTTCAGCATCGAGTCCTTCAGGATTGATCCTAAAATTACACGTATGGTCAAACATAAACACTACCGATCCAGAAGTACCCAAACTACCATTGCACTTGTTGAAATAACTTCTAACGTTGGCCACGGTACGGGTGTTGTTGTCTGTAGCTGTTTCTACCAAGATAGCAATGCCATGGGGAGCATAGCCTTCAAACAACACTTCTTTATAGTCACCTTGCCCTTTTTCTGAAGCGCGTTTGATCGCACGTTCGATATTATCTTTGGGCATATTGGCTGCCTTAGCATTCTGAATTACAGCACGCAAACGCGAATTGGCAGAAGGATCAGGCCCACCTTCTTTTACCGCCATCACAATGTCTTTTCCGATGCGAGTAAAGGTTTTGGCCATGGCCGACCAACGCTTCATTTTTCGTGCTTTTCTAAATTCGAATGCTCTTCCCATAAAATAGATGTTTGTAAAGCAGCAAATTTAAAAAAAAAGAGGAGCGAATAAAATAATTTACGCTTCGGGTTCAGAGACAATGTCTTCTATCGCTCTGGCCAATGCAAAATCATTTTCGGTAACTCCGCCAGCGTCATGTGTAGACAAGCGAACATTGAGCTGGTTGTACACATTGCTCCATTCGGGATGATGGTTTTGAGCCTCTGCTTCGAAAGCAATTCGCGTCATAACGGTAAACGCTTCTTTGAAGTCAGCAAACTGAAAACCCGTTTCAATGGCGTCTTCAATATATTCCCAACCTGGCAGTTGCTCCAGTCGTTCTTGGATCTCTTGTTCGGATAATTTTTTCATAATTGAAATTCAAAAGGTTTCAATCATAAAGTTATGGAAATTAACAATGTACAAGGCTATTTTTTCTCAACCGAAATGATATGGTCAAGAACTTCCTGATATACACATTGCAAATGCTTTGGAAGCTTGTGGTCCTTGGGTAAGACAGCTAAATAACGATCGTGGTTGGTGGTGTATACATTTTTATAGATGGGTCTCTTTTTGGAGATCAACGATACCACCTCTTGAACAAATTCGTCATGATGCACTAAGTCCTTGCTGCCTAGGTGATAGATGCCAGAACGGTTACGGTTGATGATATAGTGTACTTGCTGAGTGAGTTTTCGGTCGCTCGTAACGTTCATGATGAGGTTTGGGAATACCTCATACGGAATGTCATTTTCTAAATGCAATCGCAGTTCCTTGATCCTAGGAGAAGTAGCTCCGAATACCATGGGCAGTCTTAGGATGACCCATTTTTTCTGTGGAAGCCGCATCAGCATGTTCTCAATACGAATCTTGAGTTTTCCGTAGATACTTTGCGAAAGCGTCTTGTCGTACTCATAGGAAGGGTAATTGGTAAAGGCGTCAAAGACATTTGCTGAAGAAATAAAGATGATCTTACAGTTGTGCTCTTTGACGTATGTAACAAGATCTTTGTGAACAGCAATCTGTCCTTCAAAATCGCCACGTAGCGCCGATATGATAATGGTAGGACGCACCTTTTTCAATACATCCTCTATAGCGTCTCTTTCTACATCGAAATTGTAAAAATGCTGATTAGACCGAAACGAGCGATTCGTGAAATATGTACCATAGGTATCGACATAGGAGCACAGCTCTCTGTAAAGAGCATTTCCTATGAATCCGCTAGCGCCTAAGATCAGTATTTTACTCAATAGTTTATTTTAGAAGATCGACAAATTGGTTTGTGTGGTAAATTGTTCAAGCATCTGCATTCCCAGTAATGAATTTCCTTTTTCATTAAGTCCAGGCGCCCAAACGGCTACCGAAAAGTGATCTGGCAATACTGCGATGATTCCGCCACCGACGCCACTTTTCCCTGGAAGTCCGACCTCGAAGGCAAACTCACCGGCCTCATCATAAAAACCGCAAGTAAGCATGATCGCATTGATACGTTTCACCTGACTTAATGTAAGGTATTCACTTTGTTTGGTGCACTTCCCGCGGTTGCAAAAGACATAAAATGTCTTTGCCAGTTGTTCGCAAGACATGGCCACCGAACATTGATGAAAATAGAAATCCAACACCTCTTCTACATCATTCTCAATATTACCAAAGGATTTTAGGAGATTGGCGGTGGCCCTGTTGCGAAAACCTGTTTCGCTCTCAGAGCGAGCAACCGCTTCATCGTAATCGATAGAAGGATCATCGGCGAGTCCTCTAACATACGATAGGAAATCAGCTTTGGGGTCCTTCAAATTCGAGATCAGTATGTCACTGATGACCAAAGCACCCGCATTGATCAAGGGATTCCTCGGAATGCCATTCTCCTGTTCTAATAACGAAAGAAAATTGAAAGGATTGCCAGAAGGTTCCACATCGACACGTTTCCACAGTGTATTGCCCACAAGGTCAAACGCTTGCGCCAACGCAATAACTTTCGAGATACTTTGTATAGAGAAACGTTCAGAAGTGTCACCTACTGAATAGACGTTTTGCTCAGCATCGAGCAGAAACATGCCCAACTTGTCACCAGAAACTTTCGCCAATTCTGGAATGTAGGTTGCTACCGTTCCTTTTTCAGAAGAATCTTTAGTCGCAGCATATATATCGTTGAGTATCTTCTGAAAATCCATCCTTATTCCTTTTTATAAAATGGAAGCTTTACCACCTCTGCAGATACAGCATTTTTACGGATCTGGATGTTGATATTACTACCAACATCAGCAAAGATAGTTGGCACATAGCCTAGCCCGATACCTTTTCCCATAGAAGGAGACATGGTTCCAGAAGTCACTTCACCAATCTTTTTACCGTTATTGTCAACGATGTCATACCCCTGTCTAGGGATACCACGATCTTGCAATTCGAAGGCGATCAACTTACGCTCTGGTCCGCGTTCCTTTTCTTTTTTAAGAGCTTCCGCGTTGATGAAATCCTTAGAGAATTTGGTGATCCAACCGAGCCCCGCTTCAATTGGAGAGGTTTCATCATTGATATCGTTTCCGTAGAGACAGTATCCCATCTCAAGTCGCAGGGTATCACGTGCCGCCAATCCGATAGGCTTGATGCCAAAGTCAGCACCAGCTTCGAATACTTTATCCCAAACCTGCTTCACTTCGCTGTTCTTGCAGTAGATCTCAAATCCGCCAGAACCTGTATAGCCAGTGGCAGAAATGATCACATGCTCGATGCCGGCAAAATTGGCCACTTCAAAATGATAGAATTTGATAGCAGAAAGATCCACAGAAGTCAATGATTGCATGGCTTCAACAGCTTTAGGACCTTGGATAGCTAAAAGTGAGTAGCCTTCTGAGATATCTTTCATTTCAGCGCCCATATCATTGTGAGATGCGATCCAGTTCCAATCCTTTTCAATATTTGAAGCGTTCACTACCAAAAGATAGGTTTCCTCTTTAACGCGGTACACGATCAGATCATCAACGATACCTCCTTTGTCATTTGGCATACAGCTATACTGCGCTCTACCAATAGTGAGCTTTGAAGCGTCATTAGAACATACTTTTTGAATCAGGTCTAATGCATTCGGACCTTCGATCAAGAATTCGCCCATATGGCTCACATCAAAAACGCCGACCGCTTCACGTACGGTCTCGTGTTCGATATTAACCCCTTCGTATTGAACAGGCATATTGTACCCTGCAAAAGGAACCATTTTTGCTCCTAAAGCTTCATGTGTTTCGGTGAGTGCTGTATTCTTCATTTTGATGATTTCTTAAAAAGTTGCGCTAATTTATTGAAATTTTGAGGATTCGTCTTTGCAATTAAGCGTTATAATTTGGTATTGCTAATTAAATATTTGTTAAGGCACATATTCTATAAAATAGAATTAGTAATTTCGAATGTTAATAAACGCCTAATTATGAAAGCCAAAATCACTCTGTTAGTCACGTTTTTTCTATGTTTACAAGTGTCTTTTTCTCAAGATGTTCCACAGGACTTTTTGTCGAAAGAGTTTCACAAAGAGCGAAGAGAGGCAGTTCGTGCGATGATGCCGCCAAACAGTGTAGCGGTCTTTTTTGCAAACCCAGTTCGCAATAGGGCTAATGACGTTGATTACCACTATCACCAAGACCCTGACTTCTATTATTTGACAGGGTATCGTGAGCCTAATTCGGTGTTGCTGATCTATTCAGATGATCAGCAAGGGGGTGATGGTAAAACCTATAATGAAGCGGTTTATGTTCAACCACGAGATCCCAATGCTGAAATGTGGAATGGCAAACGTCTTGGGGTTAAGGGCGTACAAGAACAACTGGGGATTGAAACTGCCTTTACGAATGCGTCATTTGGAGTACAGGACTTAGGGTTTGACAGGTTTGATAAGGTATTGTTCTTCGACTTTAAGAATGACTATCGCGATTCTACACGTGATCAGGCTGACTTGTTTGACCTGATTAAGTCGTTCAAAGAAAAGGCGAACTACCCAGTAGATTACAATCCGTTGAGACAGCGCATGTACACCTTTGTTCTGTCAACTGATATAGAGAATAGCGCCAATGTAGCACAACGATTGGGGAGAGCATTAAGCTTCTATTCAGAACTTGAATCTGATGAGTTGCTCAGTGGGTTTGCCAATGCACCAGATGATGCCACACGAAAAGAACTACAAGAGAAGATCAAACTGAAAGCGGCCAGTAACAATCTCAATTCGGCCATGCTCGAAGAGATCATGAATACCTTGCGGGAAACAAAGACCGAAGAAGAAATGGTGTTGCTTAAAAAGGCCATTGAGATTTCAGCAGTTGGACAAATCGAGGTCATGAAAGCCATGCATCCTAATATGTCTGAAACAGAGATTCAAGGAGTGCATGAATTTGTCTATAAAAAATATGGGGCAGAATATGAGGGATATCCATCTATCGTAGGAGGCGGACACAATGGTTGCATTCTTCACTATATTGATAACAACAAGCCTAAAGTAGGGAACGACCTCGTGTTGATGGACCTAGGAGCTGAGTATCATGGATACACCGCAGATGTGACCCGCACAATTCCGGCGAATGGAAAGTTCAGCAAGGAGCAAAAATTGATCTACGATTTGGTTTATGAAGCACAAGAAGCCGGAATCAAAGCTTCAACGGTTGGGGCACCATTTGGAGCACCTGATAGCGCCGCTCGTCAAGTCATCAATGAAGGACTGGTGGCCCTTGGTATTGTCGAAAATACCCAAGATGCTAGGATGTATTTCCCGCATGGAACATCACACTATTTAGGATTGGATGTGCATGATAAAGGAACCTATGGAAACTTGAAAGAGAACACTGTAATTACGGTTGAGCCTGGCATCTACATTCCTGAAGGAAGTGATTGTGACGAGAAATGGTGGGGCATTGCTGTGCGTATCGAAGATGATATTCTGATTACGAAAGATGGCCCTGTAAACCTGTCGGCAATGGCTCCGAGAAAATCGGATGAGATCGAAAAGCTTATGAAGAAAAAGAGTCCGTTAGACGATTTCGTACTTCCAAAACTGGACTAGCCAAGCATTTTCCCAGCAATTTCTTTTAACAGTTTTGCGGCCAATGCAGCCGTGATTCCTTGCACATCACGCGTCGGATTGTATTCAACGATGTCCGCGCCAATGATAGGTATAGGAATGGATTGAATGATATCAATAACCTGTCGCGTGCTGAATCCTCCAGGTTCATGATGAGACACGCCAGGAGCAAAGGCCGGGTCGATGCCGTCAAGATCCAATGATAGGTAAATGGGCTTTGTTAGCGTTTGTAATATCTGCATGTCAAAATCCTTCATCTCAATAGTCTCAACTCCATATTTTTTGGATTGTTCTTGTTGATGCGGATTCAACGTTCGAATACCCACCTGAACCAATCGTGTTGCTAATTTCGATTCCATGATACGGGCAAACGGACAGGCATGAGAATAAGGGTCTCCTTCAAAATCATGATACAAGTCTGCGTGGGCATCAATATGCAAGATCTGAATGTCGGTGTAGTGTTGGGCATATGCCTTTAGTATCGGAAACGTGATTGAATGATCACCCCCAAGCGTAAGCAGCCGCTGTCCTTTTTCGAGTTGGTCTAATACTATTTTTTCTATGTGGAAGTATTCCTCGACCGTAAAATCTCCAATATCCTTTATGGCATCGTTCTCAAACGAAACACCGTTTTCAGCATAATAGTTTGAAGCGCCAGAGTGCAATGATTTGCGTATCAAAGCAGGGGCGGAAGCAGGGCCTTGTAAAAAGGAAGATTTCTGGTCGTAGCAGATCCCGAGTACAGTAATTGGATTCATGAAGCTAAAAGTACACAAACCGTTCTACTTCATCAAAAACTCCTTTAACTCGTTGTAATCATTGATCAATACGCTTTCTTTTTCTTTGTCTATCACAGCCTGAATCTGCTCTGGGATATCTACCTTGACCGATAACGTGCTTTCAACGATATCCAAGAATTTTACTGGATGCGCTGTTTCAAGAAACACACCCGTCGTTTCTGGGTTGTCTTTGCTATATTTCTTGAGCCCCAAATATCCTACTGCGCCATGCGGGTCGGCAACATATTCGCTATTCTTGTGAATCTCTTTCATCGCTTTCTTTGTTGCCTTGTCTGTAAAACTAAACGAAGAGAATAGAGTCTTTAATTTGGTAATATCGTTATTGACGAGTTTCTGTATTCTTATAAAGTTACTCGGGTCGCCAACGTCCATGGCGTTAGAGATGGTAGGCTTGGATGCTTTTGGTTCGTAGATGCCCGTTTCTAAGTACTCAGGAACTGTATCGTTGCTATTGGTTGAAGCAATGAAATGCTGTATTGGCAATCCGAGTTTATGAGCAACCATACCTGCACAAATGTTTCCGAAGTTACCGCTAGGAACAGAGAACACTACATTTTCAGCTTTTCCTTGGCGTTTCAATGTGACGTAGGCAAAAAAGAAATAGAACATCTGTGGCAACCAACGGGCTACGTTGATCGAGTTGGCAGATGTCAGGTTTCGGTATTTCTTTAACTCTTCGTCTAAAAAAGCCGTTTTCACCATGTCTTGACAATCATCAAAAACTCCGTCTACCTCTAGGGCAGTAATGTTTTGCCCAAGAGTTGTCAATTGTTTTTCTTGAATGTCACTTACTTTTCCGCTAGGATAAAGAATGACGACCTTAACACCTTCGACTCCCAAAAAACCACTGGCGACAGCGCCACCGGTATCTCCTGAAGTAGCCACCAATACAGTGACATCATTTTCTTCTTCATTTCGGTCAAAGTATCCAAGGCAACGTGCCATAAAGCGAGCACCAACATCCTTGAAGGCCATCGTCGGCCCATGAAACAACTCGAGCGTGTATACGCCTTCCTCGATATTCACAACTGGAAAATCAAAGCACAAGGTTTCTTTGATGATCCGCTTTAATTCATCGTTAGGAATGTCTTCGCCTACAAATTGTTCGATTGCCTTAAACGCGATCTCCTCGGGCTCGTACTTTTCAATATCTCGAATAAAATCCTCCGGAAGCGGTGTGATCTCTTCCGGGAAATAAAGCCCTCGGTCTGGTGCCAGACCTTTGATCACAGCTTCCTTGAAAGAAACTTTTGGAGCGTTGTTGTTAAGACTAAAATAGTTCATTAGTTGTTTTCTGATTAGATGGTTTTGACCCCAATAGGGTTTAATTCGGAAACATGGATGTCATAGTCAACTCCGATATTCTTATATACGTCTTCCATGGCAACCGCGACCTTTTTAGCCGTTTCCATTCCGCGGCTCAATGCAAAAATAGAAGGTCCAGATCCGGAAATACCGCTTCCTAATGCTCCTGCTTCGATGGAAGCATTTTTAACTTGATCGAAGCCAGGAATCAAGATGGCTCTCGTCGGTTCAACGATTTCGTCGTGCAACGACCGACTGATCAGATCATAATCTTCCGTGTAAAGTCCGCTAATGAGTCCGCCAACATTTCCCCATTGCTTGATTGCCTTTTTAAGCGACACTTGTCCTTTGAGAACAGCTCTAGAGTCTTCGGTCTTCACCTCGATCTGCGGATGGATTACGGTAGCAACCAAATCACTTGGTGTATGAATGCTGATCACATCAAGTGGGTCGTAGCTTCGCACAAGCGTAAAGCCGCCCATGATTGCCGGAGCTACATTATCTGCATGCGCCGTACCGCTGGCCAATTTTTCACCTTGCATTGCAAACTGGATCAATTGAAGCGGCGTAAAAGGCTCGCCCAATAATTTGTTGATGGCGACAACGGTTCCGGCCGAACTAGCGGCACTACTTCCGATTCCGCTACCAGCTTTTATCTTCTTATGGATATCGATCTCAATACCAAAATCAACTTCTGGAAGCGCTTCCAACATTGCCATAGCAGCAACTCCTGCGACGTTCTTCTCCGTTTCCATCGGAAGGTCTTGCCCGGTCAACTTGGTAATTCGAACTCCTTTTTCATTCGTTTTTCGAATCGTCATTGTGTCCCCAACGGTATCTAGGCAAAGCCCAAGCACGTCAAAACCACAAGACACGTTGGCTATGGTAGCTGGTGCAAATATGTTGATTTCGTTTTTCACGAGTTCTTAGTTGTTGGTTATTAGTTATTAGTACAAAGTATTAAGTACTGAGTACAAAGGGATTTTGAATTTTGAATTGCTTATTCTCTTTTTTTAGTTATAATTTTTGTTGTTTCACTATTCACTATTCACTATTCACTATTCACTATTCACTATTCACTATTCGCTGTTCGCTGTTTCCTCTTTTCTTTTCACTTTTCACTTTTTATACTTTTCCGATTCGTATTACATCTGCGAATATTCCGGAAGCAGTCACATCAGCTCCGGCGCCCGCTCCTTTGACGATCAAAGGTTGCTTCGGGTAACGGTCTGTAAAAAACAAAACGATATTATCGCTTCCCTCTAAATTATAAAAATCATGTCCTTCTGGGATGTGTTGCAATCCTACACTGGCTTTTCCGTCTTCATATTGTGCTACATACTTTAGCCTACACCCTTTGGCTGCAGCTTCTGCATAGAGTGCATCAAAGTCCTTTTCATAGGTCTTTAACGAGGCAAAGAAATCGTCGTTGTTGGTAGTTACAAGGCTTTCTTCCGGTAGGAAAGATTTGTTCTCTATATCCTCCAAGTCTAATCTGTTCTTGCTTTCTCTGGCGAGGATCAAGATCTTTCGAGCAACATCGACACCACTAAGGTCGATCTTTGGATCGGGTTCTGTATACCCTTCCTCTTGTGCCTGCTTCACGATATCATGAAACGAAACACCTTCTTTAAAATTATTGAAAACAAAGTTAAGACTGCCTGAAAGCACGGCTTGGATCGTACGTACATTATCACCAGAGGCGATCAGATTCTTCAACGTATCAATGATTGGGAGTCCAGCCCCCACATTGGTCTCAAACAGAAAAGGTGCATTGTACTTACGTGAAAGATCCTTCAATTCTTGATATTGATCAAATGCTGAAGAACAGGCAATCTTGTTACAGGTAACAATCGCGATGCTGTTTCTTAAATACTCGGCGTAACGATCAGAAACATGAGCGCTGGCCGTATTGTCGACAAAAATGCTGTTTCGCAGATTGAATTGTTTTGCTTGCTCAAAGAAGCCTTCTAGGCTCGCTTGTTCACCTGCAGCTAGCTTTGACTCCCATTGAGAAAGGTCGATGCCATTTTCGTCGAAGACCATGGTTCGTGAGTTCGACAAACCAATGACCCTTACGTTGAGCTTTAATTTCTCCTTGAGATAGGTATGTTGTTGACGCACTTGATTCAAGAATCGTTCTCCAACATTTCCGACACCTGTAACAAATAAGTTGAGCTGTTTGATATTGTCTTCGAAGAAGCGTTCGTGTAAGGTGTTCAATGCTTTTTTGACATCAGCCTTACTAATTACTGCCGATATGTTTTTCTCTGAAGCTCCTTGAGCAATGGCGCGAATGTTTACGTTGTTCTTTCCAAGTGCGCTGAACATACGTCCGCTTAGACCTTGGTGACTTTTCATGTTGTCGCCGACTAGTGCGATAATCGCTTGCCCTTTTTCTAGAATTGTTGGTTCTACCTTGCCTAGCTGAATTTCATATTCAAAAGCCTTATCAATGGCTTGCTTTGCTCTTTCTGCTTCACTTTCGTCAATGGCCAAACAGATCGAATGCTCTGAAGAAGCTTGAGTGATCAAGATAATGTTGATGCCTTCTTGAAAAAGAACTTCAAACAGTCGTTTTGAGAATCCAGGGATACCTACCATACCGCTTCCTTCAAGTGTGATCAGAGCGATACGTTCGACGTGACTGATGCCTTTGACGGGCTTTCCTTTTCCGTTGGTGTTTTTCGTGATGTACGTTCCTTCGCTTTTAGGGTCGAAGGTATTTTTTACCCAAATCGGAATTTCCTTTTCTAGTATAGGTTGAATGGTAGGAGGGTAGATTACCTTGGCACCAAAGTGAGACAATTCCATCGCTTCTTGGTACGAGATGTGCTCGATAGGGAAGGCTTGCTTTACCAATCGCGGATTGGCCGTATACATACCACTTACGTCGGTCCATATTTCTATATCTGTAGCATTGATCGCTGCTGCAATTATTGCTGCGGAATAATCAGAACCTCCTCTTCCCAATGTGGTGGTTTCGCCTTTTTCTGTGGAAGCGACAAAACCTGGGACAATAGTTATTTGATGTTTGTTACCATCAAAGAAATCTTGACACTTTTTATTGGTGACCTCAAAATTAACGGAAGCTTTTCCGAAGTGATCCGATGTTTGGATCAACTGTCGTGCATCTTTATGACAGACATCGATGCCAGCGTGCTTGGCCGCTTCCGCAATAATGTAAGATGATAATAGTTCGCCATAACTGGCTACAATATCACTGGTTCTTGGTGATAGTTCTCCAAGCAGATACGCGCCTTCAAACAAGGTCTCTAATTGATTGAGTTCTTTTTTCACATTACTGATGACTCCGCTTTGCGCAGTCACAGGAATAAGCTGTCGCACCGCATCTAGGTGTCGATTTTCGATATCAGCAAAGGATTCTTGATACGATAAGTTCTTAGCTGCCGCAGTTTTTCCGGTGAGCAGTAAGGCGTCTGTGATCCCACCAAAGGCTGATACGACGACGGCCATTTTTTGTGGTTTATCTTTTATGATTTGAAGTACGTTGCCTATGTTCTCAGCATTGGCGACTGAGGTACCTCCAAATTTTAAAACTTTCATGTGTTGTTTGACTAAAAAGTTGGTTGATGCTATTTTTTTGTTGAGTGTATAGTACTACAGAATACGAACGAATGATATGTATATATTAAACCCCAAACGGGGTAATCGTAGTAATCGTGATTCCCATGATAGTGGTAGTTGCTCCAAAAATTGGAGATGAAAATAGAACGATATTTCTATTGTTTTTCATGGTTTTAGATGAATCAACGTGTCAAATGTATTACTTTTACCTAAGGTTGCAAACCATACGTAACATTTTTATCGATTTAACAATTTAAATGCGAATTCATTAGCGAATGAAAATTTTTTCTGCAGAACAGATCTACGAAGCTGATAAAATCACAATTGAAAAGAACGGAATAACATCCACAGACCTCATGGAACATGCCGCAACCCAGTTATTTAACTGGATGCACGCTAGGTTGCAAGGAGCTCCTGTAAAGATCCACATCTTTTGTGGCATTGGGAACAATGGTGGCGACGGACTCGTTTTGGGTCGTCATATGCTACATCATGGTTATAATGTACATATGTATGTCGTAAACTTTAGCGACAAACGGTCTAAAGACTTTTTGATCAACTACGATCGGGTAAAGGAGTTTAAGGTGTGGCCGAAATTGCTGACGTGTCGTGAAGACTTCCCAGAAATTGGAAGAGAGGATATCGTAGTAGATGCCATTTTTGGTATTGGCCTTAACAGAGCACCATTAGATTGGGTCAAAGATCTGATGAAATACATTAACGCAGCAGGAGCGTTTACGGTTTCAGTGGATGTACCTTCAGGGTTATACCCTAATAGTGCTCCTGAAGATCCGGAGGCCGTGATAATGGCTAATGTGGTGCTGACATTTCAAGCACCTAAGATCAGTTTCTTTTTACCAGGAACGGGAAGGTACATACAACAATGGGAAATCATTGATATTGGTTTGGATCCAGAATATCTGGCTACGGTACCTGTAGAGATTGAGTTGATTGGTAAGTATGAAGTACTTCCGATGTATGTGCCCAGAGAAAAGTACGCGCACAAAGGAACGTATGGGCATGGTTTGATCATCGGCGGGAGCCATGGAAAAATAGGGGCAGTAGTATTGGCAAGTTCTGCATGTTTGAGAAGCGGTGCTGGTTTAGTGACGGCTTATATGCCTAGTTGCGGGTATGAGATCCTTCAAACTTCTGTACCGGAAGCAATGGTCATTACTGATACAGAAGAACGACACATTTCTAACATCACTTATGAGATACAACCAACGGTTGTTGGTTTGGGTATCGGAATGGGAACCGATGACGAAACTATAAAAACATTCGAAGCATTCCTGAAGGCCAACAAAGCGCCATTGGTAATCGACGCAGACGGACTTAATATGCTAGCCAAGAAAAAGGCATTGTTGAAGTTGCTAGCACCTAATACGGTATTGACTCCGCATCCAGGTGAACTTGAACGATTGATAGGGGAGTGGACTGATGATTTTGACAAGATTGCAAAAACCAAGGCCTTTGCTCAGAAGCATCAAGTCATTGTATTGATAAAGGGAGCAAACTCGATTACCGTAGCAGGAGATAAATTATTTGTGAATTCAAGCGGTAACCCCGGAATGGCAACTGCAGGTAGCGGTGACGTGTTGTTGGGAATGATCACAGGGTTCATTGCTCAAGGTTATCCACCACTGCAAGCTACCATTTTTGCCACCTACCTGCACGGAAGGGCAGGAGATCTTTCGGTAAACGACTTTGGTTATCAAGCGCTTATTGCTTCAGACTTAATTCATGGAATTGGCGATGCGTTCTTGGATCTTTTCAAGCGACCTGAAGAACCACCACAACAAGCGCCAGCAGAAGAACAAGCATAAAAAAACGCCCCATAAAGGGGCGTTTCCTATTAAAAAAGATTTGATATCAAATTTTTAACTCGTCAAACAGAGCAACCAAATTAGGACTTGAAGGTCTTGGCGCATCTGCGTTTACGATCATTCCATCAGGCCCGATAAGGATAAACCTTGGGATTCCTTCGATAGCATAATCAGTAACAAACTTCGATTGCCAATCACTGTCGGCGAACAATTGGATTCCGCCCAGCTCTTTCTCATCAACCATCTTCTTCCATGCTTCATGGTCGTTCTTACGGTCGATGGAAATGCTTACGAATTCGATGTTCTTGTCATGGTATTTCTTTTCAACTTCCTTCAAGAAAGGAATCTCCCTTTTACAAGGTCCGCACCATGTAGCCCATACGTCAACATATACAAACTTACCTTTCAAGTCTTCAAGAGACATTGTGCCTCCCTTGTGGTTTTCGTAGTTGACAAATTTTGGTGAAGGCTTTCCTTTTACCAGGTTTTTGATCTTTTCGAATTTCTCAGACAGTCCTTTTTTGAATTCCTCGTCTGTAGAAATGGCAATCACAGAATTGTAGAGCTCCTCTGCCTTTTCGTTTGAAGGACTCACCTCATATGCCAAAGATTGCACCAATGAATTCTTAATGTTCTGGCTTTTTAGCCCCTTAAGGTACTCTAGCGCAACTTCATGATACGGAAGGCTGTCTTTTGCAGCCTTTGCAGAAGAAGTTCTATAAAAGTTTCCTGAAACGATGCCTTTATAAGATGAAGAATTTTCGAAATCTTCGGCATTGTCAAAATCCAACCCATCCATTTCGCTCAAGAATCCATCAGGAAGTGTTAACTCTTGCGTCTTGGTGTAATACTTATGGGCCGGCTCATAATCGTTTAGAGCTGCTAAATATGAATAATGGATGTTCTTTTTCTCAATGGCTTTAAACGCCTCGCTCGCGCCCGACCCCTCTAAGAGCTGATTGCTAGCGTCTTTTACTTCACTTGCTTTTTTCTTGTAGCTATCGGCATCCAAAGAATAAAAGTCTTTATAATCGCCTTTCATTTCTTCATCAAGAAGATATTTCTTAGCAAGGAAGTTATTTTCGGCGGCTCCGTTACCTTCGTAAGCGATTGACTCATCAAACTCTTTTGGGTCGATGCTTAGCTTTACGTCGAAACCTTTATCCAAATACAAGGCAGAGCGCTCTCTTCCGATACTATAAGTGTAAAATCCACTCTTGTCTATCTTTAGGGTGTCAGCAAAAGTACCATCTGCATTGACTTCAATTTCTTGCTTGAAGTCTGGGCCAGATATACGCACTACTTTGGGCGCATCACCTTTTACCGCTCCTGAGAACAATGCATAATCAACAGGTTGCTCCTTCTGGCATGCCGCCAAAAGTATCACCGCTGCTATAAGACTAATTTTTTTCATAGTGTAGTTGTTTTAAAGTCTCTCAAAAATACACTTTGTTTTTTAACTTTTACAATTATTAACATTTTTTGGAAATCTTGTTGCGAATGCAGAATTTTGGCGCTACAACCAATGACCATTTATGGATAGACACCACTACATCAGTAGCGAAGTATTAAATCTTCAACTGATATATGATATTCTAGGGACACAAAAGAAGCTTTACCTTTCAGAAGAGGCCACATCTAACATAGAAAAGTGCCGAAAGTTTCTGGACCAAAAATTAGAAGAACAACAAGCGCCAATCTATGGCATCAATACCGGCTTTGGGTCTTTATGTAATGTAAAGATCTCGAAAGAGAATCTGACCAAGTTACAAGAGAATCTCATGATGTCTCATGCCTGCGGAACTGGTGAAATGGTGCCCAATGAGATTGTAAAACTCATGCTATTGCTCAAGGTGCAATCTTTAAGTTATGGTCATTCTGGCGTTCAGTTGTGTACGGTTGAACGTCTGATCGATTTCTATAATAATGATATTTTACCTGTGGTGTATCAACAAGGTTCTCTTGGAGCTTCAGGAGATCTTGCTCCTTTGGCCCACTTATCTTTGCCGCTTATCGGAAAAGGAGAAGTGCATTACAAGGGTAAGATCGTTCCTTCCGAAGAGGTGTTGAAAGAGTTTAATTGGAAGCCGATCTCTTTGCAATCAAAAGAAGGTTTGGCTTTGTTGAACGGTACACAATTCATGAGTGCCTATGGAGTACATATCCTTTTAAAAAGCTACAAACTCTCATATTTCGCTGATCTAATCGGAAGCCTTTCGTTAGAGGCCTTTGATGGTAGACTGGATCCTTTCAACGCACTTGTGCATTTGGTGCGACCTCACAAAGGGCAGGTGAATACAGCTAAGAGAGTTAGTGAGTTCTTAGACGATAGTGAATTGATGGCTCAACCGAAAAAGCACGTGCAGGATCCGTATTCGTTTCGTTGTATCCCGCAGGTGCATGGGGCTACAAAAGACACATTAGATTTCGCAAGGAAGACTTTCAAGACAGAAATCAACTCGGTGACTGACAATCCGAATATCTTTATTGCTGAGGACGCAATTATCTCTGGTGGGAATTTCCACGGACAACCGTTGGCTCTTGCGCTTGATTATATGAGCATTGCCATGGCCGAATTAGGAAACATTTCAGAAAGGAGAACATTTCAGTTGGTGTCTGGACTGAGGGGATTACCAGCGTTTTTGGTGCATGACCCTGGATTGAACTCAGGGCTAATGATTCCTCAATATACAGCAGCGAGTATCGTGAGTCAAAACAAACAGCTCGCAACTCCAGCTAGTATTGACTCGATCGTTTCTTCAAATGGTCAGGAAGATCATGTAAGTATGGGGGCCAATTCGGCTACGAAGGCACTTCGTGTAATAGACAATTTAACCACTATTTTGGGTATTGAACTTCTCAATGCAGCTCAGGCGATGCATTTTAGAGAGCGTGAAAAAACGTCGACATTTATGCGAAGTTTCTTGGATGCTTATGACCAAGTAGTAGGCTTTATTAAATCAGATGAGGTGCTCCGTGACGATATCATGGCTGCTACCGATTTCATTCAAAGCTTCGAGGTTGATTCGGCTCTTCTGTTTGAATAGTAGTTAGGGCTTCCTTCATCCATATACGTGCTCGGTCTAGGCTTTTGAAGTGTTCAAACTTTTTCTGGAAAAATAGCTTCTCTATCTCAGCATTGATCCTACCGATCTCATTGTGAGCTACTACGGCAATTGCTGCTAGATTAGGATACGCGGCTGACTGCGAATAGACCGTTGGGTCTACAGCATACGAATGTACGCGGTTGGAAATGTACCCATAGGGAGTGTCGCCAAAAGTCTGCTTGCAAAAATCGAGTAGGGTAGTGTTAAGTTCTGTGTTGAAGTCAATGCCTTCAAAAATCTCAGCAATGATGTACGAATCATATACGTATAGATTCGCAAATTCAAGAGTGTGTTGTTCTTTCATTTTCAGGTAAGCGGGGGATTAAATTAACTTACAAGGGCAATGATAATAAAAAGTTAGTTTGTATTATGATTCTCATTAATATTTAACATGAACAGCTGCCAGAGTTAGTTATCGACAACGGCAGGCTCTTCATATAAAACTTCATCTACCCAATCGGTTGCTTCTGCAATTGTGTGAAACAAATGCATGGGTTTCTTAAAGAAATGTTTTTCAATCTTTAAATTGTGATAATCACATTCCTTGTCTGAAACCACGGCAATACCCTTTAGGGTTTCAATGTCTTTTACCTTTAAATACATTGTTGGGTCAACTGCGTAAGAGTTAACCCTGTTTGTAATGTATACAAAAGGCTTTTCTCGAAAATGTACCTCTGTAACTCCAATTAATTCTAATGAAGTATCCAACGATAACGTTATTCCTTCATTAAATTCTGAGATGAGGTAATTTTCATAAACCGTCACTTTCCCGATTTCAAGTTGGTACTCCTTGATGAAATCGAGAGTTTTTCTCAAATATGTTTCCAAATGTCCCTAGATGTTTACTATAAAATTAGTACACCAAAAAGTTTTGATCAAAAAATCTAGATAAAATGCACGGTTTTGTCTATAAAACCGCAAAAAAGTGCGCAGTTAATCGTGAAACATTTGAGATTTAACAGTTTGCTAACATAAGTCATCCTGACTTTTGATTGATTTTTAGATGACCCTAAGTGACTTTTTTTTAGAAAAGTACTTTTTTACTCCAAACCATTGCAGTTTTCACCGAATCGAAAATTTCAAAGTCTTTATTGAAGAAGATTTTTTCGATTTTGGCATTGGAGGTATTGATGCTATTATAAGATACCACTGCCATAGCTCGAAGATTCGAGATATTGTTTAAGAGTGTGTAGTTGAGTGGGTCTACCGAATACGAATTTATTCGATTAGAGATGTATACAAAAGGCCTCCCTTTAAAGTGATCTAATGTCGTTCGTAGAAGAAGGTTCATGCAGTCTGAGGTCACGGTGATGCCCTCATTGAGTTCGCCAATAGCGATGTCATCGTAAAAGCAAAGGGTCCCTACTTCAAGTTCAATTTTTTCACAGTCGATCTTCATTGTTTCTATCGTCCCCATGTCGTTGTTGTTGTTTGATTATGATTCAAAGTTACTTGACACTCAATTGTTTAGTGGGATGGGAGCTATGAAGCTTTCAAATTTTAGTCAAAAGACAGGCTAGGATCGTTAAAATGCACAAATTAGAGCGAAGACAGGTCTATTTCGTGGTTATCGAGCACAGTGAACACAATACTTGGATTGAGGAACTAAGAGGATTCTGGCGGGAGGGATATCATTCTTGCAACGCAGGCATTTACCAAAGTCAGTGTCCTCAATACGATTAAGTGCAGACTTTAGTCCCAATAATTTTTGCTTGGCCTTTCGCAATGCATTTTCGTTGACACTTTTATTGTTGATGGCATCCATACGTGAGACACGTCCGATTGAATTCTCAGGAGCTATCGGGTTGTTGAGTTCTTCTAATCGAGAGATTTGCTCTTCGGTTTCTTGAAGAACCTCTTTAATCTTTGTTAGAATAGATGCTTTCTCTGCTGGTGACATCTGTTGTCAGGGTTTTAGCCCATTCTGTAGCCTCTTCAAGCAGTTTGAATACTTTGAAGGGTTTGGCTAAGAATTGCTTTTCTACCTCAGCATTACGGATATGAATTTCCTTTTCAGATACGACGGCAAAACCCACAAGGTTTCCAATTTTAGAAGTGTCAAAATAGGTGGTAGGATCTACGGCGTACGAATTGATTCGGTGGGTGATGTATACAAACGGAGCGTCGTTAAAATGCTTACGAGCTATATCCTCGAGGATAGCATTGTGATTAGGTTTAACAACAATTCCTTCATTCATTACCACTATCATATAATTGTCATGCAATGACACGTGGCAAAATTCCAGTGTTACATTCGGGGTCATAGGGGGTATTTATAGGGGCAAAGATACGGCAACATTTTAAAATGTTGCCGCGTTATTGTTAAGATTCAGCTGATTTTTTTGCTTTTTTTATGTCAATAGTCAATTCGTCATTTTTCTCGTCCAAATCCATGTAAATTCCATCACCTTCATGAAGCTTAGAGGTAATAATTTCCTCTGCCAAAGCGTCTTCTATATACTTTTGAATTGCTCTCTTCAATGGTCTTGCTCCGTACTGTTTATCAAAACCTTTGTTAGCGATATAGTCCTTCGCTTTTTTGCTCAATGAAAGGTCATAGCCAAGGTCCTTGATTCTATCAAATAGCTTCGCCAATTCGATATCGATGATCTTGTGAATGTCTTCTCTCTCTAATGGATTGAAGACCACTACATCATCAACACGGTTTAGGAACTCGGGAGCAAAGGCCTTTTTCAGGGCATTTTCGATCACACTTTTCGCATGATCGTCGGCTTGCGCCTTTTTTGCAGCTGTTCCGAACCCGACACCAGCACCAAAGTCCTTAAGTTGTCTTGCGCCAATATTAGATGTCATAATGATGATCGCATTTCTGAAATCGATCTTGCGTCCAAGGCTGTCGGTCAAATATCCGTCATCTAAGACCTGGAGAAGCATGTTGAATACATCAGGGTGCGCTTTCTCAACTTCGTCCAATAGTACTACAGAATATGGCTTCCTGCGCACTTTTTCGGTCAGCTGTCCGCCTTCTTCATAGCCAACATATCCCGGAGGTGCTCCAATTAATCTAGATACGGCAAACTTTTCCATATACTCACTCATGTCGATACGGATCAGCGTGTCTTCAGAATCAAATAGTTCACGCGCTAACACTTTGGCCAATTGTGTTTTTCCGACACCAGTTTGACCTAAGAATATGAACGAACCAATTGGCTTATTTGGATCTTTAAGTCCAGCTCTATTTCGTTGGATGGCTTTAACCACTTTGGCAACAGCTTCATCTTGCCCGATGACCTTTCCTTTGATCAAGGTTGGTAATTCGGCCAACTTGTTGCTTTCTGTTTGTGCAATCCTATTCACAGGAATTCCTGTCATCATAGAAACTACATCTGCCACATTATCTTCGCTGACCACCTCACGGTGCAGCTTGGATTCTTCTTCCCATTTCTCTTGAGCACTTGCCAGATCCTTTTCAAGACGTTTTTCATCATCTCTCAATTTGGCAGCTTCTTCATACTTCTGCTTTTTCACCACAGAATTTTTGAGTTCACGAACATCTTCCAATTGTTTTTCGAGCTCCAGAATCTGCTTGGGCACATCCATATTGGTAATGTGTACCCTTGAACCTGCTTCATCCAAGGCATCAATCGCCTTGTCTGGAAGGAAGCGATCGGTCATATATCTATTTGTGAGCTTCACGCAAGCCAGAATAGCGTCGTCGGTATAATCAACATTGTGATGCTCTTCGTACTTTTCTTTGATGTTGTTGAGAATTTCAATAGTCTCTTCAACCGTGGTCGGTTCAACCATTACTTTCTGGAAACGACGCTCTAGAGCTCCGTCTTTTTCGATGTATTGGCGATACTCGTCTAGCGTTGTAGCACCGATGCATTGAATTTCTCCTCTGGCCAAAGCTGGTTTAAACATATTAGAGGCATCTAAGCTTCCGGTTGCTCCGCCAGCACCAACAATGGTGTGTATCTCATCAATGAAGAGAATAATGTCATCATTTTTCTCTAATTCATTCATGACCGCCTTCATACGCTCTTCGAACTGTCCACGATATTTCGTGCCTGCAACCAAACTTGCGAGGTCCAAAGTAACGACTCGTTTTCCGTAGAGAATACGAGAAACCTTTTTCTTGATGATCCTAAGGGCGAGTCCTTCAGCAATAGCTGATTTTCCAACTCCTGGCTCTCCGATCAACAGCGGATTGTTCTTTTTTCTTCGGCTTAGTATTTGCGAAACTCGTTCAATTTCTTTTTCTCTTCCCACCACAGGGTCTAGCTTACCTTCTTCAGCGAGCATGGTAAGGTCGCGACCAAAATTGTCTAGAACAGGAGTTTTAGATTTTTTGCTCGTCTTTGAACCTGGGGCATTGAATGGATTGTCCTTTGAAGATTCTTCTTGCCCTCCCATATCGTCAGAATACGATTCGGCAGAAGGAGAATCTGTATAATCGTCATCGTTTGTGATCATTAGCTTAAATTGTTCTTTTACGTTATCATAGTCGACCTTCAACTTATTTAGAAGTTTAGTTGTGGGGTCGTTTTCATTTCTTAAAATGCACAGTAATAAGTGCGCTGTATTTATGGATGAGCTTTGAAATAACTTGGCCTCAAGGAAGGTGGTTTTTAAGGCACGCTCGGCCTGCCTCGTTAGGTGTAGGTTTTTCTTTTCATTTGATGCAACCACTACGTTTGGGTTTGCTGGGCTTAAGATTTCGACCTTGCGTCTTAAATGATTGAGGTCCACTTCTAAGGCATTCAAAATATTGATTGCCTTTCCGCTTCCATCTCTAAGCAATCCAAGCATCAGATGTTCTGTACCGATGAAGTCATGTCCTAAGCGTAAAGCTTCCTCTTTACTATAGGCAATTACGTCTTTAACTCTTGGTGAAAAATTGTCATCCATTGTTCGCTCCTTTCTTCAATAAAAATACTAATTCAGACTCAATTGAACAAAAACTGTTCCGTGTTGGAAGGTTGTTGATGCTAATAGACAAAAAAATAAATGAAATTCAAAAAATATGACCCCTTACTTATCAACTTGGAAGGCATTTTTTATTGTTAATAAAATACTGATAAATTCAATGAATTCAAGGCTTCAAAACCTATAATTTGTGTATATTGGCTCGGTTTGTAAACAAAGAAAAATTTAACATTTTAATATATGGCAGAAGGAGAAAAACTGATTCCAATCAATATTGAAGATGAGATGAAATCTGCATACATCGATTACTCGATGTCGGTCATTGTGTCACGTGCCTTACCTGACGTAAGGGATGGTTTGAAACCGGTGCACCGAAGAGTACTTTTTGGTATGCACGAACTCGGAGTTAGAGCAAATAGCTCATATAAGAAATCGGCAAGAATTGTAGGAGAGGTTTTGGGTAAATATCACCCGCACGGTGATACTTCGGTATATGATACAATGGTGCGTATGGCGCAAGAATGGAGTTTGCGCTATATGTTAGTTGATGGTCAAGGTAACTTTGGTTCTGTAGATGGCGATAGTCCGGCGGCGATGCGTTATACAGAAGCCAGAATGAGAAAGATATCTGAAGACATGTTGGCAGATATCGATAAGGATACTGTGGACCACCAACTTAACTTTGACGATTCTTTAAAGGAGCCTACGGTGCTACCGACCAGAATTCCTAGCCTTTTGGTGAATGGAGCTTCTGGTATCGCTGTTGGTATGGCTACCAATATGCCTCCTCACAACTTAAGCGAAGTGGTCGATGGAACAGTCGCTTACATTGATAATAATGACATCGAAATCGATGAACTAATTCAGCATGTCAAAGCGCCTGACTTTCCTACTGGTGGAATCATCTATGGATATGACGGAGTGCGTGAAGCGTTTAAGACTGGGCGCGGACGCGTAGTGATGCGTGCAAAAGCTTCCTTTGAAGAGGTGAATGGAAGAGAGTGTATCATTGTGACCGAAATTCCATATCAGGTGAACAAGGCGAACATGATCAAGAAAACAGCCGACCTGGTCAATGATAAGAAGATTGAAGGAATCTCTACCATACGTGATGAATCGGATAGAAAGGGTATGCGTGTTGTTTACGTTTTAAAACGAGATGCCATTCCTAACATCGTTTTAAATCTATTATATAAGTACACTGAGCTTCAGACATCTTTTAGTGTCAACAACATCGCCCTTGTTAATGGGAGACCAAGATTGTTGAACTTGAAAGAGATGATCCATTATTTCGTCGAGCATCGACATGAAGTAGTGGTAAGAAGAACCAAGTACGAACTCAAGAAGGCAGAAGAGCGCGCACATATCCTTGAAGGATTGATTATTGCTTCTGATAATATTGACGAGGTAATTGCATTGATTCGAGCTTCGGCCAATGCTGATGAAGCAAGGGCTAAGTTGATTGAACGTTTTAAGCTAACTGAGATTCAGGCAAAGGCGATTGTCGAAATGCGACTACGTCAGTTAACTGGTCTGGAGCAAGACAAGCTAAGAGCTGAATATGATGAGTTGATGAAGACCATCGAAGACTTGAAAGACATCCTTGACAAGAAGGAGCGAAGAATGGATATCATCAAAGAGGAGCTGGCTGAGGTGAAGGAAAAGTATGGTGATGAGCGTCGTTCTGCTATTGAATACGCTGGAGGAGACTTTAGCATCGAAGATATGATTCCGGATGAGAAAGTGGTTATCACCATTTCTCATGCTGGATACGTCAAGAGAACTTCACTGACCGAGTACAAGACTCAAAACCGTGGAGGGGTAGGACAAAAAGCTTCTACAACCAGAAATGAAGATTTCTTAGAGCATCTGTTCGTAGGTACCAACCACCAATATATGTTGTTCTTTACGCAGAAAGGAAAGTGTTTCTGGATGCGAGTCTTCGAAATTCCAGAAGGAAGTAAGACTTCAAAAGGTAGAGCAATTCAGAACCTTATCAATATTGAACCAGGTGATAAGGTGAAAGCCTTTATCTGTACGCAAGACCTTAAGGACGAAGAGTACATCAACAATCACTATGTAATCATGGCTACTAAAAAAGGACAAGTGAAGAAAACCTCACTTGAACAGTATTCTAGACCACGTACCAATGGTATCAATGCGATTACTATTAAAGACGAAGATGAGTTGTTAGAAGCAAAATTGACCACTGGAAACAGTCAAGTAATGCTAGCGGTGAAATCTGGTAAGATGATTCGTTTCGAGGAAGGAAAAACACGTCCTATGGGGCGTAATGCTTCTGGGGTTAGAGGTATCACGTTGGCCGATGCAAGCGACGAAGTGATCGGAATGGTATCTGTCAATGATATGGATAGTGATATTCTTGTTGTTTCAGAGAATGGAT
This sequence comes from Flavobacteriaceae bacterium, assembly GCA_028279515.1. GTDB lineage: Bacteria > Bacteroidota > Bacteroidia > Flavobacteriales > Flavobacteriaceae > JANQNQ01. Next base: position 563,057 of record JANQNQ010000009.1, read on the forward strand.
ATGGTAAGAGATCAAGTCTTGAGGACTACAGAATTACCAATCGAGGAGGAAAAGGCGTTAAAACCATCTCTGTTACCGAAAAAACTGGTAAATTAGTGGCCATTAAGAACGTTACCGACAATGATGACCTCATGATCATCAACAAGTCGGGAATTGCCATTAGACTCGAAGTTACAGACCTTAGAGTAATGGGAAGGGCAACGCAAGGTGTTAGACTTATCAATTTAAAAGGAAAGGACTCTATCGCTGCTGTCGCTAAGGTAATGAAAGATGAAGATGATGTGAAAGACATCAACGAAATCGAGGTCATTGAAGAAGATGGCACAACAATTGATACTAACAATGACGAAAACAATAATTAACACTAAAACCCCATTAACAATGAGAAAGAGAATATTAGTTGTAATGGCCATGATGGCAACGGTTGCAACTTTTGCTCAGAAAAAGGAATTAAGGGCTGTAGACAAAGCATTGACCGCAGGAAATACAGCTGAAGCAAAAAATACCCTCGAAAGCATTGCTTCACTAATACCAAACGCAGATACTAAGTACAAGGCGCAATTTTATCTTTTAAAAGCCAAGACCTATCTAGAGATGGCTAAAAAAGGATTGGATTCGAATACGTCTTTTGATACGGCGATCATGGCATTGAACGAGTTAGATGCGTTCAAAGATGATTCAAGTAGCAAAAAATTCATGGAGGAAGTTCCTGGAATTCGTCAAGGACTTTCTGCCGCGTTGGTTAATGCCGCGGTTGACAACAACAAGTCGAAAGATTACAAGTCAGCTGCTACACAATTGTATATGGCGTACAATCTTGATAAGACCAATCAAGATTATTTGTACTACGCTGCATCAAGTGCGGTAAACGGACAAAATTATGATGATGCACTTACCTACTATGAAGAGCTTAAGGCCATTGGGTATGAAGGAATACAGACTAAGTATCTCTTGACTGAGGTTGCAACTGGTAAGGACGTAGAAGTTGGAGAAACAGAATTCAACATCTACAAGAAGTCGCCAGATTACAAGAATGCCAGAACGGAGAAAACAGAATCTAAGAGAGCAGAGATCGTAAAGAACATTGCGTTGATCTACTCTCAAAGAGGGGATACAGAAAAGGCGGTTGCAGCTATCCAAGAAGCAAGAGCTGCTAATCCAGAAGATCTTAATTTATTGATTACTGAGGCTAATTTGTACATCAAATTGGGTGAAACTGATAAGTTCAAGGAGTTAATGGAAGAGGCTATCCAGAGAGATCCTAATAACGCCGTTCTTTATTTCAACCTAGGTGTAATCACTGCTGATTCTGGTGAGACCGATAAGGCTAAAGAATATTACAAGAAATCAATTGAGCTTGATCCAACGTACCGCTCATCATATATGAACATGGCGGCATTGATTCTTTCTGAAGAAGGTGATATCGTTGATGAGATGAATAACTTGGGTACCTCAAGTGCTGATAATGTTCGCTATGATCAATTAAAAGAAAAGAGAGAGGACTTGTACAAGGAGTCAATTCCTTACCTCGAAAAAGTATTGGAGCTTAAGGGAGACGATGCTGCAGCTGTAAAAACGTTAATGAACATTTACAGTACTATTGGTGAGGATGCGAAGTTCAAAGAAATGAAAGCTAAACTCGAAACTATCGAGCAGAAGTAATAGCATCTTTTATAAAGCTAAAAAGGCCCTTTGATATCAAAGGGCCTTTTTATTTATCGTTATTTTTTGTCAAATCAAATGATCTTTTTGATTACTCGAAGCTTGTGGGTGTGTCGTTTCAATTCGGCATTGAAAATACCAGAATGGTCAATACGGTCGATACGCACCTTGCCGTGAGCATGAATTATGTAGTTGTTTTCCATGATGATTCCCACATGTACAATATCTCCTTCATCGTTATCGAAGAAGGCTAGGTCGCCTGGTTCAGACTCTTCGATAAAGCTTAATGCTTCCCCTTGGGTAGCTTGTTGTGAAGCATCGCGAAGGATTGCATGACCATTCAACTTGTACACCATCTGTGTGAACCCAGAACAATCAATCCCAAACGGAGTTTTTCCGCCCCATAAATAAGGAGTGTTGAGGTACATGAAAGCAGTCTCAACAATGTTCGATTTGTCCTTTTTTCCGGTAACCTGTTCACCTTCATGGGTGTGCTCAAGTAGTGAGGTGCTATTGAGTACTGCGCCCAAAGGTACTGGTGTCAAATTGTTACCTCCGTTAGAAATAAACGCTACAAGATTGGAAGATAGTTCTAGTGGTTCTTTATCTAAAGAGCTGTATTCTTCTTCGAAGATTTCGACATATTGTTTGTTGTCGACCCATCCTTCGTACTTGTCAAAAGCAACGCGAATTTTGCTCCACTTCTTTCGCTTTTCCAGCACTTTGAAATGTTCGCCATACAGCAACTGAGATACCAACTCACTTTTGTCAGTTGGTTCTGCTCGTAAAGGAACGATGCTAAGATTGCAAAGGCCGTATTGCATTTGAAAGGATAAAGGATTCTAAGCTATTAATTTCTTTCAAGTACCATGGCAGAAGCACCACCACCACCATTACAAATAGCAGCGGTACCTAGCTTTCCATCATTTTGTGCCATTACACTTAATAAGGTGATCAGGATTCTAACGCCCGAGCACCCAAGTGGGTGACCAAGGGAAACAGCTCCACCGTTCACATTTACCTTATCATCAGAAAGTCCCAAGATCTTCATGTTGGCCAATCCGACCACAGAGAACGCTTCGTTGAATTCGAAGAAATCTACATCATCAATCGAAACACCAGCTTTGTCTAATGCTTTTGGAAGCGCCTTAGCAGGTGCTACGGTAAACCATTTTGGTTCACGAGCTGCATCGGCATATCCTTTGATAGTGGCCAAAGGTGTAAGTCCCAATTCTTGGGCCTTTTCCTTACTCATAAGAATCATGGCGCCAGCTCCATCGTTAATGGTTGAAGCATTAGCGGCCGTTACAGTTCCTTCTTTGGTGAATGCAGGGCGCAAAGCAGGAATCTTCTCCATTTTCACATTCTTGTATTCTTCATCTTCATTTACAATGATAGGTTCACCGCGTCTCTGAGGAACTTCTACAGGAACCACTTCATCCGAAAACTTTCCGGCAGCCCACGCAGCTGCAGAACGAGTATATGATTGGATGGCAAACGCATCTTGGTCTTCTCTCGAAAATTCATATTCGGTAGCGCAGGCGTCAGCACAAACTCCCATAGCATTCTTGTCATAAGCATCTACCAGTCCGTCTTTTTGCATACCATCTTCCATAGTGCCAGGTCCGAATTTGGTGGCTGATCTTGCATGGTAATAATGAGGGATAAGGCTCATGTTTTCCATGCCGCCAGCTACAACGATGTCAGCATCTCCTAATGCAATGGCTTGTGCACCCTGCATTACAGCCTTCATTCCAGACGCACATACTTTGTTCACGGTAGTACACGGAACACTGTCAGGAATACCAGCGTAGATTGCTGCTTGCCTTGCAGGAGCCTGACCTTCACCTGCCTGTACCACATTGCCCATCAATACTTCATCGACCAAGGTAGGGTCTAGGTTAATCTTGTCTAAAGCACCTTTGATGGCAGTAGCTCCTAGCTTTGGAGCTGGTATAGTTGAAAGCGCTCCCAGAAAGCTTCCAATCGGAGTTCTGGCAGCTGAAACGATTACGACTTCTTTGCTCATGATATTGTTTTTACTTTTACGTTGCGAATTTAGGTATTTTTAAAAGAATATCCCCACCAGAGGGTGACTTTTAGGGATTGTGATGTAACCCTATTATTTTTAGTATTTTTGAAGGGAAATATGGTATCTGCATGAAAAGAATCACGAATAGTCTTTATCAAAATCAATCACTTCTTTACAAGTTTTTTCTGTATGTGTCTTCTGCGATTCTCATCGTGTATTTTTTCCCCAAAGGGGGAAAGTTCAAATACGAGTTCCAAAAGGGGCGCCCCTGGCAATATGAGACCTTGGTGGCACCTTTTGACTTTGCCATTGAGAAGTCGGAAGCAGAGATCACCGATGAAAAGGATGCCATTCAACGCAATGCCAAACAGTATTATGATTACGACCCCAATGTGGTCAATATTTCATTAGATGAGTATGCAGCTCTGTTTCAAGAGCATTTTCCAGACTCTATTGTAAGAAACGTTTCTAAGACAAGGCTTCAGCGAGAAGGAGTCAGGTTGTTGCGACACGTTTATGACAGAGGAGTGGTCTCGACCAACGAAATTGTTCCTGAGAACAAAGAGGTATTGTTGATTAAAGAGGGTAATGAGATTGTCGATGTAAACACCAACAGTTTTGTTAGGCCAAGTCAGTTAAGGCGAGTCATTAAATCCTATTTAGGGAATACATCCTTCGGTAGTTTCGAAGATGCGTATTACAATGTTGTATTCGATGTTGTTCGCCCTAATGTGACACTTAATAAGAACTTCACGCAACGAGAACTAGACAAAGCGATCAATGAGATCTCGTATACAAGGGGCAGCGTTGAAAAGGGCATTCGAATTATTGCTAAGGGAGAGGTCATTGAAGGGGAGAAGTATGATATTCTCCGTTCTTTAGAAAAAGAGTACCGCTCTCAACTCTGGAACGAGTCCAACTACAATTGGATCGTATTCGGGTATACCATCCTTGTCGCGTTGGCCTTGTTAATGCTCCTTCTTTTTCTGAGAAAATACCGTAAGGATATTTTTGAGAACAACAACAAGGTGACCTTCATCTTTTTTAATGTGGTACTCATGGTGTTTTTGACCACAATGGTGGTTAAGTATAATGTAAACTATGTCTACGTTGTTCCGTTGTGTATTTTGCCGTTGATTTTAAAGGCCTTTTTTGACGCCAGACTTGGATTGTTTGCTCACGTACTTACCTTACTAGTTTTAGGCTTCATTGTTCCAAATAGTTTTGAATATATCTTCCTGCAGATCATCGCTGGAATTGTAACTATTCTGACGATTTCTGAACTATATAAAAGAGCGAATCTGTTTATTTCAGTTGGGCAAATCACTCTTATATACATTATTGGATATTTCGCCTTCTATATAATTCACGAAGGAAACATTGAAAACATTGAATGGTTGACTTTCGGATTGTTCATATTAAACGGACTTGCCACGCTCTTTGCGCAACCATTGATCTACATCTATGAAAAGATCTTCGGCTTGGTGTCAGATGTTTCCTTGCTAGAACTCTCAGATACGAACTCAAAGCTTTTGAAAGAGCTTTCCAACAAGGCGCCAGGAACATTTCACCACTCGTTACAAGTGGCCAATCTGGCAGAAGCAGCAGCTAATGAGATTGGAGCGAACGCTATGTTGGTGAGAGTAGGCGCACTATACCATGATGTTGGAAAGATGAAAAACCCAACCTACTTCACAGAAAATCAGGCTACCTCGGTAAACCCGCACAATGAATTGATGCCGAAAGAGAGCGCACGTATTATCATTGACCATGTGACTGAAGGAATTGAGATAGCCAAGAAGAACAACTTACCGGATCGAGTGATCGACTTTATACGAACCCATCATGGGACCTCTAAAGTATATTATTTCTACAAGAAGCAAGAAGAAATGGAAGAAGAGGTAAACATCGAAGACTTTACCTATAAAGGTCCTATACCGTTTTCGAAGGAGACGGCGATTTTGATGATGTCTGATGCGGTCGAGGCAGCATCGAAAAGTCTTAAGGAGCCAACTTCCATTAAGATAGACGCGTTTGTCGAGCGCATTATTGACAAGCAAATGGAAGAGCGGCAATTTCTGAACGCTAACATCACTTTTAAAGAAATACAGGTCATCAAAAAGGTCTTAAAACGCAAATTGAACAACATCTACCATTTACGTATTGAGTATCCTGAGTAAGTGTACGAAGCTGAAAATTAAATTTTTAGAATTCGCATCGGTTTTTCAGCTAAAAAAAGCGAAAAATTAGTTGCTTCCTATTTTAGGATGCGCTACATTTGCAACCGCAATTTTTGATTGCTACGTTCATTAAGAATAGGAGAGGTGGCAGAGTGGTAATGCAGCAGCCTGCTAAGCTGTGATCGGGTAACTGATCCCCGGGTTCGAATCCCGGTCTCTCCGCTTTTCTTAATTTTCTGGTTTAACACCATCCACGGGGTGTAGCGTAGCCCGGTTATCGCGCCTGCTTTGGGAGCAGGAGGTCGCAGGTTCGAATCCTGCCACCCCGACACATGAAAGCGTGGAGTCCTTGTAGAAAGCTTGCTTTCTTAAAAGGACGGAGAGGTTTCAATGAAATTGAAGCGAAGCTTTAATTTGCAACGCCTCTTCAAGGATGAACGAAGTTAATCCTGCCACCCCGACACATGAAAGCGTGGAATTCGAAGAATTACATGTTTTTTGTCTACGGACAATGGTCGCATAGCTCAGCTGGATAGAGCATCTGCCTTCTAAGCAGACGGTCGCAGGTTCGAATCCTGCTGCGATCACTACAAGCAAAAATCCATCACGAAAGTGATGGATTTTTTTGTTTACGAAGAATCGAAACGAAGTTTCAGATTCGGAGTGAACAAAAAAAGCATAGCGTGAGCTATGGATTTTTATTTGCAAAGGGGAGCTCAAAGGAACTTCAATCCTGTACGACTTC
>JANQNQ010000003.1 GCA_028279515.1 Flavobacteriaceae bacterium
AACCAAGAACCAAGAACCAAGAACCAAGAACCAAGAACCAAGAACCAAGAACCAAGAACCAAGAACCAAGAACCAAGAACCAAGAACCAAGAACTAAGAACTAAGAACTAATAGTTTACCATTTCTTTAAGACCTAGGTGTATTGAAAATAAGTACATTAGACTTCATGAATGTCTTGGTAAAAATACTCCTCACTTTTTTTGGGTTACTCGCGAGTTCTAATGCAATATCGCAATATAGCGAAGATGAATGGGCCGAACGTGATACTTGGATGAAAGTAGCAGGAATCTTTGAAGCGGCTTCAATGCAACAAGGATATGAAGTAGCTGACATAGGCTGCCACGAAGGATATCTATCTGTGCGCTTGGCAAAAGAGGTAGGAGAGAAGGGAATGGTCTATGCCGTTGATGTGCGTGACGACCGATTGCAAACTTTGAAAGAAACAGCCAAGAATAGGGGCCTCGAAAATATACAAACCATTTTAGGTGATTATGACAATCCCAAACTACCTTCAGGAAAACTGGATGTGGTCTTTATTATTGACACCTATCACGAAATGGAAGATTACATGACCATCTTAAAGCATGTGAAACGTTCCTTAAAATCTGGCGGGCGTGTTGTTATTTTCGAAAAATTAAAATCATGGGTACGAGGCGGCACAAGATCCGAACAAACAAAAGCCCATTCTTTATCTATAAAATACGTCAGACGGGAACTTAAAAGGGCAGGTTTTGCCATTACCAAAGAAGTGAAAGACCATGGAGATTGGGAAAAAGATTCTGACAAACAAATGTGGTTCATTGTAGCCCAAAAATAGACACTTCAAAGTCAGAATAATTCAAGATATTTGTTGTAACAAAATGAGTGTCTCACCGTCTCCTATGAAAACAACTTCATGTTTTTTATACCTAATTGTCCAGAAGTAATGAAGCATATTGATCACTATTGGGTGGTCAAAGATGTTGCCTCTTCGTTTCTGCAACAATCTAAGTTATATGCATACCCTGGGATCACCCCCGATATGATTTTTGTACTCGAGGGCGGTGTTACCGTGGATTACCTCGGTGAACGAAAACAAATTTCAGGAAGTCAGCTGTATAGCTTCATTCATGACCGAGTGACCCTGGACGTTAGCGAACTCAAGTCATTTGTGGTAGTAAAGTTCAAGTCAAGAGGTCTTTCTTCACTCTTACCCTTTGTCAACGCGAAATCTGATCAACTAATGCGCCAATCAGTGGTTCATGCAGAAGATCTATTTGGAGAGACCATCTCTCGCTTAACAGCCCACCTGCGTACCTTGTCTGCAGAAGAAATCGCATCAGAATTAGACCAGTGGTTTCTTCAGCAATACCAAAAGGAAAAAGAGGGTTTTATGGTAGAGATCGCAGAAGAGATCAGTGATAACTTCGATTTGCAAGAGATATTACAGGGTACCAAATATTCGTATTCTACTTTAGAAAGACATTTTAAAAGAGACACCGGACTTTCCCCTAAACGGTTTCAATCCCTAAGGCGCTACAAGGCTGCCGTACAAGAAATTTGCCTTACAGAAAATCAAGATTGGCAACATTATGTAGACAAGTATGGTTATTTTGACCAAAGCCATTTTATCAAGGAAATTAAGAAGTATACGGGCTTCACACCTTCAAATTTGGTGAAAGCAGCTTCTTTTGTAAAATACCGCCCTTCTTAACTTTTGATGAATTTTTACAATGACGCTTTGATAGAAACCCTCAAATTTGTCAAAAACAACAACAACATGAAGCACTATTTGATTCTCAGCATGTTCTCCATGATTTTTCTTGGATGTACTGTAACAGCTCAAAAAGACAAGGAAAACATTGAAGGTAAATTCCAATCGATTTTAGATGACGCTGTAAAAAAGCATCCGGACATTATAGGAATCTCCATCGCGATAATAGCACCAGACGTAGATGTTCATTGGACGGGCGCTGCGGGATACGATACCACAGAGAAGGACCAAAAACTATCGGCAGACCAACCTTTTAGAGTCGCCAGCGTAACTAAAACCTATGTAGCCGCCGCCATTCTTAGACTCTATGAAACCGGAGCAATTTCACTTAATGATCCCATCGCAAAGTACATAAGTGAGGCGCATAAAAAACTCTTGATAGAGGACGGATACGATCCAGAAAAAATTACGATCAAGCAATGCCTATACCATCGCAGCGGACTTTATGACTACGCTATGGACGCATCGTATATGAATGCCGCATTTCAACAACAAGACAAACGTTGGACAAGAACAGAACAAATACAATATGCAATGAAGTACGGCGACCCTCTCGGAACTCCAGGAAGTGTATATTCATATAGCGACACAGGGTATATTTTACTCGGAGAGATCATTGAAAAGGTACAGGGAGACGAACTTGCCAACGCACTGAGAACCTTGTTGTCCTATGACAAATTAAAACTGAACAGCACTTGGCTAGAGAGTTTAGAAGATAGACCCCAAGGACTTCCAAGGCCCGTACATCGTTATCACGAAGGAATGGATTTCACTGCATGGGATAATTCGATCGATCTTTATGGAGGCGGAGGTATTGCTTCCACCACCGAAGATATGGCTGTCTTTTTCAATGGTTTATTTAACGGAAAAGTATTCGATAAAGAAGAAACATTGACCTTAATGCTCACTAAGCCTGAAGAGTTATCCAATCAAAAAGACAACACCGACTATCGAATGGGTTTAAGAAGAGCACTGGTTGAAGAAGGCGTTGAACTTTTCATGCACGACGGTTTTTGGGGAACCTTATGGGTGCACATACCTGACTATAATTGCACCATAACCACCAATTACACCAACGATGGATCTGCGGGTGTGGTAAGTAGTTCCTTCAGAGTTGTAAAAGAACTGCTTAAAAAGCAAAAGAAATAAGAAGTAGGCCTAGGTTTTATGCCCTGTTAGATAGAGAATAGCACCTGGGCCTGATTTTACTTTTCCGATGTCCCAGTGATAAGATTCATGGCCAGACACTTCATCAACTAGTGCACGCATTTCATCAACCGAATAGGTTCGTAAAGACGAAGCCACACCATCCCACAAAACAAAAAGCGGCACAATCGGAATCAAATACGTGAAGATGATTCTTCCGATACGAAAAGGTCTGATGAATGGGGTGGTCAGCAAAACACTGATAGGAGAGAGGAGCATGCCGATAATACTTCCCACACTTCGTTCTTGTCCTTCAAAAATGGCAATAGGCGCACCATTGTCCACTGCATCTTGAAGAATGGAAACCGCATCTTTTGGGCCAAAATGATGCAAAGCTAAGAACAGCGTACGCATACCTTTGAGCTCTGCAGGGACATCACGTGCATCAATCGACGTACTGATGTACTCAAAATTAGCAGACTTTTTTGCTGTTCTTTCAAACGCATCGATGTTCGGAAAATAATCCGTTAGTAGTATTTTCAACTCTGGATTTGTTTCATGCAACGCCTGCTGCAACCAAAGCCAACTACCACCGCCTCCTGAGCCAAGGTCGACAATGCGATTCTCTGCAGTGTTGGTTAGCATCTTCTCCAAAATGGGCACAATGGGTTTGTACATTTTAGTGGCATTGGCTAAAAACTGTAAAAAGTCAGTACCGTAATTTCTTAGAAAAGAAGGAAACCAAGATTGGTCTTCAAACTCAAACAGATTGATTCTTCCCATCGCAAATGGATTTATATCTTCAAGATACACCCTAATTACGATCTAAACAAAGACATTTACACATTGATTTTCATTCGACTTCAAGAACTCGAACCGTTTTTTTTCAGCATGAAAATACCTTTAGCCCAAACACTGATATCGAGAATTTCTTTTTAGAACATATCATATTATTCGGTAATTTACATAGTACAATTCTGAAACTGATCAATGAGCACAGAGAACGTTTATCAACTTACTTTTGACGTCATGAAGACCATGATGGGAGTACTGGTCTTGTCAGGAGGTATTTTATTCTATTATTTGCGAAAGATAAATTATAAGAATCAATCAGCCTTTGCACTCATCATTCTGGGAATTTTAACACTTGTCAACGTATATGTCTTGAAGTTTTATGGAAATCAATTTTCAAATTTGCTCTTAGTTTCTGGGTTACTTTTTGGTCCACTCTTTTACAGTTTTATTCGCGAAAGTGTAGCGTCTTCTACAAATAGCTTGCGATCGTATTGGCCGCATGGGATGCCAGCAATTTTACTATTGTTGGCTGTTGTTTTTAATGTTTTAGGCGGAAAAGAACCGTGGGCAGTTGTATCGGTGATGCTTCATTTTGGCGCTTATCTTTTAATGAGCGGACTATTGGTCTTTCACAACGATCGAATCAACATGGATAGAGAGAAAGGCAAGTTCCTAAAGAATCTATGGGTTGTACTTGCTTTGGCGTATCTAGCTATTGTTTTTGAAGCACTCTTTTACGAGCCTCGCTTTCAATTCAGATATGCTATATTGGCTATTGTAGCCAGTGTATTATACTTAAGTATCCGTTGGGCGGTTCTTAAAATTCGAACGATAGTCAAGGCCTACCAAGAGAAAAAAGCAACACTGGCCGTAAAGAAATATAAAGATTCGATATTGACCTCGTCCAAGAGCAAAGACCTAGCAAACACCCTAGAGCGTTACATGACAGAAGAGAAGCCCTTTTTAAATGACTCGATCGACCTTAACTCTTTGGCTTCCGCAATAGGAGAGCATCCTAAAAGCTTATCGCAAGCGATCAATGAAAACTTCAATCGTAATTTCTTTGAATACGTGAATTCCTTCCGCATAAAAGAAGCGCAGCGTATGCTAGCCGACCCTGAATACAACAACCACAAGATCTATGAGGTTATGTACGCAGTAGGGTTTAATTCGCGTTCTTCTTTCAATACTGCATTCAAAAAGATGACGGGCTGCACCGCCAAACAATTTAGAGAAGAGGTCATAAAGAATTCATAAAACTTGTTCGACTTCAGGCAACCGTACCGTGGTACGTATTAGGTTTTTTACTATTGCCCAAAACAGATTTTATGAGAACACTTTATTACTGCATTGTATTAGTGCTGTTGTGTATGACCCTCGCAAAAGCACAGACTGCCGAAAGCATTTTACAAAAATACACAGAGGTAACAGGAGGGCAAGAAAACTGGGACCGTGTACAATCGATGGATATCACCGGAACAGCCAAATTGGTAACTCAAAACATGGAACTCCCTTACCATCGTGTGATGCTTAACGACGGAAGACAAATCACTTCACTGGAGTTTAATGGTATGACCTATGTAGACACAGCCTACGATGGAACCAAAATTTGGGGTTCAAACTCCCAAATGGAAGCTGAAGTGAAAGACACAGAAGCTTTAGAAAACATGAAGCGCACCATGTCTGACTTCCCTTATCCAGGGCACAACTGGAAAGAAAGAGGGTATAAGGCAACGTATATGGGAACTGAGCAAATAGAGGGCGTTGACACCTATAAAGTATTACTGGTAAGGCATACAAGACTGGTCAACGGAGAAGAAAAGGACAATGAACTGCTGATTTATTTTGATGCAAAGAGTTACTTTCCAATATTCACAGAATCCACTGCTTTTTCAGGGCCAAGTGCCGGCGGTACTATGCGCACATTTTTGTCTAACTACAAAGAAGTCGACGGATTGTTCTATCCGTTCACCGTGACTATGAAAAATGGAGATGAGACCTTTCAGATTCTAGAAGCCACAACCGTTAAATGGAACGCTGAAATAGATCCTTCTATATTTGCAATGCCCACCAATTAGTCAGCCCAACATGCATGAAAACAGGCCCGCTAAAATTGCAGGCCTGTTTTGCTTATATCAGTTGCTGGGATGCTTTTCTAGTTCCTTTTCGATGGCCTCTAAGAGTTCTTCGGCCAGTCCTTTGATCCAAGTGTAATTAGAGTTTTGGCTCACCGCATTACCTCTTCTACGACTTATCGCCGAAACATAAGGGGTGTTTAAAGATAAACTCGCAAAGTCGATGTTAGGGCGCTTTACGGCTCCGTAGCCCAAACGTTCAAAGTTTTCAGCTGAGATCAATATTGTATTCGTAATCTGCTCTGTATGATGATGGTGCATATAGAGTTGTGTGCTTACTTCATTGTTCTTTTCATTTCGATCATTAACGGCATAGTAACGAAACAACTGCGCCCGCAAGGTCTCATTTTTAAAGAAATCACCATGGCTACTGGCTACTAATTGACTATAGGTGCTTTTCTCGGGCACAAAATACGACTCGTACACCAGCGATTCGTGAAGCGTTGTAAACCGTCTCATTTCATCTTTGGTTAAGGACGTTTTGGTGGCGGCCATCTTTATAATAGTATCGATATTGCGAATTCTCATTTCATTAATTCTTATGAAATTGTTGAAAGTTTGAATGTCGTTCTCAAGGTCGATCTTAAATTGCTTCAAATAGGTAACCATCTTTTGTTCCTGCTTATCATTCTCGTTCATGGTATTGATCTGCAAAGCAATAAGAATACCGATCACGACCAATATGATCTCGCCTAAGGCATAGGTGATATAATTTCCGATCTTATTTTGTTTAAACACCTGATATCTGATTTTTCGAAAGAAATTGCCCATGACGCAAACTTTAATTGATGATGAACTCCCGATTCTTTTTTATAAAGTGTTGATACGGTTCAAATTATTTGGTGACAAATTCTTTCAGTTCTTTTCTTTTGAAGTCAACAGATGCGTCAGCAAGAAAGTTCAGGATAGGTACATGCCCAGCTCCGATCAACAGGAAAACCTTGTCCTTACCCGGTGTGCTTATATTCAGTAAGTTGTGAAAGATGCGTATGTTTCGATTGTACCACCACATAGAATTATCAGGGCCATAGTAGTCATTGCCTTCACCCATTTTAAAGTTGCCTATAAGGTAATGTCCGTGGCTATTGCTAAGTACCTTTGGATCGTTTTGAAGTAAAAAGTAATCAAGCAATGACATCTGTGTCTTAAGCTTGTCTCCGTATTTATAAAGCTCAAAGTACTTCTGATTGATTAGCATCTCTCTCTGAACCACATCCATTCCGGCCTTTTCAGCAAAGTATTGCTGCTTTTTTTTGTGTTCCTCATCGCTAAGGTTGCTTTCGTATCCTCTTGCCCTTGCATCAACGGCATATACTTTTTTATGCCCAAGCATTTTTGCAAGCCTAAAGCCTACTTGATAGATTTCATTGGATTTTAGCTCAAACTTTCCTTCCAAATAAGCATTGTAAAGGGAATCTAAGCGTGCCTGTCCAGATCTATTCACCTCCAGCGCGATCTTGGTAGGTCCGAATTTTTTGATGGTTTTTAATACCTCCTGAAGCTCTTTCTGTTTTTCTTCGGAAAATATATTGATTTCATGCTCAGGCTTGTAATCATCCAACCCTGGATTGCTGAAGTGAAAGGTTCCTAAAACCAATAAATCTGAAGATTTAACAGGGGCAAAGTGTTTGTCAATGTCTGTGACGTCTTGCGCCGATACGATCGAAGCGATCAATGTAAAACTAAAGAGTAAAACTAATTTTTTCATGTTGTTTGATTTTAATGTTGCTCCAAAACTAGGTGTCGCAAACCTCTTATTTGGATGCTTTACATGAACTCGTTCGTTTGCTTCATAAACGGGGTCGTTTTTCTGATGAAGTGATTCGTAGTATTGATTTTAGGGGTTTGTATAAAGAAATGAGGGGTTTGTCATACGATGGTAATTCTTTTATAGAAATTGAATACTTTCACCTCATGAAAACAAAACACACCTGGAAATACCATCTTATTTTGGGTATCGTCATTGTATTCTTACAGTACTTCAATGACTATGTTTATGGAGGTAAAGAATATTTCTTAGGAAACTTCAGATATCCTAGCGGACTTGCAAAACTTAGCTTCTTCATGAGCTTTTATGCGGTGTATTTTTTGAATTTTAACTGGGTGTGCCCTAGATTTTTGTCAAAGAAGAATCGTCGCTATTTCGTTCCGATGCTTATAGGATTATTCTTCGTTTTTGCCGGAATTCGGTTTTTGTTAGAGGAAGTGATAGGGTTCTATCTTACAGGGCAGCACAACTATCACGAGAGTAAACGTGTATTTGGGTACTACGTTTTTGATAATTCATATTATGCGTTGAAAGCGATCTTGTTTAGTACCTCTTTGTATTTATTATTACGGTACATTGAAAACAAAGACAAGTTGCACAGCTTGGAAATGGAGCATAAGAAGGCCGAGCTCAGTGTTCTGAAGAACCAATTAGAGCCACATTTCCTGTTCAATACGCTAAATGCGTTCTATACAGAGTTAGTAGATACGCAACCAAAAACGGCAAAAAACATCCACAAACTGTCCGAAATGCTTCGCTATGTCACCTATAAAGCACAGACCGATTACATGCCCTTAGCGGAAGAAATCGCATTCATTGAAGATTATATTCATTTGAATAGAGAGCGCTTTGAAAACAATCTGTTTCTTGATTATACAATAGAAGGAAGCGTTACCGATCAAAAAATCCCTTCGATGGTACTGATTCATTTCGTAGAAAATATCTTTAAGCATGGTGCTTTGAACGATCCAGAACATCCCGCGAAACTCGCAATAAAGGTCAAGAAAGATGAAGTAGAGATCCTGACACACAACAAGGTGTCTAAAGTACAAAGCTATAGTGTACAAGGGATAGGTAGAGATAATCTAAAACGTAGGTTATCATTGATATACAAGGATAATTATACACTAGATTATGGTCATAAAAACGCGTATTTTGAAACCCATTTGCGTTTACCATTTATAAAAGAAGTTCATGAGTAAAATTAAATGCCTTATCGTAGATGATGAGCCGCCAGCCATCAGATTGTTGGAAAATTACGTTGGAAAAGTTTCTTTTTTGACCCATGTAAATTCGACTACCAGTCCGTTGGAGGCATTGGCACTACTGAATCAAGAAGAGATCGACCTCGTTTTTCTAGACATTCAAATGCCCGAATTGACAGGCTTGCAATTGTCCAAGATCATTAAGGACCAGACCAAAGTGATCTTTACGACGGCCTATCCGCAATTTGCTTTGGAAAGCTATGAATTGAGTGCTGTTGATTATCTACTAAAACCCTTTGAATTTGAACGTTTCTACGAAGCGATTCTAAAGGTGAAGAAAGAACAGGAGGCAGGTCAACCAGAACAAAACAAGGCCAGCGATACATTCTTTTTCGTTAAAACAGATGGAAAAAACAATTTTGAAAAAGTAATGCTCAACGAGATATGTTATATCGAAGGCTTAAAAAATTATGTCGCCATTCACCTTAAAGACCGGCAGATCATCACCTACAACACGTTAAAGCATATTGAATCTCTACTGTCAAACATCTCTTTTGTAAAGGTGCACAAATCGTATATTGTCTCTTTGCAACACATCGACAAGACCGATTCACTTTCGGTATTTGTGAACGGAAAGAGCCTACCAATAGGAGATACGTACAAGCAAGACTTCTTTGAAAAGATCAAAGAGCGAAAGCTCTGATCGCCATCGTACTGTAACAATAGTTGGGGTAGGGCGTCGTATGAGAAATCAACCACCCATCGTATGACATTCATTCAATCGTTGCACAATTATGTGTATCCTAAACTTCTTTTTAAACTATTCACTTGGGGCACCCGAATTTTGCTCGCCATCGGATTTATTCCGTCAGGAATGAAAAAAGTGCTCGGTCAACGCTTTACCAATTTAGGAACCGATACCGCTGTTGGCTTCTTTTTTGAAGCTCTATATCAAACAGGATGGTATTGGAACTTTTTGGGCGTAATGCAAGTGCTTGCAGCTATTTTGCTATTGATACCTCGCACAGCTTTTCTCGGCGCTTTGCTATACTTACCCATCATCATAAATATTCTGTTCATTGTTAGTTCCATGGGTTTCCGAGGAACTCCCTACATCGCTGGATTAATGTTGCTTGCCAACCTTTATTTGTTATTCTGGGATCTCGACAAAACGAAAAGGATACTGAACGCTATTTTCTAGTATAGCTTTACCTTGGTTTCTTTGGCTCCCAAAGACACTAAATAGTCTACTACTTCTTCGGCTTCTTCTCCGCCTTTTTGAGCATGGTGTAAAAGAGTAAACCCGTGTGGTCCCTTCGCGTGTAAAGCCTTCGGAAAAAGATCTAGCATAGGTTTAATAACATCCATCCGCCCGAATAAAGCGGCCGTGAATATGTTGGGTTGTGCACCTTTGTCGATCAAATACTGTGCAAGCGCTTTATAACCAACATGGCTTGCAGCACCCAATGCCGTTTCAAAATCTCCACGCCTCCAGTCATGTGCAGCATTTAAGAGGGTAGGGTGTTCGGTTAATAATTCTTTCACCCTGTCAAATTTTCCATGCCCGGCACCAACAAACTCTTGTACCAGTTTAGGGTCCAATTGTGGTTCTTTTTCCTGTTCTTGCCCAATCAACAAATAGGGGGACAACGTCACCAATCCTGTGGTGATGATTCCTTTTTTTAAAAAGTCTTTCCGATTCATCATGTTTGTATTAAAAGGTTATTTAAGTGTGAGTTTCAACACACAAACTTCATAGAGTTTCTCAGAAGGAAAAAGGGTTCCGTCTTCATTAAAACTTCCGAATTGCGCATTGGCGATATAATAAAATTGGTCATTTACGATCTGGCCAGTGGTTGGATTGTTCATCATAGGGTGATTGATTTCTAAAGCTTCAGCCGTGGTTGCTTGAGTTCCGTTTGCGTTCAAGCTTAATTTTATCACGGTATTGATATCCGGCTGAATTCCTATTAAAGAATTATCGTAGAAATAGAGTCCGTCGATGCTTTCTCTTCTTGTGATCTTAACACCATCTGGAACCTGTAGTGGGGTTTGTTCTCCCGTCTTTGTGTTCATGACGGCTATCCCGCCTGAATGCGCTATATAAAGTGAACGTTCATCTCCCGAAAGTGTAATGCCGTTTGGGTATTTGATGAAGTCTGTCGTTGATAGCAACTCAAGACGGTCATGATTTCGGTCAACCTTATAAATGTGATGTTCACCAAACATATGTGTTGCGTAGACATCACCGTTGCTTGTGACCACGATGTCATTGAAAAAATGGACTTCCCCTTTGGTTTCTAGGGTGTATTTCTTCAGGAGTATCCCAGTGTCTAGGTCGTATTTGAAGATTCCGGCAGGTCTTCCGTCTGTATCGTCTTTCAATGAATAGCCTTTCAAATTATCACCTCCAGAGCTACAAAGCCAGAGCCATCTTCTCTCGGGGTCTATTTCCATTCCGATGATCATCCAAAGCCCGTCTTGCTTTGATTCAATGAAATCTGCAATCTTTCCGTCAGGAAAAACCTTGACTACTTTTCCTTTACGAGTGCTTCCAACAAAGAAACTTCCTGTCTTGGTATCATAGGCAAGACTCTCTGGTAAAAGATCTTTTTCTGGGATTGTAAATGCGATATTACTTTGATTAAGGGTACTATTGTCTTGGGCGTAGCAAAAAACGAAGCATGAAAGGTATAAAGCGATGAGTGTAGTAGTTTTCATGAGCAATGTTTTGATTTTAAGTTACTTATATTCGATTGTGTTGTGAGATTTATTATTCGAAGACCGTTGAATTTTGTGTGTACAGATGTTCACTTTATGTGAATGGATTTATTTGATGATTGTCTTAGAGAATTTGACGATAAACAACTGACTGCTTGTAAATGGCGGTCGAGGTGATAGTTGGTCGCGGTCTACATTGGCATTGTGATTATAGACAACAAAAAGGTCGGTTCCTTCTATCGGATTGTATCGAAACCGAAGGTTCCAGGTCATTTTGTCGGCACGAGTATCGTATTGTAGATATGAATTGAGCGTTGCCTTTGCAGAAAAGTTGAATTTTAAACGAGAAAAATAGCGGCTAAGATTGACCTTTCTAGAGACATTTTGGGTATAGCGTTCTGGAAATCGAAGTTGGTTGTATGCGCCTCCGAGTTCGGCTTTAAAATTTTTGCTGACGTCATAAGAAACGTTGTATGACAAGGTAAATTGATTTCCTCCATAGAATTCACCAAATTCAGTATCCAAGCGTATTTGATAGGGTTTTGCATTGCCCGTTACGAATATCGGATTGAACTTCCACATCACATAACGATCACTAGGGATGGTGATACCATCGGCGATTTCCCAGTCTGAGTATAGATTGTCTTCTTGATATATGGGGAAGAACATGGTTAATCGTCCGCCTTTTTTGTGTATGGCAGTTAGGTATATATTGGTTTGAAAAAGCCCAGGCTGTCCCGTATTTGACAACCAGTTCTTTGTAAAATAGTGCCCCATTGAAAGGAATTGAAGAAATGAGTGGTTGCTATAGGCTTTTCTCCATCCATGATTTAGGACCAGCCTTTTGGTATTGGGCTGCTCAACAAAACCAAGCCTCGGATTAAAATCTTCTGTATATTCTCTAAATCGATAATTGATCCCAAAACCGTTGTTTTTAAAGGTGTTTAGCGATGCTCCGTACATGGGTTTCCAATCGCCCATTTCTTGATCAAATGTGACCCCAGCGGTAAACTGTGTTCTAATGGTATTTGTAATCCTAATATTGGCATCAACCGCCAGTAAGTGATTGTTTAGTTCATCACCGATTCGGTTGGTATTGATGAGGCCTATGTATGACCCAAGATTTCCCACGTTTTTCTTTAGGCGTATAACACTGTGATTGGTAGACCCCACAAGGTCTTCGACCTCATGTGTTTGCATTGAGAGCATTCCGTACTGTAATCCACTATTTCCTCCTGTAAATCGCAGTCCCGCAACAATAGGAACGGCAGCGCCATCTTGAATTCCGATTCTTCTAGAATTGAACAATCTATGGTCAAACTGATTGGCATTGAAGAGGTCGGCATTTTCTAAAAAGAAAAGCCGCTTTTCTGGTAAGAAGATCGGGAAACGGGAGATATTTATGATCCTATCATCTGCTTCAGCTTGTGCGAAATCGGTATTTAGGGTGAAGTCTATGGTATGACTTGCATTGGGCTTGTATTTTACATCCAACCCAACGTTGCTTAAGATCTTGTCTAAGGTTCTATTATCGGAAAATTTCTTTTCTTCTAGAAACAGTGTGCTATTGGTGTAGGTCGTTTGTGCTTCATTGAGCGTATTTTCACTGATATAGTTGGCCTTGACATAGGGCGTAATGTACAAAGGCTTTGCCGCCGGAAGATTTTGAAAACGAATCTCCTCCGAATTTGTAAAGTGATACAAGGCGGCTGGAATGTCGGGAGCATTTAACGGAGCCACCATAAGCTCATTCTTTAATTTGTATTTTACAGCGGCTTTAATCCCCATGATATTCTCGGACGCCATTTTATATCGTAAAGATGAAAATGGGATGCGTATCTCGGTACTCCAGCCGTTGTCAAGGATCGTCGATCGAACGGTCCAAAAAGTATTCCACGAAGTATTGAACTCTTCTCCATTTCGGCTTACTTCCATGTCTTGCCTGGCGCCCAAAGGATTTGTCCTGAAAACAAGTGTGTTGATCTTATCATTATAGGTGTCCAGATGAATTTGAATGTAGTCATCCTTCAGTTGTACCGCATCGCGTTCGAGCGTGGTAGCAAAAAGTTGAGATGGATCCAAGTAGGTACAGACCCCAGAAATGTAGAGGTACGTATCATCATACAATACTCTGATTGTTGCGCTTTCGGTTGCCGGGAGTCCTAAATTAGGCTCTATCTGTTTAAAGTCATATAGGATATAGGCGTGTTGCCATTCATTGGTAGTTACCTGACCATCCAACTCAATGGGCGTCTCGACTTTTGGGATATTAATTGGGTTTTGTGCAAATAGGTAAGTGGGCAGCAGTGCTAAAATAATGTATCTCATGAACGAATGTTATCTTGATGGAACATGAAACCAAAATAGTACGGAAGAGGTCGCTGCTGCACCTTTTTATATCAACCAATACCACAGGAATGTATATTAATGGGATGTTTATGTATTTCAGAAATATCGTGTTCACATAAACTAAGAGGGCATAGGCATAAAAAAGATGCAAACGAAAATATAAATGCTAGTTTTGTGAGTTGACGATTATGAAAAATGTGAACGCGAAACATATAGCCTATCATCTGATCTTTTGGATTGCGATCATGCTGGCCTTTGCCATATCAGAATGGGGATACCGGCAAACACTGGCTGACGCAATCATTTTTGAGCTGCTATACCTACCTGCGCGTTTGATCGCTGTGTATGTCAATTGGTTTGTGCTCATCCCTAAATATTTGTATAAGAATCGTTGGCTTACATATTTTGTTTCGCTGGTACTATTGTTGGCCACAATGGCAATACTTCATCGAGCATTTGCTCTTTACTGGGGATATCCAACGTTCTTTCCAGAATGGATGACCGAGGGCCCTAAACTATGGAAACCCTCGAGGTTATTGCAAGCGACCCTTATTATAGTTTCTCCTGTTGCTTTTACCACTGGTTTTAAGTTGTTCATGGATTGGTACAAAGAAAAACAAGAGACCGAGGTGTTACGAAGGGAGAAGATAGCAGCAGAGCTTAAGTTTTTACGCTCACAAACAAATCCGCATTTTCTTTTTAATACCCTCAACAGTATTTATGGTTTGGCTCTCGAAAGGTCTGAAAAGACCCCTAGCTTGATTCTAAAACTTTCAGACATCTTGAGCTATACCTTATATGAATCGAACACAGAAAAGGTTCCGCTGACAAAGGAGTTAGCCCTCATAGAGAATATCCTTGCTCTGGAAAAAGAACGCTATGAAAAACGCGTGATGATTGATTATAAAGCTGAAGGGGAGGTTGACGGAATCGAAATTCCACCTTTGATATTGGTTCCATTTATAGAGAACGCTTTTAAACATGGACTTAAAAATGAAGATAAGACGGGGTGGATACACATCAGAATCAAGTCTTCTGCTTCTCAATTACTCTTTTCTATCGAAAATAGTATTGCGTCTATTGTGGATACCAATTCGTCTGGCGGACTTGGGCTTCAAAATATCAAACGCAGGCTAGAGTTACTATATGGGGATCAAAAACGACTAACTATACATGAAACGAAAAAAAGTTTTGCGGTAAACTTAACCATTAATTTTCCTGAACATGTCACTTAAATGTCTGATTGTAGATGACGAACCCATTGCTCAGAATATTATTAAAGGGTTCATCGCTGATATTCCACACTTGGAGGTGTTTGCAGTTTGCAACAATGCCATGGAAGCGCTCAATATATTGCAGGAAAATACAATAGATATTTTATTCCTTGATATTGAAATGCCAAAGATCACAGGGCTAAGTTTTTTGAAAACGCTTGATCGTCCTCCGGCAACCATTATCACAACAGCATACCGCGAATTCGCGTTGGAAGGGTTTGAACTTAACGTTGTGGATTATCTATTAAAACCGTTTTCGTTCGAACGCTTTTTGAAAGCCGTCAACAAGGTAGCTTCACCACAAAAAACGACACAAGCAAACAATGCACCAACAACTTCAGAGTTTGCTTATTTTAAGGTGGATCGAAAAAATGTACGAGTAGACTTTAGTGAGGTCGTATATATCGAGGGATTGAGTAATTATGTCAAAATACATCTATCAGATCGTCATCTTGTTGTTTATCATAAATTGGTTGATCTAGAAGAGCTATTACCTAAAGAACGGTTTGTAAGAATACACAAGTCGTATATCATTGCATTCAATAGTATCACTGCCTATGGCAGCGATTACGTAGAGTTGGGTGAAATTCAACTTTCAATAGGCAATACCTACAAAGCCCACTTTTTACAAATAATAGATTCCATTGGTTAAAAATGACCAACAGCCGCATGACTGCTGGTCAAGTCTATTTTTAATGATGGTGTTTATTTCCGAAAGGACGTAAAATAACGCCCAGACTAAATATGAAACCATCGTTAGGAGCGTAGATATCAGGGAAAGTTGGATTCTCATGGGGTGGTAAATCCAAAGTAGAAAACCTACTTTGTCTGCGATCCGTAAAGTTTTCGAAATTGGCGAAAACGCTCCCCCAATCAAAATTTCTAACGGCTAAAAAACCCATGGTGATATAATCTTGAGTCTCTGTATTGTTAGATAATAATTGCGTTCCGGTGTAATAGGCTTCATATCCCAAACGCCATTTTTCCGACTCATACATGACGACGGTTCCGGCATTGTGTCGTGCCGTCAGTGGTTTTTGAGGATTTCCGGGTAAATAATTCAATCGGGCATCAATAAATGCATAGTTGATGAACCATCTGAAATCTTTATAGCTGAATTTCACGTTGGTCTCGGCTCCTTTACTTAAGATGGTACCGTCGGCGTTCTCAAATTCAAAGGTATCTGTGCCTGTGCTGTTTAACAGTAATCCGTCTTTAATAGCGGTTAGATAAAACAGCTGATTGATAGATATGGTAACCTCATCTGTTAAGCTTCCTTGGTAGTTAAAATCAATATTAGCGCCATATGAGCGTTCTGCCTCCAGAGTATCTTTGTCTATAGGCTGAATACCTTCAAAGTTGATAAAGGCAGCTTCCTCCGTAAAAATGTCTGGGATCTTATAGCCCAGTCCGCCTCCAATTCTGCTCGAAAAGGAATTCCCCGACTTAAATAACAACGAAATACGCGGAAGCGCAAAAAAGCCCCAATCTCGGGAATAGTCAGCACGCAATCCTGTTTCAAGGATCCATTGTTCTGAAAGGTCAACAACGTTATTCGCAAAAAGACCAAGCGTAAGATCCTTTTGATCTCTTTCGAGCACACTATTGGTCTCGTCGAAGTTTGACGAATAGAGATTGGCACCCAACACCCAATTAGAACGATCGCTATTTCTCTGATAACTGGCCTCAGTAAATGTGTTCCATTGTATGCCTCTAAAGGTAAGGTCAGGAATTACGAGGTCTCGGTTAAAGTAGGAAATACTATTCTTTACGGTAAAGGATTGAATCGAATCGATCTTGGTTTCAAACACAGCTTGTGTAGAGATTCGCCTTGAAACGTTCTCTTCGGTGTATTGGTGAATTCCACCTTGACCATTTTCAATAAGTTCAATATCGCCACCGCGACGATCGTCATAATTTACCAGCATACCCAACCATGCCGTTGTATTTTCCGAAGGATAATAAAACACTTTTGGGTTTACGGTAACCGAATAGGTCTGCGGAAGGTTGCTAAATCCATCATCTTCTGGGTCATAGGCTTTTTGATAATTGCCCGACCCATAAAGCGCCACACCCCAGCGTTCGTTTCGACTACTGTAGAATACATTTGCAGTGCTACCTGACGCTTGAGTTTGTGTGAGCATAATGTCCAATTCTGGTTCATGTTCTGGAGCTCTGGATACAATATTCACCAATCCGGCGATGGCACCGCCACCATAAAGCGTAGAAGAACTTCCTTTAATGATCTCAAACTGCTTGATATCTATCGGAGGTATGTGCATGATACTGAGCCCACTTGCCAAACCACCGTATAGCGGAAATCCGTCTCGAAGCAATTGTGTGTAACGTCCGTCGAGCCCTTGAATTCGAATGTTGTTGTTGCCACTACTCAGCGACGTTTGTTGCATTTGAATTCCGGTACTTTCACGCAGCACCATAGAAATGTTGGTGGAATTCATCATGTTTTTTTCCTGAAGTTCTTCACCACCGATTAACTCAACCCTTGTCGGAATTCTGCGAATCGTTCTTGTCGTTCTAGTCGATTGTAGCACCACCTCATCGAGTTCGTCTGCACTTTCCTGTAATGTGAAGACCAAGGCTTCACTAGCAGGGGTGCTGATATCGTTTTCAATCGTTTCGAAACCCACGTACGATATCACCAAGTGGTGTGTACCGTCCGGGATATTGCTAAAACTGGCAATACCTTGAGCATTCGTAATGGTTCCGACATCCAGATCTTCGAGGTATACCGATGCGCCCATTAATGGTTCGTTATGTTCACTAGTAAACACTTTTATCTGTAAGTCGCTTGTTTGCGCATTGGTGTAGCCCAAACACAGCATGATAAGCCAAAGGCTTATTATTCTATAATTCATTCTTGATTTGATTTGTATTACTAAAAAATAAGAGAGTCTTATACGATATGTTAGCAATACATTTGTGGAGGCTGAAGAAGAGTTAAGGTGATATCTTTTGGAAAACCTGCGGTTAATGAAGGAATTCTACTTGGAAGCTCTACTATATCCAAGTTTGGTTGAATGATTTCTACTTTGATAACATGGGTGTGACAGCAATGGCAGTGACAAAAGGGAGAACAAGGGTCTTCTTCACCGTGTTCGTGCTTATCATTCATTTCAATGGCACAGCTTTCATCTTCGACCGCATCATTGCAGGGCATGACATTTAGCCCTAAAAAATAGATCGATATGAAAATTGCCAATACCTTCAAAATTTCTTTTTGTTACAACAAAGATAGCAGAAATGAAATGCAACAGCATAACAACATAATCGAAAATGATTGACCTCGTTTAAGACTTAGCTGTAACATCCTTTTCAATCTTACGTCTTTACTATAAAGAAATGTAGTGAGCACAAATACTTTTCAGAAGCAATCCTTTTGGCAACAATCTGTAAATTTCTTGGCAACCAAGCGAGAGAAGTGGGGGCTTATTCTGTTTTTAGCGTTGTACATTCCGTTGTTCTTGTTGATCTTTCAACCCTTCGGAGTTAATAACTATGACCCAACACATTCGATCCGATGGGAGTTTTTTATTGCAGCCATCGGTTTCGGACTCGTAAACGGTGTTAGCATGTGGTTGTACGAATTCGTCATTGCACCCAGACTATTCACGAAAAGAACGCGAGCGATCTTCATCATACGAATGGTACTCGAATTGCTTCTTCTTTCATTCACAACATATCTATTTTACAATGTATTGGGCAATTTTCATGACTGGAATTGGCCTAGCTTCTTTGGTTTCGTTAGAGACGTCGGACTTTCGGGCTTAATTCCGTTGGGATTGGTATTTCTATATTTTAATTATAAGCGTACTCGTAGTTCTTATGAGGCACTACTAAACAAATCAAAATTCAATAGACGTAGGCACGACCTTGTGCGAATTACTTCAGACAATGGCAAGGAGAACCTTGTGATAGCGTCAAAAGGGTTGCTTTTTATAGAAGCACAAGATAATTATGTGGCTGTATATCATATAGAAAATGATCGGGTCAAAAAGTCGTTGTTACGTACCACGATGAAAAGATTAGAAAACCTTTTGACGGATCAATCGATAGTACGGTGTCACCGATCGTATATGGTCAATATGGGCAAGGTAGAAAAAGTAAGCGGTCCAACTCATCAGCTTAAAATACATCTTGAGCATATTGAAAAACCCATCCCGGTTTCAAAGACGTATGTCCCTGTTCTAGAAGAAGGACTTACCGCTCACCACTCATGAGTAAATTTCACCCCAAAACCCCTACGAAAGTGTTTTTGTTTCAAATCTGTTGATAGTTTTGAGTATCACACTTAAAACATTCATCATGAAAAATTGGACCGCTGTACGTATAAAGAATTGGCCCATGGTCATTTTATCTCTAATGATCAGTTTCACTTTTATAACCACCTGGCTTCCGTTTCTTAGATGCCTCTTCGACGGTTCTTCCTATCGCTGGGGTACTGGATACTTCGGAATGGGGTTTTCCAGCCGTGGTCTCTCTGCTGACTATATATTCTTGGTGGTCATATGCGCTTTGTATTTTGCGCTGTTCATTACAGCTTATTGGACAAAGAAACGCTGGATATATTATGCCTTATTGATCTGGTGGTGGCTACATAGCTTCGGAAACTTGCTCTACGATATTATCAAAAATGGTGATACCATGTTTCATGGTGACACATTGAACGTCCATGTTTCACTTTCTAAGATTGTCATCCCATTTTCTGTTGTGGCCATCGCGTTGATTGTTTGGGTAATTTTAAAAGATAGAAGGCAAGTAGACTTACAATTGCCATGGGCTAAGGCAAACAGCTTAATGGCTGCTATCATCTTGGGGCCTATAGTCCTTCAGGCTGCTCTCTTCGCCACTGGAGCTCCAGACAACATTGGCGATAAAATCGGGGTGCTTCTAGCATTGGTGCAATGCTTCGCCATTCCTTTTATTTTTCCGCCTTTAAAAAAGAAAGAAGAGTAACGCCTTATTTAGAAAACGTTTGGTCTAGGAAAGTGGTAGTTTCTGTTAGATTTTTAAGGGAAATCGACTGTACTTCTCCAGCGCCGAGAAAGCGATAACGCATGCCAGCGATATCTCCAAGGGTTTCTGTGTACGAACTAGTGAATACTTTGTTGCCTTCGATATACACTGAGACTTGCTTATTGATAACTTCGATCTTGATGTTTTTAAAAGAGGAAAGGTCCGTGCAAAGTGCAGACAGATCGTGTTCCTTTCCGCTGTGATATACATCACTGAGCATTACGCCCATTTCTGAAGCGCAACCAGCGATTGAAAACGGAATGATCATCGCACTTTTGGTACCCAGGATGACAATACGAGCTTGTTGGCAGACAGCCCATTTATCTGAATAGGTGTTTTTGATCGAGGTTTCAAGCACAAAGTGATCGCCCGACACCCGATCTCCGTCCTGAACATAATGGTAAGACGACGTAATTGGATCTGGATTAGAACGAATTTCCTTCAGCGCACTTTCAGGCAGTGACAAGGAAGTTCCGTTTTGTGCTGTTTCTTGTATGTACTTGGGGATTGGTTCAAAATCGATAGTGCCTAACCAGCCATTACTTTTAATGAACAGATCATGCTCTTTGATGATTTTTCCGTCCACTAAAAGCTTGGCCCTAAAATAGCCAGGATAGTAATAGATACCGGTGGCCTGTTTTTGCCCAGGTTTTAATAGAATGGTCTTTGCAGGGTCCCAATATTGCTGGATATGGATGCTATCTGAGAAAACGTTATCAATGTTTAAATCAAACACTACAGAGTTGGGAATACCATCGGTAATCGGACGACTACTAAAGGTAATTGAAGCAGGATCGATGACAACAGGGTCCGTGTCTCCCAGAAACATCGAATACAGCGAAATGAACACAACGGTTAACACAGAAGCCGAAAGGACGATGATTCTGAGATTGGGATTCACATTGCGTTCAAACCAAGAAGGTGTTTTTACAGGTTCCTGATTCTTAAAATCCCGCCAGTTGGCAAATCCAGCAAATTGCGCTAGCGTGTTTAACGTGCTGATACTAGGTTGGCTTTGGTATTTAACGCGGCCCCAAACACGTTTTAAAGTGGTGGGGCTGAGCAATACTTGAGTTTCTTTCTGGATCTTTTCGCTTAGCTCAATAAACACATCATTATGCCATTGCGCCGAAGGACCCCAGTCGAGTTTTTCCTCGATGGTGATCAAGCACTTTTCAATCCAACTATGTTCTGATCCGTTATTCATGATACTTTAACAAAAGTCTTTAAAAATAACGACTTGAACAACATTGAATCGACTTGCACCAACTTGTTTTCGTATGTGCGAAAGTATGTTAGAGCTTTACATACATCAAATCCAAAAAACATGAAAAATTCAATTTTAATTATCACATTTTGTATTGCATTTCAAATGGCAATCGGGCAGAAGACCATACCTATTGATACCACTCATTGGGAGATATCGGCAAGGGCACATATTATTGAAAAGTACAAAGGAAAGGACGCCATCTACCTTCAAGCAGGTGGTATGACCTTGAAGAATCAAACCTTTTTAAACGGAACCATAGAATATGATATCTACCTGAAAAAGGAGGCAGCATTTCCAGGTGTTTACTTTCGCTCAACCAAAGACGGAGATTCAGAGCAATGGTACATAAGACCTCACTTACCAGGAAAGGCTGATGCCAATCAAGCGACAGGAGTATTTAAAGGAATCACCCCATGGCAATTACATTTTGGCCCCAAATACTCGTTTCCGTATGAATATAAATACGATGATTGGACGCACGTGAAAATCGTAGTTAACAATGATCAGGCGCAGATCTATTTGGATCACGCCACAGAACCAAACCTTTCTTGGAAGTTGTTTAATCCAATTCAGGAGGGTGAAATAAGTTTTAGGGGAGGAAACGCTTCAGGATTACATTTGGCCAATATCAGTATAGATAAAACAGCAACACGCATGAAGGATTTCAGCCCTATAGAGCGAAAACCGATTGAAGGATTAGTACAACAATGGGTGCTGTCTGATAAGTTTGAAGAAAAACTGTTGGACAATACCAGTAGATTGAAGTCAATCATTGCAGCGCGAAAATGGAACAAAAAGGTTCAGGTCGAAGAAGGAACCGCAGCCAACATTTCAAGGCAGATAACGCTCAGGGATGACAACCCCGGAAACACAGTCTTTGCGAAACTGGTGGTACGTTCAGATAAAAAACAAACAAAGCGTTTTCAATTTGGTTATAGTGATAGGGTAGTGGCCATCGTAAACGGAAACCCCGTCTATAAAGGTAATAATAGATGGCGTTCGCGTGATTATCGCTATTTAGGAACCATCGGACTGTTTGATGAGATCTACGTGGATTTAAAGAAAGGTGAAAACACAATTTTATTGGCGGTGTCAGAGGACTTTGGTGGTTGGTTGGTCACTGGTAAGTTTGAAGATATGAACGGAATTACCATAAAATAATATTTTAGAAAACACATCATTTCTATAATTCTCGATATGTAAATATATTTTGTTACCTTTGTGTCATGGAAATTGTTGAAATAAGCAAAGTTTTGTCAAACGACACAAGGGTGAAGATTTTAAAATGGTTGAAGAATCCAGAAGAAAATTTTCCCCCGCATCAAGATATCGACCATTTTGATGACGGGGTTTGTGTTGGGTATATTCATGATAAGACCGGCTTATCACAATCTACCATATCGACCTATTTGAGCGCTATGCAAAATGCTAATCTAATTATTCCTACAAGACATGGTAAATGGACCTACTATCGCAGGAATGAGGAAGTCATTAGAGCATACGTCAAAACACTGAAAGAGGAGCTGTGACTCTTTTTTTAGAATATCATATCTATAATTCTAGAAATATCAAATTGTAAAACTAAAAAGAAACACCTTTATGGAATGTTGTACCAACCCAGCAATGACAATGTATACATGTCAAGTTGAAACTAAAGAAAAAGTAACATGGAAAACGTGGTTTAAAAACTGGCGCAGCTTCACCATCTCTGGCGCAGAACAGATGGTTAACTTTAAATAGTAAACTATGGAAAAACAAACAAAGACCATTGGTCTGATAGGAGGGATGAGTTGGGAATCTTCAAAAGTCTATTATGAATACACCAACCAGATTGTAAAAGAACTTTGGGGGGACTTGCACTCTTGTAAGAGCGTCATGGTCACCGTAGACTTTGCAGAAATTGAAGCATATACTTTTCAAGACAATTGGGAAGCCATCGGAAAGATGATGGGTGAAGCCGCCCAGCAATTAGAAAGGGCAGGGGCCGATATAATTTTGCTTTGTACCAATACTATTCATTTGGTAAGTGATCATATTATGAAGAGCGTTTCCATTCCTTTTCTGCATATAGCAGAAGCGACGGGAAGAGCTATTCAGCATAAAAACCTTAAAAAGGTCGGACTCTTAGGAACTCAGTTCACCATGGAAAAAGACTTCTATGCTGGTTATTTGAAGGATAATTTTGGCATTGAAGTGATTATTCCAGAGTTGGAAGATCGCAAAATGCTTCAAGACATCATATACAACGAATTGGTAAAGGGAGTATTCAAAGAGGAGTCCAAGGAAACCGTTTTGTGCATCATGAATCAATTGACCGAACAGGGTGCCGAGGGTATAATTCACGGATGTACAGAATTACCAATACTAATACCTGAAAGTGAAACCTCACTGATAACATTTGATACATCCAAAATTCATGTAGAAGCAGCAGTTAAGTGGGCTTTAGACGAGGAGCCCGTTGTTTTAGAAGAAAGGTCTGTCTAGTTGTTACGACTTCTTTGAAACTATTTGCGGTTTTTTCCGTTTATAGTACGTAGGGCTTATTAAACGGAAAAGAACTGCGCAATGCACTATTCCGTTTGATGCAGCTTGAAGAGAAGCCATTAACAACAACACCCTTAGGGCAATGGACCCGAAGATTTTTGATACCTTCTCAGAATTCCTAGCGACATTAGGAATCGAGAACGACCAAGACTTTAATTTCACCATTCACGATTTTGATGAACTGGTGCCCTATACACCTATCGAGTCCCAACGTTTTAGAGCCAATTACTATACGTTTGTATTGGTAAAGAAAGGGGAGGGATATCACTGTGTCAACGACCTTTGCTTCCAAATGAAGCAAAATGCCTTCTATTTCACAATTCCAGGACATTTAAGGTCATTTGCCATGGAAGAACCTTGGTGTGGTTTTGTCATTACCTTCACGGCAGGATTCTTAAAAACCTTTGGCAATGTCAACGGAGTAAAGGAGTTTCCGTTTTTGATCAATGAGCCGTTACCGGTTATGGAGCTTAAATCCTGTGATTTTGAGGGACTTTTCAATTTCTGTGACAACTTGCATAAAGAGTATAAGAATCGACCAGCATATCCAGAAAAAGTTTTTAGTCGATATCTGACCATTCTTCTGTACAAAACAAAAACACTTCTGCAAGAATATCAAGTATCTGTTGGATTAGAAAACAGCCCGACAAAGATTGTCATGGAATTCAAGCGTTTACTAAATGAAAATTTCCATGCGATACAGCAGTCGATGGAAGATCACATCTGGAAAGTCTCAGAATTTGCCAATCGCTTGAATATTGAAGCCAATTATTTTGGGCAACTCATCAAAAGAGAAACCGGGCAATCTGTCAAAGCATTTATAAACCACAAAACCATCACCGAAGCAAAGGCATTGCTTGTCAATAGCGGACAAAGTATTGCCGAGATCGCAGATATGCTAACGTTTTCGGATGTGTCTAATTTCAATCGTTTCTTTAAGAAATTAGAGGGAATCACGCCAAGACAATACCGCGAACTTAAAAAATGACAAGTTTTACTTGAGTTTTGACCTTCCTCAGTTCATAGAAAACTGTAAACTTTAACATCGAAATAAACAATCGGTGTTGCTTGATCCCCATCATGAGCTTTAATCACCTTCGTCCCAAAAGATCGAAACCATGAGAAAGCTACATCTTGTCATTATAACAATCTTTATTACTGTTAAGGTTGGGGCGCAGTCCTATGATTTTACTCAACGCACTGCGTCCTTCTCTTTTTTACAAAATAGTACAAGTATCAATAACGGAAGTGTCTGGTCAGACTTTGACATGTTCGATGTACCCATTGGGTTTACTTTCGAATTTATGGGTCGTTCTTTCACTACTGTTACGTTTGAAGCAACCGGAAGGTTGATTTTCGACAATCCAGATCATTTTTATTACGCCGATATGGTCACCATATTGGGAATGAGAGACAAAGGGGCAACTTCTTCACAATCTCCATTATCATACCAATTGGCAGGCACATCAGGAAATCAAATTCTCAAAATAGAAGTTAACAATGCGACGTATGGTGGAGGCTCAACGGTCAACTATCAAATATGGCTGTATGAAGCCAACAATACTATAGAGTTACATATGGGGCCTTATACATCCACCTTTGCGAACACCCCATTCTCTGGCCTCTTTTATGTAGAAAGTTTTGGCCCGATCAATTACAACTATAGCATTGTCTTGTCTGGAAATCCGTCATCCCCAACGGTTCAAGAATTTACGGGACCAGATGATGGTCCTTTCAATAGTACTTTAAATGACATTCCTTCAAACGGAACTGTGTATACTTTTGCTGATAATTCAATCTTAGGAATCCAAGAAGTTGAGCAAAGCAAAATTCGTTTGTATCCAACACCCTCTTATGGGATAGTACATTTAACGGGAGACCCAATTATTGAAGCAAAACTGTATTCGACAAAAGGAACGCAAATAATGACTATCGCTAAACGCACGGGATTAAAACAGATAGATCTTTCTGAGTTGTCTGCTGGGCTTTATCTTGCGGTTCTGACTAATACCTATGGACAAAGAAGTATTAAACGAATAGTAAAACAATGAAAATCACCCTCAAAATAACCTCTGTAATAACATCCACATTTGGATGTGACAACTGCCCCCACACTTAATGTTTTATAACATTTGGTTAATAGTGTTTTAGATGGCCCGAGAATGAATCTCGGGCTTCTTTTTGTATATTTGTGTAACCAGTTACATTATTTATGAAAAATGACTTCATCGCAGAACTAGGCTATATTGGCTTCACTGCCCGAATCAAGAGAATCAGTGACCTTCTAATGTATAGCGCCATAAACCATTATAGGTCATCTAACATAGGAATTGAACCAAACTGGCACTTGGTACTATTGCTATTGTCTAAGGAAGGTTCCCAGACGGTTACGCAAATAGCAGAGCGTCTTTACCTTTCGCATCCCGCGATAATCAAGATCATTAAGAAAATGAAAGAAAGCGGACTTGTAGAAAGTACTACCCACCAAAAAGATGGGAGAAAACAACTTATCAGCCTTAGTGAAAAAGCAGTGCGCTTATTGCCAGTATATCAGCAAGAATGGGCAACTATTGAAAGAGTACTGCTACAAATGGTCGATGAAGAACTTTTAGACAAACTAGACGCTTTCGAAAAGAATTTCAGGGCAAAGAGTTTTTCAGAGAGATATCACGAATTAAACAATTAATCAGCATCATGTATACTATACGCAACGCCAAGCCTCAAGAGTTTCAAGAAATCGGAAAACTTATGGTGAACGTCTATTCACAACTCAAAGGGTTTCCGAAACCAAACCAACAACCCACATACTATGGTCTCCTTGCAAACATTGGGCAACTGACATTAAAGCCTATGACCGAGTTGCTCGTAGCAGTTTCACCAACCAACCAGATAGCTGGTGCTGTTGTATATTTTTCCGATATGAAGTTCTATGGCTCAGGAGGAACAGCACCGCTTGAAAAAGATGCATCTGGTTTTCGATTGCTGGCAGTAGATCCTGAAATTCGCGGAAAGGGAATTGGTAAACTGCTCACCAATGCGTGTATCAAAAAAGCCAAAGAGCATAAGAACTCCCAAATTATCATACATACCACAGCCGCTATGAAAACTGCATGGGCGATGTATGAGAAATTAGGGTTTAAACGCTCTGAAGACCTAGACTTCATGCAAGAAAACCTGCCTGTCTTTGGTTTTCGATTGACATTATAGTTTGGTATTAGGTAGTGAGTACAAAGTATTAAGTACAGAGTATTGAGTACTGGGTATGAACAATAAATAATAAATAATGCTTTCACCCAACACCCAGCACACAACATCTCAAATCTCAAATCTCAATACTAACATCTATCATTTATTCATCGAAAAGTAAAATGTATTCATGATTCTGTAATTGGTATACATTTGAGATGAGTGTTGGACGTAATTTTGCCTCAGAAATCATTACAAACAACACGAAGATGAAAAAAGTAATTCTTATTACAGGGGCTTCTTCAGGGATAGGAAAGGACACAGCCCTACAATTGATTAAAGAAGGACACATAGTATATGGTGCTGCCAGACGTCTGGATAAAATGAAGGACATTGAAAATGCTGGCGGTCATGCCATACAAATGGATGTCACGAATGTACTAGAGGTACGTAATGCTGTGAAGCGTGTCATTGACGAACAACAACGAATAGATGTACTCTTCAACAACGCTGGCTATGCGGTTTATGGGGCGGTCGAAACGGTTTCAATCGAAGATGCCAAGCGACAGTTTGATGTAAATATCTTCGGATTGGCTCGTATTACAAAAGAGGTACTTCCGTATATGCGAAAACAAAAAAGCGGAACCATCATTAATACCTCTTCCATGGGCGGAAAGATGTATTCTCCATTAGGCGCTTGGTACCATGCCACGAAGCACGCATTAGAAGGTTGGAGCGATTGCCTTCGTCTCGAATTGAAGCAATTCGGAATCGATGTAGTCGTAATTGAACCAGGTGGTATCAATACAGAATTTGGAGACGTCATGTACGAACCCATGGTAGAACGTGCTAGTGGCACTCCGTATGAGAACATTAGCAATCAAATGGCCCAAGCCACTCGAGATCTCTACAGCGAAGGAAAATTATCTTCACCGCGAGTCATTTCAGATTTGGTTTCGAAAGCGATCAGCAGTGCCAAACCAAAAACACGTTATGTGGCTGGCAAATTTGCAAAACCAATGCTATTCGTAAGAAAGTATTTTGGAGACCGAATTTTTGACAAAGTCGTAATGAGTCAAGTAAATTCAAGAAGTAATTAACTTGAGGCAGCAGACAAATACGTACATTTATAATACAGGAAAACAGTTGGTATGATAACCATCAATACAATAACCCAGATTCATGAAGTATTGGGACTAGGGAAGCCCAAACATCCATTGGTCACCTTGATTCATCACAAAGATTATCCGCGTGACCTAGATTTCGGTAATGCGAAGTTTGTGGTCGACCTCTATCAAATATCAATGAAGGAAGGGGTAGAGGGATATATGGGCTATGGCCGAAACACCTATGATTTTCAAGAAGGGACAATGATCTTTACAAAACCGGGTCAAGTAATAACAGCAGGAGACAAAGAGTTTGACGAAGATCCAAAAGGTTGGTCCCTTATGTTTCACCCAGATTTGATCCGCAGGTCAGCATTGGCCAAGAATATCAGCCAATACACCTTCTTCTCGTACGATGTACATGAGGCACTGCACCTTTCTGATGAAGAAAAACAATTGCTTACCAACCTGGTAAATACGATTGAGAGCGAATATCAGAATCCCATTGACAAACACAGTCAAAAGCTGATCGTTTCTAACGTCGAATTGCTACTAGATTATTGCATGCGCTACTACGACCGACAATTCTATTTGCGCACCAATTTGAATCAGGACGTGATCACCAAGTTCGAAGCGGTGCTTGAAGCATATTACAATTCAGATAAGCCTCAAGAATTAGGTGTTCCCTCAGTAAAGTATTGCGGAGAAGCATTGAACATGTCACCAAACTACCTCAGTGACTTGCTAAAAAAAGAGACCGGAAGTAATGCCAAAGAACATATCCACCGTCTCATACTTAACAAGGCTAAAAACCGTCTATTAGGCACAACCAACTCTATCGGAGAGATTGCCTATAGTCTAGGCTTCGAGTACCCACAGCATTTTAGCAAACTCTTCAAGAGCAAATCGGGCATGAGTCCCGCCCAATACCGTAGAATGAATTGAGCGCTGATACCGCATACCAAATTTATTATGTAAGTCACATCATTTCATTCATTCATTATCTCATTAAATCATTGAAAAAGTGAAACGCTTTAAAAAAATCGCAAAACGTATGTTACTAGCAATTATAGGACTTATTGTATTATTAATACTGGCATACCAGGCATTTGTAAATTTCAGTCCAAGTTTTGGAGGTGATGTTTCCTCAGAAATGCAAAAACAATATGAAAAGTCACCCAATTATAACAAAGGCAAATTTTATAACGAAAAGAAAGAAGTTCCAGAGGATATGAGTTTCGGACAAATGCTGAAACTCTCCAGAAAGTTTTTTTTTACAAAGGTGCCTAATGGAAGTCCATCTAAAGACCTCAAAGTTGAAAAGGTTGATTCTGTAGACATTGCCGATTATAACGGAGAAACTCGATTGATATGGTTCGGCCATTCTACATTCTTGCTGCAAGTAGATGACAAGAATGTTTTATTGGACCCCATGTTCGGAAACGTTCCGGCGCCGCATCCTTGGCTAGGATCAGGTCGCTTTAGCGAAGAATTGCCAATTGCCATTGAAAAACTACCCAAGATTGATGCGATTGTAATTTCTCATGATCATTATGACCATCTCGACTACGAATCGATTGAAAAACTAAAAGAAAAGGTAGATATGTTCTACACTCCGTTAGGGGTAGGAGTACATCTCAAGAAATGGGGCGTAGAGGACAATCGTATCGTCGAATTGGACTGGTGGGAAGAGGTAAACCATGAAGGTTTGTTGTTAGCCTGTACCCCCGCACAGCATTTTTCGGGTAGAAAGTTCGGCAATCGTCAAAGCACATTGTGGAGTTCATGGGTAATCAAATCAAATAGCAAGAATATCTTTTTCAGTGGTGACAGCGGCTACGGAGACCATTTTAAGACCATCGGCGCTAAATACGGACCTTTTGACTTTGCCATGATGGAATGCGGACAATACAATGAAAACTGGGCAGACATCCATATGATGCCCGAAGAAACCGCTCAAGCAAGTGCCGACCTAAGTGCGCAAACCTTTATGCCAATACATTGGGGCGCCTTCAAGCTAGCATTGCATTCATGGACAGACCCTATTGAGCGCGTTTCAAAAAAGGCCAAAGAGTTACAGCTTCCTATGATCGCACCCGAGATAGGAGCCTCCATCGTACTTGATAACCTTCCGCAGGAAAACATAGAATGGTGGGAACGTTAGTTGTTAGTACAGAGTACAAAGTGTTAAGTATATAGTATTGAGATGTGTCTTTACAATCCGAAGCCCTTGGGGCGAAGGGTTGAGATATGAGATGTTAGTATTGTGAGTACAAAATGATACTCTATGTCAGTTCGAGCACAGTCGAGAACGAGCACTACCGAGGACAAAATGTATTTTGTTCGAAGGTATCTGGTGAAACCGGTCGAGAACAAAATATATTCTGAGCGAAGGCATCTGGTGAAACCCGTCGAGAACAACTAAAAAGAAAGTTTTCTATCTTTCATGTGTGAATCACCCCGCAGAAATAGAGCAATACATTCGATCCAATTACCAAAACAAGATTACCAAGTCGCAATTGGAAGACACGTTTTTCTATTCGCACAGAAATCTACAGCGTATTTTTAAAGCGAACTTTGATGAGACCATTGGAGGATTCCAAATGCGCATGCGCTTAGAGAGTGCAGCAAAGTTGATCTTGTATTCAGAGAAATCAGTGGGAGAGATCGCTATTGAAGTAGGATACGACAGTATTCAGGCGTTTAGAAAGGCGTTTAAGGCGCATTTTGATCATCCTCCTAGCTATTTCAAGAAAAACAAGGAACTGTTGGTCTTAGAAAGGTTCGAGGTAGTTCAGCAGCAGTTTTATCCCGAACAGTTTCCATGGGAAATTACCACCTTGGAAGCAATGCAATTGGTTTGCGCTCGTGTTCGAGGCTCATACGATTCGTTGGCGATCGATACACTATGGGAGGCATTACACGATTACTGTGATGTTTCAGGTGTCGATTGTGATCTTACAAAACCCATCGGAATCATTCAAGACGATGAAGAAATCACCGAAGAACATATGTGTACATACGAAGCTTGCTTTCCGTTGCGGGAACAAGTTACCATAACTTCAAATGAATTCTACATAAAAGAACTTCCCGAACGAAGGTATGCAAAGTTCCTTCACAAAGGAAGCTACCGTACCTTATCTGATACATATAGATGGATTCATGGACATTGGCTGGTGAAAGAACCCTATCAATTTTCAGAGCATCCCGCCATAGAAGTCTATGTGAAGAATGAATTGCACACGAGTAATGAAGCTCACTATGAAACGGAAGTCTACCT
Organism: Flavobacteriaceae bacterium; assembly: GCA_028279515.1. GTDB lineage: Bacteria > Bacteroidota > Bacteroidia > Flavobacteriales > Flavobacteriaceae > JANQNQ01. The sequence continues at coordinate 31,567 of JANQNQ010000003.1, forward strand.
TCCGATTCTGTGATTTTGTCGCTTTAGGACTACCTGACAACGATAGAAAAGAGGTTACTTGCCAACAATTCATCAATTCACTTTAAAACATGAACAAAACACACATGAAGTTTCTATTATTGATTCTGTTACTAAATGCAAGCGGTTGTGCTAGCGACGATACACATAATGATCCCGGTCCGAACGAAGAACAACTATATGTGAACGGAAGGATTTACACGGTCAATGAGAACCAACCTTGGGCAGAGGCCATGTTGGTAAAAGCAGGAATCATCATAGCCATAGGGTCCACTGAATCAGTAGAAGCACAAGCTTCTGAAAATGCCGAGAAAATAGACCTCGAAGGGCATATGATACTCCCAGGGATACACGATGTGCACGTACATCCGCTAGAGGCAGCATCAGAGAACTTTCAATTTTCATTGTCGCCCGAAGAAACCGATCCTGAAAATTATGTAGGTGCCATCTCCCAAGCGGTTCAAAACGCACAAGGAGGATGGGTCTTAGGATGGGGGTTCGATGTTTACACATTGTTAGATGCACAACGACCTCCAATAGATATCTTGGATGATATTTCTACAACCAAACCTATTGTGATCATGGAACAGACTTCACATGCGGTATGGGTCAACTCGAAAGCATTGGCCATGGCCGGGATCGATTCAAGCACACCGAATCCCACGGGAGGTGTGATCATGAAAGATGAGAACGGAAACCCCAATGGGATGCTTTTCGACAACGCTGGCGACCTTGTGGTGGATCAAGCTATTGCCGCTATTCCAAACAGCGAACAGCAAGATTATGAAGGGTTGGTATATTATTCGCTTCCAGAGTTGGCCAAGAATGGGATCACCTCCGTTTGTGATGCACGCGTGTATTGGAAACGCAATTATCATCAGACCTGGCAGCGTGTGGCAGACGAAGGAAAGTTGATAGCACGCGTCAATCTAGGATTATGGGTTTACCCAACAGAAGACGATGCCACGCAAATCGCTTCTTTGCAATCCATGTATCGAAATGACGCCAATAGTTTACTTAAGATCAATCAGATTAAGCTCTATGCTGACGGAATTGTGATCAACACTACCTCGGCAATGGAAGAGGATTACTTGATAGACCTTTTCGAATTACCGACCAACAACGGGCTCAATTACATCAATGAAAGCAGAATTGCTCAGTATATCTCGGCATTAGAACCTACAGGTTTTGATTTCCATATTCACGCTATTGGTAATCGCGGAGTAAAGGAAGCCCTCAATGCCATCGAGCAAAGTGCAGGCCCCCAAGGACGACACCGTCTTACACACCTCGAGTATATTAATCCTTCAGACTATACACGTTTTGCACAATTGAATGTTACTGCTGATGTACAGGTTGCAGGCCATTTTACGAACCCGTCAGAATGGCATGAATTCGATGAGTTGGTAGATCCTGCATTGAATGACGCCATCATTCCGATTAAATCCTTACAACAAGCCGATGCAAGAATCACGTTAAGCAGCGATTGGGATGTAAGCACGTTAAATCCTTTTGTAGGAATGCAGCATGCTGTGACAAGAGCTCCCCAAGAACTCTCATTGGCCGAAGCTATAAAAGCATATACGATCAATGCTGCCTATGTGATGAGACAAGAGAATACAGTAGGAAGTCTAGAAGTAGGTAAAGAAGCCGACTTTGTCGTAATAGACCAAAACATCTTTGACATTCCGGCAAATGAAATCGGCCAAACGCGAGTGTTGGAAACCTATTTGCAAGGAAGACTGGTCTTTAATCGTTGAGCAAGCTCATTATTGGCCATTTGAATTCTAAAATTCAAACATTGAAAAAACACGCATTTATACGGGTATATCTAATTATTGGTAATCGTAACTTTACAGCCTCCAAATTACTAGATAGTAATGCAGTATAGTAAGTGTACTAGCTGTAAGTTATGTTTTTTTATAGGGGAAAGACCTCAGGTGCGTAAGTACTCGAGGTCTTTCAGTATGTAGCTGTATTGCTAGGTTTACGGTCGTTTTACGCCGAAACACAACAATTACTTGATGATCTTAGATGTAATAATGGTTCTTCCAGAAGCGTCAGCTGCAGTCAAAAAGTAGATACCTTCAGAAAGCTCGGCGGTATCCAACTCGATGGGAGAACCATCGCTTTGCACTTCTGATTCAAAGATTCGTTGTCCTGTGAGTGTATATATCTCAACAGACAAAGCTCCTCTGTAGTTTGTATGAATATTGATTCGGTTTTCAAACGGATTTGGATACACCTGTGTTTCAATCGAGTTAATGTCATCAACACTCAACACACCTGTAAAATATTGATTGGCCAATGCGAAGGCGTCCTTTCCAATTTTATCACCGATAATTCTTCCGCGTATATCGTCAATAGGAGGGTGGATTCCTCCCCAAATACGAGAAAGACTCGTCTGGTCAGAAGCATCTCTATAGGTTGCCCATTGTAACGTAAAACTTTCCGTAGGTCCTTCCTCAAAAACAAGGAAATCATTTTGTGTCACCGAAAAGGTTCCCATTCCGCCAGGAAAAAAGGCATCACCCGTAATGAGCGTAAGCACTTCTGCTGCTGCTCTTGAGAACGTCGAATGCCCAGAAACATAGCCCGCAAAAGGAGGTGTTACAAAAGTAGGTCGTTGGTAAGGCCACCAATGTGTACCCAAGATCCAATCAACACCAGCAACATCCGTATCTGGATTGGTGATGAAATCGGGGCCTTTCCAGGACATGACCTTGATCTTCCCTACATTCTCATCACCTGTACCAGCAAGTGGATCTCCAGTTTCGACAAGTTCGATCAGTCCGGGGATCAAAGGAAGTCCGTGTGGGTCAAAACTCGCCAACGCTGGGTTTGTACTTTGTCCTTTAGATGCCATATATCGAATCGCCGAAATAGGCCTGACATAGTCATAATATCCTTTAACTCCCCATGTATTTATCGCAGAATCATGCATGGCACCACCAAGCGTCACATAACTTTTAACGTCCCACTCAAGGTCGCTTAAGGTGGCCCCTTGGCCATTCCATTGTTTTACGGTTTGGGCATGGTCACTCACGTAATTCATGATCGTGAACCAGTGTCCGGGAGGTGTTTCAGAATCGGGTCCGTCTGCCCAAAACTCTGCCAACACGCGCGCATAATCAGCACGTTTTACCATCTGTGCCGTATACGGTGCCATGGTGACGGGATTTTGTGTATGACCCGTTCCGCTATCTCCACCAGCTGTGAAATTGTAAAAAGACTTGTATTCTTCAAAAGTAGAAGGAAAGGCCGTTATATCAACATTTCCGATTGAACCCGGAGAAATATCGATCTCTGTGGTATCGTTGGGGTCTAGATGCGCAGACCATGCAATGACCAAGGCAAAGTGCCATTTATAAGGATCATCGATACCGTCTGATGCTGAATTCTGAATATATACAGGAGCGCCTGGATCGTTGTAGACATAACAATCAAATCCGTTGTTCAGAATTTGAAGGTCTGATGGCTCCAAACAAAACGCGCTAACTTCGCCCCATTCAGGACTTAAGAACGCTGGAGTGTCTAGCGGAAAAGGGTTTCCGCTTTGATCGATAAAAACATCAAATGCTAAAGGTTGCCAGCGATTTGGATCGATTCCAGAATTATCTTCATAAAGCTCTAATATCAACGGGCTATTCGTTGGTGTGTAGTGCAAATTGGCATAATCGTTTGCCTCATTCGCGTTGTCTTGGTTTCCGAAGGCAATCATACGATCGGCCAAGTAATTACCCAATGCCGCATATGAATTGGTACTATAATCAATAGAGGTAAAACTGGTATTATACCCATACGATTCGAACAAGGTGGTAAATGCTGGTAATGAAGTAGCACTTCCGGGAGAGTTTGTAAAACGATGGGTCAGCAAACGATACATCGCATAGCTGATGATCTCATGTCTGGCAGCAGCGACATCGGTCGGTGTTGCTATTCCATTAAAAGGTGTTGTAAAACCATTGAAGGTCTTGCCCAAAAAGAGGGTTTCGGCTTGCCCGTCGAAGACAGCCCAAGCGTCATACATCAGCACGGAGCTGTGAAAAAGATTTCGAGCATGTACCGTTGGACGTGCATAGTCATTTCGAATGGCATTTAATAGTGACTCATTCCAATCACGAGCTACTGAATGTTGCGTAAAACCTTGTGTGAAGCAGATAAGTGCTACAACACAACTGAGTAGTAGTTTCTTCATAGGCGGGAAGTTTAGACAAACTTACTAAAAATTGTTGTGAGTGTCATTCCCGAGGAAGCGGGAATCTTTTCATGTTTATTAGATGTTATTGAAAAGTACTGAGTATTGAGATTTAAATAGTTAGAAATACAAAACTCAAAGTGCGAGAACTGATAAACAGCAACCACCAAAAACACGTATTTTCCTCTATTGTGTGATGCCGTAACCGATGGTACCTTTGGGAGAAGCGCACAAAGTACTAATTAACAACCCCTTAAAGACGAAAAGTCATGAGTTATCTTTCATTTAACCCAGGAAACAAAGCATCAGAAGACGCCAACAACAATAAAGGTTCGGTAAGACGCGCCTTTTCGAAATGGTTGATCGACAAATATGGAGGCAATTATCAAAGTGCCTTAAAAACCCAGCGTTCTAGAAAAGAAGCATCAAGTTTAAGAGCATCATTGAGTGCGAGTCCAGAAGATAGGGGTGTTAAAGAGCCTATGGTCGGAATCGTAGGCGGTGGTTTCGCTGGGCTCTTCTCAGGTTTAATCCTTCAGTCGTTGGGAATTGAATGCGAAATATTCGAAAGCACCGATAGAGTAGGCGGAAGGATCGACACATGGTATTCAACCGAATACAATCCGAAGGATAAAAACAACAGTGCCTTATACGGCGAAGTAGGAGGAATGCGTGTTCCGCAGTTTGCGCCAGATATGCTGCCAGTGCAGCAATTAGCTCTATCGTTGAATGCCGTGTTAAAGCGCAATGGACTTGCTGAAAAAGCTGTGAAGTGGCGTAAGTTCTACTACAACTCAGAAGTACAACGTTTGCGCTACAACAATATGAAAGAACCCATCATTGCCAAGTATGCATCGCTGAATTCTTTGAACTTTGGTGTCAAAGAAGGTGGTGATCTCCCTATGGTCTGGGTTACCGAGGTGAACAATAAAGGGCAAGCACCATACCTTCCGATCAATATGATTCTTGATAAGGTAAACACACCTTTTATCGATGCCATCAATAAAGATTTTGACGAAGGTTTTGAACTGCTCATGAAATACGATCATTATTCGATGTGGGGCTATTTGGCCAATGAATTCACATTGGGTCAGCTAGATGAATACTACAATCCAGAAATGGGCGCTAAATCAGATAATCTTCCGTATGGGGTGATCAGTTATTTGGAAACGCTGAATGTAGGCACAGGCATGTACAGTGTTTCCTTTGTAGAGATGGTCTTAGCTACCTATGATTGGAGCGGAAGTAAAAATCCGTATGACAAATCAGACCCCAACGTATATATGGTCACTGTAGATAATGGAATGCAACATTTTCCGGATGCATGCCGAACGGTTCTTGACCTAGAATTAGGCGTACAACCCAATGACGGGATTCGTGCTCAAGTGGAAATAGGCATGGCCAAAGGAGTCGACGGAAGCCAGGGATATTCGCCTTCAAACTTAACAGAAGATGCACAACCGCCAGCATCTGTGCCGCCGGCTGATCCTCCAAAGCCCGAGCCAGCGCCTCCTTCTGGTAAAAAGCAACGCGTCTTTATGAATCATAAAGTGGTGCAAGTAGACCATGATACATCATTGTACAATGGTCATGGAGGCATGAAAGTGACCGTTGAGAATAACGGACAAACCAAAGAAAAGCAATATCCATATGTAATTAGCACCTTGCCAAACGGAGCCTATTTAAGCGGACAATTAAAAACGAATTTCTTCGACAAACTCTCGTTCTCAAAGGCACGCGCCATACGCGAATGCAACTATATGCCTTCGTTTAAAGCTTTTATAACGTTCAAAAGTCAGTTTTGGGCTAAGCTAGGAAAGCGACAAGGAAAAGGGCTCGGTGTAGCAGCATCAGATCGTCCGAATAGACAAATTGTATATCCATCTTACGGATACGATTCAGAAGTAGGTGTATTGCAGATCTACTGCTGGGCACAGGATGCAGAACGTATGGGTGCTCTTAGCGATGAAGAACGTGTAAACGAATGCCTCAAAGGAATTGCCTATATCTACCCTGAAGTAGATGTCTACAGTGAATTTGTAGGATACAAGCCCGAAGTGACAACAAAGACTTGGTTCTGGGATAACCATGCGGGTGGGGGAGCCTTCGCATTATTTGCTCCAGGGCAGTTTAAAAACTTATATCCAACCTTATTGACACCTGAGTTTGACGGATGCCTTAACATTGCTGGCGAATGTTGCTCGGTACACCATGGTTGGATCGTAGGGGCATTAGATTCGGCTTACAATGCAGTGAACAATATACTTAAGCAGGCAGGAGCCACCGACAAGATCAAACTCATGGAAGAAATCTGGGGCAAACAGTCAGAACCTGATGCGGGAGTGTAAAATGTGAAAGTACAAAGTATTAAGTACTGAGTATTGAGATTTGAGATGTTAGATAATTTTGAATGTTGGATCAGACACAAGACACTAGAACCAAGAGACAAGACATGCCTTTGAATTCGGACGTGTTATCCATGAGCGAAAGAATAAATCCTTACCTAATATCTCAATACTCTAGACTAAAAACATTAATTCATTATCTCATCAATTCATTATTCCATTGATAGAATAACCATAATCAATAGTATGTAGCAAATAATCAATAAACAATCTGTTATCTTTACGAGGACTAATCATAACCACCCTTATGTCAAAATCCTCGAATACGGTACTCATCGTACTTGCTTTTTTTGCCATCTATGTTATTTGGGGATCTACATATCTCTTAAACAAAATTGCCGTCACAGAGTTGCCTCCGTTTATGTTGGCAGGCATTCGCTTTACCATTGCGGGTTTGTTAATATTCTTGCTGTGTAAGTTGCTACGCATCCCAATTGGCATACGAGTAAAACAACTAAAGAATACCATCATTGCAGGCTTCTTGTTTTTAACCCTTGGAAACGGTATTGCTGTATGGGCCTTAAAATATATCGACAGTGGTTTTGCTGCACTTGAAATTGCCGCACAACCTTTAGTCGTATTGTTGATGATGCGCATTTTACAAGGGAAGAAAATACAACCTATGTCCATCATCGGAGTGGTTCTAGGTGCCATAGGAATGTATTTGCTCGTAAGCCAGCAACAATTGATTACAGACGAAAATTCTGTGATTGGTATGATCATGATATTTGCATGCATGGTCAGTTGGGCCTATGGAAGTATTTTTGTCGGAGACGCCGACCTTCCGCAAAACTACTTTGTCAACACAGCCTATCAAATGTTGGCGGGCGGGTTCATGATGATGTTAATAAGTCCGATGTTTGGAGAAGAGTGGAGCTCTCCCTTCACATGGAGTACGGATGTGATTTGGTCTATGATATTATTGATCGTCTTCGGAAGCATCGTGGCTTTTACCTCCTTTAACTATTTGCTGAAATTCGTTTCCCCTGAAAAGGTGGCTACTTCAACTTATGTTAATCCGATCATCGCTTTGTTCTTAGGTTGGTATTTCTTAGACGAGCAGATAACGACACAATCTATGATTGCCGCAGCAGTGCTACTTACAGGTGTTTACTTCATCAACACCAAACGAAAATGGATACGGGGATTGCGATTTTTTAAATAAAATTCCCGCGCCTACGTTCTTCGTGGCTTTAGCGCAGAAGAAAGGCAGGAATCTGTTTCTCGTTTCTTGTTTTTGTAGTCGCCACGAATCCACAAATGTTATTTATTCGCTAATCGCTATTTCCTATTTCTTTGTACTTAATACTTAGTACTCTTTGCAATGAATAAATTAGTTAATGTCTATATGATTTAATGTTAGATTATAGGTATACATATTATTAACTTAACATTTTACACTTAATACTAACACCCAATACCTGACACCTCACATCTCACATCTCACATCTCATATCTAACATTAAAGTATTGCCATAAAATATGTGAGGGATTTCCTCAGTTAAAAGAATTTTTACTACCTTAATTTTATAGAGGCGTGACGAAACGATCCTATAGCCAAGCGAACATGCCATTTCCCTCAAATTTTTAGCGTACATAACCAACATTTGTTTGGTGCTACCTTTATGTGAAATACCTAGAAATGGGGATGTTTTACTTTTTGATTAATACGTAAGTTGTAGTATTTGAAAACATAATTGTACCTAAGACACTGATTATGGGATTACCTTCTATTCGCAAATTAAGAGGATACGCTTTTGATCCATCGCTTTCAAACCAAATTGATACGTTTCAGATCAATGAGATCATCTATGAAATTCCATGGGAAGAGATCAATTACGAAAATGGTGTGCTAGAAGGCGAGTATATCGAGATTGTAGATTATGACCCAACAGTCGATGAGTTTTACGAAGTTGTAGATCTAGACGATAAATTCGTTCTAGCTAACGACGGACTAAATCCAAGTGAGAGCAATCCACAATTTCATCAGCAAATGGTTTATGCGGTGGTCATGACAACCATCAAGAATTTTGAACACGCTTTAGGAAGAAAGATTCTGTGGTCAAGAAGACGGTTAGAATATGACAAAAGCAAGGGAAAAGATGTTTATGAAGAATACATAGATAAATTACGCATCTATCCACACGCCATGCGCGAGGCCAATGCCTATTACAGTCCGCAAAAAAAGGCATTGCTCTTCGGGTATTTTCATTCGAATCCTACAGACCAGGCACTGCAAATGCCCGGATCACTAGTGTTTACCTGTCTCAGTCATGACATCATCGCTCATGAAACGACCCACGCCATTTTAGACGGAATGCAAAAGTATTACAATGAGCCTAGAAATCCGGATGTATTGGCCTTTCATGAAGCCTTTGCTGATATCGTGGCCTTGTTTCAACATTTTTCATTTCCAGAAGTGCTAAAGCACCAAATAGCAAAAACACGTGGTCGATTGGATCAGCAAAATATTTTAGGCGAATTGGCCCAGCAATTTGGAGTGGCCGTAGGTAACTATGGAGGATTAAGGGATGCAATTGGTGGATATGATGACAAAACCGAAAAGAAAAAGTGGAAGCCAAAGAAACCCAATCCAAGGGACTATGCAAATATCCTCGAACCACATGCTCGAGGTAGTATTTTGGTCGCCGCCGTATTTGAGGCTTTTTTATCTGTATATAAAAGAAGGGTTGAAGATCTGTATCGAATAGCTTCTAACGGCACAGGAATCCTCCCCGAAGGAGACTTGCATCCAGATCTAGTCAATCGTTTAGCAAAAGAGGCCGCAAAGACATCTAAGCATATATTGAATATCTGTATTCGAGCGGTTGACTATTGCCCGCCAGTAGACATCACCTTTGGTGATTACTTACGAGCCATCGTTACGGCCGATTATGATGCGACCAAAAAGGACCCTTATGCCTATCGATTGGCCTTCATCGAGGCATTCAAACGTAGAGGAATATATCCAACAGGAATTGCCTCCCTTAGTGTAGAGAGTCTGAGACATCGTTTTGCGCCAATATCAGATCCAAATGTTGACAACAACGGTTACAATCAGACCATTATGGGGATTCTAGCAAAATTTCTTCGAGACTACGCACACGAGATTGCCTACATCACCAATCGCCGAAAGATATACGAAATAACAAGCGCGGTAGTCTCAGGAAGAGGTATTCAAAAACTGGAGCGCATCAGCGATAAGATCTCATTACATCAAAGAATCGGTGCCAAGTTTAGAGGATCAAGGCACTTCATGAACATGACAGGGTTGGTATTTGATGGAAACAAGGAAGAGTTTGGCATCAGGACCTCCTTACGTCGACCAAACAACCCTTCCTTTCAAGTACACAATCTTCGATTGGTCTCAAGAGTAGGGCCAGATGGAGATATGATCAATCAGGTGGTTTTTTCAGTTGTACAACGTTGTGGAGCCAAAATGAAAGACGGAAAGTATGTTGATGGATTTACACCTCCGTACGGAGACGAGTTCATTCCGCAGAGATATGAAGGGAATGGATTTCAGTTTAGGGGAGGGTGTACCTTTATCATGGACCTCGACTCAGGCGAGTTGAAGTACCTGATTTCAAAGCCTATTTTTATAGAAGACAAAAACGGAAGAACAGTGCTGAATATCCCAGCCATCGAAAAGCAGTGGGAATATATTCGCAATACCGACATCCATAATGCAAACGAATTTCAACGCTACTTCGGAAGAGGTATTTCAAACTTTGGATTAGAACCTTTTGCCATGTTGCATCAACACTAAAAACTTATGGAAACTATAACACATGTTGACGTACGAATGTATACTGCAGGGACAGGAGATTGTTTTGTGCTTAAATTCTTCAATTCAGATGCATCTCCGGTATTTACCATGATGATCGATGGTGGTACCATAAATAAGAAGCATGCACACCCCATACCATATGTGAAGAATATCAAAGAATACGTTAAGAACAAGTTAGACGTACTGGTCATTACTCATGAACATCAAGACCATGTACAGTTTTTCGCTGCTTGTGAAGACCTCTTTACCGATGATGACTTTGAGGTTGAAGAAGTTTGGATGGCATGGACAGAGAACGACGACAGTGATATTGTCAAACAATGGAAAAAAGACTTCGGACAAAAGAAGAAAGCACTAGCAATGGCAGCTGATAAGTTGGAGGAAGCCTTTAAAAGCAGAAAGTTCCAAAGGCAGTACACCACAAATAAAAAACAATACACAGATACAGGAAAAGACCCAAAGAAATATGAGCATTTCAACAAAGACGAGATCATAACAAATCACAAATACCTTTCTAACACTTTGATGAATTTTAAGTCGTTGCACTTTTCTGACGATAACACCAAATATATTGGTGGTCAAAAAGGAATGGAAGTGGTTAAGAAGAAGATCAAGAAGAAGCGTATTCGTTATTTCAACGCTGGTGATACCCTAGAGCTGCCTAACCTTCCAGGGATGAAATTTTACATACTCGGACCTCCTGATTCGTTTGATTTTGTAAAGAAGACGAAGGGAAAAAAAGGAAGCAATGAAGCGTACAGCTTAAATTTAGGGGTTGATCGAAGCAATTCATTTGCCTCAGTGATTACCGAGGATGGAGGAATGCAGCGTCCGCCTTTTGACGCAACATACTGTGCATCGACTAAAAAAGATGATGAAATCAAAAAAGATAATAGAACCAAAAAGGCCAACAAATATTACAATTCCATAGATCGTTGGCGCAGCATTGACTATGATTGGTTAGTAACAGGAGCGGGACAACTAGCGCTACGTGTAAAACGCGGACTCAACAATTTAAGCCTTGTAATGGCCATCGAATTTGAGACTTCGAAGAAAGTGATGCTCTTTCCTGGTGATGCCGAGATCGGAAGTTGGGAAAGCTGGTATACAATTGATTGGAATAGCCACCAAAAGGGAAAAACACATTTAACCGAAGACCTTTTGAGAAGAACCGTTTTTTACAAGACAGCACATCACAATAGCAAGTTTGGAACAGCCAAAGAGAAAGGACTCGAAATGATGACCTCACCAGAATTGGTAATTATGACTACCTTAGACTACGATAACATTCTGTCGGGCTGGAAATCAACGATGCCCAACAGCGAGATGCTCAATGTAATGTTGGCTAAGACCAAAGGACGTCTGATCCTAATGAACGAGAAAGACCTTTTTGTTGATAAAGAGAAGACCATAAAGCTATCAGACGCCATCAAAACCGAACAGCAGCGACTTACACAGTCCGAACTCGATGCTTTCGAGGCTAATTTTGAAAAAGACGACCTATTTAAACAATATAGGGTGAAAGCATAATAATAACAGCCAAAACTAAACCCTTGTGACACGTACCGACAACCGACCACAGCAACCCATTGTAAACTGCCACACACATATCTTTAAGGGCGAACATGTGCCGCCGTATCTCGCAAAGAGCTTTGTACCCAATCCGGTATATAAATGGCTCAGTGTACCAAGAATCCTTTGGTTGGCCATTGCTTACAGAGATAGAAGGAATAAGAAGTATAAAGATCCCTATCGTCAAAAGGAATGGGACAGAACCGAACGCTCTATCAAATGGGGCCGCAATAGGTTTTGGGGAATCATAAAAAAAGTGCTCGGAACATGGATTACTTTCCATGCTTTATTTGCCTTGCTAGGGTGGATAGGACTTAACGACGCAAGCTCATCTGGTTTTTGGGCACAATGGATTGGTAAAATTCATGAATGGTTACTCGCACATTATGTGATGGTACCGCTAAAGTCAATATGGCTACAGATTCCGGTAGTATTGTTAGTCTTCTTCTTTGTACGATCCGGCAGGAACCTGTTATGGTTCATCCTAAGCAATACCTATCGCTTTTTAAGACTCATTCCAGGAAAAATGACCCAAGAGTTGATCGAGCGTTACATGCTTTTGGGGCGTTTCGCCATGTATAAGGATCAAGGACGCGTGTTTTCAAGATTGCAAGGGCAGTATCCAAAAGACACACGATTCATTGTACTGCCAATGGATATGGAGTATATGGATGCCGGAAAACCGAAACCTGAAAGTTGTTATCCGCAACAAATGGAAGAATTGGCCAGGTTAAAGAAAAAGCACAAAGACATCTTTTTACCGTTTGTTTTTGTGGATCCAAGACGAATTGCCGATGATCCGAATCAATTTAAATATACATTGGATCCAAGCTCAGGAGAGGTGAAGCTCGAAGACTGTTTTATTAAACAATACATAGAAGACAAGGCCTTTGATGGCTTCAAGATCTATCCTGCACTGGGATATTATGTTTTTGACGAGCATCTGTTGGCTGTATGGAAATATGCAGCACAGCACGACATACCGATCATGACACACTGTATTAAGGGTACGATCTTTTATAGAGGAAAGAAAGAAAAGCAGTGGGATCATCATCCCATATTCAAGGAATATACGAACCTGCGAGAAGCAAAGCTCGAAAAGCTTTTGTTACCACAACGGAAGAATGCTGACTTCTCCTTGAACTTCACGCACCCATTGAACTATTTGATTCTTTTAAAGGAAGAATTACTGCGAATTTGGGTCGGACAGTGTAGCGAGAAGACCCAAGCCTTGTTTGGATACACAAATGACGAGACTCCGTTGAAAAGCGACCTAAGCGATTTGAAGATTTGCTTTGCTCACTTTGGCGGTGATGATCAATGGCAACGCTATCTAGAGTTGGATCGCTATGACTATGCAAAACGATTGATGCAAGAACCAGACAAGGGAATCAACTTCCTATACACTAAAGACGACGAAGATGCCAAAGACCGAGAGATCAGTTGGAAAAAGCTCGAAGATTGCTGGAAGAAAGTCGATTGGTATTCCATCATTTGTAGTTTGATGCTTCAGCACAAAAATGTCTATGCCGATATCAGTTATATTCTACATAACGAATCCATTTTTGATTTGTTAAAGGAAACCATCAACAATCCGAAACTAGGAAAGAAGGTGCTGTTTGGCACTGATTTCTATGTAGTTAGAAACCACAAGTCAGAAAAGAACTTATTGGTCCAAACCAAAGGAAGTCTAGACTATGATGAGTTCGATCTGATCGCCCGAGAGAATCCTATTGAATACCTGAAGCGAACTTGAATATTGAGATGTCAGTTCGAGCACTACCGAGGACAAAATGTGTTTTGTTCGAAGGTATCTGGTGAAACCAGTCGAGAACGAGCACTATTGAGTGCAAAACATGTTTTGTACGAAGATACCTGGTGAAACCAGTCAAGAACGAACACTGTCTAGCTCAAAATAAATCCCTAATTTCAAGTTCCAAACTCTGGAATAATTCTTCATTTTTGCGATTAAGCAATTAAACACATAAACATAGCGAATGAATAATATCACCATCTCTAAAGACAAATCAAAACTAGACGTCGCTTTCATTCACAATTTCCTTACACAGGCATATTGGGCCAAAGGACGTTCAATAGAAGAGGTGAGAACCACTATAGAGCATTCCATTTGCTATGGTGTATATAAAGAAGGAAAGCAAATTGGGTTTGCAAGAATTGTCAGTGACCGAAGCGTGTTTGCCTATTTAATGGATGTATTCATTCTCGACTCAGAACGCGGACACGGATATGGTCAGCAGCTAATGAAATACATTCTTAACGATCCTGAATTAGAAGGAGTGAAAGGATGGAGTTTAAAAACAAGCGACGCGCATTCACTCTACAAGAAGTTTGGTTTTAAGGGAATCACTGACCCAGAGTTATATATGGTTCTTGTTAGTAGTTAGTAGTTAGTAATGATAAATCGGAGTTTAAAAGATATTTGTTAAACTGACTATTAGTTCATACTATTTATAGACTATTTTTTTATAAAATTTGAGCTTTCCGTTAAGGACAACCTCAATGAAATAAACCCCATTATTCCCATCAAATTCTATACTTAAACCACTTTGATTGAGATAATCGTTTTGAAAAACTTTTTCCCCCAGGATATTATAAATATTAACATCAACAGAATTATAAAATGCCCCAAAATCAATAGTAAATTTACCATTGTTAGGATTCGGATAAATAAAAACTTCCATTGGGTCTAAATAATTTGCCAAAGATAAATTTCCGTTATAAGGAGCAAGGCACGAGCTGTTTAGAAGGCTAACTCTTCCTTTAGTAATCTCGGTGCTGGAAGAAAAATCAATATTTTCGGCCAACAAAAATCTATCAATACCCAAGTCAAAAAAACCTCTAATATCTCTTACATTTGTGTCATCTTGATATATCGACACCTGGCTTAGCAAACCAGTACTTTCGTATGAATTAATAAAGATATTGGTGTTTGATAATGGAACCAATATATTGTTTTCATTATTTAGGGAACCAAATTCAACATCATAAGTATTGGGCCCAGTAAATCTTGCATAGCCCAAAACGTTGATTTTTCCACTAGATAGACTAATTTTCTGCCCTGTTGGATAAGCTGGCAGGATATCTTCCTCCGTTGCTCCTACAACCCATTCACAGTATCCTTCGGCGTTTATTTTCTGCAAAAAATAGTTTTTCACTTCATCATTTGAAAGTACAGAACCATCTGAGTTCTCTACGTAGTGAACTTGGTTAAAGTTAAAGTTATAATAATCATTCCGGCCCGTTATAAAAGTATTTCCGTCTGAATCAGTCTTGATGTCCTGAACATCAACAAGATTATAGTGATTGTTTTCTATGGTGTAACTTCGCGTTGTCCATTCTAAAGCTCCATTTGGACTAATTTTCATTAAATAGGTGTACCAACTCCCTGTCGATTGGGCTTGGTGAAACGACAAATGGGTTGACGTATCGCTGCCAACAGGATAAATGTAAAGGTTATGATTATAAGTGCCTTCTATATAATAATTATTGTTAGAATCTACTTGTATATGACGTAATGGAGCTGCAACACTAGTGATTGTTTCGCGAAAAACTTCAAAATCCCATATAACAGAACCATCTGATGAAAGTTTGATGACTCCAGAACCGGTATTGGATGGGAGATCTTCAAATACAGTTTGACCAACTTCTCCTATTATCGCACCATTTAGACGAACGTAATGCTGAAAATCGTTATACCTATCATATCCAGCTAGGACAACTAGGTCATCATTGTTATCTACAATTAAGGTTCTAGGAAAGCAATTTAGAATTTCCATGTGCCAAATAAGCTTCCCTCTTGAATCCAATTTAATTATATTACCATCATTCGACAAGTATTTCGATTTACCTGAATTATCATAGAATGTTCCTTCTCCCAACAGAGTAAGATATATATTACCATTCGAATCTTCTGCCGAAGATGTAATTATTGAACCATTTGACCCGGGAACAATAGAATATACTATCCATTTCAGGGTTCCATTTTGATCATGTTTTGTTAAATAAGCACCGTGCGCATCATCAAAAGCAAAGGGCTCCCCAAAATTAGACCCGAAAGATTCATTATAGTAATACCCTCCAGTTAAATAACCGTCACTGACTTTGGAGGAATGCGTAATATCATTGGGGGTTGAACCTGACCAAGGCACTTCTTCTCCTTGATGTAAGTATGACCAACAATCAAGAATTTCTCCGGGTTCAACATATATGTTTGGACTGTTTAAAGTCACTTCATCTAAACAAGAATTAGCGGATTCAGAAACCAGAGTAATATCAAAAACACCTTCACTGTTAAAAAAGTTTGTGACATTTGGCTCCATACTTGAATTAATATTTCCTGAAGTAGGAAATGTCCACAGAAAGGAATTCGCCTCACTACTTGTCTCATAAAAATTAACATCTTCGCCTAATGCAGCATTTATCAGATCGGAATGAAAATTTGAAGTTGTTTGTTCCACTGTGATATCAAATGTATTTGGAAACCAGCTATTGCTGCATGATGGTGCTAAGGCGTTTGTAGATCGCAAATAAAAAGTCCCTGTCTCACTGATTGGACCTGTTTGAAATAGAATGGTATTGCCATTTCCAACTTCACTTTCTCCATATACTTCTGAAGAACCAACTTTATGTAATGTATAGACAACATCTTGTTCAGATTCCATAATTTCTATTGTCAAGGGTTCTTCATGACACAAAATATTATCTAATATAGAGATTTGTTTGTCAATTTCTGGAGAATTTACAATGTGAATATCTTTAACCCTTTCTGTGATTAATCCATTGAATTCGACCGTCAATTTTACTTGATAGGTGCCGACATTGGGAAAAAGATGATTAATTGAGTTACAGCTTGAACCTATGTAGTTGCCATCAATATACCACATACATGATGTAGAACTGCCAACAGTTGCACTAACATTCGTTGAAGCTGATGAAAAACACGTTCCGTTAAAATCAATCCTAACATACGGTTGAGCTTCTGAAGTAGGAGCAATATTTTTTAAAATAACTCCATTGACTCCACATGCATACATATGGGAGTTAGAATTGGAACTCCAAAATGACTTTATATTATTACTATCCGAACTTGGCTGCCACTCAAGTATTGTCCTAGAAGTATCTGAGATAAAAATGCCATGGTCAGTTCCAATAAAATATCGGCCAGCGTTCCAAAGTATAGTGTTACCATTTAAAGGCCCATAGTCATATTGGGAAAGTACGAATGGATTTCCAAATGAATAACGAATATAGTTCTCATTTACAGAATATGCATTACTATCTCCAGCATATGCAATATCATTATGAATAACATTAGGAGTGGAGTAAGGAGTTAGAGCATGAGAACTCGTTATTATCCTAAAGTATTTGCCATGAGCACCAATAAACCCTCTAAAACCACTTATATGAATGGACGTAAGGTCTTCAGTAATAGGCCCTGAGTTGACAACATTGTAACCACCTACTGAATCTGTAAAATATAAAATAAGCCCATTGTCTCCAACTGCATAAAATCTACCATAATTGTTTGTGTAGGTTATATCATTAAGGCCACTATTTTCGATGTCTAAAGAGACAATACCGTATTCCAAAGAGGGAAAATCAATACTCATGATTACAGCTCGATTATTAACCAGATCTTTACCAACTGCGTAAACCGTAAAATCTCCCGCCGTTAAATTAGGATTTATGAAACAACTATTGAACTTGGTGTTTTCATAAAGGGTTAAGTTTTCAGTGTTGTCAGTAATTTCAAATCGTTGCCAATTGGCAGCTCCAATTCCTCCATTTAGAGTATAATACAGACCATTTTCTCCAGTAACAACTCCAACATCTTCTAGAAAAACCACGCCAGTCAAATCGTCATCAATTCCTGAATTTAAGTTTTCCCATTGACCATAAATAGACCATACCGGTGTGAAAAAAAATAAGACAAATAAAACTAAAATTGGTTTAATCATTTTCGAAATTTTGATGGCTACGAATATACGAAATAGTTAAGTCAAAGCAATGTTATGACATAGCTCCCACTTTAATTTGTAACTTTTGTTTTTATCACTTAACGAATATTTTTTTGAAACTAAAACTAGCGTAGTAGAAATAATCAAAAGGTAAGTGCCAAAATTCATCTGTAAATTAATAGCAAATAGATAGTGCAATGGGATATGAAGAATAATTCCCCATATGTCATATCCAAAAAACAAGGTTTTCAATTCTATTGAATAAACGGTTCAACGAATGAACCATAATTCAAAATCCAACATAGCCTAAGACATCTTCCCCCTCATATCCAGCGCGCCATCAACGTGCTTGCTTCCCCAAGAACCGACAGCTACAAGCACATTACGTAAATCTTTCCCTTTGTCCGTAAGCATGTAGTGGATTTTTAGCTTGTTTTCAGCATCCGGGACTTTCACAAAAATACCATCTTCAACCATCTTCTTAAGCCTTGCCGCTAAGATGTTGGTCGAAATGTTTTCTGGAGAAGACTGAAACTCTCCGTAGGTTGTAAATCCGCGAAACAGGGCATCACGCATGATGATTAGGGTCCATTTGTCACCCAGAATATCCAACGTGCAGGTTATGGGGCATGAAGATCTTTTCATGGGACAAATATACAAACACACTTGTGTTTTGCAAGTAACTTCGTATATTTGCTTGCAAAATGCAAGTAAATAATTTTATCCAATGAAAGCCATTCGCGTACAATACACCGTTAAGTCAGAATATATTGAACAGAACAAAAAGAATATTCAGGCTGTGATGCAATCCCTTAAAGAAAATCCAATAGAAGGAATGTACTATTCCACCTACCAATTATCAGATGATAACTCGTTCATGCACCTCAATGTGGCAGCAGATGATGAAACCATGGCCAAGTTAAATGACGTTCCGGCATTTAATGAATTCAGAAAGCAGCTAAAGGCAAGTGGCCCTTTGAGTCCGCCTAAAGCCGAAAACCTAACTTTTGTTGGAGCAGGGTGGGAGCTATAATTACAGAAAAGTCGAAAAGGTGTCCAATTTATATACCATTCAACGTCATTACACTGTAAGCACATATCAATCATAACCATAATCCATTCACAATGAAAAAACTACTATTACCCATCGTTGCACTCGTACTGGTAAGTTTTACAGTAACTACGAGTTCGTTATCTAAAAATGAAAGAAGAGCGGCAGCCAATGAAATGAAAGGCACATACGCGCACTTACTGAAAACCATAAAGGGATTAAGTGATGCCCAGCTCAACTTTAAACCGAACCCAGAAACTTGGTCTGTTGCAGAATGTACAGAACATATTGCCATTTCTGAGGAAAACATATTCGGACTACTGGAAAAGGCTTTACAAACTCCTGCCGATCCTTCCAAAAGATCTGAAGTAAAGATGAGCGATGCCCAGATTATGAAAATCTTGGTAGACCGTTCGAATAAGGTAAAGACACGCAAACCCTTTGAACCAACAGGTCGTTTCGGCTCTCACAAAGCCACTGTTAAGGCCTTTAAGGCAAAACGCAAAGGCAATATCAAGTTTGTAAAGAAGACCAAAGAAGATCTTCGCAATCACTATACCCAGCTACCTTTTGGCACCGTTGATGGTTATCAGATCTTGTTATTTATGAGCGCACACACTGAACGTCACATCTCTCAGATCAAAGAAGTGATGGCGCATCCAGATTTTCCGAAGAGTTAGATTTTAGTATTGAGTACTGAGTATTGAGAAAGAAGTAGTATTCAATTTATCAATGAATAACAACAAAGGC
This sequence comes from Flavobacteriaceae bacterium, assembly GCA_028279515.1. Taxonomy (GTDB): domain Bacteria; phylum Bacteroidota; class Bacteroidia; order Flavobacteriales; family Flavobacteriaceae; genus JANQNQ01. Next base: position 51,329 of record JANQNQ010000003.1, read on the forward strand.
CAAATCCGAAAGGAGGAGGCTTTTTTCATAAACAATCACATTCATTTTTTTGTATAAATTCAGTAAAACGTTCGTCGTAATCACAACCTTTGCAAGGTGTACTAAACTCACGCCAATCGGATTTTTTCACATTACAATACACATAAAATTGGTATTCACCCATTGTGTTACTCGTTTTGCTTAAGGAATACGCATACCCGCTCTTCTCTTTCTTTGACATGACCACAATTACATAGATCTTGTTGTTAATATCATAAGCCCAAGCCTCCTTAAAGTATCCCTTTTTCATCACATCGTCTGACACTCGAATGTTTCCAAACAAGTATCCGTTCTTTCTTGCAAAAGCCATTAATTGATTGCAATATTTGATTTCTGACATATCCCTTACGTCAGGAGCATCTGCGTCAAGTTGATTGAAACTTTTTGGCTTGGTCCAAGCATTTGGGCCGCTAGCGCCTTCCTTGCACTGTAAGTTTGTTTCTCCTTTTTCACAGCGTTCTTTTAGAGACTTTTCTATGAAATTACATAAGGCAACCAACCCGGGATCCTTTTCTGCATCTGGTATATTCTCACAATCACATTGGATCGATTCACAATCACTTTGAGAGTACCCATTAAAGCTTATAAATAGAAAAATTAATAGTAAATAACTATAGACTAAAGTTTTCATAGATGTTGACTTGTTTTATTGAAACTTTTGCCCACGCCAAGAGCGGCGTAGTTCTTCTCCTTTGTTATTGCTAAACAGTCCTTTGAACTTTGTTTGACCACCCTCTTGATACAGTTCCCATTCAAATTCTCCTTCATTGCCGTAATAGGTCATTTTATAGGTTCCTCGAATTTTGTTGTTGGAAATAAAATCGGCTTCAAAGTCATATCCCTGAAGAGCCGAAGAGCGACCTTTGATTTTTCCATCTTCAATCCATATCTCCATGTCGCCTCGTTTAGAATGCCATTTTCCTACCCAATCTTTGTTCTCTACTTGGATAGTCTCGACAGGAGGTGGTTCTTCACCTTTAATTTCAAAGTTAGTTTTTGCTAACAATGTCTCAAAGACTAAGCCGTCTGCTCTAGAGGGTGGAACTAGAAGTAATATGCGCATCTCATATTTACCCGGGTTTCCTTTTCCAAAACTCAAGTTAGTAGCAGACGGTTGGTTGTCACCGGGATAAAATTGCAACCAATCCTGAAAGCCAGCTCCAGCTTTTGCCCAAACAATAGCCCATTGTCTATCGCTTAGGCCTCCTTTTAGCTTTACGGCATAGTTGACCATAACCTCTTCATCAATTGAGTAGACCGACTTAGTGGTTTCTACAAGTATACTTGGCTTAGGCTTTTTCTTTTCTTCAAGGCGAACTTCTACTGATGTGAGCTTCTCTGCGGTAACAACTATATCTTTTTTGACGACATCTTTTCCTTCAACATAAAATCGCAATTCATACGTCGCAGGTGGGAGGTCGATAGTTAAGCCCTTACCATTGGTATTGTTGATGTAATGGTTTTCTTGATAGATTCCCACGAAGTAGGATATTTCACCACCATTCTTATCAAAGGCCTTCATTCTTAGCTGTCCAAAACTTATGCTTGGCTTTTTCTTACAAGCCGCATCAACTTCATGTTTCCATGGAGGATATATAGGAGGGCTTACTCCCTGAGATTTGAAATACGCCGCTTCCTTCATCCTAAGTGCTTCAATCTTTTTTATTTCTGACGGACTGAGGCCATCACGAAAGACACGAAGCTCATAATCTGCGCAATTCATGAGTTCCATACTCTTTAGCGCTCCTCTCCATGCATTTTTCACTTCTTCCGTCTCTTTTACAAACTCGTAGATGGTATATAGATCGTGTAGAGTTGAAAGCGGACCAAAAACTCTGCTAAAGGCTTTGGCCGTTATGGCCCTACCAATCCTTTTACGAATGTATAAAGGAACACCTCCTTTACCGAAGATCCGCTTAAGTCCAGCATAAGTTTCTGCTAAATAACTAACACGTTGCGCAATGGTAGGAGAGTATTTGTAGGCCTCTGCTATCAGTTCGAGTTCTTTTTTAGTAATCTTCGGAAATGACTTGTTCTTGAAAAGGCCCAATGAATTTTGTAAAAATCGTAGAAGTTTTCTTTTATATGCAGCTTCCAGTCGTGCCAATTTCATGGCATTCCTTTCTCTGGTCATTTGTTCTATTATACGATCCATGGTAAGCATCAATAGAGCTTCAGCTGGTTTATCTTGAGTTACTTCTTCCATAATCTCATCTGAAGCTTTAAGCGTGTCCCAACCATCCCAGTATTCAGGGGGTTGTATAGCCTCACTGAGGTTTTCTCGTATTTCAGCTTTCACCTCAAAGCCATGAGAGAGGCTAATTTTATAACCGGCATCTGGCCAATTATAATAGACTCTAACTTCGTATTTTCCAGCAGGTAAACCACTAAAATCCATGGACCCGGCCCTTCTACTATCGGTCCAGAAATATTGACCGTATTCCTCTGCGGCAGTTCCTTCTGATACAACAGTGATCCAATCTCCTTTGTTGCCTGGAAGACCAGAATAATTGACTATTATAGGTTCGTTGGTTTCATAGACATCTTTTGAAGTAGTAACTTTTTGAGCCAAACAATGAAGATGGGCAAAGGCAATCATAAAAATTACAAGTGCAGTGCTATATTTAGACATATGCTATGTTTTTTATAACGGAAAAACAGTACTCAGTCCTGATTTCCTGTATAATTATGATAACATAAATGTAATATTATGATAGTACTGCAACAGAGGGTATTTCCTGATTTCGAAAGGTATTTTTCCCTAAATGGAATGACGGTGATTATGGTGTTTTGGCTAGTTGCTAGGTTTAGAATTTCAAATCAACGATTGAACAATTTGTTGACATTCATCTTATATGTTTTCCCGATAGGAATTAGATGATCGTTTATTTTAATTCGGTTTCCTTCAATCTCATGAATGTGTTTCACAGCCACGGCGAAGGATTTGTGTACTTGCACAAAAGCTTCCGCTGGAAGTGTTTGTATTACTTCGGAAACTTTTTCTCGTATTGTTATTGTCTCATGGATGGTAACAATCTTGGTATAATTTCCGGCGGCTTCCGCATAAAGAATATCATTGATAGCTACTTGTATTACCTTCTTGTTGCTTCTGAAAAAAAACCGCTCTTCTTGAGACACTGGTTGCGATGAAACAACGTCAGAAACCTTTGATGTTGGCTGCATCGCTTTGTTAATGGCCTTTAAAAAACGATCAAACCCAAAAGGTTTAAGTAAATAATCGACCACATTTAATTCATAACCTTCTAATGCATACTCACTGTAGGCCGTGGTTACAATTACTTTGGGAGGATTGTTCAAGGTTTTTAAAAACTCGAATCCTTTCAGCTTTGGCATATTCAGGTCGAGAAAAATAAGATCCACCTGATGCTGATTCAAGTATTCGAAAGCTTCCAGAGCGTCGTAGCAATGTTTCATCAACTGGAGATTAGGGAGTAGGTCACAATACCCCTTAATGATATCATGGGCAATAGCTTCGTCATCTATAATGAGGTATTTGATCATGATATATTGAGTTTTAATCCGGCTTTAAATTTGTTGGCGTTTTTGGTAATAGTGAGTTCATGCTGTTTTGGATAGACCAAAGCCAACCTTCGCCTAAGGTTTGCGAGTCCTACTCCGGTGTGTTCATCAATTTCTTCAGCATCAAAGTTATTAACTATTATAAAATCAATGGTACTTTCAGTGGCCTTTAAAGAAAGATGCACATAGGCATCTGTTCTGAGTTTTTCTACTCCATGTTTAAATGCATTCTCTAATAAAATGATAAACAAGAGCGGCATCACCTTTAGTTTTGGATCTTCGACTGTAACATCTAGTTGAACATCTATCCTTTTATGATAACGCATCTTATGCAAGGAGATGTAATTTTCTATGAAATCAATTTCCTCTTGTAAAGTGACCAGCTCACGTTGTCCGTCATAAATACTATAGCGCATCATGTCAGAGAGTTCTAAGATGACCTCTTGTGCTTTTTCTGGATTCTTTCCGACAAGGCCATATAGATTGTTTAGGGTATTAAAGAAAAAATGTGGGCTGACCTGTGTTTTTAGGTGAAGCAATTCTGCTTGTTTGTTTTCTTTCTTTAGACGATTTACAAACTTGATTTCTTTCACCAACCAGCGTATCGCGAAAAAAGAGAGCATCATAAAATAGCCCAGCGCAAACATGGAAGAGTAGGGCTCCACCTGTTCGGCCTCTAGACCAATTATTGTGAAGAAACCAATGATCACTAAAAACCATTTGTAATATCGTCTCAAGAATCTCATAGACCAATATTACTTCAATTAAATGGCACTAACAAAGAAGTTGATAAACGACTTTGATTTTCATTCAAACCGATTGAATTAAGGGGTAAACACACTTCATCATACCATAATGGTCAATTACCTTCAGAATAAGATAATTGGTCACATTTATTTATTTCTGGAACCTGGTGCACCTAGGTTTGCTGTAAACAAAAACACAAAACCATGAAAAAAAGAATATTGCGTTATTTCAAGCACCTACTGGGAACGATCGTATTTTTATTATTAGTTGGAGTCATTTTACTTCAGACGAAAATTGCCAGTATTAGCTACGGAGACAATCCAGAAATGATGAACTGGGAAAATGACGGGCCCTACGTGTTCTTCGAGAATGACAGTACTTTGTTAGTAAATCACATCAAGGGAAACAAGGATGATGGATTCTACACTAGTCAAGCGGTGTATGACAGCGGAAGCCTGCCTATGACCTCCTGTTACTTTAACCTCGACGCATCGAAATTCAGCTTTCAACTTGATACACAGTTTAAAACACCACAGGCCACCTATAATGATGGCCAAAAGATATTTGCGGTCTCTGATATTGAAAGTGGTTACAAGGCGTTTAGGGACCTTTTAATCAATAATGAGGTAATCGATAAAGACTTGGCATGGACCTTTGAAAAGGGACATTTGGTGCTGGTCGGAGACTTTGTGGATCGTGGATTTTCGACCACACAGGTACTGTGGTTTATATATAAGTTGGAACAAGAAGCCAAAAAACATGGGGGAATAGTTCATTTTATACTCGGTAATCATGAGTTAAAGAATCTACATGGCAATTATCTATCGGCATCAGAAAAATACATACATGTAGCACATATTTTGGGAAAACAACAATATCAATTGTATGATGACCAATCCTTTATTGGAAGATGGATGGCTAGCAAAAACACCGTAGAATTAATCAATGGGTACCTTTTTGTACACGGAGGAATCCATCCAGAAATTAGTGAAATGACATTGACGTTGGCTCAGATCAATCAGGCAGTAAGGGACAATTATCGGCACGGAAGTTTCCCTAGCCCAAAAAAGGATGCCGCTCAAAAACTTATATCCACACGTAAAGGACCATCATGGTATCGAGGGTATTTTAAAGATGACCTTACCCAAGAAGATGTCGAATTGGGGCTAAATAAATTCGACGCAAAAGCCGTGGTCGTTGGCCACACCATTCAATCGAAAGTGAACAGTCTATATAACGGTAGGGTCATTGCCATCGATGTTAAACATCCTAAGGACTATAGCAAGAGATGGCCGAGTAGGGCTTCTGAAGCATTGCTCATAGAGAACGGAAACTATTACAGAGTGTTCGATAACGGTGAAAAAGATAAGTTATAGTTATGACCAGCGCTTTATTAAAACTGTTAGTGGTCTTTGTTTCGGTTGTTATGTTCTTATTGTTGGGATTTTAAGAAATTCATCAAATCAACAACAATCCGTACCTTTAAAATACAAAACCAATCATATGAAGACCACAAAACAGCTTATCGAAGAATGGTTTGCACGCTGGGCAGACGGTCGATTCGAAGCACTACCATTGGCAGATGATTTTACGCATACGAGTCCGTTTGGTGTGATGAAAGGAAAGAAAACCTACATGGATATCGTAGAAGCCAATCGGGATAAGTTCTTGGACAAAAAGATTGTTGTACACAACGTTCTTGCTGAAGGAAACAAAGGCTGTGTTCGTTATACCATGCACGCAGAAACCTTCTCACAAGAGGTCAGTGAGTGGTTTTGGGTCGAGAATGATTTGATCAAAGACATTATTTCGTACTACAACGTAGGTGAGATTGGTGAGGATCGAAAGCTAAAAGAAGTATAAGTCCTTTACTTTTTCAGGTCAAGCATGATGTTTCTTGTGACACCTTCCAACGTCAATTTACGATTCATATAAGGGTCAAGATGCTTCTTTAAAAGCGGGAAGAGTCTGGAGAATACTCCGTTTCTTTGCATATAAATTTCAGGATAATCCATGCCCTCTTGTTCCAATAAGGTTTTGGTCAATTGCCCCGTAAGGTAGAAGAGATAAGCATGTCCCAGTTGCCTAGGAGGTCTGGTGTTCATAACTTCAGCCGTATCGTTGATGGTGCCTCCAATAAAATAATTGGTTGATAAAATAAGGTGATGGGCCGATTCATGAAATAAAAGCTCTATCCAATTTCCAGGAACATCATCTGAAGTATTGACATTCATAACTACATGTGTTGGAAACAAAGTAGTGTAGGGGCGGTTGCGCAAATTTCGTTTGGAGGCTTTTGCCACATATGTTATGTCCACAAGTAGTTTTTCGTCTTGCCAAAACTGTCGGGTTAATTTTGTGATTTCTTGCACAAACGCTTCCTCGGTTGCTTTTATCATTTCTAGATTATTCTGTAGGACACGTATACACGCTTCTCGATGTTCCTTCCAAAAGTACTCTTGATACACAGTACTTACTGCTTTCAAAACTTCAACATGGTCCTTGAATTGATTAGGGATGCTTGCAAGACCAATCTCTTCCGTAGAAACCCACGCCTTAAAATCAGACATGTAATCATGCATTCTCAAATCTTTATCCACTAAATGAGCGCGGTAATAATCCAATGCATTCTCTAGCTTTTTCTTTTCTTTGGTCGGAAGCTCTTTATCTATGAGAGATTCTTCCGTGTGTACTCCCATAAAAGATTCTAACCACAAAAAATGATGAAGGTTCATCCAGTAATTCACCTGAAAAGCGTAATACTTGGTTTCCTGTTTTATTTGCTCTTGCGCATTAGCAGTGTTCATAGTGAATACCAATAAAACAATGGCGATAACTTTTTTCATGATTAAATAGATTATTGAATCTTTCTAAAATTAAAGAAAATGGAAGGCTAGGGCTAAATCTATGATTATGAAGTATCCCAAACCCTATTTATGAACATCCAAACGCTATTTTTGGGGCACGAATCATTCGCAGATACAACGTAACGGGTTTCTGTGAAATTGTTAATTATTCTTAAATAAGAAGCTAGCTTTTCTTTATTCTGTATCTTGGTATTGACCAATCAAAAACATCGTTACTTCATGAAAACTTTATTACGAAGAAGTCTTCTCGCACTTCTTTTAAGCATTCCTTTTGCCTTTATCGTAAATGCGCAAAAAGCAGACACTAGTACATTTAGCGGACTAGAATTTAGAAGCATCGGACCCGCGTTGACCTCGGGTCGTATTGCCGACATCGCCATTCATCCCAAAAACGAAAGTGTTTGGTATGTGGCTGTTGGATCGGGTGGAGTCTGGAAAACTGTGAACGCAGGAACCACTTGGACACCGATCTTTGATGCACAACCCAGCTATTCTATTGGCTGTATAACCATCGACCCAAATAACCACGAGACCATTTGGGTAGGAACCGGTGAAAACGTCGGTGGCCGCCATAGTGGTTATGGCGACGGAATCTACGTAAGCCATGATGGTGGAAAGAACTGGACCCACAAGGGCCTCAAAAAAACAGAGCATTTATCTGTGATCATCGTACATCCCGAAAATCCCAACGTGATTTGGGCGGCATCACAAGGACCACTTTGGAGTCCTGGAGGTGAGCGCGGACTTTATAAGTCTACTGACGGAGGGGATACATGGAAACGCACCTTAGGCGATGACCAATGGACCGGAGTCACCGACCTGTTGATCGATCCGAAAAACCCAGATGTACTTTATGCTGCCACATGGGACCGACATCGTACCGTTGCTGCCTATATGGGCGGAGGACCTGGTTCTGGCCTTCATAAAAGTACTGACGGAGGAGAAACGTGGACGAAATTATCCAACGGTATCCCTAGCTCAAACTTAGGAAAGATCGGACTGGCCATGTCACCTTTTAATAATGAAGTCATTTATGCGGCCATTGAATTGGATCGCAGAAAAGGTGGGCTCTTCATGTCTTCAAATGCTGGGGCCAGTTGGAACAAACAATCGGACGCCATTTCTGGCGGAACAGGCCCGCATTACTATCAAGAGTTGTATGCATCTCCACACCAGCCAGGGCGTTTGTACTTGATGAGCAATACGGTGCAGATCTCTGATAACCACGGAAAGAACTTCCGTTTTATGAACGAAGAGAAAAAGCACGTAGACAGTCACGCTATGGCCTTTAAGGCTGATGACCCGAATTATGTATTGTTCGGTACCGATGGCGGACTCTACGAATCTTTCGATCTAACAAAAACATGGAAGTATATTCGAAATCTTCCTATTACACAATACTACAAAGTAGCGGTTGATGACACAGCTCCGTTTTACAATATTTATGGAGGAACCCAAGATAACGGTTCTCATGGCGGTCCGTCGCGTACACGCAGCAGCGCAGGGATCACCAATGCTGATTGGTGGATTACCTTAAGTGCTGACGGTCACCAATCGGCTGTTGAGCCCGGTAATCCAGATATTACCTACGGAGAATTTCAGCAGGGTTGGTTATGGCGAATCGACCAAACTACGGGCGAGACTGTATTCATTCAGCCACAGCCTGAAGCCGGGGATCCGCATGAGCGTTTTAATTGGGATGCACCCATATTGGTGAGTCCACACAAGCCGACACGCCTTTATTTTGCTTCGCACCGCGTGTGGCGATCAGAAAACAGAGGAGATGATTGGACAGCCATCTCAGGAGACCTTACTCGAAATGAAGAGCGTTTGGCGCTTCCTATCATGGGAAAAGAACAAAGCTGGGACAATCCGTGGGATGTGTTGGCGATGTCAGAGTATAATACCATTACATCATTGGCCGAATCACCAAAACAAGAAGGATTGATCTACGCTGGAACTGATGACGGAATCCTACAAGTCACAGAAGATGGCGGAAGTAACTGGCGTAAGCAATCATTAGGGCGTATCAAAGGCGTGCCGGATAGAGCATTTGTTAATGACGTACGAGCTGATCTATTCAACGCGAATACAGTATACTTAGTACTTGACAATCACAAGGAAGGTGATTACAAACCCTATTTGTTGAAGAGTACTGATAAGGGGAGAAGCTGGAAAATGATCAACGGCGACCTTCCTAAGAATCTGATTACCTGGCGAATTGTACAGGATCATGAAGATCCGCAATTGTTGTTCATTGCAACCGAATACGGAATCTATTTCACCAAAAATGGCGGAACCAATTGGATTCAGTTAAAAGGTGGAGTTCCAACCATTTCATTTAGAGACCTTACCATTCAGCGTAGAGAGAATGACCTTGTTGGCGCTTCGTTTGGACGTGGATTCTATGTGTTGGACGACCTTTCTCCGATACGTGAGTTTGACAATTCAATGTTGAACAAGGAGGGAAGCCTATTCTCTGTACGCCCTGCATATTGGTATGTGGAGAAAGACGAGATCTACGGACAAGGTAATGCTGAATATGCCGCGAAGAACCCACCATATGGTGCTACGTTTACCTATTTCCTAGCGGAAAAGTTGAAGTCAGAAAAAGACGTTCGAAAAGAAAAAGAGAAAAAGCTAACTGAAGGAAAAAGCGCGATACCTTTTCCAGGGTGGGAAGCATTAGACTCAGAAAAACAACAAGAAGGGCCATCAATTGTGCTTACTGTAAAGGATGGCCAAGGAAACGTGGTCAACCGTGTAAAAGGAACCAATAAGAAAGGATTCAACCGCGTAGCTTGGGATCTTTCACATGCCAACAGAACAGGCGTAATGCTCAAAGCGCCATCTGGAGGAGACAATTTCTTCGGTTCACCATTTCGAGCGACACCCGGAAACTATACAGTTACCCTCTCTAAAAATATCAACGGCGTAGTTACCGAATTAGCTGGCCCTGTTTCGTTTGAGGTAAAGCCATTGGCTAAAGGAGCACTTCCAGCGAAACCGACCCAAGAGATCGATGCTTTTAGAGAAGCGTATCAACAGTTCCAGCAAGATCTTACAGCCACAACCACCATCTTAGGTGAAAGCATGAAGAAGGTAGATGCCATGAAACGTGCTTTTGATCAAGCTACAAATCCGTCTAACGATTTGGCGACTCGTATTTACAATGCGAAAAAGCAGCTATTGTCCATAGATAAGATTATGAACGGCAGTAGCTCTAAGAACGAGATTGGTGAACGCAATGCGCCTTCTCCGCAGGACGGTTCGTTTGTAGGGCTTGTAGCATTGAACAACACCTACGGACCTACAGGAAATCAAAAGAAAGCTTTTGAACGCGCCAAGAACCAATTACAAACGGTGAAGGGTACATTGAGAAGTATTAGTGACCAAACACTGCCAAGCTTAGAGTCTGCCTTAAAAGCAGCAGGCGCTCCTTGGATTGAAGGGCAGGGGTTAAAGAACTGATCCAACACCTAAATAGTAAATAAAGGGACCTCGAGAAATTTCTCGGGGTTCTTTGTTTATGAGAGCCTTCCAATGGCGCAACTAACATATGATTTGGCCTTGGTAAGTGTGGGGTTGTCATCTCCATCAATGGGATACCCTAGTTTTACCAGAGCACTCCTTACTTCGTCCAGCGATAGTGAATCTGTATGGGTGATGCTGATTTCTGAGGCTTCAACAGCTATCGATACATTTTGAATCTTTTCAAATGTTTCCAAGCGTTTTTCTATAGTGTTAGCACAGCCTCCGCATTTAAGATTTTGAATTTTCAGGGTCGTATGTTGCATTTTATACAAGTTTTGCTGTTATGTTTTTCAAGAAGAATCGTCGTATATACAATGCAAAAATAAAGCAGTAGGTATCATTTGTTTATGAGAAAGGTCATTTTTGCAACTATTTACTATTTTTACTGGGCTTACCCCTTAACGACTTGGAAGGCATTAACTACAACATAACAAGCATGATCGATGTACTCGGATTGGTACAAGGTCTGTTTTTGGGCGCCATACTCGTCGTAGAAAGCAAAAAGCAAAAACCCACATTATTTCTTGGCCTGTTTCTTATTGCATACAGTTTTGAACTGTTAAATGCGGTGCTCGAAGACCTACGGGTTTTAGACCTCTATCCAAACTGGCATTTCCTTCCTATTAATTTTTTATACCTGACGATTCCGCTGTTTTATCTATATGTAAAGCGCATCACAGGAAATCTGTTGAAGAAAAAGGACATTCTTGTCGTGCTATGGCCGGGAATAGCAGAGTTTGTGTTATATGCCGTCATTTTCTTTTTTCCTACGGAATATAAGGTCGAGGTATGGAAAACTGAGAATGCCCTTGGGGTGTCTATAGCACTTTTGGAACTATTGGCCTTGCCATATTCTATTTATTATGTGGTACGTATCCTTAGACACATTGCCCGAAATCGGAAGCGCATCGAAAACTACTATTCAAATACCGAAGGCAAACTCTTAAACTGGGCAAAAGGCGTCATTCTTTTCATATTGTGCTTTCACTTTCTTTGGGTCATTGAAGCTTTTCAAGAAGCGTCCTTTTTTGACACCTACACATATCCCGTTTTGGCAGCGATCAATGTCACGTTTATTTTCTGGATAGGCCTCTCAGGACTTCGACAATCAAAGATCATTGGAGAAAAGGGGAGTGGTCAAGAGGAAGCATTAGAAGACACGACCATAGACGGTTCAGAAAATGAAACCCAAGAATTCGAAGATGCTGATTACCAAAAATTAGTTGATTTAATGGTAGAGGGCGAATTGTATAAAGAATCCAATCTATCATTGTCTGATCTATCAAAAGCATCAGACATACCCCAACGAAAACTATCGCAACTCATTAATACAACCACTGGAAAAAACTTTAATCAATTTGTAAATTACTATCGCGTTGAGGAAGCCAAGAAACTTCTAAAGGACAGCGAATACAACAATCTAAGTATGTTAGGCATCGCCTATGATGCCGGTTTTAGCTCAAAGGCTTCATTTTTTAGCGTGTTCAAAAAATTTACCAATCTTACTCCAAACGCCTATAAAAACGGGTGATATTCATTTAAATTCGGAGTCCAAGATTCTGCAATGTAGTCCAGAATACCGTTTTCTAGACTCCCAATGACAGGATCTAGACCTTTCATTTTGTTCGTGGTCACATCTTTGTACCATTCAGAATTAACAACATAAAACAAGAACATTATGAAAAAAGCAATTTTAATTCTCTTCGTATGTATAGTCGCTGTTTTTTCAGCAGAAGCACAACAATATGAATTCAAAGTAGTGACAAGTGTCGAATCGATCATTCCGAGTGGTTTGGGCCGTTCTCGACTGGTTTCAGCTTCCGAAGAAAGAGACTATAAAGCATTTACCTCTAGTCGTAGCGAAGACAGTAACGGAAGAAATAAATCCAAACGAAAGGACATTCGTGTCAAGAACTTTGAAGAGACCAAACTCCTCAACTTCTATAACCTAGGAGGAATTCGTTTTCAGAATATTGCAGCCAATGACGCTGTGATCACTTCTAAATTAAATGACATGGCCGTAAATGGATGGGACCTTGCCTTTGTTGTTAGCGGTGTCGAAAGTGATGCCGGTGAACAAGATGGCGATGGCATCTTCGTTACACGATACATATTCAAACGACTGGTTCAATAACGAAATAAAAGCTTCCGAAGAAATTCACGTAAACAGTAGATCATGAAAAAGTCAGTGTTGATCATGAGTATAGTGATGATCTGGGTCATATTTCTGCTTTGGGAAATAGAATTATCTAAATGGTTAGATACTAAGGATCAACCTATGATGAGAATGGACCGGTTGATCATTCTTCCAGGACTTATACTACTCACATTTTATACACTACGGGAAGCTTTCAAGAAGAATAAACAATAAAGCAAAGACAATGATAAAACATATAAAGACGGGATTGATCGCCGCAACCATACTCATGTTATGGGGGTGTCAAAGCCACGCACAAAGCCTCAAAGAGGTGACAAAGACCTACAAGGTAACCACAAAGGAAGCTTGTGAGAAAAAAGATGGCTACTGGTACAAAGGAAAGTGCTGGGCCAATTTTAAAGAATTTGATGAGGGTATTTCAAAAGAAAATATTGATGCCGAGGTCGAGAAGCAATTAAATATGGTCAAAGATTATGGTTTGACCCTTAATGGGAAAGCGCATGACATTGGTTTCTTTTTTCCAGAGATCGATACCGAGTCGAACGAAATAATCATAATCACCACATTCAAGGAAGGTACAGAGGAAAGAACACTGCTTCAAATAGCACCTTTATCAAAACGAGAAAAGAAATCGTTTCAGGCAGAGGCAATGCTTTTTAAAGGAAATCTTTTAGAAATGGATGAAGCCGATCAGGCGAAAATCCCTTCCCTCATTATGGCTGCTGGAATGGCTCAAGTAAAGAATGTAGGAGATGATGAAGAAAAGTTTAGCATCAATGGTACGCTCGAACCTATGAATGGAGGAAAATCATTGACATACAAAATGACTGCGGGTGAAGCCCTTGCCGGTATGGGAGATACGACACTTGAGATCAAAGGTGACAAAGTATACCTAAACGGTACACTGGGAACCAAGACCTACAAGCAATTCAAAGAGTTGATAGCTAACCATCCAGAAGTGAAAACCATTGTGCTACAAGATGTACCGGGGTCGATCAATGACGCAGTGAACATGCACACGGGCAGAATCGTTCGCGAAGCAGGTCTAACGACACTAGTGCTGGCAGATAGTAAGATATCTTCTGGGGGCGTGGATCTATTTTGTGCTGGAAAAGAGCGCATTATTACCAAGGGAGCTCAGTTGGGCATTCATTCATGGGGCGGTGACGGAATTTCAGCGGACGACCTTTCTAAGGACCATCCAGCTCATCAATATCAAATCGCTTATTTCACCATGTGTTTGGGTAAGGACGGACCTGATTTCTACTTCCGTACCCTAGAAGCCGCTCCTGCAGGCGAGATGCACTGGATGGATCTGCCAGAGATCGAGAAATGGGAAATAGCAACGCAGATCATTAAATAAAACAAAATCAAAGATTATGAAAGCAATGACGATACACAGAATTAAACTACTAATGCTCGTTTTGAGCATTGGACTCTTGACAGTTTCATGCAGTTCGGATGATGACAATCAAAACTTTTCGAACACCTTTACCTTTGACATCTTTACGGTTCAACCTGATAGAGAGACCGTGACGATGAATGGCGAGATCAAAAGTCGAACGCTAAGAGATTTTAGAAATATGTTATCAGGACACCCGAATATCAAATTGATCAATATGGGGGATGTTCCAGGGTCGAGTAATGATGAGATCAACGTACAAGTTGGGCGATTACTTAATGAAAAGCAGATCAACACACATATTCTAGATAATGGAATGATTGCTTCGGGTGGCGTAGATTTCTTCTTGGCAGGAATACAAAGAACAAGAGGAAACAACACTATGATCGGCGTGCATTCATGGTCTGATGGTCAAGGAGCCGAAGCCACCGATTTTCCTGAGGATAGCTCAGAACACCAACGCTATATACAATACTATCAAAGCCTTGGATTTACTGAGCAATGGTCAAGAGACTTCTATTTCTTTACGATCAATGCTGCACCTGCAGCCGATATCCACTATATGACCGAAGAAGAAATATCGCAATATCAAATGCTTACAGAATAAGCAAAAACACCACTACGGTTGATTGATGAAAAAGGGGCGGGTTCGTTTACGTAGAACCTGCTCCTTTTGTTTTATTCATTTGAATACTCGAAAACATGTAAAAGCCTGTCAGTTAATTATTTACACTTGAGCTGGTTAATAGGTCGTTCATCCAAAAAATGGGGCGCTTTGTCAGAAAATATTTCAAAAAACCAGCAAATTTCAGTACCTTAAAAAGTCCTAAAACTATTTGAAAAGATGAAATGCGAGTTGAGTTTTTGTTCCTTAGAATTGCACAGAGATTGTGTCATCGCCACCATGAAGGAGGGCATCACGGTCATGCCCGAATACAACGATATTCTTGTACTACTGTCACAGGCCTATTTTAAAAATCGTCCGTTCATGTACATCACCAATCGAAAAAACTCATATTCGGTCAACCCAATGATCTATGTAGAAACCACTAAAATCTCTAATCTTATTGGGTTTGCAGTAGTATCAGATGAACCCATAAAAAAAGCGATGGCCAGTTTTGAAGAACTTTTCTTCGGAAAACATTTTGAAGTGTTTCAAGATATGGAAGAAGCGCTTGAATGGAAAGACAAAATGATGGCCAAAGAACTGGCAAAGAAGAAATGATTCTCGGTTTCTAACCGTTCTTTTAAGACTTCCTTTTTATCTTTACAAGATCGATCAAACCAGCATGGATCTCTTTAATCAAACAGCAGACAGCAAGACCAATTGGCTTCCAAAGGACGGAACCGTGCATTACTACGGATTTGCTTTTGACCGAAAGACCGCTGATTCTTACTACGAAAATCTACTTCACAATATAGAATGGCGAAATGACGAAGCCATCATCTTCGGAAAACGCATTGTTACCAAGCGAAAAGTAGCATGGTACGGAGAATTTCCTTTTTCGTATACCTATTCGAAGGTGACCAAAAAAGCGCTTTATTGGACCAAAGAGCTACAGCAATTAAAACAGGTAGTTGAGCAAAGAACAGGGGAGACCTACAATTCGTGTTTATTGAACTTGTATCACGACGGCTCAGAAGGAATGGCATGGCATAGCGATGCAGAAAAAGACCTAAAGAAACACGGTGCTATCGCTTCTCTAAGCTTCGGTGCAGAGCGCAAGTTTGCCTTTAAACACAAGGGCTCACAAGAAAAAGTTGAAGTAATACTTCAACACGGAAGCCTATTGGTCATGAAAGATGAAACGCAAGATCACTGGCTACATCGATTGCCACCCACCAAGAAAGTAACACGCCCCAGAATCAACTTGACGTTTCGTACCATTGTTCCCAACCAATTTGAAACTCAATAAGGAGTATTGACTGTTAACAAGTTATGTGCTGTAAAATATATGCGTTATATTTGAAGGAAGCTTGATAGATGCAGGAGATACCGATCAAACAACAACAACATGCGCAACTACTACATTCTTCTTTTCCTGATCACTTGTTTTTGGGGTGCTTCGGCACAAACACCCTCTTTTACAGATGTTACGTCAACAGCAGGGATTTCAGCAGTCACCAATATTACACCACTTTTTGGTAGCGGAGCTTCCGCAGCAGATTACGACAATGATGGAGATATCGATTTTTTCGTCGGAACCGAAGTAGGAGAGATAAGTCAGCTCTACCGAAATGATGGAAATGGACAATTTACAGACGTGACCAGCGCACTACGCATTACATCAACAATGCGCGTACGAACCTCATTGTGGTTCGATTATGACGGAGACGACCGTCTGGATCTATTCTTGATTGGGGATTGCTACGGTGCAAGTTCATGTGCCGACCGAGTAACAGCCGTACTTTATCAGCAAGGATCCAACGGGAATTTCACAGATGTGACCACTAGTGCCGGAATTACCTTCGGAAATAAATACAACGTGTCAGCTGTGCAAAAAGCCATCGGAGGCATTGCCGCTGCCGATATCAATAATGATGGATTTCTAGATTTGCTGATTGCCATCTATGGTGCAGAGGTGACCTTGTTCCTCAACGATGGTGACGGAACCTTTACAGATATTAGTGTGAGCAGTGGACTAGATGGCGCAACCGAGATATTTCGCTGGCAGCCTATGTTCTATGATTTTGACCGCGACGGTTGGATGGACATTTACTGTACTGTCGATTATAACCCAAATGAACTTTGGCTTAATAACGGAGATGGTACGTTTACCGAATCGGCATCGACCTATGGCGCTGACCATGCCTACAACGAGATGGGGTTGACCATTGCTGATTATGACAACGACGGTGATATGGACATGTACGCTACCAATATCTCCAGAAACGATAACGGATCACTTCGCCATAATATGTTACTGACCAACAATATTGCTTCTACAGGAACCTTAGGGTTTACCGAAAATTCAAACACGCTAGGAGTAGGAGCCAGCGGCTGGGATTGGGGAACTACTTTCTTTGATGTTAATAATGACGGTTGGGTTGACTTAGCCGCCACCAACGGATGGAATCCGCCCAATTGGAGTGTGGATCGATCCAACCTTTGGTTGAATCAAGGCAACGGAAACTTTCAAGACATATCTGTGAGCTCTAATTTTGACGATATGTTAGATGCCACAAGCCTTCTGGCCTTTGATATGGATCGCGATGGAGACATGGACCTTTTACAGACACTGAAAGAAAACGGCACGGATTTAACGCCGGCGCGATTGTACGAGAATGGTTTGGATGCTACGGCTTCCCCAGGAAACTATTTGGTGATAAAGCCTCGAATGAATGGAAACAATCATTTTGCCATTGGTGCTGTTGTAAAGATTACCTACGGAAGCAACACGTGTATGAGGCTCATTTCTGCCGGAACCAGTTTCTACGGACAAGAGCCTGCAGAAGCCTATTTTGGAGTGGCCAGTCAAACTACGATTGAAGAAGTACGCGTTGAATGGCCCGATAATACGGTCACTATTGTCGAAGACGTAGCAGCCAATCAAGTACTAACTGTCACAAACGATGTTGTACTTGGCCTTGATGATGCCATAGGGCAAACTGCTTTTATCTATCCAAACCCTGTCAATGACATACTGAATTTAAAGGCAAAAGAACACGTGCAACAGGTCATACTATATGATCTTTTAGGACAACAAATTCTCAATAAAAAAATAGACCCTTCTACAGAAACGCAATTGGACATCTCCAATGTAAATTCTGGGAACTACTTGCTAAAAATATTCTTTCACGAAAACAAAGGAAATATATATTACAGAGTGGTAAAGAGGTGATACCTCCTCTCTTATTAGCAAGTTCTGATTGATGTCTATCCTGATAGATATAACCTGCATTTATTACAACTTTATAAAAGGCAGTATATGAAAGTTCCAATCAATCCCAAACCCATTCATGTAAAGACATGGCCTTTAGAGCATCGAGTGACCATCGAAGGAGAAGTAGACTATACGCATCCGCATGCTAAAATTGACGTTGACGTAACGTTTGAAGGACAATTGGCAAAAAGAGGTTTTGAAAAACAAAGGTATTTTTTTGAAGTTGGCCCTGGCAATCTTATAAATGAACAGACAAGAAAATTTTCAATACTCAATTTGCCATTCAAGGTTCGATTAGAAGTTAAACCCATAGAAGCTTTGATTATCATTACCGTGTCTGCTCCCAAATTTGGTGCAATTTATACACATACAGAACCGTACAAAAAACACAAGGGGCCACATACGATTAAAGCATTCGGATTATATGCGGTACTCGAAGAATTAGAAGGCAAAGCGGATCATACCTACGTAAGCGGCAAAGATCAACCAACAGGTTACGAATACCTCTGGCCTTGCGGAGGAGCGTATGAAGGAGGAAGGGAATTAACAACAGGAGAGTGCGACGGAAACATTAGTGATTGTATCTCGCAGCGTGCTATTGACATAAGACCTGCCGGAGGGATGGCCGGAATGCGTTACGGAATTGACGGTGTATGTCATCAGGCGGCCAATAGAATTATGTTTCCTGCGGGGCTCATCGTAGATCAAGCATTTGGCTGGAGTCTTTCTTTCTTTCTATATGGAGCGTACGGTCTATCAGCTATTGATACGAAAGGAGCCTATAAGTTTTTTGAAATTCTTGAAACCTGCTATCCCAATTGGAGAGACGACCCGCATCCGTATTTAGGTAGTGAAACAAACAAGGATATTATTTATAAAAATGAAATTACTACATATAGGGAGTTATGGGATGAACTATCTGATGGTGAAATATCGACCACTCAAGCCGATGATCTGCTCACACAGAGAGAAGAAATAAGAAGTGTTAGAAATGAACTGATCGAACTGTATGAAAACGACCAAGAATCAGGAGATAAAGCTGCGGAAAAACTGAACGGTGCCGTTTACAAATGCATGGGTCAAAATGAAAAAATTCTTTCAGGAGGTATTTATCAGAAAATTTTTAAGATGCCCATAGGATTCCGTACGCTGATCATGGATCCTCAGATAGCAGCATGGGCCTTTGCTGCCAAATAAGGATGAGTTCAATGTACCCGAATAATCACTAGTGTTCTTTTTAGATAAAGCACTTTGTAATTTTAACCCAAAACGTGTAATTCATCGATCTCCTAAGGTAATTGTCAACACGAAAACGTTGTAGTGTTCGTTTTCGTTTTTTCAAACAAAATGGTCCTCATAACTTGAAGGGAAATCAAACCTTTTAATTATGAAAAGACCAAACTCTTATCTATTGACAACAATTGCCCTTAGCCTACTTCTGCTAATTGGCTGCGGCAAAGACGAAGTCCCTCATAAACCGTCTGCATCACAGAATGTTCAAGAGGTTTCAAGAACAAGTCGAACCAACCTGAAACCAATAGGTTCTGGCGTAATGATGCAAGCGTTTTATTGGGACGTACCTTCTGGAGGTACATGGTGGCAAACCGTCGAATCCAAGGTTGCCGATTGGAGCAATGCCGGGGTTGATGCTATTTGGCTACCACCAGCATCCAAAGCACAGAACGGTCCGTATTCTATGGGATATGACCCTTTTGATTATTTCGATTTTGGTGAGTATAACCAAATGGGAAGTACTGAAACCCGTTTCGGGTCGCGTACCGAACTTCAGTCGTTGATCAATGCCGCACACAACAATCAACTCAGTGTGATTGCCGATATTGTCATCAATCACAATAGTGGTGGTAATCTAGAGGCCAACCCATTTACAGGAACAGACACTTGGACCGACTACCAACCAATGTCTGGCAAGTTTAATCGTACCTATTATGATTTCCATCCAAACGATAGCCAAAACAATGACGAAGGTTCATTTGGTGGATTTCCAGATCTCAGTCACAGCAAAAGCTATGTTCAAGATTGGTTATGGAAAACTCCGAATTCTGTTGCACAGTATTACAAGAATGTCATGGGCTTTGACGGCTGGAGATTTGACTATGTAAAGGGTTTTGGACCTTGGGTCGTAAAGGAGTGGAAAAATACAGTTGGCGGATTCTCAGTAGGGGAGTACTGGGACGGAAATGCAGCAACGCTAGACTGGTGGTCAGGACAAGCCGAAGTAAGTGCTTTCGATTTTGCATGTTACTATCGTATGAGAGATGCCTTTGAAGGAAACAATTTAAACAGACTCAATGACGATATGCTCTGGAAACGAAACGCGATGAAGGCCGTAACCTTCGTGACCAATCACGATACTGATGAGATCTATAACGGGAAGATGTTGGCCTATGCGTATATCTTGACGCACGAAGGATACCCTACGATCTTTTACAGGGATTATGAAGAATGGCTAAACAAAGAACGCTTGAACAACTTGATCTGGATCCATAATAACTTGGCAAGCGGAAACACGTCGATCTTATATACTGATAACGATGAGTACGTAGCAAGACGAAACGGACATAACGGCCCCGGAATCGTCGTCTATATCAATAATGCCAATCATTGGCAAGAACGATGGGTAGAGACCAACTGGTCCAATACCCGAATCAAGGACTATACGGGACACTCTAACTGGGAACCTGTGACGCAAGGAGGTAAATGGGTAAAGATCCAAGTACCACCAAAGAGCTATTCTGTATGGTCGGTTAAGTAGAATGAAATACCAACTATAGTTTAGTGGTCGACGCCCAGAGATAATAGACTTTGGGCGTTGTCTCTTTAAGAACCCTACAAAATGGCAAAATTTGGTTATTAGAGTAGTATGTTGTATTTTTGTTGTTGTAAACAACTATTGTTTGTATGAACAAAGAGATCTTTCAAGAAGATGCCAAAAGTAGTTTTGCAAAAAGCCATGCAAGTTTCTTTAAAACCGCAAGTCTCTTAGAGCGTCAAATCAAAGAAGCGTTGAAACCTTTCAACTTTACGCATTCTCAATTGAACGTATTGAGTTTATTGGTCAGAAACCATCCTGAACCAATGGACGCCAAAACGCTGAAAAGCAAATTGGTGGTTTCAAGTCCCGATCTGACAAGATTGATAGACCGAATGGTAAAGAAAGGGGTAGTGGCCCGTAAAACCTGTGATACCAATCGAAGAAAGATTGATATTACCGCCACAGAAGAAGGCATTACGACCTACTTTGAAATTCGTAAGCATGCGCAAAAGGCTTCTTTCAATTTTTTTGAAGACAAAATCTCTAATGAGGAAGCAGAATTATTAAGGCGTATCTTAAACAAAATCAGATCGTAAAAATTTTACACAAACATTTGTTTACAACAACAATAGTTTTAAACAGTATTATTAGCTATGAAGACAAAAACCGTTTTAAGAACACAGCCATTGGGATTTCCTTGGGAAACCCGTGACCCATTTTTATTTTGTGCACACCACAGGGACGAGTATCCAAAAGGGGATGCACAGCAAGGACTTCCGGATTCAGAGTTAAGCGGAAGGATTATCGGGCAAGATTTTACCTTAAAGGATGGATACCGTATGTATCATGGCAGTCATGTGCCAGGTTTTCCGTACCACCCGCATCGAGGTTTTGAAACCATTACTATCAATAAAGAAGGTTTCGTAGACCATACAGATTCATTGGGAGGCGCTGGACGCTTCGGAGAAGGGGATGTACAGTGGATGACAGCTGGTAAAGGGATTCAGCATTCTGAGATGTTTCCGATGGTGCACGATGACAAAGCAAATCCGCTCGAAATTTTTCAGATATGGTTAAACCTTCCGAAGGCAAGCAAATTTGTAGAGCCGCATTTCAAGATGCTGTGGAATGATATGGTACCTACCATCACAAATACGGATGAAAATGGCAATACAACAACCATCGACGTCGTCGCAGGAAATCTAGGAAAAATACAAGCACCTAGCCCTACACCAGATTCTTGGGCTGCCAATCCCGAGAATGGAGTAAGCATCCTAACGATTACGATGGAACCCAATGCGAAATGGGAATTACCAGCCGCAGCTAGTAAAGATGTCAACAGAACGTTGTATTTTTATAGAGGAGCGCAACTCTCAGTAGATGGCGAAGCAGTGAGCAATTATCATTCAATTGAAGTAATCCCTGATGCAGATGTCCTATTAGAAAATGGCAATATCGAAGGGCGTCTACTCATATTACAAGGAAAACCTATTGGAGAGCCAGTTGTCAAATACGGTCCGTTTGTTATGAATACAGAGACCGAAATCAGAGAGGCGTATGCCGATTACCGTAAGACCCAATTTGGAGGTTGGCCCTGGCCAGAACAGGAGCAAGTGCATCCAAGAGATAAGGGACGGTTTGCCTTGCATGCCGACGGTCATGAAGAGATCAAATAACACAACAAAAACGATATGGAAAGAGAAATCATCAAAGAGTATAGCAATGGCGAGTTGACCATTGTTTGGAAGCCAAAAACGTGCATTCATGCGGCGGCATGCGTCAAAGCACTGCCAGAGGTGTATAAGCCGAACGAAAAACCGTGGATTCAAGTCGAAAATGCTTCCACCGAAGCGTTGAAAGCGCAAATAGATACCTGTCCGTCGGGTGCGTTAAGCTATTACATGAATAGCACAGGTCCAACCGAGGTTGAGGCTTCCGCAGACATAAAAGTGCAAGTTTTAGAAAACGGACCTTTGTTGGTCAATGGAACCCTTGAGGTCACCAACAGCGACGGCAATGTAGAGACCAAAAAGCGGACTACGGCCTTTTGTCGTTGTGGCGCTTCGGCCAATAAACCCTATTGTGACGGCGAACACAGCAAGATTGGTTTTGTAGGATAAACTAATTGTCAAGAATAAAGAACTCCCAATGTCGAAAGACTTGGGAGTTTTTTTGTTATAAGCATGTTGAATCTAAAAGGGGGAGACAATTCAAGGGTGCTTTACGACGATTCAACAGAAGTGCCTTCATTTTCTTTCTGTATTCACCAACATTTGTGTCATAATCAACCACAAAACAGCAATTATGACACCCACAGAAGTTTTTTCTCTTGCCAACTTTATAGCAATGCCCATGTGGCTCTTAATGATCATTGCACCGAAATGGAAGGTAACCCGATTCTTGATAGATACAAAACTAGTTCCCATATTATTGTCATTGGTCTATGCCGTATATATCGCATTAACCATTCAAAGCGAAGGATTTCCTGATTTTGGAAACCTTTCTTCAGTAATGGGGCTGTTCACCATTGAAAATGCTGTAATAGCAGGTTGGGTGCACTATTTAGCTTTTGACCTTCTGATAGGGATGTGGATCCTTAACGAGAATCGTACAGTGAGAGTTCATCATCTCATCATCATTCCTTGTCTGCTTTGCACCTTCATGCTTGGTCCTGTAGGCTTTTTACTTTTCATCATCATCAAATCAATCAAAAACAAACAGTCATGAAATTAGTACGTCGCGTTCTCAGTACCGTAAAAAAAGAAAGTCCGATCCTTTTTTGGATCGTCATGGTCAACGGTTTAATGGCCTTAGGAAGCCTCATCGGGATCTTTATTGACGATCGCACCCTAGTTGGTGTGAATATTTGGATCAAGCCCTTAAAGTTTGCCATTTCTACAGGAATCTATACACTGACCGTTGGGTTTCTTATTACTCTGTATCCTTACAGTCGTATTAAGAAGAACATTATAAACAACATTGTTTCTTGGTCTTTACTGTTCGAGATCATCATCATTTTTTCTCAAGCGTATAGAGGAGTTCAGTCCCATTATAACGTGAGTTCGGCATATGACGGAATGCTTTTTGCCGCCATGGGTATTCTCATTGCGGTTAATGTATTGATCATGGTATTGTTTGCCATTGATTCAGTAAGATTGAAGCTAAAAGTTCCCAAATCCGTTCAAATTGCCATACTCCTAGGATGGTTGATTGTGATATTTGGTAGTTGGGTAGGAGGGCAGATGATCAGCCAGATGGCGCACAATGTGGGTGTGGCCGATGGAGGTGATGGAATACCTTTATTAAACTGGAGCACCATAGCTGGAGATTTGAGAGTAGCCCACTTCTTCGGATTGCATGCCATTCAAATAATTCCGTTATTCGCATTATGGATGACCAAAAAATGGAACACGGTCAGTAGAAAGCGTATTATTGCCACTGCCGCTTTCGCATTGTTGTATGCAGCCTGGATCGGTCACACCTTTTATCAAGCCAAACAAGGCATGCCATTGATCAACCTATAAATACCAGCAGATGTTATTCAACAAAGAGAAACGAATGAAATATTTGGGATTCAACGACCTTTGGTTCACTGCTATAGGTATTTTCATTCTAAGCTTTGTTACTGACTACCTCTTTGCCAATTCGTTTTCTCGATATCCTTTTGGAGAGGCAGTCATCAACTGGAGTGTTTCGCTTTTCTTCTCTTGTTGTTATTGGTTCATCACACGAGTAATGATCATTTTTCTAAGAAAAAAATATCCAGCGATCCAGCAAACCATGAAGCGCGTGATGATTTTGTTCTTCGCATTGCTAGTGACGGTCCTATCGGTGGATTACTTCGGAAACACCTTGCTTTTCTTTGGCCTAGGAGACCAATACAACCCCATCGAACGGTCTAGAGTGCTGCTACCTGTACTGTTGATTAGTATGATGGTCATTGCGATGTATGAGGCCGTCTACTTCTATGTAAAGCTTAAAAAATCGATTAGGGAGGAAGAACAAACCAAACAGATAATGGTCAAGGCACAATTGGAAGCCCTGCGAAATCAGGCACAACCACATTTCTTTTTCAATAGTTTGAATACCCTCAGAGACATCATAGACCAAAACCCAAAAGAAGACGCAAAGGAATTTGTAAATCGATTGGCCGATGTGTATCGCTTTATTCTTGAGTCGAACAATGTGAATACCATAGCACTTCGAGATGAACTCAAGTTCTCTAAGGCATACATGCATATTCAGTCAGAACGATTTGGTGAAAACCTCAAAGTGAACTGGAATCTTCCTGAAAGTTCATTGAATAAAATGGTGGCGCCGATGAGCCTTCAGCTTCTATTAGAGAATGCAATCAAGCACAATGTAGTTTCAAAATCCAAACCTCTATCGATAGATGTATGGGTTGAAGGCGAAACGTTGGTGGTTGAAAATAATATACAACCCAAGTCTACACAACTGCCTTCGACGAAACTTGGACTTCAAAATATTCAAAAACGATATGAATTGATTTCGAATGTTCCCGTAAATATCAAAAACGACGAAACGCGCTTCTCTGTAGCACTTCCATTGTTAGTATCAATTCCTCAAATAACTCCTAATGAAAATACTGATCATTGAAGATGAACCACGCGCAGCCAGTCAACTGAAGCAATTGCTAACAGGTTGTGACTTTGATTTCGAGTTGTTGGATATCATTGACACGGTCGAAGATGCAGTGTCATGGTTTAAGGGCAATCCGGTGCCAGAGCTTGTTTTTATGGATATCCAATTGGCCGACGGACTTAGTTTTGAGATATTTCA
This sequence comes from Flavobacteriaceae bacterium, assembly GCA_028279515.1. Classification (GTDB taxonomy): domain Bacteria; phylum Bacteroidota; class Bacteroidia; order Flavobacteriales; family Flavobacteriaceae; genus JANQNQ01. The sequence continues at coordinate 77,073 of JANQNQ010000003.1, forward strand.
GAAGGTAGAAACCGAAGCGCCTATCATTTTCACAACAGCCTTTGATCAATATGCGATTCAAGCTTTTAAAGTGAATAGTGTAGACTATCTTTTAAAACCAGTTCAGCAAGGAGATTTGCAGTTGGCGCTCAACAAATTCACTCGGTCTAACAAGCAACCTTCCATTGACCCAGCTGTTTTGAGGCAACTACTAAGTACAGTTCAGGCACCGCAAAAAAGAACAGGTATACTGGTGAAAGACGGTAACGGTTTTGTGCAGCTCAAGGTTACCGAATTATTGTACATCTATTCTGAAGACAGTATCACCTTTGGTGTCACCGTTGGAAAACGCTTTATCATTGACGAAACCATGGACGCCTTATTTGAGTCGTTAGATGCCAATCAATTTTACCGAATCAACCGAGGACAGATCGTGGCCAAGACCGCCATTTCGAAAATTGACCCATACTTCAATCATCGTGTAAAGCTATCGGTAGATCATTCAAGAGATCAGGAATTTATTGTAAGCAGACAAAAAACCACTGATTTCAAAATCTGGTTAAATAGCTAAATTTTAGCTTAAAGCATGTGCGACATCTTCTTTATTGGTTCAGCTCTTTTTTATCCATTCGGTTGATTCACCTTGTTTGAGTATACATTTACTTACTGAATCATTGCTATCAAAGATAAATTCAATGGTAGCTTTTGGTTTTACAATGTCAATTACAAATTTAGATGTGTTTAGAGGCGTTAATTTAGAACTCCATTTTCCTTTTTCTGTCAAAATCAACCTTCCTTTTTTAAGAGTGACTTCGACCTCTCTGTTTTCACGTATATAAGTTCCAGTATATGTACTTAAATTAACATCTTTTTGGTCTAATTCTTCCGAAACTGTGAACCTTTCATGTCCAGCCCAATTATACACCATTGCAACACTTCTTATAATTTCTTCTATAATTTTTGTGTTTGTTCCGTTCACCATAATGACGATTCCATTTCCATGATCAGCGCTGAAATAGAACTTTCCTCTAAACCCTTTATTAGAGCCAGAATGTTGTAGATATAATGTTCCGTTTTCCTTTTCGATAAATACTCCTAAAGCTGAATTGCTGTTTTCTAATGTAGGTTTGATTAATTCATTACTTGATTCTTTAGAAAGGATTTTTCCAGCTTCGTTTTTCAAGCTTACTTGTATGTCAATGATCAATTTAGCTAAATCAGTAGGTGTCGTCCATAAACCAGCTGCTGCAGATTCGGGATATATATTATAATTATTCTTTAGACGCTTTCCTTTGCTTGAATGACCAATTGCTATGTCATCTGGATATTTATCAAATTCTATTGAATAGAACGAATTCGTCATTTGTAAAGGGTCAAATATTTTTTCGTGTAAAAAACGCTCATAAGTCGAATTGGCTTTATCCATCAGTATTAGTTGAGAAATCGTAGTCCCTCCACCTGAATATTTGAACTTTTCATTAGGTGACAGAATTTGCTTTATTTTATCAGAGTTTGCTGGTTTTTCACCATTTAATATCTCAACCATATTGGGCAAGTTTTCACTACCCTTATAACCACTAAAACCGTGAGTTGACAAACCAGCCGAATGGCTTAGTAATTGACGTAATGTGATTGGTTGATTTTTGTTATAGTTTAGCTGCCAGGTTTTTAAAAGTGTATTTATATCTACATCCAAATTGATCTGTGAAGATTCTCTTGATTTCATCAAAGCCACAGCATTCACGAATTTACTCATCGAAGCAGCTTGAAAAACAGTTTCTGGAGTTACCTTGTTATCTTTTGAATTATCAGTTTTCCCGTAACCTTTGGCCCACTCAATTTTATAATCATTAATTATAGCCAGACTAAGCCCAGGGATATTATACTTTTTCATACGTTCTTCAATATTCCAAAGAGGCTTTCCTTTAGTTAGTACCAAAGGGCTAAGACTATTTTCAACTTTTGCGATTCTTAAGTTTAATGAGTCAGTGTAATTAGTTCCATTGGTTTGAGCATTTAAAGAAATACTCATGAGGTATAATAACACTAATACTGATAGAAGATTCTTGGTTGCTGTCATCGGAAATTTTTCTTTTTTTCTTAACAAAGATTGTTCCATAGTAACCCATTGTACACGATTATTAAAAACTCTCCATCGCTTATTAGATCACTGTTTCATATATGGTCATCGGTTAATATCTTGTTTTTAAATCAATTACAGGAGTGAACCGAAAATCCTATGCAATAGAGTAGGTGCTTATTTTAAATCAGTTTTATGAGAAAGATCAAAGCAATTTTTTTGACAGTGCTATTTGCAGCTTCTATGCTGGCAGGACCATCAATGATGGCGAACGACGGAGAAGATGATATACCAGGGCCAGATGCTGGTGATTGTACTACCACCACTTCTTGGCATTGGGTATGGACTCCACTTCCGCTATATGTTCCTATTACGGTAACTACCTGCGACCAAAATTAATTAACATCATCAGATGTGTCAAGACCCGTTTAAAAACGGGTCTTTTTATTTTACCGATGTTGTTGCAAAGGCGTATCTTTAAAAACATGAAACGCAGCACATTTATCAAACGATCAAGTTTGGCCTTGTCAGCAGCTTTTGTTCCCACGTCTTTTTGGGCATGCTCTGAAAAACCAAAGTACAAGATGGGCCTGCAACTTTTCTCCGTACGAGATGCGATGGAACGAGATCCACTAGATGCCCTGAATAGGGTTGCCGCCTTTGGTTATGAAGACCTAGAGACCTACGGCTACGATGTTGACAAAGGAACGTATTACGGATATGATGCCAGAGAATTTCGAATAATACTTGAAGATCTTGGACTTTCGGCTTCCAGCGGTCATTATGGCTTTTCTGAGTTTCTGACCAAACCGATTGATGAACTAAAACGCTACACTGAGCAGTGCATTGTAGGTGCCAAAGCACTAGACAAAAGCTATATTACTTGGCCATGGTTGGCACCAGAATATCGTAATCTAGAACATTACAAATTACTTGCAGAACGACTCAATGCGATAGGAGAGTGGGTTACCAAAGCTAAACTTGGCTTTGCATATCACAATCATGGTTATGAGTTTGACGACCACGACGGACAAAATGGCTATGATATCATACTAAGAGATACCGATCCTGCTACTGTAAAGTTACAAATGGATTTGTATTGGGTGATGCATTCTTCGAAAGTAACTCCAAAAGAATGGGTGGCCAAACAAAAAGGTCGCTTTGTAATGTGGCATATTAAAGACATGGACAAAGTAACGAGGGATTATACCGAACTGGGAAATGGTTCTATTGATTATCTTAGCATTCTTCCAGATCCTCAAGAATCTGGTCTAGAATTCTATTATATAGAACAAGGTGGAAACTTTAAGCACAATTCGATGCAGAGTGCTTCAGATAGTGCTACTTATTTTAAAAGACACCTTCAGAAATTTCTATAAAAAAACCAGCTCGTAAAAGCTGGTTTTCAGTAGTATTCCTTTTATACATTTTTAATTCTCAGTCACCGGAAACCCTCGGTCACGCATCAACGCTTCGATCTTTGCATCTCGGCCTCTAAACTTTCGGTAGGCTTCAGCAGGATCCATGGCATTTCTTGGTGCAAACAAATACTTTACCAATTTATCAGCCATTCCTTTATCATAGAATCCATCTGGTGCTTCCCTGAAAGCTTCCGCAGCATCACTGGTCAAAACGTCCGCCCACATGTATCCATAGTAGGCAGTGGCATATCCTTCCCCAGAAAATACATGTCCGAAGTGCGGCGTTCTATGTCGCATTGGGAGTTCTTTAGGCATCTTCAATTCGGCAAGTGTTTCCCGCTCAAATTTATCTACATCAATATTGGTAGGGTCCGCAAGGTGAAACTTCATGTCCATTAATGCAGAGGCCAAATACTCAGTCGTGCCGAAACCTTGGTTAAAGGTGGCAGCATTTTTGATTTTGTCAACCAATTCCTTGGGCATAGGTTCTCCTGTTTTGTTATGAACGAGATAGTTGTTGATCACTTCATCGGTAGATAACCAACGCTCTAATAATTGCGATTGAAACTCGGTATAGTCACGCACTCCTCCGTTAAGAGTAGGATACTTTACATTCGAAGAGAAAAAGTGCAACGCATGTCCGAACTCATGGAAGAAGGTAGTGGCATCATCCCATGAAATCAACAAGGCCTCGCCTGGTGCGGGCTTCACAAAGTTTGAATTGTTTGATGCCAGCACTGTTTTCTTGCCATCAAAAGTGGTATGACTTCTGTAGGTTGTGGCCCAAGCACCAGAGCGCTTTCCTTGACGTGCGTAAGGATCCAAGTACCATAAACCTATGTGCTCACCAGAATCTTTATCGGTTACGTCCCAGACTTTCACATCCTCATGAAAGACAGGTACGCTTCCTTCTGGTACGGGTTTAAAATCATAATTGAACAAACGACCAGCTACATAAAACATAGCCTCGCGCAATTTATCAAGTTGTAAATATTGCTTCACTTCATCACTATCCAGGTCATATTTGGCTTTACGGACCTTTTCGGCATAATAACGGTAGTCCCAAGGCTCAATAATAATGTTTGCACCTTCCTTGTCTGCAACGGCTTGCATGTCTGCAACCTCTTCGGCCACACGACCTATGGCAGCAGGCCAAACAGCCTCCATAAGATTCATAGCGTTTTCTGGTGTTTTCGCCATACGATCCTGTAGGCGCCACTCGGCATAGTTCTTATATCCTAGCAGTTCTACACGTTCGCGTCGTAACTTTAAAATATCTGCGATGATCTGGTTATTGTCGTAGTCATCTCCGTTGTCGCCTCGAGAATAGTAGTTGGTCCATACTTGCTTGCGCAGTTCGCGCTCATCAGAGTAGGTGAGGAAGGGATCCATCGAAGAACGCGTATTTGTCACAGCATACTTTCCATCTTGTCCTTTATCGGTCGCAATCTTTGCCGCAGATTTGATATATCCGTCCGATAACCCACTGAGTTGGTCTTTGTTTAAAAACGTCACGTAGTTCTCTTCATCGTGTAACACGTTGTTAGAGAATTTGGTATACAGTGATGATAATTCTTTGTTGATCTCGGCGTATCGAGTTTTTTTAGCGGCATCAAGGTTGGCACCGTTCATTTCAAAACGTTTGTAGGTCAAATCTACCACACGCTGCTGGTCTGCAGCCAATGGATTTTTCTGCGAATTGTCATAAACCGTTTTAATGCGCTGAAATAGTTTCTCATTCTGCGAGATCTTAGATCGGTATTCAGAAAGTTTTGGTGCCAGTTCAGCCTGGATGGTCCTAAATTCAGGCGAAGATCGATTGGAACTTAAAATTCCGTAATACGAAAAGACGCGGTTTAATTCGGCGCTTGAGCGCTCCATTTCTTCAATAGTATTCTCAAAGGTAGGGGCCTCTGTATTGTTAGCGATGGCGTCGATGTCTTCAAGGCTCAATTCCATTCCCGTCTCAATGGCTTCTTTAATGTCTTCAACATTCATTTTATCAAAGGCGGGGACGCCTCCATAAGGGCCCGTCCATTCTTTCAGCAGGACATTGTTAGTCATAAGTTCGGGTGATTTTTCTGAAGTCTCAGTTTCTTTCTTACAGCTGTAGATACCTGTTACCAGTATAGACAGCAATACAACCCTAGCGGGTTTCAATAAAGTTTTCATAATAAATGTACGTGTTTCAAGTGCGTTGGTTAACGAGAGAAAGGTATAAAATAATACCGTTAAGCATTTGTTAAAAACACGTACACTTATTTAAGAGTACTATTTGAAACGTGTTTCGACCTTAAACGAGATCTCATCTGCGATGGCTTTGTCCTTCATGATTCCGACAGATGTAGAGCTATAGCTAATATTCCAACGAGTACGGTCGATCGTAAAATTGGCAGACATTTCCTTTTGTTCATAGTCTAATTCCGCAGGAAAAGTAATGGTATTTTCGATTCCTTTGATCATTAGATTGGCGGTTACCTTTATTTGTGTTTTATTCTCATAGGTCACATTTAAAATGACCAATCGAGCAAATGGGAATTTCTTTACATCAAAGAAATCTGGATCCTTTAAATGGTCGACAAGGTTTTGACTGTAGCCTCCGTCTTTGTTGGCAATAGTACTCATGTCAACAACAAATGAACCTCCGGTGATCTTCTTATTTGTAATTTTGAGTGTTCCTTCCGAAAATTGCACAATACCATGGTGATTGTTGAAACCCATGAATGATGAACCCAACCAATAAACCGTACTATTTTCAATGTCCATGGACATTTCTTCTTGGGCTGATACAGTTAAAGAAATAGTGATAAGCAACAAAAGTGTACTAATAATTTTTTTCATGATGATTTAATTTTTGGATAAAACTAAATCGACCGCTAAAGGGAAATGTCAAAAAAGTGCAAAAGAAGTGTCAATCCTTGTAAAATTTGATTAAAATGCATGTTCTTTGCAAAAATTATGGGAAGAATAAGGATTTATATATACATCGGACTCGCCATTCTTGTGCTATCTCTGTGGAAGGTGTTCACCACCACAACAAACGAAGAGGGCTTCTCAGAACGTGTGAAGATATCACTACGCGAAGTAGGCAACCAACTTTTATTGGCAGACCAAGATTCGACCTCTGTGGTCTTACCGGTCAAAGAGCTTAGCGGAAGAAAATTTGAGCTATCGTTTGAGACAAAGCTTTCCTTTTTGCCAGATAGCTTGGTAGCCATTGTAGATAGAAGCCTCAAAAAAACTTCCCTTCAAGAAGACTACCGAGTTGAAGTGATCGAATGTACAGCCGAAGAGGTAGCCTATAGTTATCAAATGACAGCTAATGTAGAAAGTACTATCATTCCGTGTCGAGGAAGGACTTTACCGCATAATTGCTATATCATTCAGGTCGGGTTTACTAGTAAAGCTTCCGCTTCCGCCTCGAATCGAAAGAATCAAGTGCTTTGGCTCATACTCTTATTAGGGGTGATCCTTCTTTTGGCCTTTCTACTTAATAAAAGAAATCAAAAAGAAGTTTCTGAAAAAGAAGACGCTGCCTATGCTACTATTGGTCGCTACAAGTTTTATCAGGAACAAAACAAATTGGTGAAGGAAGCTGAAGAAATCAGCCTTTCTAAAAAAGAATGCGAACTACTTGCCATTTTTGTTGAGCGTCCCAATGAAGTGATACAACGCGACGAGCTTACCAAAAAGGTATGGGAAGATAATGGCGTTATCGTCGGACGTAGCCTAGATACGTATATCTCCAAACTTAGAAAGAAGCTGAAAGAAGACACTGCCATTAAGATTACCAATGTACATGGGGTAGGATACAAGCTAGAAATCAACACTGAGACATTTTAAAATGAAGGCGATCGATTTTAGTTGTTGCTATTCCAAATTGGGGCATTAATCCCTATCTTCGAAAGAAAAACAACGCTATTGGATTCACTTACACAGATCGTACTCGGAGCCGCTGTGGGCGAAGCTGTCCTAGGCAAGAAGGTCGGCAATAAGGCCCTTTTGTATGGCGCTATCGCAGGGACTATTCCGGATTTGGATGTACTTGTCAACTGGTTTACTGACACGATAACGGCTATTGAAGTTCACCGTGGATTTAGCCATTCTATTGTATTCTGTATACTGATGGCTCCGCTTTTAGGTTGGTTGGCCAATAAAGTAGAACGTAAACTCAATGTTGGGTGGAAAGCATGGGCCAAACTCTTCTTTTGGGGACTCTTTACGCATCCGCTATTAGATGCATTCACCACGTGGGGCACCCAATTATTTTGGCCTTTTGATCTTCGATTGGCTTTCAATTCAGTTTTTGTGATCGATCCGTTATACACGCTTCCTTTTTTGATCTGTGTGATTCTGGTACTTTTTAAAAGAAGAGATTCTGTAATCAGAAGAAAGATCAACAATTTCGGAATCGCGTTGTCCAGTGGTTACTTGCTCTTGGCATTGATTCTTAAATGGATCTCTTATAACAAGTTCGAAGAGGCATTACAAACCCAAGGTATTGACTACACAGAGATCTCCACGAGACCAGCAGCTTTCAACACATTGCTCTGGAATGCCAATATTGATACACAAAACGACTATCTCATAGGCGACTATTCCTTTTTTGACACGTCGCCCATTACCTTTACAAAGCATCCTAAAAATAGGAGTGAAGCAACGATGATGATTCAGAGACCCAACGTACAGCGTCTAGTTGATATCTCTCAGGGTTGGTTTCTGCTTCAGAAGGAAGACGGGCAATGGTACTTTAACGATCTTCGTTTTGGATTGATTCCACAAAAAGATGGCACTGGCACCTTTGTGTTTTCCTATTTGTTGAAAGAGGAAAACGGTATGATTACGGCTAGTGAAGTAGAAAAGAGCCGGGAAGATGCCCAATTTTTGATGAAAACGCTTTGGGAGCGTGTCAAAGGGAAATAAGGAAGTTAAGCCCTCTCTTAAAAACCATGCTCAATTTATAATTAAGAAACAGTGTCCGAAAAAAATGTACCTAATCGTCTTTCTTATATAACCATTAAATGCTAAAACAATGTTTACAAAGGAAACACTATGGATGCTGATGTGTATTTTCTCTTTCTGCATGTACGGCCAGAGCAATTTTGAGAACACATTAAAATATGAAGAGGGCAGCGAATCGCCCAAGGCAAGTCTAAACGATATTTCTTGGATTCAAGGCTATTGGAAAGGAGAGGCTTTCGGTGGTATTGTCGAAGAAACATGGACGCCACCTTCTGGAGGTTCGATGATGTGTGTATTTAAACATACAGTCAATGGAACCGTTACTTTTTATGAAATCGTTACGATTGCCGAAGAAAACGAAAGTTTAATAATTAGACTCAAGCATTTCAACTCTGACTTAAAAGGCTGGGAAGAAAAGGACGAGACAGTAGACTTCAGGCTCGTAAAAGTGACTCCGAACCGAGTTTATTTTGACGGTTTCACCTTCGAAAAGGTGTCTGACAAGGAAATCAACATGTATGTAGTGATCAAGGAAAAGGAGGGAAGTAGCGAAGTCAAATTCAACTATCATAAGCAGAAACTGTAAATGTAAAAAAGAAAAGCCATTCGACTGAATGGCTTTTTGTTATGATATGTAGTTTAAATTAATAGTTTAACACTCCATGTGGATTTGCACCTGAGTCATAATGACGTAATTTTCGAAGAGTTCCATCGCCTCGTACTTTGTAAAAGACCACTTGTGTAGACGATATTCCGGAATGTGACGAAAACAGAATGTTACCAAGTTTATTGGTCACAATACTATGTGGTGAATTGAATTCGGTTTCTAATTCGAAGATGGCTTCACCAGTTCTACGGTCAAACACCCCTAAATTGTTATCCTCAAGCGCTGATGCAAAAAAGAACTTATTGCTTTTAGTAATACCATGCGGGCTTTCAAAAGGAGTTTCCTTTATTACAGATAAATCTGTCCCGTCTAAAGCAATTACCTTGTTTCCGCTTTGAGTGGCAGCGTAAATTTTTCCGCCAACAGGTAAGAGGTGTGTTCGTCCCTCAACTTCTGCATGTCTAACGTATTTGAAATCAGTAGTGTCATACATGACGACATAACTTTTATCTCCGGTATCGTCAATGGTTACATATGCGGTCATTCCGTTAGGAGATAATACCACATCATTTTGGACGGCATTTCCTGTAATTTCAGGAATGTTCGAGCTAGTTGGTAGAGGAATCGTTGCTTTCAGTGTATTCGTTTCAATGTCAATCACAGATGTGGTCTTAGACACACTATTGTTGACCCATAATTGTCCAACGTGGTCATTTAGCCACATGTGTCCAGCGCCCATACCAACGGCGATCTCACCAGCTAACTGATAGTTTCTTTTATCGTAGTATAATACTTTTGAATTGGCATAATCACCAACATAGAAAAAACCATTATCTCGGCTATGAGCTAAGTATGTAGGCTCTGCGTTAAGATCTGGTAAGGTAATGTTTGTGATGAAATTAGTGTTTCTGGCGTCGTAAACCGTGACTGTTGAAGAGCCTCTATTTGCTACCAAGAACCTGTCTAGTCCATAATAAGTTTCTACAGGGTCTTCTTCGTCATCAACGTTGTTTACATGAATTTCGGCGTCGATTCTTTCTCCAGTAGTCTCACCGTTAGAAACTGGATCTTTTTCACAAGATAAGAACATAGCGACGGCTACTGCCACAAGGGCAATCGATATTCTTTTCATTTCGTAGTAGTTAGTAGTTGTTGTTTAATGGCAGTTAATGATCAGTTAAATATTGAACATACACTTCTTGCATTAAAGTCATAAAGATAACTTAATTTTTAAATAATGAAGATTTAATGAAAGAAAAAGGTGTTTTTCAGGTAGTGTTTCTAGTGTTTTGATGCCACTACACATTACTGATAATCAGCGATGTGCAAAATTATTAACAATATCAATTAAACCATATCTGACCATTGTGGTCAAAAAAGTGAGAACGTTCAAAACCAATAACATAAACAGTAACTTTTAAAGACACATACTATGCTAAAGACATTCGGAACATTCATTTTAGGAGCCCTATTTTTTATCGGATTATCAAGCTTTGACGCCCCAACATCAGCTATCGTGAAAGATTGGGAGAAATTAGGCAGCAAAAAAGTTAACTATAGATTAGACAAAGACGTCGTACATGTCGGAATAAAAGATGGCGTCTTCAAGAAGCTGAAACTTGTTGTTTCTGGTGGTTCTCTAAACATGCACAAGATGGTGGTTCATTATGGAAACGGCACCAAGGAGAACATTAATCTAAAGCACAATTTCAGCAGATTAAGCACTTCGCGTGTCATCGACCTAAAAGGTAATCGTAGAGTGATCAAAAAGATTGTCTTCTTATACGATACGAAAAACAGATCAGCACGTAAAGCCAAATTGCACGTGTTTGGAAAACACTAACATTACCCAAATGATTACCAATATCTCATATACCGCTTGATTGTATCGAGCGGTTTTTTGTTCTTAATTTATTCAAAAACAAGGTCTAAATCATTATCACTATCTTTAATTCGATTTAAATTTTTACGTGATGAAAAAGTTCTTGCTATTGTTCTTTGGTATTCTCTTCTTTGACGCTTCCTCTCAAGATCTACAAACTGTAAATGGTGTTCACACATTGTTCTTTGACTTAGAGCAAGGGGGCATGTACTTGTATTTTCCTGAAAATATTGTTGCAGATAACTCGTTTTCTGGGTCCGTTGCAATTTATCCTAGCGGAAACTCCAAACATGAGCAAGCAAAGAATCTAGCTAAATTGAAAACCTACACAATTCGTGTTAATAACAAAGAATTTTCGGCTAGCGGAAGGATATTTTCCTTACTGGGAGCTGCGAATAGCATGAATGTTTCGTTGGCTAATTCCAAGGGAAAGATTCTGGGAAAGAAACAAATTCCATTTACTTTGAGAACCGCACTTTCTCTTGAAACACCCGTAAGCCTTCCTTCACATATAGCAAATAGCGTAAACACTTCGTTTTATGGACGTTTTGATGGGAATCTTGAAAACACAGCTGTCAAGGCCAACGGAAAATCATTAAATGTCGTAGCTGAGTCACCTGTACAGATAGGCATGCGCCCTGAAGAATTGTCCGCAACCTCCTCTAAAATAGTAATTACAGATGGCGACACCAACTACCAAGGACAATGTCATTCTATCTACTATACGCTAAAAATTGGTCCGACAAACCTAAGGCGTGGGCAGTCAACTTTTTTTGACGCCACCATCCATGGCGTCGGAAGTATAGATAAACCGCTCACATACACCGTGGTCAACGGCACCCCTTCTGTAGTGACACTTAAAGGAGGGAATTCTCAAAACTTTACCATTAATCCAGGTGACGGACAAAATGGTAATTGGTTTCATCACTTTGACATCAAAAGTTTGCGAGCCGGAAGCTTCTCGCTTACAACCAACTTGATCGTACCAGACACACCGTATCCGGCAACGACCTTGACCAATGAAGGTATAGTAACGAACGAGTTCACCTCATCAACACAAGAAAATATAGATTGTCGTATCTACAATCAAAGTTTTAATATCACCGAAGAAGAATGTGCGGCTCTTGGAGGTAGTGTGCACAATGGAGATTACGAACCAACTATAGATGCTGCCGATACCACCTCACAGATGAGTGTGGTTGACGTACGCACCGTAAACGATAGTAATGAAGTGTCTTTAGAGATAGATATTCAGAGCGGTGACCAACCAGAAATGGTGGTTTCGACCTATAAGCCTCTAAATCCGGAAGTACAGTCGGCCATTCAGTTTTTAACGTCCTCTGAGCAGAACTACACATTTAGTCAAAAGAATCCGTCATTTGGGAGCCCAAGTGCTGGCACTATTGAAACTTCTCTTTTATATTCAGATGGCAGTTCGCAGGTGATCACTACAGAAGTTAGTTTTTCAGGCAACCCATTCTACAGCATTGCAAAGAGCCCAGAGTTAACCAAAATCAGAGGAGAACAGCAGAGGGCTAAAAGTGACTTGAATACTGCTCAAGGCAACAAAACGCGTTTAGAACGACAGCGTAGCACAACCCGCGATCGATATATCAAAGCACGTGATGACTACAGAAAGAACAACAGTCAATTTTGGTATTTATGGAGAATAGACCAGAGTCTTGAAAAGGCAAAACCTGTTTTTGCTGATTCGTTAACTGTATTGCTCGACAGTTTAAAAGTCTTTAAGCAGCGAACAGGTGGTGCGCCTTCAAAGGCAGATGCTAAAAAAATTGAAGACAATCTCCGCGACGCTAAAAAAGCACATCAAGATTGTATAGATCAATTGGGCAAATTAAAACAAGAGCAAACGGACCTTACAAACGAAAAAGAAACGCTCAAAGAACAACAAAAGCAGCTTCATCGAGACATCATGGATCAATTTAGGTCTACGGGAATGAACTTCGCAGGAAGCACGCGTAGGGATAAAAACGGAAAATTCCATTATCAATATGGGGTAGTGACAGTGTCAAGTGGTGGAACAGCAACCTATCATAAAGGAAGCTTGCCAGCACAAATCCTCTCAAAGGTTTCAGCCCTTGAAAAACAAATGAAACTCACGACAGATAGACTCAACGCAGTTTCTGAAAGATTGAAAAACCTTCCATCAGAGATCAATGCTAAAAATGATGCTTGTGATGACCTGGCCCAAAAGGTCAAAGACGCCGAATCGGCAAAGAAAAAGAGCGATGCTATCACAGCAGAAGACCAATACTGGAACAACAAGATAGAAGCGATTTGCACTAAAATAAAAGCCTTGCTCAATCGACTTAAAATTTGGGCTGCTGTCAATGACGCTACACTGTTGACCAATATAAACAATGTTACATGCGGCGAGGGCATTTGGGTTCAAATAGATCGTGTCATTAACAGGAAGAAGGTCTTGGAAAAAGGATACGAAGGCAAGGCGGCCAATGCAAAACGGAATATGGACAATGCTAAGAGTGCATTAGATGAGCAGGACCGAAAGATTCGTGAAGAAGCTGAAAAGATCAGAAACGCACAAAAAGCGTTGATAGAAAGTCAGAAAGCCGAAGCCATTGCAGCAGCCGAAGCATTGAAAAAGGATCAAGAAAAATGCCTGGAGATCATGAAAAAATTAGGGTACGGAGCTACATCTGTAGCCGATGTGATCGATCTTTATGAAATTTCTCAAGACCTGAAGAAAGCAGCCGACGAGGCAAAAGACGCCATGGACAATTTGAGAAAGGCTGTTGAATTTGGAGAAAAGCACGGGATGGATTCAGGCGACGCCAAAAAATGGGTAAAGAAAACACAAGAAAGACTTGGCAACATTTCCAAGAAATTGGCGAAACTAGAGAAGTATAAAGATCTTGCTGACAAAGTGAAAGAATATGCCGATAGAATTGGTACGTTGGTGGGCTCAGATGGAAGTCCGACGCAAAACGCCGAAGCCTTCGGAGAGGGACTCAAGTTCATGAACGAAGCATTAGATGCCATAGCCGATAAGTTTCCGATTCTACAAGTTTTTACAGCCTACTTCACCTTTATCACAGAATCATATGGCGCTATTATGAAGGGCGCCAACGATGCCGTACGTAAACAGTACCAGCAGCTATTAAAAGACGTTCGCAGAAGGATGAACTGCGATAACTTAATGCGAGTTTGCAGAAACAATGGTGACGACCTCGACAAGATCAAAGAATGGGCGTATAATGAGTATGTGGTCAAACCTGGGTTCGATGCTCTTAGAAGAGATCAAACGCAAGCCAAGGCTATTATCAGCAAATTGGTCGAGCAACGAATGGCAGAATGTTGTTTCCAACGCCTACAGGCCATTCGTGCCGCACAACAATAAAGGCTTCTAAATTCGAACCGTATTCTATTCGATGGAAACATCATTTCATCTGACGGAATTATCATTTCCTCAGCTTTTGTGAACTATGTTGGCGTATTTAGCCGACGAATCACAAAAGAAACATCATGAAAAAAACGTATCGTATTCTAAAATGGGTTTTGATTTCCCTATCCAGTTTAATTGTCCTACTTGTAGTTTTTGGGTTTTGGTTTAAAAGTTTGTTGCCCGAAATGAATACAAACCTAGAAACGAGCCAAGCACAAGACCTTGCCTATCTAAATGAAAATGTGCCTCCACTACGCGGAAAGATATTGGCTGTAGTCACCAGTACTGATGTGATGGGTGATAGTGGTAAAAGTACAGGTTATGAGTTGACCGAACTTGCTCGTGCGTATTATGTCTTCAAAGCCAACGGATTCGAGGTTGATATTGCAAGTCCGTTAGGAGGGAAGCCTCCGGTGGTTATCGATGACGAAGACATGGGGGCCTTCGATTATGCCTTCCTAAACGATTCTATTGCTCAATTTAAAACAAGTAATACCTTGCCTCTAAAGTCTATTGACCCAGAAAATTATGAAGCAGTGTACTTTGTAGGCGGTAAAGGTGCCATGTTCGACTTCCCAAATAACAAAATCATACAAACACTGGTTCGTGACTATTACCAAGAAAACAAAGTAATAGGAGCCGTTTGTCATGGACCCGCAGCCTTGGTGAATGTGACCCTGGATAACGGCCGTCCGTTAATAGAGAATAAAAAGGTGAGTGGTTTTACGAACAAAGAAGAACTACTGCTGATATCAGATGCAAAGACGGTATTTCCATTTTTACTACAGGATGAACTCACAGCTAAAGGGGCGCGTTTTGACGAAGGTGCTATGTATCTAGAGAAAGTAAGCCATGATAAGAACTTAATAACGGGACAGAATCCATGGTCTGTCTGGCCGCTGGCCGAAGCCATGGTGCAACAACTTGGGTACACTCCCAAGTTTAGAGAGGTCACCGCAGAAGAAAATGCGGTGAAAATCTTAAATACGTATGAAGCCCAAGGAAGTGCTAAAGCAAAAGAACAAATTAAAGACCTACTTAAGGAAAACAAACAAGCTGTAGATCGGATACTGATAGCCAAACACAGCATTATTGCTGGTATGAAGGGTGATGTTGGAGGATTTTTCGGCATAATAGGTTTGGTCTCCTATACGAAAGAGCTGAGCGAAGAGGAATAAATAATATAGCTACATTTGAGAAAAATAATCGATTGAAGTTTTTAGATATCGTATTGATCATTTTAAGTAGTGCAGGATTACTGCACGGTGTTCTCTTTGCGTTGTATTTGATCGTCTTCAAGAAAAAAAAGACCTTGACCAATCGACTTTTAGGATTGATCTTGGTCTTTATGGCTTTTAGGATCGGCAAATCAGTAATGCTGAATTTTGGCAACGACCTTGAACCCGTGTTCATCTTTTTAGGCTTGGCATTGCTGCTGCTAATAGGTCCCTTATACCGATGGTATGTATTAGGAATGACTCGGCCTAATTTTAAACTTCCGAAATATTACATAATAGAGTTGCTTCCCTTCTTGTCTGTATTTATTGCCAGTCTTTTTGTTACTAGGGAATGGTATGAAAACAGTAAGATAGTTATCATCGTTTTCGCAAGCGGACTCATCTTCATATACCTACATTTCATCTTCTATATCGCATGGGCTTGGACACTGTTTAAGCGCGTTAAAAAGGAACATGAGAAAATCATACCCACGAAATCTCAAAAAGCAATACTTGATTGGTTGTTTTTGCTTACCATTGGTTTTGTGGTCATATGGATGTCGTATGTTCTAAATATCCTGGATGATGCCGTTCCATATGTGGTTGGCCCAATCGTATATTCTGTGGCTATCTATTTCTTGAGTTACAAAGCCTTTCAGTTAAAGGTAACCGATGTCGACGGCAACACCTTTGAGGTCAATGATAATGACCAATTGTTTCAGCAGATCTCTAAACTGATCGTAGATGAAGAATTGTATTTGGATTCAAGTATTACTCTTGTCAAATTGGGCGAAATGATTGGAAGGAGCACGCAACTAACATCTAATGTCATCAACCAATATTCAAAAAGAAACTTTAACGACTTCATCAATTTTCACAGGATTCAAAAGGCGAAGAAACTGCTTTTGGACCCGAAAAATGAAAAATACACGATTTCTTCCATTGCATTCGACACAGGTTTCAGCAGCCTTTCTTCCTTTAATACAGCCTTCAAAAAGTTTGAAGCAATGACACCTTCTACTTACAGAAAGAAAAATAGTTGAAGTTCACTTACAGTTTATAGAATGTGAACATTAAATGTGTAGTTTAACATACCCATTATCCCCATTACCAAATTCGTCTACATCAGGCCAAAGCGTTTCGTACTTATAAGCAGCCTTTATGTTAGGATCTTCAATTTCATCATACTTGCGGGTTTGCCTGTAATTAAAAACAAACGTCTTTGGTTGATGTTCTTGATGTTCCTTTAGAATCCAGGCCAAGGTTTGCAAATGCGGATGGCTATGCCTTGATCCATTGCTGGAAAACAGAAAATAATCTGCGTAGACCATTTTTAACAACTCCGGACTGTTATTGGGCCAAGCTCCGTGATGAGCTACCTTTAGTGCATTTACATGAATTGGAAAGTCATCATCCGTATAAAGCTTTTTCAGTTGCGTAATAACCGGAGTAGGAATGGCGTCGGCTAAGAATAGTAGCTTTTTCTGTTTATGTTCGATCATAAATACGATTGAAGATCCATTGGTGGGCGAGGTATCTTCCTTGATCCAATCAACCGCTTTTGCTTCAACCCAGTCAAAATACGTAGAGACCAAGGCTTCCTCATCGGGCGCTTCCGCAGCATCTAATTCGGCCTGACGCATTTCTTCCATCATCATCTCGAACGCATCATCAAAAAATGTGTCTTCGTTTATTTTCCCCTTAAAAAGTTTCCGCAGGTATTTATACCAACGATTTCCTAAGGTTTCAAGTGCTTCTTGTGTGGGTCCGAGCAATGTAATACTAGTATCTGGTCCTAAATCAAATCTAACAGGACCATTAACGGCTACAGCATTACCGTTAAACGTGGTGTTCCAAGCATATCCATGTTCGAGTACAAGACGCCCCAAACTGGTTCCTTGGCTGAAACTAACCAATCGCATGGTGTCATCAGCTTCTACACTGGCTTGTCCTTGTGGTATGTTCACATTTGGTGCCGCTCCATTAAAGCCTCCTTGTTCCTTATCGCTAAAATAGAGATGCCTATAGCTGTTAAACCAGATCTCGTCCACCTTTATGATCGACGGATCGTCTGCATTTCCGTTTTCTTCTATGAAGGTGATAGCTCCCTGAATATGGTCTGCGTCGATATGGGTGACGATCAGCTTGGTAAGGGTTCTGCCTGCTTGGCTCAACTCTTGAAGTCGAGGTTTTACGTGGTCTCGAAAAGTAGATACATAGCCACAATCGATTAAAATTAAATGCGTGCCAGTGTCTAAAAGAATGGCGTCTCCGTTACCTGCAGGAAACAATTCGATCGATATCTCCATATCCAAGTTTTTGTTGTATTTTACTGATTACTAGAGGCAGGTTAAAACAAGATGGGCACTTTTCCCCTTGTTACCTCCTAGCTCTGATTGTAAATTTAATGGTCAAACAAAGAAAGCATGGCAGACCCCTTGATCAGCCTATTACAGGCAAGGATCGTACTTATTAGAACTAACAAATCCATCGGCACTGGAGCACTCATTACTCCTAATATGGTATTGACCTGCGCCCATGTCATTAGACATGCAGCCGACGATATTACTTCGATCGAGGTGTTGCTTCCAGACTTGACCGAGCCCGGGCATTTTCTTTGGACAGAAACTGCACAAGAGCTTTATATGTCCAAAAAATACGAAGAAAGTGTTGAACCCGAAAATGGTACAGGTCAAAATGAAGGAGTCGTGCTCACAACCGAGTATCCGGATGTAGCGGTAATCGAAATAAGTCAGTCAAAAGACGCCTTTCTAGACTTTCCGCAAGAGGATACTGAGGCGGCTACCAACGTCAACGCACAGTTTCTTGCTTTTGGATTTCAAAAGAAGGAAAGAGAATTGCAACGAAATGTTCCGCAAGCAGTAAGTTTAAATTACAGCGGCGAGCAGGTTGATGGAATCATCCGTAAGCTGATATTTTCTAACGGACTTATCAGACCTGGTATGAGTGGGGCACCTTTGTTGGATAGAGATAGCGGAAGCATCGTCGGCATTGTACACAAGACGCTCAATCCCAATGATGATCTTGGCGCCTATGTGATTCCGGTACAAACGATCTGGGATGTCTTTGAAAAATGGGAAAATGAAGGGGTAAACAATTTGTATTCAACGCTTCAAAGCAGTGAGCATAGAAGACAGATCAAAAAGCAGTACCGAGAGGCATATCCGTCATTTCCATTGTTGAATAGATACGGAATACGACTGTTGATAATGCCAGCACTCATATTCCTGTTGTTCTGGTGGATTCTTTTTCACTTCGGAAGCATTGGCGATTCGGGAATTACATCGCTGATCTTAGTGGTGATCTCGATATTCGGAACATTGCTTGGCAGTTGGCTAGGCGAGGGGGTGCGAAATGAATCTGATGCGTTAAGAGCTAAAGTCGGAAGGTTTTTGTTCGGAAACGCCTTCTTAATAAGTTTTGCAGCAGCGATTCTTTTCTTGTGGGCATTTGTATCTTCGGTTTGGATACATGGCAATGTGAGTTTTGATGAAGAGATTCCGATCGTGTTTGAGAAAGGGCCCGAACTGAGTGAGAGCCAAGAAAAGAAGTTAGGGCCAATAGGAGTGACTCGATTTTTGAATTTCACGATTCCGTTCGTTGGTGATTCGGTGGCCCTGACACCGCAAGGAATGACACAGAAAAAATTTGTGGTCAATTCGTTCTCGAAAGAAGAGTTTTACTACCCAAAAAGCTTTGAAAGAGAGCCGGTATTAATTTTGCGTTTTGACCCAAAATACCCGATGCGAAAACAAATGGACAAGTACCGCATCGAAGTTGCTGTCGAACGGACAAAAAGTAACAAAAAAGAAACCCCATATGAGTTCAGTTTTATACCCGAACAAACCGTGGGAACCATGTTTATAGGAAAACGTGCGCTTAGTACTAAAGAACGGGAAGCCGAATGGGAAGAAGAATTAAGAAGTGATCAGCGCATTACCAATACCGTGATCATCAAAAGATTTATGGATGCTTGGAAAAACGTGAAGCGTTTTCCAGAGGTAGACCTTGAACGAAACGACAGGATCAGTGTAAAGGTTATTAAGATCAGTAATGATTCGGTCTTTAACAAACAATCCTATTCAATAAAGGGAGATCAATTTGACAGACTATTAGAAATTAGAATTAACCAGTAGTTCAATGAAAACATTAGCAACAACAACATGTAATCTACTCATGCTATGCATGACATTGTGCATGTATGCACAAACGAAGCCCGATATTCAGGTCAGTTTTACTATTGAAAACAATAATTTTTTTCACGACCTGTTCGAAAATGATATAGATGTCATCACATCTGAAGGAACGGATATCTTGACCCAAGGATTAAATACGTATATCAGTTTTCTTGATTTTAAGAAAGATGTTGCCGCTCATCAATTGAGCATTACTTTGGCAAAGGACCCGCTGAGTCAAGGAATCATTGAAGAGTACTTATTAAACTTTAGCCTTAAAGATGCTTCTGGACAGGGGCATGAACATAGTTGGACATTTCTGGATGATCAGAGCTTTAATACACTTGATGGATCGGCAGAAGTACTGTTGAACCTGCTTTCAAACAAATGGCAACTATATCTAAGAGGCGCCTATAACAATGAGCTTGTTGCAAAACTGTTTGATAACATTCCGCTTGAGCTTCCGGATAGCACACATTACTATGTTTCTGGCGACATTCGTGAAGCCATCCTTCCTTTTAAGAATGAAGAACTAAAAATGTCACTCGATGATTGTGAATTCACTGTAAAAGTAAACGGAAAAAACAGTGCAGGTGCCGAAACTACGCAGATACTAAAAGAGCTTACCTATGCAGGATTTGTAGAGGAAGCCATGACAGGGATTCCGGAGAAACTGAGAAAATGTATACGTATTCGTTTAAAATCGTTAGAACAAATGCAGTTATTAAATGGATTGGTCTTTATAACCGATTTTACTAGAATGGAGGTGCCGTCTGATGCAACTCCGGGAGACTTTTTAACTTCAGTAAATCAATAGGCCATGAAAAAGCGATATCTACTTACAGCATATATGGCATTGTTGACGGGTTTCTCATTATTCGGACAAGATAACGTACAGCAGAATGATGCAGAAATCAGCAAAGCATTGGTAACAGAAACCTACGCAAGGGCTAACGCGCTTGTGTCAAAAGGGCAAGTCGAAGAAGCTGCTGCCTATATTAAAGATAATATGGCCAAATGTGTAGGACTAAAGAGTGAAGGTCTTTGTACGGCTGGACTCAATTTCACTACGGCCTATGTATATCAACAAGCCGCAGCGCAAGACCAAGCCAATAGCGAAAAATATGAGTCCTTGGCAATTCAGTATTACGAAAGTGTCTTAGAAAGTTATCCAGAAAATGAAGCTGCATGGACCAACTTGACCAAACTTAAAGAAAAGCAACAAACGACGGTCTCCAATACAACAATCGAACGTTTACAAGCGATGGCCGAGAAGAACCCTGCAGATCGCACTAAGATCTTCGTTCGCATCGGCGATTTATTGAGCAAAGACAAAAATAGTCAAGATAGAGCCTGTGAATTCTACGGAAAAGCCTACGAACAAGACCCGCTTTCAGAAAAGGCATGTGGCGCTATTGTTAAAATGTATGTGCGTAATGATAGGGTGTGTTCTTCGGAAGATTCATACATACGCGATTTTGCCTATGGCTGCCAAAACAAAGAATATCCAGACTATGCCGAAGCACTTCTGAAGCACGAGACATCGGTGCATTTTCAAAATAAAAAATACAATGAAGCCTTAAAGTCGGTTATGCTTTGGACTGATATTATCGCTCAGAATGGATGGTTAAGCGTCAAGAAAGTCGATAGATTAAAAAACAAACTATTTAAAGGAGAGCCTATCCCGAACGATAGAAATGCTATTAGAATCTCTAAGGCCTTAGATGCCTTGAAGGATATAGCTGCATCTGATACTTATAATTCTTTGGATCATACTAATTTTTGGGTAACAAGCAGTCCTTCTATATATACTAAAGACAATCCAAGAGGTGTGTATCCTGCAGGTATCTTGGCCAAGATATTATATGCAAAGGGTAAGAAAGCGTATTATAAAAAAGATATAAAAACAGCCGAAGCCTATTGGCAAGTTGGTTCAAAGTACGCACTTGATTTCAACAAACCCTATTTTGCCGTAATAGCAGCAGATATGGCCAAAATGTACAATAAACATCCAGAGTTAGACAGTGACAACAAGAAATTTAATGCTTTGGTGGTTAGATTGTTTCGCATGAAGGGTGACGCCTATAAGGGAAATGATCTACGAATGATTAGAAGATACCACATCACATTGGGATCTATCTATTATGATAAGGGTGTATGGGACGGCTCGGGTTATACTAATGCCGAATTTCAACTAAGAAATGCGCTACATCGACGTTTGGGACCAATTGTAAATCCAGAATTAAGAAGCATGCTTGGAGATGTTTATGTGAAACTCAACAACAAAAGCCAAGCAATCCAAGTATATAAACAAGCAGCAATTGACTACATGTCTTTAGATAAACTGAAAGATGCAGAGAAGTTTATCAAAAGGATAAACATAAATCATAAAGCAACGATGAGTTCGCGGCAGAGTGCTTCGTTCAGTTCTTTGCAAAAGTTACTTGATTGGAGAAAAGAGTCCGCTAATCCTTTAAACAAACTCAGTATTAAGGAAGTAAGTGTCAACAATTATGTAACCCAAGTAAAACAGCTAGAAGAAGAAGCTTTGAAAAATTTGCCGTCTAAATTCGTATACGAGCAATCTTTTAAAGGCCTCACCGACACGGGGCGTCTTTTATCAGATGACCGTACTTATGACAAGCAGTTGTTATATAGCAATGCCTTGATTAAAATCGATGGGCTCGAACAGCTTCCTTCTCCAAACGATTACAGACGCATAAACAGCATTAAAGGTGGTTTGGAAACGAGTGTTGACCAACCCAAAACAATTGGCAACACACGCATGCAAAAGAATCTTTCGCCGACTAGAAGCAATGGTTGGGGTCAACCCAAAGACGATCAGTTTAAACACTATCAGATTCCTTCATTAAACCAAGAGATCTTGGTGCCCGCGAAGTTGTTTGAGCTAAACGGAACGATTAATAAAGATTTACAGCAAAATCAAATTCCAATAAATCAAAAGTACCAACTCCAAAAAGGAAAGGTTCAATTAAAAAAGATTGGGGGGTAAACCCAATCTTTATGACATGACTTTAGTAATATACTGATATCGAAAGGCTGTTTAACAACCCAATCGTTCAAAGGTCATTTTTCCATCTTTGTATTTGATAATGACTGGAATTTTTTCGAGCGTACATCGTGGTTCGATTGTAAACTGAATCAGTCCCTTAACCTGAAAGTTTTTGTCTAAAGTACGTTTGATCTTCTTGTTATATTTGGTGTTTTCTCGTACCCAGTTGACATACCCATTTACATAGGGATGGTTGTCATACTCTTCTTTAGAAAGAGGGGTTTCTATAAGCGGAGTTGTAAACTCCAAAGCGCTGTTCTCATCAACCACGAACTTAAATACTCCTTTAAAGTCACCTTTCGAGTTGGGTGAAACAAAATGAGCACCGTCCTTTAATTCGATAGATATCTCAAGGTCGTAGGTGGCCATTTCTAACTCGTACATGTTCAATTTTAGTTCATAAGGATGTGGATGCGACACTTCGTATACTTTGTCAGTGTCGGTTTCCAAAAAGGGTCCGTATACAGGTTTGTGCATGTCTGCACTGGCAATCTCCATTTTTGTTTCTGGCGTTTCTGATGTTTGCGGTGTTTTCTGTGATTGTGATGTGCAACTGACAATGGCAATTAGCAACAAGCACATTAATGAATTTTTCATATCTCTTTATTTTTAAACTAGTTGTATTGAACGAACTGTTCGTTTCATTTGATTTTACCGTAAAGCTACAGTAGGTAATGCTTCAAAGTGTCAAAAGAATGTAAAAGAAGTGTAGATCTTTGAAAAAGAACAAAAAAAGGGCACATAGTTGCATCATTTTTTGAATCCTGCGTCTTAGAAGGTGAAAGTAATTTTAAAACTAAAAACTATGAATACTAAAATCACAAACAAATCGATGAAAGTTGCAAAACAAGATGACGGATGCTGCGGTGGTGGCGGATGCTGCTAAGCAACACAATTTTGAAAACTACAGAAGCTCCTTGAACAAGGAGCTTTTGGTGTTTCATTTTTTATCGACCAAACAAAAAACAACTGGCTATATTTGTAATAAGTCGGCATCACTTAATCCATCTTTAGCATGCAAAATCAAGTCGCTCAATTATATAATCCGCTGTTAGGCTACGTCAGAAAGCGTGTTCGCAATCAGGAAGACGCAGAAGACCTTACGCAAGACGTTTTTTTGAAGATGTCCAGATCAAACAGTAATGGTATAGATGACCTCAAAAGCTGGGTGTATAGGATAGCCAAGAATACCATTACCGATTACTACAGAAAGAAACGGCTCCAAACCGACATTATTGAAGGTGATGTATTGCTAGACTATGAAGAAGACGATAATGTCAGTATAGAACTGAGCACCTGTGTAAGCATGTTTATTGAGCAATTGCCCGAAGAATACAAAGATCTTTTGGTATTGTCAGAGCTGAAAGAAATGTCTCAAAAGGAAATCGCGCAGCAACTCAACATGAATTATGTCACTGTCCGTTCTAAAGTACAACGCGGAAGGAAGAAACTTCGAGAATTATTTGAAAGTTGTTGTATTGTTGAACAAGGTGGAAAAGGCAGTATTTTAGGATATCAGACTAAGAAAGGATGCGGAGACAAATCTACCTGCACTTAATCTAGGGATGCATCTTTTTCAACGTATATCGTCTTTAAGGCATAAACATCGTATATGAACTCATTTGACATACAACACCAAGGATTTACTGATCACTTTGCAAAAGCGAACCCTCAATTTTTGAAATCCATTTTCGGAACCGATGATTTGATGCCTTTATGGATCGCAGATATGGATTTTCAAGTAGCTCCAACAATTACAAAAGAACTGCAGCGATTGGTTGACAGAAGTATCTTCGCCTACGAGTTTAACGCCAGGGAAGTATTTAAGGCCATTGCTAATTGGAATCATAAAAGACATGGACTTTCACTAAACCCAAAATCATTTATTCAAGTTTCTGGTGTACTAACGGGCATTGGACTTTTGATCAGGGAATTGTCTGACGAAGGCGACGGAATCATGGTACAGACTCCTGTATATCATCAATTCTTTAAAATTATCAAAACCGCTAACAGAGAAGTGGTAGCCAATCCACTAAAAATAGTTGACGGAAAGTATGAAATGGACTTTGACGATATCGAACAAAAGTTCTCTTCCAAAAAGGTGAAGGCCATGATACTCTGCAATCCGCATAATCCAGTAGGACGCGTTTGGAACCGTGAAGAGCTAAAAACATTGGTTCAATTGGCCAATACTTATAATGTAACAATCATCAGTGATGAGATTCATTCTGATATCATTTATTCAGGAACTAACTTCAATAGTATCGTATCTATCGACCTTGAAAATCACATAGCCGTTATAGGGTCCCCAGCAAAGACTTTCGGTATGCAAAGTATTTCAAACGGATATCTTTATATTCCCAATAATGATAAACATCAGAAGGTCAAGCATACGATAGAGTCTCTGTATTTGGACCACGGCAATGCCTTTTCGACCTTTGCAACGCTCACGGCTTATACCAAAGGAGGGGAATGGCTTGATGAACTGTTAGCTTACCTTGAAAAAACAAAGAATTGGATCCAATCTTTTGTCTCTAAAGAATTGCCTCAGATAGCGATACATGATCCAGAAGGCACCTATCAAATGTGGATGGATTTCAGCGGTTTGCAACTTTCCGAAGAAAAACTGAAAGAGCTCATCTTTAAAAAGGCAAAATTAGGTTTAACACCAGGAGAATGGTTTGGTTCAGGTCATACCCAATACATGCGCATCAATATCGCATCACCTTTATCAAAAATTCAAAAGGCATTTCGTCAATTAAAGTCCGCTGTCAATGAAGGTATATGACACACTCGTTATCGGCGGAGGGCAGGCTGGGCTTTCGGTTGCTTACTTTTTGAGGCGGAAAAAACTCGATTATCTCATTCTCGATGATAAAGAAAGTCCTGGAGGCTCATGGTTGCAAACATGGGACAGTCTTAAACTGTTTTCTCCTACCGAATACAGTTCCCTATCAGGTTGGGCCATGCCAAAAGGCGAGGAAGAATATCCCCCGAAAGATGCTTTCATTCAATACCTTCAAGCGTATGAAGAACGCTACCAATTTCCAATTCAGCGAAACACAACGGTAACGTCAGTGGTCAAAGAAAATAATCTCTTCAAAGTAGCTACGAACCAAGATACATTTTACAGTAAAACCCTGGTCAGCGCAACCGGAACTGCGCAACGGCCCTTTATCCCAAAATACCCAGGTCAAGAATTGTTCAAAGGTAAACAATATCATTCCCTATACTACAAAAACACAGAAGAACTTATCGGTAAAAAGGTCTTGATCGTTGGTGGCGGCAATTCTGGAGCTCAAATATTAGCCGAAGTTTCTAAAGTAACCCATACACAATGGATGACGTTAGACCCTCCTCACTTCTTACCAGACGACATAGACGGACGCTATTTATTCAATGCAGCTACCCAGAAATTCTTAGGAAAACCAGCAAAGCCATCTTCTGGTATCAAGGCCTCTCTGGCCAATATTGTCATGGTCCAGAGTGTGAAAGAAGCACGGGAAAGGGATGTGTTAAATGCTAAACGACCTTTTGCTTCTTTTTACGAACAGGGTGTTATTTGGGAAGACGGAAGCAAAGAAAGTTTTGATGTCGTCATATGGTGTACCGGCTTTAAGGCCAACCTCGATCATCTAAAAGAACTTGACATCGTTGAGAATCACCGAATCAAAACACAACGCACTCGTGCAGTAAAAGAACCTAAGCTTTGGTTGGTAGGTTATGGCAGTTGGACAGGCTTTGCATCGGCTACAATTTACGGTGTTGGTAAAACCGCTAGACAAACTGTCAAAGAATTATCAGAAACTTTAGAAAAAGAGTAAATGTTTTGCATCATTTTAAAAATTCTTCGTCTCCGTAAAAAAGAACATGAATTAATTTAAAATGACAACTATGAAATTACCTGTTAGATCAACCATTTCAATTCTTATGGTTGCACTATTTGCATTGTATGGTTTCACTGCCAATGCACAATCTTCAAACCAAACCAAAACCAAGGACAAAACAGCCTGTGTTACTACAACAGGCGGCAAAAAATCAGAGGCTTGCGCTTCAACGGCTTCAACCTCTGGCTGCAAACCTTCCAGTTGTCGAGGGGCCAAAACAAAGTTTGGCGAAGCCAAGGTGATTTCTAACCTGCGAAATGAGCTTATAGCACTTAAAGCCAAGATGGAGCAATCTAAAACTCCAAAATTTGAGGCAAGGTCGTATGACCTTCACGGTATAGTAGGGAAGTCAGATGATGAAAGTATTGATATTATCATTAAAGAGGTCAAACTCATAGAAAAAGACTTCAATAAGAATTCTAAGTACACTCCCGTAGCGTTTGACCTTCCACAGAATAAGGCGAAACAGATTCAATATTTATCTGATAGAATCGAAGCACTTAAAGCATTACTTTAAGTAAAAATATCTATAAACAGGGGCCTCGAGATGATTTTCGGGCTCCTTTTTTATATAGTTGAAATGAAATTAAGAAAAATCGTAAGCCTTTCGATCGCATTCAGTTTTGTGGTTCTATTGGTCACAGGTATTCTTTCCTACTTTAAAGACTATTCTAGAAGTGTAGCCACTTTACATACTGTGTTCGGATTGTTGTTTTCCTTCGGAATACTGTTTCATTTAAAAAATAACATCCGCTCTTTGAAAGTCTATAGCAAAGAGAGATGGCTATTATTGGTCATAGGCATTGGTACTTTGTTCTTTTTTGGCGCTTTTTATCAACTCACACCCATAGACACTTTCATGGATTTTGGTGCAAAGCAGAAAGCCAACGCTAAAAAGGAAGTAGACTCACTTCAATATGAATTCGTACAAATGAATCTGTCCCAAGATATTCAGCTAACTATAGACCTTCTGCGCTCAGAACATTATTGGCATCCACAAATGGCCATTTGGGTAGAGGATGAAGGGGGTAATCACCTACAAACACTTTATGTTTCAAAGGCTACAGCAAAAGGTTTATTTTTTGGAGGAAGGAGTAAAGACAATTTCAAAACGTTCGATGAAAGCAAAGAGGCATCTGGAGATTATAGACGCGTAAACGCTTTGCCAGTTTGGTCGCATAGGCGAGGAGTGAAGTACGCCGATGGTCTGTATGTTCCACCTAGCAATGATCCTTTGCCTGACGCTATTACAGGAGAGACGCTAACCGATAATTTTAAACTACACACCTCTACAGCCGCTCCTTCTAGGTTTAGACTTAAGATCGAGATCAACGTAGCCTTCGACGATAACGAATATTACTCAGAATATGATTTCCCGGATGACGAAGTCTTTCACAACGGAACCGGACAACTCGGACAACCTTCTATCATATTTGAATCTCATGTTGATATGAACGATGGAAAAAACTATTATTTAATGGATTTGATTGGTCATGGACATCATTCTGCACAAAACGGAAGTATCGACACAGACTTGTCTAAACTAACTACTGCGAAGCAAATTGTCGAACGCATTGTAGTAGGTGTAAAGACCCAATAAATTATACTGTATTTTTTGAAACACGCAATATTACGCTGCCTATAACCAAGCAATGGTTTCATCTTTGTAAGGCAATCAACAACAACCATAAAGACTAGTCAAACAAAATGGAACTGATCGCAAAGGTGTATGCCGAAAAACCTAGAATAGAGTAGGCCCAAATCCATTGAAAAATTAAAATCATGGCAGCTAATAATTTCTTTAACGTAGTCAATGCTTCAGGTGGAGCATTAAGCACAACTGTAAACGGTAAATCTATCAACCTTCCAAACGACGGAGAACAGTCTCCAGGCCATACATTCCCTGCAGGTGAGAGCATCTCAGTGAACATCAGCGGAACAGAAGTGAAACTAAGCTTACCAGGAGGTGTAAATTCATGGTCAACATTGGTATATACCACACAAGGCCTTATCAATGTATTTCCATCAGCACCTAACCAAGGAGCGATCTCTTACTAAAAGTACATTCTTTTAAGTAGGTTAAGCTATATCCTCACAGATATGGGTTGACACAAGGAGCCTCTTCTTGAGGCTCTTTTCTTTTTGTAAAAAGAACAGTAGCTTTGATATGTGAAGCACTTCAAAACTATAGCAGACTATTGCGAGGCCATAAACATATCTTTACCAAAACAACCGTATTTTGACATACGAAGTTTTGAAGAAAACATGCCAACCGTAGTAGCGAAAATGGCCCCGTTTAAACATGAATTCTATGCAATTGCTATAAAGGTAGAAGGGTCTGGGAAAGCCATTTCCGGACATCACAGTAATTTTCCCGAAGGAGCGACCGTGTTTTTTAATTCCCCTTTTCAGATCATATCATGGGACATCCTACCCGATTGGGAAGGTTACTACTTGATGTTCTCAAAGGAATTCATAACGCGTTCAAAGCATCTTCAACAACTGCTGACCGAATTTCCGTATTTGAAGATCGATCAATCAGTGCCGTTTGAAGTTGCGCCGAATGAAGTCTCCAAGCTCCTATCAATCTATCAGACCATATATAAAGAACAACAAAACCTTCAAGAAGATTCGCTTGCAATCATAGAGGCACAAGTCTTAGTATTACTCAACTACGTAAAACGCTTCTTTAACGCCCAGACCAATAGGGAAGAGGTCATCGAAGCTTTTAGAAAAGCCGACATCAACTTACTATCACGATTTCAGGCGTTGATTGAGACCGCTTTTTATGAAACATCAATTCAAGCAAAGAAATCACATTCTCCAAAATACTATGCCGAGCAATTGGCGGTGCATCCCAATCATTTAAATGCTGTTGTAAAACAAATCACAGGTCATACGGCAAAGACCCACATTCACCAACACATTTTACGATTGGCCAAATCTCGCTTACTTCAAACAGAGATGAGTGTCAAAGAAATTGCCTATTCATTGCACTTTGATGCCCCCAATAACTTCAGTAGTTTTTTCAAAAAATACACAGCAAACACGCCAAATTCCTTCCGAAAGGCCAACCATCTTTGATTTTTATACTTCTTGCTTTGATTCTATAAATCTTCTGTGTGAGGGATGTTAGATCTTTGTATCATCAAAAGAAATTGATATGAAACATCTAATAATCATAGCGTTGACAGTACTATTTTCAGCATGCAACGCTCAAAAACCATCAGAAGCTATGAATGACTCAAAAGCCATTGAAGAAACGGTCGCATACGTCTTTATAAACAGTGACCAAAGAAATTGGAGTGGAGTCGAAGCGCAATTTGCACCAAACGTAACGCTGGATTACAGCTCCATGACAGGAAACCCTGCAGCAAAGATCACGCCCATAGAAATAACAGCAGGCTGGAAAACCGTACTCCCTGGGTTTACGCATACTCACCATCAAATAGGAAATTTTGTGACCGAAATTAACGGTAACAAAGCCCATTCCTTTTGCTACGGAACCGCCACCCATTATTTAGAAGATGAAGGCGGAAACATTTGGACGGTCGTAGGAAGCTACGATTTTGACCTAGAAAAGATAGAGAGTGAGTGGAAAGTTACCACAATGACCTTTAACTACAAGTATCAGGACGGAAACGGAAACCTGATTCAGAAAGCGATTGAAAACGTACAAAACCAATAAACATGAAAAGATCAGTCATCATACTTATGGGAGCCTTGTTTTTTTCTTGCTCCTATTCAGAAAAAACAACAGAAGCAAATACCATGAAGGAAGAAATTGCACAAAACAACAAAAACTCGGTAAAAGCATTTTTTAAAGCGCTTGAAGCCGAAAACGTCGACGCGATTGTGGATCTGTTCGCAGCCGATGCAAAGCACATCAATCCGTATCACTCAGGGATTTTTCCGAAAGGCGCTACCGGAAAAGAGGGAATTAGGGCGTATTGGACACCCGTTTTTCCGAATTTCGACGGAATGACCTTTCCGATTGAAGAACTCTATGCCATGGAAAATCCTAATAAAGTGTTCGTGAAGTACGCAGGAAACATCCAATTAAAGAACAACGCAGGCATCTACAACAACGATTACTATTCCACATTCACCTTTAATGAAGATGGAAAAATTACGGAATACGTAGAAATTTTCAATCCGATCGTGGCTGCACAAGGATTTAGATTAACAGACAAAATAACACAGCATAAACCATTTACAATGAAAAAGATACAATTTAAAAGTGAAGGATTAAATCTTGTTGGAAACTTATATTTTCCACCTAATTATCAAGAAGGAAAACAATATCCAACGATTGTATGCTCAGGAAGTTGGACAACTGTAAAAGAGCAAATGGCTGGCTTGTATGCGCAACGCTTTGCCAACGAAGGCTTCATCACATTGGCCTTTGATTTTAGAAACTATGGCGAAAGTGAGGGCGTACCAAGATCTTGGGAAAATCCGACCATGAAAATCCAAGACATCAAAAATGCGATCACCTATTTGGAAACACTTCCCGAGGTAGACAAAAACAATATCGGAGCCTTTGGGGTATGCGCAGGTTCAATGTATACATTGATGGCCTCGTCAGAAGATGATCGCATCAAAGCGGTGGCTACAACAGCCTCTTGGTTACACGACGCCGAAGCCGTCAAATTGTTTTATGGTGGGGAAGAAGGCGTACAGCAACGCATTGCTGCTGCTCAAGCAGCCAAAAAGAAATATGCCGAAACAGGCGAGTTTAGTTATATCAAAGCCATTTCGACCACAGATGAAACTGCGGCTATGTTTGGAGAGTTCGATTATTACTTGAATCCAGAACGCGGAGCAATCCCGCAATGGAATGCCGACCAATTTGCGGTGGCCACTTGGGAAGATTGGTTGACATTGGACCCGTTTCCTTCAGCTTCAAAACTGAACAAACCCTTATTCATGGTGCATTCTGACGGATGCGTACTACCTGATTATACGAAGAAGTACTTTGAGGCCGTTCCGTCTAAAAACAAAGAATTGGTATGGGTCGAAACCGACCTCGCTTCACCCATGCATCAATTTGCCTTCTATGATCAAGATAAAGAAGTGAGTTTAGCGGTTGAAAAGACCAGCGAATTCTTTCGCACAAACTTATAACGCTTAAAAGCAACTGGTCAATAACAAAGAGCCCAGAAAATTTGGGCTCTTTATAAGTTTAGAAAATAGCAGCGATCACATTTGCGTATCGTGCACCGCTTCAATCGGTTCTGGAATATCATTTTCATCATCACCAATGATCTGCCGAATATCGATTTCGATACCTCTTGACATGGTGGTGATTGGTATGTCATTAGGGGTTCCTTCAAAAGGATTTTCAGAAACCTCTCCGATGCGTTCCATCGTATGGAAGATCCAAGAGATAATAACGCCAAACGGAACCGTGAACCATACAAAGTGTTGTCCGATCAATTCAATGATATGATGATACCCGCCATCAGGATAGGGTTGAAATTGTTCCATGAATTCAACCACTTGCCTTCCAATTTCGTCAAATTCACTCATCATTCCGTACGGAATCAAGAACACAAAGATCCAGATAAAGAAACGATTCAACGTTGCAAACTGGCGCGGGTAGGGGAAATTCTTGATTCGCTCAGCCTTTCCTTGAAGCGTAAACATTTCGACCAACTGATTTTCAATCTCTAAGAACGAAAACTCCCAGATGTAGCCTTTTTCCTTTAACTCACGCAATTGCTTGGATTGTAGCTTCAAACAAGCTCCTTGCTTGTTTCGTTGTTTAAGGATGTGTTGTTTTTCTTCCTCCGTGATATAGCCTTCGAGCTCTTCGGCTAAACTCACATTATGTTCCTTCACCTTTAAATAAGTGTCGATATACTTTCTATCAGAAGAATTTAGATAAGAAATCTCCCAAGGTTTAGGAGCGCGCAATGCATGCCTTAGCGAAGCCATCCACGCCACATGACGCAGGATCAACTGCTTACGTATCTTGAACAATTCTTCTTCCGAAAGCTTTTCAGAAGCGTGTTGGTTGGTAATATAATCATTACACATCATCGCAAAAGAGCGCGAAGTATTGACGATGCCGCCCCATATCTTTCGCGCTTCCCATAAACGTCCATAAGAAGCGTTGTTCTTAAATGAAATGATAAAGGCCAAGGCCGTACCAACCAAGCCAATAGGCAGCCAAGGAAGGTGTAACCAGTACCAGCGAAGCCCCGTGTAAAGGGTAACAGGAATCAATGATAGTATGATAAAGATGATAATGTACTTTCGTGTCCACGAAAGCATATCTTTTAAAGAGTAATTTCTTTTGGTATACATAGGCGTTGGTGATTAGCGTCGATTTTAATTAGTCTAAGAACCTAAATTTATTAAATAAAGATGAATTTATCGAATGGCAGGTTTTGATGCTTATTTCTATGAAATGCTCATAATGAGCTAAGACATAAAACAACACCTTATTTTATAGAATGTAGGTAGTTTTCTTTTGTTTTTGTGTATCTTTATGGGAAGCGACACCCCTAAAATCTAATACACTTCAACCATGAGAACTTTTAGGGCTGGGCAAATTCCCTTTTTCTTTGCTATTTTTTCTTTTTTGATTTTGTTTCCCTCTTGTCAGAGCGACGATGATGCCGAAGAGGCATGTTTTGACCATTTCAACTATGATGACACTACCAGCATGGGGCCCGCTGATTGGGCCGACTATTGTGTGGCCGAAGGAACCGAAAATGCATGCGGTAGTTTCATAAGACAATCCCCCATAGATATTGTGGGAGCAACTGTAGATCCTGCATTACAATCATTGACAACGCTTTATGAAAATTCTCCGGTCGACATCATTAATAACGGTCATACGGTTCAATTTAACTACTTGGCAGCAACGTCTTTGACTTTTCAGGAAAAGAGCTATGGACTCTCGCAGTTTCACTTTCACGCCAATAGCGAACATACCGTTGATGGATCTCCAAGGCCACTAGAGGTTCATCTTGTACACCAACATCCTGATGGCACATTAGCAGTCATTGGTGTTTTCTTTGAGATCGGTGCTGAAAATGCTTTTCTATCTACGGTTATAAATGACCTGCCAACCGAAGAAGGGGAGCAATTCATAGAAACAACTCCAAGTTACACGGCGGCTAGTTTATTGCCAGCAAACAGGAGCTATTATACCTATGAAGGATCGCTTACAACACCTCCTTGCTCAGAGGTTGTAGAATGGATCGTTATGCAAAATGCTATTGAGATATCGCAGGAGCAATTGAA
This sequence comes from Flavobacteriaceae bacterium, assembly GCA_028279515.1. Classification (GTDB taxonomy): domain Bacteria; phylum Bacteroidota; class Bacteroidia; order Flavobacteriales; family Flavobacteriaceae; genus JANQNQ01. The sequence continues at coordinate 111,058 of JANQNQ010000003.1, forward strand.
TGTTTTTGTTGCAATTTTGAACAACAATTCCAGACCTGTACAACCACTCGGTGGCAGGACCATTGGTTTATTTTCAGAATGATATACCTGCAACTTAGAAAATCCAGATTCAACGGCATGTATTGATGCCTTAGCTTCCCAATCAATTGAGATAATATGCCTATCTTAATGGGAACTAAGCAAACCAGCCAGTGTCCAGCATCTTTAGACATATCGAAACCAATTCGTCCATCATCTTCAGAGCCTTCATCATCTCGGGAATCATCATTGGCGTTTTTGCCAGAGGGTATACGAGCTTATTGCTGACCGGGATAGCGGTAGTCGTTTTTATCATTGGCATAGCCATACGGTTTTATTATGCGGAAAAGATCTGGGCCAACAGAAAGACCACCATGTTTGAAACCTTGAACAGCCCGGAATATCTGGAATGGCAGCAAACAACGATCGAAGCACTCTACGACGATTTGAACATTACCACCTTATACGGAAAACGATATCCCGCGGCCACCATTAGCGCCAATACCAAAACACAATATCCTTTTGACCAACTGCTCGGGCCGTTGGAAGAAACCGCTGTACAAGAATTATCTCTAAACCGACATCAGCGACGCTATCTTAGAATTCTCAAATCATCGTTACGATATCCCAAACTAAAAGGATTTGCACTAAAAGAAGTGAAACTCGACGCAAAGGGACACATCAAACGCGTCGATGCACGTGTTTCGGACTTTGAGCAGAACATTGCCACCGCACATTTTTTAGAGTGGGAGTTATACAATCTATATCGGAAACGAAACGCATTGGATTTCAACAACGGAACATTGCTGCAGCATCTAAAAAAGAGAGCCTTATATCACAACGGTCGACCAGCAGCCGAAGCCATACGTAAACCAAACAAAGCATTCCCGCTGATCAGCGTTCAAGCATTGATCGTGTATAAAGATTATTCGAAGGCACCACAACCACAATGGGAAATTCTGTTGGCCAAAAGATCAGATGAAGTCATTGTCAAACCAGGGTATTTTCAGTTTCAGCCCGCGGGTGGGTTCGAGCTTTTTGGCGCCGAATCAGATGATATCGAATACCAAATAAAACAAGGATATGATGTGCGTTCAGCGCTGTTTAGAGAGTACGCCGAAGAAATCTTCAATGCCGAACACTTGCAATACAGAACAAACAGTGCCGATTCGGGGTCGGTGTTCTCTGATGAGAATGTGAAATATCTGATCAAGCTGATCGACAACGAAAAGGCACATGTTGATTTCTTAGGCATGGTGGTCGACCTAACCTTATTACGTCATGAATTATCGTTTTTGATTCTGATCGACGATAAAAAGTTCTCTAAAACCTCGTTCGCAGGAAGCTGGGAAGCTCGAAACATTCTCAGCGTCAAACCAAACGAACTCAAAGAGGTGATTTCGACGGGCGAGCTTACATGCAGTAGCGCCGGACTTCTAAAACTTGCCATGAAGAATAAGCGTTTAAAAGCGCTTGGGATTTCCAAAAAATTAGTTGAGGGTACAGATTGAACCAATCACCTATCTTCTTACGTATGTATAGTTAAAACCCTTAATCATGAAAACAACTACACCCTCCAAAGGGATGCCGGCTATGGCCCGTATCCAAACCTACATTTGCACCTTACTTTTGATGTTTACTTTTCCTATGGCGATGCCCCATGGCACTGTAACAAGTCCGCCAAGTCGTGTATACACCTGTTATCTGGAAAATCCCGAAAGTCCTGATTCTCCTGCCTGCATTGACGCTGTTGCTTCTCACGGAACCCAACCTTTATACGATTGGAATGAAATCAACCAAGCCAACGCCGATGGCAATCATATGTTGTACGTGCTGGATGGTAATCTGGCCAGTGGCGGCAGACCCGATAAATATGGTGGCATGGATCAAGTACGTTCCGATTGGGTAGTCACCGAGGTTACACCAGGCCCCTTTACCGTTACATGGACCAACACCGCTCCGCATGCAACCGAATATTACGACGTGTATATCACCGTAGCAAGCTGGACGCCAGACCAACCCTTGACTTGGGACAGCCTTGAGCTTTTGGTTCGCACCTCGCCAAGCGGACCAGAGAGTACAGTCGACATTCCAGTAACGCTTCCGACGCGAACAGGGAAACATGTAATCTATAGCGTTTGGCAACGATCGGACAGCCCAGAGGCATTTTATGCAACCAGCGATATAGATTTTGGTCCGACTCTAACTATAGATGAAATCGCAGACGCTTCCGTAGGATATATAAACCAGAATTACCCCAATCCATTTATGTCGCAAACAGTTATTAGTTATGGTCTAAAGGAAGAAACACATGTAAGTGTGGTGGTCTATGACCTTTTCGGGAGAAAGGTCTCTGTTCTTGTCGATGAAGTAAAAGGACCAGGTGAATATGAAGTGGTCGTACAAAGAAACTCCTTAAGTAGCGGCTTTTACTTATATGTCTTAAAAGCAGGAAAAACGGTAGTTACTAGACGTATGATCATTGAGTGATTACTCCTTTAACAAGGATTCCTTTAACTCCAGAAATGTGGCCAAGGCCTCCCTTTGTGAATCGGTGATTGTAGATTTGTTCTTCGTGCGGTCATCGATTCCGGGAAGGTTTTCTTCGGAAAGGTCCTGGTGCCATTGGGGCCCGAGATCCAAATCAAATACAGCTATAGCACCGGGCTTATGTGTGATCAAAGTACTTTGATGACAACTGCCACAGTGTGGTATCAAGGTGTTTCGGGTAACTTCGGAAGCCTCCTCGAAAGTCATTCTAGTAGAAGTGTTTGAAGGCGTTTCTTCAAGTGTTACTTTAACTTCATTTTTGGTGATCGCATCAGAATCACTTTGGCATTGATGTGCCGAAAGCACAAGTAATGCCATACAACAAAAGCCTCCTATTTTTAAATGCTGATACATCAAGTAAAAGGTACAACATTATATTCTTAAGTATTTCCTAATTAACAATTCTATCTCCATAACAAAAGCGATGACCAGTATTATATTTTATGAAAATTTATGCCGTTTTGTTAAGCAGTGCCGATTATTTAGGCTACATTGCAAGCAGATGTAGTTAGCTTTCCTTTTGGTTGCATTCACCGCAACTTGATCGACCAACGCTCTCTTTTATAATTTACAATAGTGTAACGCAAGAAATAGCAGCGTACATTTATTTTACCCCTATATTTTAAGGGCACTTTGAGCAAAAAGAGTACTACAGTAGCTATTTCAAGCATAGCTTAGAATTTACAATTCAATTAATAATATAATGAATGGCAAGATCACAACAGTCGTTTAATAAGTCTGAACGCGAAAAAAAAAGACTTAAAAAACGAGAAGAGAAACGAAAGAAAAAAGAAGAGCGCAATGCGGCAAAAGAGGAAAAAGGAGGAATCCCATTTGCCTACGTTGACGAATTCGGGAATCTGACAGATACTCCGGTAGACAAAAGTCAAAGAGAACAGGTTGAAGCTGAAGACATAGAAATCAGCATTCCGAAGAAAGAAAAAGAAGAAATCGATCCTGTTCGCAAAGGCAAGGTGGCTTTTTTCAACGATTCTAAAGGCTATGGTTTCATTGTCGACTTAGAAGACAATGAGAAATATTTTACGCACGTAAGTGGATTGATCGATGATATCCAAGAAAATGATAAGGTCACCTTTGAGCTTGAAAAGGGCTTAAAAGGGATGAACGCCGTAAAGGTAACGTTGGCCAAAACAACACCCGAATAACAACCTCCATAGCTACTGGATAGTACCTTCTGTCTATCGGTAGCCTCCAACCAGCGATTAATTTTTGGGGTATCGTATGGATGCGATTTCTTTATGCTAAAGAAAACAGCTCGCACCATGATCCGATTCATCATATACATTGTTGCTGCGCTTACGTATTTAAGCGGAAACGCCCAGCTGGTAGGCAATCAACAGTACGCCAAGAAGAACCCTGACGCCCAAGTGATCAAACTGATCAACGGAAAATGGTTTAACGGAACCACCTTTGAAGAAAAGACCGCTTGGCTACACGAAGGTTTGCTGTATTTTAAATTTATGCATCAAAAGGTCGACCTTACCGTGGATCTACAGGAAAACTACGTGATTCCGCCTTTTGCTGAGGCACACAACCACAATCTCGAAAGCCAATACGAGATAGAAAAACGTATCAAATCGTATCTCGACAATGGCGTATTTTACGTAAAGCTACTATCATCTATCAAAAAACGAATGGACCTTGTCATGCATCACTACAACCAACCTTCTGGGCTCGATGTAAGCATGGCGCATGCACCTTTGACTGCCACAGACGGACATCCCATGGGTGTCCGAAAGCGGTATTTGGACAAGGGGTATTTTCAAGGCATGTTCAACAATCTAAAAGAACTCGAATTTCATGGCTATGTAACCATTAATTCTGCGGAAGATCTAGCCGATAAGTGGGACTCCATCGTTTCTAAAAAACCAGATTTCATCAAAGTGAATCTCTTGTATTCAGAGCGATACGAAGAGCGGAAGCAAGACACCACCTATTTTGGCCGAAAAGGATTGAATCCGAAGCTTATCCCAGAAATCGTAAAAAAGGCACACGCTGCAAACCTACGCATCAGTGCCCATGTCGAGACCGCACATGACTTTCACGTGGCCGTTACGGCTGGAGTGGACGAGATCGCGCACTTACCCGAAATCTCACACGGACAACCCATTGATCGCGCTGATGCCAAGCTGGCTGCCGAAAAAGGCACCATTGTCGTCACTACGATTTCCTTGATAAAGAAGCGAAAAGAGCTGCCCAACTATCAGGCGTTGGTCGATAACATTGCTTCCAATTTGAGGATCTTAAAAGAGGAAGGCGTCACCCTGGCCATCGGCTCGGATTGGTATACAGGAAACTCGGTGGGGGAGTTTCACTTGGTTCGAGAGCAGGGGGTATTCACCAACCTCGAGTTGTTGACCATGTGGACTAAGAATGCTACGCATACTACCTTTCCGAAGCGAAAAATAGGAGCGCTCAAAGAAGGCTATGAAGCTAGTTTTCTGGTGCTTAATGAAGATCCGTTAAAAAATCTGTCACGTATACAGGAAACCATCGTCTTTCGTATAAAGCAAGGGGAAATACTGAAGTAACCGAAGATCTGCTACCTTTAGGAATATGAACGTCTCGAGGATCATCAACCACCTTATCTTTTGGCTGCTGTTTTTGCTGCTATGGAGTGTGCATGACCTCAATTACCACGGTGATGTTTGGGATAACATCGAGAACAATGTATTCGCGTTTGTACCGTATGTGTTGTTGGTGTATTTCAATCTGTATGTGTTGATGCCGCTTTTCCTGTGGAAGAAACGTATTGCTGCCTATGTGGCTTTGTTGATTCTTAGTATCATGGCGACCATCTATTTGGCTTCGATTTACCTTTCGTTCTATTTTGAAAACATCAACGTCTATCTGCCCACAGCACGATTTTTTGCTTCCATGCCCGGAAAGATCGCTATTGGCACCGAGGCCATTTTAGCCCTCTGTTTATCGATGACCTTGGTATTGGCCGACGAATGGTTTATCAAGGAACGTTCACTCAAAGAAGTGGAGCAAAAGCAATTAGAAACCGAGTTGAACCTGTTGAAAAACCAGATCAACCCGCATTTTCTATTTAATTCGTTGAACAGCATTTATGTGATGTTAAGCAAAGACCCAAAAGGAGGGAAGGAGATGTTGTTGCAATTCTCAGAAATCCTACACCATCAACTATACGAGACCAAAAAGAAACGCATTCAATTGGCGCAAGAATTTGAAAACCTACAGAACTATATCGCTATCGAAAAGATACGGCACGAAGATCTAGTGACCGTGAATTGCACCTTTCCTGAAAACGTGAATGGATCCTATATTTCGCCCATGTTATTACTACCCTTGGTAGAGAACGCCTTTAAACACGGACAAAGTAGTCAAGGGTATTGGATCAACATAAAAGCCATGTTAGAGCACAACAACCGATTGCGCTTTACGGTGGAGAACTCCGTTGCAAACCAAGCTGCCGAAGCCATGACCAAAGACACCAAAGGCATCGGATTGGCCAATGTAAAACGACGTTTGGAGTTGATCTATCCCAACAAACATTTGTTTCATATCGCCCATAAAAATGGTACATTTATGGTAGACCTAAGCCTGCAATTGGATGAATAAAAGATGTTGTATCGTCGATGATGAACCCTTGGCCCGTAAGGGCTTAGAGGATTTTGTGGCCCAAACACCCTTTTTGGAACACGTCGTGTCCTTGTCCTCAGCTATTGAAGCGATACAATTTTTAAAAGACAATACGGTCGACCTTCTCTTTCTAGACATTCAAATGCCGGATATGACCGGCATTGAACTGATGGAAGCACTTTCGGATCCTCCCAAGGTCATCTTTACCACAGCGCATCGAGAATTTGCCCTTGATGGTTTTGAACTCAACGTAGCGGACTTCCTATTAAAACCGTTCTCGTACAGTCGTTTCTTAAAGGCCGTAAACAAAGCAATTGCCAGTGAACCACCAAAAAAAGCACCCGACCATATCTTTATCAAATGCGATGGGATGCTGGTCAAAGTGCTGATCGACGACATTACCTATATCGAAACCGCCAAAGATTATATTCATATCCATACGACCACCGAAACATATCTCACACTGGTCTCCCTAAAACATATCGAAAGCGAATTACCCAAAGAAAAGTTTATCCGCGTACACCGCTATTACCTAGTCGCCTTGGCCCATATCACCAAACTCGAAGGCAATCTTCTCTACGTCGCCGACAATCGTATCACCATCAGTCGTACCCTTCGAAACAGCGTTTACGAAGCCGTGGTGGGGAATAAATTGATTGAGCGGGAGTGATCTTCTTTGGTATATACCGGAAAATTGTAGAATGTTTGAGGGATTTCCACAATGAATTCTGATTACACCTGTTTATCTTTCAAAAAATTACGCGACATAGGTTAAGTATTGTTTGTGAAAAAGTATATTCATAACTAGGTTGAATTGTCCAATTATTGAGTGATATATTTATTAAATTCGCTCATATGGATTTTATAGACTTATACGCAGGAATAGGTGGGATAAGGTTTGCTTTTGAAGCTCATGGACATGATTGTGTTTTCTCATCTGAATGGAATAAATATTCTCGAATGACTTATAATGCTTTTCATGGGGAAGTCCCTTTTGGTGATATCCATGAGATAGAAAATATAAATGATGAAATACCTGACCACCATTTGCTTACAGCAGGATTTCCCTGCCAACCTTTTTCATTAGCGGGAGTTTCGAAAAAAAATAGTCAGGGCAAATCGCATGGTTTTGACGATCCTACGCAGGGCACAGAATTTTTCAAAGTAAAAGAAATACTGCGAATAAAACGACCAGAGACTTTTCTTTTAGAGAATGTTAAAAATCTGAAGAGCCATGATAAAGGAAGAACGTTTGACACAATATGCAAATCTTTGAAAGAAGTAGGTTACACTTTTGCGTCGAGAATTATTGATGCCACTCATTGGGTTCCGCAGCATAGAGAAAGAATATATATAATTGGTTTTAGAAATGATTTGAACGTATCTGAAGAGCAAATTAAAGGTTTGTTTCCAGAACCACCAGAGGAAAGAATCTATGAACTGGAAGATATTATTATTCCCGAAAATCAGATTAAAGAACTATATGGTGACAAATATACCTTAGGACTAGGAACATGGAACGCTCTTCAGAGACATCGAGACAGGCATCAGAATCTAGGAAATGGTTTTGGCTTTAATATGATTCGAAGGCCTTTTGCTAATCAAATTACAAGAACGATGTCTGCGAGGTATTACAAAGACGGAGCTGAAATACTTCTGGAGCAAGAAGGTGAAATACCCCGAAGAATTACACCATTGGAAGCTTGTAAGCTCCAAGGTTTTCCTGAACAATGTTATGCTTTTTTTAATGGCGAGTTAGAACAACCCGTTTCTGATGGGCAAGTTTATAAACAATTTGGTAATTCGGTGGCCGTGCCTGTTTTGACTTCTATAGCGGAGAATATAACTAACTTCATTTATGAAAATCACTTGTTGGAGGATGTAGGTGATGAAGTTATTAATGAGCTTTAAATGACAAATCTTAGAGACAAAATTCAGCTAATTAAAAATGCAAAAGAAGCATTTTTAAAAATAATTTCTCCAAATGATGCTGGTGAAACTGGTGGGCATCAGGCGGGTGTTTATATTCCGAAAGAATCTATTTCTTTCTTCGATTTCAAGGGAGAAAGAGGCCAAAACAAAGATAAGCTAGTAAGTATTAGATGGTCTGATGGGGTTGAAACTCAAAGTCGGGTTATTTATTATGGCAAGGGTACGAGAAATGAATACCGAATTACTCGATTAGGAAAGGATTTAAAAGCTGACTCACTTATCATAATAAGTAAGGTTGGCACAGACATTTTCGAGGCCAACTTAGTTGAAAAAGAAAATGTCGAGGAATTTTTGAATATGTTAAGTCTTCAAGGTGATGTAATAAAAAAAGGAATTTTATACAAAAGCGGCCTACATTCAATTAAACCAGCTGCAAGGCTGATTACAACAATAGGGGAAGATTTAATTGGTGATGCTTATGCGGCAATCATAGAACTTGTCAAAAATTCATTTGACGCAGATGCCACAAACGTCAATATCACTTTTGAATATGCTGATGAATCATTGTTTATTGAAATACTTGATGACGGTCATGGAATGTCCAGGGAAACAATACTTAGCAAATGGCTAGTCCCTGCGACTAAAAATAAATTAAAGGAAAAAACCAGCCCTAAAGGAAGAAATTTTCAAGGAAGAAAGGGAATAGGCAGGTATGCTGCGGCTATACTTGGACAAACACTTACCCTTGAATCCGTTGATAAAGCCAAAGAAGAGACCATTGTTAAAGTTGACTGGGGAATTTTTGAAAAAGAAGAATTTCTGGAAGATGTTTCTTTAGAAGTTTTATCAAAAAGAACAGATAAAAAACCAAGTACGAAATTAATAATTAGGGCTGTTGGTAATAAATTAAAAGTATGGGGTAGACCTGAGCTATTAAAGCTCACTAGGGAACTTAGAAAATTGAAATCACCGATATTAAATGAAAGTGAAAACGATATCTTTAATATAAATCTTGCTTTTATAAATTGTCCCTTTGAAGAATATAATGATCAGGTTTTTGAGATAGAAGCATTACCAATAAGTGATTTTTTCGACTATAGAATCTACGGAAATGTTGATGGATATGGCAACGTCATTGCTTCCTATGAGAACAATTATGATAAGAACACTGTTCGAGACGAAATATCCATAAAGGTCAAGTTAAAAGCTGGGGCTAGCTATTGCGGCCCTATAAAATTCGATCTTCGTGTTTTTGACAGAGACCCTGAATCAATTTCAAATTTGATTGACAAAGGACTAATAGACCCTATAACCAAATTAGCTATAGGAAAGAGAGAAGCTCGCTTAATGCTAGATGATGCATATGGAATAAATCTTTACCGAGAAAAGTTCAGGATAAGACCTTACGGTAATGGAGGGATTGATTGGCTGGATTTGGACAAACAAAGAATTCAAAACCCTTCATTTCGTATAAGCAATAATCAAGTAATTGGTTTTGTAGAAATAATGCCGGAAGAAATATCTCATTTAAGGGAAAAAAGTGCAAGAGATGGTTTAAAGGAAGATTCATATTATTTTGGTTTAGTACATATTCTTCAAATTGTAATAAGCGAACTTGAGTCCAGAAGGTTTAATTATAGGAAAAGGACAGGGAAAGGAAGAAAAACAGATACGACTAAAAAAGAACTTGAAGAGTTATTTGATTTTGAAAGCTTATCAAATGATGTAAGCGAAAAATTAGATTCTTTAAAAGCTGATGAGAATACCATTAAGGAAGTTAAAGCACTAATAAAGAAAGAAGGGGAGAAAAAGTCCTTAATCTTAAATAACATTCAAAAAACAATTGCGGTCTATCAGGGACAAGCTACCCTTGGGAAGGTCGTTACGGTGTTACTACATGAGGGACGGAAGCCTGTCAGCTATTTTAAACAACAATCACCCAATTTGACAAGATGGTTAAAACACTATAAAGCACAAGGTAATTGGGATAATGATTTATATGATGACATATTAGATAGATTAGAAAATTATGTTGAGCAAAGTACTTTTTTGTCTGAATTGTTTAAGCGATTGGATCCTCTAGCAAAACAGAACAAAGGAGATAAAAAGGACTTTTTAATCGCAAAAGCCATCGAAAAAAGTGTCGCAATCTTTAAGTCAACATTAGAAGATAGTTCGATAGACGTCATTATCAGTTGTGAAAAGGACCTAATGTTAAAGGGGTGGGAGGAAGATCTCATAATTATTTTCACAAATTTAATCGAAAACAGTATTTACTGGCTTAATGAAATGGATGGTGATGAAAGCAAACGAATAGCTATAACTGTTGAAAATAATGAGAAAGACATAATTCTTCATTACAAGGATAGTGGCCTTGGAATTAGTAAAGATGATATTGAAAGTGCCGCAATTTTCAACCCTGGTTTTTCTAAAAAAATTAATGGCACTGGTTTAGGTCTGCCCATCGCAGGCGAAGCCGCCGAAAGACTTAATGGAATGATACTTGCGCATGATTTTGATTCAGGCGCTTATTTTACTATTGAAATTAAAAAATGATATGGCAGATATAAATGTTTTAATAGTTGAAAATGATAAAAATGATATTCAGGCTTACACGGATACAATTAGGACCATCAATATGGAATTGAACGGTAAGCATGTCATTTTCCCAACAATAAAAATGAGTGAAGCAGAAGGGTTAAATGCTCTTAAGAATAATGATTGGTCGGCGGCTTTTATTGATTTGAAACTTTCAAGCGAAGACATTGTAGCCGCTCAGGAAGGTAATAATATTGTTAATAAGATTTACTCAAAAAGAAGATTTCCTGTGTACATCGTTACGAATACTCCAGGTGATGTTGATCCGAATTTTGTTGAATCAGATTTCCTTAAAATAAGAACTAAAGATGGTATAGATTATCACGAGGTTTTTAGTGATATTATTGGAATACAAGAAACCGGTATTCTCAAAATTATCGGTAAGCGAGGGCAAATAGAGCAATACCTGGATAAAATCTTTTGGGATAATTTATCTACCTCAATAGGTTTATGGTCAAACGATCAGTCTAGAAATTCCGAGCAAAAGGAAAAATCTCTATTGCGATATACAATCCTTCATATGTTGGAGTATTTAGATGAAGAGAACTATCACCCAAGTGAGTTTTATATAACAAAACCTATTAAAGAGACTATATATACTGGAGATATTGTTTTGTATGAAGGTGATCGTTATATTGTTTTGACCCCTTCGTGTGACATAGTTCTTCGCCATGACAAAACAAGAAACACAAAAAAAATTCTCTTCTGTAAAATAAAAAATCTACCTGATGAAATAAGAAATTTTCATTTGTTAAATAGTGCTACTGGAAAAACTAACGAAAACAGAAAACGTTTGGATAGATTTATCAAAAATAATTCTGGTGGAAATTTCCACTTTATTCCGAAACATAATAATATAGATGCAGGCTTGATAGATTTTCAAGATAAAACAACTGTTGAAGTTCATACGGTTGAACAAAAATTGCATGAGGAAAAATGTGTGAGACTGGCAACAGTTTCAATGCCATTTTTGAAAGATATTATATCAAGATACTCTAATTATTATGCTAGACAAGGCTCTCCAGATTTTAATACAGATGAAATATTTAATTCTTTATTTGGTTAAAAGTGAAGTGGTCTTCTTAGACAAGAAATTTGTTTGTATACAAAAAAACCCGACCAAAAATCTTGATCGGTTTTTCCTTAGATAGTAATAAGCTTTTTAATGCTTCATCTTTACCCCATTAAAAATGGCGGTTTCACTTTTCAATCCGAGTTTATCGCGCAGTACCTGACCCGCTTGGAGTCCGCTAACGATGGCACCTTCGTAATAGCCCACGTTGACACCAAAGTTGATCCAGTCGCCTGTGATGATCAGGTTGTCAAAACCAGATTCATCTGCTTTCAGACGGTATTTATTAGATCCAGGAAGCGATAGCGTGTATCGGTCCGTAGGGTTGACGTTCGCTCTAAAGAATTGGGTCTTTAGTCTGGCGTAATCCGTTCGGGCGTGTCCAGAGAAATCGTGGATGACATCAAACTTCATTCCTTCAGGATATTCCAACGTAGTTGCATTCGGAAAGAACCAACCCATTTTATCACGCAACCATTGCTCTGAAATACGCATGATACGCTCTAATTGCTCATGCGGATAGTAGTGATCGGAGTAGGGTGGTACCACTTCTGGATCCAAGAACGATCCCGTATAGTAGATCAATACACCTGGTTCGTTGCCTTTCCAATCTTCATACGGCAATACCTGAGACATATCGATAAAGGAATACTGCGGATCGGCATAGGTCACCAAGTTGGGTAACGCACCTTCTGGGAAGCCCCAATCAGAGAGTTTCATGCCTAGTTCTTTCAGTGTGGGTTTGATCCACAACTGCATCGACATCGTCGGAATACTCTTCACGTTATGATACATCTTATGCCAAGCATCGTTGTTATCGATAATCTCCTTGCAGATACCTTCGTTTCCGCCCAATACATCAATCGGAATTCCGAGAATGGTATAATCAAAGTCTTTTCCTTTTTCTAAGGTATAGTTTTCGACATTCTTCCAACCGCACCAAGCTTCCTCTAGATCATAGTTGCCTTCTTGCAAAGCTTTTGCTTGTGCATCGTCAATCTGATCGTAGAGCGGTTCTCCGGGCCATACTTCGATGCCTTTCAGCTTATACGTCGGATTATAAGTTCCGTCTTTTAGAGTAACTTGCTCTGCCATCGAGATCTTTTCAATCGATCCAGAATCTGAATAGTGTACTTGTTCTACTTTGTTAAAAAACTTGAATTTTACCCCGCGGTGTTTTAGCACCAAATAGATGGGCGTTATCATGGTATCAGCTGTTCCGGCTTTGAATTTCCATACGAACGATCCTTTGTAACCCGCAGAATTCGTTAAGAAATGGAGTCCGACACCAGCTGCCAAGCTTCCTTGTTGATCCGGTCCGGTTAGGTTGTGGAAGGTTCCGGTATATAGAAAACGTACCATCGCCGAGCTCAACAGACGTTCACTAGCGCCATGGTTTTTTAGCCATTGTCGGTAGTCTAAATCATTGATGCGCTCATAATCGAGTTCGTGAGTTTCCGGATTGTAGACATCAGCAAAGGTGCCTTTCATGTTTACCAATCCGAATTCAACAAACACAGCCAACCAATAGAAGTATTCGCTCTTGTCAGCCAATAAATCGATGAGCTTTCGTGCCCATTTAGAAATGGTGTCCAACAACTCTTGGATCAATGAATGGTGCTCTTTACGTTTGGCGGCATCTTCCTCATCGGTCATATGCTGTACCAACTCGGCCACATAGTTCATGAGTCTTTCGCCTTCATGCCTAACTTTGCCTGTAACCAATTCTTCCAATTTCGACTTAAAACTAGACCAAAGGTGATGATGTTCCGGCGCCTTGATGTCATCGACACCGTCTGGCGCATGCTGTACAAAGCTTTTTCCTTTGTTCGGATCGATTCCGAATAAAATCTCAAGCACGAGTCCAATGGCCTTCTTTACAATAGCCGAAAACGGCAGCGGACCGCCTTGTCCCGGTAAGTATTCGTTGTCTGGGAAAATGATGTTCTTCTTGATCCACTGATTCTTCTTTGGGTCGAAGTGGGTGAGTAGGGTGGTGTTTTCACGATCAAAGGCCTGGTCCCAAGTTTTAAACGGACTGTCGGGCATCAGGTTGTGTTTCTCGCACTCTTTATACGAGTCTTGAATCAAGCGGAAAGCATTTTCATACCATCCCTGTGCAATGTGAATACCGTGCTCTTGAATACGTTCGTTCTGGCCTCTACCAGTTGCGGTTTTCCCCCCGAGACGCCATCCCATCTGATAGATGGTGATGTCGTAATGATCTTGCCAATTTTCATAGGAAGTGAGCTCGTAGGCAGACGCAAGCGCCGACATACCACTACCAAGAATGGCAACTTTCTTTTTTTCTGTGTTTTGCATGGGTTTTGAGAGTTTTTCTAAGGTGTTAGTTAAATGGTTCTACTTTGTTTTAGGGATGGGGTAAATGGGGGTATTTTTTTTGATGTATTTCAAAAGGATGGGGGAGTCATCCCATTTGGCAGCTTCTTGATACAATTTGCCCAAGTGGGGCTTGATAAAAAAAGTATCAAATATAATCTCGAGAATACCTTTAAAGTTAAAGGCGCGATGGGTCACGTACTTGATGTCCTCTTTGGTCAGCGGATAATGCTTTGGATAAAAGGATTCAATGTCGGTGATCAGCGCTACGGCAAATCCGCGTGGGTTGCCAAAGATCTTTCCGAGAATACCAAAGGTAACGCCTTCGACCATGGATTGGGCATAAATGACGCGATAGAGCACAATATTCATGAAGTCACGTTCGTAGACGGTTTCGTCAAATGCTAGGTCATTGGCTTCTTTATATCCTGCAATAATGCTAGAGTTGTGCGCGCGGTACCAGGTTTCTTCATTGGGGTCGTTGATAAAGTGTAGCCAATTATTGACCGGAACAGGCAACCCTTCGAAGCTTTCACCAGACTCTTTGATCAATTGGGCCAAGGTGGCCACATACAAAAAGTGACTATTGACCGAACGCCACCAAGGACTCCCAGGCTGTTTGGCGTCCATAGGATTAAGTACACCTCGATCTATTTCCCATCGCATAAAGGCCAATTCAGAATTTCCTAAGCCTTCTTCGCCTTTTACAAAAGGGTCTCCGTATTTTTGATAGAATTCATAACGTAGTTTGTAACGACCTTCAGGATCGTTCGAAACACTCTGTACAATCTTTTTGGTTTTTTCTTCGAGGGAGTTAAGTAGGTTCATGTTGTTTAGTGGGCTTCGTAAAAGTAACTTCTAAATTTACAAGTAAAAATGGTAATTGCAACAAAATTTTCAGGAAACATCGCTGCTATATTCAAAATTTTACTTATACTGCGCGTGCTATTATTCAACTCTTATAAGCCTTAAGGATGACTGCCCTGTTAAAACGTTTTTTAGGCTTCTTATTGATCGTGATATGTTCCCCCCTGAACACATTGGCTCAGACCGAAATCCGGCTAGACAATGTGTCTGATCTACGTGATATAGGAAGGCAAACCCATTATTTGGAGGATGCTTCCGCCAAATTGAGCATAGACCAGGTTGCGCAAGGAACTTTCGAAGGGGAGTTTCAGGCGTATGACCAAGAAGCCATCAACTTTTCGAGTACGGCTTCGGCCTATTGGCTTAAATTTAAGGTCACCAAGTCCGTTCCGGGTAATTTCTATCTAAATGTAGGTTCTGCGTATATCGATGCAGTATCTCTTCATGAATTTGATGCGGAAAATACTCGTATTTCGACCCGCCATACGGGGGACGACTTACCGTTCGATAGTCGGGAAATTGCTGTAAGCAATTACCTGTTTGCCTTGGATTTTGAAGAAGGCACCACACACACCTTTTATCTACGCGTGAAGAGTGACCAACCCTTGTTTTTCCCTTTGCGTGTTGGTACGCTGCCGAATTTCGTGGCCTACGAGCACGACTTGGATTTCTTACAAGGACTCTATTTTGGGTTCATGTTGTTGATATTTCTGTATAATCTGTTTCTGTACTTTTCAACCAAAGAGAAGATCTATCTCTATTATATCGCCTATGTGTTTAGTATCACTTGGTTTATGGCCTCGGTCTTTGGGTATTTCTTTGAATACTTTTGGCCCAATAGTCCAGATATCAATCAGGTGGTAGTGGTAAGTTCTGGCTTAACGATGATCACCGCGACCTTATTCACCCAGAAATTCTTGAATACGGGTGAGGCGAGTCCGAGAATGCACAAAGGATCTTATGTCTTTATGCTGCTTGGTATTTTGGTCTGTGTACTGGTATTGGCTGGTTTGCGTATTGAAGGTCTTAAAGTAGCCCAAGGCGGACTCCTTATCATGGCAATCTATTTCTTGATTTTGGGAATTCGATTTAGAATGAAAGGCTATCGTCCGGCCAAATACTATTTATTGGCTTGGGGTGCCTTAATTGTTGGTATTTGCTTTGCCATTCTTGAATCGTTGAATCTCACCTTTGTGATGAAATACATCAATGCCATGCAGATTGGCTCTGCTTTAGAAGTGGTGCTGCTATCTTTTGCATTGGGTGATCGCATTAATATGTATAAAAAACAAAAGGAAGATGCCCAAATGGCCTCCCTTATCGCGGCTAAGGAAAATGAGCGTTTGATCAAAGAGCAAAATATTATCCTCGAAGAAAAGGTGAAAGAACGTACGGCAGAAGTCGCTAGTCAGAATAAGGAACTTGTAAACCTGAACAAAGAAAAAGACATGCTGATCAGTGTCGTCGCTCACGACCTGCGCACGCCTTTACATCAAGTCAAGTCTTTGATATGGTTGTTAGATATGCCCAATATGACCCTCACCGAAGATCAAGAAATGTATTTGACCGAGATTGACAACTCTGTTGATCGTCTCACCGATATGACTGGACGCATCCTAAATACACATGCGTTGGAGACCAAAAAGATCGACCTTAAAAAAGAGACCATCGATCTAGTCGAATTGGTTGAATATGTGGCGAAAGGGTTTCAAACTTCTGCAACCGAAAAGGAAATCAAATTGACTACCAAAGTAGGGGAAGGGTCGCATTTTGCTGAACTAGACCGAAACTATATGATCCAGGTTTTAGAGAATCTGGTGTCGAATGCCCTTAAGTTTTCAGATAAGGGAAGCGAAGTCATCTTACATGTCACTTCTAATAATGGACAATCCTCAATTATCGTCCAAGACCACGGACCGGGTATCAGCAAAGACGATCAGAAAAAACTCTTTGGGAAGTTTCAGAAACTAAGTGCCAAACCCACTGCCGGAGAATCTTCTACCGGCCTCGGGCTCTCCATCGTCAAGAAATATGTGGACGCTATGCAGGGCGAAATTCGCTGTGAAAGTGAGCTAGGTAAAGGAACCCAGTTTATCGTTTCTTTTGCTTCGAAAAATGGGTAGTTTAAAGTCTGTCATGTTCTATCAAACGGTCCAGTAACTTCTTCTAAAATGGTCCAAAGTTCATCGATCAAGCCTTGATTGGTAAAGGCACTATTTAGAGGGCTTTGGTCCGATATTTTCCCGATGGCTTTACCAGCCGGAGCACCGAGTAAGTCACCGTTTTTTCCGATCTTTCCGTTCAGGCAATCAGCGAATTTTCTACCTCCTTTTTGAGGCGTTTGTGACATTCCGATCAGGTTCATAAAACCAAACATGGCGCCAAAGACAGCCCGTTTCATGAAAGGTAAATTCTTTAGTCCTTCCGACCCAGAGGTAAGGCCAGGGGAGAACCAGATAACTTCCATGTGGTCCGCTTGAAGTTCAGCAATTTTGCTCGTCCAAAGTGCGCCGCATAATTTGGAAACGCCAATGGCATTCATAGGATTATATTTTCCGAAGTCATTAAAATCACCGTAGACATATTTCCTGAAAACTGTCGGAGACGCAAAGCTAGGTTTGTCAATCATCCCTTTGATACCTCTTGCTCCTTCGCCTCCTGCAAGCACAACTCGGGCATGGTTTGCCAATAGTCCGTGTTTTTTTAGTAGCGATAAGGTGATATGACTTCCAAATAAGTTTTGAAAGATGTTCTTTTCTACTGTTTTACCGTTCCATTTCACCAATTGATAATCATCTTCAAATACGGCAAATCCAGCAGCAAGAAAGACAATATCAAACGGTTTTTCCTTGGACAAGGATCGTATGGCCATCTCGATTTTCAATGGCTCATTCATGTCAAATCCAGGAGCAACCGTTATGTTTGCAGCCTTAACGTTTCGGGTTTCATTTATTATTTCTGTTCTGGCCGCTTCGCCTTTTGATTCAGTACGACACCCCATGACGATGTCAGTAAAGCCATCTTTTAGCAAATGTTTGATGGTCTCTTTGGCGAGTGCACCGTTGGCCCCTGTAATTAAGATTCGTTTATCCATGAAGATTAGGCGTTATAATAGTTGCGTACTTTTTTATTAAAGAAAGATAGGAGTAAAGAAATGATGGCTATCAGAATGCCGAGGTATGCACTTGTAGGCAGCGCGATCAGAATATTGACGATGAACACGATCTTTGTCGCCAATAACTTTTTGTTATTCATAAAGTAGGCTAAAAAACCAAAGCTTATGATGTACGCGATGCCCGTATATACCATATGTATTGGTTCTAGTCCTATCTGAATATCTTTTGTGATAAAGACATAATAAAAGACAAAAGGTAAAACGCACATCAAAGCATTTAAAATGAAGATGACTCTCAATGGAACGGGCTTATGTACAGGGGTATTTGTTGTATGACTATTCATGATCTTTTGTTTATATGTTTATTATTTACTTTCTTTTTGAGCTTTGCAATACTGCTTTTTTATGGCTTTGAAATTGTCTTTGGTCACGCGTTCTCCGGTATTGATGTAATGGTCAATAGCGATTGCATAATCTCTGATTCCTTTTTTGAAAGAGCCTTTGGCGAGTCCGCCTAAAAAACCTGGTTTTGTTCTGTAATACATGGTGAATACCATTTTACTGGTGGAAGGGTTAATGGGCACTACTTTTTGTATCGCGTACGAATACTCGGTGTTAATAGGTAACTTCTTCACACGAACAATATCTATGGTCATTGTGTAGTTTTCAGGGTCGTAGTCAGTGATTTTTTCCGTAATGAACTTGCTATTGCTATCGTTGAAGTTGCAGACGCGTTCAGCGCCAACTCCAGAGGTGGAGGACCCATTGATATAATTGGAGGTAATGATCTTGGGGTGAGACTTGTAAATGTCTGCGTATTCGTCGCCAATAACCTGCCAGACCTTGTCGGCCGGAGCATTTATAACATGTTCTGTGGTAAATGTTTGTACTTTTTTATCGGCCTTCTGAGCACTGATGATAGAAACAGTGAGAAAGGCAAGAATGATTGGAAGTAATGCGTTTGTTTTCATATTTCAAATTTTATGATGACCGTTCGTCATATTTATTGTAAAAAAAATTAATTACTCAATTGTTGGAAGATAAAGGACTTGAAATCCTCTAATGGCTTTGTGTTTCCGGTTGATTTCATTCTCACAATAGCTCCGTGCCAGCTATTTAGCAGAAAGGCGCCAACCAGCTTAGTATCAAGATCTCCAGAGATTTCGCCTTTTTCTTGAGCCTCATCCAAGCAAGCAAGCAAAACCGATTCGCATTCTTCAAACTCTTTGTCTAATAGCTCTCTGAACGCCTCATTGGCACCGCCAAGTTCGGCAGAAAAGTTACTCATAATACATCCTAAGTTGGTATTCATAAGTTTGTTGTAGTTATCGATGATCTCAGTGAAGAACTTATTCAAACGGTCAATGGGAGAGGGGTTGTCGTTCAACAAAGCCCTTCTGTAAAAAGCAATACCGTTGTTGCAATAATTTTGGACGACCTCTAGGCCAAATTCCTCTTTGCTCGAAAAGTGATTGTAAAACGAACCTTTAGGGATGCCTATCTCGCTGGTAATTTCTTTGATTCCAGTGGCGTTATAGCCATTTAGGAACATAAGATCTTGTCCGGCTTTAATGATATCTTCTCTAAAGATTTTTCGTTTCATGGGTCAAATATAATGACCAGTCGTCATAAAAACAAATAAATCTATTTTATGACTATCAACTGGTGGTGGTTTTTTCATGTATTACTACTATGAATTCAGTTCATCGGCTAAATTAAATGGCGCGCTTAAATAAAAAAGGACGGTCCTCCAACCGCCCTTTTCATTCCCTAGAAAAAATTATCACAAATCTAGGGGCGTTTCCGTTGTTACCTAGGTAAAAACTTTGTTAATGAAAAGTTTATAACCGCCTAATCATAGGTATGGAAACTAATAGCACAATGATGCAGGCCACTACTAACGGCAATATCGCTTGTACTGCATGAGGTTTATTTTTTGTTGTATAATATTCAGGGGTAAATTGTTCCCAGTCTACGGTGTCTGCATGCTGCGCCTGAAAGATCTTCGGATAGAAAAATAGCCGCAACTTCTCATGAAACGCATCGGTGGCTTCTAAATATTCCATATGCTGACTCATGCTGGTACCTGCCAACTGATTAAAGGCGAGCTGCATGTGCATATTGGGTACTATCGAAGCAATACGCTTACTGGTTTGTTCTCGTAATTGAATCTTTTCGCTCAAAGCGTCTTGTTCTTTTTTCGAATCATCATCTCCCATTTGTTGCATGGCATAATACCACAACCAATTGAAGCCATCAGTCGGGTAGCCATAGTTTACAAATTGAGGATAGTGCTCATAGAATTTTTCAATGGTCGCCCGTTTATCGGTATCCCATTTCACGTGATATCCATCGCGTTGTGCAATGGCAGTACTCAAAGCTTCTGGCACTGGATATTTTGCCGAAACATAGGCATTGATCCCTGCAGGTAGCAGAATAATCAATACCAGCCAAATCGACAACAACAACAATGCGTTAAAACCTGATGACCGCTTAAAGGTGATCACAAAAAACGATAGCGCAAACCAAAAAATGATGTACAATATGGACAAGGCCAGCAATAATAGAAATGTATCATTTACTGGCAGGCTAAGCATAAACTTGGCCAAACCAAAGAGAAAGAGTAGTACCAGCAGCAGCAACATGAATCTAATCCATAGTTTGATCATCAAAAACTTCAACTTAGAAGTGGTTTGAATCGCAACCAATCGCCATGTGCCAGTTTCTGTCTCTTCAGAAAGGACATTAAAAGTCAATACAATAACCAGTAACGGAAACAAATAAATGATCACAAATGACAGATCTAAGTTACCTGATTGTAGGTTCATTGGGTTTATAAGGTCAGTATCAAACTTTTGAGCTTCGAAGGTCTTGATGGTGATCCGTTTTACATTTGGGTTCACATCTGCTTGGCCGATAGATACGCCAGACAACGGGCTCAAAGTGTTGATGTGAGCAAACTTGGCATAATAGAGTAATAGTCCTAAATCTTCGTTGTGCAGCGATACTTGTCTGTCGAAATGTTGTTCTTGATAAGCGCTTACCTCTGCAATCTCAGCTCTTTGTCGTTCAAGATGTTCATTGCCAATAAAGAGACTGACGATGCCCAGTAGACTAATCAGCACTAAGCTGACCCAAACTTCTTTAGAACGAATGCACTGTTGTAAAAATAGTGTATATGTCTTCATATTGCGCGTGCTCTTTTTGAAGTGAATACTAATAATCCAAAGGCTGCCAATGTCCATAGCAAGATGGAAAGCAATGCCAATGTAGCCTCATTAAAGGCATCATTAAACTCTATGGGTTTGTGCTCAAAATCTGCAAATTCTTCCCAATGTTCATGTTTCACCACATGGGTTTTTCCTTCAGAACCACTTGTTTTCGACGGACTGATATATTCCATTTGTAACTCGTTCATTGTTTGCGCCAATTCATAACGGTAGTCATCGGCTTGGCTTTGAAAATTGATATAGGCGGAAAAATCCGTGCCCGCTAGAATCATCGAAAGTTGCTTAATGGCCGTAAATGGATTGATAAAAGATGAGAACCGTGTGATGTCATTTTGATTCTCATAAGTATCTACCAACTTGGCATGATGTTGTCTGTAAAGTTGAGACGTGATCTTTTCTCCTTCGCGCATAACAAAACCACCGTAGTTAAACGGAAGCTCTGTCACCTTCGTTACGTTGTGAACCGCTAGCACCGAATCTCGCAAGTTGTTGTAATGCGGGTCATCTGGATTATGACTATCTCCTTTTTTAATCACTTCTTTTTCAATCGCCGATTGAAAAGCAAGTTTGGTAGGAGTAGGGTGCCAATAGTTTCCTAGGGCCTGTGCCGATTTTGGCAATAGCACCACAAACAATAACCAAACACCCAATAAACGTAATAGTGCGTTCTTTGAACTTTTACTGCTGGCCGAAACCACAACAGTTAGTGCAGAAATAATAAAGAGGAAGGCCAAATAACCAAGGCTTATAGTAGTCCATCGTAACCACTGTGCGCCGCCTGCCGCTTCGTTTCCCCATACAAAAAGAGCGATAACCATGACCAAAAGAATGGGCATGAAGAAAAGTAGCGCAATTGAGAAGAGTCCTAGTGATTTTCCGAAGAGCATCTCTTTCCAAGTTGCTCCTTGGGACAATAACATCTTTAGTGTGCCATTTTGCCTATCTGAAGAAACGCTAGAAAATCCAATAAAGAACAGAATGAGTGGAAGCACCAATTGCAGTAGCAACGCCAAGCTTAGTTCTCCAAATCGCAGTGTCCCGGTCGAGAATGTCGCTTCAGAGAAATTGACACTATTTTGTCTATGTGCCTCGAGAAAGACTGTGTTTCCGGTATAGCTTTCCAATCCGTAGTCAAACATTCCCAAAGACGGATTGATTCGGAAGGCAAACGTTCCAAAATGCGCCATTCGATGCGGATGTTTGTCTGGGTTTGCTTCCCAACTTTGCCTCGCTTTAACTTGATGCTCTTTTCGAATATCATTCTGAGTGATATGATTTTGAATACCACTAACGGCGGCATACGCCGTTAGCAGTATAAAGATCAGATAAAGCAAATAAAAGGTCTTAGGAGTTGTTGCATTTTTCCAGAAGTTCAGTGCAAATAACCTAACATTCCCCCATTTCATCATTTAGAATTTATATGTTGCATTTAACAAAACGTTTCTTGGTGCACCTGGTCCTAACCTATTAGGATTAAGACCGCCTAACCAATACGTTTTATCAAATAAGTTGTTTATTTTTAATGTCAACTGTATGTTGGTAAAATTCGGCTTATAATACACAGCTGCATCAAATACAGTGTATTCTGGTAATAACACTCTGCTAGTACTATATGTAGGATTGTACCAAGTAAATCTCTCATCTACATATTGAGCGCCCAAGCCAATTCCAATTCCTTTTAGTAAAGAGCTAGATTCAAAATCGTATCTCCCCCAAAAATTTGCATTGTGCTTTGGAGCTCCTCCGATTCGTTGTCCTACAAACTCTGGAATAGCATCTTCTTCAATGGTGGCATCTGTATAACCATAAGAAGCGGTTAGTTGTAAGTTTGGTAATACATAACCTGAAATATCTGCTTCAAAACCTCTACTTCTTTGCTCTCCTCTTGTTGTTAAGTTATCTAGATCAAAAGTGTCGCCAAGTAAGATGTTTTTTTGTGTGATATTGAAGATCGCGAAGTTGGCAAATATTTTTCCATTCAAAAATTCTCCTTTAGCTCCGAATTCTACTAAGCTACTTTCTAAAGGGTCAAATCTGCCTGGCGAAGCAGACCAGAAGAAACCTTCAGCAGTTGGGTTTAATGAAACCGTGTTCGTGTGTGGTTGAAAACCTTCTAAATAGGTGATATACGCACTTATGTCATTGGTAACTTCATAAGTTAAACCAAGTCGAGGTACAAAAGCGTTGGTTTTAAACTCTTGTTCATCTCCCTCATAGTCAAAAATATCATTGAACCACTCATATCTTAGGTTGACCAAAGCTGAAAATTTTCCGACCTTAAATTGATTTTGAATATAGATACCATTTGAGGTAGTTAGGTTTGCTGGAATTTCGAATTGCGAAAGCACATAATTATTAGTATTTCTAATTCCGTTAAAAGGATTGGTCAAATCTAAATGTGGTACAACCGGAACTAAAAGCCCATCAGCCGTTTGTTGAAAATCATTTGGGTCACTTACTCCAGGTCTAAATCTTGCTCTAGTACCATCATTCAACAAATAATCTCTTGCGCTATTTGCTCCACCTATGTTTCTTTCCCAGCGCGTTGCATCGTATCCTACTAAAATTTTATTGGTAATGTTATCTGTTTTGATATCATAATTAAAATATCCACTAAAATTATCAGTATTCCATTTTTGTTGTCTTTCTGCATATCTCATAGCTACAAGATTAGGAACAACATCTCCGTTAATATCGTACGCTTGACGAAATGCATCTGCTCTATGCTCTTGTAGATCTTCATCCCAAGTTTGTTTCATATACTGGGCATTGAAACCAAAGTTCTCGGTAAACTTTTTACTAAAGCTCGTCATGAATATGAACTCTTTGGTCTTATAAAAGTCATTAATTGCACCTGGGTTCAAAGTAATCGGGGTACTATTTGGGTCATAGTTATCACCGACAGCTTCGAAAATTGGCTGACCTCTATCTAAGTTACCTTCAGCGTTATTGTAGATCATTTCCACATTAAGAGAAGTATTTTCGTTTGGGATATAGCTTAAAGATGGAGAAACTAAAATAGCATTGTTATTTACCACATCTCTAAAAGAATCTGCTTCTTGAATTGCTGCATTGAAACGATATAGCAACGTTTTAGAATCATTTAATGGCCCCGTAAAATCTCCAGTTGCTCTTAAGGTTCCAAAACTACCTGCAGAGACTGAAACTTCATTACGCTTTTCAGCTAGAGGCTTTTTAGTTACCATGTTTACAGTTCCACCCGGGTCGGCACTAGAAAATGTTACCGAAGACGGACCTTTAATAACTTCTACACGCTCAAGGTGAGAGGTTATAGGTTGTAAAAAGTAGTACTGACGTGTACGCATACCATTGAGCACTTGTCCATCGTCTGCTTGGGTTATACCACGTATATTATAATGATTGTATAAACCTGTAATCGAAACATTACTTACCGTTTTTACAGCATCTGGTAACTGAAATGCTAATCGATCTGCAATAAGCTCTTTAGTTACCGAAGCTACCGATTGTGGCAACTCCTTGTTTTTGATGGCTACCTTTGTAGATGAAAAGGAATAATCACTGTTGTAGTCAGTTCGAGCCCTTCCTATGATCTCAACGCTTTGTAGTGATTCTGTTCCTTCTTGCAAAGTAATGGTTCCCAAATCATTGCGAGAACCTTCTGTTATTTGAATCGTACTATTATACGATTGAAACCCCAAATAGCGTACCTCGACCAAATAGTTTCCGGCCGGAGCGCTGATCTCAAACCTCCCAGAATCATCTGTCAATTTACCAAAAGTGTTTGAGTCGCTTTTTAATGAAACTGTGGCGCCAACGATTGGGATGTTCTGATCATCAACCACGGTACCTGTAACTTGTGCCTGTGCAAAAGAGACCAGGCCTAAGAGAAGTGATATTAGGGGGAGTGTTGTTTTGAATATTTTCATTTTATTAAATGGTTTTTAAGTATAAGTTTTGCAATTCGCTTGCATTGATTTTGTTGGTATCTGACGTGTGGACCAATCTTCCTTCTTTCATGATTCCGATTTTTGTCCCCACGTTTACCGCATTAAAAATGTCATGGGTGGCCATAAAAATGGCTTTGCCCTCATCGCTAAGCTCTTTGCATATTTTGGTGAACTCTAACGTGGCTTTGGGGTCTAAACCAGAGATGGGTTCATCCATAAAAATGTATTCGGCGTTTTTAGAAAGTGCGATGGCGATACCCACCTTTTGCCGCATGCCTTTGGAGTAGGTAGACAATCTGTTATGATGAGCTGTTTCTTGGAGGCCAGCTTTTGCTAGAAAATCTGTCAATTCAGCTTGTGAGTATTTAAATCCCGCTAATCTGCTGAAGAAATTCAGATTTTCAATACCTGAAAGATTTCCGTACAGTTGTACGACCTCGGGTATGTATGCAATCATTTTCGTGGTCTTATTGTTGCTTGATGTCACAGGAATTCCGTTGACCAAAGCCTCACCACTTGAGGGTTCTATCAACCCTAAAAACAGGTTGATTGT
Organism: Flavobacteriaceae bacterium; assembly: GCA_028279515.1. Taxonomy (GTDB): domain Bacteria; phylum Bacteroidota; class Bacteroidia; order Flavobacteriales; family Flavobacteriaceae; genus JANQNQ01. Next base: position 136,889 of record JANQNQ010000003.1, read on the forward strand.
TGTGGTTTTGCCAGCGCCGTTTTGGCCTAGCAAACAAAATATCTCGCCTTTGTCAACTGATAAATTCAGTTCACTAAGCGCTTCTTGCTTACCATAGTTTTTGGTAAGGTTTACTGCTTTTAACATAGTGTGATATGTAAAAATTAATGACTACAAGGCTCCCAATAGAAAACCTTGTTCTGCTTTAAGGTGTTAGCAACTCTAAAGCAATGATTCCCTGTAGTCAAAAAGGGGAGGACCTCTTAGGTGTAATTGTATTGGTAAAAGTCTATGAAAAGAAGAATTTAATACAACATTTTGATAAAAAGGGGCTGTTAGAAAACGAACTTCAAGCAGCGTTTCGACATACAGTTGTTGATCAAAATAGAATGTACAGATATCACAATCTTCACCTTCGGCAATGTCACCATCATCATATTGATGATGGTATTCATCATAGAAGGAGTCGAAAGAGTGATGGTGAGCAGTATGAAAAGCCAACGCTGCCGGCAACATAGCCAGATATGCCCCTAAGACCATTGCGATGATGTTATTTTTGCTCTTCATTATTCTTTAATTTGACAAGGTCAAAATTGCTTTAAAAAAGTTATTTTACTGATAAACTGCGTGCTTTGTTGTGTTGGGTCAAAAATGTCTGTCTGTGTATCATTAAAGACTAGGTAAATGAAAGATAGCGGCATGTATTCCCAGCTAAAACGTACATTCCATCGTCCTTGTTCATTGAAACTGTTGTATTGATAAAACGTAGAAAGCTGTAATCTTGGGTTCAATGCCAAGCGTAGGTTGGCCGTATACAAGTCTGTCTTTAGGTCTTCCTCTGAAATTCCGACTCCTCTTATATCATTGTGCTCATAGTTCAAGGATAGTGTGGTATGCGGCAGCGGCGCAAATCGCATGGCTGCATTTATCGTTGTTCTTCTTCCATTATAAAAATCACCAAAATTTACACCGATGTCTCCAGACCATTTTTTAGACAGATCGGTATTGTATTGGATCAAATAACGCATGTAGAAATATCGGTCTTGCGCTATGTCAAGCCCCAAAGGAGAAAAGTCAAAATTGATGTTCTGCCATGTGGGCGTGGTGGACATTTCCAAAAAGCTGTTGTCCTTAAACCAAGTAAATACGGGGAAAATATATAAGCTGGCTTGCTGAAACCTGCTTGGGTCTGAAGCATCGTGATTGTAATTGACAAACATCCCTGGGTCCCAACGTCTTATCCAATCGATGTTCTTTGGTCTCCAAATGTAGTATCCCCCTGGGTTGTGCCTAATGACATCATTTTGCCGTACAAAGCCCATTCTCGGATTGTAGTTGGCGTCAGTATACTCTGTTACCCAACCGTAATAATATTTGTTGGTGTCTTTCCCCACGAAGATTCTACCAGCAAAACCCGTATTGCCAGTGAGTTCATCTATAGAAGTAGATAAAAGGTATTGAATATCTAACTGACTTGTAGGTCGTATTTGTCCGTCAATCGTTATGGTTGTATTGTTATTGCTGTCTAGTCCCAATGCATCACTTTGATCATCCAAACGATGTGTGACCATGACTCCGATATTGTTTTCTCTACCGTAGTTTTTTAAATAGCGAAAGACTCCAAAGTTTACTCCGGCCGAATTTTCAGTATCTCGTTGACGAACAAAAAGTCCCGCAAGTGCATTCTTTTCAGTACGCTGAGTAAACCTAGCTCCAACATCAATCGGAGCAGGGATTGCATTAAATTCTCCCTGAAGGCCTATCCTTCGACTAAAGAACGGACGAATGGACTGTTGCAATCCGCCAGACCATATTCCAGAATTTTCAAGAAAGAACTGCCTTCGTTCTGGGAAAAAGATATTAAATCGTTCTAAGTTGTTTACCGCTCGATCCACATCTGCTTGCGCAAAATCGGTATTCAAGGTCAAATCCAATACCGTTTTGGGATTGATGGCCCATTTGGCGTCCAACCCGACCTTTGGTTCACTCGTTTTATCGATCAGTGCATTGCCTTCTTTATTTTCATCATAGGTATAAAGTGCATACGGTTCAACACGAATGTTGGTGGAAGGAGGTGGTGCTTCAATACCAACCAATTTAGCCGCATAGGTCATACGGTATGGTGTAAATGACTGCGGAATGGGAGGGAAGGTAGAAACCTCGATATCCCTTCGTGCATATCGTACTAGTGTGAAACCAAGTTCTATTGTATTTCCTTTCTCCGGAAGATTGTATCGAAGTGATTTAAACGGAATGGACATTTCTACTGAGTATCCTTGTTCTGTCCTTTTGGTGCGAACACGCCAAAGCGTATTCCATCCCGTGTCAAAATTGTTTCCGTTGAAATTCTGAAAATCACGCTGGTTTCCGTAGGGAGTAGTTTGAAAACCTTGAGCATACTGTTTCAGATTTTGGGGATCTAAAGCTATGCCGAAAATATCGTTCTCACCCCAACTAAAATCCCTTCTTAAGTCTTGGATACGAATTCCTTTCAACCCCATAGAATCCTTGCAAAAAGCTCCTATATATAAGTTTTTGTCGTCGTATAAAAAACGTACCTCGGTCTTATACTGAACAGGGCCGCCTTGACGAGGTTCTCTTCGGAAGAAATCTTCGGTGATAGGCGCTTGCTGCCAGTCTGTCTCATCCAAACGACCGTCTAAAGTAATTTTACCTTTCACTTTTGAAACGTTCACTTCAACCTGAGTGTCAGGAGGAGGAAAGTTGTCTTCTTGCCCGTAACTAAAGATGTGAAACAGCACTAAGGCAGCGAAGTATAAGAAAGTATGCTTTGATCGATATGTGAAACGGTTGGTTGGTATCATTTTTTGATTGATTAGCTATCAATTGAGTGTTATCGTACTTGCAAAAGAAAGCTGCTGCTGCAATTTGTTCAGCGAATAAAATTTTTGGTGTTCTTCATCATAGATCAGACTTTCTACTAAGATCTTATCATCACAAAGTTTTTTTCCAAGGAAAGTGGTTGACAGTAATCGACTCTCTTGAGCTAAGAGATGATGAACCGCCAAACAATGAGACTGCATAAATTTTTTCTCTCTAATACTCGGCATTCCTTTGATAGTTTGAAAGAGTGCTCTTTCGACCCGATAGGTATAAGGTTGTTGAGACTCAAATGCGTTCTTATAGAAAAGGTTGTCTTTCTTGGTCACAAATATCACTTGATCAATGGTTTGGGCATCAATGAGTTCTATAAGGCTTTCTTGAGTCGCTTTATCCCATTCAAAACAGGCCCCCAAGGCCGTATAGAAAAAGGCTTTCCCGTTATGGGAGTTTCTCAAGTCCTTTTCTATACAGTCACTTGGGCAAACTAAAAATAACCTGCTGTTATGAGTCAAAAGACTACTCATGATGCATCTTCTGAGCTAAAGGGAAGTGATGAATGGTGCACGTCAATTTTCAAGCTTCCGTCTCCATTTCGTTCATATCCAAAGGTGTATTCAACCTTTGTTTCCCCGCCACTTAGGTCTGTGAAATAATAATTGCCCATAGCTAACGCACGTTTTTCTTCAATTATGAAATTTGCATTTTCAAAACGCACATTTGTCCATGGTTGCAAGGCAAATCCTTTGTCTTCTGGAAAGTTTGGATCACCTCCGATAAAATAGGAAAGTGCCCCTTCTTTGGTGGGTCTAAACTGCTTCATCGCTGCTTTGGTTGGCTTAAACAGCACTTCCTTGTTTTCGAAATCATAGAGTTCGGCTATGAATTTTTTGGTATAGGTCTCACATTGGTCCCTATTGTCTTGCAAGCTTCCAATGCGCACAACGCCTTCACCCCAAACTTCTTGAGCAGTTTCTATATCCTTTTTTGTAATCATAATGATGGTTTTAATTAATTAAAATTTGATTCTTTTTCTTAATAAGTGAAACATACCATCCTACTGTGCAAAGCAGTATGGATAATAGCAATAAGACCCCAACAATACCTAAAACACCTTGGCCTTGTTTAGTGGTGTATCCAAAGCTTGGTAGCAAAGCGTGGTCTTCTTTTTTAAATGTTTTATTGTTGTATAGATAAGGCATAAAATGTGATCGCCATTTCTGAGAGAACCCTACAACCTGTGCCCTGTAATGCTCATAGTCCTGTGTAGAGGTGCCTGCCATTCGGTTTAGGGACTCTTGCACAGTTATGGCCGGAGAAAGCCATTTAAAACGGTTTAGCCAGTGCTGTTGTTTTTGTAGTTGTTCTTCGTAGGAATTGACCAAAGGAGCCAGTTCCTCTCTCACCAATTCTTGTGATGCCATATAGCGGTGGTAGAAACCTCGCCTTTGTGTTGTATCATTGATAGCATATTCAGGATGGTCTCTTAAAAAATTGTCTAAAATCTTATCCTGGCGCTTCGTGACATCAGCTTTTAGCTCTCGCATTTCATTGATCATCAAAGTTCGTGATGGGATGGGGTACAAAGTGCTACTTAATTGATTAAGCGTTGACGGAGCAAGCAAAACAAAGAGCACCCATAGCCCCAATAATGAGATGGCATTCTTAGCAGAACTACCTACCCATAAGTTCACAAGGAACGCCAATGCGAACCAAAATAACATATAGGCCAAAACCAGCCCGAGCAATGGTAGTATAGAACTTCCTATCTGCTGCCATTCAATGCCTACGAGCAAACAAACAAGCAACAAGGAAACGGTCACCAACACTGCTAACCAAAAAAATCGAAGCATCAATTTCTGTAATACCCATGTCTGAATGTTTATGGGTTGTGCTGCTAACAGTTTTATAGAACCACTTTCTTTTTCTGACGAAAGAACGTTGTACGAAAAGGCAATGATGATAAGCGGAAGCAGATACACAATAACAAAGGCAAGGTCAAAACTTCCAAATAGCAATTGTACGGGACTCGCCATTTCTGTAAAGTTGAGAGCAAAGTCATCGCCCGTGGCTTTGGGCATCACATAATGCGTAAAAAGATCCGCTTGACCTGTTGACACAAATGCCATAGGAGCAGGTTCCATAGCGGCGACGCGCGGATGATAATTTCCTACAACCATTGGGCTCGAAGGGTTTCTCCATCGAGAAACGCTAACCGGCAATCCTTTTTCGATAGAGTCCAATAATGAAAGCATTGCTTCATCATTTTTCTTCATCTCATCCTTCGCCGCAACGATGTCAACAGTTCGTTTAGCAACTTTCTCTTTACCATTATAAGTAGAAAAGCTAAAGAGTAGTAGTAGTACCAAACTTAATAGCTGCAACCATCGACTTCGAAGTAGCAGCTTTAGTTCATATATAAAGTTGAATGCAAACATGATCAGAAGTTTTTAGATGAAAACATGAGTAATGCAAAAGACCCCAATAGCCATATCCCCAGTATACTTAGGTTCGAAGTATTTCTATTGAGTACTTCTCCTAGTTTAGGCGGCGTGTATTCGAATGCAGGTAGTTCTTTCCAAAAACTGGCTTCAGCTTTATAACCCCAGTTACCATATTCACTATTCTCTGCAAAATTGTTATTCAAGAATTTCTGAGTAACGATACGGTAGTTCTCCGCTGCGTCAGCAAAGTCCCAATGCGTGTCATAATCCGTATGGGCGATGGCCATGCTCGTAAATCGCGTCGGTAAATAGGGTGAAAGACTGGCCAAAACACGATATACATTCGATTGTTTGGCGTATTGTTCTTTAAGATAATTGTAGTGCTTAAAATAGACCTCTGCTTCGTGCTCTTCTCCTTTTTGCATTCGGTAAGCATCGAAATTAAACGGAAGTTGGTGTAAACTATCAACTCCGTATTCCTTTAGCACAGACTGCTCCAATAATTTGGCTTCCTTGCTCCACGGATTGTGTCCGTCTAAACCTTCTTTCTTGTCTTTAAGTATGTTCACCGCAAACTCTTGTCGAGTAGGATAGGGGTGGCGGTCTTCGGCAATATTGCTGGCTGCCTTCGGAACCGCAAGACACATTAAGATCCAAACTGACAAGGAGAGTACCAGTGAGATTCCTGATCGTTTCGATTGTGCGGAAATGAACAGTACAAGATTTGAAAAAATGATGTAATAGATCAGGTATACCAAAAGCATCCCTATCAACGAATTCCACTCAAAAACACCAAAGTCCTTAAGGTTTGAAAGTACAATACCGGCAACCAAGAACAACAATATCGTCAACACCAATATAGGAGCAAACAGTGCCATCCATTTGCCCAAGGCCCATTTCCAAAACACGATCCCTTGGCTTTTGAGCAAGGTCAGTGTTCCCATTTCTCTTTCTTTTGTGAAACTATTGTATCCCAAAAGAATGATCAACAATGGTATAATGAACAGCAAAATAAAATCAGGTGTCATATCACCAAAGCGTGCTAAACCTGTTTGATCTGCCGCAGCACTAAACTGGGCTTCATTTCGGTTGTGCGCTTCTAAAAATATAGAGGTGCCCGCATACTTATCGACCCCTTGGTCAACTAAAGACAAAGGGTACTTGGGTTTAAAGGCGTAAGTGCCGTAATGCGCGGCAGAATGTGGATTCTTCACACCTTGGTTATCCCAAACAGCTCGTTCTGCAGATTTGGCGATTGCATACTGTTGATTGACGTTTTGGTATTGACGCGCGCTGATCCAAATGGCAACGCCCATCAAAAGGACTACTATAAACAGCGCAATACGCACACGTCCATCCCGAAGGAGTTCTTTTATATCCTTAGAAAAAGTCTTGATGATCATAGCACAGCTTCTTTATAGTCCATCATGCTCAGATACGTTTGTTCCAGTTGAAGCAATGAAATGTCATTGGCTACAAGCTCTTCTTGCAACTTTCCGTTTTTCATGATACCAATTCGGGTAGCGACTTCTTTCGCCCTAAATAGGTCGTGTGTCGCCATCAGGGTGGCTACACCTTTTTCAGATAGTTTCCGAAGTAATAAACCAAACTCATTACTAGCTTTTGGATCCAGACCAGAAGTTGGCTCGTCAAGGAGTAGAACTTTGGCATCTTTTGCGAGTGCAATGGCAATGCCCACTTTTTGACGCATTCCTTTTGAAAAGGTTGAAATACGCTTGGAAAAAGCCTCTTGTTGCAATCCAGCTTCCTCCAAAAATGAAGCGATATCAGTCTTTGACAATTTCTTTCCTGCAATTCCAGAAAAATAATCCAAGTTTTCTATTGCTGTGAGGCTTGGATACAGCATCAGGTTCTCAGGAATATACGCCAAGTACTTTTTGGCGTCGCGACTATTTTCTACTACTTGGACCTCATTAATAAAGGCGTTTCCCGAAGAAGGCTTAATAAATCCCAATAGTAAATTAATGGTGGTCGTTTTGCCTGCACCATTTGCTCCTAGTAAGCAATAGATTTCTCCTTCATTTACTTGAAGGTTCAGCTGGTCGAGTGCGACATGTTCACCATACTTCTTTGTAAGGTTGTTTACAACGATCATAGGTTGGCTATTTAAATTAGATCTAAATGGACTTGACTTTCAGCGAACTACTAAAAGCCTTATTATGTGCATCATAAGGGAATATCCCATATCAAGTGTATTTCAATAAGAAGTACATCTTACAATGACGTGTTTACTCGTATACGGAAAATTGTTATCTAAAGCCAAGTCTAGATAACGGTATCAGAAAATAAATGAATTCCCTCTAGAGTGAAGGAGGGGGTTTGTTTCGAAGAAATTTCGGAAGTACAAAGCAATGTAAAGGTTGCTCATAAAGTGGTTGTGCATACTCCTTAATCAAAACTGAAGGAGCCTCAATTTCAAGCTCGGGAGTTTCACCAGTAAGAAAAGGAGTGTCTTCTCGAGACTTGAGTAGCATATCACAATGTTCGCAATGCTCTACATCTACGTCTTCGAAATGCGTAAAGGCATGCAGGTTAGACAATCTAAATAGCATAAAAACTAATAGAAGGCCAAAGGTTGTTATATGCCTAGTTCTCGAAAACATAGGATAAAAATAAGGAATATTGTATTGGTTGGCGAGTTATTAAAGAAGTTATGTTTTTTTTATGATTTATTTAACAAACTTGGATTTGTTGTGAGTGTTCTCTAGCCATAAAGGTTTTCTTTTTTCGAGTAAAAGATTGGATTGTATGTCGCAAGAACGAGCTAAAAAGAGTAAAAAGGTTTATTAGCAAATCGTTACGTATCTTTTTAAACCAAAAAACATTAGTATTTTTGCATCGAATTCTAACTCAAAAAATCTAAACATGAAAGCAACACTATTGTTCGCGATTGCACTATTATTCATTTCCTGCAAACAGAATCCTGCCGAAACTCCTGAGCACAAGGCTATGGTAGAAGAACACCAAGCCATGGAAGCAGCCCATGACGCCATGGACAACGAACACAGAGCTATGCAAGATGACCATAAACAAATGGTAGCTGCGCATAGCAACATCGAAAATGACTCTATTCATATTGTAATGGAAAAAGAGCACAGTGTCTTATTGGCAAAGCACAAACAACTTGTTGCAGCCCACAAAGCACTAATTGAAAAACATGCCGAATTAGAGGAGAAACATCTTGCTGGTGAAATGACCCTAGAGCAAATAACCAGTGAGCATGCAACCATGAAGAAAGAGCATGAAGACATGGAAAAAGAACATGCACAGATTAAAGCTGAACATGAGCGCGTTACTGAAGAAGATAAGAAGATGATGCAAGAAGATAAGGACAAGTCAGAGCAGTAGCTAGAGCTCTAAATAATTTAATAAAGGCCTTTCCATAAATTTTGGAAAGGCCTTTTATTTTCGGGTAATTTCATCACCAATGCAAAAAGCTGCCATTTCCTTTAACATACCTGGCAAGCATTTCAGATTGTATTTTTCGTACTTTAGGGACAGAAAAACCAATCATGAGAAACTTTTTATACTTTTTCCTTTGTTCCTTATTTGTTGCCCAATATTCGATTGCTCAAGACCGAATAACGGGAGAACCTTTTGCAACCCGCTCAGTAGTCTTGGGACAAAACGGAATGGTTGCTACAAGCCATCCGTTAGCTACACAAGTCGGACTTGATATTTTAAAAAGCGGCGGAAATGCCATAGATGCTGCTATTGCCGCCAATGCGGCATTGGGCCTCATGGAGCCAACAGGATGCGGAATAGGGGGAGACCTTTTCGCAATTGTTTGGGACGGAAAAACAAAAAAGTTATACGGCCTCAATGCTAGCGGACGTTCACCCAAAAAACTCACCCTAGAATACTTCGAAAAACAAAATATGAAGAAAATTCCATCGCACGGTGCGCTTCCTGTCAGTGTACCTGGTGCAGTCGATGGATGGTTTGAGCTTCATAATAAATTTGGTTCAAAGCCCATGACAGAAATTCTGGAGCCGGCCATCGATTATGCTGAAAAAGGATTTCCGTTGACTGAACTCATCGCATGGTATTTGCAGCGAAGTATTCCGTTTTTTGAATCTAGAGGGTTTCCTAATATTGAGGACACCTATAAATCACAGAATGGAGGTAAACTGCCTTCCGAAGGAGAAATCTATAAAAATCCGTATTTAGCTGATACCTACAGGAAAATTGCTGAAGGGGGACGTGACGCCTTTTACAAGGGAGACATTGCCAAAACCATTGGAAAGTTCATCAAGGAACAAGGAGGCTTTCTTTCTGCCAAGGACTTAGCAGCTCATAAATCTGAATGGGTAGAGCCCGTATCTGTCAACTACAGAGGATACGATGTATGGGAGTTACCTCCTAACGGTCAGGGTATTGCAGCGCTTCAAATGTTGCAGGTACTGGAAGGCTATGACTTTTCGAATATCGAATTTGGAAGTGCTGAACACCTTCATCTCTTTACGGAAGCTAAAAAACTGGCCTTTGAGGATCGTGCAAAATACTATGCCGACATGGATTTCTTTGATGTTCCGGTTGAAGAGCTACTCTCTGATGCGTATGCCGAAAAAAGAAGAAAGCTGATCGGTACTAGAGCTGGAAGATATTCTGCCGGAGAAATCTCTGCTGGGGAAACGATCTATATGACGGTAGCCGATAATGAAGGCACCATGATATCACTGATACAAAGTAATTACAGAGGAATGGGTTCTGGAATGGCACCGCCAAAACTGGGCTTTATGCTACAAGATCGTGGTGAACTCTTCAGTCTTAAACGCGGACAGGCAAATACATACGAACCCGGCAAACGTCCTTTTCATACTATTATTCCAGCCTTTATCACAAAAGATGGCAAACCCTATGTTAGCTTTGGAGTCATGGGCGGGGACTTTCAGCCTATGGGACATACACAAATTGTCATGAACCTTATTGACTTTGGCATGAATATTCAAGAAGCTGGTGATGCGCCACGTTGGGATCATACTGGCGGGGCAAGCCCCATGGGAAGAACCACAGAAAACACAGGTACAATACGCACTGAGTCAGGTATTCCGTATTCAACCATACGCGGATTGATGGATCGTGGCCATGGAATCGGAACTGCCCGAGGTATCTATGGAGGGTACCAAGCCATTTTATGGGATGATAAGAACAAAGTGTATCACGGGGCCTCTGAAAGTCGTAAAGACGGACAAGCTGCAGGCTATTAATTTCTGAAGACCTTAAAGTAAATGCATAAAGCTAAACCGAAGGGCAAGTTTCTTTTAAATCGCATGCCCCATGCCGTTACTATATTATTTATCATTATAATTTTAGTGACCATCCTAACTTATTTGATTCCTGCCGGAACCTACGAACGAGTAGAAGTGGATGGTCGAAACGTTGTTGTACCAAATTCATACGAAACCATTTCTTCAACCCCCGTTGGGATCTTAGACATGTTCAAAGCTATGCCTCTTGGTTTTAAGGCTGCTTCTGAGATCATTTTTATTGTACTAGCCGGCGCTATTATGTTCGGCTTTATGGAAAAGTCTAAAGCCATCGAAAATACCGTCGGAACCTTGGTCAAAAACTTGGGTTTGAAGCATAAGAATTTGATCATTGTCATTATGACCTTTATCTATGGCTTGATGGGCGTTGCCGTAGGTTATGAAAATAATATTGCTTTGGTACCCATAGCCGCCGTGCTCAGCTTTGCGCTTGGAGGCGACTTGATTCTTGCTGCAGGAATTTCGGTGGGAGCCATGACCATAGGTTTTGGGCTTTCGCCCATTAATCCATATACCATTGGTACGGGTCACAAAATTGCACAGCTACCTATGTTTTCTGGCGCGTTGTTACGCAGCGTTCTTTGTTTTACCGCCTTGAGTATTATGGCGTATTACAATGTAAGGTACTTTAAAAAGATACTCGCAGACCCAGATAAGAGTTTAGGAAAAGGGTTAGACATCAACGATTTAAAATTATCCAAACCGATTCAAGAATATCAGTTGAGTACTAGCAATTGGATCGTCATTTCAATTTTTACATTGGGGCTCATGACCATTGTATATGGAGTCTTTAATTTAAATTGGTTCATCAATGAGCTCTCCGCCGTCTTTTTAATAGTGGCTCTTTTATGTGGATTGGCAACAAAAATGAGTGCTACCAATATGAGTAAAACGGTACTAAAAGCAGTAAGTATTGCTGCTCCAGGTGCATTTATGGTTGGTTTTGCCACAACGATCAAAGTTTTGATGGAAATGGGCAATATTGGAGATACCATTTCCTATCAGCTTTCTAACTTATTGCAAGGCTTGCCTTTGTATGCCTCAGCGATCAGTATGTCATTATCGCAAACAGTGATCAATTTCTTTATTCCATCCGGTAGCGGACAAGCCCTAGCTACCTTACCCGTAATGCTTCCGTTAGGAGAATCGTTGGGCCTTACACAACAAGTTACCATTTTGGCCTTTCAGATCGGGGACGGGCTTTCCAACTTGATAAATCCAACATTAGGCGGCTTAATTGCTATGTTGAGTATGTGTCGTGTACCTATAGACCGTTGGATTCGTTTTATATTTCCTGTATTTATTAGTTTACTTATTTTATCTTTCCTAGCGCTTGTAATAGCCGTGGCCACAAATTATAGTTAAATGACCGTAGAAGACATCCTTAAAAAATTAGTAGCATTTCCTGTACTTGGAGGAGAAAGCAATTTAGCCATCATTCATTGGATCAAAGAATATGTTGAATCCTTCGGGGTCGAGGCAAATCTATTGTACAATGACCAAAAAGACAAGGCTTCTCTGCACTGTAGAATTGGCCCGGAAATGGACGATGGAGTCATTCTTTCTGGTCATACAGATGTAGTACCTGTTGAAGGACAAGAATGGAATACGGGTCCGTTTGTACTCACGGATAAAGGTGATGGAAAACTATACGGAAGAGGCTCTTGCGATATGAAAGGATTCATTGCTTGTTGCTTAGCAGCACTGCCAGAAATGGTCAAGGCTGATCTAAAAAGACCCATATATTTTGCCTTTTCCTATGATGAAGAAATCGGTTGCTTGGCAGGGCCTGAATTGGCCCGAACCTTTAACACGTATTATACAGAAACGCCTGTCTACGCCATCATTGGCGAGCCTTCTATGATGGAGCCCATTGTTGGGCAGAAAGGAATTTATATTCTAGAAACTTACGTAAACGGTTCTGCAGGGCATAGCAGCCGTATCAAACAGGAGGTAAGTGCTATCCATGAATCCATGCGTTTGATTCTTTGGTTGGAAAATAAGATGAATCAATTAATTTCTGATCAACGATTAGACGATCGCTTTCAACCTCCGCATTCCACGATTCATATCGGAATGGTTCATGGAGGAATTGCCCCGAACGTAATTGCCGACAAAGCACAATTTTATTGGGACCTACGTACCATTCCAATGGATAATGTGGAAACTATTGTATCAGAGTTTGAAGCATTTTGCAGAAAGAGGGAAGAAGAATTGCAAAGAGCTTTTCCTGGCTTTTCCATTAAAACGATTGAAAATCATCCGCCAGTTCCACATTTAGATACCAAGGTAGAGGCTGACGTGGTAGATTTTATTAAGAAAATATCCGGTAACTCAAAACTAAACACAGTAGCATATGCTTCTGAAGTGGGGCAATTTGCCAACGAAGGTTTTCAATCGGTTATCTGCGGCCCAGGATCTATTGCACAGGCACACCGTCCCAATGAGTTTATTGCGAAGGAGCAATTAGAAAAAGGAGTGGCCATGCTTCAAAAACTCATTCATGAGTTATCCAAATAGATAAGACACAGGAGGGCAGTAAAACCCCATTTACAGCGATACAAACGTCTTCGCCTAAAAAATAATCGCGAGTTATTTGTCATATTTACAAACTCTCTGTCACTAATAGTAGTAGAGAGAAGAAAATACTATATGCAAAATCAACCAAACCAACCTTTTGAACAACTTATCGAAGCCAATAAAGGCAAGATATATAGGATCTGCAGAATTTACGCAGTAAACCCTATAGAACCCGAGGACCTGTTTCAAGAAGTCGTCTTTCAAATCTGGAAATCGTACGGATCATTTAAAGGAAAATCAAGTGCAAGCACTTGGATCTATAGGATCGCCCTGAATGTCTGTATTAGAGCTAAAGAAAAGCTCACTAAGAAAAATGAAAAAACACTACGATTGAATGCAATTCAATATGCATCAGAAGAAACGACCGTCGAAGCTTTTGATGACCGAAAGTATAGAGCCTTGCGAAGTTGTATTTCAACCCTAAAGGAGATTGACAAGTCCATTGTTATTCTTTCACTGGAAGGCCTTCCATATAAAGAAATAGCAAAAGTCACCGGATTATCAGAAAATCACATAGCAGTAAAGATGAAACGGATCAGGAAAGCACTGCTAGATTGTATAACATCAAAAACAAAATAACATGAATACTAAAGAACAAGAAGAAGCTTGGAACGATATAAAAAGAATGTGGAATACATCATCGCATGGCAAAGAGATAAACATTGCAATGTCCAAGCTCATTGCTGAATTCAAAGGCATGACCAGTCAGTTTGAGATTGATGCCGTTAAAGTGGATCTAGAGCTCATTAAGAGTTCCATTAGTCATGAGTTAGATGCCATCAAAAGGGATATGGCAACTATTGAAGATTCTCTAACCCAATTAGAAAAAGATGCCATTGTATTGGACCTTCCTTTTTTTATAAGAAAGTTCAAAAACTTCTTTCGAAGAAATAAAGATAAAAAAGAGTAAAATCCATCAACCAATCAAATAGGCCTAGGCCAAGGCTTCGGACTATAAAAAAAACGAACAGTTATGATCACCATTATTAAACTCGTTATTACTATTTCGATGATTTATGTATGTTGTCTTTAGTTGAAAATCACTAAAACTTCCATGCAACAATCCTACTTTGTTTATTGCCCTGTTCCATCGTGATTGTTTTACGAACGACCTTTAACTTGTCTAATTGCTTGTAAATAGCTGGAAGGTTTTCTTTTTTGGAAACAAGTGTCGTAAACCATCCCACGTTGGTTTTAAAAGCGACACTTTGTTTTATCATGCGTTTGATAAAGAGAGATTCTCCACCATTACACCAAAGTTCATTGGCTTGTCCGCCGAAATTTAGTATCATTTCTTCTTTTGTCAATTTCCTTGTTTGGCCTTCAAGGTTTCGAAGTTTTCGCAAGGTGCCTTTTATGGCTTCTTCTTCCGAAGCATGAAAAGGAGGATTGCACATGGTAAAATGAAAATATTCACCCTCTAATAGCACACCTTTAAAGATGTTAGCATTGTCAGGTTGATGACGGATTTCGATCGCTTCTTTTAGCCCTTCTGTGGCGTTTACATTTTCCTGGGCAGAAGCAATCGCCCTTTGACCAATGTCTGCGCCGACCATATTCCATTGATAGATTCGGTTGGCAAGGATGGGATAAATACAGTTGGCACCTGTACCAATATCTAGCCCTCTTATGTTTGTTTGTATCCCGTCATTAGCGAGCAAATCTTTTAGATAATGAATATAATCGGCTCTTCCCGGGATAGGAGGGCAGAGATAGTGTTCAGGAATATTCCAATCAGTAAGGCCGTAATGATGTTTTAACAGGGCTTTGTTAAGATTCAAGACGGCAGCACTATCTGCAAAATCAATGGTATCGACACCCGCTTTGCCCAAATACACATATTCGGACAGGGGAGGATGCGCCTTTACCAAAGCGGTAAAATCATAAGGCGATTTGTGCAGATTGGAAGAGTGCAAAAACTATAGTTTTATTGCAAAAGCGTATGCACGCCTTTCTCGAGTCCGTAGAGTTTCTTGATCTCAGCGTCCGTTAATGCGCGGTTGAAAATAGACAGCTCGTCCATACCTCCGATATAGCCAAGCCCCAGATAAATGTTAGATAGGGGATAATCCCAAGTAAAGGGCGTGTCTATGTTGCTACGTGTACCTTTATGCTCGCCATTCATGTATAGGGAAGCTTCTCCATTTTCGGTATTGAGTCCAGAGAAGTTGATTACAATATGGGTCCAGCTATCACTAGCAAACGGCGGATTTTTAACACCTGTAAGACGTGCATTAAAAATGGGGTTTTCATTGTCAGGACCTTCAGGGTTAGGGTTCCAAACGTCGCGATCACCAATAACACCCAATCTAAAATCACGCGGGTTCTCCTTAGTAAAATCTACCCAAATACCGGCATCGTTATAGCCAACATCGGTGATTTGTATGGGATCACAGTAACCCGGTTCTAAGTCCGTCTCTGGGTCTAACTGCAACCAAAAAGAAATGGAAGCACTCCAACTCTCGGTATTATACACGATGTTCTTTTCGCTCGGATAGTAAATATAGCCCGGGCTGCGCTCGGTGAACACGAGTCCTGCACCGTATTTCCCTTTACCATCTTCTCTGCGAATATCCGGTTTGTGCAAGCCTACTTGCGCCGAATCTCTGGCTTGTCTGTTGGGCACGGTATACATGCGTCCGTCACCTAGTGCAAAATCAGCGTCTACCGAACCATCGAAGGAAGCATAGAAGGTTAACGCCTCTTTTAAGATTGAATGGGTCGTGTCTGTGGTTGGAACTTCTTCCGTTTTTTCCTTTTGCTTACAGGAATACAATACTGCAAAAGATAAGACAATAAATAGGATAGAAGGTTTTTGGAATAGGTTGCGCATGATAGATTAAGATTTCGTTTGAAGGAATAAAGATAGTGATAAAGCAAGATATCCGTTTTTAGTTTTCAAAAAAGGGAATGGAATACTCTTTTCCATATCAACGGAACCGTGTTTGTTTCAGGCTAGACTAGGAGAGAAGAGGGATGTCTATGAACGAGTTAAAACTTTTTTCTTCAATAAAAACTGTGAACAAGATTAAAACTCCAATAAACACGTAAAATTTTTGAGGTTTAAACGTAATAGTTTTCTAAACGCAAGTTCTATATTTAATTACTCCAAAGTGCTGATTTCCTACAACTTACTTTCAGAAAACCATTTAACGGCTATGTTTTACAATTAGTGTTAATCACATATTTAATGTATCAAAGCGCTATGACCAAGAAAGCAAAAATATACGGGCAAGACATTAAGGACATACGAGAACTGAAATACACAATACCAGCATCATTGGAATCAGACTTCGAATTGGTGAAATGTATTGAAGTATCTTCCATGCGGTCAAAGAATCAGCCTGTTGAATTCGAGTTTAAAGACAATGACCTATTGGCCTTGCGTTTTACCGATGATACCGAATGGATTGGTCACCCGGTAGATATTCAGGAAATCTACGATGAGAAAACCTTAAAAAGACATACTAGGTCTGAACACGAGTATGTGTTTGAATCACAGATATCGACGGCACAAGATTCACGGGGATTTATAAAAAATGTGGTGGTCAAGGTATTCAGCGTGTTCAGACCAAAAAAGCTTGGCAAAGTGTCCATGGAAGCTTTAGGGCTTGCTTATGATAAAAAGGTTCAGCCAAATCCTGGGCTATATTGGTTTGATGCAGAATTCAATGGAAAACCCGTATACGAGGGTCAAATTGCTCCAGGTCATTATTTGTTGTTGTTACATGGAACCTTATCAACTACTGTTGATGCCTTTGGGGACTTAAACCAAAATAACGACGCTTGGCGAAAGATTATGGGAAAATACGGTAATAATGTCATATCACTAGAACATTACACCTTATCGGAAAGTCCTTTGAAGAATGCATTGGATTTCTTGGAGGGTTGCCCAAAAGATTGTACTATCGATATCCTGAGCCACTCCCGAGGTGGTTTGGTAGCAGATATTCTCGCAAAATGTGATTTCAGAAACGATGTTGTTGGTTTTAGCAATAATGAATTGAGAATACTTAAATCAAAGGACAAATCCCTATACAAGTTAATGTTGGCCATTAACAAAGCGGCACAGCGAAGACATATCAAAATCGATAGGGTTGTTCGTGTGGCGTCACCGGCAAGTGGTACAACGATATTGTCGAGACGGGTCGATCATTTCTTTAATTTACTATTAAATGCGGTGTCTTTAGCATTTGGGATACGGAATCCACTCTATGATATTGTCAAATCGTTTCTCTTGGAACTTATTAGTCAAAAGGAAGATTCTGAGATCTTACCTGGATTGAATAGCATGATGCCTGAATCCCATTTTCAGAAAATGATGAATGCGTCGGATACTTTTGTTGAAAGTAACCTTTATACGATTTCTGGAGATGCCGAAATTGGTGGTGTCAACTTTGACTCATTGAAGGTGATTCTTGCCAATCTCTTTTATAGAACAGCAAATGACCTAGTGGTCGATACTAACCGTATGGTTCATGGCATTAGACGCACGGGAGGTGTTAATAAGTATTTATCGCAGGGCGGTAAGACCAATCATTTTAGATATTTCACTAACAGTGATTCATGTGATGCAATTCTGCAGGCTCTTTATGCAACATCCAATAATCCAGCCTCTAGCTTCGATAAGCATGTATATACTGAAGGCGAAAGAGGTGTATTATTGGCTCCACTGTCTTTGCAAGGTATAAGTTTTAAACCTGATAAAATAACAAGGGATGTAATTATTGTCATCCCAGGTATAATGGGATCCTCTTTAGCAACAGATGGAGAAGAACAATGGGTTGATATGCCCGAGTTGAATAAAGGGGCTATCGTCAAGAATTTGAGCATTAGTGAAAATAATGTAGAACCTACAGGGGTTATCAAGAAGTTTTATAAGGACATAGGTGATTATTTTTCGAACAAGTACGACGTCATTTCCTTGGAGTTTGACTGGAGAAAGTCCTTAAAAGATGCTGCCATTACTTTAAAGGGTCAATTGGAAAGCATCATGAATGACCATGTCGATGCAACTATCCATATTGTGGCTCATTCCATGGGAGGTTTAGTTGTACGACAGTGCATGATGGATTTCAATTTCACATGGAAGGAATTTACCAAAAACAAAAATAACAAGTTTGTTATGCTTGGTACTCCGTGGCTTGGTTCTTATCTTATCATGGAAGTCCTTACAGGCCATAGCAGACGTGTGAAACAATTAGCTGCTATCGATTTTAGGCATGATAGGGGGCAACTTCTGGACATTTTTTGGAAATACCCAGGTGTTTTCGAACTACTCCCAATAGACGAGGATTCGGAACGTGATTTTGGCGACGCTAAATTTTGGGAGAATCTGGATGAGGTTGCCAACTTAAAACACATGCCTTCACTTGATGACAAAACCAATTCCTTAAAGCATTTCAAAAAATATCGCAGGAAGGTGTTGGACTTTTTAAATACGTTAAATAAGGACGATTTCAAAAATATCTACTATATATGCGGCAAAGCGGATGAAACTGTATTCGATTATAAGCTTAAGAGTCGATTTTTGTCCCACTATAAAAAACTAGTTTATACAGCAACATCCAATGGTGACGGGAGTGTCACTTGGAAGACAGGAATTCCTGAACAATTGAAATCTGAAAACCTAAAGGAAAATCTATATTACTCAACTACAACTCACGGTGAATTAGCCAATGAAGAATACATTTTTGAGGCGATTTCGGAAATCCTAAAAGATGGTAAGACTGGTAAACTGAGTACGCGACCTCCCGCGGCCAGAAGTGGAGAGGTCATTTCTGAAAAGTATGAATATTCTGAACCACTCTACGATTCTAATGCCGTTGTCAAGGCGATTTTTGATGTAGGTCAACCAAAAGATAATAATACGGAAACTGTAAATGTATCCGTAATTAACGGTGATCTTAAATGGTCATCGTACCCAGTTATGGTTGGGCATTTTTTTATGGATTTAATCATAAGTGCTGAGAAAGCTCTGGACGGATATCTTGATGGCCGATTATCACAGCGTCTCAATATTGGCTACTACCCGGGTAAGATTGGTGAGAGCGAAGTGTTCTTTAATCTAAAAACACAACCCAGAGGGGCTATCGTCTGTGGTTTAGGAACTCCGGAAACATTAACACCATTTTTATTGTCGAAAACCGTAGATCTTGCAGTGAGAAAATATGCCATGTTCATGCGAGACAACTATACCTTGTCAAGTGCCAAGGAATATGCCACTGGTATTTCCTTTATTTTGATGGGTATCGGATATGGAAAAATACCTATCGAAGATTCTTTGAAAGGTATTTTACTGGGTGTGACTAGGGCCAACAAATATATCAAGAATACCAATGAAGGTTTAAAATTAATTAAGGATATAGAAATCATTAATTATTACGAATCCTTCGCCAGTGATGCCTATATAAGCCTGAGCAAGATGCTTAATTCGGATAATCGCATCCCAATTAAATTGAACAAGGGTATTATCCGTCGTGCTGGTGCAAAGAAGAAGCAACTTTTTGCAGAAGATGGTTACCCGCAATGGTACAATCTCCATATTGATAGTAGGATGGAAGTTGTTGATGAAGAACACAATGTAGAGGAAGTTACAGGCTTTACCTACTATTCCTCAAGTGGATTGGCACGTACAAAAGAGGAGATGGTCGGTGTCGGTTTGCACAAGATTAATTACTTGCTTGAAACGTATTCACTGGAATCCGTTTGGAATAGACGCATATCAAAGTCCTTGTTCGAAATGTTGGTGCCCAATGAGTTCAAAGATATTTTTAGGACTCAAAGTAATATGATCCTCAAACTGGATAAAGATGCAGCCGAACTTCCTTGGGAATTGTTTCATGACTCAAATATGGATGATACACCATCTGCTGTAAATTCGGGTTTCCTCCGTCAATTGGTGACCGGAGACAGTTCAAATTTTTCGAGGGTTGGGCTTAATAATCGTAACGCTTTAATCGTAGGTGATCCAGAATACAATCAAGAAGATTTATCGCCCTTGCATGGAGCGAAGATAGAAGCAGAGTGGGTAGCACAACATTTGACCAAATACGAATACAGGACCAACAGTCTTATCAATGAGAATGCTTCAAACATCATGTTGGAGTTTTTTACTAATAAGTATAAGATTATGCATTTCGCAGGGCATGGCTTGTACGAACCCGAGAAAGGGAATATAGGAATTGCCATTGGCGATGGTATTTGCATCGATCCGGCTATGATAAATCAATTAGGATATGTACCAGAGTTTGTGTTCATTAATTGTTGTTATTCAGGGACCACCAATGCTGAAGATGATCGATATACTAGATCGCGTTATAAGCTCGCAGCCAATATCGGAACTCAACTTATAGAAATGGGCGTCAGGGCCATTATTATTGCGGGTTGGGCCGTCAATGACGCAGCAGCTAAGACCTTTGCTGAAACCTTCTACAAAAGCATGTTCCAAGATTACGACTTTGGAAGCTCTGTGCAAAGAGCGCGTTTGGCCTGTTATCAGAACCATCCCAGAACAAGTACTTGGGGTGCATATCAATGCTACGGTAATCAATTTTATAGTTTCAACACCCGAAAAAATCGTAGGAACAATGAGTATGAGTATGTCATCGCTTCCCAGGTACATACCGACTTAGATAACTTGCTTGTAGCCATCAGGGACCGCGAACACGACCCTAGAACCACGCTCCATAAGCTAGATGAATACCTAGGTCAAGCAGAGCGGGCCAATCTACTCGATGCCGTTGTACTAGAAAAGGAAGCCTTAATTTATGACGAATTGGGTGAGTCTGAAATTGCGTTTCAAAAATTCAAGGAATTGTTCCTACATGCACATGGGAATTTCTCCATAGAAGCTTTGGAAAAATACTGCGTCATTAAGTCTGTTATGTTGGAGAAAGCCACCTTGGAGGTTGACCTACAGGAGATTCAAAACTTGGTTATGGTAGGCCGTAATCCAAGTCGATTGAATATTGTTGGAAATGCATATAAATTGGCATCCCAGCACGTGAATAGTAAAGATAAACCCCGTTATCTAAAAGATGCACTTGATTATTATCAAAAGTCACTGCATGTTTCAGAAGACAGATACAGTGGGGACTATCTCGATGCTTTAACAAACATCATTTTTATTGGGCATATACTCGAGAGCTTAGGTGAAGAACAGTTAATAGATCGTATTCAAGGATTAAAAGCCTTTGAAAATGTAACTGATATTGATACCTATCTACAGGATTTCCATAAAGAGTTAACAGAATATGACAAGGTCAATCTTGATGTGTCCATACAAATAGGTATGGCAGAAACGGAATTTGCTTTAATGTTGCTCCAGGCTAATTTTAAAGACGCTATCGAAGTAGATATCATTGAACAGTTCAAGCATGTGTTTGGATTGATGTACAGTCCGAGATATATCCAATTAGAACTGGTGCAAATCAATTTTCTACGTCATTATTTAGACGAGAATCCTGTAGTCAGCAATCAACTGAATAAAATTGAGCGTGAAATAAAGAAGCTTATTGAGCATACCTCTGAAGACATCAGCATTGCAAAAATCAACGAGGGTATTTTAGATTCCGCAGTCAACATTCAGGCTAAACCCAGCAACCAACAATTAGTCTCATCAACAGAAAAAAAACAAGGCGCCATGAAACTCAGTGAATTTATGGGGCAGTTCCAGTCGGGTCGATCTAGAGGAAACTCTGTCTCTTTTTATTCCAACAGAACGGCAGATCGTTTTCATAATTTTTTCAAGAACGAGCCCAAAACAGAAGCCAATCTCGCTACGGTATTATGGCATATCATTCAGCATTCTCCAGTTTATTCAAAATACCTAATTCGCCATACTGTCGGCAAGTTGGAGGATAAAATAGAACGTTTTATTATCAATGCCAATGGGTCCTATAACCTTTTGATTCTTGATCCTAATCATACATCTGACAAACCTGAGGTGATTTCTGTGAAACTAACAAAAAAGCAAGCAGCAGAATGCTATTTGGCCTGGAAGACCAATACCCAATTAAGTCTAAAGCGAGGTCGTATAAGAAACCGAATAACCATGGATAATTATTCCAGATTATCCAATGCTGTAGAAGACGACTTTGCCTATGACGTCTTAAAGAACAACGATTTCCATATTGTAATTATTGGAGACCAGATCAAGGAGTTCACCTTGGGGCATGTGTCAAAACCAGCCCTTGGTGTAAGCCTAACACAGTCTGGGAATGCAACTTCATCTGCAGGTGCTTTTGCCACTGATGCTAATGGCAACATAGGGATTACGGTCAGTCACCATGCGTTGAGCAACAATGGTAGTGTTCAAGTTGGTAAAAAGATTTGGGTCGGAGGAGATTTAGCCAAAGTAACCTCCGTAGATGTGATAAGTGATAGTTGTTTTGCAGTTTTCGACGATCAGAACCTTCCAATGAAATATGATGTTGGTTTAAAAGGGCCATTGTCAGGCCAATCTCCTAGACAGTATGATAACGTGGAATTCGATGGCTTAAGCTCTGGCTTAACAAACAGCATTGTACAAGGCTGGTCTATGGAGATTCCGTTTGTACAACCCTATACTCAATTAAAAGTCATCACAGACCCAGATACCAATCCTGGTGATTCAGGTGCGGCCCTAATTGACCAAGATGATCATATACTTGGGTTTGCGTTTTATCGAACTGGTGTTAATGCTAAAGTGCAATATGCCACTTGGATCTGGGCAGACTCGGTATTTAAGGCACATAACATTGTTTAATCTAAAATCTATAATATGAGTTTCTGGAAAAATCTATTTAAAAAAAGATCTGAGGACTGGTTTTATTATCACATACCGCCAGATCAAACCCCTAATGACATTGAGATAAAAGATTTAAAGCGTGATGAGGATTATCTCAGTGTCTTTCTGAAAAAGATGCGAATTGTCAATGTACGTAGGGGGCTTTCCAAGTTCTACGGAACAGTTCATTCTTATTGTAAGATGTATCATGCTAGTGGGACAGATGCAGAATTTAATGTGGTGACAACGGCCAGCAATTTGAAGGAATTGGATGCTCGGAATATTGATAGGGTCATAGCCATGAACCAACGCTTGGTTGGCCCCACAGCATATACAGGCGGTGGTTTTGATATGGAAATAGGTTTGTTCTCAATTAAATCGGCTGATTTGGCTCAACCTTATCTATCGTTATTGCAAGATGCTTCTAGTATGGCAGGAGTATCCTTTATTGGCAGTGCATTGCCCTACGCCGGACTTATCAAAAATGGTATTAATTTGATTACAGGAGGGCAAAATGACACGATTCTTGAAATTGGGATTTCGCAGACTTTAGATACCATTAAAACAGGGTATTATGTAGTGATGCGTGTTCCAAAGGACCAAATTGATAAATCTGACTTGAAGGTAGATGATGACTTTAGATTAACTAACAAGACCGGCCAACCAATTAAAGACTATCCTTATATGGTGATTCAAATCAGTGCATCGCCGGAAAAAGATGATTGGGCTAGAATCCCAGAATTACAGAAGGCCTACAAGGAACTAATGAATAAAGTGAGAGCAGGGGACTACAAGGGAGCTCAAGAAGCACAGGTTGTTTTTAAACGAACGGTTTATACTTCCAATGACCTATTATTTAAAGATGCCAAGCGCATTTACGAAACAGTATCTAGCAAAGTAAGTGAAATTTTAGACACCACAACCATATCTGATACTGATCGACCTGAAATGCCTGCATTGGAGGCATTTAGTATTTATTAAAAATTATATAGCAATTTTAATTATGAAAATTACACAGGTAATATTAATTACTATGATGTTTTTCTTTTCTCTAACAGGATTATCACAAGAGATTAGACAATTTAATACTGGAAACTGGAATGGTGTACCTCCCTTAGACGAAAATTGGATATATGTCGAAAGAACCATAAATCACAAAAAAATCATTACACTTCCAAAAGACGGGGAACCTGTTTTGGTTTTTGTAAAGATGAGTAGTCATAGTTGGGACTTTGACAAATATCAATTCCAAATAGCAAAGTATGTTTCCAGGGAAAATCGATTCGTTTATAGAGACAAAGATTTTATGGAAATAAAAGAGCCTATTGCTTGGTTAAAATTGACGGCACCTGATTTTTAGTTATAAAACTAACCTTGGGAGATTGTTATAATTTTAATCAAACATTCTTTCTTTACTTGAACCAAAAGAATTAATTCAAATAAAATGTGGGTTTCGGCGGTACTCATCATCATAGCCACTCTAGCAGGTCTATTGAGCTTATGGAGAGAAGAGATTGTCAGTTTAAAAGGTAATACAGAAAAAAAGAGTAAAACCATCAGACTGAAATTTCTTAGCTCAGTATTTATTTTTTTGACTTTATGTTTTACGATTTACAAAATTATAAAATCAAATAATGATGCTATTACTGCCGAAAAGGAAAAAATTAGGCAGTTTAAAATTGATTCAATTAGATATGCAAAAGATTCTATTAAATATATAGAGCAAAGGGAAGAAGATAGAAAAACATATAAAAAAATAGATTCTATCAGAGAAATTCAAATAAAAGCATACGAAGCACAGATTTTAGCAGGTAAGACAGTTGATAATATTAAGTCAAAATCAGAATCAATAATTAACAATCTTTTACGAGTTGATTCCACTTTAAGTAGAAATAATAAAACTCTTAATGAGAGTGCTGAGTATGCTTTAAATTCTTTTCAAGAGCTATCAACTTCATCCCAAAGACTATTATATTTATTAGATGACAATATTAAAATAGACTTTTCTTTTGGGTTTCGAAGTTTAAAAACAGAAGAGAAAATTGAAGAATATATACGAAATAGTGGGATTATAGGAGATTATATAAAAATTGATGAAAAATTCCCATTTTACCTTGAAATACAGGAAGTCCTATCTAATGTAGAATTAAGTGTAAAGTTTTATAATAAAAATAATGAAGCTAAAATGATTAATCATGAGACAGGTGCTGTAATGTATAATTATATAGACACACCTGCCATGTTATACTTAAGAAATAAAAAACCTATGATTTTTATTCCTTATAAGAAAAAAGTACGTGAAAACCTTAAATTGATATACATTGAAAAATTACCTGATGGTTATTTTAATATGTTATATCACGTTCCCTCAAAATCTTTCTTTTTTACATCTGATGAATTATCTATGAGTATAGTAGGAAGGCAAGACCAATATTTCTCTATTTTGGATTATGACAACACTATTGCTCTTTTGGAATTAAAAACACCTGAGACAAGGGATAATCCTAATTGTTTTTTTAATTTAAATTCTTCTTATATATCATTTAACATAAACTTTTCTAATAAGAAAAGTACAAAGTATTATAAACATATTAAACCTTTAAACTTTTATGGAAATGATATTTGGC
The DNA here is from genome assembly GCA_028279515.1 of Flavobacteriaceae bacterium. Taxonomy (GTDB): domain Bacteria; phylum Bacteroidota; class Bacteroidia; order Flavobacteriales; family Flavobacteriaceae; genus JANQNQ01. The sequence continues at coordinate 162,420 of JANQNQ010000003.1, forward strand.
CAGGGTTTTTTATTGAAAAAATCCTGCTGTATGAATAATTATAAGTAAATCTTGGATTAGAAAGGACTTCTTTTGGTGCTTTATCATAAAGCTACAATTTAATGCGTTATGCAATTTGAGCTTTGGATAAAAACGAACGTTTAGACTAGCTTCTTAAAAAATCGTCCATTTACTTTCTCCAAAGGTAATACAACACTCTTTTGTAGAAAGGGTAGAAGAGCGGAGGCAAAATGTGTTCAGAATGGTTACAACTTCGCTAAACCCTCCAATTTTTCAAACACAATAACCTTATACATAGCACTTACAGGTACTTCTTTAGTATCAATCAACAAATGGGTACGTGTTGCTTTGGAAACTCTGTCCAAATTGGCGATGTAGGATTTGTGTGTGCGCTGAAAATTTTCAGACAGTAATGTGGTAATATTGATCAAGGTCTCCGTGATCAAATACATTCTCGAATCGGTAAAGATCTTTAGATAGTTACCAAAACTCTGAATGTATAGAATAGCCGCAAACGGAATATTCACCGGCACACCATCATGCTTTATCTGAAGCGCTTCATTTCCATTGTTTTTCTCCGGTTCTGATATTTTTGAAACTGAAACTTTGTTGATGGCCTTTATAAAACGTTCGATCTTAATAGGTTTTAATAAATAATCTACAACACCGTAATTATAACTTTCCAACGCATACTCAGAATAGGCCGTCGTTAAAATAACTTTCGGCGGGTTTATCATAGAACGTAAGATTTCCATGCCGTTAAGTTCTGGCATCTCGATATCAAGAAAGATAAGGTCCACTTCATGTTGCTGCATGAAATTGACAAATTCAAGTGGATTCCCTGTACTTAACACCAGTTCAAAGTTGTCAATTTTAGAACAATATTCTTCCAACACCTTACGTGCCAGCACTTCATCATCTATGATACCAATTTTAATCATGCGTCGGTTATCTATGGTGTGTTTAGATCTATCGATAAATGTACAGTATATGATCTTTCTGCATCGTCAATTTCTAGTTTGTGAGAATTCGGATATAGTAGCTTCAAACGTCTTTGTACGTTTTCAAGACCCAAGCCTTTTCTTTTGGAGGCAACCGACATTTGAGGCTTCGAATTCGTGATCTGAAAACGAAGCGTGCTATTTTTGATCAGGGCAGAAACCGTAATCGTACTCTGCTCGTTGGTACTCTGAGCGCCGTGCTTAACGGCGTTTTCCACAAACGGAATGAGCAACATCGGCGCGATCCTTAACCCTGAAACATCCCCATCAATTGAAAACTCGATCGTACAGCGTTTGCTCAGTCTTTTTTCTTCAAGCAGTAAATAGTTCTCTATAAATTCAAGCTCTTCTTTTAATAAAACCGTGTCTTTTCTGGCACTCTCTAACTGATACCTCATTAATTCTGAAAGCTGCATGACCACCTCGGGAGTTTCCGCAGATTGCTGTCTAGACAATGCATAAATACTATTCAAGGAGTTAAATAAAAAATGTGGATTTACCTGTTCCTTTAAATAGTTGAGTTCCATCTCTCTTTGTAACTTTTCCTTCTCTTCTCTCTGTTTTTGCATGCGTGCATTTCTTCTTAAAAAAAAGACGGCCATACCCGCTCCAGTAGTATACAAAAGAAAGAAAAAGAATTTAGAAATCCCTATCCAGCCGTCTTTCTCATAGCCCCTTAAATACGAAACAAAAAGGATGCTCAACATGAGTAAGACGGCATATAACAAATAGCGTTTCTTGTCTAAAACAAAAGGAATAAGGACAAAATGATTGATCCATATAACCGCCATGATAATAATGGCATAGCCAAGCCCCCACATGAAAAAAGAAAGCTTCGTATCATATTTATCTATAAGCATCCACCCGCTCAATAGTTCAAGGATGAGTACCAATACAAAGGCGCCCACATTAATAAGTATGGTATTCCGCAAAGATTTTTTGATCATAATCCCCTATATGGTTTTACAGACGGGATAAAGATAGGGGCTTGAAGTTCAAAGTTTCATAATTTCTGTATAAAAGCTGCATATCAATGATGAAATGGTTTTGTCATTTAATTGGTCTGTTGATACAATTCTGAAAATCTAGCACGATTTAAGACCTAATTTTAGACAGCATTTAGTAGATGCGAAAGGTCAATAACGTTCATCAATAAAAAGAATTTCAATATGAGAATCCTTACATTATTCCTACTAACGCTAACGATAAGTATACAAACTGCGGTTGCGCAGGAAAAGGGTGTAAAAGAAAGTGCTTCCTTCGTATCTCCACAAATTCAGGTGGTCCCGATAAAGGATACAAACACAGAAAGGCAGTACGAACTGTACATAGAGTTACCAGAAGCCTATGCTGAGAACCCTAATAAAACATATCCTGTCCTTTATTATACCGATGCGATATGGCATCTCGAAATGCTATCTGGGTCCTCAGAGTTTATACTGGAAGACGTTATTCTGGTCGGAATTTCCTGGCAGAAGAACATTGCAGAAGATCTAATGGAACAATATGGGGCGCACGCCAGCCGATTTACCGATTATTCATTCTGGAAAAAGTCAAACCCCAATCATCCCAAACTAACATTTGGCCAAGCCGAAAATCATTTGGAATTTATTCGCAACGATGTAATTGCCTATGTAGAAAACAACTATCGCACCGACCCCAACAGTCGTTCCTATTTTGGTTATTCATTGAGTGGTGCATTTGGCGCGTATATATTGCTGACACAGCCAGATACTTTTCATAATTACATTTTGGGTAGTCCGTTGAGTAAAGGCTTAGTACCGTATCTATCAGAGATCCATGCTGAACTTGTGTCTAACAAGCCCGATAAAAGAAAAAAATGGCACGCCAATGTATTTATTGCATACGGCAGTCAGGAAAAAGAAAAGGAAGAACCTACCGAAGAATTTCTCGAGCTACTAAAGGATAACACAAATTTAAGGGTATCCGTACAAAATAAAACCATTGAAGGCGATCACGGAACGGCCTTCCCAAGGATTGCTGTAGAAAGTGTCGCTTGGTTGGCATCCGCGATGACACATGTTTCAAGTGATGACGATGAGATCTCCTTTTGGGATATTCCGCATCTTAACAACCCCTTTGTTAACACGACTCCCGAAGATAGAAAAGAGGGGATAGCTGTTGGGGAATTATCCGTAGATGCTAATGATCGAAACGCTATCCTAAAAGTTGCTCAAGAAATTTTTGATGACAAATATGGAAACTACGATGCCTTGCTCATCTCGCACAAAAACAAACTGGTTTTTGAGTCCTATTATAAAAAAGGGCGTATCAATTTGCCACACGGACAAGCATCAGCCGTAAAAGGGTATACCAGTTTGATCTTAGGAAGAGCCATTCAGTTAGGGTATTTAACCATGGAAGACCTCGACAAACCTTTGACGCATTTCTTGAAAAATTTAGATCCGAAAAAATTCACACAAGGAACGGAGAAAATCACGCTTCATAAAGCATTGACCATGCAAGGCGGACTGAAGATCGACAGGGAAAAATGGAAGGAAGTTGAAAATGATTCTGTTCGATTAAAAGGGCAGGGGTTAGTACAAACACTTCTTGAACGTAGCGAGCCTATTACCAATGAGACTCAGACCTATCTATATGGTAATTTCAATCCTATGATGGTGATGACCGTTATTGACGCCGTTGTGCCTGGAACAGCTGAGAATTTTATACAAAAGGAATTTCTCGACAAACTCGGTATTACCAATTACAAATGGTCCAAACATGCCAGTGGTTTACCACAAGCAGGATGGCAAGCGAGTATCGTACCTCGCGACATGCTCAAATTTGGGCATTTAGTACAAAACAAGGGTAAATTGAATGGAGAACCGTTTATTTCTGCGGCCTATCTGGAAAAAGCCACCAATGGTCTTGTAAGACCTGCCATCGATTGGATGCCTAAAAATTATCGTTACGGCTATTTTTGGTACCACACACCTGTAAAAGTTGGCAACAAAAGCTATGATATGACATTAGCCTGGGGAGGCGGTGGCCAACGTGTTATCGTCATTGAAGAACTTGATCTAACCATTGTCATTTCTGGTTTTGACCGGGATGATGACAAAATAATGAAGCCTATTTTTGAAACCGTTGTACCTGCTTTTGTTAATAAATAGCAAAAACATTCGTTAAAAATCAAATAACATAGCATAGCCCGCCTGAATGAATTTGTTTGGGTGGGCTTTTTGATGTTTATGAATCCTGATATGCCCAGCCTGCACCGAGCGCAGTCGAGGTGTAGGAGGAAAGCATAACGTGCGAAGTGATAACCACTACAAAAATCTACTTGATTTTATACGGCACTGAGGATTTCCGTAATGATATTCAAAATAAGCTACTTACCTTCAGCTAGTTACTATACCGCTCCGATTATTAAATCTTTACTATTTAAGAACCTAATTAATGTTTTTGGGCATGAAATTTACCTATTATTAGGTATTTTCTTCAATGTTGTATGTCTATACTTTTGATAGTACAAGGAAACAATAAAACTTTTAAAATGAGAATAGAAACAGGAATACACAAGGGTCATAAAAAAGATACTAACTGGTCATTAGATGATCCAAAAGCACAGCCCCCTCGACAAGCTCATTATTGGGTTGAATTTAGTCGTCCTTTCGGAAAAGTTCCGAAAGTAACTCTAGGGTTGTACACTTTTGATTTCATTAATCACGGAAATCAAAGAATAGAGGCTAGGGTAACTAGAGCCACAAATAAAGGCTTCGAAATAACCTATAAAACATGGGGTCTCACAAGGGTATGGTTTGCAGGAGTCTATTGGACAGCATTCGAACATGCAGATAGTAATGAGGAAGTGCCAAATGACAAACCAGCGAAAGTAGTTAAAATTAATCATTGTAATAATAATGATTCTTGCTCACCTGATTAATGTATTTGCAATACGCAAATTTTAGACAACAGACAAGTGTTAGAAAGCTTCACAAAAATTTTCTAGAAAATAGAATCAACACTTATTGTAGTTTTTGACGTGCCAGTTTGTCAAAATAGAAGAGTAGCAGGAGAAAACCTGTGGTGTGTGCGAATAGTTTTGATAACCAGAACAACCTTAAATGCAAAAATCTGTTTTTTAATTACGGTTTTCTGCTTTTTGTAATTGCACAAAATATTTGTAATGAACAGGTTAATTCATCTGAAAACATATGGCCGAGAAAAGTAAAGCAGAGATACTGATAGAAACGATTAAAGTGGCTGGATTTATTATTGGTGGTTGTTGGGTCTTTTTTCAATATCTAGAACATGATAGACAAATGAGAGATTTAGAGTCTAAGATTAAACAACAAGATATTATAAAAAACGATCAGGAAATCAAATTAGCGTCAAAAAATGATAGTATTAAAACTATTGAACTCAAATATTTAAACGCAATAAAACAGTCAGAAATAAAAGCGCTAGAATTAGGAAACCTGAATAACAACATAAAATATAAATACTTAGAAATCGAATCTCAATTAAATGTAAAATCAAAGGAAATAGATAATCAACTAAACGAAATAAAATTAAAATCCACTTTAAATGAGAAGTACAAAACATTATTTAAAGTGGACATAAGTCGTAGGGGAAGATTAATAAACGACTCCATAGTATATGTAATTAAACCAATGTTGGAAATAATAAACCTGTCTGTGAATGAGTTGGAAATCTCAGCGGTAGTTTTTGAAATTTTTACAAATAACTTAAGTAATGTGCATCTTGAGGAAGGAGATACGAAAGCATTAGTAATGTTAGATGTTCCTCCAAACATTTTTTTCAAATCGAAGTCGTCCGTTTCACTTGTTTGGGGCGAAAAAAAATTAGCAATTGGTTATTCTAAATGGGATAAAAGAGGGTATGACATAAATGTTTTTGAAGATTCCAAGGACTTTTTACTACATGATGATAAATCAATTATAAAAGAGTATATTTTTGATCATCTCTATTCTACAAATGGTTTGGGTACCGGAATATATAATCCAGAAGAAAAAATAAAAATTAACCCTATTTACTATGTGAGAGCTAATCAAGCTCAAATTCTATGTATAACCGTTAATATTCTATTTAATAAAGGTCTCAAAAACAGGAGATTTTATACTGATTCTTTTGTTCAGGTTCTAGAAGACGTTGAGAAATAAATAATAAATTTATGAATACAAGAATTATTGCTTTATTGGCACTTCTACTAATGCAGATAACGTGCATTAAATCTCAAAATCCCTATAATAATTCTTATAAGTGGAAGTATTATACAACTGCTCATAAGCTATTGCAAATGGAGGAAAATGCCTTTAGACAAGATTCGGTTCATTATGGTAGTATGTATAGGTTGCTGGATTCATTAATTGAATATACATCCAAAAGAATAAAACCAATTCTCCAGAATAATGCAACGATAGATTCCACAAAAGCAATTAAAATACTGAACACTATAGATCAATCATTGACAGAGTTAAATTTCATAACATATATCAAAACTGAAATGTTACATGAAGGATTGATAAAAACCAAAATTAATAAATCGGTCTTGACATGGCACTCTGAAATTGATGTACGAGAAAACTATGATGATGAATATTTTTTTACGTCCGTAAAAGACGGTAAGAACCGTAAATATATTTACATGACTACAAAAAGGTTGGAGCATTTTAATAATGCCAACTCAGAACATTTTTATACTGTTGATTGTGATTTAAGCGCGTATTTATTTCTAGCAATAGGAGAAGCTAATAATTTACCTTTCTTTTTAGTTGAAGTCCCTAACCACTTTTTTATAAGATATCAGATTGCTGATTCTGTTTACTTAAACTGGGACACAAATTCTGCCAATGTATTTACAGATTCTGATTACAAAAAAGGACTGTCTCCAACGACAAGTAAGAGCTTTTCGGATGAAAGAGCTAAAGAAAAAAATTACTTAACAAATTATAGTGATAAAGAAATCAAAGGTTATCACTTCGAGAGAGTAGCTGGGTATTCGATTAGGAACCATCAGTATCAGAAAGCTAAAGAACAAATTGAACTTGCCATAAAATACCGTCCATATTCTATAACAGCAAAGGAGACTTTAGGAGAAATCTATATTCTTCTAAGTATTGAATGTCTTGAAAAAGGAAATAATTTTCAAAGTGAAATATATCTAAAAAAAGCTCTTCAGTTTTGCCCAAAAGAACAACAATGGTATGACATCATATCAAATATTCATAATTCTATTGGATATGATAAAATTAAAGATCTGGATTTTAAAAGTGCTACTAAATATTTTGAAAAGGCTATCCATTATAAACCAAATAATGGATACGCATATGACAATATGAGTTATTGTTTAATCAGGCTTGGGGATATGAAAGCAGGTAAAATATACTTTGAAAAGGCTATAGAAACTGGAAATAACAATAAAGCGTATAGTTTTAGAAATATAGCTTTGTATTATCGCGAGATAGGGGATTTCTCTAAAGCAAAACAATATTATGAATTAGCATATGATAATATTTCAATTCACGTTGACTTTTTGGATTATCATTATGGTGAATTTTTGTTTGCGATAGGTGAAGAGAAAAAAGCAATCAATTATTTGAAGATAGCTGCAAATAACAATGAGAAAGAAGCGGCTCTTAAATTGAAAGAAATTAATAATAAATAGTTTACTATGTCTTAGAAAGATGTCTACATCAAATGACATAAAAAGAATACTCTGGCATGAAATGGGCCACTTGTGTGTTGATCTTATTAAAATAGAATCTCATAATCAGCTTTCCATTAATCAAGTGACCATCGGTCATAAAAACTACTCAGGTGATCAATTTAATTGGAATGGACATGTTGAAATGGAACCAAGTTTGCCATTCAAGGAAATTCCAAGTGATATATCTGTACTCGCTTATTCATTAATTAGTTTGCAGGCTGGATGTATTTTCGAGACAATTTTTTTCCAAAAAATCTCAATGGATTCCTCCAAAGAATTTGAAAATTGCTTTTCTAATAAAAAAGACGCTATAGGAAATGGAGATTGGCGCAACTATTATGAAATCCTGAGTGAAATACGAAATATTAGCCCTGAACTTAGAGGAAAGATGGATTTTCATAACTTCATGGAGAATGAGTTTCCTAAAGGAGTAAAAGATATGTTATTTGAAATGGATGGCTTTATTAAAAATTTGGATGATTTAGTAACTAGGGAGGCTTTAAAAATTGAAGAGAATTACAAGGGTAAAACTGATAAAGGAGATTATAATTACAATTATATAGGTGACGAATTAATTAGTTTGTCTAAAGATGTAACCACGCTAATGGAAAAGTTTCTGTTTAGAGAAAGTCTAATTGAAATGCATAATTGGTTCATAAAATCGTATACTCGATACTTGGGAAAATATAAAACTCCGAAAAGGAATTAAAATCATTGTTGTTTCATGCTTTTCAGGCATTATACTAAGGTAATCGGTTATCAATTAAATTGTATCATAATGTACTTGCGTTATGTAACTTTGCTTTGGTAAAAGCGAAGTTTTTTAACCCAATTTTCTTAGTTTTTTTCTTCCAAAAGTTTCTTTAAAAATGTAAATGGAATACTCTTTTTGCAGAAAGGGCAGAGGAGTGGTGGCAAAATGTGTATGGAATGGAATTTTATTAGGCACTAATGATTAGTAAAAACACTGATTTTAATAAGCTACAAGTTATTGATACTGCACGGATAAAAAGCTTGCAAAACTTTACATATGTGTCTAATTATGATTCTATAATTATACTGGAATAATTTTTGATATCAATATGTCAAAAATTAGGTTATATGAGCATTTGGGATTATTCAGGTTGGGGCGATGAAAATTTCTTAAAAAATTCGATAGGCAAGAAACTTTGTATTTATTGCGGTAGTCGACTATATAAATTTCCTAAAAAACAAATCGAAAAATTAAATCAGCATATGTATGACACTCATAAATGGAGAACTAGTATGGATGCAAAAGAATATGAAGGAGGGTTAATTTTTAAGGATGAGTTTGAAGATGATTGGATGTACACTTTTCGGATTGAAGGTTTAACAATTCGGATTTGCCCAAGCTGCGGTTGGTGGTGGTCTGAAAGAACTGAAATCACAAATTGGCCATATGAGGTAGAAAAGGTTGGTGTTGCTTCTATTTTGAAAAATTTTGATTCCTTATCGACCTTTGAACCCATAGAAGAGGTTACTAACTATTTAATGGCAAAATATGAGTATAGGCATCATATTGAACCAGAAAAATTTGAAAACGTTGTTGCTTCTATTTACAATGGACTGGGTTTTAAAACACGCGTTACATCATATCACAAGGACAATGGAATAGATATTTATATGGATGGCGATGATGATAAATTAATTGGTGTTCAAGTTAAGCGATATAAAAACAAAATAAAAACAGAATATATTAGATCTTTTGGCGGAGCACTAATGATAAATGATTGCACTGAAGGCGTATTTATTACAACATCTAATTACCAAAAAGGATGTGAACTCACTGCCAAAAAATTTGAAGAACGAGGTAAGCCCATTAAACTGGTTAATGCTGAAAACTTATTTGATGCCTTAAAAATTTCAAAAATTAATTCATTTGATAATTCAATAGATAAATTTATCAATATGAAAGAAATTAAATATTCTCATTTAAAAACAATACGTAGAGATTCAATACCTTAAAATCACTTAAAGTTTCTTTAAAAAATGTAATGGAATACTCTTTTTGCTGAAAAGGGCAGAGGAGTGGAGGCAAAAATGTGTGTGAAGTGGATAAAATAGAGCTTAAAAGCCCAAAATTGGACGAATTTCTTCAAGCACAGCTCTAGCTGCCATAGAATATTCACCAGCACCGTCGTAAACTTCCTTTAGATCATTGATTATCTCCTGTCTTTTTTTCATGTCATCGCTTAACATAATAGCTGCTAAATCTGCTCTAACCTGTTTTATCTTATCTTTACGACGCTCTAACAACAGATCCCTATCGTTTAATGCAAAAACCTTAATTGTCATGAGGCCAACGCCTTCTTGGTCTATACCTTTAATCATGCCTTTAGCTTTACCATCAATTTCTATGGCAAGATATTTTTCTGGATTATCTGTTAAAGGATTGATTAATAATGGCTGTTCTGCTTCAATACCAGAATCATCAATGGCATGCTTTCCTGTTACAGGAAATCTATTGTGTTTGCCTATTTTATTCCCTTCTAGATCAGATGCTTGGTTGCAGATAGTGCATGATGGTAATAAATTGTATTTATCATAGGCCAACCAATAATAGCCCCAATGTTTTTCTGGGCCGTTACCATAGTTAGCCTTGATAAGTTTATCATTTTCATCGGTTACGCCTTGTTTTGGACGGTAATGTTCTATATCCCCCCTTTGAAAATCTCTTATATAGGTCTCACAATAAGCGCATTTACCCCCAAACAATCCTTTTGGGCTGAAATAATATTTTGTCTTAATACTTTTGCGCTTATATAAAGTTTTAGCTTTTGGTATGGACCCATTTTTAGCGCTTTTTTCAGACTTTAATCTTTCATTTTCACAATCAACTCTCCATTTTTTCCAATCTTCTTCATTAGGCCATTTCACATTAATTTTAATCATTACTTTGAATCATTTTTTTTGAACAACTCTCTAAGCTGTCTTTTAACTTCTAAATCTATTTCTTTGGGAGGATTGCTTATAATGCTCTTAAGTGTTTCTGAAACCGCATTTTCAACATCTTCTTCTACTTGGGTTTCGCCAAAACTAGTAATAGAGCTAATTTTTTCTTCAAGTGCTTCAAACTCAATTTGCTCTTCATAAGAACGTTTTTCTTTTGAGCTTAACTCTGAATATCTTTGAACATCTGTAGAGCTTTTTGGACTGCGACTAGTAGTTAATTCAAATACAGAGGTTAATATTTGATCCGCACGTTTCCCTTTTAATAAGGAAGCATCTAGTGATTCTGATACAATCTCGTTATTATCTCTTGTGAGTCTTATTATTTTATTTGAATTTAAGTCCGATGCTCCAGAAAGTACCAGTGGTGTATGTGTAGTAACAATTAATTGCATATTAGGGAATTGCCTGTTTATTCTCTGAATAATATACCTTTGCCATTTGGGGTGCAAATGCTGCTCAATCTCATCTATAAGTATAATACCATGAGGACTTTTATGATCAGGAATCCTATCACAGAATATAGACCAAGCCATTAGATCAAGTATCCATTGGGTTGTGCTTCTATACCCATCACTTAAAGAAGAAAAGGGAACGTTTCCCCAAGGGCCTTTAAAGTTTAAACCTTTCTTGGTGTTAACAATGTTTCCGCTAGGGTAATCTAATAATAGAATATCTAGAAGTTTCCTTTCTATAATTTGTCTTAACTCCTCATTAGTTCTTAGTAATACAAGTTCTGGGTTTTGTAAGTAGCTAGATTCATCAAAAAGACCCACAACGGCCTTGCCAGGAGAATATTTTTCATGGCTTTGTTGAGCAATCCTAGAACGCTGTGTACCATAACCACAAATAAATACTTTGCTTTTAGGTAATGTAGAGGACTGTCTTATTCTTTCATCGCCATCTTCAGTTTTAGTAATTTCTTTCTCAATCCTATAGATTTCATTTGTTTTGCTGTCAACTAATTTGGCTCTAATTACACCAAATTTTTCACCGTTACTTATTAAACTCCCTTCTAAAGATTTAATTAAGGCAATAGACTCACTTTCGTTACATAATGAAAGTGCAACAGCCTTTAGTATGGTTGATTTCCCAGATGAGTTATCCCCAAGTATTGATATGGTGTTACTTATAAATTTATTATGGGAAAAATCAATTTTTATTCTAGAAAAGCACCTAATGTTTAACAACTCCAGTTCTTGTATATATAAGGCAGATTTCGATGGGATTTCACGTTCGTTCTCGCTAAACCTGAAAGTACTCTCATCTTTATCAAACCTCTCTTCATAAACACGTGTAGACTTTCTATTATAAAAAAATCTACGCCAAATATTTATAATAAGAGGCTTGGTTTTACCCAATAAAAAGGGGACAAAAAAACCCACTACTATCCCCATAATTAGGGATAAATTATTTTCATTCCCCAATAGGTTAGATAGAGTTTCTAACAAAGAATCCATTCTCTTGTTTTCTTAAAAATTAGTCTCACACATGTTTATGTAAATCTAGGGAATATTGATTTTAAAATAAAACATTTTTTAAAGATTAAAGTATAGGTATTAAATCAAATACTTTACTATATGTTGTATTTATTAAATATGATCTCATAAAACTTCGTCCAAAGACAACAGGCGAGGGGAGTGCCATATCTGGAAAGATGAAATAATCAATACTTCTTTGAACCCCGAGAACCCTTATACCGCGCCAAATCCTTCTTAAAATCCTCGATCTCATCTTTCAGTTTTTTATTCACATTCCGGATAAGTTCATTCTGGTGCTTCATGATGCTAAGAAGGTCGTGCAAAGCGTTCAGATTCTCTAGTTGGGCGTAAACGATTTGTTCCAAATCGGCTTTGGTATACTTATATCTACCCATGTATGTTTATCTTTTCTGACTTAATTTTCCGAATATCGGAATAAATATACTGATTTACGGATAAAATAAACTCTGTGTAATCAAAAAATCGGAATAGACTATCACATTATCTAATTTTATGTTCTGAAAAACAGATAATAATGACCGATTTAGGGCTGTATTTATCCAGGAAATCTGTAAACCGTTCTGACGTGTCCAGAAAGACCGGAATAAGCAAGACGCGACTGAGCGAACTCGCAAATAACAAGCGTACTAAACTTCGTGCAAACGAGCTATATCTAATAGCGTTAGCCATCGATGTAAATCCTTGTGAGATCTTCCAAGAGGTATGCGGTGATCTTAAACTCCAGTCTGAAGAATAACTTCTATTTTACATAATATTATAGTTCCCCACAAGAAAACTCCAATAGGAGCAAGCTGCAACCCAATTATGTGATTACTAAAATTTAACTAAAGGAATACTCAATCATTTATCAGTATTTTTTAGCTAAAAGATAGCAATCAAAAGAAACACTGTCATCGAAAACTTCTCTTTCAAAAGCGTCTTCACAAATTGCTAATTTGGTCTCTGAGTCAAATATAGTTTGGTTCATTTCTTCAACTTCCGCTAAATAAAACAACCACATTAGCTCGTCGACTTTATGTTGATTTTCGTAAAGAATTTTTGCAATTTTCAAGTCCGACTCAGAAGCCTTTATCAAAACTGTCCATTTTTCAAACCCAGCCATTTGCGCAATCGCGTGTTGGGCTTTCATCAGAGTTAATTTTTCTTCATCAAGATTGAAATCAGAAATAACTAATTCGACATCAAAATACTTTGGCTCGTATTCATATAACCAAACACTATTTGCATTGTCGGAGACAGGTTTTTTTGTTTTAAAATCTCTGTGTAAATTTTTAGATTGAAGTTTAAAGAAATCAATAGTATTCATAATATAATCCTTTATTCCAAAGATTATTATCCAGAAGATTACGCGTTCGTATACTTTATCGGATAATAAGCCTTGAAGGTTTATATTATCAAATATGGTGGATGAAATCTTTGCACGAACGAGCAGGCATACCATAAACGCCTTTTCAAATTTAAGCATTTTATTCTAATTATTTCCTGATGGAATATTTTTATCGGCAACTAGTGAATCGCTGACAATCGCGTATTTGAAAATTTCTGATCCATCGTACAGAATATTCGATTTATACGCTTTAATAAATAAGCACGTTACACAAATTGCTTTCACATAATATCGATACCGATATATAACACTACGTGTTGTTATATCTGATATTATGCAAAACAGCGAGCTGTACGCAATTTGTAAAGGTATTATATTTGTTCTATAATTTACATTATGTAAAATAGATTATTTAAACCGCCTCAGAATATCTTCCCCATTTACATCTTATACATTAACAATTTGCGCAAGTACCACGAATAATCGTCTCTACATCTTTGGCCTTAAATCCAGACGGGACTTCCAATTTTGGTGCGGGCGTTCCTTCCACGCAATACACGGTCTCACAATCATCACACACAAAATGCGCATGTTCTTTTCCGTGAGACGCAGCTTCACCAAAAGCGTACTTGGCGATTCCTGTGTGGTCATTGACACGATGGATCAATCCAGCAGATTCAAAAGTCGACAGGTTACGATATAGTGTGGATTTATCAGTTTCGGGATGTACTTCTTTGAGGTCCGCGTACGACCGTGCATTTGTATTTTCTAAAAAATACTGAATCAGACCAAGCCTAAGCTTTGTCTTTTTAAGTCCTTTTTGTTCTAATAATGCTGATCCATTCGTATACTTCATCACAGTCTGAATAAATGTAGTATTTGCTTTATGTATTATTGGGACAACTCCCCTGTAGCCCCAACTAAAATATAGTTGCAATGGTCCACGTCATCTTTATTGAGCATTAACGTTCCGGTTACGGTGATCACTTGGTCGGTACGAAAAGGCGGTTTTTCAACAAACTTTACTTCGATAATGGTTTCAGGGCCAGATCCACCACAGAAAAAACAAGATGCCATAGGATTGGCCGAAAGCAAAAAGAAATCACTTCCAGGGTTAAGATTTAGAAAATACCCTTTGATCTGTACCTCTTTCCCTTTATACGATTTGATGTTATCACCAAAGGTGGGCATTAAGAAATTAGTATCGTGAATGGCATTGTACACAGGTTTAAAAGTCACATCTGCTAGGTGCGACCACGTGATTCGCTCTTGCCCCATCACAAATGTATGGAAGCAAACAGCGAGTAGTAAGGTTAAGCATAGGTTACGCATGAGATAATGTTTTTGCCACATTTAACTTAAATATTGATACCGAAGCCAATAACGTGGCGATCATAGCAAGGAGCAATATGGCTCCTAAAAAATAGACTTCAGTAAGATTGGGACCAGAAATTGTCAAGCCGTATCCGTAGGTAGCCTGCATATATTGAGATGCCAACCACACTCCCAGTCGTCCAAAAAGCCATCCGATCACAAAACCGATTACGGTCAAGAACAAGCTTTCCAAAAGCCCTAATAAAAGCAACTGCCCTGTTCGCAGACCATAGGTTCGCAATAATGCTAGCTCTTGGCGGCGTTCTCGAATCGTTCGTAATAACCCTATAAAGATACTCAATCCTGAAACAAATAATATAGCATATGCAATACCATTTACTGCTTTGGCTCCAGAACCGAGCAATCCAGACAATCGCTCCATTTCGTAACCCGGTAATGCCGCTTGCATCGATGTATTCTCATTGATAAATCGCGGCAATTGTACCATGCCCATAGGGTTTTTAAATTCTACCAATAACGAGGTGATTTGCTTGTCTTCTAAATCGTGATGTTCCTCATGTGCTTCATGGTCATCATGAGCCTCGTGTTCTTCATGTTCCTCATGTGCTTCATGTTCATCGTGATCTTCGTGAGCTCCATGCTCATCATGGTCTTCGTGCCCATCATGGCCTTCGTGCTCATCATGAGCTTCATGTTCGTCATGCTCTTCATGGTCAGTGTCTTCCTCGTCGTGATGATGTGCTTCCCAAATGCTTTCCAAATTCGTGATCAAAAGATTATCAATTACCGTTCCTGTTGGGTTTAACAGTCCTTTTACCGTATATGGATGTTCTTCATGGGCCTCTCCTTCCGCAGAAACCAAACCATGAGCTCCATGAAAGGTATCGCCTATTTTTAGATCTAATCGTTTGGCAACATTACTTCCAGCCACCACTTCAAAAGCGTGGTCAAAAAGTTCACCCTCTGCAAGGGTTCCTTCATATTTTTCAATATATGCGATCTCAGTACCTAGTATACGATACCCTTTATAGTTATCGCCATAAGAAACAGGAATGGCTGATGCCACCAATGGATTCTTTTTAAGTGTCATGGCTTCTTTTAACGGAATGTTTCCTGTCGGAACATCCATATGAAGCACTGAGGACAGTACCAACTGCAATGGACTCCCCTTTGCTCCTACCACCATGTTGAAGGGCGCTACATTCTTATTGAGTTGTCCTTCGACTTGTTCATCCAATTGCACTGCAAAGGTTACCAATGCCACACTCAACATCAGTAAAAATACACTCATAAGCGTGCCAAGTGGTTTCGAAACCATGTTGCGGTATGCCAAATAACCTAGATTCATAATACAATTTGATTTTCGAAATGAGACTTGATACGGTGGTCGTGTGTGATAATGACCAAACTACTTTGACAGAGCGCTGCTTCTTCCTTCAACAAATTAATCACCTTTTCACAATTTGCATCGTCCAAGTTCGAGGTTGGCTCATCTGCAAAAACCACTTTAGGTCTATGAATCAATCCCAATGCGATCGAAAGGCGTTGTTGTTGCCCCTGGCTCAACTGCGTGACCTTTTTCTTCAGGTGGTCGGTAAGTCCCAAACGTTCGACGAGCTCCTCCCTCCTGGCCCGATCCTTTTCCTTTTTGGGGAAACGCTGTCTTAGGCGAAGATTTTCGGCCACGTTTAATGATTTTATAAAATAATACTGCTGAAAAATGAGCCCCATGTTGCTGCCTCTAAACTGATCCAGATCTTTACGGTTTAAAGACTGAAGTTCGGTATTGGCAACCGATATGGTTCCGTTTGAAGCTGGCAATAAGCCTGACAATAAGTACAATAAAGTGGTTTTTCCAATTCCGGAAGGTCCCAAGATCAACAGATGTTCACCTGGTGTCAATCGTATGTCTGGAAACGCAAATTCTTGTTTTTCTGAATAAGAGTAGCGCAAAGAACTCGTTTGGATCATTGAAGGATTTTGGTCAAAAATAGAAAATAATTATAAATGCAACCCAGTTGCATTTAAAAATTTATACTAATTTTGCCCTCCGAACCTAATTACTAATACCACCTGATTTATAACCTGAATGAATTTAGTTAAAGCCATATCAAAGTCTGATACTATAGGTAGCGCTGCCAGCACATTGTGCTTGTTGCACTGTATTGCAACCCCTTTACTTTTTACTGCTCAAGCAGGACTCGCTGCTCATGGACCACATCCATGGTGGTGGGGTGTTTTAGACCTCTTCTTTCTTTTGATTTCGTTCTTTGCCGTTTACTGGTCTGCACGTAACACCACTCGGGATTGGATGCGTATGGCTTTGTGGGCAAATTGGCTCGTACTCACATTTTTGATCGTTAACGAAAAACTTCATTTAGCCGAAGTACCTGAGGCATTTGTGTATGTCGCGGCACTTGGATTGATCGCCCTACATGCCTACAACAAAAAATATTGCAGATGTAATGACACTTCATGTTGTGCAGATCGATAACTCCTTAATTGAAACGCCATGGAAATAGAAAAAATAGAAGAAATAGGTGATCAGCATGTCGCCACTTCATCCGAAACGCCTATGTTGGCAAATGCATTTGATAAAACGGATGATGAGAAGATCGAAACCATTCAATATCATTTTGGGAAGATCATGGAAACCCTAGGATTGGACCTTAAAGACGATAGTCTTTCGGGCACACCGTATCGATTTGCCAAAATGTATGTGAAAGAGCTCTTTTATGGACTTAATCCTGCCAACAGGCCTAAAACTTCTGTATTCGAAAACAAATATGGTTATCATAAGATGTTGGTAGAAAGAGACATTTCTATTGACTCTTCGTGCGAACACCACTTCTTACCTATTGTGGGTGTCGCCCATGTAGGATACATTCCGAAGGAGCAGGTAATCGGACTCTCTAAAGTGAATAGACTGGTGGATTACTACGCACACCGTCCACAAGTACAGGAGCGCCTGTGTCTGCAAATCTTGCAGGATCTTCAAAAAACATTGGGCACTGAAGATGTCATTGTAGTCATTGACGCCAAACATCTGTGTGTTTCCTCGAGAGGGATCAAAGACAAAGGGAGTCAAACCACAACCATCGAATACGGTGGCCGTTACAAAGACCCTTTAGTTCGCAAAGAATTCTTCGACCTAATTCGCGAAGGAAACTCACGTCAAGGTTAGCTTCAAGCGTTCACAATTATTCCTTTAAGAGCTTATTGACCATCGCTTTTAGTTGGGCTACTTCTTGCTCTAAACTTTGAATGCGATCAGCTTCGGCACTTGCAGTTCTGTTGTTGGTACTTGACGTTAGATTTTCAGCATAACGTGCGCGCAAAGCGTATGGTACACTCACAAACGACATGGTGCCAACAGTTGCGTATGTGCTTCCGCCTGTTGGGTCTATTTCTACTTGCAACGAATTATTGTGCGACCAATCAATATCAGTGAATACTCCTGTCGCTGGAGTACCGTTTCCGATTTGAAAATCAACCAATCCTTGAGCAGATGTGGTTGCGCTATGTGTTTCGGAATATACAGTGGTATTTCCGGCGGTAACATCGATTACACTCATACGAAAGTTTACCATTTGATTGGTGAGAATCAATCCGGCGTTATCACGTACGGCTGTTTGATAGTTTAACAAGTCAGGTACCGCGCTAACCCCTGAGCCTACTGTTTTTCCTAATTCGCTCCATTGGGTGCCGGTCCAGAAGTAAAATAGCTTGTCATCTGTATCGTATACCAATAGCCCTTCGTCTGCAGCGGCCAAGGCCACTCCAGATGCTGGGGTTGTCACCATAGCCGTGCGCTGTGCATTGGTTACTCGATTGACCAACAGCCCTTTATCAGTATCTGCCAACGTCAAAGAAGCATTTTCATTGGGGGTTGCTGTACCAATACCGACGCTTAGACGATCGGTGACGGTATCCCCTCCTAACACCATGCTATTGGCTTGTGCCGTGGTGGCTCCCGTACCGATGGCCACTGCATAATCAGCGGTAACATTGGTATCAGCTCCAATGGCAACGACGTTATTGTTTGTAGTGTTTGCGCTAGAGCCCAATAATACAGTGTTACTGCGATCTCCATTCCCTTCAATTTTTGCTTCATATCCGATGATCACATTGTTATTACTTCCATCTTGGGCGAATCCGGCGTCATAACCCATGACCACATTATTACTCCCTTCTTCATTTCGTTCACCTGCACGCCATCCAACAAAGGTGTTGTTATTGGCATTGCTCTGATTATTGCTAACGTTGTTTCGCGCACCTGCTTGATATCCCACAAAGGTGTTGTAATCACCGAACTCATTACGAGCTCCGGCATCTGCCCCAATAAAGGTGTTTTCGTTTCCTTGGCCATTATCACCGCCCGCACCTGATCCAAAAAAGGCATTGTTGATACCCACCGTGTTGTCGTTACCTGTTGGCTTTCCTGGAGGAACAACCCCATCAACAGAATTCGTAGAGACCCCTCCAACAAACGTATTGCCCTCTCCTGTTGAATTATTGTATCCTGCATGGTGGCCTACAAATACATTTTCAGAGGCCGTTGTCGTATTATACCCTGCTCGATTTCCTAAGAAAACGTTCTTATCTCCTTCGGTTAGATCATATCCAGATTCATTGCCAATGACCACATTATCATTCGAAGTGGTCATGAGCCTTCCTGATTGGTCACCGATCACCACATTGTCATTTCCTGCCAATGTACGCGCAGCACGTGTACCGATCACCACATTGTCATCAAATGCAGTCGAGGCCGTTTGATCGGCGGCAAAGGGCCCAATAACGACATTGTCTTCAGTTGAAGTTGCAAGCAATGCACCAGCGGCGGTTCCTATCAGCACATTGAATCGACTCGTGGTCAACTGCCCTCCTGCACCATCGCCCAATAAGGTATTGTAATCTCCTGTGGTGATATTTGTACCAGGGGCGTCCAGCGTTATTACTCCATCGTAGGGTGTTGGGATGTTATTTAGTGGTGTTACAGAATTTCCTAAACTTTCGTTACCGGTTTGAGCAGTTGCTGTCATACAGAAAGTAATGAAGCATAGCATGAATACGTAGTTTCGTTTCATAAGGGTATTTTAAGAAGGGTTATAAATAGAGCTTAAAGAACAAAAATATCACGATACTTCCAAAAACATCAACTTACAGGGTAGCAAAAAGTAGCAATTTGTTTTTCTTACTGATAGACCATCGAGACTGACACTTTAAAACGTTTTGGACTTTATTTTTTCTCTAATGCCTTGATTCGGTTACTTGCAGCCGTTGCCAACGGTGCTTTGGAATCCAGTTCAATGATCTTTTTATAGGCATCAATGGCCTTCGCGGATTGTTTTGCTTGTTCATAGGCGTTTGCGGCACTGTACCAAGCACTGGTTGATGTCGGATATAATTCGGCTACAAGGCTCAGGACGAATACCGCAGCTTCCACTTGGCCGTTATTCAGTAATCGGGTGCCCGTTTTGCTAAACTCCTTTTCAAAATCATAATATCTGTAAGCTGGGTCCTTGGCAATCTTTGCCGCATCGGCGCGTACTTGTCCGTATTTTTCTGCAATGAACAATTGTGTAAGATGTTCCATCGGGTCTAGAATAAACCCAGTGTCTGTGTAGTTCAATGCAGCTTCTAATACAGGGTCTTGATTCGATCGGTATTCTTCAAAGCTCATGTTGACAGCTATATGCGGCACCGTTGCATCTTGGTTTTCCCATTGTGGCTTGTCTTGCCACCAAGCATACGACAGATATACTGGAAACTTGCTATTTGGTAAGGTCACTTTACGATTATCACCATAGAAGTTTACATTTTCGGCACTAGGCTCGCCAATGAAAATCACATTGGTGTAATTGTCTAATTCATTGATCAAGTTCTGACAAGCCGAAAAGGTGCGGCGACCGATAATTGTAAAGAACTTCCCCTTTTGATTGATCTTTTTATTCTGAATGATTCCTGTGATGATGGGTTTGTTGAGATAGTTGTTTCCACCTCCGTTGAGACGGACATCGAGCACAAATTTTTCGACATCATTTTTCTCTATAAAGTTTAATACTCGCTCATAAAATGTTTTAATATCTTCGGTTTTGTCGTTCTGTATCTGGCTGTGACGTACATACACCGTTTTTTGGTTTGGCAAATATTCGTAATAATAGATCTTATCTAAGTTTTTCAAATACAATGGGCTCTCCGCTTGCGAACGCGCACTTAGCCACTCTCCTTTTTGCTTAACACGACTGTACTGCGTTCTTGGTACTTCCTTCGCTGGAACGGCTTTAATAGACTGCTTCCATTGTTTTCCGGCTTTTTCTAAGGTGAAGGAAACGGATTCCTTCAGCTTGTTGGTAATGCCTTGTGCATGTAAAACCTCAGGAATCAGCAAGTTGTTAATTCCGAAGGCGATAAAATAGGAATCATTTTCCGCAGGAACCGTAGGACGAATTGCCTTTAGCGCATCATCAACGGGCATGCCTTCAATGGCGATAACCTTTGCACCTATGGCATTGCTATACTCTTGATGTCCTCCTTCAATATACATTCCATCGCTAAATTGGTATAGGTTGATGGGAAGCTTGTGATATGGTACGGCGCCACCTCTAAATCCCATATCAGTATGACCGTACCCAAAGAGGGACACCATACGCAAAAGTCCCACCATCACTTCATGGTCTTGCATCGTGGGAATTGCTCTATACAATTCTTCTGCCTTAGCATCAAAATCTTTAGCGCTTACTTTTTTAAATAGGAAGGGATACTTTTCATGTACTGTCTCTTGCAAAAAACGAAGATCTTGTTGCCACTGTTGGCTGGTTATCGGGATTTGATTATGCTGAGCTGTAAGCGTTAATGATGAGATACAGAGTAGTAGAAAAAAAATGGTTTTGATAAATTGAAAGCTGAATTTCATGTGGTTGATTTTTGATTGATTGATGATAAATATACGATATGAAAGAGTATCTCACCATGTGATCGTTACACCATTACCCTAAAGATGAAAATTTAAAACCAAGGTAGCAATGCTACGTACCTCAAAATCAGTTCAGTCAAGTGAGCTATAAAATTCAAAAATTCGTTGAGGCACTATATTTAAATCCGCCTTTTTATCCAAACAGATAGAAATATGTCCGCCAGGGATTTGCTTGACCACCTGGGTAAAATTCCCATACCGAATGATCAAATAATCGAGTCCGCCACAGTCGATATTCCCACGCTGCGATGCTAGCGTTAACAACGTGGGATTTACCAACAGTTCTTCGTAGCGATCCGTATCTGATGACGATGCATCGGGTAAGGATTCATTACGCTGGCGATACACCAGGTCTTCATCGGTATAAATGGCTACATACCTTATGGCCTCCGAAAATTCGAATAGTTCTTTAAGGAGCGTCTCTTTGTTCATTATCTACTGTAACGCTAGTTTCTATCAAATTTACACTAAATCTCATGACGTCTTGCAATACGCCCGATGTATTAGACATTATTGCAATCGTGATTTTTCTTGCGGGTATAATGATCAACATAGAAGATGTTCCGGTTTGTTCGCCTGTATGTCCAATAATAGCATGCGGTGTTTCGGGCCCACCGTACAGATACCATCCATACCCATAAGGGTTACCGCCCCCCTTGTTGATGCTACGAACTTCGCTCATCAATTTCAAACTCTCTTCGCTTATAAGCCTATGATCGGCCACCGCATCTCCAAACTTGAGAAGATCTTCAACCGTACTGTAAAAGCCTCCACCTGGAATGCGGTTGCTCAAGTTGTTTTTCTTTCCGTCTTTGATCTTGCCCTTTCGGTTATGATATAAGGCAGCCTTGTTCGCATAGGTCTTATCGGCATGTTCAACTCCAGTATTCGGCATGCCAACCTTGTCCCAAATATTTTCCTGCATATAGGTCTCGTAGCTTTTACCGCTCACCTTTTCGATCAACACACCAAGTACGACATATCCATAGGTGGTATAGGCAAATTGAGTTCCGGGTGTATGGATCAGTTTTCGATCTTTGAATACATTCATGGCCGCTTCCATAGTAGCATATTCAACTTGGCTCTCGGCCTCTTTTGCAGATTTGTAGCCACCAAGTCCGGCATTGTGCGCCAAAAGATCTTTGACAGTAATGGTTCCCTTTTTTGGTTTCGGGTAATTAGGGATATAGGTTTGTATCGGTTCGTCCAGTTTTACTAGTCCTTGCTCTACCAATTGCATCACAGCTATGGCCGTCATCGGCTTTGCTATAGAAGCCGTACGAATCAGGGTCGTTTCGGCTATTGGTGCGGCGCCTTTCTTGTTTGCCATACCAGCCGCATGTGACCAGACTTTTTTTCCGTTAATGGCAATGGCCGCCGACATTCCAGCTACTTTTTGGTCTTTGACAAAACGATCGACTCCATCGGTGATTCCTTGAAACGGATCTTGGGCTAAACTCCTTCCGCAGAAAACAAATAAAAGGATGAACAATGGATAATATGCTAATTTTTTCATGATTGACATTCAATTAAGGTGTTAGAACTGTTTTGATTGCCGGCATGTCAAAAGTGTATAAATTTTCTAAGAAACAACCGCTAATTTCTGCAGGATCTGGCGTAAATCATGATTTGAGCCAAGGTTTTAGGCGTCGAAATCTTTGATGTATTGTGTGGGCGACACGTTCATTTTCTTCTTGAAAGCCCTATTAAACGTGGCCTTTGAGTTAAATCCGCAGTCTTCCGCAATGGCCGAAAGTGTATGGGTCTTGTGTTTTCGGTCTTTGACCATCTGCAAGAACATTTCGATGCGATATTGATTGATAAAATCATTAAAATTGAGTCCATAGTCGTTGTTGATCGCTTTGCTCAATAGTGTCGGATTGGTTTTTAATTGTGTGGCCATACTTGCCAAACTAAGCTCGCCATCTAGGTAGATCTTATCTTGAATCAATTGGTCGATCCCCTTTTTTAAATTTTGGTCGGAAGCATGTGGGGTACGCGACTTTAAAAAGTTCTTCGGAATAAAATAGCGTGCTACCGCCAACAACGGAATGAAAATAATCAACGTAGGAAGGAATATTGTCAAGGTAAATTTTGCAAAGCCATAATCACCATTGATCAAGTCGGTCTTATAAAACCAATAACAAGCGGGTAAAGACAACGCACTCAACATCAAGTAAACGGTGAATTCTTTGAATAGCTTCCCTCCCTTTTCGAAACCGTATAGCCAATTTTGTAACGGAATCGTCGCCCAATAGGACAGTGCGAAGATGGTGCCATACCAAAACATCACGCTTGCTCTAAAGCCTAAGGTAACCTCGGCCGTATCATAAGGCGCAACGAATACTAAAAAGACCGTGAGCCAAACGGCACCAAGGATTCCGATAAAAAGGTGATGTCTAATGGTAAACTTTGAACCGATCTTTGAAGGCATGCACAATGATATTTTCAGCATTAATTTACATATAATATCGGTCTTGTCAAGACTTGTGATACGATTTTCATTTTTCTGACGATGGCTCAGTCCATATTAGACGCGGCTTTTGCCAGCAGGCATCTACGATCAAGATCGTTATATCTTACGTTACTTCAACAACTCATAACTTGAGACCACCTCGAACTCAGGATTAAAACCAAACAAAGTGTCCAGTACCCATTTATGATTATCACCAACAACAATTAAGATACGGTCATTGCCTGGATTGTTTACCTTCATAACGTTGGCCATCATACGAAGGTTTCGTTGATACCATCTACCCAGCCAATCTGGTCCCATCCAGCTATCCTGAATTCCTATACGCGTTTCGTACAGGTGCATGCGCTCGGCATTCCATTGGTTAGATTCTGGCGAATTTCTCATCAAAAGATTATCATACAGAGATAGTGCTTCAAACTCCTTTTGGCGTGCTGCAAACGATTCTTTAATATCACTCATGTATTTATCAACGAATACGCTGTCCTTTACTCTTTCTTCATTCAATTTATTAAAGGTAAAGTCCTTCAAAGAACCAATAAATTCGGTCTGATCGTCAAAAAGGTAGATGCGGTCGTGTCCTAATTTCTTTGCCAATCGATACCCTACTTGAAAGGCTTCGTTGGGTTTTTTAACCAGCACCGATTCGTCGTTCAAGTATTTCTGGTAGAAATTGTTGTATAGCGAATCGAGTCTCACCTCTTTCTCGATCACAACTTTGGTCGGATTGAACTTGGCCAAAGTGTCTAGAAGCCTTGCCATTTGTTCCTGATTTTCTTCTGACAGCTCGTCGTAATGATTTTCTTGATTAAAGTGATACGTACCAAGCACTAATACTTTTGACGATGGTATATCCCCAAATCCATTGGTCATTGCGGGTTCTTGAGTTTCTATTTCTTCTGCAACAACTGTTGTATTTTCATTGGTGCACGCCGTAAAGACAAAAGCTATAGCTGCTAATTTTATGAATTGTTTATTCATACGTGGTCTTCCTTTCATTTCTCTAGTTTATTTAATTTTTGGTGTGATTTATTTTTAAATATATATCAATGTATCGGCTACCCCTTTAATACTTCGTGTCCCAAACGTCTCAATATTCGTTTTGATACCTTTTGGGGTGAATTCGTATAATGAGGATCTCATTTCATTACATCCTAACTTCTGTACAATCAGGTAACTACTTAGCAGGGCGTTTTAGATACAGAAACAGAGGATTCATTGAAGACAATATTTCTGCTATTTTTGTCTTTCAACACAATTTGCATGCATACAGGGTTTGACAATTTGCTGGTAAATGGTTTGCTTATCTGTCTTTATGGACAACTTTTCCTCATTGGTATATTCAACTTTTTGAACAACACCAAAAGGAACTTTGTCTTAGGTGCCATATGCTGCCTTGTTAGCTTTTCATTCATATACAGCATTTTTTGGACAAGCATTAACAAAAGTGTTTTTTTCAACATTCTCATTGGCGGATACAAGCATTTGTTCCTTCCCTCTTTGATCTTTCTGTACCTAGCACTTATTACCGCTCGTGATGCTAATAAGTTGATCTATGCACATCTTACAGCGCCATTATTTGTTCATGTAACATATCTACTGCTAAAACTCGGGGTTACTGATTTTTATAGCACTCATATTGATGTTATCGTTTTGTGCGTTAATATGTTCATTTTACTCTCTTATATTTTCTACGTTAAATTAGGTGTCGACCAATTCAACGTTTTGAAAAATAAGATCATGCCTAGAATCTATAAGCGATACTTGTTTTTCTTTTGGATCTTGATGGGCTACGGAGCGCTTTTGGCCTTCAATTCGGTGTTGCCTTATGCTTTAGGAGAAGCCTCTTATAAAGCTACCTTTCGCTACCTGTCTGATGATCTGTATTTGATTCTTGCTGCTTTGGTCAATTTGGGCATATTGGTATTTGCCTTTGTCGAATCGCCCTCGTTACGACAGTTTGTTGTGGCCAAAAACATCTATCAACAAGATGAATTGGTTAAAGACATTCCTCAGATCGAAAGTTTTATAACACAAGTGTTTAAGGAGCAAAAAGCGTACAAAAATGTAGATTTCGACGTTCAAATGGCATTGGCCAAATCAGGCATCAAACCCAAACATTTTAAGTTCTTCATTAACAAAGAATATAGAACTTCGGTTGTTGAATTCATCAACAATCACAGAGTTGAAGAATTCAAAATGTTGTTGCAAGCGTCTGATAGTGGCCGTTACAGTTTTATCGGAGTGGCCCAGGAAGCAGGATTTGTCTCTAAAGCTACTTTTTACCGGCATTTTAAAAGGAAGGAAGGCATCACTCCTAAGCAATATCTTGCAACGCTAAAGGAAAACTCCTCCCCTTCGTAAACCCTTTTATCTCTCAAGAATCTCCCAGGCCCAATCAATGATCTGTTGACTTATCTTGTCTTCCCACTTGCCTGGCTTGAAATTAAAACTGTTTGCATAATTGGGATGTATGGTACTCCAGTGATCCAGTTTTGGATACTTATAGAGCTTGTGATCTTTGTGTCCTTTATTTTTCAAGGCTGAAATGATCATATCATTGTCGTTTTCGGTCATGATCCAATCGTTGGTTCCCCATCGAATACGAATTGGTACTTTAAGGGCTTCCCAATGCTTCGGAAAATTAAAGTCCTGTACTTGATGATAGTATTCCATTGGACGTCCGTACATGTGGTTCATTCCCTGTCTGTGATGAGCAGCATAGGTCGGATTGTCTTTAAGGATGGCTTCAAAGCTTCGTTTCTTTACAAGCATTTCATAGTATAACGGAATGTAGATTGTATTCATAAGCTCATTGATTTCGGCTTGAGACTTTCCTTCAATCTCTAGGATTCGACGTTCGATCTCAAGCATATGCTCGTACCAAGACTTGAAAAACGTTCCGTCAGAGATGACGCCTGCCAAATCAAACTTGTTAGCTAAATATGGAGCTAACGCGCTTCCCATACTATTACCATACACGATGATCTTGCTGTTGTCAACATACGATTTGGACTTCAAGGCTTTGATGGCAGATTCGTAACCATTCAACTCAACTGTAAAATCGACTGCCCCGCAATCACCTTCGCTGTCCCCTACTCCTGGTTTTTCGATTCGGTACAGGACCATGTTCGATTTTTCGGCGAGGTCTTTGATCAACTTCACCCAGTTGTTACTTCGGCCCGAATACTTCTCTACTGAAGAGCAACTAAGGCCCTGTATCAATATGATGGCCGGATGTTTTTTGCGCTTGTTTCCTTTTGGAATGGTGATGATCGCGCGTTGTCGTATTCCGTAATCACTCACAACGGTCTCATAAAGCGTTTCTACGTTTGCGTTTTCTTCCAGCGGAAGAGGTTTTAGTTGAACTTCAGCTGTGATTAGCTCTGCCCCTCTCTTCGCTTGTATCTTTGTTTTTCGGGTACTTGGCAGTCCATAGGTGATTGCGCTCCAATCTTCTTGATTAACAACCGTTCTTCCATCAACAGCGATGATGATATCGCCAGATGTAAATCCGGCTCGTTGCAAAGGAGAATCTGCAACGACCTCTTTGATTGTTGCACCGGGTATTTTGTTATTGGGCCATCCTATCTTCGATTCAAAATAACCTCTTCGACTGAGTTCTTGCGCATTGCAGTGGAAAGTGAAAAATATGGTCATGGCGACCAAAAGCGTTTTGTGCATCATTTTTTAAAGGTATTTGATTAACGATGCTCAAAAGTACCTGCGGTAAGAACGACAGCCTCCAAAAGAAGCCACAACTCAGTATCAAAAATCGCTTTTTGAGACTATGTTGACCCTTAACAGGAAGTTTATGTTGTGTTTCTTGGATTTGATGACTATCAATTCTTCACAACCTTGTTGATTTTAAGGGCTGAAAATTCAAGGATGTTTTTTTATTTCTTCTTCGATCAAACGAATGATTTCTTCGATCTCCTTTTTCAACGGAACATAATAAGAATACACCGCCGCTTCCTGAACCAATCCGTAAAACACCATGGTATTCATAAAGTATTGGGACCTAAAAAGTGGTTTGTTCGAATGTGTTTCTGCATATTCATCACCAATATCATCAGAAAGGTCAATGGCCGCCAAGGCTGCCACACTTCCCTTTTGCCTTACATACACACTCATTTCACTTCTAAGCTTTAAAACTTCTGCTTCCTGAACCTGCAAACGCTCTACCTTCTTTTCAAAACTGGCCAAATGCTGTTTTAGCCTTTCATTCTCCAATATCTTCAGGTTTCCAGAACTAATGATCTCTAACAATACGCCATTACTGGGGCGGTAGACAGCATCGTTATTTAATTTTCCAAAAGCTTGCCCGATACGATCTTCTGATATGGTGTCGAGCACCTTCGGATTAAAGAACATGCGCATGCTTTCGGCTCCCTTTGATAATTCATTAGCATCAGCAATGGTTGCGTCCAGTAAGGTCAGGTTTGATTTAAACTCTTCTTGCAATGAGTTCAAATAGGCCAATGCGGTTTTCTGCGTCTTGTTGTATTCATTTCTATTATTGATACTGAGTGCGATCAAAATACCAATCACTACCAACACGATTTCTCCTATGGCATAGAGAAGGTACTTGCTAAGCTTGTTTTCGGCCAAAAGACCTTGTCTGATTTTTCTAAAGAATTTTATCATTTTGCAAATACAAAGGCTATCTAAAATAGATATAAGTGCTTACGACTATTAAGATAATAATGGCGCCCACAATTTTAACGGGTTTCCAAGGTGTGATGTCCACTTGTTCGGTGTATTCTTGTACATAAGCCTCTTTTCTCGGATAGAAGGCCCCAATCACAAGCATTAGCACTACATTGAATACAAACAAAGCAGCCATTACGTCCAAAAAGTGCCAATAGTTCTCCTCTCCCACCATTGGTTTTAAAACGAACTGACTGATCGTATACGCTACAGAGCCTACAATGATGGCAATGTTAGCAGCAATAGCTGGTACTCTTTTGGTCAAATACCCCACAACAATAATTGTAAGAATCGGAATGCTGTAGCAACCATTCACTTCTTGTAGATATCCAAAGAGTCCGTCACTTGCGTAGTAGATAAAAGGTGCCACGAACATGGCTAAGAAAGCCAAGAACACCCCGAACAGCTTTCCGTATTTGACCACAGTCTTTTCGTCTGCTTCTTTATTAAAATGCTCTTTGTAGATGTCAATCCCAAACAAGGTGACCGAGCTGTTTAGCGCACTATTAAACGAACTCAAAATAGCACCAAACAATACGGCAGCAAAGAAACCGACCAAATACGTTGGTAACACCTCACGTACTAACGTCGGATATGCTTCATCCGGTTTGGCAAGGTCTCCTCCAAACATTTGAAATGCAATAATACCTGGAAGTACCACGATAATCGGACCCAAAATTTTAAAGAATCCGGCAAGCATCAATCCCTTTTGGCCTTCCTTCAAGTTTTTGGCCGCCAACGCACGCTGAATGATGGCCTGATTGGTTCCCCAGTAAAATAACTGCACGAGCATCATACCTGTGAAGATCGTCCACCACGGAATCGAAGAATCGGCGCTACCAGCAGCCTTCAACATATCATCCGGAAGTTTGTCGCTCAATATCGAAAGCCCATCCATAGCACTTCCATCCCCTAATGCCATCAATCCAAAAACAGGAATCATCAACCCCCCGATCAATAGACCAACGGCGTTCATGGTATCAGAAACAGCAACAGCCTTCAATCCGCCAAAGATGGCATAGATCGACCCGATGATACCAATTCCCCATACACAGATCCAAATAGCTGCCCAATCAGAAACGCCTAATTTCTCAGGAATATCAAACATCGTACTAATGGCCAAGGCCCCAGAATACAAAACGATGGGAAGCAACACAACCACATAGCCCGATAAGAACAAAGCCGATGTAATGGTCTTTGTTGTCGTATTATAGCGTCGCGCCAGAAACTGAGGTACCGTCGTTAGTCCGCCTTTTAAATATCGAGGCAATAAGAATATGGCCGTGACCACCATGGCAATGGCAGCTAAGGTTTCCCAAGCCATGACCAATACACCTTCCGTGTATGATTGTCCGTTGAGACCAACGATCTGTTCGGTCGAAAGGTTGGTAAGCAACAGGGATCCCGCAATTACTCCGGCGGTAAGGCTCCTTCCGCCTAAAAAATATCCGTCTGATGAGTTTTCGTCTGTTTTACGGGTGGCAAAGTATGCAACGATTGCTACTAAAAGGGTAAATCCAATAAATGAAAGTATAGCCATGCTAATTTTCTTTTTGGGCGTGTCCCTCCTCCGCTAAAGTTCCGGAGGGGTCAGGCTATCGCTACTCGCTTTTATAATTGCCGCATCGCTAAGTCGAAATGCAATTATAAAGAGCTCAAACAGATCGCTCTATCCTTCACGCGGTTGTTAGTTGGTTATTGATTCTCTAAATATAAGGAAGATTGTAATCGAATACGCACGTCCTCAAAAAATTGTTCTGTCTATAATTTCAAGAAATAGTCGCTAAGGTTGCTTTCACGCGGAAGCGAAATCTTCTTTCGCAATCGATACCGTTTGATCTCAACACTACGCGGAGAAATGTTCAACAGCTGTGCGATCTCTTTCGAAGAAAGATTCAGTCGCAAATAGGCGCAGAGCCTCAAGTCATTGGGAGTAAGCTGCGGATGCAGGTCTTTCACCTTCTTAAAGAAATCCTTGTCAGCATGATTAAAAGCCTCTTCAAAGAACTTCCAGTCCTCATCATTGTTGATGTTCTTATCGATTAGGCGTATCACGGGTCTCACATTTTTCTCCTCGTCTAATTTCTTTAGTTCTCCTTTGATATTATTCAAGGCCTCGTTCTTCTTGATCATGCTCATTGTAGAAATTGCCAATTCTCGATTCTTGGCTTCAATGTCTTGGCGCAATTGATCATTTCGCAATTGAATGATCTCTTTTTGAGAAGCCAATTCTTTGATTTCCATTTCTCTACGAGACATTTCGAGCAATCGCTCTCTTTGTTTTCGATAATAGCGTCTATATGCAGCATTAATCGCCGCTGCCAAGAAAATACTAGCCAATATATACAATGCAAGCATTAAGCTCGAAAGGTACCATGGTCGATTAATGGTAAAGTTGTAAGAGGCAATGTTCTCAGACTCTTGTCCATTTACCTTTGCCCTTACCCGAAACTCATAATCTCCAAAAGGAAGGTTCTCAAAAGATACATGAGACACATCACTCCAAGAGCTCCATTCATCGCGTAACCCCTTTAGCTGATATTGATAGTGCGCCACCAAATATTTCTCAAACTCGGGAATACTGTATGAGAACGAAAAGTAGTTCTGATTGGCTTTAAACTCTCCGATCTCTGTTACAGGCATATCCCTTGCGCCTCCTTTAAGTGATTCATTCACCACCGTATTTATAGAAATAATGTAGGTTTTTGGCTCAATCTGACCCAAATCAATGGTGAGGTAGCCTTTGGAGTTTCCAAGCAAGTATGTATTGTTGGGCAATAATGAAATATTCTCATACCCATTAAGTTCTTCTCTTAGCTCATGCGGTATTGGAATATTTCGCAAGCGGTATTCATTGTCTATTTTTTCCTTTTCAAAATAGTTGACATCTACATTGGTAAACGTCCAAAGCCTTCCTTCAGAGTCCTTGATCATTTTTCCAGAAGTATAGGTTTCTTCGGTAAAAGCAAGACTAAACAGCGAATCTCTGGTAAAAGCATCCCTATCCATATCATAGCGAAACACGCCAGACTTATTCGCATACAGCAACATATCGTCATACTTGGTCAAGGTAGCACTAGCCCCCTTTTTTACTGAAGTATCTTGTGCAAAACGCAGAACCTTTTGGTATTCTGTATCGGTCTTTACCTTGTACACTCCCTTGTATTCATGGCTAACAAAAAGAGTGTTGTCTCCCATTTGTGCAAAGTGTCGAGCTGATATGTCAAAACCCGCTAACTTATTTCTAAATTGCCATTGCCCGTCTTTCTTCTCAAGAATGTTGAACCCATTGTAGTTTCCCTGAATGATCAAATCCTCTCTACCCAACACCTTTTGAAGTTCCCATGTGCCTGTAACATTTGATATTTGGCGAGAAGTCAATCCATCGATGAGAAAGGTGCCAGAATCGTGACCACAAAACAACTGATCGTCAATCACTCGTAAACACCATACTTGGCTATTGGTTCCAGAGATAGGAAAAAAACCATCGGCACTACCAGCTCTTTTTCCAAAAAGCCCTTGATTTGTGCCTAGATAAAAATATCCTTTGTGAATGATCGATGCGTATACTGTACCCAATCCACCACTTTGGTCTATATAATTTTTAAAGGGTGAGTTAAGGTTTAAGCAGTCAATACCGTTATCCAGGCCTACCCAAATATTTCCTTCCTGATCTTCAAACAATGAAAGTGCCGTATTATCTCCCAATCCGTTTTGCTGATCCATCATGAATAAAATACGCCCTTCATTAGACAAGTGAACAACACCAGAAGATACCGTGCCAAGCACTAGGCTTCCATCTGCTAATTGTGTACTAAAATAGATGTTCAATCTTTTTAGAAACTCCATGTTTTCAATATTCCAAGGAGTGACATTGCCATCATCAATGATATAGAATCCTTGATTCTGAGTTAGTACCATCCATTGATTGGACGTTCCAAAAATACCAACCACCCTATTTTCTTGAAATACTGGATCATTGCTTACTAATTTCTTTTGTCCGCCTTCAATGGTGTAAATTCCTTTACCAAAGACATGAAATAGCAGTGAATCTCCTACTTTGGTCGCTTTCGTGATGGTTCCTTGTGATTCGATCGCTTTGACAACCTCCGTGCTCGTATTGTAAAGGTAGATTCTCGAGAGTGATTGGAAGAGTATCCAATTTTCATGTGGAATGATGTTCCAGATCTGCTCATCTTCAATCATTTCTACCTTTAGCTTTTCCTTAAGCGAAGTGTACTGAAGCATTCCCCTTTCGTTCTTTACCCAATGCCCAAAATCCATATAACATCCCGTGTAAATACGGTCATTAACCGCTTTGACCGATCGCATTACCGTCTCATTGGGTGTGCCATACAGGGTCCAATTAGCGCCGTTAAATTCAAGAAGTCCATCGTTGTTTGCTACGTAGATACTTTTATCATCGGCTTGAGAAAGCATCCAGTTTTGATTGCCAGCCTTATAGGTCTTAGGCGTGTAGTTGACCACGGGAGGCAGTTCTTGGGCCCAAGTGACTCCAAAGGTCAATAAAAGGAAGAATGATATACAGAACTTTTTTTGCAAAATCTGATGAAATAGGATTCGTCTCCTTCAAACTTAAGGAATATTTTCAATATGTGGCACGAGGAATATATCAGCATTATTAACTAAATTAGACGCAATGCAATCAAACCGTGAAGACTTTTTGATGAACACATCGAACAAAATACGGCTTTCGAGCCTCCCATTCGTTTTGGTATGTTTTTACTTTAGCAACCAACTTCAATCAAACCATCAATAAAACTACTCCGAATGAATAAAATCGTAACCTGGTCGATCACAGTAGCCCTAGCGGGATTCTTGTTCGGCTTTGACACCATTGTGATCAGTGGTGCGGATCAACCGATTCAAAAACTATGGAATACCTCTCCCCTTTTTCACGGAACCTTTATCATGAGTATGGCTCTTTGGGGCACTGTACTAGGGTCGTTATTGGGAGGGATTCCCACAAAGAAACTCGGAAGAAAACGAACCCTGTTCTGGATCGGAATCCTCTTTTTTGTTTCTGCAGTTGGTAGTGCCTTAGCGGCCGACCCTTATTCATTCTCGTTCTTCCGTTTCATCGGCGGTGTGGGTGTGGGCGTATCTTCGGTGGCAGCTCCCATCTATATTTCAGAGATCACCGCTCCTGAGAAACGCGGACGGTTAGGCGCATTGTATCAGTTCAATTTAGTGTTTGGGATCTTGATTGCATTCGTTTCTAATTGGTTATTAAAAGATATTGGCGGAGCCAACGACTGGCGCTGGATGCTTGGCGTTGAGGCGATTCCTGCATTGGCTTATACCCTTATGGTGCTCAAAGTACCTAATAGCCCGCGTTGGTTGGCCCTGCAAAAACAGGATGATGCTGGAGCCTTGGTCGTACTCAATGAGATCTATAGTGAAAGCGAAGCGCAGCAAAAACTGCAAGAGATCAAAGTAGATCTAGACCTACCTAAAGAAAGTGAAAATCTATTTCAGAAAAAATATAACCGCGTCTTGTGGCTTGGATTCTTGATTGCATTCTTCAATCAGTTATCTGGTATTAATTTCGTACTGTACTATGCACCGCGAATCCTTGAACAAGCAGGACTGGGCGGGCAAGATTCGCTCTTTAACGCGATTGCCATTGGTGTGGTGAACCTAGTATTTACCATTATCGGCATGCGATTGATCGATCGTTTGGGTCGCCGCCAGTTGATCATCATCGGTTCGATTGGTTATATCATTAGTTTATTGATGGTAGGATACTGTTTCCAAGCAGACTTGAGTCCAACCGTACTCATCACGTTCATTTGTCTGTTTGTAGCCTCGCATGCCATCGGACAAGGTGCTGTTATCTGGGTGTTTATCTCAGAGATCTTTCCGAATCGCGTTCGTGCCTTCGGGCAATCTTGGGGAACCAGTACCCACTGGGTGTTCGCAGCCATCATTACCTTGGTAGCGCCGTGGGTTATGGAAGATCTTTTCAAGGATAGTATACAAGTAGTCTACTATTTCTTTGCCGGAATGATGGTGCTTCAGCTGCTTTGGGGAATCTTCAAAATGCCAGAAACCAAAAGCGTTTCGCTCGAAGCTTTAGAACGACAATTGATCGAAGATGATAACCAAGCCTAAAGTCGTTTGCTTTGGAGAAGTGTTATGGGACGTGTTTCCTTCCTATAAAAAAATAGGCGGAGCCCCGCTAAACGTGGCCTGCAGGATGCAATCCTTGGGTATGGAAACTTCTTTGATAAGCGCAGTGGGCAATGACCAATTGGGCAATGGAATTCTAGATTTTCTGCGGAAGAATGGTGTCAATACAAGTTACATTCAACAATTAAAAGATCGTCCAACAAGCGAGGTTGAAGTTTTTTTAGATCAAGGAGGAAGCGCTTCCTATACAATCAAGGAAAATGTGGCTTGGGATTTCATTGAGTTCAACGAAGACCTGAAACAACATGCCGAGACTTCTGATTGCGTTTTATTCGGAAGCCTTTCATGTCGAAATGAAACATCGCATGCTACGCTACAGCAACTTCTGAAGCATGCCAAATACAAGGTTTTCGATGTTAATTTGCGTCCGCCTCATTATACGCATGACGGTATATGGAACCTAATGAACGCAGCAGACCTAATTAAAATGAATGATGAAGAAATACTTGAGGTGATAAATTATAAGCTACTTAAAAACAGTGATTTAAAAAATTCAATTCAATATATTTCCCAACAAACCAAGACCAATACCATATGTATTACATGCGGAGCTGAGGGCGCCATCCTATATCATGAAAACGCCTTTTACGAACATCCGGGATTCAAGGTAAAAACACAGGACACGGTAGGTGCCGGAGATTCTTTTTTGGCTGCCTTAGTATCGCAATTGCTTCAGGCTGTAAACCCAAAAGATGCTTTAGCTTTTGCATGCGCTATGGGTGCACTCGTTGCAAGTGAAGAAGGTGCCAATCCAATTATACCAAAAGAAAAGGTTGAAGCCCTCCTGCGTTTTGGAGGCGCTTCAACCTAAAATCTGTCAAAAAAATCTGTTTTTATTCTTTAGCCTTGGCTTTAGAAAGTTTCTTCTGGTAGCGCGACTGAATCACATCAACTACCACCAATACTACGATTACAAAATAAAATGTAGTCTTACTCATAGGCGTTACTTCGTTTCCGAAGAACTTTAAATGCGCTAAATGCCCTCCTTCAGAAAGCAGCATGATTCCGACGATGAATAGAATGAAAAGCCCGAGCACTTCGTACATTCTGTTTTTCTTTAAAAACTCTGTCACTCTTCCTGCTAGCCAAATCATTAAAACTCCCCCAACTACAATAGCGATGGCCATCACCCACAGTTCATTGGTCAATGCCATAGCACTTAAGATGGAATCAAAAGAGAAAACAACATTCATTATAATAATCGAGGTAATCACCATGTTTACGGACTTAGGAGACTTGTCGGCAGTTTCTTCATCTTCCTCCAACTTAAGCATGTGCCATATTTCCTTTACGGCCGTATAGATTATAAAAACGCCTCCGGCAAGTACGATCAGGCTGTGAATGTTGAAATGCCCTTCCATTACATCTGTGAAGTCAAACCCGAAAATTGGATCTTGAAAATAGTCGATGACCTTTATAAGTACAAAAAGCAATGCGATACGCAAGAAGATAGCTATACCAATCCCCCAGTTTCGCACGCTCGCCTGTTTTTCTTCGGGCGCTCTTTTCGATTCAAGCGAAATATAAAGAAGGTTGTCTAACCCCAATACAATTTGCAAAAGGATTAGCATCCCCAGAGTGATAATGTGTTCCATAGAATAGTCAGTTTTTGTGGTGTCTTGGCTTCAAAAATAGTTTTTTTTACTATCCGTTAACACTTCTCAGCTCAAAAAAAATGTAACTTGAAACCTATGAGGAAGTTAGTATTCTTGTTTTTTATTTTGGTATCGAGTTATTCTTGGTCTCAAGATGATCCTTTAGGGAATGGCTATGGCGCTACATTTGTTAGTGAGCGCTTGAATGAAAACGATGACCCCGCCTTCTCCAAGCTTAAAGTGCCCAAGAACTACTTGTTAAGGTGGCAGCTTAACTTGGTGTTTTTTGATGGGCTGGAGCAAGAACAAGCCTTCGCATCTATCATTATTGACAATACCGAATTTGCCAATCCCGTTTACTATGTGGCGGCTTTTAAGAAGAACCTCAAAGGACAACATGCCAACATTTTAGGCGATGAGAATTTACACATAGGCACCAATAGCAAGGACTACTATTTACCCACGTTGATCGGACATGATGCTTGCTTAAATCCCGTCTACAGAAAAAACGGAAGGATACAATACTTTCAAGGAAGCATCTATCGATAAATACAGCGAAGCCGAACACCCTACAATGTTCGGCTTCGCTAAAAACTAACTAAACTAATTACGAGAACAATAACGTCTTAGCGAC
This sequence comes from Flavobacteriaceae bacterium, assembly GCA_028279515.1. Taxonomy (GTDB): domain Bacteria; phylum Bacteroidota; class Bacteroidia; order Flavobacteriales; family Flavobacteriaceae; genus JANQNQ01. The sequence continues at coordinate 199,853 of JANQNQ010000003.1, forward strand.
GTTTCTTTTTTTCTTTTGTAGCAATCTTATTCCACGTTTTAATATCTACGCGCCAAACAGGTATATGGTTCACCTGAAATGTTAATTTCTGGTTAACATTTGGTACAAATCTTGTGGCTTAATACATACATTAACATTAAAACCACAACATTATGAGAACCAGGAAATGTCCGACGGTCAACGCCGGATCCATGGCAGACATTGCCTTTTTGCTCCTCATCTTCTTTCTAGTGGCTACCACTGTAGAGATCGATGAGGGCATCAACCAGCAGTTAGCCACAAAATGCGAAGATTGCATTAACGAAGGCAAAAAGAGAAACCTACTTCCCATCCTATTGGATGAAGAAGATCAATTGTTTGTAAAAGATCGAGTCATCACTATCGATGAACTTCGAAACACCGTAAAAGAATTCATTGATAACAACGGAGCCGGACTCTGTTCCTATTGCCAAGGCAAGAGCAAGAAGGAACTTTCAGAACACCCAACCAAAGCATTCATCTCTATTGAAAGTGAGGTCATGACCTCTTACAAGGCTTATGTATCGGTACTCAATGAGGTCATGGGCGCCTACCAAGACCTAAGGTCTAGGTATGCTTCAACCCATTTTGATACTGCGATGAATGAACTTTCATCTTCTCAGCTCACCACGCTTAATGCGGTGTATCCGCAATTATTGGTAGAACCACTCGAATAGTCAAACAGGGGTTTATACGCTAGTAATTCTACAGACTCTCATCTAATTTTGAGAAGACCAAAACATGTAAATTATGAGTCAAGTAGATCTAGCGTGTAGGCTCCTTTGTGCTTCGGCAGCGGCCTACTGCATTAAAACCACCGATAAAAGCGGACAATACAACCCTTGCGGATGTGATTGTTCGAAACCAAAAGGCCTTTCTGACACCTGCAAACAATATTGCGCCATAGGATTTGTCGAAGATCCTTACGTGATCACAAGCTTACAAATAGAGGCCTGTCTAGTGGGCAAAACAGCTACTGAAGTTATCGTTGCCTTTAGAGGTACCCTGCCTCCAGCCAAAACATGGGATTCTTTCTTTGACTGGTTACAAGATTTTTTCGCAAAACCCACTACGAACATCAATTTACCTGGAGAAGTGCATTCTGGATTCTTGTTTGCCTTGCTATCGATCGCTGATGACATCAGAGATGCTATCAACAAGCTAGACCCTACTCACAGCCTTCCGCTGTACGTAACTGGTCATAGTAAAGGTGGTGGTATGGCACCAATTGCAGCGATGTATTTTAAGAATGCTTTTAAATTGGATGTAGCACAAACGATTACATTCGCTGGCCCAAAGCCTGGAAACAAGGAGTTTTGTGATGTATACAACACCGAATTCCCTAATGATATTCGCTACGAGAATTATTTAGACGTGGTACCGTTATTACCACCTTCTGCCTCGTTTATTGGTGACCTTGAAAAACTACCGTTACCGGATTTCATTAAAAACTTATTAAAGGATGCCGAAGGATGGGATTACGAAACCGTAGGAACACTTCGCTATATTGATAGTGACGGAAAGGTGTCCTCACCCCCATTAATGTCTGTAAGAGTCTTAGAGATCATCGGCAAACTGGTCACTGGCGACATAAGCGCCATCGCAGATGCCCATCATGCTTCATGTGGATATCGCTACATGGAAGGAACCTGCACAGGCAGTGTCTGTGGCGTTTCCTCTTAAAATAGCCAATTAATACGCCAATAAACCCTTTAGCTCGCTTTCAAAGCGGGCTTTAGGTAGATATTGCGCTTCTAACTGCGATGCAAACGGGATTGGAGTTTCGATGCTAGCAACTCTTTTGACCGGAGCATCCAGCGCTTCGAAACAGTTCTCCATGATCATAGCTGATAGATCGCTGGCAATCCCTCCAAAAAGAGAGTCTTCTTGCAATATGATGCACTTTCCTGTTTTTCTAACGGAAGCATAGATTGCTTCAGTGTCTAACGGACAAAGGGTGCGTAAATCTATCAGGTCTGCCGAAATATCTTGATTATTGTCTAATGTTTCTAACGCCCAGTGTACGCCTGCTCCATAAGAGATGATGGTTATATCGCTTCCTTCCTTTAACCTTGCTGCCTTGCCTAACGGAAGTGTGTAATAATCAACAGGCACTTCTTGTCTGACACTGCGATACAGCGCCTTGTGCTCAAAGAACAACACTGGATTTGGATCATTGATGGCTGTGGCCAATAACCCTTTCGCATCATATGGAAATGCTGGATATACTACTTTTAAACCTGGTGTTTTTGTAAACCAAGCTTCGTTGGTCTGACTGTGAAACGGCCCTGCTCCTACACCAGCCCCACAGGGCATGCGGACCACCACATCGGCGGCTTGCCCCCATCGATAATGTGACTTCGCTAAATAATTTACGATAGGATTGAATCCGCTGCTAACAAAATCTGCGAACTGCATTTCCATGACCGCCTTCATTCCGTTTATGGACAATCCCATGGCGGCCGAAACTATGGCTGACTCGCAAATGGGCGTGTTGCGCACACGTTCTTTTCCAAACGCCTCGACGAAGCCTTCTGTAATCTTGAAAACACCACCATATTCGGCTATATCTTGCCCCATAATGACGAGGTCGTCGTGGCGCTCCATCGATTGTTTTAGGCTTTCCGAAATGGCATCGACAAGCCGTATTTCTTCAACATTATCATTGTGATTAACTTCTTGATATAAAGAATCTTGATATACATCAGTTAATTCTTTACTTAAATTAACCTCTATTGGAGATTCTTCAAAAGCTTTTTGGAGATTTGCTTCGATTTCTGCTTTGATCAACAAGCGAATATGGTCGTCCTCTGCTTCCGTAAGAACTCCTTTCTCAAACAGATGCGCTTTGTAGTTTTCAATCGGATCTTTTACTGCCCAAGCATCCATCAAATCTTTCGGTACATATTTGGTTCCACTCGCCTCTTCATGGCCACGCATTCTAAACGTTTTGAATTCGAGCAAAACTGGACGAGGGTTCTCACGCATACTTTCCGCCAGCGCATTAACTTTCGTGTACACCTCAAGAATATTGTTTCCATCTATAATGTGCGCTTCCATCCCGTATCCCTTACCTCGATCCGCCAGATGCTCACAGCGATACTGCTCACTTGTAGGTGTCGAGAGTCCGTAACCATTGTTCTCTATGCAAAACAGCACGGGCAAGTCCCACACAGCAGCAACATTAAGTGCTTCGTGAAAATCTCCTTCGCTCGTCCCTCCTTCTCCAGTAAACACGGCGCAAACCTCTTTGTTATCCTTCAGCAGATTTGCAAGTGCAATACCATCGGCCACGCCCAACTGAGGGCCCAAATGGGATATCATACCCACGATATTAAATTCTTGCGTTCCGAAGTGAAAAGAACGATCACGTCCATTGGTAAATCCGCTCTCCTTTCCTTGCCACTGAGCAAACAAACGGTACAATGGAATCTCTCTGGTCGTAAATACTCCTAGGTTTCTGTGCATCGGAAGAATGTACTCATCTTTGGTGAGCGCCTTGGTGACGCCTACTGAGATGGCTTCTTGACCGATTCCGCTAAACCATTTTGAAATTTTACCCTGACGAAGAAGAATCAGCATCTTCTCTTCGATCATTCTGGGGGTAAGCATGGCTTTATAAAGGGCTAACAGGGTTTCGTTTTCTAAACCACTGTCCTTGAATTCTATAGTGTCTTTAACTGATATCATAGCTGTTTCAAAACATAAATGGTGTTGTAAAAGTATAACATTTGCCCATTGTATTGTTGTATTTTTTCAAATTGTTGAAAACTCTGCTTTTTAGTTCGCTCATAATTTCGCTACCTTTGTTATACGGCACTTTCGCCGTGAAAAAAGTTATTAACATAATACCTTACCAATGAATAAGATACCGAGTGTGGATCTTAGAGATTTTTTATCTGATGATCCCTCAAGAAAAGAAAAGTTTACGCGAGAAATAGGAAAAGCATACGAAGAGATTGGTTTTGTGGCACTTAAGGGACACTTTTTAGATGACGCATTAGTTGATGACCTATACGAACAGATCAAAAAGTTCTTTTCTCTACCTGTAGATGTAAAGGAAAAATACGAGATTCCTGGCATTGGAGGACAACGTGGATACACCTCTTTTGGAAAAGAAAGTGCCAAAGGAAAGAAGGAAGGTGACCTAAAGGAGTTTTGGCATTTTGGACAATATGTTGAAGATAATCCGGCGCTGGAAGCCGAATATCCAGACAACGTAATGGTCTCAGAACTCCCTGAATTCAATAAAGTCGGAGAAACAACCTTTAAGATGCTCGAAAAAACGGCCAGGTATGTACTTCGTGCATTGGCGCTACATTTAGGATTGGAAGAGACCTATTTTGACCAATACATCAAGAACGGAAATTCTATTCTTAGACCTATTCACTACCCTCCTATTCAGACAGAACCTAAAAATGCCGTACGGGCGGCAGCACATGGTGATATCAACTTGATCACCCTTTTAATGGGCGCTCAAGGGCGTGGATTGCAGGTTCAGAATCATGAAGGCCAATGGATCGATGCCATCGCTGAACCGGATGAATTGATGATCAACGTGGGCGACATGCTTTCTCGTCACACCAACAACAAACTAAAGTCTACGATCCATCAAGTAGTGAATCCGCCAAAAGAACTTTGGGGCACTTCAAGATATTCGATTCCGTTTTTCATGCACCCTGTTAGCGACATGAAATTGGACGTGCTGGATAGCTGTATCGATGAAAACAATCCAAAACAATTTGATGACATCACTGCAGGAGAATTCTTGAACGAACGCCTTGTAGAGCTTGGATTGATAAAGAAGTAAGATGGATCTACAAGACCAATTAAAGAATTTATTTCCTGATCATATCCCTTCGGAAGAAGAACAAAAAGAGGAGCAGCCTGACATTTGGATGCAGGAGGCTCCTATTATTTGTAAATATGAGAAAAGAAAAGGGAAACCTATTACAATTCTCGAAGGGTATACTGGTGCAGATGAGGATTTCAAGAAACTAGCCAAAGAACTCAAAACCAAACTCAGTGTTGGTGGAAGTTTTAAAAATGATCAAATCATCATTCAAGGAGATTACCGTGATAAGATCATGGCCATCTTGAAAGACAAAGGTTTCGCGGTTAAGCGTGTAGGAGGTTGATCTATGGAAAAACCACTGCACATCACCAATGGCGATAGCCTTACGAAAAGACTTACCGAACTTCAAATCGAAGGCACGTTTCTTACCTGGCGTGAAATTTTATGCGAAGGCCCAACGACCGTTGAAATAGGAAGTGACAATTTTCATGAGATCAGGGCAGAATTCCTAGATGCTCATTATGAAGCGCCTCGCTCCTTCTACCTCGAAAAGTTTACAACTCCCCTAAGATCATACGAGAGTTTTGAGGCTTTTGACCATGTCGTTTTGTGGTTCGAATACGACCTTTTTTGCCACATCAATATGGTGGCAGCTATTAGTTGGCTGCAACAAAAAGCAGTGAAGCTTCCCCTCTACTTGGTTTGTAGTGGAAGGGTTGACGGTGAAGACGGACTTAAAGGATTGTCAGAGTTGACCAAAGGGCAGTTGCTGCAACACTACGATGATAAGATCTTGCTGCAACGAGAAGATATCGATCTGGCTACCAGTATTTGGAGTATCTACAACAGTGAGGACCACAACAAGCTGAAACAGTTTGTGACGCGTTCTTCCTCTTTTCCGTATCTATCCAATTGCCTGAGCGCACAACTAAAAAGATTCCCATCCAAACACAACGGGCTCAACCTATTAGAGACACACATATTAAACATTATTAGTAAAGAAACCATACGAACAAAACATCAACTGGTGGGCTATGTATTGCAATATCAAGGGTATTACGGCTTTGGAGATATGCAGATTGAAAAGATCATAGCCAAATTAGCTCCTTTTTACCAAGAAGAAGACAATCGATTGCTACTAAATGAAGATGGCGAAAAGGCACTGGCCAAAGAAGGAAACTATTTTTCTAACATGCAGGAAGATACTGTTTTAGGAGGCGCTAAAAAATACCAGTTTGAATATAATATTACTACCAAACAATTAGAAAGAAGAACATGAGAATTGAAGAATCAGAATTGATCATAAACCCTGACGGAAGCATATACCACCTTAACTTACGACCTGAAGACATTGCAAATACCATTATCACCGTAGGCGACCCAGACAGAGTAGAAAGCGTATCTAAATATTTTGACACCATTGAGCTAAAGAAAGGAAAACGTGAGTTTGTCACTCATACCGGTACTTTGAATGGCAAACGTTTAACTGTCATCTCTACTGGAATTGGAACCGACAACATCGACATCGTGTTTAACGAGTTAGATGCTTTGGTCAATATTGATTTTGAGTCACGTACTGTAAAATCAGAGTTAACCGTGCTAGACATTGTGCGCATTGGTACGACTGGCTCTATTCAAGAAGATATAAACGTCAATGACTTTTTGATCAGTGAATATGCCATTGGTTTTGACAGTTTGCTTCATTTCTACGATAGCAAGCATGTGCAACACGAAGAGATTCAGCAAGCTTTTATAAAACATACCGATTGGTATCATGGTAAATCAGAGCCTTATGTAGTAAAATATGCCGAAGAACTAGGAAATCGACTCAAATCTGAACAGGTTCATGCTGGTTTCACAGCTACCAACGTTGGCTTTTATGGTCCGCAAAGTCGTAAACTGCGCCTTAATGTTCAAGATCCTGTTCTCAATGACAAACTAGCGTCGTTCACTTTTGACGGTAGGCACATCACCAATTTGGAAATGGAGACCGCTGGTATATACGGACTTGCCAATCTTCTCGGGCACAATGCGGTTTCAATGAATTGTATCTTGGCCAACCGACCTAAAGGTCAATTTTCTGGCAATCCAAGAGAAGCGGTTGATGCACTAATACAATACACATTGACCAAGCTTACCTCTTGAGATACACATATTTAACGATTCCTTAAATCTAACTGAGCTTGGTATTTGTAATTTTGCCTAGTATTTATGAAAACGGCACAATTAGACCCTATATACAAGCATCGTGACATCGATTGGCTCAGTTTCAATGCTCGAGTGCTTCAAGAGGCAAAGGACCCAAGCAATCCGTTGTATGAGCGTATCAAGTTCTTGGCTATCTTCTCTTCAAACTTAGACGAATTCTTCCGCGTTCGGGTATCACAGCTTCGGCAGATCAAGAAAGTGGACAAGAATTTACGTCGTCATTTGGCCCTAAAACCTAATAAGACGTTGAAAACGATCTTAGCTGAAGTAGAAGCACTTCAAATTGAATTTGGGCGTATCTTCTCTCTCGAGATCCTTCCGCAGTTAGCAAAAAAAGGTGTCAACCTGGTCGAAGCGCACCAATTCAATGCGAAGCAGCAGGAGTATTTGGAGATTTTCTTTGAGCATCAGGTAAGTGAACACGTTACCAAGGTTCCACTAGAAGAAACCGATGCGTTGTTCTTTAAGGATGGTGCACAGTATTTAGTGGTTGTTTTTGAAGAGGAATCCGAAGATAACATTGCAGTGGTCTCGGTTCCTTCTGATATTGTTGGACGCTTTGTAAAGATTCCTTCTAATTCATCATTTCAATTCATTACGTTTTTGGAAGATGTTGTAAAGTGCAACCTTCAGAGGCTCTTCCCCGAAAGGGAAATCATTGGGAGTTATGCCATTAAACTATCACGGGATGCCGAGTTGTATTTAGATGATGAGTATCAAGGCGAGCTTGCTCAACAGATCTATCAATCGCTGGCGCAACGAAATGTGGGACAACCCACACGCCTGCTGCATGACCCTACCCTACCAAAGGACATCAAAAAACGTCTGCGAAAACATCTTAGTTTAGGGAAAGTAGACATGATCGCTGGTGGAAAGCATCACAACTTTAGTGATTTCTTTGGTTTCCCAACACCAACTGAAGGCCGCGTTCATTTTGACGAGCTACCGCCGATACACCATTCTGCATTTTCGACAGAAGAAAATACCTTCGACCTCATTGAAAAAAAGGACAGATTGGTGCATTATCCGTATCAGTCTTTTGAGCACCTCCAAGATTGGGTCGAAACGGCGGCAAACGACCCAGACGTCACTTTTATAAAAATATCCCTGTATCGCGTCGCTAAGCAGTCATCGCTTACCAATTCTTTGCTAAAAGCTGTTGAAAACGGAAAAGAGGTGACCATCTTTGTAGAAGCTCAAGCCCGATTCGATGAAGAGAACAACATTAAATGGGGAAAGATATTTGAAGAAAAAGGCGCCAAAGTACTTTATAGCATTCCAAATATAAAGGTGCATTCTAAAATTTTGCTCATCGAGCGCATCCAAGAAAACACTCCTAAATTGTATGCCTATATCGGTACAGGAAACTTCAATGCCAAAACATCCAAATTGTATTGCGATCATGGGCTATTCACTGCCAATGCAAAAATCACGGCAGACCTTAAGCAAGTGTTTGAGGTTTTAGAACGTAAAATTATTTTGCCCAAGGTGAAGCAGCTCTTGGTGTCACCGTTTAACACAAGGACTACTTTTGAAGGCCTCATTCAGCAAGAAATAGAGAACGCTCAAAAAGGGTTACCCGCTAAGATCATCGCCAAGCTTAACAGCCTAGAGGATCGAAGAATCATCGACAGGCTATACATGGCCAGTAAATTCGGCGTAGAAATTCAGTTGTTAGTTCGTGGTTTTTGCTGCCTAGTTCCTGGTGTCGAGGGACTTAGTCAAAACATCGCTGTCACCAGTATTGTCGACCGCTATCTAGAACACGGACGCATCTATTGGTTTTGCAATAATAATGAAGAGGTCATGTACATGGGATCCGCTGATTGGATGACCAGAAATCTGGATCGCAGAATTGAAGTGCTCACTCCTATTTTAGATCAAGATGTCTTTGCAGAGTTAAAAGATATTCTCAAATTGCAGCTTCAAGACAACGTGAAAGCGCGCATCATTGATGAAAAATCCAGTAATACCTATGTAAGGTCTGGTATCAATGATGCTACTATACGTTCGCAGTATGCAATTTATGAATATCTAAAGCAGCGGCATTTTACATGAAGAAAATAAAAATTGTAGGCGTACCAGAACACTTTAACTTACCTTGGCACATGGCGATCGAAGAAGGTGCCTTTTCTGATAGAGGCATTGATCTGCAATGGACGGACATTCCAGAGGGTACAGGGCGTATGTGCCAGCTTTTAAAGGAAAATGAGACCGACATAGCCATTATCCTTACCGAAGGCATTATCAAAGATATTATAGGCGGAAACAACTCGAAAATAGTACAGACTTATGTGCATTCACCACTAACATGGGGAATACATGTGGCTGCCAATTCTAGCTACCAGACACTTGACGATATTGAGGGAACCAAAGCGGCCATCAGTCGCTACGGAAGCGGAAGCCATCTCATGGCCTATGTAAATGCAAAAGATCAAGGTTGGGATTTGGAGGAGCTTCAATTCGAAATTGTAAACAACATTGACGGGGCTGTAAAAGCGTTGACCGACGGTTCTGGCGACTACTTTTTATGGGAGCGATTTACCACCAAACCATTGGTAGACCAAGGCATCTTTCGAAAAATCGGTGACCGCCCTACTCCATGGCCATGTTTTGTGATTGCTGTTACCGATGATTTTTTGAAGGAGCACTCAAACTATATGAGGCACATTCTTGAGGTCATTAATCTATACACCGAAGAGTTTAAAACCATCCCGAGCATCGATCGTACATTGGCCAATAGGTATGGACAACAAATTGAAGATATTCAAGAATGGTTGGGGATGACACAATGGGGACAGGAGGTTATCGAAGAAACGACCATCGTCAAGATTCAAGAGCAACTTAAGATTCTGAATATCATTCCAAAAACAGTAGCATATAGTGATCTAGTGCATCCTCTGGATTAGACTCGATTTATATATTTCTTTGTGTCTCTTTTGGGAAAATTCTTTAACCCCGTAATCCGCATCACTATATGTGTGATACCTTATTGAGTTTATCTAAAAAAATGGTCAGTCATCGAATTGATTCTTCTCCTTGCTGGCAACTACCTATTTTAGTATTGCTATTAATCAATGTTTACTTACAAAAACAGTTGTTGCTACCCTTTATTTTCTGGTGACGTACAGCTGTTTTTTTTGTCCTATGGTGAACCATTCAGATCACCAATTTATTAAATCCAAGCCTTTTTGAGAAAGAAAATGATTGCATTGACTAAAGTGACGGTTTCCAAACCAGTAGCCTCTGTTAGCACTTAACGGTGAAGGGTGACCTGATGCTAGCACATGATGGCGTTGCTTATCTATTTTCGCTCCTTTTCTTTTGGCATAACCACCCCAAAGCATGAAGACCACTCCTTCCTTTTGCTTAGAAACCGTATCGATCACTGCGTCAGTAAACGATTCCCATCCCTTGTTTTGATGACTTCCAGCTTGATGGGCTCGCACAGTCAACGTGGCGTTTAAAAGCAGTACACCTTGGTCAGCCCATCTTGTTAAATCTCCACTTTTAGGATACGGTGTTCCAAGGTCTTGTTCTATTTCTTTGAAAATGTTGATTAGTGATGGCGGGTGAGGTATTCCATCATTGACAGAAAAACACAGCCCATTGGCTTGTCCGGGGCCATGGTACGGATCTTGTCCGATAATCACGACCTTGACATCGTCAAATGTGCAATGGTCAAAAGCAGCGAAAATATGGCCTCCTTTTGGATAACATTTGGTGGTTTGATACTCTTGTTTCACAAATTGAACCAGCGAATTGAAATACGGTTTTTCGAATTCGGGGGCTAAAAGGGATTTCCAGCTTTGGTGGATGTTTACGTTCATCAAAAAATAGTACTTTTGTTACCCTCAAAAGTAGGGTAAAGACCGCGATGAACAAAATCACGAAAAAAACATTACAAGACCTAGAGTTCGCCACCGTTTTACAACAGGTGTCTGATCTATGTATCACTTCTCTTGGAAAGCAGGCGAGCTTGGATATTGTTCCGCTTAGCGACAAAGAAGAATTGATGAAGGTTTTGTCGTATGTGAACGAGTATCGTGCTTCTTTTGACAATGAGAATCGAATCCCGAACCACGACTTTGATGACATCAGTGAAGACATTAAGATGTTGCACATTGAAAACAGTCATTTAGAAGTTTCAAGTTTTCGAAAGATCGCTTCCATCTCTGACACCAGTAATACGCTCATCAAGTTCTTTAAGAAGTTCGAAGAGTACTATGGGTCTTTGTATCAACGAGCCTCCGAAATCCCTGTCACAAAAGAAATCATAGAGGAAACGGCCCGAGTCATCGATCGCTTCGGTGAGATCAAGGATGACGCTTCAGAAGCACTTTTTTCTATTCGTAAACAGATCAATTCGGTTCGCGGAAAAATCGGGCAAAGTTTTAATTCGGCTTTAGGTAGGTATAACTCCGCTGATTATTTAGACGAGATACGTGAAACAGTCATTGATAACAAGCGTGTATTGGCCGTAAAAGCGATGCATCGAAAAAAGGTGAAAGGCGCTATCATGGGAAGCTCCAAAACGGGAAGCATCGTTTACATAGAGCCTGAAGCTACCTTGCAACATTCAAGAGAACTCAACAACCTACAATACGAGGAAAAGGAAGAAATTACTAGAATTCTAAAGGCGCTCACCAATTTTATAAGACCTCATATTGAGCTTTTGGTCCAATACGTTACCTTTTTAACAGATATCGATATCATTGCCGCCAAAGCCAAGTACGCAGAAGAGCTCAACGCCATCTTGCCTGCCATTAGTGAGGACAAAACCTTGTTTTTACGTGACGCCTATCACCCTCTGCTCTATTTGACCAACAAAAGGAGCGGACAAACTACCTATCCGCAAACCATTGAGCTACACAGTGAAAATCGCATCATTGTAATCTCTGGCCCTAATGCAGGTGGAAAAAGTATTACACTAAAGACTATCGGACTACTTCAGTTAATGCTTCAAAGCGGAATGTTAGTGCCTGTTCATGAGCGAAGCGCAATGTGTCTGTTCGATAAGATCCTCACTGATATCGGCGACAATCAAAGTATTGAAAACCATTTAAGCACCTACAGCTATCGACTGAAGAATATGAATTCGTTTTTGAAAAAGTGTAATAATAAAACACTTTTCTTGATCGATGAATTCGGAACCGGAAGTGATCCTGAACTAGGCGGCGCTTTAGCCGAAGCCTTTCTCGAAGTATTCTACGAGCGAGAAGCCTTTGGTGTGATCACGACTCATTATGCTAACTTAAAGTTACTGGCTAATGAGTTGCCACACATGACCAATGCCAATATGCAATTCAATAGCCGAACGCTAGAGCCCGTATTTAAGTTAGTCTTAGGTGAAGCCGGAAGTTCCTTTACATTTGAGGTGGCGCAAAAGAATGGTATCCCCTATAGTTTGGTAAACAAGGCCAAAAAGAAGATCGAACGCGGAAAGGTGCGTTTTGATGCTACCATTGCAAAGCTGCAAAAGCAGCGTAACCAAATGGAGAAAACATCAAAGCAACTTAAAGATGAGGAGACGAAAGCTCGCGAAGAAAATGAACGCTTAGAGACACTCAACCAAAAGATCAAGACGAAGCTGGAGAATTACCAAGAGTTGTTTGACCACAACCAACGTATGATCTATTTGGGCAATAAGATCAATGACATCGCCGAACGCTATTTTAAAGATAAAAAGAAGCGTCCGCTGATCTCTGAATTCCTACGCATCGTGGAAACTGAGAATTCTAAGCGAAAAAAAGTCACCGCCAAAGAATTCAAAGAAAAGAAGCAGAAGAAGGCCGAGGTAATCAAGGAGGTGACCAAGGAAATTGCCGTAGTTCGGAAGGAGAAAAAAGAAAAGAAAAAGAAAGAGGCAAAACAGCCTCCAAAACCAAGGCCAGTTCTAAAAGTTGGAGACCGTGTACGCATGTTAGAAGGAAAAGCCGTGGGAAGCATTGACAGTATTGAAAAAGACAAAGCTGTTGTGAACTACGGAATCTTTACGACTAATGTGAACGTAAATCAATTGGAACTTGTTGAAGCCAAAAAGTAATGAGTTTACCCGAAGATAAAAAGATCGTATTCTTTGACGGTGTTTGCAACTTGTGCAATGGCGTCGTGCAATACATCATAAAACAAGACAAGAAGGACGTGTTTCGCTATGCCTCTTTGCAAAGTGATGTGGGTCAGCAATTCTTAAAAGAACGCGGACTCAATGCCGAGGATTTTGATTCGTTTATCGTCTTTATTCCTGGTCGGAGCTATGAGCACAAGTCGAAAGCAGCCTTTGAGGTCATCAAAGAGTTTGGCGGACTTTGGCCATTACTACGTGTCTTTAGTGTGCTTCCGGCCAAGATCACTGATTTCTTCTACGATATTGTTGCCAAAAACCGCTACAAATGGTTTGGCAAACAAGAAAGCTGCTGGATTCCTACACCAGAGTTAAAGGCGAAGTTTTTGGGGTAGGTCTAACTTACTTCTACACTGACCAAAAACAGTTAATCTAAAATCGTAATCGTTTATTACACGTTTCAGTACACTTATGCATTGGTGCTGTTAAGCATTTCGCTATTTAGATAACTTCAATCTTATATTTAAGCTCAACTACACGGGCGTTAATATCTGCTGGCAAGCTATAGTTTGCTACCGCAGTCGCGGCTTAATATGGGATGAAAACTGCTATGACCATTCACAATTTTCTTGCCCAATTTCTAAGATTGAATGGTATCATTTTAAAAACAATATTTATGGAAACATTAGATTTAAAACAAATGGAAAAAATTAGTTAGTGAATAATGAAAAAAAGCTTTGTTCTTTTAATCGTTTCAGCAATACTTTTCGCAGTAAGCGTGGTCTACTTAGTTTTTGATTACCAAAAATTAAAAGTTACCCATTGTCTAATTTCTCTAGGGCTACTTTTCGTCGTTATAGGGAATTATTTGTGGTTTAAGAAAGATTCAAAAGTCAAGTGATTTCACAATTTAAATGGACAGTAAACTCTGTCTCATAAAAAGATCTACTGAGGTAGAGTTTAGTTATAAAACTTTCATAATTAAAGTATGACTACAATAACCCTTGTTAGGCAGAAAGACTATTTGATTCTTTTTCGAACTCTGAAAATCTATGTCAATCATGAATTTGTTAATTATTTTCAGCCTAATGAAAAGATTAAGGAAATCGATATCGAAAACGATTCTGACATAAAGGTCAAAGTTGATTGGTGTTCATCCAATATTGTTAATTTTTCAGAGGGAAGCGTTCGAAAAAAAGAACAATTTATTAGTGTCTCAAGTCAAATTCATAATGGATTGTTCATCATTATTTTTGGATGTTTTATCACTGGAAACATTCTGAAAATATTCGATTTGGTGGGCCCCTATTTATATATTACTCTAGTTGTGCCAATTGCGGTAATCGTTGGGCAGCAAATTTTTGGAAGAAACAAATACTTAAGGTTAACAAAAAAATGAACCAAACCTAAAGGAAACCAAAAATCAAATTATTAATCGACAGATATGCCCCATGAGTGGTTGCCAAATTGATTTTAAACACATTTAAATTATACATTTATGAACATTTTAGGAACTTTAAGAAAATCATATTTATCAATATTTCTCTCTGCTTTAACTTTATTCTTTTCTTGCAGTCAAGAAAATGACATTAATCAAGATAAGATGGAACTTTCTCAATTAGTAAGTAAGCATTTGAATTTGACAGGTGATTTGTCTTTGTCTATTACCAATTTTACAAATACACAAAGGAATAATAGTAATGATGATGTGTATCATTTAGATAATATAGATGAACTCATTCAAAATATGAGTATAACTAACAACCAAGAAGCAAGAGAAAATATTACAAATATGGTTAATAACATTACCACTTTTTTAAACTCTAATCCTGAACTTTTGGAATTGGGTGAAGAAGGTGTAATGGAGCTTATATCTATCGAAGTTGATAATCAATTAGAAAATGAAAATAACTCATATGCCACTAGATTTGGACCTTGTGAGGATGCAAGGGCTACAGGAGAATCTAGATGTCAAAGAAATTATGCTATAAGTATGGCTGGTGCAGCAGTCGCTGGTTTTTTCTCTATGGGTACAGGATGGGTTATAGGCGTTGTAGCTATTCAGGCTGTTGCTATCGCTTGTAATGGTGATGTTATGAGTGATTATAGAGAGTGTACTCAAAATCAATAGGTATGAATAAAAATAATATTTTATTAATCCCTTTATTTGTAATTATTTTAATTCAGATTTTCGATAAAGAAGATGATTATCTTTATATTCAGATAATTATTTTAATATTAATGATTTTATATGGAGGATATCTCTTATACAAGAAAAGATTGAATAAATAACGTTACACAACATCGTATATAAAAAATAGCAGTAAAGAGCTAAATCTTAAGTTTGGTTCTTTTCTGCTTACTTCATTTCTAAACTGAAAAATTAACCATTAAGATTATTTCAGCTTCTTTAGTTTTAGCAGCGATAGTTTTAATTTATCTAAGTCGTAAAAAAGGTAAGCCGCTTTAATTTAGTAATCAAAGGGGAGGTCAATATTATGCCTCCTCTTTAAATTTTTAGATCAACCAAATAAGAAAACCAAGCAAATTACCTCAAAATCTCATCCAATGCCTCAAAATATTCAGGATATGCAGGAAGGTCATTGTGATACCCTCCTTCGACAGTGAAGAACTTCTTGTCTTCGGATGCTGAAGCTTCGTATAGGGCTTTTCCGAAGTCATAATCGATGACATTGTCTTCAGTACCGTGTATAAAGTAGGTGGGATAAGTAACCTTCCCTACATTACGAATGTTCTGAAACTTAAACTTTAGCAAGGTCCTTACTGGCAAGAACCAATAGCGCTGAGCCGCCACATCACCAATGCTTGTAAAGGTGGATTCTAAGATCAACTTACTCGGGTTTGTCTGACTTGCGATATGTGAAGCAAAGGCACCACCCAAAGAACGTCCAAAAACCACGATCTCATCTTCTCCAAACAGCGTTTGACAATATTTGTAGAACAACATACCGTCATCAAGCATGGCCGTTGGCTTTCGTTTGCCCGTACTTTTTCCGTAACCACGGTAGTCCCAGATGACCACGTCATAATTGAAACGCTCTGACAAAAGTTGCGCCCAATCCCCCCAGTGACTCAAGTCTCGTGCGTTTCCGTGGGAATAGAGAATGACTCCATTCGGGTTTTCCCTTTTAAAATGGAGTCCGTTTAAAACCGCTCCATCTTCTGCGTTAAGAAACAATTCATCATAGGGCGTTCGGTATTCATATTCATAGGTCTCTGGCAGCGTTGAACTCTGAAAGATCAGTTTTTCTTGAAAGGTATACAGCATTAGTGCAATCATGGCATAGATAAATAATAGGACTCCGAGAACTCTTTTGACTCGTTTCATCAGTGTTTTCGCTTAAAGTTTAAACTCGTGGTCTCAGGGTCGATCTCTTTGGGCAATTTAGAGTGTAAGATCTCTTCCAGGAAGCGGTGGTACTGCGGAAAGGTGTGCAAATTGTTATGCCCTCCTCCTATCACCGGATACAGACGCGTCCACTTCGAATTGATCTTTGATAATTTTATACTGGTCTTTAACGGAATCAGCTTATCATTGGTCCCATGAATGATCTTGATCGGACATTCAACGTATTTGATCCATTTGTAGGTCTTGATGGGAAATCTCAGAATAAGCGACATCGGCATAATGGGTAGAAAACGCTTGGTGATGTGTTTCAGGCTGTAATACGGCGCATCCAAAATCAACAATCTCGGATCATTGTTTGAGGCGAGTTTGGTGGCAAATCCCGAACCAAGAGATCTTCCGTATAAAACGATGTATTCTTCGCTAACCTGTTCCCTTAAACGGTCATACACGTATTGCAGGTCTTTCTTGATACCTTGTTCGGTCCTTCTACCTGTACTCTTTCCGAAGCCACGGTAATCTACCATGACCACATCAAAACCAAGACGGGTAAAATCTACCGCGAATTTCCCCCAACCCTTGATACTTCTAGAGTTTCCTTTTAAATATAATACCACCCCTTTGGGTCTGTGCACTTTAAAATGCACGCCATTGATATTGACGCCATCATCTACCTCAATGTTGTATTCGTCAAACGGTTGGTCTCCATATTTGAACTCGAAGTCATCAGGTAATTTCTCAGGTTTGAAAATGAAACGTTCTTGCAAGAAATACACAACGACATTCAATGCAATATAAATGAGAATGATAATAAGAATGGTGGAAACCCAATACGCCATAGCCTTTTATTTCAAGTTTCTCAAAATAAAGTCTAGCGTCTTGTTTTGATTGTTATTTTGAGAAAAAGCGTCATTAAAATACAGAGAATCCTTAGCTAATCCTAATTTTAACAATTTTTCTATCAAGGGCTTGTACTCGATGTTCACTTTACCCATAAGCAATAAACTAAGGTCTTCGCCCGCGTGGTAATAGTCGTACACTTTTTTCAATCCAGTAAGATATAATTGATCTTTGGTGAATCCGCCGCCGCGATGCACGCGCAGTGTAATCGTAAAAGCATCGTCTCGATTCAATTTATATTGGCCATGGATAAGGTCAAATGTGGCTGCAAACGAATTTCCTTTTAGTAGACTATCTACTGCCAATACACGATACGCCAACTCCTTGAGTCGTTTGAGGGTAAGCGCTCCGCTCATGTATTCACTGAATACGGCGAGTCCTTCTTGGGTCTCTACATTTTTAGGGAACCCGTTGGAGAACACCTTTAGCGGCTGTGCCATTCCGTTATAGGTGGTTACCAAATGTACTCCAATCTCATGGTATGCTAAGGTCTTTAGTTGATTTTCGCTGAAAAGTACATTTTTCTTGAGCAAAAGGGTTTGTGTGCTATTGCTCACCATTGCCTCTGCCGCGAGTTTGGTCGAAAGCTTTATGTTCAGTTTAAAATTGTAGCGCTTAGCAAATTCTTCGAAGTATTGTTTTGCCTCTTGCGCAGAGAACGCCGGAATCATTTCTTTTCCCAGTGGTTCATCGGCAAAGTGCAAGATGAACTTTGCATTTTCAACATCACGTTCGGTTGGAGTTCCGTAGGAACGTAGGCTATTGTAGTAGAAACGTTTTCCTTGTCCGATGGTATCAATACACTCTATCATCCCAGAATAATAGTAGATGATGTCTTCGTACAGCTGTCTGATCTCTTCATCTTCAATACGTTCTAACCGTTGCGAAAAGAACAGTCGCTGTAATTTATAAGCGTCAAACTTCACTTTGGGATAATGAAACTCGGGCGTTTCGGTATACTTTGAAGCAAAGAACCTTCGCTTCTCTTGCTCTATATTATTGGGATTGATGTAACTAAGTAGTTCGATCCGTTGTACCAAACGGTCCAAATTACTATCGATATCAAAGAGATCGGCATATTTTTCAACAACATTATCAATCATCTGCATTCCTTACTTCGCATGTGTTTTATAGAACTCGTTGGCGTGTGCCAACAAACGTGTCTTCAATTCATTTTCTATAGCTCTGACAACTTCTGGAAACATAATTTGCTTCAACTCATCGCAATAGATCTTTTTCACCTCGGTTGCCAAAACTAAGGTATTTTTGAAATTTTCAGTTATAAATTTTAAGAAATATCCATTTCCTTGAAAGGTATCGTTGATCTTGGCATCAGATTCTATCCCGTTGGGAAGTTTCATCTCAGACAAACTTTGCCTCCAAGATTCAATACTATCACCAAATCGCTGATTGTCGACATTGGCCGTGCCGAGATTCCAGGTAGGAACATGACGATCCCAACGTCTCCAGTTGTAAGAATGCATATCATAGACCACCGCAACACCAAACTTGGATTCTATCTTTTCGATCAATGCATGTACAACCCTATAAAAATTGGTATGTTTACTTAAACTTTCTTTGCGTTGTTTTTCGGGAAGTGGATGATGCCAGAGTTGTTTTCCCCAAGCGTCTTCATAAATAGCCGATTCAGGTGCACGATTAAGGTCATACTCAAAGCGAGAATCGCAACCAGCTATTACTATCGGATACGACTGTACCATCTCTTTAGTAGCAGGGTCTTCTTCGAACCAACGATCGTATTCTGTGTGAATGCAATTGTCCCAAAGTTCTTCACGAAATTGGTGTCCGTCATGAACGGCACCACAAACATAAGGGACGTACTCATCTATTTTTACGGTGAAAGAATAATCATCCGATACAGCTTCGAAAGTACTCTCTTTTTGAATATTACCTATTATATCTTCAACTGATAGTTTAAGCATCTTCGACGGTCTTTCTAAGCCTAGATCGGCGATCAAAAGCCTGAAGCTTATCTAATACTTTGCTCTCTATAAAGTCAATTACCTTACACTCTAGCTTCGCTTTGTACACCTTGTTCATATAGGTGATACCTCCTGGGCTCATCACATTGACTTCGACCAGTTTTCCGCCGATCACATCAATGCCGACAAAGAACAATCCGTCATTGACCAACTTCGGACCAATCTGTTTACAAAGTGCTTTTTCTTCTTTGGACAAATGGTGTTTTGCGATGCTTCCGCCAGCGGTAACATTAGAACGATGATCCTCGGCACTAGGGATACGCCTCATTGCTCCGATAGGTTCACCATTGAGCAACAATATTCGAACATCACCTTGGTCTGCACCTTCGATATATTCTTGAAGAATTACATAATTAGAGCTTCCATCAGCATTAGTCACATAAAAGTCTAACAATGATTTAATGTTTGACATGGCTGACTTCTCGATCAGGATCACTCCTGAACCTCCAAAGCCATTCAAGGGCTTTAATATCATCCTTTCGGCAGTAGATTCTTTGATCTGGTCAACAAGATACTGCTTGTTCTTCGAAACGTGTGTGGCTGGAATGATATTGCTATGCGAGTCACCGAATGCCGCCGTATAAAGCTTGTTGTTTGCTTCGCGTAACCCCTGTAGTGAATTCACGATGAAGACATCGTCTTTTACAGAGTCTAAGAAATTAAGCATGATAGGGTCCAATGGCGGATTGGCCCTCATGAAGATCACATCAAAACCGGCCAGTGGCAGCATTTCTTCACGAAGTATGGCCTTATTATAAAACGACTTCAAACTCGCTGGCACCTTTTCCATTCGGCTAATAACCGTACAAAAGGCATTGGTTACACTATTTCTGATCGTTAGATTGGCAGGAGAGCAAAGCGCTACCCCATGACCTCTTCTAGCACATTCTTTGATAAGTGCAAGTGATGTATCGTTCTCAGGATCGATCTGCTCCCACGGATACATTAAAAAGCAAATATTCATACGAAACAATTTGGTTGACTACGTATTCTAAAGTTAAAAGAAAAAATTAAGAATCAAAAGCTTATTTCACCTCTTCATAATGGTCATCCCAATCTTTCACTTTTGGCTTCCCTAGTTTGCCGACAGATTTTGCGACCATCATAGAAACAGTGGCGTCTCCCGTTACATTCACAACAGTTCTACACATATCTAAAGGTCGGTCGACTGCAAAGATCAACGCTAATCCTATGGCTAATTTATCGGCAGGGAAACCGATGGCTTCCAAGACGATTACTAACATCACCATACCAGCTCCGGGTACTGCTGCTGATCCGATTGAAGCCAATAAAGCCGTAAGAACAATCGTTAGCTGACTTCCTAAAGTTAAATCATGACCAAGGGCTTGCGCTATAAAAACAGCGGCCACTCCTTGGTAAAGACTCGTACCATCCATATTGATCGTTGCACCTACTGGCAGCACGAAACTTGAGACTTCCTTATCAACACCAATATGTTCTTCAACACGCTCCATAGTCACTGGCAGTGTTGCCGCACTTGAGCTAGTGGAAAAAGCTAATAACTGCGCTGGGCTTATTTCTTTTAAAAACCAGAATGGATTTTTCTTGGTATAAGATGAAACCACGATCACATAAAAAACAATCATTAGCACCAACCCTAATACCACGACGCCTGCATATTTTAGAAGCGCCAATAATAGGTCTGGGTCTCCAGAACTCACCACTACATTCGCCAATAAGGCAAATACAGCTACTGGAGCCGTTAGCATGATCAGATCAACCATTTTTAGCACTACGTCATTCAATGAATCAAAGAAGTTTTTAAGAGGGGCTGCAGATTTCTCTCCAATCAGGAGCATCGATATTCCAAAAAGGATAGTGAAGAAAATCACTTGCAGCATCGATTTGTTCTCTCCCATGGCCTTTATTGCATTGTCTGGAACCATATCTACAAGAAACTGTAAAGGTCCGCTTTCCTTTTGACGCGTTGCTTCGGCTATCTTCGATTGTACGCCGCTATCAGAAGCATAGGTCTCTGTAAGCTTTGCGATGGTCTCGTCAGACACCCCATTACCGGGTTGCAATACATTGACCAAAAGCAATCCGATGGTAATCGCAATTACTGTGGTGAAAACATAGATCCCGATGGTTCGAAGTCCAATATCTCGAAATTTTGAAATGTCCTTAAGATCAGAAATCCCTTTTATCAAGGAAGCCAAAATCAACGGAATCGCAATGAGCTTCAACAACTTGACAAAAATGGTCCCTAACGGATTGATCCAATCTACTACGAATTCTTTTCCGCCAGAAACGAACATCATTCCGAAGCCAAAGGCCAAACCAAGGAACATTCCGATGAGGATCTTCCAGTGCAATGCGAGTTTTTTCATATAACAAAGTGTTGTGCTACTTCTACTTAAAGAAACAACCGTTTAAATTTTTATCGTTCTGTTTAACAAAGTATAATCTGCCAAGACCAAGGCCATCATGGCTTCTACAATGGGCACGGCTCTAGGTACGACACATGGATCGTGACGTCCCTTACCTTGAGTCGTAACGGGATTGCCTTCCTTATCAATCGTCTCATACGGCTGTATGATTGTGGCCACTGGTTTAAAGGCTACATTGAAGTAAATATCCATTCCGTTGCTGATTCCTCCTTGAATTCCCCCGCTGTAGTTGGTCTTTGTTGTTCCGTCTGAATTGTACTGGTCATTATGCTCGCTTCCTTTCATTGCACAGCCAGCAAATCCGCTGCCATATTCAAAGCCTTTTACGGCGTTGATCGAAAGCATCGCCTTGCCGATTTCTGCATGCAGTTTATCAAAAACGGGCTCTCCTAGACCAATCGGTACATTTTCCGCCACGCAAGTAATGACGCCTCCTACGGTGTCTCCTTGTTTGCGAATGTCTTTGATATACGATTCCATTTGAGCCGCCATCTGGGCATCAGCGCAACGTACTGGATTCTTTTCAATTTCTGAAAAGTTCAACTCAGTATAAGGGGTGTCTAATTTTAAATCTCCAACAGCCGAAACATAGGCCGTGATCTTAATTTCTTTTAAAAATTGCTTGGCGATCGCTCCTGCCACTACTCTACTGGCCGTTTCACGCGCCGAACTTCTTCCGCCCCCGCGATAGTCGCGAAATCCATACTTCTGATCGTATACATAGTCGGCATGACTCGGTCGATACGAGTCTTTGATGTGCGAATAATCCTTTGATTTTTGATTGGTGTTGTGAATCGCAAAACCAATGGGTGTTCCTGTGGTTTTTCCTTCAAATATTCCAGAATAGAATTCAACCGCATCGGGCTCTTTTCGCTGTGTGACGATTGCCGATTGCCCAGGTTTTCTTCGATCTAGCTCTCGCTGAATCGCGTCGAAGTCAAGTTCAATTCCTGCAGGACATCCATCTATTACGCCGCCGAGGGCTCTACCGTGCGACTCTCCGAAAGTAGTCAGTTTAAAAAGGTTTCCGAAGGAATTTCCTGCCATAGAATGCTATTTTAAACAAATGTAAATTTTAAATCAGAGAAACAAAAATCAAAGTTGGTAATACTCTGGTAATCTTGCGAATGGTTGTTGATAATAACTTAACGATCAACTGACCATTACTTAATTGCTGCGTAAACTTCAATTAATAGCAGTAGTCGTTTTTTGCAACATAAATACGTCTACCACATTGAGAAAGCGCAAAATAGAGATCGCCGTTATATCTGATGTCCACTTGGGGACCTACGGCTGCCATGCCGAAGAATTGTTGTCGTACTTGAATAGTATCAAACCCAAAAAACTGATCCTTAATGGAGACATTATCGACATTTGGCAGTTTCGAAAGCGGTTTTTCCCTAAAGCGCATCTGCAAGTAATAAAGAAGATCATCGACCTTTCGGTAAAGGGTACTCAAATCTATTACGTTACAGGTAACCATGATGAGATGTTGCGACGTTTTAGCAATACAAAACTTGGCAATATTTCGATCGTTGACAAAATGGTCTTTAACCTTGACGGAAAGAAGGCTTGGGTCTTTCACGGTGACGTTTTTGACGCTTCGATCCAACACTCTAAATGGCTCGCCAAACTGGGCGGCTGGGGCTATGACTTCTTGATTCTTTTAAACCGATGGATCAATTGGGCCCTGGTCAAAATGGGAAGAGAGAAGTATTCCCTTTCCAAAAAAATCAAAGAGAATGTAAAGAAGGCCGTAAAATACATCAAGGATTTCGAGCAAGTGGCTGCTGACCTGGCGATTGAACAAGGCTACAAATACGTTATTTGCGGACATATTCATCAACCGAAATTGGTTAATAAGGTAAATGCCAACGGATATACCATGTACCTAAACTCTGGGGATTGGGTCGAGAACCTAACTGCGTTAGAATACAACAACAAACGTTGGAAACTGTACAGTTTTGCCGAAGATCACCTCTCTCCCTTCTATGCCGATGAGGACTTAAAGGCGATGGATTATAAAGAGTTGTTGGCCGCCATCACCATTGTTGGGAAGAAATAATTATTTCAAGGCATTTCGTAAAATGGTTATAGGGTGAAGAGCCTCACGAGTGGTTCCGTCCTTTATCTGATGCCTACAGCTTGTTCCATTGGCCGCTATAATGGTTGCTTCGGAAACGTTTCGGATCGCCGGAAACAATACTTGCTCACCCACTTCCATACTTACTTCATAGTGTTCCTTTTCATAACCGAAAGACCCTGCCATGCCGCAACAGCCCGAATTTATCACTGAAACTTCGTAATTCGCCGGAAGCCCTAAAACAGCAAGGCTATCTTCTTGATTCCCTAAGGCCTTTTGATGACAGTGTCCGTGAAAGGTAATGTTGAGCGGTTTGTCAGTGAAGAGACTTTTGTCTATCGCGCCAGCCTCTATCTCTTTCTTCAGGAATTCTTCAATCATAAAGCAATTTTCAGCCAATGCCCGTGCCTTTTCGGGCTGATCCGCCAGTCGAATGTATTCATCTCTAAAAGATAAAATAGCGGATGGTTCAATTCCAACCAAAGGAATCTCAGAAGAAACCACTACCGAAAAGATAGAAACGTTCTTATTTGCTACTTGTTTAGCTTCGGCTAAAAAACCTTTGGAAATAAAGGTTCTTCCACTTTCTTCGTGATCCAGAATGTGAACTTTATAACCCAATCCATGCAGCAAGTCAATAGCATCTTGTGCGATATCAGCATCATAGTATTTTGAGAATTCATCTAAGAATAAAACTAAAGATTTGTTTTTATCAAATAATTGATTTTTAAGCAATTGAACACTTTTAATTAAACTATTATTTGAAATTAAAGGTAATGCTCTTTTCGAGCTGACTCCCAAGATTTTTTTTAGTATGCCCCCCGTAATTCCTCCTGAAATTAGTGCATTTGAAACTGCTGGAAACTTGGAGGCCAATCGATTCCATTTATTGGAGTTTGCAAAAAACTTATCCCGAAAAGAACTCCCATATTCTTGTTGATATTGATATAGGAATTCTACTTTGAGTGCAGCCACATCTACATTACTTGGACATTCACTGGCACATGCCTTACAGCTAAGACATAAGTCGAACACCTCTTTTAGTTCGTGATGCGAAAATCGATTTGCCTTTGAAGAGTTTGTCAAAAACTCACGCAGTGCATTGGCCCGCGCTCGTGTGGTGTGTTTTTCGTCTCTAGTGGCATGATAACTCGGGCACATAGCTCCGTTAGCTGTTGGCAGTTTCCTACAATCGCCAGAACCGTTGCATTTTTCAGTAGCGCGAAGTATCCCTTCAGAATCTGAGAAATCTAACAACGTTTCAATGTTTGGTTCTTCTCTGTCGGGTACATATCGTAGGCTTTCATCCATTTTAGGCGGATTGACGATCTTTCCAGGATTGAAAATGTTTTGTGGGTCGAAAGCCGTCTTTATCTTCTTTAAGACTTCGTAGTTTGCCTCTCCGATTATCAGTGGAATAAACTCAGCTCGTACGATACCATCACCATGTTCCCCACTTAACGATCCTTTGTATTTTTTTACCAAATCAACCACGTCCTCGGTAATCTTTCGAAACAAGGTAACGTCTTCGCTCTTTTTCAGGTCCAAAATCGGGCGTAAGTGAAGCTCTCCCGCCCCAGCATGCGCATAATACACTGCTTCCTGACCATGTTCTTTCATCAACGCAGTAAATTCAGAAATGTAAGAAGACAAGTCTTTGAGCGCCACGGCCGTATCCTCAATACATGCCACGGCTTTTCGATCACCTACCATATTTCCTAGAAGGCCTAGCCCAGCTTTACGCAGTTCCATAGCCTTGTCTATTTCTACTCCTTTCAATATGGGAAAGGCATAACTCAATCCCGATAATTTCAAGGTGTTGACCAATTGCTCTGCCTGTTTTAAAGCGTCCTTTTCAGTTTCTGCACGTACTTCGAGCATAAGGATGGCCTTAGGGTCACCTTCTACAAAGAAGCGGTTTTTTTGCTGCGTCAGATTGTCTTTTGTACAATCCAATATCGTTTTGTCCATCATTTCGCAAGTGAACAAATTATGCTCCATTACGGGCTGAACAGCCTTAAGACAAGAAGAAATGCTATCAAAATGGGCAGCGACCATCACGCAATTTTCGGGAGGCAATAGGTCCAATTGTAGTGTGATTTCGGTTGTAAACGCCAATGTGCCCTCGCTTCCGGATAAGAGCTTGCACATATTGAAAGTTTGGCCGTCTTCGACAAAAGGTTCAGACAACAACAACTCGTCGATGGCATATCCTGTATTTCTTCTGTGAATCTCCCTTGAAGGAAAATGTTCGAGTATTGCTTCCTTTGTACCGGGTGCTGAAAGGGTTTTATCAATCGTACGATATATGTTTCCTTCTAAACCTTCCTCTTTGCATTTCTCTTCAAAAGTTTCCGTAGAAATAGGCTCAAATACAGCTTCACTACCATCCGATAGTAGCGTTTTAAGTCTTATGACCTTGTCGCGGGTTACTCCGTACTGAATGGATGTAGTCCCTGAAGAGTTGTTACCTACCATCCCTCCTATCATACAGCGATTGGAGGTTGAAGTATTCGGACCAAAAAAGAGTCCGAAGGGTTTTAAGTACGTATTGAGCTCGTCACGAATGACTCCAGGTTGTACGGTGACCGTTCGTTCCTTCTCATTGATATCCAATATCCTTGTAAAGTGCTTTGAGACGTCGACCACAATTCCTTCACCCACGCATTGTCCGGCCAATGAAGTGCCGGCTGTCCTGGGGATGAGAGAAGCATCTGTTTTTGACGCAAACTGAATCAACTTCTTGAGATCTTGTTCATTTTTCGGATACGCTACTGCCAATGGTAACTTTCGATATACAGAAGCATCTGTCGCATACAGCGTTTGATGCAGCGAGTCCCAATGAAGCTCGCCAGAGAGGTGTGACTTTAATGATTCTAATTCAGTGGTCTTTTTCAAGCTGGTCATAAATATGTGTCCTACAAAAATAGCATTCCATTGAGTATCTGAACAGAAATGTATCGAAAACTCTCAGCATGCAATAATATCTTCGTAAAAAGCGGGGTCTGGTCCTTGGTTTTTCTATCCCAACAAAATATGGTACGCTTTTTGAAAATAAGAGCGATAATATGTCACAAAACACAATTATGTGAGACATATAACGTTAACTAATTTGTAATTAATACCTTATCAGATGAAAAACTTGATTATTACCGCAGTGCTATTTATGACTGCTATTTTGGGGGCTAATGCACAAAACATTTCTAAGAACGCATTAGGATTACGCCTAGGCGACAACGACGGTTTCGGAGCAGAGATATCGTATCAAAGAGGTCTCTCTGAAAACAACCGACTTGAGTTCGATCTTGGATGGAGAAACAATGACAATTTTGATGCCTTTAGACTTACCGGACTCTATCAATGGGTTTGGAGGCTTGATGGCAACTTCAACTGGTATGCTGGTGTAGGTGGAGGAATCGGAAGCGTTAGCTACGATGACAACTTTCCAGGAAACGACGGGTCAGAATTCTTTGCCTTAGTGGCTGGAGACATAGGAATCGAATATGACTTTGACATTCCACTACTAATTTCTCTAGACTTTAGGCCCGAAATTGGGTTCAACGATACCATTAGCGATGACCTCGATTTTGATATCGCCCTGGGGATACGCTATCAGTTTTAATACGAATCACATACACATCAAACCTCCTGAATTTCAGGAGGTTTTTTTGTTAAACATTTTTTTAACTTCTTTTTAGTTGTGATTGCCTAAATTTGCGGTAAATCAAATCATGTAATAATGAAAAAGACACTATTGCTTATTGCTTCGGCACTGATGATTCTCTCGTGTTCAAATGAGAGCAAGGATGTTGAAGGATATAAGCTTACAGGTACCATCACGGGTATTGAAGACGGAAAACGAGTCACTCTTAAAAGGCCTGACGAACGAAATAGACCTGCTCCCATAGATACGGCTGTCGTGAAGGACGGAAAGTTTGTATTTGAAGGAAAAGAGACGATTCCTGAAATGCATTACCTCTTTGTAGAAGGAATCCAGGCCAGCTTACCTGTAATCATTGAAGGAGGAACCATTCAAGTGGAAGCTTATAAGGACAGCTTACGTAAGTCTAAAGTTACTGGAACACATAACAACGACATTTTCACAAAATACTTGGCTGATTTTTCGGTTTTAGGTGAAGCCTTCAGAGAGGCAAGTAACAATTTAGCAAAGGCAAGAAGAGAAAGAGATTCTGTAGCAATGCCAGCGTTACAAGAAAAGTACATCGCCTCTCAGAACGCGATGAAAGCATTCGAAGAAGATTTTATTGCCAATACACCCGATGCATATTTAAGCGCCCTACTGCTAGAGCGTCAGTTTTCAAGCAGAGCACAGACAGAGGAAAAAGTGCAGGAGCTATTCGACAAGTTAAGTGCTGAGGTTAAAGAAACTAAAGCTGCCAAACGTTTGGCTGAAAAGTTAGAGAGCATCAGAGCCACAGCTATCGGTGCGATTGCTCCTAATTTTACTGGGAAAGACCCTGATGGAAAAGACCTAGCCTTGAATGACGTAAAAGGAAAAGTGACCATTGTCGATTTTTGGGCCTCTTGGTGCAAACCTTGTCGCGTTGAAAATCCAAATGTGGTAAGAGTTTACAATAAGTACCATGACAAAGGACTTAATATCATTGGTGTTTCTTTAGACCGACCGGGTCAAGAAGACAAATGGAAACAAGCAATCGCTGATGACAAATTAGCATGGAACCAAGTGGCATCGTTTACCATTCCGGATCCGATCGCGCAACAATACAATGTAGTTGCGATTCCGGCTACTTTCATTTTGGATGAAAAAGGTGCCATTGTAGCAAAGAACCTAAGAGGTGATGCCTTAGAGGAAAAAGTAAAAGAACTTTTGGGAGAATAACTCCAGAATGTAATATTGATAGAAGAAAAGCCCCGTTTTGGGGCTTTTTATTTTATTCAGCGTTAAGGGGTTATAAAATGATTTACTAAAACCATAATTTTTAGTTTGAAGAAATAGAAAACCGTACTATATTTGCCCCGCATTATTGGTACATAACGCACGGGGAGATACTCAAGCGGCCAACGAGGACAGACTGTAAATCTGTTGGTTTTTACCTTCGCAGGTTCGAATCCTGCTCTCCCCACAAAAAAATCCCTGAGAGTTTTCGTCAAAAATTCATTTTTGTAAGGAAACGAATCAGGGATTTTTTATTCTGATTCCTCCAAAAGGAAGCACGAGCAAAGCGAGTGAATCCTTTTGAAGAGGGGGATCAGAATGTATAGGTCTTCGCATTCCAATGCTTGCACTGCAAACTCACAATAAAATAAACTGGAATCTTTCTCTGGTTCCTCCAAAAGGAAGTACGAGCAAAGTGAGTGAATCCTTTTGAAGAGGGGGATCAGAATGCATAGCTCTTCTCTGATTTTCAATGCTTAAATGAATTAATGTTTTAATCTAGTAATGTAACAATGTGGGTATTGGGTATTGAATGCTGGATGCTGGATGCTGGATGCTGGATGCTGGATGCTGGATGGTGGATGCTGGATGGTGGATGCCTAAAGATATCACTTTACACTTTGTACTTTACACTTTGTACTTTACAATGCCTTAATGAATTAATGTAGTAATGTAACAATGCTGGAGGCTTAAAGGTATTACTTTGTACTTTGTACTTTGTACTTTGTACTCAATACTAACATCTCACATCTAGATTTTCCCTGTTCTCTCAAGGATAAATAAGATGATGATTGGCACTGCCAACAAAGCCACCATTAGCGGCTCGGTTTGCAAAAGGCTTGGACGTAATAGCAGTGTAAGCACATATCCGCCAATAGCACCACCAAAGTGAGCAGCATGACCAATGTTCCCTACCCTATTCTTCATCCCATAGATAGAATACAATAGATAGCCAATTCCAAACACATAAGCAGGAATCGGAATGGGAACAAAGAACATGAACAAACTCATAGACGGATTCAAAAGTATCGCAGCATATAAAACGCCTGTCACCGCACCACTTGCACCTACGGCACTATAGTGATACTCATTCTTATGAAAAGCCATGGATAGAAAACTTCCGAAGAGAAGGCTGCCTATGTATATCAATAAAAACTTACCGTTTCCAAAACGTCTGATGACCTCTTCCGCGAAGAAAAACAAGGTCAACATATTGAACAAAAGGTGTGTGGTGTCTACATGTAAAAACCCAGAAGTTAGCATTCGTACATGTTCACCACGACGAATAGCACCTACTTGAAACTTGTAGCGCTCAAAAAAAGAATAATCCCCAAAACCTTTGAAAGAAACTAGTACATTCGCCAGAATTATGGCAAGGGTCACTGCACTTAAATTCATCTTAATTTATATATGTTAAGAACCAAATATAGCTATATTTGCCCAAACAAAATTGTGAATGCAGCTATTAGTTTTCATTGTAGTTTACCCATTTTTATGGTTGGTATCTTTACTTCCGTTTAAGCTTCTCTACCTGGTATCTGACTTTTTGTATTTTATCATTTATCGCCTTGTTGGTTATCGAAAAAAAGTGGTTCGCGAGAATCTAAAATTAGTTTTCCCAGAGAAACCGCAAGAAGAATTGCGTCGCATAGAAAAGACGTTCTACAGCCACATGTGCGATATGTTTCTGGAGATGATCAAGACCATGAACATTTCAGACGAACAACTTCAAAAACGTTTTACCTATACTAATGTAGAAGTACTTCATGAACTCGAAGCTCAAAACAAGAGCATCATGTTAATGTTTCCGCATTATGCTAGCTGGGAATGGGTCATTTCTTTAGACAAGCACATCCAGTCAAAAGGATATGGTATTTACAAACCCGTTGACAACAAATACTTTGATCGATTAGTGCGTAACATACGCGGAAAATTTGGCACCACTCTGCTCGCCACAAGAAATACGGTTGAAACGGTTGAGCAAAATAAACTAAAAGGTCAATTGAGCATGTACGGAATTCTAAGTGATCAGAATCCCATACGTAACAAAGCGCATCATTGGTGCACATTCATGGGTATCATGGTACCTGTGCATACCGGAGCCGAGTTACTCTGCAAACGATTAAAACTTCCTGCTGTCTATCTCAAGGTAGAAAAATTAAAACGCGGACATTATCAAGGCACCTTCAAAGTGCTATCGGAAGCCCCTTCTACTTTTAAAAACTATGATTTGACCGAGCTATTTTTGAGTGAAGTAGAAAAACAAGTGTACGAAACACCCGAGTATTATTTTTGGACGCACAAACGTTGGAAACATCGCAACCGGGTTCCCGAAGAATACCTTACGGACGCTAAAGCGTAAACCAATCCTTCATCTGCTCCGTATTTTCACAAACAAACGATTTATGCTCAAATTCGTTGTTGCATGCATTGTACTCGTAGTCTTTTGACCAAGACTCATGATTATTGGCCAATGCCTTTATGCTATCGCACACAAAGTGTATCTCTTCATTGGTGATAGTAGGGTGAATTGACATTCTAATCCAGCCAGGCTTGCGCAACAGGTCACCAATATCAATTTGGTCTACAATGCTTTTTGAAGTCTCTTGGTCCACGTGTAAAAGATAATGGCCGTAGGTACCAGCACAACTACACCCTCCCCTAGTCTGAATGCCGAAACGATCGTTCAATAACTTAACGCCCAAATTGTAATGTAAATCATCGATATAAAAAGAGATCACACCCAATCGGTCTTGCTGCTTCGGTGCTAGAATATGCAAATTCTCTATCGGAAGTAAGGCTGAAAAAACCTTCTCAGTGATTTCATGCTCGCGTGCAACAATATTATCAATCCCCATTTGCTCTTTAAGCTTGATGGCCAAGGCCGTCTTTATGGTTTGTAAAAATCCAGGCGTACCACCATCTTCGCGGTCTTCGATATCATCGATGTATTTATGTTCTCCCCAAGGATTTGTCCAACTAACTGTTCCGCCGCCCGGACAGTCGGGAATCATATTGTGATACAATTTCTTATTGAAAAGCAGCACGCCCGAAGTTCCAGGGCCACCAAGGAATTTATGCGGAGAAAAGAAGATCGCATCCAAGCTTTCTTTTTCATCTTTAGGATGCATATCAATCTTAACATAGGGCGCTGAGCAAGCAAAGTCAACAAAACAGACACCGCCATTCTCATGCATCAACTTGGCTACTTTATGATACGGCGTTTGAATGCCCGTTACATTGCTACATGCGGTAATCGATGCTATCTTTAACGGATGGTCTTTATATTCTTCAAGTAAAGCTTTAAAATTCTCAAGACAAAAAACACCGTAATCATTGGCAGGAACAACGACCACCTTTGCCATGGTCTCCAACCAGGACGTTTGGTTCGAGTGGTGTTCCATATGACTCACAAAGACTATGGGTCTTATGGCATCAGGGATATCCGTATAGGCGCGCAAATTTTCAGGAACTTTAAGTCCAAGAATACGTTGAAACTTATTGATAACCCCAGTCATGCCGGTGCCAGCAACGATAAGAATATCGTCTTCATTACTGTTGACATGCTTTTTAATGATGTTCTTGGCTTCCTGATACGCTTGAGTCATCGTTGTGCCAGACACAGTAGTTTCGGTGTGGGTGTTGGCAACAAAAGGGCCAAAATCGTGCAACATCTTTTCCTCTATCGGCCGATACAAACGGCCAGAGGCTGTCCAGTCGGTATAGACGATGCGTCGCTTTCCATATGGAGAAACAAACTCTTGGTCAATACCAATGATATGGTCACGAAACTTCGAAAAGTACAATTCGAGATTCGTACTCTTTATTTCGGAATAAGGGGTTCCCATTTTGGCAATTGTACGTTGCCACTAAAGTACTAAATGTTAGCAATTTCTTTGATCTCTCCCATTATTTTTTTGGCAAGATCATCGGCAGATGCCTGACTTTTTGCTTCCGTATAAATTCGAATAATAGGCTCTGTATTTGACTTTCGCAAGTGCACCCAGTTTTCAGCAAAATCGATCTTTACACCGTCGATCGTAGTAATATCTTCGTTCTCATATTTTTCCTCCATTGCTTTTAAAACTGCATCAACATCCAATTCTGGAGTCAGTTGAATCTTTTGCTTGCTCATGAAATAGCTAGGGTAGCTATCTCTCAATTCTTTCACCGTACCACCGATATCAGCTAAATAGGTTAAGAATAAAGCGACACCAACTAGCGCATCTCTTCCGTAGTGCAATTCTGGGTAGATGATTCCACCGTTTCCTTCACCACCGATTATGGCATTGTTCTTCTTCATTAACTCAACAACATTCACCTCACCTACCGCACTGGCTTCGTAAGTGCCGCCGTGCTTTTCAGTGATATCTTTTAGCGCTCTAGTAGATGACATGTTAGATACCGTATTTCCTGGTGTGCGACTTAATACATAGTCAGCACAAGCAACAAGTGTGTATTCTTCGCCAAACATTTCACCATCATTACTAATAAAGGCCAAACGGTCTACGTCTGGATCCACAACCACACCAAAATCAGCGCGTTCTTTGACCACTAATTCACAGATATCTGTCAAATGCTCCTTTAACGGTTCTGGATTATGCGGAAACTCTCCGTTGGGTTCGCAATACAATTTGACTACATCTACGCCAAGACGCTCTAACAACAACGGGATCGCTATTCCTCCAGAAGAATTCACTCCATCAACAACTACTTTGAAATTGGCCTTTTCAATAGCCTTAGCGTCTACGAGCGGAAGCGCTAGGATCTCATCGATATGCAGGTCTATGTACGCTTGATTTATTGTCACTTTCCCTAAGTCATCAACTTCGGCAAAATCAAAAGATTCGGCTTCGGCGATTTCCAAGATTTTCGTACCATCTGCTCCGCTTATGAACTCCCCTTTGTGGTTAAGTAGTTTTAAGGCATTCCATTGTTTTGGATTGTGACTCGCCGTGAGAATGATTCCTCCTTCTGCATGCTCTAGCGGAACCGCTACCTCAACGGTTGGTGTAGTAGATAATCCTAGGTCAACCACATGAAAACCTAATCCTACAAGTGTATTCACTACCAATTCCTGAATCATCGGACCAGAGATTCGTGCATCTCTTCCAATCACAACTTTTAACTGTCCGTCGCGATGCTTATACTCTTCCTTAAGCCATGTCCCATATGCGGCAGCAAACTTTACCGCATCGATCGGCGTTAAATTATCACCGACATTTCCTCCAATGGTTCCTCTGATTCCTGAAATTGATTTTATTAAGGTCATCTATTTTCGATTTTTGGCAAATATACAATTCCAAAAGCGTAAATCTTTGTTATGAATTTGTAAATTTAGCTGATGAATTTTCTTGCTCATATCTACTTATCAGGAGACAATGACCAGATCACTATCGGCAACTTCATCGCTGATAGTGTGCGAGGAAAGCAATACAAGAAATTTCCAGAAGGCATACAGAAAGGTATTTTACTACATCGTGCCATTGACACCTACACAGATGCTCATCCAACGGTTAGAATGAGCACCAAGCGTTTGCACAAGAGATACGGCCATTATAGCGGTGTGATCGTAGACATTCTATATGACCACTTTTTAGCAAAGAATTGGAGCGACTATTGCGAAACGCCCTTAGCCGATTATGTAGATGATTTCTATGACCTTTTAGAAGATAACTTCAACATCTTACCAGAGCGTGTGCAACGCATGATGCCCTATATGATCTCGGGCAACTGGTTGTTGAGCTATGCGACCATTGAAGGCATTTCTAAGGTCTTGCAGGGCATGAATCGAAGAACACAAAATCGTTCAAAAATGAACAATGCCGTCATTGAGTTAGAAGAATTCTATATGGAGTTCGAAACTGAGTTCACCTCGTTCTTTGCTGAACTAATTGACTATACAAAACAAAAACTAGCTTCTTTATGAGAATACAATCACCTATTACCCTACTACGTATCATTTCATATCGTCATCTTCTTTTACTATCCTTCTCTTTTCTGATGCTTGCAGGATGCAAGAAAGCACCAGAAAGAGGGCTTGTGACAGAAAAGGCCATGGTCGTTTCGGCACGCGTCGAAGCCTCTAAGATCGGAAGCGATATCCTTAAAAAAGGCGGTAATGCCTTTGATGCGATGGTTGCTACTGAGTTAGCATTAGCTGTTGCCTATCCGTATGCCGGAAATTTAGGTGGTGGAGGCTTTATGGTCTATCGAAAGGCTGATGGCGAAATTGGCGCTTTGGATTACAGAGAAAAAGCGCCCTTGGCTGCTCATAAGGACATGTACTTAGATTCGTTAGGCAATGTGATTCCGGGAAAAAGTTTATACGGAGCCACTGCCGTGGGAGTCCCTGGTACAGTTGCAGGCGTATTTGCTGTTCATGAGCGTTTTGGAAGCCTTCCGATAAAAGAATTGCTACAACCTGTTATTGACTTAGCAAGAAAGGGTGTTGTAGTCACAGAAAAGCAAGAGAAACGTATCAAGGAATACTTACCTAAGATTCTTGAAGTAACTGGCGACAGCACGCTTTGGGCTACCGAATTCAAGACCAATGATGTTATACAATACAATGCGTTAGCCGAAACACTTACAAGAATTCAGGAGGAAGGCCGCAATGGTTTCTATGAAGGAGAAACGGCACAAAAACTGGTAGATTTCTTGCAAGCAAGAGGCGGATACATCACAGTAGAAGATTTAGCCAAGTATGAAGCTAAATGGAGAGACCCCGTTACCTTTTCGTATGACGACCTACGCATTATTTCGATGTCCCCTCCTTCAAGCGGAGGTGTATGTCTAGCACAAATAATGAAAATGGCCGAGTCCTACGATCTACACAAGTATGGGCATAATTCACCCGAGAGCATACAAGTACTGGTCGAGGCCGAACGACGTGCGTATGCCGACCGTAGTCACTTTCTCGGTGACCCTGATTTTGTTTATATACCAATGGAAGAACTTGTCAGTAAAGGGTATCTCGACAACCGTATGAGCGACTTTTCATTTGACAAGGCAACCCCATCTGAGTCCATATCCCACGGAAGCGTAGAAGTGGTAGAAAGCATGGAAACTACCCACTACTCTATTGTTGATTCCGAAGGAAATGCAATCTCAGTTACGACCACACTAAACGGAGCCTATGGTTCTAAGCTCTACTGTGATGAGCTCGGTTTCTTTCTCAACAATGAAATGGACGACTTTAGTGCCAAACCTGGAGTGCCAAATATGTTCGGACTGGTTGGTGCTGAGGCCAATGCCATCGCTCCTGAAAAGAGAATGTTGAGCTCCATGACTCCAACAATCGTCGAAAAAGAGGGAAAACTCTTTATGGTAGTTGGAACGCCTGGCGGTTCTACGATTATTACTTCAGTTTTGCAAAACATATTGAATGTTCATGAATACGGAATGGGTATGCAAGAAGCAGTCAACCAACCACGCTTTCACCACCAATGGCTACCAGACGTCATCATGATGGAACCCAATTCTTTTCCGCAGGAAACAAAAGACGCACTCATTGCCAAAGGATATGAAATCACTGAAGAACGTACTCCGGTCATCGGAAAAGTAGACGCTATCCTTGTCTTACCGGATGGAAAATTGGAAGGCGGTGCAGACCCTCGGGGCGATGATACCGCTGTCGGTTTCTAAAAAAAGATATACCAGACGCAACCATTTTAAATTTCTTTCCTCTTTGTGAAAAGACAATTCTAATATGAAAAATATATACCTCTGGTTGTTTCTTACTCCATTCTTTATGGCGATTACCTGTGATGACGATGACTATTGCGGCCTAGACGAATTCGAGGGGTTTGATGTGACCATAAGCAATACGGCCGACACCTATCAAGTTAATGACCTCATCAGCTTATCGGCAACGGCTTCCTCTGGGTTGTTCGATCCCTGTGAGACTGAGGACTTCGTTACAGTCACAGACCCCGAAATGTTTCGTGAAGGTGTCTTTTTGTTAAAGATTGAGACGGTTTCTGATGAGATCAATGCGGTGATTGCTCAAGATGATTTTGTGTTTGAACTGGTAGAAGGTGATTCCTTCAATCCGAACGGATGCCTGGAGTCTGAAAATTTTACCCCAACACTGTCTAACGATGAGAGTGAATATGATTTCCAACTAAATTTTATTCCGCAGGAAACCGGATTGTATTGCATTGCCTTCGCATGGATCAGTCGTTTTGATGAAAGCATCGATGTACATGAAGGCCTTATGAATACAGAAGACCTCATCGACAATCAAATCCGTTTTAGAAATTGTAATCGTAGATACGGAAGATTGCTTGATCGCAATGAACTCTATTTTTTTCGCGTGGAATAAAGTGTACCTTTAACCATGCCTTTTTTACAACAGTTACAACAATCATTTCAAAATAACGCCAACCCCACCGAGGCGACGGGAATGCAGACGTATATGCGGGATATGTTTGTGTATCACGGAATCAAAGCGCCCTTGCGCAAAAAGCTTCAAAGGGAAGCTTATGATGCCCACAAACCTGAAGTGCAGGCGAATATTCGAGAGATCACAGATGCCCTATTTGCATTACCTCAACGCGAATATAACTACTGTGCCATCGACCTCTACACACGAATCTTAAAGAAGAAATTTGTAAAAGAAGATATTGTTCAAATCGAACGTATGATCACTACCGAATCTTGGTGGGATACAGTCGATCTGACAGCCAAACATATTTTGGGAAACTATCTGTTGTTATTTCCTTCGGAAAAAGAACACATTATCAGCCGCTATTCAGATGACGACAATATGTGGCTTAACCGTTCGGCTATTTTATTTCAACTCGGATATAAGGAAAAGACCGATGAACAGGAATTATTCAAACAATGCCTGAAGCACCGCCACTCTGAAGAATTCTTTATTCAAAAGGCCATTGGCTGGGCCTTGCGAGAATATGGAAAAACAAATCCCAAGGCCGTTAAAGCGTTTGTAGCGTCTACTACCCTTGCGCCACTAAGCACGCACGAAGCCATTCGAAATATCAAGTAATGAGACATACGTTGAAAAATTGTCTAACCTTCCGTAAGCCCTACTTTCAAAATCTCCAAAACAAAAAGCTCTTAGGACGAATCCCAAGAGCCTTTTAGCAGTCATCGTTCACCCCTTTTATAAACAATGACCTAAATGCTAATAATCAAGGTTAGGGCAACTGTTCCAATATCCTATAGAATACAGAATTGAACACGGCATTGCCAGGGTGGTTCAAAACATTGTCCTTTATCAACAACAGCTCGTTCCCTGCATTGAGGAAAATCAACTCGCCATCCATATTTACATCTTCATCGTAATAACCTTGCGGTTTGTAGAAAACCGAGGCTTCAAAAGGACTCTCGACCGCTGATACGTCCAGTACTCTCTGCTTTATCTGTACCGATTCGGCCCCGGTGTTCAGAAATATCACTTCGTTATCACCATTGGCATTCCCAGACCACATCCCTTGGACACCTGTCGGCA
The DNA here is from genome assembly GCA_028279515.1 of Flavobacteriaceae bacterium. Lineage (GTDB taxonomy): Bacteria > Bacteroidota > Bacteroidia > Flavobacteriales > Flavobacteriaceae > JANQNQ01. The sequence continues at coordinate 238,095 of JANQNQ010000003.1, forward strand.
TGCCAAAACTTGTCTGCGCGTATGTACCGAAGGTCGCCGTGCTTCCATCGGTGAAGTCCATCAACGTGGCACTGCTGTTAAGTCCGATTGCACTACTGCTCATAATACCCAGATGGTTGCGATGCTTAATCGCTACATGGTAATTGCCAACCGGTTGATTAAAGGCTAATGGAGATGTTCCGTCCAAGGCTACCACATCACTGTCACGTTGCAATAGAGCGGACTGGCTGTCGATGACCATAGTGTTAGTAGTGGCATCACGTAGCTCTACCCAGACCCAATCTACAATGGCATCAGCTCCTGTTACACTAAGTACCGAACTATCAATGGTCGCCCCATCACTATAGGGTGTATTTAATGGGATGTAATTGCCAACCCTTAGGTCATCACGCATCAGTCCGTCTGTAGCAATTGTAGAGTTTAAGGCACTTCCTTGTAGATACGCCTTTGGTGATGCAAATACATTACAATTTCCAGAGGTATCGCTAACGGTCACCGTAAATGAGCATGTACTTTGATTTCCACTGGCATCAGTGGCTACAAAGGTATTGGTGGTCGTTCCGAACGGGAAGGCACTTCCACTCGGTAGTCCTGCTGTTTGTTGCAGGTTGCCTGGGATGATAAACATATTGGTAATAAAGCTTGTGGCGATGGCTTCCATAGAAGCATTGTCCACCAAACCGCTATTTAGACCGGCAAATAGCAGGTAATACATTCTAGTTGTGCCACTAAGTCCGGTCACCTGATGCTGGTCACTACTGGTATCATTAGAAAAGTTCTGCGTAGCATTGCTGTTTTCAGGGATGATGACGAGATGGTTCACTGAGGGATCACTTTCAAAAAATGAAGGCACCGTGATCTCTCGAACTCGCTTTACGAACAAGTTATAGTTAACCCCTCCTACCGTAATTGTAGAGGTAAAACCATCGGCAGCTCCATTACCGTCTGCTCCCAAACTTCCAGTAATGTTGAAACTATTGACATTGTCCAGATCGGCAGCCAAGAGCCACATGTTTTTCACCTTTCTGGTGAAGAACGCTCCGTTGGTTCCAAAAGCCGAGGAGGCGATGATGCTATTGTCTGAATAGCTGATAGGACCTGCATTGAGGTCAGTTCCGATGAGATTTCCCTCATCATACATATCAGCTCCTCCTCCTATCTCGGTAAAAGCGAGTCCGTCGTCAATCCGATGCCCATTAACACCATTATCTCCATCCATTGCAAAGTCAAATGGGCTTGGAATCAAACTAGTTACCAGCTGATGGCTTTGATTAAAGTTGTTGAGTACATTCTGCAACGAATTGGTAAACAGGGTACAATTGTCTATCACTGTTGGCATTTGATAATTCACCACAGCACTGCAGAGTCCACTGTCATTGTTTACTGAAATATTGGCTGGACAAGAGATGTTTGGAGCTGTTGTCTCGTTGACCGTAACGGTCTGAGTACAAGTACTGCTATTGCCAGCAAGGTCTGTGACCGTCCATGACACCGTTGTGGTACCGATTGGATAGATACCTGAGGCACCCACTAAACCAGTGAAGTCGTTAGTGAGTAGTAAACTTCCCTGTGAGATAACATCGATTTGAAAGTAACTTGGGCTATCCGGGCACATATCTTTATGTACATTCGATTTTCCCTGAAGTGTAAATATAAGGTCTGACCCATAAGTAGTGATCCAAGAATTCCAAGTGCTCATTGGAACAATAATATCACGTTCTGCCCTAGTACATAGCTCCGCACTCATATTCAATAGCATTACGTTATCAGGACCACTGAGGATAAAGTTTTCTTGCGCTCCAAAATCATCGTGATCTCCGCTAAAGCTGATTCTCAGCACCACATCTTCTGCTGTCGTTGACATATTTGACAAGAAGGCTAATGTATCAACCAATTCTCGTTGTGTATTAAAGTCGTAAGGGACTCTAGATGTCGTAGGAATCAATGTTGTACCACAGTCATCTCCCAAGGTGGGCATTGGGACACTAACTCCAGCGGTACAAGCATTAGGATTTACATTGACCACAATATCGGGAGAGCAACTAATCGTAGGTGCTGTAGTATCTTCTGAGGTTATTGTAAAGGAACAAGTATTGGTGTTACCACCTATATCTTTACTGAAGAAAGTGTTGACCGTGGTTCCTGTAAAGACAGAACCAGGAGGAAGTCCAGCTACTTGTATAGGACGACCACTGCTGTAGTCGTGAAATTCAATCACAACTGGAAATGTTAATGCCGCAGAAACATCATACCATTTCTCAACATTAAATACGACATAATCTTCTTCGCCTAAAGCTGAATTTGGATTGCCCGGTCTCCAATTTTCAAAGAAATTAGGTTGACCACTTTGCCAAGCGAATGAACCTTCTGTAGCCAAATCGTTATAGCCTAAAAATATGCCTACATTTGACGGAAGACTTTGTTGAGCTTGGTAGATATAATCATTCTCATCCATAGAGTTGATAGTCAGTAAATCATAGTTATTGGCCTGTGCTAGGGCGAAAGCTTCTGGGCCTGTCATTGCAGCATCCGAGATAAAGTAGGTACTGTCTCCAAAAGACCCAAACAAAGTGAATCCGGGGACTGTGGTCGGAACTGCAGGGAAACCGCAATCATCAGAGGTTGTAGGGCTCGCAAAGTTGACCTGTCCTGGACAACTTAAGTTAATGTCAGCAGGGCACGAGATCGTGGGAACCACTGATTCTGTAACTATGATACTCTGTACACAACTACTGCTGTTCCCTGAAGTATCCATAGCGGTCCAGGTAACTATTGTTGTCCCAATAGGATAGGTTCCCGAGGCATCCGACGTACCGTTAAAGTCATTGGTGAGGGTAACTGCCGAACAATCGTCGGAAGCTGAAGGAGTCGGTACGTTGACCATGGCATTGCATTGTCCTGCATCATTATTCACCGTGATATCGATCGCGCAGCTAATCGTTGGAGCGATGGAATTGTTCACTGTGATCTGTTGTGTACAAGTACTGGTGCGTCCCCCGTCATCCGTTACCGTCCAAGTTACTACGGTAGTCCCTAACGGATAGGTTCCCGAAGCATCTGAAGTGCCTGTATAGTCATTAATGACTGAAGCGATGAGACAATTATCTGAAACCGTCGGGGCAGGAACTGTGACCATCGCATTGCACATGCCTGGGTCGTTGGCAATCATGATATCCGAACTACAATTGGCCACTGGGGGTTCTGGGTCATTCACTATGATTTCCTGTACACAGCTTGTACTGTTACCCGAAGCATCAGTAGCGGTCCATGTGACCCGAGTCAATCCCTCTGGGTAAGAACCTGAAGCATCTGCCGTGCCTGTGTAATCGTTGGTTACCGTTACCGAACAGTTGTCTGAAAAAGTTGGCGAAGGTACTGTCACCGTTGCACTACATATACCAGGGTCAATATCGGTAATAATTTGAGCCGGACAACTGATCGTTGGGGCTTCCGTATCATTGACTGTGATCAGTTGAGTGCAGCTTGCACTATTTCCATCAACATCAGTGGCCGTCCACGTGACCGTGGTCGTCCCTACCGGATAGATTCCCGAGGCATTCGAAGTACCATTAAAGTCGTTGATCAGACTAGGACTAGAAAAGGTACAATTATCCGTGACGGTGGGTGAAGGTATCGTAACATTCGCATTGCACATACCTAGGTCACTACTAACTGTAATGTCAGCTGAACAGACAATAGCTGGAGCCTCGTTATCATTAACTTGAAGGGTTTGTACAAATGTTAAACTATTACCTGAGGGGTCTGTAGCCGTCCACTCTACGAGGGTAGTTCCTAGAGGATAAAGTCCCGAAGCATCCGAGGTTCCTGTAATACTATTTGTGATCGTAAAGGAACAATTATCGGAGACCACTGGTGAAGGGACGGTGACATTCGCAAAGCACTCACCGGAAACCGTGTTTGTGGTAACATCAGTAACTGAAGTAAGCTCTGGTGCATTATTGTCAACTATGGTAACCGTTGCCGTACAGGAATCGCTTAGACCATTGATGTCCGTAATCGTCAAGGTGACCAAATTGGCACCTAGGTCTGTACAAGCGAAATCAGTCTTGTCCAGTGCCAATGCAAATCCTGGGGTATCATCTGTAGAACCTCCGTCAATATTGGAAGGAGTGATACTTGCATTCCCAGAATTATCTAATGTTATGGTTATATTTTGGCAAACTGCCATGGGAGGGGTGTTTTTTATAACTCTTCCGCTAACGACATCTTCAAATGGGGCAATACCCCCACCTACGCAATCAGCAGTATTACATGTTGCAAGAAAGGACGAAATTCCACTGACAATATCAATCGTATTATTCCCAGAATCCAATGCTTGAGTATAGGCCAAAATGAGCGTAGGAGTACCGGTTAAATCAGGAGCAATCTGTGTGAAAAATTGTGTAATACTTGCATTACTCGAAGCGGATATCGAATTATTGAAAACTGCTGTGCCGTAATTCGGACTGTTGGCAATAGCGATGTTGATATTGGAATACGTACTTGTAGATGCATCGAAATCGAAGGATCCAGTAGCCGTAGCGCCGCTATTGAAGGTGACATTATCCAGACGCCAAGTGGTCTGTTGGGAATATGTGATACTCGTTGCTAAAAAAAATAGGCTAACGATAAGTCTGCTAATGGATGTATTGGGTATACAACAAGACTTATGGGTCAGGAGCATTACCTTTAAGGGGTTGTTGATTTTCATTTGTATTATTGTGGTTAATAGAGTTGCTCACAATAATAATTCATGATTCAAACCTTCGAAAATTTCAGCCGTAACAAAAAGTAACAATCCAGGTTTTACAGGCTTTGAACGAACTTTTCAAGCTCTATACCTTTAGGAATATCTAGCTTCTTCCTAATCCTGTAGCGTACCATTTTGGTAGCATCTACGGTACTATTTCTAATAATGGAAATCTCCTTGACGGATAGGTTCAATCGAGATAGGGCGCAAACCTCGCGTTCTGTTTTAGTCAATTCAGGGTACAGATGCATTATTTTCTCATGAAATCCCCTATTTACCTCCTCTATCTTATCCTGAAGCAATGAAAGTTTGCTCTCTGTGGCAATTTGTTGGTCAAGCCTTAAGATCAAAGAGTTTGTATATTCCAGGATGTCATTCGAAATGGTGCCCTTTTTATCCTCTTTTATCTGTTTTGAAAGTTCTTCGATGAATTGCAATCGCATGCTGTTGTCGGCAACCAAAAACCTCAACTCTGCCTCAGACACTTTTACTTTTTCGTCAAGTAGTTCTTTTTTGAGCTTTTCCTTTTCTAATCTGTCTGCTACGATTCGTACACGCGCTTTATAGTTTCTCCATAACAGATAACCTACCAACCCTCCAACTAGCAAGGCAGCAATGAACAAGATAACATATAATTGAATTTTGTTTCTTCGTTCCTCAGACAAGGTCTCTAGTTCATTGCGTTCCTTTTCCAATTCGTATTGTAATTCCAGCTCTTTAATGCGTTCTGCAGATTGTAGGCCATAAATAGTGTCAGAGTGTTTTTTGAACTTTCGATAATCTTGATATGCCAATTCAAAATTTTTCATGTTCCTATGTACCACACTTCGTCTCAGATAGGCATCGGTAATCCTTTCTCTAAACCCTTCTTCCTTAGCAATTTGCAATGATGAATCCGCATATTTCTTTGCCAGATCATGACGTTTCAATCGCGAATAGTCTTTAGATAGTGCAAAATACGCAACACACATGGACATCTTTTTTCCTAATCTTCTATTGTATTCCAGGCTCGCTAGCTTTATAGGTAGCGACTTGTCATATTGACCCGTAATGGAATAAACAACAGCACGATTGTCATCAACTCCGCGAATATCATCTTCACTTCCGAGCGCAATAAAAAGATCCTTTGCTCTTCCGTAATTGGCCAATGCAGAATCTAATTGGTTGATTCTTCTGTATGAGACCCCTAGCATATTGTAGGCTGCAGCCAAACCAAATGTATCTTTCATTTGCCTATTCAATCGTATGGCTACTTTGAAATTCTCAATTGCGACACTGTCCTGGTACTGGTAACGATATACCAAACCGATATTATGAATCACATCCGCAACATTGCTGGTGTCCTTTAATTTTTCATAGATATCCTTAGATTTTAGGTATAATTCGGTGGCCTGCCCATAATCTGCCTTTCTCCTGTTGATCACCCCTAATTGATTATAAATAAAGGCGAGATCCTCGGGGTTGGCATTGTTTGATTCAGCAAGTTGGCGCGCTTCAGATAAGTGCTTTTCGGCTTCTTTGATATCATACTCTACTTGATATTCTCCTAAAAGCGAGAGTGCCTTTATTTTATCCTTATTGCTATCGGCCCGTTCGACATTCTTTTCTAATTGCACCAGTGTGCTATCTCTTTCTTGCGAAAATGTTGAAAAAGATAGAAATATAATGAGGTAACAGATAATTCTTTGAGCCATATGCAAGGATAATAAAAAAACTGATATACCAGATCTTCATTTTTAATTAAGGCTCTTGATTGAGGTGACGGTTCTAATTAGACATGGAAATATTGACTATCACAAAACAATACCTTGTCACCTTTGCAATCTGCGGTAAATAGTAGATTCTATAGCCATACAGGCAGGAAGTCCTAGCAGTCCCCATTATGTAAGCCTAGAAAAGTAAAAGGCTCTTGACGCCTATCCCAAGAGCCTTTTAGCAGTCATCGTTCACCCCTTTTCTAAACAATGACCAAAGTAGCTAATAACCAATGTCAGGGAAGCTGTGCCAATATCTTGTAGAATAGAGAATTGAACACGGCATTGCCAGGGTGGTTCAAAACATTGTCCTTTATCGGTATTAATTCGTTCCCCGCATTGAGGAAGATCACTTGCCCATCTAAGTTCACATCTTCGTCGTAGTAGCCCTGCGGCTTGTAGAAAACCGAGGCACCAAACGGACTCTCGACCGCTGATACATCCAGCACCCTCTGCTTTACCTCTACCGATTCGGCTCCTGTGTTCAAAAAGATCACCTCGCTATCACCATTGGCATTTCCGGACCACATCCCCTGGATACCAGTTGGCATACCAAAACTTGTCTGCGCATGGCTTCCGAAAGTCGCCGTGCTTCCATTTGTGAAATCCACTACTGTTGCACTACTGCTTAGTGAAATTGCACTATTGCTCATAATACCCAGATGATTACGATGCTTGATCGCTATGTAGTAATCGCCACTGAGTTGACCAAACATCACTGGGGATGTCCCATCGATGGCCACTATGTCGCCATCACGCTGTAAAAGGGCCGACTTTCCTTCAACTATAGCGGTATTAGCCGTGGCATCACGCAGTTCTGCCCAGACCCAATCTACAATGGCATCAGCTCCTGTAGCACTAAGTACCGAACTATTAATGGTCGCCCCATCACTGTAAGGTGTATTTAATGGGATGTAGTTACCTACCCTTAGATCATCCCTCATGAGTCCATCTGTAGCAATGGTAGAGTTCAAAGCACTTCCTTGTAGATATGCCTTCGGCGACACTAATACGTTACAATTCCCTGAGGTATCGTTAACAGTCACCGTAAATGAACACATACTCTTATTTCCACTCTCATCAGTCGCCACGAAGGTATTTGTAGTTGTCCCTATAGGAAAGGCACTACCACTTGGCAAACCAGTCGTTTGCACTGCCATGTTAGATATTGTAAACACGTTGTTTACGAAGCTGGTGGCAATGGCTTCCATCGTCGCATTATCAACTAATCCACTGTTTTCAGAGGCAAATAAGAGGTAATACAGTCTATTGGTATCACTGAGTCCTGTCACTTGGTGCTGATCATCATCGGTGTTATTAGAGAAGTTCTGTGTGGCACTTCCGTTCTCAGGAATAATAATTAGGTGGTTGACCGAAGGATCGCTGGTTCCATCATTAGGAACCTCTTCCCTAACACGCTTAACGAATAGATTATAATTGACACCGGCTACAGTAATGGTGGAGGTAAAGCCATCAGCTAATGATGTATTTTTACTATCCGCACCTAAATTGCCATTAATATTAAAGCTATTCACATTATCTAGATTAGCAGCCAAAAGCCACATATTATCTACTTTACGAGTAAAGAAGACCCCATTAGTTCCAAAGGCTGCGGAAGCTATGACGGTGTTGTCTGAATAGTTGATAGATCCTGCATTCAGGTCTGTACTAATCATATTACCGGTATCATACATGTCATCACCTCCATCACGAATGTCATTACCATTCACACCGCCCGCGTCATCCATTGAAAAGTTAAAGACATTGGGGATAAGGCTGGTGATGTTTTGGTTAAACTGGTTAAAGTTGTTAAGGACGTTTTGTAGCGTGTTTGTAAATTGGGTACAGTTGTCAGATACCGTTGGCATGCTATAATTCACCATAGCAGTACAAAGTCCACTGTCTGTATTCACAGAAATATCTGCTGGACAGCTAATAACTGGTGCTTCTGTATCTATAACGGTTATGGTCTGCAAACAGGTATTACTATTGCCTGCCAAATCGGTTACTGCCCAAGTTACAGTAGTTGTGCCAATAGGGTAAGCGCCTGAAGCATCTTGTGTATTATTAAAGTCATTCGTTAGAAATAGATTACCAAGACTAATCGCGTCGATTTGAAAAAAACTATCACAAAAATCATTTACATCTCCATTCGCTAATAAGGTAAACGTCAAACTAGACCCGTAGGTGTTGACCCAAGTGTTCCAAGTAGCCATAGGAATTGTGACCGTTTGGATTGCTTCATTACAATCGGCATTAATTGTGTTAACATCTAAAATTGTCGTTGCATCAGGTCCTGTAAGCACGAAGCTTTCTGATTGAAAACCATGATCTCCGCTTATGGTAATCCTTAACAAGACATCTTCGGTGGCCGTGGTTGCATTAGCGAGATTTGCAGGTGTGTCGATCAACCCTCCTTCACTACTGTAGTTGTAAGTTACCTTAGCTGTACTAGGGATTAAGGTTGCATTGCAGTTATCATCAAATGTCGGAGTTGGAACTGATACAACGGCGGTACATGCATTGGCATCTGTATTCACATTGATATCTGAAGGACATGAAATCGTTGGTGGTGCATTATCAACAGTCACCGTAAAAGAACACGTATTGATATTGCCAGCACTATCTTTACTAAAAAATGTATTGACTATATTATTTGTAATATACGCTCCAGAAGGGAATCCAGTGACTTGGATCGGGCGTCCACTGCTATAATTGTGAAACTCTATAATTACATTCATGATCGAATTTTCCTCAGTATAGTTCCACCCCCCTGCATTAAATCGAGAAATGGAGGCATAATCCAAATTATCCGAATTACTTTGGGCGCTATCAAAATTTTCAAAGAAAGCGGGTTGTTGACTTTGCCATGTATAGGTCCCTTCTGTAGTTACGTCGTTATAACCAAGAAAAGCCTGAGCTATGGTTAGCGAATTCAGTCTTTCGAATATATACCTATTCTCCTCAAATGAGTTGATGGTCAACAGATCAAAATTGTTTTCTTGGGCCATCGCAAATGCCAAAGGAGGTGTCATGGTCGTATCTGATACGAAATAAGTACTATCTCCAAAAACACCCAATTGTGTAAACCCAGGAACGGCGTTTGGCACTGTTAGAAAACAATCATCCGTAGTAGTAGGAGCACTATAGGTTACAACTTGCGAACAGCTGAGATCGATGTCTGAAGGACAAGATATTGATGGAATTGTATTGTTCAAAAAATTAATAGTAAAAGAACAGGTATCCACATTGCCGCTTATATCTTTACTAAAAAATGTATTTGTAGTGGTGCTGGTTATTAAAGATCCTGAAGGTAACCCAGTAACCTGAATAGGACCTGAACTATAATCATGTACTTCATATACAATCCGAGAAATTGCGCTTCCTGTGATATCAAACCACTCTCCATCAAAAGATAATACATAATCCTCGTCGATCACACCTCCAGTTGGATCACCAGGTTCCCAATTTTCATAGGTAGCGGGTTGTCCGCTCTGCCATACGAAGGTACCTTCTGTAACTAAATCATTATAGCCGAGAAGCAGTGGTACAGTAATACCTAAGCTAGCAGCTTGCTGTCTTATAAACTCATTTTCCTCTGACGAGCTAATGGTTACCAGATCATAACTGCTGGCTACAGCGGTATCAAAGGCGACAGACGCTGTTAAATCTATGTTGCCTACAAAGTACGTGCTATTTCCAAAAGTTCCGAGCAAGGTAGTATTTGGAATACTATTGGGAACTGCTAGGAAACCACAATTATCTGAAATTGTAGGCGCGCTATAATTCACTACTTCTGGGCAAGAAATACTCATGTCCGCAGGACAGGTTATGATAGGATTTTCGGTATCAGTAACTGTAATGGTTTGTGTACAGGTGCTACTATTCCCATTGATATCTTTACTAAAAAACGTATTCACCGTAGTTTGATTAACAGTTGACCCAGAAAGGACACCTGAGACTAGAATCGCTCCTGCACTATAGTCATGAACTTCATAGACAAGCCGTCCCCCACCATTTCCAGGGCCATCATACCAGTTTCCATCGCTGAACATAATCACGTAATCCTCATCATCTGAGGTGCCACTTGGCTCACTATTGGCCCAATTCTCATAGTTGGCAGGTTGCTGACTCTGCCAGACAAAACTTCCTTCATTAGTGATATCGTTGTAGCCTAATAAGATCCCGTTGACTCCAACACCTAGCATTTGCTGTCGGAGGTACTCGTTTTCTTCGGGCGTATTGATAGTGACCAAATCGTAGCCACTTGCTTCACCAACGGCAAAGGCAAATGATGTTTGAAGATTTCTGGTGTCTATAAAATAAGTACTGTTCCCAAAAGTCCCCAAGACTACCGCATTAGGTATTGATGCGGGAACTGGAAGGAAGCCACAACCATCTGAATTAGTAGCGTTATTGAAGGTCACTGTTGCGCCACAATCTACAGCAACATCTGCTGGACATGATAATGTTGGCCCTTCTGTATCATTTACAATGATGGTCTGGGTACAGGTACTAGTATTCCCCGAAGGATCGGTGGCGGTCCAGGTTACCAAGGTTGTTCCCAATGGGTATACTCCGGAAGCATCTGCTGAGTTCGTAATATCATTGGTTAAGGTGAAGGAACAATTGTCCGTAACCGTTGGTGCAGGTACTGTAACCGTGGCCGTACATACTCCTAAATCAGTACTAACTGCAACATCGGATGAACAACTAATGATAGGAGCTTCCGTATCATTGACCGTTATATTTTGACTACATAAAGTAATCTCGCCTGATGCCTCTAAAACGGACCAGTTTACTACTGTTGTTCCAATCGGATAGACCCCAGAAGCATCTGCTGTATCATTGAAGCTATTGGAAAGCGTTACTGGACAATTATCTGTGGCGGTTGGAGGAGGCACTGTGACCGTAGCATTGCACGTACCTGCGTCGGTACTGACCACAACATCTGAAGGACAAGTAATGCTTGCTGGTTCTACATCATTTACATTTATAAATTGAGCCCGATTAGTGATATTTCCGGATGGATCTGTCGCTGTCCAAATAACCACCGTTGTTCCTACAGGATAAAACCCTGAAGCGTCGGAGGTATTTGTATAATTATTAGTAAGTGTGTACGAAGCACAGTTATCACTAACCGTTGGCATAGGTACTGTGACATTAGCACCACATATCCCTAGATCATTATCAACAGTAACTCCACCAGAAAAGACCTCAAATACTGGTGGAACCGTATCTTCTACTGTTACTGTAGCCTGACAACTGGCGGTAGCGCCATTGACATCAGTGACTGTCAGCGTCACGGTATTAGCACCTAGATTGGTACAGGTGAAACTACTCTTATCTATAGACAGTGTGAATCCAGGAATATCATCTGTAGACCCTGCGTCGATGTTTGAAACACTTATGTTGGCATTTCCTGCTCCATCCAATGCCACCGTAAAATTGGTGCACAGAGCTGTTGGTGGTGTATTTGTGCGTACCGTTCCACTCGATATGAATGAAATGGGATTGACTACCCCAAGGCAATTACCGGTAGTACATATTCCTGTGAACCCTGTTAGATTTGCATTATTAGTAATATTTAAGGCAGGGTTGAAATTTAAATTTAATACGGGCGCACCAACCGATATACCTTGAGGCTGTGTAAAAAACTGTACAGTTGCTGGGTTAGTTGAAAACGGGCGTGCTGCGGTAAAAGTTGCCGTTCCAAAAATAGGACTATTACTTATCGTGATATTGATATTCGTATACTGTACCACACCTCCCAAGGGGTTATAATCAAAAGATCCTGTGGCCGTAGCGCCATCGTTGAAGACAACATTGTTTAAATAATAGGTGTCTGGTGTATTTCTGGTCAGGCTTCCACTAATTGAATTTTCAAAAGGACTTATGATTGCATTACAATTAGCATCAAGGCAGGCGCCGATATACGAACTTGACCCTAGGTTTAGATCGACATTTGGACTTCCTACATCTAGGGATTCAGGAAATGACAATGTTAAAATTGGGTCTCCGGTTTGGTCCGGGCTAAACGGTATCTTGAATCGGACCTCAGTACTAGAAATAGGCGTGAACTCTGTTAAGGTAACAGTTCCATGGTTAGCACTGTTGGACAGTTGAATATTAACATTAGAATAGACACCAGCATTGTATTCGAAAGATCCTGTTGCAATTGCCCCACTATCGAATACGACATTGTTTAAATAATAGGTGGTCTGGGAATAGCTTATGTTAAACGTTAGAAAAAGTAATCCGATAATAAGTTTGGAAATCGTTGTGTTGGGCACACTACACCATTTATTCATTGGTAGCATTACCTTTAAGGGGTTGTTGGTCTTCATCTGAATTATTGTTGTTGTTGATACAGTTGCTCACAAGTATAATTCATGATCTAAACCTTTTAAAATTTCTGACGTAACAAAAAGTAACAATGCTTATTTTACGGGGCCTGAGAGCGTTTTTTGAAGGTTGCAAATTTGACGGACAGCTAGCCTTTACTGGCTAAATGAAGTGATATTTCGATAACTTCTGTTGCTATATTTCGAATGTAGAATGTCCTTTTGATGGACAGATTTAATTGGATAAAGTACAGATCTCCCTCTTTAATTTAACTCTCACAAAACTATTCGAAACATCAAATGATCAGACTGTTTCATATGCTTCGACATCATTCAATGCTTCTAAATCCTCTTCATCATCTGGTACGGTTTCTTGCTGTTCAGTTCGCGTGCGAGTATCGTGCACCATTCGGCTTTCTTCATAAATGACATTAGATATCCCTAGCATCCAAGCTGTCATTACAAGGGCCATCATGTGTCGTATGTACTTGAAAATTCGTTTCATTTTTTAGTTTGAAGAGCTCTGTACCCCCTTTACTATCAGTAGACAACAATCAAACCATACCCTATACAACTGAAAAATTGTCTGTCCTTGTCTGCGGAAGCCTTTTATGCTATACATTTGTCATGAACAAACGAACCCATCATGAAACGACTGCTTAAAAAACTACTTAAAATAATCGGTGCTTTACTTCTCTTGCTCCTTCTTGGTTTTGTTGTGCTGTACTTGGTATACAACAAGCCGCTTCCCGAAGGAACGCAGGGTGCTGACGCAGATGCCTTAGCCAAAAAGATGCTAACGGCCATCAACCATGATGCGTATGAAAACACCCATTACTTAGAGTGGACCTTCAAAGGGATGCATCATTATCAGTGGTTCAAAGCAGCCAACAAAGTACATGTGTCATGGAAGGATTACAGGGTAAAACTCTTCCTTTCTAACCTAAAGAAAAGTGAGGTCTACAAAAATGATGTTCGAATTTTGGGAGACCAAGAAGAAAAGATCATCAACAAGGCTTGGGATTACTTCAACAACGATTCTTATTGGCTAGTTGCTCCGTTCAAGGTGTTTGAACCTAATGTCGTACGAAGCCTGGTCACCCTTGAAGGCGGTGAAAAGGCATTGCTTGTCACCCATACAAAAGGCGGCACTACGCCCGGAGATTCCTACCTATGGCACTTGGATGAAAACGGACTCCCCATTGGGTATGACATGTGGGTAAAGATCATTCCTATCGGTGGTGTCAAAGCCTCTTGGGACGGATGGAAAACTACAGAAAGTGGTATTAAGCTTCCAACTTCGCACAAACTATTGTTCCTTGAGTTGGATATGGGTGAGGTTGTGGCGAAGTAGTTGTTGGTTGTTGGTTCTTAGTTTTTAGTTGTTAGTTCTTGGTTCAAAACTATTCTCTTTTCAATGTTGTTAAAGGTTTTCCCTCCTAAAAAGGAGGGACTAAGGGAGGTGTATAGTATTCGATAGAAGTAATCTTTTTTTACACACCCCTTAATCCCCTCTTTCTAGAGGGGAAGTACTATGTACTCAATACTAACTACTCACCGCTAAATATACCTTCGTCAAAATATATTTTGCTTCGGTAGTGCTCGTTCTCGACTGGTTTCGCCAGATATCTTCGTACAAAACATATTTTGCACTCAACAGTGCTCGTTCTCGACTGCGCTCGAACTGACATTTCAACTATTTCAAGATAAAACAGTGTACTTTACACTCTGTACTTAGTACTTAATACTTTGTACTCACATCTCACATCTCACATCTCAATACACCTTCGCTGTAAAGCTTCGGCGTATAAAGAAGAAACCACCCCCGTATAAACGAGAGTGGCGCTATTGATCATAAAATGCTTACTATACACCCCTTGTATTGTGCAGCCGTTTTATGACTTAAGGCGTTCTATCTGTAGGAGTTCTCATATTGTTCTCTGGTAATTGAGATTCGATCACGTAGAAAACAGAATTGAACAGTTGATTACTTGGATGAGCCAGTATATTGTCCTTGATGGTTAATAGCTCGTTCCCTGCATTTAGGAATATGGTCTCTCCATCAAGATACAAGTCAGTAGCATAGTAACCTGTTGGTTTATAAAACACTGAAGCTCCAAACGGACTCTCGCTGGTTGAAACGTCTAGCACCAATTGTTTGATAGTCACAGACTCTGCTCCTGTATTCAGGAATACGACTTGTCCGTCATTGTTGGCATCCCCCGCCCACATTCCGAAGGTGTTTGATGGCATTCCGAAGCTCGTTTGTGCGTTGCTTCCGAAGGTAATACTATTGCTGGCATCTGTGAAGTCGATGGATGAAACTGTACTTGACAATGCAACGGTATTGGCCGTCATGATACCTAAGTGATTTCGATGCTTTATCGCGATATAGTAATTGCCCGGAGCAACTGTAAACGCTAGCGGAGTGTTTCCGTCTAAAGAAACCACATCTCCATCTCTTTGCAGTAACGCAGATGTTGAAGCCAAAATGTTTGTATTGGTTGTTGCGTCACGAAGTTCAACAAGCACCCAATCAACAATATTGTCTGACGCTGTTCCTGTATCGCCAAATACACTTGCATTTACTGAAACCCCGTTTTCATAAGGTGAGTCTGTTGGCAGGTGATTGTTTGCCCTTAAATCATCACGCATCAGGTTTACTCCTTGGGCCACGCCTAAGAAAGCACCTTGCAGATACACTTTAGTCGCCAATTGAACTGAACCTGCACTGATATTTAGTATGTAGTCCTCTACTTCTCCTTCAGGTTCGGTGGCTGAACAAGCATCACCCACATCCCCTGCTCCAAAGGCATAGAAATGACGTATTCTTAAACGTGTACTGCCAGCTAGCGCGTGATTTGGTATGTTGATCGTGGTTGCATATGAAGTAGTTCCGTCGTTATTGAGTGTGGCAATGAGCTCGTCTTGGTCATTGAAGTCAAGATCTTGATTCCAGTCTGCCCAAATGGCCAATCGGTTTCCTGCGGTTGTAAACTCAAATCCGTGTGATACAGTCACCGTAATCGGATATCCCTGCCCAACTTCTACATTGGTGCTCAGGGCATCGTAATACGCATAGCCCGTTGCACTATCAGCAGTGCCATTACTTATCGATCCAAAATCTACATTGGTTATGTGACGGGTACTAGGTGAGTTTGCAGCAGGAGTACAATAATCTGTGTTTCCTTCAGCATCCGTTGTAGCGTTGACTGTATTCGAAAAAGTAGAGTTTCCGCTGGCGTTAAACGCCCTTACCTGATAGCTATACGACGTTTCAGGCGTTAATCCAGTGTCAACATAAGTAGTGACATCAGCTCCTAGTGAAGCTATTTGGCTTCCGTCTCTAAAAACATGAAAACCACTTTCATCATTGGCATTGTCGGTCCAATTCAGGGTTATCTGTGCTGAACCATCTACGGTAGCTCCTAAAGCCGAAGGCGCTGTTGGCGGATTACCACCAGCACTTGGCGTAGGAATGGCTCCATTGGGTTGTGTATTGTATGCATAGTCGGTCAAGGTATACGAAGTACCATCACCAGATACCGTTATACGAAACCACCCGTAACAAGGGTTGCCATTAATGGTAAATCTGAATCCGATAAAACCTGTGACTCCATCCCATGCGGTATATGAAGCGTCTCTAATGTTGTGCAGATCAGGATAGGCTCCGCCATCTACAAAGTTGCTAGAATCATCAATCACCGAATCAAACCCAATGGGCGTAACGTTGCGCGTGGTCCCTTCGCATACCAAAGGTTTTGTATAGGTTTCTAGACGGAGGTCTCCCCCATCAACAAACACTCCGTAATCGGTATTATCTCCTTGCTCAATTCGGAAGAATTCCCATGTATTGCTGGCATCTACAGTAAGATCTGCAATATCTACGTAGAAAATCCCGTAAGGATCCAAGAAATCAAGGTCTATTGAAAAAGACGTACTAGTAAGCACACTAGCGCCGCCTGTAATGGCCGCATCTAAGAAGGTGACGGTCACGTTGGCGTCATTTGCATCGGCATGGTCATTAGCATTACCAGAGAATCCAACGGTCAAAGTTGTATTGTTGGATACAGTCAAATTAGCCGATAGACCTGCTGGAACTCCGGTAATGGTATAATGTGTGTTTTCAACAAAGTTGCCTGAACTTTGTGTAAATGTACCTCCATTGGTCACTAGACTTAATGTGGCTTGCCCAGGGATGCTTCCATCGTTGGCAGCATCTTCTCCTAAGCCGGTTGGTGATATGCTCATATCAACACCACCATTGGTAGCCCCGGTTACGATAGTGCCAAAAGGCTCTGTGTTATAAGCATAATCAAAGATCGTGTACGAGTCACCCGTTGCATTCACTTCGGCTCTAAACCAGCCATAACAGGGTCTTCCATTGATTTGTACCTGAAAGCCAAAATACCCTTGTTGTCCGTCCCAGGTTGTATAGGTGCTGGTCCTAAGATCATGAAGATCCGGATAAGCACCACCGTCTACCCAATTACTGGAAGAAGTAATGCTCGTATTCGCAGGAAGTAAGCTGATATTGCGCGTTCCCGTTTCACAAACGATTGGTTTTTGATACGTTTCAAAACGTAAGTTTCCGTTTTCATAAAAGGCTCCATAGGCCGGGTCGCTTCCCTCCTGAACCGCAAAAGGATCCCAGGTCGTGGTAGAGTTGACCGTTTGATCTTCTATATCTACATAAATGATCTCATAGGGGTCCAAGAAATTGAAGCTAAGCCCAATATTGGCTGTAGCCAAGCTCGAAGCTCCTCCTGTAATGGCAGCATCTAATAGTGTAATGCTACCATTGGCATCATTAGCATTGGCGTGTGCCGCAGCGTTTCCTGTTACAGTAACTGTTAGTTGTTGATTGCTGTTTACCGCGATAGTAACATCTAGCCCTGCCGGAAGATTCGTTGTATAATGAGTGTTTTCAACCAAAGCACCACTACTTTGTGTAAAAGTGGTTCCTGTAATTGTTATCACTGGTGTTTGATCAAAACTTCCATCATTAGCAATTGCCTCTAGGAGATTGGGGGTGTCATTCGACAAAAAAGAAGTAACACTATCATCAACACCCGTGTCGATCAAGTTCTGCGTTTGCCATAAAGGCTGACGTGTTGGATGGTTAAGGGCTGCCAACATTCTGGCAACCTGTCCTTGGGTGTACATTTTGTAGCAACCTGCAGCTCCATTGTATCCCATATAATTTTCATAATTGATCAATGCCCCGCAATCGCTGGTCTCACTACAACCGCCGCCATTATCTCTTGTATCTTGGGGAGTATCAGCCACTTGGTCAGTTCCAGAACATCCACCTTCGTGCGTATGTATCAAGTTTAGGTAATGACCAAACTCATGGGTAAACACCGAAGCAAACTCCTTATTCGTGTTGTCATGTAAATAAGCACCATTGTAGACCACTCTTGCAATGTCAAGATCAGACATGGTGGTGTTTGGATACCATGCTACGCCAGAGTTTGTGAGCACTCCGTCGCCGTATAGGTCATTGGTGATGTACACGTTCATGTACTTATAGTTGTCCCAACCATCTCTGGCTACTGCAGGGCTTCCGTAATTTCCCATTCCGGATTCTGCGGGGTAAAACACAACTCCAGAGGTGCTTGCACCATTGGGGTCGATCTTGGCTAGTTTAAATTCAATGTCAAGGGTCGCTTTGATAGGATCAAAGTTGGCGTCAATCGTGTTCCAGTCATCATTGAGCCCATTAAAATCTTCGTTCAACTTTTCGAGTGCTGTAATAACCTTCTGTTCAGTCACGGTTTGTCCGCTATGCACGGTACCATATACGTGTACCACTACCGGAATGGTATAGGTTGCGCGTCTTTCAATCCTTCCGGCATTTAGATCTTCGACAAATTGTCGCGTATATTCATTGAATTCGTCATGGGCTCTTTTGGCGTCGGGATTATTCCGAAGAAAAGAATCGTTAATCTCTGAAGCCTTACAATCAGGTGTGGTTTGAGCATGCAAGAAGGGGCAAAATGCCATCAACAGCAGCAGTAGTAGTTTCGTTTTCATGATTAGGAGGATTTGCTATTGGTTAACGTTTTAATAAAAAAATGATATTTCTTTTGGTAAAAAATTGAGGAGTCCTCAGTATTTTAACAATATCTGTGTCAAAATTATAGATACACCAATAGCCTCACCCTATACAAGTTAACGGAAAGCGATATTATATTAGCCAATACATGAGAGTTCAGAAAAAAATGAGTTCATCTTGCATAAAACCTTGCATGTTTTGTAGGTTTTATTGTTAACAAAATCAAAGCACTATCTGCTTTATTATACGGGTCCAAAATCGTAACTTCGCAACTTTGCAGTTGCTATGACCAATTACGAAGAAAATATTGAAGTACAGGGTGCCCGAGTGCACAACCTGAAGAATATAGACGTTACCATTCCGAGAGAAAAACTAGTAGTCATTACTGGACTATCTGGAAGTGGTAAATCCTCTTTGGCATTTGATACCATTTATGCAGAGGGCCAACGTCGATATATTGAAACCTTTTCTGCTTATGCTCGACAGTTCCTTGGTGGATTAGAACGTCCTGATGTTGATAAGATCGACGGTCTTTCTCCAGTGATCGCTATCGAGCAGAAGACCACGTCCAAGAGTCCGCGTTCTACGGTTGGGACCATCACCGAGATCTATGACTTCTTGCGATTGTTGTTTGCAAGAGCCTCTGATGCTTATAGCTATAACACCAACGAAAAGATGGTGAGCTACAGCGATGAGCAGATCAAAGAATTGATCATTAAAGATTTCATGGATAAGCGAATCAATGTATTGGCGCCTATTATCAAGTCTCGAAAAGGACACTATCGCGAGCTTTTTGAGAGCATTGCGAAGCAAGGATTTGTCAAGGTGCGTGTAGATGGAGAGATCGTTGACTTAGAGAAAGGCATGCGATTAGATCGCTACAAGACACATGATATCGAAATTGTGATCGATCGTTTGGCCATCACGGAAGATGCTGAACTCGAAAAGCGCCTCATGGAGACCATCAACACCGCCATGTATCATGGAGACGATGTACTCATGGTCATCGACAATGATTCGGGCAAAGTGCGCTATTTTAGCCGTAACCTGATGTGTCCTTCTTCCGGTATTTCGTATCCCAATCCAGAACCGAATACCTTCTCGTTCAACTCTCCTAAAGGAATGTGTCCAAATTGTAACGGACTTGGACAATTGTACGAAGTGAATATCAATAAGGTCATTCCGAATAAAAAGAGTACAATAAAGTCTGGAGGAATTGCTCCTCTTGGCGAATACAAAAAGTCCTGGATATTTAAACAAATTGAAACCATTGCCGAACGTTATCAGTTTTCTTTGGGTGATCCGATTGAAGATATTCCTGCTGAGGCCATGGAAGTGATTCTGTATGGAGGAAAGGAACAATTCTCGGTAGCTTCGAAAACACTGGGTATTACCAGAGACTATAAAATCGATTTTGAAGGTATTGTCAAGTTTATCAAAAATCAATTTGACGAAAGTGGCTCTACCTCGATACGACGCTGGGCAAAGGAGTTTATGGATAAAGTGCAATGTCCTGAATGTAATGGTGCCAGATTGCGTAAAGAGTCTCTTTATTTTAAAGTAAACGGAAAAAATATTGCTGAGTTGTCGCATCTAGATATTGTTGATCTAGCCGACTGGTTTAAAGGACTAGCAAGCGAACTCTCAGAGAAACAGTTTAGAATCGCAGAAGAGATCTTGAAAGAGATCAATGCGCGTCTACAGTTTTTATTAGACGTTGGCCTCAATTATTTATCCCTTAACCGAAGCTCTAAGTCTCTATCTGGAGGTGAAGCTCAACGCATTCGCTTGGCAACGCAGATCGGTTCACAGTTGGTTGGTGTTCTATACATCCTTGATGAACCAAGCATCGGGTTGCATCAGCGCGACAATGAAAAACTAATCAATTCACTTGAATCACTGCGAGATATTGGTAATTCGGTTATCGTGGTAGAGCATGACAAAGATATGATCGAGCGTGCAGACCATGTGATTGATATTGGTCCGTATGCCGGAAAACACGGTGGTGAGATCATTTCTGAAGGAAACATCGACCAATTGAAGAAGCATGATACGCTTACCGCGGCTTATCTCAATGGTTCGAAAGAAATAGAAATCCCTAAGAAACGTAGAAAAGGCAACGGAAAGAAGATGGTACTCAAGGGATGCACCGGAAACAACCTAAAAAACGTGGATGTAGTTTTCCCGCTGGGGAAAATGATCGGAGTTACAGGTGTTTCGGGAAGTGGAAAATCTACCTTAATTAACGAAACGCTCTACCCTATCCTAAATGCACACTATTTTAACGGAGTGAAAACTCCGATGCCTTATAAGAGCATCAAAGGGTTGGAACATATTGACAAGGTGATTGACATTAACCAATCTCCGATTGGAAGAACGCCAAGAAGTAATCCAGCTACGTATACAGGTGTCTTTAGTGAGATCAGAAGCCTGTTCTCTAAGACTCCTGAAGCCATGATCCGCGGTTACAAACCAGGAAGATTTAGCTTCAACGTTGCTGGCGGACGCTGTGAAACTTGTCAAGGAGGCGGAGTTCGTGTCATTGAAATGAACTTCTTGCCCGATGTGTATGTTGAGTGTGAAACCTGTCAAGGAAAGCGTTTTAATAGGGAGACCTTAGAAATTAGATATAAAGGCAAGTCGATCTCTGATGTGTTGAACATGACCATCAATGAGGCATGTGATTTCTTTGAACATATTCCGAAGATCGCACGAAAGCTAAAGACCATACAAAGTGTTGGTTTGGGTTATATCACCTTAGGACAACAATCCACAACGCTTTCTGGAGGAGAAGCACAACGCATTAAGCTGGCCACAGAGTTGTCTAAAAAAGACACAGGCAACACCTTCTATATATTAGATGAACCTACCACAGGTCTTCATTTTGAAGATATTCGGGTTTTAATGGAAGTTTTGAACCAATTGGCAGACAAAGGAAATACTGTGTTGATCATTGAGCACAATTTGGACGTGATCAAAATGGTTGATTACATTATCGATATTGGATATGAAGGCGGAAAAGGCGGTGGCCAAGTGGTTTGTACTGGTACACCGGAGCAAGTTGTAAAAGACCCAAAAAGCTATACAGCCAAGTTTCTAAAAAAAGAATTACCTTAGACGGCTTTTTAAAAAATAATTTGAATATACATGAGAAAAGAACAACATCACAAAGGTTGGAATGAGATCAAGACAAATGACTCTTGGGCGATCTTCAAGATCATGGGAGAATTTGTAAACGGGTTTGAAAAAATGAGTGCTATTGGACCTTGCGTTTCCATTTTTGGATCAGCACGTACAAAGCCTGAAGATAGGTACTATAAATTGGCCGTTAAAGTGGCTCAAAAGATTGTAGAATCTGGATATGGTGTGATCACTGGTGGTGGTCCTGGTATCATGGAGGCCGGTAACAAGGGAGCGCATCTTGCAGGAGGTACTTCTGTAGGGTTGAATATTGAGCTGCCTTTCGAGCAACACGACAACCCATATATCGATAGTGATAAAAGCTTAGACTTTGATTATTTCTTTGTACGTAAGGTAATGTTTGTAAAGTACTCGCAAGGATTTGTGGTAATGCCTGGTGGTTTTGGAACTCTTGACGAACTCTTTGAAGCGATGACCTTGATCCAAACAAAGAAGATTGGAAGATTCCCAATCATCCTAGTAGGCACAGAGTTCTGGGCTGGGATCATGGATTGGGTAAAAGACACCCTTCTCGAACGATTCGGAAATATCAGTCCTGGAGATATTGACCTTTTCAAAATAGTAGATACAGAAGATGAAGTAATTGAGATCTTAAATTCGTTCTATAAGGAATACAACTTAAGCCCGAATTTCTAGGTCGTTTAAAACCCCTCGACATGAAGAAAATACTACTACTTTTATGCCTTCTGGGCATATACACTAATGGAGTTTCACAAGATAATATCAAAGTGATGTTTTACAACGTACTCAATTTTCCAAATACGCAGCCTGATCGCATCTCCCACCTTGATGTGATCGTTGATTCGTATGCGCCAGACCTTTTTTTGGTATGTGAGTTAAAAAGTGAGCAAGGAGGTGAAACCATTTTAGATAATGCCCTGCAAACTCCCGACAATAAATATGTGATGGCGCCTTGGGTAGACAACCAATCTACCAGTAATAACCTGCAACAGTTAGCATTTTACAATTCTGACAAGTTGATCTTGGACAACGCCGCCACCTTGCAAGCAGATGTATTGACCACAGACCTTAGAGACATCAATAGATACTCTTTTAAGCTGAATACTCCAGATGTGGCGACCAATCCAATCTATCTTGAAGTATTTGTTACACACTTGAAAGCAGGAAATGCTTCATCTGACCCAAATAACCCAGTAAGAAGGGCTCTTGAGGTAGAAGTGCTTACAGATTATCTTACCGCAAATGCTGCCACCTTTAGCAATCGATATGTGTTGTTTGCTGGAGATTTCAACGTGTATACCTCTGGTGAAGCAGCTTATCAAGATATAATCAACGCCAGTGGAACAAATGGCATTACTTTTGTGGACCCTATTAACCGACCTGGTGCTTGGAGTAACAGCAGTTCGTTTCAAGATATCCATACCCAGTCGACCTTGCGAACCAATTCGCACATTATTAGTGAATTTGGAAACCCAGATGGGGCAACAGGTGGATTAGATGATCGTTTTGATTTCATCATGATGTCCGACAACTTGACTGGAAATCCAGAATTGGAATACGTTACTAACAGTTATGATGCTTACGGAAACAATGGAAATTGTTTTAACGACAACATTAACGATAGTAATTGCACAGGGACTTATTCGTTTGCACTTCGTAATGAATTGTTCAATATGAGCGACCACTTACCTGTGGTAATGGAGTTACAAACCAATGAAACCTTGAGCATTGATGAATTAGCGTTCGATAGAAACTTAGTTACATTGACCTCTGGAAATGTGATAAGCAACACATTGTCGTTGAATATAGAGCCTAGAAGTGCTGAGTCAATTGAAATGTCCATTTACAATGTACTTGGACAAGAAGTTAAGAACATTTCGATAGACGGTGAGACGCAACTAAACATCGATGTGTCCATCTTATCAGATGGTATCTATTACCTTAAAGTACAAGCTGACCAATACACTAACACAATCAAATTCTTAAAAAAATAGTGACAGAATAGTTGAAAAAATTTCTCTTTTACATACATCTACTTGCCTTTGCCATTGGTTTCAGTCAAAATGAGCATCGTATAAATGCATCCTTAGATGTTTCTAAAAGATTGCTCAACATTCAGCATGAGCTGACTTTCACCAATAGCACCAACAGGCCGCTTGATACGCTTTATCTAAACGATTGGGCCAACGCCTATACTGATAAGAATACACCGCTTTCCAAGCGTTTTTCTGAGGAATACAACCGTACACTACACCTGGCCAAAAAGCGAGACCGTGGGCATACAGAGATCATCACCGTGATGGACTCTCAATTCTCAAACTTGGATTGGAGCCGCTTGAAGGATCAATCAGACATCTTAAAGCTGAAGCTCAACAACACCCTCTACCCGGGACAAAAGGTTACGCTGAGGTTGGTATATCGAATCAAGATTCCAAATTCCAAATTCACCCGGTACGGCTTTACCAAAAGCAACAACTTCAACCTTCGGTATTGGTATTTGACACCTGCTATCAATAACAAGGGATTCTGGACCTTATACAGCAATAAAGATCTGGATGACCTTTATATAGATAAGGCGAAGTATGAAATAGATTTCAGCTATCCCGAGAACTACCAGTTGATCACAGAACTAGAAAAAGAGGAAGTTGACAACAATAATGGTAGCAATCGCATCATCCTAAAAGGTGCAGATCGTAACGACATTAAGCTCCTTTTTTATAAGACAAATGATTTCGTCGAGTACGAAACGGACAAGTACACCTTAGTCACCAATATCAAGGATGACAAGTTACCAGAGGTCACTCAGGCTTTGGTTATAGACAGAATGGCCTATTTCTTGGCAGAAAATCTTGGGGCGTATCCTCATAAAAAAATACTGGTAACACAGGCCGAGTACAAAAAGAACCCCGTTTACGGGCTCAATCAGCTCCCTTCTTTCATTCGTCCATTTCCCGATGAGTTTCAGTTTGACATCACGTTGCTAAAAACGTTGATCAACAACTATTTGGAAAACACCATCCTACTAGACCCAAGATCCGAGAAGTGGATGACCGATGCGATTCAGACGTATTTGATGATGAAATACGTAGAGCAATATTACCCAGATATGAAGCTTGCCGGTAATCTAGCCAAGGTTTGGGGCGTACGAAGCTACAACTTCGCTAAAATGGATTTCAATGATCAATATCCATTCCTTTACATGTTGATGGCACGTAAGAACTTGGATCAAGCATTGACCACCCCTAAAGATTCATTGGTACGTTTTAACGAGAAGATTGCCAATAAATACAAGGCCGGTGTCGGCCTTAAGTACCTCGATGCCTATCTAAACGACCATACGATCGAAGAAACCATCAAAGAGTTTTATAATTCCTTTTTATTAAAAGATCCTGACACAGATGATTTTGAAGCCATCTTGCAAAAGAATGCAAAAAAGGATGTCACTTGGTTCTTCAATGAATATTTAGACACGAGAAAGCAAATAGACTATAAGATCAAGAAGGTCAAGAAATCTGGAGATTCATTGAAAGTGACCATAAAAAACAAGACCGGAACCAATATGCCGATCTCATTATTTGGACTCAAGAACGACTCGATTGTCTCAAAAAATTGGTATTTGGGCATAAAGGACAAGAAGACCTTTACCATTCCAAAACAGGACATCAACAAGTTGGTGCTCAATTATGATAAGGTGATTCCCGAATTTAATCAGCGAGATAATTGGAAGTCCCTCAAAGGGTTCTTTTTCAATAATCGTCCGTTCCAGTTTCGATTTTTCAAGGACACCGAAGATCCACATTATAACCAGATCTTTTATGTTCCTATTCTTACGTTCAATATTTATGACGGACTTACTCCTGCCCTACGTTTTTACAATAAGAGTTTCCTGAACAAACCATTCATTTATGACATACGACCTGGTTATGCCACCAAAGAAAAGGCTTTGGTTGGTTCGGCGAGAGTTTCATTTACCAGCAATATTAATGATGGTAGCCTTTATTTGGCTCAATACGGATTAAGAGGCGCCACCTTTCATTACGCGCCTGATCTGCGGTATACAACGATCACTCCATGGGTTTCCTTTGGTTTTAGGCCTAACGATTTTAGGTCAAACGAAAAGCAATTCTTCACATTACGACATGTGAATGTAATAAGAGATCAAGACCCAAGTGTCGATTCGGACCCAGATTATAGTGTGTTCAATGCTCGATATACCTATGCCAATCCAGGTGCCATTCGATTCTTTTCGTTCTTTACAGATTTACAGGTGGCTAACAATTTCTCGAAGCTGTCCTTCAATCTAGAATACCGAAAACTGTTTCAAAATAACCGCCAATTAAACCTTCGTTTGTTCGCCGGAAAGTTTATCTATAATGAGACAAATTCAGATTTCTTTAGCTACGCCTTAGATAGACCAACAGATTACCTTTTTGATTATGATTACCTCGGAAGATCAGAGGACTCTGGTATATTTAGTCAACAGTTGATCGTTGCCGAAGGCGGTTTCAAATCAAGACTGCCCTACCCTTTCGCAGATGATTGGATCCTAACCGGAAACGCCAGTTATAGTATTTGGCGATGGATTGAAGGCTATGGTGATGTTGGGTTTATCAAAAGTGTTGGTGACCAACCTCGTTTTGTATACGATTCAGGTATCAGACTAAATCTAGTTGAAGATTACTTTGAACTCTACTTTCCTGTGTATTCCAATAACGGATGGGAGCTTTCTCAACCCAACTACCAAGAGAAAATTCGGTTCATCGTAACGTTAAGTCCACGTACGTTGATCAACTTGTTCACCAGAAAGTGGTTCTAAAAATCTCTAGTCAAAATAGAATATCTTCAATCAAATCTTCAAAAATTTGATTTTTTTGAGCATTTAACAAAAAAATAGCTATTTCGCTGACTATTTGTTAAATTTTTAGCGGTATTAGGCATTGCAAATGACGACACAATTTGTTAAATTTGTGCGCGCTATAATTCCAAACTATGCATACAAACACTGATACCCAAAAAGATATTTCCTTCGAAGATTTCAAAGCCCAGGTGATGGTAGACTACAAAATTGCCGTCACCAGCCGCGAATGCAGTCTTTTGGGTCGTAGAGAAGTGTTGACAGGTAAAGCCAAATTTGGAATCTTTGGCGATGGTAAAGAAGTACCGCAATTGGCAATGGCCAAGGCCTTTAAAAATGGAGATTGGCGCTCAGGATATTACAGAGACCAGACCTTTATGATGGCGATTGGTGAATTGACACCGCAACAATTCTTTTCAGGCCTCTATGCCCATACCGATATTGTAGCCGAGCCGATGTCTGCTGGAAGGCAAATGGGCGGTCACTTCGTAACGCATAGCTTAAATGAAGATGGAAGCTGGAAAGACCTTACCAAACAAAAGAACTCAAGCGCAGACATCTCTCCTACCGCAGGTCAAATGCCTCGATTGTTAGGATTGGCACAAGCATCTAAGATCTTTAGAAACGTCAAAGGTATTGATACTACCAATTTCTCAGACAACGGAAATGAAGTAGCGTGGGGAACCATTGGTAATGCTAGTACAAGTGAAGGACTCTTCTTCGAAACATTCAACGCAGCTGGCGTATTACAAGTACCAATGGTCATCAGCATTTGGGATGATGAATACGGAATCTCAGTGCCTGCAAAATACCAAACTACCAAAGAAAATATCTCAGAAATCCTTAAAGGGTTTCAAAGAGAAGAAGATACAAACGGCTACGAGATCTTTGTAGTCAACGGTTGGGATTACCCTTCACTCATAGAAACGTACCAAAAGGCTTCAGCTGTAGCCCGAAATGAGCACGTTCCCGTAATGATTCATGTACAAGAACTTACGCAGCCGCAAGGACATTCTACTTCTGGTTCGCACGAACGCTATAAAAGTCCAGAACGTTTGACGTGGGAAAGAGAGCATGACTGCAATTTGAAGATGAAGCTTTGGATGGTCAATAACGGAATTGCCACAGAAGAAGAACTCACGGCACTAGAAAAGTCGATAAAGAAAGAAGTTAGAGAAGGAAAAAAGCAAGCTTGGAGCGCATATATCTCAGGGATAAAGAACGATCAAGACACAGTTGCTACTTTATTGGGACAGATTGCAGAAAAAAGTAGCAATAAGAACTTTATCAATAAGATCAAGCACGACCTTATTTCTATTGACGAGCCTGGCAAAAAGGATGTCATCTCTGCAGCAAGAAGAACGCTAAGGTACATTACTCAAGAAGACTTTGATGAAAAAGGACAATTGCAGCAATATATCAATGCATTCTACGCAAAAACACAGCCCGACTATAGTTCACATTTGTACAGTGAGACCAATAAGAAAGCCACACAGATTGAAGCCGTAGATGCCATTTATAATGATGATGCGCAACAAGTTGACGGACGTGTTATCTTACGAAATAACTTCGATCAGATCTTCAATAAGTATCCAGAAGCCCTAGTTTTTGGAGAGGATTCTGGAAATATCGGAGATGTGAACCAAGGACTCGAAGGACTTCAAGAGAAGTATGGAGAACTGCGTGTTTCTGATACAGGTATTCGCGAAGCTACTATTCTTGGTCAAGGTATCGGAATGGCTATGCGTGGTTTACGCCCTATTGCCGAGATTCAGTATCTAGACTACCTCATGTATGCCTTGCAAGTGATGAGCGACGACCTAGCTACACTACTCTACCGTACCGTCGGAAAGCAAAAGGCTCCGTTGATCGTACGAACACGTGGACACCGTTTAGAAGGAATCTGGCACTCAGGTTCTCAAATGGGAGGCTTGGTTCACCTATTAAGAGGAATCAATGTACTCGTACCAAGAAACATGACCAAGGCAGCAGGTTTTTATAACACCATGCTCGAAAGCGACGAACCTGCCCTGATCATCGAATGTTTGAATGGATACCGATTAAAGGAAACATTGCCTAGCAATCTGGCAAGTATTAAAACGCCTGTAGGTGTTGTAGAGACTGTAAAGGAAGGTGCAGATATTACACTTGTTTCTTATGGTTCCACGTTGAGAATCGTAGAGCAAGTCGCTAAAGAATTACTCGAAGTAGGTATCGATGCCGAAGTTATCGATGTACAATCCTTGCTTCCGTTTGATCTTAATCATGACATTGTAGAGAGTGTCAAGAAGACAAATCGCCTATTGGTCATCGATGAAGATGTCCCCGGAGGCGCTTCCGCATACATCTTACAAGAAATCCTTGAAACGCAAAATGCCTATCAATATCTAGACAGCAAACCGCAAACATTGGCAGCTCAAGAGCACCGCCCTGCTTACGGTACCGATGGGGATTACTTTTCAAAACCCAATGCCGAAGACATCTTCGAAAAAGTATACGAGATCATGCATGAGACAAACCCTGAGAACTATCCAAAACTCAGGTAAGTTTTTAAGCATATAAATTAGAATCCCGCAGTTTGTGGGATTTTTTTGTTTATCAACTGCTTACTCCAACACAAGTCATAAAAATTGAATATATTTGATAGACAACCTATCCCCTTATTGCAGTCGCCCATGTTACGATCTTTACTTAAAAGATTCTTTGTCGTATTGTCACTTATTCAGTTGTCATGCACCAATCATGATATTCTTTCTGAAAAAGAAAGAAATTGGTTGGATGAACACCCTAACTTAAAAGCTGCAGTAAACCCTACATATCCACCGTATCAATTTATCAATGAAGAAAATAATGTTGACGGCATCTTCGTTGGTTTTGTTCACCTCATTGAAGAAAAGTTAGATTATGAGTTCGACCAGGTCATTTATGATGATTGGTCAGAAGTGCTAAAGGATGCGAAGGAATATAAAGCCGATGTAATTCTGGAGATTCAAGAAACAGAAGATCGAAAAGCGTTTCTAAACTTTACACCACCCTTGGTCACTCATCCACATGTGCTCGTGTCCAAACAATATCAGGGAAAGAAAAGAAGTTTGCGTTCCTTTTATGGTCAAAAAGTTGGTGTGATCAAGGACTACGCCCTTCATGAATACCTAAGGACCGAACATCCAAACCTTGCGCTCGTTACAGTTCAAAATGATGCTGAAGGTTTCGAGAAATTGGGTAATGGTGAGGTCGATGCATACGCCTGTTTTCAGTCTGTGGCCAATTACTTCATCAATAATAAGAACTATAAGAACATGGTCATTGTTGGCGAAGTCAACTACATCAATGCGCTTGGTATAGCATCGCGAAAAGATCAACAAATTCTAAGTAGGATTCTCAACAAGGCCGTTGCCAATATTTCAAGTCAAGAAAAAAAAGACATCTATAACAATTGGTCCTATACGCTTGTCAAACCCACTTACAAACAACTTAAATTTTGGGTGACATTGGCCTCTTTGGTGATAACCTTGCTGATTCTTACCCTGGCCATCAATGCCTACTTAAAACACCGTATCGACGTTCGTACCGCTCAATTGCGATTCGCCAAGGAAAAGGCAGAAGAAAGCGATCGCCTTAAGACCGCCTTCATTCAAAATATTTCACACGAAGTTCGCACGCCCATCAACGGAATCATGGGCTTCTCGGATCTTCTGAACAATGCTGATCTTACAGAAGAAGAACGTTCAAAATATGCTCGAATCGTTAAAAATAGTGGGAATCAGTTGGTTCGTGTCATCGATGACATTTTAGAGATCAGCAAGCTCGACACCAAGCAGATCAAGGTACACCCCGAAATAACAGACATTCCCGCCTTGATGTATGAACTATATTCCATCTATGAAGTGAAGGTTCGTAATACCGCTGTTGATTTGCATCTTCACGAGCAAGGTGACGTGCCAAACACGGTGTTCATTGATAAGAGCAAACTGCGCAAGATCGTGAGCAATTTATTGGACAACGCAGTGAATTTCACAACAAAAGGCAGCATAGACCTTTCCTTTTCTGTAACCGGAAAGAAGCTCACAGTATCAGTAAAAGATACAGGGAAAGGCATTCCAAAGAAAGAACTGCATTCCATTTTCGGACGTTTTAAGCAGTTGCACCAAGAAACGGCCATGATTTCCGGCGGATTGGGTCTGGGACTCTCGATCGCCAAAGAGAATGCAAAACTACTCGGTGGTAATATTTCGGTTTCTTCTGCGGAAGGTGAAGGCTCTGAATTCATCGTAACCGTTCCTTTTGGAAAGGTGAACACTTCAGAAACTTCGAAAAGTGATGCGCAACCAACGGAAGATGTAAAAAGCATAAAGACGCACAATGTACTCATTGCCGAAGACGGCGAAGTAAACTACCTCTATTTAAAAACAGTACTAGAGAAGATGCCGAATCTTTCCTTAAATATTCAGAGAGCAAAGAATGGGCAAGAGGCCGTAGATGCTTGCGTGGCCAACCCAAACATTGATCTAGTACTTATGGATATCAAAATGCCTATTATGAACGGGTATGAGGCCACAAAACGTATCAGAGCCATGCGTCCTTCACTCCCAATTGTGGCGCAAACGGCCTACACTACTGAAGAAGACAAACAGAAGGCCAAAAATGCGGGTTGCTTCGACTTTTTATCAAAACCCATTGACACCGAAGAATTGAAGCCTATACTTTCCAAATACATCTCTTAGATCATTTTTAGCAGTTTTTTTCACTTTCAATTAAACCTTTTGTAAAAACTAGGGTTTAGTATATAATGCAACGCAAACTTTTCGCAGTTTTTGCAACGCAAACTATTGACCAAACCACAAGATCATCGCTAACACTACGTCTAACCTAATCCATATTTATGAGAAAATTCCTTGTCTTTTTGTTCGCAATTTTATTTTTGACCGCTTGTAGCGATGACACCACAATTACCAATTCGACGATAGAGGTCGAAGACGCTCAAAACACTATTGCAGACTACCTGAATCTTGACATCAGCAATTTACCAGACTATGAAAATCAGGATTATCCAGTGCATTATAACAATCAGGTGCTGAACAACGATAATACTCCTGCCAATAATCCAGTGACCAATGAAGGAGCCACGCTAGGTCGTGTGTTATTCTTTGACAAAAACTTAAGCATCAACAATACAGTATCATGCGCGAGTTGTCACCAACAGAATCTGGCCTTCACGGATCAAGTACGTTTTAGTGTTGGTTTTAATGGTGTGGATGTCACGGGAGCGCACTCGATGCGACTTCTCAATGCCAAGTTTTATGAAGGGATTAATTTCTTCTGGGACAAACGAGCTGCAACGCTCGAAGAGCAAACCACGCAACCCATACAAAATGAAGTCGAAATGGGCTTTGATGCCGCCAACGGAGGCATGGAAGCACTGATTGAGAAACTCAACGAATTGCCCTACTACGCCCCGCTATTTGAAATGGCCTTTGGTGATGACGCCATCACAGAGCAACGTATGCAATTTGCTATGGCACAATACATTCGTTGCATGGTATCAGTAGATAGCGAGTTCGATACGGCCTATGCGCAAAACTATAACCCCGCTGCCCCAGACAATGGCATCAACGCAGATTTTCCACAGTTTACTGCACAAGAAAACCTCGGGAAATCGCTCTTTCTTGATCCACCACCACAAGGTGGTGTTGGTTGTGCCAGCTGTCATCAAGCCCCTACATTCGCATTGAATGACAATTCTTTGAGTAATGGGTTGGATGCTGGTGAAACTACGATTTTCAAATCACCTTCCTTGAAAAATGTGGCCACTTCTGCACATTTTATGCACGATGGTCGTTTTGATAGC
This sequence comes from Flavobacteriaceae bacterium, assembly GCA_028279515.1. Classification (GTDB taxonomy): domain Bacteria; phylum Bacteroidota; class Bacteroidia; order Flavobacteriales; family Flavobacteriaceae; genus JANQNQ01. The sequence continues at coordinate 270,866 of JANQNQ010000003.1, forward strand.
TTAGAAGAAGTTGTAGAGCACTACAACAGTGGTATACAAGCAGGGCCCGCATTAGACAATCGTTTAAGGATGCCAGGTACCAACAACCCCATTCGACTCAATTTGACCGATGATGAGAAAGCGGCATTGGTTGCTTTCATGAATACCCTAACAGACACAAACATCACCACAGATAGTAAGTTCAACGATCCTTTTATTACAAATTAGGTTGATTAGGTTTTGAATAGTGGTTTGTGCCTCGTCAAATGTATTTTTGACGAGGCATTTTTTGTCAATACAATGCATTGATAATGTGCATTATTTAGTCGATTGAGTTCTTTTTCTTAGCTTTAACCTATAACTAATCCTTATCTTGAATTATGAAAACTAGATTTCACGACCTAGGCCTTGCCATTATGAGAATTGGCTTTTCTGGCCTACTACTTACTCACGGAATCCCCAAATTGAAAACGCTTTTTAGCGGTAACATCGAATTTCCAGAAGTCATGGGAATGCCCGGAACGCTTACATTGATCTTAGCTGTTTTAGCAGAAGTATTGGCTCCTGTTTTAATCATCATCGGATTGAAGACACGTCCAGCAGCGGCTTACGTCGCCTTGTTTATGTTTCTCGCAGCCTTTGTATTTCACGCAGACGACCCATTCGGAAAGAAAGAGTTTCCGTTATTGTACTGTTTAGGTTTCCTAGGTATTGCACTGATTGGTGCCGGTAAATATGCTTTGGATAATTCCATGAGAAAGTAATTGACCCTATTCGATATTAACACACATTGATATCATATCATCAGAATCCTCATTTTTGGGGATTCTGTCTTTTTTGTACACCATGATTACCTACCTTTGGAAAGTCTATCAAAAACGCCATGGATTTCGAGCACATTCTACAAACCTTTTACGGCATCCACAACCCAAAGACAAAGAAACTTGAGGGATATGACAGCCTTAATTTTCATATAAGGTCAGATGCCTACAATGCCGTCTTAAAGATTCACGATAACGACGGTCAAACACAAGCGCTCTTAGATGCAGAACACAAGTTATTGCAGCGACTCTCAGCGATTGAAGGTCAAGAATTTCCAAAAGTATTTAAGACGAAGACCGGTGAATCAATGGTGTCAAATGAAGAAGGCACTTTTCGTATTCTCAGTTTTGTAGAAGGAGAGTTTTTAGCCGAAGTTTCGCACACCCCTTCCCTATTTCGTTCTTTCGGAAACTTCATCGGAAAAATGAACAAAGAACTACTGGGAGCTTTTGACCCTGTGATCGCGGCAAAGGTAACCCGATGGGACTTGCAGCATTGCTTGGTGAATCGGGAATATCTATCCTGTATTGCTGATCCGATGGATCGCACGTTGGTCGATTATTTCTTTCTTCAGTTTGAAGAACACGTGCTTCCGAGGCAGTACGAACTTAGAAAAGGAATCATTCACAACGATGCCAATGACTGGAATGTGCTTACCAAAGGCGGAAAGGTCTCTGGTATCATTGACTTTGGCGATATGTGTTATGCGCCCGTGATCAACGATCTGGCCATCGCCCTTACCTATGCCATGTTTGACAAGGAAGATCCGCTACAATGGGCTATTCCAATTGTGGAAGGTTTTCACGAAGCCTTTCCTCTAAAAGAAAGCGAACTTGATGTTTTGTACTACCTGATTGCCGGAAGGTTATGCACAAGCGTTTGCAATTCGGCGTATACCAAACAACAGAAACCTGATTCAGAATACATCACCGTAAGTGAAAAGTCGGCATGGAAATTATTGCATCAATGGATTGCCATCAATCCGTTGAAGGCCCAAGACACCTTTAGAAAAGCTTGCAGATACCCTTCTTCTGTTGAAAAGGACACATCTAAGTTGGCTAACAAACGTAACCAACATCTCAGTGCAGCCCTTTCCACTAGCTATGAACGCCCCATACCCATGATGCGATCTGCTTTGCAATACATGTACGATGCAGAGGGTAATACTTTTTTAGACGCCTATAACAATATTATGCAAGTGGGGCATTGTCATCCTTCAGTTGTCAGAGCTGGGCAAAAAGCCATGGCTACTTTGAATACCAACACCCGATACCTATACGACTCCCTAACATCATATGCTGAAAAACTCTTGGACAAGTTTCCTCCCTCACTAAACAAAGTGTTCTTTGTGAATTCAGGAAGTGCCGCAAGTGATCTGGCCATACGATTGGCAAAGACGCACACCAACTTGCAAAAGGTGATGGTCATCGAACATGGATACCATGGCAACACGCAAATGGGCATCAGCATCAGTCATTATAAGTACAATCATAAAGGCGGAAGCGGGCGTCAATCGAACACCCTGCAAACACCACTTCCAGATACGTATAACGGACCGTATCGCACCGATGACGGTACCGCTGGAAAACAATATGCAAAGAAAGCCATTGTGCAAATTGATGAACACAAAGATCAAATTGCGGCCTTCATAGCTGAACCTATTGTAGGTTGTGGCGGACAAGTTCCGTTAGCCAAAGATTATTTGAAGGAAATATATCCAGTGATCCGAGCGCAAGGTGGCCTGTGTATTAGTGACGAAGTGCAAGTTGGCTTTGGGCGCTTGGGTGATCATTTTTGGGGATTTGAAATGCATGAGGTCGTCCCAGATATTGTCGTTCTCGGAAAACCCATGGGCAACGGACATCCCATAGGTGCCGTTGTAACGACAGAAGCTGTTGCCAAGTCCTTTGAAAACGGAATGGAATTCTTTAGCTCTTTCGGTGGCAACCCAGTGTCATGTGCTGTCGGAGAAGCCGTTTTAGACGTGATCGAAACAGAAGGGCTTCAGCAGGTTGCAAAAGAAGTTGGAAATTATTTTATGGAAAAGCTACGACTACTGCAAAAGCAATACCCTGTCATTGGAGATGTTCGTGGTAGCGGTATGTTTATCGGTATCGAAATGGTTGACGAAGCACAAACTCCTAACACAGCTTTGGCTTTTCTACTTAAAAACGAATTGAGAAATCGGCATATTCTTGTAAGCACCGATGGTCCACACGATAATGTGATCAAGATAAAAGGTCCTTTGTACTTCAATAAAAAGAACGTAGATCATGTGATCGATCAGATGAATGATATACTGTCCAACACTTAAAGGTTCTATCCCCGTATAAATACCTGTTTTCATAAAGGGATATTTTCGCGCTTCCGTTTTCTAATAGTGCAAAATATCTTTAGGTCAATTAACACCAATCAAATTGATCATGAAAACTCCTTACTCTTTTTTAGCGCTATGCATCAGCTTGTGTTTACTTTCGTGTAAAGAAACGACAAGTACTTCGGTAGTTGAAGATGCTACCTCTGGGGCTGCTCAACCTATGGCAGCGTCAGTAGAAGATCGAATCGGATTTCCCGATTTTGGCTTTATGGAATCTCCTGAGACCTATCAAGGGAGGGTTTTTAAGCTAAGTGATGACTTTCCGTATAAAAACCCAGGGCCAGACAAAGATGTTGAGGCCATATTATCTATTGACTTCAAAACAGATTGGGCCGCATATATGCAAGCTGTGAAAGAATATGTTTTTGCTGGAAACGCATCCACAGATTATGAAAATTCTTTCTTTTTAGAAGATAACAAAATACGTGACTGGTACCATGTGCCATGGCAACATTGGGGGCCTAACGGTCGTGAAGGTTTTCACGGACTCACACAAGAGGGGCCCGTGGCAGCAAAGATGTTAGCTCCAACCCAAACATCTACTTCACACGCCTATGCCGTTGGCTTCTATAACGATTTGGGGGGCTATGCTATTGGAAAGGTCTGGAACAAACCAGAACCTAACTATTCTTTCTTTGAATTTGATGGCTTTCCCGACGGAACAGTTGTGGCGAAACTTCTATATGTTCCGTTAGAAAGCAACGAAGTTCCCTATCTCGAAAATCCTGTGAGCTGGGATGCCTATATCTATAAATACGACGTTACTGGCGTAAAAACGGATACGACCAGAGTTAAGCATCCTGTAAACTTGATTCAAATGGACATCATGGTCAAAGATCCGAGAGCAATCAGTACAGGTGGCTGGGTCTTCGGAACCTTTGTATACAATGGAGCACTTGGTAATGAGAACCGCTGGAACAACCTAATGCCTGTAGGTATTATGTGGGGTAACGACCCTACCAATAACAAATCGAGCTACAACCCCACTCCTACCGAAACGATCATCAATAAAACATTGACAGAGACCATTATCAACGATTCTAAAGATTTACCAGCCATGCACTTGGGTTGGGCATCAAGACTCAACGGACCTGTTGACAACCCGTACTCTAGTTGTATGTCTTGTCACAGCACAGCGCAGTACCCTGTAGTCAGCAATATCTTACCCATGTTCAATAATCCGAAAGTACCTATTCCTGAGGCTGGAACAGATGCTTCGTCCGAATGGATGCGTTGGTTTAGAAACGTGCCTTGTGAGACGCCTTTTGATAAAGGAAAGGCCACAAGCTTTGACTACAGCCTTCAATTGGTAAAAAGTGTACAGAATTATATTGAATACGCCTCAAATAATGAAAAGGGACTTTACAGCGAAGAATACTGGAGTAACGGACACAAGATCCGCCGTAATGCCTTAGTTTCTGAATAGTAGTGCTAATAAGGTTTAAAGTAGGTTATTAAAAATTAAATTTCACTAACATTTGGAAACGCTACCCCTGCCGCAATCGAAGCAATTCGACGAAGCAGGGGTTTTTATGCCAAACTAAATCATTGACAATGAAAAAGAACGAAGAACTATTTAAGAAAATCTCAACGATCCATGGTGAACCACTAACCTTCTCCTTGGATCGCTCATTCGAAGAGGGTCTGAACAGTTTCAGAACACTCACCTCAAAACTCATCGACTATAACAAATGTACCTATCCGTCTGTGTACTTAAGCGATAAGGACTATGGCGGACTCACCATTCATTTTAGTGATGACAAAGAACTGCGATTGGTAGTCAATTTCGAATTCTATTATGTCTACGGAATGTTTATCGATGATGACCTTTACGCCTTTAAAGGTGAAGCCTGCGAAGCATTGGTCGATTTTGGGTTCGAGCCTAAGGAAATCCCTTATGGTGATGCCTATTACGATATTGACGAAGGGCTCTCAAAGAAACAACTTGAAGACCTAAAGAATACCTCAGTGACTCTTACTCTACTCTATACGAGTCTTGGAATGGTCATTGACCCATCGGTAGGCTTTGATGAAAAGAGAGAAGCCTTGTTGATCGTATTCTGGTCACTTGTTGAAGGAATTCGATTTGCGTACATCTCTAACACTATCAATGCATTACTTAATGGATATGAAGAGGAACGCACGTACAACGACTTCTACGAATTGGCCGAAACTTGGGCCGACCTTTGTGTAGCTGCAGCTAAGAAAGGTGTGTTAGACGACCGCATTGCAGTTTACGACCTGCATCGCCTAGAAAATTAACTTTGGCACGCGGTTTGATATATATTAGATGTCTAGATGTGAGGACATTAGCCTTTGCCAGTTAAAGAGAGTATCTGGATGACAAAATCGATTGCCTATGAAGTCAGTCGATTTTTTTTATGCCATCACTTTGACCAACAATTCTTTGAGTAGATCTCCCTGCGGAACATTGCTTGCACCTACTCCTTTGCTCTTTACATCAGCTTCTCGTAGCACCGAAATCACGCGGCTTACCTTTTTCATTGGGTAGTTTTTGGCCGCCGTGCTATACTCACCTACAAAGTAAGGGTTGATTCGTAATGCACTTGCCACACTCTTAGGATTATGGTCGCGTAATCCATGGTATTGCAATAATTGAGAAAAGAAATTATAGAGTAAGGCTACGGTAACAACCATGGGATTGTCCTTTGGGTTCTGAGCAAAGTAATTGATGATGCGTGTGGCCTTCATCACATCTCGCTCTCCTACCGCTTTTCGCAGCTCAAAATTGTTAAAGTCTTTACTGATTCCGATATTCTCTTCGATGATCTCTGGAGTGATCTGACTTCCTTCAGGAAGGATCAATTGAAGTTTCTGTAATTCGTTGTTGATCTTCCCGAGGTCAGTCCCCAAGAATTCAACCAGCATTTGAGCAGCTTTGGGTGCAATGCTGTATTTTTTTCCGTTAAGTACGCGGCGAATCCAGTCTGAGACCTGGTTTTCATACAGTTTTTTGCTTTCAAAAATGACGCCTGATTTGGTAACCGTTTTGTAGAGTTTCTTGCGCTTATCGATCTTTTTATACTTATAGCACATGACCAAAACTGTTGTTGGTTGGGGATTTTCGGCATAGTCAGCCAGCTTCTCAATAGTTCGTGACAAATCCTGTGCTTCTTTCACGATCACCACCTGTCGCTCTGCCATCATAGGATAGCGCTTGGCGTTCGCCACTACATCATCAACCGTAACATCACGACCGTACAGCACCATTTGGTTAAACCCCTTTTCTTCTTCGGCCAATATATTGTCCTCGATAAAATCGGCGATCCTGTCAATATAGTACGGTTCTTCACCCATCAAAAAGTAAATGGGCTTGATCTGACCGTTTCTAATATCGGTCACTATGTGTTTTACTTCATCCATTCAAAAAAAATCCTCAAATTTGTGCGATGCAGCAGCTCAATTTTCCAGCATATTCGTTTCGTTTCAAAAATAGCGAAAATAAGGCCTACATCTTTGACGAAATTCGTAAAAAGTTTGTAGTGCTACAACCCGAAGAATGGGTACGTCAGCATACTGTACAATGGCTGTTGCAAGAAAAGGGGTTTCCGAAGAGCTTGATCAATATAGAGAAAGAGCTAAAGGTCAATGGTTTACGTAAACGATACGACATCGTGGTCTATAGGCCAGATGGAAGCATCTCTCTTTTGGTCGAATGCAAAGCCCCATCAATCAAAATTGATCAGCAGACCTTTGATCAGATCGCTCGGTACAACATGGTGCTAAAAGGAGAGCTTTTGATGGTCACCAACGGACTTTCTCATTTTTTCTGTGAAATGGACTATGAAAACGAAAAGTATGTATTTTTAAGGGATATTCCATCTTATACGCGTTATTTTAAATCATGAAGGTAGCCGTCGTCATACTCAATTGGAATGGAAAAGCTCTTTTGGAGCAGTTTCTACCTTCGGTAATACAACATTCTGAGAGAGCTGACATCTATGTGGCCGATAACGCTTCTACTGATGATTCGGTTGCCTTTGTAAAGACCAACTACCCTGATATCCATATCATTCAGAATGCCGAGAACGGAGGCTATGCCAAAGGGTATAACGACGCATTGAAGCATGTGGAAGCTGATATATTCTGCTTGCTGAACTCTGATGTCGAAGTTACTTCAGGATGGCTCTCTCCTATTATCACACAGTTTGAAGCTGATGCCGATACAGGCATTATTCAACCTAAAATTCTTGACCACAAGGACAAAAGTAAATTCGAATATGCAGGCGCTTCGGGAGGGTATTTAGACAAATATGGGTATCCCTATTGTCGCGGACGCATCTTCGATACCTTAGAAGAAGATCAAGGTCAATATGACGACATTACCGATATATTTTGGGCCAGCGGCGCTTGTTTTTTTGTTCGGTCGAAAGTTTTCTTTGAACTGAACGGTTTTGATGAAGACTTTTTTGCCCATCAAGAAGAAATTGACCTTTGTTGGCGAGCACGATCTATAGGATATGGTATCAAGGTCGTTCCATCTTCGGTGGTATATCATGTGGGCGGTGCAACACTACAAGAACAAAATCCGAAGAAAACCTATCTCAATTTCAGGAATTCTCTGTTTTTACTTCTCAAGAACTTAAAAGGAAAAGATCTAGTTCCTGTTATTTTTAGCAGAATGTTGCTAGACGGCCTTGCTGCTATTCGCTTTTTGACACAAGGTAAGGGAAGTCATTTCTTTGCCGTATTCAAGGCCCACTTACACTTTTATGCAAGACTAAATCACTTTCGCCGAAAGCGTATTCTTCCTAAAAATTCCTTAAAACACTATCAGATAACGTCTATAGTATGGGGGTATTTCGTAAATAGGAAGAAAACGTACAAAGAACATACAATAGAATACTAAATGTATGTTAACACCAAACTTATCGTTTATTTTTTGGTAATTTTGGTAATCGTAATCAATAAAATTAAAAACCGAATTTCATCTATGAAACGAATTATCTTAATGGCTGCGGGAATGGCGCTGATCTTCTCTTCTTGTGTTTCTAAGAAAGAGTTTGCTGCCTTAGAGGCCAAGCAAAAAGAGACGCAGGACCTTCTTAATACGGCTACCGTGAAACTGAACTCTTGTTTAGAGGAAAAAGCAGCACTTTCTGCGAGAACGAAAGGATTACAAGATCAGGTATCAGATCTAAGAAAGACGAACAAAGGACTTATTGAAAGTACAAAAGACCTTACCATGCTAACCACCAAAGGGGCCGAAAACCTTGAGAAATCTTTGGAGAGTTTGCAAGAAAAGGACCTGAAGATTCAACGTCTACAAGATGCTTTGACCAAAAAGGACAGTGTTACATTGGCCTTGGTAACGAGCCTTAAGAAGGAAGTAGGTATCAATGATCCAGACATCGAAGTGAACGTTGAGAAAGGCGTGGTATTTATCTCTATCTCTGATAAGTTATTATTTAAGAGCGGAAGCTATAACGTTACGTCAAGAGCCAAAGAAGTTCTGACCAAAGTAGCGAAAGTAGTTAATAGCAAGCCAGACTTTGAGTGTATGGTGGAAGGACACACTGATAACGTACCGTACAAGAAAGGTGTTCTTTTAGATAACTGGGATCTAAGCGTGAAGCGTTCTACTGCCATCATTCGTGTATTGCAGGAGTTAAATGTGAATCCACAACAGTTAATCGCTGCTGGTCGTAGCTTCTACGTACCACTTGTAGATAACAACAACGCTGATAATCGTGCTACCAACCGTAGAACACGTATCGTAATTCTTCCAAAGATCGATCAATTCTATGATATGATCGAAAAGGAAATGAAAACGCTTAGCGAAGCTGGTGGACAATAAGAAAACAGCACAAACACTATACAAAAAAGCACAGCAATAAGCTGTGCTTTTTTTATGGTCTGGTAAGGTATGAATGTGTCCAATGATGGGAGCGGTAGCGCTCTGTAAAATCTTCAAGTGACATTTTCGAGTGCCCAAACAAAGGGTCTGCAATGTATAGGGTTGCATTGTCTATACCGTAGATGACGGCCAAATGCCATCCGATGAAAAAGCGCATACATGCTGCAATCGGGCGATTGTGTAAGAGTTCGTTCTCGATCTCTTTGAGCGTCAAAGGGCGCGCTATTTCTTCTTTGAGATGACCTACGAAAGCCAGTGCCTCTGCCGGACGATGTACCCGGTTATACCGTTCTCCAAAGACCTCTTGTGCCAAGTCTTCCTGGGCAATCATATCTGTTTTGCCAAAGTACTTCGCTATCGAACGCGATACGGCCGCCCAACAAAGAAGGGACTGCGTCTGCTGTTCTTGTTCATACGAAAGTACGATCTTGCTCATACACTTTTCGGATTATATTGAATGGTAATCAAGCGGTCTTTTTCCATGTTTATAAGCACTTCTATTGCTTCGGTTTCCTCATTACCATTTAAGGTTCTTTCGATGACTTGTGCCACAGAAAGTGTTTCGCTTGCTTGATTCAACAATCGCAATACGGTATTGGCTTCAGTTGCTAATTTCTTAGGCGAAAAGTACCTCTTATAATGCACCGTAACTCTTTGTTCTCCTGGTTCGATATAACGTAATGCAGGGCAAATTTGAACCGTTGATTTTAAGAACAATTGACGTTCATCTTCAACATTCAACTCATAGGTTTGTTTCCCAAATTGAATTCGATCCACTTGATGACGTATGCAAACATCCAAAAGTTCATACTGGTTGGATGGTAATTCGCTTCCGAATTGCGTGTCGGTTACTATAGTTCCTATGGTTTCTTCTTCCGAGATCCCTAATACGGTTCTCAGTAGCTGCAATACCAACTTCGAGAGTTCGTTGAAATTGGGTCCGCTGTAATGGGTCGTGATCTTTTCCGAAGTAATAAAAAGACCGATTCCTATGCCACCTATTGCTTTTTCTTTGGTAACTATGGTTTCATCCACTCGAGTAAAAGGTACTACTGCTTCATTCTCAAAATCCAACGGAATACCCACTTGTTTTGCAGCTTCAGTAAGTTGTTGCAATAACGCCTTCGATATGTCTTCAACATGCCCAGAGCGATTGGACAAACGCTTTCGCAGAATGGCTTGCGCCACCCTTGGTGCCAAGGCTTCTGGCGTTTCATTGCTAAGCCAATGTACACAGGTTCGCAACCAATAGATAAAGGCGCGCTTTTCGTTTTCTTTGAGCCCTTCTAACTGTGCAAAACAAAAGTTGGTGTACAACAGATCACTTTCATTCTTGATTCGATAGTTAATGTCAAATGCCCTTTTATAATATTGTTCAGAAATCGTCAAATCACGCTCTTTTTTGTACAATCGCGCTTGGTTGATGGCATTGATGTATTGAATATGCCAATCTCGATATTCTTGCTCTTCTAAGAGTTTTTCGATCTTCTTCTCATAGGCAAAGGCCGTCTCGATCTTTCCGAGGCGTAGCTTGTTCAAAGCGGAAATGTTTAACAAGTACAGATATAAACGCGGAAAGGTTTCAGGTTTCAGATACGTTCGTGCTTTTTCGAAGTAGTTTTCTGCCTCTTGAGGTTGATTGGTCATCACCAAGCCCCAGGCCTTGCTTTGATATAAGGATGCTTTATACTCATCCGGAAGGTTGTCAGTAGGAAGCTCTCCTGCCGCTGCCGCGTCGAAATCCATCAGTGCGATGCGTATGTTTTGCATCTGCGAGACCACAGATGCGCGTTCTTCCTCAGAAATATTGAAAGATTTGATGTAATCGAGAATACGTAATGCTATCTCATACCCCCCTTCAGCAAAACGTTTCCCAGCTTCGGCTCGTAAAAAGGAAATAGTACATGCATGTTCTCCGTGCAATGCAAGGTATACCTGAAGATGGTCTTCGAGTGTTTCGAAGATTTCGTTCTCAAATACGGTTTTGTCCACACCAAAGGTTGGAGGCAGTATACTGATTCCATTCTGAAGATTCAACACATCAGAACTGTTCAATGCTACGGCGACGGTTTGGGGTAAGATTCCTGGCAATCGGTAGTTGGCATTCTTCTTATTCGCAGCGTTCGTTTGCTGAACAGCTGCCTCCCACTCTTCTGGCATAGATGTTATCGAATCTCCAATTGCAAAGACGATTTCGCAGTCTGTAGATTGAAGTGCTTGAGAAAACAAGGTCAAAAACTGAACGTTTTCAACACCCCAGGCATGTCCTTCTTTAGGCGGAAACACCACTACATTTCGAATCCCTTTCGAACTAATCGCCTGCAGTAGCTTTTTGCAATAGGCGTACGAAAGCATAAAGTTCTTATCTCCTTCGCTCTCATTATCGATCAACCGTCCAACGGTATCGGCGTAGCGAAGATAGTTTTGCGTACTGTGCCCAATTTCGGGCTGAATGCTCGCTTCAAAATCGAGCCCCAGCTGTGCACATAGTTCCCCCAAAATCCAATGTCCTTTCCATGCGCCTTCAGAAAGGTCTGAGAACACACATTGTTTGGCAAGATCACTTACCTGAAGCTGGTCTTTCAACGCATCCCAATCTGAAAAACGAAGGGTTTTAAACGTTGGTTTCTCCGGACCTCTGGTAAATTTCCCATGGGTTTTGGCGGGTGTGGCTTTATGAATTTCCTGCACAGATTCCATTCAAGTAAATTGTAGAGTGATTCAATCCGTCAATTTCGAGAAACTGGTCCATCATACGATCGTGGTACCCCCCAATGTTGATCACACCAAGGTTCATACCCGTTGCGGCCAAGTTGATGTTTTGCGCTACGTGTCCGGCTTCGATCATCACAAAACGATAGCCTTTGTTGCGATACTTAAATATCGAACGGTTAAATACGCCGGTGATGAAAATGATGGCTGACAATTGATCGGCAATATGCGACTGAAAAGAAACCAGCGATTCACCAATCACTTTTCGGTGATCCCCCGGTCTAATCAATTGCACTGCGTTTTGTGCTGGTGAATAATGATACAACCCTGGCTCTAGACCTTCGATAAAGCCGTTAGAAAAGAAATACAATTCTAATGGATATAAGGCTCCGCCTGAAGGAACGGTGCGAAATGGTCGAGAGATATACTCATTGTCCTTGTTATCTCGTGTTTCGCCATATCCAAAATGCAGGATTGTTCGCCATTGTTCTAGCGTGATGGTCGAAGGTGCCATTTCAGCAGGCGTCTTTCGGTTTAAAACAGACTCTAGCAACGAATTATCTATTGGCGCAAACGTATCGGGTAGCGGAATGCTTTTGTAATTTTCATACGGAAAACTCTCGTATAGGTTGGCCATTTCGGCAAGCACTTGTTCATTGGTCAAGGCTTTGTCAAAGTGTCCGGTCTTTGAGTTCTCGTGGAATTCTTCCCAACTTGGAGTCTCAGTATCTTGCTGAAACTCTATACTTTTCCAAATGCTGTCTAACATAGTGGGTGGTTTTAAAATTAATAAATGGCCTACGGAAACGGATGCGGAAACGGATAATCTCCTGTTTCTTTGGTGATTCCTTCAAATCCTAATTGCTGCGGAATCTCCCAAAGGCGCTTCCCTCCTAACGGACGCTTGTGATATCCCATGAACAATGGATGATATCCTGGGATGATTGCTCTAATGACCGTCATTCCGAGGCTGCGGATATCTTCCGTCGTAATATCAGAGACCAATACGTCGTATCCAGTTTCCTTTAAAATGCGGATCAACGTCTCCATTTCCTCTTTAGGAGAAGATGAAGAGAAATCGTGCATTTCACTAAAATCCTTCCACTCTTCCGAAGCATATAAAAACTCGGCGTGTTTGGTCTTTTCAGGATCCATCCAGAAATTCACATGGTGTACTTGTCCGAGTACGTTATCAAATTCTTGGTGTGGCTCTAAACGCGGTAATTCATTTCGAATTTGATAGGCATAGCGCTCTGTATGCGCCAATTCTTCTAACGCTTTACGCACCGACTCTTCAGGGCTCATGGCAACTGAAGCGGCTACAACGATGGGTACAAAAGAGGTGTTATGATTACGTGCAACCACAAGGATTCCAGGAATCTTAGTTTCGTTGGTGATGTCCATCACATGAATCTCATATCCCACTTTTTCAAAGCGCCGGATCAGGTCTTTATTGGCTTCGCTCAGCGTTTCTTTTCGGATTCTTGGACGTGAGAGTTTGGCCTGCCATGTGATCATGAAATCATCACGTTCAATCACTTCACAGATGCCTCCTACAACGGCTTCCTCGTAACTACAATGACAAGAAAGACCTGTTGAGATGGGTTGCACTATGGGTGTTTCTTCTCCGTTCTCATAGAAGAAATAAGGAACGTACACCATAGAAGCAGGAACATACACTGTTTCACCATTACTCAAATTGTTGGTAGGTACCCAACGTACTGGTGAATCTTCGGTAAAATCATCGAACATAAATTCGTGATGATGTACTTGCTCTTGGCTGTACAGTGCAAAATCTCTTGGATGAATGCACTTGAAGGGGGCCTCATTATAACTTACTAACGGAAAAGGTTCTTTATCGTAAATGGCGGCGCAATAGCGCTCTACACACTCTCCAATGGTCTTGGCTAGGGCGATCTCGCGAGTGGTGGCTGCACCACCTCCTACCGCAAAGTTCTTGTAATCACCAAAGGCTTCGGTATTAGCAGCCATGGCATTGAATCGAAAGAACTTTGGTGAATCGACCTCTATGGCGTGTTCGCTTGCTCCTGTGATGATACCCACTTTAGGGTCCAAAAGATGCGGCAACGCATGGGTAAGCCGTCTGATGGGTGTGATTAGATCGCTACTCATGATATCCTACGGTTTGTTCGATTTCGGCCCAAGCCTCATCGGTGGTCATCTGTTTTCTAATATTGATCAATGGCAATTTTGGCGCATCGCTACAGGTTTTGCATCGTGGTGCCTTGATCAGTTTTCTTCGCGTCATCGAACCACTCAATAGATCGATCTCTCTAATGGTGCCAATCTCCCACTGAATGTTAGAGTTGAACTTGATCAGGTCAAAACTGGCTACCTGTGCCAGCATGGTGAGCATGGTGTTGTGATACGCGGTTGTATCTTGTCCTTCGAAGGCGTATTGTTCTGCCAATCGCTTCTCTTCGAACCTGGGGCTATTGGAGTTTTGTCTGGCTTTGAGACACTCGAGGCAAGCGCCTTCTTGCGGAATCACTAGCGGACCTGCATAGCCTACCATGTTCTGAAGAACGACTGGATAGAAGGGTACTTTGTTCTTTACTGCAAAACTGTTCCAGCGTTCTAGAAGATAGAAGCTTCCAAATTCTGACCCCGAAATGATAAAGCCGTAATCAACGGTGTTCTTCTCAAATGCATCATCGGTAGTTACAATTAAGTTTTCACTCTTCCAGAATTCGTCGGTCAAATGAAATTCGTCATCAAAGAATTCGACGTTTCGTAGACTCGGGTCATCGACCACGATGATTCCTTCTTTTCCGTCTTTGAGCAACGTTTCTATGATCTGCTTGTTCATCTTATTGATGCCGACGAATGCCCATGGCTTTTCGTTGAGAATTTGAGATACCTGCTCTTGGTGCTTGTTGAAGTGCCAGTAGAAAATATCTTGGGCCGCTTCAGCAGTTACACTATCGGGTGTTTCGTCTTCGGCGATGATGAAACGTTTCTTTCTTAAATGATCTATAAAGTCAAGAATGATCTCTCGTACATTTCCTGCGAACAATAGGGCCAATTCGTTAGCGGTCTTGGGCCCTTGTAGCAATGCCTTCTGCAATACCTTTACAACCAACAAGGCACTCTTGTTAGGAATCATCATCGAAGAAACGCCTCTTTTTAGGATGACCTTGTCTTCGTGCTCTATGATCTGAAAAGGCAGTACTTTAAGTTTTGTGTTTTCCATATTGAGATTGAATTGAATGTTAGCTAAAAGGTGAGAATGTGTTACCATTCTCACCTAAGTAAGTAAACCTTACGAGGCTTTGATAACCGCAGCAGCAGTACAGCAGCAAGCTGGTGTACAAGTACAGCAGCATCCAGCGCCTACAACTGGGTCAGAAGAACCACCGTGAAGACTGTGATTTTTGAACGCTTCTTCGATCGATTGAAGATCTCTCACGCCCAATTTCTCAGTTCTTGAGGTGTTGTTCCCCCATGCCAAGGCAATAAGATCTCCTTCAAGCAAGCCTTTAGCGGCCGCTGTTAAAGCAGATGCATCATTCCCTTCTAACAGGTCTGTGATAGGATTGTCAAAATCCCTGTAATCAGTGATTGTACCCATAATTTAAAGGTTTAAGTTAGACAATAGCGATGCCCCTAATTTGAAGCATCACTCAAAATTAGTTACGACAACCTCAATATGGTTGAGGGTAAATCCGCGAATCTTAAAACAGGTAAAACTACTTGGAGGGTATCTTAAGGGGATAATGCGCTCATATACAAATAGTTAAATGAGCTTGTATTTTAATGACATAATGGTACTTGCGAAGTAGGGTTTCTTAAGCTTGAAAAGATTCCTGCCTGCGCAGGAATGACACTAACAGCTACAGTACATCTAATGAACCTTTGCCCTCACGAATCACTTCGGGTTCGTAATCTGAAAGGTCGATAACCGTAGAAGGTTGGTTATCTCCATAGCCACCATCAATGACAGCGTCAACAAGGTTGTCCCATTTTTCGTAGATCAATTCGGGATCTGTAGTATATTCAATAACTTCGTCCTCGTCGTAAATAGAAGTAGATACGATCGGATTGCCTAATTCTTCAACCAACAGTCGAGCGATCGCATTGTCAGG
The DNA here is from genome assembly GCA_028279515.1 of Flavobacteriaceae bacterium. GTDB lineage: Bacteria > Bacteroidota > Bacteroidia > Flavobacteriales > Flavobacteriaceae > JANQNQ01. The sequence continues at coordinate 286,740 of JANQNQ010000003.1, forward strand.
TACACGAATACCGACCGTTTTTTTCTTTTTGAAAACTTTTGGCAGGCTGTTGTTTCCTGGAAGAATGAAAGTATAAGGCCCTGGAAGCGCTCTCTTGAGAATCTTAAACGTAGCGGTGTCTATCTGGCGTACATAATCAGAAAGGTTGCTCAAATCGGCGCAGATAAACGAGAAATTAGCCTTCTCTAACTTCACCCCTTTTATTCTCGCGATACGCTCTAAAGCTTTGGTATTGGTAATATCACAGCCTAAACCATAGACCGTGTCGGTGGGATAAATGACCAATCCTCCATTTCGAAGAATTTTGACCACTTTGGCAATTTCCTTCGGGTTGGGATTTTCATCATATATTTTGATAAACTCAGCCATTATCCTATCACATTTAATTTGGCAAATCGCAACAGCAGTTTTTTAATGCCTCCATTTTCAAACTGAATTTCAGCTTTCTTGTCATTGCCCACACCATCAATCTTAAGTACCTTTCCTTTTCCGAAGCGAATGTGTTCTACCACGTTTCCGACGGAAAGTTCTGAATCAAAAAGGTTACTGTTTGACGAGCCATTAGAAGGTGAAGACAATGGCTTCAACTTACGTAACTTTCTCAATTGATCTTCAGACGGCTTCTTATAGCTAGGCGGTGCGCTACTCGTTGGTTTTTTAAGGCGAAGCTTGCTTTTATCGACTTCCCCAAAAATATCACTGTCAATCAACGGTTTGTAGCGGTATTCTTCCACTGGGGTTAAATACTCCAAATATTGATCGTCGATCTCTTCAATAAATCGGCTAGGTTCTGCATCGATCAATTTTCCCCAGCGATAACGACTTTGTGTATACGTCAAGTACGCCTGCTTTTCCGCCCGAGTCAATGCAACATAAAACAATCGGCGTTCTTCTTCCAGCTCACTGCGGGTATTCATACTCATGGCAGATGGAAAGAGATCTTCTTCCATTCCAACAATATAAACATACGGGAATTCGAGTCCCTTTGCCAAGTGAATCGTCATCAGTGCTACGCGATCATCATCCCCACTGTCCTTGTCCATATCAGTTGCCAGGGCCACATCTTCTAAGAATTCAGTTAAAGCTCCAGTAGTATCAGCCAATTGCTTTTGCTCTTCGACAAAATCTTTGATACCGTTTAAGAGTTCTTCTACGTTTTCCATTCGGGCGATTCCTTCTGGAGTACCGTCCTTCTTGAATTCTTGCAACAATCCTGTTTTCTTGGCCACATGTTCAGATACAGCAAAGGCATCGCCACCTTGGTTCATGATCTGAAAACTTTGGATCATGGTCACAAAGTCTTGAAGTTTGTTTTTGGTGCCCGAATTGATCTTTAGGTCAATTTTGTCGATATTCTGCATTACTTCAAAAATCGAACGTCCATAGTGATTGGCAGCAACAATCAGTTTATCGACTGTTGTTTGTCCGATACCGCGTGCTGGATAATTGATGACACGTTTCAATGCTTCCTCATCCTTCGGATTAATGATGATTCGCAAGTATGCCAATACATCTTTGATTTCCTTACGTTGATAGAAACTGAGTCCGCCGTAAATTCGATACGGAATGTCTCTTTTTCTCAACGCATCTTCAATCGCCCTTGACTGTGCGTTGGTTCTATATAAAACAGCAAAATCTCCGTTGGGAAGGTGTTCCTGCATGCGGGTATCAAAGATCGAACTCGCCACAAAGCGCCCTTCTTCTCCATCAGTAATGCTTCGATTCACTTTGATCTTGGGCCCTTCTTCATTGGCCGTCCAAACTACTTTCTCAAGTTTGGTCTTGTTCTTATCTATAATAGAGTTGGCCGCTTGTACGATGTTCTTCGTAGAACGGTAATTCTGCTCCAAACGATACATTTGTACATCGTCATAATCCTTTTGGAAGTTGAGGATATTGTTGATGTTCGCTCCGCGGAAGGCGTAAATACTCTGTGCATCATCTCCTACCACGCAAATGTTCTGAAACTTATCAGACAGCGCTCGTACGATCAAGTACTGCGAGTGGTTGGTATCTTGATACTCATCTACCAAGATATATCGGAAACGTTCTTGATACTTGGCCAATACATCCGGAAAACGATTCAATAATTCATTGGTTCGCAATAAAAGATCATCAAAGTCCATCGCACCCGCCTTAAAGCAGCGATCCACGTATTCTTTATAGATATCCCCCATTCTTGGACGTTTGGCCATGGCATCGGCTTCAACCAATTCAGGGTTATTGAAATACGAACGTACGGTAATCAAACTGTTTTTATACGAAGAGATACGCGACTGTACTTGTTTATACTTATATACATCTTTGTCCAACCCCATCTCTTTGATTATCGCATTGATCAAACGTTGCGAATCCTGTGTATCGTAAATAGTAAAATTGCTTGGATACCCAAGCTTGTCAGCTTCAAAACGAAGAATCTTGGCAAAGATCGAGTGAAAGGTTCCCATCCAAAGATTCTTGGCTTCACTATTCCCTACAATATCAGCGATACGTTTCTTCATCTCGCGTGCCGCCTTGTTCGTAAAGGTAAGTGCCAAAATGTTAAACGGATCCACTCCTTGATGCATCAAGTAAGCAATACGATATGTCAGTACACGGGTCTTACCAGATCCGGCACCTGCAATGACAATCATAGGCCCATCTTTTTGCAAGGTTGGGGCCAATTGCGCTTCGTTAAGTTGACTTAAATATTCTTCCAATGTCGTGTAAATCGATTAGCATTCAAATAAGAGTGTGAATTTAGCCATATTCATACGACCAATAAAGCATTCCTTCAAATAATTATAAACAGAAATACTAAAAAATTTAAATATCTTTAGCTCTAAATTAACTGCATGAATAAAAACGCTTTCCTCACCGTCCTCTTTACAACCCTGACTGTTGTAGCTTGGGGACAGCAAAAAACATCAAAAGGCCCTATTATTGCTGAATTTGGTGGTGTTTATCAGGTTGCTGATCAGGATTTTGAATTGGATACCAACGGTGTTTTCAAAGTGGTTTTTGATGTTGGAAGAACGTTCGAGGCAAATGATCGACCCAATCCGTTGATCGAGACCGCTGCTCGTTTTTTGAACATGCATGCGCAAAATGGTGTTAAACCTGAAAACATGAAAGTGGCTCTCGTGGTTCATGGAAGTGCCTCTCAAGACATACTCACCGATAAGGCGTATCACAAAAAACACGGGATTGACAACCCAAACACCCCGCTAATCAAAGCTTTGAACGATGCAGGGGTTGATATTATTCTATGCGGACAAACGGCTGGATATCGCAATATCACACGCAGTGATGCACTTCGTGAAGTCAAATTTGCTCTTTCGGCGATGACCGCTTTGATTCAATTACAAAACAACGAATACAGACTTATTAATTTTTGATTATGAAGAAAGTACTTTTGGCCTGTGCCCTCTCCTTTTCGGCCATCACATTTGCTCAGCAAGGGTATGAAAGACTGATCGATGATGTAGAAGAAAAAGTAATCGAATGGAGACGGTATTTCCATGAAAACCCTGAGCTTTCAAACCGAGAGTTCAATACGGGTAAAAAGATCGAAGAACACTTACGCAAACTCGGACTTGAAGTTGAAGCCGGGGTAGCCAAAACAGGAGTCGTTGGTATATTAAAAGGAAAAAGACCAGGAAAGGTCTTAGCACTTAGAGCCGATATTGATGCGTTACCTGTGACCGAAACGGCTGATGTACCCTTTAAATCTAAGGTTACAACTACTTTCCTCGGAAAAGAAACAGGCGTTATGCATGCCTGCGGTCATGATACGCATACTGCCATTTTAATGGGTGTTGCCGAAGTGCTCTCAAAAAATAACGACTTTGCTGGTACCGTGAAGTTTATCTTTCAACCTGCTGAAGAAGGAGCGCCTCCCGGAGAAGAAGGCGGTGCCGAATTAATGGTGAAAGAAGGTGTCCTCGAAAACCCAAAAGTAGATGCCATTTTCGGATTGCACATTTCTTCGGGACTTGAAGTCGGGCACATCAATTATAAGCCAGGCGGAACTATGGCGTCATCTCAACGCTTTGTGATCAAAGTAAAAGGAAAGCAAACACATGGTTCGACACCTTGGACGGGCGTCGATCCTATCTTGATCTCGGCTAAGATTGTCGATGGATTGCAATCGATCATCAGTAGAGAATCTCCGTTGACAGAAGAGGCTGCCGTTATTTCGGTCGGAAAGATCACGAGTGGAGTGCGCTTTAATATCATTCCTGAATCGGCTGAAATGATTGGAACCGTTAGAACTCTAGATTATGATATGCGAGCAAAAATCAACAAACGTATGGAAGAAATGGTTCCTGCTATCGCAAAAGCTTACGGGGGTGAGGCAACCGTCGAGATTACTACCACCGCTCCGATTACCTATAATGACCCGGCCTTAACAGCCGAATCGCTTCCTTCGTTACAGAAGGTGGCCGGAAAAGAGAATGTCATTTTGGCCAAGGCCATTACTGGAGCTGAAGATTTTGCTTTCTTTCAAGAGAAAGTACCTGGGTTCTATTTCTTTATAGGTGGAAAAAGTAAAGATGCCAAACCAGAAGAGGTCTTTCCGCATCACACACCTAACTTTTACATCGATGAAAGCGGAATGAAGCTCGGTGTCAAAGCATTTGTTCAACTAACTATGGATTACCTCGGAAAATAATATGGAAGTAATTGGTGATTTTCTCTCAAACATTGCATGGTGGGGATGGATCTTGATCGTCTTGGGAATCATTGCTATCAGAGATATTTTTCAACGGAAACATACGATAAGTCATAACTTTCCGATCATCGGGCACATTCGTTATATACTCGAAAGTATCGGGCCAGAGCTGCGGCAATACCTAGTGGCAAACAATCGCGAAGAGTTACCGTTTAATCGTATCGAACGTGGTTGGATCTATGCTTCCGCTAAAAAAGAAAACAACTACGAAGGTTTTGGAACGGATAGAGACATTTATGCACATCAGCATATTTTCGTGAACAACGCCATGATGCCATTTAAAGTTGCAGAAGGCCACCCAAATGATATTGACAAGACGTTTTTGCCTTGCGCAAAGATCATGGGCGCCTACAACAAACGTAAACGACCGTATCGCCCGGCATCGATCATCAATGTGTCGGCCATGAGTTTTGGTTCGTTATCGGCCAAGGCTGTTGAATCACTTAATAAAGGCGTGGATATTGCGGATGCGTATCACAATACCGGCGAGGGCGGGCTTTCTCCGCATCACAGTCATGGAGGTGATGTCGTTTTTCACTTCGGAACAGGCTACTTCGGAGTGCGAAATCCAGACGGTACCTTTTCGATGGAAAAAATGGTGCAACTGGTCAAAGACAACCCATTTGTCCGCGCCATCGAAGTGAAACTATCTCAAGGAGCTAAACCTGGAAAGGGAGGCGTATTGCCTGGAAAGAAAATAACTCCAGAGATTGCAGCCATTCGTGGTGTTGAAATCGGAAAAGATGTACTTTCACCGCCTAATCACTCAGCATTTTCAACAGTACCCGAGCTTTTACAATTTGTAGAAGATATCGCGGAAGCCACTGGACTGCCTGTTGGCATAAAGGCTGCCATCGGTAAATTGGACCAATGGGAAGAGTTGGCCAAATTGATGAAAGAAACCGGAAAAGGTCCAGACTTCATTACTGTAGATGGTGGTGAAGGTGGAACGGGAGCTGCACCTCCAAGTTTTGCAGATCACGTATCGCTTCCGTGGGTGTATGGTTTTGCCGATCTATACAAGCTTTTCAAGAATTACGACCTTACCGAACGTATTGTTTTTGTAGGTAGCGGAAAATTAGGCTTTCCTGCCAAAGCGGCCATGGCGTTTGCTATGGGAGTAGATTGTATCAATGTGGCTCGAGAAGCGATGATGAGCATCGGTTGCATTCAGGCACAGATATGTCATACCAATCGTTGTCCCACTGGTATTGCCACACAAAGCAAATGGCTACAAAATGGAATTAATATTCCGCTGAAATCAGAACGCTTAGCGCAGTACTTCAAAACCTTCAAAAAAGAGTTTATTGAGATCACACATGCCGCAGGACACGAGCATCCTTGTCAGTTTGACATGCAGGATATTGAAGTGAATGTTGATGATCACAACCTCAGCAAAGAATTGTCTCGTACCTACATGTACAACAAAACGAAAGTACCTTTTACCAATATGCAGGACTTAAAGGATTGCATATATTTGGGCGGAACATCAAAAACAACTTGACGAATCACATATAATTTTACAGGAATTTAAACGTTACAAACTAGAACTAAACAATCCCCTAATAAACTGACTATGGACGAACAACGCATCATCGAACTCCTTCTCTACTTACTACCTGCTATTGTTACAGGTGCCATCGCCTATTATTTCTTTAAACTGCATACGGCCAATGAAGACGGACGACGACGTTTTCTTCTACATAAAGACATGCAAGTGAATGCCATGCCGCTTCGTTTGCAAGCTTATGAGCGTATGGCTCTTTTTTTAGAGCGTATTGCTCCGCCTAAATTGATGATTCGTGTGGGTCCAAGAAACGCCGACAAGGACGAATACGAAGCACTTTTGGTCAAAAATATTGAAGACGAGTTTGATCACAATCTCTCGCAGCAGATCTACATGTCTGACGAATGCTGGAACATCATCAACGCGGCTAAGAACACCACGATTCAAATGATCCGTAAGGCGAGCATGCTCGAAAAGGTAGATAGTGCCGACAAGCTTCGCGAAACAATCCTAAGAGACCTCTTGGACAAACGTTCTCCTTCAAACACTGCTTTAGAATATATCAAGAAAGAAGTAAGCGAAATGTGGTAATTTTAGGAAGCTCCTTCGCTTTCCTTGCTCTTTAGTTTTTCAGCTTTTTCTTTGGCGTGGGCAAAGCCTTGCTCCCACCATTCTTTCATACGCTTTCTATTGAAGACCAACGAGTTTTCAGTAAGTTGTGTGGGCGTGTAGTAAATATTCAGCTTTACGTTTTTGTGTAGTGCAGCCAGCTTACCTTCGGCGATGTCGTGATATTCCACTTGATCTAAAAGAAAACCGAAGAGATTTACCATCAACGAAAAGGGGTTCTTTCCGAGTACTTTTGAATATTCCATGTTTTCGGCTTCCAAAATAATGGCATCCACTTCGGTGGCACCGCGGCGTATGGCTTCACGGATAGGAACGACGCAACCGAGTCCGCCATCGGCGTATTCAAAGCCATTCTTCTTAACCAACGACATAAACGGAATATAGTTACACGAGATCCAGATCCAGTCGCAAAAGTCTTCGTAGCTAAACTCTGAGATGCTTTTATATTCAACGCGGTTCTTTGATAAATTCGAAACCGTGACGATCACATTCTTATTCTTGCTCTTAATACTTTCAAACTCATCTTTGGTGAAGTTTTTCTTGATGTTTCGTCTTAGGGCTTTGCTTTCTCCAAAGGTACGTTTCCCTTTGATGATCTGCCAGAATACGTTAAGGTGGTTGATGGACACATACTGCCTATCCCCTTTCTTCTTGACCACAAAAGGGTTGTTGCTAAAGATGGTTCTTTGAGTGACCGTGGTGTAGATGTCGTAGACCTTTTCTACTTTTCCGTCTGCCAAATGCGGAATCAGCAGACTTCCAGTGGAAGTCCCCAGATATAAGTCGTAATCCTTTTTCTCTTCTTGGATCAAATACTGTGCTACGCCGCCAGCAAAAGCTCCTTTGCTTCCGCCGCCGCTGATCACCAATGCTTTCATTCGATATCTAACTGATTGAGCTCGTCATTCTTAAAACGGGCATAGTCATACCCTTTGTGCCACCACGAGGTCATTTTTTCTTTGTCAAATATAAGAGAGTTGGTCGTTAATACCGTTGGGGTGTAGTATAAATTTATGATCACATCTTTATGAGACGCGGCAAACTTACCGATGCGTATGTTTTGATACTCGATACGATCGGCCATAAAATTAAAGATGTTGGTCATCAAAGCGAAGGCATTTTTACTCGGCATTCGGTTGATATGGGTCACTTCGGTCTCAAGGATAATCGTGTCGATCTCGGTGGCACCACGCTTTACGGCTTCTTCAATGGGTACCATGCACCCGAGTCCGCCGTCGGCATATTCGCAGCCATTCTTTCGCACCAAACTCATGAAGGGCGTGTAATTACAAGAGATCCAGATCCAATCGCAGAATTCATCGTAGGTGTAATCGTTCACCGATTTGTATTCAACCTGATTCAGTGAAAGGTTGGATACGGTAACGATGGTTTCCTTCGGACCGTTTTTAAGCTGAAGGAATTCTTCTTCAGTAAATGTATTTCGAATCAATTGCCGAAGATTCTCGCTCTCACCAAATGTTTTCCGTCCTTTAAAGAAATTCCATAATACATTCAGGTGATTGATGCCAATCTGCTCAATACCGTATTTCGATTTCTTAATGGTAAACGGACAATTACTGAAAATGCTGTTTTGATCCACTGAGGTATATACTCCCTTGATCTTCTCAACCTTTTGAAGCGCCAAATGCGAGATCAACAAGCTTCCGGTTGATGTGCCTAGGAATAGGTCGTACTCCTTACCGTGCTCTTCCATGAGGTATTGCGCCACCCCGCCGGCAAAAGCGCCTTTGCTACCACCCCCAGAGATCACCAGTGCTTTCATTCGCCTTCTAGTTTTTTGATGAGGTAGTTTTGCTCCTTTTCGGGGAGTTGCCCTTTGAGTGCGGTGATGCGTTCTTTATACACCGGAGATTCTAACAAACCTTCCAAAATATCGCGAGAGGCCGAATAAAATCGCCAGTTATGGTGTACTGAAGCATTCAGTAGATCTTTTAAATTCTCGTCGGTAAATGCCTGAAGTTGAAACAAAGCTCTGAATGCATTGAGGCGCATTTCATAATTATAACGCTGCGATGTGTAGCCAGAAAGTTCTTTATAAAACTGTCCCGTTAAATGTGGCTTGTATTCTTCGGCGACCAAGGCCAATAGCAACCAAAGGATACGTATATTCTTGTCGTTGAATCCATGCGTTAATCTCGTGGTCTCCAAAAGATTTACTCTGTCTTCAGGAAAGGCGAACCAAAACTTAGGAATCATGGCCTCGATGGTGTTGTAACTTCTGTCCTTTAGCAGGGTTTCGAATTCTCTCTTTAACGCTGGTGGAATCGTATCTACAGATTTGGCCAAGGCTTGACGAATTTCTATGTCATTTGTTTCAAGCGCTTTCTTATAGAGAACGGCTTTTTCAATGGTGTTTTGAACACTCTTTATTTCTGAAACCATAGCTGCCACAAGCTCATTCGAAATCGGGTTCGTCTCTTGAACCAACTCATCGCTAAACAGATCCAAGGTCAGTCCGATGTCCTTTCCTATAGATTTCGGAGCCTCTTTTTGTTTTAATTTGAAAAGCTCCAATCCAGTAATAAACTTGCTTTCACCATCAAGATATTTATACATGCTCGTATTCGTTATAGCTGAAGCTGTGAGCGTCTTTCCGAAATCATCGAAATCTTCCGGAAGCTCTTTGGCCACCAACCAGGTCTCAATAAATCGTTTTAGATTTTTACCACTCTCCTTTTCTACAATGCCGATAAAATCATCGGTATCGGCATTTTTAAACTGAAACTGCTCAAGATACTTCTTCACAGAACGTTTAAAGGTCGCCTCTCCAACTTGATTCCTCAATATGTGTAAGACCCAGGCGCCTTTTTCATAAAAGGTCAACGAACTTGCTTTGGGGTTCAGTACCGACTCGCCATTGCCTGCTTTTGACATTTCTATTAACTGTTGAGCCGATTGGTACAGTTTCCAATGAAAATGGTCTTCTCCAAATAATTCCTTTTCTACCAAATAGGCATAATAGGTGGCAAACCCTTCTTGCAACCAATGGTGTTCTCCGCTTTTAGCTGTGACCATATCACCAAACCATTGATGTGCCAACTCATGTGCATTGACGTTTACGTAATTCTGATCTACAAATGCCGTCGAATCGATCATATAACGATCCGAAAAGATGGTTGTCGTCGTATTCTCCATGCCGGCATAGAGAAAATCCTTTACGGGAACTTGCTTGTAATTCTGCCACGGATAGGGTACGCCAATCTCTTCCTCTAAAAAATCAAACATCTGCTTCGTATATCGGTAGGTCGGTTCAAATTTGTCTTCATCCCACGGATAGTAATACAATTCAATCGGAATGCCACTCTGGGAGGTTTCTGTCTTCTTTTTATAATCTCCAATCGCCAGTGCCACCAGATAGCTACTCATGGGCTGTTGCATATCGTAACGCCAGGTCTTTTTGTCGTTTTCTTCGGAAACTTCAACGAGCTTCCCATTGGCGATCACTTCATAACCTGAATCAAACGTGATACTCAGGTCAAACTCTACCTTCTCGTTCGTGTCGTCGAAGCTTGGCAACCAGTTGCTGGTGTATTTTCCTTGACCTTGCGTCCATACTTGCTTTTGGTATTCAGGATGCTCCCAACCGATAAAGTACATACACTTCTTTGGGGAGGCCTTATACTGAAAAGTAAGTTCGTGGGAAGTTCCTTTTTTAAATCTGTTATATATGATGAGTTTGCTTTGGTCGTTATTGCTTTTCACTTTTTTGCCATCCAATTGAATCATCTCGAACTCCATCGCCTGCGCGTCGATAAAGATGGAGTCTGTATTGGCAAGCACGTTAAAGGCATAAGTCACATTTCCGACAACCTCTTTTTTAATCGGATTGATGTCGACGAGGGCGTTTCCCTTTGTAAAATCAACATTTTCAATCTGTTGTGAAAACAACTGTACCGAAAACAGGGCAAGTATGATGCGTAAGGTGTTCTTCATGAAAAGGATAACGTCAAATTCTACACCAAAGTACTAAAATCAAAACGATAAACAGATTTAAAATTTGATTCGTTCGTTCTGGTGAAATGAAGTATTTTAGTCGTATGAATCCTAATATCCTACAAACCCCCATCGATTATTTAAAGGGCGTTGGTCCCAATCGTGCTGATCTACTCAGGAAGGAGTTGGGGATTCATACCTATCAAGATCTGATCAATCTGTTTCCGAACCGATATATTGACAAGTCACAGTATTACAAGATCAATCAACTGCAACGCAACACTTCAGAAGTACAGATTCTTGGAAAGATCACTCATGTAAAGACCGTTGAACAAAAACGTGGTAAGCGCCTCGTGGCGACCTTTATGGATGACACGGGACAAATGGAGCTGGTCTGGTTTCGCGGACATAAATGGATCCGCGAAAGTTTAAAGATCAACCAACCCTATGTGATCTTCGGTCGTACCAACTGGTACAATGGCATGTTCAACATGGCGCATCCCGAAATGGAGTTGCTAGCAGACCACGAAAAGAGCATTCGATCGGCCATGCAGCCGGTGTATCCTTCCACAGAAAAACTATCGAGCAAAGGCATAACGAACCGTGTGGTCAACAAGTTGATGCAACAATTATTCCTGGATACCAAAGGGCAATTTTACGACACCCTCTCTCCTACTATTCTGTCTGAGCTGAAGTTGATATCGAAAGCCGAAGCGGTCTTTAACGTACACTTTCCGAAGAGTCAAGAAATGCTGGCCAAAGCACAGTATCGTCTTAAGTTTGAAGAACTCTTCTACATACAACTGCAACTGATCACCAAGAATTTGATCCGCAAGGCAAAGATCAAAGGGTTTAATTTCGATCAAGTCGGAACGTTGTTCAATGAGTTCTATTCAAATCACTTGCCCTTTGAGCTAACGGATGCGCAAAAACGAGTGATTAAAGAAATTCGTAACGACCTCGGAAGCAACGCACAAATGAATCGACTGCTACAAGGTGATGTAGGTTCCGGAAAGACTATCGTGGCGCTTATGACCATGCTATTGGCTATTGACAACGATTTTCAGGCGTGTTTGATGGCTCCAACCGAGATTCTTGCCCAGCAACACTACAACGGACTTAGAGAGCTTGTAAAAGAGCTTCCTGTGAATATTAAACTGCTTACGGGATCGACTAAGACTTCCGATAGGAAAGAAATCCATGAACAGCTCGAAAACGGTGAGTTACATATTTTGATCGGCACCCATGCGGTACTAGAAGATAAGGTGCAATTTAAAGACCTCGGACTCGCCATTATTGACGAGCAACACCGTTTTGGTGTTGCCCAACGCGCCAAACTTTGGAAAAAGAACCAGACACCTCCTCATGTCTTAGTGATGACGGCAACACCCATTCCGAGAACACTGGCGATGAGTTTGTATGGCGACCTGGACATTTCGGTCATAGACGAATTACCGCCTGGCAGAAAGGCTATCAAAACAGTGCATCGCTATGACACCAATCGGTTGAAGGTGTTTAAGTTCATCAGAGACGAAATCAAAAAAGGACGGCAAATTTATGTGGTGTATCCGCTGATTCAAGAATCTGAAAAGATGGATTATAAAGACTTAATGGATGGCTACGAAAGTATCGCTAGAGAGTTTCCGCTGCCTGATTATCAAATCTCTATCGTACATGGTAAAATGAAGCCTGCTGACAAAGATTATGAGATGGATCGCTTTGTGCGAGGTGAAACGCAGATCATGGTCGCCACCACCGTAATTGAGGTTGGCGTGAACGTTCCTAATGCTTCGGTCATGATCATTGAGAGCGCTGAACGTTTCGGGCTCTCGCAGCTACACCAATTACGTGGACGGGTCGGCCGTGGCGCCGAACAGAGTTATTGTATTTTGATGACCAGTTTTAAGTTGAGCAATGATTCAAAGACCCGATTGGAAACCATGGTACGCACCAACGATGGTTTTGAGATTGCCGAGGTGGATCTAAAACTACGCGGACCCGGAGATATCATGGGTACGCAACAAAGTGGAGTGCTTAACTTGAAGATCGCTGATATCGTTAAAGACAACGATATTTTGAAGACGGCCCGTTATTACGCCATGAAAATTCTAAAAGACGACCCTTCCCTCTCCAAAGAAGAGAACAAAGTGCTGCGCTTTACCTACGCACAATTGGCAAAGCACAAAAATATCTGGAATTACATCAGTTAAACTTTACTGCAAGCTTTTGAAATAAAGAAAGCCGAAAACTGAGATTACCTCAATTTCCGGCCTTCAAAAACAAATTCTGGTTGGTATGTCTTATTGCTTGATCAAACGTTTGGTGATCACTTTTTTATCGTCATATACACGCACAATATATACACCGCTTGCAAGGTCACCTATCGTAATCTGACGGTCAGATACTTGACCGGTCTTCACGATCTGTCCCATCGTATTCACGATGCTATATTCTGCTGTCTTGTCACTTGCCAGCTGAATAGTAACTGTTGATCTCGCTGGGTTTGGATACATATCGAAATCCAATCCGAAGCGTGCTTCCTCTGTACGGCTAACCGATGTGTTATCTGCCATGGCCGAACGACTTGTTGCTCCGCCCACACAGAAGTTCTTGGTTTCAGACGAACCGAAAGATCCACCAGAAGCTAGTACTGTGCCCGAAGCGACATCTGTGAGCTCGTAAGAACCGTTTCCGTAGTTACAGCAAATTCCGTCACCATACGTGTCATTGAACGTGATGGTATAACAACCAGCCTCTAAACTTCTTGTCAGCGTAATTGTTGAACCATCGGCCTGTGATCCATAGGTGCCTCCAGTGTATACTGTAGTTCCGCTTCCGTTTTTGATTTCCCAAGAAGTTTCCTCTGGGTAATTATCGAATGTAATACGAAGGCTTACATCATACGTAGTTGGTGTAGTGGTTCCTGAAGTTGAAAGCGATACATTATCTATCGCCATATCACCTTGCCAAGTAGTTCCTGTCACCCCGTTAAAACGTAGTTTTACAGTTCCGCCGATATAGGTTCCTAGATCTACAGAAGCACTTTGCCAAGAATTTCCTTGATTTCCAGCCTTGCTCCAAACGCTGGCCCAAGTGGTTCCGTTATCAGTACTGGCTTCCAAGGTTAAACCACCCATTGCAGATGCTCCGTACATATGATATTTAAAGCTGAAAGTTGCCTGTGGTGCTCCACTTAGATCGTAGCAAGGTGATTGCAAGATCGCACGCTTGTTAGAAAAGTTAGGTGATGAAGATTCCATGTACACATAATAGCTTCCTGTATCAGCGCTGCTTGGACCTGTATTATTAGAAGGAGTCGTACCTGAGCGTAATGCCCAATTGAAATCATCGCCACTCTCGTTGGTCCATTGGCCAAAGGTATTTTCGAAACTTTCCGTGTATGGATACGATGAAACATCAGCTACACAAGCTGTTGCTGGCGGAGCGGCAGTTGTCGCGTTCACCGTTGCTGCAGCCGAAGTGTTTCCGGCGGCATCCTTCGCTCTAACAGAGAAGGTATATGCAGTATCAGCGGTTAGCCCTGTTACCATAGTTGAAGTGCCCGTAACAGTTCCTAAGCTAGTGCTTCCTCTAAAAACATCATATCCTACAACCCCTACATTATCAGTAGAAGCTGACCACGAAAGTGTCAATGAAGTTTCTGCAATGCTAGATGCTGTTAAGCTTCCTGGTACACTTGGTGCTGTCGTATCTGCAGGAGGCGTTCCTCCGTCGATTGTATGGGTTCCCAATCCGGCAAACGTATCGGTCGCTAGGCTATCCCATTCTCCAGTTGTATACACCGTGTTAGGCGAACTCACTGTCGACTTTCTTCGTAAGGTGGTGTTCTGCGCAAAGTTGGCGCTGCCTCCGTTGAAAGTTCCGATGATATCGATCAATACGTTGTTTTTGAAAAGTCCGATCGGATCATTTCCGTTAAACGTCAAAGAAGAATTGCCAGTGGTTGCATTGGCATTAGAAGTCACAGCAGATGATGCCGAGCTATTAGCCACTACATACACATTTCCATTGGCTAAAGATCCCGTCAGTGCATAACCGCTCGTCCAAGAGCCTGCTCCATTGGTTTGCTTCTTCACTGAGTAAGCAGAAAGATCTACTGAGCTTCCTGTAAAATTTGCAATCTCAAACGCCTTGTTGTTTGACGAACCTTCAACGTACTCTGAGAAGAATAACTCGGTTGCTGTACCGCCTCCACCTGTACCGCTTGTTGTTGCTTGCACACTGCTACTTAATGCAGAAGTATTGCCTGCGGCATCTTTCGCCAATACGGCAAATGTATACGTGGTTCCAGCCATTAGACCTGTTGCTGTGTAACTAGTAGTATTTGACGAGGCTAAGAAGCTTCCGTTTCTATAGACATCATACCCTGTGACCGCTACATTGTCTGATGAAGCGTTCCATGCTAAAGCGACCGTAGAGGTCGTAGTATTTGTCACCGCTAATGCAGAAGGAATACTTGGTGCCTGCGTGTCTCCTCCACCACCAGTTCCAAATTTATCTTCGGCTTGCGGGCCACCCCAGATTTGTGTGGCAAATGCAGGGTTATCAATGAAGGGATTGCGATTTCCTTGTAGGTTCTCAAGAACAGGGTTTCGTTGCATTTCTAACGCGGAAACAGGGTCCTCGGCATTCCACTCTAAGAACAATTGTATCATATTTGGGTCGCCAGCAACTGTAGCCCCTACTCCGATATTCGACGGAAGCGTTTGGTTGTTGTAGCGCAAGTACATGTACATCATCATTCGAGCAACATCGCCCTTCCATTCGTCTCCAGGATACCAGTGCCCTTGTGACGTAATGCCCGAATTACCGCTTCCATCTGCAAATTTTCTGTTGCTTCGGGAAGAATTACGTTGCGCATCGCATGGTCTCAAGTTATGAGCGTCTGCACCAGGGCCAGAGCTTCCTAAATTCGGATTGGCCAAAGACCTAGCAAATACATGTTCTCGGTTCCATACGCCTGTCCCTCCACCGTTATCATCAACGCCTCGGGTTCGGTCGTTGGTAATATCGCTATCCGAATCATTCCAGCCATATATTAAGAGTACTTGTGAACTATTGGTCGGATTAAGGTCTGTTTGTTTTAAAGCGTCCCAAACACCTGGAGTGTATGATAAGTTGGTGGTGTGGGTGTTGATGATCTTGATGGCCAATTCATCTTTTAATTGCTGACCTGTTAAGTTTAGGTTTACGTCGTTGTAATACGACGGTATTTGCGCATAACTTACTGTAAAGGTAAGCAATAGCAAACACCAGAGTAGTGTTTTTTTCATGGTTGTGTCGTTAATCTAAAGGTTCTCCAAAGTTATGCATGCATATCAAGTAGCGGCAAAACGATATGTTATGAAATTGTTACGCAGATCGTTGATAACCTTAAACAAAATCACTAACCTCTTGTAAAAAAAGCCCTTCAAAGAGTTTCTTGTTGTTAACAACTTTTACCAAAAAAAGAACCGCCCGATGTCTATCTGGCGGTTCTTTATGTTGATTGTTCGGTTTTTAATTGATGTCTTCTCCTTTTTTAAGTTTTTCCATATTGGCTGTAATGGCGTCTTTATTACCTTGATCTGGTGCGTTTCCTTGAGCTACCTTCAAGTGCTTTAAGGCTTCTTTGTACTTACCTACCGCCGAGTAACCACGAGCAAGTCCGTAGTGTACTGGCCAAGTGTCTTTGTTCATTTTGGCATTCTTCTTAAATACTTCGAGTGCCTTATCTTTTTGTCCTTGAGCAATCAATTGTCTTCCGTATTGATGCACTTGAAACACGGTTCCCATGTTCAATGCTTCGTCCATTAAAGCAAGTGACTCATTGGTTTTTCCTTGTTTTGCAAGAATACGAGACTTGATGCTTAAGTTGTTGTAAGTTTTCTGACTAAAGAATTGTCCAGCGATAGCTGCATCTACCCATGAAAGGGCCTCGTCAAGATCACCGCCGTTGTTCAATGCGTAGTTTGCAGCTTGCTCCCATGATTGTCGGTTAAATCCAGGAGAATCAGTCAACTTGGTTCTGATGTCTTTCATGACAAGCTTGCCTACTGGCACTTCCACTTTAAACGGGATGGCTTTCTTTTCCCAGATCAATGCGGCCGTGGCATCATTGGCATTTACTTCGGTAAACTCGAATGTAAGCAATTCTCTATGGGGTACGTTTTCACAGGTTACGTCAGTTCGTACCACATCGTTTGCTGGGTCGTAGAAATAGCTCCCCCATGCACCACTGTCTGATGATAAAATAATGGTGGCAGTGTTGTCAGCCTTTACTTCGATATGCAGTCCATAAGTGCCGGCAGCAACATCCTTACCTCCTATTTTAACATCGTCAGAGAAAGTAATTGTGGTGTTTTCGTTGGCTCCTGCGCGCCAAGGAGATTCTTTGGCGGTTCCGAAACCGAGGTTGTTCATTCCATACGGAACAAGTTTTCCCCAGATCTCACGATCGTTCACCTTAGGTCTTGAATAGGTAATGCTAATGTCTGTAATTCCAACTCGCTGGGATACCGTGGCCATTTGGCTTCCCCTTGGGAGATTGAGCTGCGCCTCAACAGGGCTAAAGGAGCAAATTAACAGCATGACAAAGATGCCTAAAACAAGTTTTTGGTTGAAATGTTTCATAACAAATTGGTTTAAGGATTATCAGTTAGTTTTGAGTATTCTTATTCATACTCTGTCTTCAAGTTAGAAAGTATAGAAGGGCGAGTATGTTACCAGCTTGTTAAATTGAAATCGGTAATTGTTAAAGAGTCGAACTTTTAACATCAATTTATGTTAAAGTCCGATGAAATGCATGTTTTCGATTATTCTTCTTCTGAAAGTTCTTGTGCAAATTTCTCGAATTCAGTTTTGAATTGAAGGTATTTATCTCCGGTAGCCGGACCATTGAATCCTGTATGGATCTTTCGAACGTTACCTTTCTTATCAATGAAAATCGTTGTCGGATAGGAAAGCACATGATTAAGCATGGGCAACTTTTCGTTGGCCTTTCCCTTATCAGAAGTACCAAACTGAGCCAGTAGTATCGGATATGGGATATTGAGACGATTCTTCAATCTTTTAATACGATCAAAGGCCTGCTCTTTTGTCTTCGCATATTCGAACGCTAATGATACGAATTCGACATTCTTCGGCTTTTTATCATTGTAATAGGCAGTGTAATACTTTGACTCGTCTAGGCAATTAGGGCACCAAGTACCCATGACCTGTACGATCACTACTTTGTCTTTGAATTGCTCGTCTTGTAGGGAAATCATGTTTCCGCTTGCATCCGGAAAACTAAACTCAAGCGTCTCATAGCCTTCTTTTAGATACGTCAATGTGTTTTCGTCTGGCAACTCGTACGATTCATTTCGTTTTGCGGTGAAGGGCTCTTTCCAATGATTTCCAGAGTAAAAATGTCCGTTCATGGTACTATCAGTAACCGTTGCCATAAACAGGAAAGCATGAGCACCATCAAAGGTCGAAAGTTGCAATTGATCACCATCGAGTATACCTTCCAAATATCGATAATCCCCTGTGGTAGTTCTAAACGTCCCTATTACCTTGTCTCCCTTTTGCGAGAAGATTCCTTTGGCGATATAGCGATCGGCTTCTACATCAGGGCTAAAAACGGTTTCCCAATTTCCAGAAATATCGCTTGCGGCATTGTTCTGTTGTGAAAAGCGCTCAGTATGTCCGTGTTCTGCGGTGAAAGGAACCACGCGATCTAAACTTTCTTTGATGAAGCTTCCGCTGATATGTTTGGCGTCATCAAGTTTTGCGGCGATGTATCCCTCAAACACGGGCATCTTAATAAAGATAGAATCATCTTTAATGGTCACTTCATCTACTTCAATGATTTCTTCTGCATTGTAGACTTCAATTGTGCGGTCCTCTTTCAAAGAAAAATTAAAGGGAAGTGCCTTGTCATCCTGAACTAAAAGTTCTGCACGCCATGCACCAATTTCTGGTGTTATTTCTGTTTCTTTCTGACAAGCAGTAACTACAAATAACAGTAAGATCAGGTAAGCGGTGGTTCTCATTAGTATATTCATTTGGGCTATTAATCGGGAACTTCTATAATTTCTTACAAAGAAACAATAATAATCTTCAAACCCAATTTCATAATAGCGCACAGTATTGCTATCTTTGCTGCTTAATTTTTTGAACCAAGGCATCAACCACGAATACGTGCAACTTGCATTGCGCAGTGTTCTATGCCTTACCAAAACGCAACATAATACCGTACGAATGAAGATATCCTATAATTGGTTAAAGCAGTTTATCAGTCTTGATTGGGACGTAGACAGAACGAGCGAATTGCTTACCGATCTTGGTCTTGAAGTAGAAGGTGTAACGACCTATGAATCTGTGAAAGGTGGTCTGCAAGGTGTGGTCGTGGGCCATGTGCTAACCTGCGAACAACACCCAAACGCCGATAAGCTAAAGGTTACCACTGTTGACCTTGGTGACGGTGAGCCTGTTCAGATCGTTTGTGGGGCACCTAATGTAGCACAAGGGCAAAAAGTACCTGTAGCTACTATTGGGACCGTCTTATACGATGGCGAAGGCAATGAATGGAAGATCAAAAAAGGAAAGATCCGCGGGGAAGCTTCACACGGTATGATCTGTGCTGAGGATGAACTAGGGCTTGGTGCATCGCACGATGGTATTATGGTTTTGGACAATAGCTTGAAACCTGGAACTCCTGTGGCAGAGATCTTTGATATCGAAAACGATCATGTATTCGAAATTGGCCTCACTCCTAACCGTGCAGATGCCATGAGTCATTTTGGCGTAGCTCGTGATCTAAAAGCTGGGTTGCTTCAGCATGGAGAAAATCTTGAATTGATCTCTCCTTCTGTAAGTAGCTTTCATGTAGACAACAGAACACTTCGCATTGACGTCGAAGTTGAAAATAAAGAATTAGCGCCTCGCTATTGTGGTGTCACCATTTCTGGCCTTGAGGTGAAAGAATCTCCAGAGTGGCTACAACACCGATTACAGGCCATCGGATTGACTCCGAAAAACAATGTAGTGGATGTCACCAATTACGTACTCCACGAGCTGGGACAACCGCTTCACGCGTTTGATGCGAACAAGGTAAAAGGAAACAAGATCATAGTGAAAACCCTTCCGAAGGGAAGCAAATTCACTACACTTGATGAAATCGAGCGAGAATTGCACGAAGAAGACCTCATGATCTGTGATGCCGAAAAACCGTTATGTATCGCCGGAGTTTTTGGAGGTATCAATTCGGGAGTCACCGAAAATACTACATCCATTTTCTTGGAGAGTGCCTATTTTAACCCTGTAAGCGTTAGAAAGACGGCCAAGCGTCATGGATTGAATACAGATGCGTCTTTCAGGTTTGAGCGCGGTATCGATCCTAACATCACCAAATATGCATTGAAAAGAGCTGCTCTTTTGATCAAAGAATTGGCTGGAGGTGAGATCACCAGTGAGATTGAAGAGCGCTACCCTAATAAGATCGAAGATTTTCAGGTGTTCTTGACCTTTGATAAGGTAAACCGTTTGGTTGGACAAGAGATTCCTAGGGAAACCATCAAAAGTATCTTGACTTCACTTGATATCAAGATCAACAACGTGACTGAAGCGGGAATCGGACTCACCATCCCATCGTTTCGTGTTGATGTGCAACGTGAGGCGGATGTGATCGAAGAAATTCTTCGCGTATATGGTTACAATAACATTGAGACCACCGAGAAGTTGAATGCGTCGATATCTAACTCTTCTAAGTTTGAAGATCACAAACTACAGAACGTGGTGGCCAATCAATTGATCGGACAAGGGTTTTACGAAATGCTTGCCAACAGTCTTACGAATCCGGCGTACGTTGAATTGAGCGAGCAATTGAAATCAGAAAACAATGTGACCATGCTAAACCCGTTGGGGAAAGAACTCTCTGTATTGCGTCAATCATTGTTGTTTAGTGGACTCGAAGCAATCGCATACAATGTTAATAGAAAGAATAACGACCTTAAGTTCTTTGAATTCGGAAAGACCTACCATCAATATGAAAGTGGGCGTATTGAAAACAAGCATTTGTCTTTATTGGTCACGGGAAATCGCGCCCATGAAAGCTGGAAACTTGCCTCTAATGCCTCTGATTTCTTCTTTTTAAAAGGAACGGTCGTAACGCTGTTAGAGCGTCTTGGAATTCGAAAACTGAAGACCACGCCTATAAAAAACGATTTATTTTCTGAGGGAATTACTTTAAGTCTCGGCAAAATGAAACTTGTGGACTTGGGTATTGTGAAGCGTAACATCACAAAGAGTTTTGATATCAAACAGCAAGTGTATTATGCCAATATTCTTTGGGATCAGGTTCTCGAACTTTCGCAGCGCAATCGTATAAGTTTCAAACCAATCTCAAAATATCCATCAGTACGAAGAGACTTTGCCTTGTTATTGGACAACGGCACCTCTTTTGCCGATATCTATTCGATTGCCAAGCAAACGGAAAAGCAATTATTGAAAGAAGTGAATCTCTTCGACGTTTATGAAGGCAAGAAACTTCCGGAAGGTAAGAAATCCTATGCGGTGAGCTTTACGTTGCAAGACGAGAAAAAAACATTGACAGACAAGCAGATCGATAAGATCATGAACAAGTTGCAAGACAATTTCGAGAAGCAGCTTGGGGCAACGCTTCGTTGATCATGGTTACACATATAGAAAAACGCGCTGGTTTCTCTGCGCGTTTTTTATTTTGTAACTGGTTGTTTTTCAGTGGTTAATTTTTTATTTTTAAGAGGAATTGCTATAACTCTTAGAAAAAATGCTATTTGAACGAATTAACCTTGAACACAAGCTAAAGAAGCTGCGTGTCAAACAGGAGCATGACGCGGTCTTAGAAGAAGTCGCCGCTATCCTGGAAAACCACATATCATCGGGAAAACAGATCGAAGATCGCCTGAAGCGTTCTGCAAGCAACGCTCCTGGTCGAAACGATTTCATCTTTGACAAGCTCGCAACCGAGCGTATCTATCATATCGATAGCATTAAAAAGCTCTGTGTTGATTATCGATTACGATTTCTTCATACCAAATACTTTAAAGGAAATTTTCCGCAGAAAACCCTAAAAGAGATCACTCGGCTCGAAACAGTTCACAATATTCAAATGACAGGCTTTAAGATCGTTGCTCCCTCTAAACTTTTCAAACTAGAAAATGCAGACGACCCACTACTTTTCGCTCCCATAGGCAACGGCTATTATTATTTGATCGACAAATGGGGTAATGACCTGCACCCGCTTCGAAAACTGATGATGCTTCCGTTTAAGAATTTTGAAAACATGGTCGCCTTTGTGGTGCTACTTAGTTTGCTGGTGACCTGGATGGTACCCAACGGACTCTTTTCGAAAGAACAAGGTGCCATGGAATTTTGGATGATCTTCTTCTTTATGTTCAAGGCCATTGGTGCGGTTGTTATCTTTTATGGTTTTGCGTTAGGAAAGAATTTCAACACGGCTATTTGGGACAGTCGATTTTTTAATGCGTAAGCTGTAACATTCGACTTCGATTGCCTACTTACTTGTATGGAAAATCAACAACAACTCAATCAAACAATCGGTAAAAGAAATTATTGGAATCTATTCTGGGCAATCGTTTTCTTCGGAGGCGCTTCTGTTAGAATAGGCCTTTATTTTGGAGGTTCAGAATTTACCAATTGGATGTACATCACCACTGGGATCGTACTCTTTCTGGGATGTTTGAATCTCTACAATTTCATTACTAAGAAGAAATAAAAAAAGCCCTTGAAAAAGGGCTTTTTTTATGCGGTAACAGCGTACATCTTCTCGCGCTGTTCTTTCACTTTTGGATCACTCATGTAATCGTCAAAGGTCAAGTAACGATCAATGACTCCGTTTGGTGTCAATTCTATAATTCTGTTCGCAACTGTCTGAGCAAACTCGTGGTCATGCGTTGTAAATAATACAGTGCCTTTGAAGTTCTTAAGCGAATTGTTAAAGGCCGTGATCGACTCAAGATCCAAGTGGTTAGTAGGCTCATCGAGCATTACCACATTTGCACGAATCATCATCATTCTACTTAGCATACAACGCACTTTTTCTCCTCCAGAAAGTACTTTAGAGGTCTTTAGTGCTTCTTCTCCACTAAATAGCATTTTCCCTAAGAAACCACGTACATATACTTCTTCTCTTTCTTCTTCTGTGGTGGCCCATTGACGCAACCAATCAACTAACGAAAGGTCGTTGTCAAAGAAATCAGAGTTATCTAATGGAAGGTACGATTGAGTTGTAGTGACTCCCCAAGCGTAGTTTCCTGCATCAGCCTTCGCCTTCCCATTTACGATTTCATAAAATGCAGTAACCGCTCTAGAATCTTTAGAGATGACGGCCACTTTATCTCCTTTTGCCAAGTTGATATCCACATTCTTAAAAAGTGTATCTCCCTCTAAAGAGGCGGCTAAGCCATCCACATTTAGAATTTGATCTCCAGCTTCGCGATCGCGCTCAAAAATAATGGCCGGATAACGACGGCTAGAAGGCTTTATCTCTTCTACGTTTAATTTTTCGATCATCTTCTTTCTAGCAGTGGCTTGCTTAGACTTGGCCACGTTGGCGCTAAAACGAGCGATAAATTCTTGTAGTTCTTTCTTTTTCTCTTCAGCCTTCTTGTTCTGCTGTGCACGTTGTCTTGCTGCCAACTGGCTACTCTCGTACCAGAACGTATAGTTTCCTGAGAAGTGATTTATTTTTCCGAAGTCAATATCTGAAATGTGCGTACAAACGGCATCCAAGAAGTGACGGTCGTGAGATACAACGATCACTGTATTATCATAGTTAGCCAAGAAGTTCTCTAACCAACCGATGGTTTCAAAGTCCAGGTCGTTGGTAGGCTCATCCATGATCAGTACATCAGGACTTCCAAACAAAGCTTGTGCAAGAAGCACGCGTACTTTTTGTTTGTTGTCCAGTTCGCTCATCACTGTGTAATGAAGGTCTTCTTTGATTCCTAAGTTAGACAACATGGCCGCAGCATCACTATCAGCGTTCCATCCGTTCATTTCCTCAAATTGCACCTGTAACTCCCCTATTCTATCGGCATTTTCATCAGAATAGTCCGCATATAGCTGATCCATCTCTGTCTTGATCGCGAACAAAGGCTTGTTTCCCATCAAAACAGTTTCTAAGACCGTATGCTCATCATAGGCAAAGTGATCCTGCTCAAGGACCGACATACGTTTACCGGGCTCTAAGTGTACGTGTCCAGAGGTTGCCTCTTGCTTTCCAGAAAGTATCTTTAAAAAGGTAGATTTTCCGGCACCGTTGGCTCCGATGATACCGTAGCAATTGCCTTGGGTAAAGGTCACGTTCACTTCATCGAAAAGAACTCTTTTACCAAATTGCACAGAAAGGTTTGATACTGATAACATTTGATTGTTTTTTTATTGTCTTTAA
This sequence comes from Flavobacteriaceae bacterium, assembly GCA_028279515.1. Classification (GTDB taxonomy): domain Bacteria; phylum Bacteroidota; class Bacteroidia; order Flavobacteriales; family Flavobacteriaceae; genus JANQNQ01. The sequence goes on from JANQNQ010000003.1 coordinate 310,983, forward strand.
ATTCGGTGCAAAAGTAGAAAAATGATCCACAAAAGACTATTTATATTAACTTTTTCGAAATTATTTTAACAGCGCATTAACAAGGGATTCGTATTGTGATCTTTAGATTTGTGAGTGTTGATCATGAAGATGATGATGAAGATTAATACGAGCCTAAAATTCTATATGAAGCAAATTTACGTTTTATTCATACTTATTGCCGTTACTGCTTGTAAAGATTCCGATTCTTTGCCTAAATCCTACACCTATTTCGGAGGTGAAATCGTCAACCCTAATGATGATTATGTTTTTCTCTACAAAGACGATCAATTTATCGATTCTGTAAAATTGGATAAAGACAATCGCTTTTTGATGAAATTAGAATCTATAGAGGATGGGTTGTACAACTTTAGACATAAACCTGAATTTCAATATGTAGTCCTTGAAGAAACCGACAGCGTTCTGTTGAGATTAAATACATTGGATTTTGACGAGTCTCTTGTCTTTTCTGGTAATGGGGACATCAAGAATAACTTCTTGATCGATATGTATCTTGTTAATGAGGATGAAGAAGAGATCATTTACGATTATTACGGACTAGAACCTGAAACATTCTCTCGCCATTTGGATTCGCTGAGAGACATGAAGTTAGAACAATACAATTCAATGATTGACAACAATCAGTTGTCTCCAATTGCTGCAAAACTTACCAAGGCTGCAATTGACTTCACCTATTATACCAAAAAAGAAATCTACCCCTACTCTCACAAACGAAAGAAAAAGGTAGATTGCTTTGTAGAGTTACCAGATGATTTCTATGACTACAGGAATTCAGTCAACATGAATGATCCTGATTTGGCGCACTTTAGACCCTATTTTTACTATTTGGTGATGCATTTCAACAATATCGCTTATGAAGGCTTCAACGAAGAGATCTCTGTGCGACATTCATTGGACTACAACCACAGAAAACTGGTACTTATCGATAGCATGATCAAAGTTGATGATATTAAGAATAACTTGCTAAGGCATACAGCCATGGAGTTTTTGTTGGTTGATCAGGACAAACAGGATAATGAGCAGTTTCTGATTCAATTCTTTAAGTCTTCTACCAATACCGCCTATGATCATGAGATCAATAGCTTGTATCACAACGTTCAAAATATTCAGAAGGGAAAAAAGCTGCCAAACGTCACACTTGTTAATATGGATGGTGATACGTTAGGAATTAACTCTATAGGGGCTAAAGGAAAAAGCACCGTTTATTATTTTTGGTCGATGAACCATTTAAAGCACATGAAGAGTGTAACCGCAAAGGTCAAGAAACTTCAGAAACAATATCCAGAGATAAATTTTGTAGGCATAAACATTGATTATGACCACGAGAAGTGGAAAAACAACCTCACAAATCGGGCGTTGCTAGGTCAGAAGCAGTTTAGGTGCTCTGATTTTGAAAAGATGAGTAAGAAACTTGTTATGCCCAATCTTAATAAGACAATCATCGTAGACCAAAAAGGCAAGATCGTTAATGCGTTTGCCAACTTGTACGAGGTGAGTTTTGAAAAGAGCCTTGCACAACTACAATAAAAAAAGCTGCGACCTCCATCGCAGCTTTTTCATTAGAAAATCTTTTTCAAACTTTTTGTTTGACTAACCTTATCATTAACAACACTGTAAACATACAGTACCGTTGCCTCTTTTAGAAATCTTTGTTGTGAAACCACTCATTTTTGTTATGTAATAAGCAAAATAAGTAGTTTATCGTAACTAATAAATACAAAAGACTCATTTCAAGTATATTACAAAAAAAGCTGCGACCTCCATCGCAGCTTTTTCATTAGAAAATCTTTTCAAACTTTTTGTTTGACTAACCTTATCATTAACAACAGTATAAACATACTCTACAGGGGTCTCTTTTAGAAATCTTTGTTGTGAAACGAGTGAATTATGTCATGAAATAGGTAGGTTTTGTGGTTTTTACTTGAATTCAGTGCATAAAAAAAGCCGCAATCTCCATTGCGGCTTTTTTGATTTGGGGAAATTTTTTTTCAAACTCTCGTTTGAATAACCTTATCATTAACAACACTGTAAACATACGTCACCTTTGACTCTTTTAGAAATCTTTGTTGTGAAACGGGTGAATTATGTTATGAAAACACCATTATGTGTGGTTTTACCGTAATCACCTACAAAAAAGGCTACCTACGTAAGTAAATAGCCTCATATAATGCTGTAAACGATCTATAATCGATATGTCTAATTTCCTTTGCGGTAATCAGCTAAGAACTTCTCTAGTCCGATATCTGTTAATGGGTGCTTTAAGAGCCCTACAATAGAACTTAGTGGCCCTGTCATCACATCAGCACCGATTCGTGCACAATCGATGACGTGCATCGTATGGCGTACAGATGCCGCCAGTATTTGCGTTTCAAAGGCATAATTATCATATACCAAACGAATGTCATTGATCAGATTAAGTCCGTCTGTAGATATATCATCCAAACGACCAATGAAAGGAGAAACATATGTAGCTCCAGCCTTGGCAGCCAACAAAGCTTGCCCTACTGAGAATACCAATGTACAGTTTGTTTTGATTCCCTTATCAGAGAAGTACTTGATTGCTTTAACACCGTCCTTGATCATAGGAACTTTAACCACGATCTGTGAATGTAAGGCCGCCAATTCTTCTCCTTCTTTTACTATTCCTTCAAAATCAGTGGCAATTACCTCGGCTGAAACATCACCATCAACAATCTCGCAAATTGCTTTGTAATGGTTGATAATATTGTCTCTTCCAGTAATTCCCTCCTTAGCCATAAGCGAAGGGTTGGTGGTTACACCATCCAAAATACCCAATTCTTGAGCTTCTTTGATCTGATCGAGGTTTGCAGTGTCAATAAAAAATTTCATGTACCAATGAGTTATTTAGTTGTGTTATTTTTTCAATTGCAAAACTACAATTTATAATGGTTAAGCAATAATTTCTCATACATTTTATCGGGAAGGATTCTCTTTAGAACGATTGAGAATTTTTGCATGAACTCCCCTACTTTATAATGCACTTTGGGTTTTGCTGTATTCATGATCTTAAAGATCACTTCTGCCATGATCATAGGGTCCTTTCCTGCGTCAACATGTTCGTCCATCATCTTCAAAGAATTCCCATAGGGCTCTTTATAAGGTGAATCATCAAATACCGGAGTGTGATATCTTCCGGCGGCTATATTCGTAGCAAAGTCACCAGGTGCCACGTTGGTCATCTGCACACCAAAGTCCTTCACCTCCATGCGCATCGCCTCAGTAACAAGCTCTAAAGCCCCTTTTGTGGCAGAGTAAATTCCCCGATAGGGTAATCCCATATATCCAGCAATCGATGTAACATTGATGATGAGCCCTTTGTGCTGTTTTCTCATAACAGGAAGGACCTCCTTCATCACGTTGATGGGACCGTATAAATTGGTGGCGAAAGCCTTTTCGATTTCTTCAGCAGGTGTTTCTTCAATCGGCCCCGTGATTCCGACACCAGCATTGTTCACCAAAACATCCAGCTTGCCTTCAGAAGCGACGATGGTTTCAACGGCTTTAGCGATCGAATTGGTATCGGCTACATCAAGAGCGATCAGCTTAAATGAAAGAGATTCGGTAATACGGTTAGGATTTCTACTGGTTCCATACACGGTGCACCCTTTTTTAGAAAGAAACTCACAGATCGATCTGCCGATCCCTGAAGACCCACCAGTAACCAAGACTACTTTAGACATGTACTAATTGTTATTTGCACAAATATCCAATAAAATATGAATACGAAACAAATGCCTTTTGAAAAGAATAGAGTGTGAAGGTCTACGAGAATTTCGGGTACAAAAAATGGCAAGCGACCTACATCACACCGCTACGACCGTCTACCCTTGCTGCGTTCCCGCCCTGGGGGATTCAACAGGAGCTGGTTGTGTAGGACTTGCCGATGCAAAGATACAACCCTTTTTGTCCAAAACAATGAAAAATGAAGATATTTTGCACCAAAAAAAGCTAACTAACTAGGCTGTAAAACCATAGATTTTATACTTTCGTAGTCAGTAAATATTTGTACAGCAACAATGAAGACCCACAACCTTTTTATAATCACTCTTTTAGCAGCATTTCTACTTTCATGTAATGGTCATAGTGGTGGAAAATCAAATGGATTTTCAATTCAGATCGAAGGCCAGGACAATAAGTTTAACGAAGGAGAGAATCTAACAATGACCATCAAAAATCCGAAAGGAAAAGACGTCTCTAAAGTGACGTATCGACTCGATGGTCAAGCTTTCGACGTTCCTTTCACTGTTAAGACCAGTTCTTATGGAGAAAAAAACTTGGAGGCTGTTGTGCATTTTGACGGAAGCACCGACACCATATCGCGAAACATCATCGTTCTATCGAGCAAGAAACCGGTGTTGTACACCTATAAGATCATCAATGAGTACCCACATGATATTGCGGCCTATACCCAAGGGCTAGAGTTCCATAATGGAAAGCTCTATGAGAGTACGGGACGTTACGGACAATCATCTATAAGGATTGTTGATTACAAAACGGGCGAAGTAACCAAAAAAGTAGATTTAACTGATAATTACTTTGGTGAAGGACTTACCATTTTAAACGATCAACTCTATCAACTCACTTGGCAGCGCAAGACGGGATTTGTCTATGATCCTGAAACCTTAGAACGAAAGAGTTCTTTTGCCTACGGAAAAAGTAAAGAAGGATGGGGACTTTGTAACGATGGGAAGAAACTGTACAAGTCTGATGGTACCGAAAAGATCTGGGTTCTTAATCCTGAAACACTCATCGAAGAAGGATACATTCAGACGGTGACAAACACTTCTATGTTTTCAAAAGCCAATGAGCTCGAATATGTAAACGGAAAGATCTATGCCAACACCTATCAAAAAGATGGTGTTATGATCATTGACCCAAAAACGGGTGCTATTGAAGGTGTCATTGACTTTTCTACCTTAAAGAAAAAGGTAAGTCAGCATGACGATCTAGATGTACTCAACGGTATTGCCTTTAATCCAGAAACCAATACACTATTTGTCACCGGTAAAAACTGGAACAAACTCTTCGAAGTAGAAATCGTCGCCAAATAATGCCCGTAGTTCATCAAAAAAATATCATCGTTGCCCAACAGGATCTAGATGAATTGGATCATGTAAACAACGTTCGATACTTGCAATGGGTGCAAGATATTGCGCGTGAGCATTGGCAACTGCTGGCTCCGACTTCTGCATTAGAGCAATTTGTCTGGGTTGCGCTCAATCATCATATCGAATACCAAGGTCAGGCCTTTCTTGGAGACAATGTTCACATCAAGACTTGGGCTACATTAAAGGGCATTACCTCTACCCGCTTTGTTGAGATGTATGTAGACGAAAAGGTCATTAACAAGACTACGACTACTTGGTGCATGCTTAATGCCACCACCAAAAAACCAGCACGCATCCCTCAAGAGGTGCTTGATGCTTTTGCATAGGTCTGTTTACTCATCAAAAGAGCCCGTTTACTCATTCTTCCTTTTATGCTGTTACTTTTTTGAATTGCTTTGATGTAAAATCAACCCAATGAAAAAATCCATCAGCATCCGTATTCCAGAACCATGTCACGAAAAATGGCATGAAATGTCTCCAACAGAAAAAGGGCGATTTTGCCAGGTCTGTACCAAAGAGGTCGTAGATTTCAGTCATAAAAGTGATGAACAGATCATCAAGTACGCTGATCAAAACGATAATCTCTGCGGAAGGTTTCATAGTTCACAACTAGATCGTAAGTTGACGTTGAACCGAAAAGAACGCAACGGATTCCTTTCGTATGCCGCTTCCCTACTTCTCCCAATAACACTATTGTTTTCGAATGAATCCTTTTCACAAGGAAAGCCTACAAAAGTTGAACAAACTGAAAAGGACTACCGTTCTATCGGCGTCGGACGTTATGCACAAACCAAGGTCAATGATTCTATTGTAGTCTCTGGAACAATCATGGATAAAGAAGAAAACCTTCCATTACCTGGTGCAAATGTTGTTATTCGCGGAAAAAGTGTTGGTGTGCAAACCGATTTCGATGGAAACTATACCATCAATGCACAGGTCGGCGATACGATTGAAGTTTCTTACCTCGGATTTGCAACGCAATCATTTGTAATTGAAGAAAATAGCACAAACATAAGTTGTTCTTTAAAATACGATGATATGCTAATGGGTGAAACCGTCATGATTGGAATGATTACCTCAATAGACCATGGTCAGTATCCTTTCACATGGCCCAAATATCACTTCACACATGAGCAGGTTGCAAAATTAGAAGAGCGGAAAAGGAGAGTCAATAACTACTTTGCACACAAAAGAATGCAGTGGGAAGAACGTCGTGCCGAGCGCAAAGCAAAGCGTGCAGCCCGAAAAGCAAAAAAGAATCGTAAATAAGAGGGGGTTACAATAAACACATTGCTAAAAAGTTTTATTTTTACACAAAGTTGAAACAAAAGCAATGACCAAAAGCCTTTACACGATCTTACTACTAGGCCTAATTATCGCCGTAAGCTCATGCAGAAACGATTTTGAATTTTCTCCAAGCACCGGAAATCTTGAGTTTTCAAAAGATACTGTTTACTTAGATACCGTTTTTACCAACATTGGTTCTAGTACTTATAATCTGAAAGTATACAACCGTAGCGATGACGATATCGTGATTCCTAATGTGCGATTGGGTGAAGGTGACAATTCTTTTTATCGCCTCAACATCGACGGAAGGGCTGGCAAAACATTTGAAGATGTAGAGATTTTAGCGAAAGACAGTATTTTCATCTTTGTCGAAACCACGCTTGACATTCAGGACTTTTCAGCTACAGCCTTAGAGTTTCTGTATGAAGATAAGATTCTATTTGACGATGGAAGTCGACAGCAAGATGTCGATTTGGTCACATTGGTTAAAGATGCTGTGTTCCTCTTCCCCGAAAGGGATGCCATGACAGGCGAAGTCGAAACTTTGTTATTGGGCACCGATGGCGAAGGCAATGAAATACGTATCGAAGGCTTTTTCCTAGAAGACAGCGAACTCACCTTCACCAATGAAAAACCCTATGTAATCTATGGTTATGCGGCCGTTGGCGCCAACAAAACGTTGACAGTCGAAGCAGGTGCTCGTGTACATTTTCATAGAGATTCTGGTTTGATCGTTGGAGATCAAGGCACATTGATCGTTGACGGAGCCTTGAGCACGGATCAAGAATTGCTAGAAAACGAAGTTATCTTTGAAGGCGACCGTCTCGAACCGACCTTTGCGAACGTTCCTGGTCAATGGGGAACCATTTGGTTGACTGACGGAAGCACTGGCAATCAGATCAACCATGCTACCATTCGTAACGGAACTGTTGGTATTTTAATGGACAACAACGACGGAACCACCAACCCTACCCTAACAATCGCTAATTCGCAAATTCACAATAATAGTAATGTCGGGCTCTTAGCGCGTACCGGTAGCATTGATGCTGAGAATTTGGTCGTTGGTAGTGCCGGACAAATTTCACTGTATTGCAATATAGGCGGAAGCTATAATTTTAGGCATTGTACATTTGCCAACTATTGGAGAAACAGTTTTAGAAACCTGCCTGCGGTTTTGATCGACAATTATGTTGAATTGGCCGATGGTACCAACTTTACTGGTGACCTGCAAGAAGCCAATTTTAGTAATTGTATTATCTACGGAAGCAATAACATTGAATTGATTCTGGACCCTGTGCCTGAAGCAATATTCAATTATAGTTTTACCAACTGCTTGATCCGTTTTAATGATATCAATAACTTCTTTGCAGACAATCCGTTGTACAATTTTGAAAACGAAGCGTTGTTCTCTGGTGAGATCCTAAACATGGACCCTAACTTCTTGAATACTGAGCTGGCACAGTTTAATATCGGAGAAGAATCAGCTGCCAACGGACAAGGAGATGCCGCGACATCTGCGTTAGTTCCATTGGATATTATCGGTACGACAAGAGGTACTCCCTCTGACATCGGAGCTTACGAGAGCATTATCTTTGAAGACGGTAACTAGTCGAACTATTCAATCACTAATTTCTTAACTACCGAACGGTTGTTCGCTTCGATCTTAGCGAAATAGATTCCTTTGGATTGATTTTGAAGGTCTATAGTGCGTTGCGCTCCAGAAAGTTCTTGTTGCGTAACCAATCTTCCCATCACATCATACACACTTACCTGAAGTTCATCTATCTGTGATGTTTGCACAGAAAAGATTCCGTTTTTAGAAGGATTCGGAGAGATCTTCACAGTATTTTCTAAGAAGCTTTCCGCAGAAAGAGAGGCACCTTCTACAACAGTTAGTAACTGGTTGACACTCACATTCGAATAGGTATCTACAGTACCGCTTAACCAAGTGATCTTCACTTCGTCAATAGTAGTAGCGGTTCCGACACCCATAAGCTTGTTTTGTGAGTTTTGTCCGAGATATCCTTCCCCGCAAAGGGTGTAAAAATATAGCTTATCACTCCCGAGGGTAAGTTCTATTGTAGATCCGACACCGTCACGATTGGTAGTTGTTCCTTGAAGTCTTACTTTGAGCCAATTATTGGAAGTATTTCCAGTGTATTGCCAAAGGAAAGTATTACGTGGTGATTGATTCACAACGGCTATGTCAGTATATCCATCATTATTGAAATCACCAGCGGCATTGGCAAAGCTTGCCGCGTCATCGTTATCGAGTCCGACATTGCTTGGAATCAGGTAGGTATTGTCTCCTTGATTCTCATACAAAGCCGAAGGTAACAAAACTGCGGTGCTTCCGTCTAGCATTCCGCTGACATAAATATCGGTGTCTGTGTCGTTTTCGATATCGTAAAAAATGGCTCCCCATCCGATGCTGTTAAAAATGGTTCCTGTGGATGTGGCTACATCGGTAAAGGTTCCGTCTCCATTATTGTGCAATAATCCATTTCCGTTGGGTGTATTGGTTACATACACATCCATCCAACCATCGTGGTTGTAGTCGCCAATGGTTGTTGACATGGCATCGAAGGCCAAATCAGTACCAGAACTGGCACTCACATCGGCAAACGTACCATCGCCCTCATTTCTGTATAAAATGTTCTTATTGGTCACACGATCATTCGACAAATAGATATCTTGATCGCCGTCCTTGTCATAATCAAAGAAAGCAGCACAAAAGGTTTGATGTCCATTTCGGCTAATCCCAGCAGCAACACTTACATTGGTGAAGGTACCGTCGCCATTATTTCTATAAAGGTCATTAGGGACGGTTCTGCTCAGATCTTTGCTGCACAAAAACACATCCAAGTACCCGTCATTGTTATAATCACCCCAAGAGGCACCATAGGTAAACAAATTGGTATTCGGAAAACCAGCGCTTGTGGTCACATCTGTGAAGACAAAGCTTCCATTATTATTGAATAGCTTATTCGGAGCATCGAAATTGGCGATGAACAAGTCTTTATCCCCATCATTGTCATAATCGACCCAAACCACCTGTTTAGAGTCATTGGTATCGCTTATACCATAGTTTACAGAGGTAAAAGCTCCATTATTGTTTTTGAAGATAATGATATTTCCACCATCTTCTTGGGCATAGGTAAGATCATCCCAACCATCGCCATCAAAATCACAAAAAGATACACCTCCTCCTAGATCACCAATACTGCTAACTGTATTCAGCCCAACTGAAGACGCAGCATCCGTGTATGATATCTGTGCAGAAACATGGGAGAGGTACAAGAATGCCAAGGCATAAAAGTACAGTTTTCGCATAGTAAATTCATTAAATCACGTGCGCCAAATATATTAAAATAAAAAGACACCCTAAAACGGGTGCCTTCTTGTATGCTATACTAATAAACTGTATTTCTTTACTCTACAAACAAAGGACGCTCTGTCATCATAGCATTTACTCTGATGGCAATGTTTTCCAAAGCCTCTTCATTTTCGTGGTTTTGGATCACTTCATCGATCAAGGCAACGATCCCTTCCATGTCAGCTTCTTTGAGTCCGCGAGTTGTAATCGCAGCCGTTCCTACACGAATACCAGACGTCACGAAAGGTGACTTGTCATCAAACGGTACCATGTTCTTATTTACGGTAATATCAGCTTTTACTAGTGCTTGCTCTGCAGCCTTTCCTGTGATATCTTTATTGCGAAGATCGATCAACATCATATGGTTGTCGGTTCCTTGCGAGATTACCTTATAGTCCCTATCCACGAAGGCCTTAGCCATAGCTTGGGCATTCTTCTGTACTTGCAACATATAGGTCATAAAATCATCAGTCAAGGCCTCTCCAAAAGCGATAGCCTTTGCTGCGATGATATGTTCTAACGGTCCGCCCTGATTTCCTGGGAAAACAGCTCCGTCTAATAAAGACGACATCTTTCGAAGGTTTCCGTTCTTAAGACGAATGCCAAATGGGTTCTCAAAATCTTTCCCCATCATGATCAATCCACCTCTAGGCCCTCTTAGCGTCTTGTGTGTTGTAGTAGTTACAATGTGACAATGCGGAAGCGGGTCGTTCAACAATCCCTTGGCAATCAAACCTGCAGGGTGTGAGATATCAGCCAATAAAATGGCCCCTACCTTATCTGCAATCGCTCTGAATCTTTTGAAATCAATATCTCTTGAATACGCAGAAGCACCAGCAATGATCAATTTGGGTTGCTCGGCAACAGCGATCTCTTCGATCTTATCATAATTCAATTGTCCGGTCTCCTCCTCTACTCCGTAGAAAACGGGGTTGTATAACCTTCCCGAGAAATTCACCGGAGATCCATGCGTAAGGTGTCCACCATGCGAAAGGTCAAAACCAAGGATCTTGTCTCCTGGCTTCAAACACGCGTGATAGACCGCAGTATTTGCCTGAGAACCGGAGTGCGGTTGCACGTTGACCCATTCGGCTCCAAATAGTGCTTTCGCCCTATCAATGGCGATTTGTTCTACTTCGTCGACTACCTCGCAGCCGCCATAATAGCGTTTTCCGGGGTATCCTTCGGCATATTTATTGGTAAGTACAGAGCCTGCAGCTTCCATCACTTGTTCGCTAACAAAGTTCTCTGAAGCGATCAGTTCGATACCATCGAGCTGACGTTCTTTTTCGGCTTGAATGAGTTCAAAAATTTGTTCGTCGCGTTGCATCTAATTCGATTGTTATCTAGTTGTTTTGAATGTGCTGGCTAAATTATGAAAAAAGCCGTGTTTAAAGCATTCTTTATTGCCATAATACTAACAAGTTTTTCACATAAAGTGGCGATTTCGTTATGAAAACGTTATCGTAATTTCGGCCGTCGAATTCCTTGCTCAAAATACGGTTATGAGTGAATTCATTTTCCGCTTAAAAAACAACCTGAAAACCGCTGTGATAGAAAGGCAAAAAAAAACGTGCGAAATCATCATCAGCACTATTAAATTTTATAATATTGCTATAAAATCAACACGATCATGCCAGATACTACAAATAACCCTGCACGTAAGACTTGGATTCCCGTTCCTGATCATAGTGACTTCCCAGTTCAAAACATTCCTTTTGGTGTTTTCTTGACAAGAGATGACGTAATTACCATTGGAACTCGTATTGGAGACACGGCCATTGATTTGGGTGCTATGCATCAATTGGGATATTTTGAAGGAATACCTCTTACCGACGATATCTTTTTACAAGACAGTCTCAACGATTTTATTTCTGACGGAAAGAAAACATGGCGATTGGTTCGTAACCGAATTGGTGATGTTTTTGACGCTGATAATCCTAAGTTAAGAGACAATAAAGAACACCGCCACATCATCTTGTTCGACTTGGACGAGATCGAAATGCAAATGCCCGTTTTTGTGGGTGATTATACAGACTTTTACTCGAGCAAGGAACACGCCACCAATGTGGGAACCATGTTTAGAGGAAAAGAAAATGCTTTAATGCCGAATTGGTTGCACATTCCTGTTGGTTACCACGGAAGAAGTTCTTCGATCGTTGTCTCTGGGACTCCGATTCACCGTCCGCAAGGGCAAACCCTTCCTGCCGGAAGCGAAACACCTGTGTTTGGTCCTTCGAAATTGGTGGACTTTGAACTCGAGATGGCCTTCATCACAACGGATGCTAACAACTTAGGAGAACCCATTCCTGTTGACGAAGCTGAAGACTATATCTTTGGAGTTGTATTATTAAACGACTGGAGTGCACGTGATATTCAAAAATGGGAATACGTACCTCTTGGGCCTTTCTTAGCGAAGAATTTTGCTTCGAGCATTTCTCCTTGGATTGTTACTATGGACGCTTTAGAACCGTTTAGAGTAGAAACACCAAAGCAGGAGCCAACACCGCTTCCCTACCTTCAATTTAATGGGAAGAAAAGCTACGACGTTAAACTGGAAGTAGACATTACTCCTGAAAATGGCGAGGCTACCAATGTTTGCAAGTCCAATTTCAAATATATGTACTGGAATATGAGCCAACAGTTGGCGCACCACACCGTTAATGGTTGCCCAGTAAATTCTGGAGACATGATGGGTAGTGGAACGCTCTCAGGCACTACGCAAGATTCATTTGGATCAATGCTAGAGTTGACCTGGCGGGGTGAAAACCCATTGAAAATGAAAGATGGTAGTGAGCGTAAGTTCATTCAAGATGGTGATACAGTAACCATGAAAGGCTATTGCCAAAATGAGAACGTCCGTATTGGGTTTGGAGAAGTTTCGAACAAACTCCTTCCAGTTTTCGAACCCAAGAAGAAATAATTCAAGTATTTTAATATCAACACTATATGCCCTGAACTGTAAAGGTTCAGGGTTTTTTAATTACTTTTGGCACCAAAATTGAAATAGCCCTAAGAAACACATAAACTACCTAGTCATGAAAAAAGCATTACTCCTCCCCCTAGCCGTACTGCTACTGATAAGTTGCGGCGGCGTCAAACAAACCGAAAAGGCGCTCAATACTGGTAACTATGACCAAGCTATTGGCATTGCGCTGAAGAACCTGAGAACTAGAAAGGATAAAAAAGGGAAGCAAGATTACGTAATCATGCTCGAACAGGCCTATGCGAAGGTTGTTGAAAGAGATCTAGACAATATTGCATATCTCGAAAAGGATGGCAACCCTGCTAACTTTGAGAGAATCTATGATATCTATACCATTTTAGATGCCAGACAAGAAAGAATCAAGCCGCTACTACCGCTTAGAATTATTGAAGAAAGAAGGCAGGCAAGATTTGACATGAAGGATTATAGTGACAAGATCGTAGAGACCAAGGAAAAGCTTTCTGATTATCTATACAGAAATGCACAAACCCTACTTTCTAATGCCACCAACAAGATGGATTTTAGAAATGCTTTCGAAGACCTTGAGTATTTGAATAAGATCAATCCAGGATATAGAAACATTAAGAACCTTATGGAAGAGGCACACTTCAAAGGCACCGATTTTGTGTACGTGAAGATGAAGAATGAAACGCAGATGGTTATTCCAATAAGACTAGAAGAGGATCTACTCAATTTCGATACCTACGGACTGAATGATATGTGGACTGTGTATCACGGAAACAAACTGAGGGACCTTAAATATGATTTCGGAATGGAGATCGCTTTAAGGGATATCAACATTTCTCCTGAACAGATCAGAGAGAAACAAGTGATTAAAGAAAAGCAGGTCAAAGATGGCTGGAAATATCTATATGACAACGACGGAAATGTAGTTAAGGACAGTCTTGGCAATAAGATCAAAGTCGACAAGTTCAGGACTGTGAGATGTGAGTTATACGAATTCACACAGTTCAAAGCTACGCAAGTGGTCGGAAGGGTTCAATTCAAAGATTTGAACACTGGACAATTGTTAGAGGCTTTCCCAATTGATAGCGAGTTCATTTTTGAGCACCTTTATGCAGATTATGATGGGGATAGAAGAGCCCTTGATGATCACTACCTGGGATTGATCAATGTAAGAGCCGTACCGTTTCCTACCAATGAGCAAATGGTCTACGATACGGGCGAAGACCTAAAGCTAAAGATCAAAGAGATCATCACAAGAAATAGATTCAGAAATTAAAAAAGGCGCCATTGGCGCCTTTTTCTATATATCTTCTCGATCACAGTTATATTACTTGCTGAATCGATGCCGCTTGAATGCCACTATGCGAAGCATGATGCACCACGTGCCCTCCTTTTAAAACGATCATTTGTGGACTCTCATGCCACACCTGAAACTTGGCAGCTATCTCATTAGATACATCGCGATGATTCAGTAAATCAAGATAATACAGATCCACCTCCTCTTCTGTAAAATCGTAGCTATCCACAAACTGATTGATCACCATACGGCTGATTCCGCAGCGCGTCGAATGCTTAAAAATGACCTGAAGCTTTTCATTCGAACGCTTTTCGATCATGTCCAATTGCGGTATTGAGGTCAACGGAATCCAAGGCAGCACTTTCTCTTCCTTCTTTTCTTTAGGGTTTCCGCTAAACAATTTATCAAATATTCCCATGTAATTCTTTTTTCAAATATACCAACTCTGTCGCAATTGTCTGGTGAACATTTCACCTATTCCCGCGAAGGCGGGAATCTGTCTTTAGGTATAGTACTAAGTACAGAGTACAAAGTATTATGTACTCAGTATTGAGATATGGGATGTGGGATGTGGGATGTGGGATGTGGGATGATTCTAAAAAATATTCGTGAACCTGTCCGACTGAAAAAGGCGGGTTAGTGGCTTATATTTCATAAACCAAGATTTCAAATTCAAATCTTCTTCACTTTGCCATTAACTTTTACATTTTACATTTTTAATTTAACCTTTCTTCTCGCGTCAAAATGACGTATCTTATAAAGGATTTAGAGACATTTTGTCTGCTGTGCTCGAATGGAATGAGAATTGAAATACCTTCGACGTAACAACAAACGCATATACCATGAATTTTAATAATTTCACTATAAAATCACAAGAGGTCTTACAGCAAGCGCATCAGAATGCACAAGCTTTAGGGCATCAGCAGATCGAGAATGAGCATCTGTTCAAGGCCATTTTTGAGGTCGATGAAAACGTGCTGCCGTTCTTGTTGAAGAAACTGGACGTTAACATTGACCTGCTTCGACAAGTATTAGACAAAGAACTCGAGAGCTTTCCAAAAGTATCTGGAGGCGATATCATGCTTTCACGTGAAGCAGGAAAAGCAGTCAATGAAGCTAGCATTGTCGCCAAGAAGATGAATGATGAGTTTGTCTCTATCGAGCATCTTATCTTGGCCATCTTTAAGTCGAAAAGCAAAGTTGCCCAGATCTTAAAGGACCAAGGAGTTACTGAAAAAGGGCTAACCTCTGCTATTACCGAATTGCGTAAAGGCGATCGGGTTACCTCTCAAAGTGCAGAGGAAACCTATAATTCACTAAACAAATACGCCAAAAACCTGAACCAAATGGTCCGGGATGGGAAGTTGGATCCCGTAATCGGCCGTGATGAAGAAATCCGCCGAATTCTACAGATCTTATCAAGGCGAACCAAAAACAATCCGATACTGGTCGGAGAACCAGGGACAGGTAAAACGGCGATCGCCGAAGGATTGGCACACCGTATCGTGGATGGAGATATTCCAGAAAACTTAAAAGACAAGCAGATTTTCGCTCTTGACATGGGGGCTTTGATCGCAGGTGCTAAGTTCAAAGGAGAATTTGAGGAGCGCCTAAAAGCGGTCATCAAAGAAGTTACCACCAGCGATGGTGACATCGTACTCTTTATTGATGAGATTCACACATTGGTAGGTGCTGGTGGCGGACAAGGGGCGATGGACGCAGCGAACATTCTTAAACCGGCCCTAGCCCGTGGTGAACTAAGAGCTATCGGAGCTACTACCCTCGATGAGTATCAAAAGTACTTTGAGCAGGATAAGGCGCTTGAGCGTCGTTTCCAAAAGGTAATTGTCGATGAACCTGATACCGAGAGTGCTATCTCTATTTTGCGCGGAATCAAGGAGAAATACGAAACCCACCACAAGGTTCGCATTAAAGACGAGGCTATCATTGGTGCCGTTTCGCTGTCGCAACGCTATATCACGAACCGTTTTTTACCAGATAAGGCCATTGACTTGATGGATGAAGCGGCTTCTAAACTCCGCATGGAGATCAACTCGAAACCCGAAGAGCTCGATGTGTTGGATCGAAAGATCATGCAACTAGAAATCGAGATCGAAGCCATTAAGCGTGAGAAGGACGAAAGTAAATTGAAGTCGCTCAACGCCGATTTGGCCAATTTAAAGGAAGAACGAAATGAGATCAATGCTAAATGGCAGAGCGAAAAGCAAGTGGTCGACGTCATCCAAACGGCAAAGGCCGATATCGAAAATTATAAGCTTGAAGCCGAACGCGCTGAGCGTGAAGGCGATTACGGCAAAGTAGCAGAATTGCGCTACGGAAAGATTAAAGAGGCTCAAGAACAGCTTGAAACGTTACAGAAACAGTTGCAAGAGCAACAGGAAACCGCCTTGATCAAAGAGGAAGTAACCTATGATGATATCGCAGAGGTCGTTGCCAAGTGGACGGGCATTCCTGTCACCAAAATGCTGAAGTCCGAGCGTGAAAAATTATTGGAATTAGAGCAAGAACTGCACAAACGTGTCGTCGGACAAGAAGAGGGAATCCAAGCGGTGGCTGATGCTGTGCGCAGAAGTCGCGCCGGATTGCAAGACCCAAAGAAACCTGTCGGAACCTTCCTTTTCTTAGGAACTACAGGTGTTGGTAAAACCGAATTGGCGAAGGCCCTAGCCGAATTCTTATTTGATGATGAAAGCGCCATGACACGTATCGATATGAGCGAGTACCAAGAGCGTCACTCGGTAAGTCGTTTGGTCGGAGCGCCTCCTGGATATGTGGGCTATGATGAAGGTGGACAACTTACCGAAGCGGTACGACGTAAGCCCTACTCGGTTATCTTGTTGGACGAGATCGAGAAGGCACACCCAGATACCTTCAACATTCTTTTGCAAGTGCTAGATGAAGGCCGTCTTACCGATAACAAAGGACGACTGGCTGATTTTAAGAACACTATTATCATCATGACCAGCAATATGGGGTCTGAATTGATTCAGGAGAAATTTGAGGCCATAAAAGACATGCAGACAGCGATGGAAGCTGCCAAAGTAGAAGTTTTAGGCATCCTAAAACAATCGGTTCGTCCTGAGTTTATTAATCGTATTGACGACATCGTCATGTTCAGTCCGTTGACAAAGGAAAACATTCAAGCAATCGTAAAGCTTCAGATAAATGGCCTCAAGAAAATGCTGTTAGAGCAAAACATTACACTGGATGCCACCGACGAAGCGATTCGTTATTTAGCGGAAAAAGGGTTTGAACCACAGTTTGGGGCAAGACCTGTCAAGAGAGTCATTCAGCGTGAAGTGTTGAATGCCCTTTCGAAAGAGATTTTAAGCGGAAGCGTTTCGACCGATAGCATCATTTTGCTGGATGAATTTGACGAAAAGCTCGTGTTCAGGAATCAGACAGATCTGATCGAGAAGTAATTCGACTAAAACATGTAAAAACTAAAAGCGGCTTAAAAGGCCGCTTTTTTATTCAATTTATTCAAAATCAAGTATATATACGCAGAAAGAAACCCCTAATAATGGATATCTTTATAAATGACTAATCAATAACAACATTATCATGGGAGTTAATTTTCGCGAAGAACTGGACAAAGCCGTCGCAACCACCTACTGGGAGGGCGAAGGAGAATACAATACAAAAAAGGAGATCTGCAATGCTCGATTTGACCTATGCCCTGCTGTATTGGCATATTGTGAAAGTGCCACAGAAGTGTCTGATTGCATCAAAATCGCCACTAAGTATGGGGTGGATATTCGTGTGAGGTCTGGAGGTCACCAACACGAGGGCATGTGTTCGGCCAACGGTGTTTTGGTCATCGACCTGTCTAGCATGAATCAAATACTAGACATCAATGAAGAAAAACAGGAAGCTACGATTCAGGCAGGAAAGAAGCTCATTGAAGTATATAATGAGCTGGGAGACGCAGGCTATGTGATACCTGCTGGAGGATGTGAATCGGTAAGACCTGGCGGACTGGTGCAAGGTGGCGGATGGGGTCCTTGGTCACGAAAACTAGGACTTACATGCGACAACCTTATAAGTGCTACGTTAGTAGATGCCCAAGGAGACATTAAGACCATTAGCGCAACTGAGCACAAAGATCTGTTTTGGGCCATTCGTGGCGGCGGGGGTGGAAACTTTGGCGTCATCACCGAATATGTATTTACTATCACAAAACTCCCAGAACACGTAATGCCCTTCTTTTCCATTTACTTCGGAAAGGATGATCTAGAAAAGGTCTTACGTGGTTATATCGCGCTAATGCCGGAGCTTGAAAATGAACTTACGACATTTTGCAGGGTCTCTATCGTAGATGAAGACCGTCCGGATCGATCCACCATCATGATTGGCGGACAATATTTCGGAACTGAAGAGCAAGCACAGAAGTCTGTAGAAAAGCTCAGGGCACTCGGGACACCACTTTCACACAACATTGAAATGGTCGCTCCTGGAGAGGCGCACCTTCTGGCAAATGGCAAAGTTCCTTTATCTGTATCCGGACGAAGCAGAAGTGTCATCACACCGCAAACCTTCTTGTTTCAGTTAGGAAACAAAGAAGCGCCCAGTAGTACATGCAATGGTAACCCATACCCTCACAAGGTCTCTTCGACATTTCCGAACCCTGAGCCAAAACATGTATACAATGATATGTTAGGTGTCATCATTGACCAATTCCAGGACAAAGAAGAGGCGTCAACAGCCAATCTGTACCTTAGTATTCACAGCATGGGCGGTGCCATTGCAGATAAGCATTCTGACGATACCGCCTTTTATTTTAGAGACCGGCATTTCATCCTGCAGTATCAAGCGTGGTGGTCTGACAAAGATGATCCCAACGGAAAAGACTATGTCGATTGGGTCATAGAAAGGAGAAAAGAGTTGGCAGATTATACCAGTGGATCCTTTATCAACTTTGTAGATCGGGAGATTCCGTTGTCAGAATATTATGGTGGTAACCTAACTAGATTGGGGCGCACCCGATATGACTCACACAGCGCAAAGGTGTTCGATTTTGAAATGAGCATCCCTCCGATTCCTCCGTTTGACGATTAAATCGCAGCGCTCATCTTGTAGTTTGGTTGTCTTGGCGCTTTTTAGCTCAAATTTTATAAATTGCAGCAATTAAACTTTTTACGATGTATAAACAACTACTACTACCATTACTTTGTTTGTTCACATTTGTTAGTTACGCCCAAAAGGTCGAAGGTGACCGTCCGATCAAGATCGTCGAAGAGAAAACGGGTAATCGTATTACCCTCTTTGCCGTCAACGAGAATGATAAGGCATTTGATGTAAAAATCACCATTACAGGTTCTAACATCAAACAGAGTAAAGCAAAACCCAGATTTATGCGAGTTCCAGGCGCTTCAAAGACCAATTTGAAGAGTTTGATAACCATGCGTAACAAGAAACCAACGTACAAGTATGATCTTGTCGTAAATGATAGTCTATCTAAACGCGCGCTGCGCAGACCCTATGAGAGGATAGAAATCAAACCAAGGACGGTAACACCTGAACGCGCGATCATTCTGTATGTGACTGAGAATTGTGCCGCATGTGATGATATCATTGCCAAGCTAAATGAGGCCAACTACATTTACAAGTCGAACAACTTAAGTGAAAAACCAAAAGCCAAAGAGCAATTTGGAAAGATGTTAGCTACCAAGGGCGTGTCAATTGACGAGATGACCAATCCGTTGGTACTTCTAAACGGAAGTATCTATACCAACATCGACAGCTATGACAAACTGTTAGAGTACGCGAATAAGAAATAATGCGTTAATGCCTTAATGTAGTAATGTGAAAATGTAGCAATGAATTAATGCACCCTTACTTGAGGTATGATCATTGTTATATTGTTTTATTTATTAATTACAAAATCTCACTACTCAATACCCTGTACTTAATACTTTGTACTTTGTACTTTGTACTCTGTACTCTGTACTAATATCTCATATCTAACACCTAACACCTAACACCTAACACCTAACACCTAACACCTAACAAAGATATTTCACGAAACAATATATACCAATCAGTATTTTTTGTATCTTAGCGGGAAACATTTCAACACATGCAGCTCACCAAAGCCGAAAAAACAACCCAATTTATCATTGAGACCGTTGCGCCGATCTTCAATCAAAACGGGTATGCGGCTACGAGTCTTAGCGATATTACCTCAGCCACCGGTCTAACCAAAGGGGCTATCTATGGCAACTTTGAAAATAAGGAAGCATTGGCTTATGCTGCGTTCAAATTCAATGTGAAAAAAATGCTCAGAAAGGTAGCGTCACACATGGAATTGGGACAAACTCCCATCGAAAAGTTGTTATTGATGACAGATTTCTATCGAAACTATTATGACTTTTCGACAGAAATTGGCGGTTGCCCTGTTTTAAATATTGGCGTCGACGCAAATAATAACCACCCTGGCCTGTTAGCAAAAGTTCAAGAAGTCATTCGTAGAATGGAGCAGTCTATTGCCACTTTAATTGACGAAGGAAAAGCGCTAGGCGAGATTAGAAAGAACATTGATAGTGAGGCTTATGGAAAACGGTTTTATTCCTTAATCCAAGGAGCCATTTTTCTTGCGCACACCATGAAAGATAATACTTATATTGTTGATTGCATGAATGTGATAGAGGACACGATAAATCAGAGATTTAAGAAATAGTTCATTTAAAACTGAATTTTTTTAACCAATAAAATACCGATTGGTATATAAATAACAACCTTATGAATACACCACACAACACTACCGCCCTTCCAAAGGTCTTGGAAAGCAAAGCCAGGATTCGATTTCAGGATTGCGATCCTTTCAATCATTTAAACAATGCAGCATATATCAACTATTTGATCAATGCACGTGAAGATCAGCTGATCAAGCATTACGGTTTGGATATTTACAAGTTAGCCCGCACCCAAGGTAAGAGCTGGGTCGTAGGGAGCAATCAGATCGCTTATTTAAAACCCGCTTTTTTAATGGAGCCCGTGACCATTGATTCTCAACTATTCCATTATGGAGCCAATGAACTACACGTTGAACTTCGTATGTGGAATCACGACAAAACAGAGATCAAAGCTGTCATGTGGAGTAGTTTTGTTCATTTCAGTCTTGTAGAACAAAAACGCATTGACCATGAAGCCGAACTCATGCAACTATTCGAAGCCGTATGCTTACCACTGAACGCTAATTCTTTTCAAGAACGAGCCGCTTATTTAAAGGCCAAAAATATATAAGATTCTCTTTTGTTTAGTTAGATAAGCAACCTGTCGAAAATGTACAAACAAACAACTATTTTCTAAGGATGGGTTGCTTATTTTTAATGTATTCAAATCGCTGATTTTCAGTGATTTAAAAAATATTTTGTAACATTTTTGAAGTTTGATCTTCTAATAAGTGTAACCAATTTAAATTATCAATCATGGAAATTAGTAAACACAGAACGATCAAACGAAACGCCCAAGTGGCTTTGTCAAAAGTAGGTTTATTTGTAACCGTAATCATCTACGGTATCATTTTAGTAAACGCTGTACTATAAGCAACTACAATGAAGACATTCAACACACATATCGTGTATTTTTTTAAGGCAATATACTACCGCCCAAAGCTGGAGTGATTGCCTCTTTCTATGGCCTAATATCAACTTCTCTTGGCCACCTTCAATTTTCTATTTTTCTTTTAAGATTCTCTATCGAACTTGCTAAACCATGTCACTTCTTGTTGTGATTTCTTCTGCAAATCGCTCACAAAGTTCTAGGGTCTCATTAACATCATCCATTGTGGTTCTTGGGTTGATCAAACACATTCGCAAAACCACTTGTCCGTTGAGTACTGTAGTGACCAACAAGGCTTCTTTGGAATCAACGACACGTTCTGATATCTCTTGATTTAAAGCATCGAGTTCTTTTTCGGTTAGTGAAGACTTAATCGGGTTGTACCGAAAGTTGATGACCGCCAAAGTTGCTGGCGAAACTACTTCCCAGTGCGGACTTTTACGCAATATCCCCTCTACCCTTTCAGTTAGGTCAATGTTATAAGATACTGCTTTTTTAAAGGCGTTAAGTCCAAAAGTTTTTAGAGACATGTAAAACTTGAGTGCTCTAAAACGTCGTGTCAATTGAATCCCGTGATCGTAGAAGTTTATCTCTGAGGTATTGCCCTCGATATCTCTAAGATATTCGGGCTTTTCGCTAAAGGTTTCGCTCAACCATTTATGGTTTCGAACCAAAAGACATCCCATTTCATAAGGTTGAAACATCCATTTATGTGGGTCGATGGTCAACGAATCTGCTTTTTCTATACCTTTCAGCAACCCACTTCCCTTCTTAGAAAGCATGGCTGCACCTCCGTAGGCCCCATCGACATGGAACCAGAGTTTTTCGGCTTTACAGATGGCAGCAATTTCCTGCAACGGATCTACAGTCCCAGTGTTTGTGGTCCCTGCCGAAGCGATGATACAAAATGGTTGAAGTCCTTCTAATCGGTCCTTTGCTATAGCATTCTTAAGCTTGTTAACCGCCATTTTAAATTCAATATCCGTTGGAATGATACGTACTTGCTCTTTTTTAAAGCCGAGTACTCGAATCGCTTTTATATTTGAAGAATGAGCCTGATCTGACATATAGATCACAGCCTTTGAAAAATCATCTCCGCAACGCTGCCTTCGTGCCGTGACCAAGGCCGTTAAGTTTGCCATTGAACCACCACTAGTAAAGATTCCCCCGCCTTTTTTCTTTGGAAACTTAAAGAGCTTCAGTAACCAATTCATGGTAATGATCTCTAACTCAGCTGCGGCCGGTGACGCTACCCAACCTCCTGAGAATATATTGAAGCCCGTAGCCAAAGTATCAGCCATGACACTTACATAATTGCTAGGGCCGGGAACAAAAGAATACGACTTAGGATGTGTTACGATATTACTATGCGGCAATACGTGATCAACAACAAAATCCAATACTTCGCTTGGTGCCATCCCTTTCTCAGGAACGGGAGCGTCCAAAAGCGTATCCATTTCTTCGCGGGTTGCTTGCGTTACAGGTTTCTTTTCATTTTGAGTGTCAAAATGATCCACAATGGCATCAATTACCTGATAACCATAGCGTTTCATTTCTTCTTTATCTAATTGCAGTAAATGCGAGTAATCCATTGGGTCATTTTTACTCTGCAAAAGTAGTGCAAACAAGCTCTTTAGAGCTGATAAAAATCATAAAAATTGACGTCGATTTGAAGTGTTGCAAGGTTTCGTATTTGCATACGCAAATTCTACCTTCTCCCCTCTCTTTCTTTCAGTCCTAAGTATTTAAGATACAGGTCTTCTACCTTTTTTCTTGCCCAAGGTGTTCTGCGTAAGAACTTTAAGCTCGACTTGATGCTGGGGTTCGATTTGAAGCAGTTGATGTCGACAAATTCGGCCATTCCATCCCAACCAAAATAAGCGTGTAACTCTTCTAACATATCGGCTAGTTTAACGCCGTGAAGTGGATTGTTGGGTTGTTCTTTACTCATAGAGCAAAGATACATTTTAGTTCTTGTTTTCGTTGTTTATAACAAACAAAGTATCGTATCTTTAATTCATGCAAATACAACAATACATCGATCATACCCTTTTATCGCCAACCGCCACTCTTAATGATATTCGTAAGCTCTGTGAGGAAGCTGACCAATATCATTTTTTTTCGGTATGTGTGCATAGTAGTTTTGTGTCATTTGCTGCTAAGCATTTAGCCGACAGTGACTCTAAAGTTTGCGCAGTAGTTGGTTTTCCTCTTGGTACCATGTCAAGTGAAGCCAAGGCATTTGAAGCTAGGAAATGTATAGAAGATGGCGCTAATGAAGTGGATATGGTCATCCATTTGGGAATGCTTAAAGCACAGCAATACGATTACGTAAAGAAAGATATTGAGATGGTTAAAAAGGCCGTTGGAGACCATGTTTTGAAGGTGATACTCGAAACAGGAAACCTGTCAGATCAAGAAATTACCATAGCTACACAATTGGCAGTGCAAGCGAAAGCCGATTTTGTAAAAACCTCAACAGGTTTCGGACCAAGAGGTGCCTCGTTGGACGACATTGCCTTGATGAAGGCCGCCATTTCTGACGATACGAAAATAAAAGCCTCTGGAGGCATCAGAGACCTCCGAACCGCCAAAGCGTATATCGAAGCTGGTGCCACAAGAATTGGAACCTCATCAGGCATCGCTATTGCCTCAGGAGGAAATGCAAAGGAAGGGCTCTATTAATGTACCAATGTAACAATTTGGAAATGTAACAATGTGCAGACATACACCATATACATTACATATTTAAACATTGTTATATTATTACATTATTTCATTAATCAATTAGACAATCTAACATCTAAAATCTCAATACTAATATCTAACAACCAATAACCAACAACTAACTATGAGCGTACACATCGATGCCAAAAAAGGCGACATTGCCGAAACCATCCTTTTACCCGGAGATCCATTACGAGCCAAGTGGATCGCAGAGACATTTCTAGAAAACCCAGTGTGCTTTAATGAAGTAAGAGCCATGTACGGTTATACAGGAACCTATAAAGGAAGGCGGGTATCTGTCATGGGAAGCGGAATGGGTGTACCTTCGATTTCTATATACGCTCATGAATTGATCAGTGAATTTGGTGTCAAACAACTTATTCGTGTAGGTAGTTCGGGCTCTTATCAAGCTCACGTAAAGCTAAGGGATGTTGTATTGGCGATGGCTGCTTCTTCGACCTCTGGAGTCAACGAGCTGCGTTTTGGAGGTGCTGACTACGCCCCTACAGCAGACTTTGACTTGTTTATGAGGGCTGTAAACATTGCCAGGTCAAAAGGAATAGATATCAAAGCAGGTAACGTATTAACCTCTGATGAGTTTTATGCCGACGACTTCGAAAACTATAAGAAATGGGCCAAATTTGGTGTATTGTGTGTAGAGATGGAAGCTGCCGGACTCTATACCGTTGCGGCAAAGTTAAACGCAAAGGCTCTCGCAATTCTCACCATCTCCGATTCATTGGTGACTAGAGAGAAAACGACCTCTAAAGAACGAGAGACCACGTTTAAAGAAATGATCGAAATTGCCCTAGAGTTGGCGTAAACTTTTAACAACATTTTAAAAACACTTCGAAAGAATTTGTATTACTTTTCATCATGCTAAAGACAATGTCATGAAAAAACTATTACTATTACTCATCATTCCGTTGATCTCTTTTTCTGCGGAAGCACAACAAACTGAAAACGAAACCACCACCTTCTATTTGATTCGTCATGCCGAAAAAGATCGAAGCGATGCAGAGAATCGAAATCCCAGTTTAACGGAAGAAGGATTCGAAAGAGCCCAAAAATGGGCGCAGGTCTTCAAGGATGCTGGAGTGCAGACCGTTTACTCTACCGATTATAATCGAACCAAACAAACGGCCATGCCCACTGCGAAGCTTACGGGAGAAGGAATCATTTTTTACGATCCACGCAATTTGAATCTTGAAAAGCTAAAAAAAGACAACCTCGGAAAGACTGTCTTAATCGTTGGTCACAGCAACACAACTCCGATGCTCGCCAATGCCTTATTAGGGGATCAGAAATACAAGCAAATGTCTGACACAGACAACGGCGGACTCTATATGGTTACGCTATTGGCAGACGGAAATACCCTTTCGACCTTGTTGCACGTCGACTGATCGTAACAATGTCGATTTTTTAAGCGCTTTGTCTATAAAATTTTGGAATTGAGAGAAGTAGTGTAAAATTTACAGTACCAATATCTTAATTAACAACAATCTATTCTATTGCAGGCAACGACTAGTCTTCGACTAGCTAAGGTTAAACTGTCGAAATTCATTCCTTATGCATCATGTTGCTGTACAATTGGACCCTATTTACGGATACGACGCCGCGAATAAGGCAAAGAGTATCTCTCTTAAGAAAATAGATATCTGCTTTACAGACAAGCAAAAAATCACCAAGATCAAAGGAAAGGTAGACCTCTCCAGGTTTATGGATACGGCCGTTACTCTTAATCTTCTTGACGGAAACGGAATAATCATCAAATCGGTCGTCACCAAAGACAACGGAAAATTTACGATAACGTCAAATTACGGAGATCTGTTTTATCTAATAGGTGAAGATGTAATGTTTCAGGCGTGTAAGTTGGCCATCTTTGATACCATGGGCAACACCCATGTATATCAAATTCATTGATTAACACTCAAGGCAGTCCTCTACCTCTATATTCTCTAGTGCTATTTTAGAGAGAAGTTTTAAGCTTCCGCTTTCAAACATACGGTCCAGATCGTAGACCGTTGTTTCTTTTCCTTCGGGTTTGTAGTTATTATAGTCCACGAAGCGTATTCCCTCAACAGTACGTTGGTTAATGGCCTCCCTAAAACGCATTCCGCCACCATTTACATGATATTCGTAGGCCAAATAATCCACATGGTAGTTTTCTTTGTCGATCCAATATACGAAGACATCTTCAAAATCATCACCTCCCCCTTCTTGGTCAAAAGTCACCTTTACTTTGTGATATTGTTTGTCTTTTACAGCCACCTCTCCGAGATACTCTTTGTTTACAGCGCCGTCATTCAAACCATACGGAAGCACCGAGAAATAGTGCACAGAGTTGACCGAATTCTTATAGCGATTGACCAGTGAGTCTGGCACTACGGCCTCTTCAGAGTTGATATAACGTCGAAATCCTTCATTCGAGAGCACGTCGCAAATCTGCTTTACACTGTCTTTTTGATAACGATCCAAAAAGAACGTCCCTTTATCTCTAAGCGCCTCGTAACGCCTTCCTCTAAAATCAAAACCAATCAAGGATGATTGCAAGGCATCTCCACCAGCACTCGCTATGGCTTTATCAACGATGACGTCAACATCAGCGTTTTCTTTTTCTGCACAGGAGTGTAACAATAGACTAATGACAAGGACGAATAGTACAGATCTCATGTTTATTGAATTTGATGCTGTAAATTTACACAATTGCAACGTATCGTTTTGCTAACAAAAACCTAATAGATGAAAAAAATAGTCCTACTGTTGGTCTTCATGACCGCTCTATCTGGAAATGCCCAAGACGAACCTGCCCATTATCAAGAAGTTCGATCTGCATTTGTCAAATTGTACAACCAAAAGGATCATCAACAGATCTTCACGATGTTCAGCAAAGAGATGAAACAGGCCGTACCCCTGGAAAAAATAAAGGAAGTGGTCACTACTTTTCATCAAAATCTCGGACGTATAGACTCGCTGTCGTTACAGGGTGATCAAGGGTTCGTTAAGCTATACAAAGCTAGCTTTGAGATAACACCGATGACCATGCAGCTATCGGTAAACAAGGACAAACAGATCACCGGACTCCTTTTCAAGGCATGGAAGGATCCCAATGCGACCACAGTGGTCGAAAGAAACAAAACTCCATTATCACTTCCTTTCAAAGGAAAATGGTTTATTGTATGGGGCGGAGATACGGTACTTCAAAACTATCATGTAGAACACAAACCACAGCAACGGGCATTCGATATTGTAATACTAGATGACAACAAAAAATCGTATAAAGGAGAGGGTACAACCAATGAAGACTACTATGCATTTGGACAGCCACTATATGCTGCATGTAACGCGACTGTAGTAAAGATGCAAGATGGTATTGAGGACAATGTGCCAGGGGTCATGAACGCTCAACAACCTTCTGGAAATATGGTCATGCTCAAGACCGAACAAGATGAATACATCCTTTATGCTCATTTCAAAAAAGGAACTGTGGCCGTAAAAGAAGGTGATATCGTAAAAACTGGAGATTATTTAGGTGACTGCGGAAACTCAGGAAATTCGAGCGAAGCCCATCTACATTTTCACATGCAAGACAGCCCAGATCGATACAACGCCAACGGTATAAAATGCTACTTTGAAGAATTCTTGGTCAATGGAAAAATAAAAAAGGACTATTCTCCTGTTCGATTGGAAACCATCCAGCCAATAGAAGAATAGTCACTTTTAAGTGGGCTTTTATTTTAGTACAATTTGCTTGCTGAATACTTCCTGTTCTGAAGCAACTTTGATGATATAACTGCCTGTACTGTACGTCGGAAGCTCTAGATCCACATCTCCCGTAGTTTGAAGGGTCCATTTTTTTACTAGCTGCCCTAACATATTGTACATCGTAACCTCTTGCAATACCAGTTGCTCTCGGTTTAGAACTTTTAGCAAGTTTGTATTCTTGATTCGAACAATCGAAAGACCTCCTGTTTCAGAAGTATCAAGAGATAATGCCTTTTCAACAAATACAAGTTGGAATCTATTCTTATACGCACCTCTTTCTAAAGAAACACTATAGTTTGATTGTTGTAGATCATGCATTATATTTTCCTGATTGTCTTCTAGGAAAATACTCATCTCACGGTCCAAATTCTCGAGTGCATCGATCATGAAGTCTACAGTGCCAGCATTGTCTATAGTAACGAACAATGGTAATTCGGTAGTTTCCAAGATTTCCGGAATCCCTTGTATAATACAATCTGAATCATCAATCTTCCAATACATATCGTCTTCCTGCACTTCATTCTTCACAGCATCATAGCCTCTATCTAATCCTTCGGTAGCATTTGTATCTATTGTTAACAGCAATTGCCTGTGAAATCCTTCAGAAGAATCAAAACCAAGTCGAATCTTGGTACGCTCATCAGGTGCCGATCGATTATCCGTTCCGTTCCTAATAAAAACGGAATTACCTGAACTTTCGGTCATGAATACGCGTTGATCATTTTCAAATACAATATTGCCAGCCGTAGTATTGGTGTCATCGTCCCCAATGAAGAAGCCTTGTGCCACAGGAATGTACCGTGTTGGAATCTTAGACCCTGTTCCACCTTGGTCCACATCAGGATGCGACATCGCCGGACTTCCTCCTGATAGGTTGTATAAAGCATACCCACCTTGATACTCTGCAGTATTATGGGAAGTTCCTTCAAAACTATCCCACAAACGAATCGTTCCATCTGTAGTTGGATTGTCCATGATAAATTCGTTTGCATCTATAGCCGAAGGATATGGGTTTCCTACCAGATATTCATTGCTATTGCCTAACGGAAGCTGTATCAACCCATTGTTGGGTTTTCCAGTAAAGACAAGATTTTGCTCGTCAGAGACACCTCCTGTACCAGCGCCTTTCATCGTGAAGCCCTGCCCTACTTCTAAATTTCCTTGACTTCCAATTTGTTGCCATAAGTCGTAATTATCTTTTTCAGCGTTCACAAAAGTGTAAATCCAATACGAACTGATCGTAATGGGTGATGTAGCTCCATTATCTGCCGCAAATGGACTTGGGTCAAAGTTCACTGCAATCGGATTGTTCTTATCTGTACCGTCCATTAAAGCGGCCCTTAGATTGTAAGCCGTGTTATTGGTCGTGGTACTCACAGCACCTACTGGTGAGCCCCAATAGTTATAGGCAAAGCTGTTTGCCGTGGCTTGTTGATCTCTTTCGATAGTCCCTGCACTGCTCACTTGTAAATCACTATCGGCAGTTTGGATCAACTGCGATTCATCTTGAAGGTCCAATACTCCATTCAGAACCAACAACTTTGTGTTCGTAATGGCAACATCGTTGTTGACCTCTAATGATGCGCCTGAATCAATCACAAGTCCCAAATGCTCATGACTGTTGATAGTTGTCACTTGCGCATTATTACTTAGTTGCACAATAGTCCACGGTTTATTCGAAGCCACATCAGTAATATCCCACTCCGTCCCATTAGCCCATGTCGAAGTAGCCGTCCAAGCACCTGAAGCATTGGCCACATAAGGCATCGGAGCGCTTAAAGCTTGATTGGTGCTCATATTATGCAAACTCATATTTACTCCAGAAGAAGATGCATCGGGCGTTTCGCCAGCAATGGTTTGTTCCATTTTTAGGTACATCTTAAGATCATCCCATGCTATGGAAGCCACGGTATTACCCAAAACTGCTCCTCTAATATTGACTCCGTCAGCTTCTATTTGCTGGTATACTTGTTCTTGCAACTGTGTTGTGGTAAGCCCTATGTCATATACGCGAACCTCATTAATATCTCCTTTGAAATAATTGTTGTCGTTTTCTGTATTTCTTCCGATTTCAAAATCGTGGTCGTCATTCCAAATAGCTGTATCCGAAATTTCAGTTCCCGTCGTAGTTACTTCCTGAAGCATTTCGCCATTGAGGTATAGTCTAAGTGTATTAGAGGAAACATCAAAAGTAGCCGCAACATGATGCCAGACATTGGCTACCAAGGCCTGACTACTATCCGTGATCGAAAATCCTCCTGCGTTCGTTTGAATGAAAGCAGATAAAAACCCGGCAGCATTCATAGACACTCTAAAATTCCGCTGACCAAGGATATCGGCATTACGCAATTCGTCTGTTTTTATCCAACTCATCATAGTCGCACCTGTATATCCTCCTAAAAAAGCTGACGTACTGGCATAATCATCCACACCATCAAAGTCGAGATTGGCTGTGCACAGCGTTAATCTAACTGTACGTTGTAATGTACAACCATAGGCATTGATCTCTAACACATAATCTCCAGCATCTGTAGCATCAACAGTAGCAATATCATAGTCGGCACTGTTAGAAACCACATTGCCATTGGGATCGTACCAAGTATAGGTTATCCTAGAATCTGTATCTAGAATGTCTGGAAAATTGTTCGATACACTAAAGGAAGCCGCATCTCCTGGGCATAGAGATAGATCTGCACTTTCAGTGAATATGATATCTTCGAAATCTTCAACGGTAAACAACAACATTTGAATTCCGTTTAGTCCATCACCATAGGTTATGTTTCTAAAATCAATTTTCTGTTCCGAGCAATCATCACTCACGAAGATGGCGTGTATCTTTCCCGGATCTGAATACCTTCGGTCGGTGCGTCCTCCTTGCCTGCTTGGATCTGTTTCTAAAATAGATGCCCATTGGCGATCCGCCACCAAAGCTCCATTGTTAATAACGACTTCAGCCTCTTCTCCGTGATTTTCGTGTTCTACATACACTTTACCTTCTACAGGAGTGCCTGTTGTAGATCGTATTCCAGCGTACATGCCCTTTTGATCAATGAAACCATCGCCATGCAATCGGAAGTAAGTACCATCTATGGTGCCGCCAGCTGGGTCCGTAAAAGAAATATTATAGCTGAAAAGACCTGTTTTATTCATGTTGAAGACCAACTGCGTTGCTTCATCGGGAAGGCCAAGATTGAAAAACCAATCCGAATTATTGATCACACCTCCAGAGATATTTGGATCCGAACTCGTGGAGTAAAAGTTATGCCCTTCTATAAATTCGGGTCTTTTACCGCATCCAGGTTGTGTACAGTCGTTGGCACCGTCATTTCCTGTAAAAATGCCGTTGTAATACATTTCATTCGGACCTTGATATGGCCCAAGATCTTCCGGCGAACCTTGTGATAATGAGCGCTTGTTATTTCTAATACTTACTTGCCTATACAGGGAATTGTCGTAATCATTGATCTGAAGCGTTCCGTTTAAATTATTGAGTTGATGATACCAGCGCTCTGTGGCGTTTCCGTTATTATCATACACATCCCAGCCCCACTCATTGGCATCGGGGAGGTTTTGAGTTTCGATGACCTGCACTCGGTTATCATGACTTAGATACGCCCAATATCCGCCACCATGAAAGGTAAGCATATGCACTTTTTTTCCGGGAACTACGGTACAATCAAAGATACGCTGGTCGTTGATCCAATCTTCGGTTGGAGTTCGTTCAACTTCCGTGATAATCGTATTAAAAATGTCCACAATCAGTGCTCTGGACGGTATTAAAGAATGGTCTGCATTCAATCGACTGTAATATTCCGCATTAAACTTTTTAAAAATATCAGGGTCTTCAAGGTACAGTTTGTACATGGCTGCCGCAGCGGTTCCGTAACGCTCCCAATGAGCTCCAGTACCAATGTCGCTTGAGAAGAAGTCCGTTGTGGTCAACTGTTCGTGATTTTGAAAATCATAATCCCAATCAAAAGGCATTCCTCTAGAATGACCCCAATGGATCTTAAACTCATCTCCATTAAAGAAATTGGGATACAATTCAATAAAACGATCCATAACCACCAAAGCGACACCTTCGGCAAATCCTTCTTCGAAACCACTTAAGGTTGTTTCGTAGTGCCATTCATTATCACTGGACAGCGTTACATTGTCGCGATACGCATGTAACAGCTCGTGAATCATCAGGCGTGGTTGATCTAAATCCCCGTCGCTGTTAAGTACATATGAAGTGCTTATTTGATTGGGTCCGTTGTAATAGGTATTTACCCCAACGGCAAATCCATCATTGACCACAAACACATCGTGGTTTCTTGAAGGCGGCCCATAAATATCTTTAATAATAGGATTCACAAGCGTGTAGAATTCTTGCATTTTAGTGGCCTGGGCAGCACTAAACGGTCCGACACCTCCTACTCCATAATTGGTTTCGATGTTGATGGTAACATCGTTGGCATTATCGCCTAGGTCTTCCCATTGAAAACTTAAGGCAGGCGATGTCCACTCTGTCCCGAGTCCATAATCCATGGTTATGTAGAAGGTATCACCAATATTAAAAGTAGTGGGGCCATTAAAATTGTTTAGGGCTTCAACCCGAAGTTCTTCATAGCTGTGCCCACCCGTATTCTTGGCGTCTGCATTCAACAGTTGTCCCCAACGTATGTCTTGTGCTCCAGGAGTGGTTCCCATTCTAAAACTATAGAAAGAACCCGTTTCCCATTTAACAATTACATTGTGAATACTTTGTGTATATGCTGTTACATTGGTAGGTCGTTGCGATAGATCCGTTCGGCTTTTGGGATCAACT
This sequence comes from Flavobacteriaceae bacterium, assembly GCA_028279515.1. Classification (GTDB taxonomy): domain Bacteria; phylum Bacteroidota; class Bacteroidia; order Flavobacteriales; family Flavobacteriaceae; genus JANQNQ01. The sequence continues at coordinate 343,950 of JANQNQ010000003.1, forward strand.
GCATCTTTACTTTCTACTGCCTTTACAGGCTGTTTATGCGTGCAAACTCTTGCAACGTTAGTCGTTTCTCTTTTTTGAAATTCGGTTTTATGGATATGAGGCTGTGCAGGCATCGTAGTTATCTCTTGCGCATGCGTATGCAAGGCAACAAATAAGAACACCCATACCATCATTCGAGGGGTAGTTGTGAGGGTCATGGTGGTTGTTAACTTTGGTTAGATAAGGGTTAAATTAACATTTTATACAATACTGACTGTCAACCGATTACAACTAATTCAATAATTAGTTAACATTGTATAACTTCTTGTTAATCAATACAAAAGAGGGACTTCACCATATACCCATTTGACCTATCGGTCTGTGTATTAACACCTTTGTTTGTGATACGGCGTTGTCGTCTTTATAATATGTACGCTGAAATAAATGCACATGGATTATAAAGCTTACAAACAAGACATAAAGCGCGGTCAATTGGTAAGCACTATCTTTTTAGTAAATTCTCCTGAAGCAGTAGTAATCTTAAGAATGTAGGTTCCTGCTTTAAAAGAAGGAAGTTGCAGGTCGGTTTCTCCATTCGAAAAAAGAGCACCCCATGTTTTTATTGGTTGCCCTAAGATGTTGTACATGGTTACATTGCTTATTGAATATTTTTCGGCATTAACCAATCTTAGGCTATTTAGTTGTTTTAGGTGAACAACGGCAATGTCATTTTCAATGATACTATCAACAGATAGTACTTCAAGCGAAAAAACGAGTTGAAATCTGTTTTCATAATCGCCAGTATCCAGCCAAACATCATAATCAGAGGTTCTAAGATCGTGCCACACGTTTTGTTGCGTATCTTTTAAGTAGATCGACGTCTCCGGCGCAATATGCATCAGATCGTCAATGGTAAAGTGAACTTCACCAGGATTATTGATGGAAACCATTAGCGGTAGCTTGGTAGATGCGTCAATTTCTGAAATTCCTTGAATGATACATGATGTACTATCAACATCCCAAAACAGGTCATCTTCATGGGTTTCATTGTTAATGGCGTCATATCCCCAATCCAATCCCTCTGTAGCATTAGTATCAACTGTAAGTAGCAGTTGTCGATGAAAACCTTGAGGTGTCTCAAAGCCCAACCTGATCTTAGCACGTTGGTCCTCACTCGGTCCGCCAGTTTGTGTTTCTCTAACAAAAATGGAAAGCGACGATTGTTCTGTTGCAAACACACGTTGATCATTTTCAAAGGTGATATTTCCGGCAACCGGATTGCTATCATCATCTCCTATAAAAAAACCTTGGGCCACCGGAATGTAACGTGTTGGTGTCTTTGACCCTGTTCCGGTTTGGTCAACATCAGGATGTGAGATGGCCGAAACACCTCCTGAAAGGTTGAATAGCGCGTACCCTCCTTGATAGTCGGTAGTTACATGACTGGTTCCTGCAAAGCTTTCCCAAAAGCGAATCGTGCCATCGGTCGTTGAATTGTCATTAATGAACGCTACGGCGTCAATCGCTGAAGGATAGGGATTTCCAACCAAGTATTCATTTCCATTACCTAGCGGAAGCTGTATCAACCCATTGTTGGGTTTTCCTGTAAAAACCAAATTCTGCTCATCAGAGATATTCCCTGTACCAGCACCTTTCATGGTGAACCCTTGACCGACTGAAACAGTTCCTAATTCTCCTATATGATTCCAATGATAGTAATCGTCCTTTGTTCCGTTTGCATAGCCATATATCCAATAAGAGCTTACTGTTATGGGTGAGGTCGCTCCATTATCTGCTGCAAAAGGATTTGAATCAAAATTTATATTCAATGGATTGTTGTTATCCGTGCCATCTTTAAGCACATCGAACAAGCGATATGCTGTATTGTTCGAAACGGTTCCAATAGCTCCAACAGGCGATCCCAAATAGTTATAGGCGTAACTATTCGCATTAACCTGTTGATCACGTTCTATATGACCCGCGCTCGCCGCGTCCAATTCACTATTTGTCGTTTGAATCAATTGTGACTCCGCTTGTAGGTCCAGAATCCCATTTAATGTTAACACCCCGCTATTCGTGATCGAAACGTTGCTATTGGCCTGCAACTTGGCACCTGCATCTATAATGAGCCCAAAATGTTCATGGTTATCGTTGGTTGTAATTGTTGCGTTATTTGTTATTTGAACAATGGACCAAGGCTTAATTGTGGCTGGATTTGTGATACCCCATTCGGCTCCATTGCTCCAAGAAGTTGTTGCAGTCCAAGTCCCGGATGTGTTGGCCACAAAAGGTATCGGAGCACTCAACGTTTGATCAGATCGCATGTTATACAGAGAAACAAAACGTCCAGCATTTGAGTCGTCTTGTGTCACTCCTGGATCATATTGTTCCATTTTTAGGTATAGCTCAAGATCTTCCCATCGCAAAGAATTTATGGTATTTTCAATTGCTGTCCCTCGTATATTCGTTCCATCAGTTTCTACCTGCTGATACAATTGTTCTTGGAGTTGACTTGCGGTCAAAGCGACCTTGTATACCCGAACTTCACTAATGTCGCCCATAAAGTAGTTGTTGTCATTTTCGGTATTCCTACCGATTTCAAATCGATGAAAACGATTCCAAATATCTGAATCATCAATCTTGGTTCCTGTTGTACTCGCTTCCTGTATCAATTCCCCATCAATAAATAATTTCAAGTGATTGGTTGCGGCATCAAAAGTTGTTGCCACGTGAAACCACATATTTGCGGTTAGGGGTTGCGTAGTATCGGTAATTGCATAACCCCCCGTATCGGTTTGTAGTGAAACTCCCAGATTTCCGGAAGAGGTAACAAACATTCGAAAATTACGTTGGCCAAAAATATCGGCATTTCTCAATTCATCTAACTTGACCCATCCCATTAAGGTAACTTCATCGTAACCACCCAAAAAGGCTGGAGTGCCCGCATGATCGTTGTTTCCATCAAAATCCAAATGAGGAATACATCCTTCAGGATCAAGTCCGCCATCGACAATCGTCCAGCCATAGGTATCGATCAAATCAGTTCTTTGAGTTTCCGACAGGCAGTATGTGCTGAGTCCCCCATCAAATTGTATCCCTACAGGAATGTCATCAATACCATCACCTGCTACACCACTCGTATCGGTATGCAGTCCGATTAAAAGACGGTCATAATTCGTAGTTGATAAGGTCGTTGCTTGTAAAAATCTTGAAGCATTGGTTACATTACTGATGTCCCAACTACTCAAATCTTGGTCAAAGGACACTGCTTGCTGGATCATTGCGTTAATGTTTTGTGCATTGCGCATGTCCCATCCTCCAATGTCCTGACTAAAGGCAATAGCGTTTCTGAACATTCTTTTGAAGTTGGCAACATTACCTACATTCCAATCACCGATGTACTGATCAAATGCTCTAGCCAATCTGAACATTTCTTCCATGGTCAAAACATTGCCCACATCCCAATTACGAATGTTTCCGTTAAAATCGTCGGCATTTTCAAACATTGAAGCCATTGTGGTCACGTTACTCACGTCCCAATTGTTCAAGTCACTATTAAATATCCTCGAATCTTTAAAGAGAAAGCTCATGTCTGTAACAGCACTCACATCCCAATGATTCAAGTCAGCATTTAACGTCAGTGCATTCGAAAACATTCGTGACATGTCGGTAACAGCACTCAGATCTGGCGCATCAGTAGCTGTAACATTTAAGTTGCTACAACCGTAAAAGGCTCTTTGCATGGAAGTCCATGCGATGGAGCCCCATTGCTCGACAGTTATGATCTTGTCCTTGTCATTGGTGTCATCGAAGTAAATCCTCGGAAAGTCACCAGAGATTCGTACCGTATATATTCCGGCTGAAGCATAGAAATGCATGGCATCACCAGTTAGGCCAGATTCTAAAGGGCTTCCGTCTCCCCAATCAACTGTGTAGTTATATGTTTCTCCTGAAAAGGTAGGGATCGTGATGGATTCGTTATTCGCTGTAGTTTCCCATGTAGTAACAAAATCTCCTGGGGATTGTCCGTGTAGATTGGCAATGTACACTAAGAAAAAACTCAAAGTGACCAACCTTATTACTGTTGTTGTTTTCATGATCAAGGGGTTGATTTTCAGTCGTCAATTTCTCCTTTCCCAAAAGTAATTAGGGGTTTCATCTTTACCGAAAATCAAGAGCGGACAAGGGGTAGACAGGTGCTAATAAGTGGGGTGACAAATGGGTGACAGCATTTGGTGAAGTTCGCTAATTCTTCATTCCAGAAAGCGAATACAATGTATGTTCATCATGTCCTGTAAAGATTCAGGGATACTGCGATATTTCAAAAGAATACTCGTTTCAAAGCCTTCCTTTAAAAAAATACTATAATTTAGCAGCCCGTTTAGGAGAAAGATGCAAAAGAACATCAACATACAGAACAAGAAAGCTCGCTTTGAGTACGAGATCTTGGATAAGTATACGGCTGGTATTGTACTGACCGGTACCGAGATCAAGTCGATACGTCAAAGCAAGGCCTCTATTGCCGAAAGTTTCTGCGAATTCAATGAGCGTGGTGAGCTTTTCGTTATCAATATGTATGTTGAGGAATACACGCATGGTACCCACTACAATCATAAGCCACGTAGCGAACGAAAACTACTGCTTAATAAAAATGAACTCAGAAAACTTAATAAGGAAGTCAAAAATGTAGGGCTGACCATTGTACCGCTTCGCTTATTTATCAATGAAAAAGGGTTTGCAAAAATGGACATTGCCTTGGTACGCGGTAAGAAACTTCACGATAAACGCCATACCATCAAGGATCGTGACAACAAACGCAACCTAGATCGTATCAAGAAGGATTACAGATAGTTCTTAGTTGTTGGTTATTAGTCGTTGGTGTCATTCTCGCGTAAGCGGGAATCTGTCTCATGTTTATTAGATGTTACTACAAAGTATTCAGTACTGAGATATTAGATTTGAGATTTGGGATTTGGACTTTCACTAGTTTTTATCCTTAAGCATCGGTACAAACCTGAACTCGCCATATTCATGCTTCTCAAATTCCTTTTCAGACTTGCGAACAAAGAGTGTCATGATCTGCGAATGATCTCCTACCGGAATAACCAGCCTACCTCCTATTTTCAACTGCTCTAACAATGGCTTGGGCACATAGGGCGCCCCTGCGGTTACAATGATTCCGTCAAAAGGAGCTTCCTCCGGCAATCCTTTGTAGCCATCCCCAAAGATCATTTTTTTAGGTCGATAGCCTAACTTAGATAAAAAGCGCTGTGTTCTTTTAAACAATTCTTGCTGTCTTTCGATGGTGTAGACCCTTGCTCCCATTTCTAGGAGCACCGCACATTGATACCCACTTCCAGTTCCGATTTCCAACACCTTTGCTCCCTCTGTTAGTTGCAGGAGTTCTGTCTGAAAAGCAACAGTAAAAGGCTGAGAAATGGTCTGATTGGCTGCAATCGGAAACGCTTTGTCCTGATAAGCATGGTCTTCAAAACTGCTATCCATAAAAAAATGCCTCGGAATCTTTCTAATAGCGTCCAAAATATGCTCGTCCTTGATTCCTTTGCTCGCAACAACATCAGCCAATTTGTTGCGCATTCCTTTATGTTTAAAAGTGTCTTTCAATGGGTAGTTAGTTTAGTGATTCAAAATTACGAACAAAACCACAGCTTTCACAAAAGAATGTCACAATGAATTTTTAACAAAATCGCAATTTTACCCCCATATTCTTAGGTAACAATACAGTAATAATCTTATTTTTGTTGAAAACATTCGTATATGCTTAAAGCTGGAGTACTTGGTGCCGGTCACCTTGGAAAAATTCACCTTCGCCTATTGCAACAATCAGACAAATATGAACTGGTTGGTTTTCATGACCCTCATAAAGAAAATGCCAAAAAAGTCGCCGAAGAATTCGGTTACACATATTTCGATTCAATCGACGCATTGATCGAAGCGGTTGACATGGTCGATATTGTGACTCCAACGCTTTCACACTTCGAATGTGCTGAAAAGGCAATCAAAGCCGGTAAGCATGTGTTTATAGAAAAACCCATTGCCAATACAGTAGAAGAAGCACAAAAAATCATAAAACTGGCAGCTCAACACGGTGTTAACGGGCAAGTGGGGCATGTAGAGCGTTTCAATCCAGCGTTCAAGGCTGTAAAACACGCCATCTCAAACCCAATGTTCATTGAAACGCACCGCTTGGCAGAGTTTAATCCACGCGGTACAGATGTTCCTGTGGTGCTGGACCTAATGATTCATGACATAGACGCGATTTTGAGCGTTGTTGATTCCAAAGTAAAAAACATAAGTGCCAGCGGGGTTTCGGTTATCAGTGATACTCCAGATATTGCCAACGCAAGGATCGAATTCGAGAATGGCTGCGTCGCCAATTTGACCGCAAGTCGCATCTCTATGAAAAACATGCGTAAATCCAGATTCTTCCAACGAGATGCGTATATCTCAGTAGATTTCTTAGAGAAAAAAGTAGAGGTTGTTAAGATGAAAGACGCACCCGAGTCGCCAGATGAATTTGCATTGATCCTTCAAAACGCCGAAGGCGTAAAAAAGCAGATCTACTTTGACAATCCTGAGGTAGAAGCAAATAACGCCATCTTAGAAGAACTCGAAACTTTTGCTGATGCAATCAACAATAACACGACTCCGGTGGTTACCCTTGAGCAAGGCACAGAAGCTTTGAAGGTTGCCATGCAGGTTATTGCCAATTTTTAAACCAACGAATTCAAGTATAAATAACATACATATTATTTCGCTTTCGCGGAAAAACTAATAATCTACTTTACATGAAAAACGTAGCAGTTATAGGAGCAGGAACCATGGGTAACGGAATTGCCCATACTTTTGCCCAATTCGGATACAAAGTACAACTCATTGACATTTCAGAGAAATCCCTTGAAAAAGGAATGGCCACCATTACCAAGAACTTAGATCGAATGGTTACCAAAGAAAAGATCTCTGAACAAGACAAGCAAGATACACTTAACAATATCACTACCTACACTTCTTTGAAAGAAGGTGTTGAATACGCTGGACTTGTAGTCGAGGCTGCCACAGAAAACGTAGACCTAAAACTGAAGATCTTTAGAGATCTTGACGAGTTTTGTGCGCCAGACACGATTTTAGCCACGAATACGTCATCAATCTCGATTACCCAAATAGGCGCAGTAACCTCGAGGCCTGACATGGTCATCGGTATGCACTTTATGAATCCAGTACCAATCATGAAATTGGTCGAAATCATTAGAGGATATAATACGTCTGACGAAGTGACAGCTACCATCATGGAAATGTCAAAAAACCTGAAGAAAGTTCCCGTTGAAGTAAATGATTACCCCGGCTTTGTGGCCAACCGCATCTTAATGCCAATGATCAACGAATCGATCGAAACCCTATACAACGGTGTTGCTGGTGTTCATGAGATTGATACCGTTATGAAACTTGGAATGGCACATCCTATGGGGCCATTGCAATTGGCTGACTTCATCGGATTAGATGTGTGTCTTTCTATCCTAAATGTGATGTATGAAGGCTTTAAAAACCCAAAATATGCTCCTTGTCCGTTGTTAGTAAACATGGTCATGGCCGGAAAATTGGGTGTGAAGTCTGGAGAAGGGTTCTACGATTATAGCGAAAGCCGAAAAGCAGAGAAGGTCGCTAAACAATTCTCATAAGAAACACACTGTTTAGATCCATTTTTCATATCGCCTTGCTTTTGTTACTCATTGTGGCCTGTAAAGGAATCAACGAAGAGTCGCCATCGAGTAAGGAGGATTTCCCTTTAGTAAAAAGTACAGATACAGTTGTTGACAAACATAATTACAAGAGTCTATTTATGACGCATCCAAGGTTTGTTGCCAATGGTTTTGATTTTCCAGTTGGGAAACCTAATGCTACTGGATATTACAATGCCCAGAAATTTACCGAGAATGATCACTTAGGAGATGATTGGAATGGTGTCGGCGGTGGAAACACCGATCTAGGCGATGCCATCTTTAGCATAGGACATGGTTATGTGAGTGCTGCAGAAGACTTAGGTGGTGGATGGGGCAATGTAGTACGCATCATACATTTGTATCAAGGACAATATTATGAATCACTGTATGCGCATTGTGACACGGTCTTTGTTAAAAAAGGAGGTTACGTGAAAAAAGGAGATAAAATTGCCACAATCGGGACAGCCGATGGCGCATACTTGGCACATTTACATTTAGAGATCAGAAACGAGGTAGGACTTGACATTGGAGGCGGATATGCAAAAGACACCACGGGATACTTGAATCCGACCCGATTTATTAAAGACCATCGAAACTGACGTACACCCTTAATCATTGAACAAAAATGGCAACCATAAAGCCTTTTAAAGCCGTAAGAGCACCTAGAGATCATGCCAATTTGGTAGCGTCCCGCTCTTATGAGAACTATTCCAAAGAAGAGCTTGAAGCAAAACTGGCCTTCAACCCCTTTACTTTTTTGCATATCATCAATCCAGGCTACCGATATCACAAGGAAGTTACCGGTGAACAACGTTTTCAACTGGTAAAAAATCGCTATCAGGAATTCAAGGAGGACGGTATTTATAAACAAGATGAAACAGCCGCTTTCTATGTGTACATGATGAAAACACGCAGTCATTCGTTTTGCGGAATCATTGCAGGTACCAGCGCACAAGATTACAACAAGAACATCATAAAAAGGCACGAAGATACCCTTCACAAACGTGAAGAGCTCTTCAAGGATTACCTAAAAACAGTAGGATTCAATGCTGAACCTGTGCTTCTCACCTACCCAGACAATGAAATCGTGGCCAAAGTGACCAAAGAAGTAACTTCGGTCGTTCCTGATTATGCCTTCACCACCATGGACCGTATCACGCATTGCCTTTGGCCTGTGACCAATCAGAAAACCATCGAAACACTGCAAAAGGCATTCGTAGATATCGGAGCCGTATACATAGCCGACGGACATCATCGTACTTCTTCTTCTTATTTATTGGCGGAAGATCTAAAGTCTCAGAATGATAGTCATCAAGGAGACGAGCCGTATAACTATTTTATGAGCTTTTTGATTCCTGAATCAGAGTTGAAGATTTACGAATTTAACCGCTTGATAAAGGACCTTAACGGACTTTCTAAAGAGGAATTCTTGATGCAATTAGACGAATGGTTTCGCATCGAAAATCGTGGTAGCGAATTATACAAGCCTTCCAAGAAACACCATTTTAGTATGTACTTAGATGGTGAGTTCTATTCGCTCTATTTGAGAAAGACACGCTATGAGTTCACTGATTCTTTAAGTGAGCTTGATGCACACATACTGTTTAAAACGGTATTAGAGCCTATTTTGGGTATCCACGATCTTCGCAATGATGACCGCATCGAATACGGCTATGGCAAGCACAACATCATTAAGATGAAAGACCAGATCGATCAGCAAAAGTTTGCAGTAGGCTTCAGCTTGGTACCTGTGACCGTTCAGGAGATGAAAAATATCGCAGATGAAGGCCTTACAATGCCACCAAAAAGTACGTATATTGAACCAAAATTACGAAGTGGTCTCACTATTTATGAATTTTAAAGAAGAAGCGCCGCTGGCGCGATTCAGCATAAAAAATGGAAATGATCAATGATAGAAAAGATGTCTATTAAAGAGAATCTGCGACACATAAAATCGGTTCTTCCTGACCAGGTGACACTGGTAGCCGTCTCAAAAACAAAACCGGTCTCTGAACTGATGGAAGCATATGATGCAGGGCAACGTGTCTTTGGCGAGAACAAGATCCAAGAAATGGTCGCTAAATGGAGCGAAATGCCCAAGGACATCCAATGGCATATGATCGGTCATGTACAGCGAAACAAAGTCAAGTACATGGCAGAGTTTGTTTCTCTTATTCACGGAGTCGACACCTTTAAACTACTGAAGGAAATTGACAAACAAGCAAAGAAACACAATCGTGTCATCGACTGTTTGTTACAGATTCATATCGCCGAAGAAACCACAAAATTTGGTATGGACGAAGACGAAGTGTTTTCAATGCTAAACTCTGACGAATTTGAACAACTCGACAACATACAAGTTGTCGGTCTGATGGGTATGGCTACCTTTACTGATGCCCAGACCCAAGTCAAAAAGGAATTTGAACAACTCAGTGCACTCTTTGAGAAACTGAAAGCTCACGAAAGCTCTAAATGCCGAATGGAAACACTATCGATGGGTATGAGTGGTGACTATAGCCTAGCCATTGAATGCGGCAGTACCATGGTTAGAATTGGAAGTAGTATCTTTGGGGCCAGGAATTACAATCTTTAAAAGCACTTGTCATTTGTACGCCTCTGCCACCATAAATGATAATTGACTTTCGTTACCTAATAAATACAACATCGAATATTGTACGCAATTTTAGATATAGAAACTACGGGCGGTGCCTTTAATGAAGAAGGCATAACAGAGATTGCCATCTACCGTTATGATGGACATGAGGTCGTAGATCAGTTCATCAGTTTGGTTAATCCCGAACGCGAAATTCAACCTTTTGTGGTTAACCTAACTGGTATTAACAATAAAATGCTACGCAATGCCCCGAAGTTCTATGAAGTGGCAAAACGTATAGTAGAAATCACGAACGATTGTATTTTGGTCGCTCACAATGCCAACTTTGATTACCGCATACTGCGTACAGAATTTAAGCGTCTTGGATTTGATTTTGAGCGTAAAACACTATGCACAGTTGAGCTGTCTAAAGAACTAATCCCAGGGCTTGAATCCTACAAATTGGGAAAACTCGTTAGAACCTTGGGGATTCCGATGAGCGATCGACACCGTGCTACAGGTGATGCTCTAGCTACCGTACAACTCTTTAAACTTTTGCTTGCGAAAGATTCGCAAAAGAAGATCATCAGTTCTCACATCAAACTAGAAGTTGAGAAAAAATTAGCTCCGAAGTTGTTAGACATTCTTGATGACTTACCTTCCGTAACAGGTGTATATTACATTCATGGTAAAAAGGGAGAAATTATCTACATCGGAAAGAGTAAAAACATAAAACGACGCGTCAATCAGCATTTTACGGGCAGTGCGCGAAAGTCAAAGAAGATTCAACTTGAAGTCGTCAAAGTCACTTACGAAGAAACAGGAAGTGAACTTATAGCTTTGCTTAAGGAAACCGAAGAGATCAAGGTAAATCGTCCCAAGTACAACCGCTCTAAAAAAGGGAGTGTCTACAGCTACGGCCTGCGTCATATTGAAAATGGCAGCAGTTACCACCATCTCAAAATAGAAAAGGTAAAACAAGACCAGAAGTATCTGGTCACCTACAAGAATCACCAAGAAGCGCGAAGCGCATTGTATAAAATAACCGAAGAATATGAGTTGTGTCAAAAACTCACTGGGCTAGACAAGGTCGACTCGGCTTGTTTTATGTATACCGTCAAAAAATGCCACGGAGCTTGTATCGATGAGGAAAACGCCAACCAATATAATGAACGCGTACAATCCCTGATTGATAAACATACCTTCAAACATCAAAACTTGTTGATCGTTGATAAAGGAAGAACGATCGATGAGCGCAGTGCTATCCTAATAGAAAGTGGCGAATACAAAGGGTTTGGATTCTACAACTTAAACTATCAGGTCAACAATATCGAAGTGCTTAAAGCCATCATTACCCCTATGCAGAACAACAGTGATGTGCAGCACATCATTCAAAGCTTCTTAAGGCGCAAAAAAGTAATGAACATAATAGATTTAGATGAAAATTAATACGTTACCTCTCCTCTTATTACTTCTCTTTTTTCAATTTACAATTGGTCAGTCTGATCAAGAACGGTTTGTAATGCCCACCTTGAGTGAGCGCAACATGCAACAGTATGAAAAGGACACTACTGCCAACGCCGTAGTATTGTATGAAAAAGGAGAGAATTTCGTTGATGTGGTAAAAAATCGCGTTCGACTTGTCAAAAAGTATTATACCCGAGTCAAGATTTTCAATCGCGAAGCGTTTGACAAGGCAACGATTAAAATACCAATCTATAAGGGGAAGGAAGTTCGCGAACACGTCACCAATATCAAAGCAATTACGCACAACGGAGGGCGTCAAGTGCATTTGTCAGACAGCAAGGTGTTTACTGAAGACATCAATGAACGTTGGTCGCAAGTAGTATTCACGATGCCAGATATTAAAGAAGGAAGCATTATCGAATATGAATATACACTTGAATCACCGTATTTCTTCAATTTTAATGGTTGGGAATTTCAATCAGACATTCCGAAAGTTTACAGCGAATTTCATGCAAAAATACCCGCCAACTATCGCTATAACCGAATTTTGATTGGGTACCTAAATCTCGATGTGAACGACTCATCTGTAAAGAAAAGTTGTTTCCACCCTGAAGGGCTCATACGAGCAGCCGATTGTGAAGTACTTACCTATGCAATGAAAGACATTCCGGCCTTCGTTGAAGAAGAATTCATGACTGCAAGGTCGAACTATCTTTCCAGCATCAAATTTGAGCTGTCTGAATACATGAGCTTCAGTGGCGAAAAGACGGTGTATACAAAAACTTGGAAGGCAGTGGATCGCGAATTCAAGAATGATAAAGAAATTGGTCGGCAGTTAAGAAAAGCCAAGTTCTTTGAAAATAAGCTCCCGTCAGACATCTTTCAAATAGAAAACTCGTTAGAAAGAGCCAAAGCTGTGTATAAACACATTAAAGGGCATTACACTTGGAACGGAAAATACAGCATATTCACCAACACCAACGTGAAACAGGCATACGACAGCAAGACCGGTAGTGTTGCAGATATCAACCTTTCATTAATCAATGCTTTACTGGCTGCCGATATTAAAACCGAAATGATTGCCTTGTCAACAAGAAGAAACGGGCTACCTACCAAATTGCACCCTGTCATTTCTGATTTCAACTATATCATAGGAAAAGCGACCATTGATGGTAGGGAATACCTCGTCGATGCCACAGATCCCCTGCTCCCCTTCGGCATGGTGCCTTTTCGTTGTTTAAACAGCTACGGACGGGCAATGGATTTCAAAAATGAAAGCTACTGGCACGACATCCATGCTAAAGGAACCTCTGCCAAAAACGTATATGCTCAATTTAACATTGGCGAAGATTTTTCCCTTACGGGGAACGTCAACCAATTGAATACAGGTTATAATGCAAAGCGAAAAAGGGCTGCGTTACGCAAAGGAGATGAAGATGATTATTTAGGTCAGCTTGAAGATAGCTACGATAATTTGGAAATTGAATCCTATGAAAATGGTAACCTAGAGAATCTTGACAAACCGTTAAAAGAAGTTTTCAAAGTGCTCATTGAACCCGACGGCACCATCGATAAATTATATTTCAGCCCTTTCTTGTTTACTGCTTTTGAGACAAATCCTTTTAAACTCGAGGAAAGAAAATACGCTGTAAACTTCGGCTACAGAAAAAGTTATAGTTATCAATGTACTTTGTTCATAGATGAAAGTTTAGAAGTGGTAAGCCTCCCAAAAAACGAAGCCTATGGGCTGCCAGATAATGGTGGGTCTGTAAAATTCTTAGTGCAACAAACCGGAAATAAAATAACCCTGAACTATAAGTTTTCCTTGCTTAAATCGCAATATGGTCCATCAGAGTATGCAGGATTAAAAGAGGTATTTGGTCATGTAAGTCGTATTCAAACCAAGCTTCCGATTGTAATAAAGAAAAAAGATAAGTAACTTAGAATATTGAATTCAATTCATTGAGTACAGAGAAAAAGCATAGAAATTGGAGATTACGATTGCACGAGGTCATCTATGAGGCCGATTCGCCAGCAGGCAGACTATTTGACCTTGTCCTGTTACTGGTGATTCTTTTTAGTGTGGTGCTGGTCATGCTCGAAAGTGTAGAGAGCATCGACAATAAATATCATGACTTCCTTAATATTTCTGAATGGGTGGTTACCATCTTGTTTACCATTGAGTATATCGCCCGGATCGTTTCTATAAAACAGCCCAGAAAGTACATTTTTAGTTTTTATGGGATTATCGACCTACTGTCTACCATTCCGAAGTACTTATCATTACTTTTTGTTGGAACTCATGCGCTTACGGCCATCAGAGCCCTGCGATTGCTGAGAATATTTAGGATTCTGAAGCTTACGCGATACATTCGCGAATCGCTTCAATTGCGAAGGGCCTTAACCGCAAGTCGTCGAAAAATATCTGTCTTTTTGTTTGTGGTGCTAATCGTTAGTATCATCCTAGGAACAGTAATGTACTTGGTAGAAGGACCTGAAAGTGGCTTCAAAAGTATCCCTATTAGTATCTATTGGTGTATTGTCACCCTGACAACGGTTGGGTATGGTGACATAGCTCCTGTAACACCGTTGGGTCAACTGATCGCTTCTATGGTAATGATATTGGGTTATGGAATCATTGCCGTCCCAACAGGAATCGTTACGGCCGAATACTCCAGACGCCGTGAAAAGGTGGACACCAATACACAATCCTGTCCAAATTGCGCTGCTGAAGGACACAAAGACAACGCAATACATTGTTATAAATGCGGAAGCGTACTCAATGAGATCTAAGTTTTTAATTACTGTTGTAGGACCTACTGCCATCGGAAAAACCGCGTTGGCCATTACGATTGCGAAACACTTTGAAACCGAGATCATTTCGTGCGATTCAAGGCAGTTCTTTAAGGAAATGACCATTGGTACAGCCGTTCCGTCTGAAGAAGAATTACAAACGGCACCTCATCACTTTATACAACACAAAAGCATTACTGAGCCCTATTCGGTCGGTGATTTTGAGCGGGAAGCACTCGCCAAATTAGAAATACTCTTTCAAAAACACGATGTTGTAGTGATGGCCGGAGGTTCCGGTTTATATGTCGATGCTGTGGCCAAAGGACTCGATGAGTTTCCTGATATAGACCCAGCTATCAGACAAACACTCAATGAACGTCTGGAAAATGAGGGACTTAAAAGCCTGCAAGAAGAGCTAAAAACACTAGATCCCACTCACTTTGAAAAAATGGCGGTTGAGAATCCACATCGTGTCATAAGAGCGCTTGAAGTATGCATCGCAACTGGAAAGCCTTACTCCTCTTTCTTGAACAAGAAAAAATCACAACGGCCTTTCAAAGTAATTAAAGTTGGGCTGACCGCCGACCGTGCCATAATCTACGATCGTATCAACAGACGAGTAGATATCATGGTAGAACAAGGTTTAATTGACGAGGCGCAATCCGTATTCTCGTACAAAGATCTAAACGCGTTGCAAACTGTTGGCTACAAAGAACTCTTTCAATATTTTGAAGGGAATTGGAAGTTGGATTTCGCTATTTCAGAGATCAAAAAGAATACCCGCCGATTTGCCAAACGGCAACTTACCTGGTTTCGAAAAGACGAAGAGACCCTCTGGTTCGATTTCGAAATCGAGCCCAATCAAGTGCTTCAGCAGATTGAAAAATTAGTATCTTAACGGTTTTTAATCAACAACATACCTAATAGATCTATGGTAATTTACATCATGGGCGTTTCGGGCGTGGGTAAAACCACTATCGGCAAATTGCTAGCAACTAAACTTGGTTTTACATTCTACGATGGTGATGACTATCACCCAAAAAACAATGTCGATAAAATGGCTCAGGGCATTCCATTGAACGATGAAGACCGTTTGGGTTGGCTCACCACGTTAAATCAACTCGCCCAAGAAAAGTGTAAAGACAACTGCGTCATCGCATGCTCTGCCTTGAGGGAACATTATAGAGAGTTGTTGCAACAAGGTATTGAACTCAACACAAAATGGGTGTTTCTGCAGGGCGATTTCGACAAGATCCTAGATCAAATCAAAGGCCGAGAGGGTCATTTCATGCCTTCGTCTTTATTGCAGTCCCAATTTGATGCCTTGGAAATTCCGTCAAACGCGTTCACAGTTTCTATCGAAAAAACACCCGAACAAATTGTTGCTGAAATTGTCCAGGAAGTTACCCAACGCTCACAGTTTGGAATTATAGGGTTGGGCGTTATGGGAAAGAGTCTTGCAAGGAATTTTGTTTCAAAAAATATCACCTTGTCCGTTTACAATCGAACGGTTCTGGGAAAAGAAGAAAATGTAGCAACCGACTTCGTACGTGAATTCGAATTGAATCATGTACAACCATTTGATGACGTTTCCGCTTTTATAAATTCATTGCAATCTCCGCGTAAGATCATGCTCATGGTCAACGCCGGAAAGCCCATTGACCTTGTCCTCGAAGCGATCGTTCCATTTCTCGAACCATACGATGTGGTAATCGATGGCGGCAACTCGCATTATAAAGAAACGCTTCGACGTATTGATATGTTGACGCCAAAAGGTATTCACTTTATTGGTGCTGGTGTTTCTGGCGGTGAAGAAGGTGCGCTTACAGGGCCCGCAATTATGCCGGGAGGTGAAAGACTCGCTTATCAAGCTGTACGTCCATTTTTGGAAAGTGTAGCTGCTAAGAACCGACACAAAGTTCCTTGTTGTCAGTATGTTGGACCAGAAGGAAGCGGACATTTTGTGAAAATGGTACACAACGGCATCGAATATGTCGAAATGCAACTGCTTGCAGAGGTATATCATTTATTATTTAAGGGGAAAGGCTACTCGAACGAGCAAATTGCAGCCCTGTTTGAAATCTGGAATCAAGGCGAGCTAAATAGTTTTCTCCTTGAAATAACGATTGACATCTTACGTAAAAAAGAAAACGGAACCTATTTATTGGACACGGTACTCGATAAAGCCGGAAACAAGGGCACTGGCAATTGGACCACCATTGCCGCTTGCGAGTTGGGAACTCCGGCCACAATGGTAGCTGACGCCTTGTTTTCTCGCTATGTTTCGGCTCAGAAAACAACCAGAGAAAAAGCAGCTTCGGTATTGGGCACAAAAGAAACGAAGACTTTCATCGACAGTAGTGACAACGAAATTATGCAAGCCTATGCCCTAGCCCGTATTATCAATCATCATCAAGGCTTCTCTATTATCGACGAAGCGTCAAAAGCCTATAACTGGAACCTTCAACTAACCACCATCGCGAGCATTTGGACCAATGGATGCATCTTACGGTCACAACTCATCGAAACCTTGGTTGATGTCCTTGAATCAGAACCCACTATACTCTTTGATAACAAATTGACCACTCAAGTACGCTCGCTTAAAGGATCACTAGCCGATGTAGTGGCTAATGGCATCAAAGCGGAAATTCCTGTAAGCGCTTTGTCCAACGCTATCAATTACCTCAATGCCTTTAGCAAAGCTCGTTTACCCGCCAACCTCATCCAAGCTCAACGTGACTGCTTTGGTGCTCACGGATACCAAAAGATTGATGGTGGAGATGCATTATACCATTCAAACTGGAAAACACTATGATAGACTACACACTTCTGATTGCCGTAATCGCAGGCATTGCATTGCTTTTGTTTCTGATTCTAAGATTGAAAATCCCTGCATTTATCGCTTTGCTAATTTCTAGCATTGCTGCGGGACTCATAGCGGGACTCGATGCGGGACAAATGATCGAAACGATCAAAAACGGTATGGGTGGCACCCTTGGGTTCGTGGCTACCGTTGTTGGATTAGGCGCCATGTTTGGTGCCATCCTCGAGTATTCTGGCGGCGCTCAATCGATTGCCAATTATGCGATCAAGAAGATGGGCGTTAAACGATCACCCATCGCCATGGTAATTTCGGGCTTTGTGGTGGCAATCCCTGTATTCTTTGATGTGGCGTTTATCATACTTATTCCCATGGTATATGCATTGCAACGAAAGACCAAAAAATCTTTGTTGTTATATGCGATTCCGTTGTTGGCTGGTTTGGCCATCACGCATGCGTTTATTCCGCCTACTCCTGGGCCTGTAGCGGTGGCTGATATCATTGGCGCTTCGTTAGGATGGGTCATTTTAATAGGTTTCCTTGTAGGGATTCCGACGGCTATCGTTAGCGGACTCCTTTTCGGAAAGTACATCGCTAAACGTATTCATATAGAGGCTCCAGACCTAATAGAAAGTGACACCAATGAAAGAATGCCTAACGTGAGTACGATTTTGGCCATCATTGCCTTACCCATTGTACTCATACTCTTAGATACCTTTGTCACTAGCGGAATCCTTCCGATAGAAAACAATACCATAAAAGAAGGGATTCACTTATTAGGTCACCCTTTTACAGCATTGATACTTGCCAATTTGGCTGCTTGGTACATTCTGGGAATTCGAAAAGGAATCAAGAAGGAAATCTTATTTGACATCACTTCAAAATCGATGGCTCCCGCAGGGACCATTATCTTACTTACGGGTGCTGGAGGCGTTTTCAAACAAGTATTGGTAGATACGGGTGCCGGAGAAATGATTGCCAAAGCCATGACCGGTATAGGATTTCCGTTATTGTTATTTGCTTTTATTGCGGCCTGCTTGGTCAGAGTGATTCAGGGATCGGCGACGGTCGCGATGATCACTGCTGCAGGTTTGGTGGCTCCATTGTTGGCAAATATTGAAATAAGTGGCCCGGGATTGGCCTGCTTGGTCATCGCCATCGCTTCAGGTGCATCAATCATGTCGCATGTAAACGACAGTGGGTTCTGGCTGGTAAGTCAATATTTGGGGATGAACGAAAAACAAACGTTTCGGTCGTGGTCGATAATGACGACTATTTTAGCCTTGGTTGGCTTCCTGTCAGTTTCGGTCATCAGCCTTTTTGTATAAAAAAACCCGAGCAATGCTACTCGGGTTCCTTTAATATTATGATTTCGGTCTAGTTTTCGGCTTTGCTTTTAACAACTAGTCTAAACCCTTCTCCATGAATGTTGAGAATCTCAACATCTTCATCTTTTTTAAGATACTTACGCAACTTGGCAATGTACACATCCATACTGCGCGACGTGAAATAGTTATCATCTCTCCAAATCTTGGTGAGTGCCAGTTCACGTGGCATCAAGTCATTTTCATGAAGCGCCAACAGGCGTAGTAATTCATTTTCTTTTGGAGAAAGCTTGATTGGCTCTTCATCTTTAAAAGTCAAGAAACGTAGCTTAGAATTCAAATGGAAGCCACCGATCTGGAATTCGAATTGCTTGCTATCGGCCACTGAATCAGATGCTTTACGCTGCATGATCGCTTTGATCTTATACAGCAATACCTCAGAGTCAAATGGTTTGTTTAGATAGTCATCAGCACCAACCTTGTACCCCTTAAGCACATCTTCTTTCATGGTCTTAGCGGTCAAAAAGATAATTGGTACATCTTCGTTCTTATCTCTGATCTCTTTGGCCAAAGTGAAACCATCTTTATATGGCATCATGACGTCAAGTATGCACAGGTCATAATTATCCCTTTTGAATTTTTCGAATCCTTCCATACCATTCTTGGCAAGAACTACATCAAAATCATTCATTGATAGATAGTCCTTTAAAACGGTACCAAAATTTGGATCGTCTTCTACTAATAAAATCTTTTTATTCACTGCTTCCATAATTATATCATATCTAAATTAGGGGCAACTTTATGAAAAAGGTGCTTCCTTTATCCTTTTCACTTTCTACGTAGACCTCACCGTGGTGATCGTCTACAATTCGTTTAACATAGGCCAGTCCGAGACCGTGCCCTTTTACATTATGTATATTTCCTGTATGTTCTCTATAGAACTTTTCGAATATCTTCTTCTGAACGGTTTTGCTCATTCCGCTACCTTGGTCTACGACCTTTAAGACAATACTATTCTTCACATTTTCTGTATACACATCAACCTTGGGAGCGTCTGGTGAATACTTGATCGCATTGTCGAGCATATTGACCAATACATTGGTAAAATGTACTTCACTTGCCAGCACTTCGTCACGATCGGCTTCAAAGTGCGTCTTGATATATCCTTGACGATCTTGAGCAATCAGAGAAACATGTGCAATAGCCTCGTTTATAAGGTCGTGCACCTCTACCCTGTCCTTACTAATGTCCAGCTGATTTTTTTCGAGCTTCGAAATTCTCAGTACATTTTCGACTTGGGCATGCATGCGTTTGTTCTCATCGCGAATCATTGACAAATAACGTTTTACCTTTTCGTCATCGGTCAAGACCTTTGGGTTTTTAATGGCGTCTAAGGCCAAGTTTATGGTGGCTATCGGAGTTTTGAACTCATGAGTCATATTATTGATGAAATCAGTTTTGATCTCCGATATCTGTTTCTGTTTAATAAGCTGATAAAGCGCACTCGAATAGGCAATTATGATGATCAACGTAAAGATGATCGATAACAACGCCATTCCGATAACTTGAGAAAAAAGAAAGTTCTTCTTTTTTGGGAAGGTAACTATGAGATCAAAATCACTTTTCCCCTCATTATCAATGAACAAAGGTACCTTGTATTGCTTATTGCCCAATACCGGTTTATAGTCCATTGACTTTACTCTAGTTGCTAAACCATTGCTATACACCCCAAACTCGAATAAGGTTTCAATATCCCTTGACACCAATTCATTGTGCAAAGCAAACTCGATTTCTTTTGCGCTTACACGTTTATGAATAGGCGTTCGTTTTGCCAGATCAACAAAAGAGGTTTCAAACCAAGCTTTGTCTATTTCGGTCAACTTACCGATACGCTCTAGGCGCTTTTCAGGACTTATCTTGTTCCCCTCTTCATCAAAGTCTTCTTTGATTATCGTTGTTGTACGTCTGCTTATTAAATTCATGATACTTGTCGTATCACTTTCAGCACCATTTTCAAAGAACCTAGCTGAGATGTCATAATCTTCTTGTAAAACACCGTGCGAGTATATATAGGTCTCATTGGTATTTTTATTTTCCTCAAAGACCACAAACTCTCTGATCTGTGATTCTTTCGGATTTCCAACACTATCAATAAGCTTCTGATACTTGGCGTAAAAATCTAAATATTCTCGCTTCTGAATGTTGGTTGCGACATCTTTCAATACCTGATTTACATTCATAGAGAATTGCTCTTCTTTATTCTCTACTGCCGTTGTTATCCAGTACCCTTGAACAAATATGATACCCGATAACGACAGGCTCATTAGTATAACCAGTAAAATGAATAATCGTTTACTCATTTGATCAAAATTAAGGCTTTATGGAGGAGAATGTTAACGTTTTAACCAAAACTTAACAAAATGTGAGAATTACCTATTTTTAGCCAATTCTCTAAGCAATTGCAGATGGATTTTAACTACTTGTTCTCTGGTATTTTCGAGGGTTTCGTTGTTGACCACAAAATCTGATAATGCTATCTTCTTTTCATCGGGCCATTGATGTTGCATACGATCTTTGATCTCTTTTTCGGTAGCCCCATCCCGCAACATCACTCTTTTCAATCTCACATCTGTTGGCGCTGTAACCGTTATTATCTTATCACAGTGCTTGTATCCTCCATTCTCAAAAAGAATAGCTACTTCTTTAATAACGTAAGATGCACTTTGTTTGTTTTTCCATTGTACAAAGTCTTTTTGAACAGCAGGATGTACAATCGCATTTAGTGTAGCCAACTTGTCTTTGTCTGTAAAGACAACACCTGCTAAATATTGTCGATTCAATGTGCCTTCTTCGTATGAAGCTTCTCCGAAGGCATCAATAATAGCTGTTCTTACTTCGTGAGAAGTGTGCATTAATTTCTTTGCTTCTATATCGGCTATATACACAGGAACGTCCAGCGCAGAGAACATGCGCGCTACGGTTGTTTTTCCGCTTCCAATTCCGCCAGTTAGTCCAATGGTCATTATCGCTTAATAAGATATTCGATTCGTGGTGTCAAGAGTTGTGTCGAAACCACCTTTTTAGGGCTTCGCATGATTATTGGGGTCAAGTAATTCTTTTTTCCGCCTTCGATTTCCTTATAATCACAAACAACCCTGAAATCTTCTGCACTAGCCGTCTTCAAGTCTTTTAAACTTATCTTGAACGAAACGTTCACCTCTTCAGGGAACAACCGAATGCTAAGGTCATTTGGAGCATTGATCATTTCAATCGGAACCGTATAAGAAACTTCTGTGAATTTGTCTACTTCAAAAGACAATCGCGAAGTCTCACTTGAAAATGAAAGTCCCTTGAACGAATCTTCAATCAACAGATTCACCTCTTGATCTACAGAAGTGTCCAACGCACTGAAAAGTAATTTCTCGGTGCGCAACGATGATAATGAATCGACCAGATATTCTGGCCCAGAAACTTCGATCGTGTCGGGATCCAAATATATCTGCTCATACAAACCATACCCCTTCTCGAAAGTAATCTCGGCATCTAGGGTCACGGGGATTTTCTTCTTCTTATTAATTCCGAGATTCAAGAACAAGGTATCTTGGCTAATACCTTCTAGTTGCACATCTCCGGGTAACTGTCTTTTGAAGGCGCTTTGTCTGTTTCCCACAAGAACATAACTCAAATTTTTCCCTTTTCTTGCTTCAGAAGCATCTACACGCATCGTCTTTGGAAACACCTTGTACGAAAGGATTCTGAATCCTTGTGATTTGATGGTCAAGTCAATATACTGTGGTTCGTTTTCAAAGAGTAGCTTATCTTCGGGAATGTTTGTATAGGCCACCTTAAAAGGGATGACCCCCGAATAGGTCTTTGACAATTTGGTAATCGTCCACAGCACCATAGACAAGAGTACAAACAGTAAGAACATTCTAAACTTGCGTCCTTCTGTGAATTCTTTCAGTACTGCTGTTATATTGCTGATCTTGAGCTTCATGGTTGGAGTTCGGGTTCCTAAAAATACTATTAATTGCCAACAACTTGTTCAATATAATAATATTCTTGGTTTTAAATTTTAAAGAACAACTTCGGAAAGGCTGTTTCGGGTTCTTTACCAAGCACCTTCAGTGCGAAGGTTGACCTCAAAAAACCGAGACCGTATCCGACAAATTGAATCGTTACGGCTACTAAGCTTAATAGCGCTACGGTTATATTTTTATTTATGCGGAAGGCATCCAAGAACAAGACTATATAATACAAGGCATATAGGGCCAAAGGAAGAAATATGGAAAAGGTAGCCAAAATGAGTGCTCCAAGGAAGCCAAACACGAACAATGTCGGAAACCAATAGGTTAGCTTTACCGTTTCTGGATGCCATAGGTTAAGGATCGGTCGTACCATTCCAAATTTTTTGACCTGGATATGAAACTTCTTCCAAGAGATTCTGCGCTTGTGAAACACATATGCCTCAGGAATCAACATCGTTTCAAACCCTTGGTTCCAAACACGAATCGTAAGGTCAGGATCTTCACCCGGATGCACGCGTCCGAAGCCGCCTGTAGCCTCAAAAGCCTTCTTTGAAAGCCCCATATTGAAGCTGCGAGGTTGAAACTTATCGACCGCTTTTTTCCCTCCTCGAATTCCTCCGGTCGTTAGAAACGAAGTCATGGCATAATTAATTGCCTTTTGAATCACTGTGAACGATTCATGCGCAGTATCTGGGCCACCATAACAATCGACATATTTCTTTTGGAGTGCCTTGTCTGCAGCCTTTAAATATTGTGGAGGCAATATGCAATCAGAATCCAGAATAATAAAGTAATTGCCCTTGGCCTTTCTCATTCCGTAGTTTCGTGAATCGCCGGGTCCAGAATTCTCTTTAAAATAATACGAAATATCAAGTTGACCGTACTTTTCAACCACCTGGTCTGCAGGAACAGATGAACCATCTTCAACAATGACCACTTCAAATGGTCCAGTATAAGTTTGCTTTGACAAACTCTCTAAAAGTTCATCGATCTCATCGGGCCTGTTGTATACGGGAATGATAAATGAAAACTTCAATTGCATCTGGCAAAGGTAACCAAAACCAACCGTTGAAACATCACAATAAAAACCAAAAAAAGCCGCTTTTAAAAGCGGCTTTCTCTATATTAATTGATGCGTTTCTTAACGCTTAATGACCTTAAAGGTTTCTGTGTTTCCTTCGATCTCGACCTTCACGAAGTACACGCCTGCTTTTGCATTAGACAGATTCACTTCATATCGTGTATCTTCTGGTTTCACATCGACTACCTGTTGCCCAACGATATTGTAGACATTAACACGAGAGATGATCTTCTCTGCGCTTAGGTTCAAAACATTATCATTGACAGGATTCGGATGGTACTTGAAGTTGCTGAAGCTAAAGTCTTCAGCACTCAAACTTGTTGGAGACCATGCGCAAATCTGGAATCCTCCAGCTTCATCATCACCAAACTCCCAAACTCTGATCAACAAGGTCTCACCGGGAGTGAGCCCAGTTAATTGCATTGCTGATAACCCATCGGTTGTCTCAGTCGAGTCATCATCGTCGCATTCAATCTGCACTAAGCTTCCAGAGGTTCCAGAATATACAGATACTCCAGTGTCTATTGTTGTGCCCGCTACTGCTGTGAACGTTTCAATATTCAACTCTCCAGTAACAGGTACCTCAACAGAATACCAAACATCACCGCCTGAATAATTGGCACAGGTTGGGTTTGGTGTTTCGCCAGAGTCGGTCGCACCAGCATTGGTTCCAGCTACTGGACTAGAGCATGCAGTACTTCCAACGGTAAGCGCAACAGCGCCTGCAAGTAAATCGTTGGCTGGAGGCGGCGGGAATGTACCAATGCACACATCAAAAGTTGTGTCACGGTCAGCTGTTGACCCCCAAGAATATACCTGTAAGTAATAGGTGTTTCCTGGTGTCAATCCAGTCACGGTGCTTCCGTTAGGGTCTGAACATAAAATATCTGTATTGTCGAGTGTTCCACAGGCTCCATCATACACGGCATGATATAAGTCTGTAGTGTTTCCTGCTACATTTAATAAATCAATTTTGTGAGAAGTTTGGGTAGCCACAAAGGTGTACCACACATCATCATCATCGGTACCTCCACAAGTGCTCGTTACACCTGAATCAGTAGAGCCGTTTATGGTTCCTGCAGTCGTTGTGGTACAATTTAAATCACCGTTAACAGTCAAAGCAACCGCATTGGCACAGTCATCATTGGCCGGCGGTAAGGCAAGCGTACTAAAGGCAAAAGGTCCTGTCCAAATACTTAGATCTCCTCCTGTACAATCAGCGCGTACATAGAACTCATAATCGTTATCTACGGCCAAACTCATTGCATTGTATGGATTTGTAACTCCTGATGCTGTTGGCGTTCCTGTAGCACTTCCGCCTCCAGTGATATCAACTAGTTCGATATCCCATGCACTTTCAGTTCCTCCCATTGTCCAGCCCAATGTAGCGCTGTTGGTCGTTATGGTCGTTGCTGTCAATGCAGAAGGCGCGGGACAGCTTGGTGGCAATCCAAGACATACTTCGGCTGTGGTCGATTGGGTATCTCTCCAGATAATCATATAATACGTGTTACCAGGCGTCAGCCCTGTGACCAACTCGTTTTCCCCTGCATCAAGTGAATTGTTTAGACACACTTGAGAAGTTCCTGCACAGGCATCCAGAATCTCTAAACCAAGACCTGTTCCACTAATAATGTTTAATTGCACTTCGCCTCCGACCGGAGCCACAAAATTGTACCAGTATCCAAAGTCTCCAATACCATCACAAGTGGCATTGCCTTCTTGTCCTGGAGCAGATCCAAAGTCAAGCGCGACAGGCGTCGCCGTTGCGCAGTCGGCTTCAACCGTAATGGGAATAGAGAAGCTACAGGTGTCTCCTTGAGAGACGGTGCTAAAAGCAAAAGGTCCAACCCAACTGCTCAGGTCACCTCCTGTACAATCAGCTCGTACATAGAATTCATAATTATTGCCTTCGGTTAGTCCTGTGGCATTGAAAGTCGTTGCATTCAATCCTGCATTGGTTGGTGTTCCTGTGGCACTTCCGCCTCCGGTTAGGTCAACCAATTCGAGGTCCCATAAGCCTTCACTGCCTCCGAGGGTCCAACTTAGGTCTGCTGTGGTATTTGTAATATTGCTAGCAGTTAAACCTGTTGGCGCTGGACAAGTAGGTACGGGTTCGAAGGTGATGGACCATGAGTTTACGGTACCCGTATCTCCATTTGAATCATCGCATACTTCTAATGTCCAATTACCGTCAGCATTAAGTCCGTTTAACACAGATAAATCTCCTTCAGGTGAAAAGTTTCCCGTAAAAGGAGGCGATCCTCCTGTAATAGGTGGGCCCGAAGGAATAAAAACAGTGTTGGTATAATCGTCTCCACTTCCACCATTATCAGTGGTAAGCTCAACTTGTGTTGTACCATCGGGAGCCAAAAGAAATATGTCAACATCAGAAACCCAAGTGTGTGTGATGTCGATGGTCACATTGGCAAATTGATTGGTAGTGCCTAGCGTACCAACGCCCGTTACGGCAATGGTTAAATCTAATTCATCTGCGGTACCACAAGTGAGATCTGTGGTTCCGTTTCCATTTTGGATATCATACGAAGTATTGTCCGAAAATGTTTGAGCACGTAGTTGCCCTAAACTGGCAATCATCAATAAAGGGATCATTACGAAAAAAGTAGTAGTTTTTTTCATTGGTTGTTAAAGAATTGTTTTAGGTTATTATAGGTTGAATACCTAATGTATGATTTACTTCACAAAATGTCTCAAATCGTCGATTAAGTGCTTGCAATCATCGTTCAAATACTTAAAAACTTAACATAAATCACTCATTAACAATACCTTACAAAAAACAAAAAACCTCAGTTAAACTGAGGTTTTTCCTTATTGTATTTTCTTAAACTTATTCTGAAAATGCTTCGATCACTTCTTGGCTTACTCCAGTATTTGAGAATCCACCATCGTGAAACAGGTTTTGCATGGTTACCTTTCTCGTTAGGTCAGAGAATAAGGAGACCGTGTAGTCGGCACAATCCTGAGCGGTTGCATTACCGAGTGGAGACATCTTTTCTGCATACGAAATGAATCCGTCGAATCCTTTTACTCCTTGTCCTGCTGTAGTAGGTGTTGGTGATTGAGAAATGGTATTTACTCGCACCTTTTTATCTTTTCCGAAGAAATAACCAAAACTACGCGCCACTGATTCCAAATACGCTTTGTTATCAGCCATGTCGTTATAGTCTGGGAACGTTCTTTGCGCTGCCATATAGGTCAATGCTACAATGCTTCCCCATTCATTCATTGCATCGGCTTGATATAGTGACTGACATACTTTGTGAAAGGAAAGTGCTGAAACGTCCCATCCTTTGGTCGTCCAATCATACTTCTCGTCTGTATAGGCTCTTCCTTTTCTTACGTTCACTGACATTCCGATCGAGTGCAACACAAAGTCGAGCTTTCCTCCAAGGATTTCCATTGATTTTTCAACCAAGTTGTTCAGGTCTTCCATGTTGGTAGCATCGGCTGGAATGATCTCAGAGCCTGTCTTTTCGGCTAACTCGTTGATCTTTCCCATACGCATGGCAATCGGTGCATTGGTAAGCACGAAGGTTCCGCCTTCGGCATGAACACGCTCTGCAGTCTTCCAAGCGATCGAGTTTTCATCAAGTGCCCCAAAGATGATCCCTCTTTTTCCTTTTAGTAAGTTGTATGACATTAGTATGTATTGATTT
The DNA here is from genome assembly GCA_028279515.1 of Flavobacteriaceae bacterium. Taxonomy (GTDB): domain Bacteria; phylum Bacteroidota; class Bacteroidia; order Flavobacteriales; family Flavobacteriaceae; genus JANQNQ01. The sequence continues at coordinate 371,453 of JANQNQ010000003.1, forward strand.
TAGTGATTAATTACGCGTCAAAGATAGTTGAAATCATTTAATTAAGAAGCTGTTTTGCATGGGCGATAGCCGAATCTGACACCGCCACTCCTCCTAACATTTGAGCAATCTCTACAATTCGCTCTTCTTGGCTTAATTTTTTCAAATAAGTCGATGTAATCTCGTTCTTATCTTCCTTATATACCTTGTAATGATGATGGCCTTTAGCGGCAACTTGTGGTAAATGTGTGATAGTGAATACCTGCATCGAATCGCTCATTTGCTGCATGATATCAGCAATTTTATTCGAGATCTCTCCTGAAACTCCTGTGTCGATCTCGTCAAAGATGATCGTTGGTAATTTCTCGTATCGCGAGAGCATGGCCTTTATTGAAAGCATGATCCTTGAAAGTTCTCCACCAGAAGCCACCTTTTTTAGTTCACCAAAGTTTCCGCCTTTATTGGCAGAGAACAGAAAGCGAAGCTCGTCCTTTCCATTAAATAAAAAGGAAGGTTGCAGTACTACATCGATCGCAAAGCGTGCATTTTTCATGCCCAACTCTGACAACATTTCTTCTAACTGACTCGTCAGTGACGGAATCACCGACTTTCTCTTTTCGTGAATTTTCTGGGCGATCTTGTCTAGTTCTTTTTGACTTTCAGTTAGTTTTACTTCAAGTTCTTCAATTTTTCCGTCTGCATCTTCACCTACACTTACCTTTTCTTCAAGTGACTGTTGCACCTCAAGCAATTCTTCTATCGATACCACTTGATGCTTTTTCTGTAAGTCTAATATGGTTTGTAAGCGTGTATTTAAGCTTGCCAGTCGTTGAGGGTCGGCCTCTATTCCGTCTTTGGCCGTTTCGACATCTGAGAAAATATCATCTAATTCAATATAAGCACTTTGAATACGTGTGGAGAGTTCTTCGTAAGCCGAAGAAGTACTTGAGAGTTGTTGCGCTTGGTTCTTCAATTCACCTAGTAATGTGAGAATGCCCATTTGCTCGTCTGAGAGCAGTTGTGTTGAGGCCGACAAGAGCGCTTCAATCGCTTCGACATTACTCAATGTTTCTAACTCCTCCTCTATTTCCTCTTGCTCTCCTACTTTACAATCGAGCTCGAGCAATTCCTTCAGCAAAAAACTATTATAATCTTGTTCTTTGCTTGCTTCTTGCTTTAACTGCCTAAGTTCTTCTAGAGTCTTTTTTTGTTCTTTATGCTGAATTAATACGGCTCCATACTTTTGAAGGTCCTCTTTTGTACGTGCCAAGGCATCCAATACCTGAAATTGAAATTGATTTTCGGTAAGCTGAAGTGTTTGGTGTTGCGAGTGAATGTCGATCAATTGCCCACCTATCTTAGCCATTACGCTTAAGTTCACTGGGGTGTCATTGATAAAGGAACGTGATTTTCCTGAAGGAAGAATTTCTCTTCTAAACACCGTGCTTTGCTCGTAGTCTAGGTCTTCTTCATCGAATACTGGCGAAAGCCCATAGTTTTCAATCGAAAATTCTGCTTCTATGATACACTTCTTCTCCTGATTTTTAAGACTGCTTAAATCTGCTCTCTTACCAAGCACCAGAGACAAGGCATCTAGCAAGATAGACTTACCAGCACCTGTTTCACCGGTAATGATGGTAAGGCCTGAATCAAAGTGTACATCCAGATCATCAATAAGGGCATAGTTCTTTATCGAAAGATGAGTAAGCAATCTAAATTGAAGTTAAAGTTTAATCAAAGATAAGCGAGTTCGAAGCAATTTCAAACCTCGAATCAATATTTGATATCTTCCCACTTCGATGCGAAGAAAGGTGCAATACGATTTAATGTTTCTACGGTCGAAACCACATTGACTGTAGGGCCCTCTGAGAATATTGCCTGGACCTCGTCTGACTTCGCGTCAAAGAAGGTCTGGATCAAAAACGAATTGGGCCTGCGATTGTTCATGATGTCAAATAGGCGAATGGCACCAGCAATCTTCTGCTTGGCTCCCTTGGGATCTTCAGCCATGGAATCAAGTCCGATTCGATGGTAATTATACATCACCGTATGGTATTCTTTGAAGGTGTTTGACAATAGGTTGTCAATAAGCCAAAAACGGGTACGCACACCACTGTCGGCCTGGTTCCACCCTGAAAAACCACTTTGTTGTGCCAGGTTCAATATCTTTTGCGCTTCCTTGAAATAAGCTTGTCCTCCATTCAATTTAAAGGTATCTGCATCTACCCCAAGAATAATGTAGATATAATAGGTGATCACAGAAACCAGATTGGATTGAAAGTTATTAGGATTGTACACCAAGGGTTCGAACTCTAAATATCGAAAACTAAAATCCGGATCTTGGTGATTGAAAACAGGCGTTTCGTAGGTTGAATTGTAAACGGGTCTTGAAGCAGAAACTTGAATGTTATCTGCCACAAATTGATCAGACTCATATTGTCTGATGTTAATAACCATACTGCAATTGATGCGTTCTTGTGTTTTGTACTGCTTGTCGGTCCAACGAGTTTTGTTGACAAAATCGTTCAATGATCTTTCCAAAGTTTGGAAGATCTGCAGGTTGGTCTGACTTACCTGAGCGGCATTTACCTTGATCGTACAGTTAAGTTCTTGTGCGTTTAACACAAACCCACTGATCAAGCACAGTATGAAACAAATTTTACGCATGTATTCTTTTTAAAATTTCGGCAAATATATCGTTGGCCACTGCTGCTTTTGATTTTAACTCAAAGGCGTTGGTGTTCAATTCTTTGTCTATAATGGTGACTTTATTGGTTGGTTGCCCAAATCCAGCACCTTTATCATTTAACGAATTTAAGACAATTGCGTCTAAATTCTTTCGACTTAACTTACTTTTCGCATTTTCTACTTCATTTTCAGTCTCTAACGCGAAGCCAACCAAAAATTGGTCTTTTTTGATGGCCCCCAAGGAAGCTAATATGTCTTTTGTTGGTTCGAGTTCAATCTGCATTGAAGCCGTTTTCTTCTTGATCTTCTGATCCGCCACATTCTTTGGACGATAATCTGCAACCGCTGCCGAAAGGATGGCGACATCAACAGTGTCATATACTTGGTGGCATGCTTCATACATCTCTTGAGCACTCACTACAGGGATAACCTCAATCAACGAATGTGCGGCCTGCTGATGCGTCGGGCCTGTCACTAAAAACACCTGCGCTCCCAGGTTGGCCGCTGCTTTGGCCAATTCAAACCCCATTTTTCCTGAGGAATGATTTCCTATAAAACGAACAGGGTCTATGGCTTCGTATGTGGGGCCTGCCGTGATCAATACTTTTTTTCCGTGAAGCAGAAGTTTATCGATCACATCTTGCTCTATAAATGCAACAATGTCTTCGGGTTCGGCCATGCGTCCCTCTCCTACCAATCCGCTGGCAAGTTCTCCGCTCGTTGCAGGAATCATGATATTCCCAAACTTCTGAAGCGCTTTAAACGTGTTCTTAGTAGTCGGATGCTTGTACATATCCAAATCCATTGCTGGCGCAAAGTATACTGGGCATTTGGCCGAAAGATAAGTAGCCAACAAAAAGTTGTCACTATTTCCTGTAGCCATTTTAGATAAGGTATTGGCAGTAGCTGGTGCTACGATCATGTAATCGGCCCAAAGGCCAAGGTCTACGTGATTGTTCCAAACGGCATTTTCATCTTCATCATGGGTAAACGATGAGATGACCGGATTCTTTGAAAGTGTAGAAAGGGTAAGCGGTGTAATAAACTCTTTAGCAGCAGGTGTCATGATCACTTTGACCTGAGCACCTGCCTTTATAAAAAGTCGTACCAAAGAAGCGGTCTTGTAAGCGGCAATTCCACCTGTGATCCCCAAGAGGATATTTTTACCGCTCAAAATTGACATGGACTATGCTTCTTTTTCGGTGTTTCTGTGGTAGATGTTGTCCTCAAGCCATTCTTGCACTGCCAAGGCATGTGGCTTAGGAAGCTTTTCATAGAATTTTGAAACTTCGATCTGCTCTTTGTTCTCGAAAATTTCTTCTAAGCTATCGCTGTATGTAGCAAACTCTTCGAGCTTTTCGATCAATTCTTTTTTGATCTCAGAATTGATCTGTACTGCTCTCTTTGACACAATAGAAATCGCCTCATAAATGTTTTGTGTAGGCTCATCAAATTGATTTCTATCAATTGTAGTCGTGGTTACTGGAGCGTCTGTCTTCTTTAAATCCATCTTCTAACTAGTTACGATATATGTTTAATTTGCAAATTTCTGTAATTCTTCTTCAATCGCCGCATACTGCTTGTCTGCTTCAGCCAAGAACTCCGACTCTGAATAATATCTTTTGAACGCTTCATAGAATGTCTTTGCATTTTGCAAACGTTCTTCTTTTTTCTGTTCGATACTGTTGATCGCCAATTCGTAAGCCGAATCGAACTTGTAATATAGGGCCTTTTCTCTATATGGCGTTCCTGGGTAATCAGAAATAAAGTTTTCAAAGGCTTTGATCGCCGACTTATAATCGCGAATCGTATTGTATTGCTTGGCTACTTCAAAGGATTTCTTCTCTAGCTTAGTGTTCAATTCCTTGATCAACTCATTGGCTTCTGATATCTTTTCAGAATTTGGATAGCCGTTGATGTATTCTTGCAGCTTGTCAATAGCTTTTATCGTTTCCTCTTGATCAATGCTATAGCGTGGTGAAAGATAATAATAGCTCTTCGCACCGTTGAAAGCCGCTATTTCGGCCTTATCACTTTTCGGAAATGACTTCGAAAAACGTTCAAATTGATATGCTGCTAAATAGTAATCTTCTGTTTGAAAGTAGCAATCTGCATGAAAATAAGTAAGGCGTTCTGCTTGAGGTTTTCCTCTAAACAATGGAACCAACTGTTCGAACAAGCGATTGGCTTTCTTGTATTTACCTTGATTGTATAACGAATCGGCCATCGCAATCTTCACTTTAACGTCTTCAGATTTCAACGCCTCTTGATACTCACTACAAGAACTGGCCACCACAAGGACCAACAGAATATAACAGAATTTCCTCATATTTTTAAACATCTGGCAAAAATAACTATTTAAACGGATTATTAAAAACTATTTTATGGTTGCTAAAATAAGTTTCCATTTGACATGAGCGCCATACTTTATCATAGTTTTAACGTCTAGTAGACTTTGTACTGTTTAGTAGCTGATGATCTAGGATTGTATTGCCTTCATCATCATAGTAGAAGGCCTTCTCAAAGTGCTGATCCAGTAGTAGCTCTTTCATGGTATATGAATGTACTTGATGCACCTCTTGATTGAAAGATTCGTCATAATAGGACGCTAGGATCAACAACTCGGCATCTAAGTCTTTCATCTCTTCTTTGGCAAACTTTTTCAGCGGACTCTTTTCATCTATCTCATGAACGATGGTCCACGTTGTGGGCAGATAGGTGACATTGTTTCGCTCTAGTTGCAGGCCATAAAAACTTCGTTTATAACTTCCGTTTTCTTCTTCTGAAATAGCCAAGGTAACGGCTATTCTTGGCTGGATCATAATCTTGGTCCTACGATTCATTAGTCGAAACATGATTGCGTGTCCGTCTTTGTGCTCACGATAGACCATATTTTCACTGAACTTGATGGATGCCTTTGGTTTAGCAAAACGACCATACAGCAATCCCGTTACAAATGAAAAACTCAATAGACCGATAAGTGCTTCAATAGTTGAAATGATGCCCGCTCCCACTCCGTTAGGCGACATTGCCCCATAACCAACAGTGGTCACCGTCTGGGCCGAAAAGAAAAAGGCGCTCATAAAATCTCTCAGAAGACTCCCAGATGGAGGCACAATATCTTCGACACCTATCAACAAATAAATACAGGCAAAGAGTGCATTGACTATGAGGTATCCCAAGATGACCAAACCAAAGAATCTGGTCCAGGAAATATTGACCAAATACGAATAGGCAGAAGAAATATCAGACCGATGATTGAGGTGCTTAATGTTGAAGGTCCCGTCCTGATTTACCAAACGTTTTACTGATTCAGAAGAAACGGTACCAAAGCCGGGATCTATTACCTTTTTAGCCATCTAAAAAATGTCTTAGACCAGAGAGACTTCTAAATTGTCAACAAAATCACTCAATCGCTTCTTTAGCCCTGCACTCGCTTCGACCAACGGTAAGCGTACCGTATCTTCACAAATGCCTCTTTTCTTGAGTACTGATTTTATACCTGCAGGGTTTCCTTCTTCAAAGATCATGTCGATAGAATCCATCAACTTATAATGCAATTCATACGCTGCACGTTGCTCTCCTTTGAGACCCAACCTCACCATAGACGTAAATTCTTCAGGAAGTCCCTGGCCAATTACTGAAATCACTCCTGCTCCACCTGCGAGAACCATCGGCAATGTGATCATATCATCACCCGAGATGATCAAGAAATCTTCTGGCTTGTCTTTGAGCAATCTCATAGACTGTACCATATCACCTTTTGCTTCCTTGATCCCAATGATATTTTTAAAGTCATGGGCTAGGCGAAATACAGTCTCGGGTTCTATGTTAGAAGCAGTACGTCCCGGTACGTTGTAAATAATAATCGGACGTGGTGCTACTTTTGCGATTTGCTTAAAGTGTTGGTAAATGCCTTCTTGCGTAGGTTTATTATAATATGGAGAAACAGATAGAATGGCATCAATACCAGAAAAATCAGTTTCTTTCATGGCTTCAATGACCGTTGCTGTGTTGTTGCTTCCTATTCCTAATACCACAGGTACTCTTTGATTATTGACCTCAAGGACCTTATCGACCACTTGCTTCTTTTCTTTGGTGCTTAAGGTTGCACTTTCGGCTGTTGTTCCGAGGGCCACGAGGTATTCTACACCACCGTCGATCACAAAATTCACAAGTCGCTCTAATCCATCGAAATCGATCGAACGATCTTCATTAAACGGTGTCACAAGTGCCACACCGGTACCTAAAAACTTAGTCATTGCTCAATTTATTTAATATAGACAGGTATTTTGTCAATTCGGATGAAAAGGACTTGAAATCTTTCAGATCACTGTGTATGATCAAATCGTTCATGCGATGGTCAACCACATCAAAACCAGCCTTAAAAGCTGCATTGCAATGCATAGCGGCCAACTTCGGACCTAATTTTTCGTTGTCAAAGTAATTGATCAATAAATCATACTTCTTAGAAACAAACTGATTGAGATCTTTGCCAACCACACTGCCTTTCCAACCAAAATCATTATCAGTGAACAAGAGTCCAGAGAACTCCTCTCCTTTCTCAGTTCTTTCTTTATATTGGATTACCGAGATATGGTTTGGCTGAACTTTTAACAAACCAGCCAGACCTTTTATGGCCTCGACATCACTAAAAATTTCAATATCAACAATGCATCCTACGGTTTTAATTTTTGAGTTGGAGGCGGTTGATTTTTCATGGATCTGCTCTAATTGTTTGTTTATGAACTTTTCAGCAGATTTCTTCTTGAGTCCTTTAAAAATCATTTATATTTACTTGCTGTACAAATGTACATAAAAACAAGTCATCTAACGATATTAGCACAAACTAAAAAATGAAAATAAAACATTTTGTTATAATTATAACAATTGTATTGATGGGTGCTTGCACTCAGCAGCAGGATGCGGTTTCAAAAGTTACGGGAGAACTTGTCAATGTAAATGATTCATTAGCAACTGACCAAACTATTGAAGCGTACATTACTCCATTTCGAGAAAACCTCAACAAGCAAATGGATAGTGTCCTTGCTTACGCACCGAAAACCATGCATAAAAAAGATGGGGAGCTCGAAACGACCATCGGTAACTTGATGGCCGACATTGTCGTTTCTGAAGCCAACCCTATTTACAAACAACGTACTGGCAAAGAAATTGACCTTTGTTTATTGAATCATGGTGGCATCAGAGCTGCCATTGGTGAAGGAAATGTTATCACGCGAACTGCGTTTGAAGTTATGCCGTTCGAGAACTCGATCGTCGTTGCTGAATTATCTGCGGAAAAAGTACACGAATTGATCGGATATCTGGCTAGAAACCAACGTGCGCATCCTATTTCAGGGCTTACCTTGGCAATCGACCAAGACGGTAATGTGAAGCGTGCGTTGATCAATGGAAAGCCAATTGACGACGGAAGAACCTATAGTGTAGTAACCTCAGACTATTTGCAAAATGGTGGTGATAGAATGGTCTTTCTAAAAGACCCCAAAGAACTGCATGTGCTGGACTATAAGATCCGGAATGCAATGCTTGATTACTTTAAAAAAGTAGACACCCTACCTGCCAAACTTGATCAACGATTTGTTCGCGTTGAAAACTAAAAACTAAATGATAAAAGCGGTCCGTTGTTTTTCGGACGAATGAAGAATACAGTATATGAAAAGAAGAAAGTTTATACAGACCACAGCAGCTTCCTCTGCTTTTGTTGCGTTGGGCGGAAGTAGTTTGCTACATAGCTGCACTAGCAAACAGAAACACATCACTATCTTACATACCAATGATGTACATAGTCATATTGATCCTTTTGGAAAAGACCATCCTCGAAATGCAAATATGGGGGGTGTTGCAAGAAGGGCCACGCTGGTTGAATCAATACGTCGAGAAAATCCAAACACCTTATTACTAGATGCTGGTGATATCTTTCAAGGCACTCCTTACTTCAATTTCTACGGAGGCGAGCTTGAATTTAAATTGATGAGCATGCTCAAATACGACGCGGCAACTATCGGAAACCATGATTTTGACAATGGTATCGACGGATTATATGCACAGCTCCCCAATGCCAACTTTCAATTTGTTTCGGCCAATTACGATTTCTCGAATACAGTAATGGACACACATGTGAAACCATACACCATCTTTAACAGAGGTGGTGTTAAGATCGGAATCTTCGGACTTGGCATTAAATTAAATGGTCTTGTAGACAAACGCATGTACAAGGAAACCGAATACCTTGACCCTGTGGGGAAAGCTCAAGACATGTCTAGAATCCTTAAGGAGGAGGAGAAGTGCGATATTATCATATGTCTCTCTCACCTGGGTTACCACTACAGCAAGCATCCTGATCGTCCATCTGATCTTAATTTGGCTGCTGCGACCAAAGACATCGATCTTATCATTGGCGGACATACGCATACCTTCTTGCCAAAACCAACTGTTGTGAAAAATGCTGTTGGTGAAAATACTTTGGTCAATCAAGTTGGCTGTTATGGTATCAATCTTGGAAGAATCGATTTCTATTTGGATGCCGAAAATAAGGTGAAAGCTTCAGGGAAGTCTATTGTCGTATAATTAAGATCGCTTTTCATATTATTAGAACATCGCCTTATTTAAACCGGGTAAGACTTCTAAAACAATTTGCTCTCTTTCGGTTTTAAAATAAATCGGAGCAATAGCATTTGTGAAGATACCCTAAAGAAGAAATTGAGATAGTTTAGAAAAGAGTGATCCAACTCAAACCTGTACAGCACGAAAGAAATATCGCAAAAAATCAAGGCGATAACCGCGAAGAGCATCCAAAGTGCTTTTTCTGATTGTGAGTTGATAAAATTAACGACCGAGAGTGATGTTAGAAACGTGAGTACAAAACCATACACCAAAGCAATGTTGTACAATAAAGGCTCCTTAAAATCTACCCAGCTCATTACTAAATAGAATAAGATACCTATCAGCACCAATACTAACGGCAGTTCATTAAAGCGTATTCTTTTCCTTATCCTGCTTAGATCTGATATCACCAGCGCAAAAACGAAGAGGTAGCTAAGTCCTACAAAAGAAATCTCATAGACCAAGCTAGGTCCAAACAGTAATCTTACTGAAGTTCCGAGAAGCATAAATGAAATGGCGAGGACAAAGTTAAAATTGATTTTAGTAGTTCTGGCAAAGTAGATAGCCAAGACAATCACCGAGGTCATAGACTTTCCAATGCTCAATAAGTCCATATCTCCCAACCTAAGTGCAACTAACCCTAATAATAAGATGATTACGGTTAGCCAAAGCAACCACAGGTTTTTCATGCTCCCGGTCATTGGATCATAGCTAAAAAGTCGTCCTCACTAATAATTGCTATTCCAAGACCTTCTGCTTTTTGTCGCTTACTTGGTCCCATATTTTCTCCAGCCACCACGAATGTGGTTTTCGACGATATAGATGAAGATACCTTGCCTCCATTGTCTTCAATCAGCTTTTTGAGTTCGTTACGAGACACTTTTGCAAAAACTCCGGAAACGACAAATATCTTTCCTGAAAGTTTATCGGTTTGACCTTCTAATTGTGCTTCGGATATTTTTAACTGTACACCATACGCATTTAAACGGTCTATGATATCTACGTTAGTCTCATCTGCAAAGAACTCATTGACGCTTTGCGCGATCTTGTCTCCAATCTCGTCTACCTGCACCAATTGTTCAAAGCTGGCTTCCTTTAAGGCGTCAATACTTTTAAAATGTCTGGCTAGTTTCTTGGCCACGGTCTCTCCTACGAAGCGTATTCCGATAGCATATAAGACTCGTTCAAATGGAATCTCTTTTGATTTCTCAATCCCCATGACAAGGTTCTCGGCGCTCTTTTCTGCCATTCGCTCTAACGGAATCACTTCCTCTTTTTTGAGCTTATATAGATCTGCATAGTCCTTAATGAGTCCTTCATTGAACAATAACTCTACCGTTTCAGCACCAAGTCCGTCGATATCCATGGCCTTCCGTGAGATGAAATGCTGTATTCTTCCCGTGATCTGTGGTGGGCACCCATATTGATTCGGACAGTAGTGTTGTGCTTCGCCTTCTTTTCTTTCTAATTCAGTTCCACACTCTGGACAATGCGTAATATATATTGTTGGCCCTACATCTTTAGATCTTTTTGAAAGGTCAACCCCCATTATTTTAGGTATGATCTCACCTCCCTTTTCAACGTATACGGTATCTCCTACCCTCACATCCAGCTTTTCTATTTGATCAGCATTGTGCAAGGATGCTCTTTTCACCGTTGTACCTGCCAATAGCACAGGCTCTAGGTTCGCCACCGGTGTGATGGCCCCCGTTCTTCCGACCTGATACGTAATGCTATTCAGTATGGTGGTGGCTTGTTCTGACTTAAACTTATAGGCCATGGCCCATCTAGGAGCTTTGGCTGTGTGCCCGAGTTCATCCTGTTGATCCATGCTATTTACCTTGATCACGACACCGTCGGTTTCATAAGGCAACCCAGAACGGTGCTCGTCCCAATAATTGATGAATTCAAATACTTCATCCATATTTTGAGCAAGCTTCGCAGCATCTGGCACTTTGAATCCCCAGGCTCTCGCTTTTTCAAGGCTTTCAATTTGCGATGAGATTCCCGTATTATTTCCTGTGATATTATACAGTAAACAATCTAAGGGACGCTTGGCCACTTCAGCACTGTCTTGTAGCTTCAGGCTACCGCTAGCCGTATTTCTTGGGTTCATATACGGGTCTTCACCTGCCGCTACCCTTGCTTCGTTCATCTTATTGAATCCATCAAAGGGAAGAATGATTTCTCCGCGAATATCAAATTTTTCAGGATAGTCGCCCTTCAGCTTTAAAGGAACCGAACGAATGGTCTTAATATTAGTGGTCACATCATCACCTTGAAAACCATCTCCTCTGGTTACAGCCCGAAGCAAGGTTCCGTTTTCATAAGATATACTAATAGAAGCTCCATCATATTTCAATTCGCAAGTATAGCTTACAGGTGCTTCGCCTACTATTTTTCTAATTCGCTTTTCCCAATCCAGTAAATCTTCTTTGGAGTACGAATTGTCAAGAGAATACATTCTGAATTCGTGAGAAACTGTGTCAAAATTCTTGGTGACTTCACCTCCTACCCGAAGCGTTGGTGAGTTTGGGTCATGGAACTCCGGATGCTTTTCTTCGAGCTCTTGAAGTTGTTTTAACAACATATCGAACTCATAATCAGAAATCGTGGGATTATCTAGTACATAGTAATTATGATTGTGTTCTTGTAGTACTGTTCTCAGATTATTGATCTGGTCCCGTATTTCTAATTGTGCTTTATCCATACTCTTATTACAGGTTTAATGGAGAACTAAAATACTACTAAACAGAAAAAGCATCCAATGATTACGGTTTTTTATCATATTCTCAAGGATGCAATCACTTTCACAACAATTTTTCATTAATATACAACATTTGCTGATAAAAATTCACACCTCACCCTATTTTTGCCTCGGAAACCTATTTATTGAAAACCCAAACTAATTAACAAGTAATTATGAGACATTTTTACGTAATGTCATTGCTTTCATTAGCAATGGCCTGGAACACTATTGCCCAAACTGTATCTGTTCCTAAAGACAATTTTGTTGTGATCAGCGCAACATGTAACTTTTATTATTTAAACCTTACAACCTATGAGGCCCAAAGATTCACCTCATCCCCTTATGTAAGTGTGATCAATTCTGTCGGTAGTGACAAAAACAACGGCTGGATCTTTTACACGTCAGACGAAGCGTCCCGAAACAACTGGAACATCTACGGTTACAATGTATACACAGATGTTCACAAAGATTTCGGGTCTATCAAGAACTTCTTTCCGAACATTCACCTTCCTAGAGGACTCAGTTCTGGTGGCGCTACTTTTAGTAATGGAATGCTATACCTAGGAATTGAATCAAAAAACAGGATCGGTGCGGCGTACTGCAAACCAAGTTCTGGCGAAGAGTTCGATGCATCACGAGGAAAAGATCGTGATAAAAAACATCTCTACCTGATCAAAGTAGTCTTTGACAACCTAAAAGACACCAGTGGCATGTCGACCGTAATTGCCAATGCTTCATCTGCGAATAGAGATTTTGATGCTTCTAGATTCTCTTACAAGGGTAGCTTCGGTGACATCGCCATTCAAGGTGACGGAAACATGTACGCAGCTACCAAATACTGCATGCAATACTACCAAACAGACCAGACTTACTTTTCATGGGCCAACTATGAAAAAGTAGACGGAGGTATTGCGCTTGACAAAGACAATGTGCTGCATTTGGTGCAAAACAAAAAACGAAAAAAACGTGACCATAATCGTGGTAAAGGACAGAAGAAGAGTTATATAATGTCATATACTCCTCCTAGAACATTAGAGAGTGACACCCCTATTCAATTTGGTGAAAAGCACGAAATAACCGGATTGCTGCGCGGCGACAAAGGAAACATTACTGATGCTGCCGATTTTATTTCAAAGGCACCAACAGGTCCTGGTGAGTTTGTTTCGATCAGTGGGATGATCATCAAGGAAAATGACAAACTAACCGCCAACGGAATGCTTGATCCGGGGGAACAAGGTGTACAGAACTTTGACGTAATGCTATACCTTGACATCAATCAAAATGGCGCACTGGATCCGGTAGACCCTTTATCGCAAACAGTGAGCACAAACATCATTGGTGTCTATACGTTTGACAACATTCCTGCAGGTCCGGGCTATTTTGTAAGGATTACCAATAGTAACGGCTCTGTGTCCTTTGTTTATGATCCCGATTCAGGACAGACCACCCCAGATGGTTATGGTTTTGTCAATACTCAAGTGCCAAGTAATATCAGCAATTATAATTTTGGTATTGTTGAGGGCATTCGAAGAAACTTTGACAACACCGTACAACTAACTGTATATCCAAATCCAGCCACATCACAATTCTCAGTGAAAGCTGAAGAGTCAAATATCCAGTCGTTGATGGTTATCGATCAACATGGTCAAACCATGCTTTCTTTACAGGACTATAAAAACAATCGCATAGACATCCAAACATGGAGGCCTGGTATCTATCATGTCATAATGAACTTTGAAGACGGCACCAAACGAACAAAAACATTGTTGAAGGAATAATCACAAGACCAAATACACGGTTTCATTTCATCTAACGGGCTTTTTACAGAGCCCGTTTCTTTATTCAATCAATCAAAAAACCATACAAACATCTAACAAACAGTCGGTTACATTGAAGATTGTGCAGATAAAAGATCATTCTATTGCTAAATTCACATTGATCAATAATGTAAGAAATTACATTTTAACGAAAATTTAAAGCCGAAAATCGAAATAAATATTCCATATAAAATTATTTGATCAGTTTCGCTCCATAGTTGATTGTAAAGATGTGGGAGTCTTTACAAAACCCTTGGAAAACCATTAACACGAACTAATAACTTTATCATGAGACAATTTTACCTTGCTGCTATTATCATACTTGCTTCCTTTGGAAGCATTTTTAGCCAAGAAGTAGATGTTCCTGAAGAAAATTCGATCATCGTTTCGGCAGCATGTCGTTTCTATTACCTCAATGTAGAAACCAATGAAGCGACTCATTTTGCTACCTCTCCATATGTCGCGGTCATCAACTCTGTAGGAAGTGACCCAGAATCAGGATGGATCTTTTACACCTCTAACGAAGTATCTTGTGAAAACTGGAATGTTTACGGATACAACGTACACAGCAACACTCATAAGAATTTTGGATCTATCCGAAGCTACCTGGAAGCATCTGGGCTTGCCAATTCAAGTCGGGGATTAGGTTCTGGAGGAGCAACTTTCTATAACGGAAAGTTCTATATCGGTATGGAAACGTACTGTGATTACGACAATTACAGCAATGAAGATGACGACGATGATGATGATGATGATGACGACGATGACAACGACGACGATGATGACAACGAAGGAAGACACGGAACTTCAAGATGGTGGTCTTCAATCTACTACTTATATATGGTGCAAGTAGATTTCAACAACCTGTTGGATGAAAGCGGTGAGAGCATGGAAATCTCTAACGCAAGTCCAGTGATGGGAGATCAAGGCGTAGCGAGATTTAATTTTAGAGGTAATTTTGGAGACTTTGCCGTTCAAGGACAAGGAAACTTCTACGCTGCTACCAAATATCAAATTCAATATTACAACGCCGAGCAAAAGACATATTCTTGGGCAAACAATGAGAATATCATTGGTCAAATGGGGCTAGACAAGAACAACGCCCTACAGCTTGTTCAAAATGAAAAAGTTTGCACATACCACAACGGATGTTATATATGTGAAAGAAAAACTTTTATCAAATCATATACTCCACCTGCAGAGCTTCAAACTTATGACAGCATCGAATTCGGAGAAAAATTCGAAGTTACTGGATTTGTTGATAACGATGCAGGAAGAGTGACCGACGCAGCGGGATACATTCCTCCAAGATCGGTCCAGCTATCGCGCTTCACGTACATAACTGGTAACGTATACAAAGAAAAAGACGCACTAACTGCCAATGGCCTTTTAGATGTTGGAGATTCTTCTTTAGGTCGTATTGAAGTTCGTTTGTACAGAGATTCAAATCGTGATTTCGAGTTTGATCCAAGAAACGATGAACTTCTATTCATTGAGAAGACCGATACAGATGGTAAGTACCTTTTTGAAGAAGTAGATTACGACGATTCTTATTTTGTTCACATTCCAAATATCGGTGGGTTGCGTTACGCATACGATCACGATACACAGAGGCAGAGCCCTGATGGAACCGCCAACATTATTGTTGAGCCACAAAGCCCAGGAATCGAAAATGTAAACTTCGGATTTGTAACTTTGACACGAAGAGGTGGTCCAGAAAGCAGGGACTCACAAGAAATTACAACACGCATCTATCCAAACCCAACTAGCGATACGTTCACAGTATTCAATTCTGGACAAGATCTAACCGCAGTAACGGTTTATGACAGAAGCGGTACCATCGTTCGTCGCAGTGGTAATGTGAAGAGCAACGTTCAGTTCAACATTAAAGAATTACCAAAAGGACTTTACTACGTAGTAATGGACTTGAAAAGTGGTGAACAAGTGAGCAAGAAACTCATGAAAACTAACTAACTTTCTATATATACATAGATCAAAAAAGCGGATCCGTTAACGGTCCGCTTTTTTCGTTTTAATCATCCGATCTACATTAAACACATCTTTTCTGAGTTCAGTGTTCTTGTAGTTTTTATCTTCCAAAAGCTCAACCAGACTTTTACCCAAATACTGATTGATCTCAAAATAAAGGGCCCCTCCCTCTTTCAAACCTACCAAAGCCAGATCAGCGATTTTATCGTAGAAAACCAATGGGTCTTCATCTTCGACAAACAATGCAGTATGTGGTTCGTACTCTAAAACGTTCGGTTTCATTTGTTCCTTTTCAGATTGTCGAACATACGGAGGGTTCGAAACTATGATATCGTATTTTTTCTGCGGAAGATTCTCTGCAGCGAGAATATCCCGAATGATAAAAGTGACGTCCGCCTTATTGTCAACAGCGTTTTGCTTTGCAACTTCCAATGCTTCTGCTGAAATATCCATGGCCAAAACCTTGGCGTGCGGAAGCTTTTTCGCCAGAGAAACAGCGATACAGCCACTTCCGGTTCCAATGTCAAGAATGGTCAAAGGGTCTTCATGTTCTTTATGATCTTCTGTGATCCAATGCACCAACTCTTCAGTTTCAGGTCTCGGAATCAAAACATGCTCATTCACCCAAAAGTCCATTCCCATAAAAGAAGCCTTTCCAAGTATCTGCTGGATCGGTCTCTCCAATTTCAATGAAGCCAAAGCATCAAACATTTGGCTTTCCTCTTCTTTCGAAATGACAACATCAGGGCGTAAGGCCAATGTTAATCTTACAAGTCCAAAGTAGGATTCGGTCAGCATAAAAAAGAAGCTGTCTACTTCATCCTTCCCATAAATGGAATCCAACTCATGATGGAATATCTGCTGAATTTCTTTTAGTTTCATAACGCTTTGATCATCCAAACAGGACACGAATAGTGCCCAGTGTCACCCATCGGGGCATCGATATACGAAAACCCTACTCGTTGATACAGTTTCTGAGCTGCTTTCATATATGGCATCGTTTCAAGGTAACATTTTTCAAAGCCATAATCTTTGGCACGTTTAAGACATGCATCCATCATTTTAGAACCTATTCCCTTTCCTCTAGCCACTTCCAGAAAATACATTTTTTGCAGTTCGCACACATTGCCATCATAGTTGTCCAACTGTGCGACACCAGCCCCGCCAATGATCTCTCCATCGGCCTCTACCACAAAATAAGTAGCGCGCTCCCTATCATAGGTCTCATACATCATATCCAAGGCCTTGTCCTCATAAGCAGTGCCTACTTTAGGAACACCCAGGTCAACCAAAACCTTGCGGATCACAACAGCAATTTGCTCATTATCTTTGGGTAAGATTTCTCTAATAACCACATTCATTGTACTGATAATTAATCACTATTTTTGTAGGTGAAAGATACATCGAAAATTAAACTCTTCATGAAAAAAATCGTTTCATTTTTTATACTCCTCACCTTGTTATTTGCCTGCAATGTCAATGAAAAGCCTGAGTTTCTTAGTGTTCAGAATATCGAAGTGAAAAGCATCTCTTTAAACAACATCGAACTTCGAGCAGAAGCCTTGTTCTTAAATCCCAATGATATAGGTGGAAGACTCGAAAGTGATTCGATCAAAGTATATGTAAATGATGTTTTGGTCGGAAACGTCAAAGCTCAGGAGTTCAAGGTGCCAGCTCGTGAAGAGTTCACTTTACCATTGACAGCTACCGTCAATGCAAAGAAAGTGTTTGAAGAAGATCAAGGCGGTGTCATTGGGGGCGTATTGAATAGCATTTTCAAGAAAAAGATAAAAGTACAATACAAAGGAAACATCTATTATAAGATCACGGGCTTTTCCTATCCATATGAAATAGACATTACCGAAGAAGTCGATATCAAATAAGTTGAGTATACACGAAAAATACATGCAGCGATGTATTGATATCGCTAAAAACGGACTGGGAAGTACCTACCCTAATCCCATGGTTGGAAGCGTTATCGTACACAATGACAAAATCATTGGCGAAGGATACACCAGTGCCTATGGCGGACCTCATGCCGAGGTCAACGCAATCAGCTCTGTAAAGAATCCCGCGCTCTTAAAGGATGCAACCATCTATGTTAGTTTAGAACCTTGTAGCCATTTTGGGAAAACACCTCCTTGCAGCGATCTGATCATTGAAAAGGAAATCAAAAATGTGGTCATAGGTATTATTGACCCATTTGATAAAGTTGCAGGTCGTGGAGTCACCAAACTAAAAGCTGCAGGTTGCCAAGTAACGGTTGGCGTTCTCGAAAAGGAATGTCGAGAATCGAACAAACGTTTCTTAACATTTCACGACAAAAAGCGACCCTATATCATTCTAAAATGGGCTGAAAGTGCCGATGGATTTATTGCCCCACCTGCCGAAACAAGAAAAAGTAAAGAACCCGTGTGGATCACCAACCCATACTCTCGACAATTGGTACATCAATGGCGAAGTGAAGAGACCGCGATTCTTGTTGGAACGAACACTGTCCTTGCCGATAACCCAAGTTTGACGACCAGAGATTGGCACGGACCATCACCTGTGCGAATCGCACTCGATAAGCACCATCGCATTCATGCAGAACATGCGATCACAAATGGTAATACCAAAACCATTCTTCTAAGGTCAGACGCAGCAAATCATAGTCTTGGAAACAATGTGATTGTAGAAGTAATCAATTTTGAGAAAGATGTTCCGCAACAAATTGTCGATGTATTATACCGCCATCAATTGCAATCACTGATCGTAGAGGGCGGCGCCATTACGTTACAATCATTTATCAATGCTGGTCTTTGGGATGAAGCCCGGATATTTACGGGTACGCCAACTTTGCAAGAAGGTATCCAAGCTCCAAAGATCAGTGGGAAACCAATAGCGCAACAAACCATTATCAACGACACCTTAACGCTTCTTAAAAAATCATGATCAAGAATATCATTTTCGACTTCGGCGACATTTTCATAGACCTAGACAAACCGGCAACAGTAAAAGAGATGTACCGCTTCGGACTCACAGAAGTAACCGCAGAAATGGATCAGATCAACCACAACTATGAACGCGGAAAGGTATCTTCACAAGAGTTTGTTTCCTTTTATAAAGAACGTTTCCCAATGGCATCAGACCAACAACTGATTCATGCCTGGAATGCCATTATCCTTGATTTCCCAGAAAGTCGATTAGAGTTTATCGAAGAGCTCGCCAAAGAAGGTAAGTACCGATTGTTCCTGTTGAGCAACACCAACGAATTGCATATTGAAAAGGTCAAAAAGAATATGACCTTAGAGCGATACCAGCGATTTCAAAATTGCTTCGAGAAATTCTACCTATCTCATGAAATTCATATGAGAAAACCAGACGCCGAGATCTATCAATTTGTGCTCGACCAAAATCAGTTGGTGGCAGAACAAACACTATTTGTCGATGACACCAAAGAGAATACCGATGCAGCCTCTGCTCTTGGCATCCATAGCTGGAATTTAATCCCAGGCGAAGACGATGTTCTTGAATTGTTCAACCAAAAAACAATTGCGTTTTGATCTATCTCGCATTAAGCATACTCGTTTCAAGTTCGCTCTTCGTCATCTTTAAAATGTTCGAGCGATTCAAGCTAAATACGATGCACGCGATCATCATTAATTATGTTGTCGCCTTTATTTGCGGCGTCATCGATTATGACGGAACGCTTACAGCTCCGCAGATAGTGCAAGAAACTTGGTTTCCCGGCACAATAGTTCTTGGAGTGCTTTTCATTTTTGTATTCAATGTTATGGCGTTGACCTCACAACGCAATGGGCTCTCGGTGGCTTCGGTCGCAGGAAAAATGTCAGTTGTCATTCCGGTGATCTTTGCGGTGCTCGTCTACAAAGAAAGTCTAGGCATTATAAAAATTATCGGCATTCTCCTTGCCCTTGTCGCCGTCTATCTTACGTCGGCAAAAGAGAACACCCAAAAAATGGCCAAGGCATCGCTACTATATCCGTTTCTACTTTTCCTAGGATCCGGAATCATAGACACCTCGATCAAATACATTGAAACGACCTATCTACCTTCAGACGGAGTTCCTATCTTTTCGGCATTGACCTTCGGGTTCGCAGCCTTGGTCGGTTTTTTGTTGATCGGTTACCAGCTTATCAAAGGCACTTTCCGCTTTAGCTATAAAAATGTTTTAGGAGGAATTGCTCTCGGAATCCCCAATTATTTCTCCATCTTCTACTTGTTAAAAGCGTTGCAAACGGAAGGGCTCGAAAGCTCCACCCTATTCACAATAAACAATGTGGCCATCGTGATGTTGACAACACTATTCGGCCTTTGGTTGTTTAAAGAGAAACTACTACCCAAAAATTGGGTAGGTATAGCAATTGCTATCGTTTCGATAATCTTGGTTACCTTCGCTTAATTTTGGAAATCAAAGACACATACCGCACGCTTGAGGTTCCCTCATCCGAAGTCCTGTTCAAAGACCGTAACAGCAAGTTCTACGGTTACGCCTATCCGATCAACACCGAAGACCAAGTAAAAACATTGATCGAGACGCTCAAGAAAAAACACCATAGTGCAAGGCATTGGTGCTATGCTTGGCAACTTGGAACCAAAACCATTCGCTTCAGGGCCAACGATGACGGCGAACCTAACAATTCTGCCGGGCAACCCATTTACGGACAGATCCAATCGTTTGACCTAACCAATGTGTTGATCGTTGTAGTTCGCTATTTTGGTGGTGTTAAGCTTGGAGTTGGCGGACTTATCAATGCCTATCGTTCTGCAGCCCAACTAGCACTAGAAGAATCAACCATCGTAGAGAAGACCATTGATGTGCACTACCGATTGATCTATGATTACAAGTTGATGAATAAAGTGATGCAGGTCATTAAGAAAAAACAATTGACCGTTTTGGCACAAGAGTTAACGATGCATTGTGAATTGATCATTCAAGTTCGGCTTAAAGATGCTGATGAAGTGTACTCCATTTTTGACCACATGCATGAGGTCGAAATTAAAATTGAAGATCAATAAGGAAGGGCTTCCAATTTTTCTAAGATATAGTCAGGACATTTCACAGGCCGATTCTTTTTCATGTCCATAAATGCCAAAACCGTGTTTGCCTCGGCGATCACGTCGCCATTTTCAGCAAAAATTTCGTAGTCAAATTCTATTTTTATCGAAGGGATTTTTTTTAGTGTAGTCTTAATTGTTAACAGGTCATCATAGCGTGCTGATTTCTTGTAACTAATTGTTAAGGATATAACTGGAAGCATCACACCGCTTTCTTCCATATCTCGATATGACACCCCGAATTGGCGTAGCCATTCAACCCTTCCAATCTCTAGGAATTGCGGGTAGTTGCCGTGATAGACAACACCCATCTGGTCAGTTTCTCCGTAACGTACTCTTACTTTAGACTCGGCAAATCTCTTACCCATTGAGACAGAATGGATTGTTAAATTAAAGTAAACTTAATGTTATTCATATTCCGAAAAAAAAACTAGAAATTCAATAGTCAATTCATTTTTTTTTTACATTTTTTGTTCACATATTTGTTCTGCCAAGAAACGATCAGAATAATAACACATTCTGGACTCGTAGACCTAACTAAAACATAAAAATTTTTTTATAAGAATGGATGTAACTGCGCAATCGGTATGGGAGAATTGTCTGTCTTTTATAAAGGATAACATACAACCACAAGCGTTCAAAACGTGGTTTGAACCCATCAAAGCGATTAAACTTACCGATAATGCGTTGAGCATTCAAGTTCCCAGTAAATTCTTTTATGAGTGGTTAGAAGAGCACTACGTCAAACTTCTTAAAGTTGCATTGACGAAAGAGCTTGGCGAAAATGCTCGCCTAGTGTACATCATCAAGATGGAAAACACCTATGGCAACAAACAACCCTTCACAGAAAAGATACCTAGCGCCAACAGAGGTCAGGTAAAATCTCAAGAAGTAGATGTCCCAATTAAGAATAAGAACCCTGAACTGAAGAACCCGTTCGTGATTCCTGGCATCCGCAATGTGAAGATCGAATCACAGCTGAATCCTAGCTATAACTTTGAAAATTTTCTCGAAGGAGATTCAAATAGATTGGCCCGCTCTGCCGGATTGGCCGTTGCCAACAAGCCGGGAGGAACCTCTTTCAACCCATTATTGATATTTGGTGGAGTTGGACTCGGAAAGACACACTTGGCACATGCCATCGGTGTCGAGATAAAAGACAAGTATCCAGAAAAGACCGTTCTCTATATTTCTGCGGAAAAATTCACGCAACAATACATCGAATCGGTAAAGAAGAATACGCGTAACGATTTTATACATTTCTATCAGATCATCGATGTGTTGATCATTGATGATGTTCAATTCTTCTCTGGAAAGGCCGGAACACAAGATGTATTCTTCCATATCTTCAACCATCTGCATCAAAACGGAAAGCAAGTGATCCTTACTTCTGATAAAGCACCTGTTGATATGCAAGATATCGAGCAACGCTTGTTGTCAAGATTCAAATGGGGATTATCTGCCGAATTGCAGCAACCCGATTTCGAGACACGTGTTTCTATCTTGAAGAACAAATTGTATCGTGACGGTGTCGACATGCCAGAAGATATCGTTGAATACGTTGCCAAAAATATCAAGACGAATGTTCGCGAATTAGAAGGTGCCATTATTTCATTGATCGCACAATCTTCTTTCAACAAGCGAGAAGTCACCTTGGATCTTGCCAAGCAAGTGGTAGAAAAGTTTGTGAAGAATACGAAACGTGAAGTTTCTATCGACTATATCCAGAAGGTAGTTTCAGATTATTTTCAAATGGACGTTTCTACCCTTCAATCGAAAACAAGAAAACGTCACATTGTGCAAGCCAGACAACTGGCCATGTTCTTTGCGAAGAAATTCACAAAGGCTTCGCTTGCAAGTATTGGCTCGCAGATCGGAAAAAGAGACCATGCAACCGTACTTCATGCTTGCAAAACTGTTGACAACCTTTCTTCAACAGACAAGCAGTTCAGAAAATACGTTGAAGACCTTACCAAAAAGCTTTCTCTCTAAGTATGTCTCAGAAAACCAGCATCTTAATGGTTTGTCTTGGCAATATTTGCCGCTCTCCATTGGCTGAGGGGATCCTAAAATCTAAATTAGACGCTTCTAACTTCTTTGTAGACTCTGCTGGTACTGCAGGATACCACGTAGGCGACCTACCCGATCGACGCTCTATTCAAGTAGCTAAGACACATGGATTAGACATTACCAATCAACGTTGCAGAAAGTTCTCTCCGAACGATTTTAAAATGTTCGATCATATTTTCGTGATGGACAATAGCAACTATCGCGATGTATTGGCTGAAGCCAATAGCGAAGAAGAACGTCAAAAAGTGGATCTTATTCTCAATCAGATCTTCCCTGGAGAAAATGTCGATGTTCCCGATCCATATTATGGCGGAGACCATGGCTTTGAAAGTGTCTATCAAATGTTAGATGAAGCCTGCGAAGCTCTTTCAAAAAAGCTCTCAGAAAAACTTTAACACACTCAAAATAAGCAAAATACATCCAGAAGGGGTCGTTTTTACGTACCTTTAATGAACTAATACCTTAATCATTAAAGCAATGAAACCCCTATTTCCCCTACTCTGCTGGGTACTATTCCCTGTACTCCTATTTTCACAAAGTGTAACCATTCAATCATTTGCCACCGGCTTCAGTAGTCCTGTAGACATTCAACATGCTGGTGATGACCGACTGTTTATAGTTGAACGTGGCGGCTTTATACGCGTCCTAAATGCAGACGGAACGACCAACACAACACCTTTCTTAGACATCGACTCTCAAGTGCTTAGCGGCGGAGAACGCGGACTCCTCGGACTCGCTTTCCACCCCAATTATACGACCAACGGATATTTCTATGTCTATTATACAAACAATAGCGGAGACAGTACGCTGTCAAGATTCACAGCAAATCCACCTAACAGTAATACGGTGAATGCTAACACCGAACAAATACTGCTCACCTTTGACCAGCCCTTTTCGAATCATAACGGAGGCGCCATTGCCTTTAGCCCAATAGACGGCTACTTGTACATTGGTTCTGGTGATGGAGGCAGTTTTAATGACCCTGGAAACCGCGCGCAAAACACGAGCTTACTTCTTGGAAAGATCTTAAGAATCGACGTAGACTCAGGAACTCCGTATGGCATTCCTTCAGACAATCCTTTTGCAGCCGTTGGAAATCTAGGCGCCGATGAAATATGGGCCTACGGACTACGTAATCCGTGGCGTATTTCTTTTGATCGCAGCAACGGAGATCTTTGGATCGGTGATGTGGGGCAGGATGACTGGGAAGAAATCGACCGGATCACTCCTTCACAAAGCGGAAACTCACTCAACCTAGGCTGGCGATGCTATGAAGGAAACAATGCCTTCAACACCTCAGGCTGCCCCCCAGCAAGTACTATGGTCTTTCCTGTGGCCGAATATGCCATCTCCGGAAATCCGCGCTGCTCGATCACCGGTGGCTATCGATATCGAGGCAACGACTACCCAAATTTTCAAGGATTGTATTTCTTTGCTGATTATTGCAGTGATGAAATTGGTACGCTCACCCAAAATGGCAGTTCATGGGATGTAGACTATTTCGGCCCCTTTAGCGGAAACGGTTTCTCTACTTTTGGAGAAGATGTCAACGGAGAACTCTACATAGCAGGACTGGATTCAGGCACTGTTTACAAGGTAATGGACCCTACTCTTAGCGCCGAAGAATTTGACAACATGCAAGCGCAGATCTATCCAAATCCAACAACGAGTATCATCAATGTGAAATTTGCGAATGGCACTCATCAAATTAGCGAGGTTCGTTTATTTGATATCTTCGGAAAGTTAGTCGCCACGCCTGTAGCTTCAGAAGACGCCAATGAAATCCTGCTACGAACGGTTGAAAGCGGACTCTACATTCTAGAACTAACGACCAGCGATCAAAAAAGATTTTACAACAAGTTAATAGTAAAATAGATTTCTTTGTAGTAAATTCGATACCATGTCTACAGAGAACTCCCCAAACTTTGGAAAGCTATATTTGATTCCCACCAGGCTTGGATTCAATCCGCCATTAGAAGTGCTCCCCATCTCCATCAAGAAGGTAATTGAAGCCATCAACCACTATATCATGGAGAATGAAAAAGTGGGCAGACGTTTCATCAAGGACATTAGCCCGGGAAAACAACAACCATCGTTGAAAATCAACCTACTCAATAAGTTCACTGACCCAACAGAGCTGGCTTCTTTTTTAGATCCGTGTCTAGAAGGTCATAATATGGGACTGCTGTCAGATGCCGGATGCCCAGGAATCGCCGACCCAGGTGCCGAAGTAGTGAATTTGGCTCATCAGAAGGGCATTCGTGTAGTTCCCTTGGTAGGCCCTTCGTCTATTTTAATGGCCATGATGAGCTCTGGAATGAATGGTCAAAGCTTCACCTTTAACGGATACCTTCCTATTGACAAAGGAGATCGAAAAAAAGAGATCAAGCACTTAGAAAGCCTTTCCTTTAAAAAAAATCAATCACAACTTTTTATAGAAACACCCTATCGCAACGACAAGCTCCTTGCGGACCTGGTATCCATTCTGGACCCCTCTACAAAACTCTGCGTGGCATGTGATATAACGCTGCCTACAGAATACATAAAAACGCAAACAGTAGCACAATGGAAGAAAACACAAGTAGACCTACACAAACGGCCTACGATCTTCATTTTGCACAAGTCATAAAATAAAAAAGGCCGCTTTCGTACGAAAGCGTCCTTTTTCCCAACTTAACTTTAACTAAACTTTAGCTTTCTTATTAGGCACGATACAAGAAGTATCATAGCCAGAAAACTTTTTCATATAATTCTTAATAGAGGTTCCAAATGCGTCTTGGAAACCAAATTTACCAGCACTTCTCAGGTACTTTTTCACATTACCAGGTCCTGCCAAATGCGCGGCAGCTAAAATACCTGACTCAGTTACAAGTACACCGTTGAAATTTCTACCAACATAACGTTTGATATCTTTTCTCAATACCCATTTGTTGCGCGATAAATTCGCGATGATCGCTTTCTCTTGTAATGCAGGAGAATACAAAAATCCGTTTGGATTATATACTCCGATCAAGGCAAGCGTACCTTTTCCAAACTGGTACTTACCAAGGTAACCAAAGTCATTGACGGTAAAATAGTTTCCACCAGATTCTTTAAAGGCCAATGCCTCTTTAAATCCTACAAACGAATCTTCGGTAAAAAGAATGTTTGTCGGCGTTTTCACTTCTAGCTCTAATGGAACTGTTGTCAAAAGTGCTTCTTTAACTTCAAAATTTTGAGGAACGTTGGTTTTTTTTGTCGAAGTAAAACCTAAACTTACTGCTACTAAAAGGGGCGATAAAATCAAAAATCTTATTGCTCTTTTTGTCATATAAAAGGGTTTCTTTAAGCCTCACATTCTACGAGTAGAAATGCTTAAAATTTCAGCGTGCAAATTTACAAACTTTTTTTAAACCACACAATATGATCGTTAAAGTGTTCTAAAAATAGATCGAATGGAACAAAACATCACCATTTGTGGTGATTTCCAAGGCCGGAGCAGGCACCTTGATGAAGTTGATCACCTCGAAAAGGGTTTGTAGGAATTTAGAGTCAGTTTTGATTTTCGTCAAATCGACGTCAAGACTCAGATAAAATTGACGATAACGTTTTCGTGAATCAGGGAAAAGTTCTTGTTGTCTTTGGGGTGTTCCAGCCAACATTCCTTCGCCCCCATAGCCTACGGCCACATTGAGCCATTTAGGTAGCTTCGATCGCTTAAAGAACGAATGCAAGTTGGCACTTAGCCAATAGGTTTGTCCGTTGTAATCTTTTAACGCCTCTTGCAGTAGTCCTTCACCAAGTTTATCAGGATTTTGAGCTGCATACCTGGTTTCATGAAAAGAATACTTCAATTTGATTCGCTGTTCTTTCCAGAGTACCTCTTGTCCGACATACAAACCAGTACCCAATGCATTGGCTGCCATATCACCCCAAGACGCCCCCCACTCTGCCGAAAAACCATCCATGACCTCTACGGCCGTCAAGAATCCTAATCCTAGTGTGGCGCCGTAAAGTAGCTGATCCTCTTCCGACACACCCGCCCAGCGTAAAGTCTTGGCCCCGAGGTTACCAACATAATAAGAAGTAAGCACGTGTCCTGCCTTATCAAGTTGGAGCCATTCATCATTATCATTTATAAAGCGGAAAGAAGAGCGCGGAAAATCAGCATACCACAAACGATCCAAGCCTACCAGTGCGGTTGTGGCCAAGCTGGCTTCGGTAATCACAACGAAGTTTCTTCTAGGTTTGTGCAATGAATCTGACGCCTGAAAGAATTCAGGAGGGGTCAATTGACCAAAGGCCATTGAACACATCAAAAAACAAAGCAGAAAGCCTCTCATCTATCGGAAGATTTTCTTCTTGTCGATCCAACGTTTGTATTCCTGTTTGTTTCGGTTGTGTTGCGCCAAGGTCTTAGCAAACTTATGGTAACCAAAACGCTGTACATCAGCTACGAAATAAAGATAGTCGTGCTTTTCTGCATTTAGAACAGCATCAATAGCCGAGATATCGGGCATTGCAATCGGTCCTGGAGGCAGTCCTTTATATAAATAGGTGTTATAAGGTGAGTCAATCTTTAGGTCTTTGTACAGCACCCTTTTGATCTCTTTGTCAAAATCACCCGCCTTTTCACGAATGGTGTAGATCACCGTAGGGTCTGCCTGTAACGGGATTCCCCTTTGAATTCTATTCAAATACACGCCAGCAACCCGCGGGCGCTCTTCTACTTTTGCTGTTTCTTTATGTACAATCGAAGCCAATGTAATGACCTCTTCTTCATTGAGCCCAAGTGCCTTTGCCTTCTCGAGACGCGATTCGTTCCAGAAGCGATCACTCTCTTCCAACATTCGATCTCTAAACTTTTCGGCTGACGTGTTCCAGAAGAGTTCGTAACTGTTAGGAATGAAGATACTGAGCATAGTAGCCTTACTCAAATCATTGTCCTTCATAAAATCAGTATCCTGAAATGCCTCTGCCAACGCAGTACTATCAGCTTCGATCTGCGTAGCGATTCTTCCGGCTAATTTGGGAAGTGTTTCTTGATTATTGAAAGAAAGACGAATAGGAATATTGTTCACGCGCAACGTATTGATCATATCGTTGCTGTTCATTTCCTTCCTTATCGCGTATTTTCCGCCTTTAACATTTTTGTCGTATCCTTTTTTCTTTGCGGTCGTCACAAAATGATCGACATTCTTCAACAAAGGGGTCAACTGCCCAACAACATCGTCAAAACTCGCTTCAGAAGGGATTAAAATATAGGCTTCCTTGTTGTTGAAATTGGTGTTCGGAGAAAAGAACACATCGTAAAATCGATAGACGAACAATCCTCCCACAACAACGCCAAGAAGCGCAACTGCTACTAATATCTTTCGTATGTACATCAGGTATCTTTATTTATTTTTTGAAATAGCAATTCATCCTTAAAACTTCCCATTTGAAAGTTCCAATCTTTTTTCACTCCTACTTTTTCAAATCCCAACTTACCAAAGAGTTTAATGCTACCGGTATTATCTGAGGCAATGTTAGCATATAATTGGTGTAGGTTCAACCGTTTAAAGCTATAGTTGCAAAGCAATTGCAAGGCTTCTGCCCCATAACCTTTATTGCGGTGTTTATCTTGTTCGATAAGAATCCCAACTCCGGCTCTCATATTGCGGGCGTCAAAATCAAATAAGTCAATAAGCCCTATGGATTCTTCCCCAGGACCTTCGATAACCAAACGAAGTTGTTTTACTTCAAAGATATCTTTGTGTGCGTTTTCAAGGTATCTTTTTATGACGAATTTTGAATAGGGTGTTTGTGTGGCGCTCAACTCCCAAATGGTTTCATCGTTTTCAATGCGATGAATAAAATTCAGATCTTCAGGCTCTAATGCACGCAACCGTATATGTTCACCAACCAATGTTACCATGACAACTCTCCTTTAAAGACCTGCATCGCGGGACCTTTTAAGCACACATTTTTGTATCCGTCTCCATTCTTTTCAAAAGAAACCGACAAAGGGCCGCCTTGCGTTATTAGGGTTACTTCGGTATTTTGAGTTTCCCCCAAATGATGCATGGCCAGCGCTACTGCTGTAACGCCCGTTCCGCAAGAAAGCGTTTCGTCTTCTACACCACGTTCGTAGGTGCGAACTCTAAAGGTCTCGTCGTTTACCCTTTGAACGAAGTTGACATTGCTCCCAGCTTCAAAATACGGAGCTCCGTAACGGATTCGACTTCCTTCCGACTTAATATCTAAGGTATCTAAGGCTTCTTCGAATTGCACATGATGTGGTGACCCAGTATCCAGGAAAACATGCGCCTTAAAATCTTCAATCGTTGAAACATCGGTCATTTGCAAGCTAACTTCATGTCCTTCGATCGTGGCATGATGCACTCCGTCTATGGCTACAAATGTAGTTTCCGCTTTAATAATTCCTAAGAAATGAGCGAAAGCCACAATACAACGGCCCCCGTTTCCGCACATAGAACTTTGATTTCCGTCAGAATTAAAATACACCATCTTGAAATCGTGGACCTCGTCGTTCTGCAACAAGATCAATCCGTCTGCACCGATACCAAAACGACGGTCACAAAGCTTGTGAATCAAATTGGTATCATTTTTGGGAAATGTTTTGTCGCGATCATCGACCAATATAAAGTCGTTTCCGGTTCCTTGGTATTTGTAAAATGATACGTTCATTCTTCTTAAAAAAATAGGAAAACAAATGTACAAATATTTTGAGAGCAATCGCGCTGTTAAAGTGTCGTTAAAGTTGAAATCGCGTTATAATAAAAAAGTAATTTTAAGTGTTAAATCGAAGAACTAAAACCCAATGAACATGAAAAAAATTGCAAGTGTACTTTTAGTTTCGATGGTTGGAGGGGCCATTTCGTTAGGTGCCTATAAGGCCTTTTTCGAAAAACCTGAAGCCGTTGTAGAAACTACACATCCAACAACTAACTACATCCCGACAAATTTTGTATCGAACAACACCAATACACGGTCGTTAGAAGGTCTTGACTTCACAGTGGCTGCAGAGAAAACAGTGAATGCCGTGGTGCACGTTAAGAACACTACTACCGGTAAATCTCCAACAAGTATCGCCGATCTCTTTTATGGAGGAGGCGGTGAACGTACGCGTGTTGGTACGGGCTCTGGCGTCATCTTTTCGCCTGACGGATTTATTATCACCAACAATCACGTGATCGACAATGCTGAATCTATCGAGGTGACCATGAATAATAACAGAACGTATACGGCCGAACTTGTGGGTTCTGATGCCAAAACTGACATTGCCTTGTTGAAGATAAATGCTGATGAAAAGTTACCGTATATCACATTTGGTGACTCTGATGCTACAAAAATTGGCGAATGGGTACTTGCTGTTGGAAATCCGTTCAACTTGACTTCTACAGTAACTGCAGGGATCATCAGTGCTAAGGCCAGAGATTTGAATGAGTTTGACCGAAACAATCAGTCCTTCATCCAAACGGATGCAGCTGTGAACCCAGGGAACAGTGGCGGAGCTTTGGTTAACACCAATGGCGAGCTTGTAGGTATCAATACTGCCATTACGTCTCAAACGGGATCTTTTGTAGGGTATTCATTTGCGGTACCCAGCAATATTGCTCGTAAGGTAATCGAAGACATAATAGAATACGGTGATGTACAGCGAGGGCTCTTAGGAATTTCTGCCTTGAACAGGTATTCAAAATATGCTGTGGAAAACGGACTTTCGGAAATTGAAGGTGTGTATGTAAGCGACGTGCAAGAAGATTCGGGTGCAGAAAAAGCTGGCTTGAGAGAAGGAGACATTATCAAGCGATTGGACAATGTGAAAGTGTCCAAATTCTCTGATCTCTCTGGATACTTGAGTGCCAAGCGTCCTGGTGATGTGGTAAATGTAACGGTTGATAGGGATGATAGATTGAGAACGCTACCGGTGACCCTTTCGAAAACGACGCGTGTACAGCTATTGAATATGGAGTTGAAAAACATCACCAAAGATGACAAGAAGCGCTTTGATATCAAAGGCGGTGCAAAGGTTACCGCGAATCAAAATGATCAGTTACGACGTCTGGGACTCGAGCAAGGAATCATCATAACGCAGATCAATGAAACTACCATTCAAAACATTGAGGACATTGAACGCGTAAAGTCTAGCGGAAATGACCTAGAAAAGATCGTGTATATCAATGCTTATGGTGAAACAGAGCGTTTAATATTCAAGTAAGATATCTTTTAAAATACAGTAAAAGCCTGCGCGAAAGTGCGGGCTTTTATTTTTTATGGTTTTTGTTTCACGAAAACGATTGAAATTGATACTTTTGCGGCAAATTTAAACGTCAAAAATAAACACACAACAATGAGTTTTAACGAAACTTATGAGAAAGAGTTGGCTTTTCAGGCCGATCGTAGAAGAGCAACCGTAGAGTTTATCAAGATCGTCAGCGATCTTTGGTATGACAAATCAATAGAGCTGGTGCTCTTTAGAAACCAATTGATCGACCGAAATGTGAGCGAGATCATTAACTTGCACGAGTATGCTGGAGAATTTGTTCAAAAGCCAATCTCGATCTTTGACTCGGTAGAGATTGCTCAAGCAATCAATAAACTCAACCTCCCTCCTGCTAAACTTGATATCGGAAAACTTACGTACGAATATCATTTGGAAGACAATAAATATTCTGATGCGACGGCGTTCGTAGTTGACAAACTAAGAGATGCTGAAAAGGCGAACGGTATTCAGCCGAAAGATGTAATACTTTATGGTTTTGGTCGTATCGGAAGATTGCTAGCCAGAGAGCTTATGACCCGTACAGGAAGCGGAAGCCAATTGAGACTTCGTGCCATTGTCACCAGAGGAAAAGTAGACGAGACGGTTCTTGAGAAAAGAGCTTCGTTGCTTAGAAATGATTCTGTTCATGGTGACTTTCCTGGAACCGTGGGCATTGACGTAGAGAACTCTGCGTTGATCATCAACGGAACCACGGTTCATATCATTTCTGCAAATGCGCCGGAAGATATCGATTATACTGAATACGGAATTAACAATGCCTTGGTTATTGACAATACCGGAGCCTTTAGAGACAAAGAGGCCCTTAGCAGACATCTTGCTGCAAAAGGAACTGCTAAAGTATTATTGACAGCACCTGGAAAAGGGGTTCCGAACATCGTTCACGGAGTTAACCATGCCGATTACAACCCAGAAGAGGTAGATATCTTCTCTGCAGCTTCATGTACTACCAATGCCATCACTCCAGTATTGAAGGTAGTTGAAGATTCATTGGGTGTTAAGCACGGTCACCTTGAAACGATTCACGCTTATACGAATGACCAGAACTTGGTAGATAACATGCACAAGAAATACCGCCGTGGTCGTGCAGCAGCCCTGAACATGGTTATTACAGAGACTGGTGCCGGAAAAGCAGTGTCTAAAGCGCTACCTTCATTAGAAGGGAAACTTACTTCGAACGCTATCCGAGTTCCTGTTCCTAACGGGTCATTGGCCATTTTGAATTTGGAAGTAGACAAAGGAACATCATTAGACGGCGTCAATACATTGATGAAAAAATACGCGCTAGAGGGTGACCTTGTTGAGCAGATCAAATACGAGATCAGTGACGAGCTTGTTTCTTCTGACATTGTAGGTTCATCGGCTCCATCTATCTATGATAGTAAGGCAACCATCGTTAGAGAGAACGGTACTAATTTGATCCTATACGTTTGGTACGACAACGAGTATGGATATAGCCATCAAGTAATTCGTTTAGCTAAATATATTTCAAAAGTAAGACGTTACACCTATTATTAATAGAATTAACCCACTTATAATGAAGGCTTTGAGTTTCGACTCAAGGCCTTCTTTCATAATAAAGTGTCATATATGTGCAATAAAAGATGCTTTTGTTCGTTATGACCTCGAACCTACTTATCAGTAACAATATGAATTTTTTAAAACTACTCCTTATCTCTAGCATTGTTGGCTTATGTACAGTGATGAACGCTAGAGCACAAACGACCCCCGCTGAGAAACAACTTTCTCTTGATAATGGGTCAATCAACGATCAATTTGAATTTGTCATAAAGAAGTCTTCCAATTGGGAAGAATACGAGGTTATCAAAAAAACCTGGGTGCGTAAGCTAAGAGGCAACGTGATCGATTCGTTAAACCTTTCCAAGTCAAATCTTGTAAAAGCACGAAACGAAGTAGCTTCACAACTTTCTCAGATTGAAAAACTAAAGACCGATCTCAACACGGCCAATACAAGTTTGGCGAACGTGACTACAGAGAAAGACAGTATTTCATTTTTCGGAATGCAAGTGAAAAAAGGCGCCTACAAAGGAATCATGTGGGGCATTATTGCTGCTTTAGCAGGATTGCTATTGCTATTTGTCTACAAGTTTAGAAACAGCAACGTAGTGACCCAAGAAGCCAAGCAAAATCTAAATGAATTAGAGCTTGAATACGAAGAGCACAGAAGACGAGCCCTGGAGCGCGAACAAAAGGTACGACGACAACTTCAGGATGAGATCAATAAGAACAAGGCCATCGCAAAAACATAATCGCATTATTTTGGGCTAACGCTTAGAAAGCTTAGCTAGAGTGCCCCCAAGCCTCACTTTTGAGACCCAACAGTCTCTGGTGAGGCTTTTTTCATAGGAATCCGCCAAAAGTATGTGGTAAACCCGTAACAGTTTGCGGAGAAAAATTCTCACTTTTACAACATCTTAATAAGATCTTGGGGGACGAAAAGGAACTGGCCGCTTTGCATAACTATTAACTTCCTTTTTCGGCGGTCAGTAGTCCTTTTCATTACAGCACTAAATTCAACTTCAATTTAAAGGAATGCATCTGCTTGATCTCGTATCTTAGCTATATGAGAATCGTATTTGCTGACCCATCACATATAGACATTTTACTTCCTTTGTTTGAAGGCTATCGAACATTCTACAAACAACAACCCAATCCTGAAGCATCGAAGGCATTTTTGCTAGAACGGATGCAGCAACAGGAAGCAACCGTGCTATTGGCATTGAGCAACCAAGGCGCAGCCTTGGGGTTTACGCAGTTGTTCCCTATTTTTTCATCTGTGAGCCTAGAACCCATGTATTTGCTCAATGATCTCTTTGTAGCACCCGAAGCGCGTAAACAGGGCGTCGGAGCCGCCTTGCTCAATGCCGCCAAAGAACTATGTAAGAAACAACAACGAAAGGGGTTGCTCTTGCAAACTGCATCTGACAATCCAGCTCAAAAGCTATATGAACGACTTGGATGGATCAAAGAAGAAGACCTGTTCTATTTTTGGAAAGCATAAACCATAATTTCTCGTAATTTTACACCCTTAATCCCATTGTATCTATGGATCATTTAACAAAACTGGAAGAACTGCTCAATCAGGCCAACGGTGACATTAAGAACGGAAACTACGAAGTGGCGTCTGACACATTAGAAGAGATCATAAACACCGACCCAAACTTTGGAAAGGCATATAACCATTTAGGATATCTGTACGAGGTGAAGTTCAAGGATTTTGAAAAGGGTGAAACGCTGTATAAGCTATGCCTTGAGAAGAGTCCGCTGTACCCGAGTGTTTATTACAACTACGCCATCTTGCTTTCAACTTTGGGGCGTTATGATGACTTAGCAGAGTTGTTAGATCGTGCCATGAACATTCCAGGCATTACAAAATCTACCATATATAATGAGTATGCTATCATGTATGAGCAGCAAGGAAAATTAGATGAAGCCATTACTCATTACAAGAAATGCGGGCTCCATACACTTGACAAGAACACTCTAAATCGCGCCAAAGAATCCATTGAGCGCTGCAACCTTAAAAAAGAACTGCTTTAATCAGACCATCGCACATGCGCATAGATATTATTACCGTATTACCTGAGTTATTGAAGAGTCCGTTTGAGGCCTCTATCTTAAAACGCGCCATCGAGGCAGGATTGGTCGAAGTCCATTTTCACAACCTCCGAGATTATGTTTCGGACAATTATAAACAAATTGACGATTATCAATTTGGTGGCGGTGCCGGAATGGTCATGATGGTCGAGCCTATCGACAAATGCATTTCGGGCCTCAAAGCCGAACGCGATTATGACGAGGTTATCTATATGACACCAGATGGTGAAACCCTTAAACAAGGTATCGCCAATGAACTGTCTCTCAAAGAGAACATCATCATCTTGTGCGGACATTATAAAGGTGTGGACCAGCGCGTACGTGATCATTTTGTGACAAGAGAAATTTCAATCGGCGACTTTGTGCTTTCTGGAGGTGAACTTGGAGCAGCTGTTTTATGCGACGCCGTGATTCGTTTGATTCCCGGAGTATTGGGTAATGAGACCTCTGCCCTCACCGATTCGTTTCAAGACAATTTATTGGCGCCACCTATATATACACGCCCTGCTGACTACAAAGGATGGAAGGTACCAGAGGTATTACTTTCTGGCAACTTTCCAAAAATTGAAGCATGGCGAGAAGAAGAGGCATACAAAAGAACCAAAGAACGAAGGCCCGACCTTTTAAACGAATAATCGATATGGAAGACTAT
This sequence comes from Flavobacteriaceae bacterium, assembly GCA_028279515.1. GTDB lineage: Bacteria > Bacteroidota > Bacteroidia > Flavobacteriales > Flavobacteriaceae > JANQNQ01. The sequence continues at coordinate 406,966 of JANQNQ010000003.1, forward strand.
ACTTTTACATTTCTTATTGCCAAGGCAATACATGTCATTTCAATACTGATATTGGTAGTTGCCAGTATTATCTTGGGAGTTAGATTAAAGAAGGCAGGTGCCTTTATAATGATCGTTGGCTCATTCTTAATGTTGATCCTTTCAGTGGCTGACACACCCATCATAGCCTATGCAGCTAGTCAGGGCTCTGAAAATGTTGTAAAAGTTCAAGGGATAATCAGCATCGTTTCAGGCTTCTTTTATTTTTTGTTCGGACTTGGGGTGCTGGTGTTGGCATTTGACCTCATTAAAAGACAAAAAGACACCATAGAATAACTGCGATATTTAAAACAATACCATGTACGGAACACTTGCACAACTGGCGGTATGTATTGCCTGTCTTATTTTATTAAAGGATAAACGATCCTCTAGTTCACTATTATTGATCATTGGCTCAGGCGGAATGGCATTAGGAGGCTTATTGCTCCTGGCGGTACCATTGTTCTTACTGGAAGTATTGGCCCAAGAGCGCGTAGCTATTTTAAACTGGACCTTTGCGCTGGCTTTTGTTACCCCGTTTTTCTCGGTATTGTTTACCATAGGCTTTATTCTTCATCTCAAAAAACATCAACGATTACTAAAAAGCAAGGAGTCTGATATCAGTAACATCAAAGGCATTGACTAATGGAAGTAAGTGTGGAAAGTTTGATCTGGGACCTGCTTTTGGTATGTTCGCTAGTCATTATTATCATCGCCGCTTCGAAATTGTATAAGGCGCAGAGAAACGTTTGCTCTAACTTACTTTTCTACGGAGCCATGGGAATGTCAATCACTTTTATCGAAAGCATTATGACACGCCTTCTATTAAACGGAAGGCTGATATTACCCGACGTTGTTACCACTTTTATATCCATTGCTTCCTTTATTGCCTTGAATATCGGCATACTTCTGCTAGTCAATAGATATTTGGTCTTAGTTAAGAAAAGAGGGGTTGATCATAGCATCAAAGAAATCGGGAAAGAACCTGAAACTTGAAGCGCATAGATAACTCCGGCCAAGGATTGAGGTTTTGTTGGAGCTCATCAATTTTGTGCCTCGACTGTCCGCGGCAGATACCTTCAATCAAAATACATTTTTGATCTCTGGTAGTGCTCGGCATGACATAAAATTGATAGCGACTACCGAAAGCCTGACCTTCTGGAGCTTCAGCGAAAGAAGGGGCCGCACCAAAAAAAACACCCTAATGATTGTCCATTAGCAATTTATCACTATTTTTGCACCCAATCTGAGTTAACCTCTGGCGAAAATCGTGAACGTTATCCTGGTAAAACACTTAATATCAATAAAATGGAGTCTTTAGTAAAATTTGTACAAGACGAATTTGTAACGAAAAAAGAATTCCCAGAGTTCGGAGCTGGTGACACGATCACTGTATATTACGAGATCAAAGAAGGGAATAAAACACGTACACAGTTCTTTAGAGGTGTTGTGATCCAACGAAGAGGATCAGGTGCCACTGAGACGTTTACCATCCGTAAAATGTCTGGTACTGTTGGTGTAGAGCGTATTTTCCCTGTGAACATGCCTGCACTTCAAAAAGTAGAAGTGAACAAAAGAGGTAAAGTTCGTAGAGCTCGTATCTTTTACTTTAGAGGTCTTACCGGTAAGAAGGCAAGAATCAAAGAGAAAAGAGCATAAGACTTTTTTGAAAGCATTAAGAGGCCCTGTGACACACAGGGCCTTTTTTATGAACAATTGTTAATAACTACTGTTCGTAATTTGTTGATTTTAAAACCATTGAAAAATTTGGATTTTAAAATTCAACGCCTACATTTGAAAAAGAATTTACAAACGAATTGATGTAAATTGATCACGAGTAAATTTGTAAAGAGAACGTTCTTTAACACAATTGTTTTTTGAGACTTTACGAAATGTGACGTGTATGCGTCCTTTGACTAGGGTCGGAAGCTTTGGAAGGGTCCGGATGCGCATGCAGCCGATCACTGGATAAAGTGGAAAGTTCTTGAACGCCAATTGAGCGAAAGTGAGAAAGGAACTAGAGAGCAATGCACTGAAACCTGATTTCATGCAAATGAATGATGAAGAAAGTAGCATCAAGAAAAACAATTGCGAAGCATTGAGTATTTTGTCTGAATTATGTTTAGTAAAAAGAAAGATGTTTCATTGAAATGGCTGACTTGAACCGAACACTTTATTACGAACTGGTGTTTTTAGTAAAGCACGCCGATAGCAATATCGACTAGGTCACGCCAAGCTATTTCAAAGAAAGCCATATCAAGGTACTTGTACAGTGATATGGCTTTTGTCTTTATAATCAGTTCGTTACAATGCCAGATGCACCACAACTTCTTATCTCCTATTCGGTTGCGTAAGTTTTTGGCAAAAAACACCACTCATTATCATGAATTCGACAATCGTGTTTGATCAATAAAAACACATTATTGTTGTATATTTGCACCGTTTCTCGAAAAAAGCAAGTGGCATTCTGCTACGAATCAACTTTAAAGAATAAAAGCATTCACATGACAAATAGTCCTAAGATTCTTTATACCAAGACCGACGAAGCTCCGGCTTTGGCTACCTACTCTTGGTTACCAATCGTTCAAGCCTTTTCTAAAACTTCTGGCATCAACTTAGAAACAAGAGATATCTCGCTAGCGGGAAGAATTCTTGCCAATTTTCCTGATTTCCTAACGGAAGAACAACGCATTCCTGATGCGCTTTCCGAACTAGGGGAATTAGCGAAGAAGCCGGAAGCCAATATCATCAAACTTCCAAACATCAGTGCTTCTGTACCACAGTTGAAAGCCGCCATTGAAGAGCTTCAAGCAAATGGATACAAGGTTCCTGATTATCCGGAAGAGCCAGAGAATGATACTGAAAAGGCGCTTAAAAAACGATACGACAAGATCAAAGGAAGTGCTGTGAATCCTGTTCTTAGAGAAGGAAACTCGGATCGTAGAGCTCCGAAAGCAGTAAAGAATTACGCTAAGAAAAATCCACACAGTATGGGGGCTTGGTCTTCAGATTCTAAATCGCATGTGGCTACCATGTCGTCTGGCGATTTTAGATCGAACGAAAAATCAGTGACGATCCCTTCGGCCACCGATTTTCGTATCGAGCATGTATCAGCCAATGGCGATGTAACTGTACTTAGAGACAATGCTCCGCTACAGGCTGGTGAGATCATCGATGCAAGTGTGATGAGTAAAAAGGCACTACAGCAGTTCTTAGAAGCACAAGTTGCTGATGCAAAAGCGCAAGGTGTATTGTTTTCTCTGCACATGAAGGCCACGATGATGAAGGTATCTGACCCTATCATCTTTGGGCATGGAATCAAGGCCTATTTCAAAGATGTTTTCGAGAAACATGGTGACACTCTTGAAGAAGTTGGAGTGGACGTAAACAACGGACTAGGAAATTTATTGAGTAAAATACAAGAATTGCCTGAAGCCAAAAGAACCGAGATCGAAAACGATGTAAAGGCTTGCATCGAAAACGGACCGGATCTAGCGATGGTAAATTCTGATAAAGGAATTACGAACCTACACGTACCGAGTGATGTGATCATCGATGCTTCGATGCCTGCAATGATCCGTACGTCTGGACAGATGTGGGACAAGGACGGAAAACAACAGGATACCAAAGCGGTCATTCCTGACAGTAGTTATGCTGGATTGTACCAAGCTACCATTGATTTCTGTAAAGAGCACGGCGCTTTTGACCCAACCACTATGGGAACCGTTCCCAATGTTGGATTGATGGCTCAGAAAGCCGAAGAATATGGTTCACATGATAAGACCTTTGAGATCGGAAGTGCTGGAACTGTGCGTGTGGTTGACGCCAACGGAAATACATTGACCGAGCATAACGTAGAAGAAGGCGATATCTGGAGAATGTGTCAGGTAAAGGATGCACCCATTCAAGATTGGGTAAAGCTTGCCGTTGGAAGAGCTCGTGCTACGAACACACCGGCCGTTTTCTGGTTGGACGCTGAAAGAGCACATGATGCCCAATTGATCGAAAAAGTAAAGGCGTATTTGCCAAACCACGATACTGACGGATTAGAAATCCACATCCTTTCTCCGATCGAAGCGACCAAATTTACGTTGGTGCGCATCAAGGACGGAAAGGACACCATTTCGGTTTCTGGAAACGTTTTACGCGACTACCTAACTGACCTCTTCCCTATCCTCGAATTGGGAACTAGTGCAAAGATGTTGTCGATCGTTCCGTTGATGAACGGTGGCGGACTCTTTGAAACGGGTGCTGGAGGGTCGGCTCCGAAACACGTGCAACAATTCACCAGTGAAGGACACCTTCGTTGGGATTCATTAGGTGAATTCTTAGCACTAGCTGTTTCGTTAGAGCACTTAGGTTCTACTTATGATAACAAGAAAGCGGTTGTATTAGCAGAAGCACTTGACGATGCAACTGAAAAATTCTTAGATAATAAAAAGTCTCCATCTAGAAAAGTTGGTGAACTTGACACCAGAGGAAGCCACTTCTACATGGCCATGTACTGGGCACAAGAATTGGCTGGGCAGGATCAGGATGCTGACCTTAAAGCAGCCTTTGCTCCTGTCGCTAAGGCTATGTCTGAGAACGAAGCTACCATCATTGCAGAGCTTAATGGAGCGCAAGGCAAAGCGATGGACATCAAAGGGTACTATGAGCCTAATGATGCTGTTGCTTCTGAAGCGATGAGACCAAGTGCAACGCTCAATAACATTATCAATAGTATCTAAGATTTTTGATAATCAATATATGCTGAAGGCCGAAACGTGTGTTTCGGCTTTTTTTTGCATTCATATATCAAATAACTACGTTTACAAAGTTTTTTTGAGATTGGTGATGTAAATACCTACATTTATAAAAACAATAAATAAGGCCTATACAGAAACATTACATTTCCTTCTCACATTTTTGAAAATAAGAACCTTCTAAAACTTTTTGGATAGGTTGTTGCGGATTTTACAATGATTCTTAAGGCCATCCCAAAAATTAACCTAAAAGTATGCGTGTCCAAAAAATTACGTTGGTTCTTCTTTTAGTCGCAAATTTTATCAGTTATGGGCAGGTTCCTGTGAATGATGAGTGTGCCGGAGCTATCGAGCTAACCGTGAACGCGGACAATACGTGCACATCCTCTGCAATTGCTTCTTTAATCAATGCAACTCCATCGGATGCTCAGATAGACTCTAACAGCTACTTTTATAATGGAAGTCTCGATGATGTTTGGTTTTTCTTCACAGCAACTTCCGAAAGTCATTCGATTTCCCTTTCTCCAATGTATCTTCCTGTGGCCGAAGTCTACAGCGGTATTTGCGGAAGTGCCTTGATTCCTTTAGGTCATGCCTATTCTCATATTCCATTGGTCGTCTCAGAACTTACGATTGGTGAAAAGTACTATGTAAGGGTCGCTATGGAACAAGACCCGGATGTCGATTTTGGAGATTCAATCGGTATTTGTGTTAATACGGTATCTCCTCCTGAAAATGATACATGTATAAATGCAATAACAATAAATGACAATGAATCCATTGGATATGAACAATCTGTGGGTGGCACTACCTTTGAAGCTTCGGCTGATTTTGATTATACTGGAAATCCTGAAATCGATGTGTGGTATAGGTTTGTAGCTACTGACACTTCATATATCATTTCGCTATTCGATCAAAAAGTATTCAGCGAAGATGGCCAATTACCAAATGATTCTTGGTTTTCGGATGCAGTACCTCTAAAATTAGACCTCTATAAAGGAAGCTGCTCGGCACCTGAACAAATAAATGAATCAGAGTTCTTATACAAGATAATATATGATGACCCCGTTCCAGTGGACTATGCCTATCAGAGATTTCGATACGAGAACTTGGACATCGGTGAAGAATACCTTCTTAGAGTTTGGCACAATAAGGAAGAGGTCACCGATCAGATTTATGAGAAGATGGAATTTAGTGTATGCATAAACCGCATGTTATCTTACAACACCAATATTTCACCAATCGAAATTGTGGCCTCAGACCAAACCCAAACATATGGACCTTCTCTAGTCGGTCAGATAGGCACAACAGACCAGTTGGACCTTGAAAATCAATCGATTGAATTCAGGTTCATGGCACCAGAGAGGGGGTTCTATTCGGTCGACATTGATACAGTTCAATTGCGGAACTTGCCCAACACCACAGAACCAATACGTTTGGTCTGGTCGATGGGAGTCGCGGGTAACTTCAATTGCGACACCGTATACAACCCCAACATATCCAGCATACTGGCTAACCAGGGGGAGGAGGTAATTATCAATGTTAGAGCAGCCCCAGGTTGCCCTGCTCTAAATGCAAAGCCATATGGAAACCTTGAAAAGTTTAATATACGACTCCACACAACATTGGTCCCAGAAAATGACGAGTGTCAAGGTGCTATTGAGATCCCAGTGAATTCAAGTGTCGAATGTACTACAGATCTTGCCGGGTCTACCTTTTATGCAACAGATTCGCAAACCGGATTTCAATGTGAAAATAACAGTAAGGATGTCTGGTATAAATTCACTGCTTCTGCTAATACAGTCAATGTGGATATTAGTATTCCTGAACAATCAATCGAGTTGATAAAGGGAACATGCTCCAATATGGAATATCTTGGTTGCTATAATATTGACACCACTCCATTAACCAACCTCGCTGTTGGTGATGAATACTATCTAAAACTCAGTACGTTTACTAGAGATATTGAATATGAATGGGTGGTTACTTATGCAAATTACGATATATGCATTACCGAAGTAGCACCACCCACCAACAACACCTGTTCCACCCCTAATCCATTGACCGTCTTTGAAGAAAACAACTCATCCGGACAAGAAACACAGTCAACAACCTTTGGTGCTACTAACAGTGATACTATTTCTTCATGTGGCACCGATACTGACCTTGACCTCTTTTATAACTTCACTATGCCAGCCGATGAGACAAATCTGAATGTAATCTTAAGTGGAGATGGTGCCAACACAGCACAATTGGCATTATATGATGGTTGTAACGGTAATGAAATTGTCAACTGTAATGGTCGAACAGAGACCTTCACAGGACTAACACCGGGCCAAACCTATCTACTCCAGATATGGCATCCTGAGGGAAGTGCGGCCAACTTTAGCATCGCCTTGGAAGCAGCTTCCTCTTTAGGAATTGATTTCTCGCGGATTGAGGATTTCAAACTACATCCTAACCCTGTTGACGATGTCCTCAGTTTTTCGGCTTTGGAAAACATTGAAAAGATTTCACTTTTCAACCTTTTAGGAAAAGAGCTCATAAGTATTGAAATCCAAGCTTTACAAGGAGTGCTTCCAACTGAAAACCTTCCGGAGGGAATATATTTCATAGAGGTTTTTGCCGAAGGAAAACGCAATATTCATAAAATCATCAAGAAATAAACCAGAAGAAAACCTGCTTGGCTTTTCTTTTAAAAAAACGTTAACATCTAGCAATTACTGCACTTTTCGCTTATCTTTAAGAGAAAAATAGTTGTTAATGAGAAAAGCTACCCTCGTTTTCTTGTGCCTCTGCATGCTTGCCATGTTCCCGTCCTTCGCTCAAGAAAAATTCACACTTAGTGGTACCGTAACCGAAGCTTCCAGCAATGAAACGCTGATTGGGGTCACTATTATCATTTCAGAATTAAATACGGGTACGACTACCAACGAATATGGATTTTATTCTATTACGGTTCCTAGCGGAAACTATACGTTGCAGATAAGCTCCGTAGGTTATCAGGACGTTGTGCAGTCTATTACTTTAGACAAGAATATTAAGCTGAATTTACAGCTTGAAGAGTCCGTCGAAAGCTTGGAAGAGGTTGTCATTACTGAAAATGTAGAAAAGGTCAATATTCGACAGCCGCAGATGAGTGTCAATACCTTGGCTGTAGAGACCATCAAAAGCATTCCGGTCGTTCTAGGTGAAGCCGACGTCATTAAGTCAATCTTATTGTTACCTGGTGTTACCAATGCAGGTGAAGCTTCTTCTGGGTTCAACGTAAGAGGCGGTGCGGTCGACCAGAATTTAATATTGTTGGATGAAGCCACAATTTTTAACTCGTCTCACCTTTTTGGTTTCTTCTCGGTCTTCAACCCGGATGCCATAAAGGATGTAAAACTTTTTAAAGGCGGAATTCCTGCACGTTATGGAGGAAGGGTTTCTTCTGTGCTCGAAATCTTTCAAAAGGAAGGAAACAGTAAAGAATTCAAAGTAAACGGTGGTATTGGTGCTGTCGCTAGCAGACTCTTGGTTGAAGGGCCTATTGTAAAAGAAAAGGCGGCATTCCTAGCTGGCGGAAGGGCTTCGTATGCGCATTTATTCTTGCCGCTCTTTGATATTGACAATAGAGCTTCCTTCTATGATCTAAATACCAAGTTCAATTACAAGCTAAACGATAACAACAACATTTATTTATCCGGTTACTTCGGAAGGGATCTATTCAGCATCAATGATAATTTCGTTAATACCTACGGAAACGCCGTCGTAAACTTTCGCTGGAATCATATTTTTTCGGATAAACTATTTTCGAACTTATCACTTATCTATTCAGACTATTTTTATGGCCTAGAACTTGATTTTGTTGGCTTCGAATGGGATTCGGGGATCCTAAATTTTAACGTTAAATACGATCTGAAGCATTACATCAACGATAAACTACAGGTTAACTACGGAATCAACAATATCTACTATCGTTTTAATCCTGGCAAGATCAAACCAAATAGTGCTGATTCTGGTATTGTCGAAGAGCAGCTTACTCAAAAATATGCCAATGAATTTGCTGCGTACGTTGATGTGGCGCATGATATCACAGATAAACTTAGCTTGCAATACGGTTTACGCCTTAGCCATTTTATTCGTCTTGGGCAAGACGAGCTTAACATATACGAAGATGACAATCCTGTGGTCTTTGACCCCTTCTTGTTGATCTATCAAGAAGCTGAACCAATTGAAACGATCAATCCAGGACGTAGCGGACAACTGGCAACTTATACCAATCTTGAACCTCGACTATCACTAGCCTATAGTTTTAATGATAACAATTCGATCAAGGCGAGTTATACGCGTATTGCTCAATACTTGCACCTCCTATCGAATACTAGCTCTCCTACTCCGTTAGACGTATGGACGCCCAGCGGACCCTTTGTAAAACCGCAATTGTTAGACCAATATGCTTTTGGGTATTTCAAAAATTTTAAAGACGGTGTGTATTCATTAGAGACCGAAGTTTTCTATAAAGACATTCAAAATCGCATTGATTATATCGATGGCGCCAACCTAATTGCCAACGATGCGATCGAGCAGGTCATCCTGAATGGCGAAGCCAGAGCCTACGGATTGGAAGTGCTCTTTAGAAAGAACGAAGGCAAGTTTCAAGGCTGGCTGGCCTATACCCTATCAAAGTCCGAACAACGAACTCCCGGAAGAACGGATCGCGAATTGGGCATCAACAATGGTGAATGGTACAACACACCCTTTGATAAAACACACGACATTGCCTTGTATGGCAATTATGAACTTAATGATAAATGGAGCTTCAACGGAAACTTTGTTTTTCAAACTGGACAACCCACCAATTATCCGATCGGTCAATTTGATTTTCAAGGGTTGGTCATTCCATATTATGGATTGCGAAACGTAGAACGTTTACCAGACTATCATCGCATTGACCTTTCAGCTACGCTAACACCAAGAAAAAATAAGAACCGTAAGTGGCAGTCAGAATGGGTTTTTAGCGTATATAATGTGTACAACCGTCGCAATGCGGCCTCGATCAACTTTAGGCGCAATAATGATACGGGTGCCAATGAGGCCATCCGAACATCGATCTTCGGAATCGTTCCGGCGGTGACTTATAATTTTAAATTTTAAAAAAGAAGCGAATAGGAAATAGCGAAGAGCTATGAGTTAATTGAACGAGAAACATGAAACCAGAAACAAGACATAAGAATCAAGATACTAGACAAGGATTGAGTGGACAGTCTCCAATTCCCTTAACACATTTTCAAGTTAGCAATAGTGAGCAATCATCGACCATGCATCACCAGTCACTGGTCATCGGTCTCCCGACTCTAAACTCTTGACTCTAAAAAAACAAACCCATGAAAAAAGTCATATTCTATATATCCCTTTTAATCTTCTGCATATCATGCGAAGATGTTGTTGAGATCGACGTGCCTTCTGAAGAGCCTCGTTTGATCGTGGACGCTTTGATCCGTGTAGACCCTAGCGAGGTTTTCACGCTGGTTCAAGTGAAAGTAAGAGAGACCAGTTCGTTTTTTGAAGAGGTTGTCCCTACCGGGCTTCAGCAGATTACCATCACCAATCTGAGTGAAAATGCCGGAGAAGTCCTTTTAGAGACTTCGCCAGGTTCTGGAGTGTATGAAAAGTTGATGACCAATGAGATTCTTATGAGCGGTCAGCTACTCCTGCAGATTGACTTTGAGGATGAGTTTTTCATTGCATTTGCTGATTATATTCCTGCGGTTCCTATTGATAGCGTGGTGCAAGGAGACGAAACCTTGTTCGATGAGGATGAGACTGAGGTAATTGTAACTTTCACAGACACACCCGATCGTGACGATTATTATCTTTTTGATTTTGACTTCGGAAACTTTTTAGCCACAGAAGATACTTTTTACCAAGGACAACAATTCGAGTTCTCCTATTTCTATGACGAAGACATGCTTCCCGGACAAACGGCCACGATTAGTATTATGGGCGTTGACCAGCAGTTCTACAATTACATGAATCAGTTGATCGAGCAAAGTGGCGAGGATAGCTTCGGCCCTTTTCAAACACCTGCAGTGACTGTACGAGGTAATTTCATCAATGTAACCGAGATCGATAACATTGATAATTTTGACAATGTAGACATGTCAGATAATTTTGCCTTGGGGTATTTTGCAGTGGTTGGGACCTATACGCAACAGATTACGATTGAGTAAATAGGTAATCTGGAAGACTTTTGGAGTCAGTTGTCTCTTTTCTCAAAATCCTCCTGTTCCTTGATTCTTATTCGTCTGATTACGAGATAGATAAGGATAATTAGTATGGCTCCCCATATGATTCCTTGGATACTAAATGCTATGATTGTTTCGAAGTCCATATCAAGAAAGTTTTACGGCGGTTCCGTAGGCAAGGATCTCTGAAGCGCCTTGCATTACCATAGAAGTGGTCAATCGTACATTTACGATAGCATCTGCTCCCAGACGCTGAGCATCTTGGATCATTCGTTGCATCGCCTGCTCACGCGACTGTGCTTGTAGCTTTGTATACTCCTCTATCTCTCCTCCTACAATGTTTTTTAGTCCGGCAAAAATATCACGTCCGACATTTCGTGCGCGAACGGTGCTTCCTCTAGCAATTCCTAAAACTTGAGTGATTTCTCTATTGGGTACGGTCTCTGTATTTGTAATGATCATGTTTTTGGTGGTATTAAATTAAACTTGTGTATCTAATACGTCACGGACAACTATAAAATGTTACAGTATTCAAATTTCAAAACGTAAATGGTAAACTCTAAAAGCGCGTCATTATCCATTAAACTCGTTGAGAAAAGTGCATTGTGCGTAGTACTACCTGTAAAAACACGTATTTTCCCCTGCTATCAATTTCTACACCCTTCGTATTTTTATCAACGACCAACTAAATAACATAACAACGTGAAATCTATACGTACCATTGACGACGTCATTGTTTCTCTAGATCAAGTCATTGATGAATCTAAAGAAAACAACAACCCTTTAGGCTATTTCGCGGCCTTGTACCGAAAAGTAACTATTAAAATAAAGGAGGGTATAGCCAATGACTTCTTCGATGATGGTGAACGAATGGAAAAATTAGATGTGATATTCGCATGTAGGTACTTAGAAGCCTATGAAGCCTATAAAAATGGCGAGCCCATCACACAGTCCTGGAAAGTGACCTTTGAGCTATCAAAAAACTTCTGGCCCATTGTATTACAACATCTTCTAATCGGTATGAATGCTCATATAAACTTAGACTTAGGAATTGCCGCGGCCGAGGTTTCTAAAGGGAAGGATATTCAGCTTCTAAAAGGGGATTTCGACAAGATCAATGAAATCCTATCCTATTTGGTACATCAAGTAGAAAGCGACCTCGCCGCCATTTGGCCTAAGTTGAACAAGCTTCTAAAATGGTTAGGAAAAGTAGATGACTTCTTAGTCGATTTCAGCATGGAACTAGCTCGAGATGGTGCATGGAATTTTGCTCTCGCACTTTCTGAAACGCCTAGGGCAAATTGGGGGAAAGCCATAGCTGCTAGGGATAAAAAAACGGTTGAGAAAGGAAAACTGGTCACTAACCCTGGCTGGGTGGCCAGTACAATTTTCAAAATCATTAGACTTGGAGAACGAGGAACAGTTCCCCAGAAAATAGAAGGGCTAAGAACATAAAAAACGCAGGTCGATGACCTGCGTTCCAATTCCAATATTAAAAAATCTATAATTTTATTTTTCTTCTGGTGAAAGGTATTTGTAAACAACACCAGCAATGATCGCACCAACGATTGGTGCTACCCAAAACAACCACAGCTGTCCGATGGCCCAATCTCCTGCAAAAATCGCCTGACTTGTACTTCGCGCTGGATTTACAGAGGTATTTGTCACAGGGATACTTATCAAGTGAATCAAGGTAAGTCCCAAACCAATTGCTAATCCTGCCATTCCTTTTGGCGCTTTTGAATGCGTAGCTCCAAGAATAATAATCAAGAACATAAAGGTCATTACGATTTCGGTCACCAAAGCCGATGTCATATTATAGCCTCCCGGTGAATGTTCTCCATACCCATTTGCAGCAAAGCCGCCCACTTCAAATCCAGATTTTCCGGTAGCGATCATGTACAAGATTCCGGCGCCAGCAATGGCCCCTAAAACTTGGGCTACGATGTACGGTAGTAAATCCTTTTTGTCAAAACGACCCCCCATCCAGAGTCCGATAGAAACGGCTGGATTCAGATGGCATCCTGAAATGTGTCCTATGGCATAGGCCATGGTCAGTACGGTAAGGCCAAAGGCCAACGAAACACCTACGAATCCAATTCCTAGATCGGGGAAAGCAGCCGCTAAAACAGCGCTTCCGCATCCGCCTAGGACCAACCAAAGGGTTCCGATAAATTCTGCTACTAATTTCTTCATAATTTGTCAGTTAAAGGTTATTACCCTGTAAATTAAGGAATTGTCACCTATTGACATCATTTCATGAAGACGGCTCTGCTGTTTCAGATGAAGTGGTTGATTCTCTAGTTTAAATGCTCTGTGAGATGTGAGATGTGAGAAAACTACACCTTAAGTCATTATGACTTAAAAATTATATACACAGACTCTTTAACCTTTTCCAGTCCATTCCCTGAGTAAATGCGTCACTTGCTCTCTAATGAGACGTGCCGTATGTTCATAACTATAAGATACCGGTTTTGTCGGGTCATGAATTTCTCTTGCATCCATCAATCCTAAAGCTTTTAATTGAGCAGCATTTAAATCTAGCTTGCCGCAGATGCCAAATACCGGGATATTTCTCTTTTTTCCTTCGGAAACAACACCGTTAATCAACTTACCATAAGCCGTTTGTTGGTCGATCTTGCCTTCTCCAGTGATGATACAATCAATCCGATGAGTTTGAAGAATCTCATGAAAATTAGAAAGTCCTAAAATAAATGAAGTGCCGCTGATAAACTCTGCATTTAAAAAAGTTTTAAGTCCGTAGCCAGTACCGCCTGCAGCACCACTACCCTTCAAGGCTGCGTGATCTCTACCAAACTGTTCCTTCATGACCTTGTCTAAATGTCTCAAACCTTGATCTAATTCTTCGATTTGGTCATCATTGGCTCCCTTTTGTCGTGCATAGGTATATGCGGCCCCATTTGGGCCATGCAAAGGATTCTGTACATCGTTAATGGCTACAATTTTCACTTGGTCGAATAATGAGGTGTCTTCCTTTATATATGTAATTCGATCTAAATGTTCACCACACGGAGCGATCTCTTTATTGTCATCATCATAAAAACGATATCCTAACACCGATGCAATACCAGTTGCAGCATCATTTGTAGCGCTTCCTCCAAGACCGACATAAATAGTCTTTGCCCCTCGGTTAATGGCATCTTTAATTTGAATTCCTGTACCGATGGTCGTGGTCTTCATCACATTTCTTTCCTCTAATAAAAGCAATTCGATTCCTGAAGCTTTTGCCAATTCTATATAAGCAGTATTTGTAGTCTCATCCCAGAGATACTCAGCTTTTATCGGTCTTTTTAAGGGGTCAATTGTTTCTGTCTGTATTGTGGATAAATATGGCTGGTAGTGATGCACGGCTTCCAAAAATCCATCTCCCCCATCAGAGGCTACCACAGAAAATGTTTTAGCGCTTGGATCAAAGTCCTCTACGCCCTTTCTAATGGCTTCAATCGCTTCTTCTGCTGAGAGCGAGTCTTTGAACTTATCCGGAACAATTAATACGTGTAACATTTCTATCCAAAAATACTAGGAACCATAAAACTAAAGATCAAGATGACCACAAAGAACGCTACTAAAATATAGACTTCTTTGATCATAAAATCGGCTTTCTTTACTCCGATCTTTAAGCCAGAAAGTTCTTTGATCGGTACACTTTTCGTCAAGGCACTCACTAAGTACGCAACTACCAAAGCAATGAGAACGCCTGTAAAATTGAGCCAGATCCAGAAGATCTCAATACCCAGATCGATGTTGAAGATGTTCTGCATTGTTTTTGAAAAAACCAGGTTGATCAATACGGCTGTAATGATTCCGGCATTCATCCCAATATGATTGACCTTCTTCGAGAAGATGGCCAGCAAAAACGTGACAAGCACAGGGCCATAGAAAACAGATCCAATGGCATTGATAATCTCAATTACAGCACTTTTGCTTCCGCCAAAAAGAAAGGAACTAGCAATGCAAACGACTCCCCAAAAAAGTACGAATAGCTTTGATGTGAGCATGTATTTTTTGCCCTCGAGCTTTTTCTTTCCTCTGTTAAAAAAATCTTCTACCGAAACCGCCGATAACGAATTCACGGTTGAACTTAACGAAGACATTGCTGCCGACATGATTCCTACCATTAACAATCCGATGAGTCCATGTGGCAAGTATTTAGTGATAAAAACAGGGACCATAAGATCCGGTTTTACACCGCTATTGGCAAACTCTTCAGGAAAGTGCTTTTGGGTCACAGAAGTAATTTCGCCCAAAAAGTCAGGCGCTAGCGTGATGAGTCCGCCGATGATAAGCCCCATCGTACAATACACTAGCACAACCGGAAATCGAAGCAGCCCATTGGCCAGTAATAATTGTCGAATGGTCTTCTCATTCTTTGCTGAAAGCAAGCGTTGCGCTTGTGTTTGGTCGCATCCATAATAAGAAACATATAAAAAGAATCCGCCGATGAGCATGGGCCACAATCCATATTCATTTCCTTCACCAATACCAAGATTCATATCGATCACTTGTAAACGTTCAGGATCAAAACCATTGGCCAAGCCTCCATGATCTTCGATCAGATTCCATCCATAAAACAAACAAACAATGAGTCCTAGGAAAAGTATGATCATTTGAATCGCATCTCCCCAAACAACCGCTTTCATTCCGCCTTGCCAAGAATACACAATGGTAATAACACTGATGATCAACACCGTCCACACATAATCAATGTCGAGTACCGCTTGCAATATGATCGCAATGGTATACACCATAACACCAGTACCTAAGGCTCTACTAATTTGAAAAACGACGCTTAAAATCAATCTGGTCGAAGCACTAAACCTGCGTTCAACGAATTCATAAATACTGACCACGCCCGATCGAAATAAGGGAGGAATCACCACCACCATAATAAAGGCCATGGCAATGGGTACGGCAAACTCAAAGGTAAGCCATTTCATGCCTCCGTTAAGCTTGAGCCCTACAAAAGCGGGGGCTGACACAAAGCTAATCGCAGATAGCTGCGTTGCCATGGTCGAAAGACTCAATGGAAACCACCCCATACTTCTTCCGCCTAAAAAATAATCCTTTGAGTCTTTATTATTCTTAAACAGGTATCCCATGGCCAAAATGCCAACGAGATAAACCAATACAATGGCGTAGTCAAGATAATTCATATGCTATTCTTTGTTTGTTTCGTTAAGAAGGTCGATAAGTAATGCTGCCGTCCAAGAGAAGTTATTTCCGCCATACCCCTTGCCTAACGATCGCTGTACTTCTTTCCTTGGGTCAAAATATTCATAGAAACCATTGTCTCTGATCAATTCAATGGTATCTGCTTTAATTCTTGCTGCCAATGATTCGTAGCCGTAGCGTTTGCATCCGCGGTAAACAATCCAATTAAGGTTGATCCACACGGGGCCACGCCAATAACGCTTCGGGTCGAATCGCTCATGGGTTGGGTCAAAAGACGCACATAAATAGAAATCTTGCTCCTTTCCCGAAAACTCACCTGTATTAAAATGCGTTTCGATCATTTTTTTTGCTCTTTCTGCGGAAGGGATTCTGGCAAAGAGTGGCGCAAAAGAAGAAGACGAAACGTAGTTCAATGATTTCTGATTTCGCAAGTCATAATAGACATATGCATGTCGTTCTCGATCATATAACTTACGGTTGAAGCTTTCAATGCCCATATTTGTCCATTGTTCCAAGAGATCCACCTGCTCGTGTTTGCCTAATTGCTTTCCTAATCTGATGAGACTCTGATTGGAAGCAATCAACATGGCATTGAACAATGGGTCCTGAATGAGAAACGGGCTCTTTTCTGCTATAAGTCTATCATCATAGTTCCATTGTTTAAACAATTCTAATAAGTGAATGTAATGCTGATATTCTCTATTGGTTGGACGGTTTTCAGCGTCAATATGCGTGTTGTCCTTTCTTGGAAGATCATAGTCTGGAGAATCCATTTCCTTCCAAACTTCATCCCAAACAGGTGTGTTGTCGGTTCCGGCTTCCCAATTATGGCAGATATAGACCAAGCCTTCACTTTCCGGATCCCTGTATTGATAGAAATATTGACTGTAATCAAATACACGGTCATAGACTTCTTTCACAAAATCTATTTCTTTGTTATTTGATATTCGAAGGGTCTCTTCTAATACAAACCCTAGTACGGGTGGTTGCGTGATTCCAGAAGTCTTTATGTCTTTTGGATAAAATGGACTGCGGTGAGCTCCGTGAACTTCAGGGCCGGGATAGTAACTGTCTGATTCTTTATGAAAGATGATCTGCGGGATAAATCCGTTGCTCCACTGTCCGGATAGCAGAGACCGAATTTCTGTTTTGGCCTTCTTCATATCGACATGAGCCCAGCCTATGGCAATAAAACCCGCATCCCAATTCCATTGAAAAGGATACAACCCTTCACACGGTATGGTGAATTTTTCTTTCCAATTGCCACGAAGAACTCGGGCTGCCTTTTCGATCAGGTGGTCTTTCATTTACAATAGTAAAATGCTACTTAAATATAAGATTTTAATAATTAGCCTAATACGATGTTGGAATCTTGATTTTTTCACATCGTAAAAAACAAGCCTGTCGAACCAGACAACCATCGTTTAAAACATAAATATTCAGTAGTTTTACAACATGAATTTCACGAAAGTCACAGAGCAGGATTCTCATTACGATGATTTAGAAAAAATGTCGATTAACACGCTTTTGCAAAATATCAATGCAGAAGACAAGACCGTTCCATTAGCAGTAGAAAAGGTTATCCCTAACATAGAAGCATTAGTAGAACAAGTCGTTGGCAAGTTGAGAGACGGCGGACGCCTTTTTTACATGGGAGCTGGAACAAGCGGGCGCTTGGGTATTGTAGATGCTTCTGAATGCCCGCCAACTTTCGGAGTTTCACATGATCTAGTGGTCGGATTGATCGCCGGAGGAGATTCTGCTATACGGAAGGCGGTTGAATTTGCTGAAGATTCTAGAGATCAAGGTTGGAAAGATCTCCAAAGCCATCATATTTCAAATCAAGACGTTGTAATAGGAATTGCTGCGTCTGGTACCACCCCGTACGTCCTTGGCGCCATAGAAAAGTGTAATGAGGAAGGAATTATCACTGGTGGAATTACTTGCAATGAAGGAAGTCCGCTAGCTGTATCGGCGCAGTATCCTATTGTTCCTGTAGTTGGACCTGAGTTTGTCACTGGAAGCTCTCGCATGAAAGCCGGAACAGCGCAGAAACTAGTATTAAATATGATATCTACAGCCACCATGATCCAGCTTGGAAAAGTCAAAGGAAACAAAATGGTCGACATGCAATTGAGTAATCACAAACTAGTAGATCGTGGTATTCGAATGATCATGCAAGAAACGGGTGTCGATCGCAATATAGCCAAACGACTTTTAGAAGAACACCAAAGTGTTCGTGAAGCTGTAAAACAAGTAAACAAATCATGAGACGTACTGATAAAGAAATGCTAGCGAAAGGAATTCGTTTGATGATGTGGACCGTGCTTTTAATGTTTGCTGGCCCTACGATCATATATCAAGCCTTTAAAAATGAAGGTCACCCAATGTATTACCCAGTGTTAATTGTGGGATTTATCGTTGCGGTGTTCGCTATTTTCCTAGCTTTTAGGGGTTTGCGTACTATAATGAATGCTGTCTTCGGAAAAAAATCTAAGTAGCAGAAGCTGTCTTCACAGGAGAGGTAGGATTGTACCCAAATGTTTCGTCTTCGACTTGTACATTTAAATGATCAAGAATATAGCTTATGATGGCATAGTGATGAATCGTATGACTATTCGCTTGTGCTAAGAGGCCAGAAACGGTTTGCTTTATAGTAGTCTTGCCCAATCCTAGGTCATCGGTTACATTTACATGTGCATCTGACTGTCCACCAATTGCACGCAAACTCGACACTACCCTATCGATACTTTCTGAAGCAAAATCACATTGTTGTTCAACTCGCAAATCGCGTCTTCTGGCAGTTAAATCTACTTCACCAGATTCAATACCTTCCAATATACAATCAAAAAAGTCTAGTATATGTCTGATATGAGAGCCAACACAAGAATAATACGGAGGAACTGAATCATTACGCAGCTCGTCATCTGATAACGTATTTAATAAGGATTTTGCTTTAAGTAAGGTATGTGTTGTAGCGTCAATGATGGAATTCATGTAGACTAATTTAGCGTAAAATAATAGATTTAAAAAATATATCCTTCAATTAGTCTTATTATTGGATGAAGCTTACAGGGATATGGCAAACATTGAATTCTTATGTTGCAAGTCCCTTACTATCAAAACTTCAAAAACACATATTGATTTAAATTCAGGGCATAAAAAAACCCTGTAGCAGAGACGAGCTCGCTACAGGGTCAAAGATAGGCGGCGACCTACTCTCCCACCTCTCGGCAGTACCATCGGCGCTGACGGGCTTA
>JANQNQ010000005.1 GCA_028279515.1 Flavobacteriaceae bacterium
GACAGAGGGCGGTTCTTTGAGCAAGACCGTTAGCTATGCAGGCAACTATATCTATGAGAAGCTGGGAACGGGCAGCGATGACCTGCAGTTCTTCTCCCATGCCGAGGGCTATGTGGAGCCACAGGCCATCACAGGTGGTGGCACCGAGTACAGGTACGTGTACCAGTACCGTGACCATCTGGGCAACAACCGCCTCAACTACTCGTTTAACAGCAGTACAGGACAGGTAGAGGTGCTGGAGGAGAACAATTACTATCCCTTCGGGCTGAAGCACCAGGGGTACAACAGTGCCATCGTGGGGAGAGACCATTCCTATGAGTTCAATGGTATGGAACTCGAACATGCCTTGCACTATAACATGCAGGAGATGGACCTACGCCATTACGACCCAGCTATAGCAAGGTGGGTTGTACAGGATCCCGTTATACACTTTGACTATTCTCCTTATAGTGCATTTGATAACAACCCTATTTTTTGGGCAGATCCTAGCGGAGCCGATTCAATAAATTCGTTTGGAGCGGTTACCAGTAATTCTGGAGCAATAGTTTGGGGAAACCAAAATTCGAGTCAGTTTGACTCTGAGGAAAATTGTTGTCCAGGTAATAATGATGATAACCCTAATACCGGTATGACAACTGGAAGAAATCCAAATGACCACAGACCTCTTCCTGTTGATGATGGAAGCGATGGAGATGGTACCGTTGGAAACACAAACATCCCAGCAGATACTGAAAAAGATATTAGATATGATGCTGCAGCCCATGTTCAAGACGCCGTGACACTAGAAGAATTCATTGCGAACTATAAGGGTTATACATTAGGACAAGTAAGAGGACAACTTATAGGGTCAATTGACTCTAACAGTATGGCTGGTTCAGGAGGTCCAACCATGAGATATGTTATAGATCCTCTTAATAGTGACAGGGTAATAGACATGAGACATTTTCTTGTTGTTGGACTTTTAGGGGAAGATGTTGGAATAGCCATCGAAGCTTATCAGAGCTATAATGAGGCTTTAAGGTCTGACAACAACAAGTCTTTAAATAGTGCTTTTCATGTTCAAGATTTATATTCAAATAGGTTAGGCCGACAATATTTCATACATGTTAGAAATAAGGCATTGTCATTTGATGAGCCAAGGGATAAAGCTGCTTATTTACTGTATGCCACGCAACAAGGTTTTACAGAGGAACTAAATTATTTTTTGAGAAACAGATGAGATTAAGAACTTTATTAACTGCTATTATTGTTTTGCTTGTAATCGGGTGCAAGAAAGATGAACGCTTGCAAAAAATTGAAAAGATAAAAAAGGGAGACCCAATAGGAAAGGTAGAAATGCTGTTTGGGAAACCTGATGCCCATTTTACATTTGCAAAAAGTACCTTTCCCAATATGAAAGGGACAACCGAAGATTCTATACAACAATTATATTATAAGGCGACAGATGTTCTAAATTCTAACGGCTTTTGGGTATATACAGACTCTAAAAAAGTTTTGTATGTATCTATCAATGATTGGTAGGGCATTACCCGCTCTACGAGGTCTCCGGCCCTCGCAGTAATAACAGTTATTGACAAACAATGACCACTTATAACAGAGCCCACTGGAAATCCGGTGGGCTTTGTATATTTATAATGCATAGGTTTTTTTGGTACTTTACACATTGATTGTTTATTCTAAATAAAGAGAATTGGAAAACAAAATTCTAATTAAAAATGGATTTAATGATCATCATTCCATTGAGAATGTTCTGTTAGCTTGCGAAATAGTTAGCGGTCAAATTCAAATAGATGACACTTTGATTTTTGAAGAATCAGATGTAGGTGTAATTGTTGCGATTGAGAACCCTATTGATCAGTCCTATATAATCACTGTTAAATTGAATAAAGATTCTGACGCTCACATCTATCCAATGTATAATGAAACTGTAGAATTGAGACGGAAAGAAAGTTAGTTGCTTGGATAGTATAGTGAGTTAATTGACCACGTTCTA
Source organism: Flavobacteriaceae bacterium (assembly GCA_028279515.1). Taxonomy (GTDB): domain Bacteria; phylum Bacteroidota; class Bacteroidia; order Flavobacteriales; family Flavobacteriaceae; genus JANQNQ01. Next base: position 1,994 of record JANQNQ010000005.1, read on the forward strand.
ACAGGGCTGCAGACCTCTAAGTGCGTAGTTAAATTTATTGCAGAGAAAAGAAACTTACAATGAAAGAAAAGAAGCTAATAGTTTTGGCATTGACAGTGTTTGTGCTTTTTTATATTTTGCTAAGCTTAGATTCCTTATTTAAGATTCCAAATGAGAATTTACTAGTATTGTTTTTTTCAATACTACAGGTGATTTTCATCATTTGGGCTATAACAAGATACAGAATCGAGACAAAGAACTATTTTACAAAAAATAGGATTGGAGGGTTGATTTTTTATAATGCGTATTTTTTGTTTTGTGCCATTTATTTCACTCTTGGCTATCTTTCAAAAAAGCTTTTCACGACTTTTCTTGAGATTCAATCGATATTTTGGCTTTTACTAATTGTATGTTTTATTGTTACAGTAAGAATCAGACCATATATGAAATAATTCCTGCTCTGTAAAGTCCAAAGGCTTGTCAGGTTATTAAATTATGTAAAATGAAAAAAATTAATATTGCAACGATTTGCCTGCTTTCTTTACTTAGTTGTCAAGAAGTATCGCAAAAGAGTGACTCAGACAAGAGCAATGTTTCTAACCTTAGAGTGGAAGTTGATGAAAATAAAGAAGAATCGATTAGCATTGATTCTATCGCTACACGTAATGAGAATGATAAATGTGATAAAAATTTTGATGAATTTTTCAAGAAATTTAGAATTGATAGTACTTTTCAGAGTGAAAGGGTGAAGTTTCCGTTAAAAAATGTTTATCCCTCTGATGATTTGGAGCTTGATGATGAGTTTGTCACTGAATATATTGATCAAGAAAAGTACAGACCTATTGATTTTTCAGATGATGATGAAGCATACAAAAAAGAACTGTATGCATATAGGGTAGAATATGAGCGATTAGGTGATTCCGTGTTGTATCGTTTGAAAGGTATTGATAACGGGATACACATGACATACGAATTTCATTTCATTGAGGAATGTTGGTATCTTGTCTCCATTGAAAATGCTTCAACTTAAAATGCTGGTTAGGCTGACGGTAGTGGATGGCTGCTGAAAGTAAAGAGAGGACTAATTTTATTTTAGAAAATAAATAGAATGGCAATGATTTCTAATGAGTTATATGCGTTTATTTCGGAATTTTCGAAGAGACAGATAAAAAAGCATTTGGTTTATAACCAATTACATCAGGATACTACACTCGATGAAATAGGTATTGATGATTTAGATTTGGATGTTATGTTGCAAGAATTTGTTAAAAAGTTTAATGTTGATTATTCCAAGTTTAATGGTAAGCGCTACTACGGCATCGGAATACCGTTAGTAGATAAAAATGTTCCTATCATTAGAAAAATAATAGGAAAAAGAAAGTGGCTTCCTTTACTGGAAGAAGAAAGGGAACCATTCACTTTAGGTCATTTAGACTCCGCTATTGAGAAAGGAGTATTAGAATAATTCCCCCGCTCTGCGAGGTCTCCAGCCCTCGAAGTAATAACAGTTATTGACAAACAATGACCACTTATAACAAAGCCCGCTGGATTTCCGGTGGGCTTTGTATATTTATATAGTGTAGGCTACTGGCGGTAGCGGAGGACAAAAATGGCTGGTACAGTAGCTTATGGAAAATATTTAGGTTTCGAGAATTACAAGAGGGACTGGATAAGGAAGTGGTAAAACAGCTAAAACAATTGGTAAAATCAATACAGTTTGAATATGATGCTTATGACCGATCAATTCATGGAGAGGAATAGAAAGTCTTTAGTCAATTTGTTGAAAGTAACTGTTTGTTTCTTTTTGGCAATGACCATTATCGGATGCGATACATCAAAAAAAACTGAAAAGATTGATTTTGATGGTGAGTCCAAGCCTATAGAGGCGGCCGCAAATGACAATAACGGTATACGTGAAGAGGCTGCAGTTGTAGAACAAGAAAAATCCCTCATGGACAAAGCCGTTACCTTTTTTACGCAAAAGGGGTATGAGGTAATGAGCGAGCCTGGGGTGCTGAATTATCAAGACTCCAGACTAAGGTTTTTAACAGAATATAAGTATTTGAAAAGAGCATTGGACCCTGAACGAATGGATATGGTCACATTTGAGCGACACATTGGGAATAATAAGAAATCTGTTATTTTAGGTTTTGATGTATATACTCTAAAAACGATAGGCGATGCTGATGATTTTTTTGAAGCACTTGCCAAAAGATCGGAGACCGATGATAAAGGACCAACTTTTTTTCAGAATAACAATCTAATAATCGCTTTTGAGGGAGATGCTTATTCCAAAGCAGAAGCTTATAAGGACTGGAGGGTTTTCATCAAGGAAACCTTTAAGAAGGAAGAGTGTAGATTTCAATATGATTTTCAGAATCCATGGAATTAAGACCCCCACTCTGCGAGGGCTCCAGCCCTCGCAGCGAAAACAATAACTAAAAGAAAGACCATCAATTTGATGGTCTTTTTTATCTCAACACCCAATATTTATCCACCGAAACTTTACGGTCTTCGTAGCCAAGTCCACTTTGGCGTAGTAGGTTAGTGAAGGTAAACCCACACCCAATACCTCACGTCTATATTCTTCGGTCTAGGCTTCATTTTAACCCTGTAGTCATTTTGTAGCCGTTTTGCACCCTCCCTGTAGTAGATATGTTTGAATGAACAGATATCCCGATCCAATATATTTAAACAGTCCATAAGTTGGGCGACCTAAGCTCCCAATATTTGGAATTTAGAACGGAACCTTGGGTCTGGTGGTCACACTCTTTTGATACCCTGAGAGCTCCACCATCAGACTACAGGTCCTTCCATCCATGTCTCCCTGGAATTAAGGTAAGAATCGAGAACTCCTTGACCATTAAAAATCGGTCTAGGAGAAATAACTCGTACACGATTGACAGACAACTTTAATACCATGTTCAATATGAGAAAACTAGCACTACTTATGATTCTTTGCATTGCTGGAATGCAAACCAAAGCACAAACGATTACTGTACCGCTCTCTAATGGGGGAGAGTTCGACGGGGGTACCATCCTATCTGTCGATGTCAGTGACGGAAGCTTCCAGGCAACCCCAATGTCCGGGAAACTTGGAACCCACGAGGAAAATGTATCCTCCGGTAACTTCGTCCCCACTGCTACCAGCGGAATACATTACGAATCGACCAATAACTCACTATACCTAACCTTAAAAAAAGGAACCAGAAGGGTGGCTGCCAACGCACCCTTTGGATCCATTGTACGATACGATATTGGGACAGGGACTACCTCACTGATCAAGCAAATGACAGAGAATGGCGTAGATGGTTCTTCGGTATTCGGCCAGCTGGTGAAGGTTGGAAGCAAACTCTACGGCGTCACAGGTTCAGGAGGAGTTTATGGGTATGGCACCATCTTTTCGATAGACCCAAGTGATGACTCCTATCAGGTCGTCCATTCATTCAACGGCACGACCGATGGCGGTGAACCTGCTTGCCAATTGTTTGCAAGGGGAAACACACTCTATGGAGCCGGAAAGCGTGGAAATGGGGTCAGGGGAGAACTCTACTACTCATTTGATGTGACTTCAAACACCTATACGCCACTGTACATCAATTCGTCCGATACCGATGTGATTTTGACAGGGCTCTATGAGCGAAACAATGTCCTATACATCTCGAAGGGCGCTGGCATACACAGACTGGACCTCACAAACCCAAGTGCTGGCACTGTGGTTCATTTCTCAGGATTGGGAAGCGATGTGGGAGTTGGCGCTTTCCCCTATGAATTCACTTACCGAAACGGAGATGGTAATTGGTATGTGGTCTTCAAAAATGGGGGCTCACAGGGAAAGGGAAGCATCGGTAGGATCAACTACGGCTCTCCCGCTGTAACCAATGTACACAGTTTCCTTGGAGGGAGTACTGGGGAAGGACCCATCACAAAAATGACGGATGGATTAAGCGGGGACATCTACGGCACGGCACTGACCAGTGCCGGCGGTAACGAGTACGTCCTCTTCAAATTGAGCTCCATAGGAGTATACTCCATCCTTCACACCTTTAATTCTCAAGACGACGGACTTGAAATCAGTGCTGCTCCTGTTCTCGTTGGGGGGAAGCTCTATGGGATATCCGAACGTCATGGTTCCAAAGACTCAGGAACGATATGGAGCTACGATTTCACCAATGGTTCCTTTACGGTTGAAGAGATACTCGGCTATGAAAGCGGAAAGTCTCCACTAAACGGCCTTTCCCTTGATCCATCTACCAACACTTTTGGTTTTAGTTGTTTTCAGGGAACCGACAGACGTGGCACCCTAAACGCGTTCGACCCAACAAACCACTCGTATCAAAAGGTCACCAACTACAACAGCTCAATTGTCAATCAGGTGTTCCACAAGCCGTTCTACCACAATGGTAAAACGTATGTCATGGTACAGTTGGCCTCTGGCGCGGTTGGCACGCTCAATACGTTGTACGCTATCTATGAGCTCGACACTTCAACTGGAAATGTCACAGGAACCCCTATTCCAATAACACCAACTACGGATCCTACGCAGTACGAGAACACCAGTGTCCAGGGAAACATTATACAAGACGGAGACATGCTTTACGGAGCCTCCATACAACACCTCTGGAAGGTAGATTTGACCGCTCAGACTTGTTCAACACTGTGCACATTTAACACATCGACAGAAGGAAGGAGTCCAGTGACCATTACAAAGAGTGGCAACGCGATTCATGGGGTCAACGACATGGGTGGAGCAAATAATCAAGGCACAGTCTTCTCGTTTGATCTTACTAATAATACACTTACGGTAGTAGAAAGCACTCCGACAAACATCATCTACGACGGATTGGTCTTCAAAGATTCCAAGCTCTATACTGTCAAGGAAGACAAAACAAGCGGAACCACGGCGATTGCAAGTCTTGACCTCTCTTTGGGCGCGACAACCTTTTCTGATGCTGTCCTTTTTAGTCCTACTGCCAACGGTCATGAAGCAGGCCCCATCCTGAGTGAACTTGATGGTGTCATCTATGGTGTGCTGAACCGAGGTGGCACCAATGACCTTGGCGGCCTGTTCTCCTATGACATCTCTGCAGGTCTCCTGTCTCAGGTGCTCTCATTCGATGGTACTACCGGCCACTACAGCTACAACAGCGAGCTTCTTGTTACCAACAATAGCTTGGGAATCGGTGACCCCCTGTCGTCAACCACCATAAAGGTTTTTCCAAATCCTTCTACGGATGGCGTGTTCAACGTGAATCTTTCTGGCCCCACAGAAGTCACGGTCTATACGAGTGTTGGACAAAAGCTATTGGAGCTACAACCAACAACGAACGAAATTGACCTTTCTGAACTGAACAGGGGCCTCTACGTTCTAAAATTTCACGTAGAAGACAAAGTATATTACAAACGAGTGATACGAGAATAGAAATGGAAATACAGCAGCGCAAGGAATTTTGTACAACAAGTTGTGGTTTTGTACATTGGGCCTATTGTTTTTCAAGTTGAAAAGATCATTTTAATGAGAGCAAGATTCTTCTTTTGGACACTTTTATTGATGTGCTGTTCTGTATCAGGTCAGGAAACTGAAATTTTTAGTGCGATCAAGGAAAAAGGAATGGCATACGTTTCGTCACTAAAGCAAGGTAAGATTGAAAACTTAAAGAATCAGAACCCACCGAAGAACACGTGGACTTATGAGAAACTTTTAGAATACAAAGAAGCCCTTGAACGAACGGAAGACATTACTTATGGTAGCTTCATTGCGCCGTCTAAAAGAAAAGGAATATATGGATTTAACTTTTTTGCCATGTCCGAAACAGATGAAATCTCCTATTTTTTTGTGGCGGTGATTAGTATGGAGGTTATTGATGAAAAGGACGTTAAAATTGAGAACGCGTATTTGTTTACGGAAAAAAGCGCACTCAAGAATTGGTGGCAAAGAGCCTTTGCTTTCTATGAAGGTGATGACAGAAACAAAATACCAAAGCAATTTCTGTATCCTATTTGTCCACCACCTCCATTTCGTGATTAATACATGAAAATTTCATGGTTTGAGGAAAAGTTCTCAAATTGATTATAAAAAGCGCGCCCATCGGGCGCGCTTTTCTGTATGGATCACAACACCTCGCATCTAAAACCTTCATTTAGAGATAGATATTAGCCTTGTAGTCATTTTGTAGCCGTTTTGCACCCCCTCTGTAGTAGATATGTGGAGGGTGTTTTTTTTACAGTTTAAATAGGTGAAAATACCTTAGCAACCTAGAGAATTCCAAGAATAATGCAGCGTTGGGATAGCCTTTCGTTGCGACAAAATTACCGCCTATGACAAATTTGTATGTAACCAGACCCCCAAAGTCTACACTTTGTCTTTTTATTACCATTTTATTCGGAATTGCAAGCATGTACGCACAAAGTACAATACGATACCAAGGATATGATGGAAACGGAGACAATTGGTCCTACACGTCCAATCCAGGAGATGGAAACATAGGGACGACAAGTGAAGCATTTGACACCCCATCCAATTCATTGCGCTTTCGCGGAAGTGATGGAGAAAATTCAGACCCCAACGTGGTATTCGATAATGTAGTAAATCTTCAGGCGTATACCAACGTGACCCTAACCGTCTCTTTCGCAAGTTTTGAGGTTGACAACGGAGACGACCTTTGGATGGACATTTCGTACGACGGAGGTGCTTCCTATACAACAAGCCAAAAACTAGTAGACGGAAACAACGACAAGACGGTTCCTTTTGGTACTGCCGATCAAGTCAGCAATCCGTATGTTTTCAACGTGCCGAGTTCTGCAACGCAGATAACCGTACGCTTTCGTTTTGATGAAAGCTCTGGTGGTGACAATGAAGATGATTACTACTATATAGATACGGTGCATTTAGAAGGAATCATGAAGCCTTCAGAGATCGATGTGCACGGTAATGGTATTTCTATAGCCGATGGCGATACGACACCTTCAACAACAGACGACACCGACTTTGGTACGGAAGGCGTTGGTAACTCGCAAACAAAGACGTTTACCATATACAATACCGGAGCTGGAAACCTTCAGCTAACTGGAAGTCCGATTGTTGCGATTTCAGGCAGTGCCGATTTCGTGGTGAGCAGCCAACCGATCACCAATGTGGTGGCCAATACGCTATCGACTTCCTTTGATGTAACCTTTACACCTTCAGCTACGGGTACTGTCACTGCAGATATTTCGATTGCCAATAATGATTCCAACGAAAACCCATACACATTTCGCATTCAAGGAACCGGAGTTCCACCTAGTCCCGAAATTGACGTACAAGGCTTGGGTGTTTCCATCGCAAATGGAGACTTTACAGCTTCTGTAACTGACAATACCGATTTTGGAAACGTCTTTATGGGAGGTAGCCGAGAACACATCTTTACCATCGTGAATACAGGTTCGGGAGCGCTCAATCTTACCAGTAATCCAACGGTATTAATAGGAGGAAGTACAAATTTCACGATCAGTGTATTTCCAACAACACCAGTAACATCGAACGGAGGAAGTACTACGTTTCGTGTGACCTATACGCCAACAGCGACTACCACAGACACGGCTTTTGTTTCTATTGCCAATGATGATGCCGATGAAGGATCTTATACTTTTCAAATTAGAGGAACGGGCGCAGTAAGGCCACCAACGGCTTATTGCGAAGATTTCGACACCAGCAGTGGGGGTTGGAACCTTACACAGACCGCCACAAATGGTGAATGGCTTCGTGGTACAGACGGAACCCTTCCATCCAACGGAAGCAACTATCTATACACACGCCAGTATAGCAATCGCTATCGTAACAATACGAACGACGTTGCCGAGTCACCCGTTATCGATCTAACTGGGTATGAAAACCTAGTGCTAAGCGTGGATGTATATCACAATACCGAAGCCAACTACGATCGATTGCAGATTTCCTTCTCCAACGACGGAGGAACCACTTGGTATCGTTTGGGGTATTCAGACCCAGAGGAAGGTGTCAATTGGTACAACACCAACAATTTTCAAAATGCCAATCAATATGGTTGGTCCAGCGATAGTGGCAATTGGTTTACGGCTCAGCTCGATTTAGAATCGCAGGCCTTTGATAATATGTCCGACGTACGGTTTCGACTCGAGTTTACCTCTGATGGTTCTTCAACCGATGTGGGTGTTGCCATCGATAATTTCTGCATTACGGGCGAAGCGATTGACGATACACCAAGCTCAGTTTGTGGCCCGGGAGGCGTTAATAGAGACCTTACGTTATGGCTCAAGGCAAACGATCTGGCATTGACAGACGGAGCCTCTGTGACCACATGGCCAGATGCCGCTTTTGGCACGGCTTGGCTTCAGGCAACCGCAGCAACCGCTACTGGAGAGCAGCCAACGTATAGAGATAACGCGACCAACAACATCAATGGAAATCCAGTGGTCGAGTTCGATGGTAATGACTCTATGCATGGCAGAAAAGGATTCTATAATGACCATATCTACGTAGTGTTCAATCCGCATTCTGTGGTGAGTAGTACCTTAAACACACAAGATATTTTCTGCGGAGACGATTACCTCGAAATTCCCGCCACCCAAGACATTACTGGGGTTAATATTGGCGATACATCGGCCCGTTTTACCAACGACCTCATTGCCTATAATCAAGGTCCGCAGACCATGTACGGAAAGGCCATTGTGAGTACGACGTATACTTATGACATTCCGATTATTTTCGAAGTTCGAAAAAAAGAGGACGGCACAGGTGTAGACCTTTTTATCGATGGTGTCAATCTACAGGTGCTGGGTAATATACAAGAGGCTAACGTCGCAACCTTTCGAGATATTATGAACTCGCAATGGTGGTTAGGTAGAAGCGAATATTGGGGTTCAGCCTTAAGTCCGTTGTTTGATGGAGACATTTTAGAAGTGATTACGTTTAAAGAACGCAATACCATAGCCGAACGTGAACGCATCGAATCGTACCTGGCCATTAAATACGGAGTCAATTTAGGCTTTCATGAGGTACCCGAACTTGGGGTGCCTCACATCCCCGGTGCTTTTTATGATTCAACCGGAACAGCGCTCTGGGACGCCGTGGTCAATGATGGATATACCTATAACGTATCGGGCATTGGACGTGATGATTGCTCGGGTCTTAATCAAAAGGAATCAAAAAGTGTTGAACCGCGTGCCGTGGTCAAGATGGGACTTGAAGATATTTACGGGACGAACAATTTAAACCCGAATACCTTCAACGACGACCTTGATTTTTTGATGTGGGGTAGTAATGCTGAAGATCTAACGGCGCGTGTTACACCGTTGACGGTGAATTTGGGCCCTTCGACAGTGACAACCATCACAGACATCACCAAACGCATCTGGAAGGTGACCGAAAGAGCTACCATAGATATTGACACGGTTAAGGTGCAAGTGCCGACTGCCGAGCTCACAAACCTTCCTCCTCTTGCCGGAAACGATGCCTATGTGATGATCGTGGCCGATGATGATGCCTTTACCACGAATTTGGAAACTGTATTTCTGGAAACCAACGGTAGCATGCAAGAGGCGCGTTTTGATTTTGACGGCACTCGATATTTTGCCTTCGGAGTTGCTCACGAAGTGATAGCACCCCGACACATGACCTTTGATGGATTTGATGACTTTACCCTTGTCGGAGACAAATTAGACATTACCGGAGGATTCACCATGACGGCTTGGGTCAGGAGCACCGGAAGCAATAGCAATGGTGATGGCAAGACGATCGTTGCAAAGCACAACGGCTCACTAGGGTATCGTTTTAGACTTTTAGACAGCAATCATGTTCAGTTTTTTGTGGACAATGGAGGCAGTACGGATGCCATTACTTCGGTAACGCCTGTTCCTGACGGTATTTGGCACAATGTGGCGGTTACTTTTGATGGCACTACTGCCCGATTGTATATAGATGGTGTTTTGGACGTATCCAAGAGTATGCTAACACCAATCGGAAACCCTGCCTACTTTACGATTGGCGCCGCCTTTGAAAATAAGAGTAGTATCATTGAGCACTTCATGGGAAGTCTGGACGAGATCAAAATCTTTGATTCGGCCATCAGCGCCAAAGAAATTCAGTATATGATGAATCAAGAGATTGAACAATCAGGAACGGCCATACACGGTTCGATCATCCCGAATACAATAAGCAAGAATGACCTTAGTGCATTACCATGGTCTCGCATCATGGCATACTATTCAATGAACACATATATAGGAACACACTTAAATGATGTTTCTGGAAATGGCAATAGAGGCAGCCTGGTGGTACCCGATAAATTCAGTATCGAAACCCAAACAGCACCACTTCCTTATCAATCGATCGCAAACGGTGCTTGGGACAGTAGCTCGAGCTGGATCAATGGTTCCCTACAATACCCACCAGGCTCAGCTTCAATCAGTGATGCAAATCAAACAATAGATTGGAACATCGCTCAGAGTGACCATAATATAACGATGAATAACGCTTCATTGCCTAGCGGAAACAATGACAAGCGAAACCTGTTGGGTCTTTTTGTGAATACCAATGAACTTACGGTACTAAGCGATCAAGGACTTTCGATCAGTCATTATTTGAAAATTGACGGCATTATCGATTTAGAGCACGAATCTCAATTGATTCAAGGGCTTGATAGCGAACTCGATATTGCTAGTATCGGTTCTATAGAGCAAGACCAACAAGGAACAGCAGATAGCTATACATATAACTATTGGAGTCCTCCTGTAGGCCGTATCGGAGCAGGCATCAACAACAATGGGTATACGGTGGCGGATGTGTTGAGGGACGCAACTTCGGCTTCGAACATAAAAAACATCACTTTTAGCGCAAGCCATGCCGCCGCCGATGGCCCTACTACAGACCCTATTACCTTGAGTAGTTACTGGATGTATGGATTCAACGGACCCAGCGATGATTACAATTCCTGGGTGCAGATCGGAAGCAGTACTGCACGAGCAACAGGTGAGGGATACACGATGAAAGGCTCTGGTGCCGGAGGCATTTCTGATGAGCAGAATTACGCCTTTGTTGGAAAACCGAACAACGGACCCATTTCCTTAACGCTTACAGTTGGAAGTGACTATCTCGTCGGAAATCCATATCCCTCGGCCATAGACGGAAGACAATTTATTACAGACAACCCAGATACAGATGGTACCATCTATCTATGGGAACATTGGGGCGGTGGCACTCATAATCTAGGGGAATATCAAGGCGGTTACGCACTCATCAATCTTGGTGGTGAAGTGCAGGCAACGTCGCATCCTCTAGTGAGTGCCGCTGGAGCCTCAGTGAAAGTGCCACAGCGATATATTCCGGTGGGACAAGGATTTTTTGTCACCGCAGATGCCGCTGGAACGGTTGAGTTTAACAACGGACAACGAATTTACGTCAAGGAAAGCTCTGGCAATTCAACCTTTATCAGAAACAGCGAAAATGTTGAGAGTTCAACCCCTGAAGCAGACAGTCGACCTAAGTTGAGAATTGGATTTACCTCACCAAACGGCCTCCATAGACAATTACTATTGACAGTCGATGTAAATACAACTTTTGGGTCAGATTGGGGATACGATGGTGTAAATCTCGATGATCAAATCGATGACATGGCTTGGTGGATCGAAAATGAAGAATACATCATTCAGGGAATACCATACATCGATGCAGATACGGTACTTCCTTTAAAGGTCAAATCAAGAGATCATGGGCAAGGTACGATTATGATTGACGCCCTTGAGAATGTTTCTCCCGATCTCGAGGTGTATGTGAGAGATCTATACACAAATGAAATTGTTGATATCAGAGCTGGAAATATGGAAGTGGACCTCGAAACAGGAGAATTCAACGACCGATTCGAACTTGTGTTTTCACAAAATAGTTTGGGAATTGACCAAGATCTAGAAAGCCTGTCAGGGATAGAAACCGTGTATCAAGCATCGATTGAATCATTGCGAATTGTCAACAACTCGTCTTTAGACATAGAAAAAATACAGGTGTACAATGTACTTGGGCAACTGGTACGAAACCTTGATGATATATTGCCCGCGAAGGAAACACTGATACCAATGCATGGAACATCAGATGGAGTATATGTGCTAAAAGTGACCATGGATAATGGTTTTAGCACTTCTTATAAGTTCATAAAGAAATAGATTAATTAGGCAAGGATGTATCCAGAGAATTGGGCGCCAAACGAGGTTGACTTGCTTGTTGGCCTAACCAGACAACAAGTGGTCAATCTCTTTGGTTTAAAATACAACGATATCAATCATCAGATCTGGATGTATCGCATATGCCTTCGCAGATCGGGATCCTCTAAGACCAAAAGGAGATATCTCTATATCACCTTTGACGGAGAAACCGTGACCAACACAAGACTTCGAAGATTCAAAAAACGATGCGAGCCAAGATAATACGAGTCGTTCAATTTGATCATAACGAAGCTGGATTACCGACTGTAGTAGTTTTGTAATAGGTAAATCAACAAATTGTAGTAGTTATAATTATATCGAATTTTTCTTTTTTTCATCCCCAATGAATACTTTGCTCACCCCAATGCCAACCCAAGCATTTCATTTCCTTGATTTGCTTCGTACTACTCTTATGCTCAAAAATACAGCAACGTGATACAAGATCACTTGCTTGAAGCGCTATTATGTGATCGCGCGTGATGAATGTTTTGATAATAGAACTAGTAATGTAAGTAATGAAATGAAAGCTTTTTTTCGCAAGTACAATATATTTCCGATAAGCCTTTTGGTTATAACTCTTGGACATTTCTTATTTGTTTTGAGTAGTTTTGACTTGAAAGAATTTATCGTTGAGAAAGAGATGCTATTGAATAAGTATCATCTTGACGAATGGTTGCTATGGGCCTTAGTGATATTGGTCCTAACAACCGTTAATTACATAATTACCCTCCGCAGAAAGTACATTCAAGAAAAGGTAAAGATCTACCACTCGATGTTGTACGCAAGCAATCATATTCTCAGAAACCTTCTGAACCAAATTCAAGTGGTTCGGCTCGAGGCAGAGAGTGTATCTGAATTTGACCCAGAAACGCTGAAGATGTTCGACGAGAGTGTAGCTGAAGCCGAAGAACTTGTTTCCAAACTTTCTAAAATTAAATGTATTGATCAAAAGAGCATCTACGACTCCCTCTATGTTGACTAGCAGGAAGTTACGTGATGTGTCGTGCCAAGATTAAGACTATCAAAAGATGTGATGGCATTTATTTACATGCCATATTAACAACAAAAACAGTATATTTATGAGAGACACCTGTACTATGAGGATGCAGACGCGAGTGAAATTTGAACATGAAAGAGCGCGGAGGAAGACAGGGTTAACCCCTTTGTTATTGTTCGTATTATTGACCTTCTTTTCTACACTGAAGGCTCAAGACACTATTGTAAATACTGGAGAAAATTGGAAGTTTTATCAAGGACCCTCACTTCATCTCGACGATTGGGTCGAGCATGGGTCGGCGGTAGCCACTTGGGACGAAGGCATAACACCTTTCGGATTCTCTTACGAAGACGTTGCCACAGTGGTCGGTCACAGAAATCGTGGTATGTCATCAGAGGAGTCCATGTACTTTACAAAAGAGTTTTTCCTAAAAGATCCCTTTGATAATTTGGCCTATGAGATACGATTGCGCAGGGACGACGGCGCTATAGTGTACATCAATGGTGATGAGTTTTGGAGGAGCAATGTTGATGAAGACCATGACCAAGATGGGCAGGTTGAAGCACACAATACCGTAAGAGAAGATGAAGAAGACGAAAGCTACATAAAGATCTTTCCGCCCGAAGTATTTCGAAAGGGAATCAATACGATCAGCGTAGCACTTTATCAACGGGATGAAAATACGGCCGATTGCATGTTCGACCTAAAGTTGATCGAGCACAATGATGTCGGAGCCATTCCGTATTTGTTACGATGGATGGATGAAGAGACCGCAGAACTTGAAGAAAAGCTTCGAGAGGTTTCGTTTCAAGAGCAACTACACCATAAAGAAACGCAGATTGAACTTTTGACGCAGTCAAAACGGTTTAGTACAACGCTGACCTATACGATCATAGCCCTTTTTACGATTCTATCTTTGGGAGCTATTTTTGTGGTTCGTTTCTTATATCGTTTGCGAAGAGAAAAGGAACTTAAAATTGAAGACCTTAAGCAACAAAATAGAGACAATCAAAGAGCGTTGCTAAACAATTCACTACATAATCTTAAGAACAATCAATACCTCGAAAGCATCAAGAATTCATTGGAGTTGCTTGTAAAGGAGAATAGAAATGTTCCCAAAGAACTCACGAATATCATAAAGAACATCGAGCGAAATGTTGATGAAGAAGAAGATTGGAAAAACATGGAGGACCAATTCAACATGGTCAATTCTGATTTTCTCAACCGACTTAAGTCTGCATATCCCGGGTTGTCAACCACCGAGTTACGTCAGTGTATTTTCATTCGCTTGCTCATTCCTACTAAAGAGATTGCACGGTTGATGAATATTGAACCAAGGTCGGTGCAGACCACACGTTATCGCATTAAGAAAAAAATAGGTCTTAGCGAATCTGAGGACCTCAAAGATTTTTTGGTGAGTTTTTAAATAGAAGCTTGTCTACTACACCGAAGTAGCAAAGGCTTAATCCCAATAAATACGACTGGGTTCTTTGACACAGTTGAGGTCTAAAGACTCGTTGGGGTTATCCAAGAAAGCCTTTGACAATGCAAAAAAACAAGGGTTGATAGGCACGTGTCCAGCATTTTTGAAGACAACATGTTGTCCGTTCTTTAGATGCGTGGCCGCTTCTTCACCATTTCTTGGAGGTGTGATGGGGTCATAATCTCCACTGACCAATAAGGTCGGGATATCAGATACGACTGCATTCAACTCACTTTGACTCGCGTTGAGGTCGGGCCATTTTTGGTAAACATCTATATCGATGGCAAAAAGGTTTAATCCCGATTTCAAGGCAGGATTTTTCTCTTCGTCTTTCCGAAACATTTCAGCATTATCGAACCTACTTTCATCGGCTTTCATTACCGACCAATACACAGCCAAATTGATGGAGCTTATTCGATATAATATCAATTGCGTAACACGTGCAAGGTATTCATAGTTCTCCTCTGTCATCGTTTTAATAAGCTTCGGGATGGCCCCGATCGTGTTTTCGTTGTACATCAGTTGATGTACAATCAACAGAAAATCTTGCGGGTTTAGCGTAAAGTCCTCTCCATTCAAATACAGTGTCACGGGAGTGGTTTCCAAATGCTTTAATAGTTCAAAGAAGTCGTTTTCAAACGATGGGTACGAACCATTGCAATACGGATCGTCTTTGCACCCCTGAAATAGCTTCTTTAAAGATCGATTGAAATCAGAGACTAAATGGTCATACATACGCGTATCGGGCGCAAACAACCCCGAAAGGATGGCGCTTCGAACACGTTTTGGGTATTGCCTCATATATTCTAGACCAAGGCGGGTACCGTAAGAGCCTCCAAATAGATTTAGTTCCTCATATCCTAAGTGTTTTCTTAACATTTCAAGGTCCTTTGCATTTACAGGCGTACTAAATTTGGCATCATCCCTTGAAAGGTTTTGAGCGCAATCATTGATGCGTTTGTCAATTGCAGCAAATTCTGCTTCCGGAGACAGGTCCATGGCCATGACCTCTATGAGCTGTTCACTTAACCCAGTACAAACCTCGTTAGAATGTCCAATCCCTCGCTGGTCATATAATATGAAATCGCGGTCATCATCTATGTTGAGTTGGCGGTAGGTTCGTGCCAGAGACAATACGTTACCTCCTGGGCCACCCTGAATAAAGACTACAGGGTCTGGTTTGCGGTTTGTGCTCTTGGACTTAATGACCATATAAGCGAGCTCGATGTTTCCTTTGGACGGATCATCGTAATTTTTGGGAACCTCAATGAATCCGCATTGATTATGATCGCTATATGGCTGATCCAAGAATACACATGAGTGTCGCTCCTGAGAATTGCAGGAAAAAGCACTAGTGACCGACAACAAAAAAAGCAAGACTTTTAAGCGCATGGTTATAATTGAGATACACGAAGAATTTTAGTGATTCGAATTCAAACGACGTATTCATGTATATGATGAAAATAGCACATTCTTTTGAGATTATAAAACCATATAGGTCTCATAGGACATTCTGCAACCGTTTAAGGAAAAGATAGTTGCTGATGATATATCTCAAAAAGTGACTAGAAATGTAGTGCAACACCTAAGATGGTCAAGGGTAACTTTTAAGTCTTAATTATTTCTGTAAAGTAATGCGTTATGTCATTATTTTTCTGAGGAAAGTGCACAAATTCAGAAGTATATACGGTGCAAAAAAATATATCAAAAAGGCCATAATTGACCTTTACAGCCATTTTTGAGGTTAATTTACAACACATCACAAGGCAAAAACACCACAACATTACCACAACATTGACCCAAAAAGCCCATTAATATTGCCTTTTTTCAGAGAATTTTGTTCAAATGTGAATCAACGAAACCCTAACGAAAACAGGGGTTTGTTGAAGAATTACGCAAAAATCTGAAACAATTTTTGAGGTGTATGTATAATGTTGAGGTGATTTTTAAGGAATTCGCAATGTGATCGGATAATTTTAGTTCAACCGAAATTTTAACAAGTGTGATACATCCATTACACTGATTAAAGGATTCAACTAAAATAATCTGAAATGGAAAAAAAGTTTCTAACATTGGCACTCTTCATGTTCACCACTTGGGTGTTCTCACAAGGGGCCAAAGTATCAGTTTTGAAAAACGACCAAGGGGCAAAGTTGGTCGTGGACGGAAAAGACTTCATGATCAACGGGATGAATTGGGATTACATTCCTATTGGAACCAATACAGTAAACGCAGGGTTCTGGGAAAAGTCCGATGATATTATCAAAGCTGGTCTTGATACCGAGATGTCTTTATTGAAAAACATGAATGTAAATGTAATTCGTCAATATACAGGAGTTCCCGCTAGATGGATAAAATACATTTATGAGAAGTATGGAATATACACCATGTTAAATCACTCGTTCGGACGATATGGTTTAACATTAAATGGTGTTTGGACCCCCATTACGGATTATTCAGACCCGACTACTCAACAATTTTTGCTTTCGGAAGTAGACACGCTTGTTAAAGAATACAAGGACACGCCAGGTCTGTTATTGTACCTATTAGGAAATGAGAACAACTATGGTCTCTTTTGGCAAGGTGCAGAAACCGAAGATTTTCCAGATGATGAAGGCGAAAAACAGTTTATAGGTGAAAAACGTGGTAGACCCATGTATCGTCTAATGAACGAGGCCGCCAAGAAAATGAAGGCAATCGATTCGAATCACCCAGTAGCTATTTGTAACGGAGACGTCTTATTTATTGACATCGTAGCCGATGAGTGTAAAGACGTTGATATCTATGGTACCAACACCTATCGAGGAGCTTCTTTTACCGATATGTTCCAAGTGGTCAAGGATAAGTTAGATATGCCATTGATGTTTACCGAGTTTGGTGCAGATGCGTTCAACGCAATTGAACTAAAAGAAGATCAGAAAGCACAAGCCTATTATATGGTTGAAAACTGGAGAGAGATCTACATGAATGCTGCTGGATTAGGAAAAGTAGGAAACTCGATCGGAGGATTTACCTTCCAATTCAGTGATGGATGGTGGAAGTTCGGTTTCGACGATCGTAAAAATGCAGATGTTCATGATAACAATGCTTCTTGGGCCAATGGAGGGTATGCCATCGATTTAGCACCCGGAGAAAACAACATGAACGAAGAGTGGTTCGGAATATGTGCAAAAGGACCCACAAGTGAAAGAGGTTTGTATGACCTGTATCCAAGAGCAGCATACTATGCACTAAAAGAAGCACACCAACTAAATCCGTACGGAGAAGGTGTTTCAGCAGACTTTATAGACAATTACTTCAATAATATATCGATCATGGATGCGGTGCTTAGAGCCAGAGGCGATAAGGCAGCTCTAGGTGGAGGCGGAAGTGGTTCTAAGGTAAGACTGAGTAACATAATGGCCAAGATCACTACCTTCAATACAGGCGGAAGCTTATTGACAACGCCCGAAAATGTGAATCCAGATGAACCAAACAGTTTTCCGAACAGAACCGGATTCGACCACATGCAATCGTATTTCATTGGTGTTGAAGGAGAGCCATCAGCCAACATGCGAGCTGAGGTAAACTTCAATATTTTAGGAAACGTTGCAGGGAATCCTATCAATGAAATATTCTATGAAAACGTCGGAAGACCGGTTACGGTACAAGGCGTTGAAGGCGGAAACGATCAAGACGTTGTCATCGCTGACTTCAATAGAGTGCGCGTGTACAATGCAAAATTTGAGTGGAATACGAAAAAATTCGACCTCAGAGGATTCTTCAGAACAGGGCATTATCACTGGGGGTATGAAGGTGATTTCTTCGGATTATATCCTGAAGCAAATTATGGCCCAAACCTAGATATTTATAATGGTGAGATCCTTGGATTAGAGATCGATGGTAAACGTTCTTTCGACGGATTCAAAGCCGCTATTGGACCACAACTTTGGTGGGGAGCAAACCCAGCCATGCTTTTAAAGTATAGAAAAAAAGTAGGGCATTGGGATATCACAGGAATCTATCATAAAGATTTCGATAACAGTTTGTCATCCTTTTTATTCTTCGGTGGCGGAACAGACATTCCGCTTGATGGAAACGGTCGACGTGTCTTGGACGCAGATCAAGTTCGAAGTGGTGTGATTCCTCCATGGCCCACTGAAAGAGCTACGCTAGTCTTTGAGAGAGAATTCGGAAACTGGGATATTGCCGTCGGAGGGATCTGGGCCGGAAGACCATTAAATGGAATTACCTATCAAGACGTAACCGGAGGCCCTGGAAACTATACTGTATTTGAAGACAGAATCAAGTCAAGCGACAATTGGGGAGGTAAAGCCAAGATCACCTATCAAAAAGGGTTGTTCAATTGGTATGCTCAAGGTTCTATGATGGGATTGGTTGCCAACGGAGGCGCCGACCAGACACAGACCTTCACTGGATGGAGATTAAAAGATAGCGGTAGCGGAAACATGACAAACTTCTTAACTGGATTCACCTATACAATTGGAAATGTTCAGATCGCACCAAACTTCTTATGGCAAAAGCCATTGGTTGATCCGATTCCTAATGATGTAACCGCGCCAGGTAGACTTAGAAACTTTATCGATGATCCTTTTGCCGTTCGAAACGGAAACAGAGAAACCAGTGCGGGAGAGCTCTTATTGACCTATGATCCTACGCCAGGAACATGGATGTATGAGTGGGACAATGACAGAGCTGAAGATGCAAAATTTGCGATGAATCTAGGATTTGTATACCGTTACCACCCAACAGCAATGGACGCACACATCGGATTCTTAGCCGATCGTACCTTCTTTGCGTTCCCAAACTCTGCTCCGGCACAAGATCTATGGGAAGTGCACTCAAGAATGGTGTCCAAATTAGGTCGTGATTTTGGAATCATCGGTAACTTCTACTACGGAAACGGCCAAGGTAATGGAGATTCTGACCGAACCATTAAGAGATTCGGAGGAGATATTCGAATGATCTATAAGAAGATGAAAGTAACCTCACACGTCAAAGTGAATGATTGGGGGCCTTTTGACTACCACAGAGACTTCAACTTGACATTTCCGCTGCAACTGATGCTAGATGTTTCTACAACAATAGGAAAACCAGATTGGTTCATTCTACCTAGTACACAAATAGGAGTCAGAGGAACCTGGAGATCGTTAGATCAATTCTCTCCGAGATATTCACCAAACGCAACACCGCAGTTTGCCACAGAACCAACCATCAGTCCGGTTGGATTCCCAGATGGCTCAGAATGGGAGATCAGAACATACATACATATCAACATAGGAAAATAAAAAACTACAAGATGAAAACAGTAAAATATATAAGCTCAAAGATCTCCCTTTTAATAGGGGTGATCGTGATCACAATGATGAGCTGTGAGAGAGATCTTTCAGATGATGCTGTATTGGCTACATTTCCAGTGATTGCTGAAGTATTTACAGATGCACCGGTAAATCTGACCGACGAATTTTTCATATCATTCGACCCAGCCCAAGGGGCCAACCCAGAAGGTTTCGGAACCGATACGAATGAGGCATTCTTAGGCTCAACTTCAATACGAATCGATGTGCCAGCTCCAAATGATCCAGATGGAGGGTTCATTGGAGGAATCTTCAAAGATCGAGGTGCAGGAAGAGACCTTTCAGGTTTTGATGCACTTACATTTTGGGCGAAAGGATCTACAACCGCCACAATCGGTCTATTCGGATTCGGAACCGATTTCGTAGCAGATGAATTTGCCGTCAGTACCGAAAACGTACAACTCTCTACAGATTGGAGAAAATATACCATCCCAATTCCAGACGCTTCTAAGTTGACGCAAGAAAGCGGAATGTTCATCTTTTCTGCCGGAACAAATAGCACCAACGGATTAGGGTATACCTTTTGGATGGACGAGATCAGATTCGAAAACCTAGGAACCATTGGTCAAGCAAGACCTGCAATTTTCAACGGAAATGCTGAAACAGCACAGGCCTTCAACGGATCGACAATAACCGTAACAGGGCTTATTGAAACATTCAACCTAGAGAACGGACAAGACGTTACAGTAAATGCAACCGCAAATTATTTCACCTTTACATCATCAAACCCAGGCGTGGCTGCGGTTGACGATATGGGAGTTGTAACTGTTAATTCAGCAGGAGAAGCAGTTATTACAGCTACCTTAAACGGAATCGATGCTGCGGGCTCTTTAACGATCACATCGAACGGTGATCTTCCGCCGGCACCAACACCGCCAGCAAGAGAACCAGAAAATGTGCGGTCTATTTTTAGTGATGCATACACACCAGCCACTGGCATTAATTTCGCACCAGGTTTTGGGGGGTCATCAACGGTAACTACCGAAATTACTGTGAACGGAGATTCGTTCTTGACATACGCAACGAACAATTTCACCGGAATTCTTTTTGATAACACTGTAGATGCTTCTAATCTAGACTTTTTACACGTGGATGTGTATACCCAAAGTGCGGCCACAAGTTTTGATATCCAGATCAGAGATGTCGGAGCCAATGGGGTCATCGAGACAGATGTATTTACAGGGAACCCAATTGGGGACGATGTAGATTACAGATTTACAGTCAACGGATTAACGGCTAATGATTGGACGTCTTTTGACATTCCGCTTGCCGGAAATTTAGCAGGGCAAAGAAATAATTTAGGAGCCCTTATTTTAGTGAATGGTCCCGACTTTATTTTAGACAACGTATACTTCTACAAAGAAGTCATTGATCCGACACCGATAGTTGATGATTCAGCCGAAACACAATTTATGGTGCCTATCGGATTTGAATCTTCAACATTAAATTACAACTTCTTCACCTTCGCAGGTGCTGATTCTGCAATCGAACCCAACCCTGATACAACAGGAATCAACGGTAGTGCCAATGTGATGCGTTCTACCAAAAACGTGAGTGCTGCGGTATTTGCCGGAACTGGATTTATCCTAGAACAGCCCGTTGATCTATCCTCTTCTCAAAAGCTAAGACTGAAAGTATGGTCGCCCGTTGCAAACACCACGGTGAGAATGGCACTTGAGCAAATAGGGGGTGCTAATCAGGTGGTTGTAGATAGTAATATCCCCGTCGCTAATGAATGGGTTGAGTTACAGTTCGATTTTGGTCCGGTGTACAATCCGGCAATCTCTTATCAGCAGCTGGTCATATTTATGGACTTTGGAAACGTTGGAGATGGCACAACCACTTATTTCGATGATATTAAAGTATTAAACTAATTAGCATGAAAAAGAAAGATAGTTTTAAACGAACAAAAAAGTGGAACAATTTCCAACTGATGGCATTGATGATCTTTGCGATTGTTATGTCAAGTTGTGATCCAGACGAAACACAAACGGTCGTGAATTTTTCAAACCTCACTTGGGAAGACAACTTTGATGTTAACGGAGCTCCGGATGCATCGAGGTGGACCTTTGATATCGGCGACGGAACCGCACAAGGAATCCCGGGATGGGGTAACGGTGAACTTCAATATTACACCGATCGTGCTGAGAATGTCGTGATTGAAGACGGAATGCTAAAAATTACGGCGGTACAAGAACAATTCGAAGGTGCCGGATATACATCAGCAAGAATCAAGACCCAAGGGTTGTTTACACAAACTTACGGTCGTTTTGAAGCACGAATCAAATTGCCTTGGGGGCAAGGGATTTGGCCTGCTTTCTGGATGCTAGGTGATGACGCTGGAGGCTCGATCGTGTGGCCGCAGATTGGAGAGATTGACATCATGGAAAATCGCGGGTCAGAACCAACCATTACCCATGGTAGTGTTCATGGACCAGGATATTCAGGAGGTTCAGCCATCACAAAGAGTTACGAGCTCACAAATGACCGTTTCGATACCAATTTTCATGTCTTCGGAATCGAGTGGGGTCCTAACTACATTAACTACTATGTGGATGATGTGTTGTACAACCAGATCACACCTGGTGATGTTACTGGCGAGTGGGTATTTAACGATAATCCTTTCTATATCATACTCAACGTGGCCGTCGGAGGTTCATTTTCTGGAAACCCAGATGCCGGTACCGTATTCCCGCAAACCATGTATGTAGATTACGTGAGAGTCTACAATTAGCAAACAAAGAACAAAAATTATACAGGCTTTAGCCGAATCGGATGGAGTACTCCATTCGATTCGGTATCTAAGCCAAAGACATAAACGATAAGATCGAAGAGAACATTGATCAAAGACAATATATCAATATCAATGATGAATAAAATTGCTAGAGATAACGAAATCAAGCTGAAACAGGTAAAACTGTATGATGAGCCCTATTATTTGATCACCAATAATGATGCGATGCGTCCTTTTTTCATGAGCATCGTAAGTGATTCAAATCATTGGATGTTTATAGCGAGCAACGGAGGAGTTTCAGCAGGTCGAAAAGACGCTGACAATTCATTGTTTCCGTATTATACCGACGATAAAATTACCGAGTCTTCAGATACGACAGGGAGCAAATCTATATTTCGAGTTACAAGAAATGGAAGCACCAACCTTTGGGAACCGTTCTCAGAAAGACAGATGGGACTGTACAATGTTTCAAGAAACTTGTATAAGAATGTAATCGGAAACAAAGTCATGTTCGAAGAAGTAAATCATGACCTCGGACTCACATTTAGATACCAATGGAGCTCTAGTAATCAATTTGGATTCGTGCGGAAGAGTTTTCTGATCAATAATTCAGAATCGCAAGTGTCGGTGCAAGCATTAGATGGTATTCAAAATATTTTGCCGTACGGAGTCAATGCCGATCTACAAGGCATTCGAAGCAATTTGGTCGATGCTTACAAAAAAAGCGAATTAGAGTCAGAGATAGGCTTGGGCATTTACGCACTAAGCGCCATTATTGTGGACCGAGCAGAACCGAGTGAGGCACTCAAAGCCAATATTGTGTGGTCATTAGGAATAGAGAATCCGACATATTTGTTGTCTTCGATGCAATTAAATGCCTTTAGAAAAGGAGAAAAAATTCAGCAAGAAACAGATATCAAAGCCGAAAAAGGAGCCTATTTGGTATCACATGAAATACGCTTACATCCCGGAGAAGAAAAAAACTGGATTATTGTAGCCAATGTCAATCAAAGTTCATCAGCGGTGGCAAGCATCTCAGACCGCATCCGAACCGATAAGAACTTGTCAAAACACATCGACCATGATGTCGAGATTGGAAGCCAGCGACTACTGAATTTGGTATACGCCTCCGACGGATTGCAGCTTACCGCAGATAAAAGAAGAAATGCACGCCATTATGCCAATACGCTTTTCAACATCATGCGTGGAGGAATTTTTGATTATAACTATCGCATCGAAAAGTGGGACTTCAAAAACTATTTAGAGAAGGCCAACAAAGAAGTATATCAAAGCAATGAGTCGGTGCTATACGAAATGCCCGATACGTTTTCATTGCAAGAACTACACATACTGGCAAGCGGAAGTCAAGACCAAGATTTTAGAAGGCTCGCGATGGAATATATGCCACTAAAATTTAGCAGAAGGCATGGAGACCCAAGCCGACCTTGGAACCGTTTTTCGATCAATACCCGTAACGAAGACGATGGCTCTAAAATTTTGGACTACGAAGGAAACTGGCGAGACATTTTTCAAAACTGGGAAGCGTTGGCACATGCATATCCTGAGTTCATCGAAAGCATGATCTTTAAGTTTCTAAATGCGTCCACCTTTGATGGCTATAATCCGTATCGAGTGACCAAAGATGGTTTTGATTGGGAGGTTATTGAAGAGCACGATCCATGGTCGTATATCGGTTATTGGGGAGACCATCAAATAATTTATTTGCTTAAGTTCCTCGAAATCATCCAAAACTATTATCCAGATAAGCTTACGGCATACTTCACAAAAGACCTTTTTGTGTATGCCAATGTTCCGTATAGGATCAAGTCGTATGAAGACTTGCTAAAAGATCCAAAAGACACCATCACTTTTGATGCAGAACTGGATAGAGAAATTCGTAAAAAGCGCGAAAATTTAGGTGCCGATGGAGCACTTTTGAATAACGAAAACCAGCAACTTCACAAGGTCAATTTTGTAGAGAAAATATTGGCAACGGTATTGGCTAAACTTTCGAACTTCATCCCAGAAGCTGGAATTTGGTTAAACACACAACGTCCAGAATGGAATGACGCCAACAACGCTTTGGTTGGAAACGGAGTTTCAATGGTAACGCTATACTATTTAAGAAGGTTCTTCGGATTTTTCGAAACACTCGTTGCCTCTTATGACGATGGAGACATTCCGATATCTGAAGAGCTAATGACATTTTTCAACGGAATAAAAGACACCTTGGGTCAACACCAAGCCGTACTTTCTGAAAATATTTCCGACAAAAAGAGAAAAGAAATTTTAGACGGACTCGGTATAGCCGCCAGCAAGTACCGAGAACAAATCTATAACGGAGCATTTTCTGGTAAAAAGGCAGCAATTTCTTCCAGTCAACTAAAAGATTTTACCGCGCTCGTACTCAAATACCTTGATCAGTCAATTGATGCGAACAAGCGAGATGATAACATGTACCATGCGTACAATCTGATGACGGTTAAAGGCAGTGACGAAGTTTCTATCACCTATCTAGACGAAATGCTAGAAGGACAAGTAGGAGCTTTGAGCTCAGGATACTTGTCAGCAAAATCTTGTTTGGCACTTTTAGACGCCATGAAAGGCAGTCGACTCTTTAGAGAGGACCAATATAGTTATCTGCTGTATCCAGACAAAGAACTTCCTCGATTTGTAGACAAGAATGTGATTGCCAAAGAGAAGGTTGAAAATTCAGCCTTGCTTAAACAATTACTACAAGATGGAAATACCAAATTGGTAGAACGTGATGTGAACGGAAATTATCATTTCAACGGAAACTTCAACAACGCCGGTAGCGTAAAGGAAGCCATGGAACACCTTGCTTCAAATGGTTATAAAGACCTTGTAAAAAAGGACTATGACCAAATGTTACAACTGTTCGAAGAGGTGTTTAATCACAAAGCATTTACGGGACGATCCGGTACTTTCTTTGGGTATGAAGGCCTTGGCTCAATATACTGGCACATGGTGTCCAAATTGGTGCTTGCAGTCGAAGAATGCTGCTTAAGAGCCATTGAGGAGAACGAATCAGATGAGGTCGTAGGGCGTTTATTGGAGCATTACTATGAAATCAATGAAGGTATTGGGGTACACAAATCTCCAGAACTGTACGGAGCCTTCCCAACTGATCCCTATTCACATACACCTTCAGGAAAAGGAGCGCAACAACCAGGAATGACGGGCCAAGTAAAGGAAGACATTTTAAGCCGAATGGGAGAACTTGGGGTGTTCGTAAAAGATGGACAGCTTCAATTCAATCCATGTCTTTTAAGAGCGGACGAGTTTTTGAATGAGCCAAGAGCTATGCGCTATATCGATGTGGATCAAGAACGAAGAGAGTTACAACTCTATCAACACGAGTTAGCATTTACATTCTGTCAAGTACCTGTTGTTTATGCAATGGCAGGGAAAAACAGTCTTGATGTGTCGTTCACTGATGGATCTTCGACTTCTTATGACGACCTGAATTTGGAAGCTGCTATAAGTAGCAAAGTATTCCAGCGAACAGGTGAAGTCGAAAGTATCAAAGTACACGTCGAAAGAAACACCTTAAAATAGAACCTTATGAGAACAAGACATCACATACTTGCCCTGATCTGTTTAGCATTGATGCTGTCTTGCAATCAACAAAAGAAAACTGAATCCTCTATGCAATCGCAAAAAGATATAACTGCAAAAGATATTTTAGGAAACCCAGATTATCAAGCAATCTCTTATGGAGGTTATCGCAAAAAATCGAGAGAATTTCAACCTACCGTTGCACAGCTAAAAGAAGATATGAAGATTCTTCAGGCCATGAACATAAAGGTGCTACGAACCTATAATGTTCAGTTGGCACAGGCATCGAATCTAATGAAGGCGATTCGTCAGCTAAAAGCCGAAGACGAAACATTTGAGATGTACGTAATGCTAGGTGCATGGATAGACTGTAAAAATGCTTGGACTGATAAAGACCCCGACCATAATGTTGAAAGCCAGCAAAATGCCGGTGAAATAGCTAGAGCAGTAGCTTTAGCTAATGAATACCCAGATATTATAAAGGTAATCGCCGTAGGTAATGAAGCCATGGTAAAATGGGCCACGAGTTACTATGTACAACCAGATGTGATCCTAAAATGGGTAAATCATCTTCAAAATCTTAAGAAAGAAGGGAAACTGTCAAAAGACCTTTGGATAACAAGCTCAGACGACTTCGCATCTTGGGGAGGAGGCAGTGACCAATATCATGTACAAGACCTGGAGGCACTGATCAAAGCCGTTGATTATGTGTCTATGCACACCTATCCATATCATAATACTCATTACAATCCAGAGTTCTGGGGGATTGACGATGATGAGGTAAATCTATCACAAGAAGAGCAAGTGAAAGCCGCGATGCAAAGAGCGCTTCAGTTTGCGCAAAATCAATACCAAAAAGTTTCGGCCTATGTAAGTCGCTTTGCACCCGATAAACCCATTCACATTGGGGAAACAGGCTGGGCAACCGTATCGAACGGTCATTATGGGCCAAACGGCTCTAAAGCGACAGATGAATACAAGGAAAGTCTGTACTATAATTTAATGAGAGATTGGACGAACAAAGAAGGAATCTCCTGCTTTTACTTCGAGGCTTTTGATGAGCCATGGAAGGATGCGCACAATCAAAAAGGATCTGAAAATCACTTCGGTTTATTCACCGTTGACGGAAAGGCCAAATATGTCATTTGGGACTCGGTAGACCAAGGAGTTTTTGAAGGACTTACAAGAGATGGAAACACCATCAAGAAGACCTATAACGGAGATAAAGAAGCATTGATGAAAGATGTCAATTTACCCGCAGTAAAAGAAAAAGTAGCCGTTGGCATTTAAACAATAAAGATGTTTAAAAAGAACCACATAGTATCAGTAGTAGTCGTTTTAACTATGGTTGCATGTACCAAAGAAAAGGATAGCAGTCTTCAAGTTTCGGTATACGAAACCTCGGCAAGTGGTAACAAGCTGACCGAAGTAACCGAATTTGCAACAAATGATGACACAAAGGCAACAATTTCGTTGAACCCTGAAAAGACCTTCCAGAAGATCACAGGTTTTGGGGGCGCCTTTACCGAATCGTCGGCCTATTTGCTAAATCAATTAAGTGAAGGAAACCGTCAGAAAATAATAGACGCATACTTCGCTCGATCCGGAGCTAATTACTCGTTATGTAGAACCCACATGAATTCTTGTGATTTCTCTCTGAGCCAATATTCGTACACGCCAACAGAAGACAAAGAACTAAAGGACTTCTCGGTAAAAGAAGATATGGACGATCTGATCCCGATGATAAAGAGTGCCATGTCAACATCAGAAGATGGTTTTAAACTCTTCGCCTCACCATGGACAGCTCCGCCTTGGATGAAAGACAATAAAGAATGGGTCGGAGGTAAGCTATTGCCAGAGCACTATGAAACTTGGGCTTTGTTCTTTTCTAAGTATGTAGATGCTTATAAAGCTGAAGGAATCGATCTATGGGGATTCACTGTAGAAAATGAGCCACATGGTAACGGTAACAATTGGGAAAGCATGCATTTTTCGCCTGAAGAGATGACTGATTTCGTACAGCATCATCTCGGGCCTAAGCTGGAAGCCGATGGTCATGGAGATAAGGTCATCTTAGGCTATGATCAAAACCGTGCAGGTTTAAAAGAATGGGTAGATGTAATGTATAAGGACGAAGCCTCTTCGAAGTATTACGACGGAACGGCCATTCACTGGTATGAAAGTACCTATGAGGTATTCCCGGAGGCATTACAATATGCGCACAATAAAGCGCCAAACAAGTACTTGATCGAAACTGAGGGTTGTATCGATGCCGAAGTGCCGAAATGGAAAGATGATGCCTGGTATTGGAGCAAAGAGGCTACCGACTGGGGCTGGGATTGGGCCGCAGAAGAAGATAAATATCTACACCCAAAATATGTACCGGTATATCGCTATGCAAGAGACATTATTGGCTGCCTGAACAATTGGGTAGACGGTTGGGTAGATTGGAATATGGTACTAGACAGACAAGGAGGGCCTAACTGGTTCAAGAATTGGTGCGTAGCTCCGATAATTGTGGACCCCGAAAACGATGAGGTGTACTTCACACCATTGTATTATACCATGGCACATTTCAGCAAATACATCCGTCCAGAGGCAACCGTGATTGGTGTTGATAATTCGGATGCGTCATTGATGGTCACGGCGGCCGAAAACCCAGATGGGTCGATAGTCGTAGTAATATTTAATCAAGGAGAAGAACACAAACAATTTACACTTTCATTAGGTGAAAAAACAAAAGATATAAGCATTAAAGCACAAGCGATTCAAACGCTTGTAGTAACCAACTAAAAAACAAAAGTATGTCGGATTACAAAACTGCCGCGAAAGATAAAGTACCTGTAGGCCAAAAAGCGGCCTTTGGAGCAGGCCATTTTATATTAAACATCCTACCAGGAACACTTGGGGTTTTTATCCAGTTCTTCCTGCTAACAGCTTGGGGAGTTGACCCTTTATGGGCAGGACTTTTAGGTGGTTTGCCAAGAATCTTCGATTCGATTACGGATCCGATTATGGGATTCATTTCCGACAATACGACGTCTAAGTGGGGCCGTAGAAGACCCTATATTTTTATAGGAGCAATTATTAGCGGAATCCTTTTCTTCTTGATGTGGCAGCTGGACGATAATGCTTCTCAGTCGTACATCATCTGGCACGTTATGGTGCTGCAGTTGTTATTTCTTATAGGTAATACCATGTTTGCCACGCCTTTGGTTGGGCTTGGCTATGAAATGACATCCGATTATAACGAAAGAACACGTTTGATGGCGTTTTCGAATACGATGGGACAGATCGCTTGGATGATCGTACCATGGTTGTATGTGATTATTCCAGACACAAATACATTCAATACGCAGACAGAAGGAGTGCGTACGATGGCACTTATTGTTGGTGTTATGTGTGCAGTTTTTGGAATTCTTCCCGCTTTATTTTGTAAAGGAATTGATTCTTCACACATGGAGAATCGAAAGCAGATCAACTTTAAAACATTGGCAGCGAATATGAAGGATCTGTTTGCCGGGATTGTTCAAGTTTCCAAAAACAAACCTTTTATGAAACTATGTGGAGCTACCTTTTTAGTTTTCAATGGGTTTCAACTCGTAGCTGCATTTGGAGTTTTTATCATCGTGTTTTACATGTACAACGGTAGTTATGAACTTGCAGGTACTTGGCCAGCATGGTTCAACACAATTAATGCCATTATCACCGCCTTTATTGTCATTCCTATCATTTCTAGAATGGCGAACAAATGGGGTAAGAAAAAGGCATTTATCATCTCCACAGTCCTATCGATTGTTGGATACATCTTGAAATGGTGGGGATTTGATAAAGAACTGAACAGCCAGTTCAATAAGACCAGTTTAGGAGAAGGTTTGAATTCAGCCGTAGGATCGGTATTTGAATCGTTGAATCCAGTGCTAAATGACATCGGAATGTCTTGGTTCACGATTGATCCCGGCAGTGATATCCCATGGCTCATTTTCTTGCCAATACCATTGTTTGCCTTTGGTATGGGAGGCTTGTTTACGCTTATGATGTCAATGACAGCCGATGTTTGTGACTTGGATGAATTAGAAAACGGAATGCCTCGTAAAGAAGGTACGTTTGGAGCGATCTATTGGCTAATGGTGAAAATAGGACAATCTATTGCATTGGTTTTAGGTGGAGTCATTTTGAGCATCGTTGGATTTGATCCCAACGCTGCCGAACAATCCATAGAAACAATGAGCAAGCTTAGAGTGGCTGATATAGTGGTTCCATCAGCAACCGCCGCGCTAGCCATATGGGTCATGTGGAAGTACAACTTGACCGAGGGTAGAGCGCGAGAAATTAAAGAAGAATTGGTAAAACGTAGAGGTGAACTATAACAAACACTAAAAAAGAAACAACTATGTCTCGAAGAGGTGAAAAATTTTTGGCATTGGCATCCTTGGACTTCTACGGAAAGTCTTTTGATGAACTAAAGGCATTGTGGAAAGAAACGTTAGAATCTGGCATGCACGGACTCTGCTTCAGTCCGTATGATGAAGGTCAAGAGCCGGGAGATCAACTGTCAGAAGAACAGATCAGACGCCGCCTAGAGATTATTCAACCATATACAAATTGGGTGCGCTCATTTTCGTGTACCGAAGGAAACGAATTGATTCCAATCATCGCCCGCGAAATGGGAATGAAAACCTTAGTAGGCGCCTGGCTTGGCAACGACCCCGAAACCAATCAAAAAGAGATTGAAGGGCTAATCGATTTGGCCCAAAGCGGACACGTAGATATTGCTGCTGTTGGTAATGAGGTGATGTATCGAGGCGATCTGAACGAAGGAGAACTCTTAGAGTTCATACATCATGTAAAAGGAGCTGTAAAAGGAATTCCAGTAGGCTACGTCGATGCGTACTATGAATTCACAGAAAGACCGGCAATTACAGAGGCCTGTGATGTTATTTTGGCCAACTGCTACCCGTTCTGGGAAGGCTGTGATCAAGACTATTCATTGGTCTATATGAAAGACATGTACCACCGTGCACTACGTGCCGGTAATGGCAAAAAGGTCATCATAACCGAAACAGGATGGCCTAGTAAAGGAACAAGCTTAGAAGGTGCTTTCCCTTCAGAAATAAACGCCATTAAATACTTTATAAACACCCAAAAGTGGTCTCAAGAAGAAGACATCGAAATCTTCTATTTCTCCTCATTTGACGAATCATGGAAAGTAGGTGATGAAGGAGATGTTGGTGCTTACTGGGGACTTTGGGATAAAGAAGAAGAACTGAAATTTTGAATTGAGAACTAACTAAATTAAATGTGATGAAAAAAATTACGTTACTATTTACGATGCTATTTGTAGCATCATTGAGCTACGCTCAGTCACTCCCTTTAGATTTTGAAGTGCCTGAAGACGACGCGTTTACAGGGTTCAACGGAACCGCTGCTAGTGTAATTACTGATCCAGGAGATCCAGGCAACCAAGTGTTGCAGTTTGTAGCAGGAACCGACCAGTGGGACGGTGCTGCGATCAACTTAGATACTTATGTGGATCTTTCAAATGATGCCACAAACACGATTACATTTGAGATGTTTGTTCCTGCAGGGTCTAGTAACAACCACTTGTTAAAGTTTGAAGGAGGATCCTCTGGAGCTACAGAGTTGTTTTTTACGACCACGGTTTCAAACGCCTGGGAGACCATTTCTGTTAATTTTGGACCAGGACTAGGAACTGAGTATCCTACTTTAGTGATCTTTACAGATGCCGCGGCTGCTGGAGGTAGTACTACAGGGACGTACCTTTTTGACGACATTAATGGACCAAATGGCGCCATGGTACCGATGGAAGAAGTGCCTGCTGTTGCAGCACCAGTGCCAAACACTCCAGATATAGAAGCACTTAGTATTTATAATGATGTGCCTGGTTATACAAATACCTGGGTTCAAGAATACGCTTTCGGAACCGATGGAGGCGAGACCGATTTAGACCCAACCGCAGGAGTCAATAATGCCCGTAGATTTACGCTTGGCGCTGCCGGATGGGGCCAAGGAAGAAACTCTGTAACCGATATTACATCCTACAATTACCTTCAATTTGATTATTGGGCAGACAGCACAACCGTAACCTTTACGTTCTTTTTGATAGGAAATAACGGTGTGGTAACCGAGTACAAGTACAAGATCGGGGATAGTGGTCAAGCCACAATTACCAACAATGCTTGGACCCATGTTGAGATTCCGCTATCATACTTTACGGGACTTGGTTTTGCCAAGACAGATTTCTTCCAATGGAAGATTGATAAAGAAGGAACTGCTGGGTTAGTCCATGTAGACAACATTTACTTCAGTACAAATGCATTGAGCTTAGATGATTTGGCCAGAAATTCATTCAAGGCGTATCCAAATCCATCTGAAAACATTTGGACACTAAGATCAGTCAACAATGAACCGATTAACCGAGTGCAGGTGATTGATATGGCAGGAAGACAAGTAATAACCATGGAGCCTAACTCAAATGAAGTGGCTGTTGATGCTTCACAGTTAAATCAGGGAATCTATTTTGTGAAAATAAAAACTGATTTAGCCGAGCAAAGCATTAAGCTAGTAAAAGAATAAAAATAAAGTAGTAGTTTATTTTATGTTGATTGAAAGTGTGTTTGTTCTTAGGAATAGGCACACTTTTACTTTCTTCGAAATAAATATAATTTGAAAATAGGTTAGATGAAAAATACGGTTTCCTTAAAGTCACTAGCGGCAGAACTAAGCATTTCGGTTTCTACAGTTTCAAAAGCGTTGAATGACAGCGAAGAAATAAGCCAGCAAACCAAAGAACGGGTAAGAAGATTGGCCGAACTTAGGAGTTATACACCCAACCCTATTGCATTGCGCTTAAGACAACAGAAGACGATGCAGATCGGAGTGATATTGCCCAACATTGAAAACCCATTTTTTGCCTCTGTTTTAAAAGGAATTGACCAAGTAGTGAACAATTCAGATTTTAACATGATGACCTTCTTTAGTAACGAAGATCTAAATAAGGAAAAAGAATACTTGGATTTCTTATCGAAAGGAAGCGTAGATGGAATCCTGCTTTGCATGGCTGAAGAAACCAACAAAAAGAAAACCTATGAGCATATTTTGGAGGTGAGCGAAAAAGGAATTCCCTTGGTGCTATTTGATCGTATCCCATCACAGTCATTGGGCCTTCATTCGATCAAAGTAAATGATGTTGAAAGTGTTCAGAATGCTTTTGACCATTTGGCCCAACGCAATTGCAAAAAAATAGCGTTTGTTTCAAACATTCCAACACTGATTGTGGGAAAACTACGAGAGGAAGGCTATATGTCAAAAGTAGAAAATCCATTACTGATAGTATCTGACGAAGTAGCCGATTTAGAGCAGCAGCTTATAAAAGCAATAGGTGAAAACAAGATAGATGGGATCATAGCCGCTGACATCATCGCAACTTTGGTATGTAAAAGTACAGTACAACGTCAAGACCACTCATTTAAGAAAGATATTTCTCTAATAGGTTACGTTAGTGAGACACATAATGCACTAGAAACCCCTAAGATAACCTACATCAATCAACACCCCAAGAAAATAGGAATTACATCAGCTAATATATTGCTTAAAGAAATGCTCTCGAAAACTAAAAGAACCAAGCCAGAAGAGCTGATTTTACCCACCCAAATTGTTCAAGGAGAAACCAGTTAAAAAAAGGCTACCTAATCCTAAGATCAGATAGCCTTTAAGGCGTTCATAGAGTATGCTCCCAAATCATTGCTTTATAATACGCCTAACAGTTTGTTTATTTCCTTTTTTAATAGCTACTAGATACAATCCACTTTGTATACCTCGTATATCAACTGATTCTTCAAAGCTGTCGCTTTGTAGGTTTTCGTAAACGGTATGCTGTACACGTCTTCCCATAAGATCAAACAATGATATTGAGATAGGGTCATTAGCGTCTGTTTTGAACGAAACATTGAAGGTATCCTTGGCAGGATTTGGCCATAAATCGAGGTTTTCTATACCGAAATCCGTTACGCTCAATGATCCACTAATGATGAAATTTGTCGAGTTAACATTGTAAAACAGATGATTGCTCCCTGCAACCATAATGCGGGCTTGGGAGGTGTTAACACTAGGTACTGTAATGGTGGCGCTCCCGTTATTGGGCAATCCAGACGCGATGGTCTGGGAAAAGGTAGCGCCACCGTCCAGCGATAACAAAATATCTACATTCGCACAATTTACAGGTGCGTTATTAGTATTGGCAACATTCCAGGTGACGGTCTGTGTTGAACCTACACCCCAGTCTACTGCGGTATCCTGAGAGGTAACTCTGAAGGGGCCTGCACTGCTATCAACATTTATGACGACATTATCACTGTCAGTGCTTGCACCGCCAGCAACATTATCTCTAACGGTCAATCTAAAATTCATGGTTCTTGTTACTGCAGGAATCACTTCCCAAGTAGAGAAGGTCAATCCAGAAAGCACCGTGGGCAAAGCCGGCATATATCTGTCGGGAGACGAAGAGGGCGAAACGGATCTAAAAGCCGGGCCAATGGTTGAAGCTGAGCTCGGCGGCATGGCAGCAGGCTGTGCATCCATTTGTTCCCAGCAATAAGAAAGGCTGTTTCCAGCGTCTGGGTCAGACCCAGCACCTCTCAAGATAAAGGGAGTTGAAGCCGGAATCGTATAATCACTTCCTGCATTAGCTGTTGGAGCTGTATTATTTGTATCAGATTGAGCGGCGCAGGTGCTATTGCCAAATATAAGATTGCTCCACATCTCCTGAATGTTTATCGCATTAAAGTAATCATCACTATTGTTTTGAACATTTGGGGAACAAATACCAGCATAGCCCATAATGGTTGAAGCACTTCCAGGCTCAACCGAAACACTCGAACGCTGGCAATTGTTATTTTGAGTATGGTTAGCGCCATATTGATGCCCCATTTCATGAGCAACGTAGTCCACATCGAAGGGGTCGCCGATCGGAGCGCCCAATCCTGTCACGCCTTCAGCTTTGTAGCTTGCACAAGGAGCATTGAGTGCTGCGACACCGCCACCTCCAGTACTGAAAACATGACCAATATCGTAGTTAGCAGATCCTATGGTCACATCTAAAGCCGTTTGGTTTTGACCAAGCATGGCAAAGCCATCATTATTGGTATAAGGGTCGGTGCCTCCGTTGAGGTAAATGACATCTTCATTATTACTTACCAGAACCATAGTGACTGCTAGGTCTCGTTCAAAGATTCCATTGACACGAGTCATGGTGGTGTTCATGGCCGACAAAACAGCTGCTTTTTTCACGGCATCAGAGGCCGAAGGGCTTACCCCTTGGTTACTAAGGTGATATTGGGCATATTCACCTGTACACGCTAAAGCCAGTCTAAAGGTTCTCAATTTTCCATCATTGGCGTTTCGTTCGATAGTAGTATGACTTAACGGAGTGCGTTGACCAACACTGGTGGTAAGGCATTCAAATGCCCTGTCGTTAACAGGGAGGTCGTTTCGAGAATAACATATGTAATGGTCTGTGTTTTTAGTATAAGGGTCGATATAGACCGTTTTATGATTCACCGATGAGATCATAACGTGAAGTCCCAAGGGAGAATAGCTAAATCGAGCAGTTGCTGAAGGATCATCAATTCCCTGGCCTATAAAAGATTGAATATTTGGGAATTTTCGTTGTAGGTCACTTTCAAGAATCGAAGCTTCCTGAATACGAAATTTATGAACCTTGCCGTTCGCAACCGGAAGCTCAACAATAGTATTAGACGGCATTTGCAACTCTCTTGCCGGCGCTTGGTTTAAAATCGCTTGTAAAGTGCTTCTGTTCAATTTGTAGATATCATACTTGAGTGGCATCGCCATACGTGAGATGATTTCTCTTGATTGGATTTTGCTAGCATCCTGAAGGGTCCAAAGAGGGGTTTGTTCTTGTGCTGTGAGCCCTGAAAAAAGAAAAATCAGTGCCAGCCAAAGCGGTGTTGTTTTGATCTTGGTTTTCA
Organism: Flavobacteriaceae bacterium; assembly: GCA_028279515.1. Taxonomy (GTDB): domain Bacteria; phylum Bacteroidota; class Bacteroidia; order Flavobacteriales; family Flavobacteriaceae; genus JANQNQ01. The sequence continues at coordinate 38,343 of JANQNQ010000005.1, forward strand.
TCGTAAGGGATTGATGTGTGTAAAATAACAACAGTAAAAAAAAGGATTACCCTGATTTTAGGTTGAAATTGTACTTGGTTATTGGTTAATGACTTTGAATATGTACGTTGAAAAATTACCGTTTTGATGTAATCACATCAAGTTTTAACAAACTCCTTTACAAAAGAGAGTTCAACACATTTGAAAGTAGTGGGTATTTCTATAATTTGAAGAAGCTTAAAGATATGATATTTAGTTGATTTTCTGCTCAAAACATATCATGGTTTGTACGTTTGACTAGAGCACAACCAATAGCTAACAACTAAAAACCAAGAACCAAGAACTAATAATAGGGCTTTTTCCTGTTGATTTTCAGGAAGTTATTACGTTAAATTTGAATATACCTGATCAAATTATTTCGTTATTAACCAAAAAATGAAGTCATGAAAACAAGAACGACTATACTCCCCCTGATCGTTAAAGTATTGGCTGTGTTTCTTACGCTAAGCTTCAGTAGCTGTTGTAAGAACGTTCCAAAAATGAAGATCAATAACATAGAGGGGCCAACAAAAGAAGATTGCGGGGGATTTAAATGGGTGGTTCAACTTGAACTCGAAAAGAACTCGCCCAAAGGGGGTTGGTTTGTGCAAGAACTTACCATTAAAAGAAGCATTGATAAAAAATGCCCAAGTGACTGTGATGCTGAAGATATCACCTATTACGAAGCCTGGAAGGTAAATGCAGGAAAGAAAGTGACCACTTATGCACAAGGAGGTGATAAAGAAGACGACACTTATCAATTGCCCAATTGTCCAGGCACCGAGGGATCTTCTAGTTACAAAGGAAAGGTCCGCTTTTTTGAAAACCTGACTTTGCCAGCCGATTTCAAAGCAAACAATCCAAAAACCTATGCTGGGATCTTACCATCCACTACAAAAAAGCCTAAATTCTGGAAAGCGAAATGTGCATTAGACCATAATTTGGATTCCAAGTGGAATTGTTGTGAAGACCCCAAAAAACATGACTTAACTACAGTACCCGATATGAGTAAAAAAGAAAAGGAAAAAAAGAAACCAGGAGGTGGAAAGATATTTCAACTTTTGGGTGAGGCAAAAGCTTGGACCCATGGTGATGGATACAGCGATAATGACAATGTTTACATGCTCAATGTGGCCAGAGTCTTGATACAATCTAGCCAAAGTGAGGACCCTATAGAACAGTTAGATATCAAAGAATCACTTGCCACTTACACGGACCATTATCGCGGGGACTTAGACGAACTGTCTAAGGTATACATACTATTGCGCTTTTTGTACGATGTACCTAATAGTACCCCAATAGAAAATGCCAAAGTATTTGGCGGATGGATGAAACCTTCAGAAATGATACAAGGAGAGACCTTTGACATGCTTTGGCCTGTCGCCAATGTTCAAAGCAAAACAGGCCCCATGGTGCCAAAAGTCGTGGATACATTCAAAGGATATACAGGAGTGGGTTATGACGCCATGGGCGAGTACGATTATTTTAATGAGAATTTCTCCTTGAGACCGTTTTAATGTCATTTCCGCGAAAGCGGGAATCTCATAGAAAAAAGTAGCAGTCTCAATACTCATATCTCACTACTCAATACTAAAAGCTAATTACTGCTTCCTAAGCTGAATAAAGACCGGAAAATGGTCGCTATACCCACCCAAGTACTTACGACCCACGTAGGTTCTAAATGGATTGCCTTTGTAGCGACCTTTCCATTCGGCTAAGAAGCGATCATTGAATACATCGGCATGGGCAAATTTGTGGCCTTTCCCATCCGTTTCGAAGAAGTTGTGGCTAAAGATAATTTGATCAAAGAGATTCCATTGTCCTTTGTAGTTGAGGCTTCCTTTTTCATAAGAGAGTAAGGTCTCCATCGGGTTATAAAGTCCGTCGGTGACCAAGTGTTTTTTGATACTATTGCTAAACGGGTCATCGTTGAAATCGCCCATGATAATTACCTTGGCATCTGGGTCATTGGCTTTAATGTCTGCAACAATACCTTGCGCTCTTTGTGCGGCGATAACACGTTTGTATTCGGTTTCATTAGCACCATCACGACGCGAAGGCCAGTGATTCACAAGTACATGAACATATTCCCCATTGAGCGCCCCAGAAACCTTAAGGATGTCTCGAGTGCGATCGGGTTCTCCTCGTTCGTCAAGCAATTCTAAAGAAAACACCTCGCTATGATCCACCTCAAAATAACGCTTTTGAAAAATCAGCCCCGTATCAATACCACGTTCGTCTGGCGAATCGTAATGAACGATATCGTAATCTTTGTTCTTTAAGTGTTTGCTCTCAATAAGGTCTTCGAGCACTCGTTTATTCTCTACTTCAGCTACACCAACAATTGCTGGTGCCTTCTGCGCTTGGTCATAGCCAACATTTGAAATAGCCGTTCCCAGTTTGTATAGTTTCTTCTCATAGCGCTTTTTGTTCCAGCGTTTTTTACCCTCCTTGGTAAAGTCGTCATCCAACGTGTAAGGGTTGTCTTCTGTATCAAATAAGTTCTCCAGATTGTAAAAGGCAACTGTATGAATATCATTGCCCGTGTTTTTTTTGCCGAAGATCGAAAAGGCCATAGGATGTTTTTTAGAGATTGAAGGGTTTTGGTTTACGATCACAAACCTAGCGATTTAAAGAGTTTATCGTACCAAAACATAATACAAAATACAAGATCTTCGTTAACTTTGCACTTTCAATCGAGGATATGCTAGAAAAGAAGACGTTAGATTATGAAAAGACGGTACTTGTTGGAATGATCAACAAAGACCAAAATGAAGAAAAACTCAAAGAGTACCTAGACGAGCTTGAGTTCTTGACCTACACCGCCGGTGGTGAAGTGGTCAAGCGTTTTAGCCAGCGTTTGGATGTGCCCAATCCCAAGACGTTTATTGGTTCTGGGAAGATGGAAGAGGTCGAGACTTTTGTGACCGAACATGAGATCGGTACCGTGATCTTTGATGACGAATTGACGCCGGCACAACAAAAGAACATCGAGCGAACCCTGCGTTGCAAGATCTTGGACCGTACAGGGTTGATCTTGGACATCTTCGCGCAGCGCGCTCAGACCAGTTACGCCCGTACACAAGTTGAATTAGCCCAATACGAATATTTGTTACCTCGATTGGTCGGACTTTGGACACACCTTGAACGTCAACGAGGGGGTATTGGAATGCGTGGCCCGGGTGAAACCGAGATCGAGACCGATAGACGTATTGTGCGCGACCGTATCGCGTTGTTGAAAAAGAAGCTCGAAAAGATTGACCGTCAGATGGAAACGCAACGCGGTAACCGGGGGAAACTGGTACGTGTGGCTTTAGTAGGATATACCAACGTAGGTAAGTCTACGCTGATGAATGTGGTGAGTAAAAGTGAGGTATTTGCCGAAAATAAATTGTTCGCAACCCTTGACACGACTGTTCGTAAAGTGGTAATCGGAAACTTGCCGTTTCTACTAAGTGATACAGTAGGGTTTATCAGGAAACTACCAACACAATTGGTAGAGTCCTTTAAAAGTACATTGGATGAGGTACGCGAAGCAGACCTATTATTACACGTAGTTGATATTTCGCACCCTAACTTCGAAGAACACATAGACTCAGTAAACCAGATTCTTGGAGAGATCAAGAGCTTGGATAAACCAACCATCATGGTCTTTAACAAGATCGATAATTACGAACCTGAGGTAATCGATGAAGACGACCTTGTGACTGAACGTACCAAGGCACACTACACCCTTGACGAGTGGAAACAAACCTGGATGAGCAAGATGGGTGACGAGAATACCTTGTTCATTTCGGCATTGAACAAAGAAAATTTAGAAGGATTTCGAAAGAAGGTGTACGAAGCGGTTCGTGAGATTCATATCACACGCTTTCCATACAACCACTTCCTGTATCCTGAATACACTGAAGGGCAGTAGGAAGCCCCCTAACCCTTAAAGGGGAATTAGTCTGTGGCCTTGCCTTTGGTCGTTGTCATTCCTGCGAAAGCAGGAATCTGTTTCCTTCTTAACTTCCCTCCTAAAAAGGAGGGACTAAGGGAGGTGTATAAGATTTACATGGAGTTTTTACACACCCCTCCATCCCCTCTTTTTAGAGGGGAGGTGCCTTTCTATCCAATATTCAATAATTAAAGATTCGAAATTTGTAACCGCGTGATTGATTGAGGCTCTGTTGGAACTCATCAATTGTCACATCGAGCACTATCGAAACCAAAATATATTTTGGTTGAAGATATCTGCCAAAGGCAGTCGAGATGCAAATTGATAGCGACTGCCGAAAGCAAGGTGCCGTTAGGCACACGCCCAAAAAGAAAAAACCTCCGTCATTTGACGAAGGCTTTTTTAGTTTATACGTTTGGATGTTTATGAGTTTAGTGTATACTGTTTTGCTTCTAAACAGTTAAACGATTAAACTTATAAACTTTATTAGAATCCGTAGTTAACCCCTAGGCCAAATACTTCTCTTGTTTGAAACCCTCTAAATGCGTTGTCGTCATAGATGGTTTGAAACGCCAAATTAGCAGATAAGTATTTGTTGATGGTCATCACCAAGTTCATGGTGTAATCAAGGTCAACATTTTGTGGGTCTTCAAGGTAGTTGGTGTACAAGTTCAAGATGTTCTCCATAGAAACGTTCTCCATGATATTGAACTTGTAGTAACCGCTGATTGAAGCTCCAAACTCGAAACGCGTACTCTTTCCTTCTTCAACACCAAAATAGGCATCATCAGGAAGCGTCAAGTCCTTGTCAACAAAGATGAAACGTGCTGTTGCTGGAGCAAAGTTTACTTTTAAGTTGTCGCTCTTCTTCCATAACATACCAGGCCCTACTTGTAGATAAGCAGGTGAAAACAACTTTGTTGGTCCTTCGGTATCGCCGTCTAGGTCGTCAGCAAATTGTGTTTTGAAGTTCAAGAAACCAGAGTAGTACCAGTTTCCGCTGGCATGCTTTCCATAAATGGTGTTGAACTCAAAGCGGTCGTCTGATTTTTGAGTGTCTTGTCCTTTGATCTTTGTGAGTCCGAAGGCAGCAATGATCTTGTTGTCCCAAGTATATCCATCACCTAGATAGTTAAAGTCGTAGTTAATACCCAAAGTTCCAGAGATGTTGCTCTGACCTCCAGCAACCCAATTGTCAAACGAAGATTGGTTTAATAGAAAAGAGATATTTCCGGTTTTGGTCCAACCTTGTTTTGGTTCTTCTGTGGCCTCATCCTGTGCAAAGGCAGCAGCTCCTACTAGCATCAATGCGAATGATAAGATAGTTTTCTTCATGTCGTCAAGTTTAATTTCGGTGCAAAAATAACCAATGTTCTTGTAATAGAAGTACGACAAGAAGCACGAAATGGATTTTCGATAAAGTGCTACTATTTTCTTTTAAATAGCGGAACCGATGAACAGGCCTCTCCGTACATGATGCTTTTAGCCACCGTTTGCAGTCGCTGAGTGGCCATCAGGTAGGCATTTTGAGGTACAGGTTTATGGCTGCATCCTTTGATGATGACAGGTTTGTCTTGGTAGTCTGAAAGCTCAATGCTGCTAAGGATATCTTGATAGATTGAAGATTCGAGCTGCTCAAGGTCGCCAACAACCACTTTTTTAGCAAAAGGAGCGGCATGCGTGGTAATTAACATATAGGCCCACCCCGGAATGATTGCTTCGGTCGAACAACTAAGTGCCAAATATTGGTTCTGGTATTGACTCCAGTCATGCTCTTTGACAAAGGTTCTGAATTCCTTCTCGCGAAGAATAAATCCTTCGTACAGCCAATCCTTGATGTCCAATACAATGCGCTTTCCTTCAGGATATAGTTCCTCAAGGTCAAAAGTGACCAGTTTGCTTTGTGCTACGCGATTTACTATTTCTTCTTTCATGGTGATGTCATTCCTGCGAAGGCAGGAATCTTATGTGACTTGCTCAAAATATTTGAGACAACACCCCTCCGGCCTTCGGCCACCTCCCCTCGCAAAGGGGAGAAGTTAATAGAATTTATTTTTTGAGTTACCCCTTGAGATTCCTGCCTTCGCAGGAATAAAGAACTATAACAGTCCTAGCTCTAACTTTGCTTCCTCGCTCATCAAGTCTTGGGTCCATGGTGGATCGAAGGTGATCTCTACCTTCGCATCGCGAACATCGTTCAATGACTTGACCTTTTCTTCAACCTCTACCGGAAGCGTCTCTGCTACCGGACAATTAGGCGTGGTCAAGGTCATTAATACCTTAACGTCGTAGTCTTCGTTTACAAACACATCGTAGATGAGTCCGAGTTCGTAGATGTCTACGGGAATCTCAGGGTCATAGATGGTCTTGAGTACACGAACGATCTTTTCGCCGAGAGCATTGGTATCTATAGTGGTTTCACTCATTTTTTTGTTGTTTATGTATAGTAGTTTAAAGTTTATGAGTTTAGCGTTTACAATTTGGTCGCTTTGTATTGTTTTGCTTACGTATTTATTTCTAAACACCTATACTCTAAACTAATTAACGATTCAACTCAACTGCGTTTGATAGGCAATGGCATACATCTTTAACTGTTTGATCATGGAGACCAATCCGTTGGCACGTGTCGGTGACAAATGCTCTTTGAGACCGATCTCATCGATGAAGGCCGTATCGGCTTCCATGATATCCTTTGGATGCTGCTCAGAAAACGCACGGATAAGCAGAGCAACAATGCCTTTGGTGATAATGGCATCACTGTCGGCCGTAAAATGTACTTTATCGTCCTTCAATTCGGCATGTACCCAAACTCTACTTTGGCAGCCCTTGATGAGGTTTTCATCTATTTTATACTGTTCATCGATTAGCGGAAGTGATTTCCCCAGTTCGATCATGTATTCATAGCGTTGCATCCAATCGTCGAACATTGAAAATTCGTCCACGATATCATTCTGTATTTCGGTGATGGTCATTCGCCTAAAATTTTCCACAAAAGTACGACAAGAATCGTTGCTATTCAATACTTTCTGCCAATGTAAGAATGTGATTTCTTGATAGCGGAGTTATTTACGATAACATCATCTGTGCCTTCTTCACAGCTTCGACCAACGCATCGATTTCTTCTTTGGTGTTGTAGAAAGCGAAAGATGCACGCACGGTTCCTGGGATTTTGAAATAATCCATGATCGGTTGGGCACAATGATGACCTGTACGAACAGCGATTCCGAGCTTGTCGACGATGGTCCCTATATCATACGGGTGAATGCCTTCGATGTTGAAGGAGATCACAGAGGTCTTGTTGGAGGTACCGTAGATCTTTAGTCCGTCGATTTGAAGCAATTGTTCGGTAGCGTACTGCAACAACTCGTTCTCGTAAGATGCGATGGCGTCAAAACCGATGTTGTTGAGGTAGTCGATGGCAGAACCAAAGGCAATACCTCCTGCGATGTTTGGCGTTCCGGCTTCAAACTTATGCGGAAGATCAGCATAAGTGGTTTTTTCAAACGTAACGGTAGCGATCATCTCGCCTCCGCCTTGGTACGGAGGAAGCTTGTTTAGCCATTCTTCTTTTCCGTATAAAATACCGACACCGGTTGGGCCACACATTTTATGAGCCGAAGCAACATAAAAGTCAACATCCAACGCTTGAACGTCTGGTTTGATATGCGGACATGCTTGTGCTCCGTCGATCAACACAGCCGCACCGACCGCATGCGCCTTTTCGATGATCTCTTCTATTGGGTTGATGGTCCCCAGTGCGTTCGAAATATGGTTGCAAAAGACGAGCTTGGTCTTGTTGGAGAGCAATTGATCGTAGGCTTCCATTTCAAGTGCTCCCTCTTCATTCATTGGGATCACCTTCAGCGTAGCACCAGTGCGTTCGCACAGCATCTGCCATGGTACGATGTTCGAGTGGTGCTCTAGTGCCGAAACGATGACCTCGTCACCTTCCGTTAGGAAAGACCCAAAACCATTGGCTACCAAATTGATCCCATGGGTTGTTCCTGAAGTGAAAATAACCTCGTGAGATTTGGCAGCATTAAAATGTCGTTGCACTTTAAAACGGGCTTCTTCATAAGCATCAGTAGCTTCTTGGCTAAGCGTATGCACCCCGCGATGAATATTGGCATTGTACCCTTCATAATAGTCCACGATCGTATCGATTACCTGTTTTGGCGTTTGTGATGTGGCAGCGTTGTCAAAATAAACCAGAGGTTTACCATTCACTTCTCTATTTAGAATAGGAAAGTCTTTACGTATGGTTGCAACGTCAAAAGTATGTTGGGTCGATGATGCCATAAGTTGTTATAGGTCGAATCCGAGATTTACACCCAGTTTGTTTGCGATCAATTTGTTGATACGTGTCTTTACCGCCGGAATCTTCACGCTTTCTAGTACGTTGTTTGCAAAGGCGTACGTAAGCAATCCTTTGGCTTCCTTTTCAGGGATTCCACGGGTACGAAGGTAAAACAGGGCGTCGTCATCTAATTGCCCTATAGTACATCCGTGCGAACACTTTACATCGTCAGCAAAGATCTCTAGCTGTGGCTTGGTGTTGATCGTTGCCTTGTCATCGATTAGAATGTTATTGTTTTGCTGAAACGCATTTGTTTTCTGAGCTTCCTTCTCAACGATGATCTTTCCGTTGAAGACACCCGTACTCTTATCGGCATAGATGCCCTTGTAATCTTGATGACTTTCACAATTTGGTTGCGCGTGATGCACCAAGGTATAGTGGTCAACATGTTGCTTGTCGCCGATAATCGTGATTCCCTTTAAGGTAGAATCGATACGTTCGTCCGTGTGATAGAAATTCAGGTTGTTTCGCGTCAGGTTTCCTCCAAAAGAGAAGGTGTGTACCGAAACATGGCTGTTTCTTTTTTGTGAGATATAGGTGTTGTCAACGAGTGATGCCGTCTGACGATCGTTCTGAATCTTGTAATGATCCACAATAGCCCTTTTATTCGCAAAGATCTCAGTCACTGCATTGGTAAGGATCGCATTGTCAGTAAGACTCTGATGACGCTCTATGATCTGTACATGCGAATTCTCGTCCACCACGATCAGGTTTCTGGGTTGAAGCATCAATGCTGCTTCGCTTCCAGTCGCGAAATGGATGATCTGTATTGGTTTCTCAACTACTTTGTTCTTCGGGATGTGAATATAGGCTCCCTCATTGGCAAAGGCCGTATTTAAGTTGGTTAAGCTATCATCGCGCTTAACTGCTTTGTCAAAGTAGTTGTCAATGATGATCTTGTACTTAGGCTTGCTGAGTGCCGCAGACATTAAACAAACGTCAATTCCTTCATGCGTTGTTTGCGACAAATGTGAGCTATAAACACCATCGATAAAAACGATCTTGTACGAATCGATATCATGAATAAAGTACTTCTTTACTTCAGGGTATTCTAGTACGTTCTCTTCCTTCGGAAAAACACTGTAATCATGCTTCAATACCGAGTTTAGCGAGGTATATTTCCACGCTTCTTCTTTTTTGTTCGGAAAGCCCTTTTCTTCGAATCGCTTGATTGCTTCGGTTCGAATGTCATGAACAGGCGCATCGATGTCTACCCTGTTCTCAAAGGCCATAAAGGAAGAAACTAACTTATCTTTTAAATCCATTTTTTTTCAGCTTCAAGTTTATTTTGTCTTAGACAAAATGTTTCTTGTTTCTTTTGTTTCTGTGGTACAGCAAACAGATTAAACTCCCGCTTCTTGCTTGATCCAGTCGTATCCTTTTTCTTCTAACTCAAGCGCCAATTCTTTGGTGCCTGATTTTACGATTTTTCCGTCATGCAAAACATGTACGTAATCAGGAACGATATAGTCTAGTAAACGCTGATAGTGCGTGATTACCACCACTGCATTATCATTGCTTCTCAATTTATTTACTCCATTGGCAACGATACGAAGCGCGTCAATGTCCAATCCAGAATCGGTCTCGTCCAAGATAGCAAGCTTCGGTTCTAGCATGGCCATTTGAAAGATCTCGTTACGCTTTTTCTCTCCTCCAGAGAATCCTTCATTCAAAGAGCGAGAAAGGAATTTGCGATCGATCTCTAACAATTCGGCCTTTTCACGGATCTTCTTGAGCATTTCGTTGGCAGGCATGTCTTCCATCCCTTTTGCTTTACGCGTCTCATTGATCGCGGTCTTCACAAAATTGGTTACAGACACCCCGGGAATCTCAACAGGATACTGAAACGACATAAAGATGCCTTCATGCGCACGCTCTTCGGCAGCCAATTCAGAGATGTCCTCTCCTTTTAAAAGGATTTCGCCTTCTGTCACTTCATATTCTTCTTTTCCTGCAATTACGGATGATAGGGTGCTTTTTCCAGAACCATTAGGTCCCATAATAGCGTGTACCTCTCCAGCTTTTACTTCAAGATCGATTCCTTTTAGGATCGCTTTGTCTTCAACACTTGCGTGTAGATTTTTAATCGTTAACATGGTATCGTTATTCTTCTTTAACTTTTATCACAGTGGTCGTTTCGGCTGCCGGTGCAGATACAGAAACGATTTCTTTTATTTCAATGACTTCTTTCCAGCCTTCTTCATTTGGGTTTGGTAGTACATTTCCTTTCACCACTACCGGAATCATGTCATACACCTCTTTTTTCAGCGGCTGACATTTGTTATTCAATTCGTGCATCTTGTCATCAATGACCACCCCGTAAACTTCAGAGTGGGTCTTTAAGACGGCGGCATCTTCCAAGAACAAAAATTCACCACTAATGGTGGTCAAGTCTGCGACTTCCTCGGTCTTGGTTTCAGTATCGACACTTTCTTCCTTTTTTTGGTCATTCTTACAGCTGGTCAGTGCTGCAAACACAAAAATGATAACAAAGAACTTCTTCATAATTTGGTTGATTTGGTTTGGAGGTTGTTTATCCAACAGAACCTTCCAAAGAGATCTCAAGTAGTTTTTGAGCCTCAACGGCAAATTCCATCGGAAGTTTATTTAATACTTCCTTGCTAAAACCATTTACAATCAGCGCAATTGCCTTTTCGGTATCAATACCACGCTGGTTACAATAGAAGATCTGGTCTTCACCGATCTTACTGGTTGTAGCTTCGTGCTCGATCTGAGCCGATTTATTTTTTGCTTCTATATAAGGGAAGGTATGTGCACCACATTTATTGCCCATCAAGAGCGAATCACATTGCGAGAAGTTCCGCGCGTTTTCGGCTCGAGCGTTGATCTGTACGAGTCCGCGATAGCTGTTTTGTGACTTTCCTGCTGAGATACCTTTCGAAATGATGGTACTCTTGGTGTTTTTACCAAGGTGGATCATTTTGGTTCCGGTATCGGCTTGTTGGTAATTGTTTGTTACGGCGATCGAATAGAATTCTCCCGTAGAGTTGTCACCTTTCAACACGCATGAAGGATATTTCCAAGTTACAGCCGATCCTGTTTCAACCTGCGTCCAAGAGATCTTGGCGTTGGTCTCACAGATTCCACGTTTGGTTACAAAGTTAAAGACACCTCCGCGTCCTTCTTTATCACCAGGGAACCAGTTTTGAACGGTTGAGTATTTGATCTCGGCATCATCCAACGCGATCAATTCTACTACCGCAGCGTGCAATTGGTTCTCATCACGTGACGGAGCCGTACAACCTTCAAGGTAGCTTACATAACTACCTTCATCAGCAATCACTAATGTCCTTTCGAACTGTCCAGTTCCTGCTTGATTGATTCTGAAATACGTTGATAATTCCATTGGGCATCGTACCCCTTTCGGGATGTAGCAAAAAGAACCATCACTAAATACGGCAGAGTTCAATGCTGCGTAAAAGTTGTCCTTTTGCGGCACGACGGTACCGATATATTTTTTGACCAATTCAGGATGTTCTTGGATCGCTTCAGAGATCGAGCAGAAAATGATTCCTTTTTCGGCAAGTGTTTCTTTGAAGGTGGTCGCAACAGAAACAGAGTCCATCACGATATCAACGGCAACACCCGCCAAACGTTTTTGTTCCTCTAAAGAAATGCCCAACTTGTTGAAAGTCTCCAACAACTCTGGATCTACTTCGTCAAGGCTTTCGTATTTGTCTTTTGCTTTCGGGGCCGAGTAATAAGAGATGGCCTGAAAATCGGGTTTTTCGTATTTCACGTTCGCCCATTCAGGTTCTTCCATTTGTTCCCACGCTCTAAAGGCTTCCAATCGCCATTCGGTCATCCATTCGGGTTCTTCCTTCTTGGCAGAGATGGCACGAACAATATCTTCATTTAAACCAACGGGAAAGGTTTCAGACTCAATGTCTGTGTAAAAACCATATTCGTATTCCTTGGTTTCGAGTTCTTTCTTTAATTCTTCTTCAGTAAACTTGCTCATTGCAGGTATTTATCAATCTTTCAGTCTATCTATTAAAGTGAAAAGCTTTCACCGCAGCCACAGGTTCTTTGGGCATTGGGATTGTTGAAAACAAATCCTTTTCCATTCAATCCTCCAGAATATTCTAGAGTGGTTCCCACTAGATATAAAAAGCTGCGTTTGTCAACAATGATGCGAACGTCGTTGTCTTCAAACATCTTGTCTTCATCGGCTTTTGAATTGTCAAACTTCAATTCGTACGAAAGTCCAGAGCATCCACCACTTTTCACTCCAACGCGTACAAAATCTGTAGTAGCGTTAAATCCTTCATCGGTCATTAGCTCTACGACTTTCTTTTTGGCTGTATCTGATACTTTGATCATAATGTTTAAATAGATTATGTCTAAATAATGTGCAAAGATATGCTATTTGGCGTTCTTTTCCATAAAACCTAACATATATATAACAAATGAATCAATAGGGGTTTTTTATTGCTCATCAGTCAAAATTATGAATTTCGAATGCCGAATTTTGAATTTGCCAATCTAGCTGTTAAATAATGTGGCAATTGGAGCGATGCTTATTGAAAAATAATTGAAGATTGATGACTATCTCCCTGTCTTAGCTCAGAGATTCCTGCTTTCGCAGGAATTAAAATTCAGAAAAGCGGTCGTCTTCTAAAAAATCGACATCGGTAAGGGTTTTCAAGAAGGCTATGATCTTGGTTTTTTCTTCGGAAGTAAGCGGGATTCCGAGTTGGCCGTTTTCTTTTAATGAAGGGTCTAGTGTCTCAGAGTCGACTACACCATCGCTATAGAAGTCCAATACATCTTCAAGGGTAGCAAAACGACCATCATGCATATACGGAAAGGTTTCTTGTATGTTTCTTAGGGTTGGAACTCGAAACTTCTGCTTGTCTTCTGGGAGTCCTGTAACACGCTCACGGCCAATGTCATTGTATTGCGGGTCAACAGGAAGTCCGTTGTTGCGATACGATTGGTCTGTGAACAATTCGCCAGTGTGACAAGAAGCACATTTTTGATTGAAAAGAGCGAGTCCTTCGGTTTCATCTGCCGACAGGGTCACATTTCCTTCACCTCGGCTAAACTTGTCGTATTTGGTATCTGCCGAGACCATCATGACCATAAATTGCGACAATGCCTTGAGCATGTTTTCGGCATTGACCTCGCCGTTTTCAAAAGCATCGGCAAACATCTGTGGGTATTGCGAGTCTGCTTGCAGTTTGGCCAATACACCAGCAATGGTCTCGTTCATTTCAACCTCTGAAGTGATTGGAACGATCGGTTGAAGATCTAAGTGGTTCACGGCGCCATCCCAGGTAAATTCATTGAGAAAGGCAAGATTAAAAAGCGGTTGTGCGTTTCGCGTACCTAACGCACCGTCAACTCCGTGACTTACGATGTGTGTATGGTGTGTGAAGGCAAAACTTTGTATATGGCAAAAGCCGCAAGATACGACACCGTCAGAGGCTAACCTCCCATCAAAAAAGAGTTTTTTGCCAAGTTCGAATCCTTTTTCGGTGGGTTGATTATTGGCGATGTCGTATGTAAGCGGCGGAAAGTTTGAAGGTACCGTAAGCTCCAAGTTGTTATTGGTCGTAGGAGTAGGATCGACCATCATGTCGAGCTTCTCGTTAGAACATCCTGCGATTAGGAGTACAATAAGTATGTGGCTTAGGTACTTCATAGGTTTATTATTGAACGTTTGTAACAGTAAACATTCCGGTGACGTTGGTAGCGATCAAAGGTGCATTTACCGGATCGACCTGGATCTCATCTTTGTTTTCAATCGAGATCGTATGCGTTCCGTCTAAAACTTTAGCGATATCAGCTTCGATGCTAAGCGTCGGTGTGCTCGATGATGACACTCTCGCTTCGCTAGGCAAAGATAGCGTGATTTCTTTGTAGTTGTCTAAGTTGGTGCCATGGCTTCCTACGTGCATGATGAAGGTGCCTTCAGTACCACCTTGTGGCGTATAGTTTCCTTCAAATTTAATGAATTGATAGCCTGCAGACCAGCTCCATAACATGTCTTCTTCTTCGGCTGTTGGTACAAAATTTTGCATTCCGTTGAGTGGATAATTCGATTGATCCACCCCAAATCCGAACTTGATAGAGGTATATCTGTCTGCCTTTACGTTAGTAAGAGTTATTGATTGACTACCTGCGTTAGCCTCGTTGATCAAGAAATAACTGTCTTCTTTTGGGTACTCGAAAGTGTTTCCGTCGGTATCGGTCAAAACGATGTTAGAGATGATATATTTTAGCGTGGTCACTTCGTACGCTTCGTTGCTTCCGTTGGTGTAAGAGCCTGTGTTAAGCACAAGGTCTGAGGCTCCTACCTTGTTATCAAAAGTGATGGTAAGGCTTCCTGTGCCATCGTTGTCATCGCTTTTACAAGAGAAGAATAGAGAGGCGATCATAAGACCTGTAAAGAGGTGTGAAAATTTCATAATGTATAGTAGTTGTTATTGAGGATTATTTTATTTTAACGATAAAGGCATCCTTGATGCCGCGATTCATTGCAACGTCATTGTCGTTACTTTCAGTGTTTCCGATGATGACCAACTTTCCATCAGGAGTTTCTTTGGCGTCAAAGGCAAAATCAAGGTTGGATCCTCCGAACGATTTTTCCCAAAGGAGGGTTCCGTTGTTGTTGATCTTTATGAGCCAGTAGTCATTTTGCCCATAGTTATTGGTAAGGTCTCCGTCGGTGCTTTTAGAACTTCCAGAGACAATGTAATTGCCATCGGCAGTTTTAGAGATGGAGCGTGCCGATTCGAAATCGGTACCTCCATAGGTCTTTTCCCAAACCAAACCACCAGTGGCGTTGATTTTGACTACCCAGAAATCGGCTGATCCTTTTAAATTGGATATGTCTCCGTCGCTGCTTCGTGTGTCTCCAGCAATTAGGTAGCCCCCATCATCCGATTTGACCACCGAGTAACCAATATCAATACCGGATCCTCCAAACGACTTTTGCCATTCCATAGTGCCGGTTGCAGAAACTTTTACTGCCCAGAAGTCGTAGCTTCCATTAGGGTCTGTAATGTCAAAATCATCACTTTCTGAAGATCCGACCATTAAGAAACCGCCATCACTTGTTTGGAGTACATCGTTCGAGCGGTCATTATTGGTTCCGCCAAAATAGCGGCGCCATTGTAAGTTTCCGTTGGCATCTAGTTTATGTCCCCAGAATTCACCAACGCCGTGTTGGGCGCTTCGGCTTGGGGCATCATCATTGCCATCTCCTCCTGATGCTGAAACATCCAAGAATCCTGAAACGAAGTACCCGCCATCAGAAGTCTGAATGATTGAAAATCCTTGGTCGCTTCCTGAGAAACCATAGTTCTTTTCCCATTGCATATTACCGTTGGCATCTACCTTGACAACCCAAATATCGTGAAAGCCTTCGTTTCCGCCGACGTCAAGGTCACTGCTTCGGCTGTAGCCCACAATGGCAAATCCGCCATCTGAAGTAGTGGTGATGTCTTGTCCGCGTTCGTCTTCGCTTCCGCCATAGGTCTTATTCCATAACAGGTTTCCTTGGGCATCCATACGGATCAACCAATAGTCATTGTTTTCGGCATCTTGATCTGTAATGTTTCCGTCTATACTTTTAGAAAATCCAAGGATAGCGAAGCCGCCATCCGGAGTGGTCACTACGGCTTGCGCATTGTCTTCTTCAGTACCACCGAAGGTACGTGTCCAATCGATTTGTCCTAGAAAGGGTTCGGTAATTGGACCATCATCCCCTCCACCTCCACCATCATCTGAAGAGCAGGAGGCAAAGACCGCTATAGCGGCAATAAGAAGAGAATGGGTAATCGTTTTTTTCATCATCATTGCTTTTTTGAAGGGATGCTTACCCCCTAATTACTTTTTTTCACCACGAACAATCCGAGGTTGATGTCGCTGACGACAATATTGCCACTGGTGAAATATGGATAAACGCTCCAGGCACCATTAAAGTTAGCACCATCGTTTCCGGGATGCGTATCAAAAAACCCGACTTCGCTTATGTTTTGATTTTCAATATCTGAGATGTCTAAAAAACGAACACCAGCAGTATAGTTGGCCATGTAGAAAGTATTTCCTTTTACATAGCCATTATGATCGATAGCCGCCGTCGGCCCTGAGTATTCTGTATGAAATGCGGGGTTATCTAGATCAGTAAGGTCAAACACAATGGTACGGGTATTAAATCCGAAATCTAGTTCGTCTACCTCATCTCCAAGAATGAAATAGCGTTGATCCTCAGTGAACCAACCTTGGTGTGTATAGCCAATATTTGAATATGATATTGCAGAGATTCGAACTGGGTTGTCCTTGTCTGAAATATCGACAATGACCAATTCATTTGCGTTGCTCCCTAATAAGATCTCTTTGCCTTGATGGTCGGTGTCTCCACCGTTGTACGTGACAACTTGCGCATCATGGCTGTATCCGTCTGGTTGATATCCTCCAGCAGGTGTTGGGCTGGTAGGGTTCTGAATATTCACAAAGTGAGGCCCTCCGGCAAATGTGTCGCTTCCTACAGCATAGGCATAACCCGAATCCTTATTGATCACAATGTTGTGGGCGCTTCCAAAACCTGAATAATTGGCATCTGCTGTAAAATTGGTGGGTGTGCTGGTAGCATTTCTCAATTTGGTAAGATCAAACACTTGCATTCCGTGATTGGATGCTTCGCTCACAACGAAAGCATGGTTGTTATATACCTTGACATCGCGCCAACTGCTGCTTGTAGTGGCTGTTGGTAGTTTTCCGAGATACACCGGCTCGGTAGGCTCAGAAATATCTATGAACCCAGTACCATTGTTTAGACAGATCAATGCGTATTCTTTTCCAGTCGTTGGGTCCGTCCAACCCCATGAGTCATTGGCACTGGTAGCGCCCATGGTGTTTAAATTGATGTTGCTCATTAAATCATAACCATTGCATGGATATGCTCCTGCCATTCCGTTTTCACAAGGTACGGCAGGTGTGGTGGGCGGATCAACAGGATCGATCGGAGTTGGGTCAACAGGTGTTGATGTTGTTCCATCGTCTGAAGAACACGCAAAGAGAATCAATGAAATGAGTAGTGGGGCAATGCGTTTCATTTGTTTGCAGTTTTATGGTTAAAGCTACAATGAAAAGCGCACAAAATCAATAAGTTGTATGTGATAATGCGCTATGCGCCTTTCATGTCTATTATTTAACGATCAGTTTTTGCGTTAATTGTGCGTTCACACGCACCATATATATCCCTTTAGACAAGCCTCCGAGCGGGATATCAAACTCTTGCTGATTGACGTCTGGGTGAAGTGCTACCCGCTTACCGAGTACACTAAAGATTTCTACGCGCTCAATACGTTCTCCGTTTCGAGCTCTAAGAGTTGTTTTTTCCTTGGCCGGATTTGGAAACATCTTGAATGCTCCTATGCTTTGGTCGTCAAGTCCGAGTGTGCCCGACTGTCTAACAACAAAAAGTCCACCTTTGATGTCGCTGATGATAATATTTCCACTAGCGAAAAAGGGGTAAACATTCCATGATCCAAAATTAAAAGTTGTTGCGTTGCTTGCCGCATGGGTGTCAAAATAGCCAACTTCATCAAATCCGTCACCATCATTGTGCGATGTGTTAGCACCAATGGTCTCTATGCCCGATATATCGATAACACGCAACCCCGATGAATAATTAGATTCATACAAAAGGTTGCCTTTGACATATAGGTTGTGGTCGATAGCACTGTTTGGTCCTAGATATGTAGAGTGCAAACTTGGATTGTCCAGGTCTGTAAAATCAAAGATCAATGTGCGGGTGTTAAATCCAAAGTTGGATTCATCTTCTTCATCACCTAGAATAAAGTACTTTTGGTCTTCAGTAAACCACCCTTGATGTGTATACCCAACATTTGGGTAGCTAAAACTGGTGATCTTTATTGGATTTGATTTGTCGGTTACATCCAAGATCAAAACGTCATTGGCATTGCTACCAATTAGGATTTCCTTTCCTGTGTGATCAGTATCTGGACCATTGTAGGTCACTACTTGAGCATCGTGTGTGTAACCCTCAGCAGAGTATCCCCCTGCAGCCGTTGGATTCTTAGGGTCAGTTTTAAGGTCAAGGAATACAGGGCCTCCGCTAAAGAAACCTCCGCAGCCCACAAGATATGCGAATCCTGTATCTTCATTGATTACAATGTTGTGACAACTGTTAACGCCTGTGTAACGGCCATCTTCGGTAAACACCAAAGGTGGGGTTGTTACGTTGCGTAAACGGGTTAGGTCAAAGATCTGTACACCATGTGCACCTACGTTGTCTGCTACAATGTAGGCATGGTTGTTATACACTTTGACATCTCTCCAAAAACTAGTTCCTGTTCCAAGAGTTCGTTGTAAGTATCCAAGAAAAATAGGATTCACTGGATCAGAAATATCAACAAATCCAGTGTTGTGCGTAGTTCCAATGATGGCATATTCTTTACCGGTCATTGGGTCAGTCCATCCCCAAGAGTCGCTTCCTTCTGGGGTGTTCGTTCCTCCGGCGGTATTGGTAATCAATACGCTGATGGGTACGTTGGACATAAGGTCGTAGTCATTACATGGATAAGAGCCTGCCATCCCGCTGTCACAAGGAGTTTGTGCAATAGCAATTGAGGCCGCCATGAGTAGGGGTAATAGTAGTTTGCGGTTCATTATTAAATAGTAGTTGTTGTATGTAGCGCCAAAAATAGTGTAAATGTTACAGAAAAACACATAAAAAGTTGTGTATTATGTTAAAGCAGAGGGTTTTCGTTACAAATTTCGCAATACCTTGGGTTTTATAGACTGAAATAAGCTTCTTACTTTTGCAGCATGATAGAAGACAAGCACCAAGAACGTACCCCGCTTTCGTCTTTAGGCGAATTCGGGCTTATTGACCATTTGACAAAGCATTTTGAAATAAAGCAGGATTCTTCCGTAAAAGGAATTGGCGATGATGCAGCTGTGTTGGATTTCAAAGATGATAAGGTAGTGGTCTCGACCGACTTATTGGTCGAAGGTGTTCACTTTGACCTAAGTTATATGCCCTTGAAACATTTGGGCTACAAAGCTGTCATTGTAAATCTGTCTGATATCTATGCCATGAATGCCGAAGCGACACAGGTGACCATTTCGGTAGCGGTTTCAAATCGATTTCCGCTCGAAGCACTCGAAGAAGTGTACGCCGGAATTCAATTGGCAGCCAAGCTTTATAATGTAGATGTAATTGGGGGCGATACAACTTCGTCGACCACAGGCTTACTGATCAGTGTTACTGCCATCGGAAAAGCCAAAGAAGATATGTTGAGCTATCGCGATGGTGCTAAGCCAAACGATCTGTTAGTGGTTACTGGAGACTTGGGTGGCGCTTATATGGGATTGCAGGTTTTGGAGCGCGAGAAGGAAGTGTTCAAAGTAAACCCGAACAATCAACCAGATCTAGATGCGTATACCTACATCGTAGAGAGACAATTAAAGCCTGAAGCGCGAAAAGACATCGTTACCCTTTTAGAAAATCTAGAGGTAAAGCCTACATCGATGATCGACATCAGCGACGGACTTTCGTCTGAGGTACTGCATCTTTGCAAACAGTCAAACGTTGGTTGTAATCTCTATGAAGATAAAATTCCGTTAGACCCACAGGTGATCTCAACATGCGAAGAATTCAAGATCGATAGTACGATGGTCGCGTTAAGCGGCGGTGAAGACTATGAGTTGTTGTTTACGATAAAGCAGGAAGATTATCCAAAGATCAAAGCAAATCCGAATCTTACGGTAATAGGTCACATGACCGAAAAAAACGAAGGAGCCAATTTGATTACCAGAGCCGAAACTAAAATTCCATTAAAGGCCCAAGGATGGAATTCGTTGGCCAATGATTAGGCTACCGCGCTTTTCTTCTTATACAGATGCGCCAGCGTCTCATTGATTTCCCTCAATTGAGGAGTCATCGAGGCAATGTTTCCTTTGACATCGGTAGTGCCTTGTTTCTTACAATGAATGCACTCGTATTCATTGATGTGCGATGTAACGCGTCGTGTGATTTTGAAGCGGCACCCGAAAACGGCGCAGAAAAGTCTCATTACTGAGAAGCTATTCTTGGGGGTAGATTTTTGCATAACTCGTAATAGGTTAATTTGATTTGGGTGTCATAAAATTAAAATTTTTTTTGTAACCACCAAACAATCATGGAGTTATTGCTCTAAAATATGTTGTAAGTGCTTTTTTACATCTTCAAAATTTTCGAGATGACCCATATGACCATCATTTAACGTAATAGTCTTACAATCAGTACTTTGTATTTTTCCGGTTACTTCCTTGAATGAAATCACTGGATCTTGTGTGCCCAAAAAAATAAAGCTGTTAAAATTTTGATTCGTCAATAGAAACGATCGATCCTTTCTAATTTTCATCCCTTCAAGGGCTGCGACGATCCCTTGAATAGGCATTTTTAATGCTTCCGCTTTTAGCGCGTCGATCTCTTTTGAGAACTTTTTTCTATTGGCTGGGATAAACAAGTTGGCAATTGACATGCTTATGAAATTTCTAGAATTGAACTTGACTGCTTCAATAGCTCGATCCCTGTTTTTCTTTCTTTCTGCAGAATCTTCGAAGGGCGTCGAATTTAGCAGGATCAGCTTTTCAACCTTTTTGGGAAACTTTTCCGCGTAAGCGAGTGAAACATAACCGCCCATTGAATGTCCGACGAATGAAGCCGATGTAATACCGAGCTTTTGCAATACAGCCTCAACGGCTTCGGCCATCATTTCCATGGTATGAACGTACCCCAAACAATCCGTCTGTCCATGGCCCAAAAGGTCGATGGTGATCACTTGATGGGTCTTGGCAAATACGGGAGCTAATTGCTCCCACATGGTGCTGCTTTCTAAGAAACCATGCAGCAGCACGATTGCTTTTCCCTCGCCTTGGGTTGTATTAAAAATCTTAATGCCTTTGTACGGAGTAGTCATTCCAAAATTTTATATTGCGAAGATAAAACAACCCTATGAGCAAAACGAAAGAAACTTTTGTCACCGGATTCGCCCTCTTTTCTATGTTCTTCGGAGCAGGAAACTTAGTATTGCCACCTCTATTAGGATTTAAAGCGGGCCCCGAATGGTATCTCGTGGCGTTTGGTTTCTTCATTTCTGCAGTTGGGCTCCCCTTGCTGGGAATCTTCGCCCATGCAAGATTGCAGGGGACCATGTTGGATTTTGCCAAGAAGATTTCGCCCAAATTCGCATTGATCTATTGTTTGATTGTCTACGCAATCTCGATATCACTACCTGCACCACGAACGGCTTCTGTTACGCATGAAATGGCGATTCAACCTTTCTTCGGAACGAGTCCGTGGTTAACAAGTGCTGTGTACTTTGTATTGGTACTCATCTTTGTGTTGAATCGATCCAAAATTCTCGATATTATCGGAAAATTCTTGACACCATTGATCATCATCATTTTGGTGGCCATTATCGGCGTTGGGATTTTTTCGCCACATCCCGAAATGAATGCCTCGCTCTTTGAATTTCCAGTCATCGACGGACTCCTTGAAGGGTACCAGACCTTTGATGCCATTGGAGCCGTAGTGATTGGCGGAGTTATTATTATTTCACTCAATTTAAAAGGACATACCACTTTTGAAGATAAAAAATCGTTGATTGCTCGCGCAGGGATATTAGCAGCTATCGGACTCTTTTTGATCTATGCAGGATTGATTGTCAATGGAGCCCTTTTTAATACGGAATTTGATGCCGAAGTATCGCGCACGCAACTCCTTTCGGGCATTAGTTTGAAGACCCTTGGAAACATCGGAAGCACCTTTCTAAGTGTGTTGGTCTCGTTGGCGTGCTTTACCACGGCGGTCGGGATTATCACAGGAACATCTGACTTTGTCAAAGGACTCTTAAAAGAATCGCAGCAAGCTTATACTACGACTGCGGTGATTGCCTGTATTCTCGGAGTGCTGATGGGGCAATTGGACGTACATTCGATCATTGTAGTGGCCATTCCGGCATTGATGTTCATCTACCCGATCACCATTATTTTGATCCTGTTAAATGTACTTCCAGAAAAATATACGGGTGCCAGCGTATTTAGAGCTACGGTGATCACCACGATCATTTTCAGCATCCCCGACTTTCTATCTTCTATCGGATATGCCGAAAGCATGCAACCGATCAAAGATGTGATTCCACTCGGAAATTACAGTCTCGCTTGGTTACTACCTGCAGTAGTGGTTTTTGTGTTGGCTAATACATTCCTGCGCAGGCAGGAATCTCATTAGAGCAAGAGTGGAGTATTTCTGCGCCAACGTTCTTCGTAGCTTTAGCGAAGAAGAAAGGCAGGAATCTCATTAGAGCAAGAGTGAAGTATTTCTGCGCCAACGTTCTTCGTAGCTTTAGCGAAGAAGAAAGGCAGGAATCTCGTTAGGGTCGAGAAGACTTTTTAGGAAACAAAGGATGCCGAAACAAGTTCGGCATGACATTTTAGAATACTAAAGTGTCTTTAGGTTACTTGTTGTTCATCAACTCCTCGATCTCTTCCGCTTTAATAGGAATGTTACGCATTAAGTTGAACGGCTCACCATTTTCTTGAATGACCACATCATCTTCCAATCGAATACCGAAACCTTCCGCAGGAATATAAATACCCGGCTCAACAGTGAATACATTGCCTGCTTGCATCGGTTCGTGAAGCAGTCCGTAGTCATGGGTGTCCAATCCGATATGGTGACTGGTACCGTGCATGAAGTATTTTTTATACGCTGGCCAATCGGGATTCTCGTTTTGAACATCAGCCTTGTCGATCAATCCAAGCCCCAATAATTCGGAGGTCATGATCTTACCAACCTCCACGTGAAACGGTTTCCACAATTCACCAGGAACGAGCATTTTTGTCGCCTCGTCCTTTACTCGTAAAACAGCATCATAAACTTCACGCTGTCTTTTGGTAAAGCGTCCAGATACAGGAATGGTACGTGTCATGTCGCTACTGTAATTAGCGTATTCAGCACCGACATCCATCAATAAAAGATCGCCTTCCTTGCATTGTTGATTGTTCTCAATATAGTGTAAAACGTTGGCGTTGTTTCCAGAAGCAACAATCGGTGTGTACGCAAATTTCTTCGAACGATTTCGCAAGAATTCGTGCATATATTCAGCTTCGATCTCAAATTCCCAAACACCAGGTTTCACAAACTCAAGCACACGTCTAAATCCTTTTTCGGTAATGTTACAAGCCGTTTGGATCAGGTCGATCTCAACAGCATCTTTGACCGATCGAAGCCTTTGAAGGATCGGATTGCTTTTCGCAACACTGTGTGCAGGATATTTTTCCTTCCACCATTTGGTGAAACGATCTTCGCGGGTTTCTGTTTCGACATTGGCGCGGTAGTGTTCGTTGGTGTTCACGTAGACGGTATCGCATTGCGTCATGATCTCGAAAAATACCTTTTCAAGATCCTGGAGCCAATAGACGGTCTTAATGCCAGCAACTTCTAAAGCACGTTCTTTGGTCAACTTTTCACCTTCCCAAACAGCGATGTGTTCATTGGTTTCTCTTAAAAACAAGATCTCGCGATGCTTTTCTTCAGGAGCATCCGGAAACAATATGAGAATACTTTCCTCTTGATCCACACCACTTAAATAAAAGATGTCTCGGTGTTGCTCAAAAGGGAGTAAACTGTCTGCCGAAACAGGATACAGGTCGTTCGAGTTGAATACGGCAAGACTGTTAGGCTTCATTTGCGCCATAAAGTTTTTGCGATTCTTGATAAACAGATTACGGTCTATAGGAAAGTACTTCATGATTGTTGACGTTTAAATACCCTCAAAAATAAAGACTTTGATTCGAAGAAATAAAAAAAGGGAACTAAAATTTTAGTTCCCTATTAACGTAGATCGATAGCATGTTGCTTATTTGCTCATCGCTTTTTTGATCATTCCGACAATGGCCATCAATACGCCACCGCCAACACCTCCACCGGCTACACTTCCAAGAATTCCTGTGAGGTCCATGCCTCCGCCGCCATCACCGATGCCAAGCATGTTTAACAAATAGCCTCCAAGGCCTCCTCCAAGGATACCAAGGATTGAATTTCCAACTCTACCCAGCGATAGATTTTTGAGTAAGGAGCCTGCGATATTACCTCCGATGGCTCCACTGACCAATTGAATGATCAACGGTAAATACTCTTCCATAATTTAATCTGTTAGTTGTTTAATAAGTAATAAATTAACAAAAACAAAAACGCATTATCAATATAACTGTTAAAAAGTTATCATTTTAAAATGTTGATTTCTACCGAATTGCCTATGTTTGCTGTTAAACTTCTTGTAAAAATTTTGAGAATTTTTTAGCAAGGTGTACTTTCAGAAGTTTAATGACTAACTACCAACAAAAATGAAATCTTACTTCTTTTCGATGCTTAGCATCATAATCTGTTGGGTCGTTTCGGCACAACAGCCGGCTACATCAGCCGAAGCTTTTCAAAAGGCGCTACAAGATCGCGACGCACTTATTGAAAATTCGATTGTTAAAAATATTTCATTCGAAAACATCGGGCCTACCGTGATGAGTGGTCGTATCGTCGATGTGGATGTAAATCCAGAAAACCCGACTGAATTTTATGCAGCCTATGCGTCTGGCGGACTCTGGCACACCACTAATAATGGTACTTCGTTCGAGCCCATTCTTGACAGTTCTCAAACACAAAATGTGGGTGAAATCGCCGTAGATTGGAAAAACGGGACCATTTGGGTCGGAACTGGCGAGAACAATTCTTCTCGCTCTTCGTATTCGGGCATCGGAATACTCAAGTCCAGCGACAACGGTAAAACATGGCAAAATATGGGGCTGCACGACAGCCACCATATCGGTCGCATCCTGCTCAATCCGAACAACCCAGATGAGGTTGTCGTAGGTGTCGTTGGGCATCTTTACTCACCTAATGAAGAACGCGGGGTGTTCAAGACCACCGATGGCGGAAAGACCTGGAAAAAAACTTTGTTTGTCTCTGACGAAGCAGGGATTATTGACATGGTAGCTGCTCCGAACAATTTCAACGTGCAATTTGCCGCGTCATGGAAAAAGGACCGAAAAGCTTGGAACTTTGACGGAAGTGGTGAAGAATCGGCCATCTATCGCAGCACCGATGCAGGCGAAACTTGGACCAAGGTCTCTGTTGAAGGAAGCGGTTTCCCAACTGGAAATGGTGTAGGCCGAATCGGATTGGATGCTTTTGATGATAAGGTGATCTATGCTGTACACGACAGCCAGTTTAGAAGAGAGAAGGACAAAGAAGACGAGGAGAAAAAAGGACTTACCAAAGAAGATTTTAAGACCATGACCGAGACCGAGTTCTTGGCGTTGGAAGACAAAAAACTCAACACCTTTTTAAAGGAAAATAATTTTCAGGAAAAGTACCGCGCCGAAAATGTAAAACAAATGGTGCGAAGCGGCAACGCAAAACCTGTGGACATTGCTAAATATTTAGAAGACGCAAATTCCATGTTGTTTGACACACCAGTTATTGGGGCCGAAGTTTACCGAAGTGAGGACGGAGGAGTTAGTTGGAAAAAGATGAACGAAAAATACATCGACGACCTCTTCTATAGCTATGGATATTATTTTGCGCAGATTCGCGTAGACCCTAGCGATAAAGACAAGGTGTATATTGGAGGCGTTCCGATTCTCAAGTCAAGCGATGGCGGAAATAATTGGGAGTCCATCAGTGCCGAAAACGTACACGCCGATCACCACGCCTTGTGGATCAATCCGAAGATGCCTGGCCATTTGGTAAACGGTAACGATGGCGGGATCAATATTTCGTACGATGATGGCGAAACCTGGATCAAGAACAATTCACCTTCTGTTGGGCAGTTCTACGCGATCAATGTCGACAATCAAAAGCCGTATCACGTATATGGCGGATTACAGGACAACGGTGTTTGGGTGGGTGCTCATAATGCTGGTGAAAATCGCAGATGGCATCAATCGGGTCAATACCCTTGGGAGAGCATCATGGGTGGTGACGGAATGCAGATTCAGATCGACAGCCGTGACCCGAACATTGTGTACACGGGGTACCAGTTTGGAAACTACTTTCGACTGGATCGCGGCAATGACGAACAAGAGTACATTCAGCCAAAACATGAATTGGGAGAATCGCCCTATCGATTCAATTGGCAAACACCGATACTATTGTCTCCACACAATCAGGATATCTTGTATTTGGGCGGAAACAAATTGATGCGCTCCATGAATCAGGGTGACGATTGGGAAGCAATTTCTGACGACCTTACCAAAGGCGGAAAAAAAGGAAACGTGGCCTATGGCACCTTGACCACCATTGACGAATCGACTTTCAAATTTGGATTGATCTACACTGGAAGCGACGACGGACTCGTTCAGGTAACAAAAAACGCAGGGGGTAGCTGGACGAATATTTCTTCGACCTTCCCGAAAGACCTTTGGGTAAGCCGCGTGGTGGCTTCTGCGCACAAAAAAGAACGCGTCTATGTGACACTTAATGGATACCGTTGGGACGATTTCACACCCTATGTATATATGAGTGATAACTACGGAAAAACTTGGAAGAACATCAAATCCAATCTTCCATTGTCACCATTAAATGTCATCAAGGAAGATCCCGAAAATGAAAATATTCTCTACGTCGGAAGCGATAACGGGGTATACGTATCCTTTGATCAAGGTAAAAGCTGGAATGCCTTTGACAAAGGGTTGACGGCGGCGGCTGTTCATGACATCGTGATCCAGCCAGATGCCAAAGACCTGCTTGTAGGTACCCACGGACGAAGCATCTACCGAACAAGCATTGCGAATCTACAAGAAGTAGATGACAAGCTATTGGCAAAGGCATTACATGTTTTCGATATCGAGTCAATGAGACGCTCCAGCAGATGGGGTCGCTCATGGAGCACATGGGCCGATGTCTTTGAGCCCGAATTGGACTTTACCTTCTATACCAAGACTGCAGGAGATCACAAGGTTCGAATTCTTTCTGAAAAGAAGGTGGTGTTAGATGAATTCACTGTAGCTGCAGACAAAGGATTCAACGAAGCAAAATATGATCTTACCATTTCTGAAAAGGGAAGAAAGGCCTACCTAAAGAAAAACAAGAAAGCCGAGTTGAAAAAGGCCAAAAACGACAAGTATTACTTGCCAAAGGGAACCTACACTCTAGAGTTGTCAACGGGTGATACTTCAAAAAAGACCACGTTCGAAATCAAATAAAGAACGCATATAAAAGATGGAAGGCCTTGACATTTGTTGGGGCCTTTTCTTTTACTTCATATTTCATTCGTATTTTTATACGGAACCTTATCAACTAACATGCACTGGAATTTCTTTAATACCGTCATACTGCTGGCATCATTGAGCATTGTGCTCATGTCTGTCGTGCGATTGTTGCAGGGAAAGCAGAAAA
Organism: Flavobacteriaceae bacterium; assembly: GCA_028279515.1. GTDB lineage: Bacteria > Bacteroidota > Bacteroidia > Flavobacteriales > Flavobacteriaceae > JANQNQ01. The sequence continues at coordinate 66,096 of JANQNQ010000005.1, forward strand.
AGACGATGAAATTCTTTTACTGGTTTATGATCACCAGTAATTTAGTGATGTTGCAACTCATGCTCATCGATATTAAAATAACAAAGTCATATCCCGCTTTGTTGGTCTTCTTTCTTCCGTTTCAATATCTGGCGCCCGTTCTTTTTACAGCCTTTACATGTTGGTATCTTGAAAAGAAGCCTTTGTTTAAAAAGTTTCGATATGCTTTGCTCACTCCTTTTGTGGTGTTCTTTTTGATCTATTCACTTTTCAAGGTCAATGTGGTCCTCGGATATCCTTGGATACCTGAACGCACGGTCGCACAATTCGGCGCTGAGGTAGATGAAAACGTAGCGGTCGTATTTTCATTGTTGCTTGCCTTTTGGAACTACCGCATCATTAAGGCCCATGAACTCAGCTTAGGAGCCTTGCCTTATCAGATCGTAGTAAAGAAAACACAATGGCTTCGCCGAACCTATATGACGCTCGTGGTGCTCAATGTATTTTGGTTATTGATTGTGCTGTATCTTAAAATCGATGACAGCGTAGGCGGTCACGGTCCGTATTATCCGTTGTGGTTAGCGTATCTGGGATTCTATTATACCTTCTTCTTTTTGGGCGAACGCCACTTAAGACAGCACGAAAAAGGACGGCAAAAAGAAAAAGCATCCCTAAAAGAGGTGGCTACCAAATATCAGATGCTAGGCCTCAATAAAGTGTTTACAGCTTCCGAATTAAATGTGCTAAAGGATAGTCAATACGAAGTAACGGCAATACTTAGTTATTTCGCCTCTTCACTCTTTGATAAGAACAAAGAAGAAGAAGTGCTTTGGGATATCGTGAAAAACTGCATTGCAAAACTAGACCTCGAAGACTGTGTGATCTATGTGTTGGATGCAGACCGCGGAATGTTGGTCCAAAAAGCAGCATATGGCAATAAAGAACACGGCGAAAAAAAGATATTGAGCCCTATTGAGATTCCGTTAGGAAAAGGCGTGGTAGGCACGGTAGCGCAGACACAACAATGGGAGCTTATATCAGACGTAACCGAAGATTCAAGGTACATTATGGACGATCAGCTACGTGCTTCAGAATTGGCGGTTCCTATTGTTTTTGAAGGAAGTACGCTAGGCGTGTTAGACTCTGAACATTCTGAGAAAGATTTCTTCAAAGAGCGGCATCTTTTCCTATTTCAATTGATTGCCAAACTCACGGCTACGAAGCTTCAGCAGCTTTCTAAAAAGAGCACTTCGCCAGTCACCAATGATAACGCCTACTTTAAAGAATTGTGCTATTTGCTCGAAAGTGAAAAGATCTATCGCGATGCCGAACTTAATCTCACGGTCGCTTCCGAAAAATTGAATATCAGCAGCAATTATCTCTCGCAATTGGTCAATAAACACAGTGAGTATAATTTTTCAGACTTCGTGAACAGTTTCCGCGTAAAAGAAGCGCAATCTATGTTGATTGACCCTGAATTTTCTGGATATACGATGTTGGCCATTGGATATGAAGCAGGTTTTAACTCCAAATCTGCGTTTTATAATTCCTTCAAAAAACACGCGGGAATGTCCCCGTCAGACTACAAGGAAAAACACCCTATCAAGTCCCATATCTTTTAAATTCAAAGATTTAGGACACTTCAAACCCCCGTTGTTTCTACGTTTGGCCTAGTCAAATTAAAAATCACGAAACAATGAAAAATGTAATTAAAAATGCAGTTTGGATGCTCTTATCGCTTCTGATGTTCGGAACGGTAAGTGCCAATGAAGGCCTTTTTGAGGTTGACGCCAACAGCGCGATCAAAAATTGGGCGGCACGTCATGCCATGACCCCAAAAAAGTATCAGGATGAGGTGACCAAATTTCACAAAAGCGGATTTCGTCTTACGTATGTTGATGGATACTATGTGAATGGCAAGGTGTACTTCGCGGCCCTTTGGCAAAAAGGAAACACCTCTGGCCTAGTAGCTCGTCATGGTTTGTCGGGAACCGATTATCAAAAAGAGGTCACCAAGTATCATAAAAAAGGCTATCGCTTGGTACATGTAGATGGCTATTATGATGGAAAAAGAGCCCGTTATGCCGCTATTTGGCAGAAGGGAAGTACTTCGGGCTTGATCGCTCGTCATGGATTGACAGGTTCGCAATACCAAAAGGAGGCGACCAAAAACTACAAGGCTGGATACAAGTTGGAGCACATTAGTGGCTACGGAATCAAGGGAAAGGCATATTATGCGGCTATCTGGAGAAAGGCGAACAACAAAAACCAGATCACACGTCACGGGTTAAGCAGTAGCAAGTATCAAGCTGAGGTCAGTAAGTATTGGAAAAAAGGCTATCGTGTTACTCAGGTCGACAGTTATGATGTAAGCGGAAAAACCTATTATGCGTGTATCCTTGAGAAAGTGGGCGGAAGATACAGTGCACGCCACGGCATGAGCAACAAGAACTATCAGTTGCAAGTGGACAATCATTACTATCAAGGGTTTAAGCCAATTAGCGTGAGTGGTCACGATGCCGGAAAAAGCGGAGGCTATGCAGCTGCTTTTAGAAGTGTTGGCGGTTGGAAAAGTTCAGACGTAAGTCAACTAGACTCCAAGATCAAAAAGGTGATGAAGGACTTCAAAATTCCTGGCGTTTCAATTGCCATCGTTCGTAACGGAAAGCTCGTATATGCGAAAGGTTACGGTTATGGTGAGAAATCAAAGAAAGAGATTGCCGCAGCTACAAGTTTATTTCGATTGGCCAGTGTTTCAAAACCAGTTACCGGTGTGGCTATCATGAAGCTCGTCGAGCAAGGAAAACTGAAGCTTTCTGACAAGGTCTTTGGGCCTGGACGCATTCTTGGCACCACCTACGGTTCTAAACCTTATGGTAGCAGAGAAAAAGCAGTAACGGTAAAACAACTGTTAGAGCACACAGCTGGGGGGCATGCTTGGGATCACAATTCGAATCCAAATACCACTATTGACAAGTGGAGCGCAGCCATGCAGCTTGGCAAAAAGGAAAGCTATGCCCAGTTGTTCAAAAGAATCTTAGACGGGAGAAACCCTTCGCATACACCAGGGTCTCTTTACGAATATTCAAACTTCGGATACTGCGTTCTCGGAAGAGTTATTGCTAAAAAGTCAGGCATGAGCTATGAGAAATACGTAAAACAAAAAGTGTTGAAGCCTTGCGGAATTACACAAATGCGTATCGGTGGAGAATCCCTTGACAAAAGGTATTACAAAGAAGTGAGATACTACAATCCCGAAGGAAACCCATACGTGCTAAAGATGCGCAAAATGGACGCCCACGGTGGGTGGATCGCTTCTTCGGTAGACCTCATGCGATTAATGGTTCGTGTTGACGGACAGTCGAGCAAAAAGGACATCATCAAAAAATCGACCTTCAATACGATGATCAAGGGATCTTCTGCCAATAGTGGCTATGCCAAAGGTTGGGGAGTAAATAGCTCTGGTTCTTTGATGACCCACGGCGGTGGAATGTCTGGTACCAGCACACGAATTAAAAAGATGAACAATAATATCAGTTACGCCATCCTTTCAAACTCTACCGGAAACGGTAGCGGTCAAGGAGGAGCGCTTGCCAAGGCGATTGAAGATGGCATCAAAGGAATCAAATCTTGGCCCTCTATTGACCTTTTCTAAACCACGCCTATGAGTTGTAATAGTTGGTTTGATACTCCAACTCCCATTTTGGGGGTTGGAGTTTTGTTTAATATTTATGTTGGTTCGCAAACGTTTTAGCGACATAGCCTAAACAAACGCGTAAGGTTACTTAAATCTATTCTAAATTGTCTTGAAAACGACAGCTAAAGTTTGTTAAAGACGAGCCTATAGAGTAATTTTGTGTGCAATTTTAACTAACTCAGAATTATAATGAGCGGATTATTAAAATCTTCGATTGGAAGAAAGTTTGCCATGGCACTTTCAGCTTTCTTTCTAATGATTTTCCTCCTACAACACTTTGCAATTAACATCACCTCTGTATTTAGTGAAAATATCTTCAACGAGGTTTCTCATTTTATGGGAACCAATTGGGCGGTACAATTTATTGCGCAGCCCATTCTGATCTTTGCAGTTGTTTTTCACTTTGTGATGGGATTTGTATTAGAAGCAAAGAATGCAGGGTCTAGAAATGTAAAGTATGCAAAGAACCTAGGAAGTGCAAACTCGAGCTGGATGTCACGAAATATGTTGATCAGCGGATTGGTCATCTTGGCGTTCTTAGGACTTCACTTCTACGATTTTTGGGTACATGAGATCACAGTAAAGTATGTTGACGGAGATATGTCAGGTCTTATCGAACCTCAAAATGTAGCATCAGGCTTTCGTTACTACCAAGAGCTTGTCGAGAAATTTCATAGCCCTGTAAGAGTGGGGATCTACTGTGTGTCGTTTATTCTTTTAGCGATGCACTTGTTACACGGATTCAACTCCGCTTTCCAATCTGTTGGAGCAAATAACAAATACACAAAAGGCCTTAAAGGATTTAGCAAAGTATACGCCATCGGGATTCCGCTTGGGTTTGTCTTTATCGCTTTGTATCATCACTTAATGCACTAAAAATCACTTTCTGAAATATGGCAACATTAGATTCTAAAATACCAGCAGGTCCATTAGCAGATAAGTGGACAAATCATAAAAACAAAATTGACTTGGTGAACCCAGCCAACAAACGTCTGATCGACGTGATTGTGGTAGGTACAGGTCTTGCCGGAGGTTCGGCAGCAGCAACGCTCGCAGAACTTGGCTATAACGTAAAAGCATTTTGCTTTCAAGATTCTCCGCGTCGTGCGCACTCGATTGCCGCGCAAGGAGGAATCAATGCAGCAAAGAACTATCAAGGAGACGGAGATTCTAACTACCGTCTTTTCTACGATACTGTAAAAGGAGGAGACTACCGCTCTCGCGAAGCCAACGTATACCGTTTGGCTGAGGTATCGGCAAACATCATCGATCAATGTGTGGCACAAGGAGTTCCTTTTGCACGTGATTACGGTGGGTTGCTAGATAACCGTTCGTTTGGAGGGGTATTGGTTTCTAGAACTTTTTACGCCAAAGGGCAAACCGGACAGCAATTGTTGCTCGGAGCCTACTCTGCCATGAACCGCCAGATCGGTCGTGGTAAGATCAAAATGTACAACCGTCACGAAATGCTTGATGTCGTTATTGTAGACGGAAAAGCTAGAGGTATCATTACCAGAAATCTCGTTACTGGTGAGATCGAACGTCACTCGGCACACGCTGTCGTGTTGGGTACGGGAGGCTACGGAAACGTATTCTTCTTATCCACCAACGCGATGGGAAGTAATGTAACAGCAGCTTGGAAAGCGCACAAACGTGGAGCGCATTTCGCAAACCCATGTTACACACAGATTCACCCAACCTGTATTCCAGTTTCGGGAGACCATCAGTCAAAATTGACCTTGATGTCAGAATCGTTACGTAATGACGGACGAATTTGGGTTCCGAAGAAAAAAGAAGATGTAGAAGCGATCAGAGCAGGAAAGCTAAAACCTATTGACATCGCCGAAGAAGATAGAGATTACTACCTAGAACGAAGATATCCAGCCTTTGGTAACCTAGTACCACGTGATGTGGCATCAAGAGCTGCCAAAGAACGTTGCGATGCTGGCTTTGGAGTGAACGCAACAGGCGAGGCCGTATACTTGGACTTTGCTTCAGCAATTCAGCGTTACGGAAAAGAGCAAGCACACGTAAAAGGATTGAATGAAGACGATGCTGCACTTGTTAAGAAATTAGGCCAGGAAGTGGTGAGGAACAAGTACGGAAACCTCTTCCAGATGTATGAAAAGATCGTTGATCAAAACCCATACGAAACACCAATGATGATCTACCCGGCCGTACACTATACCATGGGAGGTGTTTGGGTTGACTACAACTTGATGACTACCGTTCCAGGATTGTACTGTATCGGTGAGGCCAACTTCTCAGATCACGGTGCTAACCGTTTGGGAGCGTCAGCCTTGATGCAAGGTTTGGCAGACGGGTATTTTGTGCTGCCATATACCATTGGTGATTACTTGTCAGATGATATTCGTACCGGACCTATTTCAACCGATTCACCAGAGTTTGAAGCGGCAGAAAAGGCCGTTCGCGAAAGTGTTGACAAGTTGATCAACAACAACGGAACCAAATCAGTTGACTATTTCCACAAGAAGCTTGGTAAGATCATGTGGAACAAATGCGGAATGTCTCGTAACGAAAAAGGATTGACCGAAGCCATCAAAGAGATTGCCGAATTGCGTGAAGAATTCTGGAAAGATGTTCGTGTACCTGGAGAAGCTAATGAGTTCAATGAAGAACTAGCCAAAGCAGGACGCGTGGCCGATTTCTTGGAGTTAGGAGAGCTATTCGCAAAAGATGCATTACACCGTACCGAATCATGTGGAGGACACTTTAGAGAAGAATCTGTAGAGCTCGACGGTCCGCAAAAAGGCGAAGCAAAGCGTGATGACGAAAACTTCACCTACGTAGCCGCTTGGGAGTATAAAGGAGCGCCTAGCGATGCAGTATTGCACAAAGAAGCATTGACGTACGAGAATATCGAATTGAAACAACGTTCTTACAAATAATAGTAGATGAGTATACTAAAGTTAAAACTCAAAAGAATCGACCCAGTAAAGTGGGGAGTGATCGTAGGAGCACTGTACGCTTTACTTTCATTGATCATTGTGGTCCCGATGTTTTTCATCTTTTCGATAGCCGGAGCGGCTAACGGATTTGGAGACTCAGGAGCTGATTCCATTGGCCTTTTTGGAGGCGGTATTGCCATGCTTTTTATGCCAATTCTATACGGAATCTTAGGTTTTATTTTTGGATTGATCGGCGCATTGCTACTCAACTTCATCCTAAAGAAGACCAAAGGATTGGAAATGGATTTTGAAAAAGCAGGATTAGAGATCGATGAGATGGGACAACGTTCATTTTAAGAAGTAATACTTGATAACAAGAGAATAGCGATTAGGAGTGAGCGAAGAGGCAAAGACCAGTTTGAAATCTTATAAGGAGTTGTTGGTTTGGCAAAAATCAATGCACCTCGTGGGAGTGATTTATGAAATCACAAAACATTTGCCAGCAGAAGAAAAGTTCGGGCTTATAGGTCAAATGCGTCGCTCTGCCATTTCTATCCCATCTAATATAGCTGAGGGTTGGGGTAGATTATCGAGAAAAAGCTATGTCCAGTTCCTTAGGATAGCGAGAGGGTCGTTATATGAACTGGAGACACAAATTTTAATAACGAAGGAGTTAAATTATATAGAAAGTAGTGAAGTTATAGAGAATTCTATTGTTGAGATAAGCAAAATGTTGAATGCTTTAATCAGGCGGCTTGAAGAGAAATGACTAGTCGCTTTTTACTCTTCGCTATTCGCTAAAAATGAAAAACCTAAAAGGTTATGAAGCTAACACTAAAAATATGGCGTCAAAAGAACGCCCAAGACAAAGGAAAAATGGTCGATTATCAAATTAATGATGTATCACCTGACATGTCTTTCCTTGAAATGTTAGATGTATTAAATACTGAATTGATTGAAAAAGGCGATGAACCTGTGGCCTTTGATCACGATTGTCGTGAAGGTATCTGCGGAATGTGCTCTTTGTACATCAATGGTGAAGCTCACGGTCCAGATCGTGGTGTTACCACCTGCCAATTGCACATGCGTAAGTTCAAAGATGGAGACACGATCTATATCGAACCATTTAGAGCCAAAGCATTCCCAGTCATCAAAGATTTGGTGGTTGATAGAACATCGTTTGATCGCATTCAGCATGCAGGCGGATTCATCTCGGTAAACACTTCAGGTAACACGGTAGATGCCAACGCCATTCCGATTGAAAAGGCCAATGCAGACGCAGCTTTCGACGCCGCTACCTGTATCGGCTGTGGAGCTTGTGTAGCAAGCTGTAAGAACTCATCGGCCATGCTATTCGTTTCGGCCAAAGTATCACAGTTTGCACTGTTACCACAAGGTCAAGTCGAAGCGACCGACCGTGTAATGAACATGGTAAAACAAATGGACGAAGAAGGCTTCGGAAACTGTACCAACACTGGCGCATGCGAAGTAGAATGCCCAAAAGGGATCTCGTTGGAGAACATCGCCCGCATGAACCGCGAATACCTGAAAGCCACGTTAAAAGGTTAATCATTCCCGCGAAGGCGGGAATCTCATTCATATAAAAACGCAAAGGCCACTAAGTTATAGTGGTCTTTTTTTCTTCACCCTCCGAAGCTATTCCCCTCGACTGGCTTTGCCAGATACCTTCAATCAAAATATATTTTGATTTCGGTAGTGCTAGGGGTGACAGTTTCCAACAATCAAACTTATTTGGTAAAAAAGGATTTTTATCCTCCGAAGCTATCGCAGATAGCGAAGGAGGACAACCCATATTGCGAACACATTGTCTTAATAAACAATAAGACAATAGACAATGATCAATGATCAACCGCTTCTCCAGCTCCTTTAGGAATCCGAATATCTTCAACGATATCCAAGATCTCTGAAGGAGGCTTCGGCGTAAATCGAGAGATGACAATCGAAACGATAAAGTTCAGTAGCATGCCGATGGTGCCAAACCCTTCGGGTGAGATGCCCCACCACCAATCATCCTTTCCGCTGGTGGCTTCGTCGCCGATCCAATGCAGTTTAAAGCGTGCAATGTAATAAAGGGTGATTCCGAGACCTACCACCATACCGGCGATTGCACCCTCTTTGTTCATGCGTTTTGAGAAGATGCCCATCACAATGGCCGGAAAGAAGGACGCAGCCGCCAATCCGAAGGCCAATGCTACGACCGAAGCGACAAATCCCGGCGGATTGATTCCGAAGTAACCTGCTACACAAACTGCTACCAAGGCCGCACCACGAGCTGCCCACAATTCCCCTTTTTCGGATATATCGGGTACAATCATTTTCTTCAACAGATCATGTGATATCGAAGACGAGATGACCAATAGCAGTCCGGCTGCGGTTGAAAGCGCTGCGGCCAATCCGCCAGCGGCAACGAGTGCAATGACCCAATTGGGCAATCGGGCGATCTCTGGATTCGCGAGAACCATGATGTCACGATCGATGGTCAATTCGTTTTGAGCAGGGTCGGCCACATATTGTATAGTGCCATCCCCGTTTTTATCATCAAAGGTCAATAGACCTGTGGTTTCCCATTTTTTGAACCACTCGGGCATATCAGCGTATGGTTGGTTACTAACTGTTTCAATAAGGTTGGTACGGGCAAACACCGCAATGGCCGGTGCTGTTGTGTACAGAATAGCGATAAAGATCAGGGCGTATAAAGCTGATTTACGCGCATCTTTCACCTTTGGGACGGTAAAGAAACGTACGATCACGTGCGGTAGTCCTGCGGTTCCCAGCATCAAGGCGGCCGTGATAAAAAACACATCAACACGTGTTTTGGTGCCCGAAGTGTATTCGTGAAAGCCAAGCTCTTTATGAAGTCCGTCGAGTTTGTCGAGCAGGTAGACGCCATCGCTTCCGCTGTCACCAAAGCCCAATTGAGGGATAGGGTTTCCGGTCATTTGGATCGAAATAAAGATGGCTGGTACCATAAACGCAAAGATCAAAACACAATACTGTGCCACTTGCGTATAGGTGATGCCCTTCATTCCGCCTAAAATAGCATAGAACAAAACGATACCCATGCCGATAAAGACACCGGTATTTACTTCAACCTCCAAAAATCGAGAGAACACTACACCCACACCGCGCATTTGACCCGCTACATAGGTGAACGATACAAAAAGAGCACAGATCACAGCCACCAATCTAGCAATGTTCGAGTAGTAACGATCTCCAATAAAATCGGGTACGGTAAACTTGCCAAATTTTCTAAGATACGGAGCCAGCAACAGCGCTAAGAGTACATAACCACCTGTCCACCCCATGAGATATACAGAGCCGTCATAACCCGCAAAAGAGATGATCCCAGCCATAGAGATAAAAGAAGCGGCAGACATCCAATCGGCCGCAGTGGCCATTCCGTTGGCCAGTGGAGAAACGCCTCCTCCAGCCACGTAAAAGTCTTTGGTAGAACCTGCGCGACTCCAGATAGCAACGCCAATATAGATGGCAAAGGTGATAGCGACCAATAGATAGGTCCATATTTGTACGTCCATAGGATTATTCGTCTAGGTTGTATTTTTTGTCCAGCTTGTTCATGAGGCGCACATAGACAAAGATGAGTATGATAAACACATAGATGGATCCTTGCTGTGCAAACCAGAAGCCTAGTTTAAAGCCACCCAATTCGATGGTATTGAGTTGGTCTACCAAGAGAATTCCGAAACCATAGGAAACCAAAAACCAAATGCTTAATAAAATTGCGAGGTATTTGAGATTTTCACGCCAATAGGCCTTCTTATCAGTGCTTGCCATAAACTTGAATGTTGAAGTACCTCAAGATACAAATAGTTGGGAATAGTAAGAAATTAGGGGTAAAAGCCTCTTTTGGAAAAGACTTCGATTTTTCAAATTTGTTTTCTACAATGACTAAACTGAAAGAACATAACAAATCTATTCCCAAACAACATGAGAAAAAGTGCAAGCCATTTTTTTCGAAAAAAACCATAGTAAAAAAGAAGCAAACTAAAAAAAAATCAACCGAGGTTACGTCCCTTGCTGAAAAGATAGAGAAGTTAGCTATCACAGAGTTTGGTAGTTACACCAAGACAAAGGGAAAAGTCGCTCAACAGGTGTATGATTATAAAAAGAGAGATGACTTTTCTGATAAGAAGAGAGACTATTTACAGAGTGTGTCATTGAAAAAAATATGTAAAGATTGGAAGTCTTCGAGCAAGGAAAGTCGGACTAAGTGGCGAAAAAATTATGCAAAATACGATGGGTTACCTTCCAAGTATAAAGTGCCCACCAAAAAGGAATTCTTCAAATCGATTAAAGGGAAATCAGACTTAGATAAAGAAATACTTTTCGGAGTAGAGTTAGCTAGGTATCGCAAACTTAAGAAAGTACTTCAGGGGCAAGAAGACGCAAAAGTATTTAATAGACAGCTTCAGAATATGAAGGCACAAGGAACCAGGATGGCCTATGACGAAAATTTTCCAGCACTTTATGACCCAGAAAAACGTGAGATCCATGGTCATAAAATGACTCCTATGATGTTAGTACATGAAATAATTCATCATTATTCATCGAAAAAATTCAGAGAAACTCTGGGAAAAAACATGGACGAAGGGGTCACACAGTTTTTTTCCGATAAGTTCTATCGAAAATATGGAAAAAGCTTTGGAGTCAAAAAGAAAAGCAACAGTACGGGGACTTTTATACCAATAACTGGATATGACAATTCGAGGGGCTATCGTTTTGTCAAAGAATTTGAATCCAAACAAAAAAAAGGATTAGAAATTTTAAAGAAAGCATATTTTGGAGGGAACAAGTCCAGTATTAAACTAATACAGACGGAGTTTAAGAAATATCAGGAAAAGGCCACCCAAAAAGCAAAAGATGGTGTGAAGAAAGCCCATGAAGAGGCCACCAAAAAAACAACCCCGCAAAAAGGAAAAACCAAGGCGAAACCGTAACTTGCATTCATGCAAAACTTTCAAATCGGACGCTCTAAATTACCCAACGTTCAAACGACGATTTTTACTGTGATGAGCGGCTTGGCTGCCAAACACAACGCGATTAATCTATCCCAAGGATTTCCAAATTTTCCTTCAGATACCACATTAAACGAACTCGTGGCAAAGGCCATGCGAGAAGGGTACAACCAATATGCACCCATGCCAGGTGATTTGGGATTGCGAGAAGCTATTTGTGAAAAGGTCTCAAAACTTTACAATTCGAAATACGATCCTCAAACGGAAGTGACCGTAACAGCTGGAGCCACTCAGGCGATCTACACAATCATCGCCACTTTTGTGAATGAAGGAGATGAAGTAATCGTGTTTAGGCCCGCATACGACTGTTATGAACCGGCCATAGAATTACACGGCGGAAAAACGGTCGATATTCAACTCAAAGGCTTGGACTTTTCTGTTGATTGGGATGAAGTTCGATCAAAGATCAACTCTCGTACGAGAATGGTCATTATCAATTCACCCCACAACCCAAGCGGATCGGTCTTGTCTAAAGAAGATATGCTGCAACTCGAAACTATCTTAAGAGATACCAATATCATCTTATTGAGTGATGAGGTGTACGAGCATATCATCTTTGACAATGAACAACACCAAAGTGCTTGCCTGTTTCCAGACTTAAAAGAACGCGCTTTTATATGCGCTTCCTTCGGAAAGACCTTTCACAACACCGGTTGGAAAATGGGTTATTGTTTAGCACCCAAAGCGCTTATGGATGAATTTAAGAAGGTACATCAGTTCAATGTGTTCTGTGTAAATCATCCTATGCAAAGAGCGTTAGCCACCTATCTAAAAGATCCGGACAACTATCTGGGATTGTCTTCTTTCTATCAAGAAAAACGAGATCAGTTTTTGTCACTGGTAAAGGATTCCCGATTTGAGGCGATTCCTGCTAGTGGTACTTATTTTCAATTGCTTTCCTATAAAAATATCACAGAAGAGGGTGATGTAGATTTTGCCGAACGTTTGACTAAAGAACATGGCATTGCGTCGATTCCTATTTCGGTATTCAATATAAATGGGTTAGATAATAAGGTGCTCCGTTTTTGTTTTGCGAAGACCGATGAAACGCTTGAGGCAGCCGCTAAGATTTTGCGTAAGGTTTAAAGTTTTTTTCCCAGATAGATAAAATCAAAGTTTTCCTTTCCGATGGAGAAGGTATGTTCGCCCAACACTGAAAAACCACCTTTTTTGTAGAAACCGATGGCGCGTTCATTTGTGTTTAGCACTGACAGCCATAAATGACCAGATGCCGTCCTCTTTAATTCTTCATACATAGCATCCATGAGATGCCGTCCTACTTTTTTGCTCAAGAAATCTTTGAGCACATAGATTTTTTGCAACTGAGCAGGATGCTCGTTTGATCCTAAAAATGGGTTGGGAGAAGAAATTTTCAGCTTTAAATAGCCTACGGGAAGATTACCGTAATAAGCAAGCCAAAAGACATTATCCTGCTTTTCGAGTCCCTGTTGTATTTTTTTGACTGAGAAGGTACGATCAAAATAATCTGTAAGGTCCTGACGATCACTAAAAAGGTGTCCGAAGGTCTCATCAAAAGTGACCCTTCCCAAAAGTGCAATGATGACCGCATCATCTTTTGTTGCGCGTGTAACTGTTACCTTCAAAATTCATTGGGTTTTGCTCAGTAAAGATATTTCTTTTCTGTCGATGTCTCATACGCTCAGAAAACCTTTTAAAGTGTTAATTATAAGCGCTAAAGGAAAGAGTTTCATGCTGTTTTATTATATTGTTTTATGATTTTAGAAGAACTGTTTGACCACATTCGTGAAAACAATGTGGAGAAAGTGGCCCAATTGCTCAAAAAAGAGCCGTCTTTGGTAAATGCAACGGATCAACGAGGATCAACACCACTGATATTGGCCACCTATTATGGGTTTGTACCACTCACAGAAGTTTTACTAAAGCAAGAGACGTTGGATATCAATGCGACCGATGCGGCGGGCAATTCTGCATTGATGGGCGTGTGTTTTAAGGGATATGTCGACATCGCCACTATGCTGATCCAGCATGGTGCCAACGTAAACGTTATCAATCAAAACGGAGCTACGGCCCTTATCTATGCCACCACATTTAATCAAAAATCGATCGTGTCGTTGTTGTTAGAAAATGGAGCCGATACCACCATTGCCGATGCCCGTGGAAATACGGCGGCCAAACATGCTAAGATGCAAGGTTTAACAGCGATCCACGAACTACTAATACATGCATGAAACACAGAAACATAGATTAAAGGCATTACACCTTAGGCAAGGAAGCACCAAACGTAGATTGATGCTTTCTGAGTCTGATCAGCAACGATTTAGAAAGGCGTTACAAGGGGTGGTGCATAACGAGGTTTTTGTGTTCAATTCGAGTTTAGGGGTCACTGTTTTTTACCTATCGGAAGAAGAACAAAGCGAACTGATCAAGGAGACGTTTTTAGGATTTTGTCACGACGAAAAACTCTTGAAAAATCTAATCGTTCAAGAATGTGTTTCAGCCGAAGCTGTAGCAGGACAGATCAAGACAACGTTGCATTATTTCACGAAACATCCGCAACTTTTCTTGGCCCACGCGAAAAAATTTGTCCATAGTTTAAGAGCCGACATGACGAGCCCTGTGATTGTGACGATACTCTGGAAATTTTTTTCAGACTCATTGCTTCAACTGGTTTCTGAAGGAAAGGCACCGTTTCCGAAGAAAATGACGGTATTGCTTAACAATGGCGAATATGTTGACGAAGGAAAAGACCTCGTCAAAGAACTGGCTTCAGACGCTATTGCTCGAAATGCTAATTAAGGGGTAGTCGCATCAACACATCAGTCTGCTCGTCATTGCCCACCCAAAAGGAATGCCTCCCAAACTTCTTGAATCCGTAGCGTTCATAAAAACGAATAGCATGGACATTTTCATCCCAGACACCCAACCAAACACTAACCATATTGCGCTCTTTGGCGAATTTTATGGTGGCCTCCAGCATAAATCTTCCGATGTTTCGCCCTTGAAAACCTTCCAGTACATAGATACGCTCTAGCTCAATGGCATTTGGATCGTGTACATCTGATTGGGCACCGTATTCATTCAGCTTAAAATAGCCTACAAGCGTTTCGTCATCATACACAAAAAAGAAAAAAGAGTTTGGGTGCTCCAGCTCTTTTCCGATTTTTTCCATTGTAAAAGCACTTTCAATGAACAACTGAAAATCCCCGGGTTTGTTGAGATGCTCAAAAGCATCTGCAAAGGTCTTCTTTGAAATGTGACAAAGAGTGGGTAAGTCCTTTTTTGTACATGTACGAATCTTAAGTGTCATACTCAAAGTTACACGATCTGTATTTTTTTATAAGGTGAAGAGCAAATAATTTGATATTTTTATGGTATGCAAAACGAACTTACCCTAGCCTTGATTCAGACCACTTTGGTGTGGGAGAATCCGATTCAAAATAGAACCCTGTTTGAACAAAAGATCGACGGCCTTCCCGATGGTGTCGAGTTGGTCATTTTGCCTGAAATGTTTACCTCCGGATTTACGATGACACCTAAAAATGTTGCCGAGCCCATGGAGGGAGAAACTGTAAAATGGATGCAAGAACTGGCGTCTCGAAAACAAATCGCAATTACGGGAAGCGTCGTGATCAAAGAGGGAACTCATTTCTTTAATCGTATGTTATTTGTACATCCAGACGGAACAATCGACACCTACGATAAGCGACATACCTTTACTTTAGCAGGTGAGGATAAAGTCTACAAGGCCGGGACAGAAAGGAAATTAATTGACTTTAAGGGATGGAAATTGCTTCCTTTGATCTGCTACGACCTACGATTTCCAGTTTGGGCACGTAATGTTGACGGTTACGATGCGGTAATCTATGTGGCCAATTGGCCAAAACCACGGATCAATGCTTGGGATGCGTTGCTTAAAGCCAGGGCTGTCGAGAATATGGCCTATTCTATCGGAGTGAATCGTGTGGGAATGGACGCCACAGGACATCTGTACTCTGGGCATTCGGCAGTATATGATGTGTTAGGAAATGAAGTCACGGATATGAAACGAGATAGGGATCAAGTCGAAGTCGTAACGCTTTCTAAAGATCACATTAAAAAATACAGGGATAAACTTCGCTTTTTAAACGATCGAGACGATTTTAGTCTTTCAGTCTAACGGTCTCATTAAGATCCCAATTGGCGCGTACATCTAATAGTTGTGGGTGATAGCTTATGCGCTCGGGCTGTTGTTTTTTTAGATAATTACCAGTGTCCCATTTTCCATTTTTGTTACTGTCAAAGATGACACGAATGTAATATTTGGCAGGGCTCAAATGGTCAAATGTATATTCGGGCTGGGATTCAGTGGCATAGATCTCGCGCGCCACTTCACCTTGCTCATCTACCACTTGAATAATGATCGGATATGAGCTTACATTACTGAGGTTTACACGAATGTTACCATAGTCTGCTGGGCTCTTGGTATTGAGCGAATAGAAGAGTGTGTCGTTGACGTTTCCGTAGAAATCTTCAATGGCATTTGGCAGTAGCTGAATGGTGTAACGGTCGTTAGGCAATACCTCGAAATCAAAGTCCAATTGATTCTTTTCTTTATTGATGACGGTTGTAAAGTCTACCGCAACCGAATCTTTATTCAGGATACTAATATAGGACTCATCTTTTTTAGAAAGAGGAATGCTCCCTGCGATGGCAAATCGATCGTGTAATGAAAGCACCCTGCGTTGATTGGCAGATAGCACAAGTGTATCTGCGAACATGTCGCGAAGCTTCACCGTAAAATCTTTCTTGTAATCGCCTTTCGAAACCTCAAACTGAAGAGAGTCTGCTTTGACGCCTTTAAACCAGTAGTTCAGCGAATCTGCTTTTGAATCAGGAGTGATAGCGTAAGCAAAGCTTTCAGGAGCAGAAGAAAGCAATTTTATATTCACGTCTTCGGGAGATCCTTCATATCCAAAGGCAATTCTGCTTTTAGCTACTTGCGCAGGACGAGTTGCTTTGAAGTCCGTTTCCTCCTTAAATAAAGTCAGTTCATATATACTGTCGGTTGGCACCGTGATTACCTCCTTTGCAAAGGCGACCTTATCTGTTTTTTGATTGAAAAGGTAGTTGTTGGCCTCATCCTTCAATGCAAAAAGCATGTACTTTCCAGCTTTCAGATTGTCAAGTCTAAACGTAACCGCACTATCCAAGGTGTTGGTGATATACGTCGGCGGCCTTTTATAGATGCTCGAATCGTTGTAGGTCGAGTCGATCTCATAGAGCATGACCGATACAAATTGATCCGGGTTCTTTTCTTTGGCGTCCTTTACGAGTCCGCTAACCGATAGTGAATCAATATAGTCTCCTGTTGAAAATATATATTTAAAGAATTCGTACGGATTGCCTTCGTTGTTATCGGTGACACTTTGCCCAAAGTTGAACGAATATGTGGTGTTAGGCTGAAGGGTGTCAGTGATCTTGATGTCAATATACTTGCTGGCGTTCCCTTGAGGAGTCACAATATAACCGCCTTGCTTAAGTGGTGGTGAAATGATCAATTGACGCTGAATATCTTTCAGTTTGATGTACTCGTCAAAATAGATGCGAATCTCACTCCCGTCAAAATTTGTAGAAAATTCTTCGGGTATGGCCCGTGTCATCTTTGGAGGTTCATTGTCTTTCTCACCGCCAGTGGGTGTACCTCTTTTGGCACAGTTTACCACGGTCAATAACAGAAATGCAACCACTAAATAAAAAGGAAAACGTCGTTTCATTAATAGGCCATATTTAACGCAAAATAACAACTATTTTAGGTATAAACGAAAGGATTAATCAGTAATTGCCATGGTGGCCACGCTAATTTTAGGATTGCCACATTTTTTGAGTGTCAAGGCACAGGCTTCGATGGTAGCCCCTGTGGTCATAATATCATCTACAAGCAAGATATGCTTCCGATTCAGGTCTTGAGTGGTTACTTCAAAAATATTTGCCAAACTATCCCATCGGTCCAATCGTTTTTTGAAAGCCAATTTCTTATTGAATTTCTTCCGCAGTAAAATACCTTCATCATATTGGGCATCCAAAGAAAGTGCTAACTGCTTTCCAAACGCTGCTACTTGATTGTAACCGCGCTTGCGCTGCCTTTTCTTATGCAGTGGTACTGGAATCACAAGGTCTATTTCTTCACCTTTCCATGCAGCTTTTAGCTCATGTCCAAGCCAATCACCCAAAAGGGTTCCAACTTCCTGATGTCCGCGATATTTTAACTGGTGTAGTAGATTTTGTACAATGCCCTTCTTTTCAAAGTGAAGGAAGGAAGTCGCCTTTTCGATGCGAACCCGACCATATAAGGTCTTGGCTGTAAGATTATCATCTTCGAGATGATAATCTGTTAAAGGCAATTCATGTCTACACACGGTACAGACGATTTTTTCGTTAGAAGATAAATGCCCGTTGCAACAAAGACATATTTTTGGGAATAGTATAGATATGGTATTATTTAATATCTTTAACACATATTTGAATTTCCTGATTACTAAGTAATAGATAAAATTAGCCAATTTTGGTAAATGTAGAAAAGCGAAATAGAAAACAGAATATCCTCATTGTTATTCTGTGTTTGGCAGTACTTTCACTAATGGTGGTTTCTTACTATAATCACCGCGAGAGTAAAGACAAACAATCTTTTTTAGAGCGTGAGAAGGAAGAGCTTGAAAAGCAACTTAGCGCCATCATTTCGCAGCAAGAAACCTTGATCGGGGAAAACGAGACTTACAAAAACATCCTAGCCGAGAACAATCAACGTATTTCTGGATTGCTGGATTCACTCAGAACTCGAGAGTCCAGTTATGAGCAGATCATTAAATACCGAAGCCAACTTCAGATTGTCAAGGCAGAGAACAAGCGTTTAAATAAAGTGGCTGATTCATTGATCAGAGTCAACGAAACCCTAAAGGTCGAAGTTGATCAGCAATCTGCTTATACCAAAGCGCTTGAAGAGAAGAATCAAGAACTTACCAAGCGTATAGAGAACGAATCGGTGTTACGTATCAGTAACATTCTTACGAAGACCTACAGTGTTCGAATTGGGGATAAGGTCGAAGAGACCGATGAAGCTCCTCGCGTAGGACGTTTTCAGTTTACATTCTCGGTATTGCCAAATTCTTTGGTAGACGAAGGCGATAAGAACGTGTATCTTCAGGTCATAGACCCTAACGGAAAAGTAATGGGTCTTGACAAACTTATCCAAAAAGGAAGTGAGCAATTGGTCTTCAGTAAACCCAAGGTGATCTTCTATACAGATGACACCCAAGTGGTGACCTTCAACCTAAAGGTTTCAGGGCTGCAACCGGGTACATATTCGGTGAATATATTCCATGATTTTCGTATGATCGGAAGCTCCCAATTTCCGCTTAAATAATCCTCCAAAAATTTAAAAGAAAGCACTATTTTTGCCCCATGGCAAAAAATGACGATCAATTTAAGAAGGTAATCTCTCACGCCAAGGAATACGGGTATGTGTTTCAATCAAGTGAGATCTACGACGGACTCAGTGCAGTGTATGATTATGCACAAAACGGGGTCGAGTTAAAGAAGAATATTCGTGACTATTGGTGGAAGGCCATGGTGCAGATGAATGAGAATATTGTGGGAATCGATGCCGCGATATTTATGCATCCAACCACATGGAAAGCTTCGGGCCACGTCGATGCCTTTAACGACCCATTGATCGACAACAAAGATTCAAAAAAGCGTTACCGCGCCGATGTATTGATTGAAGACTATGTAGGGAAGTTGGATACGAAGATCGAAAAGGAAGTGGCCAAAGCAGCAAAGCGTTTTGGAGATGCCTTTGACAAAGCACAGTTTTTAGCAACCAATCCTCGAGTCCTTCAGTATAAAGAAAAGGGGGCAGCCATCTTAAAGCGCATGGGTCAGTCTCTAGAAAAAGAAGACTTGGCCGATGTAAAAGCACTGATCGAAGAATTGGGCATTGCTTGCCCAGAGTCTGGATCTAAGAATTGGACCGATGTGAAGCAATTTAACCTCATGTTCGGTACTAAATTAGGAGCTTCTGCAGATTCTGCCATGGATCTGTACCTTCGTCCTGAAACGGCGCAAGGAATCTTTGTAAACTTCCTGAATGTTCAAAAGACCGGACGTTTGAAAATTCCTTTCGGAATCGCTCAAACCGGAAAGGCTTTCAGAAACGAGATCGTTGCAAGACAGTTTATTTTCCGTATGCGTGAATTTGAGCAGATGGAGATGCAATTCTTTATCAAGCCTGGAACACAACAAGAGTGGTACGAGCACTGGAAAGAAGCACGAATGAAGTGGCATCTTTCTCTAGGAATGGGAGAAGATAATTACCGTTTCCACGACCATGAAAAATTGGCCCACTATGCTGATGCCGCTGCAGATATCGAGTTTAGATTTCCATTTGGTTTTAAAGAATTAGAAGGAATTCATTCGCGTACCGATTTCGATTTAAGTCAGCACGAAGAATTCTCAGGAAAGAAGTTGCAGTACTTCGACCACGAAGAAAACAAGAGCTACGTTCCTTATGTACTTGAAACGTCAATCGGATTGGATCGTATGTTCTTAGCGGTATTCTCGAACTCGCTAAAAGAAGAAGAACTCGAAAACGGAACTACGCGTGTCGTATTGAAGTTGCCTGCTGTATTGGCACCAACCAAGGCGGCTGTGCTTCCGTTGGTTAAGAAAGACGGCCTGCCAGAAGTAGCACGTAAGATCGTTGATGATTTGAAGTGGGACTTCAACGTGGCATACGATGAAAAAGATGCCGTTGGTAGAAGATATCGTCGTCAAGATGCTGCAGGTACACCTTTCTGTATCACAGTGGATCACGATACTTTAGAAGATAACAGCGTTACCATTCGTCACAGAGACACAATGGAGCAAAAGCGTGTAAAGATTGAAGAGCTGAGAGCCATTATCAAACAAGAGGTAGATATGCGTTCTTGGTTAATGAAGATGTAAAATTCCCAAGCTTAGTGCTCTGAAGCCTTGGCGAAAGAGTGAAGGCAGTAAAAAAAGGCCTCCATCTGGAGGCCTTTTCCTTTCCCTTTAGTTTCATTAAAATCTGTACCCCAAAGAAATTCCTCCTCTAAAGGAAAATTCGGGTGCTAGATCATCCAAGCCAAACTTTCGTCCGCCCCCAATGGATATATCTAGCACAAAACCGTTCTTGTTCACCCATTTTTGACCGATAGATAATCCGCCGTAGATGTCAAAGAAGTTTTCGTCTGTATCCAAACCGTCGATGAAAAATTCATCTTCCCCCGTAACGAATTTGGTAAATAACTCGGCGTAAAAACCTCTGGCGCCATAGTCTTCTTTGTTAAAGAAGTAGAAACGGTAAAAAGGTGTGGCAGAGAATTTCTCCCAATAGCCGTCGTTTCCTCTAAAATTGGCAAACAAAGAAATACCGTAGCCCGAATTTTGATTCCCGACCATCTCGTAGCTCACATCCAGTGATGTGAAAAAGGCAAGGTCAAAACCGTCTGCGCGTAGTTCATGCTTTCTAATGTTGTTGTCGCTGTTGTCTTCTTGTGAAAAGCCCAAAATAGGGAGTAGGCAAATCACTGCAAGGATAGCTTTTTTCATAATAAATGGTTTAATTAATGTATGGTGTGCATTGCATCAAGGATGATGCCATAGTTACCCTAGGGAGATGTTAAAATGTTAAATGCGTTGCGGTGTAAGATGTTAAACCCTTATTAAAAAAAGGCCTTTAGCTGAACGCTACCAGTATGAATGGTCCTAGCATTCTCAGACTTTCGTCCTTGGTAATTTAGGTTGAGGTCTAGAAATTTGGTGAGCTGTTTCTGCGCCAATAGATTCCACGTAAAGTTATCTCCGGGCTGAAGTCCTTCAAGCAATTGATAGCCAACAGGAGAGAAGGCATTTCCCTCAAATTGGTTATTCAAATAATTAAAAGCACCTGTGATAGCAATTTTTTGTTGATTTGCATAAGAGAACGAAACCCCTATTTTTTGCTGTTCTAAAGACTCTAGATTCCCTAGCTGATTTTCCTTATTCTGAAATTCATAGAAAACATCAAAACGACTGTTCTTCGAGAATAAATAAGAGAGTTTCGGATTGAGCTTAAAGGCATCGACCTCAAAGTTTCGCGAAGCAAAATTTTCAGAAAAACTCTCACTGGTCGAAGTAATTCCGGTTAAGGTGACCAGCCAGAAGTCATTCAGCTTGTGGGTAAACTGAAGTTGATGTGATTTAATACCACTTTCTTGTCCGCCGATAGACAGTTGATTGCGTGTGCGGGTATCCAAAAAGGTGTAGGAAGTCGTATATCGTTGTTTCCCGCGATTATAGAACAAGGTGTTTCGAATGTTCTGTGTAAGCCCTAAAAGTCCGTCGTTGACTTCCTTGAAAGGGTTTAGATTAAAGTTATTGCCATCCCTAATCACCTTTCGATCGATGAGATACGAAGTTTGGTTGTAAAAATGCGATAAGAACTTTTTGAAACCAGTTTTTTCACTCCATTGCGTTGGATTGAGTATCAGCGTTTGGCTAAACTTGTTTTGATGCGTTTTAACGAAGATCTGATTTGGGAGTAGCACTCGGATGAATTCTGCCTGATCCGGAAAAGGAGCGACCTCAAACTCATTGAGTTCCTGAATGCCATTGTTGTTGTAGTCATTCCAGGTAAAAGTACCCTGCCCAGGTTCAACCTTCACATAAGTAAACTCCTGTTGGGCCACGGTACCCGAATTGGTCTCATAAAGAGTGTTGAGCGTAGCAATTTGATTGAAGAGTTTTTGATTGTATAGGATACGAGAGTTTAACGATTGCTCGTCCTCTACGTTTTCATCTTCGTTATTAAAGTCGCGATAGCTCACAAAGACAGAAAGCTGAGAATTTTTGTTCTGTAACAGCCTCGATTTAGCGTAATAGGTATTAGAGGTGTTGAAACGCTCCAAATTGTTGTTTCGAATACTATCATTCTTTCTGAGTTTGTATCCGGCTTCCAAATAGATTTTTGTGCTATCACCAACCCCAGCGAAAACATGATACGCATTGTATCGTTGACTAATTGGCGTAAGCGTGTCAGCAATCGTTTCACGCTGCTGGTTGTCTTCCAGGTCATACCCCGTGCCTACCCAACTCTTTTTGAAGCCATAAATGGCTCGCGCATGCAAGCGGGTGAAATCAGATTCTGTGGTGGGCGTCTCGTTGGTCAATCGGCTTCCATCTATGAAAATATTGAGTTTGTTTAGGGAGAGATTGGCATTTAGCAAATGACGATTACCAGTAACCGTATTTTTAAAATCTAAGTATTCAAAGGCATATTGAGCGCTTCCTTTTTCAGGATGTGAAAAACGAATTCCCGAGCTCACTAGTTGTTGGTCTCCAAGGTTTCCGTTTAGGCTTTGACCAACCGTAGTCTGTGCGGTAGGTAAGTTCCAGTCGCGGTTAAATTCAACCTGATACAAACCTTCGATATTTCTAAAGTTTTCATCGACGATATCGAGATTGCCAAAAACGTTGGCCTTCCATTCTTTGTCAATGATGCGTTGGTCGAGTACCAGTCTTCCGGCGAACCCTTGGTTGTCATCGTCGTCGATATCAGAAAACAGGTTGAGGTCGTTGCTGCTAACTCCCAATTCGAAATTGATATTGGTTTTTTCAGAAGGCGTATAGGCACCATTCACGATGGCCATTTGTATCTTGGTCGGAGCCACAAGGCGTATGATCGGTTCATAATCTCCCTGCGGAATACCCCCTATAGGAGGAACAAACTCAAAGATCCTACCGATTGCAACATCACTGCTAAGCACATAGTTTCCTTGGTTAGCGCCTACGAAGGAAAAACGAACGTTAAATAGATCATCATCCGGATTGGTTGAAAAGACAAAGATCTCTCCGTCGGCGGTGACCTCCCTTCGATATAATATCTTGTTTTCCGAAAAGGTATCGGCCACGGCCGAAGGCGCGGTCATAAGATCCATATTGTCTCCAGCATCGCTCAGGGTTTGAACCTGTTCTTGCGATAAGTTTTGCTGTACCGGTTGATTTTTGGCATCGTTTTCAGAATACACATACCCCCCAATTCTAAAGGTTTCACTTTGATGCTGAACGCCACCATAAGCGACAAAGCGGGTATAGTTGTTATCAGTAAACTGATATTCTACAGTGATACGCATATCAGAGGTGATTGGGTAGGTAGCGTTGAACAAAAGTTCGCCAGCATTGTAATCGATGACATAGTCTTTGTTTTCACCGCGTTCCAGCGGACGACCATTCACAAATACACGTTCGCTACCAGATATGATCAAGATAAAAAGCTCCTGGTTGGGTCCCAATAATTTATACGGACCTTGATTTCCTTCTTGTCCTTGAAACTGACTCTGTGTAAATCGACCTCTTACCAAAGCACCCGCCCCAAAAAGATGTGTCTTCGAGTTTTTGTGATTAAGGGTTGCGCCGATTGAAACACCTTGCACCTTTTTGGTAAATCGCATGAAATACGAATCCTGATTTGTGAGGTTAACGTCTCCGGCTCTCACATTCCAATTATCACTGGATAGCTCGATGAAGACTTGATCAAACTCATCCAGACGTTGCGAATACCCACTTTCTTGCAGCGGAATGTTCGCATCTTGTATAGAAGCACGTAGCGATACTTTATCAGAGATCTTTCCGGCGATTTGAAGGTCCAATTGAGAGTTCAATACGGCATTCTGATTGTTTCCAATGGTAACTCCGCGAGAGATACTTCCCGAAGTAGAAAGTCCGTCAAACGGAAGAAAATTACGTCTTCGTTCTGGAGTTAGCGAATAGATTCGATCCAGATCCCGCTGATTGTCGAGAATAAGATCCTCGTCCAATAAAGAATATCTTCTGGTCAAATAATCAGGATACCTCAAGTATTCGACGGTCAACGAATCATTTTCAAGCGAAGTCGGATCTTTTAGGATGAGCCTGGATTTTACGAAGTCTACTTGATACTTTGTGCTGTCGATTACCCGTCCGGTTTTATCTAGCAAGATAAATTTAGACGAATTGATGCTCACTGTATCGATCTGAATGGTATCAGCAACGGCCACCTTCTTCGTTCGATAGTTAGAAGAAATATCTTGAGCGGCGCCCACAAAGGAAGTAAGTAACAAACATATGAGCGCAAGCTGTTTCATGTACACAGGTAAACTAATGGCAATCAAAAATATTTTAAATCTTCAACATAATAAATTTTATATCACTTTTAACGCAGAAAAGGCCTCGATTATTTATTTTAGCTACAAATTCATCGAACCACAAAATTTTACAGCTTGAAAATCATTTCGTATAACGTAAATGGCATACGAGCGGCGATCAATAAGGGATTCTTAGATTGGCTGCAAAGTGCCGACCCCGACGTTATTTGTCTCCAAGAGATCAAAGCACTCAAAGAACAACTAGACCTTTCCCTTTTTGAAGAAGCAGGGTACAAGTACCATTATTGGTTTAGTGCTCAGAAGAAAGGATATAGCGGGGTAGCCATCCTCTCAAAAAAAGAACCCGATCATGTAGAATTCGGCACAGGAATCGACTATATGGACTTCGAGGGGCGAAACCTTCGCGCCGACTTCAGCGGAGTGTCTGTTATGAGTTTGTATCTACCATCAGGAACCAATATTGCGCGTTTAGAGCATAAGTTGAAATACATGGCCGACTTTCAAACGTATATAAATAAACTAAAGGAAACACATCCCAATCTAATTGTCTGCGGTGACTATAACATCTGTCATCAAGCAATAGACATTCATGATCCGGTGCGTAATAAAAATGTATCAGGATTTTTGCCAGTAGAGCGTGAGTGGATCGGAAACTTTATCGATAGCGGATTTATTGATTCCTTTAGGCATTTCAATAAAGAACCGCATCAATATAGTTGGTGGAGTTACCGCGCTAACTCCCGTGCCAATAACAAAGGCTGGCGTTTGGATTACGCAATGGTAAGCTCGGCTTTACAAGAAAAATTGAAAAGAGCCGTTATATTGCCCGAAGCAAAACATAGCGATCACTGCCCGATTTTGGTAGAGATCGATAATTAAAAACAAAGAACAACCCAAATTTGAAATAGAATGAAGAAGATCTTAATAGGTATTTTAGGAATCACGCTAGTAACCTCGTGCGTGTCTTCAAAAGTGTATAAAGACCTTGAGGGTAAATATGCAAGATTGAAGAAAGAAAAAAATAAGTTGGCCGATGAGAACCAAGAGCTCGAAGCAGAGAAAAATCAATTGATCAACGATTTCAACGACCTTCAAAATAGATATGACGAGGCCGTAGCTGAGCGCGACAAACTACGTCGTGATTATGACGCTACCAAAGCAAATCTTGATAATTTACAGGCGTCTTACGATGCGCTTGAGAAGAACAGCAGTGCCGCCATCGCTGAAAATTCAAAGAAGAACAGAGACCTTTTGGCGCAACTCGAAGCTAAGGAAAAAGCCCTGGCAGCCGAGAGCGATCGTTTGGCCAAACTCGAAAAAGAATTGGCATCAAGATCCAAGCGTGTTGATGAGCTAGAAAGTGTCATTGCTGCGAAAGATGCCGCAATGAAAAAACTCAAGGATGCGATCTCAAAAGCATTACTTGACTTTGAAGGAAAGGGATTAACCGTAGAGCAGCGCGACGGAAAAGTATACGTTTCTATGGAAAACAAACTGTTGTTTCAATCAGGAAGCTGGTACGTAGGAGCCGAAGGAAAGAAGGCCGTACAACAACTCGGAAAGGTCTTGGGCGACAACCCAGATATCGCTGTTTTGATTGAAGGGCATACCGACGACGACCCCTACACGGGCAACGACCAACTTTCAGGCAACTGGGACCTATCGACCAAGAGAGCCACGGCAATCGTAAAGATCCTGAAAGAAAACAAGAGTATCAATCCAGAGAACTTGACCGCCGCAGGACGCGGGGAGTTTGCACCGATCGCACCGAATACGACTCCAGAAGGAAAGGCCAAGAACCGCCGTATCGAGGTCATCTTGACACCAAAACTTGACGAAGTCACCAAGTTGCTCAATGAAATTTAATAATTAGGTTAAGGCGTTCCCGTAAAGTAGAGCATAGCTCACTTTACCGTCGGGCTTTCGGTAGTCGCTATCAATTTTTTGTCATGCCGAGCGCAGTCGAGGCACAAAATTGATGAGCTCCAACAGAACCTCAATCCCTAACGCTA
Organism: Flavobacteriaceae bacterium; assembly: GCA_028279515.1. Taxonomy (GTDB): domain Bacteria; phylum Bacteroidota; class Bacteroidia; order Flavobacteriales; family Flavobacteriaceae; genus JANQNQ01. Next base: position 92,910 of record JANQNQ010000005.1, read on the forward strand.
AATTTACTATCTTTATAAGCCTCGTAGTCTCGCTACGAGGTTTTTAATTTGCTATTGAAAGGAATCATTCATTAACACGTACCATTTTACATGAGATACACTACCTTACCCAATACTGACGTAAAAGTCAGTAAGATCTGCTTAGGAACCATGACATGGGGAGAGCAGAACACTGAAGCCGAAGGACACGAACAAATGGATTACGCCTTAGACCAAGGCATCAACTTCTTTGATACAGCCGAATTGTATTCGGTACCTGCCCGCGCTGAGACCTACGGGTCTACCGAACGCATCATCGGCACCTGGTTCAAAAAGACAGGAAATCGCGACAAGATCATTCTGGCTAGCAAGATTGCGGGGCCGGGACCCTATACTGCCCACATTCGTACTGGCGGATTTGCCAAACACGAGATCGACGACGCCGTAGAGAAAAGTCTAAAACGATTGCAGACCGACTATATAGACTTGTACCAGCTGCATTGGCCAGAGCGTAACACCCATTTCTTCGGAAAAAGAGATTACACACATGAACCCAGCGAGCAATGGAAGGACAATTTCCAAGAGATATTGGAGTCTTTGGATGCCGTTATCAAAAGCGGAAAGGTCCGATATGTTGGATTGTCAAACGAAGTGCCATGGGGCGTCATGCGCTACCTGGAAGAAAGCAGAAAGCACGGATTGCCAAAGATGATCACCATTCAAAACCCATATTCGTTGATCAATCGCACCTTTGAAGGCGGAAACGCTGAGGTATCCATGAGAGAAAACATCGGATTGCTACCGTATTCACCTTTAGGAAGCGGTTCTTTAAGCGGAAAATATATTGGCGGAAAAAGGCCAGCCAAATCAAGAGGCGCCTTGTTTCCAAACTTCTTAGCGCGCTATGACAGTCCGCAATCAAGAGAGGCCATCGAGCGTTACGATGCTTTGGCCAAAGCACACGGATTGACCTTGGCGCAAATGGCCTTGGCCTTTATCAATGACCGCCCGTTTGTGACCAGCAACATCATCGGAGCCACCACCATGGAACAGCTCAAAGAAAACATTGGAAGCATCGACGTCACTCTGAATGATGAAGTGCTAAAAGGCATTGATGAGATTCATGCGGCTATTCCGAATCCGGCGCCTTAAATTATTCAACTAAGAAGAGCAAGTGCTGCAATGGTTAAGATAATAATTCCGATACCGTTCAGCACTTTTTTGTTTTTGATTAGGAGTTGAAGTACAATATCAAGTATGCCAATGGCTACACCAATTCCAAAAAGTCCTACCATTAACACGACACCCCATCCTTCTCCACTGGATAGCGTTGGATAATTGACTGTTGTGTAAACTAGTATCCCAACGCAGTATAGAATAACCACAATATTCAGAATGGTGAATTCAATATTTTTCATATAGCTTTCTGACTTCTTCATGTGGCACCACTTTGCCTTTCTTCATGTCTTCCAGTCCCTTTTCTATTGATGTGCGCTCTTCAGGAGAATGCATTTCCCAAAGGTCATCTTTATAATCGTTACGAGAGGGGTTGGGTTCATTTTTTTCGTTATGAAGATTTGTGCTCATATTTCAAAGATAAGGCTATTGAGTTTTTGTTGTGTTTAATTTAACGAGTGGTTTTAAAAATAGGAAGATTGAATTAGTCGTTCTTTGCGGTGCGATTTCCCCTTTTTCTTATGATGTAAATTAGGCCTAAAATAACGATTGTTGGTACAACTACGCAAATCACAACTGAAGCTTGCACATAGTTCAAACCAATATTGTCAAACCATTTCAGAAAATCGACAGAAGCATTAAAAAGGTTTGTTGAGAAACTGCTAAAATCAGGAATAAGCAGAAGAGCTATAACGATAAGAACGATAAAACCTATTACAAGCTTTCGTGACTTAAAAATTCGATCGATCAAATACATAAAGGCAAGAGGAACAAGAATATAGTAGACAACTATGTTGATTTCATGGTAGGTGAGTCCAGTGATGGCAGAGAGCCATTTTAGTAGGCGATAGACACTGTCGAAAATACCTTTCATGATTACCCAAACAAATAACTCACTAGATCTTCGATCTTAGCAAGCAATTGCACATTGATGTTCGTATCTTTTAGCGAGATCTTGTTGTATTTGGAAACCAAGATGGTTGAAAACCCTAATTTTTCAGCTTCGAGAATACGTTGGTCAATGCGGTTTACAGGGCGAATCTCACCAGAGAGTCCAACCTCGCCTGCAAAGCAGATGTCCTTTTCGACGGCGATGTCTTCGTTGCTTGACAGTATAGCGGCAACAACCGCTAAATCAATGGCAGTATCATCTACTGAAATTCCGCCGGTGATGTTTAAGAATACATCTTTGGCACCCAGTCTAAACCCGGCGCGTTTTTCGAGCACGGCCAAGAGCATGTTGAGGCGTTTGGCATTGTAGCCTGTGGCGCTTCGTTGCGGAGTTCCATATACGGCTGTGCTGACCAAGGCTTGTATTTCGATCATAAGTGGGCGCATACCTTCCAGAGTAGCTGCGATGGCATTTCCGCTTAGCTCTTCATCTTTTTTAGAGATCATGATCTCACTTGGGTTGGTCACTTCGCGCAGTCCTGCACCCAGCATTTCATAGATGCCCAATTCTGAAGTGGATCCAAAACGATTCTTGTGCGCACGCAAAATTCGATAGACATGATTGCGATCGCCTTCAAACTGCAAGACCGTGTCAACCATATGCTCTAATATCTTCGGTCCTGCAATGTTTCCGTCTTTAGTGATGTGTCCGATCAATACAACGGGAGTTGCTGTTTCCTTAGCAAACTTGATAAGCTCAGTAGTACACTCGCGTATTTGCGAAATGCTTCCGGCGCTACTTTCGATATAATCAGAGTGCAATGTCTGAATCGAGTCAATGACCACAATATCTGGCTCAATGGCTTCGATTTGCTTAAAGATGTTTTGGGTCTTGGTTTCCGTCAGGATATAACAATTTTCCGCCCCACTAAAGATACGTTCGGCGCGCATCTTGATTTGTTTTTGGCTTTCTTCGCCAGAAACATACAGTGTTTTATACGGAAGTTTTAAACTGATTTGTAGAAGCAATGTACTTTTTCCAATGCCAGGTTCCCCGCCAAGTAAGGTCAACGAACCAGGAACGAGTCCCCCACCCAATACGCGATTCAACTCGGTGTTTAGGGTGTCGATACGCTTCTCTTGAGAGAGGTCGATCTCGTCAATTTTTAACGGCTTTGAAACCCTCTTTGAAGTACTTGTAGGCGATTTCCAATCCTTCTTGTCTTCTTTCTGAATGAGCTCTTCGACAATGGTATTCCATTCGTGACACGAATTGCATTGTCCTTGCCACTTCGGAAATTGCGCTCCACAGTTTTGACAAAAGAAAGTGGTTTTGGGTTTAGCCATGCTAGTTCTTAGTCGTTAGTTTTTAGTTATTAGAAAATGACGTCGAAAGCTGAAATCAAAAATAGGACTTTTTATTGGTTGTTGACGTTTCAGTGCAAACCAATAAACTAACAACTAAAAACTAAGAACCAAAAACTAACCTACCATCCGAAATCGGCCTTTAAAGCATCGATTCTTTCGAGTACAAGGTCTTTGGTCATAAAGTCAACTTCGGGCATGGTGAATGCCTTTTCGTAGGTCTTCAATGCCTTCTTAGGCTCACCCGACAACTCATGGTATTCAGCCAGCAAAAAGAAATTCATCATGGTCTCTGGATACTCACGCTTTCCGATATCGCTCAAGACTTGAAGTGACTCAAGGTCTTCCTTCTTTTTAGCGGCTGCATAGATTGCCATGATATCGTTAAGACTTACCGGCTTTTTAAATCCGAAGAGTGTTTCGATGGTGTTGTATTTTTCTGTTAGGTACGTATGCACTGGCCCTTCCATAGTAAGAATCTTTTCCTTGTATTCCTTCGGTGTGATCAGCTCATATACATTGAACAATTGATCAAATGCCTTTGGAATAGCATATGAAGACACCGAAACATGGTCGGCGGTTTTGAAATCATCAAAGAAGTAATTGAGATTTTCATTTTCAATTGAAGCCAGCATAGTATTCAGGTCTTTGGTACGCTTTGCAATTTCCTTGTCGTCAAGCTCAGCAGTGGCCAGATAATAGAACTTCATGGTTTGAAAGCCTGATAGGCGCTCGGCAATACGTTCTTCCATATAAGGAGCAAATTCTGGACTTAAAACTATATAGGCATCAAACAACGGATTGTCCTTGAATAGGTAATAGTTAGCAAAGTTAGCGGTGAACGAGTGCCCAACGATCATCTTAAAATTGGCGACACGGTATTGGTCAGCGATGTATGGGACTAGCTCCATTCCTATAAACTCGAAGAATTCATTCCCTTTGTCATCTGGAAGTCCGCTTTCATCACTAAAGTTACAATCGTCGTAACGACTTCTCTCTTGCGAGATTCCAACAACGATAGCCTTTGGCATCTTTTCCCAGTACGAGTAGAATTTCGCATTAGAAACCACCACATCAAACAAATAATCGGCATCCAACACTACAATTAGCGGATGAGGAGTCTTATCTTCTTCATCATACCCTTCAGGCACATGGATCTTGATCTTTCTGTTTTCGTCTAATTTGAAGGACTCAAATGTCTCTACGGTAGTCTGTGCCACAGTGTTACAAACCACAAAAGCAAAAAGCAGGAGGGGAAGTACTTTCTTCATTGTAAAGTATTTAGGTTAATTTGGGAAAGCAATATAGAAAATTATTTCTTTCGGTTGTAGATAGGAAGGAAAAGAAATGCCAATGCACCAAAGATTACTACCATTACGGTTTGTGCGGTCCACATGATCCATCCAAAGGCCAAGCCCGAAGCTTCAGAGATACCAAAGGCCAAAAAGACCTTGGTAATGGCAATGGGATAAAAGCCGATTCCGCCATTGGTCGTCGACATAGTAAAAGCACCTGCAACGAAGCCGACCAGAATTACTCCTAGAGGCAGGTCGATAGTCTCAGGGACGGTGAATTTGATGACATAGAACATCAAAATGTACATGACCCAGATAAATATGGTGTGAAAGATAAAGGCCCCTTTCTTTTTCATTTTGGCAATGGACATTACGCCTTCATACAGCCCAACTACAAATTTCTTGACTTTCTGAGCAAATGGATTGGTCGAATTCTTAATAAATCTGGTGAAGATAAAAAAGCCCACGCCCAATGCGGCTACACCAATGATCATATTGACCGGACTGATTTCTTTTTCGGCGAAGTATGCGAATATGGTATCTGTTTGAAGGATGAAAGCCAACAAGATGATGGTCAGCAGCATGACCAAGTCGGCAATACGTTCGGCTACAATGGTGCCAAAAGCCTTTTCAAACGGAATGTCTTCATAGGCTGAGATAGCAGTCGCCCTAAAAACTTCTCCAGACCTCGGAACTCCTAAGTTGGCGAAATAAGCAATCAAGACAGTCATCAGGTTGTTCGGAAATTTAGGCTTGTACCCTAAAGGTTCTAACATAAAATTCCATCGGTAGGCACGAGAAAAGTGACTTAATACTCCAAAGAAAAGAGACAAGGCTACCCACCAATAGTTGGCTTCCTTGATGTAGGTGACAATATTATTTCGGTCTTCTTCTGTGGTGTTTTGATACGAGTACCAAATTAAAAAAACTCCCACGGCAAGCGGGAGTGTAATTTTTAATATTCGTTTTAGTCCTTTACTCAAAATTTAGGTTAGGGTGTTTGTTTCCTCGTTAGGAAAAACAAGATTGGGTTTAAATGTTTTAGCTGCTTCGATGTCCATCATGGCATAGGTGATTAGGATCAGCACATCGCCTTTGGCCACTTTTCGAGCTGCAGCGCCATTTAGAGTGATCTCACCGCTTCCGCGCGGTCCAGGAATGGCATAGGTCTCGAGACGCTCACCATTGTGATTGTTAACGATCTGCACCTTTTCTCCTTGAACAATATTGGCTGCGTCCATCAAATCTTCATCAATGGTAATGCTCCCAATATAATTAAGGTCTGCGCCGGTAACTTTAACTCTATGAATCTTAGATTTTACAACTGTAATTTGCATGGGGCAAAGTTAGTTAATTTAGGGGTATATTGTCAATTAATCGAATGTCATTTGCATATACTGCAATAAAGGCTCTGTACTTTTTGTTTTTGTACTTTCTTTTAACAGGTTTTAACGTTGAAGCATCAGCGATTTCAAAGTATTCTAGTGAAAACGTCGAATGACTTTTGAACTGTTTGTAAACCCATTCCTTCACTTTCATAGCACTTTTTGTGCCAAATTGCATCCTGGCCTTTTGAAGGGTTTCATAGATGAAAGAAGCCTCAGTTCTTGTGCTGGCCGGAAGGCGCTCGTTTCTGGAACTCATGGCAAGACCATGTGCCTCTCTCTCGATAGGGCAGCCCACAACATTGACAGGAAGATGGTATTTAGAAGCCAATTTCTTGACGATCAATAATTGCTGAAAATCTTTTTCTCCGAAATACGCATTGTCAGGAGTAACTGCCTCGAACAACTTTTTGACGATCGTACCAACACCATCAAAATGTCCCGTTCTGAATTTCCCTTCCATTTCGAACTCAAGTCCGTCAAAATCAAAAGTTTCAGAAGTCACGTTCGACCCATATATATCTTCAGGAGTAGGAGCAAATACGGCGATGTTTCGATCAAGGTTATGAAGCTTCTCGACATCAGCCTCTAATGTTCTGGGGTATTTGACCAAGTCTTCTTGATTGTCAAACTGAGTAGGGTTCACAAAAATGCTGACAATTACAAAGTCATTTTCAGAGAGAGCCTTTTTGACCAACCCCAAATGACCCGCGTGTAATGCCCCCATGGTGGGTACAAAACCGACGCTTTTATTTAGGTCTTTTTTGGCCTTTATAAATCGCTTTATATCTGCCTTTTGATAAAAGACATTCATAGGGATAAAAAATTTACAGCGTGCAAACTTACATATATTACTGTAAATCTGTATAATTTTTGTAATTTTGCATGTTTTTTATTCAGAAATCAAGAGGAATAATTTTATGACGAACAAAAGGGTATTGTACGTATCATCAGAGGTAGTACCGTATTTGCCAGAGACGGAAATTTCATCGATGTCGTTTGAAGCACCGAAAATGGTTAATGATAGAGGAGGTCAAATACGAATTTTTATGCCAAGATTTGGCAACATTAACGAGAGAAGACATCAACTACATGAGGTCATTCGCCTTTCGGGGATGAATTTGGTCGTTAATGATATGGACATGCCATTGATCATTAAAGTGGCCTCAATTCCAAAAGAGCGCATGCAAGTGTACTTCATTGACAATGAAGAATACTTCAAAAGAAAAGCAACACTTACTGACGAAGATGGAAACCTTTTTCCAGACAACGACGAAAGAGCGATTTTCTTTGCGAAAGGAGTTATCGAAACGGTCAAGAAATTGAATTGGGCTCCAGATATCATTCACGTTCACGGATGGATGGCATCATTATTACCTTTATATTTAAGAGAATACTATAAAGACGAACCACTATTTGCTGATAGTAAGATCGTCACTTCAGTATATAAGCAAGACTTTGACGGAAACCTAAGCGAAGGAATGCTTGGTAAAGTAAAATTCGATATGTCAGATGCTCAAGAGGTCGAAGTATTGGCCGAAGCGACATATACGAATATCATGAAAGTTGCCGTTAGCAACTCTGATGGAGTGATCGTTGGATCAGATGACATCCCTGAAGAATTACAGGCATATTTATCAAGTTTAGAGGTTCCAGTTCTTCCTTACCAAGACCGTGAATCATTTGGTGATGCCTATTATGATTTCTATAACACTCAGGTATTGAACTAAGTTTTACATTTAGCCAAAAATTATTCATGAATACAAATAAAGGGATATTCCCAAAAGGACTTTTGCTTGTTGTGGCATTGATGTTGGTTGCATGCGACAAGGATTTTAGCACGATTGGAGCCGATGTTTTTGAAGATGGTGACATTGTAAGCTTCAGTACCGGTAAATTCGATGCCGATGTTTTTGTGTATACAAGAGCACTTTCACCAGTTCGAACTGATGATCAACCGATTTATCAATTAGGAAGCTACAATGATGTGTATTTTGGGAAAACACAGGCAACGATTGCGTCTCAAATGACGTTGACCGCTCCGAATAACATTAGATTTGGGTCATTTACCCAGGAACAAGAAGATGAAGGTGATGTAGATAATGCAAGTATCATTCAAGAAAACGAGACCATAAAGAGAGTTTTCATCGACATCCCTTTCTTTGCTAGAATAAGTGGAGACACTGAAGATGTCATGGCTCCTAACGGAGAAACCGTGTCTAGCAATGTATATGAATTGGACTCTATCTTCGGGAATCAAGAAGCCTTTTTTGATATCAAGGTCGAAGAGCTTACCTTTTATTTAAGGGACTTAGATCCTGATACCGATTTTCAACAAGCGCAAGAATACTTCTCAAACCAGGATTTCGTGGCCGATGGACATGTAGGTCAAACATTGGCAAGCGAAACCATGTATCAGATTAATGGTAAAGAAGTGTTGATTTTCGACGAGGATGACCCAGACACTCCAGATGCAGACGAGTCAGGCAACGTCCAAAGTCGATTCTCGCCAAGAATTCGCTTAGATCTTGATGCTAATTTCTTTCAGCAAAACCTTTTAGACAATGAAGGTTCTGACCTTATAACCAATGCGAATAACTTCAAAGAGTTTTTGAGAGGAGTAATCATTTCGACTTCCAATTTTTCAGAAGATGTTTTGATGTTATTGAATTTCCCGGAGGCAAACATAACTGTTGAATACAATTATGATGTTTGGAGTGATAATGATACGCCAAGTGATGAGTCAGATGATTTTGTCGACTTGCAGTCAGGCGAAGCTTCTTTTGAGTTATCATTATCTCCGATAGATAATAATGTGGTGAATACCTATATAAGGGACCCATATCCTACTGCAGTGACAGATGCAATAATCAGCACTGACGGAAAGCCAGAAAATTTCTTTGTAAAAGGAGGCGAAGGACTTTTTGCTGAGATCAAGCTTTTTGATGAAGACGACGACTCAACAGTAAATTTAGATGAGGTCAAGAACAACGGTTGGTTGATCAATGAAGCAAACTTGACGTTCTACATTGACCAAGAAACGCTAACCAATGGAGGGGCAAATACAGCAGCCGAACCAAGAAGGCTGTACTTGTACGATATAACTAGGGATATCCCATTGTTCGATTATTTTCTTGACCCAACAGTAAATACTATTAACGCAGACGATTCAAGAACCATTCACGGTGGAAAAATTGAGTTTGACGATGATGGAAAAGGAACACGATACAAGATAAGGCTCACCGAGCATGTCAATAATTTACTTCGTAGAGATTCAACAAACGTAAGACTTGGATTGGTGGTTACCTCTGATATTAACCTAACAGGAAACGTTTCCATGATGGATATGACCAATGACGAGGCGACCGTGCCTTTTGGTTCGGTGATAAACCCACTAGGAACGGTTTTACATGGAAGCAGCGATGATGTTCCCGAAGATGTACGATTGAAGCTTGAAATTTTCTATACCGACCCAAACGAATCTAACAACTAAGAAAGCATGTGTGGAATTGTAGGATACATTGGTTACAGGGATGCATATCCCATTATTGTCAAAGGGCTTAGAAGACTTGAGTACCGTGGGTACGACAGTGCCGGAATAGCGCTTTATGATGGCAATGACATTCAAATGTCAAAAACCAAAGGAAAGGTCGACGACCTAGAGCAACGAGTAAGAAAAGAGATTAAGACCGCAGGATCTGTTGGTATAGGTCACACCCGTTGGGCTACACACGGAGTGCCAAATGATGTAAACTCACATCCACACTATTCCAATTCGGGAGACTTGGTTATTATTCACAATGGAATCATTGAGAATTACGAACCATTAAAGAAAGAATTGCTCAACCGAGGATATCACTTCACCTCAGATACGGATACAGAAGTATTGGTCAATTTGATTGAAGATGTAAAGAAAAACGAAGACGTAAAGCTTGGAAAGGCCGTTCAGATTGCACTAAATCAAGTGGTCGGAGCCTATGCCATTGCTGTTTTTGACCGCAACAAGCCAGACGAAATTGTCGTGGCCCGATTAGGGAGTCCGTTGACCATTGGTATCGGAAAAGATGAATTCTTCATCGCTTCTGATGCATCACCATTTATTGAATACACCAACAATGCCATCTATCTTGAAGATGAAGAGATGGCGATTGTAAGACGTCATAAAAAAGTGAAGGTTCGAAAGATAAAGGACGATTCATTGGTGGATCCGTATGTACAGGAACTACAACTTAATCTTGAGGAGATTGAAAAAGGCGGGTACGACCACTTTATGTTGAAAGAAATTTACGAGCAGCCAAGAGCTATTCTAGACACCTATAGAGGAAGGTTGCGTGTAAATGATGGTATCATCAAGATGGCCGGTGTAGACGATAATATTGAGAAGTTTCTAAACGCTAACCGTATTATTGTGGTAGCTTGCGGAACCTCTTGGCACGCAGGTCTGGTAGCTGAGTATATTTTTGAAGACTTGGCAAGAATTCCGGTTGAAGTAGAGTATGCTTCGGAGTTTAGATACAGAAATCCAGTGATTACCGAGAATGATGTGGTCATTGCCATCTCTCAATCAGGAGAAACAGCAGACACCCTTGCTGCGATCAAGTTAGCAAAATCAAAAGGAGCGTTTGTTTTCGGAGTGTGTAATGTAGTAGGTTCGTCTATTTCTAGAGAGACGCATGCAGGTGCATACACGCACGCTGGGCCAGAAATTGGTGTTGCGTCTACAAAGGCATTTACTACGCAGATAACTGTGTTGACTCTAATCGCACTGCGCTTGGCTAAAGCGAAAGGTAATATTTCCAACACAGATTATCATTATCACCTTCAAGAATTAGAATTAATTCCAGAGAAGGTAGAAAGAACGCTACAGTCAAATGAACATATCGTTGGCATTTCAGATAGGTACAAAGATGCTAGCAACTTTTTATACTTAGGAAGAGGATACAACTTCCCGGTGGCCTTAGAGGGCGCCCTTAAGCTTAAAGAGATTTCATACATTCACGCAGAAGGATATCCCGCGGCCGAGATGAAACATGGTCCGATTGCCTTGATCGATGAGCAGATGCCTGTCGTTGTTATCGCAACGAAAAAAGGACACTACGAAAAGGTGGTGAGCAACATCCAAGAGATCAAGTCTAGAAAAGGAAAGATCATCGGAATCGTAACCGAGGGAGACAAGAGTGTTAAGAACCTGGCCGATTTTGTAATCGAAGTTCCTGAAACACTAGAATCCTTGACGCCATTATTGACTACAATCCCACTACAATTGCTCTCATATCACATCGCAGTGATGAGAGGATGCAACGTGGATCAGCCTAGAAACCTAGCGAAATCTGTGACGGTTGAATAGAAAACTCGTTTTTTCTATCGGTTTTGTATAGAATCGGTAAAAAAGTGTATATTGTTCTCATTCTAAAATTAACTGAACAAAAACTATGAGAACAATCTTATCAATCTTTGCTATGCTCTTTTGTGCAACGATGTTTGCACAAACTACAGTATCGGGTAAAGTTGTCGATGAAAATGATCAGCCGATCCCTGGAGCCAACATTATTTTGGCCGGGCAAGCGGTTGGGGCTGTAACAGATTTTGACGGAAATTTTACATTGCAAGTGGAACAAGCCCCTCCATTTGACTTGAAAGTTTCCAGCGTGGGATTCGAACCACAAACCGTTAGAGTGACCTCTAACAATCAAACGGTCAATGTGCAACTGGCCGAATCACAAACACAACTGGAAGAAATCGTTATTTCTGCTTCCAGAACTCCAGAGCGAATTTTTGAATCTCCGGTGACCGTCGAGCGATTTGGTCTTAAGGAAATCAAAAACACCGCTTCTTCTGATTTCTACGACGGTCTTGAGAACCTAAAAGGCGTAGACATCAACACCAACAGTTTAACGTTTAAGTCTATTAACACAAGAGGTTTTGCCACGTTCGCAAACACGAGGTTTATGCAGCTTGTTGATGGTATGGACAACTCTGCACCAGCTCTAAACTTTCCATTGGGTAACCTGCTTGGGATGACAGAGGTAGATGTGCAAAGCGTTGAATTACTTCCAGGGGCAGCTTCTGCATTATATGGTGCGAACGCCTTTAACGGAATTTTATTCATGACTAGTAAAAATCCGTTTGACCATCAAGGAATCAGTGGATACTTCAAAGCAGGTATTACCTCACAAGAAGAGGCTGGGGACAATGAGTACTATGACATGGGCGTAAGAATGGCCCATGCCTTTAGTGACAAGGTAGCTGTGAAAGCAAACTTTGGGTACCTTAAAGGAACTGACTGGTTTGCAAATAACGAAGCGGACAAATTGAACCGTGGCCTCACCCGAGCAGATATCGATTATGACGGAATCAACATTTATGGTGATGAAGTTAGCACCAACATTAATGGTGTGGCACAAGCCCTTGTAGGATTAGGAGTCCTGCCGGCAGGAGCTGATAACTTAGTACCTTCAGTAAATGTTAGTAGAACTGGATATGCCGAAAGAGACCTTACCAATTACAATGCAGAAAGTGTAAAGGCTGATTTCTCTGTACACTACCGCCCTTGGGCTAATGATCTTGAGATTTCATACCAAGGAAAAATTGGTACAGGGTCTACTATTTATCAAGGAGCAAACAGATATTCGATTAAGGATTTCTTCTTACAGCAACACAAGATCGAAGTGAGAAACGACAACTTCTTTGTAAGAGGATACGTTACCGAAGATAAAGCGGGAGATTCGTATGATATGGTATTTACCGGTATCAACATCAACCGTTCTTGGAAAGACGATCAAACTTGGTTTGGTGAGTATGTCGGAACCTTTGTACAAGCAACGCTTGGAGGTGCTAATGCAACACAAGCACACGCATTGGCAAGACAAACGGCAGACACAGGTCGTCTACTTCCAGGTACACCCGGATTCGAGTCCGCCTTCAATCGTGTGGTCAATGACCCAGATTTGGCTACGGGATCTAAGTTCCAGGACAACTCGAAATTCTATCATGCAGATGCCAACTACAACTTTTCACACTTGACAAAAGATATCGCTGATATCCAAGTAGGAGGGTCATACAGAAAGTATGAACTGAACTCTTTCGGAACCATTTACACAGATGTCGACGGTCCAATTAGCTATTCTGAGTTTGGCGCATACACACAAATTCAAAAGAAAATATTGGATGAAAGACTGAAATTTACTGGGTCTGTTCGTTATGATAAGTCAGAGCTTTTTGATGGATTCTTTTCTCCAAGATTGTCTATTGGATATACAGCTGGAGAAAACAGAAATCACAACATCAGAGCTTCGGTTCAGACAGGATTTAGAAACCCAACTACACAGGACCTTTACATTGGTCTTGACGTAGGAAGAGCCATTCTTGTAGGGTCTGCTCCAGACAATTTAGACAGAGATGTTCGTTCTTACAATGTAAGTGCGGCCGGTCAAGGGCTTGGACAGCCTGGTACTGTGAGCATTACAGGTAGAGCGGCTTACGAAAATTCATTCTCTTTGAACTCTGTAGGTGCAGGAGCTCCTACTGCTTCTAACGTGAACATCGTGAAGCCAGAACGTATCACTTCATTCGAATTAGGATACCGTGGAAAAATCGAGAGAATCACTGTTGACTTGAGTGCATATTACAACAAGTACAAAGATTTCATCTCTAACGAAACGGTGATCGTACCTTTCTACGGACAAGTAGGAGACAATACATTGTCACTTGCTGCCTTAGCCAATGGTGACTTCAACGCTTACCAAACGTATACCAACTCTGATGCAGACGTAAACTCATATGGAGGTTCTGTAGCAGTGAACGCTAAAGTATTTGAAGATTTTGACTTAGGAGTTAATTATACGTACACGAAGCAAGATTTTGATCAAGCGGCTTTCCCTGATTTCAGAACAAACTTCAACACACCAGAGCATAAGTTCAAGGCTTCCTTTGGAAACACAAACCTATTTGAAAACTTTGGATTCAATGTGGCTTGGAGATGGAGTGACAACTATTTCTGGCAAGCAACATTTGGTGACGGCGAAGTACCGTCGTTCAATGTGCTAGACGCACAGATCAACTTAAGAGTTCCTTCGTTGAAGTCTACTTTCAAAGCAGGTGGAACGAATCTATTGGGTGATGATTACTTCACTGCCTTCGGTACAGGTTTCGTTGGATCTCAGTACTATATCTCTTGGACTATTAATAACCTATAAAAGCATTTTTTTGATCATGAATTTTAATTATAAATGGTTAGTAGCCGCGTTCATAGGATTTGGATTGATTTCCTGTGAGTCAGATGATGATAATGGAGGAGATATGGCGGTAGAACTCACTGCGGGTTCTGCTAACTTCTCAACATTTGTTGCCGTTGGAAATTCACTTACAGCTGGATTTACCGACAATGCCCTTTTTATTGCAGGGCAAGAGAATTCTATGCCTAATATCCTAGCACAGAAATTTGCCATGGTAGGCGGAGGAAACTTTGTACAGCCATTGATGAGCGACAATACTGGAGGTGTGTTGGCCGGAGGAAACCAGATCCTATCAAACCGTTTGTTCTTTAACGGCGCAGGACCAGCCGTATTACCGGGGACTCCGACTACAGATATTGCAGTAAATAACCCAACAGGACCTTTCAATAATATGGGGGTGCCTGGAGCTCGAAGCTTTGAATTGGCTTTTCCTGGGTATGGTAATATTGCCAACCTTCCAAATGCCAATCCATTTTTCGTGCGTATGGCCTCAACGCCAAACGCAACGGTTATTGGAGACGCCGCAGCACAAAACCCAACATTCTTTACGTTGTGGATAGGTGCTAATGACGTATTGCGTTACGCTACAGGAGGTGGTGCAGCAATGGATCAAACAGGAAACTTGGACCCTACAACTTACGGGCCAAGTGACATTACAGATCCAAATGTTTTTGCATCGACTTATGCACAATTACTTGGAGCACTTACCGCGAACGGAGCACAAGGTGTTACAGCGAACATTCCGAATGTAGCTTCGTTGCCATATTTTACAACAGTTCCTTATAACCCATTGAGCCCTGAAAACCCTGATTTCGGACCACAGATTCCAACCTTGAACGGAATCTTCGGTCAGTTGAATTTGGTATTCGCGGCCTTGGGACAAGCAGACAGAAGTATTGTTTTTGATCCAAATGGGCCAAGTCCAGTAGTGGTTAGAGACGAAGATTTAGCGAACCTTGCACCACAAATCACCGGAGCATTGAATGCAAGTCCGACCTTCCCGGCTTTCGTGCAATCATTTGGATTGCCTCCACAGGCAGCACCACTTGTTGCAGCCTTGTTAGGAAACACCTACGGACAGGCACGTCAGGCTACGGCAAATGATCTTTTGGTATTGCCAAGTAGCACCGTGATTGGTACAGTAAATGAAGATGTGGAAACTGCTCTTATCATGCAAGGATTACCTGCAGCGCTTGCTGGTCAGTTTGCGGCAGAAGGTATCACATTGCCATTAGAAGATAAGTGGGTATTGACACCAGAAGAGCAAGCAGCGGTTACAACAGCAACCAACGCGTACAATGCAGCAATCAATGCAGCAGCTGGTCAAGCAGGGATTCCTGTAGTAGATATGAACTCACGATTAACAGAGTTAGCTGCTGAAGGAATCAATTTCGATGGCTTCAACTTAGCAAGCGCACTTGTCTTTGGAGGAGCGTTCTCTCTTGATGGGGTACATCCAAATTCTAGAGGTTATGCTTTTGTAGCTAACGAGTTTTTGAAAGTGATCGATGCGACGTATGGGTCAAACTTTGAGGCAGCCGGAGCACTTGCCAGTGCTAACGATTTCCCGATCACATACGGGCCTGCACTACAATAAAGAACCCATATTTTTACCTATAGAAAAACCGACATTTAAAATGTCGGTTTTTTTGTTTTCGAAAGTTTTTAAGAGGAAGGAGGATGCCTTCGATTCAGTCGTTGAAATCAGGTGAATTCTTTGTGCCGAAAAGCCTCAAAAAATTAGAAGCTAACCACTTTGTTTTTCAATTAAAAACAATATCTTTGCACCGCGAAAAATGCTCTAGATCAATGCAATTGGCAGAAGCGTTTTCGCAATAGTTTCAACGTTAAATAGTAAACACTATAAGTAATGTCTAAAGTTACAGGTAAAGTTGCACAAATTATTGGTCCGGTTGTAGACGTCGCGTTTGCAAGTGGAGCAGAACTTCCAAAGATTTATGATTCATTAGAAATTGCAAATGCAGATGGTTCAAAGCTAGTGCTTGAAGTACAGTCGCACATCGGAGAGGACACAGTTCGTACGATCTCGATGGACTCTACTGACGGGCTTAGCCGTGGTGCCGAAGTTGTTGCAACGGGTAACCCAATACAAATGCCGATCGGTGATGATGTGTACGGTCGTCTTTTTAACGTAATCGGTGATGCGATTGATGGACTAGGAAACTTGCCTAAGGAAGAGGCAAACGGACTTCCTATCCACAGACAAGCACCAAAATTCGAAGACCTTTCAACTTCTACAGAGGTCTTATTCACAGGTATCAAAGTAATCGACTTGATCGAGCCTTATGCAAAAGGAGGTAAGATTGGATTGTTTGGTGGTGCCGGTGTAGGTAAGACCGTATTGATTCAGGAGTTGATCAACAATATTGCAAAAGGTCACGGTGGTCTTTCAGTATTCGCAGGAGTAGGAGAAAGAACACGTGAAGGAAATGACCTTTTGAGAGAGATGCTAGAATCTGGAATTATCAAGTACGGTGATGATTTCATGCACTCAATGGAAGAAGGTGGTTGGGACCTTCAAAAAGTAGACAAAGGCGCTATGAAAGAATCAAAAGCGACCTTCGTATTCGGACAGATGAACGAGCCTCCAGGAGCACGTGCTCGTGTGGCACTTTCTGGTCTTACCATCGCTGAGTACTTCCGTGATGGAGCTGGAGACGGACAAGGAAAAGATGTACTTTTCTTCGTTGATAACATCTTCCGTTTTACACAAGCAGGTTCTGAGGTATCAGCACTTCTAGGGCGTATGCCTTCTGCGGTAGGATATCAGCCAACGCTAGCTACCGAGATGGGGGCGATGCAAGAGCGTATTACTTCTACTAAGAAAGGATCGATTACATCAGTACAGGCGGTTTACGTACCTGCAGATGACCTTACCGACCCTGCACCAGCAACAACGTTTGCTCACTTAGATGCAACAACGGTACTTTCTCGTAAGATTGCTGAGCTTGGTATCTACCCAGCGGTAGATCCACTAGATTCTACTTCTAGAATCTTGACTCCAGAGATCTTAGGAAACGACCACTATGCATGTGCGCAACGTGTAAAAGAGCTATTACAACGTTACAAAGAGCTTCAAGATATCATCGCCATCCTTGGTATGGAAGAATTATCTGAAGACGATAAATTGGCAGTAGGACGTGCACGTCGTGTACAACGTTTCCTTTCTCAGCCATTCCACGTAGCAGAGCAGTTTACAGGAATCCCTGGGGTACTTGTAGATATCAAAGACACCATCAAAGGATTTAACATGATCATGGATGGTGAATTGGATCACTTGCCAGAAGCGGCCTTCAACCTTAAAGGTACGATCGAAGAAGCGATCGAGGCTGGTGAGAAAATGCTTGCTGAAGCTTAAAATAGTTGAGAGTTCAGAGATAGGAGTTCGAAGCAACTCATATCTCATATCTCATAACTCATAACTAAAGAAATATGTATTTAGAAATCGTAACACCAGAGGCCACATTGTTTAGCGGAGACGTTACTTCGGTAGCAGTACCAGGGGTCAATGGTGAGTTCCAAATGTTAGACAATCACGCACCGATCGTTTCATTGCTTGGAAAAGGAAATGTAAAGATCTACGGAAGCGTCGAGATTGCTGAAGAGTTTGAAGCTAAGTTCACCAAAGGTGATAAAGACCAAACCTTGTTGGCCATCAACAGCGGAACCATCGAAATGAGAGATAATAAAGTAATTGTACTTGCCGACTAAGTAAGCACAATAACTAGATAAGCAAAAGACCTGCTAGGAGTAATTCTTAAGCAGGTCTTTTTTTGTTTATGATGTTTTTAAGGTGATTAAACTCCAATCGTGATGATCTGCTCGATAATCTAGCAAAAGTTCAAATCCAACCGCGTAGTGCGCCTGCATCGACCGAGTGTTGTCTGCATCGACCTCAGTGACGATCAGATCGTAATTGTCCTTTAAAACGGTGCTCATGTGATTGTATAGGCCTCTGAAGATGCCTTGTCTGCGATATGCCTTGTCAATACATACTTGCCCCATCACTATATAACGATCCTGTTGGGTCAATTGCTCGTCAATTTTCTTGAACATTGGCTTTAGTACTTCGATCTCCTGCCCAAAGGCCTTGGTCATACACAAGGTATATCCCACAACTTTATCATCGTCCTTAGCGATAACGTGGGCACAAGCCTTATTCATTCTGGTAAGAAGAGGAAGATCATGCTGGACCGTGACAAACCCCTCTTCTTTTTTTTCGGAGAGATTAATAGCCGTCGGAAGATTGCTTCTTTGCAATTGCAGAATCTGAAGCAACTCATCTTCGCTAGACACTCGTGTATATGTGATTTTATTCTTCGACATACTCTAAAATATCAGCGGGCTGACAATCCAATGCTTTACAAATAGCCTCCAAGGTCGAAAATCGTACGGCCTTCGCCTTTCCTGATTTTAAAATAGAAAGATTTGCGGTGGTGATTCCAATCATCTCTGCCAGATCCTTGCTCTTCATCTTACGCTTGGCCAGCATTACGTCTAAATTTACAACAATTGGCATACTTATATTGTTAATTCGTTTTCTTGTTCGATTTTCTGTGCTTTTTTAAAGATGGCAGATAGCAGGTAAAAGCCTAGCCCGGCAGGGATCAGAATGATGAATTCTTCCCCCACTATGAAGTGCGTGTCTGATATGTAGGCGAGCAAGCCTTTCAATACAAAGACGTTGATGCCGTAGGTGATAAAGATGTTACCGATTTTTTTGAAGAGGTCTATATTCTCTTTGTTGAAGTAGTGCCCATTCTCAACATTTTTTAAGATGTTGACAAACTGATAGATACCATAGATCAAATAGCCCCTAAAGAAGAAAAGGGCTGCGTTGATTACATAAAAACTCCATTTTAAGGCATTCTCAGAAGTAAACCAGGACCTGTTCTTGTCGGCGGTCTTTGCCCACCCCAAGAAGCTGTCTAATTGCTGCTGATCAAAATCTCTCAAATCATTCAGAAGTATACTGACCGAAAGAAACAACACAGCGTATAGTATATATTTAAGCCAGATTAATGTGTCTTTCATGGTTTCGATTTTAGTGTTTGTTGATTCAAATGTAAAATAAAATTATTGAAAAACAATAATAAATTATTGAAAAAAATAAACTAATTATTGAAAAGCACTCTTCATTTTAAACTGATTTTTAGGGCGAAAAGTCGTATTTTAGCGGTATGGCAGCATTTCCAGAGCGGTTACATAGAAAGCTACAAGAGCGAGAAAAAAGCAACGCGTTGCGACAGCTTTCTCAACAAACAGAATTGATAGATTTCTCATCTAACGATTATCTTGGGTTTGCTAAAAAGACCGAGATCTTCGAAGAAGCGCATCACTTTCTTTCAAGAAAAGACATAAAGGTCAACGGAGCAACAGGTTCGCGTTTGCTCTCAGGAAATCACGAACTTTATACGCAGGTTGAAAAGCAGCTTTGTGAATACCACAATGCACAAAGCGCATTGATATTCAATAGCGGATATGACGCCAATATTGGTTTCTTTTCGTCCGCCCCACAACGAAATGACGTGGTGCTGTATGATGAATGGATCCACGCTTCAATTCGCGATGGCATTTCAATGAGCTTGGCCAATAGCCACAAATTCGCTCACAATGACCTTGAGGATCTTTCCAATAAGATCGAGCGTGTAAAAGAAAAGGACCCAACAATCACCATATATGTAGTGACCGAATCTGTTTTTTCTATGGACGGTGATACGCCAAACCTAAAAGCTCTGGTGACGCTTTGCGAAACTAGTGATGCTCATTTGATTATTGATGAAGCCCATGCGGTAGGTATTTTTAGCACCGGGTTACTGCAACAACTCGGTTTGCATGAGAAAGTCTTTGCACGAATTATAACCTTCGGAAAGGCACTAGGTTGTCACGGAGCCGCCGTCTTGGGCTCAGAAAAGCTAAAACAATATCTAGTCAATTTTGCGCGTAGTTTCATGTACACGACGGGGCTTCCGCCGCACTCGATAGCAACCATTAAAGCCGCCTATGAATACTTGAGCGCTTCCACAGAAGAAATAAAAAGAATAAAGGACAATATTGAGTTTTTTGGCCTTCAGCTTATAGAAAATCAATTAGACAAACATTTTGTCAAGAGCGAATCGGCAATCCACTGCTGCATCCTACCCGGAAATGACAAAGTGAAAGAAGCATCCGCTAGGCTTCGGGAAAAAGGATTTGACGTAAGACCCATTTTGTCTCCAACAGTTCCGGCTGGCCAAGAACGATTACGATTTTGCCTACATGCCTATAATTCTAAAGAAGAAATTGCCCAAGTGCTAAACTTGTTGGCTACTTTTGTGTAAACTTCCAAAACGTATGAACGAGTTTGAAACGATTGCCATCTTCGAGTTTACTTCAGATGCGCAAATTTTAAAGGCAAAGTTAGAGTCAGAAGGAATTGAGGTCTATCTGAAAGATGAGCACACCTTAGATGCCGACCCTTTGATAAGTAACGCATTGGGAGGCGTAAAGCTACAGGTACCTTCCGAAAAAGCCAGCAAAGCCTTTGAGATTTATAAAGAAGTTAGGGATTACGAACGGGATGCAGAGGGCAACTTAAAGGCATGTCCGAGTTGTAGTGAAGAGCGCTTGTTGGTAGCCGAGACCACGCCAACCAACATCTTCTTCATGCTCTTTCCATTTTTTGAGCGGAAAAAGTATCAATGCGTTGAATGTGGTCACATCACGAAGTAGCAGTTATGACAAAAAAGAAAAAGATATTTGTAACTGGGATTTCCACGGATGTTGGGAAGACGGTTGCAGCAGCCATTATAACGGAAGCGTTACAGGCAGATTATTGGAAACCCGTTCAGGCAGGAGATTTAGACGATGGCGATGCTCATAAAGTTGAACGGCTTGTTTCAAATTCAAGAACCAAGATTCATCCCAACAGTTATGGTCTTCAAACACCCATGAGCCCGCATGCTGCGGCAGAGATAGACGGTACAGAGATCGACCTTAAAAAGATAAAAGAGCCCGAAACCAAGAATCATTTGGTCATCGAAGGTGCTGGGGGGCTTTTGGTTCCTTTGAATGATCAGGAAACCGTATTTGATCTTCTAACTAAAGACCATAAAGTGGTAGTGGTTTCCAGACACTATTTGGGAAGCATCAACCACAGTCTATTGACCATTCAATATTTAGAACAAAAAGGGTTTGACGTATCGATCATCTTTAGCGGGGATGAGCACCCATCGACCGAAGGAATCATTCTGAAAATGACGGGCGCTGATGTCATCGGAAGAATCGATGACGAGCCCTATATTGATGAAATGGTGGTAAAAGAATACGCCCAACGATTCAAGAAAAAATTGGAAGCACTTTAACATGAGCTTACAGGAGAGAGATAAAAAACACCTTTGGCACCCTTTGACCCAATACAAGTTAAAGCCTAAACATACGGCCATAGTAAAGGGAGAGGGGGCTTCGTTATGGGACGAGGATGGAAAAGAGTACATTGATGCCATCGCATCTTGGTATACTTGCATGTATGGGCATTGTCATCCAAATATCATTGAAAGCGTTCATCAGCAGATGCAACGACTTGATCATGTCACCTTCAGCGGACTAACACATGAGCCTGCCATAGCGCTTGGCGAAGAGCTTATGAAAATCCTGCCCAGCAACCAACAAAAGATCTATTTTGCCGACAATGGTTCAACAGCGGTTGAGACGGGCATCAAAATGGCCTTGCAATATTTCTTCAACAAAGGCGAAAAACGCAATCGAATCATCGCTTTAGAAAATGGATTTCACGGGGATACCTTTGGCGCCATGTCGGTTTCTGGACTATCAGTGTACAACGGTCCGTTTGAGGATTTTTTGATTCAAGTAGAACGAATTCCTGTTCCTTTCCGAGAAAATGTGGAAGCTGTAAAACAGCAACTTGAAAGCATTGTTCAAGATGGAAGCACCGCCGCTTTTGTCTATGAACCGCTGGTGCAAGGAGCTGCGGCCATGCAGATGCATGAGCCAGAACATCTTGACGCATTGTTGAAAATAGCAAAACAACACGGGGTGCTGACCATAGCTGATGAGATCATGACAGGCTTCGGAAAAACTGGAAAGCACTTCGCATCAGACCATATCAAAACCAAACCCGATATCATTTGCCTCTCAAAATCATTGAGCGGAGGCATGCTACCCATGGCCATCACAAGCTGCACGCAGGAGGTGTTTGACGCTTTTTACGATGACGAAGTAAGCAAGGGTTTTTTTCATGCGCATACCTATTCGGCCAATCCGGTGTGTTGTAGCGCTGCGTTAGCAAGTATTAAGCTATTGCAAACCGAAGAGATGCAAGCCAATATCAAACGGGTGACCGCGGCTCACCGGGCGTTCGACCAGAAAATAAAAAACCACCCGAAGGTGGCTTCAACGCGCCAGTGTGGAGTTATTTACGCGCTTGATGTTATTAGTGATATGGCACGCTACGGTGCCGAAAGAGACCAACTTTTCAATTTTTTTATGAAGAAGGGTGTCTTTCTCAGGCCATTAGGGCATACCATTTACATTTTAGCTCCTTTTGTCATTACCGACGCACAGCTTGAAAAAGTATATGCCGTTATCGAAGAAGCCCTAGAAATACTTTAATCGGTTAGGAGGTCTATTTCCTCTCCGGTATCAGAAATGATGACCTTTAAGACGTTATATGTCCATTCATCATCGTCTTCTTCACCCTCAACGTAGACCATCGCTTCACCTTTTGGCCCCTTAATAGGAATGTCTAGGTTAGCGGTTGTTCGCCCGTTCTTGTAGCTGTATTGATAGTTCCCGCCTTTGAGCACCGAACCTGTTTCGATCGGCTCTCCTAATAGTTCAATTACCTGTTGATTGGAGTTCACTCTTTCCATGGCATATTTATGCGCATCAGAATCTTCGGCCATCGAGATAGCACCAAAGATTACCGACCCCAAGAATACGAAGAAAAGAACGATCATTGTTAGACATCCTCCCACTGGTACGACCCATTTCCAGTTGCGGCCCCACCAACTTTTTTCTTTGACAAGTTCGTTGTTGCTCATTTTGTTGATTTTGGTTGTTATGCCTGATAGGTAGTTCAAATGCAAAAGATGTTACATTTTTTTACTAGGAACTCCCCCGAAGTAGTATTTTTGTCCAAAATATAAAAAATTGCATCAAGAAAAGGTCTACATAACCGCGATCGCATCGGTATCCCCCTTAGGGTCTAACTTGAAAGAAATATGGAAACGCTACAAAGATCCAAGCCACTTTCTATTGAAAAAGGACTTTGGGATGCTCGAAGCATATATATCACCACTACACCGTGAACAGCAACAACGAGTCGAAGCTTTAAAAGCAGAGACGTCTAAGTATGCACATTTGGATGATGCGGTGCTGTATGCGATCTTGGCATCTAGGGAAGTGGCCGATATGGCGGGTTGGCAAGGCGAACGAAGCATTGGAGTAAATATCGGTTCGTCTCGCGGCGCGACTACACTCTTTGAAAAGTATCATGAATCGTTCTTGACGAAGAACGTAGCCGAAACACTAAGTTCTCCTACAACAACACTTGGAAACATATCTTCATGGGTGGCACATGACCTAGGGACCCAAGGACCCGAGATCTCACACTCCATAACCTGCTCGACAGCATTGCATGCGCTTGTAAATGGCGTTGCTTGGTTGCGCTCGGGGATGGCAACAAAATTTTTGGTTGGCGGAAGTGAAGCTTCACTTACACCTTTTACAGTGGCGCAGATGCAGGCTATGAAGATCTATGCAAATGGCGTTGAAGACTATCCTTGTCGCGCACTTGATCTTCAAAAGAGCAGCAATAGCATGGTCATAGGTGAAGGGGCAAGTATGGCGTGCCTTGAGACCAAGCCTTCTCAAGACCCTTTAGCTGTGGTCGAAGGTATTGGCTATGCAACCGAACCTTTAACGCACAATGTTTCTATATCTTCAGAAGCTGATTGTTTTCAGCGTAGTATGAAAATGGCATTGGGAAATACACCTCCTGAAGAAGTAGATGTTGTAGTGATGCACGCACCTGGTACCGTTAAGGGAGATTTGGCAGAATACAATGCCATCAAAAAAGTATTTAATGCTAAGATGCCTGCTCTGACTACCAATAAATGGAAAGTGGGTCATACCTTAGGCGCTTCAGGCATGTTAAGTGTCGAACTGGCTTTACTGATGATGATGCATCAAGAATTCATTCCAGTTCCATTTATCGAACATCAAGTACTTCCGGAGAAATTAGAGAAAATCATGGTCAACGCTGTTGGTTTCGGCGGCAATGCTGTGTCTATACTCTTGTCAAGAGTATAAAGAGGTGATTAAAAGCGACCGAATTGAACATCGAAGAAAAAGATATTCGAGAAAGCGAAGCATAAAAAAGGAAATTCCGCCAATTGGCGGAATTTTTTTATGACTTGTTTTACCAATAACAGCCTAGCTTTTGCTATTTTTGATCTTAGAAAAGGCTTAGGGATTGAAGCTAGCTACCGCGTAGCGCGAAAAGCCCGGCCGTGAAGTGAGCTTGCTCTACTTCACGGAAAGCCCCAAAAATAACAGCGTACAATGAACGATATTAGACACGATTGGACCAAGGAAGAAATCTTAGCGATATATAACAAACCGATGATGGAGCTGCTCTATGAGGCGGCGACAGCACATCGTAAATACCACGACCCAAACGTGGTGCAAGTTTCGACCTTGCTGTCGATCAAGACAGGTGGGTGCCCTGAAGATTGTGGATATTGTCCGCAAGCAGCGCGTTATCACACAGATATCGAAGGCAATGACTTGATGTCGGTTCAGCATGTGAAGGCACAGGCTCTTAGAGCAAAGGCTTCTGGAAGTTCTCGTGTTTGCATGGGAGCAGCTTGGAGAAATGTAAAGGATGGAGAAGAATTTGATCAAGTGCTCGAAATGGTGCGTACCATCAACAAGCTCGATATGGAAGTCTGTTGTACCCTTGGGATGCTTACCGAAAATCAGGCTCAACGTTTGGCCGAGGCTGGTTTGTATGCGTACAATCACAACTTAGATACTTCTGAAGAATACTATAAAGAGGTCATTTCGACCCGCGGATATGAAGACCGTTTAAAGACGATCGACAACGTGCGTAAGACCAATGTAACGGTCTGTAGTGGCGGAATCATTGGGATGGGCGAAAAGGTTGAAGACCGTGCAGGAATGCTGGTCGCTTTAGCAACCTTGGATCCGCAACCCGAGTCTGTACCGATCAATGCTCTGGTGGCAGTTGATGGGACTCCGATGGAGGACGAAAAACCTGTAGAGATCTGGGAAATGATCCGTATGGTAGCGACCACACGTATTGTGATGCCTTTTACGCAAGTACGCTTGTCTGCCGGAAGAACTCAGATGTCTCGCGAAGGACAGGCTTTATGCTTCTTTGCAGGAGCTAATTCGATCTTTGCTGGCGACAAACTTCTGACTACACCAAATCCTGATGTCAATGAAGACATGAAGATGTTTGAGATGTTAGGGTTGAATCCGCAAAAGCCTTTTGTTAAAAAGGCACAACCTGAAACCGTTGAAGCTACTGACTCGGCGTTCGAAGCCAAGGGAGAGAAACCAAAATGGACCCGCCCTGGTCACAAAATTGAACGTAACGAACAGGCCAAGGAGAAGGCCAAAGCTGCAAAATAGTCGTTCTTAAATTTTAAGAAACGTTTTTCAAACCTTTTGTTAACTTTGCGAGATAAAATCGTAAGACTTTGAAATTGAACTTGCAAGAGATTCCTCGTGTCAAAACAATAACGAAGGAAGATTTCATTAACAACTACTTTAAGCCACAAAAGCCTGTGGTAATCGAACGATTTATCGAGGATTGGCCTGCCTATAGTAAATGGAGCTTGGACTACATGAAAGACGTGGCGGGCGACAAGGAAGTACCCTTGTACGATGATCGCCCTGTCGATTATAAGGATGGGTTTAACGAGCCTCATGCAACCATGAAGATGGGCGAGTATGTGGATCTCTTGAAGCGTGAACCCACTAAGTTTCGAATCTTTTTATGGAATATTTTAAAGGAAGTGCCTCAACTGCAAAAGGACTTCTCGTATCCTGATTTTGGGTTGCGATTGATGAAGGGCCTTCCGATGCTTTTCTTTGGCGGAAGGGACTCATATACCTTTATGCATTACGATATCGATTTGGCCAACATCTTCCATTTTCATTTTGAAGGAAAGA
This sequence comes from Flavobacteriaceae bacterium, assembly GCA_028279515.1. GTDB lineage: Bacteria > Bacteroidota > Bacteroidia > Flavobacteriales > Flavobacteriaceae > JANQNQ01. The sequence goes on from JANQNQ010000005.1 coordinate 119,457, forward strand.
AACAGTGCATATTGTTCGATCAGAAACAAACCGACTTCTTATATAAGATTCCGCATTCTTTGATTACCAGAGAGGACATCGATTTTGCAGACCCTGATTTTGAGAAATGGCCGGCATTGCAAAAAGCACAAGGGCATGTGGCAAACTTAGAGCATGGGAATGTGCTCTATATGCCCGAAGGGTATTGGCACTATATGCGTTACATCACGCCGGGATTCTCAATGAGCCTACGTGCCATTGCACGAAATCCGAAAAACTTAGGAAAGGCCATCTACAATATATTTGTGATGCGTCATTTCGATAACTTGATGCGCCGCCTAAAAGGACAAGGTTGGATTGATCAAAAGAACGAAAAGGCCATTGCAAACACACATAAAAAGAATGGTATCAAGGTATAAGTTCTGCCGCCTTTTCATAAACTAAATGAGATTCCCAACCTCGATACAGTAGATAATCGACGAGTTTCTTCTTGCGTTTGTACTTATTGGTCTCATTGATCTGAAGCAATCTTTTATTAGCTAACTCATTGAATTTCAGTAAATAATCCTCTTCTGAAATTTCTTTTAATGCTGAATTTATGTTATATTTAGAGATATGCCGAAGCTTTAATTCTCGAACAATTCGGTTTCTCCCCCAACCTTTTTGGTTGAACTTTCCTCGAGCAAATGATTTTGAGAAGCGCTCCTCGTTCAGGTAATTGTTTTTTATCAAGTTGCTAACGATCAGGTCGATGGCCTGAGGAATCATATTCATTTGACGCAGTTTATCGATCACGTCTTTGTGACAGCGTTCTTGATAAGCGCAGTAATGTTCTAATTTGCGTTGAGCATCGTCAACGGTGTAGGATTTTGAGTGATTCACGTTGCAAATTAATAACCTAATGTTAATAATTGCAAGTACTTGATATTAGGCAGGAATATTATTTTTGCATAACTTTAAAGGTTTTAATTTTTGCCCTATGACTACGTTCCGCCCATTGATGATGAAGGAAAAGGCATTCTTGTCCCTTATTCTATCCCTATTATTTTTCGGTTTTAGCTATTCACAGGTTACCCTGCAGCAAGAAAGTTTCGAAACGACTTCTGGTTATACATCCAGCATCGCTTTTCAAACAGATAGTGGTGATGACTACTTTTTGAGAGGAGAAGATGGTGATTTTGGTATGGTAAACCTAACAGGTGAAGACGGTACCTTCTATATTGGTGCCGAAGATACCGACGCCGATGGGATGCCAGGAGAAGTTGGTGTTACTCTTGATGCGGTTGTTGTTTCGGGATACAATACACTTGATGTTCAAATTGCAGCAGCAGCACCTAGAAACAACGCTTACGATGCAGCAGATGACTATTTGTATGTTGAGTACAACATGGATGGCGGTGGCTGGACTCGCGTTGGAGCCTTTGAGAATGACGGTACTGCCTTTAATCAGGAAATGCGTTTGGACAGTGACCTAGATGGAACGGGCGAGGGAGCACAACTTACCAGTACTTTTCAAGATTTTACGTTTAGCATTCCGGTCACAGGCACCAGCCTTCAGGTTAGGGTGCTTACCTATATGAATTCAGGAAATGAAGAAATCGCTTTTGACAATGTGCGTGTACGAGGTGTTTTAGCCTGCACGCCAGCTTCGATTTCTTCAGTGTCACCAACAACAGGGCCCGTTGGTACTGTAGTAACGATTAATGCATCTGCAGGGGATCTTACAGGTGCCTCTGTCACATTTAATGGTACAGCAGCGACCGTGCTATCGAGCAGTACTACCCAATTGGAAGTAGAAGTGCCTAGCGGCGCAACAACAGGAGATATCGTCATCACGGATTCACAGCCTTGTGATGCTACATATTCATCTTTTACGGTTATCAATGACGACACAACGTCTTGTGATGTTGTAGGGTCTGGAACTTTCACAGACTTATTTATTTCTGAGGTTACAGATGCCTCTGCTGGTTCGCTTTCATATGTTGAGATATTCAATGCGACCGGAGCTACGATTGATATGACAAATTATGTGGTACGGATTACCAATAATGGTTCGGCAAATACTGACATCCCTTTGACCGGGATGTTGAATGATAATGATTCCTTTATTTTGGCCACGGCGGTTGGCGGGTCTAGCTGTCCGGGAGCTGGAGGTGACGGATCCTTGGCGGATCAAACCGATGTGAGTTCTGGGGTCAACAATAACGATTGTATTACCCTGCGCGCAGCAGGGACTTTGACGCTGATTGATATCTGGGGAGTCTGTGACGGAAGTAGTTGGATCAATGCTTTAGGATTAGGAAGCGAAGGATACGACTTTCAAAGATTAGGAACATCTACTGCGCCAAGCACAACATTTGACTCAAGTGAATGGACCATCGTCGATTTTGATTCTTGTGATGACAACTATGCCGATATCGAATCGTATGATGGCACAAGAACGGCTCCAACCGTAACAGGACAGCCTTCAATTTCATTGGCCAGTTGTGGGATAAGCACCTCGCTTACCGTAACTGGAACAGAAGCCGTATCAGGCGGAGCTGCCTTAGCCTACCAATGGTACTTTAGCGCGCCTGGCGATGCTGGATGGACGGCCCTTACAGATGCAGGGGTATATACAGGAAGTATGACAGCTACACTATCCATAAGTTCAATCATCGGACTGGATGGTTATCAATACTATTGTCAATTGCGTGAAGATGATGCAACCTGTTTCCAGGCTTCAGAATCCAATCGATTGGACATTGGTGCTACCGTTTCAACATGGAACGGAATGGCTTGGGACGTCGTGCCAGATAATACTAGAATCACTGTGATAGATGGTGATTTCGACACAGGCACAGATGGCAATATCGATGCTTGCTCACTATTTGTAGATGCAGCGGCCACCTTAACGATCGAGGCCGGAGATTATGTGTCTATTGAGAACGATCTAACGGTTGACGGAGACCTTCAAGTAGAGCATGAAGGTTCTTTGGTGATGGTAGACGATAGCGGAGCAGTGACTGTCAACGGAAATCTAGATGTACATAAGACAACGACAACCCTTACCGCTTGGTACGATTATACATTCTGGTCTTCGCCAATAACAAACGAAACCATCGGAAGTGTGTTTGCGGGAGTACCTGCACATAGAATCCATCGTTTTGAGACGGCCAACTTTAACGATGCCAATGCAGACGGGTCTGATGATGAAGGCGATGATTGGATAACAGTAGGTCCTGCAACAGTAATGACCCCTGGGGTGGGCTATATTACTACTTCGGCTAATTCTGGGACGTTTCCCCGTACTGATGACCGAACCTTTAATGGAGCGGTTAATAATGGCGTGGTCCAGCCCACTGTGGTGCTTAATGGAGCTGTTGGTGGAAGTGATGATTGGAATTTGCTTGGTAATCCATATCCATCGGCAGTTGATGCCGACCTTTTATTGGGCAACGCTGCCAATACAGGCGTATTGGACGGAACCATCTACTTCTGGGTGCATAACCTTCCGCCAAGTGCTACGAATCCTGGACCGTATGGACATAATTTCTCTACCGACGATTACGCGTCGTACTCGTTTGGTTTAGGAGCCGGAACCGCGGCAGTTTCTGGTGGTGCTACACCTAATGGCAACATTGCTTCTGGTCAATCATTCTTTGTAGAAAGTATAGCCAATGGAATGGCCACCTTTAACAACTCGATGCGCATCACCTCAGGGAATGATCAATTTTTTAGAGGAAACACTGCAGTTGCACAAGATAAAGACCTGATCTGGTTGAACCTTACCAATGAAGAAGGAGCCTTTAGTCAAATACTTCTTGGATTTACAGACGAAGCAACCATGCAAGCAGACCGTGGCTACGACGGAAGACGTTTTGCTGGCGGATTCGTTTCTTTTTACAGCTTGATCAATGACGATATTTACGCCATTCAAGGAAGACCAGGCATTGAGGTAGAAGATGTCATTCCGCTTGGAATTAGCACATTGATGCAATCACAAACTTTGTATGCGATCGATATCGATGACATGAGAGGGGATTTCAACTTGTACGACATATTTCTTCACGATAAGACATTAAATGTGATGCACGACCTAAAAACAGGCGCGTATCGCTTTGATATCGAAGTAGGAACTTTTAATGATCGCTTTGAGATTGTATTCCAAAAACAGATTTTAAGTGTTGACGATCCAACAGCTGTTGATCGCGAGTTGCTTCATTATACGCGTGATGGCATCACTTCGATCTTTATGAGCGATGCTTCATTGATACAAGGAGTTGAGGCATATGATATGCTCGGACGAAAACTATTGCAGGAACATGTCAATGGAGGTGCTGAGCGTATGCAGCTTCCGATGTTTCAAGAAGCGCCAAAAATTATCAGAGTAACACATTTGGACGGCACGATCTATGTAAAGAAGATCATTCGATAGATACGGGTTGTTTCCGAAAAAATAAGCATAAAAAAAAGCGACCATTTGGTCGCTTTTTCTATCTAATTTTCTTTCCACTTTTATCGTAAAAGTGATATTGCAAATACGTGTAAGCGTCTCGAGGCAATACTTTTACCCATTTTTTGTGTTCAAAAAACCATTTTGAACGAATGGATGGAAATCCTTTTGTCAAGTAGGCGGCAATAAATGGATGCGTATTTAATACGACGCCATTTTTAGCTGCCCCATTCTTATTTAAAATCTTTTCTAGATCAGAGGTGATCTTATCTACCAAAACGATTGGAGGCTCTACTTCGCCAACACCGTTCGGATTGTTTTCTCTGGTCTTGATGGCCATCTCTGGCCTTACTCGTTGTCTAGTGATCTGTATCAGTCCAAATTTACTTGGAGGCAGGATCTTGTGTTTTGCTCTGTCCTCGCGCATCTCGTTTCTGAGATGATCATATAATTTTTTTCTGTTTTCTGCACTACCCATGTCAATAAAATCGATGACGATGATACCGCCCATATCTCTGAGGCGCAATTGTCTGGCGACCTCGCTTGCTGCGATTAGATTGACTTCGAGTGCTGTGTCCTCTTGGTTTTTAGCTTTGTTAGATCGGTTGCCGCTGTTTACATCAATTACGTGAAGGGCTTCTGTGTGTTCTATCACCAGATAAGCACCTTTGCTCATGGAAACAGTTCGGCCAAAAGAGGTTTTGATTTGGCGCTCGATTCCGTGTTTTTCGAAAATCGGAACGTTTGACTTGTACAGTTTTACTATAGATTCTTTTTTGGGTGCAATCTCTTGCACGTAATCTTTGATCTCCAGATAGAGCGTTTCGTCATCTACATGAATACCTGTGAAACCGTCATTAAAGATGTCTCTTAAAATAGAAGAGGCTCTGTTAAGTTCACTAAGTACTTTAGAAGGATGAGGAGCTCTATGGAGCTTTTTACACATGGCTGTCCAACGAGACAACAGGTTGTGTAGGTCTTTGTCCAGTTCAGCTACTTTTTTGCCTTGAGCTACTGTACGTACGATGACACCAAAACCTTTCGGTTTAATGCTTTGAACAAGCCTTTTTAAACGGTCTTTTTCTTCTTTGCTTTCGATCTTTTGTGAGATTGAAATGCGGTCTGAAAAAGGAACCAATACTATATATCTTCCGGCAATAGAAAGCTCTGAGCTTATTCTAGGGCCTTTGGTCGATATAGGCTCTTTCACGATTTGTACAAGTAACGATTGATTGGCCTTCAGCACGTCTAATATGCTTCCGTCTTTATCAATGTCTGGATCAAATGGGAAATTCTTTAAAGTAAAATCTTTTAATTTACCTGTGCTTACACGTTTTACGAACTTCACAAGAGAAGAGAGTTGTGGGCCGAGGTCATGATAGTGCAAAAATGCATCCTTATCATAACCGACGTTCACAAAAGCGGCGTTGAGGCCAGAAACAGGCTTTCTGATCTTGGCGAGAAATATATCGCCTACAGAAAACTTACTGTTGTCTTCTTCTTTGTGTAACTCGATGAGTTTTCCATCCTTTAATAAGGCAAAATCAACTGCAGAGGAACCGGATCTAATGATCAATTCTTTATTCACTCTGATTAATTTTTATCCATACCCTAGTAAGGTATAGATGGATTAAACAATAATTTTCACAGGTTACTAACCCGTCGAAATTCGATGCGCACCGGTAGCGGCTCTTGCCCGAATTTCTTTTTCAAAGAACGATTCTTTTAAAAAGAAAAAGTAGTTAAAGAACTACTTTTTCTTGTGGCGGTTTGCTCTTCTTCTTTTTTTACGCTTATGCGTGGCTACCTTGTGTCTTTTTCTCTTTTTACCACTTGGCATATTTGCTGTGTTTTTTTTAATTAATATTTATGTTGTCGTATGTTTATTTAACTTCTACGTTGGTCTTAACACCTTCAACAAATACTTTAGCTGGCTTAAAAGCTGGGATGTTGTGAGCAGGAATCTTAATGGTGGTGTTCTTAGAAATGTTTCTTCCGGTTTTCTCTGCTCTTGTTTTGATGATAAAACTTCCAAATCCTCTTAGATAAACGTTATCTCCACTCTCTAAAGAATTCTTCACTTCATCCATAAAAGATTCTACAGTTGCCTGTACATCACCTTTTTCCATTCCTAGCTTTTCTGAAATCTTAGCTACAATATCTGCTTTCGTCATTTTAAATTAGTTTTATTATTTATTCGTAATAAATTTAGGGGTTGCAAATATATAAAATTAATTAAACAATAATCAGCCCCTAAACAATTAAAATTTAACTATATAAACTTAAATTTAGACCTTTTATTTTACAACCGTGAATTTTAGTAAAAAACTGATTGTCTGGTATTTACGCAATGGTCGACCACTACCATGGCGAGAAACTACTGACCCGTACCACATTTGGCTGTCCGAAATTATGCTACAACAAACTCGAGTAGCACAAGGAAAACCCTATTATTTCGCTTTCTTAGAGGCATTTCCTACAGTGCATGATCTTGCCGCTGCCTCAGAAGACCAGGTCCTCAAGTTATGGCAAGGACTCGGTTACTATTCCAGAGCACGCAATTTGCATGCCACATCTAAATTTGTGGCCAATGAACTTAGCGGAGTATTTCCAGACACCTATGAAGGTCTGTTAAAATTAAAGGGTGTCGGAGACTATACGGCAAGCGCCATTGCTTCCATTTGTTATAACCGACCTACCGCTGTGGTCGACGGAAATGTATATCGGGTACTAGCCAGATATTTTGGTGTAGAGACACCTATCAACAGTACTAAAGGAGCGAAAGAGTTCAAGGCTCTAGCCAATGAGCTGATCGATTCAAAAGATCCGGCAACCTTTAATCAGGCTATTATGGAGTTTGGGGCGGTACAGTGCAAGCCACAAAGTCCCAATTGTCAAGATTGCCCGTTGAACGATGGCTGCGTCGCATTGCAGAAGAAACAAGTTGGGCAATTGCCAGTAAAACTCAAAAAACAGAAAATAAGACGTCGACATTTTAACTATTTAGTGGTTATAGGTGAGGATCAGAAGACCGTGTTGCAACAGCGTACTCAAAAAGGGATTTGGTATCGCATGTACGAGTTTCCACTTATTGAATCGAACGAGAAGATCGACCGAGAGAAGTTGATGAATCACGAAGCCTTCGAGAACCTGTCAAAAGGAAAGTTGTTATCGGTAACCAGGCACAATGATGAAGAGATTGTGCACAAACTTTCGCACCAGCACATTTACACGACCTTTTGGATTGTTAGCGTCGAAACTATTATAGATACAAGCGCAATAGAACTTACTTCCATTTCTGAATATCCCGTCCCTATTCTGATTGCCAATTTCATCGATGGCTTTTTGAAAGAAGAAACAAAAAGCATGGTATAATTATTAGTATATTTTTAGTAACTTTAAGAAGGTCTTACACAAAATTAGATTAGTTTTGACCTATTCTATTTTAAAACGGAAAAATGAGCGGAACATTAAATAAAGTAATGCTAATAGGGCATTTGGGAGATGAAGTGAAAATGCACTACTTTGAAGGAGGAGGTTCCATTGGAAGGTTTCCGTTGGCCACCAATGAGACGTATACAAATAGACAGACCGGCGAGCGCGTGACCAATACAGAATGGCACAATATAGTGGTGAGAAACAAGGCCGCCGAGATCTGCGAAAAATATCTGAGCAAAGGAGACCGAATTTATGTAGAAGGAAGAATTAAGACCCGTCAATGGCAAGGAGAGGATGGCAATACGCGCTATTCGACCGAGATCCAAGCCACTGATTTTACCTTTTTGACCACCAAAAAGGAAAGCCAAGGAGGAATGCCATCTAACCCTTCTCCAGCATCTCAACCAGCAACACCTGCCGCGCAAAAGCCAGCACAGGATACGTTTGTGGATGGGACGTCAGAAGATGATGACCTTCCGTTCTAGCGATGTTTAACTAATACCTGTAACTTGGACCCTGAACCTTCGAGTTTATTCATATCACTAGTTTCTTTTGATGGCCTATTGGCTGTCAAATGCATAGTTCTCCTACTGTTGTTAATCTGTTCAGCATTGATTTCTGGTGCCGAAGTTGCACTTTTCTCTTTATCAACTACCGAAGTAACGCAAGCCGAAGAATCCGGTTCAAAATCTATGGGCATTATTGCACGTTTGATAGCAGAACCTAAGAAATTGTTGGCCACTATTTTAGTGTCAAACAACTTTATAAATATTGCGGTAGTGTTGCTCTTCGCCTCAATTGGAGAAGATATTTTTGCACATCTCGAACCTGGGTTCAAATTCTTCATCGAAGTTGTTTTGGTAACTGCTTTAATCCTATTGTTCGGAGAGATCTTACCCAAGGTATATGCCAGTCGAAACAACGTGAAGTTTTCATCCTTTATGGCGAGACCATTACGTGTGCTAGATTGGTTATTGACACCCATCAGCATGCCGATGCGTTCGGTAACATCGTTTATGCACGAACGTTTCGGAAGACAGCGCTCCTCTAACCTATCGGTGGATCAATTGTCACAAGCGTTAGAGTTGGCCTCTGACGAAGATACGACCAAAGAAGAACAAAAGATTCTACAAGGAATTGTTTCCTTCGGAAACACGGATACTAAGCAGGTAATGACTCCGAGAATTGACCTGTTTGCATTGAATGAAGAGTCCGATTTTGAGGTAGTCATTGAAGAGGTAATTAAGAACGGTTTTTCTCGCATCCCTGTATATAAGGAAAATGTCGACACCATAACGGGCGTATTGTACGTAAAAGACCTCTTAATACACATTGATAAGAAGACCTTTGACTGGAATGCATTGAAGCGCGAACCGTACTTCGTTCCAGAGAATAAAAAACTAGATGATCTTTTAAAGGAATTCCAGGAGAAGAAAATTCACTTGGCTATTGTTGTCGATGAGTACGGAGGGACCTCAGGCGTCATTACGCTCGAAGATATCATCGAAGAGATCGTGGGAGATATTAGCGATGAGTTCGACGATGAAGATCTGGTCTATTCAAAATTAGACGATCACAACTATGTTTTTGAAGGAAAGACCGCTTTAAAGGATTTTTACCGAGTGATCAAGTTAGAAGATGAGAGCTCATTTGAAGATAGTAAGGGCGAGGCAGAAACCCTTGCAGGATTTGTCTTAGAGATCTCTGGAGGCTTTCCGAGGCGCGGAGAGAAAATAAACTTCGAGGATTATACGTTTACCATTGAGAATTTAGACAGAAAACGTATTAAACAATTAAAAGTAACGTTGAATTGATATGAAGCATCTTTGGATTTTGGTTATCCCATTGTTGATGGTGAGTTGTGGAGGAGAGGTGGTCCCTAAGCCCGAAGGACTTTTGCGTTTGGAGTATCCGGCACCTGTTTATAAAAAGGTGCAAGGAGATTGTCCGTATTCTTTCGAGATGAATCGACTGGCCCACTTGGTTCCAAAAGACAGTTGTTGGATCAATCTGCAGTACCCTAGCATGAAGGCCACCATTTACCTTTCGTACATGCCCGTAAGAAACAATATTGACTCGCTGTTGCGTGATGCGCAAAAACTTGCTTATAATCACGTGCAGAAGGCACAAGGCATCCCAGAACAACCTTTTGTAAACCCAGACGACAATGTTTATGGAATGTTCTACAGCGTGTTGGGCGACGCAGCTTCGCAATCTCAATTCTATGTGACTGATAGTACCAAACACTTCTTAACTGGGTCATTGTATTTCTACGCAAAACCTAATTACGATTCGATCTATCCGGCTGCTGTGTACTTGCAAAAAGACATTCGACACATCATGGAAACCTTTTCTTGGCAAGAGTGATTCGCGCTTTTTTTCAAACCTGACATTTGTCATATTTTAAGGATGAACACCGTCCTAACTTTGCTATAGTTTAAAAAAGTTAGGTATGACACTATATGCAAAAATTCAACAAGATTGGAATGAACATTTTACAGGATATTCGGCTTTAGCGATCATTGTTTCGACCATGATCGGATCGGTAGCCGTTATGATGATACTTTCACAAGGGGTGGGCTTATGGCAGCTGTTTCAACTATTTCTTTGTGTATCTGTATGTATGGCGCACAACGCCTCCATATTAACAGTCCAAAAGCCCAAGGTTGTACTCGATCTTCTTATTGCTAGTGTGGTGTTAAATAGCACGTTGGTGTTATTGAATAGTCTTTAATTGTTTTGCAAGAAGAAGATAGATGAAGGCTCCTGGTTTACCAGGAGCCTTTGCTTTTAGTAGCTGGTCTCGTCCAGTGTTACTTTTCCCCAAAAGGTTCGATACACAAAATAGGTGTAGCCTAGCACTAGCGGACCGCCGATAGCCGTAAACGTCATCATTATTTTCAATGATTTCACAGAAGCCGCCGCATTGTAGATATCAATATTATATTGCGGATCCACGGTCGAAAGTAAAAGAGTGGGATATAGTTCGATGGCCACCAAGACGAGTAATAGCGCAATGGTCAATGATGAGAACAAAAAAGCAAGTTTAAAGCGCTTTCTGTTTGCCAAGCGTGGTACATTGGCAATGCTAAGAAAGGTAAGCAACGGAATGGCAAACAACGCTGGGTTGCTCTTAAAATCATCCGATAGATGCGGTATGTACAACAGTGTGTATAAAGTAGTAATCGCAAAGCTCACCATAAAGAAGATCATCCCTCTTTTCAAAAGCAGCGTCAACTTGGCAAAAAGCCGTCCTTCGGTCTTAAGCAAAAGGTAGATGGCACCGTGCGCCATAAATAGCGATAGTGTTGTAATGCCAGTCATCAATGCATACGGATTCAAAAATTCGAAGAACCCTTCCCCTTGATATAAATAATTAGGACCCACAGCAATGCCTTGAAGCACGTTTCCGAGTACAACGCCTAATAAGAACGCCAGCATAATGCTCGAAATGCAATACGAAGTATCCCACAATCGTTTCCACCATTTCATTTCTTCTTTTCCGCGGAATTCAATTGAGATGGCCCTGAAAATGATAAAGACCAAAAAGAGCATAAAGGGTACGTAGAGTGATGAGAATAGTGTTGCATACATCACCGGAAACCCTGCAAATAGGGCTCCGCCACCAATCACTAACCAAACCTCGTTTCCGTCCCAAACAGGGCCAACAGCATTAAGAGCAATTCGGCGACTGTGTTCTTTCTTGAAAAAGAGGTGCCAGGCACCCGCCCCAAAATCGAAACCGTCCAAGATCGCGTAGCCTGAGAATAGCCCTCCGACTACCAAATACCACCAAGTGGGATAATCTAAACCTAAAAGTGTTTCCATATCAATTGCCAGTTAAAACGTTGGTTATATCTTTTTGTAGTGGTCGTTTCTCAATATCACCTTCATCATAAGGTCCGTGTTTGATCTTTTTGTTCAGCAGATAAATGAACAGCACTAGCAACAAGGCATATACGAAGAAGAACAGGATCAGCGAGAACAATAATTGATTCTTTGTGACTGCCTGTGAAAACGCATCAGACGTTCTCAACAATCCATAAACGACCCATGGCTGTCTTCCCATCTCTGCAGCGAACCAACCCACCTGATTGGCGATTTGAGGTAAAAACGCAGCGAAGACGAAGACCCAGAGCAACCATTTCTTATCGAAGAGTTTTCCGCGCCACCAAACAAAGCAGGCGTAAAGCGTGAGAAAGATCAAAAACATGCCAATGGCTACCATGATGTGGTAAAATTGAAACACTGCATTTATTTGCGACGGACGTTCATCTTCTGGAAATGCATTGAGTCCCGTCACCGGAGCTTCGGTATCATATTCCAATAAGAAGGAGAGTCCGCCGGGAATCTTTAGCCCAGTGACCTTCTGGTTTTCTTTATCTACCCATCCCAGAATGTACATGTCGGCAGGAGCGCTTGCTTCAAAATGGCCTTCCAGAGCGGCGAGTTTGGCGGGTTGATTTTTAGCAACACCATCGGCCGATCGATGTCCGGTAAACAATTGCCCTAATGAGAAAACGGTTGCGACAACCAAAGCAATTTTAAACGCGTTTTTGGAAATGGCGACATAGCGCCCTTTAATTAAATAATAGGCGTGAACGCTCAATACCAAAAAGGCCCCAGCTAAGAAAGCACCTAGCCATACATGCGTCAGTCGGTCTACACTTGAAGGGTTAAACACCATCGCCCAAAAATCAGTGATCTCGGCACGGGCATTGAGACCTTCGCCAACGATATGATAGCCAGCCGGTGTTTGCTGCCAACTATTGGCAACGACAATCCACACAGCCGAAAACATGGAACCCAAGAAAACACCAATGGTCGATACAAGGTGTACCCAAGGTTTTACACGGTTCCAGCCAAATAAGAGCACGCCTAGAAAACCACTTTCTAAAGCAAATGCAAAAATACCTTCGGCGGCGAGAGCGCTGCCAAACACGTCACCGACGTAACGTGAATATACGGCCCAATTGGTGCCGAATTCGAATTCCATGACAATACCAGTGACGACCCCGATACCAAAGGTGAGGGCAAAGATTCTTGTCCAAAATCTGGCAAGGGTTTCGTATTGTTTGTCTCCTGTTCTGATGTATTTACTTTCGAAGATGACCATGAGTAATCCGAGTCCGATGCTCAAAGGGGGATAGATGTAATGAAAGGCAATCGTGAAAGCAAATTGAATGCGAGCTAAAACTTCTACATCCATAGTTTTTATATTGAAGTGTTATAGGAAATTTGCTACTATAAATTTACGAATAAAACAGGGGATAACCTGCTCATTTCAATGGTATTTTACACAAAAAAACGGAAGCTAATTAGCTTCCGTTTCTCTATGGATTCTGTTCTGTGTTTAAAAGCGCTTCGGCGTTTTCAATGCTGCCGATCACTTTGTCTCTCATGACTTTTACCTTGACTTCTTCTTCATCTAGCCAGCGTTGCTTTTCGGGAGTCAGCTCTTTTCCGTAGAGAACTTCATCACTGTCAAAACGATCTCCGAAACCTTGCATCCATTGCATCATAGTATCATGTGCATCTTGAAGGTCTTTTTTGGCTTTTTGGTGCTTCATTCCAGCTTCCGTCGAATCAATTTTTGGTTCAAGCTGTGTCATGAGCTTTCCGATCATACCCATCTTGGGCATTACTTCGTCATGAATGGCGACCACACGTTCCATTTGTGTGGGTTCTTTGGTTTCTTCCTTTTTCTTTTCGGCTTCTTTACATCCGATAGTAATTCCCGCGAAAGCGAAAAAAATTAAAAGATATCTTTTCATATAATAGGTTTTATGCCCGCCAAGAGCATTTCTTGGCAGGCGTATTTATTTTATAGTGTATATTGTACCCCAAAGGTAAGGGTTTCCTTTTCACGTAGTTGAATGCCATATAAGTTTTGAAACAATGGCAGCGATGCTTCAAATCCAAAGCGCAGGTTCTTTAAACTGCCTTTAAAGGCGTATAAGTTGAATCCAATACCAGCTTCACCATAGGTCTTTCCTGAGTTGGTGATGTCGGCCGTTATAACCATCATAGGGTTGAGGTCAGGATTGGCTCCTTCGATACGCTCAACAGCTCCGAATTCGACACGACCTGAGAAGCTGATCCAATCATTGGCTTTGATGCTTACCCAGTTATTGATGCTGTACTGGTTGCCCAGGCGATAATCGTTGTCGTTTTTTCCGAAGCGCAATGTGGTACGCGCCTGTGTTCCGAAAGATAGTTGGTCCCATTGCTTCAAATAGGTCAGGGCCAATTGTGTATCTAAGGTGCCGCTGCCCAATTGCATTGGGTATGGCAATATGACTTCGTTTGGTATGGAGGCTGGAGTGACATCTTGTTCATCGATACTTCCGACGGGAATTGAAAAACCAACTTGTCCGTGCAGCTGTTGTCTGTTCTTGTTGAAGAATTTATACAGAGCTGCAATGCTAAGGTCTCCGAAGCCCGAAGTTTCTGTAATGAAGGTTCCTCCCATTCGTGTGAGATGGTCCATTTCGCTGCTGAGGTAATTGGCCATGACCATCAAGGTGATCTTGTCGCTTGGTGCGTACATGGCTCCTAACATATGCATGTTCATCGGCATAGTTGTCGGAGTGACCATGTAGGAAGCCAGTGCGTCGTCAAAAGAAACGTTCTCGCTTCCGAAGTTAAGTTCGTCCATATTCATGCGCATGTAGCGATAGCTGAACATGAATTCTCCCTTGCCATGGGTGTGGTCACCCATGACCGAGATAGGTGCGTGTCCGTCAGGACGGTTGCCTGACCATTTTATAGTGTTGTTGTCGGTTTGTTGTGCATGTATAGCAGTGCTGGCCATAAGGATGGCAGCAAATAGAATGTTTTTCATCTTGTGATGTTTTGTTTAAATAATAAGTTTGCGACTACTTCTTTATGTGAGTTGAGAAGCGTCGGATTAAATACGGGTTATTTAAACAATGGAGGCAGGAGGATGAAAGCTCTGATAGCTATATAGGAAATCGTAATGGTTTTTATAGGAATTTAGCGTTCTTAGATCGATTCGCGTTTCCTTTTCTTCTTTTTGAAAGTACAACAACGAAGCGAAGCCAATGGGATAGTCTTCCATAGCAATACGCGGAAGGTTGGCGCGCTTTTCATCTTGTTGCTTTTGCAGTTGTTGCATTAAGTAGCACTTTCCCTTACAGTTGAGCTCTACCTTTTCTTTGTTGATACATAAAAATTCAGCAATGAAATCCTGATTGACCAAATAGTCGACCAACGGAATGATCGGTCGGGTCATAGCTACCAAATACAACAAAGTAAATAAGGATGCAATTAGGGATTTCAATGCGCTTGAAAATTTGATGCAAAAATACAACCTAAACCTTTAATGACCATGTTAAAAAAGAAAAACCCATCGTGAAAATGATGGGTTTTTTGTTAGTAATAAAAGGTCGTTATGATTTCTTACACAACCCTCAATTTTACAATCGAGAGTGTGTATTTACCGTGCTTAATCCTTTTTTTCAACACCAAAGTCTTCAACATTCTTCATGTCGCTAACCTTGTACATTGCTGCGGTACCTGAAACGGCATTTTCGAGATCATCAAAATTCACGGTTGACTTGTCATAGGTGACCATGGCCAATTGTTTGTCAAAATCTACTTTAGCAGATTGAACGCCTTCTACCTTGGCTAAATTCTTCTGGATAGTACCAGCACATCCGATGGCACATGTCATACCATCAATGTTGAATTCTGCCTTGGCAATGTTTTCTGGGTTAACAGGGGCTTTTTCGGCTACAGCCACTTCAGGAGCTTTGTTCTCTTCAGCATTTTGTTGCTTGCAAGATGTGAACATAATCGTGCTCACTGCAACCATTAGTACATACTTCGTCAATTTCATTTTTCTTTTCTTTTTATGGGCTAACTGTCAGAGACAGTGTAAAAAGGCCTTTGCATTTTTTACGATTGTAACAAAAATAAACAAATTGCAGAGACAAATTCGAAAGAAAAGTTCGACTTTTGTGTTAAAAATTACACAATTGCTATGCAGCAACACAACGCTAAGTGGTTCTACTTGGCCATTTTATCTGTTATTTGGGGAAGCTCTTACATTCTGATCAAGAAAGGGTTGATCGGGTTTACGCCACTTCAGTTAGGAGCTGTGCGTATATTGATGACCACGGTGATCCTATATATTTTCGGATTAAAATCATTGAAGAAGGTAAAGGGTAAAAAGTTGTGGTTTTGGATGGCCGTTTCGGGCTTTTTAGGGACTTTCTTCCCTGCATTCCTATTCTCTTATGCCGAAACAGAGATTGATAGCTCGGTGGCTTCGATATTGAACTCATTGGTGCCCTTATTCACAATTATTTTTGGTGCGTTCATTTTCAAGTTTGTTATTAAGCAGAGTCAATATTTAGGGGTTTTCATTGGGTTGTTAGGCTCTTTTTTATTGATCTACGACGGGCTTTCTATCAATCCAGATAGAAATCATCTTTATGCCGGATTCGTGTTGATTGCTACCGTTTGTTATGCCTTGAATGTAAACATCATTAAGAAGTACTTGAACGAGGTGAGTTCAATGGCTATAGCGGTGGGGAATTTCACCACTATTGCGATTCCTGCGATTATTGTCTTGTTTGCCTCTGGGGCTACAGAGCTGGACTATACGGGAGATGCAAAAGTGAAAGAGGCTTTGTTGTGGGTATTACTACTTTCAATCTTTGGTACGGCTGTGGCAAAGGTGCTATTCAATAAACTGGTTCAAATTTCAAACCCTGTGTTTTCTTCATCGGTTACCTATACGATTCCTATTGTGGCCGTATTGTGGGGTGTGCTCGACGGAGAACGTCTTGGGGCGCTTCAGTTTTTGGCAACTGGAGTGATTCTGCTTGGAGTGTATTTGGTGAACCGGGATCGTTAAACAGCGTAATCAAACCCCCGATTCCGTTTTACGGAATCACCCCGCCCGAACGGCTTCAGTCGGGCAGGCTCTCTTTGTCTAAAGGGAGGAGCCAGATTTGATTTTCAAGCTAAATAATAAATAAAAGAAACAAAAAAGGGGCCGCATGCGGCCCCTTTCAAACTAAAATATATAAAAAGATTAGTTGAAGTCAGCGTCAGATACGCCTTCGTTCACTTTTACTTCTGTCACGGTGAAATCGAATTTCTGTGGCCCTGCTGATTGCGAAAGCTTGAATGGAAATTTGATTCCTGAAACTTCTTTGTAGTCAGCATACGTAAGCGTGCTAGTGATTGTGCGTCCGCCAGCTTCTCTTGTCGTCACTTCTTGAAGTTTTAAACCAGTTTCAACATCGTAGAAGATATTCTTGTCATCAGAAACTTTGATCACGTAGGCTTTCTTTCCGTCTACCTTTTCGATTTTCTCTAGGGTAGCACCACCCGATAGCCAGTCGATTTCTGGGAATGGCGAAGACTCTTGTTGTACTTCTTTCAACTCGTCATCAGACATGTCTTTCTTCTGACCTTGGATCATTGCGTATCCTTTGTCACCGTCCAGTACTTGCTTTTGCATAGAGTTCCCCATTACCTTCACGTCTTGCATGAATTGCTTTTTGGTGGTCTTCTTCATCTCTAGCTCTAGCTTCATTCCTTGCATAGAGGCTTCAGCCTTCATCAAGAAAGAATTTACGTTGTCTAGCTTAGCTCTTCCGCCAATTGCGTCGATATAGTTGTTCAATACCTTTTGAACATTTACGTCAGCTGGGATTGGGATAACAAACTCAGGTCGTTTCGTTGACTCACCAAACTTGTCGTAGTACTTCACAGGAAGTTTCTTTCCGTTGAATTCTACTTTCTCTAAGTTGTCAAGGACTTCACTTCCTTTTCCAGTTACTACCACACGAGCGTTGTCACCCATAAAGTATTTTTTAGCTGCTTTCTGAACATCTGCTTTAGAAACAGCGTCAATCTTTGCCAAATACGTCTTGTAGTAATCCTTTGGTAGTCCTTCGGTCTCGATATTCAATGCATAACGAGCGATGGTCTGTGGACGCTCAAGCGCCATTACGAAGTTACCAACGTACTTTGCCTTTACATTCTTCAATTCTTCATCAGAAACAGGTTCGTTGGCGATCTTGTGAATCTCTTTAAGCAATTCTACAACTGAGCTGTCAGTCACCGCGTTTCTAACACTAGCCGAGGCTCTAAAGCGAGAAACGGTCTTGCTATCGTTTCCGATTCGAGAATACGATCCGTAAGTGTATCCTTTGTCTTCACGTAGGTTGTTAAACAAACGCGCTTCACCACCACCTCCAAGAATGTTGTTGGCGATTAATGCTGGGAAATAATCAGCATCTTTCATGGCAAGGTCTACAGTGTTTTGAACGGCAATCTCAGACTGTACAGCGTTTGGCATCTCTACGAAATCGATCTGTGTTCCAGAAACGTTTTGTGGATTAGAGAAGCCCGCTGTTGGAACCGTTCCTTTTTGCCAGTTTTTGAAGTGCTTTTTCACCAACTTCTTCACGTCTTTAAACTTCACATCACCAATCACAACCAAGTATGCGTTGTTTGGCTTAAAGTAGTTGTTGTAAAAAGTAGAAACGTCATTTACACTAACGTTGTTTACCGTTTCGATTGACGTGTATTCTCCATAAGGGTGATCTGCGCCAAAGGCCAAAAGGTCTTCAACACGGCGTGCAGCAGTAGTTACACTCTTCTCGTTAGACTTGATTCCCTCGATCAGCTTGTCCTTTTCCTTGTCAAATTCCTCTTCTGTGAAATTAGGATTGATTGCCGCATCGGCCATCAACTCAAGAATTCTAGGGAAATACTTAGACAATGAGCTAGCAAAGGCACTTTGTGAACCAAAATTGATGTTGGCACCTAAATAGTCAACTTCTTCATTAAAATCATCTTTACTGATGGTCTTAGATCCGTTTCCTAAAAGGCTTGACGTCAAGCTAGCTACACCAGCTTTGTCTCCCTCTACGATCAATGGATTGTCAATGGTCAATTGGATCGAAACTCTTGGAAGTTTGTGATTCTCAACCACCATTACCTTCATGCCATTTTTAAGGGCAAAGGTCTGTGGGTCTTTTAAATTGATCTCTGGAGCAGGGCCTGGCTTAGGCTGTTTGCTACGGTCGATCTGTGCATACGATACCGTTAAGAATAGCGACAGTACCGCAAGTAATATATTTCTTTTCATCGCTTAGTTTTCTTTTTTATCTTCTGGTAAATATTCTAGGATCAATCGCTGATTTGGCTGTAGATACTTCTTAGCCACTTCTCTGATCTCTTCACGTGTAACCGAACGGTATATGTCGATCTCGGTGTTGATCAAGTTTGTGTCTCCATAAAGTACATTGTATCTAGCCAAAGAGTTGGCAATTCCTTCAACGCTACTGTTCGAATTCACGTATTGATTTTCGAACTTATTCTGAAGTTTTTGGTAGTCTCTTTCAGAGATAAGGTCTGTCTGAATTTTTACTACTTCCTCGTCGATTTCTTTAACGATGTCTGCCAAAGAGTTCTCACCAAGTGGAAGTCCGAATAATACGTACATTCCGTAATCTTCTTGGCTGATGTTGAAGGCACCTACTTGTAGTGCCATCTTCTTATCATCAACGATCTTCTTGTACATTTTAGAGCTCTTTCCGTCACTTAGGTACGAAGAGATCATATCTAAAACTCTAGAATCTCTTGTTTTGAACGAAGGCGTTCTGTAGGCAGCAACTACTGCAGGAATCTGAATGTTTGGATCGTATGCTTTCGCATTGATCTGCTCAGTGATAGGATCTTCTTTTGGAAAGTTACGAACGATGTCAGCACCTCTTGGAACTTCTCCGAAGTAGTCCTGGATCATTTTCTTTGTCTTGTCCATTTCAAAATCACCAGCAACAACAAGTGTCGCATTGTTAGGAACGTAGAATTTCTTGTTAAATGCCAAGAACTCGTCAAGTGTAGCAGCATCTAAGTGCGCCATCTTTCCGATAGTGGTTCCTTTGTACGGGTGCTTTTTAAACATGTGCTTTTTCACGTTCTCTAGGAAACGTCCGTAAGGCTGATTATCAACACGAAGTCTCTTTTCTTCCTTTACTACCTCGTTCTGTGTGTCAACACCGATCTGATTAATGATCGGGTGTAACATACGCTCAGATTCCATCCATAATCCTAATTCAAGGTTATTAGAAGGAAATACTTCGTAATAGTACGTACGGTCATCTGTAGTATTTGCGTTGTTTCGTCCTCCGTTAGAGGTAACGATCTTAAACCATGTTCCGCGTTCGATATTTGGAGTCCCTTCAAATAAAAGGTGCTCAAAAAAGTGTGCAAAACCAGTACGCTCAGGATCTTCATCTTTTGCACCTACGTGGTACATCACCGATGTCGTCACAACGGGAGCACCATTATCTTGATGCAGAATAACGTGCAAGCCGTTATCCAAGTCGTATTCTTCAAAAGCTACTTCTTGTGCTGTTACAAAAGCTGTTGTCAACAATAAGAAAGCAACTGAAAGCAAAGTTTTTTTCATTGCAATGTTGGATTAATTAATTAATGTTTCAAGAGTGTTTGACGTTCTTGTAGTGTAATTGTTACATTTCAAGGACTACAAAAATAACTATCTAGGCTTGGCATCAAGAGAGAAATGTTAAAATTTAACATGGTTTTAAGGAATAGAGCACCGCAAAGGTTCTTGAAAAAATTCGTAAATTAGACTGACAATGAGATTGTTAACTAAAGATTGAAATTATGAAGCACCTTAAAATATACGTTCGTTTTGGCATCGTTATAGCGTTGCTGCTAATCGGTTACTTTTTGTTGGTCAGGCTATTTGGATGGCACGAGAATCCTTGGCTTCGATTGATCAACGGACTCATTGTGGGCTTCGGACTTTACGAGGCCATTAGGGTTAAGAAGCTAGAACGAGGAAAAGAATTCGAATACTTTGAAGGCTTCAGAACCGGAATCTACACAGGCTTCATTGCCACCTTGATTTTTGTGCTTTTCATGGGCATCTATATGTTTCACATAGACCCGACATTTCCAGAGACCATTATGTCTACATGGATGGAAGGATATTTTCAAGGGCCAGGCATCCTCATCTTCATTCTCATGGTCGAGGGATTTGCCTCAACCGTGGTACTTACGCTGACGTTCATGCAACGCTTTAAACCCAGCTGGAATATTTCCAAAAAAGAGGTCCAAAAAGCCTAAGAACTGTTTGCAGATTAATAGGTTAGTTGTATATTTGCACCCGCCTTACCGAAAAGGTAGGGTTCATTTATTGTAAATAATTCATTATTAATCGATACGCTATGTATGCAATTGTAGAGATAGCAGGGCAGCAATTCAAAGTTGCGAAAGACCAGAAGGTTTACGTACACCGTTTGGCTACAGAAGAAGGTAAGAAAGTAAGTTTCGACAACGTTCTTTTGTTAGACGATAACGGAAAAGTGACCATCGGCGCCCCAGCTATAGACGGAGCCGCAGTAGAGGCTAAAGTCGTTAAGCACCTAAAAGGTGACAAAGTGATCGTGTTCAAGAAGAAAAGACGTAAAGGATACCGTGTAAAGAACGGTCACCGTCAATCATTGACAGAGATCATCATTGAAAACATTAAAGCTTCTGGAGCTAAGAAAGCAGCTCCTGCAAAAGCGAAGGCTGAAAAGGCTGCCCCTAAGAAAGAGGCTGCACCAAAGGCAAAAGCTAAGACAGAAGCAAAACCAGCTGCTAAGAAAGCTGCTCCTAAGAAAGAAGCTGCTTCTGACGATCTAAGTAAAAAGACCGTAGCTGAGTTAAAAGAAATGGCAAAAGCTGCCGGAATTGAAGGAATCTCTTCAATGAAGAAAGCAGACCTTATTGCTGCATTAAGTAAATAAGAACAACGTAAAACACAGATATCATGGCTCACAAAAAAGGAGTAGGTAGTTCTAAAAACGGTAGAGAATCAGAATCGAAACGCTTAGGTGTTAAGATCTATGGCGGCCAGGCTGCTATTGCCGGGAACATCATCGTAAGACAACGTGGTACTGCACACAATCCAGGTGAAAACGTATACATGGGTAAAGACCATACGTTGCACGCCAAAATTGACGGTATCGTTAAGTTCGAAAAGAAAAGAGGAGGAAAATCATTTGTTTCTATCGTACCTTTCGAGGCTTAAGAAACACTCCCTTAAGAATACAGACCCTCTTCAGCAATGGAGAGGGTTTTTTCGTTAGCCTCCGAAGCCAGCCTACTACGCCGAAGTAACTTCGGCTACGAAGGCCGTATGGCGAAGGAGGCTTGTTTGTTTTCAAGCACGATTGACCATTTGGATTTTGGGCGTTTCCATGAAGTGAGCTTGCTCTACTTCATGGTCGGGCTCTACGCGCTACACGATAGCTTGCTGCGATCCCTAACGCAGTTCTAATCCATAGACTGATCAAAAAGGAGCGGTCATGTAGCCTGTTTCCAAAACAGTCGATTCCCTTTTTTAAGATTGTTGCGCCAATGCAAAGGTTGTAGGTTTTCGATGTTGTCACCGCCACCATTCGCCACGGGATTAACATGGTCGATCTCCCATCCATAGATCGAATCTCGATTGCCAAACTGCGACCATTTGATGAGGTTTCCGCAAGGGTCCATTCGAGTTTCGGTCTGATGGTGACCTTCTACTATGTTGGCTTTGTTCCAAACGTTGCGTTTGTCGGCATCCGTCCAAGGAATCCCGTGTTTATTGGTATTATGGTTTCTGGGCATGTAAAGGTTCGTTTTTGACTGTCAAACCTACAGCAGACAGCCTAAAATACCATGCGGATTTCCGTAAGACCAATTAGATCAAGCGAAGATCTTTCAGAATAGTGATGAGGTGTACAGTGGTTTGCGCGTTGAAGTCCTCACGCAATTCCTTGAGTTTCTTTTCAATAGAGCTTCTGCTGCTCGGGGTGATGCCTTCCTTTTTAAATCGCTCTTCGATCTGATCTTGGGTGAGTCCGTTGGCCAAATGCTTCAAGAGGGTCACTTCATAATCCGGCAACTCATAGAGGTTGCTTCCCGTTAGAATAGAGGCAATACGGGACGACATATACACACCGTCGTTGTAGACCGCTTTGATAGCAGCCTCGAGTTCAGAAAGTCCTTTTCGGTCTTTCGTTACATAAGCATTTACCGCTTTCGAGTCCCAGATCGACTTTACCGTCTGCGGGTGATCCTCGATCGAATAGACAATAACACCCAGATCGGGTTGATTTGATTTCAAAACACGAATCAATTCACGTCCAGAAGTTATCTTTTCTGTACGATGATCTGCCTTAAATGATAGGTCACAGATCAAAAGGTCAAAAGGAACTTTGTCCTTTAACGCCCGCTTTGCCTTTAGGTAGGCCTCGTCGCAATAGGGGGCGTGGCATACTTCGGGTACATCCAGCTTTTCGAGCACAGTGCCAATGCCTTTGTTAATACTGTCGATGTCTTCAGCGACTAAAATTTTTCTAAACATAGGGTTACATTTTAACTAGGGATTTGGATCTTGGATCGAAATCCTTTTCCTTTTTCAGTGTCAAATGTAAAACTTCCATTGATCGATGAGATACGGTTTTCCGCATTACGAAGCCCATTTCCGTACCGAAGTTCTTTCGAATCAACGCCTTTTCCGTTATCAGAATAGGTAACCTCAAGGGTTTTTGCAGGCATAGAAGCGGTAATGGCCACCAGTGAAGCCTCACTATGTTTGCGCATGTTGGTCATCAATTCTTGAAGCGTACGATACAGGACGATCTTCTTTTCTTTCGAGATCCGGTTCCAGACGATGTCCTGTAGCCCTCGAACGATTACTTTCGTTTTTAGCGGAGCATAACTGCTCACCATACTAGTTAGGTCTTGGGTATAACCCTCTCCCGTTTCGATACTACTATTTTCTTTAGAGATATCACGAGTACGGTGATAGATATCTTCTGCCTGATCGATGACCTCGCCATCGATCTCCTTGTTCTCAAGCTGTGTCATCAGGTTATAGACGTCATTGGCTAATTCGTCGTGTACTTTTTTAGAGAGGCGAGTTTCGGTTTTGTACGCTTCAACAAAACGAGCTTTTTTGTTTTGCTGATTTTTATAATAAACTATAAATATTATAAATAGGGTTGAAAAGGCAAGTGCTGAAGTGATGGCAATTATTTGCCTGTCTTTTTTAGCGTTTTCAGTTTGCTTCGCATAGTTTTCCTTGATGAGTTCGTCGTTGTCATATTTGGTTACGGCATAAATTCTCTGATTTTTCTGTTTCAAAGTGGACAATTCTTGGCTTATAGAATCATAAAGTATGGCTTCTTCATTAGTCGATTCGCCTAATTTAAAGATTAAGCTTAGGGCTTCTAATATTGCCGTTTTGCTATTCCTGTCTATTGAATGCTGAAGAGCTTTTCTGGCGTGCTGCAAGGACTCCTCTTTTTGGTTTTTCCCATAGAACTTTGATAGATGAACATTGCTCGCGATTAACCCTTGTTTGTCATTTATTTTTTTTCGGGTTTCGTAGGCATTTAGCAGTAGCTCCTTTGATTTGGCTAAATCTTTTCCTTCTAACCAAGTTATATATCCCAGATTGTCTGTAACCCTTGCAATCTCTTTTGGAATTCTTTTTACTCTCAGGTCGTTGGACAATTCTACAAGTACTTCTTTTGCATCATTATAGTTTCCTATATCAGCCAAAATATTTGCCCTGGTATTTTTAAAAATTAGGATGTTGCTGAGTTTTATTTTTTTGATTGAAGTTGAGTCTTTACCAAGATTGATTGCTCTTAGATTATAATCCAGCGCTTCTTCGTGGTTTTTGAGCTCCCTAGCAGCGACAGATATGTTGTGGTATAGCCCAGCTATAGTCCTAAGTTCTTCCGATTCCTGTACGAATTTAAGTCCGTCTATAGCCGTTATCTTACATCCAACATAATCACCTATTCCTCTTTGTATAGTTGACATGTCAAGGAGTCTCAATGCAGCTTTGGTGCTATCACCTAGTTTAGCACTTATCTTATAAGAATCGTTATAGAAATAAAAAGAGGAATCCAGTTTATGGGCAAATTTGTAATTATAACCCAGCCACATGTTCGCTCTGCTTTCACATAAACTATCAAGTTGGAGGTGTGAAAATTCACGGTATTTCTTCGAATAGAAAATAGCGCTGTCATATTTACGTCCTTTTCGGAATGTATTTATTCTTCTCTCATATTCTTCTACACTTAACGAATCAACGCCTTGTGTTGTATTAATTTGAGAGTAGCAATTTTTGCCTAAGATGGACAAAAAAAAGAAGGATGCAACTAAAAGTTTCACCCTTCTAATTTAACGAAAAAGACGGTCATTTCACTTGCCTAACCCGTAAGATTTTCTTCATCCGGGTCATTCACAACTTCTCCATCCTCCCCTTCGGTAGACAATTTTTCAATGTCGTACAGTGCTTCGGTCTCTGCCAGTGAGTCGGTCGAACAGGCTGTAAAGGTCATGCCCATAAATAGAGCGATCATTAAATATGTTATGGTTTTCATCTTTTTAAAATTTTGAGATTCAACATGAGGGTTGCCCTCCGAGCCTGGGGCTCAGAAATGCCTAGGGTTTTGGCAACCCGTGAGTGTTGGAGTACTCCTGATGTTTTTGGGAAGTGTGGAGATCACAGTGCGGCCGCTTTGGGTTACTTCCCAAGGAACCGGCCACTAGCCGAACTGTGGATTTCCGTAAGAATTAATTCAGCGTCTTTGCTATGTTTAATCTTAGTTATGCATAGCTCAAACCTTTCGAAAGCAAATTAAACCCAGAATGTCCATCCGCGGTATGACATTCGTTTGACATCTTTTTGACATTTGTTTGTCAAAGGGATGGTTTGATTTTTAACTAACAGAAAAAGAACACTTTAAACTATCTAGAAATGACCGCTAGAAATTCAGAAATCCAGAAATGGGCCGAGGAGTTGATCATCGGTGCTTTTGAAAAGGCACAGCTCGACTCTAAAGAAACCGCTGCACACGGCCTGTCAAAATACCTCTCAGAACATATAGAAGAAACCATGAACGAACGCATCGAGAAACGAACCTTTATTCGGTATTACGACGCGTGTATCTCAAAGAAGAATGATAAGTCTATCAACCCAAGAAAGCACATCAAAGACGTGTTGAGTCGCTATCTTGGGTATGAGAATTTCAAAGATTTTATTGAGAAGAATGAATCAGAGGCCGAAAAGGTTATCCGTATTTTGCTTGAAGGAAACGGTAGGTTGGAGCATTCGACCAACCAGAGCCTCATGGTTGACGCCTGTGACACCACCAACTGTTTAAAACATGGAGAGACCATTGTCTTTTACCACAGAAAACATGATAAAGTGGCTTTTTTCACCTATCAAGGCGAACATCCTTTTTTCGAAGAAAAACAAAAACCCATAAGCACTACTATTATCAAGGCCCATGTGAGGCCATGCTATAGCTTAAGTATTCATTGATTGACGTAATAAATGACGTTCATTCCCTCTTTCTTGCTGTGAGCTTACCGTTTACAGAATAACCTCCCCCTCTTTTCGTTACATATACATGCGTTATATTTTTATGTTTTTTTTGCTTTTTGGTGTTGAAGCTTGGTCTCAGCAGACAGAAGATTTGAAAACCATTCATGTCTTTGTTGCATTGTGCGATAACGAGAATCAAGGAATCGTTCCAGTGTCAAAGACACTCGGCGACGGACAAAACCCAAGAACCAATTTGTATTGGGGGGCGTTATATGGCGTAAAAACCCACTTTAAGAGAAGTGCTGACTGGGAGTTGGTTGCTACGTTGAAGAATCCGAATGCGATGGTATTAGAGCGCATTTTGTTTAAGCATAAGGCAACCAATACGTACTTGTTGGCTGATGCCTATGATGGGAAGTTTATAAAACAAACCACCGTTGACTTTTTAAAAGCGGCCAGTGGCGATAATGAAGAGAACCTTACCCATTCAGGTGTAGAACTGTGTTTCGGCGGTGCTTCAAATATGGTGGCTTATGTTGGACATGATGGACTAATGGAATTTGACCTAGACGTAACGCTTCAGCCTAAAAATGAGAAAGAGCGCGATGCGATCATCTTGGCTTGTATCAGTAAAGATTTCTTTCAGCCTTACTTAGAAAAAACAGGAGCTAATCCGTTGATTTGGAGTACAGGGTTGATGTCGCCAGAGGCGTATACATTAAAACAAGCCATTGACGGTTGGATTTTAGGAGAAAATGATGCGCAAGTAAGAGAACGAGCCGCTTCGGCCTATCACCAGTATCAGAAGTGTGGGATGCGTGGTGCTCGAAACTTACTCGTTACAGGATATTAAAAAAGCCCCTTCATTGCTGAAGGGGCATGCTATTAACCAATGCTTGTCAAGATTACTTCTTCAAAATATCCTTGACAATTTTCATATGGTGTTTTGTATGTACTTGTAGAAATCTAAGTGCTTTAGATTTATTGACAGTCTTAAATATGGGATGGGAGAAATGAGCGTTCTCATCTAATAGAACTACTTCTTTGGTTTTGTCTCGAGCCTCGGCCAATTGATCATAAATGTCTTGCGAGCTGATCTCTTTGGGCGGGCGCACTGACCTAGGTGCTTTGGCTCTTCCGCGAGGGATATAACCGAAGGTTAGAGATACGGTCTGAGCCAAACTATAAGAACTTTGATAGCTATTAGGGTCTGATGCTTTTAAGGCATCGCATATCTTGTTAATGGCTTTCAGACTATGGTCCAGGTGCCAAGCAACCGAAGCTTTAGAAATTTTAGGATTATAACCATCACGCTCTGGAACGTGTTTCTGTATTTCGTCTAAATACGCATTCAGAAAATTAGGGTCAGACATCTTCATGTTATGGTGTGGTGTTGGCAAGAAAAGGGAAGGTTGAGTTGCGTAACCGTCTACTTTTCAATTCCTTAAAGTTACGGAATTTAATGATCCAATGCCAACAGGAAAAAGTAACAACCCCACAAAACGAAAAACCCCCGCCAGTCGGCGGGGGTTTTTCTCATATCTCAATACTAATATCTCATATCTCAATACTAGCTTAGTATCTGTAATATTCTGGCTTAAAAGGTCCTTCAACCGTTACGCCGATATATTCTGCCTGATCTTCACGAAGTTCGGTAAGTTCAACTCCGATTTTGGCAAGGTGTAGCTTCGCAACTTTTTCATCCAAGTGCTTCGGCAACATATAAACCTTGTTTTCATACTGATCGGTGTTGTTCCAAAGTTCGATCTGTGCCAAAGTTTGGTTGGTGAATGAGTTACTCATCACAAAACTTGGGTGTCCAGTTGCACATCCAAGGTTTACCAAACGACCTTCGGCCAATAGGATGATATCGTTTCCGTTAACGGTGTACTTGTCAACCTGAGGCTTGATCTCAACTTTAGTGCTTCCGTGGTTATTGTTCAACCAAGCAACGTCGATCTCATTGTCAAAGTGCCCAATGTTACAAACGATGGTTTTATCTTTCATGGCTTCGAAATGCTTTCCTTGAACGATATCTTTGTTTCCAGTGGTAGTGATCACTACGTCAGCTTTCCCAACAACCGTTTCAAGACGCTTTACTTCAAATCCGTCCATCGCAGCTTGCAACGCACAAATCGGGTCGATCTCAGTTACAGTTACGATTGAACCAGCACCTCTAAAAGAAGCCGCAGTTCCTTTTCCAACATCTCCATATCCGCAAACAACAACGCGCTTTCCGGCAAGCATCACGTCAGTAGCTCTTCTGATAGCGTCAACAGCGCTCTCTTTACAACCGTATTTGTTGTCAAACTTAGACTTGGTCACAGAGTCGTTTACGTTGATTGCTGGAAGTGGAAGCGTTCCGTTGTTCATACGCTCGTATAAACGGTGTACCCCAGTAGTAGTCTCTTCAGAAAGTCCTTTGATTCCTGAAACCAATTCAGGATATCTGTCCAATACCATATTAGTGAGGTCTCCACCATCATCAAGGATCATGTTCAATGGCTTACGATCTTCTCCGAAGAAAAGGGTTTGCTCTATACACCAGTCAAACTCTTCCTCATTCATGCCTTTCCAAGCGTATACTGGGATTCCAGCATCTGCAATGGCAGCCGCAGCTTGGTCTTGAGTAGAGAAGATGTTACATGAACTCCAAGTAACCTCGGCTCCAAGGGCAATTAGGGTTTCGATTAAAACCGCTGTTTGGATGGTCATGTGCAAGCATCCTGCAATACGAGCACCTTTTAAAGGTTGTTCGTCTTTGTATTCTTCACGAAGTGACATTAATCCAGGCATTTCTGCCTCGGCCAATTCGATCTCTTTTCTTCCCCAATCTGCTAGAGAAATATCTTTCACTTTATAAGCTACGTATGGAACTGTTTTTGTGCTCATGTTACTTTTTATTTTTACTTTCGTTCTATAATGGAAAAACCTTTTGGGTTTTTAGCAATTTTACCTCGAAAATCGAGGATGCAAAGGTACATAATAAGTTTGACAATCCATGCCGCTTTACAAAACTATAACAGTTAATGAGCACACTAAAGTGCTGATTTGGAAGATCGAAGAGTCAGAGGCAATCCTGACTCAAGGTGTTGAACTCACAAAAAAATGTACCGATCGTCTTCAGACGATGAAATCCGAGATTCATAGACGCGGTTTTCTAAGCATTCGTCAACTACTTAAAATAGCAGGGTATGCGCCCAAAGACCTTTATTATGACGAACAAGGGAAGCCACACCTTACAGATGGCAAAAAGATCTCGATCACACACTCTTTTACCTTTACCGCCATCATCGTCGGAGATGATGAAGTAGGGATCGATATCGAAATGCAGCGCGAAAAGATCTTACGCATCGCCAATAAGTTTACCACTTTTGAGTCTTACAAGACGCTCGCTAATACCGAAGCTATCATCAGGAAACTCACGATTGTTTGGTGTGCCAAAGAGTCTATCTATAAATCATATGCAGCACCAGGCTTAAGTTTTCTGAACCATATTGACATCCAAGACTTCTTCATGGAAGACCAAAAGACGACAGGACTTGTTTTATTTGGGGGGAAGACTGCCTCCTACAAAATTGACTTTTTAGAGTTTGACGGATTTACGTGCGCTTACTCCCAAAATGGATGATCAAAACAGCATGAAGCAAGTTTTAAACGCTATTCAAAAAGCCAAATCAACAAGTCAAAAACAACTGGCTGTATTAATCGATCCTGATAAGATTGACCTGTCTGATATCTCAAATTTCATTGAAAAGGTGAACAAGGCAGTCATCACCCATATTTTTGTAGGTGGAAGTACAGTAGCTCAGGGAGAAACCAAAAAGGTGGTCACTGAAATAAAGAAACACACAAGCCTCCCGGTCGTATTGTTTCCAGGGGATGCGTCTCAGATTACTGAGGCAGCAGATGCCCTTCTCTTTCTTTCTTTGCTTTCCGGAAGAAACCCAGAATATCTGATCGGACAACATATTAGGGCGATTCCGTATTTGGAGAAAGCATCGTTAGAGGTAATTCCAACGGGCTATGTTTTGATTGATGGCGGAAAAGAAACGGCTGTACAGAAAGTTAGCGAAACCAAACCCATACCCGCAAATGATGTGAGGCAAGCGGTCCATACCGCTAAAGCTGGAGAACTATCAGGTAAACAGTTAATATACCTCGAAGCCGGAAGCGGTGCCAGAAACCCGGTTTCTGAAGAAGTAATTCGAGCCGTTGCTGAGTCGATTACAATTCCGTTGATAGTTGGTGGAGGCATACGAACCAAAGAAGCATTGCAAAATGCCTATGCAGCAGGAGCTGATGTGGTGGTCATCGGCACAGCCTTTGAGCAGGATGAGGCTTTTTTTGAGATTTTAAGTCAAAAACCTATCGACTAAACACATCGACACTTAAACAAATAAACCATAAGAAAATCGTCAATCAACAATCGCAAATCGTATATAAAATGAACATTTCCGTAGAACTTACCTTAACGCCATTACAGGACCAGTTTGAACCCCCAATCGTTGATTTCATCAAAAAATTAAGAAACTCCGGACTCACAGTTCTAGAGAATCCGCTAAGCACACAGGTCTTCGGACCCTATGATGAGGTGATGCATTTTCTTCAGACCGAAATAAAAACTACTTTTGAAAACCTTGATCATGTGCTCTTGTACATGAAGATCGTCAAATCAGACCGCAGCGACTATGAGCCAAATTTTTGACTTCTTTTTTGAAGCCTATCGTCAGACACCAACCACATTTATCGTCTTAGAATTTATTGCATTTGTCTTTGGTATTGTAAGTGTAATATATGCGAAAAAGGCCAATATTTTAGTCTATCCCACTGGGTTGGTCGCCACAGTGATCACGGTCTATATTTTATATAGGGTTGGGTATTTTGGCGATATGATGATGAATTTCTATTATTCGGTCATGAGCATTTACGGTTGGTATAACTGGGCTAGAAGGAAAGATAACGCACCTGTCGTTCCAATTTCAAGAACTACACTAAGTGAAAAAGGAGTAGGATTCGGTTTGTTTTTGCTTACCATGGTCGTGACCTATGGAGTATATAAATATTATGATAAACCCATCGAAATAGAGAACTATATCGATATCTTCACTTCAGGAATATTCTTTACAGCAATGTGGTACATGGCCAATAAGAAATTGGAGAATTGGACCCTCTGGATTATTGGAGACCTAATCACCGTTCCACTATATGCATATCGTGGCTTGGGGATGTTTTCGTTACAATACCTGATCTTTACTATTTTAGCAATTCAAGGATATCTCGCATGGAAGAAGCACTTAGACAACAACCCAG
Organism: Flavobacteriaceae bacterium; assembly: GCA_028279515.1. Classification (GTDB taxonomy): domain Bacteria; phylum Bacteroidota; class Bacteroidia; order Flavobacteriales; family Flavobacteriaceae; genus JANQNQ01. Next base: position 151,013 of record JANQNQ010000005.1, read on the forward strand.
CGACTGCATAAAAGTAGTAATGTTTGGACCGGAATCTACCGGAAAAACAACATTGTCTCAACAATTGGCGCGCCACTACAATACCGTTTGGGTCCCAGAGTACGCGCGAGAATACCTTCAGAATAAATGGAACAATGAGCGAAAGACCTGTGAGCCTCATGACCTGATCCCAATTGCCGAAGGGCAAATAAAGACGGAAAACGAGTTAGCTCAAAAAGCAACCGACGTTTTAATCTGTGACACAGATCTTTTAGAGACCAAAGTGTATTCAGAAGCTTACTATGTCGGAAGCTGTGATCCTACGCTCGAAAAATATGCTTTGTTAAACACCTACGACCTCTATTTTTTAACGTATATTGATGTGCCTTGGGAAAAAGACGATCTAAGAGACAAGCCCAACGAACGTGAAACCATGTTTAATTACTTCAAAAAAGCGCTTGACACCTACAATAGACCGTATATTTTGCTAATGGGCGATAAGGCAACGCGCAAGGAAATTGCCATAAAAGCTATCGATAATCTTCTAAAAAAACGAAATTGAAATTCACCCCAAAAGATATTGAACAGATCCATGCAAAAGGACTTACGGTAGATGATGTCAACGAACAGCTGAGTCTTTTTGAAAAGGGAATTACCTATGCTGATATCCGTGAAGCGGCCAATATAGACAATGGGATTCTTCACCTTTCAGAAAAAGAGGAGGAAACATGCCAGGCGTTATATGAAAAATTGAAAGAAGAGCAGGTCATCATAAAGTTTACACCTTCTTCTGGTGCGGCCACTAGAATGTTTAAGTTTCTGTTTCGATTTCTAGAAACCTACAATCCAGAAAAGGATACGATAAACGGATACATCAACAGGAAAAAAGCAACGGACCTTAAAGTGTTCTTTGTTGGGTTAGATAAGTTTCCTTTTTACGATGATGTAGTCAGAAAAATATATTGGAAAACACACGGGGCGCCTTTGACAGAAGACACTTTTAGATATGAGTTTGTAAAGATGTTGCTAGATGAGTCAGGACTACACTACGGGAAACACCCAAAAGGATTGCTTCCGTTTCACAAATACAAGAACCATACGGCAACCCCATTTGAAGAGCATTTATTCGAATCAGCCAAATTTGCTTGTGTAAATAAAAAGGTACAGCTTCACTTCACGATTTCCCCAGAGCATTTAGATGCTTTTAAAAGTAAAGAAGAGGAGATGCTGCAAAAGATTGAAAAAGACACGGGTTGTACTTTCGATATTGATTACTCATTTCAAGAGCCAGCTACCGATACTATTGCTGTAACAACTGACAATACACCTTTCAGAGATGACACGAATGCACTCATATTCAGGCCAGGTGGGCATGGGGCGCTGCTTCAAAATCTAAATAAATTGGATGCAGACCTGATCTTCATTAAGAACATTGACAACGTGGTCGTGAATAAGTACGAAGAGCAAGTGGTGGCTTACAAGAAAATACTAGCCGGAAAACTGCTAGAAGTGCAGCAAAAGGTACACGGTTATTTGAACCTCTTGGATCGCGATGAAGAGGTACCTGTTGAAGGGATTCTTACATTCTTGCACAATGAGCTTAATGTAATCGTTACTGAGGAATTTGAAAAGTATTCTCAAAAATACCAATTGGCCTATCTGCGCGAAAAACTGAACAGACCTATTCGCGTTTGCGGAATGGTGAAAAATGAGGGAGAACCTGGCGGAGGACCTTTTTGGGTAAAACACGAAAACGCAACCGTATCTCTGCAGATTGTAGAGTCGGCACAGATCGATAAGAAGAACAACCTTCATCAAAAGATATTGGAAAAATCTGCGTATTTCAACCCTGTCGATGTGGTTTGCGGTGTAAAGGACCACGAAGGAAAGAAGTATGACTTGATGAATTTTGTAGATAAGAAAACCTATTTTATCGCTTCCAAATCCAAAAGCGGAAAACATTTAAAAGCGCTGGAACGACCAGGCTTGTGGAATGGAGGAATGGCACATTGGAACACCATATTTGTTGAGGTCCCGCTCTTTACCTTCAACCCTGTTAAGACTGTAAATGACCTACTAAAACCTTCCCATCAAAAATACAATTGAGAACACGATAATTTTTATAACATCTTGTTGTAAAATAAAAAGTTTCTTCACTACCTTTGCGCCATCTCAAAGGGGTGCCAATATCGGCTGAGATCATACCCGTTGAACCTGGGCAGGTAATGCTGCCAAGGGAGGACATAGAGCCTGTATACCTTAAAAAGTGTATGGGTACATTTTTAATCATTAATTAATAAAAGAATAATGACCCCTTTTATTCGTAAACGCTATTACGAGTGAAAAAGTTATTTGTTTTTTTGAGTTTTTGGGCGCTTAGTATAAGTGCCTTTTCACAGCAGCACACTGTTTCAGGAACAGTTGTTGATGAGAACGGTGAGGGATTTCCAGGAGTCAATATCATCTTGGAAGGAACCACAACTGGTGTTGTTTCTGACTTTAACGGGAGCTTTAGTATAGAGCTTCCCAAAGGGAAAAACACCTTAGTGTTTAGTATGGTGGGGTACAAAGATCGTAAGCTACCATTAACTGTCGAAGCGAACATGGCCGGTTTGGCTATTGGCATGCAGCCAGCAGTAGAATCACTAGATGAAGTGTTGGTCAAGGCCGTAAGGGTAGATGCAGAATCTCCCGTGACCCACAGCAACATGACCAAAGAAGAGTTGGAAGATCGTAATCTCGGACAGGACATTCCTATCTTGATGAATTTTCTTCCGGCGGTGGTGACCACTTCTGATGCAGGTGCAGGTGTAGGATACACCGGTATTCGAGTCAGAGGAAGCGATGCAACCCGTGTCAACGTAACCATCAATGGGATTCCGTACAACGATGCGGAGTCTATGGGAACCTTTTGGGTAGACCTTCCTGATTTTGCCTCTTCAGTTCAAAGTTTGCAGTTGCAACGTGGTGTTGGTACTTCTGTAAATGGAGCTGGGGCCTTTGGAGCCAGTCTTAACATCCTGACCAACACGATTAGTGAAAAAGCAAACGCAGAAATTGCCAATTCAATCGGTTCGTTCAATACACGAAAACACACACTGAATTTCAGTACAGGAACCTTGAACGATCATTTCGAGATTGCCGGTAGACTATCACGTATCAAATCTGATGGGTACATTGATAGAGCTACTTCTGACCTTGATGCCTACTTTTTGTCGGCAGCCTATTTTGATGAGAAAACCTTGGTGAAAGCCATGGCCTTCGGAGGGCACGAGATCACGTATCAAGCCTGGTTTGGGATTGACGCCGAAACACTTCGCACGAACAGAACCTTCAATCCGGCAGGTCAGTACACTGACGCTGACGGAAACACTAGGTTCTACGACAATGAAGTAGACAACTACCGACAAGATCATTATCAGTTGCATGTAAACCACAAGTTTACCGAGAATCTTTCGGCTACTGTAGGGTTAAACTATACATGGGGTAGAGGATTCTTTGAGCAATACAAGGAAGACGAAGATTTTGCTACTTACGGATTCGCACCTATCACCATTGGTGGCGAAACGATCAACACCACCGATGTCATCAGAAGACGTTGGTTAGATAATGACTTCTACTTCGGTAATTTCAGCTTAAATTATAAAAATGAAAGATTAGACCTTGTCTTCGGAACAGGTCTTGGTATCTATCGCGGAGACCATTTTGGCGAAGTGATCTGGGCACAGTATGCCAGCGACAGTGAGATCAGAGATCGCTACTATGATAATTTCGGAGATAAGAACGATTTTAACGTATTTACCAAAGCCACGCTTGATCTAAATGACCAGTGGAGCGTTTATGGAGATCTACAGCTACGTACAATCCGATATAAGGCCAGCGGTGTCGCTGCGGAAGACGTTGATGACAGCTTTACGTTCTTTAACCCAAAGGCAGGAGTTACCTATAGAATAAACAATGCTCATAGTATGTATTTCTCATACGCCAGAGCCAACAGAGAACCAAGCCGAACCAACTATGAAAATGGAGCAACAGACCCAGAACGTTTGAATGATTTTGAATTAGGATGGCGTTTTAACGACGAGAAATTTGCGATCAACACCAATGTATATTACATGCGTTATAAGGACCAACTGGTCTTAACGGGACAATTGGATGATGTTGGAGCACCTATCGCAGAAAACGTAGGAGACAGCTATCGATTAGGATTGGAGATAGATGCCAACATTCAGTTGTCAGACAAATTCATCGTGCGCCCTAACATAGCGATCAGTTCTAATAAGAACATCGATTATGTGACCTCAAGAGACGGAGGCCTGGCAGACCTAGGAAACACCAATATCTCCTTCTCACCAAACCTAATCGCAGGAAACATCTTTACCTATAAACCAACAGAAGGATTCGAGATGTCATTCTTGTCTAAGTTTGTCGGAGAGCAATATATGGGAAATATAGACTCTGAAGTGTCTAAGTTGGACAGCTACTTCACAAACGACCTAAACATTCAGTATGAAATAAAGACCAACAGCTTTGTCAAGTCAATTGTACTTACGGGCTTGGTGAATAATATTTTTGACGTAGAATATGTATCTAATGGATACTTCTTTACCTACGACGACGATTTTTCAAACCCTGGAACTATAACCACTATTGAAGGAGCCGGCTTTTATCCACAAGCTGGCATTAACTTCTTGCTAGGCGCTGCCCTTAAATTTTAAGGCAGTATTCTCATTTGATGCACTCCCTTCGGGGGGTGCAGTATGAGGGTTTAGTTAGAAATGACCAAGGTGTTCCCATTGGCACGTACACGGTAGTTCTGCATAGAATACAAGCTTTCTCCATCTTCACTTTGCGTCAAGATTTGCCCAGTGGCCAAGCTATATTCATAATTTTCACAGCTACATGAACAAGTGACCCCTGTGATGGTCATCGTTGAACAGTTGTTTGGAATATGATTCGGGCAGGTTGCTTCCCAAGCAAAATAATCAGTTCCGGTAAGGTTGAAAACGAAAAACCCTCGAATACCTCCTTGAGGGATGTATTGGCTTCCACCTGCAAAACGAAGGTCGTCATATAACGGAAGATTCAAATTGATCTCAAAGGAGAACGCTGGGTCACTCAAAAAAGGATTTCGCTGCACATCATCACTGCTACAAGAGAGCAGTAACGATAAAATGCTTAAAACCACAAAAGCACGTTTTATCATCTGTTCAAATTTTTACGAATTTACGACAAAAAGCATGTTCAGGGAATAATTTTGTATATTTGTTAGGAATCCCGCGAATTTAGAGGGATTTTTTGTATTTATATAAACGATGAAGTTATGAGCAAAGTATCTTATTACACAGCTGAAGGACTAAAAAATTTAAGAGACGAATTAAATCAGCTTAAGGATGTGGAGCGCCCTAAAGCGTCGCAAGCGATTGCTGACGCTAGAGATAAAGGAGATTTGAGTGAAAATGCCGAGTACGATGCAGCCAAAGAAGCGCAAGGATTGTTAGAAATGAAGATTGCCAAGCTTGAAGAAACACTAGCTGGAGCTCGACTTATAGACGAATCACAACTCGATACCTCAAAGGTGTTGGTGCTTTCTACCGTAAAGATCAAGAATCAAGTGAACGGGATGGAAATGAAGTACACCCTAGTAGCCGAAAGCGAAGCAGACCTAAAATCAGGAAAAATCTCAGTGAATTCGCCTATCGGAAAAGGACTCCTCGGAAAATCTGTAGGAGATGTGGCAGAGATACAGGTTCCAAATGGAACCATGAAATTTGATGTTTTAGAGATCACAAGAGAATAAGACAAAAAGACAATTATGATATTGAAAATCCTTCTTTGCCTAATACCGAAGAAGGATTTTAATTTTTAACCAATTGGAAAAGTCAAGATGACTTCAATACCTTCAACAACTGTATAACAAAGAACCTAAAACCCATGGCTTCAATTTTCACAAAGATCGTAAACGGAGAGATTCCGTGTTATAAGATAGCAGAAGACGAGCATTACTTTGCTTTTTTAGACATCAATCCAAATGCCAAAGGACATACTTTATGCATTCCGAAGAAAGAAGTAGATAAGGTCTTTGATCTTGACGAAGAGACATACACAGGTCTGATGGCCTTCTCGCGAAAAGTAGCTCTAGGGTTAGAAAAAGCGATTGACTGCAAAAGAGTCGGAGTGGCCGTTGTCGGGCTCGAAGTGCCACATGTACACGTGCACCTGATTCCGTTGAACGATATGAGAGAAATGACCTTTCAGCACAAGGTTTCTCTATCTAAAGAACAGTTCGAAGCCATTGCCGAAAAAGTGCGACAAGCCCTCTAAATTATCCCTCAATGCCCAACAAATGTGGGTACTTCACATAAAGGATAACTCCAGTGATCAATAACGCGTCGATAACCAATAGCCAAATGAACAGTGGTGTGAGTTTAAACGAGGTTTTTTTGGGGGTGACCGTCTTTTTGTGATAATCATATACGCGCTCGATATCATCGGTCCATCTCACAGGGTATATTTTGGTGTTGCAGTTCTTACAATCGATACTTTCAACCACTTCACTGGTTACACGATGAATTAAGGCTGAAGCCACTTTCTTTTGTTTGAAGGACAAGGTTAAACCTTCGGTCGAATAGCACTCCGGACAATTATTGGTCAGAGGGGCTTCTTTAAGAATAATAAAATCAGTACTCATAGCATAAAAGATTTGTCCTCATGGTCCGAAGCTCGTAGAGCGTAGGGCCATCAGTTGGTAATTTTGGGTTCATCCTCATGGTCCAAAGCCAATTGGCGAAGGACCATCAATTGGAATTTAAGATTTGGTGCTTGGGACGTAAAATCATACCGTTTTTAGAGCAACCTCCATCACGGTACCTTTCCCAATTTCTGAGCTTTTTACGCGTATTCTTCCTTCGTGATAATCTTCTATAATTCGTTGGGCTAGTGATAATCCAAGACCCCAGCCTCTTTTTTTAGAGGTAAAACCAGGTTCAAAGATCTTGTGTTGTATGTTTTTGGGGATTCCTTTTCCGGTGTCAGACACATGGATCTTAACATAGCGATCCGTGGGTTCAATATCAATTTTCAATGTGCCCTTTCCTTTCATGGCATCAATGGCATTTTTCACCAAGTTTTCAATGGCCCAGCCATAAAGTTGCGAATTGAGCTCTACTTGAATATGACTGTCTGGAGCTTCAAACTCGAATTCGATCAATTTAGAAGTTCTTGCCTTGAGATAATCGTATGCCATTCTGGTTTCTTCAACGATGTCAACCTCTTTGAGTTCAGGCATGGATCCGATCTTCGAAAAACGTTGTGTAATGGTCTCCAGACGGTTGATATCCTTTTCAATCTCGACCAAGGTGCTTTCTTCGACATTTTCCGCCCTTAGAATTTCTACCCAGCCCAAAAGTGAGGACAAGGGTGTTCCGATTTGGTGAGCCGTTTCCTTGGCCATACCAGCCCATAACTTGTTCTGATCCGAGATTTTCGTCGTTCTGTAGAAAAAGAATACGACCGTACCGAATAAAAAGATGATCAACAAAAGCGCGATCGGAAAGTATTTAAGACGCTTTAACAAGGGCGTGTCTCCATAATACAGTTTTCTGTTGATAGTATTCTTGTATTTGATCTCAATAGGCGCATTTTCCTTGCGAATACGCGATAGTAACCTCTTGAGGTATATCGAGTCGTTTTCGGTGGCCTTAATGGGATCGATATTGTTGAAATCAGCAATTTCACCACTTTCATCCAAAAGGATCATGGGAGTGGTCACATTACTTTTAAGTACCTCGAGGGACAAATTTCCATAATCTTTGTTGAGGTCTGTACTTTGAATGATTTCTTTTTGAGCAATGGCCCAAAGTTCCATTTTGGTACGTTCTTCAACCTTAATATTTTGAAACAACGAATACGTGTTCCAAAGTATCAAGATAGCGATCATGAACGAAGAAATGATCAAGATCCAGCGGGTATTGTTCTTTTGATCTTCGAAGGTCATAAGGTTGGTTACGGCTAATCGTCCTTAAATATAAACGAAAACAACGACTTTTATTGTTTAGACAATTCGGAATGCTTTTTTTGAAGGATGAGTTTGCCTACCTTTGCCAAAACAATTTGTATTAATGCTTTCAATTGATCCGAAAGACATTCCAACGGCAAAACTACACGGCTATCTTTTGAGTGCTGTGGCTCCAAGGCCCATTGCTTTTGCAAGCACCATAGATGTTGAAGGCCGTCCAAATTTGTCGCCCTTTAGTTTTTTTAATGTATTTAGCGCCAATCCGCCCGTTATGATATTCTCACCCGCTAGAAGAGTGAGAAACAATACAACGAAACATACGTTAGAAAATGCACAGGCAACGAAAGAAGTGGTGATCAATGTAGTGAATCACGATATTGTGCATCAAATGTCACTGGCTAGCACAGAATATGGCGAAGGCGTCAACGAGTTTGTGAAAGCAGGATTAACGATGCAAAAGTCTGATGTTGTAGGACCGTATCGTGTGAAAGAATCGCCAGTACAGTTCGAATGTAGGGTGACACAGATCGTCGAGTTAGGAAATGAAGGCGGCGCTGGAAATTTGATCATCTGTGAAGTGGTAAAGATGCACATTGCAGAAAACGTACTCAATGAACAAGGAAGCATCGACCAACACAAGTTGGATTTGGTCGCAAGAGCTGGTGGAAGCTACTACTCAAGAGCCAAAGAAGGCTTCTTTGAGATTCCGAAACCCATCTCAACATTGGGGATAGGAGTTGATAAGATCCCTGATGAGATTAAGCAGAGTAAAGTACTTACAGGAAACGATCTTGGGATGTTAGGCAATGTTGAACGTATTCCAGATGCCGAAGAAGTAAAGGCCTTTGTAGACGATTCAATCGAACTTAGAAAGATCATAACAGCCGATGACGAAGCATTATTGCACGCCAAGGCGCAGGAATATTTAAAACAAAACGATGTGCTTTCGGCTTGGAAGGCACTTTTAGCCAATAAATAATTTAGCAAAGAATGGAAATACAAGGAAAAATCAAGTTGATTGACGAGACAAAGACGTTCGGAAACAACGGTTTTAGAAAGAGAGAAATGGTCGTGACAACCGAAGAGCAGTATCCACAGCACATTATGGTTGAGTTCGTGCAAGACAAGTGCGATCTTTTAAACGCTTTTCAAGTAGGGCAACAAGTAAAGATCAGCATCAACCTTCGCGGAAGAGAGTGGGTGAATCCACAAGGAGAAACCAAATATTTCAACTCGATCCAAGGATGGAGAATTGAGAACCTTCAGCAAGAGGCCCCACAAGGAATGCCACCAATGCCACCGGCCGATGCCTTTGAGCCAGCAAGTGACTTCAAAGAAGAAGAGCACGACGATTTACCGTTCTAAATTCCTGCGCTTTGTACTCTGAAGCTTCAGCGAAAGAGTAAAGGCAGGAATCTTGAAGATATAAGGACAACATATGTTGTCCTTTTTTTGTTTTTTCGCTTTGCGCCTCCGCTAAAGCTTCAGCGGCACGCGGGCGCGGAAAGAATACAGCAACCCTAGAACCTCCTTTTTGTTTTCAACCCAAATTGTGCTAATTTCAGCAACAAAAGAAACCCAATGAACATCACCAAATCGGTCGAAACACTCTTTAAACGGTTTTTACCTTCCCCATTTACCATTGCGATCATTTTAACCCTTGTCACTATGTTGTTGGCATTCTTTTTTACAGGAGAAACCAACGGCGAAAACGCCTTGAATATTTTGTCGTTTTGGGAAGCAGGCATCTGGAACAATAGCCTTTTGGTATTCGCTTATCAGATGATGTTGATCTTAGTGCTGGGCCATGTATTGGTGTTGAGCAAGCCAGTGAATAAACTCATCATGAATCTTACCAAGTATGCCGACAGCACTACAAAAGCAGTGGTATTGGTGAGTATAACCACTATGCTGGTTTCTTTTTTCAATTGGGGCCTCGGACTCATATTCGGAGCGATTTTAGCGCGAAAGGTGGCCGAAAGTGCGCAACAGTTCAATTTTAAGATCAACTATCCATTAGTTGGGGCCGCAGGCTACGTTGGACTCATGGTTTGGCATGGCGGCATGAGCGGTTCTGCGCCGATAAAAGTATCAGAGAGCGGACATATAAAGAGTTTGATGGAAGGCGTTTCATCACCAGAGATCATGGCGCAACTCCCTGATATCATTTCATCCAGTAGCACGACCTTTAGCTGGTGGAACTTAGTGATTTTTTTAGTGTTGTTGATCGTCGTTCCGTTTTGCCTGTTTTTGATGGCAAAGAAAAGCGAACCGACACCAATTGACCTTCCTGTATATGAATTTGATAGTGGAGCCAAAGAATCGTTGAAGGGAGCCGAGAAGTTAGACCACTCAAAAGTAGTCGCCATTGGCTTCGGAATAATCATACTGATTGCTTTAGGATATCAATACAGAGCACAGATCTCGGCAGGTAATATTACCCCGAACATGCTTAACTTTTTCATGCTAGGGTTGGCCATTGTACTGCACAAGAATTTCAAAAATTTCTTAAACGCCGTTGAAGAAGCCATACGAGGCACCTCGGGTATCTTGATACAGTTTCCGCTCTATTTTGGTATCATGGGCATCATGAAGAGCACAGGGATGGTCTCAATGATCTCAGATTTCTTTGTGTCGGTCGCGACCGAAACCACACTGCCCATCTTTACGTTTTTTAGCGCAGGATTGGTGAACATCTTTGTTCCTAGCGGTGGTGGACAATGGGCCGTGCAAGGACCGATAGTCATTGAATCAGCGTTAAAATTAGGGGTGCCGTTACCAAAGGCAGTAATGGCCTTGGCCTATGGAGACCAGGTGACCAATATGCTACAACCGTTTTGGGCGCTTCCGTTACTCGGGATAACAAAGCTAAAGGCCAAAGAGATTTTACCGTATACGTTATTGCTGATGTTGGTGGGGTCCGCGATCTTTATCGCTGGGCTGCTGATATTCTAAAATAAAAAGTCCCGAATTGCTCCGGGACTAGTATTGTGGTTTTAGGTTTCACCTTTAAAAACAAACTCAAAAAGCAATGATGAAAATAAAATTTTTGCTTCCAAAGGCTATAACAAATGTGATGAAAATTATCCTAAATTCAAAGGAAAACGAGCGTTTTTTGGCGTATTTAACTGATAATTAATAGGTAGTAAATTAGATTTCATGTTTTTTCTTACGAATAAGTTAGAATTTCCTCCACCACAAAGTGCTTCCCCTGAAGGGATTGTGGCGGTGGGCGGCGACTTGTCTCCAGAGCGCCTTATGCTGGCCTATCGCATGGGGATCTTTCCTTGGTTCGAAGAAGGAGAACTCATACTTTGGTGGAGTCCCGATCCACGTATGGTAATGTTTCCTGATAAACTTAAAGTATCGAAAAGCATGCGTCAATTGCTCAAAAAAAATGCCTTTAGGGTCACATTTGACCAAGCCTTTGAGCAAGTGATACGAGAATGCGCATTGATAGTGCGTCCAGGCCAAGAAAGCACATGGATAACCGAAGACATGATCGATGCCTATAACAAACTTCACATAGCCGGAATCGCTAGATCCGTCGAAGTTTGGCAAGAAGACAGGTTGGTGGGCGGTTTATACGGCATAGACCTGGGCCATGTGTTTTGTGGCGAAAGCATGTTCTCAAAAGTAAGCAACGCAAGCAAATACGGTTTTATAATATGGGTCCAAGAACTTCAAAAAGAAAACTATCAATTGATCGACTGTCAAGTACATACCGAACATTTAGAAAGTTTAGGAGCCGAAGAGATCGACCGTCAAGACTTCTTAGAGATTTTACAAAGTAAAGATGGCCGAAGTGTTTAAGAAGAACACCTGTTTCGCGTCGTTGTTGTAGTCTTCGAATCGGTATTCGATTCCTCCTTGTAATTTGAGTCCTTCGTGCAACAACCAACCAATATCTACATTAAAACGTTGGTCATACTGTGGGTTCGAAGCATCTAACGCACTTAAGAGGCTTTCGATTGACCCAACAAAATAGGCCTCTCCGACATCCAATTTTTCTCCTTGAAGCGGAAAATCTATTGCAAGCCTGTATCTAAATCGAAAGATGGTGCTTCCTTCTAACAAACGTTGCTCCGCTCTAAAGCGATGCCCCATTCGGAAGCTTGAAGGGTGATGGGTAATATTAAATTGCTGTGTTAGCCGTACTTCTTCGCCCTTGTCTTCGAACGCATCTCGAAAGCGGTATTGAATCCCGAGCGCCACACTTTTGTTTTCGGCAACCGACCACTTCGAAAAATGGGCGATATCGATGTTTCGAGTTTGAAGCACCACATCACCATCACGGTAACTGTAAAAGCGCACTGCTGCACTGAAATTGTGCTTGTAGTTCTCGCTCACTTTGTAGTTAAGACTTGCCTTCGGTTGCCAGAAACCCGTAGGGTTTTCTTGTGCATGCACAAGCATGCCCGAAAACAAAAGAGCAACGAGAATAATTCGATTAATAAAGGACATGCTCGTAACCGCTTTTTACAATTTGACGCCGTAAAAGCATCTTTCCTTCGCTATCAAAGAGAAACTCAAAATAGGTATATGCCTTATCTTTTTTACCAGCAACGACGATTTCATAGTTCATACTATCGATGATCAAATTCTGAAAGGCGTTGAACAAGGTTTTCTCATCGTTCTCAAAATCAGAACGAACGTATTGCTGCTGTATCTTTTTGATCTTAAATCGCTTGAACTCGGCGCCTAAATATTGCTCGATACGCCTATAAACCACACCAGGAATGTCTACTTTCTTAATGGTGAGCTCAATATCTTCAAGCATGCCCTCTTTGTCAAATTCCACACTGTAAAATACCCGCCCTTTTTTCAGCTTTACTTCATAGCTCGATTTGTCACCGTCAGTTTCCGTATAAAATCGAATGCGTTTGGCGCCCTCAAGCGTTTCTTCGATAGTAGCCAGTGCATTTTCAGGAAACTCAGATTTTTTGATGCGAGATTCCTTTTCGTTCTTCGTTTGAGAAAAACAAAATAACGGAAGCAACAAGAGCAGAATCAGTATTCTCATGACATTACTTCTTTGTATCTAAAACATCCCACCTCATGGTCGTTCACCATTCCGGTGGCCTGCATGTGGGCATACACAACGGTGGTGCCAACAAACTTAAATCCACGTTTTTTAAGATCCTTACTTATGGTATCTGACAACGGGGTGTTGGCAGGAGCTTGTTTGTAGTCTTTCCATTTATTCTGAATAGGCTTTCCGTCGGTAAATCCCCAAATGTATTTGCTAAAGCTTCCAAATTCCTCCTGCACCTTCATAAAGGCCTGTGCATTGCTGATAGTAGCCCGTACTTTGAGTTTGTTTCGTATGATGCCTGGGTTGTCCAACAGCTCGGCTATTTTATCTTCGCCGTAGGTCGCCACCTTTTTATAATCGAAATTGTCAAAGGCATCTCTAAAATTCTCGCGCTTTCTCAGAACGGTGATCCAACTCAATCCCGCCTGAAAAGTTTCCAATATTAAAAACTCAAACAACCCCTGTTCGTCATACAAGGGTACACCCCATTCTTGATCGTGGTAAGCTTCATAAAGCGGGTCGCCAACGCACCAGCCGCATCGGTGTTTTTCCATGGTTACACTATTTTTGTGATCCAATTTCTAAGGTAAGTAAGTTTTTGTTTTCTTTACGACTTACTTGAAAAAATTAACATGCAAGAAGTTAAAACCGATATAAAGAAGTTAGTAGAGAAAGGCCTTGACAGGGCCATTTCTTATGATGACTACAGAACAATGGTCAGTGACTTGGTTGAAAAAGGACTTTCTACAGGGCCAGAGCAAACCGAAGCACTTCTCAATTATTCTACCCTTAACGACCGTCGTATGAAGCGACTCGGGAAAACTGTTAAGCTGTCACCAGAGATTGAAAATGTAGCAACTGATTTCGCAGGAGACATCACGTGGCTTGTGCTCACCGAAAGCTGGTGCGGGGATGCCGCTCAGACCATGCCAGTCATGGACAAGATTGCCAAATTAAACGATGGGATTGACTTCAAAGTGATTCTCAGAGATGAAAACCTTGAGCTGATGGATGAGTTCTTAACCAATGGCAATCGCTCTATTCCAAAGTTGATTGCTGTTGATAACGCCACTGGCGAAATAACGAATACCTGGGGTCCGCGCCCTAGTACGGCTACAAAAATGGTGCAGGATTATAAAGAAGCACACGGTGCATTGACTCCTGAGTTCAAGCAGAATCTTCAAGTGTGGTATAACAAAGATAAAGGACAAGATACTGCTAAGGATCTAGCAGCATTATTACGGTAATTATTTAGGCTGAAAAACGTAGGTGATGGTTCCTATTTGAGAGGCTTTCGGGCTTTTTTCAAAACGAGCCAAACGAGCATATTCCAAGGCCTTGTCAACCAAACAACCATCAAGAGAAGTAGAACTAGCTTCGTTGATAGTGGCTCCAATCACATCACCAAAAGAATCTACCGTAATATTCACAACGATCTTTCCAGAAGCCATACAAGTGTAGATAGGATTTGGCAGATCGCCAACCTTGTCACGGTCTTTTAAAGAATAAGCAACGGTCGTGTTTCGGTTAACACTATTGGCGCGCTTCAAAACCTCATTAGCTTTGTTGAAAGCATCGTTAGACGCAAGCGTTTTCTTTTGAGTGTCCGCGCTGATACTCGCATCATTGTTAACGCTAGCATCCGGATTTTCTTCACCTTCTGCTTCTTCGTTGTCTTGGGACTCCGCTTCCGCTTCCGCACGTAATTCGTCTAAACTTTTAAAGGATTCCAATTCCTCAATGAGATCGCGTCGGCTTTGGTTGTATGCTTCGTGGGTTTGTTTTTGATTTTGCGCAAGCAGGTCTTTCACCTCTTCTTCGAGAAGTTCTTCTTTTACCTTTTCTTCTTCCATGCTTAACTCGTAAAACTGCTCCAATTTTACCGCACGCGGTAAAATGCTAAGGTTAAATACGATCGATAGGATCAGCATGGCAATAAGAGAGGTAATGATCAGGGCTTTATGCTGTCTCTTTAATTGCACGGCCTAAAAATAACAATAAATATGAGAATTTAGTATAAACGAAGGTCAATTTGGCTGTTTTATAACAACTTACTCTTTTAGTGAAGCCTCGAATTCTAGCGGACTTTGACCGTTTTTGACGTCAAAATCACCGATCTTGGTACGACGTAAAGACGAGAGGTGTCCTCCCGATTCAAGTGCTTTCCCAAAATCATGCGCCAATGATCTGATATAGGTGCCTTTGCTGCAAACAACGCGAAACTCAATATTAGGGAGGTCAATGTTTGTGATCTCGAATTCAGAGATATGGACTTTTCGCGATTTTATCTCAACCTCTTGACCCTTTCGAGCAAATTCATACAAGCGCTTTCCATCTTTTTTTAAAGCGGAAAATATCGGAGGAAATTGGTCGATCTCCCCCATAAATTGGTCTGTGGCAGCATGAATACTTTCTGTGGTGATGTGCTCCGTCGGAAACTCTTGATCCACTTCGGTCTCCAGGTCATATGAGGGAGTGGTCGCACCCAGCGTAAAAGTCCCAGTGTATTCTTTGATCTGCCCTTGCAATTCAGGAATACGTTTTGTGAACTTTCCGGTGCATATGATCAGTAGACCCGTAGCCAGCGGATCCAATGTTCCGGCGTGGCCTACTTTTATTTTTTTTAGGTTGAATTTCTTCTTGATTGCCCACTTTACCTTATTCACCGCCTGAAACGAACTCCACTCCAGCGGCTTGTCGATTAGTAGAATTTGTCCGTTTTTAAAATCCTCTTCCGTTAGCATATTTCTAACTTAAAAATGAATAGACAATAGCACCAGCACCAACAATAAGGCAGTAAATAGCAAAATAGGTGAGCTTACTACGCTTTACCAACTGGATCATCCAAGTACACGCCAAAAGTCCAGAAACAAAGGCCGCAACAAACCCAAAAGCAAGAGGTGTAATTTGCGAACTCTCGAACGAAATACCCCCATCCATCAAAGTTTTGGCAATGCTTCCAAAAATCAATGGTACAACCATCAAAAACGAAAAGCGCGCAGCTTTCGTCTTGTCAATACCCAACAACACAGAAGTCGAAATGGTAGCTCCACTTCGAGAGATTCCGGGTAGCATAGCAATGGCTTGCGAAAGGCCAATGATAAATGCATTGTTATAGGTTACATTCTTTGAAGTGTCTTTAGCACGATCGGCCAAAAACAGCAACAGCGCAGTGATCATCAGCATAAAGCCAACGAGCTGTAGATTCTCTCCGAACAGTTGCTCAAGTTGCTTCTCAAAGAAAAGTCCGATGAACACGGCCGGAATCATAGAGATAATGATCTTCAATGAAAACTTGAACTCCTCGTTCCATTTAAATTGTAGCAATCCGCGAAGGATTTCCAATACATCTTTCCTAAAGACTACGATCGTACTCAAAGCAGTTGCAAAGTGCAATACGATGGTAAACATCAAACTTTCTTCCGGAATGGAATTATCGCCCAAGATGGCTTTTCCAAGTTCCAGGTGCCCACTTGATGATACCGGTAAAAATTCAGTAAGTCCTTGAATGACACCAAGGATGATCGCGTCAATAATTTCCATAGGAAAAATTCAATTCAGGCTTCAAATATAAGCTGAATTATGGTAGTTAGAGAAAATTAAGCTTTAAGAATTGTCCTTTTTGTTAGGATTCAACAAGATGGCGTAGATCTCGATTCCAAAACCGATCAAAACCAAGGTCGGAGCCAAACGAATTCTTCTAAAGTTGAAGATCTCTGGATTGTATACGTTAGGGTCTTCACTTCCGCCACCGGCCATCAAGATAAAACCGAGTGCAATACAAGCGAGGCCGATAAACATAAAGAGATAGTTTCTCTTCTGAAAGATAAATTCCTTTTGTGGTTCGTTCGTTTCTTGCTTTTTGCTCATGGCTGCAAAGGTATGGTTTTTAATGTAGAGGGTTTGCTAATTTAATAATAAAGGTCGTCGGTTCTCAAATTCAAAAAGCGCTGGGTGGCAAAAAAGGTGCTGACCCAAGTGATCAGTATCCCGATGATAAAGATGCCAGCAAAAAGTCCGCCCAACATCAATTGATCATTGGCGATTCCTAATTCAGGGAAGGTCTTATTGAGATAATACACCACTCCGGCCATTCCTGCCAATGCTAAAACGGATCCGATAATGCCCAGTTTAACGCTCTTCCAAATGAACGGGCGTCTAATAAAACGTTTGGTCGCACCCACCATTTGCATGGTCTTGATGATAAAACGCTTCGCGTACACCGCCAATCGAATCGAACTATTGATTAACAACACAGCGATCAAAGTAAAGACACCACTGGCGATTAAGATCCACAGCCCAATTTTTTTGATATTATCATTTAGCAGGGATATCAGAGGCTTGTCGTACGAAACTTCATCGACAAAATCTTTCGCGGTCAATTCTTGGGTAATGTTTTCGAGGGTAACGGTATCTACAAAATCAGCTTTGAGAAAAACATCGATCGAGTTTTGCAACGGGTTATAACCCAAGAAATCCATGAAATTTTCTCCGATTTCTTGGCTATGCGCTTCGGCAGCAGCTTCCTTTGAAACATAGGTCGCAGATTTGGTGTATTCTGCCAATGCCAGGGTCTTTTCAAGCTGTTTGATCTCGACTTCTTTCGCACTATCCTTAAAGTAGATGGTCATCGCAATCTGCTCTTTGAAATGGTCGGCAACCTTTTTAGTGTTAAGTACTAAAAGACCCAAGGTTCCCAACAAGAAAAGTACAAGCGCAATGCTAATAACGACCGAAAAATAAGACGATATCAGTCGTCGTTTTTGATACTTTTCATAGGAAGTGCTCATATAGAAATTACATTATTTACGGTAAAAATAGTAAAAACATCACTCAATGAAATACAAACAGCGACTTTAGGAAAATATTGTGAGAAAGGACGATTTGTAAGATGTTTAAAATCAGCGCATCACGTTTTTGGGCGATGGGAAAGTGAAAACTTCAAGTTATATTTGTGGGGTAATGGCATGCTTGTTGTTACCAACAACTAGCATTAATTAATTTAAATCTTACACAATGAAAAAGCTTTTTTTCGCGGTAGCGATTGCTGCCTTCGCATTTACAACAACAAACGCACAAGACATTGACTTCGGTATTAAAGCTGGAGCGAACTTCGCAAGCCTCAATGGCGGAGACATTGACATCGATGGAAGAACCAGCTGGCATGCAGGGATTACATTAGAAGTAAGTCTTCTAGAGAAATTTGCCCTGCAACCCGAGTTGATCTACACCACACAAGGAGCCGAATTTCCAGACATCGCCGAAATTAAACTAGATTACCTTTCCTTGCCTGTTTTGGCGAAGTATTACCTCGTTGGCGGATTGAGTATCGAGGCAGGGCCTCAATTCTCGTTCTTGGTCAGTGATGCGACCGATGCGTTGACCGATGGGATTGCAGTAGAAGAATTTGAAGGAGAGAGCTTCGATCTCGGAGCAGCGATTGGACTTGGATACAAAACTCCATTTGGTTTCTTCGGACAAGCACGTTATGTGGTCGGAATTACAACCGTTAGAGAGAACCCAGACCTTAAGAATGGTGTTTTCCAGTTTTCGGTGGGATACAATTTCTAGAACACAGTACACAGAATACCAGTTGAAAAGCGCGTCATAGGACGCGCTTTTTATATTCAGATTAAACTTTTCTCTTTCAAGCAATAACTGTATTTTTGCAGGCGATTATAGGCGATGCGCCTTATCAATGAAGATATTAGAGCAATGAAATACCATTTCAACGAGATCGAAGCCAAATGGCAACAATACTGGGCCGAAAACCAAACGTTTCGTGCCGAGAATCATTCCGAAAAACCAAAGTACTATGTGTTGGATATGTTTCCATATCCTTCAGGTGCTGGATTACACGTAGGGCATCCGCTGGGCTATATCGCCAGTGATATCTATGCGCGTTACAAGCGTCACAAAGGGTTCAACGTGTTGCACCCAATGGGGTATGATTCTTTCGGATTGCCTGCTGAACAGTATGCGATCCAGACCGGACAGCACCCGGCGATTACAACGCAAGCCAATATTAAGCGCTATCGTGAACAGCTCGATAAGATCGGATTCTCTTTCGATTGGAGCCGTGAAGTGCGTACTTCGGACCCTAACTATTACAAATGGACGCAATGGATCTTTATCCAATTGTTCGAATCTTGGTACTGTACCGAGCACAACTCGGCATTGCCGATCAGTGAATTGGTCAAGATATTTGAAACTTTCGGAAACAAAACAGTAAATGCTATCTGCGATGAAACGGTTGAACCGTTCACAGCCGAAGAATGGAATGCCCTTTCTTGGAAAGAGCAACAAGAGATCTTGTTGAAATACAGGCTTACCTATTTGGCCGAAACTGAGGTAAACTGGTGCCCAGCATTGGGAACCGTATTGGCCAATGATGAAATCGTCAATGGCGTTTCAGAACGTGGCGGACATCCTGTGGTTCGTAAAAAAATGACGCAATGGAGCATGCGCATTACAGCCTATGCCCAACGTTTGTTAGATGGATTGGATACGATCGATTGGCCACAGCCGTTGAAGGACTCGCAGACCAATTGGATCGGTCGCTCTGAAGGAGCCCATGTTGAATTCTTTGTAAAAGATACAGAAGACAAGATTGCTGTCTTTACAACGCGTCCTGATACGATTTTCGGCGTGTCGTTTATGACATTGGCCCCAGAACACGAATTGGTTGCTAAGATTACCACTCCAGAACAAAAAGAAGCCGTTGAGGCTTATGTAGAGGCTACTTCAAAACGAAGCGAACGTGAGCGTATGGCCGATGTAAAGACCATTAGTGGAGTATTCACAGGAGCCTATGCCGAGCATCCGTTTACCAAAGAACCGATTCCGATTTGGATTGGCGATTACGTGTTGGCTAGCTATGGTACGGGAGCTGTGATGGCGGTACCTTGCGGAGACCAGCGTGATTACGATTTTGCAAAGCACTACAATATTGAGATTCCGAATATCTTCGAAGGAGTTGATATTTCTGAGGAAGCGTTTGCCGATAAAGAAAATACCATCATTGCCAACTCTGATTTCATCAACGGACTCAATTACAAAGAGGCGACCACAAAGGTGATCGAAAAGTTAGAGGCCATCGGACAAGGTAAAGGTAAGATCAATTACAGACTGCGTGATGCGGTATTTAGTCGTCAGCGTTATTGGGGAGAGCCTTTCCCAGTATACTATGTCGACGGAGTGCCAAAGATGATCGAGGCAAAGCATTTGCCTATTCAATTGCCAGAAGTTGAAAAATATTTGCCTACCGAAACGGGCGAGCCACCTTTGGGCAACGCCACAGTTTGGGCTTGGGATACAGAAAACAATATCGTAGTTGAAAACGATAAGATTGACCACAAGACCATCTTCCCATTAGAGTTGAACACCATGCCGGGATGGGCGGGTAGTTCGTACTACTTTAACCGATATATGGATGCCGACAACCAAGAAGCCTTTGTCTCAAAAGAGGCGGTTGATTATTGGCAGGATGTTGATCTTTATATAGGCGGAAGCGAACATGCTACCGGGCACTTGCTCTATGCACGTTTTTGGCAGCAATTCTTGTTTGACCGCGGGTTTTTACCGGTGGAAGAATTTGCCAAAAAATTGATCAATCAGGGAATGATCTTGGGTACGAGCTCGTATGTTCATATAATTGAACCAAGATTTATAGACCCAGAAGATGGAGCTACTACAGGCAGTTATGAATTTCATGCTTTAATTGGTGAAAATCTGGTTGATTTTTATAAACAAAATGTAAGGAAGTTCAGAGATTATTTTGGAGGAACTGAGGAAACACAAGAACGTGTTCTTAGAGGGTTTGCTGAAAACGAACTCGAATATTTTAATTTGTTGGTTAATTCATTTAAAAGCATTGCAAAAAAATATGGTTATGAATTGCCAACTAACGATATTTTTCCTGTTAGGCGAGTTTCGATGAATATCGAGTATGTGGAAAATCAAAAACTAAAAGAATCCAGCGCAAAAGATGCCTTAAGATTTACTAGAACCCAGAACATAATATTTGATGGGAACAATGAGTTGACATTGTCCCCGGAGGTTGAAAAAATGTCTAAGTCTAAGTACAATGTTGTTAACCCAGACGATATCTGTGAAGACTACGGGGCCGATACCTTGCGTATGTACGAAATGTTCCTAGGGCCGCTAGAACAAGCCAAGCCTTGGAATACGGCTGGTATCACGGGTGTGCATTCCTTCCTAAAGAAATTATGGAAGTTGTACATCGACGACAACGGCGTTCGATTTGATGATAGTGAGCCTACGAAAGACAATCTAAAGACACTTCATAAGACCATCAAAAAGGTAGAGGAAGACATTGAGAACTTCTCGTTCAATACGTCGGTTTCTACGTTTATGATCTGTACGAACGAGTTAACCGCTCAAAAATGTACTTCAAAAGCGATCTTAGAGCCGCTGGCGATCTTGATATCACCATATGCGCCGCACATTGCCGAAGAGCTTTGGCAGCAATTAGGACATAGCGAATCGATCGCAACCGCAAACTTCCCTACCTTCGAAGAAAAGCATTTGGTAGAAAGCAGTAAAGAGTATCCAATCTCATTCAACGGAAAGATGCGTTTTAAGCTAGAGCTTCCATTAGATATGAGCAAAGAAGATATCGAAGCAGCCGTGATGGCGCACGAAAAGACCCAAGCGCAATTACAAGGACGCACACCGAAAAAGGTGATCGTCGTTCCTGGTAAGATTGTAAATGTGGTGGGGTAAATTCATTGTCAGTTCGAGTGCCATTCAACGCATGGTGTATCGAGAACAATTGATAATTGTGTTCAAACCCTTCCGCCCTTCGGGCACCTTCCCTTAACCAAGGGAAGGAATTAATGCTTTCTGTTTAGTGTGCATTTGGGTGATAAAACCTGACAAAACTTCATATAAAATAAAACCTCGTCAAATTGGCGAGGTTTTTGATTTTTATGTAGTAATTTTATAATGCAACTAAAACAGTAAAGACTATGTTTGGATTTGATATGGGCTACATTATGCTTGCAGGAGTGATGATGTTATTCAGCGCTTTGGTGAGTGGCCGCTTAAAGAGTAAGTTTAAGAAGTATTCTAAGGTGCATTTGCGCAATGGGATGAGTGGTGCCGAGATCGCAGAGAAGATGTTGGCAGACCATGGCATCTTTGATGTAAAAGTAATTTCAACTCCTGGAATGCTGACCGATCACTATAACCCCGCTAATAAGACTGTGAACTTAAGTGAGGGTGTGTACAATATGAGAAATGCTTCTGCCGCTGCCGTTGCAGCTCACGAAGTTGGGCACGCCGTACAACATGCCAAAGGCTATGAGTGGCTACAAATGCGCTCAAAGTTAGTGCCTGTAGTAAGCGTGGCGTCTAATCTTTCGATGTGGGTGATCTTTGCAGGTATTGCTTTGATGGCAAGTACTGGTTTTGGAGCCACTGTCGCTTGGATCGGATTGGGTCTTTTTGGAATGGGTACGCTCTTTAGCTTTGTGACCTTACCTGTGGAATACGATGCAAGTAACCGCGCCTTGGCTTGGTTAAAGAACAAGAATATGGTAAGTCAGCAAGAATATGCCGGAGCTGAAGATGCCTTGAAATGGGCGGCCAGAACCTACGTGGTGGCGGCCATTGGATCGTTGGCTACCTTATTATACTTTGCCCTGCAGATTATGGGCCGGGATTAAGAATTGATCAAAATAACATATGAAGAAGGCACGCTTAGGCGTGCTTTTTTTATACACTGATCTGACGGTCGATCTGTTGGTTTAGTGAAATGAAAGTTTCTGTGCGTGAAACACCTTTGATGCCTTGGATCTGTTGGTTGAGCACATTCATGAGGTGTTCGTTGTCGCGACAGAGTATCTTAATTAAGATTGACCAATTGCCGGTGGTGTAATGACATTCGAGTACTTCGGGGATTTCCTTCAATTGTTTCACAGCCTCTGGATTTCGCATTGCCTTGTCTAAATAGATGCCCACAAACGCCATGGTCGAATAGCCCAACACTTTTGGGTTGATCACAAACTTGGAGCCTGTGATGAGTCCGGCGGCTTCTAGTTTTCTAAGGCGTTGATGGATAGCAGCACCCGAGATGCCGATCTTTCGGGCGATCTCGAGAATGGGTTTTCGTGCATCGGACATCAAGTCTCTTAGGATCTCTTTGTCGATGCCGTCTATTTGTACAATATTTCCAGAAGTTTTCACGTCTTGGTTTCAGTTTGAAACTAAAAGTACAAATAATATATGAATTCGAAAGTTTTGATAGGGTCGCGCTAGCGATAGAAGTGGCATCCCCTGTGGTGTGCGTGCACTACTACAGGGATATAACGGATAGCGCGGTCCTCCGAAGCTATTCATAAGCCGAAACCTTGGTGAAGGCTTAGCGAAGGGGGAAGCGCCCAAAACCTATCCGCCTACATTGTTCGGATTGTATCCCAAATAGGGCACTTTCTGTTCTTTGAAGATAATGCCGTACTCTTCGAGCTCTTTGAGAATAGGTGTGTATACCTCTTTCGAAATCGGAATCTGAACGCCTGGTGTGGTGATCTTTTTGTTTAAAATTTGCAGGGTGGCAATCGCCACTGGGAGTCCGACGGTCTTGGCCATGGCTGTGTACGTTTGGTCGTCGCCGAGCACTACCATATTGGCGTCAATCTGTCGTTTTTCTCCGTTGACCTCATAACCGAATTTGTGATACATGACGATCATGTCTTTGTCATTGGGGTCCAAAGTCCAACTGGCTTCTAATATTTTTTGCAGCATCTGTGCAGGGGTAGCATCTTTGAGTCCCACTTTTTTGTTTGCGTTAAAGAGATCTAGCTCAATGAGCTTTCCCCAAATAATATCGTCTTGATCGATCTTTAGGTAGTGACGCAACTTAAGCTCTACCGAATCGGTGGGGCTGTATGGCAAGAAAGCGTTGACAAAGTCGCGATAGCTCATGTGCTCAGAGCCTTCAAGGATGTAGCTGTCATCGGTCATTCCTAATTGCACAAACATGTTCCATGCGCGCGAAAAGCCGATGCGGCGCATGGTGCCTCGATACAAAGTGAGGATGTCGTCAAGACCATATACGCTACGGTATTTTAGAGAATCGCGGTTGGCATAGGCCTCGAAAGAACCATGCCCTTCGATCCTCAAAAACTCGGTACGACGAAACAGTCGGTTGTATGGGATGTATTTATAGGTGCCTTCTTGGATAAACTTAGCCGCTCCGCCCTGTCCGGCAACCACTACATTTCGTGGGTTCCAAGTGAATTTGTAATTCCAGAGGTTGGTATCGCTCTGCGGTGCTACGAGTCCGCCAGTGAACGATTCAAAGAGAATCATTTTACCACCATTGTCACGTATACGATCAATGACTTGCATGGCACTCATATGGTCAATACCAGGGTCCACTCCGATCTCGTTCATGAAAACGAGTCCGTTGTCTTTGGCTTGTTGGTCAAGCGCTTCCATGGCCTTACTTACATACGAAGCGGTGACCATGTGTTTTTTGTATTTGACACAATCTTTGGCCACTTCGATATGAAATCTTGCAGGAAGCATGGACACTACAATATCAGCAGCCTGAACAGCTTCTACGCGTTCTTTTTCGTTAAAAATATCAAGGGCAATGGCGATGGCGTTCGGGTGATTGTTAACTTTGCGCTGCGCAGTTTCAAGAGAAACATCAGCAACGGTTACGTGTAGGCTTTCGGTCGAAGATTTATCTAATAAATACGTTATCAGAGAGGAAGAAGAGCGTCCAGCTCCAATGACCAATATTTTTCTCATAGCGTGGTTAAGGTTGAAAAATTTAACACGAATGTAGTAAAATGTTATATTTATAAAAAACAAAAAATGATAAATTCTATAGAGAAGAGAATATTGATAGTTGGAAGCATTTTAGGGCTGTTGGCAGTCATCTTAGGGGCCTTTGGAGCCCATGGACTTAAATCATTGGTGTCGCCCGAAAAAATCACTTCGTTTGAAACGGGCGTGCGTTACCAAATGCTGCATGCACTATTGCTATTATTTATAGGAATGGCCAAAGTGCTTGCCGTGGGACAAAAGAGATTGCTCTTTATGTTCGTTTTTATCGGAGTACTTTTGTTTTCAGGGTCTATTTATCTTTTGTCTATGAATGAACTCATGTCGTTTGACTTTAAAAAGATAGGATTTGTAACGCCGATTGGCGGTACGATTTTAATCGTTGGCTGGGTTCTTTTGACGGCCTATTTTTTTAAGCTAAAAACCAACAATAAGTGATCAATTTGTGATGTAGTCTATAAATAATTTTTAGCTTTGTAGCCTAAACGACACACAATTAAAAGTCAAAATTATGGTGACGAACACCCAAACGACGAAATCGATTTCGTTAGATGCGTTAGGAATTCATGATGCTGAAGTACACTACAACCTGACACCAGACCAATTACACGAACTTACTAAAACGCTTGGACAAGGAGTCGAAGCATCTTCTGGAGCTATCGCTGTGAATACGGGAGAGTTTACAGGACGTTCGCCAAAGGACAGGTTTATTGTAAAGGATAGCATTACCGCCGATAAGATCTGGTGGGGTGATATCAACATTCCGTTTGAGAGTGATAAGTTTGACGCCCTCTACGATAAAGTAGTGGCCTATCTTTCTGGTAAAAAGATCTACGCACGCGATTGTTATGCCTGCGCGGATCCTAATTACAAAACGAATATTAGGGTGGTCAATGAGTATCCTTGGTCAAATATGTTTGCCTATAACATGTTTTTGAGACCAAGTGAAGAAGAACTTAAAAGTTTTGATCCAGAATGGACTGTGGTCAATGCGCCTGGTTTTATGGCAGACCCAGAAGTTGATGGCACACGTCAGCACAATTTTGCGATTCTGAACTTTACGCGTAAGATTGCCTTGATCGGAGGAACTGGTTATACTGGTGAGATCAAGAAAGGAATCTTTTCTGCGCTGAACTTCATTTTACCAGTTTTCAAGAATACGTTGCCGATGCACTGTTCGGCAAATCTGGGAGAAGGTGGCGATACTGCTATCTTTTTTGGTTTGTCTGGAACAGGAAAGACAACACTTTCTGCAGATCCAAATAGAAAGTTGATCGGAGACGATGAACATGGATGGACCAATGAGAATACGGTGTTCAACTTTGAAGGCGGATGCTATGCAAAAGCAATCAATCTGTCTGAAGAAAGTGAACCTGAGATCTACAATGCGATCAAAAGGGGAGCCATCCTTGAAAATGTTGTGATGAACGACAAGGGAGAGGTTGATTTTGAGGATACCTCAATTACTCAGAATACGCGTGTTAGCTATCCGATTTATCATATTGAAAACATTCAAGTGCCATCTATAGGCCGAAATCCAAAGAACATATTTTTCTTAACCGCTGATGCTTTTGGTGTTTTGCCTCCTATTTCGAAGCTTACGCCAGGACAAGCCGCATACCATTTCATTTCTGGATATACAGCAAAGGTGGCCGGAACTGAAGCTGGGGTCAACGAGCCACAGCCTTCGTTCTCTGCTTGTTTTGGAGCACCGTTTATGCCGTTGCACCCAACCAAGTATGCCGAAATGCTAAGTAAGAAAATGAAAGAAGCAGGGGTAAATGTTTGGCTAGTTAATACTGGTTGGACAGGAGGTCCTTACGGCATTGGGCATCGAATGAAACTCAAATACACGAGAGCCATGATCACTGCCGCCTTAAACGGTGACCTTGGAGAGTATTCTTATGAGAAATACCATATTCACTCAGTATTTGGGGTAGCACAACCAAGATCTTGTCCAGGAGTTCCGACTTCTGTATTGAGCCCAAGACAGACCTGGAATAACGATGAAGGCTATTACAAGCAAGCGTATAAGCTGGCAGCTGCCTTTAGAGAGAATTTCGAAAAGTTCGCAGAGTATGCCAACGACGAAATACTGGGTGGTGCACCAAATGTAAAATAAGCAGTTCATCCAGACAGCTTGAAAAAACAAAGGGCGCTTCAATGAAGCGCCCTTTGTTTTTATAGGTGTGTTAAGTGAGTGGGTTTCACTCTTTCTTTCCTCTTTACTTCTTGTTTACTTGAGAAATGTACTTTTCTAAAGCCATGGTCATCGAAGGCGTCTCTGGAGTTGGAGCCTTGATGTCAATACGCAGACTCTTATTTTCTGCAGCACGTACCGTTGAATTTCCGAAAACAGCAATGCGAGTGTTGTTTTGCTCAAAATCAGGGAAATTCTCAAATAGTGACTTGATCCCTGATGGACTAAAGAACACCAAGATGTCGTAATAGACGTTTCTTAGATCTGAAAGGTCGCTCACTACGGTCTTGTAAAAGGTAGCTCTGGTCCAGTTAACGCCAAGCTTGTCTAGCGTATCAGGAATAATTGGCTTTAGTTGATCAGAAGAAGGTAGCAAGAACTGCTCGTCCTTGTACTTTTTGATCATGGGAGCAAGTTCTTCAAAAGTTCTTTTTCCAACGTAGATCTTACGTTTTCTGTATACAACGTACTTTTGAAGGTAGTAGGCTACCGCTTCAGATTGACAAAAGTACTTCATGGTATCTGGCACCTTAAAGCGCATTTCTTCTGCCACTCTAAAAAAGTGATCAACTGCATTTCGGCTAGTTAATATGATGGCAGTGAACTTGCTTAGATCAATCTTTTGCTGCCTTACATCTTTAGCCTCAAGTCCTTCCACATGAATGAAAGGTCTAAAATCGATTTTGACTTTCTGTTTTTCAACAAGTTGCAAATAAGGTGAATTTTCTACTTTAGGTTCCGGTTGCGAAACTAAGATGGTCTTCACTTTCATAAACGATTTCAAT
The DNA here is from genome assembly GCA_028279515.1 of Flavobacteriaceae bacterium. Taxonomy (GTDB): domain Bacteria; phylum Bacteroidota; class Bacteroidia; order Flavobacteriales; family Flavobacteriaceae; genus JANQNQ01. Next base: position 178,846 of record JANQNQ010000005.1, read on the forward strand.
TTTAACCCTTTAAAACACTATTTTATAAATGATGAAATAGGGTGCGATTTCAAGTGCGCAAAGATACAAAATAAAATAGAACAAGTTGCCTAGGATTAATTTTTGATGATTTTTAATCGTATTGTACAACGCAATGAGATTTAGGAAGATAAAAACCGCGATTGTTAGATATAATACAAAAGCTACATTCAATCGTGCGTAAATCGCTATGAACAATAAAGGTAAAATAAAGAGTCCTGTGAGGTTTCTATAACTCAGCTTTTGAAAATTATAGTTGTCAACCGTGGGCTCAATGTCTACAATGTTGGCAAAGATCTTCTCAAGAGTGAACTTCAAAAACACAAAAAACGACAACAGACTCGCAATTTTTAAATAAAGATAGGGGTCCTTACTCAGTTGTTCTTTGCCAAACTCTTGGATCAACAAATAGGCAAAAAGCGAATACGAAATGACCTGAACCGTAAATAAGATGATATTGAACCAATTGGTGATGAGGTTCTTTTGTTCTTTTCCGAAGATCAATAGATACTTGTTTGAGACAAACAAGGATTGAAAGTATTGAAAACGAAGGTTGCCAACCACCTTTGCCGCAACGGTAAGCATCAAACACGCCACAAATAACACCGTCATCCAATCCTTTTCTATATATGTGCGTACAACCGTTTCCATGATAATGCTGTAAAATTAGCAAAAAAAGGGTTCGTTAAAGTTTAATTAAAAAAAAGCTTAAACCTATTGCTTTCATGTTTCGCATCTTAAATTGCGTACTTTTGTGGATCAAATTTAACAAATGACTGACGCACTGGTTATCATACCTACTTTCAATGAGGTCGAGAACATCGAGGACATTCTTCGTGCTGTGTTTTCTCAGAAAAAGACCTTTCATGTCTTGGTGGTTGATGATAGCTCTCCTGATGGCACTGCCGATAAAGTAAGGGAATTGATGGGTGCGTTTCCAGGAAAGTTGTTTCTAGAAGTACGAGCGAACAAAACCGGGTTGGGTACAGCCTATATTCATGGGTTTAAATGGGCATTGGCCAGAAGCTATGACTATATCTTTGAAATGGATGCCGATTTTTCTCATAATCCCGACGATTTAGAACGACTCTATTTGGCGTGTACGCAAGAAGGGGCAGACCTTTCGATAGGGTCGCGCTATGTAGATGGGGTCAATGTGGTCAATTGGCCCATGAGCCGAATCTTGTTGTCTTATGGGGCCTCTATATATTCACGTTTGATCACCGGAATCCCCGTAAAGGATACCACCGCTGGCTTTGTTTGTTATAAGAGAGCTGTTTTAGAGGCCATTGACCTTGATAGCATCCAGTTTGTGGGATATGCATTTCAGATCGAATTGAAGTTCAAAGCATGGAAAAAGGGCTTTTCTCTTAAAGAGGTTTCCATTATTTTTACAGATAGAACGAAAGGGAAATCCAAGATGAATAGTTCGATCATTTCGGAGGCTATTTTCGGGATTATTCAAATGAAATTGAAGAGTATTTTTAAAAAAGAAAACTGATCATCATTATGCAATACACATTGATCAAGAACGCACAGGTTATCAACGAAGGAACATCCCAGAAAACCGATGTGCTGATCGAAGGAGAATTCATTAAGGCAATTGGCCAAGACCTCACTGCTCCAGATGCGGCAAAGGTTATAGACGCCACTGGTAAGCTGTTGGTTCCCGGTGTGATTGATGATCAGGTGCATTTTAGAGAGCCTGGACTGACTCATAAGGCAAATATCGCCACAGAATCACGTGCGGCGATTGCTGGAGGGATCACTTCATTTATTGAAATGCCCAACACAAATCCGCAAACTACTACGGTCGAGAAGTTAGAGGAAAAATTTGAGGTCGCTCGTCAGACTTCTTTCGCTAATTACTCATTCATGTTTGGAGGTACTAATGACAATCTCGATGAGATTTTGAAATTGGACAAGGAAAAGGTGGCTGCGTTGAAGCTTTTTCTAGGGTCTTCAACCGGAAACATGTTGGTTGACAATGAAGAAGTGCTACGAAAGATATTTTCAAACACAGATCTTTTGATCGCGGTGCATTGTGAAGATGAACAAACCATTCGTGAGAATTTGGCAAAGCACAAAGAGCAGTTCGGAGATGACATTCCGATGAAATACCATCCGATCATTCGAAGTGAGGAAGCCTGTTATCTTTCGTCTTCAAGAGCCATTGCTTTGGCCAAAGAAACGGGTGCTCGTTTGCACGTGTTTCATCTATCAACAGGCAAAGAGACACATTTGTTCAGGAATGATATTCCTTTAGAAGAAAAGAGAATTACTTCAGAAGTGTGTGTACATCACTTGTGGTTCACTGACAAGGACTATGATAAAAAAGGCACCCATATCAAATGGAATCCTGCCGTAAAAACTGAAAATGACAGAGCGCAGTTGTGGGAAGCACTTTTGGATGACAGGATTGATGTCATCGCTACGGATCATGCGCCACACACTTTGGAAGAGAAAAGCCAAGTGTATACCAAGGCTCCTTCAGGAGGCCCGTTGGTACAACATGCTTTAGTGGCCATGATAGAAGCGAGCAAACAAGGAAAGATCTCGTTAGAGAAGATGGTAGAAAAAATGTGTCACAACCCAGCTCGCTTATTTGAGATAGAAAAACGCGGATATGTACGACCAGGATACTACGCAGACCTTGTTTTGGTAGACCCCAATGATTCATGGGAAGTGCAAAAAGACAATGTACTTTACAAATGTGGATGGTCTCCTTTTGAAGGAACCACCTTCAGTGCTGCGGTGACGCATACATTTATAAACGGAAACCTGGCCTACGAAAATGGTTCTTTTGCAACCGAATTGTACGGCAAACGACTTACTTTTGATCGATGATGAAGAATGTTTTAGCATATATGCTTTTAGGAGCTGTACTCTTAGTGGGGTGTGGCAAAAATGAAGTGATCGAAAAACCCGATAATCTCATTCCGAAGGATAAGATGGAAAACATCTTATATGATATAGCCATTTTGAGTTCCTCAAGAGGATATAGCGCCACGATCTTAGAGGAGAATGGAATTGCGGGAGAAGAAATGTTGTATAACAAATACGGCATAGATAGTCTGCAGTTGGCGCAAAGCAATGTCTACTACTCGTCGAAACCTGAAGAATTTTCCAAGCTATTTGGGAAGGTGCAAAAGCGCTTAGAGAAATACAAAGCGAAGCTCGATATCGAACGTCAAGCGAAGAATAAGAAGGCTCAGGACAAAAGCAAAGCTGATAGCGTAAAAACTATTGACCCTAAGAAGTTGAAGCAAGAGATGAAGAAGGAGCCAGACGGTAACAAGATCAAAGACTAGAGGTAAATCGTGCTGCCACTTTTTGTATGGTAGTATCTAATGGAATAAATTCGAAGCTCAATGCGGATCTTATTTTTTCATTACCATAGTGCGAGGCAGTAAAGGCAGACTTTGCAGATCGTCTTGTGAGGCTTCGTTTCTTTCCGAGTATTTTACTTTTTATCCAGTCCAATCGCCAACCCAGAGACAACATCCATCTTTTTATGTCTAGAGTTGGAGGTTTTACAGACAATGCCTCGGCCGTTTTTGTGACGAATTTGGTAAAACTCCAATTTTCAGAGATCAAGATGTATCGTTCCTCAACAATATCAGATTCCATAAGTTTGACCATAGCTTTGGTTACGTCCTCAACGTCCACATACCCTACCACGCCTGGCACTTTGTACTTAAACCCTTTGTGAACCAGCCCAAAGAGTGAAACGCTCTCTGAATGCCAAATTCCAGCACCTAAGATAACTCCTGGATTTACGATGACCACATTCAAACCTTCCTGTGATCCCCGCCAAACCTCCATTTCGGCTCCGTATTTTGAGATAGCGTAGCTGTTGTTATCTGCTTCAGGATTCCAGCCAGTTTCTTCAGTAATGACCTTACCTTCTTCTTTTTCTCCCAATGCAGCAATCGAACTTACATAACACAGTTTTTTGACATTGTGAGAAAGGCAAAGGTTGACAACATTGGCCGTACCTTCTATATTGACCTTTTTCAAAAGTCGGTAATCGTTCGGGTCAAAAGAAATAAGAGCTGCAGCATGATAAACATGAGTCACACCTTCAAATGCTTTGGTCAATGAAGGGAGTTCAGTGATGTCTGCGTCGACCCATTCGATGGTACCAAAGAGGGCATCTACGTCATCACTAAAGTAACCAAATACGGTTTTAACGGCATCTAGATTGCTTCCTGCGCGTTTAATAGCCCGAATTTGTTCGCCTTTATTAGCGAGTTTATAGAGCAAATGCGCTCCGACAAGACCTGTTCCTCCGGTGACTAAGATCATAGTACTAAAGTAGTCTTTTTTCTGAATGTCTTTCTTCTTTTAATCGATTAAATCTATCTTTGCGCTTGTTGATAAAAAAATAGAGAAACATGCCATTAAATTTTGTCGAAGAGCTACGTTGGAGAGGGATGGTGCATGACATCATGCCAGAGACCGAAGAGCAACTTTTAAAAGCGTCGACCGCTGGGTATATCGGATTTGACCCAACGGCAGATTCGTTGCACATCGGGAGTCTGGTGCAGATCATGATCTTGTCTCACTTTCAGAGAGCAGGGCATAAGCCTATCGCACTTGTTGGTGGAGCTACAGGAATGATTGGAGACCCATCTGGAAAGTCGGCTGAAAGAAATCTATTGGACGAGGCCACTTTGGCCAAGAATATCGATGGCATCAAATCACAACTGGCACGTTTCTTAGATTTTGATTCTAATGAGGACAATGCCGCACTTTTGGTAAACAATTACGATTGGATGAAAGAATTCTCTCTGATCGATTTTGTTCGGGATGTTGGAAAGCACATCACTGTAAACTACATGATGGCGAAAGACTCTGTGAAAAAGCGATTGAGTTCAGAATCGAATGTTGGAATGTCTTTTACCGAATTTACGTATCAACTGTTTCAAGGATACGACTTTCTGCACTTGTACAACAAATATGATTGCAAGATCCAAATGGGCGGAAGCGATCAATGGGGAAACATCACCACCGGGACCGAATTGGTACGTAGAAAAGCAGGTGGAAAGGCCTACGCTATGACCTGCCCATTGGTGACAAAAGCCGATGGTACCAAGTTCGGAAAAACGGAAGGGGGTAACGTTTGGTTGGATAAAGAAAGAACGTCTCCGTACAAGTTTTACCAATATTGGTTAAATGCCAGTGACGAGGATGCTGAAAACTACGTGAAGATCTTCACCTTCTTGACCAAAGAGGAAGTAGAGGGATTGATCACCGAACACAAGGAAGCACCGCACATGCGCTTGTTGCAGAAGAGGGTAGCTGAAGAAGTGACCCGTATGGTACATTCTCAAGAAGATCTTGATAACGCCATCAAAGCATCGAATATTCTCTTCGGAAAGTCAACGGCTGACGACATCAAAACGTTGGACGAAAAGACCTTTTTGGATGTGTTTGAAGGAGTTCCGCAGGCGGAAATTGCCCGTGAAGAAATCAACAACGGACTTGATATGATCGGGGCACTTGCTGCTAAAACAGGATTCTTAGGGTCTAATGGAGAGGCGAGAAGAGAGCTAAAGCAAAACTCGATCTCAGTCAATAAAGAAAAAGTAAAAGAGGACTATATCATTACCGAGGCGGATCTTATCAATGATCGTTTCGTACTTCTTCAAAAAGGAAGAAGAAATTATTATGTCTTAAAGGTAAGTTAAGTATGGTGTCTCCCCGAGCATTATCGAAACCAAAATATATTTTGGTTGAAGATACCTGCCGAAGGCATTCGAGGGACGACATAAAAATATAAAGACTAAAAAAATGAAGCCCTGTAGTACCATACTACAGGGCTTCCGCATTAAATAACTAAACAACTTATCATAAAAAAACCATTAATGCGCTACTTTTAGTGGTGTAGCTTTAGCCAATTGGCGTCCGCTTTTTCTTTTAGGGTTTCTGCGCCTTCTTCTTGCCAAAGGGTTAGTGTGTTGGTGCCCCAGGCATTGTAAAAGAGATACAGTTTCCCATCTCGTATTTCGTAGGTCTTTGGGTCGACCTTTACCTTTTTTCCTTTCAAAGCCACTGCATATGCACAGTAGCCACCGTATTGTGGTAAATAGTTTTCAGGATTTTGCTTAAATCGTTTCAAGTTTTCTTCAGAACTGAACAAGAACTTGGTCCCATCGTGCATTGCGCTCAATTCTTTGGCTCCTTTTTTGGCATTGCCGTCAAAGTAGGCAACGACATCATAACCTTCAATGGCTACTCCTTTTTTCTCATAGTAGTCGGTCTTTTGGGCGACCATTGTAAAACTGATCAAAAAGAACAGCGAATACACATATTTACTCATCAATAACGAATTGTGTTACATTGAGTAAGTCGGAAAAAAAGATAGGCTTTACAACCTTAACAAAAATTTATGAGGATTACAGTGCCATGAGGTTACAACCCCTGATATCGCTATGGTCAAAGCGTCCCAAAACTTCAAAACTCTGGTCGGCAAAAGTTTTACCGAGATCCTGGGTAGCGATAAAGGCACAAGAATTGCTGTTGGCGAGGTCGATGACATTGATACCTCCTGTCTTTCCAGGTTGTTGTGGTGTTAGAGGATCTTCGGTGTCACGGGTCAATACACGCATCCAAGGCGAACATTCGAAGCGCCCATTTCCCCTTGAATACCCTTGAGAGAGTAATTCAGTCATGCCATATTCTGAGTGGATGTGCGATACTCCAAAGCCCTTTTGCAAAAGTGCATGCAGTTCATCACGGATTAGCTCCTTTCGACGCCCCTTCATGCCTCCCGTTTCCATCACAATCGTGTTCTTCAGGTCGAATTGGTGCGTTTCGATCAGATCCAGTAGCGCAAATGAAACTCCGATGAGGAGTACTTTTTTTCCTGCGGAATCCAAACGATTCAGTTTGTTCGCTAACGCTTCTATATTTTTCAGATAGAAACCACTCTCGGGTTGTTGCGAACGTTTTATGAGGTCATCTACCATGTAGATCAGAGAGGATCCTTGGCGCTCCAGATACGACGGAAGCAACGCCAAGACGACATAGTCTTGAATGTTTCCGTAGAAATGTTCAAATCCTTTACGATAACTGGCTTCGTAAACCGAAATATCAGTTACGTGGTGTTTGCTCGTAATGCTTCCGGTTGTTCCGCTACTACTAAAGGTCTCTTGAATCGTTGCTTTGGATGTAAGCACCTCATGCGATTTGAAAAACTGAATCGGGAGAAAAGGAATGTCTTCAATCTTCTTTACATCGCTGGGATGTACGTATAATAGGTCGCAAAAGGATCGGTACACCCCGCTGTTTTCAAACTGATGTTTAAAAACTTCCAATGCTTTGGCTTCGAATTCTAAGTTGGTTTTTATGTTAAAAACACTATGGGGATTCATGTACTTCAATTGCTAAGGCAAAAGTAGTTCTTTTTTGGTAGCGAGATGTTGGATATGAGATATGAGATGTGGGTACATAGTATTAAGTACAGAGTACTAAGATAGATTTTGAATGAAATGAAAAAGCAGAAGATTAGACATTTCATGAATTAAACAAACTCCCCTTTCTTCCGCTCCGCAGAATTCATTCCCCTCTTTGACTCAAGAGGGGAGCCTAATAAGGATTTTAATCAAACTAACAGACTAAAGCAGGTTGGAACACAAGATTTGGCTCCTCCCTTCAGACGAAGGGAGGTGGCAACACCAAAGGTGTTGGCGGAGGGTTCTGGATTTTGTCTGCGTATACAAAGACTCTTAGGGCTAAGTCTTGAATGCTTGATCTTGAGATTTGGAATTTTAGAGCTTGGCAAGCAATTCTCGTGCTTCAGGCGTGTTGATTTCCTTCAGCTGAGCAATGGCAATACTTTTTACACTCGCATGCTCGGTTGCTAAAACAGATGGGTAGAAGTCCCAGATATCTAGCTTTTTTCCGTCAGGAAGTAATTCCCCGTTAAGGGAAACAAAATGAAAAGCATTCTGAATCCCGAAAATTTGAACGTATTCCAGATCACATTCCATCGCTTTTTGAATAGTTAAAAAAGCCTCAGCGTGCCCTAGTTGGGCCAAGAGTCCGGCTGCCAAAGGAGCTGCTGTATGCCCTTTGACGTCAAGGTGCGCAATAGACAGTAACTGCTTTAATACCATGGCATCACCCAAATGGTAGAGACCGTATGCACTATAGGCTTGCACGGTTTCGTCGATGTCTTTAAGCCCCTTTCTGAAAATAGGCTCATCTTTAGCCACCACTTTTCGAGTTAAGAAGTACAATGCCGTACTGCGAATGAGGCCACTTTCATGCTTTATCGCTTTGCGCCAGCTTTCTTTGTTGTGCTCAACACCATTGGCCGTTAGCAATTCACGGTTACGAACCATTTCCCATTTTGAGTAGGGTCCGATCAAGGTCTTGTACTGTGGGATGATCACATTGCTCGAAACATTAAAAGTATTGTCTTTTTTATCCATGGTGCTTTGTTCTGATTTAGGGCGGCTGTCTGAAGGACATGTCCATAGCAGACTTGCCAAAAAAAAGTTCAATATGACGGTCTTTACAGGCATTCTGGTTTCTATGGTCCGGCAGGCCCCGTGGTGATCTGCATGTTGGCTTCTATGTTATTGTTTCTGGCAGTGGTATTGCCCGAGATGTCCCAAATAGCATTCAATAACGAGTTCCCGTCTGGGTCCATAATATCAACATCCATGTTTCCGGCGCAATTGGTGGTGTCGTCAAAAAGCTGGTTGGCAGGAACCGTAAAGGTATGAGAACCGCCTCCTGGGATGACTACATCGGCTTCAATGACCATATTGGCTCCAAAAGTTAAAAATGGTCCTAGTTCTTGGTCAAAGTTGATGTGTGGTAGGTTGAATACTTGCCCTGGGAAGATCAAATTTCCTCCTCTTCGAGCTACACCCGGATTGGCTCGATGAATTGCACGCCAGTGTTTCCCATGCCCATATACTTGTTCGGCAATACCCCATAGCGTATCCCCAGCTACAACGGTGTGTGTACCACCGCCTTTGGGGTGATTGGTTACTTCGATAGAAACCTGCCCATAGTCACCAGCATCACCTTTGGTTTTGATCGAGTTGGCACGAGCTCGATATAACGGAGCCCCATCTCCATAAGCATCACCTTCAGCAGCGGGAGCTGCAACGAAAGCGTTATATACACGAATTCCCTCGGTCATTGCGGCAGGGAGCAAAGTGCTTCGAACATTTGATGCCGAAGGTGAGGTCTGACCACTAAGCCATGTTTCCATGGCAGTCACAATTTGTGGCCCCCAATCAAGTTCGCGTTGATCAATGGCATGAAAGCGTTCATGGCGAATTGTTAGGTCTTCTGCCCAAAAGTGATCTCGTGGAGGACGACCATTGTCACTTGACATATCTGGGGTAAGATCCTTTGAGATCAGCTGATAGTTACAGGCTTTGATATCAGAGTCAGTGTCACTGGCAATATCTACTTGACTTGAAGGTCCTGTTCCTGATAACACGCCCCATGTTATGGTGTGTACCACATCTCCGGTGACCGTATAAGTTCCGGAACCGATAATTGTTCCTAAGCTGGAACTAATACTCACATTGTCATAATGAAGTGTAGCACCGGTGGTTCCGAAGTTGCCAGGGTCGGGTACTCGTCCGCCAGAAACGGTTGCGTTATGCGCAAGTGATGCACTAACACTGTTAGAACGTGAAGAGATAATTTCTTCAGACGGTGCCATCTGTTTTACAAAGATCGGGTCTTCTTGTTGTTGCTCGCCTCCTTCTTCTTGTCCTTTTGCTGCGTCACCTTGTTTGCGAGCGATTACCTGAGTAAACGAGGTGGTCTGCGTCATTTGAGTTTGTCCGTTGTTCAATTGTTTAATAGAAGTGCTGGGCTTTCCGTACTGTGTGGAAGGCTTAGAGGCTTGTTGTTCGGTCTGTTCGTTCTCTTTTTTCTGAACCGACTTCTTTCCGCCTGTTTGTTGCACCACATGGGTCAATTCATGAGCCAAGAGTTTTTTGCCTTCTTTGCTTTCGGGTTGGTATTTCCCCTGGTTGAAATAGACGTCCTTGCCATTAGTGAATGCTTGAGAGTTGAGGTCAGCGTTCATCTGTACGGCCTTGCTATCGTTATGGACTTTAACGCCGCTAAAGTCAGCCCCAATGCCTGATTCCATTTCTGATTGTACATCCTTTGGTAAGGGAGTACCTCCACCTTTTGATGTTTGTAGATCTTGCTCGATATCGGGCTTGGCCGGTGCTTCTGATTTGGTTTGTACCTGCTCTTCGCCCATACTAGTATCAAAGGCACGCTTGGTCATCACCTCTTGATCTTCTTCTCCTTTTTTCTGTACTTTTTCTTTTTCTTCGTTCTCGCACTCGGCACACTTTCTTTGTACGTTTAGCGTAGGTGAGACTTGCTTACCTTGTACGACCTGTTCGGCAACAGCATCGGCTTCTTTTTCATACTTGTCGTTGGGTTTTCCGACGTTCAGTTTGGGTTGAACAGGGGTCGCAAACGGAGGCTCTTTTTCTTTGCTGTGTGAAAAGAAACCTTCGTCGGTTTTCTTAATAAAGGGAGCCGACTGCTTTCGATAATTATTCCTTTTAAAAGATGTTTTCATGGCGTTGTTTTCTAAGGACTCTCAAAACTATCAGATCAATGAATGCTGAAGTAGGTGGTTTTTCCCTTTTTCGATGTGTCAAATGTCATCTGTAGGAAAAGGATGAATGTTAACTATCGGGGAATCTTCCGCTGGTTAAAAGGGAAAAGACCTTATATGTTAGGATGACCAAATCGTAATTTGTTTACAAAGGATTGTCTATAATTCTGACCATAAAGAAGGGCAATTCTGTCTTAAAATAATATATCACCTAAAACCAGAATTATGGAAGCAAACCAACAAAAGATGGAAGCGCTGCTGCAGTATTTCAACCAGCCTTCACTAAACCCAAAAATGATCGATGAAGAGTTTGAGCGGCAAGGCCGAGATATCGGCGTTAAGGTCGCGAAGAATATCATCGAAACACGAAATCAGCTACGAAATCAAAACGGTGTCGGATTTACTGACCTTAAACAGATCGATGATGTATCGGGTGTTGGCCCCGCTAAGTTTAAAATGATTCTTGAACATTTTGGATTAGGTGACCCAGGGTCAAGTGACGCACAAAGTCCGATTGAAGCCGTTTGTATTCATCCAAGGGATTTGCGTACTGAAATTCGCCAGATTCTCAATACCGAAATGGGACATAAACAGCAACCATTTCAAATAGGCTCAGGCCCTAATTTAGGGAGCTCACTGTATACGCATCAAGCGAATCTTATAGGAATGAATCTGCCTATCTTGGCTGATACAAGAACAGAAATAGCCAAATGGGTGTTAGAGCAGATTATGGAAAACTTAAAAGATAAAGGGGGTGACGACGGAAAGACCACTGCCGATTCGAGTGTGACCTTCCCATGTGAGGCAAAGTACTCGGCAACGGTACGTGGAGAAGGTTTTAACAAGGAATATTTTTGGTGGCGTGTTAGTAAAAAAGAACGAGACCAATACGACCCTGTTCAGAAAAAGGCGGCGCAAAAAGCAGCACAGGCGGCATTGGATGTACGGTTGAAGATGTTAAGAGCCTTTCAATGTCAGCATCCTTGCAAGCGGTTTTTTGAAGTCACCTATGGTGAGCCAACCTTCGAAGATTTTGTATGGCCTGGATCTGATGGTTATACCTATGTAACCTGGAAATGCGTCATCAAAGCGACCGTGAAGTACGGTTGTAAGAAGTAGATGTTAGTATCTAGTACTGAGTACAAAGTATTGAGTACAAAGAAATTTTGAATGTTGAATTTTGAATGTTGAATTAGTGCAAAGGGAAGTCGGAAGTTGGATGGTGTGAGTTAAAAATGAAAAGTGAACCTTTGCTCTTGCGACCTTCGGTTTATGAGGATGAAAAGCAAAAAGTGAAAAAATTTCAGGGTATTTGTGAACTAAGCTGTTGTTATAATAGCAATGATGAACTACTACTATATTTATTGTTAGTTGGGAATATGTATCCTCGGTGTCTAGAGCATCAAAAAATATTTTAGAGTTGGAGTTTAAAATGGCCAGCCCCGAGGATGCAGCTCCTTTTTTGCGAAGATTTAGATATAACTACATACATGCTGCCTTTTAGAATTGTTCAGTTAGGTTCGTATTTTTTTGAAAGGCCTTTTAAAGTGTTGAAGACCTTTATCTCCAGTAATAGCGGACGCACTTTAAAAGACACAAAAAGCCGATGAGATCTCATCGGCTTTTGTTTTTTGGCATTCAATGAACACCATTCATTACATGATCAAACCCTTACTACTTGATCAGTAACTTTTTTGTAATCGAGTTTTTCCCGATCTTCAATTGGAACACATAAGTTCCTGAAGCTACACGGTTAAGTGGTAGGTCTTCATTTGAAGGAACCTGATTCCAAGTTTGGATCTTTTGCCCCATAAGATTATATAATACGGCACCATCAATTACTTCGTTGCTATTGTTTACAATGCGAATCACGTTGGCGTTTCCTAAGTGAATAATATCAATCGTATCAGAAAGCACTGCATCTTCTACACCAAGTACTTGGTTTTTAAAGACAAGAACGAAACGATTTTTGTAGCTTCCCGGAGTAAGATCTGTTTCGAACGCTCCAAGCTTTAGATCCGTTTCTGTTCCATCTAGCTCATCTCTTAAGAAGACATCGATTCCTTCGGGAAGATTCTCGAATGCGTCGACGCCTATCTTCATTGTTCCGCCATAGGTGAGGTCTACTGCTAACTTCAATTCTTTATCTTCCGTGATAGCCGGAATGGCTTGGATCACATACTTTTCGTCATCAATCAACCAGGTCATATCGTCGTATTGTTCTTCATTTTTCTTGGCATCAAATGCCCAATCAATACCATCAGTTGTACGCTCATCTATGGTAAGCAGCAATTGTCTGTGCAACTGTCCTGGCGAGTCAAAACCAATACGAAGTTTTGTTCTGGTATCTTCAGGAGCTTCAGAAGCAGCACGCTCGGTACCTCTAATAAAAATAGAGCTTGCCGGGACAGCTTCGGTCACAAAGATGCGTTGATCGTTCTCAAACGTAATGTTTCCAGCAGTCGGATTGGTCGTATCATCTGTTACAAAGAATCCTTGCGCTACAGGAACGTATCGTCCCGGAGTTTTAGTTCCGCTACCTGTTTGGTCAATATCTGGGTGTGAAACAGCAGGTGTTCCGCCAGAAAGATTATAAATGGCATATCCTCCTTGGTATTCGAACACGATATGAGAAGTACTTGCAAAGTGCTGCCAGAACCTCAAAGAACCGTCGGTGGTTGGATTGTCCATAATAAATTCGTCGGCATCTATTGCCGAAGGATATGGGTTTCCGACCAAATATTCATTGTCATTTGAAAGTGGTAATGTCATAGTACCATTATTAGGCTTTCCTGTAAATACAAAGTTTTGCTCATCGAGTACACCTCCGGTGCCAGGACCTTTCATGGTAAACCCTTCACCGGCTGTGATATTTCCGGTGTTTCCGGCAAAGTTCCAACCGTTATAATCGTCGGCGGGGCTGTCGATAAAACGATACATCCAAAATGAGCTCAGCGTAATCGGACTTGTCGCACCAGCGTCGGCTCCTGTCGCTGAGGTCGAAAATGTAATATTCTGTGGCGATGTAGGATTGGTTCCGTCTCGCATAGCATTGGCAATGCTGATAGCTGCGTTGTTCGATGTGGTGTTGATCGTCCCTACTGGCAAACTCCAGTAGTTGTATGTATAGCTATCTGCAATACCTTGTTGATCTCTTTCGATAAATCCTGCACTGTCTGTAGCCAAATCACTTCCATCTTCTTGAACCAGTTGCGACTCACCTTCTAGGTCAATCGAGCCATCTAATTTTAGGTAGTGCGAGACTGATAATTCGCTGTCTCCAGATACAGTCAGTTCATTTGAATTAGAAAATAGCGCTAATACCTTGGCGTCTGTGGTTGCGCTTACATTATGGCTTACAGATACGATGTTCCAGTCAATGGTTACATTGCTGTCTGAAACTGAAGTTGTACCTGGTGCGTATTGTCCGGCTAATGCGCCTACTGTAGCATTTTCCCATGTGCCTTCGGCGGTCCAATCACCATCGGCTAACGAGATATATGGTAGCGGAGCTGTTTGTGCTTCAACATCGTAATTAGCCGCATTTCTCAAGCTTCCGCGGTTGCCATTTCCGGATGCATCGTTGAGGTGCGTACCGATGAAATTGTTCATCGAATAATAGGCACTCAGATCGTTCCAGTCCAATCCGCTGATATCGTATTTTGTTAGTGTCGTAGGCAGAATTTTTCCGAAGACATTAGTCCCAGATTGTTCTATCTCTTGATTCATAATGAAACGCAACTCATCAGCTGTAAGTGCCGCATCCCAAATACGGATCTCATCCAGGTCACCGGCAAATTCTTTTTGAATATCGGTGTCACTGCGATAGTTTGCTCCAATGGTAAAAGTGTTGCTGTTATCTGTCGGTAAAGCAATATTTGCCGCAATATCTAATACGCCATCAATGTAGATGCTTGCGGTGGTGCCATCATGAATAATGGCGACATGATGCCATACATTGGTGTCCAATCTACCGCTAGAACGGATGTTTTCACCATTTCCGTTTCTAAACCTAACTCTGTTTGCATCGGTCAGGACAAGTTCATATCCATTGGTCGAACCGTCCTTCGAGACGATTGATTTGTTAGAGAGGTCGTTGTTGCTTCCTGTGGTTCTGACCCAAGCCGAAATGGTAAACGCCGAGGTAAGGTCAAGACGATCACCTACCTGGATATGGTCATCGTTACCATCAAACTCCATACGTCTTGAAGCGATCACTTCATGAGCAATACCGAAGGTGAAGTATTTTGTTCCGTCAAAGTCGTACGTGACTTCTTGGTTGCTTCCATTGGTTTCTAGAAATAAGGTTTCTTGGTTTACGGTCAATGCTGCGTCATCTGCCACTAAGAATACATATGCGTCGTTTCCTGATAAAGCGGGAAGCGCTGATGCAATGGCAGCCGTAGAAATACGAACGGTGGTAGCAGGTATATCGGTTGTTGCGGTTTCTACGATTTTCCACACACGATCTGAAGCATCTACTGGTGATATCACCGTTTCAGGCCCCAAGGTTACATCAACAGTTTTTGAGGTGTAATCGAGGTTCTGTCCATTATGCCCCCAAACCAAATAATCCCTATCGTTGGTAAAGGTATTGGAGTTAGCAGAGTTTGTGGCAGCAACGCTTCCCAAACCGATAGCGACCTCACTCGTAGGATTCTCACTTTTGGATTGTTTCTGATTCAATTGCGCGCTGTCATCTCTTCCGATACCTGCAATGTCATAGTTAAAACCTGTATTTACACTGGCATCCCAGATGACGCTACCCGTGCCATCCACATAGTCTTGCGAGGTTCCGTTGATACCTAAAGTTACTCCGTATTTGATGGCCAAATAAGATTCGATCTGATCTCTGCTGGCAACACCGTTGGCTTGATCATAGGTAATGACTTCGAGGATGCTTCCGTCATAACTGGCACCAAAGAATTCACTTCGACCTAGCCAGTAGCGCGAGTTCACGATATCCTTGTACGTACTTGTATTGACTTCCGTAGTGGTCAAAAGATTACCATTGTTATAGAGTTCAACCCCAGTTCCGCCACTATTCTCTCTTACATTGAACATTTGCACGCCCGAATAGATGGATCCAATTTCAGCTGCTCCATAGCTAGCCTCAGAGGCTTGGTTAAAGGCAACTACTTCGTTCGAATAACGTGCAGAAGAGGCACCCATCTCGAATCCGGTTACATCCTGAGAGCCCGGATTGATGCTAATATCATCGCCGCAAAAAATATCTTTGGCACTGCTATTTTGATCGATGACGCCATCGGGCCTCAAAACGATGTATAGGTCGTTACTGTTAAACCCTTGCCCAGCAAACATGGACTGCGTTCCGTCAAAGTATACCGCAGGGTTAAAGTTTACATTGTCTGTTTCGTTGTTTCTATATGTTGGTTGCTCTCCTATTTTGGATTTAGCTGTACGCGTGCTTCCGAAGGCTTGGTCGTTCCATACAGAAACAGTACCTAGGTCGGCAATGGTACCGGCTTCGCTGTCAGCTCTGAGCCATAGCTTTAGGTTGCTATTGATTCCGCCAGGACCGTAAGTTGGACTCCCAAGATTTTGCACTTCTGCCTGAATTGTGAAGGTATAGGTGCCTTCGTCAGAATCGTCGCTCTCGATAGTAACAGTGGTTGTAAAAACACCTACACTACTGGGTGTAAAAGTGACCACAAAATCGGTAACGCTTCCTGTAGCTAAGAAGGTATTTGTCGGCGTCGTCAAAGAGAAATCACCACTCCCCGAAAGTGAACTACTGGATATCGTAAGCGAAGAGGTTCCGAAGTTATAGATAAAGAATGGAATCGCTATCGGTGTGGTAAGGTCTGTGATACCAAAATCGGTAAAATCGTCGGTCGACGGTGTTGTGTCTCCATCAAAGATGGCAAGGTCATTTCCTTGCACCTCGATTTCGGGTCCACCGCCCACAGGAGTCGCAGTTCCTTGGATCACAAAATCGTAGATCGATTCGTCATTATCGTTATTATTGATGGTGACAATGGCTGTTGCCGAACTTGCTACTGCAGGGTTATATGTAATCTCAAAAGTAGTGCTTGCACCGGGTGCGATGGGTGTGGTAGGAGCCGATGTTACTGTGAAATCAGTACTTCCCGAAATGTCTACCAAAGGAGACCCGGTTAGGTCAAGATTACCAGAACCGTTGTTTTCAATGGTGAATGTACGCACAACAGGCGTTCCTGCTGTAGTACTTCCAAAGTCGGTATCATTTGCAGTTGACCCGCTCGTACTTCCATCGGGAATTGGGTTACCATTACCATAGAGGTCAATTTCAGATGGGTCATAACCTTCTAAACGAATGTTGTCAATGCCTCCGTAGTCATCAGCACCGTCTTGGCGTACCCGGATTCTGATTCGAACGTTCGTAACAGTTGGAGGTATGTTAATGGTTTCTGTGAGCCATCCTCCGGTGGTGCTATTGGTTGTGCCTCCGTCAACAACTGTTACGTTTCCCTGATTCACATCATCATAGAACAAAATATATCGTATGTCGTCCTGATTATCGAAGCCATCGGCATAATAATCAAAAGATAAGACAACATTTGAGTACGAAGAAACGTCCACATTTGGCAAAGCCATCCTTTCAAAACCATTTGCATTACCGTTGCAGTCTCCTCTTAAGTCACGTATTCCCCAAAACTGAGCTCCGTCAGAAGGTGTTTGTCCGTTAAGCGTGGTTACATAATCCCATACAGCATTTCCTGAGGTACAGGCAGGTACTGATAGGTTTAGCGGAGTCCAAGTGTCTCCAGAGGTCTCGAAGCTCTGTTTGGCGATGGTGATCTGAGCATTTACGGTGAATCCGAAGAGGATAAAAAAAGCGAAAACGAGATGCCTCCACTTTGTAGTAGTTTTTTCAATCATGGGGTAAGGGGTTTCAATTTATTTCCTTGCGAAAATAAATTCTTTCTATCTTAAACATATGAACCACAGGGGCTAAGACCCAACTTTTAGGATTTAGCAAGGGAAAAGATCGATGAAATGCATTTTTTTCGCCTTTTGACGGAATTTTTTTACGGTTTTTCCGTAAGTCAAAATGTGTATTTAGCTGTTATTTAAGCGTTTAGATTTTTGTTGTTTTGGTCGATTATGCGTGAAATTAGGGTTCTGATAAACGAGATTTTGGCAAAGCATAAAAAGATCATTGAATGACCAACTTTTTTGTTACAGTTTTTCCATTGTTCACAAAAGACAGAAAATAAATGCCGGGTTTAAGATCACTTAGGTATACTTGGTTACCTTGAACTTGTTGTTTTCGTATTTCTTTTCCGAAGGAATCGAAGATAGAAACGCTTATGGGGACACCTTGAAACATTACAATGTTAAGAACTTCATTTTTCAAGGGATTGGGAAAAATGACGACTTCTTGAACATTTAGACTTTTTAAAGAGAGTGAGCTGTGGGTGACTTCTGCCCAGTTGGTCCCTATTCTGAGTGCATCTATGATGATTGGGGGAGTCCTGGTGCTACTGTCTTGTCTGAATAAAAATTGATCAATCGAACTTCTGGGCGTCGTATCAGTGTCAGAGAGTGTTGCTAAAGGCTGGGCATCACCCAAAATGGGGTTTGCCCAAAGGTTGATCGATCCAAGTTTGATATCATAGTTAAAGACTACAAAAATATCTGTGTTTACCAAAAACTCAGTTGAAGTATACTGCGCTGTTGTGCCATCAGAACTAATACCCACGTTGAATCCTGTAGTGCCTGGTTTTATCCATAACCTAGCGTCTAGCCCAGATCCTAGGGCTGCAAAATACCCTCCATCGGTATTTGTAAACCCACTTAGGTCAGTTACTCTAAAGAGAAAGGAAACGTAGGCGGATCCGGAGGTTACAGGGGTGAATTCAATTGAAGGGTCCATTCCAGAACCTTCAAATGAAATAGCGCCTACCGCATTATCGGTGAGTCCTTGGTAAAACAAATTATCATTGGTTACTAGCACCTCATCACCGCTATTATTGTTGTTCCAATAGTTTTGCGCTCCCAAAGTTTGACCAGGAGAATAGTCGAAGACCTCGGTATGTGGTAAAGAAACAATGCTGTTTATTAGCGTAAACGTTGTAGGGGCCACCACGGCTGGTGTCAGTGGGTTGCCGTCATTGTCAATAAGTTCAATGTTGATGGAATGAAGGCCTGGAGATAGGCCAGAAAGGTGAATGGGTTCTGTAGAAAAATGGCCGAGATACCCACCATTATCTATTGTATAACGAAAAAAACCATCCCCAGTAAAGTCGCTTTCTCCAATGCCATTGTCCCCAGAAATTGTAAAGTTGGTCGTTGTGAAGCTTACATCGAAACCTGCAGAACCTGCATAAATGGTAGACCCATTCGTCGGGGAGTCAATAGTAAGAGTCGGTGTTGTATTTGCTCCTGATTGAAGCAAAATGTTGTCAATAGCGGCACGATCAGAGGCTCCGTTCTGTTTTGTGATGATTGAAAATCGCACTTGTATTGTCCCATCTGGAATGACACGTGTAAATAGGGTCCATGCGTTTGATGTGTCCTTGGTCAAGGCCTGGCGACCCTTGCTGATTTCATCAAAGAAGAATTCGACCTCAATGGTGTCACCAGCATCAAAACCTACGGTGAAATATTGAAAAGAAACTAGAATGTTAGTTTGCCCCGAGACGTTGACATTTTCAAAATCTAATCGATGCTCGAAGTCACCACCTCCATTGGTGTTTTCCAGATCTTGCATTCCCCAGAAATTTGTGCCAGAATTTGGAACTATCCCACCTAGGGCATCAACTTGACTCCACACGTCGCCGCTCTGGTTATAGGAAGCGGGAGTGGTTTGAAACGTCCAAGTGTCGGCTGTCGTTCCTTCAAAATCTTGAGTTGCCAACGTGGTTTGAGAAATTGTAAAGAGAGGAGTTAGGGTCATAAAAAGACCAAAAAGGTAATTTTTTGTCATTGTTACCGCGATAAGGATTAGTGAACAGGTCTTGGTATAGTTAACTGCTTATGCTTAACCAAAGTTGGTTAAAGTTAAGAGGCCAATGTTCCTTATACCATGATCAATGTAATAAGCGGGAGCTATTTTGGATAAGTGGGAAGTGGTTATTTGTTGTTGGCCTTTGGTCGTTAGACCACTCATGCGCTGTCATACCTGCGGAGGCAGGAATCTTTAATCCTCCCTCCTTTTTAGGAGGGAAATAAGATGGTATGTTGCATTAAGCGTAAGGGCCGCTGGGGTTTTCCTAATAAACGATTAAACACATCAGCGCATAAACAAAAAAGGCACCCAACGGGTGCCTTTTATAAGCATATTTTAAAAAGTGATTACTCGATCACTAATTTTCTAGTAGCAGTTCTTCCGTTCTCAGAAAGACGTAGGATATATACCCCAGTTTTCAGTGAGTTTACAGGAAGTTGGTTGTCAGTAACTACCATGTTCATAACTTGTTTTCCAAGTAGATCATAAACCGTAGCTTCGATTTCCAATCCGTTTGCCGTATGAATCGTGATAAACTGATCACGTGGTACTGGGTTTGGATACATGTTTAGTCCTTCGATTGCGAAATCTTGGTTTGAAAGTGTTAGTTCTGCCAAGGCACGCGAAGTAATCTGAGCTGTACCATTGAATTCTCCAACAAGAGCTTGAACCCCATTAGCTCCCTGAGGAATCAACTGACCGATATAATCAGCTTCGCTAAAGTTTGTTCTAAATGTAAGTGTTGCTCTGGTAGATGCGTCCGTTAAATCGTAGTTAGAAGAAGCCGCAAAAGTAGCAACACCATCACCATCTGTAAAGGTGGCTGCGTTGACTCTTACTAACTCAGACTCATACGCTTCTTGATTGGCAGTAATTTGAGCCAACGTAACTACTTCTGGAGTAATCGTATTTCCGGTTGAGTTTACAGCAACATCTGCTGAAGGAACGAATTGTAGAACACCATTGAATGTAGAGGTTTGTCCTGTAAGACCCACCATTCCGTCGCCTTCAGCGAAAACAGTAGTAATCGTACCCGCCGCGTCATCAATTAAGATGGCTGCAGTGGCATCTTGAATGTATTTCTGATTTCTTGAGGCTCTTGCATAGGTGACAATCGCTTCACCAGTAAGTGTATAATAGCCTCCGGTTCCGTTGTTGATGACATCGGTACGGATGGCTGCAATATCAGATACTGAAGTTACAGCAGCAACACTAAATGAAACGGATGCTGTTACGGCAGGTGTAAGAGAACCTCCACCGTCCTTCAATTCTAAGTCTACTGTGTACGACATCCCGTCGGCCGTTGCCACAGAGATTGTATTCATTGTGGTTGTCTGTGCGGCTCCGCTGTTCACAGAGTACTCTACAAAGTTACCGCCAGTCAAATCAAAATTCTGCGTTACAAAAGTCACATCCACATTGGACGTGCCAGGTGTAAATTCGAACGCGTTAGAAGGAGCAGTGATTGTCAAAGTTGGGTCCATGCTCGCTGAACGCGTATAGGTTCCGATTGGGAAAGGCGTTGGGGCCGTAGCATTTGAGGTTTGCCCGTCATTTACATTTGTACCGCTAAAAGTCCAACTGGCAGCCGTATAGGATGCTCCATCAGGTCCTGTGTTGTTTACGCGATACGCCCAACCGTCTAAATATTCCCATGGTTGTCCTGTACCATCTGTGTTGATATCCCCAAACGTATCGATAACGCCTCCATTAAAGAATAGCTCGAGAGCATCATCACCGTTAACGTTAGCTGCACTATCCAAATAATCAGCGGTGATTCCGAAATAAGCATTTACAGATCCAGGGTTAGAACCTTCGCTTCCTACGTAGATGAACTGTCCTGCCGTAGCAGAACCCGCAAACGTTAATTCTTGGCCATCAGTACCACCACCGTTGTTGGCAGATCCAAAACCGTATAATGAAAGATCAGCGATATCGTTTATTACGTAAATTTCCACAAGTTTCGGTGTACCGCCGGACAAAGGCCCGTCAAAGGCTCCGGTAATTACCATGTCTTGCCCAAAAGAAAATGCACTCACAAGAAGGGTTGTGAGAAGCAAGTAGTAGTTTTTTCTCATTTTATCAATGTTTATGTTTAATTAAAGGGTGTAAAACCAAACAAATATAAGAATTTTGATGGGTTTTGGGATGTATTGACAAGACTGCCCTTTGTTATTTTACGATTCCTTAACGCGCAGCAAGTGTGTTTATTAGGATTGCGAAGTTTCCGAAAAAAATAAAAAAAAGGCAGCTATCGCGTAGCTGCCTCCTAAAATTATATAAAAAGTACGGTTATTCTTCTGCGCTGGCTGCCTCTGTCTCTGATTCTATGGTCGCCGGAACTACGGAGCTATCATGAGACTCGTAATATTCTTGAAGCAGATTCATGGTTGCCGTCATTAGATCTTTGGTCTCTAACAATAAACTGAAGTACAACGTGGTGTTCTTCGGGCTCGATTCTTCAGCACGGGTGCGAGCTACTTGCTTTTCAATCTTTTCGGTGATCATCGATAAGATGGTATCCTTTCGGTTGATGACATCCCCGATCTTTTCAAAAGAGCGAGAATCAAAGGCATCCTTGGTGTCAACAAACAAGGCTTCGAAGATGTCGTCTACTTCTTTTAGCTCCTTGATCTGGCTAAAGGTCAACTTCTTATGATTGTTATTTACATGCTTGTGTGTCGCTTTAGAGATATACTCTAACGACTGGGTCATGTCTTGCAAATAACTAAGAATGTTGATGTAAAAGTTACTGGCTCCGATACTGGATTCGTCCAAGTTCTTTATAAAGTAGAAGATATTGTCACGAAGATCATCGATCTCATCCGAGAGTTTTACAATGTTCTTCTTATTCTTTTTCAGCATCGAAAGGTTCTGCTTAGCGAGTCCTTTGATGGCACTTGTATAAATACGATTACCTCTGTTGACCACTGCTGCGATGTTATCAGCACTTTCATGGATTACTCCTTGAATCGAACTACTTTCGGCTTTTTGAAGACGATCTTCGGCCTTTTCCTCTTTCATCTTCTTGTTGTGCTTAAGGTAGTTTCTCACAAGCAACGCAATGGCTACGATCAACAAGATCGGCACGGCAACTTCTTTATTGAGTTGGATCAGGAAAGCCATGGTCGCTGCGGCGATAAAGGCACTGATAGCGGTAAAGAACCATCCGCCGATTACATTTAATACTCCAGCCACTCTGTACACAGCGCTTTCAGCACCCCAAGCACGATCGGCCAAAGAGGTACCCATAGCCACCATAAAGGTCACATAGGTTGTTGAGAGTGGAAGCTTCATCGAAGTAGCAATCGAGATCAATACACTGGCAATCATCAAGTTCGCTGACGCACGTACCAAGTCAAATGCAGGTTGGTCATTCTTTTTGCGCTCGGCCAATGTAAGTGTAGGCTTCACGAATTGCTTGTCGATACGTTGTGAAAGGCTGCTAGGCATGATGGCACCAAAAGCTCGAGACGAGGCAATAGCAAAGCGAACGATCAATCGCGATAAAAAGTTGGGTTGAAAGCGCTCTTCACCTTCATCTTGTCGAGAAAGGTCTACTGACGTCTTTACTACCGCACGGGCCTTGCTTGAAAACCATAAGGTGATAACCATGATGATTCCAGCAATGAAAAGTAGCATAGGGCTCGACGGTACTTTGTCGGCCAAGATGCCCATGCTAAATTGCATCGGATCGGCACCCGAAGCCGTGAAGGCATCGTATGAATTATAGGCCGCAATCGGAACACCGATGAAATTCACTAGGTCATTTCCTGCAAAGGCCATGGCCAAGGCGAAGGTTCCGATGACGATGATAAGCTTAAAAATATTGGTCTTGAATAATTGAATCAACGCATATGAAAACAACGACCAAAAGACCGTGTTGATGGCGATGATCAATGTTGTATTGTCTTTTATAAAAGCAGCAGTGTCTGCGGTCAAAAATGCAGCACCCTTTAGTCCTTTGATGAGGATGAAATAGGTGATGGCTGTGATCGAAACACCACCAAAAATGGCAGCGACCCATTTTGGTTTTTCGTCAAAGTTGAAAGACAAAATGACCCTTGACATATATTGCACCAGCGCACCGACCGTAAAAGCGATGATTACGGAGAGCACAATACCTGCAATGATCATGGTAGCTTGTTCAGAGTTGATATACTTGCCAAGATTGCTAATGGTCTCACTGTCTGAAGCGCCAATTTTTATCAATGCAATGCATACAGCGGCTCCCAATAGTTCAAATACAATAGACACCGTGGTTGAGGTAGGCATCCCAAGTGTGTTGAAAAAGTCGAGGAGCAGTATGTCGGTGATCATTACCGCCATAAAGATGATCATGATCTCGTCAAAGACAAACTCGCCAGGGACAAAGATTCCCTTTCGGGCAACTTCCATCATACCACTCGAGGAGATGGCGCCCAAGGCAATACCGATACTGGCTACGATCATGATAGTTCTAAAAGAAATGGCTTTAGAACCAATGGCTGAATTCAAAAAGTTAACGGCGTCGTTACTAACGCCAACTACTAGATCTGCAATGGCTAAGACAGCCAGCGAGATGATCATGAACAAATAAATGTCATTCATTCTTAAACAAAGTATATATGTTGGCAAATATCTATACTAAATGCAAGTCTAATGTTACCAGAATGTTATGTGTTCTTTTTTTTATGGTTTTTTCTTCGGAAGAATTCCTGCAAAACACCTGTTGACCGCATCAAACTAGCGAACCGTTTAGACGCTTTCAAACTACCAAAATTACAATCGTTTGGCTTTTTTTCGGACTTGCCCATAGAGCTGACTAAGGAGGCAATGTTATGTGTTTTTATAGATTCGGAAACATATTAAATGATTGAAAATCAGTTTAATATAATTCTAATGTTAATTTAATGTTACCTAATTTTTGATTTAACGTAAATTTTAGGTTATATTTGTTAACAGAAGATGAAATAAAACCTACATATTATGAAAAAATATATAATCGCATTCGCAGTACTCTTTGTTTCTTCGATGGCCTTTGCACAAGAGGTGAAGCCTAAGTTGGAGAAGAAAGGAGATCTTGTCGAGGCAACCTTCTACCATGACAATGGAGAAATTGCCCAGAAAGGTTTCTATAAAGATGGAAAGTTACATGGTACTTGGAAGAGTTATGACGTTAATGGTAAGAAAGTAGCCCTAGGTTCTTACGAAAACGGAAAGAAAGTCGGCAAATGGCTTTTCTGGACTGAGAAGACCTTGAAAGAAGTGAACTATGAAGATTCGCGCATTGCGAGTGTTAGCGAATGGACTACAAAAACAAAATTGGCTTCAAACAAGCCTTAAGAAAAACGTACCCAAATACATACATATAGAAAAGGGAGCGCATTTGCGCTCCCTTTTTCATTAGTGTGTTGTTTGGTTGTATTATAGACGAACCCATCCTGTGGTCCAAGTGTCACCTTCTTGAAGGGCCCCCACAAAAGATACTGAAGAGAACCATGCGTCTAGCGTACTTGGGTCTAAAGCGTTTCCTGCATACGTTCCTCTAAATCCAGAGATTGAAAAGTCGTTTGGCACGGCAGTTCCGGCACTATCAAATGGAGATCCAGAACCATCTAGTGTGTAGTTGCTATATGTTGCGAAGTCTGCCAAGTCAAAAGAAGCAGTACCTCCATGATCAAGATCAAAAGAGTTCACGTTATCGATGATAGAGTTGCGAACTTCTACTTCACCTGCATTGAAGTTTAGCAAGGTTTGATCGTCGTCTACTTCGATTCCTCTTCCTGGGAATCCTTTGATGATCATGTTATAGGCAGCCACTTTGGTTCCTGCTCTAAACTCGATTCCTTTGTTTTCTCCGTCACCATCTTCAGCACCGATCAAGGTAATGTTTGAAATGGTTGGATACGAGAATGGAGTTGCGTCAGGAGTAGAAGAAAGGTTGTCTGCTTCGATGCCTTTGTCACCTGCTAAGGCAGTTTGTTGTACGATCCAAAATTGACCTCTTCCAACCCAGCCATCTGTCCAGTCGATCGAGTCGTCACCTGCACCGATCACTACGGCGTACTTTAGGTCAACCGTACCACCGAAAAACTCGATACCGTCGTCATTGCCTAAGTAGGTTTCGATATATTCTACTGTAGTTCCGTTTCCTACACCGTACAATGAAAGTCCGTTGTACTCAGCGTCATCGTTGATCTTTCCTCCTGTATACTCTAAACGAACATACTTTAGTATTCCAGAATCATCACCCGCGTCTGTACCCCCGTATGTTAGGTTAGCAACCTCAGTAGTTGCTGATACGGCCGCTCTGTTGATAGGCGCCTTACCAGCGATAAGAAGTCCGCCCCAATCACCAGGATTCGGAGTTGATTTTTTTGAAGTAAAAACGATAGGAGCACTTGCGGTACCTTCGGCCATGATCTTGGCACCTTGTTCAATGGCAAGATATGAGAATACACCACCTTCAGAACCCGCTTGGATCTGTGTTCCTGGCTCAATAGTTAGCGTAACGCCATCAACTACAGATACACCACCTATAAGCTCGTAGCATTTGTCTGCGGTCAATGTTGTGTTAACAGTGATCTGTCCTTGAAGGATTTCACATCCTTCGTTACTTCCACCGTCACCTTCGACAATAGTGATGTCTCCGATGTTGTCTTCGTTTACGGTGCACGATTGGAGTATCACACCGGTTACAGCGCTTATTCCTAATAGTAATGTGCTGATCTTTTTCATTTCGATTTAATTAAGTTTAATTGTTTTGTTAAGTTTTGTAGTTAAAATTTGTACGTTACGCCAAGGTTCACATTGACACCTCTTGTAAAATCGTATGTTGTGTATTCTTCGTTTCTATCTTCTTGATCTTGGAATCTTCTAACTGACGGATCCAATAGGTTTTTGGCGCTAAGCCCAAACTCCCAATGTTCACCCACAGCATCTTTGAAGTTAAAGTTGAGTGTGCCAAATCCTTTTTCGAAAATGTCACCTACTCCGTTTCCACCTGCCGAATAGATTCGGTCTCCGAAGATGTTGAAGTCTAGGGTTGATGAAAGCTTGTGGTTCTCTAATTCTTTCTTGTAGCTGATATCTGCATTGATTAAATAAGGAGACGCACCTTGAAGTTGTCTGCTATTGTTAGTAGGTGCGATGTTAGACCCATTGAAGGTAACCGTATTTGGATCGATCTCAACCTCAGTCTTCATGATCGTTGCGTTGATTCCAGCGGTCCAAACATCGTTCTCGGCAGCGCCAAACCATTTTCCGATGGCTTTTCTTGCCTCGAGCTCAATACCGTAGATTTTCGCATTATCAGAGTTGATAAAGGTGTTGATGTTCGATGCCGAAGCCACAAATACCTTTTCAATAGGATTGTCGATATACTTTCCAAATAGAGTCGCAGAATACGCATCTCCAGATTCTTCTGGGAAATATTCCCACTTGATATCGATGTTGTAATTTTCTGAGTTCTTTACAATTGGGTTACCCAAGGTTGCCTCGGTCACATCCTCATCCAAGAAAGGCGCTACTTCTGTAAACTTTGGTAATGTGATCGTCTTACTGGCCGCAAAACGTAAGTTTGAGGTTTCATTGAGCGCGTATTTAAGACTGATGTTTGGTAAGAAGAACAGCTCGTCGATTTGTTCCTTTCTAAACGGGTTGGTCTCAAGGTCTTCTTGCTGTCTGTAGAATACGTTCTGCTCGAAATTCTCTAAACGGATTCCGGCATTCAGTGTAAGCTTTGGATTGATAGTGTACTGCAACTGAGCGAAACTTGCAAAGTTGATGTAATCTGCTCTATAGCGACGTGTAGGGTTCAGGTTTTCAAGAACCACGTAATCACCGTTCAAGAAGTTGGTCTCATTCAAGAATTGGTCTGGGTTGTTGAAGTCAACATTCTCTCCGATGAAGTTGTTCAAGTTGTAGTTTACCTGATTGGATTCAAACGAGCGATTCTTCTTTCTTACATTCACACCAACCGTAAGCTTGCTTTGAAATACTTCATCTTCATCTTTGTCAAAGTTGATGTCCAAGTTCAGTTTCCCCGAAGAATCTTCTTCATTCAACTCTTGATAAAAACGTTGGTTGTTTGCCAAATCTGGGCTTACACGGTTTCCAAAGACCAAGTTTCCGTTTTGAAGCTCGGTAAAGAACAACTGTCTTCTGTCTGGAATATATCCTAACGCTTTATTATAGGCAGCACCCCAGTTAAGCACATATTTACTTTCGTTGAATTTGTGTTGCCCCGTAAGTTGCTGCGTAAACAGGTTGTTTTGCTCAAAGGTGCCTCTTCTCAAGCGGATCTTTACATCCGTGTCTTCACCACCTACACCATCGGTGAATTCTCGAAGTTCGTCTTCGGTGTCATTCACAAATAGGGTAGTTGTTGTGATTCGGTTATTGCTGTTCCAACGGTACGAAAGGCTCCCTAGAACGGTCGTATTGGTATTGTACTCATAACGATCTACATTCTCGAAACGTCCGAATCCGATGGGTTCCCCTTGAGAGTTGTATCCAGCTTCGATACCTCCAAGTGCTGTTCTATGGTTTTGGCTAAACGAAGCACTTACCAATAGGTCTAACTTCTGCTCGTCTCCGATGGTAAAACTCTTTCCGCCTAAAACATTGGCACCTCCATCAGGGGCATTGAATCTTTTTTCTGGGTTGAATGATGTTTTAAAAGGATAATAGTCAATCTGTGTGCTCACGTAGTTATATCCTGGGATATTCAAAAATGCAGGAACACTTCTTGACCCGTCCTCAACACCAAAGAAATCGTAACGGCCACCATTCAACAAGAAGAAATCATTAGAAGCTGCAGTGGTATTTACACCCGTGCTAAATCCTACTTCTAAGAATCCGCTTCCTGGTCTGTCTTTCGTATCGATGTCAACACTGGCTCCGGCAAAGTCACCGTAAAGCTCAGCAGAGTATGCTTTGTAAATTCCAAGGTTCTCAACAATCTTAGTTGGGAAGATCGCTAGGTCGATCATTTTCAACTTCGGATTTAGTGAAGGAATAGGAAGTCCGTTTAGGTAAGCGTTGTTGTAACGATCTCCCAAACCACGAACATAAAGCTTATCACTTCCTTTAGAGATTCCTGAAGCTTTGGTCAAACCTGTGGCTACATCGCCTGCTCCTTTTCGAGAAAGTTCAGCGGCACCGATCTTCGTTTGGATTTGGGCTGCTTTCTTCTGCTCTAATTGCAAAGCAACTTCTGATTCTTTCTTAACAGTGGTGGTAATGATGATATCATCTAAAGCCTCGGCGCTTGACCCCAAAATTGCATCGACTTTGGTTTCTTTGCCGGCTTCGACAACTATATTTGGAAACTCTTGCGTTTCGTAACCCACAAAACTAAATACAACAGTATACGTCCCAGGGTCTATGTTTTCTAATAGAAATAAACCATCGATATCTGATGTAGTCCCTTTAGTGGTTCCTTTGAGGAATACATTGGCAAATGGCAATGGTTCGTTATTCATTTCTTTATCGGTGATCAGACCAACGACCGATCCCGTGTCTTGAGCATTTGCGAATGCTACGATCATAAAGGCAAAAAGAGCCGCTATTTTTTTCATGAGTGCTGTTAGATTTTCACACCGCAAATAAAGGATGGCTACGTAAGGATGGTGTTATTCGAATATTAAAACTCTGTAATGAGTAGGTTACCTAAATGTTACCATATTAAATGAATGTTAAGCCGTTTTCAGAATTAATATTATCTTTACTTTTGAGGCACAATCAAAGCTTCTAAACCCATGAAAAAAAAGGACATTAAAATCCTACTGGTAGACGATGAGCCGGATATTTTAGAGATCGTTGGATACAATTTATCTGCTGAAGGATACCAGATCAGTACCGCAAAAAATGGTTCTGAAGGCGTTGCCAAAGCCAAGAAAGAAAAACCCCATTTGATCATCCTTGATGTGATGATGCCAGAGATGGACGGGATCGAGGCTTGTGAGCAAATTCGTCAAGTGCCAGAACTAGCCAATACGGTGGTCACTTTTTTGACTGCTCGAGGTGAAGATTACTCTCAAGTGGCTGGATTTGATGCGGGTGCCGACGACTACATTACCAAGCCTATCAAGCCTAAAGTATTGGTGAGTAAGGTGAAGGCATTGTTGCGTAGATTAAAAGAAGATGAAGAAACGACAGCCCAAGTGGTCACTGTGGGTGACATTGTCATTAACCGAGAAGAATACAAGATCGAGAAAAACGGCGCCGAACTAATTCTACCGCGAAAAGAATTTGAATTGTTGTCACTACTTGCTTCTCGACCTGGAAAAGTATTTAAGCGCGAAGAGATCCTTGACAAAGTCTGGGGCAATGAAGTGGTCGTAGGTGGAAGAACCATCGATGTGCACATCAGAAAACTCCGCGAAAAGATTGGCGACGATTATTTCAAGACCGTCAAGGGCGTCGGCTATAAGTTTGTACTCTAAATGCAGCGAAGGCTTAAGAAGTCATATAAATTTGCTTTTCGATCTTCGCTGTACATCACTATTTTTACAACGCTGGTCTTAGCAGTGTTGTGGTATTTTTTCTTTAAAGAGGAAGTGCTAGTGCTTCCGGTATATGCCCTTTCCTGTTTTATCTTCTGTTTCTTTGTGTTGCAATATCGTGTAGAGCGCTTTATCTATCGAAGAGTGAAGCAGATCTACGATGATGTTTCCTTGCTTGAATCTACCTCTTTTCAAAAACAACCGATCACAACAGACATGGCGACCTTGACCAAAGAGGTCGAAAAGTTCGCCACCGATAAAAAGCTTGAGATCGAAACCTTAAAGGTACGAGAAGCCTACCGAAAGGAATTTATGGGCAACGTGTCGCACGAGCTTAAAACGCCATTGTTCACGGTTCAAGGATATATCCTGACCTTACTGGATGGAGCCATGGAAGACAAGACCATCCGCAAAAAATACCTCAATCGTGCTAGTAAAGGAGTAGAGCGTTTGATCTATATCGTGAAGGATCTCGATATGATCACCAAATTAGAGGTGGGTGATCTTAACTTAGAAATGGAAGAGTTCAACATTATTGAACTGATTCAAAATGTGTTTGACCTCTTTGAGATGAAGGCTTCCAAAAAGAACATTACCTTAAAGTTTGATACTGATTATGACGACCCCATCATGGTCAAGGCAGATCGAGAG
This sequence comes from Flavobacteriaceae bacterium, assembly GCA_028279515.1. Taxonomy (GTDB): domain Bacteria; phylum Bacteroidota; class Bacteroidia; order Flavobacteriales; family Flavobacteriaceae; genus JANQNQ01. Next base: position 209,579 of record JANQNQ010000005.1, read on the forward strand.
CGGATACAACAGGTGCTAACCAATCTAGTGGTCAATTCTATCAAATATGGGCACAAGGACGGCACGACCGAAGTAGGTATTGAGGATTTGATTCGAAATAAAGTCATCGTTCGTATTACCGACAATGGCGAAGGGATTGAAGAAGAACACATTCCTAGATTGTTCGAACGCTTTTTCCGTGTTGATAAAAGCGGGTCTCGAAAGGAAGGCGGCTCTGGATTGGGCCTTTCAATCGTAAAGCATATCATTGAAGCTCACAACGAAAAGATCTATGTAGAGAGCGAGGCCAGTGTAGGCTCAGAATTCTCATTCACCCTTGAAAAGGTCGAATAACTTTTCGAAATCTGTGTCCTGATTAAAACTACTCAATCCTTTATACAGGGGCACTTTATCCAATTTTTCTATGCTAAATTTATCCTGAACCTCAAAAGGCACGAGTCCATGTTTTTTGAGTCGCTTCGCTAGATACACTTGCTCATACTGCCCGGGTGTTGGGATGAAAAAGGCCTTTTTCTCCAACTTGGCCAGATCCATAATGGTCGTATAGCCCGATCTCGAAATGACCAATTCACTTTGATTAAAAGCTTTTTCAAGTTCGTCGCTCTGCATAAAATTGTACACCTTGCAATTAAGGTAGTCAAAAGTTTCTTGCTTGTTCTCCACCTTTCCGCGTACAAAAAGAACCTTTCCTTTAACGTGTTTAACCTCGTCAAAAAGTTTGTTCTCCAAAAAAGTACGCTGAGGTTCAGGACCTGATAAGATGACCATGATATCGTAGATTTTTTCTTCCTCGGTTTTTTGAAGACGACTCAGCGGACCGATATATTTGATGTTATCTTTTTTCTTCTTTAAATGTCCGAGCTTTCCACTCAAATTTGGCTTTCCAGCAACATCAGGCACCCAGCATTCGTCAAACTTGTTGATGATGCTCTGATGTAGCTTCGAGCTAAACCAGGTAGTGTTACCCGTGAGTACATTCAGTTGATGCGTGATAAAGACCGAAGGCACTTTTTTGTGATGAATTCCCAAGCGATTGTCAGAGATAATACCGTCGATCTTTCCTTCCTTTACAAGCGTTTTCACCACTTTTTTCTCTTTGGAAACCGCCTTGACCATTTTTGGCGAGTCCTTCAACATTTTTAGTTTGAAGTGTTTCCCCTTCTTGGCATACTCGATCTTATATCCGGGAAGTTCGATACTTTCTAATTCAGGAAATTCCTTTTGAAGCAGTTGCAATGCAATACCGTCTGAAGCGATAAGCGGAATGTATCCTTGGGCCTGTAGTTGTCTAATGATAGGGATGCATCTCGTGGCATGCCCCAATCCCCAATTCAGCGGGGCCACTAAAATGGTCTTTGGTTGATTCATAACGATAAAGATACTATTATTTTTCCCTGCGGAAGTTTTCCTTAATTTTGCCAAAATCTTAAGAAAACGTTGTGGGAAGCAAGAACAAATTAAAGCGATTTAGAGAGAACGAAACCTTTGCCAATGTGATTCAACCATCACGCGAGGAAGCCATGGGCGGCAACTTTGGCTTAAAAGGAAAATGGAGATCCGAGCATTTTAAGAATGAGAACCCGATCGTCCTTGAATTGGGATGCGGAAAAGGGGAGTACAGCGTTAATTTGGCGAAGAAGTATTCTGAAAAGAACTTCATCGGTATTGACATCAAGGGAGCGCGCTTTTGGCGTGGCGCCAAGACGGCGCTGGAGGAAGGAATCCCTAATGTGGCCTTTTTACGAACACAGATCGAATGGATCGAGAGTTTCTTTGCCGAGAATGAAGTTGATGAGATCTGGATTACCTTCCCTGATCCACAGATTAAATACAAGCGTACCAAACATCGATTGACCAATGCCGAATTTTTGAAGCGATATAAGCACATTTTAAAGGAAGACGGTGTCGTACATCTCAAAACTGATAGTGAATTCATGCATGGCTACACCCTCGGATTGTTGCATGGAGCCGGTCACGAAGTGCAGTATGCCAATCACCATGTATACAAGAACGAAGGCAGCCCAGAAGAGGTGACCAGTATTCAAACCTTCTACGAGCAACAATACCTTGAACAAGACAAGGCAATTACGTATATTCGTTTCAAGATAAAATAACCAAATCCGTTATCCTTGAAACCCGAGAACAAGAATTTCTTTGAACGCGTCTACGAAGTCGCAAAACTCATACCTTACGGACGCGTAACTTCATACGGAGCCATTGCAAAGTATTTAGGTGCAGCACGTAGTGCAAGAATGGTGGGCTGGGCCATGAATGGTTCAGGAGCCAAAGAAGACGTTCCGGCTCATCGTGTAGTCAACCGCAAAGGATTGCTAACAGGGAAACACCATTTTCAAGGCACCAACCTCATGCAACAACTGCTCGAAAACGAAGGCATTGAGGTCATTGACAATCAGATCCAAAATTTGGACAAGGTATTTTGGGATCCGAGTACTGAGCTTTCATAAACCCTCCGTCTTTTGGTTCGTTCACGAACCAAAATCCACCTCCCTTTTTTTAAAGGGAGGAGCTAGATTCATGTTGTTTTTCAACTTTTTAACTGACTGATTAATGAGAAGTACGAATTGGCTCCCCTCTTTGACCAAAGAGGGGAATGAATTTCGAGGCTTGCTGAGAAAGAAAGGGGAGTTTGTTTGAGTTTCGGGTCTTTGGTCGTTAAAAACTATTCGTGAATTCGTGGCCTGAAACCAGAAATTTGATCAAAAAACAGATTCCTGCCTTCGCAGGAATAGAACCATAAACAAAATCAATCTTAATCCTTTATAAATAGAAACCTAAGGAGTATCTTTGCATTTAGAATGAATCTAATTAAGAGATTGATACAGAAGGATGAAGATTAACAAAAACGATATACTCGAAGCGCTTAAATCGATCACGGTTCCTGGAGAGGGAGCCAATATGGTGGATAGCGGTGCTGTGACCAATGTGATGACCTTTGCCGATGAGGTTGTGGTCGATATTACCATAAAGAACCCAAGCCTACAAGCGAAAAAGAAGGTAGAGGTTGATATTTTAAAGACCATTCACGAAAAGGTCTACGCAAAAGCCAAGACCAAGGTTAATATTAAGGTGGAAGCTCCAGCGAAACAGCCTGAAATTAAAGGGAAAGCAATTCCCGGAATCAAGAATATTGTGGCCGTAGCTTCTGGTAAGGGAGGCGTAGGAAAATCTACGGTTACCGCCAATTTAGCGGTAACCCTTTCAAAAATGGGATTCAACGTAGGCGTTTTAGATGCTGATATTTACGGCCCTTCGATGCCTATCATGTTTGATGTAGAAGGAGAACGTCCGTTGGCGGTCAATGTAGACGGAAAATCAAAGATGAAACCTGTTGAGAACTACGGAGTGAAGATTCTTTCAATCGGGTTTTTTACACAGCCTAATCAAGCTGTAATTTGGAGAGGACCTATGGCAGCCAAAGCATTGAACCAAATGATCTTTGATGCCGCTTGGGGAGAACTCGACTTTTTATTGATCGATCTTCCTCCAGGAACGGGAGATATTCATTTGAGCATTATGCAGTCGCTTCCGATCACTGGATCTGTTGTAGTGAGCACACCGCAAAGTGTGGCATTGGCAGACGCCAAGAAGGGGGTGGCGATGTTTCAACAAGAAAGCATCAATGTACCGGTGTTAGGAATCATAGAGAATATGGCCTATTTTACACCCGAAGAACTTCCTAACAACAAATATTATATCTTTGGAAAAGAGGGCGCCAAGAATTTGGCCGAAGACCTTGAGGTTCCGTTCCTAGGTGAATTGCCAATCGTGCAAAGTATACGAGAAGCTGGAGACGTAGGAAGACCTGCGGCGCTTCAAACAGCAACAGCGCTCGAATCGGCATTTGAAACCCTCACTCGAAACGTGGTACAAGAAGTGGTCGCAAGAAACAAGACCTTGCCACCGACCGAAGCAATTAAGATCACAACAATGGCTGGATGTTCAGCAGTAAAAAAATAAAGTGATGACAACAAAAGAACTGAAGGAAAATGTAGAAAAAGCCTTGGCAGAGATCAGACCATTCTTAGAGTCTGACGGAGGTAACATTTCGCTTATTTCTATTGAAGACGATAAATTGGTAAAAGTACAACTCGAAGGGGCTTGTGTTAGCTGTAGCGTTAATCAAATGACCTTGCGCTCGGGTGTCGAAATGACTATCAAGAAATACGCACCGCAGATCGAGAAAGTGGTGAATATTGAAGCCTAGTAAGGCTGACAATTGTCATATTCATCTTCTATTACCATTGTTACTTTTGTGCTATTCTATTGTCAAATAAATCATGATCAAAACCGATATACTAATTATAGGAGCAGGGCCAACTGGCCTTTTTGCTGTTTTTGAGGCAGGCTTGTTAAAGCTTAAATGCCACCTGATTGATGCCTTACCGCAACCTGGAGGGCAATGCGTCGAGATCTATCCTAAAAAACCGATTTACGACATTCCGGGGTATCCTGAAGTCATGGCCGGTGAGTTGGTTGATAATCTTATGGAACAGATCAAGCCGTTTGAACCTGGTTTTACCTTGGGCGAACGTGCTGAAACTATTGAAAAACAAGACGACGGTAGTTTTATCGTCACCACCAATAAAGGAACAAAACACCATGCACCAGTCGTTGCGATTGCTGGAGGACTGGGTAGTTTTGAACCTAGAAAACCCCCTATTGCCAACATTGCTGATTTCGAAGACAAAGGGGTTGAATACATCATTCGTGATCCCGAAATGTATCGCGAGAAAAAAGTAGTGATTGCTGGCGGAGGGGATTCGGCACTGGATTGGGCTATCTATCTGTCAAACGTGGCAGGCGAAGTGACCCTAGTGCACCGCCGTAATGAATTTAGAGGTGCTTTGGACTCTGTTGAAAAAGTGGCCGAGCTCAAAAAATTAGGAAGAATCGATTTGATCACACCAGCCGAGGTCGTTGCCATTCAAGGAGACGGAAAAGTTGAGGGTGTTACACTAAGAAAAGGAGACGAAGAAACCCGCATTGATTGTGACCACTTCATTCCGCTGTTTGGGTTGGCACCAAAACTAGGTCCGATTGCCAATTGGGGACTCGAGATTGAAAAGAATGCCATCAAAGTGAACAATGCCTTGGATTACCAGACGAATATCGAAGGAATCTACGCGATTGGTGATGTGAATACCTATCCCGGAAAGCTGAAGTTGATCTTATGTGGCTTTCACGAAGCTACCTTGATGTGTCAAAGTGCCTACAAACGTATTTTCCCAGATAAGAAATACGTTATGAAGTATACTACTGTAAGTGGTATCGATGGCTTTGATGGATCTAGAAAGGAAGCCGAAAAAGCGGTGGTGAAAGCCATTGACTAATCGTAAAATAACAAAAACGTGAACCTTCAAGAGATCATAAACTATGTGCTGCAAGACAATCTCACAATGATTGCCCTGCCGATATTTTTTGCGGCTGTGGTACTTGAGGTCATCATTGATAGAAAGCAGCACTTGGACCTCTATTATGGCAAAGATACGCTGGCTTCTATGTGGATGCTTGTCATATCTGCCATTGTCGAGTTTATTCCAAAAGTATTGGCCTTTGTTGCCTTCTACTATCTGCACGAGTGGAGCCCGTTAAAGGACTTCGTGCAACGCCAATGGTGGGCTTGGATAGTGCTCTTTTTCATGGACGATATCACGTACTACTGGTTTCATAGGGCCAATCATGAAGTGCGATTGTTGTGGGCTGGACACGTGCCACATCATTCTTCGTTAAAAATGAACTTTGGCACTGCCCTACGCCAAGGTGTTGGTGAGCGCATTCACAAGTTCTTTTTCTGGTTGTGGATTCCGTTACTAGGATTTGACCCTTTGATGATCTTTACCATGATGGGCGTAAGTCTCATCTATCAATTTTGGGTGCATACCGAACTAGTTAATAAACTTCCGAAGCCAATAGAACTCATTTTCAATACACCGTCACATCATCGTGTACATCACGCATCAAACATTCGCTATTTGGATTGCAACCACGCCGGTGTTTTGATCATTTGGGACCGAATGTTTGGCACATTTTCTGAAGAGCTTAAAGAAGAAGACGAACCCATTTATGGGCTCACACAAAATATTGAAACATACCATCCGGTAAAGGTTGCTACCCATGAATACACAGCAATCGCCAAGGATGTAAAACGAGCCAAAACCTTAAAAGAAAAACTGAAGTACATATTTTACGCACCCGGTTGGAGCCATGACGGCGAAGACAAGCGCGCCAAAGTATTACGAGCAAAATTAAAAAAAGAGCATGTCTGATATTACGATCACCATCACCGACAGAGAAGGTACTTCGCACACGATTGAAGCACCGACCGATATGGCCATGAACCTCATGGAAGTGGTTCGCTCCTACGAACTGGCCCCCGAAGGGACCATAGGAGTTTGTGGCGGAATGGCCATGTGTGCCTCGTGTCAATGCTACGTGGTGTCTGATCATGAATTACCCGAAATGGGGGTCGACGAAGACATGATGCTCGCCGAAGCGTTTCATGTCAAAGACAACAGCCGCTTAGGGTGTCAGATACCGATCACCGAAGAGCTCGACGGACTCGAAGTTGAGCTGGCTCCTGAAGAATAGGACCGTTTCAGCCCGAAGAGCGGGTGCAAGAAACGAATTCTTCGTATTACAAATTCATACAGAATCCAACTGCCGAAAAAGGTTCCAACGACTAAGATTAAAAACTTGGCCCAGATATTCCATGGCAGATCCTTGATATAAAAACCAATTGCCACCGTAATGGTTTGGTGCAAGATGTAAAAGGGATATACGGCCCGATTGCAGTACGCAAGTAACTCGCTCTTCTTGTTGAGGTATTTGGCCCCATAGGCGAATATGACCAATATCCAAGACCAGAGATTTACTACTTTGACCATAGCCTCGGTAAAGTGAATAAAATACGAATCTTGCTGTTGCCAGATAATTACCTGTAACGTAAAGGCAATGATGGCAATGACCAGATAACTTCTTTTGTTTTTGTCAATGACCTTCCAAAATGCATCACGCGTGGCGATCAACACAAAGCCATAGAAGAAGAGCACGAAGTAAAACGAAACGGTAAACCAATCGTCGATCAAGGCATGAGTTACTGGAAAGTAGGGCTCCACAAAAGCTTCAATCAAATAGAGTGGTAACACAAAAAGATAGATGCCCAAAGGCTTTGCGATAACCTTAGCAATCCAATCAATAAAACGGTTCGTTGGTTTTTTAAGCCGAAGGAATACAGGTCCCAACAATAGAGAGAACAGCAAAAGATACGGCAAGAACCACAGATGGTGCCAGCTAAAGTTTCCTTCAGGATAAATCCCGGAAAAAGCCGTTCCTCCAAAAAGGAATTCAAAGAATGAGCCTGAAAAATCTCCGTCAGCAACACGTTCAAAATAAACCTGCGGAGGTACGATCAACACCATGCCCACTGCCAACGGAATGTACAACCTCTTTATGCGCTCCCAACTAAATTGTTTCAAGGTACGATGGCCCAATGCATAATAGGTTCCCATGCCCGAGATCACAAACAGGATGGGTAAACGCCATTGGTTAAGGAACAACATGGGCCAACGCATCTCGTTACCGATCTCGTTGTTTTTAATATGCCAGCCCCAAGGTATGAAGAACATACCTACATGATAAAAGATGAGAAGGGCAAAAACCAACACTCGCAACCAATCGATGTCGTAACGACGAACTTTTTTTTCCATGACTTTATATTTGATGTTCCAAAGCTGAAAAATTAAATGGGAAGCCCTAAAAAAATAAGAGGGTCTTTCGTTCTGAATTACAATTCTGTACTTTTTTGAGCCGTAATATAGGCCTTGGGAGATAGTTTTGTGTGCTTTTTGAAGGCGGTGTAAAACGCTGATTTTGAATTAAATCCGACTAAATTACCAATAGCTTCGATTGTGAGATTGGAAAAAGTGGGGTCTACCAACTTTTCTTTGGCCGCCTCAACGCGATACCGATTAATAAAGTCGTTGAAGTTCAATTCGGTCTTGTCGTTAATGACTTGAGAGATGTAGTTTGGATTGGCATGTAAGGCTTTTGCAAGTTCCTTTAGTGTAGCAGACGATGAAAGAAAAAAGTTTTCCTTTTCTACATACGCTTTTATCTGAGAAATAGTGATCGCTTTTGTGCCCGCCTTTACCGTTTCGTATTTGTCAGCAACCCAAGAATTCTCAAAGAAACGAGATTGGGTAAGAATCACAAAACTGGTTAAGAATACGATTCCTGTATTGAACATACCGATGTAATGGTCACCCGCATCGTCATCAAAAGATAAGAAAATGGACAAGATCAAGATGACACTCACCAAAAGAATGAGTACTGTATTTTTTGTGAAATTGAATTTCCCAGATCGTACATGCTTTGGTCCTTTTTTAGAGGCCTCTTTGAAATAGTTGAGGACCACTCTAGCCGATAAGATAATATACACAACGAAGCTAATGAGCACCAACCATCTAAATTCGTCCTTTATCCAATGATAGTTATAGGAAGCATCTGCAGGAACTTCACATCTAAGGTTAGTATGGTTGTAAGCTCCGAGATAAGCGTTGATCTTGATCGAGATAGGCTGTAAATAGTATCCGATTTGGGAGATGGTATACAACAGTGCTGGCACAAAGTGTACCCAGTGTTTTTTAAGGGAAAAAGGGATACGTGTAAGCAATCCATGTACAAAAAGGTACAAGGTAGGTGCAATCAATAAAACCAGGGGCTCGGTGCTATCGTTAAACACCACTGTATGTTTCATTAGTCCGGTGTAGCAAAGGTAAATGTCTAAAGCGATCAAGGATTGAAACAAAAGCGACCAGGCAAACAATTTTAAGGTGGTGTTCTTATTTCTTGCTCGTAAAAAGATAAGCAGCGTCAAGAAAATCCCCTGAACAACCCCCAATAAAATGATCTGTGAAGCCCAATCGTGAGAAACGCTAATATGGTCAAGAATAAACTGTTCGGACTTCATTACCCTATTCAGTTATATAATCAGCCAGTTTCTGCGGACCTTCTAAAACGGTGCGCACGATTTGCAGAACACCATCTTCGGTAATAGCAATGTGCCACTTGATCAAAGTGATGGTACCCTCTTCAATCTCCAACCCTGTAATACTTCTTGGATGCACGCAACTGCCATCATTAAAGAGTGCCAATTCTCCTGGTTCGGGAAATCGAGGGCGATGCGTATGCCCGATTACGGTCATAAGATTGTCGTTATCGGCAATCCATTTCTTGACACGACGCTCTACTTTGATCAATTCTTTAAAGTTCTTTGCTGGGCTTGTTGGATCAGCGATTCCAACTACTTGCAATGGTTTCCATAGGACACGCACCATAAATCGGCTCCATCTCCAAAAGAGATAGTTCCACCAATCGGCTTGATGACCATGTGTCAAAAAGATTTCTTGACCATTACCATCATGCTTAAGAACAACCGCCTCATGATATTCAAGGTCTTGAAATAGAGGTTCATCTTTACCCGTTTTGGGGTCAAAAAAAGAAGAGAGTTGCTTTTTTACAAAATCCTTGTCCTTATAGACCATGTCATGATTTCCGTAGATCAAATGCAAACGCCCTTGATCGTGAAATTGTTTCATGAGCATGTACACATTTTTATGCGCATGAAAAATGGACTCAAAAGTGCGATTTTCCCACAATTCATCACCATCACCCAATTCGCAATAGCTAAATCCACTGTTATAGTAGTGGCGCAAGGCATGAAAGTAAATGTTGCGATTGTTTGCAAAATCATCAGCAAAACTATTGTCACCGCGATGACAATCACTAAACAGAATAAATTTTGACGAATCGTCAAAACATACCTGTTTTGCTTGTTGGTAAGCCCTTGTTAATCGCGATTGTGATGACATGTGTGGTATTTGATACAGTAAATATCAACAAAAAAAGTGAAGTAAAAAACCAGAATGTCGTCTAACCTACAACTGTTAAAACCTTTAACAGCAAGAGATTGCTAGTTTTTGTAAATTTGTATATCACCCAATGTAAATAACCGTATGAAGATCAGCCATAACGAAGAATCACCTATGGTGCTGAAGATCAGTTTCAATAAGCTGCTCGATCAGTACGAAGAGATGCTTCAAAGCAAAGACCCCTTTCTTGTTGCCAAGGCCCAGCGTGTCTTAGATGCGCAAAAGCCTCATCCAGAATTGCGCGATGGTTTTGAGGATTTTTCTCTTTTGGACAAATACCAAAAAGAGATCGGAATCATCCTTGAAGATTCGTTCTCGAGCGTATTGACTAAGAACGAGATCAAGACGGCTTCTGTGCCTTTTCACAATTTGATCTTTAATTCTTCAGAACGATTTAAGACCATTTTGAAGGAAGCAGGTGAAGGATTCGAGCTCACGATTCGCAACATGCCGGACGATCAGCGTTACATCATAGCGTGTGCGATCATTCTGGCCTTTCAATATGGATATAATATAGATTTTAAGCGACCTTTTTTCTACGACATTCCAGATGCGAATGGTATTGTTAGAAATTACAAGATCTTATATAATGCAGATTTTACAGAGATCGTAGCCACTGATACCGCCATTCCGATTACGCAAGAAGATGTAGACGAGTTGTTGGATAACTTTGAAGATATTGAACTGTGGAAGAAAAAGTTTCCACCCAACAGCTATGAATTCAAAGGATTTGTGATCTCTAACATATTTGATGTTACAGCTGATAATTCTTTATCTGAGCTGAAGGCAAGTCTGTTGGCCTCTAACAAGCGCCAGGACGAAGGCTTTATGGAGGATTTTGAAAACATCTTTAGATCGTTGTTCAACATGACCGACATTCAGGTTGGGTTTACGGTATATCGAAAAGAGGAAGACCTTTTTGAAGGAGTTTATGGCGAAGGAATCAATAGCTACCTGCTCAACGGAAAAGGCGATGCGCCATGCTCAAAAGCGCTCTGTCCTGGTTCCTACAGCAATCTGTTGAAAGAATCGAAGTATTTTTCAGTTTCTGATGTCGATAAGTACTATGACATCTCTCAAGGAAGCGCTCCATATAAGAACTTAAAAGCACAAGGCATCAAGAGTGCCATTTTTGCACCCATCGCAAATGGTGACGAGTTGTTGGGCGTATTAGAACTCGTTTCTAAGCGACCAAAGGCATTGAATAGTATCAACGCGAACAAGCTGATTGATGTGATGCCGTATTTGGTAGATGCCGTGATGCGCTCTAAAGAAGAGGAAGAAAATGTGATCGAAGCTATCATTCAGCACGAATGTACATCGATTCATCCAACGGTATATTGGAAGTTCTTGGAAGAAGCTCGAAGCTTCTTACGCGAAGAGCAGAAAGGAAACAGTCCAACCTTCAAAGAGGTAGTGTTTAAAGATGTTTCTCCGCTCTATGGGCAAGTCGATATCAAGGCGTCCTCTGACGCCAGAAATCAATCGATCCAGCGCGACCTTATGATTCAGTTGAGTGATGTGCATTCGCTTCTGGAAGTTGCTTTGAAAGAGGAAAAATTACCCGTGTATGAGGAGCTTCAGTTTAGGGTCAATGGCCATTTAGGAAAAATTAAAGACGAATTGCATACGCATTCAGAACAAAATATACTCGACTTTCTAAATCGAGATATTCAACCCGTCTTGGATCATTTGAAACAAAGCGGAAGCGATTCCCTTAAAGAAACCATAGAACGATACGAAGGTAGACTGGACGATCGTACGGGATTCTTGTATGACCATCGAAAGAATTATGATGAGAGCGTCACCTTGATCAACAAAAAACTGGCAAAGGTCATTGACAAGAAACAAGACGAGGCGCAAGAGATGTTTCCGCATTATTTTGAACGTTATAAAACCGACGGTGTCGAACACAACATGTACATCGGAGCTTCACTTGTAAAGGATCGAACCTATAGTGACATCTATCTAAAGAACCTTAGATTGTGGCAGCTACAGGTCATGTGCGAAATGGAAAATGAGCACTATAACCTTAAGACCGATCTACCAGTGAAACTAGATGTAGCTTCTTTACTATTGGTGTACAACGCTTCGTTGTCGATTCGATTTAGAATGGATGAAAAGCAGTTTGATGTTGACGGCACTTACAACGCACGATACGAGATCATCAAAAAACGTATTGATAAGTCCTTGGTGAAAGGCACGCAAGAGCGATTGACGCAAACGGGCAAGATTGCCATTGTCTATTCGCAAAAAAGTGATGAGCTCGAGTACATGCGTTACATAAAGTTTTTGCAATCGAAGAACTATTTCACAGACAACATCGAAATCGTTGAGTTAGAAGGACTACAAGGTGTAAGTGGACTAAAAGCCATTAGAGCCGAAGTACTATACTCGAAAAAAGGAGAAGACACCGGAAAGATGTATACATACGAGGATCTTATGGCCGAACTCAACGCTTAAGGAGTGGTAGGGGCACCAGACATTTGAAACGAAATTGCAAACGCAAGCACCGAGATCACAATACCGACCATGAATATGGCATAAGTATACCTTAGGATTTTGTACTTTCTGTGCAGTACTTTTCCTAGGAAGTATAGGTCTTTTGTCATGGAAGCGTACAGATAATCCTTGTCCTTCATGACTTCATTCATGGCCCATTGAAAATCATCAAGTCCCATTTTGTGGAAGTTTCCGAAGAAAAGTAAATTCACTTTCTTATTATTTACGTCTTCACGGGTGAATTTGCCACTGGTGATGTTAGGGCGTGTTGCCAACACCGAAAGTCCCATCGATATCAAACTAAAAAATAGGAAGATCAATGTTGGATACACTAAATAAGTGTTAGAAGGATTATCCAACTTCGGAATCAGGTTGGCCAGTGCCAATGAAATGATAATCGCGTTCACTGAAAGCAATATGTTAGCCTTGGTGTCGGCAATATCACTCAGTTTAATGTGATTTCGAAGGGTGACCCTAAACATGGTTTCAACACCGCGTTCAGGTCGCAGATCCTTTTCTTTTTTTCGTTTTAATTCGGAAGCTTTCGCTTTCTTGTCCTTCTTTTTTTGAACGATCTTCCTGAGTTCTTTATTTAGCGCAAGTAGATTCTTGTTTTTTTGAGGTTGCCAAAATTCTACGGCATGCGGGGTGTAAAATTTATGATGATCGTTAAACATGCGTATGTTTTCTTCGACCCATTCCCGATCACTATAAGTTTTAACTTCCAGTTGTTTCAGCTCTTCGCGAAGAAGGTCTGATACCTCACCATAATTTTTCGAGGCAAAATGCGAAAAGTCAGCATCACATAGCATTTTTTCCAATTTAGTCTCAGGAATGGCTCCCATCTTGGTGCTTTCGATACATTTTTTTACCACAACTGTCCGCTCAGGTAAGTATCCTTCATTTTTTAGGAATTCTTCAGCGATCGAAGCACCAATAGCCTCATGCCCCGCAGACGATTCTATATGCCCAATATCGTGGAACCATGCCGCCAATTCAAGGATTTCGGCCTCTCCAACAGATAAGTTTTCGGCTTCTATAAGCTCTTTCACATGCTTCACAACACGCTGCGTATGATTGTAATTATGGTACAAATAGCCCTTAGGAAGCTTTTCATTTAAAGTATTCAAAACAAAATCTTGTGCTTTATCAAGAATAGTTGCCATATTTTAGATAAATTAGATATAGAATCTTAAAGGTAACCTTTTATCAGAAATCATGAAAATTCGCGCGTTAATCATCGTCTTCGCCCTCCTTGCCTCTTCATGTGCCACCTATAAGTCGCAATTTGCGCAAGAGGCTAACATTCAGACAGCTTCGAACAAGCCGATCTCATATACCTTCTATTTGATGGGAGATGCCGGTAATGCAAAAATCAATGAGTCGACATCGGCCTTGAAGGCATTTCAGCAGGAACTGAGCAAGGCAGACGCCAATAGCATGGCCTTGTTCTTAGGAGATAACATCTATGAAAAAGGAATGCCGAAGGCTGATCATTCTGAACGAGCTATCGCCGAACATCGCCTCAACGTGCAATTGGACGCTGTGAGGGATTATAAAGGAAAAACGGTCTTCGTTCCAGGAAATCACGATTGGTACTCTGATGGATTAAAAGGATTGAAAAGGCAGGAAAAGTATGTTGAAGAAGCGCTGGGAAAAAATACGTTTCAACCTGAAAATGGGTGCCCTATAAAACGCATTAAGATCAATGATGATGTGGTCGTCTTGGCGATTGATTCACAATGGTATCTAGCCAATTGGGATAAACATCCTACTATAAATGACGATTGCGAAATCAAAACACGGGAGGACTTCTTTGCTGAGTTCGAGAGTCAGTTAAAGAAAAACCAAGGGAAAACGATTGTTGTGGCCATTCATCATCCGATGGACACGAACGGCAGTCATGGCGGACAATTCGCCCTTGGTAAACATCTGTTCCCATTTCAAACCAAAGTACCACTACCCATCATAGGAAGTCTCATCAACCTCACCCGAAAAACGGGCGGGGTTTCTCCTCAAGACCTACAGAACGTACATTATCGAACCCTTTCAAAAAGATTGCTCACCTTGGCGCAAGAATCAGACAACGTGGTACTGGTATCAGGTCATGACCACAGCTTGCAATACTTGAAAGCACAAAATATTCCGCAGATCATTAGCGGCTCAGGGTCTAAAGGATCTGCTGCCTCGATAAAGGGAGATGGCGTGTTTTCATATGGCGGCCCGGGCTACGCAAAGATGATGGTCTATGAAGACGGATCGGTGCAGGTTCAGTTTTTTGGGGAAGAAAACAATTTTTCAGGTCCCATGTTTACAACCAATGTCATAGACGCCGATCAGTCGACCGAAATGAAAGAATATCCAAGCAGTTTCCCTGCAACAGCTTCTGCTTCTGTGTACACCGAAGAAGAAACGTCAAAAGGCGGGGTGTATCGCGCACTTTGGGGAAGCCACTATCGTGCAGAATATAGTACAGAGGTCAACGTACCGACAGCATCGCTCGATACACTGTTAGGAGGTCTTACACCTATAAGAAAGGGTGGAGGACACCAATCTAAGTCGCTCAGGTTGGTCGATAAGGACGGAAGACAATACGTCATGCGTGCTCTACGAAAGAGTGCTGTGCGCTTTTTACAGGCGGTGGCTTTCAAAGATCAATACATTAAAGACGATTTTAGCGATACCTATTCAGAAGATCTCTTATTGGATTTCTACACCGTATCCCACCCTTATGCCTCTTTTGTGGTGGGAGATTTGGCCGATGCGGCAAAGGTGTTTCATACCAATCCGACCTTGTATTATATTCCAAAGCAGAAGGCGCTCGGAAGCTATAACGATACCTATGGCGATGAACTGTATATGATAGAAGAACGCGTGACGTCTGGACACGGAAGTGTTGCCAGTTTTGGCAATTCGAACGAGATCATCAGTACGCCTGACCTATTGAAAAAACTAAGAAGGCGTGACAAGAACGATGTGGATCAAAAGGCCTACATCAGAGCACGATTGTTCGATATGATGATTGGGGATTGGGATCGACACGAAGATCAATGGCGTTGGGCCGAATTTGATGAGCAAGGCAAAAAAATATACAGACCTGTGCCAAGGGATCGAGACCAAGCGTTTTCAAATTTCGACGGATTCCTGTTAGGGATTTTTACACGGATCGTCCCCGGGTTGCGCTTGATGCAAACCTATGGCGAGGAGATGCGCAGTGTAAAATGGTTCAATGACGAACCCTTTCCGTTAGATATGGCTATCATTATAGATCATTCATGGGAAGATTGGGAAGAACAAGCAGATTACCTGATTAACAATGTAACCGATGAGGTCATCGATCGGGCTTTTTTAAATATGCCTACGGAAGTACGAAACCTTCGTATGGATGAGATCAAGATGAAACTCAGAGCCCGTCGCGGTAATATGAAGGCCATCGCCAAAGAATATTACCAACGCCTGAAGCAATGCGTGATTGTCACCGGTACCGATAAAGATGACCATTTTGAGGTCGCGCGAATGCCCGATGGTAAAACCAACGTAAAACTGTTCCGTATTCAAGGCGGAAAAAAAGGAACGGTGGTTTTAGATGAGACATATGACAAAGAAGAAACCAAAGAGATCTGGTTGTACGGTTTAGATGATGAGGATGTTTTCGAAGTCAAAGGAAGCGGAGATAATTTGATCAAACTAAGACTGGTTGGCGGACAAAATAATGACAGCTACGATGTGACGAACACAAGTCGCATGCGTGTGTATGACTATAAGTCGAAGAAAAACACCTTTGTTTCAAAACAGGTTCCGAAGCGACTCACCGATCAATACGATGTAAATACCTATCATTTTAAGAAGACCAAGAAGTACGTAAATCAATTGGTGCCGATCATTGGGGCCAACCCAGACGACGGACTCAAAGTTGGATTGAATAATACCTTGAGCATTCTCTCTTTGCACAAAAAGCCGTTCAGCCAAAAGCACAACATCTCCGCGGCTTACTATTTTGCCACACAAGGATTTGATGTGCGCTATAACGGTGAGTTTGCCAACGTTTTTGATGGTTGGAATTTTGGCATTGAAGGCGTTTTCACAAGTCCTAATTTCGCCATCAATTACTTTGGTTTTGGCAACGAGACCACCTTTGACGATGATGCGGTAGATTTCGATTTTAACCGCGTAAAACTAAGTACGGTTAAAATCGCACCTTCACTGATTTGGAGAGGTCATAGCGGCGGATTCTTTTCTTTCGGAGGAACCTATGAGTCCATTGAGGTCGAAGATACTGTTGGGCGTTTCATCAATACCACTACTGATGTGTCGCCACTGGTCTTTGAAGCACAAAACCTGATCGGAGTTGAAGCAACCTACGGTTTCGAGAATTTTGACAATGCATCGAATCCTACATTGGGTATGCAGTTCTTGCTAACAGCAGGATATAAGACCAATCTAGATGAAAGCGACAACTCGTTTGGTTATGTAGTACCGTCATTGAGTTATACCTCAAAACTAAATGCCAATGGTACGGTAGTTTTAGCCACCAAATTTAAAGGAAACTTGATTTTGGGTGATGATATCTTCTTTTATCAAGCCGCAACCATCGGAGGTAATGATGGGTTGAGAGGTTTCCGACATCAACGATTTACGGGGAAGTACGCCTTTTATCAAAATACAGATCTGCGATTTAATGTGACCAAATTTAAAACAGGTTTAGTACCTATGAAGCTAGGACTTTACGGCGGTGCCGACTACGGACGTGTTTGGGAGGAAGATGATAGCAGTAGACAATGGCATAACTCCTTTGGCGGTGGACTCTATCTGAACGCAGTTGAGACCTTCACAGCCAACTTCTCACTGTTTAATTCACGAGATGGAAATCGCTTTGCTTTTGCGGTAGGGTTTAATTTTTAACCTTAGTTAAATACAGACAAACCCTCTGTCAATGCGTAGCATTGACATCTCCCTTCAACTGAAGGGAGAAGCTTATTATAGTCACATATAAAGCTCCCCTCTTTAACCAAAGAGGGGTGATTCAGCTTTAGCTGAATCGGGGAGTTCGATCAGTTATCTAGCCGGTCTGAAGTTAGACTTGATTTCGTGAAGTACAGAATGTAATTGATCAAAAACTGATTTGTTTTCAAACCTTAATACCTTATATCCTAATGATTCAAGATATGTTGTTCGCTTTGTATCATACTCTTGAGCGATAGGGTCAAAATGTCCTTGCCCATCAAGTTCAATAATGAGTTTTTCTTCGGCACAATAGAAATCAACTATAAAATTTCCAATGCTATGTTGTTTGGTGAAACGCCTTCCTTCAAAATTACGCGCTTTAATGTGCTTCCACAGAAATGCTTCTGCTGGAGTTAAACGCTTGCGGAGATCTTTTCTATATCCTGAAAGTTCCTTTCTTGTATGTACCCTTCTTTTTCCTTTCATCAAAAAAACTTGATAAAAGATACTTGAATAGGTAGATGGCATAAAGAGCTATGTAATATTTGGAATATTTTTAGTTATAACTGGTTAAAAATCTATAAACAAACTCCCCTTTCTTCCACTTAGTGGAATTCATTCCCCTCTTTAACTAAAGAGGTTGTCATTCCCGCGAAGGCGGGAATCTGTATCATGTTTACCTTAATTCTACTAAAATTAAGCTCCTCCCTTTGCCAAACTGAGGTTTTTTAATCCAGCGTAAACCTGTACAAATTCCTACCCGTAGTATGATCTTTTTCATCGGTGATGAGCAGGGTGTTTTCGGTTTCGAAGCAAACAGCTTCTTTTTGAGAAAAGTGTTCAAGAGGTAATTGCATGATATTCCCTCTTAAAAAATCATCACCTTGATAACCACTGAGTATCCAAACTGAGTCGTGCGTTAATAAGACGACCTGTTTTCTACTAGGGCTAATGGCCGCTGAGGTTACCTGACAGCGGTTCGATTTCGTGCAGACTGGATAGCTTCCGAGGCGGGTGGCTTTGTGATGCCCAGCTTCCGCAGGAATGCGATAGCAAAAGGTGGTGCCATCAAATTTTGTACTACGGTTTCTAGTAAAGAGATAAAGGTTTCCGCTTGCGTAAAAAAAGGCTTCCACATCGTAAAAGCGTTTACTTTTTTTAGGCGGAAAGTCTTTCTGCTCAGGAAAGTAAAAGGTAATCTTTTCGGCAGTGGTACTAGCGGTCGATATGCCTTCTGGCTGAAACACTTTATATATGGTCAGATCTTTACGATCGTTGCCATTGTTTCCAAAATCACCAATGTAGAGATTGCCTTCATCATCTTTGGTGAGGTCTTCCCAATCCGTATTCTTAGCATTTTCAATCCAAAGCTGTCGTATTTCTTTTCCTTGATTGTTGAGCCCTATCAGTACAGGTTCATTGCCCGAATCATTGATCGACCAAATAATGGAACCTGAAATGACCTCGACTCCCGAGCTTTCTTTCAACGACTTGGGAAGTTTAGCAACATACTCCAACTGTCCGTAATTGGTGCATCCTACAAATAGCAACGAAAGAAGTAGAACAAAAGATCTCATATTCAAAAATAAGAAGACGACTATGCTTTTCAAAGTAGAATGTTTGCAAACTTACTTGAGAGGTAAGTAGATCTCAGCCTTCCATTCGAGTTCATCGCCACCAAAATTCGGATTGCTGTAAAAGACCTCAAAAGGTAAACTCACCTCTTTTCCTAATTTCTTGGCTTGATCTTCTAAAGCATACCATGCACGGTCTGAAGTGATGTAGTTTCCGTTGTAAATGGCCTTCAATGCTTTTTGCTCGGGCAGTGCTTTGTACTTGATAAACGGGTGTTTGGGCAGTGAATCTGTTTTTATCAGAGGAAAGCAAAAATTATAATAAATACTATCCGTTTGTTGATCCCAATGAGTTACTTCTACAATGGGCTGTCCTTTGAGTTCAACATTCGAGTTTACCAGAAAAGAACTTAGCATGGTGTAGTTCCTCATCATTCCGCGGGCCTTCTCAATTTGCAATCCTTTGAGCGAAATATAGGCACAATACGAAGCAGGGATCGTGCTTTCTCCCATAAGTGTCACTTTGAACTTTTTGATGTGCTCGTTGAGTTTTTCTGTAAAGTCTAAGAGTGTCTTTTTAGTACGTTTTTCAAAATCAGTTTCAGAGAAAGGCATGGTTAGCCGATTTTGAAAGCTGTTGTTAACATCAGTAACGTATACTTTGACCTGAGAGGTCGAATCGGTCAGCGTCTTTATCTGCCATTCATAAGTATGGGTGCTATCAGAAAATGACAACCGTTGCGACAAGTTTTTCAGATCGCGTTGTTGCAGGTCTTGTGAATTTTCAAGGCCTTTGCTCCAAGTTTTGATCACTTGATTAATAGTGCCGGGAAAAGTATTCGCCTTAATAGAAACTGTGTAATCATGAGGTTTCAAAAACAAATACCAGATAGAGAGCCCTAAGACTGCTGTGATCAATACAAGTACGACTTTTCTTTTTCCCATCGCTAGCAGCTGGTATTATTGGTTGACCGTCATGTTTAGGTTGTCAACGACAAACTTTCCGAGGTCACGTCCTTGTTTTACACCTACCTCTACCGCTGCTCTGTAGTGGATTCCACCGTACATTCGGCTAATGGCGGCTTCATCGGCTGCATGCTTAAATGACTTGAAGGTTCTGATGGGCAAACCATACGGAACTTCGGTGTCGTCTTCAAACATAAAGTCATCACCAAAAATGCTAGTTAGTGCTACTGATGCCGCGCCCGAAACTACCGAATGACCACTTACGTACTCTGGAAATGGAGGCGTTTGTAAAATGGGTTTCCAACTGTCATCAAAGTGTTCGTTGATCAAGGTCTCTGGTCGAATCAGATTGCTTCGATATTTCTCATCCCAACAACTGATAAAAGCATCAGCAATGGCCATGGAGGTTTTGGTATATGCATATAATGTTTTGGCAAAATCTGAGTCAACCTTTTTACTTGCAATCTTTGTGATGCCAATCCAATGCGCTCCTGGCGTGATTTTCTTTGTGGCAAACATAAGATGACCACGAGTCACAGAAACGTACGGATTGCAATCCCAGAATTGAGCGATCTCGATCTCTTCGGAAGTGTCACCCTTCTCAGTGATATCTAAGCTAATGTCATAGACCTCTCTTACTTCCTTGTAGAAATCAGAACCTTCTTCCATTGAAAAAGGAGGCGGAGGAACTGGTTTAAACTGGGCTGGGTCGTTAATTACAAAAGGTCGGATCTTGTTCCAGTGAGGCTCGATGCCGTCCATATATGAAGGCGGCGTCGGTTGCCAGCGCGAAGGATCGTCAGTATTTACGGTGAATTTCGGCATGGTACGCGTTTGATCATAGTTGTCTTGCTTCATCCAAGCCGTAATGTGATCGGCTACTTGTAGGCCATAGGTTTTTGATGCTTCAAATTCTTTTGAGTTTTTGTCTTTCCATAGGGTGTACAAACTA
Organism: Flavobacteriaceae bacterium; assembly: GCA_028279515.1. Classification (GTDB taxonomy): domain Bacteria; phylum Bacteroidota; class Bacteroidia; order Flavobacteriales; family Flavobacteriaceae; genus JANQNQ01. The sequence goes on from JANQNQ010000005.1 coordinate 230,467, forward strand.
TCACTATACGCGGTCATTTTTTCTTCAGAAAAGATTAAGCGCTTGCTCATATCCATATGGGCAATCAAGGCCGCCAACTCAAAATTGACAGGTGCTGAAGCATCAGGAACCGGAATAGCAGTGAGTCCGGTTGCCTGCCCAGCTAAAGAGTTGTAACCATCATTTTGCTGTGCAATGATCTCATAGGCTGCAATGTTTGGGTAAGCAAAGACACGGCTTGCCACAGGCGGCGAAAAAATATCATGTACCATGATCTCGGTCACTTTGTCAACCGCACCATGAAGGTCGTCAGGATTCATCACAATTGGCTCCTCTTTTTGACAGGAAAAAGCCGTCAATGCGATGAGCGCCATGAGTTGGTATGTTATTTTTTTGGTAGTCATTTCTGTTGTTTTATTCGGTTAGTTTGTAAACTTCGGTTGTATCATTGTTAAAGGTCACTAGGATGTAGGGTTGCTGGTCAAGTGAGATCATCTGTAGGTCTCTCACAGACTTTTGAGTAAGGTCCATCCCGAGTTCGTTTCCTAAGATAACAGTATTTTCATCTTGTATAAGTGCCCCGGAAAAGGAATCCAATCTACCATGAAATGGTTTCACACCAAAATAGTTTCCGGCAGAAAGAACCTCTTGGGTTCCATCATCATTAAAATCGTACGCCAAAAAGGCCATAATAGGAGCCACTTGCAGGGCTGTTGAAAAAGGGACAAATGAAAACTTTCCTCCTTCATTTTTTAGATAGCCCGATGCCAAGGTCTGTAGCTCAAGCAAGGTTGCTTTTTGAAGTTGGTTCTTATCAAATACCTCTTCTATGGTCTTGCCAGCAAAATCCTTGTACTTGGTGAATTTCTTTTTTAACGAGATCATTTGCCCAGATAATGCATCTAATCCTGAAAGCGGATAGTATTTTCCTTCTTTGGCCGTGGCAAGCACAGTTTCTGTTCGGCCGTCTTCGTCAAGATCTCCATAATACATTTTGGTCGGAAACTTTTCAGAAGCGGTGAATTTGGTATTCAAGCCCCAATTGCCCAACAGGTAATCGATATCTCCGTCTTTGTCAATGTCAAAAGGCTGAATCGCCTGCCAAAGCCCATTGCTGTTTTGGATGCCCACATCCACCTTTTTGAGAGCACCGTTCTCATTTTTAAAGAAAGTGGGCTGCATCCATTCGCCCACTATGATAAGGTCTTCTTTTCCGTCGTTGTCAAAGTCGCTCCAAACCGCGTCTGTGACCATGCCAACGGTTTGCAATGGTTCATTTTCGAGTACCCTGAATTGACCATTGTTGTTTTGAAGCAAGTACGAATGCGGAATTTTTCCGAAGTCATTAGAAACCGCATGACTACCCACGAAGAGATCTAGGTCGCCATCACCATCGATGTCATTTGGTAGGATAACGGAAGCATTTTCAAAGGAATCCGGAAGCGATTCTCTTTCGAATACGCTATCTTTTTGCACATAGTAACTGTCGAGCAAAGGCTTCATTTGATTGTAAAAATCGGCGCCGCCAGAGCCTATAAAAAGGTCATTTCGCTGATCACCGTTTAGATCGGCAATCACCGCAACAACGTCCTCTTTGATTGAGTCCTTCGCAAATGCCGAAACTCTATGAGCCACATAGCTGCTATCGGTTTGCACAAAGACTTTTGATGCCGTGTATTTGGATCCGCCGAAAAACAGATCTTCTTTTCCATCATTGTTGAGGTCGCCATAGGCAACGGCAGGACCGCGATCCGATATCTTATACGGAATCAACTTTTGACGATTGAAGTCGATATAGCGATCTTCGACATGCGTAAAGTCAATGCCTAAATTATCTTCAACCTTCGTAAACCATGCTTTTCTTTTTGGGCGGAAACTTTCATAGTCAAAAGAAGCCGTATTCTCAGGCGCGAGCGTCATGGTTTGATTGGTTTGCACCTCTTTTAAAAGCTGAGATGTGTTATTGGGCCAAACGATTCTGATCGAATCAATGATCGCTGTTTGGTCAAATCCGAAGTGAATCATAGGCTCAGAAGACGCCTGAAAACCTCTAACGGTGTACAGTTCTTTGTATTGTAATTTTCCTTGATGGTAGGCCAATACTTTGGTGCCAATGCCAAAGGTGTTTGGCGCTGGGCATGAAAATTTAAGCTTCAGGTAGGAGCGCTTTTCATTGGTTTTATTGATATACAATGCCGCTGGACTGTTGATGTTGGAAGTAATGAGGTCTAGGTCGCCGTCATTGTCCAGATCTGCCATGGCAGTAGCTCCGGTGATCAAAGTATCTTTGACGATCCAATCACCAGACCGATCTTCAAATCGAAGATGATCCCCACCTTTGAACACATAGTTATGCGTGGCTCCAGACGGCATCAACTCAAAGGCCTGTTTATCGACCAGTTTGGTGTTGTTGATCTTTTTCTTGATCTGCTCGTCAGAGACAAAATTGATAAAATCGAGGTCGTTAGGTCGTTTTGGGATCCCGTTTGATACAAATAGGTCCTGCTTTCCGTCTTGATCGTAATCAGCAAACAATCCGCTCCAACTCCAGTCTGTGGCTGCAATACCACTCATAAGAGCAGTTTCGATATAGGTGCCTCCAGGCTGATTCACATGTAACATGTTTCGTGTAAATTGGTAGTGATACCCATATCGCTCGGTACGCAGTTTTTGGGTTTGTACATTGTCATCTCCTTCTGAAGATTTGAGTACTTTTTCATCTTCAGGAAGCATGTCTAACGACAAGATATCGGGCCAACCATCGTGGTTGACATCGGCCACATCATTCCCCATTGAAAAGCGGGTGGTGTGTCCAAAATATTCTTTTAAACTTTCGGTGAAAGTACCATCGCCGTTGTTTAGGTAGTAATAATCATCTTCATGAAAATCGTTTCCGACATAAATATCCGGAAACCCGTCTTGATTGAAGTCGCTAATCGCAACACCCAATCCATAGCCGTTAATACCGCCATAGATACCCGCCTGCTCACTTACATCAGTAAACACATTGCCATCGTTACGCATAAGCTTATCTCCGGTCTCGTAACTACGTTTGTTTCGCAGCTTGGCATGCCCAAAAGATTCTTGCGTATGAACGGCGTGATTGAGAACATATAGATCCAGATCTCCGTCCTTGTCATAATCCAAAAAGGCTGCTGAAGAACTGTACGAATCAAAATCCAAGCGGTATTTTGCCGCACTTTCGGTAAAGGTATTGTCACCGTTATTGATGTATAGCTCGTTGAACCCATCAAAACCATTGATGCCTACGACAGCGCAGACGTAGATGTCTAAAAATCCATCGCCGTTAACATCGCCCATAACAGCTCCCGTGTTCCATGAGCTGTTTCCGGTGATGCCCGCTTTCTCAGAGATGTCCTCAAATTGAAGGTTGCCCTTGTTTATATAGAGTTTGTTTTTGACCTGATTTCCTGAGAAGAAAATATCGGCAAGACCATCATTGTTGATATCTCCAATAGCCACGCCGCCTCCATTGTAAAAATAGAGATAGTCCAAAATGTTGAGGTCTTCGGTCTCAGTGATGGTATTGGTAAAGGCAATACCTGTTTCTTCGGGAGTCGGATTTTTGAATACCGCTCCTTCTTTCTTGCTACAACTTACCACAAGAGCCAATACTATGAACCAACACGATCTATTCATTGATCTTAAAGATTTTTGGTTCGTCGTCATTGATGGCGGCAATGACAAAAGTATTGCCATGACGATCTTTGAACTGCTTCAGATGTTTGACCTCATTTTTCACTAAAAATCCACTGGTCGTATGGTCAAGCCAAGTGAATCCAAGTTTACCGTCACCCAACAGCACATTCCCCAGGTCCGCATCGAGCCTTGAATATTGTGGTTTAAATTCGAAGTTGTTTCCGCCCATAATGATGTCTAAGTTTCCGTCGTTGTTGACATCGGCACAAGTAATTCCGCAAATACAGGACAATTGTGTGCGTACAGGAAGTTCTTTGATCGTAAACTTACCTCCGCCTTCGTTGATGGCAATTACAGAGGATGAAATGGTTGATTTTTTTAGGATCGAGTTCTCGAATACTTCCTTCGGAAATAATTCATCGATCGATTTGGTGGCGTATTCAGACGCCTTTAGGTTTTGTTTCTTTAAGGAGACCATTTGTGTGGTGAGTTCCTTTTTTTGATGCAGCGGAAGGTCTCTGCCGTCAAAGTGCTGTGTGACGATCTGTTCGATGGTTCCGTTGTTGTCAAAATCGTTGACCCACATTTTCATCGGACGCTCCTGCGATGCTTTGTAATGCACGTTTTCGCCTTGATTGCCCAGAATAAGATCTTGATCTCCATCACCATCTAAGTCAGCCGCTTCGACGGTGTTCCACATACCATGCAAACTGTCGAGGGCTGTGTTGTATTTGCTCAACCTTCGCCCCGAATTCTTGAAAATTCGAGGGCTACCCCATTCTGAGGTGGTTACAAGATCTTTTTTGCCATCGCCGTCCATGTCAGCCCAAATGGCATGCGTCATCATCCCAGCATCTTTGGTATGGTACGCTATTTTCTCGGTGGCATCGTTGAAGGTGCCGTCGCCGTTGTTTTCTAAAAAGAGGTGGTCTGGATCTACGCCATAGGTGCCAACAACACTACGAGACCCTACAAAAACATCGACATCACCATCGCCATCAAAATCTTGCGGAGCGATGACAGAAATATTGGTAAAAGCCGAAGGAATCGTGCCTTGTGCTTTCGAGAACTGACCTTCTCCATTGTTCAGGTATAGCCTTACTTTATAGGTTTTTTCCTGTCCAACCTCGTTGCCGCCAGAACCGACCATCAAGTCTTGGTCTCCATCACCATCGGCATCAAAGAAGGCGGCGGCCGTATCTTCGAAACCTTTGTCTTCAGTGAAGATTGTGTTTCCTACAGGTGCAATGTTTCCATACGACTTATGCGTGTAGAGAACACCAGGTTGCCCTTTTGCACCACCGATAAATAGATCTTCATTACCATCTTGATCAAAATCACCAACGGCCAGTGCAGGACCTTCTTGCGAGAGTTTTTTATAGATAAGACCCTCGTAGTCAAAATCGTTATAGGCATTCTCTTTATGAGCGTCTACTTTTGTTGCGACTTCTTGCAAGTAGGTCTTTTTTTCTTTTTTCTTCGGAAGCGTGTAGCGTTCTGTTGCGGCTGTTTGCTCTAGTGTTAGCATTTGATTCGCCTTAATGTCAGTAAGCTTCTGCGTGGCGTCATTGGGCCATATCACGCGAATGGAATCGATGTTTTTTGATTGTCCAAGGCCTATGGTCATGACATGATCCATCGACGATTGAAACCCTCTAGACGGGATCAATTCTTGAAACACGATGTTGTCATCGTAATACATCTTGATCGAGGTGCCGATGGCAAACTTGTTGTTTCCGATACCTTTGAACTTTAGTTTGATATAGTTGTGGTCGGTGAGTTGATCGGCATTGTTTTGATAGACAAATGCCTCCATGTTCACATTGTTGATAACCATATCAAGATCCCCGTCGTTGTCAAGATCCCCATAAGCAGCACCGTTAGAAAGACTTGGAATCTCAAGTCCCCAATCTTTTGAAGCATTGCTAAAAGTAATATCACGATTGTTTTTAAAAGCGTAATTGGATTGCGGTGCTACCGGCATCTTTGCAATGATTGAATCGATGGCTTCCTTTTTACCAGTCAAGGCCATATTCTGAATGATCTCATTGGCAAAGAAGTCGACAAAGTCAAGATCGGTAAGATCGTGATTGACACCGTTGGTCACATAGATGTCTCTAAACCCGTCATTGTCCATGTCGAAGAGGAGTCCGGCCCAGCTCCAATCGGTCGCCGAAACGCCACTGTAATAGGCCACTTCAGAGAAGGTGCCGTTGCCGTTGTTCAATTGTAATGTATTCTGAATGTACTGCTGAAAGAAGTCCTTGCTTTGCTTCAGCTTAAAGATGTTGTATCCTTCAAACTCCATGACCGATTTAACGCGCTGATCAGGTTCGGGAAGCATATCGGTGATAAAGATGTCAGCGTTTCCGTCGTTATTGATATCGGCCATATCGACGCCCATAGCTGATAGGCATAGGTGCGACGTCCAATTTTTGATGTCTTCTTTGAAGGTGCCATCTTGGTTGTTGAGGTACAGGTAATCACGCTCATAAAAGTCATTCGACACATAAATATCTGGATACAGATCTCCGTTAATGTCACTGATCATGACACCCAGTCCGAAACCAATTAGGCTACCATAGATGCCTGCTTCTTCACTAACATCAACAAACGTGTTGCCATCGTTGCGTAGCAACATATCACCAACGCCTCTAAAGATCTCTGGTACATTTTCCCAATCTTGTGCTCTAATCTCGCGTTGGTCAGCATACCCCAAACTGCTCACTGGAATGTTGCTATTATTTAAGATATAGGCATCGAGATCTCCGTCTTTGTCATAATCAAAGAAAGTGGCGTGTGTTGAAAATCCGGTTTTCGCCAAGTTATATTCTTCAGCTTTCTCAGAAAAGGTGAGGTCACCGTTGTTGATATAGAGATCGTTGTCGTGATTGTTACCTTCCATATTACCGGCATTGCTGACATAGATATCCAACAGACCATCCTGATTGATATCTACCATGTTGACGCCTGTAGACCATGGTTTGTTGCCTTCAATACCAGCCGATTTTGAAATATCTTCAAAAACGAAATCTCCCTTATTCAAATACAATTTGTTGGGTTCCATATTGCCGGTTAGGTAAATATCGGCCAAACCATCGTTGTTGATATCACCAATGGCAACACCCCCACCGTTGTAGAAATTACGGTATTTAAAGATGTTGAAATCCTTCTGGTTTTCGACCTTGTTAATGAAATCAATTCCTGTTCTCTCTGAAGGTAACAAAGAGAATAAGGCTGTTTCATCTGGCGAGATAGGCTCTTCAGTTTGTTTTTCTTTGTCCTTACACGATGAAACCAAGAAAGTCAATAAGATAATAGAGACGATCTTGATGAAATAAGGCTTGGTATGGTAGTTATTGTATATCATTCTTCTTTAAAAAAATGGGTGTGTTGTTGTTTCTTGTTATAATATAATAGGGCTCCTTGCCAATGTGTACTTTGTCGATGGCTCGAGCAGGTCCTGAGATGTCAAAAGACGGATCATTCGAGACGTTGAAGTAACCGTGGTTATCATTAAGCAATAAGAGTCCGTGTGATGCATCTAATCTACCTAATTGAGTGCTAATTTCATAATTGTTTCCTGCAATTAACACGTCTGTAAAGCCATCCTGATTAAAATCATCAGCATACATCGCGTTTATGGTAGATATTTGTGTCATAAAAGGCAATTGGATCTTTGTGAAGGTGCCATCACCATTGTTTTGAAAATAGCAACTCGCCAATTCGTAGACCTTTTTCTGAAGACTGTTTTGAAGGGTTGCTTTTTCAAAGAGGTCTGTAATGGAAGCCTTTGCAAAATCATTATACGACAGGTACTTTTTATTTAGTGCGGGTATTTGCTTGCTGAGCTCGTCTTTAGAGGCGAAAGGAGTTTCCTTTCCTTGATAATAATAGGTGACCAATGTTTCAGTGGCCTGATTGCTGTCAAAATCATTTCGGTAGAGTGTTATAGGTTGCTCTTCAGAAGCCGAAAGGCGTGTGTTTAATCCCCAATTACCTGCGATGAAGTCGATATCTCCATCTTGGTCAAAGTCGTTTGCTATGATGCTATTCCACCAACCGTGGGTTTTTGATAATTGGTTGTTTTTTTCTAAGATAAAACCATTCCCTTTTTGGTTTAAGAAGATTGATATTGGCATCCAATGGCCTGCGGTAATCATGTCGAGATAGCCGTCCTTGTCAATATCAATAATACCAATATCTTCGATCAATCCGATATCAGAAAAGCTGGGGACAAGCCTCTTGGTGGCATCGGTAAAGTTTCCGTTGCCGTCATTCACAAAAAGATAATTCTGAGCGGTTTCTCCGAATTTCTGCGGAAGCATATTTGATCCGATCACGATATCTTGATCGCCATCCTTGTCAAAATCGATAGCTTTTACAACGGAAGCATTCATTACTATTTCAGGGAATACCGAACGCGCAAAGTTTCCGTCGGTATTTAAGAACAATTGCGGTTGAAGCGTTTCTCCTGTTTTGAATTCGTTTCCGCCGTTAACCACGATTAGGTCTTGATCGCCATCCCCATCAGCATCGAAGAATAGGTTGTCGATGTTCTCTGCCGTATCATGAGCCTGAAAGGTTTCCTCTTGAGATCGCACGAATAAACCGTCTTTCTGTTGCAAGAATAGGGCGGCCGCTTGCTTTTTAGCACCGCCAATAAACACATCGTCAAGTGCATCACCATTGACGTCAGCAATTGATACATTGGGTCCCTCGTTTCCTTTTCCAAATGGAATCAATGGATCTCTGTTGAATTCGTAGGAAGAATGCTCTTGATGGGTGAATTCGAGCTGCACTGCGACATTGCTCAATAGTGAGCTTGTTGTGTTTTCTTTTGTATAGAAATTACCTGATGCTTGGTCATGTGTTACTTTGAGCTTTTGATTCGCGGCCACTTGGGTCAGGGTCTGGAACTTTTGATCCGGCCAAACCACGGTAATGGAATCAATATTGGACTTCTTACCCAAGCCAAAATGAACACCGGGTTCCTTGGCAGAGAGGTATCCTCGGGTGACAAAATTCTCCTGTACCATTTGAAGTGAGTCGCTATACACAAATACCTTGGCACCGATGCCAAAAGGATTGCGTTCGGAGCCTTCAAACTGCACTTGCAAATAGTTATGTTTGCTTGCGCGTTGGCTAGTCTTATTTTCTAAAACGAAGGCAGGCTCATTGATGTTATTGACAACAACATCTAGATCGCCGTCATTGTCAAGGTCACTGTATACGGCTCCGTTACTAAAAGATATATCTGTGGGATTCCATTGTTCTGTTACATCGTCAAAAGAGGCGTTTCCAGTATTTCTGAAAAAGTAGTTCTTGATTTTTTTCTGTGGAAGGGCTTCTGCAAAGGCCATTTCTTTTTCGGTCATGCCGGCGCCGATCTTTTCTTGGATGTTCTTGTTGGCTATGAAATTGATGAAATCCATATCATTGGAAGCGCCTACAATTCCGTTGGTAATGTAAAGGTCCTTGTGTCCGTCATTGTCAAAGTCGGCAATCAACGGAGCCCATGACCATTCGGTGGCGGCCATGTTGCTTGCATGTGCGACTTCACTAAAATTGGTTTCACCCAAGTTGAGATGCAAGGTGTTTTGCATGTATTGCGGCGCATATCCGTTTTTCAGGTATTGCTCGTAGGTCTGAAACGGATATTCTGTGCCCGAGGCCTTGTAGGTTTCAATATCTTCGGGAAGCATGTCGAGTGATACGATATCGGTTCGGCCGTTATTATCTAAGTCGGCGATGTCATTTCCCATTGAGAAATGCGAGGTGTGCCCTAATTTTTTGATGTCGTTTGATACTACTTCTTTGAAGCTTCCGTCGTGTTGATTGATGTAGAGGTAATCGTTCTCGAAGAAATCGTTGCCCACATAGATGTCTGGGTATCCGTCGTTGTTGATGTCGCTTGTCGAGACTCCCAAGCCATATCCTATGCTTCCTTGAAAAATACCAGATGCAGCGGTCGAGTCTGTAAATTTTCCGCCTTCATTAATAAAAAAGCGATCGCCAGATAGCGAATCGATGAGTTGTCTTTTTTCACCTTTTCCGTACATGCTATTCGGAAAGACCGAATGGTTAAGTAGAAACAGGTCTAGGTCACCATCCAGGTCAGCATCAAAAAAAGCGGCCTGAGTAGCAAAGCCTACGATGTCGAGTCCATAGTGCTGCGCATCTTCTTTAAAAGTGACAAGTCCGTCAGCATTTTTCCCTTGATTGATGTAGAGTAGATTTCTACCTTTTATGGGGCCAAAATCACCTACTTTGCATACGTAAATATCCATCCAGCCATCATGGTTGATATCTACATTGGTGACACCTGTGGTCCATCCTTGATCATTATCTATGTTGGCTTTAGCCGTGATGTCTTCAAAAGAGAGTTGTCCTTTGTTGCGATACAGTTTGTCAGCTTCTTGGTTGCTCGTGAAATAAAGGTCTGTGAAGCCGTCATTGTCAAAATCGGCCGCAGCAACACCAGCACCGTTATAATAGTAGAGGTAATTGAGGATGTTTAGGGTAGGTTTTGGCGACAAAGTGTTCACGAAATCAATGCCTGAATCAGATCGAGATTCGAATAATGTTTCAGTTTTTTTAGAACAAGAAAATAGGAGGAGGGAAAGAAAGTAAGCAAATATGGTTGTTCTCTTATTCAAGAATTGGGAGGTTTAACTTTGTAACCTAAATATAAAAAAGAGGGCTGACATACAGCCCCCTTCTCATTCAAATAATTAAATAGTCTAGTACCCTGGATTCTGTGTTAAGTTGGGATTCGATAACAATGCGGTTGGCGGAATAGGGTAATACTCCTTATTTGCGTCTCCTACAGCGGCAGGATCCTTAAATTGCCAATCTCTTGTATATTGACCGAAACGAATCATATCGTTTCGTCTCCAGAATTCTACGTAAAGCTCTCTACCTCTCTCATCGAGCAGGTCGCTTTCTGAAACGCTTCCTAGTGGCGTGGCGTTTCTAAGCGTTCTGAGCGTGTTGACCATAGTTGTTGGATCACCACCCATTCGCATCATAGCTTCAGCCTTCATCAAGTGAGCATCGGCATATCTAAATACGATCTCGTGGCTTACAAACGAACCATTCACTGGGTGATACTTGATAATACGAACACCGGTAGCTTCACCGTTTCCAGCAAGACCTGGAAGATCTTTTGTGAATTCTAGTGGTACACCCGTTCTATCATTTAAGGGGCTTCCGTTTACATCGTATTGTTGTCCGATCAAGAACCCGTAACCGATTCCTAAGTTGGTTGCATCAGCATTAGTACCATCTGGCACCCATCCACGACGCTCTTCTTGTCCGTCACCAACATTGTTACTTGTTGCGTTTCCTTCAAAAAGATCATAAAATTCGGCAAGGGTTGTAAATCCATTCCATCCACCTCCTGTGTTATCAGGAGCCACTTGGTTGTAGTGCATACCGTTCCAGATTCTGTTTCCGACAGAAGTAACAGCATACCAAATGGTTTCGTTGTCTGCATCTTCCTTGAACAGGTCAAAATATCCTGCTTGTAACGCAAATCCTTCCGCAGCAATCGCATCTACCGCGTCAATAACGGCTTGCATATCTGCTGAGTCGTGTGTTCCAGTGCCTTTAAATCTTGCAGCACTTAGGCGAAGCTTGGCCATTAAGAAGTGACCTGCAGCTTTAGAAGCCTTGTTAGTATCTGCACCAGGACCTGTAGAAGGCAGATTTGGAATCGCCTCTGTTAGGTCTTGTAAGATAAAGTCATACGCTTCTGCACTTGTAAATACTGAAGGAACTACATCTGCACCTTCGTCTGGTTGTCTAAAAGGAGCTTGCCCCCATAAGTCAACTACGAAGAACATACTAAAGGCTCTCAAGAATTGTGCTTCTGCCTTTTGTTGAGGTGAAGGGTTACTTCTTGCATCGATGATCTCGGTTGCTCTAAACACGTTTTGGTTCAGGTTGTTCCAAGTATTCAAAATGTACTGGTGGGTTGGACTCCAGGTATGCGCGTGTAGCGTTCTCCAGATTCCGTTGTCACCCCAGTCAGTACCTCTTGTGGGTACTAGTGTTTCGTCGGTAGAAACTTCGTTCAAAGCGAAGAAGTTTGCTTGATCCCCTAATTGTCCCCATGTATCATTGTACAGGTTTCCTAAAGAAGATGCTACATTCTCTACTCCGTTAAAGATACCTTCGCTTTCGTCGGTGATCACAGAATCTGTACCTTCGATCTCCAGATCGGTACAGCCTATAAACAGGCCTGCGAGCACGACGAGCATTCCAGTTTTAGTTAACAAATTTCTTTTCATATTGCTTTTTTTAAAATGTTGCATTTAATCCAAATGTGAACGTTCTCGGCCTTGGGAATGAGGTATAGTCAATACCAAATACAGGAAGACCGTTCAACAAGTCATTACCTCCAGGTGCCACACTTACTTCAGGATCAAGACCTGAATAATCGGTGATCACGAATAAGTTTTGCCCAGTTAGTGATAGACTCAACGTTTTAATTGCACCATCACCACTTAAAGGAACTTGATAACCTACAGAAAGGTTTTGTAGTCTTACAAAATCACCACTTTCAAGGAATCTTGTTGACACGTCAGCAGCAGCGTCTAATGACTCACCGCTTGTTAGTGTGCCAGGAAGTACATTACGTCCACCTCTAAAGGCACCAGCCGTAAAGAAGGCATTAGCAGTGTTGTTGTAAATGTAGTGTCCGAATTGTCCTGTGAAATAGGCAGATAAGTTCCAGTTCTTATATCTAAGGTTGGTAGATAGACCTCCTGTTATTTCAGGAAGAGCACTTTTTCCAACAAATTTCTGAACATCCTCTTGAATCGGTTGGCCTGTAGTAGGGTCGAATCCTTCGAACTCTCTTAAGAAGTAAGAGAATAATGGTTGTCCTTCTTGAATCTTCTGAGCAAAGGCAAGTGAAAGTCCTTGTCCGCGAATAGTACCTGCGTCAAATTCTCCGTCGAGCTCTTCAATCATATTTTCGTTATATGCTACGTTGAAACCAACATCCCAAGTAAGATCTTCGGTGTCGATAAAATCATAGTTAATCGCCAATTCGAAACCTTGGTTAACAACCTTCGAGTTTGGAAGGTTCAAGAAAACGAATGGTTGAACCGCTGGCTGAGCAGAGAATACTCTAAACAGAAGGTCGGTTGTTTCTTTGCGATATACATCGATGCTACCATTTAAACGGTCATTATTGAAACCAAAGTCAACACCTGCACTATATTGTAGCGTTTCCTCCCATTGAAGTTCTGGTCTTGGGAAAGCAACAGCACCCGTTTCAGGGAAGTTTGGAATCTCACCACCGTCGTTGATAACGTCACTAATATTTGGTCCATTAGCAAAACCATAACGCTCTCTTCTTACGAAGTTACCGTATCCAAGACCTTCTTGGTTACCAGTGATACCAAATCCAAGTCTAAGTTTTAAGGTAGATACAGCGTCTCCGATGAAATCTTCTTCGCTGATCTTCCATGCAACGGCTGCAGATGGGAAGTATCCGTATCTGTTGTCCTCACCAAAACGTGAAGAACCGTCAGCTCTGATTGTTGCCGTAAACAAATACTTATCTTGAATAGTATAGTTGACTCTTGCAAAGAACGATTGTAGCTCGTCTGTGTTATCAAAAGTATCAGCGAAAATAGACTGTACTCTCAAATTTTGAGGAGCACCAATAAAATCTCTTGTTACGTCAGGGAATAATCTGTTTACAAACACCTGAGATAAGTTAGGTGCGAAACCATATTGCTGATAAGAACCGCTGATCGCATTTTCAATGGCATTTGCAGATGATTCAATGTCTCTAGCCATATCTGTTAAGTTCGTTGTATTGAAACCCCATGCATTTACGTTGCGCCCTTCTCTTCCAAAATCTTGGAAGGAGTAGCCAACGAGTGCGTCTAGTTTCGAATCTCCAAATTCTTTATTATAAGTTAAAGTAGCTTCTAAAAGACGGTTTTCAACTTCAATATCACTCAAAGCTCCACTACCGTTACCAAACGTACCTTGGTCGAAGTTTCTCGCTAAGGCCGATGCAACAGCAATTCTAGTTGATTCAGAATTGTCATAACCAAGATTGATCTTACCAGTAAACTCGTCAGTAATATCATATTCTGCTGAGAAATTGATCAAATATCTGTTGGTATTGGTGTTACTTTCTGTAAATGCGAGCATTGTAGCAGGGTTAAGTAGCCCTCCGGTATCACCAAAAGTCGGGTTGTTTGGCCATGTTGGGTTAGCAGAATAAGCAGCCCCTAAAAGGTCACCTCTAAATCCTGCACTACCACTTAATGGTGGAGCTTCATCGTTCACTCTTGAAATAGTACCTTGAAGATTCAGACGTAGTCTATCATCCAAGAAACGATGTCTTGCATTGATTCTACCTGTAATTCTTTCGAGTGAAGAATTTTCGATGATACCAAATTGTTTTCCATATCCAAAGGTAGCTCTTACGTTACCATCGCCGTATGTGCGAGAGTATGACAAGTTTTGGTTCTGAGAAACTGTACCTCTTAAAACAACATCTTGCCAATCAGTGTTTCCACCAAAATCTCTCTCAGAGACATTAAGGCCTAATCGCTGTGTTTCTGACAAATATCTTGAAGCATTGAGTAGATCATAGCGTTCAGCCGCTTTAGAAAAACTTAAGTTAGAGCTGAATTCAAACTTTCCACCTGTAGCACCCTTACCACTTTTTGTCGTGATAATCACTACCCCGTTAGCACCACGAGAACCATAGATGGCTGTAGCAGAGGCATCCTTAAGAATACTGATACTTTCAATATCGTTAGGGTTTAAGAAGTTCAATGGGTTTTTAGCGGTCCCTGACCCGAAACCAACGTCGACACCTTCTCCAGAGGTATCGTCACCAGCTAACGGAACACCGTCTACCACGAAAAGCGGATTGTTATTAGACCGAACCGAGTTGGTACCACGAATACGAATCGCTACTCCGGCACCCGGTTCCCCACTTGTTTGTGTAATTTGCACCCCTGCGGTTTTACCTTGAATCAATTGTTCTGGTGAAGCAATGACCCCTTGGTTAAAGTCGTCGGATGTTACTGCGGTTACCGAACCGGTAGCATCTTTTACGGTGGTTTGACCGTATCCGATGATGACTACCTCGTCTAGTTCGCTGGCATCTTCTTGGAGTGTTACATTAATAGTTGAACGACCATTGACGGGGACTTCCTGGGATTCAAAACCAACATAGCTAAACACAAGAACAGCGTCTGCTGCTACATTGTTCAATGTATAGTTTCCGTCAAAGTCTGATTGCGTACCATTGGACGTCCCTTTCACAATGATGTTGGCACCAGGTAAAGGTCCCGAACTATCAGAGACAGTACCCGATACTGTTTGCGCCTGTGCGAATCCAAACATAAGAAACGCAGAGAGGAACGCAAACCCTCTGAGTAGACTATTCTTCATAAAATTTAAAGTTTTTAAGGTTTAAAATGGTTAATTTTCAACTTGTTAAAAGTTCAGTTTAAAGTTAAATTTATATAAAAATTGTGTTAAAAGAAAGAACTTAAACGTTCGACAAAATCGAAAACGTTTTCGTGTTAATAACTTTGCTTTTTTTTATTAAGATACTAAAAATTACGCAGTTAGGTTGAGGGCTGTTTATTTTTTCAGCAACATAATTGTTAATTTCATGAAAATATGATAGGTTGATGTTGTGAATTTGACAAACAAAAAAAGCACCGGTTTTCGGTGCTTTTAATACAATATTATCGTCTTAATTTTTTACTACTCTTTTATAAGCTTTAAGGTGTTTTGTTTCCCTTCAAATTTGACTTTGACAAAATAGATTCCTCGAGATAGGTCATCAATAGTAAATACATACCCGGCATTGAAGTTATCTTCAAAAACCTTTACCAGTTTTCCACTAATGTCGAAGATATGAACTTGTTCTACATTCTTCGTAATAGCAAATTGGGATGCTGAAGGATTTGGATACATGGCAATGCGGTCTTCATCAATGATACTATCAACAGACAAGGTGGTCGCGTTGTTTCCAAATATTCTGAATTGTCCAGCAGGGATGGAAATAGGGTCGGTCGTACTTGAAACGTTCAGTACACTATTGTCCATTAGATCGTACCAGGTTCCGGTATACGGAAAACCCGGAACAATACTTTGAGTGGTGACATTAAAGTTAGCAACTACAATGACATCTTTAATACCAGTATTAGGAAGGGTAGCATCACTAATGTGGATGATCGGGTAGTAGTCGTTGTTGTTATACGAACTAATAGTGTAATCTCCTTCAAATACATCTTCATTGATCTTAAGGTCGATCAAGCGACTCCAATCGTTATAGATCTGTGATCTATTGGTATCAGAGAGCCAGTTATTGGCCCATTGCGGCTGTGGCTTCGTATCTAGCTTACAATCACCAGCGGTAGCATCTGTATTGGTGTTGACCGTTCCGTTTGTACAGGTAAAGATGGAGTTCTCCATTCCTAATGCTGCAAAGTGCCAGATCATTTTTGGACCTGGAATCATAATCGAAGTAGCTCCCAGTGCTGACATTCTTGAAAGTGCTGTGTCAAGGTCAGTGACATCATGAGAACCTACAGTTGCATTACCAAATTGCAAATTTTTATACATCAAGCGTTCTTCGTCATGACTTTCTGCATATCCCATCAGGCGGTTTGCGGTAAACCCGTGACTATCGCTTCCCATACGGTCGATGTCTGCGTTGGTGTTGTACCCCATGGTCAATTGATTGTATTGGTCGGTCATCTTACCCCACATCATAATGCCTTTACCTTCGGCGATGCGGTAGTTGGCCCATTCTTGTTCTTCTGCGTCTGTACCGAGATGCTCAAAGATTACATAATGATCATCGTCTATTGTCCATGTGTGATCGGCGTACTCTTTTAAAACAGCTACGCGATCTGCTTGAAATGCATTGGTGCACCCTTCATCTGCACTCGAACAGTTTTGGGTGAAACCTTTTGTAAGGTCCCATCGAAAACCATCGATTTTGAATTCTTCAATCCAATATTGAGTCACTCGCTTGGTATAATCTTTTGTCAAGGTGCTCGAATGGTCAAAGTCTGACCCTACATTATATGAATGCGTGGGTGCCGTATTGAAATACGGATTGTCGCTTGCAGGCTCTCCCCATCCGTCACCATCGGCATCATCCATCCACATTCTTACTAGCGGATTCCTTCCAAAGGCATGATTCAAAGCGATGTCTAAAATTACCGCAATGCCATTTTGATGGCAGAGGTCAACGAACTCTTTGAATTTGTCCGACGTACCGTAAAACTTGTCCAAAGCCATGTGAAATGAGGTGTTGTATCCCCAGCTCTCGTTTCCTTCAAACTCCATGATAGGCATTAACTGGATAGCGTTCACATTTAGATTTTTGAAATAGTCTATACGATCTATAAGGTCTTGATAATTGCGATTGGCATCGAAATCTCTGATTAACACTTCGTAAACTATCAAATCTTCCTTCTTAGGCTTGGTAAAATTGGTCACCACCCAAGGGTACTCAGTTTGTCCTGTTTGTAGCACCGTTACCTCTCGTTCTTGTCCCGAAGGATAGGCCGGAAGGTTAGGATAGGTGCTTGACGGAATAAACGGGTCATCGAAAGGTGACAGTACCAATGTCGAAAATGGATCGGCGGTTTTCACCAATGAAGGAGAGTTAGCGGCAGGTGTTTTATCAACTACCCAATACTGAAAAGTTTCAATCTTCTGGGAAGTTAGCCCTGTCAATTCGACCCAGAACTTGCTACTGCGCGTGGGATCTCTTTTCATGGCATAGGAAGTATTCGGTTGCCAGTTGTTGAAGCTTCCGGAAACGTACACGAAATCCTTCCCCGGAGCATATAAAACTAGCGTTGCTTTTGTGGGGTCTGTACTGTCATAATTGATACCGTCCTCAAAGTCCATGGACATTACAGCGAAAGTGGTGCCAGGGTCTACCAATGCCGAAAAGTTCTTAGTAATGATAGAACCTCCTTGGTCTACCTCCAATTCATAGGTTTGGTTGGCAGTAATGTTGGTATGGGTGTAGGAATAATTAGAGATTCCGTTTTGTGTATCCAATACAGCGCCATTAGCTCGTAATGTATAATTAGCGTTTCCGCCTGTATTTTGAGCGGTGATGCTAAAGTTGTCTCCTGAAGATAGAATGGTAGTCGAGTTGTTTGCCGGACTGTTCAAAACAACTTGAAAGGCTCCAACATCAACAGTGATGTCTTGTGACTTTTTATCGCCAGTTCCGTCTTTGGCCTTGACCAAAAAGCCGATTCTTCCGATTCCTGTTCTACTATAAAAAGTGGAAGGCACAAAAGAAATGGTATACGTGTCACTGCCACTGTTATATGTCAATCGATTCGCTTCGTCTGAATTGGTCCAGCTACCGTTAGTAGGACAATCTTGAATGTTGGCGAGATTGAGGTCAAAAGACCATGCCCAAAGATATAGGGCATTACCTGTGACGCCCCAGGCGGCCTCGTTAATGCTGCTTCCATCAAATGTGATGGTGATGTTGTCTGTCTCTTCAAATGTTGATGGCGATACCGAATAGCTCACTGTCTGTTGTTGGGCAAATGAAAAGCATGATATGGTTAAAATGAATAGACTGAGTAGTTTTTTCATCATAAAGATTTTAGTGGTTTTGGGGTATGAACCCTACTTGACAAAACACCAAGAGGCTGTATTGAATACAACCTCTTGATTATTTGCCTAATTACCCATTTTATTGAATGGTATATGTATTATCGTTGAAGTTCAACGTGATGTCGTAAACCCCTGCGGTTACGACAATGTTAGCACCATTGGCCTCAAGAGTACCGTCGGCACCGTCGTCTCCGATGTTGTTACCCCAATCTTCGTTGACTCTGAATTTGATTTCACCGTCAACGAGTGTAACGTTCTCGGCAAACCAAACACCTTCAGCTAATTCTGTAAAGGAGGCGTCTGGTCCGGCGTTACCCCAATCGTTATATCCAGAACCTACTACACCCCAGATATCTGTAGCTTCTACTGTGTAGGCCAATGTTTCCATGTCCATAGTGACCATGTAGAATCCAGCAGTAGTAACGATGTTAGCACCGTTAAGCTCAAGCGTACCGTCAGCACCATCATCACCGTAGTTTGTTCCCCAATCGTTGTTGAGACGTAACTTCATTTCGCCATCCAAAAGTTTTACACCTACCTTAAAAGTATTGGTAGTGTAATCGTAGAATAGCTTTGCATCTGGTCCGGCATTGCCCCAATCGTTCCAAGCCGATCCGACAATTCCGATTGAGAAGGCCTCAATGGTGTACGTATTGTCGTTTAGGTTGATCGTGATCTTGTAGTCGCCAGCTGTTACAGCAATGTTGTCTCCACCAGCGTCTAACGTTCCGTCGGCACCTGTGTCTCCAAAGTTATTGGCCCAGTCGTTATTTTCTCTAAACTTGATTTCTCCGTTGATCAGGTTTGCGTACGCAACAAATACGTTGGCTGCGTCTGTTGTGTAAAAAGGTAAATCTGGTGTGGCTCCCCAATCATTGGCAGCCGATCCTACAATACCCCAAGACGAAAGCTCAACTCCTGAACCACCATCTCCTGTGGCTTCTATCAATGTGATATTCAAGGCAATTGGGTCAGAAGTTGACGAGATGCCAGCAGTGGCTCCGTCGTCACCGATGAACGCACGTACTCTAAAGTATACTGTTCCGGTGTTGTTAGGTTCTCCAGCACCATCTGTAGTTGCTGGGTCTGCATCCAATCCTAAGGTCTCTGCCATAGTAAGTAATGTACTTACACGTACAGAATGGTTGGTTTCACCCAAGGTTCCTGAGTCGTATTCTACGGCCCCGAAAGTTTGGTCAGTAGACCCTTCGAAAATGTAGCTGATCGGTGTTTGTGCACCAAAATCAGGAGCCGTCCAAACGAAGGTCTCCGCATTGTTGCTACTTGTTTCATTTGATAGCAGATATTCATCTGCGAAGTTATTTGAGAATGTCACCGCTTCAGAAGGATCTTGGGCGGTAAAGATCAGTTCGACGTCGTCGTTTTCACAGGCAGCGAAAAAACTTACTGCCAATACAGCCATAAAGGCTCTGGTTAGTGTATTTAATTTAGTCTTCATCATTGTTCTATTGTTTAGTAGCCTGAGTTTTGAGTTAGGTTAGGATTGGTAAGTAATACGTTATCCGGGATAGGGAACAGTCTTCTAAATTCGTCAACTGGATTTCCGTTAGAAGATCCTCCTTTAAATGGCCAGAGGTATGAGCCACTTACAAATTGTCCTGCTCGGATGAGGTCGGTTCTTCTGAAGCCTTCCCAATACAATTCTCTTGACCTTTCGTCTAAGACAAATTGCTCGGTAATATCACCTTGCGTAATTGTTGGAGCGCCTGCTCTTGTTCGCAACTCGTTGATATAGGTTGCGGCATTTGCTAGCGTTCCCCCTCCACCTTTTACGGCAGCTTCGGCATAATTTAAGTATACTTCGGCTAAACGAATTAGCGGAAGGTCGATATCTACGAAGTTTCCTGAAGAATCGCTTCCGGCGTTGCCGTTTACATCTACATTTTTGAACTTGGTCACTCCGTAGCCATCTTCAAAAGTGTTGGCGATAGTTTGTATCTCATAATTCTGTCCGTCGGTATGGAAGAGTGCTCTTCCGTCAGACCACGCTATTGGAAAACCGTCTCCGTCAGAAGCGGTGGCTGCATAATCGAATTTTTGAACAAATGCTTTTGTGGTTCTGTATCCGAACCAACCTCCGTTGATTCCAAAATCAACTGGGTCCATCGTACCACCAACAGGTGCATGTGTTAAGAAGGTAGTGCCTCCAAACGTTTGTGTGCTGATTCCGTCGAAGTTTAATGCAAAGATGAATTCGTTCTGAGCACCGTTGGTATCATTGTCAGCTAAGAACAATTCGTCGTAAGCCGAACCGCTGGCATTACCGTCA
The DNA here is from genome assembly GCA_028279515.1 of Flavobacteriaceae bacterium. Classification (GTDB taxonomy): domain Bacteria; phylum Bacteroidota; class Bacteroidia; order Flavobacteriales; family Flavobacteriaceae; genus JANQNQ01. The sequence goes on from JANQNQ010000005.1 coordinate 251,051, forward strand.
CTCGTATTGATCGAGTAGCTACTGTTGATCACATTTTCAGCAAACTGTACAGCTTCCGCATACTTACTTTGTGCAATAAACACTTCAGCATTTAGATACAATCTAGAAAGTAATGCCCAAGCTGCAACGCGATCTACACGACCGTACTCGTTTTGACGTGATTCTTTTAAAAGGTCCTGTACTTCTAACAATTCACTCTCTACAAAGGCAAAGATGTCTTGTCTATTACTTTGCTGCGGAAGCGTTGCCGAAATAGCTGTTTCTAACGGAACATTTGCATACAAGTCCATTAGGTTGTAGTATGCATAGGCTCTGATGAAACGTGCTTCTGCAATAAAAGAAGCTACTTCTGGGTCACTGGCCAATTGCTGCGCGTTCGAAATGAATGAATTGCTAAACGAAACAACCTGCGCCAATCTAAAGTACATGGCTGTGGTAAAGTCGTTTCCTGCACCCCAGTTCATTTCGTGCAAGTTTGGAAGTCCTGGGTCTCCCCATCCAACTACCGCATGATCTGTAGTCAATTCGTTTAAGTTGAACAACATACGTGTGTATTGAGAGAATCCTTCGTCGATGCCTCCAATATCAGGTTGTCCTGCAGGTCCTTGTTGCCCTGTAATGGCCAAACTTGCGTACACTTTTGCAAGGGCGCCTTTGGCTTCATCAGCATTGGCAAATACATCTACCTCGGTAAAAAGGTCTGGGTCGATGGGTGTCTGATTTAAATCGTCATGACAGGCATTGAAGAACAACATTCCTACCACTCCGAAAATTAGATAACTTAATTTTTTCATTTTCTAAGCGTTTAAAAGTTTACATCTACACCAAACACGAATGTTCTTGGTCTAGGATAGAAGTTATTATCAATTCCTCCCGTAATTTCAGGATCCAATCCTTCGTAGTCAGTAACGACGAGTACATTGTTGGCCGAGATGTAAAACCTAAGTGGGTTGTTGTTGATGGCCTCTTGGAACGTATATCCTAAAGTTACGTTATCTAGTCTAAAGAATGAAGCTTCCTCTACAAAGTGGTCACTCAACAAATTTGTTTCAGTGAATTGTTGGAAGTTCGTTGAAAGGTAATCGGCATGGATGTTACTCAAAATGCCGTTTTGACCAATGTTATTAAAAGCTGCCTGGCTAGCTACGTTGTTGTATGCGTAGTTGCCAATGCTTGCTCTTGATACTACAGATAGGTCAAAGTTCTTATAGCTAACATCTGTAGTAAGGCCCATGATGATATCTGCATATGGACTCTTAAAGAAGTAACGGTCGCTAGAGTTGATTTGTCCGTCGTCGTTAAGATCGGCGTATGCTCCTTCGATCGGTCTTCCTTGGTCGTCGTAGATCTGCTTGTATACGAAGAATGCGTATGGAGCACGTCCTACCTGGTGACGTTGTACTGTATTACCCACACCTCCCGAGATACCACCTACATCTTGTGGGTCTGGAAGTCTGGTGATCTCATTATCATTAAAGGCGAAGTTGTAATTGATGTTCCAAGTAAAGTTTTCGGTTCTCACTGGCGTTACTCCTAGCTCGAATTCGATTCCTCGGTTTTCCATGTCACCAATGTTGGCAGAGATAATGTTTCCAAAGTTGGTGAAAGGATCTACCGTTGTTGGCGCGATCAGATCTTTCGTCTTCTTAATATACGCATTCACCGATCCCGAAACGCGATTGTCTAGAATGCTAAAGTCGATTCCGGCGTTGATGGTGTTTCCGATTTCCCATTTAAGGTTTTCGTTGATCGGCTCCGGTCTAAAGGTTTGGAAGAATTCGTTTCCGAATTGATACTCGGCAGTTTCAGTACTTCCTACGTAACGGGTCAAGAAACCGTAATCTCCTAGTCCGTTCACGTTTCCTACTTCACCATAACCAACGCGTAGTTTCAACTCACTGAAGAACGAATCCTGAAGGAAGTCTTCGTTGTGAATGTTCCATGCAAAGGCGGCCGATGGGAAGTATCCCCAACGATCGTCTGGATTCAGTTTAGAAGATGCATCTGCTCTTAAGGTGGCAGTGATCAAATATTTTCCTTGGAAGTCATAGTTAAGCCTTCCGAAGTATGACAACAATACATTTTCTGAACGATCAATAAATGACTGATCGATAGATGATGGGTCTAAAGCTCCTGATCCGTCTAAGAATCGAGTTACGTTTCTAGACGAGTTGTCAAACTCGAATCGTTGGTACGAATGCCCTGCAGTTGCCGTGATGTTGTGGTCTCCAAATTCTCTTTGGTATGTCAAATAGGCGTCAAATAAGTAGTTTTTAGCTTCATTGATATAGTTGTTTCTAGAACCGTCGAATCCTGTAGACGAAGTTGGAAAGTTATTAGGAGTTCTTGTGAATCCGTTACTGTTAGAAACATCATAACCTCCATTAACGGTAGCGGTTAACCCTTCAACCCATGGAAGGTCGTAATCGATCTTGGCGTTTCCGACAAAACGTCTTACGGTTGCTTTGTTCTCAGGAAGTTCGATCAAGGCCAATGGGTTGGTCGGTGCTAAGTTAAGCTGAAGATCTCCAGCGGCGTTGAGCCAAGAGAAATATCCAACAGGGTTTCCGTTTTCATCGTTAAAGGCTGTAAACGGAGAGTTCACATCGTATAGCGCTTGAGTCGGGTCGAATACAACAGCACTTCCGATGGCTCCTCTGTTTGCAAAGTTGTTTTCGGTATACGCGAAACGCCCGTTCAATTCAATTCTCAATTTATCGTCAAAGAACTTTGGCGTTAGATTCAAAGAACCAGTGGTACGCTCTAACTCGTCTCCTCGTAGAATACCCGTTTGGTCAGTGTGTCCGATAGACGCACGTAATGGCACTCCAAAAGCAGCACCAGTAGCACTAAACGATAGGTCCGTACCGAAAGCGGTAGTGTAGATCTCGTCTTGCCAGTCTGTGTTGGCGTTGCCCAAAAGGTCAATCAGGTCTTGGTCGCCAGTTGAAGTCACTAAACTTCTAAACTCGTCAGCGTTCAAAACGTCTACAAACTCTGTAGGTTCATACACGGTGGCCGTACTTCTAAAGTTGTATTTGAAGTCACTTGTCTTTCCTTTTTTGGTGGTGATGATCACAACCCCATTGGCAGCTCTTGATCCGTAGATAGAGGTTGCTGATGCGTCTTTTAATACAGTGATCGACTCGACGTCATTAGGGTTGATAAGGTTAAGCGGGTTTCTGGTACCTCCGACGCCACCATCGTTTAACGGAATTCCGTCTATAACGAACAATGGATTGCTATTAAGGCTCAGCGAGCTAATACCTCTGATCAATACATTAAGTCCTTCTCCAGGAGCCCCACCTCCTGAAACGATCGAAACACCGGCAATCTTACCTTGAATAAGTTGTTGCGGTGCTACGGCGGGAGTCTTATTGAAATCTTTTGATGTTACCAGATCAACGGCCCCAGTTAGATCTTCTTTTCGGGTAGTTCCGTATCCGATGACAACTACTTCATCAAGTTGTGACGCATCCTCTTGGAGCGCTACGTTTACTGTGTTTGAGGTTACGGGGATTTCTACTTCCTTAAAACCGATATAGGTGAACACCAAGATGTCGCCCTGATTGGCCTGTATCTGGTAGTTTCCATCAAAATCGGTCGAAGTTCCATTTGAAGTACCCTTCACAACCACATTCACACCCGGTAGGGGTGCCCCTGTTGCTTGTTCGGTTACTACACCACTAACGGTTGTCTGGGCGAAAACGCCTAGGGGGATGGTCAACAACAACATTAGCAGGTATGCTTGTAATGTTTTCATACAATGATTTGAATTAGATTTGTTTACTTACTTTTAACTTATAATTCACTTCTCGATGTTAAAACTATGTAAAAACATTGTAAAATTTTGACGAGCCCAGTGATACAGGGCAATTACAACGTTTTCGTGTTGAAAACTTTTTGAAAACAAGCAATATGTTAAAGATCAAATGGGTATCTTGATCATAATTTAAAAATAGACCGCATTTATTGCCAAGTTCACAATTATCATGAAGAGGAAAATCACCTTAAAACAGATCGCAAAAGAGTTGGATGTTTCGATTTCAACGGTGTCAAAAGCATTAAAAGACAGCAAAGAGATAAGCTTGGATACACGCCAAAAGATTCAGGCATTTGCCAAGTTGTATAACTACCGCCCCAACAACATCGCCCTAAGCCTTAAAAATCGAAAAACCAAGACCATAGGTGTGATCATTCCTGAGATTGTGCATCACTTCTTTGCCAAGGTGATCAGTGGTATTGAGCAGGTAGCGAACAAGAGGGGTTACAATGTGATCATCGGACTTTCTAATGAGTCTTTCGATAAAGAGGTCATTAACATGGAAACGCTTGTCAATGGTAGCATTGATGGTTTTATCATGTCGATTTCAAAGGAAACCCTGCAGCAGCAAGACTATCATCACTTAGAGGAAACAATTAATCAAGGAATCCCGATTGTGATGTTTGATAGGGTTATTAATGAGATTCTCTGCGATAAAGTAGTCGTTGATGATACCGAAGGTGCTAAGATGGCGGTGCAAAAATTGATTGATGACGGTTGCAAGAACATTCTTTTGGTGACAACTAAAGACTATGTTAATGTTGGAAAAATGCGGACTCAAGGATATCTCGAAGCACTTTCAAAAAATAAGATAGAAGCCGATCCCAATCTCATTATCAAGGTCAAAGACACCAATAGTGAGGAAGCTGAAATTGCAAAATTAGAACGCGAGATCGAAAAGACTTTAGAGAAAATGCCAGAGATCGATGCCGTGTTTGGTGTGAACGAATTATACGCCGTGACAGCTATGAAGGTAGCTCGTAGAAAAGGACTTAAAATGCCTGAGGACTTGGCCGTTATCGGCTTTTCTGACGGGGTGCTATCCAAGCACTCATACCCGACTTTGACAACGGTTAGTCAACACGGAGTTGAAATCGGAGGTGCGGCTGCAGATCTTTTGATCGATAAGCTCGATGAGGTAGTCGATGAAGAACAGTTTACCACTAAAATCATTAAGACTGAATTAATTACAAGAGACTCTACAAAATAGAATTTAACGTTGCAGATATAAAAAAAGTTATATATTTACCACCTCATTCAAAGCTTATACTTCACTTCTCAACATAAGTTTTGATAAGTCATAGCGCTTATCGTAACCATTTAAAAGTACGATATGAAAAAGCGTAGATTAAGTTTCTGGGATATTTGGAACATGAGTTTCGGATTTCTTGGAATTCAAATGGGTTTCGCCCTACAAAATGCTAACGTCAGTCGAATTTTCCAGACCTTAGGTGCAGAAATTGACGACATCCCAATTCTTTGGGTGGCAGCGCCACTTACTGGATTGATTGTACAGCCGATCATTGGATATTTTAGCGATCGAACTTGGACAAAATTAGGTAGAAGAAGACCTTATTTTCTGGTAGGGGCAATTTTGGCTTCTGCAGCTTTGTTCATCATGCCTAATTCACCAATATTATGGTTTGCTGCCGGAATGCTTTGGATCATGGATGCTTCTATCAATGTTTCAATGGAACCCTTTCGAGCATTTGTTGGAGATAATCTTCCGGATGAACAAAGAACCTTGGGTTTTGCCATGCAGAGTTTTTTCATTGGTATTGGAGCCTATGTTGCTTCCAAACTTCCCAACATACTGACCTATTTTGGAGTGAGCAATACGGCTCCAGAAGGAATCATTCCTGACTCGGTGAAGTTTTCCTTTTACATAGGAGGTGCTGCTTTCCTTACAGCTGTGCTTTGGACGGTCATTAAGTCAAAAGAATATACGCCTGAAGAAATGAAAGCCTTTGAAGATGCTGAAGAGGGCGACTTCGAGAAGGAAGAACTACCCGAAACTTGGTACTCCCAAAACGGAAAAAAACATTTGATGATAGGAATTACTGCTTTGATAGTAGGCCTATTGTTTAGTTATATTATATATCATTTCAATCTAAAAAAGGACCTATTTGTACTGTCAATGGGCTTGATAGGAATGGGAGGAATTGCATTGATCATCTCTGGGCTTTTTCAAAAGAATGGCAAGCATCAGAATGGTTTTGTGACCATCATGAATGATTTTCAATTCATGCCAGATGTTATGAAACAACTGGCTTGGGTGCAATTTTTCTCATGGTTTGCTTTGTTCTCTATGTGGATTTATACCACAGGAGCGGTTACCCAGCATATTTACGACAGTACAGACACAACATCTGAAGCCTATAACGTTGGGGCAAACCAGGTGGGCGAGATGTTCGCCAACTATAATTTAGTTGCTGCTATTGTTGCTTTTTTATTGCCGATTTTGGCAAAAAAGACAAGTAGAAAATTTACACACTTCTTAGCCTTGGTTCTTGGAGGGTTTGGGCTCATGTCCATTTACTTCATTTCAGAGCCTTCAAGATTTGTGTTAGAATGGCTTCCCATGATTGGAGTGGGTATTGCGTGGGCTAGTATTTTGTCTGTCCCTTACGCGATTCTTTCGGGAGCTTTACCAGCCTCTAAAATGGGTTATTATATGGGCGTTTTCAACTTTTTCATTGTAATCCCTCAACTTGTGGCAGCTTCTATTTTAGGGTTTTTAGTATCCACTTTTTTTAGCAACCAACCGATTTACGCGCTGATTATCGGAGGATTGTCAATGATCTTAGCAGGACTTATTACCTTAACAGTTAAAGATAAACAACTTAGTGCTTAACAATATATAATGAAAAACAAAGGATTCATATTTGATCTCGATGGCGTGATCGTAGATACCGCTAAATACCATTACCTCGCATGGAAAAATCTAGCGAACGAGTTGGGCTTTGATATCACACCCGAACAAAACGAACTGCTCAAAGGAGTTAGTAGAATACGATCGCTTGAGACCATTTTGGAGTGGGGAGGTGTAAAACTTTCAGAATCAGAGTTTAACGGTCATTTGGTAAAGAAAAATGAGGAATATCTTTCGTATATTGAAGGCATGAGTGAAGATGAGATTCTTCCCGATGTAACAAAGATATTGGCATACCTTGTAGATGCAAAGCAGCCGATCGCATTGGGCTCAGCCAGTAAGAATGCACGGCCGATTTTAGCGAAGGTAAATTTGTTAGAAAAATTTGACACCATTGTGGACGGCAATGACGTTACCAAGGCAAAACCAGACCCCGAAGTATTCTTGAATGCTGCAAAGAACCTGAACATGGATCCAGAGAACTGTATCGTGTTTGAAGATTCAGTAGCGGGAGTAACCGCAGCCAACTCCGCCAATATGATTTCCATAGGAATTGGAGACAAGGAAGTGCTTGGACATGCAGACCATGTGTTCAAAGATTTCACAGAGATAGAAATAGATTTTATAAAAGAACTAGTGACAACATAATTTCATTATGAACCAAGATTATATCATACCAAATAACTGGTCGATCATAGAAGAAGGATTCAATGTCGAACGCGTAAAGTCGTCTGAAAGCCTTTTCAGTTTGGGCAATGGAGCTATGGGGCAACGTGCCAATTTTGAAGAACATTATTCCGGACCTACTTTTCAAGGAAGCTATGTGGCAGGGGTTTATTATCCAGATAAAACACGTGTAGGTTGGTGGAAAAATGGATACCCAGAATATTTTGCCAAAGTGCTTAATTCACCCAATTGGATTGGGATCAATGTATATGTCAACGGAGAGCTCCTTGACCTTTTTAAGTGCAAGAAGGTTGAAGATTTCCGAAGAGAACTCAACATGAAAGAAGGTTGGTACGAGCGAAGCTTTACGGCTACATTAGAAAATGATCAAGTGATCAAAGTAGTGGCCAAACGATTCTTGAGCGTTGACCTTGATGAGGTAGGCGCCATTCAATATGCAGTAACTCCACTATCTTCTGACTGCGAAGTCGTTTTTGAACCGTATTTAGATGCAGGCATCCAAAACGAAGACTCCAATTGGGACGATAAGTTTTGGGATACACTTGATGTGCGTTACGAAGACAACCGTGCCTTCATTACCTCTCGTACCGAAAAGACCCACTTTTATGTGTGTACTGGTATGCAAACCACGTTGTTTGTTGATGGCGAAGAGACCAAGTCTCAGAATGCCATAGACAAATCTTCCTTAAAGATATCCTTTCAATACAAAGCCAAAGTTGCCAAAAACGGAACAGCAGTTTTACAGAAATTTGGAGGATACACCAATTCAATGAACCACGATAAGTACGAGTTGGTCAATGCTTCAAAAGACGCTTTCGACAAAGCAACCGAACTAGGCTTCGAAGGACTCCTTCGCAAGCAAAAAGAAGCATGGGGGCGAATCTGGGAAATGGCCGATATCACTATCGAAGGTGATACCAAAGCCCAGCAAGGAATTCGTTTCAACATCATGCACCTTAACCATACCTATCTAGGAAAAGATGCCAGACTAAACATTGGCCCGAAAGGATTTACTGGAGAAAAGTATGGAGGAAGCACCTATTGGGATACCGAAGCATATTGTATTCCATTCTATATGGCGACCAAAGATCAACAGGTGGCCAGAAACCTCTTAGAGTACCGTTACAAACATCTTGAAAAGGCGATTGAAAATGCTCAGAAGTTAGGGTTTGACAACGGTGCCGCACTCTATCCAATGGTGACCATGAATGGCGAAGAATGCCATAACGAATGGGAGATCACCTTTGAAGAGATCCACCGAAACGGGGCCATCGCTTTTGCAATTTTTAATTATCACCGCTATACGGGAGATTACAGCTACATACCAGAAATGGGATTAGAGGTGCTAATCGGTATTGCACGTTTTTGGCACCAAAGGGCTACTTTCTCTAAGGCGAAGAATAAGTACGTGATTCTTGGGGTGACAGGGCCAAACGAATATGAGAATAACGTAAATAACAACTGGTACACAAACTACATCGCGAGTTGGTGTATTGAATACGCGGTCGAAAACATAAAGAAAATAAAAGACGAGTACGAGAGCGACTATAATCGAATCATGTCCAAAACAGATCTCGACTGGTCAGAAGTTGAGCAATGGTTGCAGGTAGCAGAGCAAATGTACTACCCCTATAGCGAAGACCACAAAGTATTCTTGCAACAAGACGGGTTCTTAGACAAAGAACTGGTAACGGTTGATCAATTGAGTAACGATCAACGTCCAATTAATCAAAAATGGTCATGGGATCGCATCTTGCGCTCACCCTATATTAAGCAAGCAGATACCCTTCAAGGCTTCTATTTCTTCGAAGACCAATTTACGACCGACGAGCTCGAACGTCACTTTGATTTCTATGAGCCGTTCACCGTTCATGAGTCGTCTTTGTCACCATGTGTACACAGTATTCTTGCTGCCAAGCTAGACCGCATGAAGCAAGCGTACACTTTCTATTTGCGTACGTCGCGCCTTGATTTGGACGATTACAATAAAGAAGTAGAAGAAGGGCTTCACATTACCTCAATGGCAGGAACCTGGATGAGCATCGTCGAAGGATTTGGAGGCATGAGAGTAAAGAACAACACGCTTTCATTTGAGCCAAAGATTCCATCGGGATGGGATGCCTATTCCTTCAAGGTCAATTTTAGACATCAAATATTGAAGGTAAATGTAAACCAATCCGGAACCACCTTTGAATTGGAAGGCGATCAAGAACTCACCATCCTGGTTGATGGAAAAGAAATTAAAGTAGCTCCCAATAATCTGGTGAGCCTAGACCGATAGGCAAAACGCCTTGAAATAATAAGACCAAAACTACTATTGTGAAAAGTACTATGATCACCCCAAAAATTGTTGGGGATACCACCCGTATGTTTCGTTATTTTTTCTGCGGAATGCTTTTGTTACTCGGAATGTGGGGCCATGCTCAGATCGAGCGTGTCGAACCACCTAACTGGTGGGTCGGATTTAAAAAAACCGAGGTGCAATTGCTTGTTAAAGGGCCTGATGTTGGTGCAACACAACCTCAGATTTCGTACGAAGGTGTAACGATTGAAAAAGTAAGCAAAGCCAAGAGTCCGAATTATCTTTTCATCGACCTGCACATTGCATCGAATACAAAACCTGGGACGTTCAAAATAACCTTTGATCGCAAAAGAGGAAAGGATTTGTCTTATACATATGAACTCAAGGCTCGAAATCGCGATGCCGCATCCTATGTAGGTTTCGATAGCAGCGATGTGATCTATTTGATCACGCCCGATCGTTTTGCCAATGCAGACCCGACAAACGACATTGACAGCAGTTTACGCGAAAAGACTATTGACCGTTCCTTAGATTATGCCCGCCATGGAGGGGATATCAAGGGCATCACAAACCGTCTCGACTATATTGCCGATATGGGCTTCACCGCCATATGGTCATGTCCGTTGTTGATCAACGACATGCCACAATGGTCGTATCATGGCTATGCAATGACCGACTTTTACAGAGTAGACCCGCGTTTCGGAACCTTAACGGATTATAAAGAACTGGCAGACAAAGCCCACGAAAAAAACATAAAACTCATCATGGACCAAGTCGCCAATCATTGCGGACTCGAGCATTGGTGGATGAAAGACCTTCCGTTCGAAGATTGGGTCAATTACCAAAAAGGATACGAGAACAAAGAGAAGACCAAATACTCCAACCACCGACGTACCACGAATCAAGACCCGTATGCGTCGAAAAAAGATGCTAAAGGAATGACCCACGGTTGGTTCGTAGATGCCATGCCGGATCTAAATCAACGCAATCCGTTTATGGCAAACTACATCACCCAAAACAGCATTTGGTGGATCGAAACGCTAGGATTAGGCGGAATCAGACAGGATACCTATCCGTATCCCGATAAAGAGTTTATGGCTGCTTGGGCAGGCGCGATCATGAACGAGTATCCCAACTTCAATATAGTAGGAGAAGAATGGAGCTATAACCCATTGCTGATTGCGTATTGGCAAGATGGAAATAACAACAAAGACGGTTACGATTCAAACCTTAAATCGACCATGGATTTTGCGATGCAATCCAATATCACACAAGCACTAAAAGAAGAAGAATCATGGGACAAAGGACTTGTGAAACTGTATGAAGGACTCGCCAATGATTTTATTTATCCGAGACCGAAGGACATTGTGATTTTCTCAGACAATCACGATATGGACAGGATCCATACCCAATTGAACGAGGACCTAACCTTGACCAAAATGGCCTTGGCCACGGTGTTGACACTACCCAGAATTCCGCAAGTATATTACGGTACGGAGATTTTGATGCAAAACTCTGCAAAACCGGGCGACCACGGCTTGATCAGAACCGATTTCCCAGGTGGATGGGAAGGTGATAATGTGAATGCATTTACTGGAAAAGGACTTTCTGAAGCCCAAAAAGACATGCAATCGTTCTTAAAAACGGTGCTTGATTATCGAAAGTCTAGCAAGGCCATTCACGAAGGAAAGACCCTGCATTTCGCACCATATAACCGTACGTATGTACTGGCACGTTCGCTTGAAGACGAAACGGTGTTATTGATCCTAAATAAGAACGATCAAACCATCGATTTAGATTTGAGTCAGTTTGAAGAATTAGGCCTTAGCGGAAAGAGGATGAAAAACATTGTTTCTGGAGAAACTATCACATGGAACCAAAGTTTATCGTTAGCTAATAAAGGAGTCGTGCTTCTTACAACCAAATTGGATTAGAACAAGAAAACATGAAAAACATAGTTTACGTACTTATTTCAATAGTGATTTTGTCTTGCAAGGGACAGGATAGTGAACCAAAAGAAGAACTACCATCAATCAGCTTTAAGCAAGTAGAAGACGTACAACTTTCAAGCGGTAAATTGCTTCGAGCAGAGGTGTTTCCGTCAAAACACGTGGCGGCTAGAAATGTAGATGTATGGCTTCCGGATAGCTATTCCGAAGAAAAAAAATACGCGGTACTCTATATGCACGACGGACAAATGTTATTTGATGCTACCACTACTTGGAACAAACAAGAATGGATGGTAGACGAGCATGCTTCCGCCTTGATGAAAAACAAAACTACACGCGATTTTATCGTGGTCGCCCTTTGGAATGTCTCTGAGCTGAGACACAGCGATTATTTTCCGCAGAAACCCTTTGAATCCTTGACAAAAAAGACCCAGGATTCGTTGTATGTAGAAGCCAAAAAATACAACATACCTTTCAAGCAGCTAAATGCAGACAGCTATTTGAAGTTTATTGTTGAAGAGGTGCAGCCTGTTATCAATCGTAACTTTTCGGTATTGACAGGGCCCGAAAACACTTTCGTCGCAGGGTCCAGTATGGGCGGATTGATTTCTATGTACGCTGTCAGCGAATACCCAAATGTTTTTGGAGGTGCAGCCTGTTTGTCGACCCATTGGATTGGAACCTATTCAAATAAAAATAACCCCATCCCGAAGACGTTCTTCGATTATATGGAAACGACCCTTCCAACGTCCAAAACACACAAGATCTATTTTGATTACGGAACCAAAACCCTTGATGCATTGTACTTGCCCTATCAAGAAACCGTAACTCAATTGATCAAGGGAAAAGGACATCAACACAATAAAGCATTCGAAGGACACGACCATTCAGAGTTGGCCTGGCAGTCCCGACTGCAAATACCCCTAGAATTTTTATTAAAAGAATAGCATCTATGCAGAGAATACTCACTGTCATCCTTATATGTCTTGCATTCCTTACGAATGCCCAAAGTTCGTCAAGAACCTACGTTTCGCATTCAGAAGAGAACGGACGATTTCAGGTTGTGACCAATGATGGGACATACACCTTCACACCTTATTCTCAGGATATCATGGAGACGAGTTTTGTCCCTTCCGGGGAAACACCAGATCTTCGATCGCATGCGGTAGTGATGAAACCAGAACAACTAGAAACGAGCTATTCGTACGTCGGAAACACGATCACCTTCGGAACCGGCGGCGTGCAAGTAAGCATTGTCACAGCTCCATTTCAAATTAAATACAGTCATAAGGGAAGGCCGCTCATCTCAGAAAAAAGAGGATACGTCGCCGATAGCCTGAAGACCCTTGAATTCAATCTATCAAAACAAGAAGTGCTATACGGAGGGGGAGCTCGAGCGCTAGGAATGAATCGTCGCGGCAACCGATTGCAACTCTACAACCGTGCTCATTACGGCTATGAAGAACGATCAGAACTCATGAATTTCACCATGCCGATCGTACTGTCCAACAAGCGCTATGCCATCCACTTTGACAATGCACCAATCGGGTTTTTAGATTTAGATAGCCAAGGAGACAATACCTTAAAATATGAGACCATTAGTGGCCGAATGACCTATCAGATCATTATCGGAGATAACTGGAAAGAATTGCTCGATAACTACACCGACCTCACTGGAAAACAACCCATGCCACCTCGTTGGGCACTTGGTAATTTTGCTAGCAGGTTCGGATACCACACCGAAAAGGAAACCCGAGAAACGATCAACAAGTTTATAATGGACGATATACCGGTCGATGCGGTGATATTAGACTTATTCTGGTTTGGGAAAGACATTCAAGGACATATGGGAAATCTCGAATTTGATGCAAAAGCGTTCCCATCACCAAAGAAAATGGTACAGGATTTCGAGAAGAAAGGTATCAAGACCATCTTGATCACCGAACCCTTTATTTTGACCACATCGAATCGATGGGATGAGGCGGTTGCCGAAGAGGCATTGGCCGTAAACAAAGAAGGAGAACCCTATCGTTATGATTTCTACTTTGGAAACACTGGTATTGTGGATATCTACAAAAAAGAAGGAGCCGATTGGTTCTGGGGCATTTACAAAGCCTTTATCGAAGATTATGGATTTGAAGGTTGGTGGGGTGATCTAGGAGAGCCCGAAGTGCACCCTTCAGATCTACAACACGCTAAAGGGTCAGCCGATGAGGTACATAACATTTATGGACACGACTGGGCCCGATTGATCTACGAAGGGTATCAAAAAGACTTTCCAGAGATACGTCCTTTTATTTTAATGAGGGCTGGATATTCGGGTTCGCAACGTTTTGGGATGATTCCATGGAGTGGCGATGTAAATCGCAGTTGGGGCGGATTTCAACCGCAACCAGAGATAGCACTTCAAATGGGAATGCAGGGCATGGGCTTTATGCACTCAGATTTGGGTGGTTTTGCTGGTGATTATAAGGACGATGAACTATACACAAGATGGTTGCAGTATGGCGTTTTTCAGCCCATTTTTAGACCACACGCCCAAGAGTCTGTACCGTCAGAGCCGGTTTACAAGAGCAAGGAGACCAAAGCGCTTGCCAAAAAGGCCATTGAACTAAGGTATCGCATGTTGCCGTATAACTATACCGCGGTTTTTCAGAACCACCGAGATGGGACTCCGCTCATGCGTCCGTTGTTCTTTGAAGATGATAGTAAGAGGACCACGACCATGGCAAACACCTATTTCTGGGGGGATGATTTTTTGGTGTCGCCCATTATGAAAAAGGGAGAGACAACGCACGAAGTATATTTTCCGAAGGGAAGCAATTGGATTGATTTTTATAGCGGAAAAAACTACAAAGGAGGCACCAATGCAACTGTGAAAGTTGAAGAAGATCGTATTCCGACCTTTGTCAGAGCAGGGGCGTTCATCCCAATGACTAAGCCTGTACCTAGCACCGAATATTATGATACAAAGGCAATAACAGTACATTATTATCATGATGAGACATTGAACTCAAGTAAAGGGATGATGTACGATGATGATGGAAAAACACCTAATGCTTTTGAGAAGCAATCCTATGAAATACTCCGATTCGCATCTGCAAATAAGAAGAAGACCCTAGTTATTGATCTTAAACAAGAAGTAGGTGCTAACTATGAGTCTGTCAACCGAAAAATCACTTTGGTGATACACGGAGCAGAAAAACCAAAGAAAGTGAAGGTCGATGGCAAACGTACTGCCTATGAATGGGATCGTCAAAGCAAAACCACGACCTTATACATTGATATGAAAGACACCCAAAAGAAAATAACCCTAAAGAAGTAACCAAAACAATGAAGAAAACCATTATTTGCATACTGTCTGCGACCATGTTATTCTCGTGTAAACAAGAGAAGAAACCCGATGCGGTTTCGGCAGCGGCAGATGCTGTAAAAACTGAGATGAAACCAATATCACAAGAAGAGATACAAAGTGCAGTAATTTACGAAGCCAACATTCGTCAATATTCGGCAGAAGGAACCTTCGAAGCATTTACAAAAGATATTCCCAGGCTCAAGGAAATGGGCGTAAAGATTTTATGGCTCATGCCGATCTATCCGATTTCCGAGACCAAAAGAAAGGCCAAAGGAGATCTATTTGCATCTGATATTGAAGATCCAGAAGAACGTAAAAAGTACCTCGGGAGCTACTATGCCGTTTCCGATTTTAGAGCCGTGAACCCTGAGTTCGGAACCATTGATGATTTCAGAAAGCTTTTGAAAACTGCCCATGAAAACGAAATCTACGTCATCTTAGACTGGGTGCCAAATCATACAGGATGGGACCACGTTTGGCTCAAAGATCATCCAGAATTCTACACCAAAAATGATAAAGGAGAAATTACCGATCCATTGAATGATGACGGTACCCCTGTCGGTTGGGCCGATGTGGCAGATTTAAATTATGACAATCAAGAACTCCGAAAGACCATGATAGCAGATATGCTGTATTGGCTTGAAGAAGAAGGTATCGATGGATTTAGATGCGACGTGGCCGGAAGTGTGCCAACCGATTTCTGGGAAGAAGCCATTCCGCAATTGCGAGCCAAGAAAGACATTTTTATGTTGGCTGAAGCGTGGGAGCCCGAGTTGTTAAAAGGAGATCTTTTTGACATGGCCTACGGATGGGATACGCATCACCGAATGAACGATATTGCACAAGGTAAAGAAACGGTCGAAGCATGGGACAAGCGTATGGAGTCAATTAGTGAAATGTACGAAGGCGATGATATCCTGATGAATTTCACTTCCAATCATGACGAAAACTCATGGAATGGTACAGTGTACGAACGTATGGGCGATGCAGCCGAAACATTCGCGGCGCTTAGTTATGTGGCGCCAGGAATGCCCTTGATCTATTCAGGCCAGGAGTACGATATGGACAAGCGATTGAAGTTTTTCGAAAAAGATACCATTCAAAAAAATAGCCACAAGTTCTTCGAAGTGTATCAAAAATTGGGAGCGCTTAAAAATTCGCACCCAGCGTTGCATAGCGGAAAAGATCCTGCTAGTTACACAAGGCTCAAAACGTCCGATGACTCCTCAGTGCTTGCCTTTGAGCGAAAAAAGGGAGAAGAACGCATCGTGTTTGTGGCAAACCTTTCCAAAGAAATTGCAAAGGTAAAAGTAGATTTTGAAGGAAAATTTGTAAATTACATGAAGCAAGATGTCATTTCTTTTTCAAAAGAAACAGATCACACAATTAAACCGTGGGGTTTTGCTATATTTGTAGAACAAGTTGATCATGCAAAGCATGGTCATTAATATATTTGTAACCGAGTCCAGCCTTTCCAAGTAAACAAACCATTCGGTCACAATAGAACGCCATTCCTTTCAAGGATGGCGTTTTTTATAGTACATTTGAAAGCAAAATAACAGGAATGAAATTAGCTAAATACGGTGTCATCTTTTCAGTATGCGCACTCTTTCTAAATTGTACAAACGTGAAACAGGACATGATGGTTATAGGGCATAGAGGGGCCAAAGGACATGTGGCAGAGAACACCCTAGAATCGATTGAAAAAGCACTCGAGCTAGGTGCTGATGGTGTTGAGATCGATGTATTTAGATGTGACAGCGGAGAGATCGTCCTTATGCATGATGAGACCGTAGACAGAACTACCAACGGAAGTGGTTATATTGAAGACCTTAGTGTCTTTCAGATCAATTCACTAACGGTAGAAGGAAAATACAAGATTCCTATCTTACAAGATGTACTAAAACTTCTTCAAGGAAAGGCAAAGCTCAACATTGAACTGAAAGGAAAGAAAACAGCCGATAAAGTATCACATATTGTCAATTACTACATTGAAAATAGAGGATGGCATGCCGGTGATATCTTGGTTTCAAGTTTCAATTGGGACGAGTTGAGAAGCTTTCGCGAGCGTAATGATAAAGTCCCGATTGGAGTATTGACTGAAGAAGACCCGCTGAAGGCGTTGGCTGTGGCCAAAGAGCTCAATGCCTATGCGATTCACCCTGATTTCAAAACCTTGACAGCCGAAAATGTCGAAGAGATCCAAGATGCCGGATTTAAAATTTTTACCTGGACGGTCAATGAGCCAGAAGACATCCAACGAATCAAAGAACTCGGAGTTGACGCGATCATTAGTGACTATCCAGAGCGAGTTAAATAATCCCTCTTCTTAATACAACCTCATGCAAAAAGAAGTGATCATTGTGGGCGGAGGAGCTGCTGGTTTTTTTGCGGCGATTCATATCGCTGAGGCGCAGCCCAATATTAAAGTGACCATACTTGAGCGCGGAGGAGAAGTACTGACCAAAGTGAGAGTATCCGGTGGAGGACGTTGCAATGTTACCCATGCCGAGTTTGATCCAGGCGAATTGGTGCAACATTATCCAAGGGGCGAAAGAGAGCTATTAGGTCCATTTCATACCTTTTGTTCGGGCGACACAGTGGCGTTCTTTGAAGAACGCGGCGTCGAACTTAAGATTGAGTCCGACGGACGCATGTTTCCGACAACCGATTCTTCACAAAGCATTATTGATTGTTTTTTAGCGGAAACCGAACGACTCGGTGTGAGCGTCTTGACGAATCATTCGGTCAAAAATATTCAGAAGGAAGGATCACGCTGGAAGCTACAAACCAATATGAAAGATTTCGAGTGCGACCAACTACTTATGACTACCGGAAGCAACCCAAAAATGTGGAAGGTGCTTGAAGGTTTAGGACATACCATTGTACCGCCAGTTCCGTCGCTGTTTACGTTTAACATAAAAGACCCTCGTATCAACGGATTGATGGGAGTGGCGACGTCGGCACAAGTTCAATTATTGGATGCGAAACAAAACCCACTTAAAGAAGACAACCAAAAAAGAGCCGATAGAGGCGGCAGCGAAGGTCCGTTGCTAATAACCCACTGGGGGATGAGCGGTCCCGCTATTTTAAAACTTTCGGCTTGGGGAGCACGAGCACTGCATCGTATCAAATACAGTTTTTCGATTCAAGTAAATTGGGTTCCCGAGTTAGAAGAAGAAGCGGTGGTTGAGCGATTAAAGGATACCAAAGCGTCACAACCTAAGAAAACAGTACTTAAGACCAACGTTTTCGAACTACCAAAGCGTCTGTGGCAAAGTTTGATTTTGGCTTCCAAAATTCAAGAGTCCGAACGCTGGGCAGATATATCCAACAAAAAGATAGAAGTTTTGGCTGCTCAACTGACACGAGCTATTTTTCACGTCAACGGAAAAAGTACCTTCAAAGAAGAGTTTGTAACTGCAGGAGGGATTGACTTAAAAGAGGTCAACTTCAAGACCTTTGAGAGTAAGGTACACAAGGAATTATACTTTGCAGGAGAAATTCTTGACATTGACGCAGTTACAGGAGGCTTCAATTTTCAGAACGCATGGACAGGTGCGTACATCGCTGCGAAGACGATTAGCTCGTAACGTTCTTTCTTACAGAACGATGATTTAATTATCAACAATCCCCGAATGCCCTTTTATTTCTAGTAAAGTTTACTATATTAGCGAAGTTTAACAATTTTTAACAAGAAAATTTAACCCAAAGATTATGAGAACAACCAAGACGCTAGCCTACTTGTTACTTTTCGTTTTTATGGGAGTTAACTCTGCTTTTGCAGAAGATACACCAGTAAAAACACTTCTTACAGACTACATCAGTGCCATCAATAACTTAGGCAACGGCACCACAAAAGACGACGTATTAAAGTTGTTTAACAACCGATACAAGAGTAATACCGCATACGTTAGATTATCTGGTACGATCACAAGATCAAGCAGTGGTACAGAGGAAGTTGCCACCTTACTTGATGAGATCATGAATGATAACAACTACAGCTTCAGACTTTCATTAGGTCAGATTTTATACGAAACACAAAAAGAACGCGCAGGAATCATCGCTGCAACCGTAGATTTCGAATCAACGATCGATGGTAAACTTGCCGAAAAAGGAACCATGCTTATGAACTTGGTTGCTACCGTAGTAAACGGTGAGTGGAAGATCGTTCACAACAACATGGTGCGTATCTCAGAATCTAAAGATATCGGAAACTGTGTTTGCTACCTATACGCTAAAGGGTCTACGAAATATGTAACCGAAGTATACTATCCAGCAGGAGTTGAGTACGGACAAACATTCGAAGCGTTCCGTGTAACTTCAAAAGACGGACAACGTGTGATCAAGTCAGATGCTCATGAGTTCGTATGGGATAAAGAAGGAAACTTAAGTTACGACGGTAGAACGATCGGAACAACTGACGATTCTCGCGAAGCCATCGAGATGGCGTTGAGAGATCTTTACAAAGAGTCTTGCGTTCAGATTCTTTTCAACTAAGAAGACATTACAACTTATCATATCAAAAGCTCCGTTCACGGAGCTTTTTTTGTTTATGTCTACGATCGTTTGGCAAAGTTCTAGTTTGGCTCCCCTCTTTTTAGAGGGGAAGTTTTATTATTAAACACTCAAATCTTCGCTACACTTTGACCTAGGAATAAAAACAACACCCAACACCCAAAACCAAACACCTAGTTCAATTGCCAAATACTAAAGTTCAGTATAGTAGCAAAACACACCCAAGCCAAATAAGGATACAGAAGATAAGCCGCCTTCCTATCGACGATCTTAAACCACTTGATGGTTAGTAAGATCATCACAACAAGCGAAAGAATAACCATCAACGCCATGCCAGGTTCCCTTAAGCCAAAGAAAACGATACTCCAGAGTCCGTTGAGCAATAGCTGAAACCCAAAATGATACAAGGCTGTTTTTACCCATTTATGATAAAAACCTCTGCTCCAGACCATACCCGCAGCAATTCCCATGAGAATATAAAGCACCGTCCAAACCGGAGCAAAAATCCAATCGGGCGGGTTAAATGAAGGCTTGTTGAGCGTCGCGTACCACGTATTTACACTACTGGCAGTGGCACTCGCAGACAAAAAGCCAATGACAAGACACACGGCTACGGCGATCAAAATCCTGGTCAGGGTCTTTGACATCATAGGAAATAGGTTTTCACTAAAATAAGGATTTATCGAATAATGTTAAAAAACTATCTTTGCACAAACTCTAAGCAGTACAATGACCGAAACAGCGTTTATCCCTGATTCATATACAGCAACGGTCCAAAAAGGAACCGTCACTTATAAATCTCCCAGCAACATCGCACTCGTAAAGTATTGGGGCAAAAAGGCCCACCAGATACCCGAAAACCCATCTATTAGTTTTACGCTGGACGCTTGCGCCACCACCACAAAATTAACGTACGAAAAGCGTGCAGAAAAAGCCAGTGACTTTACGTTCGACCTTTTTTTCGAAGGAAAACCTAAGGAAGATTTTAAGCCAAAGATCATCACCTTCTTCGAACGCGTAGAAAAGTATCTTCCGTTTTTGAAGGAATACGACTTTACGATCGAAACACAAAACTCCTTTCCGCATAGCTCGGGTATTGCTTCGTCAGCCAGCGGAATGAGCGCACTCTCGTTATGTTTGATGAGCCTCGAAAAGGAATTGAACCCAAGCATGACCGAGGAGCAATTCAAACAAAAAGCGTCCTTCCTGGCGAGATTAGGTTCAGGCAGTGCCTGCCGTAGTATTGAAGGCGATTTGATTGTTTGGGGAGCCCATGAGCAGACACAAGGAAGTTCGGACCTTTTCGGCATAAAATATCCGTACGAAGTACATGAGAATTTCAAAAGATACCATGACACGATCCTTTTGGTAGACAAAGGAGAAAAGCAAGTAAGTAGTACAGTAGGGCACGGCCTCATGCATGGACATCCCTTTGCGCAACAGCGATTTGCACAAGCCCATGAAAATCTAACAACCCTGCAAGAGATATTCAAAACAGGCGACTTAAAGGCCTTCATAAAAATTGTCGAAAGTGAAGCGCTGACACTGCATGCGATGATGATGACCAGCATGCCGTATTTCATTTTGATGAAGCCCAATACATTGTCAATTATCAACAAGATTTGGGCCTTTAGAGAGCGTACAGGGTCTCATGTTTGCTTTACACTAGATGCAGGAGCTAATGTACATGTTCTGTATCCAGAAAACGAAGCAACAGAAGTATATGAATTTATTAAGGATGAATTAGTTGGCTATTGCCAAAACGGACACTATATTTGTGACCGAATAGGTTTTGGGGCGAAAAAATTGTAATTTAGAACCAATGTTCATCCCAAGATCACTTTGAACAGCATACAAAAAAATTGCAGCTGAAAATGAAAGGACCATTGTTTTACTCAAAGATCCTACTCTTTGGAGAGTATGGAATCATTAAAGATTCTAAAGGACTATCCATTCCCTATAACTTTTACAACGGAGCATTGAAAGTAGATGCAAATCCGTCAGAAGAAGCCAAGAGTTCCAACAAAAGTTTAACCGATTTCGCAAACTATTTAGAAGCCTTGCAAGAACGCGCTCCTGAGTTGGTAACTTTTGACATAGATGCACTTAAAAACCACGTGTCTGAAGGGATGTACTTTGATAGTAGCATTCCGCAAGGATATGGAGTAGGAAGTAGTGGTGCTTTGGTGGCTGCGATCTACGACAAGTATGCACATGATAAAATCACCGTGTTGGAGAATCTAACGCGTGAGAAATTGCTAAAGCTCAAGGCGATCTTTGGAGAGATGGAGTCATTTTTCCATGGAAAATCTTCAGGTCTAGACCCGCTTAACAGCTACTTGAGCATTCCAATCTTGATCAATTCAAAAGACAATATCGAACCTACAGGGATTCCTTCTCAGAACGAAGCCGGAAAAGGTGCCGTATTCTTGTTAGATAGTGGGATGACTGGGGAGACCGCTCCTATGGTAGGAATCTTTATGGATAACATGAAACAAGAAGGTTTCAGAAAGATGCTCAAGGACCAGTTTGTGAAATATACAGACTTGTGTGTTGAAGATTTCTTGAAAGGTGACGTCAAGTCACTATTCAGTAACATCAAGCAATTATCGCATGTGGTGTTGGACAACTTCAAACCCATGATTCCGAAGCAATTTCATACGTTGTGGAAAAAAGGAATCGAGTCAAACGACTACTACTTGAAACTTTGCGGTTCAGGAGGTGGAGGTTATTTCCTCGGGTTTACTCAAGACCTTGAAAAAGCACAAAACGCACTTAAAGACTACAAGCTAGAGGTGGTGTACACCTTCTAAAATCAGTACAATATATGCTTTCCAGAAAGAACAAACTACTGCTGCTAAAGTTCGTTAGTTTGTTTTCGATTGTGCGTGGGTATAACATTCTTGTGATCACGATCGCACAATACTTGGCAGCTGTCTACATATTAGCACCCGATTGGCCGTTGAGCAAGGTGTTATTTGACCTTAACCTTTTTATGATCGTGACCGCATCGGCATTGGCCATTGCAGGCGGCTATATCATCAATAACTTTTACGATGCCGAAAAAGACCTGATCAACCGCCCTAAAAAATCAATGTTAGATCGCTTGGTGAGTCAGCGTACGAAGCTCTCAACCTATTTTGTCCTGAATTTCATGTCGGTGTTCTTTGCAAGCTATGTATCGTTCAGAGCTGTGGTATTCTTTGCGCTGTACATTTTCGGCATATGGTTCTATTCGCACAAGTTGAAGAAGATCGCCTTTATCGGAAACCTCACTTCGGCCGTGCTTTCGATCACACCCTTTTTCGCGGTCTTTATTTACTACGGAAATTTTGAAAAGGTAATTTTCGTACACGCGACCTTCCTATTTCTGTTAATTCTGATGCGCGAATTGATCAAGGATCTTGAGAACATAAAAGGAGACTTGGCGCAAAACTACAGAACGATTCCAGTGTTGTACGGAGAACGCATGTCAAAGGTCTTACTGACGCTGCTTACATTGCTGACACTGGTCCCTATATATTTACTGGTCAATACGTTCGATATAGGTCATATGTACATTTATTTCTACGGAAGTGTAATGTTGCTGCTCGTATTTCTACTATTGCTTTGGAAGTCCAACGGACGCCCACACTATCTCTTATTACACAACATTCTCAAGTTCATCATTGTCTTAGGGGTATTTAGTATCTTATTGATCGATGTAGACCTTGTTTTAAGTAGAATCTAAACACATGGAAAATCTTCTAAAAGTCGCACTTGCGCAAATCGCACCGGTCTGGTTAAACAAGCAAGGCACCTTGCAAAAGATCAAAGAACAAATAACGGAAGCCGCTCGTGAAAATGTTGAGCTTATCGTATTTGGTGAAGCACTATTGCCAGGCTATCCGTTTTGGTTAGCACTTACAGGAGGCGCCGAGTGGGATAAAAAAGTGAACAAAGAGATCCATGCACACTATGTGCGCAATGCTATTCAGATTGAGGCTGGTGAACTTGATGAGGTATGTGCTTTGGCCAAAGAACACAAGATGGCCATATATCTTGGTATGATGGAACGTGCCAAAGATCGTGGCGGACATAGTATCTACTGTTCCCTGGTCTATATCAATCCAGAAGGCAGCATCGAGTCAGTGCATAGAAAATTACAACCAACCTACGACGAGCGCCTTACTTGGGCACCAGGTGATGGCAACGGTTTAAAAGTGCATCCACTGAAGCAGTTTACCGTAGGCGGATTGAATTGCTGGGAAAACTGGATGCCACTTCCACGCGCGGCACTTTACGGCATGGGCGAAAATCTACACATTGCAGTCTGGCCAGGCAGTGAACATAACACGAAAGACATTACCCGCTTCATCGCTCGCGAATCACGCAGTTATGTGTTATCGGTCTCTAGTTTGATGACCAAAGATGATTTTCCAAAAGATACTCCGCACCTTTCCGCTATTTTAGAAAAGGCACCAGATATTCTGGGTAATGGCGGTTCATGCATTTCCGGGCCTGATGGGGAGTGGATTATTGAACCAGTGCTGAATAAAGAAGGATTGATTGTCCAAACACTCGATTTTAACCGTGTGTATGAAGAACGCCAGAACTTTGACCCGGTTGGGCATTATTCGCGCCCTGACGTAACCCAATTGATGGTAAATACAGAGCGTCAGTCCACCATAAAATTCAAATAAAGCCACCTTCCAAAACATAAAGTATTGGAATTTCGCGTTTTGTGCATTGAATATCCAATGCACTAGTGTACTTTTGCAAAAATTTTTAAGATGAGCAGAGATAACAAGAAAAGATCTGATAACCGCGGGCGTGGAAAGAATGATAATCGTGGAAGAAAACCCTACGGTAATAAACCATCTTATAAAAAGAAGAATACCGCTCCTAAGAAACCTTCTAACCCAGACGAAATTCGTCTAAACAAATACGTGGCCAATTCTGGCGTGTGTTCGCGACGCGACGCCGATATGCACATTTCTGTCGGAAGCGTTACCGTCAATGGTAAAGTGGTTACTGAAATGGGCTATAAGGTGAAGTTGAGTGATGACGTTCGTTTTGACGGAAGACGCATCAACCCAGAACCAAGAGCATACATATTACTTAATAAACCAAAAGGCTTTTTCACCACTTCAAATAGTGAAGGAAATAGCAGAACCGTAATGGAGTTGGTAGCCAATGCTACAAAATCTCGTATTATCCCCGTTGGTAAGCTCGAAAGACAGACAACAGGATTGTTGCTGTTTACCAATGACGGAGAACTTTCAAAGAGATTGGCGCATCCAAAACACCCTTTGCGTCAGATCTATCATGTTTCGCTGAAAAAAGACCTAAAAATTGAAGACCTTAAAAAGATCGAAGAAGGACTGACCATTGAAGGTTCAAAGGTTTTTGTGGATGAGATATCTTATGTAGACGATGCAGGAAAGAACGAAGTAGGAATCCAAGTACATGGTGGAAAGACCGGAATGATGCACCGCATCTTTGACCATCTTGGTTATGAGGTCGAACGATTAGACCGAGTAGTTTACGGCGGACTCACTAAGAAGGATCTTGCACGTGGTCGCTGGCGTCACCTAACTGAGCAAGAGGTGATCAACTTACGAATGATCTAAAGAACGCTGCTTTAGAAGCGAAGGTTTTTTCAAGAACACTTCCCAAATAAAATACCCATATACAACTAGGTATTCGAGGCCGATGACCCAAGGGTTTTCTTTGTCTCCGGCATTGCCGTAGGCCAAATAACTTAAGATGATCACGGCACTCCAAACTAGTGGAAATCGATATTTGGTAAACACTGATAATATCAATAGTGTAGCAATGTACCAAGGGTGAACAGTTGTTGCTGTAAAAAGGTAGAACGAAAAGGCAAAGAGCATGGCCGTAATGAGTTTAGCCATGTCATGGTTCTTTCTAAAGAAGGTGATTGCAATGACAAATAGAAACACTAATAGGGAGATGATCTTTCCGATGATCTGGATTTCGTTATAACCTCTAAATGTATATCCTATCTCGCGTGCGATGTAATATAAGCTACCGTTGAATTCGAAGTTGCCAAACCAGAGTCCGACGGTTTCACCGTAATTATTTATAAAGGCGGAAGAAAAGAAGGGGAGGAACAATGTGACCGTCACGATTCCGACGATCAAATAGTATCCAATGAGTGTTATAAATCGTTTTATTTTGGTTTCCTGCGGAAGGAATCCGTCTCGTTTGACAAAGTATTGAAACACCAACGGAAGAAATAGCAACGGAATCAATTTCACCGAGATCGAAAGCGCCAAAACGATTGCCGACAGCCACCATTTTCCTTTGTGAAGCAGATAAAGACTCCACACCAAAAAGAAGACCATGACGCCTTCGAAATGCAGGTTTCCGGTGAGTTCAATGATGATGAACGGATTCAAAAAGTATAAGAATATCAAATGTGCCGGAAGCGATAGTCGCTCTAGTAATTTCTTTCCAAAATACAAGGTGCCGATATCGGCAAAGATGATCAAGGTACGCATCACTACCGCAGCACCTAAGATGCTCTTACCAGAAAGGAGCCCAGCGATGACAAAGCACAATTGATTGATAGGTGGGTAGTTGGTAAAATGTTCTGCGCTCAGCTCTCCCATACCGTTGTACAGTTCTTGTGCTTGCGCCATAGGAGCCGTTCCTTGAGCCATGAGGTCATTGGGCAGGTATAAGTATGGATTGAAGCCTTCAACGATCATACGCCCGTCCCAAATAAAGCGATAGAAGTCTTGTGACAAATTCGGAATGGCCAAAATGAACACCAATCTAAAGAGTATGCTCACCACCATCAAAAACTTGAAATCGTATTTCTTTATAGTGTAAAGCTTGTAGCCCAAAAAGAAAAGGGCCGTCCATAGTGTCAATAACTTGATGAGATCGGTACGCTCTAATCCGTAGGCAAATGCCCAGTAAAAGGCCATACAGGATACGACCATCAATATAGAAATCTTATGAAGCTTTACGTAGGACATCCAAGACATGGTCGCTAAGGTAGGGTGGAAATTACAAAGTCCAAATTATAAACTCTAAATTCCAATCCTTCGCTCTTTGAGCTTCGGATTGCGAAGGCAAATCTCAAACCCTCCGTCTTCTGGTTTGTTTAGCAAACCAGAATCCACCTCCCTTTATCTCAAGGGAGGAGCTGGATTTTGGGTTATGGTCTGTATTTTAGTTTGCGAGTTTATCAGGAGTTCTTATTAGGCTCCCCTCTTTAGTTAAAGAGGGGTGGTTCAGCTATGCTGAAGCGGGGAGTTTGGTTTTAGTCTATAGTCTTTAGTCAATAGTTGTTAGATTGTATCTATGTCTTCCCTCCTAAAAAGGAGGGACTAAGGGAGGTGTATAGACCCACAAAATTTACTCTTTGCGTTCTACTCTGTACTAAAAACTAAAAACTAATAACCAAGAACTAGAAATACACACCCCTGCCTTCGGCTTCCCCTCTTTCTATAGGGGAACTATTCAATCGACATTCAGTAGTGCGTTAGGGATTGAGGTTTTGTCGGAGCTCATTATAATTGCGATTTAGCCAAACCCCTCGACTGCCTTCGGCAGATACCTTCGATCAACATGTATTTTGATCTCTGGTAGTGCTCGGGGTGACAAAGCGGCAATTATAATAGCGACTACCGAAAGCCTGCCCGTAAAGTAGAGCGAAGCACACTTTAGGGAACGCCCAAAAATATTTTAAAGAAAACTAGGCTTTAGAACGCAATGAGGTAAAGAATACGAATCCGAATCCGATGAAAAGCATCAAGTGAAACGGGAAGAGTCCGAAGTCATATTGCTCGGCTTGGATCCAGTCTTTCACTAGGTAAGCGCTGGCCATTCCGAAAGCGAAATAGATCATCAGAAGTCCTTCGACGATCACGTTGGTTGACGGTCTTTTGCGTAAGTATTTGTTGTTCTTCCAGGAGTCTTTTAGCGACTTGATGTTGAACTTTGGTGTTCTCACAAACTCACTTCGCTTTCCAAAGTGCCCTTCGAGCACTGCGATCGAGTTGTGCAACGAGAAGCCCATTGCCACTGAGAAGAAGGTGAAGAACATCTTGATATAGTCTAAAAAGCCCGTAAATCCTCCGCCTTTGATCTTTTTGTACATGAACCAGTAGCAGATGAAGAAGATCACCGTACTGATGACAAAAAAGCTCATGGCGATGAAATAGCCTTGAAGGTCTTCGTAATAGTTTTTGATGTACAGCATTGGGATGCTCAAAATAGCTACCACCAATACATTTAGGAACATGGTACTGTTCAACAGGTGAAGAATACCGTGCACTCTTGTTTTAAACGGAATGTTCTTAGACATGATCACCTTGCGTGCCATCTTTCTAAAGTTCTCGGCGCCACCTTTGTTCCATCTAAATTGTTGCGAACGTGCCGCGCTGATCACTACCGGAAGCTCGGCAGGCGTTTCGACATCTTCCAAGTACTTGAATTTCCATCCTTTTAACTGCGAACGGTAGCTTAGGTCCAGATCTTCAGTTAATGTATCTCCTTGCCAGTTTCCAGCATCGATGATACACTCTTTACGCCAAATACCAGCAGTACCGTTAAAGTTGATAAAGTGTCCTTGGCTATTTCTTCCCACTTGCTCTAGCGTAAAGTGAGCGTCTAACGCAAAGGCCTGTACTTTGGTCAATAGTGAGTAATCGCGATTGATATGCCCCCAACGGGTTTGTACCACTCCGATCTCAGGATCTTTGAAATATGGAACGGTTTTGTATAACCAATCAGATTCAGGAAGAAAATCGGCATCAAAGACAGCGACAAACTCGCCTTTGGCGGTCTTAAGTCCTTCTTTGAGTGCTCCTGCTTTAAAACCTTCGCGGTTTTCTCTCTGAACATGTTTGATGTCTAGACCTTGCCCTTGCAGTACCTTGATCTTCTTGGCCGCAATATCAAAGGCTTCTTTATCTGTAGAATCGTCTAGTACTTGGATCTCTAGCTTATCGGCAGGATAGTCGATCTTGCCCATGCAGTCTAGAAGACGCTCCATGACATAGAGTTCATTAAAAACAGGAAGTTGAATGGTGACCACAGGAACTTGCGCCGGGTCAGAAAGGTCAAACTTAGGAGCCTTTTCATCCTTTTTCTTCGCTCTTACATAATTATATAGCAAGTTCAATTGCGAGAGCGCATAGGAGAAAATCATCACTAGCGCGATCACATAAATGATGAGCAATGTTAAACTTATACTATATATCGTTTCGTTTGAAAGCATTATTTGAGGCTATATTTAAAAATCCAACCAAGTATTTTTACGCCCGCAAATATAGTACCTTTTACCGTACCTGAAACCTTTGAGACTCCAATTCTTTGTTTGTAGCGTACGGGGACCTCAATATATGAGAGCTTTTTCTTCAATGCTTTAAGCTGCATTTCGACGGTCCAACCATAGGTTTTGTCTTCCATATTAAGTGACAAGAGAGCGTCATATTTGATGGCTCTAAACGGACCTAGATCCGTAAACTTGGCGCCGAAGAACAGTTTCATTAGTGTGGTGGCCAACCAATTGCCGAACACCTGTTGCGGTGTCATCGAGCCTTTTGCGCGTAGTTCGGCGACTCGTGCGCCAATAACCATGTCTCTATTGTCCTCTAAGATAGGAGCAACCACCTTGGTCAACTCTTCAGGATAATCAGAGTAGTCTCCATCTATAAATACGATGATATCTGGCTTTTGAGATTGTGAAGCGATGTGCTCCATGCCTTTTAGGCAGGCATATCCGTATCCTTTTTGGTTTTCAGTAAGCACCGTTGCCCCTGCATTTTCGGCATTTTTGACAGTATCGTCGGTAGAATTGTTGTTGACCACGATCACTTCGTCAACAATATCAGGAATGTCATGAATCACATGCGCTATAGAATCTGCTTCGTTATAGGCAGGGATAATTACTTTGATTAGGGTCATTTTAGATCAGATAGGTCATTGTCTCGCTTAAAACTTCTAAAGTCGAACCATTCATTTACTTTTTTGCCGTTGCTATATTTCTCGGCAGATTTCAGTTTTTTATTCTGATATTTTAGGCAGTAACCGTTTTTCACGCCATCCTTTAGCTGGCATTTGTGATCTACACGCCCTTCCTCATCATAAAAGAGCCACCATTGGTTCTTCTTTCCGTTCTTAAAATGGCCTTCCATTTTAAGTTTTCCATTTGGTCGGTAAAAGTACCAATACTTTTCGGCTTTATCGTTTTTAAAATGCCCTTCTTTTTCTACCTGTTTATTGGTGTAGTAGAATTTCCAGTATTTGGATTTCTTTTGGTCGATACGCCAACCTTCGGCTTTGAGTACGCCGTTATCATAATATTGTTTGTCGTACATACGGTCTTTTGCGCCTATCATAAGGGCGACGACCACAGAAAGTAAGAGGCTCTTTAAAAACATTAGTGCTTTTGTTTGATAAGGTCTAACAAGTCAACATCGTTGCCAAGCAATACGGCATCACCATTGATACGTCCTTCTTCTTTTCCGTTTTCGAGTTTTAATACTCCACGCGGACAAACCGCTGAGCAGATTCCGCAGCCAACGCAAGACGAACGTACAATGTTTTGTCCCTTTTGCGCGTAGCTCCTTACATCAATTCCCATTTCGCAATATGTAGAACAGTTTCCGCAGGAAATACATTGTCCGCCATTAGTGGTAATTCTAAAACGAGAGAACAGACGTTGTTGCATTCCTAAAATGGCGGCCATAGGGCATCCGAAACGACACCAAACACGGTTTCCTAAGATTGGATAGAAGCCTGTTCCAACCACTCCTGAGAAAACGGCTCCGATCAAGAAACCATAACTCTTTTGCAATTTATAGTCTGGAAAGAAAAAGACATTCTTCTCACCTGCAAAGTGATTCAGCAAGAACATTCCTATCATTACAATAAAGATGGAAATCGCTGCAAATTTAGCGTCCTTGTCAAACGATTTTCTTTTGAAGATCAGGACACCTGCTAAAATCGCTCCGAAGAACAAGACCACAAACCAAGTGAATTGGTCACGTGTGATGATGCTCAGTTCTGGATTTTTCCCGAGGAAGGTATACACAGTCGCTACTGTCATCAATACGGCGAAAACCAATACAGTGTGAATTGACCAACGCTCAAACTTCCAAGCGCTTAGTTTCTTGCTAGACAATTGTCTGAAGGAATCTCCGGCAGTTTCAGCCAATCCACCACAACCGCAGACCCAGCTGCAATACCAACGTTTTCCGTAGAAATAAGTAAGGATGGGTGAGATCACGAAGATGGTCAACACCCCAAAGGTGAGCATGGCCGTACCGATGAATCCACTGTCCAATAAGGCTTTGATATTCCAATCGTAGAACAAGTAGTAATTCAAAGGCCACATGTTCTTCAGATCATAAAACGGAATGGGCCCGTTAGGCGCATTGTTTAGTCCGCTCATGATCTCAGGAATCAAAAAGGCAAAGCCCAATTGAAAGAACATGACCGAAATTGTACGAACGATCTGATATTTATTATGTCTATATTTTAGAATGAACTTGTATCCGAAGGCCAAAATAGCCACCGTATACAAAGTACCATACACAAACCATTGGCTGGCGGGTTGTCCTTTTAGCAAATAGCTTAAGGGGTCAAACAAAGCGACCACTCCGGTATTCGCCTTTCCGTCGGATCCCAATCCCAAATAAGCTGGGTAAAAGTATAGGATGATATAAAA
Organism: Flavobacteriaceae bacterium; assembly: GCA_028279515.1. GTDB lineage: Bacteria > Bacteroidota > Bacteroidia > Flavobacteriales > Flavobacteriaceae > JANQNQ01. The sequence continues at coordinate 282,249 of JANQNQ010000005.1, forward strand.
GGTGGTCAAGACCACTCCGGCGACCCAGCCCCAGAGTCCACGACTCGAGATGCCTTTGGTCCAAACGTGATTGTTCTTGATCCCCTCAGGGTGATGTACATATAAATCACGGGAATAAATGATGATCCCCGCCATCAATAGTACGATTCCGATGGTCAGGAAAGTTCCGCTACTGGGTAAATTAAGGTTGAAGATTCCGGCCAAAAGGATAAATAGGCCCACAAAACCAATCCCTAAGGCGATCTTTCGTGTAGTGCTTAATTCTGGCGTAGGGTTCGCCAATGACATGCTATAATCTATTTTGTTGCTCATGATCTTTTTAATTATGCGGTTACCAATTGGTTTTTAAAAGCGCCCAGAATTTCCTTTTCGTGTTTAGAGAAAAATTCAGGGTCAAAGTTGGCTTCTTTGAGATGTTCCATAACGTAGTCTACCGATTGCTTTTCGGTGAGCCAGCGGTCAAAGGTCTCATGGCGCATTCTGATACCAAAGGTGTTAATGCCTAAAAATTCACGGGAGTCTTTGTTATAAGAGACTGTGATGCACTTTTTGCCTTTTGAGTGCATCCAGTGAAATTGAGTTTCATATTCTTTTGGGTTGGCAAATACCCAACCATAGGTTTGATATTCGATATCCAGGAACTTGGCCGAATTGAACCAATGCCCAGGATTGTATTGTGTTTTGTTACCGCAAATAGTTTGCGCTACGGTTTCACCCATCATACGCCCCGTATACCAAACGGCCTCAATCGGGCGTCGATTTCCGATGGCTTCGTGTTGCTCGGCACAGTCTCCGATGGCGTATACATCTGGCGCACTGGTTTCCAAAAAGCGATTCACCTTAACGCCACGCCCGAGTTCAATTCCAGAATCCTTTAAGAAGGAAACATTCGGTGATACTCCAGCGGTGAGCCCAACCAATTGACAGTCGATAACTTCTCCTGTTTCTTGGATGACAACAGCCTTGGCATGACCATGTTCATCGGCCACGATCTCTTTTAGATTCGCACTCAAGCGAAGGTCGATGTGATGTTCCTTTATATGTTTGTTGATCATCTCTGATTCTCCTGCCGGAAGTACGCCGTTCCAGAAACTGGATTCGCGCACCAAAAAGGTGACGGGGATATCGCGTGATCGAAGCATTTCGGCCAATTCGATACCGATAAGCCCTCCGCCTACGATTACTGCACGCTGAATGTCTTTGGTGTTTTGCTCTAGCTGCTCTAGATCCTGGGCAGAATATAACCCTTGAACACCGTGCAAATCTTGCCCAGGCCACCCAAATTTGTTCGGTTTTGACCCCGTAGCAATAATAAGCTTGTCATAGCCCACTACTGCATAATTATCAAGGTGCAATTCTTTCTTTTCGGTATCTATAGTGTTGACATAACCTCTTCGTAGTTGAATGTCATTCTTTTCCCAGAACCAATTCTCGTAAGGTTGAATGTGTTCAAACTTCATGTGTCCCATGTACACGTACATTAATGCAGTACGCGAAAAGAAATAGTCAGTTTCGGCAGAGATAACGGTAATGCGCTTATCAGAAAGTTTTCTGATGTGGCGGGCGGCTGTGATGCCCGAAATGCCATTACCGATGATAACAATGTGTTCCATAATCTGTTTGGTTGATCGCTTGTTGTGTCGCAACTAAAGATAAGAACTTAATGAAACTCCTCGAATTTAGAACAATTATAAATTAAGGAAAAAATGTAAGGAAACTACCTTTTCTTTGACATCGCAAGACTTTGATAATAAGGGACTATCATTTTTTACATTTTTTTTCGAGCGAGTGTAAGTTAGCTTACATTTTGCTGACTTAACCCTCGTTAATTTTGTAAAACCAAATTTTGAAATTAGATGAAAACGCTTGTTACTATCATATCGTTATTGTTTGTAAGCCTTACCGCACAGGCACAGCAATTGGACACTTTTTATAAAGAAGCCGATGCGTTCTTTTCGAAGCACGTGACCAATGGAAAAGTCGATTACAAAGCAGTTGCCAAAGACCCAGCTGCCTTAAATAAAATTCTGGGTGATGCCGCCAATATAAAAGTAGATGTATCTGATGCAAAGAATTTTCAAGCCTTTTGGATCAATGCCTACAACTTGGCAGTGATCAAGGGAATTATTGAAAAGTATCCCGTAAAGTCTCCTTTGGATATTAAAGGTTTCTTTGATAAGGCCAAATATAATTTAGGCGGAAAGAATATTACACTAAATGACATAGAGAACAAATTGTTGCGCGCTAACTTCAACGATGCCAGGGTACATTTTGTATTGGTCTGTGCTGGATTGGGCTGCCCGCCATTGATCGCAGAGGCCTACACGCCTGAAAAATTAGACGCTCAAATGACGCAACAGACGAAGATCGCGTTGAACAACCCGAAATTCTTGCGAGTAAATGCCAAGAAGAAACGTGTACAATTCTCTCAGATCATGGAGTGGTACAACAAAGATTTTGTCAAAAAAGGACAAAACCTGATTGATTTTGCCAACAAGTACCGCACAGAAAAAATTCCTTCAAACTATAAAACATCATATTATCAATACGACTGGTCTTTAAACGGAAAGTAATCCATCTTGAAGACCCATTAGAAACTATCAAACACCAAAAAAATGAAACCGACATGATTAAAATAATTATTAACATATAGTGAAATAATTATTCTAAATCATCAAAGGTTCCATGTGACAACTAAAAAACAATAAAATAAAAACACATGAAAAAAAGATTTGCACTAATAGCCTTGTCGTTGATCGCTTTTACAGGATTTTCACAAGAAGATGAAGACCAGCAAGATTCTGGGTCGGTAATTCAGACGCTGACACCTTCAAAACTAATTGCCAAAGGGCAATATGATATCAAATGGTTCAACAACCTATACACACAAACTAAAAGTACCTTTTCTAGCGGAAGAGAAGATCGTCAGACCTTCTTTACTTCTACCATCGAAGCGTATACGGGCGTTTCTGAGAACAAACGTGTAAATCTCGGATTGATCTTAGAGTTTCGCTCTAATGTGGTCGCTGACCGAGGCGCTTTAGATGTATTCTCTTTTGACGGAGAATTTGGTACGGCTCGTTCAGGGTTTACCTCAATTGCACCATCGATCAAGTTTGTTCCGTTCGAGAACGTCGGAAACTTCTCGATCCAATCATCGATATTCATTCCGTTAGTAGACAACGAAACCGAAGATTTTGCACCCGTTAATGGAAACGGAGGAGTCTTCTTAGATCAAAAAGGATGGATCTGGCAAAACCGCTTTTTCTATGATCACACATTTGCAGGAGGAGATTGGCAATTGTTTACTGAGCTAAATTCAGAATTGAATTTTGGAGATAAGGATGAGAGCTTCGCCAATAATAGCTTGCGCTTGACGCCTGGGGTCTTTTTGAGCTATTTCCCAACTTCGAAGTTTACAGTGCTCGGATTGGTACAACATTCGCAGTTGATCGATCTAGGGAATGATTTCACGCAAGACTTTACAGCTTTAGGAGGTGGTGCCAAGTACCAACTTACCGATGAGTTAAATATTGAAGCGCTTTATACCAATTTTGTAAGAGGAAGTGATACAGGGCTTGGACAAACATTTAACATTGGTTTAAGGGCCGTTTTTTAGATTAAGAAGTATTTTAGAAGCTAAAATTTTCAAGCATGAGAAGATTTTGGCTTCTTTTTTTAATAGCAGCTTTCCAGTGTTCGTGCACTGGGCAAGATCAAAAGATCAATGGGGTTAGCTTCGTTGGAGGCAGAGAAGTGATTGATGCCAGTCATATAGAACCCGTGATCAATGTCAGTGCCAATTGGGCGTGTGTAATGCCCTTCGGCTTTGTGAGAAATCTGCAAGCTACCGACATTACATTCAATATCGAAAGACAATGGTGGGGCGAGCGCAGAGTAGGTGCCAAGAAAACAGCCGAGCTGTTCCAGACAAAAGGCATCAAAGTGATGATCAAACCACAGTTATGGGTGTGGAGAGGTGAATTCACTGGGCATATCAAGATGAATAGTGATGCTGATTGGGAGCAGTTCGAGAAAGGCTACGAAGCCTTTATCATGGAATATGCAGACCTTGCACAAGAGATCAATGCCGACATGCTCTGCATTGGGACTGAGTTAAATAGGTTTGTGATGGCCCGTCCGAAATTTTGGAAAGCATTGATTTCAAAAGTGCGCGAAGTTTATAAAGGAAAGTTGACATATGCTGAAAATTGGGATACCTTTGACAAGGTCCCCTTTTGGAGCGAACTAGACTATGTAGGTGTAGATGCCTATTTTCCGCTTTGCGAAGAAAAGACGCCTTCTCTAGAAAGTTTACGAGAAGGCTGGCAAAAGCACAAGACCGAAATGAATCGCGTTAGCGAAGCATCAGGTCGCCCCATATTATTCACAGAGTATGGTTATCGAAGCATTGACTATACTGGAAAAGAACCATGGAAGGTGGATCGCTCACAAGGCGGCGCCAACTTAGAAGCACAAAAAAATGCACTACAAGCACTATACGATGAGTTTTGGAAAGAAGATTGGTTCGCCGGCGGCTTCGTCTGGAAATGGTTTCACTACCACGACCGAGCAGGCGGTACATCCGACAACCGATTTACTCCGCAAAACAAACCTGCAGAACAAGTTATCAAAGCACATTACGAGACTTGGTAGTCTCCTGGCCCTCTTTTTTATATTAAGCGTTAGCGCATATGCGCAGGACAAGCTGGTCTACGATGTAAAAGTGCAAGGCAACAAAAAGATGAAAACGTCTTTCATCAAGCATTTGGCCAAGGTGAAACCCGGGCAGGTGCTCGATTCGTTGAAGATGGAAGAAGACACCGCCAAACTCAAAAGACTTGCCGGAGTTTCGCACGCCTATTATCAGGTATTCTATTCGCATGAGAATCTCTACAATGTGTTTTACAACATCGAAGAGAACTTCACCATAATTCCAAGTGTGAATCTTTGGACCGTAAACGATCAGGATGTCGCCTACAAGATCGGATTGTACGATTTTAATTTTTTAGGGCGGAATATCGCCTTCGGCGGATTTTATCAGAACAACGGTTTTGATTCCTACGGAATTAATTTCAGAGCTCCATATTTGTTCTCCAATAGATTTGGAATCAGTTTGAACCACCAAAACTGGACGAGCCTAGAACCGCTTTTCTTTGCAGGTGGAAGCGCCAATTACAAATACACCAACAAATCGTTTGAAGCGCTAGGGCTCTACGAGCTTAATTTTCAGAATAATTTTTCACTCGGGCTCAACTACTTTACCGAAACCTATGACTATATCGATGGATTAACCGACCCCAATGTGCCACAGTTTCTGGAACTCGATAAGTGGATGGTCAAGTTCATCTACGAACACGACGGACTCGATTACTACTACCAATACATCGACGGATTCAAGAGCACGCTCTACCTTCAGTATGTGACTTCCAACAACGATTTTCAAAATAACTTTTTGATCGGTTGGAATGACTTCCTATATTTTAAAAGATTAGGCGGAAAAGGAAACTGGGCCAACCGTCTTCGATTTGGAGTATCCAGCAATGACGACAGTCCGTTTGCACCATTTTCGGTCGATAACAACTTGAACATTCGAGGTGTCGGAAACATCATCGATCGTGGTACGGCTGCATTAATATTGAATACCGAATACCGGCACACCTTGATCGAAAAAGGTTGGTTCGTTTTACAAGGTAATGCCTTTATCGATGCCGGAACTTGGCGAAATCCCGGGGGTGATTTTAACGATTTCTGGGATGTCAACAATATGCGTGTCTATCCAGGCGTCGGACTCCGATTTATTCATAAAAACATCTTCAATGCCATCTTCAGGATTGATTATGGTTACGGTATCACCAAAGATGCTTCGCGTGGGATCGTCTTCGGAATCGGACAATACTTCTAATCCTTTTTTAGTGCGAATGTAAGGGTGCCCTTCAGTCTAAAGTCATCGGCAATGGCATTTTCCTTTAAACTCTTAAAGAAAGAGGGCGAGTTGTATTTGATACCGTAGCGTGTTCTGTCTAAAACGGTATCAACCGCCAAGGTTACGGAGGTTTCCTTGATGATCAACGTAGCCGATATTTCTTCAGCATGTGTTTGGTCCTTTATGGTCAGATTCCCTTTGACAATTGTGTTTCCATTTTCGAGAGCAGCATTTTCAGAGAACACAAAACGAGCGGTGCCGTATTTTTTTACATGAAAGAAATCTTTGCCTTTAAGATGGTTCATGAGGCGTTTGTTTTCTTGATATAAAGTGCGCATATCAATGGTCACGTCTAAAGCGGTGATTGTATCACCCTCAATAGTGATGAGACCTTCTGAGGCTTCTAGTGTCCCAGTTGGAGAATATGAGCTAAGAGCAGCTTTCCCGGTCCAAGTGATTGTTGTTTTCTCGGGAAGCAGTTTAAATTCTTGCGCCCAAGTTGTCATTGTAAAGAAGAAAAGTGTAATGAATAGTGTCCAATTTTTCATAGCGTTTTAGTTTAAAAGTTTATCTGTAGTTTCAATCTTCTCATAACCGCATACGATCTCGCCGCTCGGAGTTTTACCAATAAAGTACCACATGGCCCAACCTCCAAATAGTGAAGGTCCAACGCGCCAATTCTCTGCCCAAGTGTAGGGTTGCGCGTGTTTTAGCCTCTCCTTTTTGGTTCCGAAGTTTTTGTTGAGGTCCTTTAGGGGATAGCTTCTTCTAAGATTCCATTGGTCATTGTAAAAGAGATACGCCCCGAATTCAATAATGGTAACATCACTTTCTTTGCAACGAATAGCAGTGTTATGCATCCAGTAGTACTGATCTTTGATTTTTACGGCGTCAATTTCCTTCGGAAAGTTGTTTACTTCGATAGCAACTCTTAACCCTTGAAGTTTTTCGGGTAAAGGTTCGTTTGATGGAGTTCCATACTTGATCTGAGATTGCCCACCTACTGAAAAAAATAGTGCGGTGATGATAAAGATTGTGCGTAACATACGATGCGTTTTTAGAGGTTAACAACGCAAAGATGCAGTACGACACCTATTCGAGTCGTCTCGATTTGCTAATTGAAACTTTTTTGTAAATAAGGAGAGGTCTCAATTAAAAAAAAGAACCCTCGACTATCCTAATTTCAGGGCGCTAGGAGATTTTCCGGTAAGTTTTTTAACAGCACGATTAAATGAAGCCTTCGAATTGAATCCGGCATCATAGGCCAAGCTCAACAGCGTATATTGAGCGTTCTTTGGATCTTTGAGAAGCGTCTTCACTTCTTGTATTCGGTATTCGTTTACATAGTCATTGAACTTCTTGTTGAAATGAAGATTGAGGCACTTGGTAAGAAGATAGGGTTTGACATCCAATTTACTTGAGAGGCTCGAAAGCGTTAGTCCAGGGTCTTTGTACAGTTGCTCTTCTTTCATGGCAGTTTCAAGGTTTTGAGCGATCGCGCTGAGTTGTTCTTTTTCTTTAGCGTTGAGTGTGGGTTTTACTTTGACAACAAGTTCATCCCGTCGATTGAACCCTTCAATCCCGAGCCAATACGTGATCAGTGCCATGCCGATGAAAACAGGATGTCCGTAGAAAAGATTTCCGGCAAAATTGAAGAAAAAGAAATCGACCAAAATGACCACAACATACAACACAGAAAAAACGCTGAGAACAACAAGCACCCGTTTAACCCAAGTAACTTTCTCAGGGATCACTCCCGAACTTTCATCTTCAATCTTGGATCTCAAAATACGTCTTGCTCGATAGGTGTAGTAAATGATCAGGATTCCGGCAACGACAAACATGGTAGGGTATAGCATCCAAACCACATAGCCCCAATAGCCTAGCCAGGACAGGCTTTCCCGAGTTCCTTCCCAATAGAAATTTTGTGTTTTGATGAAATTGCTCCATACAAACTCAATAGCTACGGGTAAAAAATGCCACCACTCTTTTCCTTTGACCTTGAATCCAGGCGTAACATAGCTTTTGATAAAAAAATAGATCAAGGCTCCATAAACCCAGTTGTACTCAAGCAGCACATGATACCAGAAATCATACGCACCAAGCCCAAAGATTTTTGTGGTTTCAACAAGCAAACGATAAGAAAAGAAAAACAAAATGGCCGCCAGAAAACGATTGGCAAGGCGATTGGGCCCTTTATTTTTCCAGAGGATTAGGCCGTAGACCAAACCCTGTATGGCCCCAACACTTAGAAGAATGGTGAGTATAACTTCCCATGTTTTCACCTATCTAAGATAGAAAAGAAGTTTTAAGAAGCAATATTCTTCTTATAGTATTCGTAAAGTTCTTCGGCTGATGCGCCAAACCATTTTTTGACATAAATGGTCCAAAAGTGGTATTGCAATTTCCAAACGCCATTGGAACGATAGCGTCTTGCAGAAGTGACCAACCATTTTTTGATGACCACAAATTCATCGCGTTCGTAGAGCTTGTTGATGAGGTCGTTGTCTTCGTAAATGGTAAATCGCTCGTCAAATCCACCGAGTTCTCTAAATAGCTGCGCCGAAATAAACTGACTCTGATCCCCGCCGCGACAGGCCCTACTTTTAAACTGCGTGAGCCAACCCGCCAAGCGAAGCCACCAATGGTCGCTATCGAACTTCATAGCGAAACATCCTGCCAAATTTTGGTTATTGACCGCTTTGAGAATGTGTTGGTCAAAATCTTTAGGTGGAAAAGAATCGGCATGCAGAAAATACAGTACATCTCCTGCAGCTTTTTGCGCTCCCGTGTTCATTTGTTTGGCACGTCCTTTCTCAGAGCTGAGCAGCTTTACGATCGGTTGTGCTTGGCTAAACGCATTGACGATCTCTCGTGATTGGTCGATGCTTCCGCCATCAACAACAAAGATGTCTACGATATTCTCATTTGAAGAATTGTCAATCAGGTGTTGCAGTAGCTTACCGATATTTTCGGCTTCGTTTAAGATAGGGATGACAACACTGATTTTCATAGGGGTAAGCAGAGCAGGATATAGGTTATTCGTTCAAGTTCCAATCGTAATCTTTAAAAGATACCTTGGCTTTGGGAGATATTTCAATATCGGCATATTTGTTCAAAAAGTCGATCAAACTGCCGTCCTTTTTGAAATCCTTGCCAAACCATCGAAAGATCTTAGAGATTCGTATTTGATCTTCTGAGATCTCGTTGCGAGTTGCGTCTTGTAAAAAACCTTTGGAAACTTCTGTGAGCTGCGACTCTAGTTCGGTTTCGGTAAAGGCTTCGTTCAATAATTTCGGACATGATACAGAGGCACAATTGATGGCGAAGTGAATTCTTGGCTCGTCCATCTTGCGAAGGATCTTATGCTCAATATCGTTGAGTGTATACCATTTTGGACCGATCTTAATGAAGCGGTAATCCCATGGCTTGTTGATGTCTTTGATACTTTTTGTAGGATAGTTGTCGATGATCAATTTTACGGTAAAGGCATTGTAGGCATTGATCCAATACGCCAGTTGCGCCTCGCGAGACCATTCGTCACTTGGCACGGTCTCACCTAAAAGCCTCAGGTAAGCGTTCAAAGCGATTCGATTGTTTTTAAAACCCTTGTAGTCGACGTTTCCGTTTTCAGAAACGTATTGCTGTAATAACGTGTTCCAAGAAGTATGATCGAAAAAGATTTCAGGAGCGCTATCTTCAGGTGTTGGAATTACAGTTTCTTCAACCTCTTTTACCATTTCCTCTTTCGGTATTTCTTCGGTTGCTTCCTCTACTGCTGCTGGTTTTTCGGGTATAGGAGTGACCACCGTTTCTTGTTGTTGCTTTGTTGGTTGTTGAGCTGCTCTTTTACTGCTTCCGCAGGAAACCAAGACAAGGCAACATATGACTAGCGTGATGTACTTCATTTTTTAAACTTAATAGGATATAATTCCTGTTCTACAAAGCTTTGCGGGAAGCTTTCATCGCCTTCAAAACCCAGTTCGATATCCCGACCATCTTTGGGGATATAATTGGTTTTGAAAAGATAGTCCCACAGGCTAAGAGTAAGTCCAAAGTTCACGCCAAACCTTACAGGTAATTCCTTGCTGTGATGCCAAATATGCATCTTCGGATTGTTGAAAATATATTTGAACGGACCATAATCCCAACCGAGATTGGCATGGTTTAAATGACCCACGGTTAAGGCAAAAAAGTGAACGATGGCAACATCCTGGGCGTCAAATCCGCCAATGATCGCAAGCGGAATATACAAAAGAGATTTATACACGACCGGCTCCATCCAATGATAGCGAAGATGTGCCGCAAAGCCCATTTCTTTGACCGAGTGATGTACTTGATGAAATTTCCACAACAGTGGAACGCGATGTAACAAACGATGCGTATTCCATTGTACAAAATCACTGATGATAAAGAACAAAGAAAGGCCCAACCACTTGGGTAGATTGTCTACATCGAAAAGTTGCAAACTGCCGATGGAGAGTCCAATTTTTCCGAGTAACTCTTTGAAGTAAGCATCCGCTGTATTCGAAAGTGCAATGAGTACGATCAGGTTCAACAAAAAGAAATTAAAAAACATATAAAACGTATCGAGCCAAAAATCTTTTCGAAAGATCTTTTGGTCTTTCCGCCAAGGAAATATTAACTCTAAGATCCACACCAAGATCGAGATAGCAATGAGTCCGTAAAAGTAGTTGTCCCAACCCGTTTGCATCAAGAATTCGTTCTGGAGGTAGTTCCAATAACCTTGATAAGATTGTCGTATCAGCTCGAGGTATTTTTCCATGATACTAAAGTACGCAAAACCCTCTGGGAAATTACAAAGTAGAATTAGTTTATAAATAATTTTGAAAAATTAGTAAACGTTTACTAATATTGAAGCATAGAATATGGAAAACAGCAAACAAAAGATCAAAAGAGTCGCCATTTCTTTGTTTAACGAACGAGGAATTTCCAGCGTTTCGATGAAACAGATTGCCGATCATCTTGTGATGAGCGCAGGGAATTTAAGCTACCATTACAAGACGAAAGAAGTGTTGTTGACGGCCATCAATGGCGATATGCAAGAAGAATCTTCTAACTATATTCTTCCCGAAAACAAGTACATCACCCTGCATCATTTTGAAGAGATGATGCTGCAATTTGACGATTTGCAATCGCGATATGCCTTCTTTTTCAATGATATCGTACATATTATGAAAACCTACCCGATCATTGCTAAGCAATTCGAAGAAATAAGTCTAAATCGATTAAAAGAGGGAAAAGAGTTGATTCAGTACTACATTGCCTCTGGGAGATTAAAACCAGAAGAAGGAATGATTAATTACGATCAACTGGCCTATTCGATTTGGATGGTCAGTACGTTTTGGCAATCACAAAAGCAGATTTTGAGAACGGATGCTGTGAAAGTTGGAAAAGACCCTTCTATTAAAATGCTTTGGGGATTGCTGCTTCCGTATCTCACTGAAAAAGGATTGGAAGAATACCAACAGATACGACAGTTTGTAAAACTCCCCACCAACCCTTAAAACCAACAACATGAGAAAAATAGACGCTTTAATGAGCGAATACGCCGAAAGCCACCAAACATCATTTAACAAGAGCGTGCACTACATTTGCGTGCCCCTTATTTTCTTTAGCCTGATCGGACTCTTAGCTAGTATCCCAACCGGTACTGTCTTGAGCAGTTTGGTGCCTGCTTCGCTACAGCCTTATGCACATATCGGAACCATAGTGATCATATTGGGGCTACTGTATTATTTACGACTTTCTGTTGTTCTTTTTATAGGAATGCTGCTGTTTTCGGCGGCGGTACTTTGGGGGATTCATCAAATTGCAACAATCGACATCGCACCACTTTGGGCGATGATGTTAATAATCTTTGTATTGGCCTGGATCGGACAGTTTATCGGACACAAGCACGAAGGAAAAAAGCCTTCTTTCCTGAAGGACCTGCAGTTTTTGATGATTGGCCCGGCATGGACGATGAGTCATTTGTTCGAAGCCTTAAAAATTAAGTATTAAGATGAAGTTGTCGGCTTGGATACAAGAAGGAACACACTTCAATTATAGGGGGCATAAGATCTTTTATCAAGAAGCGAAAGGCGACCGTGAAGTATTGTTATTACTACACGGCTTTCCGACCTCTTCTTGGGACTGGAACAAGATCTGGGACAAACTTGCAGAGCAGTTTCACTTGATTGCGCCCGATTTTATTGGCTATGGCCTTTCAGACAAGCCCAAAAGTTATTCGTATTCCACACATGACCAAGCCGATCTGGTAGAGGTGTTGCTACAGGAAAAAGAAGTGACCCGCGTGCATGTGTTGGCCCATGATTTTGGGGATACCGTGTTACAAGAATTATTGGCCAGACGACATGAGCGAGAGACCAATGGCAATCCAACGATTATCTATCAATCCATTTGTTTGCTTAATGGCGGAATCATCCCAGAAGGACATCAACCGCGCCCCATTCAAAAAGCATTGATAAGTCCGTTGGGGATTTTGTTGACCCCTTTTTTAAATCGACGGAAGCTTAAAAAGAACTTCCATGAGATCTTCGGGCCCGACACACCGCCTTCGGATCAAGAGATCGATGAATTCTATTATCTGATCCAACGAGACCGCGGCAAATATGTGTTTCATAAACTGATCCGCTATATGGCCGATCGACAGAAATATCGAGACCGTTGGGTTGGGGCTTTACAAGCCTGCAAAGTACCTCTGTGTATGATCAACGGAAATATGGATCCCGTTTCAGGAAAACATTTGGCAGACCGTGCAAGAACGCTGTTTCCAAATATGAATGTGATCGATTTGCCAACGATCGGACACTATCCACAGACCGAAGCACCTGATCAGGTGTTACAACATTTTGAAGCCTTTCACCGCGAAAACAAAACAACCTAATGAAAAAACAATACGATTATATCATTATTGGTGCGGGTTCGGCGGGTTGTGTTTTGGCCAATCGCTTGTCGGCTGACCCATCAAATTCTGTTTTGTTGTTAGAGGCTGGAGGGAAGGATACCGATCCCATGATCCATATTCCGGGAGCCTACGGTGATTTGCATAAGAAAAAGGTCAATTATCGACTGTACACAGAACCTCAAAAACATGTGAACAATCGTGAGATGCATGTGCCCAGAGGAAAGGTGTTGGGCGGTTGTAGTGCCACCAACGCCATGGTGTACGTTCGCGGAAACAAGGATGATTACAACGATTGGGCCAATGCCGGAAATCCTGGTTGGTCGTATGATGAGGTGTTGCCCTTTTTTATGCATTCTGAGCATTTTGAACAGCTGCAACGCGTTGACCAAAAGTATCATAAACAGGGCGGGGAGCTACACGTAAGCTTCGCGGATCGTTTTCATACGCCTTATGCCAAAGTGTTTATAAGGGCATCTCAGAATGCTGGAATTCCGTTTAATGACGACTACAATGGTGGTTCTCAGACAGGAGTAGGGGATTTTCATATGACCATCAAAAACGGGAAACGCTGGAGTACGGCTTCTGCCTTTTTAAAGCCTGTTTTAAAGCGGAAGAATCTCACGGTCATTACAAACGCACACGTACAAAAGATACTGCTGAATAACGATAAAGCAGAGGGTGTTGAATTTCTACACCGCGGAAGCACTTCGCAAATGGTAAAAGCCAATAAAGAGGTAATACTATCTGCTGGAGCAATACACTCGCCACAATTGTTGATGCTTTCTGGGATTGGTGATCCAAATGCGCTAAAACAAGCTGGCATCGCATTAAAAAAAGAATTGATAGGTGTGGGCAAAAACCTTCAGGACCATTTGATGTGTTTTGTCAGTTGTGCTTCAAAACAACAAGAAGGCGTCAATCATGTGTTGAAACCTTTGAACAAGTTGAAGGCATTGACACAATACCTTTTAAAGCGTTCGGGACCACTGACCATCGGCCCGTTAGAGTCCTATGCCTTTTTTAATATGGATGACCCTAAGGGACGTGTTGACACCCAGTTTCAATTTGCTCCATTGCATATAGGTGAAGGAGACGGAGTTGATGTATACGATTTGGATACCTTTCCAAGATGGGATGGCTATTCGGTCTTACCATGTTTAATACGACCCAAGAGCAAAGGATATGTTGGGATACGGGATGCTGATCCGTTGAGTACGCCTATTATTCAACCTAATTTCTTAAGTGAAGAAGAAGACCTGTTGCACCTCATCAAGGCTTCGCGAAAAGCCATGGAGATTATGCAAGATGAGGCCTTTAAACCTTACAATGCAGGATTTTTAGGAATACATCCAGAAAGCAGTGATGATGAGATCGCTGCTCACATCAGAAAATACGTCGAAACGATCTATCACCCCGTCGGAACTTGTAAGATGGGAACTGATGAAACAAGCGTTGTCGACCACGAATTAAAAGTAAAAGGAATTGAAGGATTGCGTGTGGTTGATGCCTCGATCATGCCGACCATCATTTCCGGAAACACCAATGCCCCCGTAATAATGATTGCCGAAAAGGCAGCTGCTATGATATTGAACGGCGGTCCGAAGCTTCAGCGTAGGACTGTGAAGAAAAAACAAAATGATCAAAATTAATGACCCCTTGACGCTTCCATGCGGAGCCGTATTACAAAACCGGTTGGTAAAATCGGCCATGACCGAACGTATTAGTAACCACAACTATCAATCGACCTTAGGACACGAATTATTGTACAGTGATTGGGCCAGATCTCATGCAGGGCTCATGATCACTGGCAATGTGATGATCGACCGAAAACACATGGAGTCTGCCGGGAATGTGGTTTTCGACAACGAAATGATGTTGCCCAGATTAGAGGCTTGGGCCTCGGCAGGGAAACTGCACGACAATCATATTTGGGTACAGATCTCACATGCAGGGCGTCAGACCAATCGTTTTGGTGCCATGCGCCCACTAGCGCCTTCTGAAGTACAGCTAAACAAGATGGGCCTCTTCGGAAAGCCCAAGGCCATGACCGAAGCTGATATTGATGAGGTGATCAAAGGATTTGTCAGAGCGGCTAAAATTGCTAAAAAAGCGGGTTTTACAGGAGTACAGATACATGCCGCACATGGCTATTTGCTGAGTCAATTCCTGTCACCAAACACCAACCAGCGTACCGATAAATGGGGTGGAAGCATTGAAAACCGAAGTAGACTTTTGTTAACCATTGTCAAGGAGTTGCGATGGACCCTTGGGCCTGGTTTCCCGATTGCCGTAAAGTTGAACTCGGCCGATTTTCAACGAGGCGGTTTTACTGAGGAAGAATCCCTTGAAGTGGTAAAATTGTTAGATGCTGAAGGCATCGATCTACTTGAAATCTCTGGAGGAACGTATGAAAAACTCGCCTTTTTTCTGCTGAATGAAGAGGAAAACGATGTGCGACCCTTAAAGGAAAGTACCAAACAGCGTGAAGCCTACTTTATTGAGTTTGCCAAAAAAGTAAGAGCCATTAGCAAGGTGCCGTTAATGGTCACTGGAGGATTCAGATCCTATGATTTTTGCAATGAAGTATTGAGCAATGGCGAAGTAGACCTGATCGGTATGGGACGCCCGTTCATCACCAACAAAGATGATATCGCTGATTTTCTCGAAGGAAAGATTCCTCGTTTAGAAAACCGAGTGCTGCGCACAGGTATTAAGCAGTTTGAAGACTCTGCAGAAGGGGGGTTTTATGCGCGGCAATTGATTCGCTATTCAAAAGGAAGACAGTTTAAGTTGAATATGAGTCCGTTGTGGTGTTCGATGTTCTTGGTGCTCTATGAATTTAGAAAAGCCATGGCGAAAAAGATATTGGGATAACAAAAAAAGCTGCGTAACGCGGCTTTTTTGGTCTATAGTCGTTAGAATGTGTTTGTGTCTCTCCCTCCTAAAAAGGAGGGATTAAGGGAGGTGTATAAAAATATGTTTGTTTTACACACCCCTGCCTTCGGCCTCCCCTCTTTCTAGAGGGGAAATCATTATCCGACATGTGGCATTTTCTTAACAACATCCTCCACCATCGTAGTGATAGGTCGATTCGCTGATGTAGATATCATCTCTTCCCAAATCTGCCAAATTACCTGCGGTCTTATCGCAAACGGCGATGGGTTGATTCTTCAATAAAATGTGTCCTGCTTTGTCATCCAAGTACTCTTCTTCACCAAAGTAGATGGCCGCTTTTCCTGTGAATACACAAGGTCCGTCAGCTGGCATTGGATCTTTGATGGCCGCTACTTCGATCGATTCGATATAGATCAACTCGTCAGTGGCGTAATTCTTTGGATCGAGAATACGATATGGCTTTCTAGCACGGATCTCAATAGTTCCGAATCCAGCATCGGTTAACATTTTCACGTACTCGGCGATAGGAATACTTCCGCTTAAGCAAAGTGCACGAAGACGGTCGTCATTACGAAGGTCGTCGTTCATAGGTTGCTCGCAAGTAGGATCACTCATTACTAGGCGTCCGTGTGGTTTAAGCACACGATACATTTCGGCAATGGCCTTTTTAAGGTCTTCAGCTTTGAAGATGTTAAACAGGCAGTTTTGCGCTGCTACGTCGATGCTATTGTCTTCAACAGGTAAGTTGAGAGCGTCACCTTTTCTGAGGTCGACAAACTCACTTTTGAACCATGGGTTTTGTTCTTCGGCTTCTTTGAAGTTTTTACGAGAGGCTTCGAGCATCTCGTCAACAACATCAACACCAATCACACCTCCTTTTTGACGAGAGAAATAAGAGAATTGTAACAATTCCATTCCGCCGCCAACACCAACGTATAATACTCTTGGGTCGTTTGTAAGGTCACGCGCGTGTACGGTGCTTCCGCAGCCGTAATTCATCTCTTGCATGATCCTCGGAATCTTTAATCCTGGAAGCTCCCAGATCGGATTGGTGGTACAACATAGTCCTACGTCAGGGGTAAGAGCAGCATCTCTGTATAACTCTTCTGTGGCATTTAAATAACTCATGTTCTGTTCTTATTGTTATGTTCTTTTGCACGAGGGATTGAGGCACTTCGACTGCGCTCAGTGCAGGTTAAGCTGTACTTAGCGTAGGCTTTGTTGGAGCTCATCAATTTTGTGCCTCGACTGCGCTCGGCATGACAAAAAATTGATAGCGACTGCCGAAAGCCCGACCCGAGCCAAAAGGCAAGGGGCGTGCCCAACTCTCGTTTATAGCTGTTTAATCAATTCTTTAAATATAGTGATCATTTTTGGTTCGGCCTTACCCGCCACTGCAATGATCTCTGGCACATTGATAGGCGCCAGATTATCTGGGTCGCATTCGTCGGTCAAAACTGACACGGCAAGCACAGGAATTTTTAGTTGATTGGCCACGATCACCTCTGGAACGGTGCTCATTCCTACCGCATCGGCACCAATGATTTTCAGGTATCGGTACTCGGCTTTGGTCTCTAATTGCGGCCCGAAAACAGAGGCGTAAACTCCCTTATACAAGGTGATATTGTTGGCAATGGCGATGTCGCTGATCGTGTTTCGCATGGCCACATCGTAGGGCTCGCTCATGTCTACAAAGCGTTCTCCAAATTCTTCGATGCCTTTATAGCCAAGTGGCGATCCACCCTGAAGATTGATGTGATCTTCGATAAGCATTAGGTCGCCTTTTTTGAAATCTAGATTGATGGCTCCTGCTGCGTTGCTAACTAGCAATTTTTTGATGCCCAATTGATGCATCACGCGAACGGGATAGGTCACATCCCAAAGGTCGTAGCCTTCATAGAGGTGAAAACGCCCCTGCATGACGATGACCTTCTTTCCTTGGAGTTCGCCGTAGATCAATTTTCCTTTGTGGAATTCGACGGTGGCTGTCGGAAAGTTTGGGATATGGTTATAACTTACCTCATTGATCACGTTGATCTCATTGGTCAATTGACCGAGACCCGTGCCGAGAATGATGCCTATTTCTGGGTTGTCGAAACCTTTATTCTGTAAGTATTCGACGGTTTCGTTCAATGTCTTTATCATGGGTTGATATGTTTAATAAATGGTTGAAAGACGGGATTGTCTTTGATGTCTTCGTAATAGTCGACATCGTTCAATTCTTCGAGCAAATGTACGGAGACTTCTTGTAAATCTTGCAGTGTATCTCGACGCACGGTTTCGGTGCCCCAAGCCTTGTTTTGAAAGATGTTGGGCTGCAGGATTTTCATTCCTAACAGGTAATAACCACCGTCTTCTGCGGGACCCATGACCACATCGTGCTCATCAAGTGCTGCAAAGGCTTGCTCGAGGTGTTTGGGTTGCAATTCTTGTAGATCGCTACCGATGATCACGGCTTTTTCATATCCTGATTCGAATGCTGCATTAAAGGCATGTTGCATACGCTGTCCGAGGTCGTCTCCGTGTTGTGCATGCTTTTGAAATATGCTTGCATCCCAAAGGTCATTGTCACGCACCTTGACCGAGTAGTAAACCGCTTTATCAAATGGAAGACTTTCTGTGACCTTTACGGTATGCTGCAAAAGGAATTTGTAGATATCTAATGCCGCTTCGTCTCCGACTGTTTTTGCGAGTCGGGTCTTCACCTTTCCCAATTCGGGATTGCGGGTGAAGATGATTAAAAGCCCCCTAGCCCCCAAAGGGGGAATGCTGTTTTGGGTTTTGGGTTTTAGGTTTTCGGTCATTTGTTGTTATTCTTTGCCTTCGCGAACCATAGCTTAAGCGAAGGTTTGGTCATTTTGTTTTGTCTTCACGGTCCGAAGCTTGCCTCCTACGCCGAAGTAGTTTCGGCTACGAAGGCTGTATAGCGTAGGACTGGATTTTGGGATGTTTATTTTTTGCCACGAATTCACAAATGTTTTTTATTCTAAAATTCGATTGTGGTTGAAAAATTGAGTCAAAAACTAAAAGAGCCTTCTAAACGTATAAACGGTTCAACACATAAACCCTTTTAGTATACTTTAATTCCTTTTAAGAGATAGGTTCCCCATTCTTTAGAAAATACGTGTACGCTGTCTGTGGTTTGTTCTTTTTTGTTGTAAAGCGGAAGGTCTTTGTGTTTCCATTCGAAAATACCACCGTAAAGATTGAACACGTTTTGATATCCCAATTCCTTAAGTCGATTGCCAATGTCCTCAGAGCGTATACCTACTGAACAGTAGACCACTACCACTTTTTCTTTATCTGGTATCGCTTGAAGCACCGAATCTGCACTAAAGTGATCATACCCTACCTTGATGGCGTTTTTGAGATGGCTCACTTCAAACTCATGCGTTTCTCGCGTATCGAGAATGGTGACATTTTCTACGGCCGCAAGGTCTTCAACAGTGATGTACGGAATCTTTTCTGTGTTGTATTTTTCGAGAATACTGTCAATAGAACTTTGCCCTATTGATGACCATGATATTAAAAACAACGCTATATAAAGAAGAAATCTCACTAATTATAGGTTTAAGCAACGGTACCTTGGCAACTACTTCCGGCTCCGGCCGTGCAACCGTAGCAGTGTTGCGAGATCACAATGTTTCTATTTTGAAGGATGTCTTCATTGTATTCTGAAATGTGCTTTACTTTGCTGGCTACCTTTAACTCTAGCATTTGGTTGAAGTCGCAATCGTACAACCATCCGTCCCAACTTACTGAAATGGTATTGGTACACATCACATTTGCCACCGCAGAAGGATTGTAGGCTTCTACTAAAGCATACATATAGTCTTCGTAGTTTTCGGAAGCGATCAAATAATCTAGGAAACGACTGATCGGTAAATTGGTGATGGCAAATAGATTGTGAAACTGAATGCCAAAATCTTCCATCAAGCCTTTTTTGAAATCGGCTTCGAGTGCCATCTGATCTCCTGGAAGAAAAGCACCTGACGGATTGTATACAAGGTCCAATCGAAGGTCGCTGTCTGGCATTCCGTAGCCTACCGCATTTAAGTCTTTTAGCGCCTGAATCGATTTGTCAAAAACACCGTCACCACGTTGTTTGTCGGTCTTTCCGCGCGTCCAGTGTGGCATGGAAGATACGACGTGTACGTTGTGTTTTTTGAAAAATTCAGGTAGGTCGTGATACTTTTTGTTCGCTCGAATAATGGTAAGATTCGAACGTACAATAAAATCTTGGATTCCTGCTTTACTGGCTTCTTCAACGAACCAACGAAAGTTGGGATTCATTTCGGGTGCCCCGCCCGTAAGATCCAAGGTATGGGCTCCCGTATTTCGAATTACTTCCAAGCATTGTTCCATGGTTTCACGGGTCATAATCTCTTTTCGAGTCGGACCTGCATCAACATGGCAGTGCTCGCATACTTGGTTGCACATGTATCCTACATTGATCTGTAGGATCTCTAGTTTTTTAGGGCGAAGCGGAAAATGTCCGATCTCTTTGATCTTTTCGGCAAATGTCGGAAGTTCTCCGTCGGCGAAGATACCATTGGAGAGGATTTCGAGTTGTCGATTGGCCTGGGCCAGATCGCTATTTCTTTTATGTAAGGACTGTTTAGCCATATTTGGTTTTCAGTAGTCAGAATTAAGATATCAGATAACATAGTCGTAATGAATACTGATATCTGACATCAGATTTCTGATATCTTTTTTACATGCTAAGCTTGTTGTATTTGTTCATCATTTGAACACCGTGTACAAGTGTTGCTCCGGCCTCGATGGCTGCACCTGCATGTACGGCCTCCATCATTTCTTCTTTGGTGATACCACGCTGTAATCCATCTTTGGTATAGGCATCAATACAATAGGGGCATTTTACAACATGTGAAACGGCCAGGGCGATCAGCGACTTTTCGCGCGCTGACAGGGCACCTTCTTCAAAGACTTTTCCGTAATAGTCAAAGAATTTATTTCCGACTTCTTCACTCCATTCGGTGATCTTTCCAAATTTTCTCAGGTCGGCTGGGTCGTAATATGTTTTAGACATCTGCTGTATTATTTGTTTTTATGTTGCTAAAGATACGTTTTTTGTTGTTTTGAAGAGCATCATGGTTTCTCTGCACTATCTAAATTTAGACGTCTAACGGAAAGATTCTTTACAAGGTTTGAGTGTTATTGATGCCAAAAACAAAGGCCCCGATAACTATCGAGGCTTTTCAATATATTAAATGGTTCTACTCGGCAGATTAGTTGGCAGTCCCGTCTAAGAATTCTTCGAAATCAATTAATGCCACTGGCCCCTCTAGATAGCCACAATTTGCGTTGAAGGGATTCCTGAATGGAACAGCGGCTACAACAAAGGTATTCCCAGTGATTACATATTGCTCGTTTACTAATGTTTCTCCCGTTGTTTGACCAGTTTGATTCGTATAGCGAACGAACCCTGAATTTTTATCTGCATCGGTCAACGGATGTGCTGTAGAGGTCGCCTTTGTCAAAGGAGTTCCTGTGGTAATTCCGTTAGGGAAATACAATTCAATACAGTTCTCCAGCGTCCAGTAGTCTATCATATTTTGAACGAGGTCGTCAATACCTGGTCCGAAACAACATGTAGGAACTGCGGCCCCAGGAGGCGTTTTGGGTTCTCCGTCTTCAGCATTAAGGATATAGATTTCCAGAAAATCTCTAAATTTTGCGTTAAATGTTGGGGCGTTATTTGAAAATAGCGTAGTTGCGGTAATACGGTTATTAACCGGATTTAGCGCTGCCACTTCGTTACGGGCTTGTGAGTTGTTCATGATCACTTTGACTGCAATAAAAGATAGCCATTGCATTCTTGCTTCTAAGAGTTCTTCATCGCTTAGCGTTGGACTCGGCGTCTGTGCTTTACCGCTAAGAGAATTAATTTCTGTTTGAACATCTGAGTTTTGTAGGTTTTCTAACCCTTGATCATCGGTTTGGCACGCGAATGCTAAGAACAAGCAGCTAACTGCCAATGTGTACTTTAATTTTTTCATTGCTTTTATGTTAGTGTTTTACAATATAATAGTAACGAAACTACTAAAAGTTGAGTATTCTGTTTTTACTACTGCTTAGAGTATTTTCAAAAAAGCATGTGTTTTTTTCATATGTGTAAAATCAAAGCACGTTAATATACACTTTTAGTGACAACATTGATTGGTTGTTTGGTGAAATGGAATAGCGGCAACAATGGTGCTTATGGATTGATAAGCGTTGATAGGTATTGAAGAAAAGCAAAAAACCTCTGACAATTGTCAGAGGTTTTAGGAGCTATTATGCGGTAAGTTAGGAGGTTTTCAATTCTTTTATGATGGCTATGGCCTGTCTGGTGAGCGTTTCTATTTTGACTAGGTCAAAGGCGCCATCTTTATCTTTGGAAATCAATTGAGACCCAATACCAACACAAGTGGCACCTGCTTTGAACCATTCGCTTAGGCTTTCTTCAGTTGGAGAAACACCCCCAGTGGGCATGATATTTGTCCACGGTTGTGGCCCTCTAATTGCTTTTATGAAATGAGGTCCATACGTGCTTGCCGGAAATAGCTTCACGATTTCGCAACCTAGTTCTTCGGCTTTGGCAATCTCTGAAAGTGTTGCACAACCGGGAGACCAAAGCACCTTACGTCTGTTACATACTAATGCGATGTCTTCTCTAAGAACTGGAGTAACAATAAAGTTAGCTCCCAGCGCCATATATAAAGAGGCCGAAGCGGCATCTGTCACAGAACCAACACCCATTATCATCCCAGGTAATTCGGCAAGGGCATAGGCATTTAGGTCGCGAAAAACTTCATGGGCAAGATCTCCTCTTGCTGTGAACTCCATTAGGCGCGCACCTCCTTTATAACAAGCGGATAATACTTGTTTCCCTTTTTCAAGGTCTTGGTCATAAAACAATGGCACGAGTCCGTTTTGTTTCATGGTGAGTGCAACTTCTAATCTTGTATATCGAGCCATATGGATGGTTTTATCTTGAGACTTTTCCTGTGTTTTCTCCGTCTAAAAATGTATTTATATCTTCTATCGAAACCAAATTATAGTCGCCATAGATAGTATGTTTCAAACAACATGAAGCGACGGCAATATCGATGGCCTTCTGTTTATCCTGTTCTTTGATCAGACCATATATGAGTCCGCCCATAAAGGCGTCCCCACTTCCCACACGATCCACAACAGGTGTCACCTCTTTTAGCGAAGCGTTGTATAGCGCTTTGCCATCAAATAGGATGCCTCCAATTCGTTGATGCGATGCACTGATAGAATAACGTAGCGTAGTAGCAATTACCTCGAGATTTGGACAATACTCAAAGATGGTGTCGTATAATTTTGGCAATGATTTTAGGTCTTGATAATTTGGATTGACCTTATTGGCGCCCAACATAAAAAGCGCGGTGTCAATATCTCCAAGAACAATATTGCTGTACTTTAAAAGTTCGGGCATTACTTCATGCGGTTCCTTGCCGTACTTCCAAAGTTTTGACCGATAGTTTAGATCTGATGAAATCGTGATTCCGAGCTCGTGAGCTGCTTTAACTGCCTCAAGGCACTCTTGGGCAGCGCCATCTGAAATGGCGGGCGTAATGCCGCTCCAATGAAACCAAGAGGCGTCTTTTAGAATATGCTTCCAATCAAAGGTGCCCTTGGTAATTGTCGCCATTGAGCTGTTTGATCGGTCGTAGACCACGTTACTTGCTCGAGTACCGGCACCAGTTTCTAAAAAATAGATTCCGAGTCGATCTCCTCCGAACAGGACATGATCTGTGGCAACGTTTCTCTTGCGGACTTCCATTAAGGCGCTATCTCCAATTTCGTTCTTCGGAAGTCGTGTTACAAACGATGCATCGACCCCAAAATTGGCAAGTGAAACGGCTACGTTGAATTCACCACCTCCGTAGGTCGCATTGAACGATCTGGCTTGAGAAAATCTCAAAAATCGTTCAGTTGAGAGTCGCAGCATGATCTCACCAAACGTTACTACTCTTTTCATGGTTTAGCGCTTTATGTACTTCTAAAGATACTAACTAAAGGCTAGACCTCCGTTGATATCGATGTTGTTTCCGGTAATGAATGATGATTCTTCTGATGCCAAATAAGCGACTAGGTCAGCTACCTCGCAAGCTTTTCCTTCTCTTCTTAGCGGAGTACTGGAGGCTACTTTTTCGCGAACAACGTCCTTGGTAAAGTCATCGTGGAATTTAGTGGCGATCATCCCCGGGTTTAAGGCATTTACACGAATTCCTTTTGGACCAAGCTCTTTAGCAAGTCCTCTGGTAAATGTTGATACGGCACCTTTAGAAGCAGCGTAAAGCGAGGCTCCTGGACCACCGCCATCACGCCCAGCTTGTGAAGCAAAGTTAATAATGGCTCCGCCTTCCTTCATTGAAGAAACAAATGCTTGTGTTACAAAGACCGCAGACTTAAAGTTGACATCCATCACAAGATTGTAGAATTTTTCGTCAATCTGGTCGATTGTTTTTCTAGCGAACAACCCTCCGGCAACGTTTACCAAAATGTCTACCTCATTGCCAAACGCTTCTTTTGTTTTAGCAACTAGATTGTTGATGTCGTCTAAATTGGTAGCATCTGCGTATACAGCGATCGCTTCCCCGCCTTCGGCTTCGATCATTTTTACCGTTTCACGACCTTGGTCTTCGTTGTCAAAATAATTGACCACCACCTTGGCTCCTTCTTTGGCAAGCTTAAGCGAAACTGCTCGGCCGATATCTCTGGCGCCGCCTGTCACAACGGCTACTTTTCCTTTTAATTTGCTCATAATTTTTTTATTTACTAAGTTTTTTTTCAATTGGTTTTATTTCTTTGATGAAGTAAAGAATTGACAGGATCGACAGGGGTGCCAAAACGGCCAATATGATAAATGCTGGGGTGTATGAATCGACGGTAATGATCGGAATCAACCAGTTCATGATGATGACTGAAACGGCACCAATGCTTCCGCCCAACCCAGCTAGTGTACCGACAGATTTTCCATTCAAGAGGTCACTTGGAATGGTCTGAATGTTACTGATCGAAAATTGAAATCCGAAGAGAACAACAAACACAAGCGATACAAATTTTTCGGGTGTGTCTGCAAAGAAAATGGCTCCGAGAATGGCCACTACTATAATGACACAACCTATGAGGATGACCCTTTTTCTAGAGGTGTCTAAGTCGTTTTTATTCATGAGGCGTTTTACATACCAACCACCAGCAATACTTCCGAGCGCTGCACCTACATATGGGAACCACGCATAGTATCCAATTTCTTTTACATCAAAGCCGAATTTTTTGAATAGATAAATAGGCATCCAGAATACAAACAGCCACCAGATAGGTTCGATGAAGAATCGCGCTGCGATAACACCCCAAGATTCTTTGATCGATAGAATTTGTTTAACACTTAGACTTTCGCCCTCACTATCTTGTCTGCTTTCATGCCTGCCTGAAATGATATGTTGTTTTTCTTCATCAGTGATCCATGGATGTTGCTCAGGCTGTTTTTTGTTAATGATGACCCAAGGAATGATCCAAATGAACCCAATGACCCCGATAATGATGAAGGTTACTTTCCAACCATAAAAGCCGAATAACTCTGCAATCGTTGGTGCGGCAACGATCGATCCGATGGCGGCCCCAGCATTAAAGATTCCTTGCGCTACGGCTCGTTCTTTAATAGGAAACCATTCGGCATTGTTCTTTACGGCACCTGGCCAATTCCCAGCTTCAGCAACTCCTAAAAGACCTCTGAAAACCCCTAGAGAAGCAGCTCCTTTTGCAAAGAAGTGTAGGATGGAAGCAAGGGACCAGAAGAAAATCGATAAAATGAATCCTATTTTGGTACCCACCTTATCGTACACTTTCCCCGAAATAAACTTTCCGGCTGCGTAGGTAATCGTAAAAATGTTGATGACCCATGAATAATCTTGCTCGGTGAGTCCAAGATCTGCGCTCATTGCTGGCCACATGATTCCTAATGCGGATCGGTCGATATAATTGATGATCGTGGCTAGGCAAACAAGGCCAATGATCCACCATCTTAGTCCTTTTAATTTCATACTAATGATTGCGTGTTAATGCTTGGTCACACTCTGGTCTGACCAATTCTTTCTATGTGTTCGTTTCTTATGAGTAGTGCGTTCTGAAGAAATGTTCGTTAACGTTTCTATGAATACAATTACTCCCCTCCATGCGAAATATTTTAGGCAGAAAATGAGGCGTGCATTTCATTTTCTACGTGCTTTTCGTGCTATACGTTGTAGCAATATTGATAGAGTACTTTAAAGTGCTCTTTCATTTTTTGCTTGGCCAATTTTGGATCTTGATCCTTAATGGCATTATAGATGCTTTGATGCTCATCAATGGCTTGATGTACCAAATTTTTGTCACAAACGTGGTACTTTTCAAAGTTGGTAATGATTCCTGGCGTAATGATCAACATGAACGTATTCATGGTACTATTGCCGCTGGCTTTTGCTATAGCCAAATGAAAAAGCAGGTCTTCTTGTACGGCGTCTTCACCATTCAACACCTTTTCAGTGTAGGCGTCAAGTGCTTCCTTCATTTTAGCCAAATCATCATCGGTTCTACGAATGGCAGCCAATCGGGCTGTTTTTAGCTCTAACAATATTCTAGTCTCGACCAATGATTTGAAATCGGGTTCTTCCAAACGCAAAATATCTTCTATCATGCCGTTCATGGCGATGACCCCGATGTTAGCGACAAACGTTCCGCTTTGCGGAATGGACTTCAACAGACCATAAAACTCCAGCTTCTGTATGGCTTCGCGTACATTACTTCTGGAGACTCCAAATTTCTCAGACAACATACGCTCAGATGGAAGTTTATCTCCAGGTTCTAAATTCTTGTAGTTGATCAAATCCCTAATGTTGGCGATGATCTTTTTTTGAACGTCTTGATTGTCGGTGTTTGTCAGTATTTCTAGTTTCATGATCTTGTTACGTTCTATAAATTGGTTAACCAGATATAGTTCTCTAAATTTAGCAAAATCTCAAGTAAATTTGGACATATTTTGTCAATAATTGTTCGGTGATCAAGTCTTGATGAATTTTACCGACCGGTTTAACGGCCAGTAAAATTCACTCAATTCACTAACTCAAATAATCCTAACCATTTTAATGAGATATTTCTAAATCGTAATATCGTACGCTGGCAAAAGCGCCTTCGTCCCTTGTTTGAAAGTAGTTTCCTGCCTTGAAATAGTTTTCAAAGATTCCCCATTTTCGCATATGGACATTTTCGTACACTTTAAATTCGTTATTGTTTAATGCAACCACCATCTTGCCTTCTGAAACTTTCACTTCTAAACGGAACTTTTTAAACCCCACTTCTTCTTTGAAAGTGTGGCCTTTGTCATCTCCCCAGGCATCTTCATGAAGCATTTCTGTTTCGGTGGCGCCTAAATTTTTCAACACTTTGGTTTTTACTCGAATTTTTCCGTCTTTCCAATAGATCTTTAGAATAGGTGGTGCATTGTGATCTTTTTGACCAATACGCTCCTTTTGTTCATCTGTGAGACGACCATGGATCTGCATAATGATAACCCTGTGATACTTGCCGTTTTTATCTCTAGAGATTTTGTCAATGGCGAGCTTTCCTTTCATGGTTCCTCCCTGCTTGAACGTCCAGTTGGTCGAATTGCTCCCAGGCACCATTTGCTCTCTGAGCTCTGACCTCGAGTATTTGGTGTTTGCTGTTGTTGCCTTACTCGGAAATGCATGGAAGACCAAGGCGCCTCGTACAGAATCATTGTACATATAGGGCTTAAGTACTTCGTTATTCGCATAATCAGAGATTTCAGGAGGTGATACCTCTATCGGTTTTTTACCATTTCCTGCCGGAATCGTTACTTTCCAATGCGACAGGTCAATATCAGGCAACTTGTACTTCTTTTTCTTCTTCTTCTTTTTGCGTTTTTCCTTCTTGACATTCGATTCTGTAACGCTGCTTTCCTGCGCGTGGCAAGCAGCGTTAACAGCTATAAATACTATTACTAAAAAGGGCAATATATTTCTTTGAATGTTCTTCATTTGACGTATTAATCGTTAATGGCTGTGATGGTCACAGAATCAACGCGGATTTCTTCATCTCCGCTATTATAACCGAAGTCACCTCCGCCACCGCCTGTAGCGGGTCCTCCAATTCCTCTTATAAAGAGGGCAACACTGTCATTGGCCCCTGCATTAAAGTTATACGTATATGTGATATAACTGTCGTCATTGGGATTTGAGATGGACTCGTTCAAGAGGTTGTTTCCAGCCTCTTCCAATTGTGAAACAGAAGTGTATCCATAATTATCTTGCGGAAAGTCAACGGTATCGGTATAGTAGGTTGGGGTATAACCATCTGCATAACCAGCACCCGCTAATACTCTTACTTCCAACATGCTAGGAAATGAACCTCCTGCCGGACTTTTAAAGGATGCCAGGACTTGAATGGTATAATCTGCGTTTGGTGTAACTGCAAACTCTTGATATACATGGTCTGGCTCATTGTTGTCAAATTTAACCACGTTGTCAGAACCGCCATTTCCAGAGCTCGACTCTCCCTGATCTCCAACACTCTTGTTGATCCAAGCAGAGCATGAACAATCAGACCCTGAGGATTTAGGAAGCTTGTTAAAATCAGCGTTTATTAAAACCGGATCCGGAACGTTAGGCTCTTCGGGTTCAACTACCTCGACGATCTCAGAATAGGTGCTTACCACACCCAATGCGTCAGAAGCAGTAAGTGTCACGGTGTAAGATCCTTCTCCGGGATAGGTATTCACCCCGTCAACATCTGTTGAGGTATTGCCATCTCCAAAGTCCCAAGCATATGTTGTGGCACTGGTAGAAAGGTTGGCAAAAGTGTAATCTCTCCATTCTTCACCTGAACCAGCTCCTTGCGTATATGAGAAGTCGGCCATGGGTGGTGTAGCATCGGCAATAGAGCCCTCTTCAGGGAGCTCATAGGAGCCAAATTCGTCACAAGAATGTACGGCCAGTCCAACAACAACTGCTGTTGCGATTCCAATAATTTTTTTACTATATCGTATCATGTCTCTGTGTTTTAATTAGTATCCTGGGTTTTGTGTCAAAACACCATTACTTAGGTTGATTTCTCTCTGCGGAATTGGCAGTAAAAGGTCTGATGCGTTAAAGCTATATCCATTGGCGGCCGAGAACGCCGAGAGCACTGTTTGTGCTTCGTTAAAGCGGATGAGGTCGAACAAGCGATGGTTCTCGAAAGCTAGTTCGACACGACGCTCGTCCATTAGCTCTTGTTTTGTAATGCTAGTGACGGCATCGGTAAGCCCTGCTCTGTCTCTAATTTGCTGAAAGGAGCTTAAGGCAGCAGCGGTCGAGGTATCGGTTCCTCCAGCCATGATGGCTTCTACGTGCATTAACAATACATCAGCATATCTTAGAACGATCCAGTCATTACCCGCTCTGGTTGGGTCACTCGATGTAGGAGCGATTCCTAAGGCATCATCCCCATCAGGTAAAAACTTGGCTACTTGAAATTGAGTAGGTTGTTCGGTGTCAACGCGATACGAATACAGCGTTCGGTTACCTCCCAAAGCATCTAGTGCGTTTCTAACATCGGCCGTGGTATAATTGACCCCACTTGTTCTACCTACGGCATTGAGCCATTCGGCAGAGAAGTTTTGACTGTCTTCTGAATCTGGGAAATAGCCAACAGCAAAAATGATCTCATTGTTCAGTTCGTTGTAGAATATATCCTTAAAGTTGGTTTCTAAAGAAAAACCACTTCCCATGACAGCTTCGCACAAGCTTTGTGCTTCGACGTAGTTAGTGCCCAAGGTCAAGTATACTTTAGCGAGCATGGCTTGAGCCGCCGCTTTTGACCCACGCGTTTTATAGGTGTTGTCAAGACCGCTTATGGCAATGTTTAGGTCTTCGACAATCAAGTCGTAGATGTCAGCCGTAGCAACTCTGGTGAATGAAACATCGGTGTCTTGATTTCCGATGACTCTGTCTACCAGTGGAATGTCTCCGTACAATCTTACCAAGTTGAAGTAAGCATAGGCTCTCACAAACTTCGCTTCGGCTTCAAACTTCAATCGATTCTCATCAGATGCGACATCGAGATTCTCGAGTACAATATTGGCTCTAAAGATCACATTGTACATGCTTCTGTAATAGTCGGCAACAATTCCATTGTTAGCTTCGATGGTGTAGCTTTCAAACTGAGCGGCTTCACCTTCACTACTTTTCGTTCTTGTATTATCGCTACGCATCTCGGTCAAATAGAATTCGACCTGGATCGAGTGGTAGGATTCAGAATTGGTATCATTTACCCCTTGTATGCCATCATACATATTGATCACTGCTGTTTCTAGCTCGGCTTCATTGGTATAATAGATATCTGCATTTACCAGTGATTCTAATTCAGGTGATAAGAAATCATCACTGCAAGAAGACAGGCTACAGATGCATAACAGCAATGCGACAATTTTTATAGGTTTCATAATTTTCTGCATTTTTTGTTTTAGTGTTAAACTAGAATTCTATGTTCAACCCTAAGGTTACTGTTTTATTGATAGGAGACCCTGCTCGCTGATAGCCATAGGTGGTAGGCGAGGTGTCGTTTATAGACTCAGGATTGAATCCTGTATAGTCGCTTGCCGTAAAGTACAATAGGTTTTGTCCAGTGGCAAAGATGCGTGCTTTTCTGATGTGTAATTTAGAAAGCAAGTCTTCAGGGAATGTAAAGCCAATGTTGATGGTTCTTAGTGCAACATACGAGGCATCCTGAATGATGTCGTCAGTAAATATCTTTTGCTTGATAAATTCTTGGTCTGGTGTAATGCTCGGGTCGAAATCTTGAGAGCTATTAAAGTGATTGAACAGATACTGGTCTCCCATGTTTCGAATCTCGGCACCATGACTTCCTTGGAATAGGAATGAAAGGTCGAAAGCTCCAATTTTGAAATCGTTCGAAACACTCCAGATAAGATCTGGGTATGGGTCTCCAAGAATGGTCTTATCATCGTCGTCGATCAAACCATCTCCATTAAGGTCTTTTACATACACGTCCTGTGCTTCTGCACCCACTGGGTGAAAAGGGTCTCTGATAAATTCTAAAGGAATGTCGCGGTCCACAACCCATCCATAATATGAAGATATCGGATTTCCGACCAGGTTGATCCACTCGGCAGCTCTTTTGCTATCTACATTTTGGATCTGTCCGTTTGAATCGGCAAAATCAACCAATTCATTTTTGTTTCTGGAAGCCAAAATGGTTGTAGACCATCTGAATTTCTCTTTAGAGATGTTTCTGGTACGAAGCTCAATCTCAAAACCTTTGTTCTCGACCTCACCGATGTTGATCAAACCACTATCAAAACCAGTAGTTACTGAAACAGGATTGTCAATCAGCAATTGATCACTTGTTCTCTTGTAATACTCAACCGATCCTGTAATGGCGTTGTTGAAAAGTCCGAAGTCGATTCCCGGGTTTATCTCGATAGAGCGTTCCCATTGTAAGTCGGGGTTCGCCAAGTTGATCGGATTGAATCCTGGGGTCACCGTACCATCGACTACCGCAGATGAAGACTCTAGCAAGGCTAGGTATGGAAACTTATCTACCAATACGTTGTTGGTGTCAAAGAACGGATTTCCTGTCACTCCGTAGCTAGCACGCAGTTTTAAAGTGCTCAGCACTTCACTTTCATTCAAGAAGTTTTCATTACTTACGATCCAGCCAATAGAGGCAGCTGGGAAGTTTCCGTATTTGTTATTTTCGCCAAAGGCGGAATATCCATCCCTTCTTAAACTTAGCGATAGAAGGTACTTATCGTCATAGGCGTAATTAACCCTTCCGAGGTAAGAAAGCAAGCGTTCAGAATATTCAAACGAATCACCTTCAACCGTAGTTGGGTCTGCCGCGGCAATGGTCTGAACTAGGTCTGAATCATATCCAGCACCTCGAACGCTCTCAAAGGTAGTGTCCCACTTTTCCGCAGAAAAACCGACAATGGCGTTGATTTCGTGCTTTCCAATAAATTTATCGAAAGATAAAATGTTATCTGTCACAATATGAATTCTGTTTTGTGTAGAAAGGTCAAGCTGGGTAGCAGCGGCTCCGTTTCTGCTTGATAGCACACCTTGCCAGCGGTCTCTTTTGGTGTTCTGATAATCTCCGGCAAGCGATGATCTAAAGGCCAGGCTTTCGGTGATGTTGTACTTTCCGTAGAAATTACCCGCGACTTTGAATTTGTAATCGTTGCGATCACGCTCGAGCACTTTGGCTCCCGGATTGGTGTTCGATGTGTTACTGATGTCCGTTCCGCCAGAAGCGATTGGTATCATGTTGTCCAGATCGTAGTCATCGAACATACGTTGTATGGCATAATCACCTATTTGCGCATCGGCATATCGCCCACCATCTCGCAATCTGTTAACGTATCGAATGGTGTTGGCGTCCAGACGCAATGGCAACCATGGTGTTTGTCTTAAGATGTCATGGGTAGATCCATCAAACCTTCTTCTGTTTGTGTAGGTAGGAGAGATGTTAACCCCAAAAGATAATTTGTCATTTAATTTAGTGTCCACCTTTAAACGCAAGGAGTACTTTTTATAATCGTCTGTGAGCAAAACCCCTTCGTCATGCACATAGTTAAGAGCTGTGCTGAATCTGGTGCGTTTGCTACCACCCCTAGCACTGAACGAGTGACTATTTATAACACCGCCATCAAATGCGATGTCCTGCCAGTCCTGGTCGACACCGAGAAGTTGCTTGTAGCGTGTACGGTCTGATAGTGAACCGTTACGTGCGAGTTCGGCCGCGGCCGTTTTAGCCACTGAAAAATAATAGGCGTCACTTTGACGCGCTTCTTTAAATCCTGTGAAAGAATTATAGGTGAATCTCGTTTGTCCTTCTTTTCCTTGTTTGGTGGTGATCAAGATGACCCCGTTGGCACCTCTTGAACCGTAAATAGAACTGGATGCGGCATCTTTAAGAACTTCAAAAGAGTCGATATCGTTCATGTCGAGAGACCCCAAAAAGTCATTGTCAACGACGAGTCCGTCGACAACAATGGCAGGATCTGAGCTACCTGTGATGGACCCAGTTCCTCGAATACGGATGGTAGGAGCGGATCCTGCTTCTCCTTCTGTGGCTTGAATGTTTACCCCAGAAACTTGGCCGACGAGTGCTTCGTCAACACGGGGTACGGCAATTTGGTCAAGGTCTTCATTTTTAACCTTAGAAATAGCACCGGTCAAGTGACTTTTTTTCTGAGTACCGTATCCAATGACGACTACTTCGTCTAATTGGTTCGGGTCTTCGGCCAGCGAAACATCAATGGTAGTTTGGTTATTGATAATAATCGTCTGTGTCACGAATCCGACGTACGAAAACTGAAGCACGTCATCCCTGCTTACCTGAATCGAATACTTACCATCAAAGTCTGTTGAGGTACCGTTATTCGAATTTACAACGACCACATTGACGCCAGGCATCGGAGCATTGTCTGTTGCAGACGTGACCGTTCCTGTAACCGTAAAACTGTCTTGTGCAATCATCGCAACGCTGCAAAACAGCACCACGAGTAAGGCCAGTTTAGTTTTTAAATTCATAATTGAATAGTTTAATTAGTTAGTATTTAACTAATCACTTAAAAACACGATCCTGCTATCAAAATGATTTGTTTTTTGTATTTTAGCAGCATTCATGTTACGTTAAGTAATTATGGATAATTACTTCCCTCCAAAGAAGTAACTTTCAAAAAGGATAGGCGTGCACCTGTCCTTTTTTTATAGTTCAAAAAATTGGTTTACCAGATTGGTTTACCAAATATATGAAAAAAGAATTGTTATGCAAGAAAATCGAAAGATATAATGCGTTAAAATTCATAAGGTTCGGTGGAAATCACAGTGTTTACTCCATAAAATCCTCGCGAATCGGACTGAATACATCGATCAAGATTCCGGGTTTTGTGCAGATGGCTCCATGCATGACATGTGGGGGAATGTAAAATGAATCGCCACCTTTCATGGTTTTCGTTTCTTCACCGATGGTCAATTCGAACTCACCGCTTTCTACATAGGTGACCTGTGAGTGATAATGTTCGTGCATGACACCTACGGCGCCAACGTCGAAATGAACTTTAACTAGCATGATCTTGTCGTCATAGCCCATTATCTTTCGTTTTAGTCCTTCTCCTACGACTTCCCATTCGAGGTCATCTCCGAAAATAAATTCTTTACTGGTTCCAAATGATTTCATTGGTTATCTTTTTTTTGGTTGATTGTTTTTTAGTGCGAGACACTCAGATTGTAATATTTCACATAAGAAAACGCCCCAGGGTCTGAGGTTATCAAATAATTGCCTGCTTTGAAGTAGTTTTCAAAGGGCCATTTTTCAAGACTGATGTCTTCATATACGAATGGGGCTTCGTTGTTGAGCGTGACTTCTAATTTTCCTTCGGAAGCGACGATCTTTAGGTTAAAGGGTTCGTAGCCTACATAGCCGAAGTTGTGTTTGATATCGTACCAAGTGTTGCTTGACGTATCTAAAAGATCGTCACCGCTGGTGCTTTCGTCTATCAATGATTTCTTATGTGCCCAAACATACCCATCTTTCCAGTACATCTTTATTAGCGGTGGGCCATTATTTGAGGAGAACCCATGGGTGTCCATATCTTGTTCAGAAATAATACCGTGAATCTGCATGATGATGATACGATGAAAATCATTGTTGCTTTGGGCGTCTTCTGAAACTGAAGGAACACTTAGGCGGCCTGTCATGATGCCGCCTTCGGCAAGGGTCCAATTTTCTCTTGAGTTGCTTGGATTGATCAATTCTCGCAATTCAGTTCTTGAATACGAGCTATTGGCGGTGGATGACTCAGGATAGGTGTAAAATACGATTGAGGCGTCCTCAACGTCGTCGTACATAAACGGCTGTACAGCAGTAAGTGATTGGTATCCCAGATTAACCAACTGTGACGGTTGGTATTCATCTGGGCTGCCGTTATTATTTTGGTCAACAGGAAGCGTTACCTTCCAATTGGCGAATTCGATGTCTGCATAGGTTACGGGGTCAACGACCTCTTCCACTTCTTCCTCCTCCTCAATGACGACCTCTGTATCGTTGTCGTTCATGGAATCCGAGCAGCTTAATAGCAATCCTAAGATGCTTGTTGCTAGAAAGATACTTAATGGTCGTTGAAGTGATTTCATGAGGGTATTTATTAATTGGTTAACCAATCTGGTTTACCAAATATATGTATATTTATGAAGGAGGCAAATTTTTTAACGAAAAACTTTGGGTTCGTAGGGTTTAAGGATGAGTGTCAAGGGAGGTTGGGAACCTCTATTTTTCCGAAGAAAAAACAAAAAACCCGAAACAACTGTTCCGGGTTCTTAAACTAACTGTAAACTATGTTTAGAAGAATTACTCTTTTTTGACGCTCAGTAATTTGGTCATCATGGCCTTTAATTCTTTAACCTCATTTTCGAGGGCTTCGATGCGCGCGTCTTTGTCGTCGAGCTCCTTTGCGAATCGCTCATTCTCAGAAGATGTGAGATTTTCGGCATATTTGGCCCTTAAGGCATATGGAACACTAACAAACGGCGTCGTACCCATATTTGCATAGTTTCCACCTCCAGTGGGATCTAGCTCGACTCTCAACGAAATGCTGTTTGACCAATCGATGTCGGCAAAGGTTCCGGATACGACGTTGCCATCACCGATTCTAAAATCTACTAACCCCGTGCCCGAAGTACTTACATTGTGGATCTCAGAGTATACGGTTACGTTTCCGCCGCTAACGTCCACAATATTCATTCTAAAGCTAACCGATTGGTTGGCCAGAGGGTCACCAGACCCATCTTTTACTACACTTTGATAATTGAGCAATTCTGGTACGGCGGCAACCCCAGAGCCTTGAGAGGAGCCTCCAACTTCGCCCCAGGCGGCGCCATCCCATATGTACAGTGAATTTTCTGTGGTGTCGTATACCATCAAGCCTGTATCAGCCCCACTCAATGGAGATCCCGATGCAGGGGCTGCTATCATGGCATTGCGTTGTGCGGTGGTCACTCGGTTGATGAGTAGTCCCTTGTCGGTGTCGGCTAACGTGAGGGATGCATTTGTATTGGCGATCGTGGTTCCGATAGCGACACTAAATCTATTGGAAACGGTGTTGCCCCCTAACAATAAAGTGTTCGGAACATTGTTTGACACGTTGTTTCCAATGATGGCAGCTCTGCTTTGAAATGTTTGACTGTTTGCCCCTATAACAATTTGATTACTTCTATCAATCGAAGTACTTGTCCTCGAATTATAGCCAAGAATAACATTGTCTGAGCCTCGGACTCTTGATTCATTTCCGATAAAAACGTTTCGGTTGGCCCCAGAGGTCAATGCGAAGTTTGCATTATGACCAAGACCCACATTATCATTCCCGGATCGGTTTAACGAACCTGCGATGGCTCCTAGATAAGTGTTTCTGTTTCCACCGATTAAGGTCGTTTCAGAGGTGTCATTGTTCCAGCCGGCTCCATAGCCCACAAAGGTGTTTAGGTCTCCTGCTTCGTTTCTGGCGCCTGCATTGTACCCAAGAAAGGTATTGGCCGTTCCATCAAGATTCGAGTGTCCCGATCCTCCTCCAAAGAAGGCATTGGCGATTCCGGTGTTGTTGGCAAAGCCGCTTCCTCTAAATGTAACAAGGTCTAAGTCGTATTGGTTTGTATTACCGAAAAATGCGTCGACATTGGTTTGTTCTCCAGTTTCTCCGCCTACAAAGGTGTTTCCGTTCCCGGTAGTGTTTGATCTACCTGCGGTTGAACCTATAAAGGTGTTTGATGCTCCTGTAGAATTGTTGAAACCCGAGTCTTCACCAACAAAGGTGTTGTTGGAGCCCGAGTCGTTGTTGGTTCCGGATTCTTCCCCGATAAAGGTGTTGTCTGTTCCTGTATTGTTTTGTTCTCCTGCTTCGGATCCAACAAAAGTGTTGTCGAATGTAGTGGTAAATTTACCAGCCTCGTGACCAACAAAAACATTTTCTCCGTCATTGGTGGCGCTGGCTCCTGCCATACTGCCGACCATTACATTTCTCGAACCAGAGTTAAGGCTGGCTCCAGCTCCATCTCCGATCAACGTGTCAAAATCTCCTGTGGTCAGTGAGCCTCCAGTTGTATAGGTCACTTGCATTCCACCTTGATCAAAAGAAATAACGCTTTGTCCGAGGACTTCATTTGCAGTTTGGGCATGAATCGTAATACATCCGCATAAAAATGCGAACAGTAGTAATTTCGTTTTCATAGGGGTGTTATTTAGTTATGTTAACAATGAGCGTATTCCTGTAAACTGTTGTCTTGAAGGGGGATACGCGGTTTTTCCGGTCGTAAATGTACAGATTCTATGCGCTTTCCAACAGGGTATTTTCGACTAAGCTAAAGGGTGATTTTCCCCTTGAGAAGTCTTAAAATAAATTGTAATAGAAGTTGAGTTTTATTTGAATCAGGAGTGTTTTGTGGAGATGAAATTTTTTATAGGAGAGGTTTCCCCAGGATTAACTTCGCTTCGCTCGTTTTTCCTGTCGTCTAGAGTTGCGTATGCCAATCTCGAGGTTTTCGGTTATTTCTTTTCTTCGGAAGGGTCTTGGTTAGGTTGGGAGCTTTCCCCAGGATTAACTTCGCTTCGCTCGTTTTTCCTGTCGTCCCGAATTTGCAAATGCAGGCCCGGCCTTTCTGTTTCTTTAGAGTTTTGAGGAAGGATGGTTTCCTCCAGGATTAACTTCGCTTCGCTCGTTTTTCCTGTCGTCCCGAATTTGCAAATGCAAAACCCAACTGCCGTTGGCAGTTTCTTTTTTGTTCTTCGGTTTCTCAGGAAAGTGAACTTTCCTTCAAATCCTAGAACAAAAAAACCCGAAACTCTCGTTTCGGGTTTTGCACTTGTTGTGGTACCTCCAGGAATCGAACCAGGGACACACGGATTTTCAGTCCGTTGCTCTACCAACTGAGCTAAGGTACCTCGCTAAAGCGGATGCAAATATAAAATGCTTTTAATTATTCCCAAAAGAATTTTTTAAAAAAATCAGTTTCGTAAATTTACGCTTTTTAAGCGAGAATATGAATCTTATTATTGACGCAGGGAATACGCAGGTGAAAGCTGCTGTATTTCAACAAAATGAAATCATCTATCGAGACGAAGTGTCCTATGATGCGTTGGATTCATTTTTCGAAAAATTACTTCAAGATTTTGATCAGGTAGATCATGCGATTCTGTCCTCTGTGGCACGCGTGCCTGAGAAGGTCGTTAAAAACCTTTCTAAAAAAGTGTCAGTGCTCCAATTGAGCCATGAGACTCGGGTTCCTTTTGAGAATTGCTACACCTCTCCAGAAACTTTGGGGGTAGATCGCATAGCTCTTGTGGTGGCGGCCACTATGAAATATCCTGGGGAAAATGTGCTGGTTATCGATGCCGGAACATGTGTTACCTTTGATTTCAAGAACGAAAATGAACAATATGTAGGTGGAGCCATTTCACCAGGAATTCGCATGCGTTATCAGTCGCTCAACGACCTTACCGCCAATCTTCCCTTGCTTGATACCGACCTGCCGAAATCCTATATCGGAGATTCCACGGCAAATTCGATCCATTCGGGAGTAGTTAACGGAATTTTAAGAGAAATAGAGGGGGTCATTGATCAGTATCTGCAAGAATTTCAACATTTAACAGTTATTTTAACAGGAGGAGACGCGCTATTTTTGTCAAAATCTCTAAAAAATAGCATATTTGCGAATTCAAATTTCTTGCTAGAGGGATTGAATTTCATAGTTGAATACAACAAAAATTAGATGGTCAGAAAGATTTTTATCGCAATGGCGATGGTAGTAGCGACCTTAAGCTACGCTCAAGAAGGAACGGCATCTCCTTATTCGTTTACTGGATTAGGAGAGCTAAAGTTCAAAGGAACGGTGGAGAATAGAACGATGGGGGGCTTGAGTGTTTTTGGCGATAGTATTCACCTTAACCTAAATAACCCTGCGGCTTTTAGTGAGCTAAAACTTACTACGTACGCTATCGGGGTTGATTACAGTACAACACGACTTAATGCGGCTTCGGGTAGCGATAACACCACAGCGGCTTCTGTGAATTATTTGGCAGTTGGTATCCCAGCTGGAAAATTTTCTTTTGGTTTCGGACTACTTCCTTTTACCTCTGTTGGCTATCGTTTACAATCTACAAATGATGACGAGACAATCACAAATCTATATCAAGGAGAGGGCGGAGTTAACAAAGTATTCTTATCTTTAGGGTATCAGATTGTAGATGGTCTAAGTGTCGGTGCTACAGGTAATTATAACTTCGGGAACATTCGAAATCAAAATACGCGTGTTATCCAAGATGTACAGTATGCAACACGAGAAGATAACCGATCGGATCTAAGAGGGCTTGATTTTAAGTTTGCCGTTAACTACAAAAAACTGATCAATTCGAAGAATACACTTTATGCTTCGGTGCTTTTTACCCCCAAATATGACCTAAGTTCTGAGAACTCAAGAACAGTAGCGGTTATCCCTACATTTGACCAGCAACCAGGAGGTGATTCTGAAGATATTGACCTTGGCGTTTTAAGAAAAACTGACCTCACGCTTCCGTCTAGCTTTACGGTAGGTTTGGGGTATGGAGAAAATAAAAAATGGTTTGTTGGGTTGGATTATACCACACAAAAGACCAGCGATTTTGAAAATGTTCTGGTGAATCTCGATAATGTAACGTACGAAGACGCAAGTAAAATTTCGATAGGAGGATTTTATATCCCGAAATACGATTCGTTTTCAAGTTACTGGAGTCGAATCACTTACAGGGCTGGATTACGCATTGAAA
Organism: Flavobacteriaceae bacterium; assembly: GCA_028279515.1. Lineage (GTDB taxonomy): Bacteria > Bacteroidota > Bacteroidia > Flavobacteriales > Flavobacteriaceae > JANQNQ01. The sequence goes on from JANQNQ010000005.1 coordinate 321,887, forward strand.
AGACTGGGCTGAACATCAACGGAGAGTCAATAAATGACTTTGGCATGAGTTTTGGATTAGGTTTGCCAGTTCGAGGATTTTCAAATGTAAACATAGGATTTGAACTTGGACAAAGAGGAACCAACAATGCTGGGTTGATTAAAGAAAATTATTTTAATTTGCGCCTAAGTTTATCGTTAAACGACAAATGGTTTCAAAAATCAAAGTATAATTAACCACATAACTTTTAAAGAGATGAAAAAGAAGATTACATTAATGATCGTGGGATTGGTTGCCGGAGTAGGTTTACTAACTGCTCAAGACAACCAAGAGTGTATGACCAATCTTTCCATTTTTGCAGAACATGCAAAGGTTAAAAATTACGATGCAGCTTACGAGCCTTGGATGAAGGTGAGAAAGGATTGCCCAAAGTTAAACGTTGCGACGTTCTCTTATGGTGAAAAAATCCTAAAGCACAAGATCAAGAATGCATCAGCAGGAGAAAAAACACAGTATGTTAATTCATTGTTGAGTCTTTATGATGAGTGGCTTGCGAACTTCCCATCTAAGAAAGGGAAAAGCGTCAAAGGAAGCATCATCAGTAAGAAAGGACAGGCGATGGTAGACTATAAGAAAGGTTCTAAGAAGGATATTTACGATACTTTCGATAAGGCCTACACTACTGATAAAGAGAGTTTCTCTTATCCTAAGAGTTTGTACTACTACTTCTCTACCTTGTACGATTTGTATAAGACCAATGGGGTTAGCATGGAGCAACTTTTTGACAAGTACGAGGATGTTTCTGAAAAGTTTGAGGATGAAGGCAAGAAACTTGCTAAGAAATTGGATGTGATCCTTAATAAAGAAGAAGCTGGTACACCACTTACTTCTAGAGAGACAAAAAACAAAAGAGTATACAATGTAAACTCTACAGCTATCGGAAAGTATTCTGGAAACATGGATGCCATCATCGCTAAAGAGTCTACTTGTGAGAACTTGATTCCTTTGTACAAAAGAAACTTCGATGCAAACAAAAATAATGCACTGTGGATTAAAAGAGCAGCGAGTAGAATGGATGCTAAGGATTGTTCTGACGACCCATTGTTCGTAGAGTTGGTTGAAGCGCTACATGCTTTAGAGCCTTCTGCAAAGTCAGCATATTACCTTGGGTTCTTGAACGACAAGAAAGGAAAAACTTCTGAAGCAATCAGATATTACGAAGAGTCTATCAATCTGGAGACTGACGGTTACGAAAAAGCGAAGACGCTTTATAAGATCGCTACCAAGTTCAAGAAAAGAGGACAAAAGTCAAAAGCGAGAAGCTATGCAAGACAAGCACTTAAGTTTCAGCCTTCAATGGGGAAAGCGTACTTGTTGATCGCTAACCTATACGCAAGCAGTGCTAACCAATGCGGAAACACGCAGTTCGAAAAAAGAGCCGTGTACTGGTTGGCTGCTAACACAGCAAGAAAAGCTGGAAACGTAGATGCTTCAGTAAAGTCTTTGGCTAACAAGACTGCAGCGAGTTACTCAGGTAGAGCGCCAAGTAAAACGGATATCTTTACCGAAGGAATGCAAGGTAAGACCGTTACCTTCAACTGCTGGATCGGAAGCAGCGTTAAGGTGCCAAACCTATAAGAATGAAGCATCTCTTTAAAAATATATTTAGAAGCATTGTCACAGTATTCACTGTGACAATGTTTTTTTCATGCGAAGATAATTTTAGAGAGATCCAAAAAATTAACCTTACTTCGCTCTCACCAGCAGGTGTAGGAGAGGACATTCGCATGGTCTATACAGATTCGGCAAGGGTAAGAGCCATTCTTACCAGTCCGCGTTATCAGGATTACTCAAATCGGTCATTTGAGTTTGCAGAATTTCCGGATGGAGTTATGGTCGAATTCTTCGATGATAACAACAATAAAAGTACCATCAAGGCCGATTATGGGATTCTGTACAATCAGACCAGCTTGGTCGATTTGCAGGGCAATGTTGAGCTGGTAACTCATGATGGTGTTACGCTCACGACATCACAATTGTACTGGGACCAGAAGAACGAATGGATTTTTACGGAAAAAAGATTTAAATTTACCAGTGAAGACTTTGATGTTGACGCCGAAAGATTGGATGCCAACCGAGACTTCACAACGTTTTTCACCGGGGAAGGTACCGGAGATGTCAACCTAGACGAAAACTAACAACCACATCACTACGATGAAATATCACAAATTCTCAGAGATCATTTACGCGATCATTGCACTCATTGCTACGTATAAAACCTATACCGAGTGGAATATCGACAGAAACCGCGCCTACCTTTTTCTAGGTTTCGCAATACTTTCGCTATTTATGTTCTTCTTTAGAAGGCACTTCAGAAAGAAATTCGAAAAGAGAAAGAATCAGAACCAGAGCTAAATGGTTTTCTCGATAGCGATCATAGTTATTTGCTTATTGCTTTCGGCATTTTTTTCTGGGATGGAGATTGCCTATGTTTCTGCGAATAAGATCCATATCGAGATCGAGAAGAAGCAAGAGGGCTTTCTCTCTAATCTCCTAAAAACCCTTACCAAAAAACCTTCAAAGTTTATCGCCACCATGTTGGTCGGTAATAATATAGCCTTGGTCATTTACGGGTATTTTATGGGAGAGCTTTTGACCAATTGGTTCAAGCAGTCACTTCCCATTGAAGGTAACTGGTCATTTTTGAACATACTGCTTACCGATTTTAGTCTGCTTACTCAAACACTGATCTCAACGTTTGTCATTTTAGTGACAGCCGAGTTTCTACCCAAAGTGTTTTTTCAGATCTATGCCAATAGCTTCTTAAAAGTATTTGCACTTCCAGCATCGTTTTTCTATTACTTATTTTGGCCAATTTCTTGGGGCGTTATGCGCGTCTCTGACTTGGTGCTGAAGAAATTTTTGAAGACAGATGGTGACAACGTGCAATCGGCCTTTAGTAAGGTAGAGCTTGGGGATTATATCTCAGAACAGATGGAATCGGTCGAAGACAGTGAAGAAGTGGATTCTGAGATCCAGATCTTTCAGAATGCGCTCGAATTTACAGCCGTGAAAGCCCGTGAGGTCATGGTGCCTCGAACAGAGATAGTCGCGGTGGCGTTAAGCGAAACACCGAAGCAGTTACGTCAATTGTTCATCGATACGGGTTATTCTAAGATATTGGTCTTTAAGGATACGATTGATGATATCATTGGCTATGTGCATTCGTTTGAGCTTTTTAAGAAGCCCAAAACCTTGCGGAGTGTACTCTTGCCAGTGGAATTTGTTCCCGAAACTATGCTAATAAACGATATCTTGGATGTCCTTACCAAAAAGCGAAAGAGCATGGCGGTAGTTCTTGATGAGTATGGAGGGACTTCAGGAATTCTCACCGTTGAAGATATCATTGAAGAGCTCTTTGGAGAGATCATCGATGAGCATGATACGGTAGCACTTTTAGAAGAAAGGATCGATGAATACGAATATCGACTTTCTGCCCGAATCGAGGTAGATTATCTCAACGAAAACTACAAGTTAGACCTTCCTGAAAGTGAGAATTATGAGACCTTGGGAGGGCTGATCGTAAATCATACCGAAGAGATTCCAGAACAGGGAGAAGTAGTTACGATTCAGAATTTTCAGTTCACGGTTGAAGAAGTTTCAAACACAAAGATCGACACCCTTTTTCTCAAAGTGTTAAAGCCTGAATAATTTTTCTGCAAAATCCTCAATTAATCAACTTTTTGGCTTTCATTATTAAATACTAAATCGTATTTTCGCCCACTGTAATTTTATAAAAAGTTAAAGAAAAATGGCAATTCTTGGAAAAATTAGACAACGTTCTATCTTTTTGATCTTAGTGATCGGTTTGGCGTTGTTTGCTTTCGTAATCTCTGGTGTTTTTGACAACAGTGGTAGTGTGAGCACATCGCCTAATGTTGCGACAGTGAATGGAGAAGATATATCGATTGCTGAATTCCGTGGAGAAGTTGATGCGGCGCAAAGAAGATACGGAGCGAACATGTCGTCTACACAAGCGGCTAATATTGTTTGGAACCAAAAAATCAGACAAGCAGTTCTTAACGGACAGTTTGATGAATTGGGATTGGATATCGGCAAAGACCAACTTTCTGATTTGATCACCAACAACCCAGGTTTTGCTTCGAATCCAGAATTTCAAAACGAAGCAGGGCTTTTCGATATCAATAAGTATATCGATTATCTAAAAGATGCCAAAGTCAACAATGTACAAGCGTACAATTTCTATAAGCAACAAGAAGATTACGCAGTGGCTGCTGCCAAAGAGCAAATGTACTTCAACCTGATCAGAGCAGGTGTTGGAGGAACATTCAAAGATGGTGAGCTAGAGTACAGATTAGAGAATGATAAAGTAGACATCAGCTTTGTTCAAATTCCTTACTCATCTATCGCTGACAGTACTGTACAGATAACCAAAGGCGAAATCAAGAAATACATTGAGTCTCACCAAGATGATTTTCAGGTGGAAGATGCTCGCGATCTTCAGTTCGTCGTATTCGAAGACAAAGCCTCTAAAGAAGATGAAGTAAACATCGAAGCTGATATCACAGCTTTGTTAGATGATACTGTTGAATACAACGACGTTTCTAAGTTGAACGATTCAATTCCTGGATTTAAGAATGCTGCTGATGTTGATGAGTTCTTGGCAAAGCACTCTGATGTTAAGTATGATTCTATTTTCAAAGCGAAGAAAGACCTTCCAGCAGTATTTGCCGATTCTATCTTCAATCTAGAAAAAGGAGCTATTTACGGTCCGTATAGAGATGGTGAGTACTTCAAGTTGACCAAGATGATCGACAAGAAGGCAGAAGGTTCTGTAAAGGCAAGCCATATCCTAGTAGCTTATAAAGGAGCAACAAGAGCAGCTGAGACGGTGACAAGAACTAAGGAAGAAGCTGAAGCAAGAGCAAAAGAATTGTTGGCTGAAGTAAAAGGAGATGTTGAGAAGTTTGCAGACGTAGCTCGTGCAAATTCTGATGGGCCTTCAAAATCTCAAGGTGGTGACCTTGGATACTTCGAAGAAGGAGCCATGGTGAAAGATTTCAACGACTTCGTTTTTGGAAACGCAGTAGGAGCTGTTGACCTCGTTGAAACTGAATTTGGATTCCACGTAATCAAAGTTGATGACAAGCAAGATATCGTAAGAGTAGCGACCTTGGCAAAAGAAGTTGAGTCTTCAGAGAAGACCCAGAACGCTTTGTTCAACACGGCTTCTAAGTTCGAAATTGCTGCTGGTGAAACTGGAGATTTCGGAGAGACAGCAAAGACAAGCAACTACAATGTTCGTAGAGCAGACAACGTAAAAGAGTTGGACGAAAACCTGCCAGGTATGCAAAGCCAGAGAGGAATCGTACAATGGGCGTTCAATCCAGAGACCAAAATTGGCGACATCAAAAGATTCCAGGTAAATGGAGGATATGCTGTTGTACAGGTTACTGGTGCAACTGAAGCTGGACTTTCATCTGTAGAAGATGCTTCAGCTCGTGTATTACCAATCCTTAAGAAGCAAAAGAAAGCGAAAATGATCATGGATAAGAATGCAGATGCGATTGAGCTTACTGCTTTGGCTACGGCTAACAATACAACCGTGAGAACGGCTTCTGCTTTGAATATGAAAAACCCAACCATTCCTGGTGCCACAAGAGAGCCTAAAGTAGTAGGAGCTGCTTTTGGACTTGGACAAGGTACAGTTTCTGACTTTATCGAAGGAGAAGCTGGTGTTTATAAGATCGCAGTTAACCGTGTTGAAAAGGCGCCAGACCTACCAAGTTATGCGGCTTACGCGAACACCGTAAAAGGAAACTTAAAGAGTCGAGCAAACAATGCAGCGTACAACGCGCTTAAAGATGCTGCCGACATTGAGGATAACAGAGCAGAATTTTACTAGTAGTTAGTTTCTGTTTAGATATAAGAAGAAGGATGCTCGAAAGAGCGTCCTTTTTTATTTGACCATTTCTGAGTAAGGTACGATGGTTTTAAACCCCTTTTTAGCGAAGTAATCAAAGACTAGGTCACTTGCTCCCGTAGCAAGGACAAAATCCCCTCCCCAAGCACCTAGACTTTTAATACTGTGTGGATACGCATCAAAAAGTCGTTCTTTTACCGTAGGTAATTTGATGATCGAAGCAATGAGCTGCTCATGTTCATCAAGTAGAGACTCAAATGATGACAATGATGTGGCCTTGGACAATTTCTCGGTAATGTTTGATATAGCAGCAATCGATGAAGCTAGGTCTCCTGTATACTCACGATAGCGTGCAATACCTTCACGGCTATTCTGTTTTGCGTTTAAGTGAACAAAGAATAGTTGATCTTTGAAACTCGGCTCAAACGTAACTGGAGTCGCTTTGGGCTCTTTGTTGTTCAACTGATAAGTAATAGGCTGGTCGTGTTGGGCGCAGGCAATGTCATATCCACTCCCCGAAAAGGCATTCCAAAGCAATATGTAAGGGTCAACCTCGGCCCATTGCGCAATGTTATTGATCAAGGTCGATGAAGACCCAAGCCCCCACGCAGGGTCAAAGTCCAGTTGAGTGATAACCTCATATCCAGCTTCCTCTAAAAGGAAACTTGGACGCAAACGGTGTGCTTCCGATAACAGACGAACGAGTGTCTCGGTAACGCCTCGATAATTTAGCCCTTCCCCCGAAAGGGGAATAATATCAAGTGTATTTTCTTTTTTTTCTATGCGGAAGGCACCCTCGAACCAAACCTGGCCTTGGTGGTCCAAGCTGGTCCATTTTAGGATAGATGCATCCAAAGGTCGCGCCTGAAGCGATTGCCCTTTTTTAGTCGGTACGGCAAGTGAAAGAGCTCCGTCGAGTACTAGATACTCACCGCTGATCAAGAGTTTTCCGTTGCTGTAGAATTCTTTCAACTTGTGGCCTTTTCTTCTCTTAAGTTATGGAGCATTTCAACAACAGCACTGTGCGATACCGTATTGTCCTTAAAGTGCGAGATGATCTTTTCGCGCTCACCATCTGTCGCCTTCAATTGATTCAGAATGTTCTTTAAATGCATTTTCATATGTCCTTCCTGAATCCCTGTAGTAGTCAATGAACGCAGCGCCGCAAAGTTTTGAGCCAGTCCGGCAACAGCGACAATCTGCATGAGCTCTCTTGCAGAAGGTCTGCCCAAGATCTCAAGCGCTAGTTTTACCAGTGGGTGAAGCGAAGTGAGTCCGCCCACGGTGCCCAGAGCCAACGGTACCTCGATCCAAAACTTGAAGATACCATCATTTATCTCGGCATGCGTTAGAGAGCGATACATGCCATCTTTGGCTGCGTATGCATGCACGCCCGCTTCAACGGCTCTAAAGTCGTTTCCGGTGGCCAATACAACAGCATCAATACCGTTCATGATGCCCTTGTTGTGAGTGACGGCACGATGCTTTTCGATTTCGGCAATACGCACAGCAAGAACAAATTTTTCGGCAAACGCTTGGCCAGAAATTCCTTTATCTTCATTTAGTTGTTCAACTGGGCAACTAACTTCGGCTCTAACCACACATTGAGGCACATAATTCGACAAGATGCTCATCACTACTTGAATTTCACGTTCAGAGGTTGTGAAGTCGTTATAAGTCATTGCCTCTTCCTTCAGCGTTTTGGCAAATTGCTCTAAACACGAATTGATGAAGTTGGCACCCATCGAATCGACGGTCTCAAAAGTAGCGTGCAATTGATAATAATTGGGCATTTCTGCAGTCTTGTCACGTAGCTCAATATCCAAAATACCGCCGCCTCTCTTTTGCATATTCTTGGTGATGGGTTCGGTGGCTTCAAAAAACAGTGGTTTTATGCTATTGAAGAAATCAGAAAGCTTCTGCTTATCACCATTATAAATAAAGTGAACCTGCCCTATTTTTTGGGTGTCGATGACTTTTGCTTTGAAACCTCCTCGGTCTAACCAGAATTTGGCCGATCGGCTTGCGGCAGCTACCACAGAACTCTCTTCAATAGCCATCGGAATATTGATCAATTTTCCGTTGATCGAAAAGTTAGGAGCTATCGCAAATGGAAGGTAATAGTTAGAGATCGTATTCTCAATAAACTCATCGTGAAGCCTTTGCAATGCTTCGTCATCGTTCCAGTACATTTTCAGTGTGGCGATACCTTCTTTTTCATCGGTGAAGCAGGTCTTGGCCAGCCACTGTATCTTTTCTTCTTTAGTAAGTTTAGAGAACCCTTTTATAGGAGTATTCATCGATCGGTAATATTATATGAACATTGGCAAAGATAGTTATTTAATGGTCTATATTATCTGGGGAAGGGACCAGTTAAATTAAAGCAGATTTACTATCTTGGCAGCTTTAACATTAAATCTGCATGTTTTTTGCCAAATTATTAGTAAACTTGGCAGATTTATATTCTTTTCAAAATAAAATGAGAGTTAATTTACGTATTCTTCTATTTCTAGTGGCCACGGTTACTTCGGTCACAGCTCAACAAAAAATCACTTTAGAAGAAATTTGGGGAGGTGCCTTCAGAACCCAAGGCATGGACGTACTGCATTCTATGAACAGTGGAAAGCAGTACACGGTATTAAATTTTGACCGTGCTAGCGGAACTTCTGCAGTGATTAAATATGACTATGAAACCCTGCAAGCGACCGACACGATCGTTTCTTCACAAAATATCGAAGGAATCGATCGTTTTTCGTCTTATACCTTTAGTGATGATGAAAGCAAGCTTATTCTTGCAACCGACGTAGAGCCAATCTACAGGCGTTCCCGTCTTGGAAATTATTATGTGTATGATACGAAGACGCAGAAAGCGAAACTTATCTACGACAAAAAAATACAAGAGCCCACATTTTCTCCGAACGGAAAAAAGGTGGCTTTTGTTTTTGAGAACAATATTTATGTGAAGGATTTGGACCTTGAGTTTGTGACGCAGATCACTACCGACGGAAAGATCAATCACATCATTAACGGAATCACCGATTGGGTGTATGAAGAAGAGTTCGCTTTTGTGCGTGCCTTCGAATGGAATAGCGATGGAACACAACTGGCGTACATTCGTTTTGACGAAACCAATGTTCCTGAATTCTCTATGGACGTCTACGGAAAGGCATTGTACCCAAAGCAGCAAGTCTTTAAATACCCGAAGGCGGGTGAAGCCAATGCCAAAGTTTCCTTACACGTGTATGACTTCGCTAAGAAAGCACAGCACAAAGCCTTTTTAGGGAATTATAACGATTTCTACATTCCACGAATCAAATGGACCAACGGTCCTGATGTGTTAAGTGTTCAGGTAATCAATCGCCATCAAAACGATTTGGACCTGATCTTTTACAACGTTAAAGGTGGAAAGTTCAATGTGGTGCTTAACGATACCGATAAAGCGTATGTTGACATAACAGACAATCTTACCTTCTTGAAAGATGACAGCTTTATCTGGACCAGTGAAAAAGATGGCTTCAATCATATCTACCATTATGACAAAACCGGAAAGTTGATTAACCAGATCACAAAAGGCAACTGGGAAGTGACCAACTACTACGGGTATGATGAAAAAGCAGGTCGCATTTTTTATCAGTCGGTAGAAAATGGGTCGATCAATCGCGATGTGTATTCTATTAAGCTTAATGGAAAGGACAAAAAGCGTCTCTCAACCAAAGAGGGAAATAACAGTGCGACCTTCAGCTCAAATTTCACCTACTTCATCAATCGTTTTTCAAACGCAGATACTCCAACAATGCATACGTTGCACGCTGCGAAGGATGGAAAACTAGTAAAAGAGATCGTAAATAACAATGCGCTAAAGCAAAAGCTTTCGGCATATAATCTTCCAAAAAAGGAATTCTTCACCTTGACCACAGAAAAGGGGCATGAGCTCAATGCTTGGATGATCAAACCTGCCGATTTTGATGCTTCAAAGAAATATCCACTATTCATGTATCAATACAGTGGTCCAGGATCACAATCTGTGGCCAATCGCTGGAATGGATCCAATGATTATTGGTACTATATGTTAGCACAGCAAGGCTATATTGTTGTTTGTGTCGACGGAAGAGGAACAGGATACAAAGGAGCAGACTTCAAGAAAGTGACTTATAAAGAGCTTGGCAAATATGAAGTAGAAGATCAGATAGATGCAGCCAAGGAGCTTGGAAAACGTTCTTATGTAGACGCCAACCGCATTGGTATTTGGGGATGGAGCTACGGAGGGTTCATGTCTAGTAACTGTTTGCTAAAAGGAAACGATGTCTTTAAAATGGCCATTGCCGTAGCACCTGTTACGAGCTGGAGATTCTATGACACGATCTATACAGAGCGTTACATGCAAACGCCGCAAGAAAACGCAAGTGGTTATGACGAAAACTCACCGATCAACCATGTCGAAAAGCTCAAAGGAGCCTATTTATTGATACATGGAACTGGGGATGACAACGTGCATGTACAGAATACCATGCGCATGATTGAAGCGTTAGTGCAAGCCAACAAGCAATTTGACTGGGCGATCTATCCAGACAAGAATCACGGCATTTACGGAGGCTATACGCGTCTGCAACTTTACAACAAAATGACCAAGTTCATCAAGGATAACTTGTAATAGAAATAATCTAACCAACTAAACTAGTCTAACTAATATCAAATCATATGGAATTTAAATTTGGAGGTTCAGAGATCAATCAGAGAACGGTGCTCAACCACCCATCAGGGTTATTTGTACTGTTCTTTACAGAAATGTGGGAGCGCTTCTCGTATTACGGAATGCGCGCTTTACTCGTACTATTTTTAACAGCGGCCATTTTAGATGAAGGCGGCTGGGGCTGGGAAAGAGACAACGCGCTCTTGCTCTATGGATGGTACACAGGTTTAGTGTATGTAACACCTATTTTCGGGGGATTGATCGCCGACAAAATTTTAGGATATAGAAACGCGGTGACGCTTGGGGCTTTAATCATGACCTTAGGACATGCATCGATGGCACTTGAGGTTTCTGCAGACTTCTTCTTCTATATCGGTTTGGTCTTATTGATTATTGGAAACGGTTTATTTAAGCCGAATATCTCTTCAATAGTTGGACAATTGTACAAAACGCAAGGAAAGGAAAAAGATGCAGGATATACCATCTTCTACATGGGTATCAACGCAGGAGCCTTCCTCGGAATCCTTCTTTGTGGGTATATCGGAGAAAAAGTAGGATGGCATTGGGGCTTCGGTCTTGCCGGAATCTTCATGTTCTTAGGAATGCTTCAATTCTGGTATGCGCAAAAGATCTTTGGAAAAATAGGCCTGAAACCTGGTAAGGTTGAAGAATTAGATGATGTAATCGAAGACAGTATTGAAGAAGTAGAAGATGCTATTGAAGATGTTCAGGAAGAGGTGGCTTCTTCAAAAGTGTCAAGAGATCGAGTCTTTGTAATCGGAGTTTTTGCTTTCTTTACAGTATTCTTCTGGTGGGCCTTTGAACAGGCCGGAGGTTCCATGACTATTTTTGCGGCCGATTATACTGATCGAGCTCTTGAAGGAACCGCAGCAAATACATTTAAGACGATCAATGCGATCATTACCATCGTGCCAATGATTGTCATAACCTGGGTGCTAGCCATGTTGTTTAAGCAGACCTTTAAGGCGTACTCGTTATCAAACATAATTTTAGGAACGAGTTTCGTGATCATCTGGGGAATCGTTATCTGGATGTTACAAAGAGAGTTTGCTTCTGATGAAACTGAAGTTCCTGCTTCTTGGTTCTCAGTACTGAACTCATTGTTCATTATCCTATTTGCACCGGTATTCTCAAGAATTTGGGAGAAAGTGGTGAATCCATCAGGTCCGATTAAGTTTGCAATTGGTTTGATATTGTTGGCCATCGGATTTGGAGCGCTGGCATATGGAGCATCGACGATTCCGTTAGGAGCTAAAACTGCGGCCGTAAGTATGATCTGGCTTGTATTAGCATATTTCTTCCACACTATGGGAGAACTATGTATTTCACCTGTAGGATTATCGTATGTAAGTAAGTTGGCCCCAGCAAAGTTGGTAGGGCTAATGTTCGGTATTTGGTTCTTATCTAACTTTGTGGCAAACTTGTTAGCAGGTGTTACAGGTAGCTTTATCGACCCAATTTCTGAAGAATACGGACTTTCTACGTTCTTCTTGATCTTTACGTTGATACCATTGCTTATGGGATTGGTAATGATTGCGATCAACAAAATGTTATTGAAGAAAATGCACGGAATTCGTTAATACGAAACATCCAGTGTAAATTAGGAACGCTTTTTGCGACTGTGATAAATAAATAATCTACTAGATATGAAGAAGTTTATATTACTGATGTTAATAGGTGTCTTTAGCGTTGCTCTGCAAGCGCAAGATGGCATCAATTGGATGAGCCTAGAAGAGGCGGTCGCCGCTCAGAAAAAAGAGCCACGTAAGATCATGATGGACGTGTACACCAATTGGTGTGGTCCTTGTAAGCTGTTGGACAAAAGAACCTTTGCCAATAAGGACGTGGCCAAATATGTCAATGATAACTTTTACGCGGTAAAATTTAATGCCGAAGGCGACAAGTCGCTTACCTATAAGGACAAGGAATTTACTAACCCAGGATACGACCCTGCTAAAAAGAACAAGAGAAACAGTTCGCATCAGTTTGCTTCGTATCTTCAAGTAAGAGGGTATCCGTCAATCGTATTCTTTGATGAAAACGCAGATTTGATCACTCCGTTAACTGGGTTTTTGACACCACAACAGTTAGAGTTGTATCTGAAGCTTTTTGTAGATGACAAACACAAAGAAATAAAGAGCCGTGAGGCGTTCCAAAAATACCAAAGTCAATTCGTAGCCGAATTTAAGGGCTAACTCAATAATTATTCTATTTCAAAAGCTCCTTTTTCACCAGTATAGTGAAAAGGGAGCTTTTTTTGTTGGCAGGTTTTACGCCAACGCTCGATATAACTGTGGTAGTTGCTTCCGTCGACGATGATGCGTTTCGGTTTTAGATAGTCGATGACACGTTCTAAATGAATCTTCGGAGACTGAGTAAGTAGAAGGTAGTACGGCTGTAGATCTTCTACTTTATAAATTCCCAAACTATCAATGACCAAGAGAGTCTTCCCCTTAAATGAAAACACGTTTTTAAGTGCTTCTTTTGAGACTTTCTCAATATTGACCCCAAGAGCATATTGATGTACCGTTTTGTCAATTACCGAAGCGCTATCTGAATGAAAAAGATGCAATCGTTCCCCATTCCTTTTTACGATAGCGGTGTGCCTACTTTTATGAAAGATTAAGAAAGCATCTGTGGTTTCGCGCTCGTATCGTTGATACAGAAAAACAACCTGAAAACTCAAGACGGCTGATAAGAGATAAATAATCCGTTTCAAAGATTGCGTCTCTACATATTTGACCAACATAATGATCAAGAGATAGCATGAAACCAATAACCATTTGTCAAACGCAACGTCTTTAAAGATAAAAGCTTCCTGTTTCGAAATCCATCGAACCAAGCCATTCATCCATTCGAGAATGGTTTGGTAGCCCCTCATTAAAAATTCAGGCAATTGGCCCAGCAGTGAGAGGGCAATCACCAAGATACCAAACCCCAGTATCAACCCTAAAAACGGAACGATGATTAAATTGGACACAAAGAACAGTCCGGGAAACTGATGAAAATATAGCAAGCTGATTGGGAGCACACCCAGCTGAGCAGAAAATGTCACTGTGGTGAGTTCCCATAACTTTTTAAGAGCCCAAAAGCGAGGGATCCAAAAAGCTGCCAATAAGGGTTGGATCCAAACGATTGAAAATACTGCTGCATAGCTCAATTGAAAGCCAACATCGAACAGGTAGTTAGGACGTGCCAGAAGTAAAAAGAACATCGACAAGACCAAGGTGTTATAGGTATTGGTCGCTCGTTTTAGATGCATCGACAAGGCAACTGCTGTGAACATAGTGACGGCTCGCACTACCGAAGCCGATAGTCCGGCTATTATGGCAAAGCTCCATAGCCCAATTATGAGGAAGACAAGCCGCAGTGTTTTGCCATTTTTTAGATAAAGAAGTGGACTAAAAAGGGTGTTCATCAAAAGAAGTAGGATACCGACGTGCAACCCTGAAACCGCCAAAATGTGAATAGCACCTGCCGATGTATAACTTTCCCGAAGTTCAGTACTCACTTCGTTTCTTTGGCCTAGTAGCAAGGCGTTGAAAATTGAAAGTTCATCCCCTTTGAATCCGTGATCTGTTAGGGCGATGTTGATTTTGTATCGTAAAGAAGCCGCCAAGCTATGTATTGATGTTTTTTTATTTAGAGGAAGAATTACATCTCGTCGCGTATTGACCTGATGATAGATATATTGTTTTTGGAGGAAACGTTTGTAATCAAATTGATGCGGATTTAACACGGGTCGGATCGATTGAATGTGATCTCGAATTAAGAACCTATCACCAACGTCGAAACTACCCAGCGAATCTTTTTTCACGTAAACCAATACTTTGCCCGAAACAGAAAGCCCGTTTAAAGTGATTATATCAGCGATATATCTTTCATTGTAGTTGTTGGCTCTCAAGACTTCTCGAATGGACAGGGTAGCCGTTTGAATGCTTCCTATTTGTAGGTGGTTTGTATAATGCGAAGGATGGTTTTTCTCGTCATGAAGTGACATAGTCAATATTCCCAAACTACATGAAAGTGCGAAGGCCGCTAAACCAAACCAAATAGAACGATTATAAGTGCGATTCGAAAAGTAGAAGAATATGCAATTAGCAAAGAATGCAGTACCAAAAAGAAGCGTAGAAGCTTCCGCAGAAAAAGGAAAAAAAGAACCTATGATAATTCCTGCGACAAGACAGGCGGTTAATTTGATCAAGATAAAGTTTAAGAGATTCCTCTTCATGACATACCTAAGTACCATAGTATTTTCTGAGGAACCATAAAAGTAAGACGCGAAAGTGTTACTTCATGACCGAATGTAATAAGTGGGCTTTTTCAGATATAAGAAGTAAGATATATGTAGTAAGCGATTTTTTAGTTCTTAACCAGAAAATCTAACAAGGCCCAATGACCAACGACTAAAGACCATTACAGAACCGTTCTAGCCTCGGCAAATGCATTCTTCCAATACCGTTCTTTTATTGAAGAGATCAATACCCCTTTAGAGGTAGTAGCATGAATGAATTTGATTTCACCTTTGATCTCGACCACGAGTCCGACGTGATTGATGCGGTTATGATTCTTATTGGTTCTAAAAAAGAGAAGGTCTCCTTTTTGTACTTGTGAGAGTTTGATCTTTTGTCCTTTTTTGGCTTGCTCTCTTGAGATTCTGGGTAAGGTAATGCCATGATTTTTAAAAGAGGTGTACATCAACCCAGAGCAGTCCATTCCTTTTCGTGTGGTACCCCCGTAGCGATAGCGTGTTCCGTTATAGGTCAATGCCGTTTTGACAATGGCATCAGCCTTTTTTTCGACTTTGGTCGTTTTGGACTTGGAGGTTGTTTTAGAGGTAGAGGTGGTTTTTTTGCTAGATCCACAAGAACTGATCAGCACAGCAAGCAGTAAAAAGAGTAATGTTTTCTTCATTAAGATCGGGTTTGCGCCAAATTACACATTTTAGCTAATATTTTCAAAAATCAGCTTGGCTGTCTTTTCACTGGCTCCTTTTCCGCCCAATTTCTTTTCAAGGTCGTAGTAGTCCAAAAATAACTGGATACGACGGTCTTCGGTCAAGATCTTTTGGAGCTCTTCCTTCAGGCGTTTGGTGTTCATCTCGTGTTGGATCAATTCGGTCACAACCTCTTTGTCCATGATCAAATTCACCAGTGAGATGTAATCTAACTTGATAATACGCTTTGCAATCTGGTAACTGATATTGCTTCCTTTGTAACAGACCACTTGGGGTATTTTAAACAAGGCAGTTTCTAAAGTGGCCGTGCCACTGGTCACTAAAGCCGCAAATGAAACATTGAGCAAGTCGTAGGTTTTATTGCTGATGAAATGCACACTGTCATTGTTGATGAATTGCTTGTAAAAGTCATACTCTTGACTTGGTGCGCCAGCAATCACAAACTGGTAGTCGGTAAAGTCGTCAACGATACTCAACATCACCGATAGCATCTTCTTGATTTCCTGTTTTCGACTTCCTGGGAGCAAGGCGATGATCGGACGCTGCTCATCTAGGCCGTGTTCTCTTCTAAAAGTAAGCTCGTCTACCTGCTTCCGGTCAGAAATAGCATCGATTAACGGATGTCCCACGAAATGCACATTGAACTGGTGCTTTTCCTCATAAAAATCTTTGACAAACGGAAGGATCACATACATATGGTCGATATACTGTTTGATGGTCTCGACCCGTCCTTCACGGGACGCCCATACTTGCGGGCTGATATAGTAATGTGTTTTGTATCCTGCAGGCTTGGCCCATTTGGCAATTCGCAAATTAAAGCCCGAATAGTCAATGAAGATCAGCGCATCAGGATTGTATTGAGCAATATCCTCTTTACATCGTTTGATGTTTTTGAGCGCCGTTCCCAGATTCATGATGACCTCAATAAAGCCCATGAACGATCGCTCTTTGTAATGCATCACTTGGGTTCCGCCCTGTGCCTCCATAAGGTCACCACCCCAAAAACGAAACTCAGCCTCGACATCGACCTTTTTTAAGGCCTTCATGAGGTTGGATGCGTGGAGGTCTCCAGATGCTTCACCAACGATGATGTAATACTTCATAATGTGCTTAAATATATAAAGCTAAGGTAAGTCAAAAATTAATGGCTTTTCTAGAAAAACTTGTATATCATGACCACAATGGCAACGAGCAATGTAGCGATTAAAACGCCCTGTGCACGATGGTCTCTTTTGATCTTTAAAAAACCAAAGAAGGCCAGTAGATTCGGAATGGCACCCAAGGTGAGCAAACCACCAAGATAGCCACTTTCTTTGGCTGCCTTATACGTTTCTTCCAAGCTGAGGTCAGAAAATAGTAGTACGTATAGCAATGTTCCGATGACGGTGCAGATAATGCCGACCGCCATGCCGATAAGGATTTCCTTGTTCTTATTCATTGAGCTTCCAGGTGTTTAGTTGTTGGATAGCATGGTGGGCAGTCAGGTCGAACTGCACAGGAACCACAGATACGTAGCCGTTGGCCAAGGCCCATTCATCAGTATCTTCACCATGGTCTTCGTTGACAAATTGCCCAGTAAGCCAGTAATAGCTTCTTCCTTGCGGATTGGTTCGTTTGTCGAATTCTTCGACCCAATGAGCACGTGCCTGTCTACACACTTTGACTCCTTTGATTTCGTCGGCTTTTAACTTCGGAAAATTCACGTTGAGAACCACTCCGTTAGGAAGTCCGTTTTCCAACACGTTCTCTGTGATAGTTTTGACAAAGCTTTTGGTAGACTCGAAGTCGGCTTCCCAATTGTAGTCCAATAACGAAAACCCAATTGCCGGAATACCTTCGATTCCTGCTTCAACCGCGGCACTCATTGTGCCCGAGTAGATCACGTTGATCGAAGAATTGGATCCGTGATTGATTCCCGAAACACAAATGTCTGGCGGTCTGTTGAGAATTTCATTGACGGCAAGTTTAACGCAATCGGCTGGTGTTCCAGAACACGTGTATTCAATTTGTTCGTTGTCATCAATGGTGATCGGGCTGCAATACAGTGTCGAGTTGATGGTGATCGCGTGTCCCATAGCCGATTGAGGGCTGTCGGGAGCTACTACCACAACGTCTCCGATGGTGTTCATCACTTTAATCAACGCCCGAATACCGGGAGCCGTTATTCCGTCGTCATTGGTGACAAGGATCAAGGGTTTTTCTGTCATTGTTTACATCTTTAGAAGCAGGCACTAAAATACACATTTTAGGCGTTATATTGGGGATGTTGAGTTTTAACAAATAATTAGTTATCTTGTACCACTATGGCATAATTTTTTCACTAATTTAGTTGAAAAATTAATGAAGAAAATCGTTTCGTTTATGAAGAGGAATTATAAAATCTTGCTGCTGGTCGTCCTAGTATCGGCAGTGCTGTGGAGCTTTCGTTCCAAATCTGAAGACTTTGACAACCCTGATAAAGACAAACTACTGATTGAATTGATCACCTACGTGTTGGATCGTGGTCACTTTGACCCGAAGGATGTCAATGATAATTTCTCAGAAAATGTCTTCATGGATTTCATCGGTGCCCTTGACGCACAAAAGCGTTATTTCTTGGCATCAGACCTTAAAGATTTCGAGAAGTTCAAATACGAGTTGGACGAGCAGATCAAACAGACAGATATCTCGTTCTTCAATAGGGCGCACTTAAAACTCATGAAACGAATGAGCGAAGTGAAGGATATTTATCCAAAGATCCTTGCTGAACCTTTTGATTTCACTAAGGACGAAGCGATCAATGTTGATTATGAAAAACTTCCATATTCCTCTTCAAAAAAGGAATTGACAGACAGATGGCGTAAGCAATTAAAGCTATCTGCGTTGACTCAGTTCTATGACAAACTTCAAGAAGAAAAAACTAAGAAAGAGGAAGACGATTCTTATGAAATGAAGTCTGAAGAAACGCTGGAAAAAGAAGCCAGAGAGTCGATTCTTAAAAACATGGATGAGTACTTCAACTTCATGGACGAGATCGAGCGTAAAGATTGGTTTACCGTATACGTTAATGCGATCGTTGAAGAATTCGACCCACATACGTTCTACTTTGCACCAAACGAGAAAGAACGTTTTGACATGAATATGTCAGGTAAGTTCGAAGGAATTGGGGCACGACTTCAAAAAAGATATGACGAAATTAAAGTGGCCGAAATCATTTCTGGCGGACCTGCCTGGAGAGACAAGTCTATCGAAGTGGGTGACATCATTTTAAAAGTAGCACAAGGAGAAGATGAGCCTGTTGATATTGTAGGCATGCGTTTGGATGATGCCGTTAAACTGATCAAAGGCCCGAAAGGAACCGAAGTTAGACTTACTGTAAAGCGTGTTGATGGTACGATTGAGGTAATCCCAGTGATTCGCGATGTAGTAGAGCTAGAAGAAGCGTTTGCTAAAACTTCGCTAATTACGAAAGACAATAGAAAATTCGGACTCATCAACCTTCCTAAATTCTATGTTGATTTTACCGATTATAAAGAAAGAAATGCAGCAACCGATGTAAAGAAAGAGATCGAGCGTCTTAAAGAGGAAGGCATGGAAGGCCTGGTCATCGACCTTAGAGATAACGGCGGTGGTTCACTAAAGACGGTTGTTGACATGGCCGGATTGTTCATTAAAGACGGACCCATTGTTCAGGTGAAGTCGATTGGTGAAGGAAAAGAAGTATTGAAAGACAGAGACAAGTCGATTGTTTGGGATGGCCCATTGGTAATCCTGGTAAATGAACTATCGGCATCTGCTTCAGAGATATTGGCGGCTGCCATGCAAGATTACAAAAGAGCTATCGTTATCGGAAGTAAGCAAACCTACGGTAAAGGAACCGTTCAAAATGTGATTGATTTAAATCAGTTTTTACGCGGAAGCAGCTACGGAGACGTTGGTGCATTGAAGCTTACCACACAGAAATTCTACCGTGTTAACGGAGGTTCAACACAATTAGAAGGCGTCAAGAGCGACGTGATCATGCCAGACCGTTACAGCTATATCAACATCGGAGAGAAAGATCAAGATAACCCACTTCCTTGGGACAAGATCGATGCTGCTGATTTTGATGTTTGGGACGGGTACATTGACTTCAATGAGACCATTTCAAAGAGCAAGCAACGAATGGCACAAAACGATTACATCAGTTTGATCGAAGAAAATGCCAAGTGGGTAAAGCAACAACAGGAGGATTACGAATATCCTCTCAACTACACGGCGTACGCAAAAGAGATAGAAGAAAACGAAGAATACGCGAAGCGTTTTAAGGACCTTTCTAAATACGAGACCAACCTTACATTCAACTCTTTGCCGTATGAGCTAGAGCAGATCCAAAAGGACGATGTGCTCAAAGAAAAGAGAGAACGTTGGCACGAAGACCTCATGAAGGATGTATACGTAGAAGAAGCGGTAAACGTACTGCAAGACCTTAAGATCAACTTCTTGAAAAACAAAAAATTGGCTAATGTAAATAAAGGATAATCCTTAATGCCAGAAACAGCATCATTATCTCAATTGGCGCTCCAAAAATTCAAACGGAATTTTTGGGGCGTTTTGAGTTTTTGGTTCATTGTAGCTGTCGGTATTGTTGCCTTATTGGCCTATGCCATTGCGCCCGACGATTCTCAAAATGCCAATCAGATGCACCTCTCCATCCATTCGATGAAACCGGGGTTTCAAGTACAGATCCTGACCCTTCCGTCGAAAGAAGAAGCCGATCAATCTGTGATTAGCAAGTTTTTCTTCGGAAAGAAAACAACGGCAACCGAACAGCCTATTTCTGATTTTAAAGTAGTTGATGATCAACTTCAGATTACCGAATACGCGACTGACGGAGTCGTTGGGCTGACGAAAATTATTCCGAAGGAAAAATTTCCCGAAGGACTCAGCGTGCAACAAATTACAGACACCTATATTCGAAAGCACACGTTTTATTTGGGCACAGATAAATACGGAAGAGACCTGCTCAGTAGAATGCTCGTTGGTGCTAGAATATCCTTTTCAATCGGTTTTGTCGCCGTTTTCATCTCTCTCGTCATCGGAATCTTTATGGGTGCTATAGCCGGTTATTTCGGCGGAAAAATAGACGCTGCCATCATGTGGGTTATCAATGTGACCTGGTCCATACCGACCTTGTTACTTGTGATCGCCATCACATTAGCCCTAGGAAAGGGTTTTTGGCAGGTTTTTATCGCCGTCGGGCTCACCATGTGGGTTGAGGTGGCTAGAGTTGTTAGAGGACAAGTCATGGGCGTAAAACAGATGCAATACGTCACTGCAGCCCGAGCTTTAGGTTATACAGACATGCGGATTATTGCGAAACATATATTGCCCAATGTATTGGCACCTGTGATCGTAATCTCTGCGGCCAATTTTGCAGGAGCTATTTTGATCGAAAGTGGACTCAGCTTTTTAGGAATCGGAGCGCAGCCACCAATGCCAAGCTGGGGCGGAATGATCAAAGACCATTATAATTACATCATCTTAGGGAAACCGTATCTAGCCATTATTCCGGGAATCGCCATCATGAGTTTGGTGATGGCCTTTATGCTCGTCGGAAATGCCTTAAGAGACGCCTTAGATGTCAAAGGATAACACCTAACCGAAGAATACACATTGAAACGAAACAAGATTTACCCCATTGTCGTACTGCTCATAGCCGTCGCGCTATTCATCTACGAAAGCTATTACGACAAGCCAATTAAAGACAATCCAGTAAAGGTTGAAGATGTCATTCCGTTGCCAGAAGATAAAAGTCAACCAACGGCTACCACCAACGAGTACTATCTTCCCACATCTACCACGGGAGAAGTAGTGCATCACAATTATTATTCGCTGTCGTATAGCGAAAGGCATGAACAACCCGAGTGGGTGGCGTATGAGCTTAAAAAGTCACACCTGTCAAGGCAGGATCGAAAACGTCCTTATTTTGAGATCGACCGTTCGGTCTCCACACGCTCGGCTGATTGGCGAAACTACAAAGGTTCTGGCTATGATCGCGGGCATCTATGCCCTGCGGGGGACCGTCGTTTTTCAAAAGAAGCCTATACCGAAACGTTCTTCACGTCAAATATTTCTCCGCAAAAACACGAGTTCAATTCTGGGGTTTGGAACCGCCTTGAGCAAAAGGTGCGTTACTGGGCGCAACGTTACGACGGCGTGTATGTCATTACCGGAGGAATCTTGGAAAAAGGACTTCCTTCCATAGGTGATGAAGATGTTTCAGTACCAAAGCGTTTTTACAAGATATTGTTAGATAATTCAGATGGAAAAACCAAGGTGATAGCCTTCTTGATGCCGCACAAAGAATCCAATCGTCCGCTATATGAGTTCGTGGTTTCAGTCGACGAGATTGAAGCCCTCACCGGAATTGATTTTTTTGCAACGCTTGAAGATTCAAAAGAGCAACGCCTCGAAGCCTCTGATAGCTATAAGGATTGGAGTTTTCGATAGATGATTACCACTCGTTGATTCGGTTGGCATCCAGTTTTACAAAGATGAACAGCAGTATTGTAAAGCCCCAAAGTCCTGAGCCACCATAACTAAAGAAAGGCAATGGAATACCTACCGTTGGCAATAGACCGATCACCATCCCGACGTTGATGACAAAGTGAAAGAAGAGTATAGAGGCCACACCGTACCCATATATCCGGCTAAACTGGCTCTTTTGCCGCTCTGCAAGAGCAATTACTCTAAGAATGAGCAGCACAAATAGAAGCACTACGAGCGAAGCTCCTAAAAAGCCCCATTCTTCACCAACCGTACTAAAGATGTAATCGGTGTGTTGTTCGGGCACAAAACCTCCTTTTGTTTGCGTTCCTTCTAAAAACCCTTTTCCAGTCCATCCACCTGATCCGATGGCGATTTGTGATTGATTCGTGTTGTACCCAATCCCTTTGGTGTCGACACTTTTTCCGAGAACAATATTAAAACGGTCACGGTGACGTTGTTCAAAGACATTGTTGAAAATGTAATTAACAGAGTAAGAGAAGGCCACACAGATCAAAAGTCCCAAGATATATGGGGCCAGTTTCGTTTTCTTGTTCCGTTTTTTCTTAATCCAATACACGAATAAAGCGAGTACAGCCAATCCAACCGAAACATACAATGGCGTAAAGAGAAGGGTGACGATAAAGAGGCCGATCATGCTAAACCCTAAGATTAAATAACCCGTTGACAATCCTTCGCGATGCAACACAAAAAAGAAGGCCGCATAGACTAAGGCGCTTCCGGGGTCGGGTTGTGGTACGATGAGTAATGCAGGCAGCACTACAATCAAAAATGCCCGCAGCTGATGCTTCAGGTCTTTGATGTTGGTCTGTATATCACTTAAATACTTGGCTAGAGCCAAGGCCGTTGCCGCTTTGGCAAATTCTGACGGCTGAAACGTGAAGCCTCCGATGGCATACCAAGAGGTGGCGCCATTGATATTTTTTCCGAAGACAAATAAACCGAGTAACGATAGCAATGAGGCAAGGTAAATAACACTTCCGAAGCGTTCATAGAATTTGGCTTCTATACCCAAAATAAGGACAATCAATATGAGTCCGACGCCAATGAATAGCAACTGTTTTCCGTACGGTGCGCTAAGATCTAAGATATTTGAAGCGTCGCTCAACGAAGCCGAATAGATGTTTCCCCAGCCAAAACCAACTAACAGAAAATACAGTAAGAAGGTGACCCAGTCAAAGTTGGTAATGATCTTGTTGCCCGAATAACTCATTGATTGATCTCAAAAGGTTCTCCACTAAGTGGTTTTGCATATTCCTCCTCCAAACTCCCTAACAACATACGCTGTTCAAGATAATCACGATCGACCTCTCCATTGATATATTTTTCAATCATTAAACTGGCAATAGGCGCTGCCCATCGACCTCCCCAGTAGCCATTTTCTACAAAGACGGCAATGGCGATCTTGGGATTTTCCTTGGGTGCAAAGGCAACAAAAATAGAGTGGTCGGTTAATTGTGTATGCTTGCCATCGATGGTAGTGAAATTCTCAGCTGTACCCGTCTTTCCGCAGACTTCAATGCCCTTGATCTTGGCAATTTTGGCCGTACCCTTTTCGATCACATTGTGCATACCATCAACCACAGTTTCAAAATGCTTTGAATCAATGGTCGTGTACTTACGGGTCGTATATTTACGATTGACCGTGTCGTTTTCGATGGACTTAATGATATGGGGAGTGTAAAAATACCCTCTGTTGGCAATGGCCGCTGTGAAATTAGCCAATTGAATAGGTGTGGCCAAGACCTCTCCTTGTCCGATGGCATTAGAGATGGTGGTCACGGCCTTCCAGCCGCCTTTGTCTCTTGGATACACAATGTCGTAATATTTTGAATTAGGTACCTTGCCCGGCTGACCGATGGGTAGGTCGTATCCTAGATAATTGCCCAACCCAAAGCTCTTGATATGATTTTTCCAAGTGTCTATACCTTTTTTGTGGTCCTCGTATTTTTCGATGGCACGTCGGTACACATTAGAGAAATAGGTGTTGCAAGATTCATAGATGCCACGATTCATATTGTTACGAGCACCATAGTTACAGTGACAACCCATAAACGCTCCTCGGGCATAATAGTGTCCTCTATGACAGGTAATCGTCGTGTTTGGGTCAATAACACCTTCTTGTAAAGCCACAAGGGCGTTTAACGTTTTAAAGGGAGACCCTGGAGGGTATTGTGCCTGCAGCCCACGATCAAAAAACGGATTGCTGATCGTATCAGAATCTAGCTTTGCATAGTTTGCCGAGCGCTCTCGTCCAACTAATAGAGCTGGATTATAGGTGGGGGCGCTTACCAAGGCAAGGATTTCTCCCGTAGAAGGTTCAAGCGCGACAATACCGCCGCGTTTGCTGTTCATCAGTAATTCACCATATTCTTGAAGCGCAGCATCAATGGTAATATAGATGTCTTTCCCCTGCTGAGGCAGTGTATCGAACTTTCCTTCTTTGTACGCCCCGATGGTTCGGTTGTACTTGTCTTTTTGCAGGTATTTTACCCCCTTAACACCACGCAACGCACTTTCATATGATTTTTCTACGCCCTGCCTTCCGATCAACTCGCCTGATTGGTAATAGGCGTTTCGCTTCAGGTCATGGTCGTTTACCTCACTAATGTAGCCAAGCACATTGGCTCCCACGTTGGTCTGATAGTCGCGTAACGAACGCTTTTGGATGTAGAACCCCTCAAACTTTCGCATCTTTTCTTGCAGCGAAGCATAATCTTGCTTAGACAACTGCGCAACGAATACCGAAGGAATCCTCGGCGAGTATCTGCGAGCCTTTTTATATTTTTTAATGAAATCTTCTTTGGTGATCTTCAGAAGTTTGCAAAACTGCATGGTGTCTAGCGGTTTCACATCCTTCGGAATGATCATGATGTCGTATGCCGGTTGATTGGCCACCAAAAGGGTTCCGTTGCGATCGTAGATATAACCACGCTCGGGATAATCGTATACTGCTTTTATAGCATTGTCTCGCGAGAGTTCTTCAAAATTCGTGTCAAATATTTGCAGGTAGAACAGTCGGCCTACAAAGACAAGGCCAATGAAGATGACGCTAGAAAAGAGTAATAATTTTCTCATTTGTTTTTTCGGCTAAACAAAAAGATGAATAAAAGACTCAATAAGATAGTAAAGATACTGGAGAATAACGTCTTTTTCAGGATCAAAAGTATATTCGAAATGTTAAAAATCTCTAGTAAGAAAAGCACAAAATGATGTACGAATACTAAGATGAAAGTATAGGTAAATCGCTCCCCAATTGTGGTCTTATTCAATTTGATCGACTGGTACTCATAGCTCGTACCAAAAGAAAAGCGCAATACTACGGGTCTGATGTACGCTATGACCAGACAGGCGGCGGCATTGATGCCTCCAGCGTCAGTAAATATGTCAAGCAGAAGCCCATAGATAAAGCTTACAAAAATGAAGACCGTTCTGTTATTTTTGAACGGGTATAGCAAGATGAAGATGACATAGATATACGGGTCAATGTATCCCAAAAAGTCAATGTTGTTGAATATCAGCACCTGCGCAAGAAGCAGCACTACAAAGCGTCCGATATTTTTGACCAATTCATTATTCATTCTCAGTGGCTTCTTGTAGACTTAAGATTTCTTGTGCATCTTTGTTTTCAATGACATATACATGACCCAAATTCGTCATATCGGCGAAAAGTTGGACGTCGATGAGGTAATAGTTCTCAGATTGGTCTAAGGCGTATTTGACGATTGTTCCCACGGGAACCCCTTTCGGAAATATAGTTGACATGCCTCCGGTAATGACCGTGTCGCCCACTGCCACAGATGCCAGTCTTGGGATATCGGTCAACTGTACAATGTTTGTCTGCTCGCCATTCCAACCTAAGGTTCCAAATTGATTTGAGTTTTTCAGCTTTGCATTGATGCTCGAATTTTCATGAAGTACAGAGATCACCGTAGCATAACCGCTAGAAGTTTGGTCAATGATACCCACAATTCCTTCGGAAGTGATGACACCCATATCTTGCTTGATACTATCAGAAGCACCGCTATTGATCGTGAGTGTGTTGTTAGGCTTGTTAAAGCTGTTCTTTATTACTTTGGAAGCTCTAAAGATGTACTGTTCTTCAAACGAAGTACTATCGATAAAAGAGGTGATAGCTGTCGAATCAACATTGTTGAATAACACTTTTCTAAGTCGAAGGTTTTCGTCGATCAAACGTTGATTGCGTTCCTTGAGTGAAAAGTAATCATTGACGCCACTGATCGATTCATATACGCCACCAGTGAGCCAATTGGCCGAATTGATAAACTTACTCTTGTGATACGAATGTGATTGAATGGTCAACCCCAGTGAAACAACAAACAGCAGTAAAAACAGAATAAAATTCTTATTCCTAATGAAAAAGTTGATGATCTGCTGCATAGAATGTTGTTACCTATTTGATCAATACACTCTTATAGCGTTCGAGGTTTTTAAGCGTTATTCCTGTACCGCGTACTACCGCTCTTAAAGGATCTTCGGCTATATAAACTGGCAGATCGGTCTTTTGCGACAGACGCTTGTCTAAACCACGAAGCATAGATCCCCCACCAGCTAGATAGATTCCGGTATTGTAAATATCAGCAGCCAATTCTGGAGGTGTTTGTGATAAGGTTTCCATAACGGCATCCTCGATACGCAAGATCGACTTGTCAAGCGCCTTGGCAATTTCACGATACGAGATCTGTACTTGCTTCGGCTTTCCAGTCAAAAGGTCACGCCCTTGTACAGACATTTCCTCTGGTGGAAGTTCAAGATCTTCGGTTGCGGCACCGATCTGAATTTTGATCTTCTCTGCAGTGCGTTCTCCTACGTACAAGTTGTGCTGCGTACGCATGTAGTAAATGATATCATTGGTGAATACATCCCCCGCAATCTTCACTGACTTGTCACAGACAATTCCACCTAAAGCGATGACAGCAATCTCGGTTGTACCACCACCGATGTCAACGATCATGTTTCCTTTTGGTTGCATGATGTCAACTCCGATACCAATGGCTGCCGCCATCGGTTCATGGATCAAGTATACTTCTTTCCCGTTTACACGTTCGGCTGATTCTTTTACCGCACGCATCTCTACTTCGGTGATTCCTGAAGGAATACAGATAACCATTCGTAAAGCAGGAGTGAATAATTTCTTTTTTAAGGAAGGAATGTTCTTGATGAACATACTGATCATCTTCTCTGAAGCGTCAAAGTCGGCAATTACACCGTCTTTCAAAGGTCGGATGGTCTTGATGTTCTCATGGGTCTTTCCTTGCATCATATTGGCTTCTTTTCCAACAGCAATGATCTTTCCGGAAGTTCTATCTCTAGCAACAATCGACGGACTGTCTACAACGACCTTGTCATTATGTATGATCAGTGTATTTGCCGTTCCTAGGTCGATGGCAATTTCCTCAGTTAAGAAGTCAAAAAATCCCATATTTTGTTTTAGGTATTATAGGGGGTTAGGTACTAAATTATGGTCAAAGTATGTAAAAATACTAAAATTAATGTTTAAAATGGCGGGTTCCAGTAAATACCATGGATACGCCGTTATCGTTACAATAATCAATTGAAAGTTGATCCTTGATCGAACCTCCTGGTTGGATCACCGAAGTGATACCTGCATTGTCTGCAATCTCTACACAATCTGGAAACGGGAAGAACGCATCACTTGCCATCACAGCTCCTTTTAAGTCGAATTTAAAGGAATTGGCCTTTTCGATGGCTTGACGCAAGGCGTCTACACGTGAGGTCTGCCCTGTACCCGAAGCACAAAGTTGCTTGTTCTTGGCCAAAACGATCGTGTTAGACTTGGTATGCTTACAGATCTTTGAGGCGAAGATCAGGTCTTCTAACTCATTTTCAGAAGGTTTATTGTTTGTTTTGTGTTCCAATTCTGAAACAGCATCCGTTTTAAGATCCTTGTCTTGTACCAAAACACCGTTCAGACACGTTCTTACTTGTGTTTTTGGCAAGGCTACTTCTTTCTGAATCAATAGGATTCTGTTTTTCTTTCCTTTTAAGACCTCAAGAGCATCATCGCTAAAAGAAGGAGCAATGACTACTTCACAGAATAGCTTGTGGATCTCTTCAGCGGTTGGCTTGTCGATTTGCGTGTTAGCGATCAAAATACCTCCAAATGCCGAAACAGGGTCACCTGCAAGTGCTGCGACATATGCATCATGGATGGTCGATCTTGTGGCGATTCCGCAGGCGTTGTTATGCTTCAAAATAGCGAACGTTGGATCGTCATTTGCGAATTCTCCCATCAAGTTCACTGCAGCATCAACGTCCAATAGATTGTTGTACGACAATTCTTTTCCGTGTAGTTTATCGAACATGGCGTCAAACTCTCCGAAGAAGTATCCTTCTTGATGTGGGTTCTCGCCGTAGCGAAGTTTCTTTCCTTCGGTAATGCTGGCCTTGTAGACTACTTCTTCCGCATTAAAATAATTGAAAATAGCAGTGTCGTAGTGTGAAGACACGTTGAAGGCTTTGGCGGCAAAACGCTTTCTGTCTTCAGCTGATGTCTGTCCGTTCTTTTCATTCAACAAGTTCAAAAATTCAGCGTAGTCGTTTACTGAAGAAACACAGAGCACATCAGCAAAGTTCTTAGCGGCTGCACGAATGAGCGAGATACCACCGATATCGATCTTCTCGATAATATCCTGCTCTGAAGCACCCGAAGCAACAGTTTTTTCAAACGGATATAGGTCGACGATAACAATGTCGATCTGCGGAATTTCATATTCCTGCAATTCTGCTACGTCGCTCTCATTGTTTTGACGATTCAGGATACCTCCAAATACTTTAGGGTGAAGGGTTTTCACTCTTCCGCCTAAAATAGAAGGGTACGAAGTCACGTCTTCAACAGGAATCACGTTGATGCCTTGCTCTTTGATAAACTTCTCTGTGCCTCCGGTCGAATAGATGGTGATGCCAAGTTCGTCTAGCTTCTTAACAATAGGGGCCAGTCCGTCTTTACTGAATACGGAAACCAGTGCAGATTTTGCAGTTTTAATGGAATTCATTCTCGTTGTGTTGTTTAAAGTTGCAAAAGTAGCTTTTTTGCATCAAAATCACCACGAGAAATGGGCTATTTTTTTGAAAGAAAATGCCTTCCGCAGAAAACTAAAAAAAGTAAATTTTAAAGGAGCTCAGCCACTTTTTGATTGACGAACTCTAACAGACGTTCATCGTCTTCTGTAAATGGATCTGCAGTATTTGAATCGATATCGATCTGACCGATATTCTCGCCATTGACAAACAACGGAATTACGATCTCGGCTTTTACCGTGATGCTGCACGCAATGTAGTTGTCTTGCGCCTTCACATCTGGCACTACAAAGTTCTCGTTGCTAACCGCCACCTGTCCACAGATGCCTTTTCCGAAAGGAATGATGGTATGGTCAGTTGGAGCTCCTACGTAAGGTCCCAATTTCAACTCTTCCTTGTCGCCGTTTCTAAAGTAGTAACCCACCCAATCGTAATAAGAAATACTCTCGCGCAGTAAGTTGCACAAGGCGTACAGTCGCTCGTTGACGGTAGCTTCGGTGTTGTTGAGTATATCGAGGATCTCTGGTTTTAGATATTCAAAGCGCATAGCGGTTATTTTTGAGTGCGAAATTACAGGTTTTTCTAAAAGCTTAAAAGGCGAGTGGCTGTTAAATTGTTCTATATTTGTTGAAATGCTTCCGCTTTTTAAAAAATACAAAGCAGCCATCATCTTTATCGCCAAATTCTTTCTGGTCTATATGGTCCTGACCTTTGTGTATGGCAAGTATTTAGACGCATTTTCTGGTGAACCTGACAGCGTTACCAAAATTGTGGCCAATCAAAGCAATACGGTCATTAATTGGTTTGGATATCAAGGTGAAGTAACACCTCATGAAAGCGAGCCGACCATGAAAATGATCATTAATGGGAAGTATGTTGGCCGAGTGATCGAAGGCTGTAATTCGATCAGCGTATTGATTTTGTTTGTAACCTTTGTGATTGCATTTGCTGGACCTTGGAAACGTACGCTCATTTTCATTTTAGCAGGGAGCGCCTTGATCTATTTGGTCAATGTTGCCCGTATTGTAATCTTGGGCATCGGACTCTATGAATACCCCGAAAAGGAATACCTTTTACATCAATTGATTTTCCCTGCGATCGTCTACGGAATGGTCTTACTGTTATGGATGTTTTGGGTGAATAAATTCTCGAAACGCTCATGAAAAAGATCGTAACCTATAGCGTTATTGGTTTCCTTTTTCTGCTTTTGGTGGCAGTGAGAGCGTTTGAAGGCATGCTGTTTTACGACCCATTTCTAGAGTTCTTTAAGAATGACTATCTGTTGGCCAAGATTCCAGACTATGACGGGATGAAACTCTTTTGGAGTCATCTGTTTCGCTATACAGTAAATACACTGCTGTCGTTGGCAATTTTGTATGTAGCTTTCAAGGATCGCCAGATCGTGGTGTTGTCGTCGATTCTTTACGGTTTTGTCTTTGTGATCTTAATCGTGGCGTACTTCTACTTGATCAAACACGATTTAAAAGAAGATTATTTGCTTACGTTTTATGTACGTCGATTTTTGATTCAGCCGATATTGCTTTTGGTGTTGTTGCCGGCATTTTATTATCAAAAGAAGCAACAGTCAAAGTAGGGTCACTGGACCATTTTAACCGAATTGATATTCCCTTTGTAATCGTATTCTTTTACTGGATTCTGTGGGTCCGTCATCCACTTACCATCGACAATGAATTTGTAGTGATGTTTTCCACCAGGGAGATCTAATGTGTAAAGCCACTTTCCATCCATATGGGTCATGGTCATTGACTCTTCATTCCAATCATTAAAAGAGCCTGCCAAGACGACTTTCTCAGCGTCGTTGAACCCTTCCAGGGTAAAAGTCACTTTTCCGGTTACCACGGCCACCGAGTTGTAGGTGTCAAACTCATTGATCACTTTTTCGGGATTGTGTGGGTCATGCATCCAGTGTCCGTCAACAATAAACTTGTATTGATAGACATCTGGTTTCAAAGAGAGAGTGAGTTTCCATCCGCCTTCGATCTTCTTCATTTTAAAGGCGTGTTCGTTCCATTTATTGAAAGATCCCGCTAAGATCACTTCGTGTGCGTCGGTGTACCCAGGCAGGTGAAAATCAACATTTCCTTCGTCATCTATCTGTGCTGTGTACAATTTAAGATTGTATACATGCAACCATTGGTTGCCTTCTTTAGCATCTGCCAAATTCGAAGCTTTGTCGTCAGACGGCTCAGCCCAATATCTATTGTTGACAATAAACTTGAACTCCCACGAGAATTCATCTGTAAAATCAGCCAGTTTCTTGCGTAGTTCAAAGGTATTGGTATCCAGTTTTTTCATGACCCACCCTTCTCTTGACCAGTTGTTAAACTGACCAGAGACAGATACTTTATAAATCTCTAAGTCTTCGAAATCCAAGCGATCATGGGTGCCATCTTCTGTGGCCTCATAATAATCTCGAGGATCAAAAGTAAACACCACTACATCCCCTTCGATTCGATATCCAAGGGTCGCGTTCTGGGCCTGTGTAAAAAGCCCAAACAAAAGCGTGAGTATGATGAGAGTGTTTCGTAGCATAAGCTAATTGTATGGTAATTTTACAAAGTACAACTTTTTCTTTCTATAATTGATGACCAATCTGCGCATGGCGATAAACTCGTACCCTAGTACGCCATCTATTTTCGTGCCATAAGCTTCATTCATTTTTCGCAAGTTGGTGATGATAGTTCGCATGACACCGCAATACACTCGATCCGTTAGTTTTACTCCGTACAGTTTCCCGGCAAGAACCTCGATCTTTCGTTGGTCCATTCCCCTGAGTTTAATACGCTTGATAGGTCTAAATTTCTTCAATACTTTTTTAGAAACCGATTTGCTTAGTTGGTTGATCTCGGCACCCGTATCCAGCGCAAAGTTAAGCGATTCTCCATTGACCGATCCTTGCAAAACAATGCTGTGTTTCTTGAGTTTGAAATCAACACTGTCGGTTACTTTTTCAAGAAACAGATGGGTATCGATTCGGTTGCCTTTTCGGTCGGTTTTGAATAGGGTGATCTGTTTTAGATAGAAATCGATAAATACCTCGTATTCCTTTAAGATATCATAACCTATGATACCGATCAATCGAATTTTTTTCGTCTTTTCGAGATGAGATAGATTGATGATCTGTGCGTTCTTATGTTTAATGTTGAAGTCTCTTAGTAGGAATTCGGGAACTCTTTTTTCATCACTAATGGACACGGCACCATTGACACCAGCTCCTGTCTTTGAAGAATACGAATTGTATGATTTTTTAAAATGTACTTCATTTAGAAGCAAGCCCTCAGATCCTGTGTCGATGATGAAGTTGCCCACTTGCCCATAGGTTTTGGCTTCGACCACGATCAAATGGTCCACCAATTTAAATGGAATTCGGGTTGTGTGCTCTGTGAGCACCTCGACTTTGGTAAATTGAATGTCATCAATCGGACTCGTTGACGCCAATGCGCTTTGAAGTTGTATTCCAAGCAGGAACACAAGTGCATATAGAAAGGTTGGCTTAGGCATCAAGAGTGGTCTTTTATTAAAAGACTGATTTGCTCGAGATGCGTTACACCTTTTAAGAGGTTATTTTAGTTTTTTAACTTTTGATTAAGGATGCTGATCAAACTATCGCAAAGTGAGACCCCTTTTTCAGATTCTTTGAGTTGAATCTTACTCGATGCTGAAAGGCTCTGAATAATACTCTTAAGCAGTTTTTCATTTTCAAACGGAAACTTCCCTTCACGCATCAAGTCAAAATTAGCATGATGAATATAGTAGTCACCTAGGTATTCTTTGTGAATATTGTCTTGGCGGTCGTACGCTCTTTTTATCTGCGGAATGTCGTATGAATAATACCTTTGAATGGATGTCTTTAGTTTGAAGTCTTTAAAAAGACGAAGGTCTCCAGAGTTGATTAAGGTATTGAAAGTCACATCTTGTGGGTGAAACTCGATGGCATTCGATACTTTGAAGATGTTGTTGATGAGGCGCATTTTCTGGTCAGAATCACTATTCAAATGCGGAACCACTTCATCAGCTACTTTTGCAAAATCGGTCAACTGGGTTACGTTAGTTTCAAGGTTTTGGCGGTCGGCTTCGATGTCGCTTTTCAGGTTTTCGAGATAAGTTTGTTTTAGCGTGCTGTCCTTTTGATTTTCGGCGCATCGATTCATGCTAAAGGCGATGGTGATACCGATGATGACGATTAGGATCTCACCAAACGCATACTGCCAGTTGATTTTTTTCATGAGCTGGTTGTTTGTTATAAAGCTATGAAAATCAAAGGTCAAAAAAAACCGCCTCATGTTAGAGGCGGTTCGGTCTATATAAATGAGATCTTTCGATTACATCATTCCTGGCATTCCGCCGCCACCCATTGGAGGCATTGCAGGAGGTGTATCTTCTTTGATGTCTGTCAAGGCACATTCTGTAGTAAGGATCATACCGGCTACAGAGGCTGCGTTTTCAAGAGCGATACGCGTCACTTTCTTCGGATCGATGATTCCGGCTTTTAGCATGTTCACATACTGATCTGCCTTGGCGTCATATCCAAAATCGTCTTTTCCTTCGATTACTTTGGCAACAACAACAGAACCTTCACCACCCGCGTTTTCAACGATGGTTCTCAAAGGTTCTTCGATGGCTCTTGCGATGATTTGCACTCCTGTTGCTTCATCAGCATTTTCTGCAGAAACTTTATCAAGAACATTCTTAGCACGTACGAGGGCAACGCCTCCACCAGCTACGATTCCTTCTTCAACGGCTGCTCTAGTCGCGTGTAATGCATCGTCAACACGATCTTTCTTCTCTTTCATTTCAACTTCAGAAGCAGCACCTACATAAAGTACAGCTACACCGCCAGCCAATTTGGCCAAACGTTCTTGAAGTTTTTCTCTATCATAATCACTGCTAGTGCTTTCGATCTGCGCTTTGATTTGTCCGACACGAGCTTTGATCATGTCAGCGTCACCAGCACCGTTCACTACAGTCGTATTGTCTTTGTCGATGGTTACTTTTTCTGCAGTACCAAGCATTTCGACAGTTGCATTTTCTAAAGTGAATCCGCGCTCTTCAGAGATTACGGTTCCGCCTGTTAGAATAGCAATGTCTTCAAGCATTGCTTTTCTACGGTCACCAAAACCTGGTGCTTTTACAGCGGCTATTTTCAAGGCTCCTCTTAATTTGTTTACTACCAAGGTAGCCAACGCTTCTCCGTCAACATCTTCAGCGATGATCAACAACGGTTTTCCAGATTGTGCAACAGGCTCAAGTACTGGAAGTAGGTCTTTCATTGAAGAGATCTTCTTGTCGTACAACAAGATGTACGGACTCTCAAGATCGGCTTCCATTTTTTCAGAATTCGTTACGAAATACGGAGAAAGGTATCCACGGTCGAACTGCATTCCTTCAACTACGTCAACATACGTATCAGTACCTTTAGCTTCTTCAACAGTGATTACACCTTCTTTTCCAACTTTGTCAAACGCCTGAGCGATCAACTCACCGATGGTGCTATCGTTGTTTGCAGAAATAGCAGCTACTTGCTTGATCTTTTCAGAAGAGCTTCCTACTTCTTTTGATTGCTTTTCAAGATCCCCTACTAGAGACTCAACAGCTTTGTCGATTCCTCTTTTAAGATCCATTGGGTTGGCACCCGCAGCAACGTTCTTCAATCCTTCTTTTACGATGGCTTGTGCTAAAACGGTTGCTGTAGTTGTACCGTCACCGGCAAGGTCGTTGGTCTTAGAAGCTACTTCTTTTACCATTTGCGCACCCATGTTCTCAAGGGCGTCTTCAAGTTCTACTTCTTTTGCAACCGAAACCCCATCTTTGGTCACTGCAGGAGCGCCAAAAGATTTACTGATGATTACGTTTCTTCCTTTAGGCCCAAGTGTTACTTTCACTGCATCGGCCAATTTATCTACCCCACGCTTCAGTCCGTCACGTGCTTCTATATCAAATTTGATGTCTTTTGCCATTTTATACTTTTTTTAAGCTTTGGTCGATGGTAATGCCAAAGCGAATAGTTAGTGTTTAATGAATAAGGTTTTTGAAATACAATGTACTTGTGGTTCGATTAAACGATTGCAAGCAAGTCGCTTTCGCGCATCATAAGATAGTCTTTGCCATCTAGCTTTAGTTCGGTACCGGCGTATTTTCCATAAAGAACAGTTTCACCAACTTTTACGGTTACTGCAGCATCCTTTGTACCAGGACCTACAGCAACGACCACACCTTTTTGAGGCTTTTCTTTAGCGGTGTCAGGAATGATGATCCCTGAGGCCGTTGTGGTTTCAGCTTCAACAGGCTCGATAAGAACTCTGTCTGCAAGCGGTTTAATGTTGACTTTACTCATCGTTGTATAATTTTTTGATTAATTATGTTACTATATATAGTTGTACTGTTTGGCAGAAATTATGCCAATGCAAATTTACTGACACATTGTGAAAATAAAAATGCCAGCTTGTCATAAGCTGGCATTTTTATTTTATGTTCGAAACAACGCTTAGTTGTTAGTGTCACTATCGTCGTTAGTAGCAGGGTCAGTTGCTGGTGTATCAGTGTCAACTGGCTGCGTTGTTTGTTGCTGATCTCCGTCTAATAGTTTCGAGTTGTCTGCGGCGCCACCAGAGATGGTTACGTTAGACAAAAGGATCAATGCCAATAACAAAGTGGCTAGAATCCAAGTACTCTTATCTAGGAAATCTGTCGTTTTTTGAACTCCACCTAATTGCTGTGTTCCGCTCCCGCCAAAAGAAGACGAAAGTCCGCCACCTTTTGGATTCTGCACCATAATTACTAGCACTAACAAGAATGCTACGATAATTATCAATCCTAAAAATATATTAAATGTAGTCATTAGAAATTATGAATTATTTTGTTGTAACTTTTTTACTGCTTTAATTTGGTCTGCAAAGAAACCACTTTTTTCTGGATATTTCAAACTTAATATCTTATAGGCTTGAATGGCCTTTTTGTACTTTTTTTGCTCTAAATAAACCTTGGCCAAAGTCTCGGTCATCAACTGGTTTTTATCGATGCTAACCTGCTCTGCCAGATTGACTTCACTGGTCTGTTTTTTAACCGGAACGATCTTCGGACTCTTCTCAATAAAACGATCGATAAGTGCGAATTTATCCTGCTTGGTTTGGTCTACTGAATCGGGCGTTGAAACTTCCTCTGAAAGGGCTGTTTCTTCCGTTTCTTCTTTGGCTTCTTCTCTAATAATTGGTTTGAAGGAAGAGAGCTTTAACCACTCGTTGAATGAATGTGTTTCGGTCTTGTCAAAAGACAGGGGTTTGCCAAGTTGAAGTGTTTCTTCTGGACTGGTTTCTTGCTGAGGTGTTTCGGTCGTAGCGACCTTTTCTTCTTCAACCGTTTCAACGGGTGTTTCTTTGGGTTGAAATAACTCAGGATCCAACACGGCTTTCGCTTCTGACAACTTCGTGCGCAACGAATTTTCCATCGCTAGGTTCATGTCGGGTTCTACGACATCGGCTTCCACTTCAATTCCTTTAAGATCAAAAGACTGCTCCTTGATCTTTTCTGAAACTTTATGCTGCAAGAATTTTTTCGACGTGATAAAATCAAATAAAATATCGCGGTCGGTTGTGTAGGCCGCCGCAGTTTTTAGCGCCTGATTGTACTTGAAACTGTCTTGATTTTTCAGTCCTTTAAGATGTACCGCCCGTGCCGATTGAAAATACGGAAACTCCTTGATGATCGTCGCGACAGCTTCAGTTTGCTGTTCATTGATCTTCTCGGGTTTTTGAAGCAGGTATGTGAAGTCTGAAATGTTCATTTACCAGTTGGCCAAAGAAGCGTTAAATATGTCTTGTAAAAGTCGCTCAAAGATGACGTCTTGGGCTTCAGCCTTAACACTTTCTAACTGTGTTGTCGCTGGAAAATCATAGAAAAACGAAAAGCGTCTGTCAAAGTTAGACTCTTCGTCTTTGATGCTCGTGTAACGAACCTGCACACCAATAGTTAATCGGTTTTGTGCAGCGGTTTGATTGGCTGTTGCCGACATCGGACTCACGCGGTACTCGACAATCTCTCCTTCAAAGATAAGGTCACCGTTACTCTTCACCAATTTAAGATTGGTCTGATTAAGAAACAGGTCCTGAAGGGCAAAAGTGAAATCCCTGTCCAAGCCCGGTTCAATGATGGGTGCGTTATTCGGGAAAAAATTGACCTGATAGGTTTCTGTTCCTTCTGGAATATTGGCTCCCGTGAATGAGTAGGCTCCGCATCCAACCATTACCACGGTCGAAATAGCAAAAAGCACGATGATCGAGATTCTCTTCATATGTTTTGTTGTCACAACCTTTACAGGTCGTATTGTTTTATTTTTCGATAGAGTGTTCGCTCTGAAATTCCTAATTCTCTGGCGGCTGCTTTTCGTTTGCCTTTATTGCGCTCTAGTGCTTTGATGATCAGCTCTAGTTCTTTGTCTTGAAGTGATAGGGTCTCTTCTTCGACGATCTCTTCGGCAAAATGGTACTTGTCCTGTGTAGGTTGCACCGGTGTTGCCGGGATAGGTGTAACCGGGGTAACAGTTGTTTGTGCTTGCTGCGGAATATGTAATACCTCCATGGCGTCTTCCATACTCTCTACAGAAGCTTCCTCTTCTCCATAGATCTTTTGGATCAAGCCTTCATTTTCTTTCTGAACCTCTTTCGAATTGCCATGTTGCATCAGTTCCATGGTCAGCTTCTTCAAATCGTTGAGGTCATTCTTCATGTCAAACAGCACCTTGTACAGGATCTCGCGTTCACTGCTAAAATCGCTCTTAGATTCTTTCGGGTCGATGACCGCAGGCAGATTGCTTCCAGCGTTTGGCAAATACCCAGAGAGGGTTGCTGCGTCGATCATTCTGTTTTGTTCAAGAACGGAAACTTGCTCCGCTACATTGCGCAACTGTCTAATATTTCCGCTCCAACGATAATTAAGTAACATTCTGACCGCATTCTCATCCAGTCGAATGGTGGGCATTTTGTACTTCTGGGCAAAGTCGGCCGCAAACTTTCTAAATAGTAAGTGAATGTCTTCCTGGCGCTCGCGCAAAGGCGGCAAGTTGATCTCTACAGTACTCAATCGGTAGTAGAGATCTTCGCGAAATTTTTCCTTTTTAATAGCTTCGAACATCTGCACATTGGTCGCAGCGACGATACGTACGTCCGTTTTCTGAACCTTAGAAGAACCTACTTTGATAAACTCTCCGTTTTCCAAAACACGTAACAAACGCACTTGTGTTGGAAGGGGGAGTTCACCTACTTCATCTAAGAAGATGGTACCGCCATCGGCCACTTCAAAATACCCACTACGGGTAGATGTCGCACCCGTAAAGGCACCTTTTTCGTGTCCGAAAAGCTCACTGTCGATCGTTCCTTCAGGAATAGCACCGCAGTTAACCGCGATGTACTTTCCGTGCTTTCGATGCGACAGCTGGTGTATGATCTTTGGAATACTTTCTTTACCCACACCACTTTCTCCTGTAACCAATACCGAGATGTCTGTAGGTGCAACCTGAATCGCCTTTTCGATGGCGCGGTTGAGCCCAGCATCGTTACCGATGATTCCAAAACGTTGTTTTATGGCTTGAACTGATTCCATTTGTTTTTTTGATTTAGAGGAAGGTGGCCTGCCTCTTAGTTGTTTTCTGAATGCCCAATGGCCTCGCCGATAAGCGTGGCAGAGGTGCACTCATTGATCTTCACATTGACGAAGTCACCTACTTTGTAGTGTTCTTTCGGGAAGACCACTACGGTATTCTGAGTGTTGCGACCCATCCAGTGTTGATCCGATTTTTTAGAGTTGCCTTCGATCAAGACCTCTTCGGTCTTACCGACATGCTGTAGTGTACGATACGCACTGTGTTTTTGTTGCAAGTTGATTACCTCAGTAAGACGTCTCTTTTTGACTTCTTCAGGAATGTCATCTTCCATCTTACGAGCTGCCAACGTACCTGGGCGTTCTGAATAGGCAAACATGAAACCAAAGTCATATTTAACATACTCCATTAGTGACAGGGTGTCTTGATGATCTTCTTCGGTCTCTGTTGGGAAACCAGTGATCATATCTTGAGAGATGCCACACTCTGGGAGTATCTTACGAATGTTGTCAATCAATTCGAAATATTCTTCCCGCGTGTGCAGACGATTCATCTCTTTTAGCATTCGGTTGCTTCCACTTTGAACAGGCAAGTGAATGTATTTGCAAATATTGCGATACGCCGCCATGGTCTCGATCACGTCGAGTGTCATGTCCTGCGGATTGGAGGTCGAGAAGCGAATACGCATCTTCGGTTGTGCCTCGGCCACCATGCTCAACAGTTTGGCAAAGTTTACCGAAGTAGCTTTTTCCATTTCGGAAGCTTTTTCGAAATCCTTCTTCAAACCACCACCATACCAAAGGTAGCTGTCGACATTTTGCCCTAAAAGGGTTATCTCTTTAAAACCTCTCTCCCAAAGGTCATTTACCTCTTCGATGATCGATTGTGGGTCACGACTACGTTCTCTTCCTCTGGTAAAAGGTACTACACAGAAGGTGCACATATTGTCACAACCACGAGTAATCGATACAAAGGCAGACACGCCATTACTATTTAATCGAACAGGAGCAATGTCTCCGTAAGTCTCTTCTTTAGACAGAATAACGTTGACAGCGTTGCGTCCTTCGTCGATTTCTTTTACCAAATTCGGAAGGTCCTTATAGGCATCCGGTCCAACTACCATATCAACGATCTTTTCCTCTTCCAAGAACTTGCTTTTAAGACGTTCTGCCATGCAGCCCAATACACCAACTTTCATGTCGGGATTGATCTTTTTGACCGCGTTGAATTTCTCCAAACGCTTGCGCACAGTTTGTTCGGCTTTGTCTCTAATAGAGCAAGTATTTACCAATACAAGGTCGGCCTCCTCTAATTGTTGGGTGGTATTGAATCCTTCATTGGCAAGGATCGAAGCAACGATCTCGCTGTCTGAAAAATTCATTTGGCAACCATAGCTTTCAATGTATAGCTTACGGCTGTTATCTGTTTTTTGTTGGGTGACAAGGGTTTCTCCTTGTTTGTTCTCGTCAATTACCTTCTCCATAGGTTTAATAATGCCTTATTGCGTTATCAAATAGGGTGCAAAGATATGTTTTTATGCGAAGAAGTGACAGAATGTCAGCATAATTTTAACGCAACCTTTTGATTTGATTTTCATCTCTTTTAAACAAAAACAAAACAACCAAGCAATGATGAGAACAAAAAGTATGATGAGTTGTTTAGTGGCGGTGCTGCTATTCACCTCGTGTGACAAAGACGAATACGAACTGGTCAATGTGGCTACGCCGGTAACGCAGAGCGTGGCAGAATTTAGGGCTTCTGTGAATGTTGAGTCTCCGCAAGACATTCAAGAGTCAGGTAAGATCTACTCTTATGAGAATTTTATTCTGGTCGGAGATAAAAATCGAGGTATTCATATTATTGACAATCGCATCGCGACCGATCCACAAGCGATTGGATTTATAAATATTCCTCTAAACAATGACATGTCGGTCAAGAATGATATTCTTTATGCCGATAGCGGAACGGACATCGTGGTGTTTGACATTTCGGATATGACCAATATCACGCAGGTGGGAAGAGCAAATGATGTTTTGTATAACTATTTTGAATATCCAGCCGAAGCTGATAGAGTAAACTGGGAGGGATATGATTACAATGGGGTCATTGTCGATTGGGTTGTCGAGGCCAAATACATTAAAAAAGAAGACGATATCCAGTTTTTGGCGAATTCAGAAGACAGCGCTTTTGATGGTTCAACCACAGGGCAGGGTGGCTCGTTGGCTCGATTTAAGATCGTAGATGATTACTTGTATGCCGTTGATGATTGGAATATCAGAACCTTTGATATTACAACCCTGGCTGAGCCAAATTTGGTACATCAGGAAACGGTAAGCTGGTTGGCCGAAACCATCTTTAATACAGGAGATAAATTGTTTATTGGAAGCACGACAGGGATGTTCATTTACGACATCTCAAATGCGGCGCAACCGACCTATGTGTCCGAGTTTTTGCATGCTACTTTTTGTGATCCCGTGGTTGTTGATGGCGATTATGCATATGTGACATTGAGAGCAGGGAATGAATGTCCAGGATGGACCAACTTTGGCCCACCGCTTGAAAGCCAGTTGAATATTATTGACATCTCTAACATCGCGAACCCAGAACTAGAATCAGTGTATCTGATGGATGAACCTTATGGACTTGGTATCAAAGACGAAAAACTTTTTATCTGTGACGGTGATTCTGGATTGAAAGTATATGATAAAACCGACGTGAACAGTCTTCAACTTTT
The DNA here is from genome assembly GCA_028279515.1 of Flavobacteriaceae bacterium. GTDB lineage: Bacteria > Bacteroidota > Bacteroidia > Flavobacteriales > Flavobacteriaceae > JANQNQ01. The sequence continues at coordinate 363,415 of JANQNQ010000005.1, forward strand.
AGATCATTTTGAGAACATCAACACTTTTGATGTGATTCCGTTACAAGAGCGACTGGTAATGATCGGAAACAATACGTTGTACCAATATAAGTATAACAATCAGGGTATTGAATTGCTCAGTACCTTCTCTTTAGACTAAGTGTTTTTTTATTGAAATTTGGAGTCCGCTGTAACGGCGGACTTTTTTTTGCGCCATATTCTGTGAACGCATAAAATTGATAGAAAAAACTATATTTACCAACTAAACTAACCTTTATGAATATTGATACCCTAATGCAAAAGATCCACAGTGCTTCCGAATTAGATTTCGGAGATATTTTTAATGGATCTGTCGAACTATTTAAAAAAGTCTGGGCACAAGGATTGTTGCTCATGCTCTTCAATGTGATTCTTGTCCTTCCTATAGTTATTATTCTCTATGCGCCTATAGTGGCCATAGCTGTTGCTGCGGATGGGGGTTATGTGCCTGAAGACAACCCTTTTGTGGCCGGAGGTCTTTCGATAGGCATGATTTTGCTGGTTACCCTATTGGGATTACTTGTTACCACCATTAGCTTGGGGCTTATAGCTGGTTTTTTCAAGATATGCAAAGAAGTGGATCATGATCGCAAGCCAGAGATCAGCATGTTCTTTAGCTTTTTGAACGGCCAGTATTTAGGCAAGTTGTTTACATTGAGTGTCATAGTGATTTTGATTTCAGTCATTGCTTTGTCTCTTTGTATTCTCCCTATTTTTTATGTAATGGTCCCACTGTCCTTTCTATATGCTGTTTTAGCGTTCAATTCAGAATTGAGCCCGATGGATGTTGTCAAAGGGGCATTTGCTATCGGAAATAAGAAGTGGTTGCTTGCATTTGGACTTATGCTAGTCATTGGTATCTGTGTGCAGATTATTAGCTACTTCACGTGTGGTCTTGGCGCTATTTTTCTAGGTTGCTTCTCTTACCTTCCGACGTATCTAATATATAAAAAGGCTGTCGGTTTTGAAGATGAACACGAGATCGACCAAATCGGAACCGAAACGTTTTAAACAACGATAAATAAAGGAGAAAGGCTCGTGCGTGCGCGAGCCTTTTTTATTTTATGATTTTCAAAATTTTGATTTCAAATTAAAAATTCTCCATACTTTTGTAGTCCAAAAAACGCGTATATGGCAAAGAATTTAGTCATCGTTGAGTCCCCCGCAAAGGCAAAAACTATCGAAAAATTTTTAGGAAAGGATTTTAAAGTAGAGTCCAGTTTTGGGCATATTGCAGACCTTCCCTCTAAAGAGCTTGGGGTCGATGTCGACGGAGATTTTAAACCTAAATATATTGTCTCGAAAGACAAGAAGGCAGTCGTCAAAAAATTGAAGGACCTTGCAAAGAATGCCGAAATGGTTTGGCTGGCAAGTGATGAAGACCGTGAAGGAGAGGCCATCGCATGGCATTTGGCCGAGACTTTGAAATTGGACCCGGATAAGATTCGTCGTATCGTGTTTCACGAGATTACCAAGTCGGCAATTCAAAAGGCGATTCAAAATCCTAGAGGAATTGACTACAATCTGGTCAATGCGCAACAAGCAAGACGTGTGTTAGACCGTCTAGTAGGATATGAGCTTTCTCCCGTTTTATGGAGAAAAGTAAAAGGAGGATTATCAGCAGGACGTGTGCAATCGGTTTCAGTTCGATTGATTGTCGAACGTGAGAGAGATATCCAAGCGTTTGAACCAAAAGCGTCCTATAAAGTAGTGGCTGAGTTTAAGAATGCCAACGGAAAAGTGTTTAAGGCTACCTTGCCAAAAGCATTTGGAACAGAAGAAGAGGCCAAAGCATTCTTGGCTTCAAATAGCCACGCAGATTTTAGTATTGCCGACCTCACGAAAAAGCCAGCAAAAAAATCACCTGCGGCTCCGTTTACCACTTCTACTTTGCAACAGGAAGCCTCAAGAAAATTGTATTTTTCGGTAAGCAAAACTATGATGTTGGCGCAACGATTGTATGAAGCTGGTTTGATCACCTATATGAGAACGGATAGTGTAAACCTGTCAAATGATGCCCGCAACGCTGCACAACAAGAGATTAGTGCTTCCTATGGAGAGCAGTATAGTAAACCAAGAAACTACAGTACAAAGAGCAAAGGAGCGCAAGAGGCGCACGAAGCCATCCGACCGACAGATATGTCAAGGCATTCTGTAAGTGTAGATCGCGATCAAACGCGTTTGTACGAATTGATATGGAAGCGTACCATCGCTTCTCAAATGAGCGACGCTCAATTGGAACGAACCAATGTGAAGATTTCGGCGAGCTCTCACCAACAACTCTTCTCGGCAGATGGAGAGGTCATCAAATTTGACGGATTCTTAAAAGTCTATTTAGAAGGAACCGATGACGAAGAGCAAGAGCAGGAAGGAATGCTTCCAGCGATGCAGGTGGGTGAGCATGTGACCAACAATTACATGACCGCGACACAGCGTTTCTCAAGACCTCCTTACAGGTATACGGAAGCGTCTCTGGTAAAAAAGCTTGAAGAGCTTGGCATCGGAAGACCTTCTACATATGCACCAACCATTTCTACCATTCAGAATAGAAATTATGTAGAAAAAGGAACGGTTGACGGTGTTGCTCGTAACTACGTGCAGCTTACGTTAAAGAATGGCGAGGTTTCAGATAAAACCCTAACTGAAAAGGTAGGTTCAGACAAAGGAAAATTGGTCCCAACCGATATTGGGATGATCGTCAATGATTTCTTGGTAGCCAATTTTGAGAACATATTAGATTATCATTTTACGGCCAAAGTAGAACAGGATTTCGATGACATTGCAGCCGGAAGTGAAGAGTGGACCCAAATGATGAAAGACTTCTACAAGGATTTTCATCCGCAAGTAGAAGATGTTCAGGAGAATGCTGAACGCGAAACAGGTGAACGTGTGTTAGGAGTGGATCCTAATACAGGAAGGCAGGTGAGTGTTCGTCTCGGAAAATTTGGGCCTATGGTGCAGATCGGTACTGTGGATGAAGAGGAAAAGCCTTTGTTCGCAAGTTTAGGGCCAGATCAACAATTGAACACCATCACCTTTGAAGAGGCGATGGACCTCTTTAAGCTTCCAAAGGCATTGGGTGAATATGAAGGGCAGTCTGTTGAGGTAAACAATGGAAGATACGGACCTTATGTGCGTTTCGGCAAAACCTTCGTTTCCCTTCCTAAAGGTGAAAACCCAATGGACGTAACCATGGATCGTGCAGTTGAGCTGATCAAAGAAAAGCAAAAGGCCGATGCACCTATCGCTACTTATCAAGGGCTGGAAGTGACCAAAGGAAAAGGTCGTTTCGGACCCTTTATTAAGTGGAATGGCATGTTCATCAATGTCAATAAGAAATACGATTTTGACAATCTTTCGAACGAGGATATCGTTGCCTTGATCGAAGATAAAAAGCGGAAGGATGCCGAAAAGCTTGTGCATCATTGGGAAGCCGATGGAATCAAGGTCGAAAAAGCCCGCTGGGGAAGACACACCATCACAAAAGGAAAGACCAAGATCGAACTCTCTAAAGATGTCGATGCAAAAGCATTGACCTTGGATGAGGTTAAGAAAATCATCGAAGAACAATCTACCAAGAAGAAAAAGACGGCTAAAAAGAAAAAATAATGGATTTTGAATTTCTTTCTCCGGTTGAAGATGCCGTCGTAGCGCACAACCAATTACTACCCAAACAAGCACTAGGAAGAAAGATAAGAATACATACTACAAAGTCGGGGTTACCAGATTTGACCAATGTGGCTGTGGCCATCTTTGGTGTGGGGCAGGTTCAGCATATTGAATCAGATAAAACAATAAGAACGCAGATCCGTCATCAGCTTTATCAACTCTTTCCAGGAAATTGGAATTACGAGATTGCCGACCTAGGTGATATTTTGCCAGGAGCAACACAAGAGGATACACACTTTGCCGTGAAAGAGCTGTGCGCTTTTTTATTACAACGTCGTATTATTCCGTTGGTGCTAGGTGATAGTCAAGAGCTTACGTATCCTACGTATAGAAGTTTTGATGTCCTAGGACGAACAGTGAATATTGTTTCGGTCGATACGCAATTCGATTTTGGAGAAGCTGATGAGTTGGTTTCTTCCCAATCCTATATGAGCAAGATCATCGTTGAAAAACCAAATATGTTATTCAACTTTTGCAACTTAGGCTACCAGACCTTCTTCAATGCCCAAGAAGAGATCGATCTGATGGACAAGCTCTTCTTTGAAGCCTACAGACTAGGAGAGGTTGTAAATGATATCACACTGGTCGAACCCGTTATGCGCGATGCAGATTTAGTGACAATAGATATGAATGTGGTGAAAGCGAGCGATATAGGGTATGTGCAAGGAGCTTCGCCAAATGGTTTAACTGGGATGCACATGTGCGCTGTTTCGAGATATGCCGGGATTAGTGATCGTGTTTCTTTGTTTGGAGTCTACCAAATGAAAGAGGGTGAGCAATCATCGATGCTCATTGCGCAAATGCTGTGGTATTTCTTAGAAGGATACAATTATAGATATAACGAAACACCCAATGTTGACAATGCTAATTTCAAGCGTTATATCGTGCCGATAGATGCAGAGCAAGAGCAACTTACCTTTTTTAAGAGTGATGTTAGCGGTCGTTGGTGGGTAGAAATACCATTATTATCAAATTTGGATAATAAATTAAAAAGACACGCGTTATTACCTTGCATGCATAAAGATTATTTAGATGCTTGCGATAACAAAATTCCAGAACGCTGGTGGAAGGCGTTGCGAAAAACGGTCGTTTAGTCCTGTTGAGGAATTCGAAATTAAAGTAGCGTTTTATCGATAAGGTGTTGCTATAAGTATGGTTGCTGTTGTATTATTTGCAACAAAAAATTGTTTTTTTAAAAATAAATAAATAGGTTTACGGCCTTAAATCTTAAAATGAAAAAATTAACCTCAAGTTCTATGAAGAAGTTAGTAGCGTTTGCTGTCGTTTTAACTTTGCTCTCCAGTTGTGGCAAAAAAGATAGGGGAGAGTTAGTAGGTGCCAAGGGAAAGAAATGGTTCCCTGAAAAGCCTTACGGAATGACCTTAATCCCCGGTGGGTCGTTCATCATGGGTAAATCAGACTACGATATTGCTCAGACTCAAAATGCACCCACTAAAACGGTTACCGTGCGTTCATTCTATATGGACGAGACCGAAATCACAAATAGCGAGTACCGCCAGTTTGTGAATTGGGTGAGAGATTCCATCGTTTACACAAAACTTGCGATTCTTGCAGATGAACTTGGTGAAGTTCCTGGAGGTGGAGGTATCGGAGAGTTTGCATTCAAGGATGCAGATACTGCCGACCTATCAGCATATGAGAAATATATGCTGGACAACTACGCAGGTTTGGGTGAAACCGGATATGAAGGAAGAAGGATCAATCGTGAGATGGACCTTAACTGGAATACCGAAGATTACCCGGATGAGTACTATACCGAAGTAATGGATTCTTTGTATTTGCCATTAGAAGAATCGTATAACGGACAGCGTACCATTGATGTAACCAGATTGAAATTCCAATACACTTGGATGGATATCGAGGCTGCAGCAAGAGCTAAAAAAGGAAGAAGAAAAGACTTCTTGAGAAAAGAAGAACTAGAGATATATCCTGATACCACAGTTTGGATCAAAGACTTCTCATACTCGTACAACGAGCCAATGCACAACGATTACTTCTCGCACGAAGCTTACGGAGAATACCCGGTTGTGGGTGTGTCTTGGAAGCAGGCAAAAGCCTTTTGTGCTTGGAGACAATTATACAAGAACGCATACCAAAAGTCGCGTAAGAAGCAATTCGTAAACGGCTTTAGACTGCCAACAGAGGCAGAATGGGAATACGCAGCTCGTGGCGGACTAGAGTCTGGTACATACCCATGGGGAGGTCCTTACCTAATGAACGATAGAGGATGCTTCATGGCCAACTTCAAGCCACTACGTGGAGACTACGCTGCTGACGAATCACTATACACGGTTGAGGCAAAATCATTTGAGCCTAACGACTACAACCTGTACAACATGGCAGGAAATGTTTCAGAATGGACCAACTCTTCTTATGATCAAGGTTCTTATGAGTATGTTTCTTCAATGAACCCGAATGCTTCGGCGAATAGTAATATGAGAAAAGTGATCCGCGGTGGATCTTGGAAGGATGTTGCGTACTTCCTACAAGTGAGCTCAAGAGACTTCGAATATGCTGATTCGGCAAGAAGTTACATCGGTTTCAGAACTGTTCAAGATTATATGGGTACTGACGTTACCCAGCAATAATAAATATCCAACTCAAATTTAAACTTAACTAAAAAACTAAATTATTATGGCACAGTCAAAATCAAGCAAGAGACTATTTAACATGGCCTACGGGCTTGGAGCTTCTATCGTAATTTTAGGAGCGCTTTTCAAAATTCTTCACTGGGAGCTAGGACCACTTAATGGTGGATTACTACTTGCTATCGGTCTTATTACAGAGGCGATCATTTTCGCGATCTCTGCTTTCGAACCAGTAGAAGACGATTTAGATTGGACCTTAGTATATCCTGAATTAGCTGGAGGTCTTACTAAAAAAGGAAAAGAGAAGCCACAAGATGCGCAAGGAATCCTTTCACAAAAACTAGATGAGTTATTGAAAGATGCTAAAATCGATGCTGGTCTTATGAGCAGCCTAGGAGAAAGCATCCGTAACTTCGAAGGTGCTGCTAAGAACATGGCGCCAACTGTTGATGCGATCTCTTCAACTAAGAAATACAGCGAAGAACTTTCACTAGCGGCAGCGCAAATGGAATCTTTGAACAGTCTATACAAATCTCAATTAGAGAGCACTAGCCGTCAAGCTACCATCAACGAAGAAGTAGCTAACAACGCTAGCAAGCTTAAAGAGCAAATGGAATCTTTGGCATCAAACCTTTCTTCACTAAATGGAGTTTATGGTGGAATGCTATCTGCAATGAACAAAAGCTAATTAGTTAGTAAGTCATTTTTTATAAATCCTAAAAAAACTAATTAGACATGGCAAGCGGAAAATTATCACCAAGGCAGAAGATGATTAACCTGATGTATCTGGTTTTCATCGCGATGTTGGCCTTGAATATGAGTAAAGAAGTACTTTCGGCTTTCGGTCTGTTAAACGAAAAGTTAACAGCTTCGAATGCGAAAGCAACTGAAAAGAATGCATTGGCATACGATGGTCTAGCGACCAAAGCAAGCGAGCAAGCCGATAAATTTGGCGCGCTGAATACCGATGCACAAAAAGTAAAAGCGTTATCTTCTGAATTCTATAGCTACCTAGAAGGTGTTAAGACTAGCATCACAGCTAAGCAAGAAGACAAGCAAGACTACGAAACTATGGACAAAGCTGATTACCTAGATCAGATGTTCTTTAAAGGAGATAACTATTCTCCTGAAGGAAAAGAGTTCATGGACAATATTGCTAAGTATAGAGACGGTGTAACGGCTGTACTAGATAGCTTCCCTCAAGTAAAATCAGCAGTTACAGAGCGTTTTGCAACGGGAGATGACAAAGGAAAGGTTCGTAACAGAGACAACCGTCCTGTAGATTGGTTAGATTACCACTTCAAAGGGTTCCCTTTGATTGCATCGGTAACCAAGCTTACACAAATGCAAACCGATATCAAAACTACCGAAGAGCAAGTATTGTCTACAATGCTTACTGGTCAGTTGACCGAAGAGATCTCGATGACCAACTATACTACCTTGTTAGAGCAGCCTAAGTCGGCTTACTATCAAGGAGAGAAGTTTGATGGTAACATCGTTTTAGGTAGAAAGGATAACTCTACAAAACCAAACAGAGTAGAACTTAAGTTGGATGGTAGAGACCTTAAAGAAGATGAGTATACAATCGAAGAAGGTCGTGTGAAGTTAAACGTTAGCTCTGGTAGAGCTGGTGACCATACACTTACGGGACAACTGATTTTCGAGCAAGATGGTGAAGAAATCCCTGTAGAGGTTAACCAAACATTTGCTGTAATCACAAAGCCAAATGCGGCAGTGATCTCTGCAGATAAGATGAACGTTGTTTATCGTGGTGTTGCTAATCCAATGACAATCTCTATCCCTGGTATTCCTGATAACAATGTATCAGCTAGTGCCGCTGGATTGACAAGGTCTTCAGGAAGCAAGTACATGATGCGTCCTAAGACAGGTCGTGAAGTAACGATTACCGCTTCAGGTAAGTTACCTGACGGACAAAGAATCAGCACAAGCTCAAAATTCCGTATTAAGGATATCCCAAGACCAGTAGCTACGATTCGTGGTGAGGCAGGTTCAACTAAGATGTCTAGAAAGAATCTTGAGATCTCTACGGTAGGTGCCATGCTAGAAGATTTCGATTTCGATATTAAATTGAATGTTTCTTCGTTTAAGTTTAAAGTACCTGGTCAACCAACGGTTGAAGTTAGAGGTGGAAGAAAGCTAGATTCAAGAGCGAAGAGTGCATTGAAGAGAGCGAAGCGTGGAGACATCGTTCAAATATTTGATGTTAAGTCTTCGATCAAAGGAAACTCAGCGTACAGGCTGAAGAAAGTTTCTCCTGTAACGATCGAGCTTACAAACTAAAATTTAAAAGACAACAAAATATATCTATTGAGTTATGAAATGGAGAAGTTTTATAGTAACAATTTCAGCTAGTTTAGTGGCTGCAAGCAGCTTTGCTCAGGCAAACTTGCTAAATGCCAAGACGCCAGACGAAGTTGGAGTTAGGACTGAGGAGCAAAAGATAGCCGACGACGACAATCCGTTGGAGTATGGCTACGTCGATGACAGAGACGTGCTTTGGTCTAAAACAGTTTGGGAAAAGATCGATCTAGATGAGCGTATCAACTTCCCTTACTACTATCCTACCGACACAGTAGATATAGGTCCAGACCGTCGATCTTTGTATCACGTGCTTCTTACCAACGTTAAAAATGGTAACATCAAAGACGTGTATGTAGATTCATACTTTACAGAAAAGAGAACTTACGACGATATCAAGGCAACTTTGAGAAAGGTAGATACACTTGACCTAGGGTACGAGCAATTGAACGCTGGTGAGCAAGTATCTCCTGAGTATATCGATATTCGCGACTTAACGGCTGCTGATATCGAAGAGATCAGAGTAAAAGGTATCTGGTATTTTGACAAGCGTCAAGGTGAGATGAAGTACAGACTTCTTGGGTTGGCTCCAGTGGCTCCCGATGTTAACTTCATCGATGACGATGCTGAAACAAGAGACCTTGTAGAGCTTTTCTGGGTATGGTTCCCAAGTGTTAGAGAGATCTTGCATGAGGCAAAGGTGTTCAACAACCGAAACACGGCGATGCCGATTTCATATGACCACCTATTGAACTCAAGACGTTTCAACGGATTGATCTACAGAGAAGACAACGTATACGGTGACAGAATCATTGAAGACTATATCAGAGAAAATGCATTGATGCAGCTGATCGAGTCTGATAAGATCAAAGACCGTGTTCGAGACTTTGAACAAGATATGTGGAGTTACTAAAACCGTAACCCAACACGATAATAAAAAACGCTTACTTCGGTAAGCGTTTTTTTTATGCCAATTGTTTTCTCCCTGCCTAGGGCATTGCACAAAGGATACGTACCTTTGCTTCGTGAAAAAGTACGATTACATCATCGTGGGATTTGGTTTGGCAGGCATGTGCTTTGCCGAAGTGCTACAAAAGCATAACAAATCGTTTGTGGTGTTTGATGACGATTCTCAGCGTTCTTCGACTGTGGCTGGCGGATTGTATAATCCCGTTATCCTAAAACGCTTCACAGCTGCTTGGAATGCCCAGGCTCAATTGCAAATCGCACTTCCGTTCTATGAGCAGATAGAAAAAAGATTGATGACAAAGGTGGACCATAAGGTTCCAGTATTGCGTCGTTTCGCTTCCGCGGAAGAGCAAAACGGTTGGTTCGAAGCTTCCGATAAGCCCAAACTAACACCCTTTCTATCAACCAAGATTCTTCAAAATGAGAACTCACATGTCCATGCCGATTTCGGGTTTGGAGAAGTGTTGCACACCGGAAGAATAGACACGAAAGTACTATTATCTTCATATGCCGAAACATTAAAGGAAAAGGAAATGTTGGTCGAAGCTTCGTTTGATTATGATAAACTTAAGATCAAAGAAGAAGGGATAACCTACCAGAACATTGTAGCGAAACACATTGTGTTTGCCGAAGGTTTTGGGATACATAACAACCCTTGGTTTAAGCACCTTCCGCTTAAAGGAACAAAAGGAGAGTTGCTGACCATAAAAGCACCTGACCTGAAGCTCCAAAATGTGTTAAAGTCGTCGGTGTTTTTAATACCCATAGGGGATGATATGTACAAGGTAGGAGCTACCTACAATTGGAAAGATAAGACCAACAACCCAACTGAAGAAGCAAAGGAAGAACTGCTGACCAAACTAAAGACGTTCTTGAAATGTGATTTCGAGGTGATCGACCATGTAGCAGGCATTCGTCCTACTGTAGGAGATCGCAGACCGCTGGTTGGACGCCATCCTGATCATTCAAACTTAGCCGTATTAAACGGTTTGGGTACAAGGGGAGTCATGATAGGTCCTACAATGGCTTCCGCTTTATATGTACATTTAGAAAACAATGAAGCATTAGACCCAGAGGTCGATATCATACGTTTTAAGAAACATTGAACACGAATACCTTCCGAAGAAATAAAAACTATTCCTTCACAAGATTTTTATCGTAATGCATAAACATGTTGATCCAGATGTTTCGCGAAAGCCTTAAAATGATTGGCAAACAAAATATCATAGTAGCTACGATAGCTATAAAGGCAGTTGTTAATGATGATTTGAGGATCAAAAAAGAAATGACAAAGGCTACCGCTGCAAAAGCAATGCCTACGGCATAACTAACGTACATGGCGCCATAAAAGAAAGAAGGTTCGATCTTATAACGCGTTTCACATTGACTGCAGGTTTCATGCATTTTCAAGGTTTCTGACAATACATAAGGGTTTTTAGTGCGGTACATGGATTCTTTCTGGCATTTTGGACAACTTCCTGTTAAAATGCTGTATAGTTTGCTTCCTTTTTTTAACATTTGTAGAAAATTTTGAAAAGCGTTTTTGAGACTACAAAGATACGACATGGAAGCTCAAAAAAACCATTTTAGAGGTTATAGTTTATGTTAAACATTCACAACGTTTCGGTAGCTTTTGGGGGCGAATATCTTTTTGAGGACATCGCCTTTAGATTGGGCGGTGGAGATCGTGTAGGTCTTGTAGGCAAGAATGGGGCAGGTAAGTCGACTATGCTTAAGATTCTGGCAAAAGACCTTGAACCTGATACAGGGCAGATCGCTACTGACAAAGAAGTGAGCATAGGCTTTTTGAGACAGGATATTGATTTTGTAAAAGGCCGAACCGTACTAGAAGAAGCCTATCAGGCGTTCGAAGATATCAAGAAGTTAGAGGCCCAGATGGAAGCGATCAACCAGAAGTTGGCTGAGCGTACTGATTACGAAAGTGAAGGGTACAATCAACTCATGATCGATCTGAATGAAGTAACCCACCGCTATGAAATCTTGGGAGGGTATAATTACCAAGGAGATACCGAAAAGGTACTACAAGGACTTGGTTTTAAACGGACCGATTTTGACAAGCTCACCGATACCTTTTCTGGAGGGTGGCGTATGCGTATCGAGTTGGCAAAGTTGCTTCTTCAAAATAATGATGTACTCTTGCTTGATGAGCCTACCAACCACTTGGATATTGAGTCCATCATTTGGTTAGAGCAATTTTTGAGGCAATTTTCTGGAGTGGTTGTGATCGTCTCGCACGATAAGATGTTTTTAGATAATGTGACCAATCGTACCATTGAGATCTCGTTGGGAAGGATCTACGATTACAATAAACCCTACTCAAAGTATCTTGTATTGCGACAAGAAATTCGCGAACAGCAATTGGCGACGCAAAAGAACCAAGAAAAACACATTCAGCATACCGAAAAACTGATCGAGAAGTTTAGGGCGAAGGCGAGCAAGGCAACCATGGCCCAATCGCTGATCAAAAAGCTGGATCGTATTGACCGGGTAGAAGTAGACGAAGAGGACAATGCGACCATGAATATTACATTTCCGGTGTCAGTGCAGCCAGGTAAAGTGGTTATTGAAGCAGAAGGTGCCGGCAAGTCGTACGGAGAAAAAGAGGTCTTAAGCGATGTCAATCTTCTAGTAGAACGGGGAAGCAAAATAGCCTTTGTCGGTCAAAACGGACAAGGAAAGACGACTTTGGCTAAGATGATCAATGGCGAAATTCCTTTCGAGGGCGGAATCAAATTGGGACATAATGTGCAACTAGGATATTTTGCCCAGAACCAAGCCGAATACCTAGACGGAAACAAGACCATTCTCGACACTATGATCGATGCAGCCAACGAAAGCAATCGAGCACAAGTACGTGACATTCTGGGAGCCTTTTTATTTCGGGGAGATGATGTTGAAAAGAAAGCCAAGGTGCTTTCTGGAGGTGAGCGCAATCGTTTGGCACTGGCCAAACTTTTACTCCAACCTTTCAACGTATTGATAATGGATGAGCCCACAAACCACCTAGACATCAAGTCGAAGAATGTTTTAAAGGAAGCACTAAAGAAGTTCGAAGGAACCTTGATACTCGTTTCGCACGACCGTGATTTTCTACAAGGACTCACGAATACCGTGTATGAGTTCAAGGACAAGAACATCAAAGAATATTTAGGCGATATAAACTTCTATCTTGAGCAACGAAACGTAGAGAGCCTTCGTGACATCGAAAAGCGCGACAAGGAGGCCGTTGCACCCAAAAGCAAACAAAACACCTCATACGAAGATCAAAAGCGTTTAAAAGGCCTTAAAAATAAGTTGAGCAAGGTCGAGTCGAAGATTTCAGAACTCGAAAAAGAGATCGCCGAGATCGATGTAGAGCTAGCAGTCAATTACGACGAAGTGATTTCTCAGCCTAATTTCTTCGAAAACTATCAAGGAAAGAAAGACACCTTAGATCAACTTATGCTCGATTGGGAAACACTACAGGAGGAACTTGAAGCCAGTTCTTAGTTCTTGGTTTTTAGTTGTTGGTCTTTGGTCTTTTACAACCTATTGCTCAATATCTACCGCTGAAAACCCTTTGAGAGTTCCATCGCTAAATTCAACAGTAATCTGAATCGGATTGCAGCAGACCTCGCAATCTTCAATATATGACTGAGATATCGAAGTGTCCAGTAGCATTGAAACTTCTTCCCAACAGTATGGACATTGAAAGAAGTGCTCTAGCATGATTGCATTGTTACATTTTCACATTAATTCATTGATCAATTGTCAAAACCCAACAGCTTCCGTGAGGATATAATTTGTGTGGTTAATGTCGTCCTTGTTCAGTCTTAAAATACCTTTGATGGTAACGACCTCATCCGTTTCGTAGGTATTTTTATCCGCGAACTGTATTTCCATGATCGTTTCGGGTCCACTACCCCCACAGAAAAAGCAAGAAGCCATAGGGTTTTTAGATAGCATGTATAGACTTTTACGTTTATCAATGGCTAGCACATAACCCGTAATGATCACCTCTTTTCCGTTTAGTGCTTTGACCGAATCTCCAAACTCCGGAATTTGAAAATATCCATCTACTTCTGCCACATATTCTTGAGAATAGGTGACATCGGATAAGGTTGTCCAATTGATGTTGGATTGCGCATAGCTAGCGAAATAACCTAAAAAGACAAATAAACCGACAAAAAGACGTGTCATAAATATTAATTTCTAAAAGTGGTGCAAATTGCATGCCACAGCGCAAATATATTCAGAAGCGATGAAATACACAGTTAATGAAAACAAAAAACCGCCATGAAGGCGGTTTTCAGAAAGTAATTCAATTTTTCAAGCCGAGAACTTGAATTTGTTATGAAAAGAGCTTTGTACACTACTTTGTAAAAGTACGGAGCCGCATGTTTTTATGCCAACGGGATGTAATAAGTGGTGCTATTTAAGAATATATGGGCAAAATAAATCTTATGAGTACAGTTTACTTACCAGACTCTTATACGTTTGCCCAACCGGAATTTTATGATCTTCGATCCAGATGCGATTCCCTTCGATCTGTTTGATCTTATCGAGCGCTACGATAAATGATTTATGCACCCGCAAAAAATTAGCAGATGGCAGTAATGACTCGTACTCAGATATCTTTTCATGGCTCACGATCATCTCGCTCTTAAAAAAGAGCTTCGTATAATTGCCATAAGCCTCTATAAATAACAGGTCATCTGAAACGATCTGATGATACTTTTTGTCTCCTTTCACAAAAAAACGCTGCGCAACTACAGGTACGGAAACCGCTGTGGTTTGGGAAGATTGCGAACTTATCGCCTTATTCACGGCCTTCACCAAACGCTCAAAACTAAAAGGTTTTAAAAGATAATCTGCAACATTTAGTTCATAACCTTCTAGTGCAAACTCTTTGTAAGCTGTGGTGACGATCACCTTGGGAGGATGAGTAAGTGTCCTTAAAAAATCGAATCCTTTCAACTTAGGCATATTTAAATCCAAGAACATCAGATCTACGGATTCCCCATTCAAAAAATGCATGGCCTCGAGGGCGCTGTAGCATTTTTTTTTGAGTTGCAAATGCGGAAGCATCCCACAGAACTCTTCAATTAGTTCATGGGCCAAAGGTTCGTCGTCAACAATAATATAGGTGATCATGATTTAAAAATAGTTAAATCTGCATGATATTCGTTTCCTTCGTTCTTAAGAACCAGCAGATGTTTGTCTGGATATGTTAGGTCCAACCGTCGTCTAAGGTTCTCTAGTCCGATGCCCTTTTGGTCAGAAACCTCACTGGGGTCAAAGTTGTTGTGTATAGAAAAATGAATGCCTTTCTCGTCACTTGTTAACTTCATATGAACAAAAGCGCCTTCAACAAGACTTTCTACCCCATGTTTCAAAGCATTTTCGAGTAAGATAATGAACAACAAGGGAGAAACGGTGTCGGTTTCTCTAATCGAATGTTCAAAGGAAAGTTCCACAGTCTTATGGTATCGGATCCGATGCAGTTCGATATAATTCTCAAGATAAGAAACCTCGTCACTTAAGGGAACACGGTCCTTTTTTCCTTCATAAATAGTATAACGCATCATGTCTGAAAGCTTTAGCACGACCTCAGGGGCTTTTTCTGACTGCATGACCGTCAGCGCGTGTAAATTATTAAGAGTGTTGAAAAAGAAATGTGGATTGATCTGTGTTTTGAGCATGGCCAATTCGGCTTTGGATTTTTCCGCCTTAAATTGCTTGAACCATTTCCATTGTTCATAAAACCAAAGTCCGATCACAATAGGAATCGGCATCAACAACAAGGTGATAAAGATCGACTTGTGTTGTTCGTATAATGAATCATCTGGGCTTCCAAAAACCAATCTGGCATACAAAAAATAGCAAAATACCAAAGCATAATACCCGATAATGAAAAAGCGATGTTTGGTAAAAAACTTCGGAGCAACCAAATATGGAATTCCCAACCAAAACAAGATCAATAATAACATGAGCATTGGATTGTCGGGCATGTCCATGACCTCACCAATCACGATCATAGCGATAAACAGAACGATCAGTCCAACGACCTTTAGCACTACGTGTTTTTGCTTCTTGAGGTATTCAAACTTATGGATGGGAAACGATATCAAGAACCACCAGACCAGAAATCCAACAATGTTTGTCAACACCTCGTCCTTGTCAATAATGATAAAGCCAATAGCTGATAAGAACATTATCAAAATGACCAAGATCACAAGCCCGATCAAGAAGCCTTTGTATTTCTTAAAAAAGTCGATCATGTCCCAAAACTAGTCATGAAGATCTGGATCCCCAAACAATTTGACAAACACTATTAGTTTTAGCATCAACACATGGTTTTTTAATACAAACACTATTTGATGAAGACAATCAAGCGATTTATATCAAAAAAGACATGAGTGGTCATTCTTATTGGGACGCTTTTCTGAGGTAAAGTAGGTTCGTGACAAACTTAAACAAATGAACACACTTACAATTGACCAATTATCAAAGACCTACGCCAATGGAGTCAAGGCCTTGGACAAAGTTTCGCTGACCATTCAAAATGGCATGTTCGGACTATTGGGAGCTAACGGAGCCGGAAAGTCTTCGTTGATGCGCACCATTGCTGCGCTACAAGAGCCCAGTTCGGGAACTATAAGCTTTAACAACATTGATATTGTAAAACATCCCAACGAGATTCGAAAGTACTTAGGATACCTCCCACAAGAATTTGGTGTATACCCAAAAGTATCGGCGCAACGATTGTTGGACCATTTGGCCGTTCTAAAAGGAATTACGCATAAAGGAGACCGAAAAGAGCAAGTACAAGCCTTGCTTCAACAGACCAATCTGTATCAACATCGCAAGAAAGCGGTGCACACCTTTTCTGGCGGAATGCGTCAACGTTTCGGGATAGCCCAAGCGCTACTCGGAAACCCGCAAGTGATCATCGTAGATGAGCCTACCGCCGGTTTGGACCCCGAAGAGCGAAACCGTTTCCTCAACTTGCTCAGTGAGATCGGCGAGAATGTTATTGTCATCCTTTCCACTCATATCGTCGAAGACGTTCAAAATCTTTGCCCCCGCGTTGCCGTCATGAGTCAAGGAGCGATCATAATGCATGGAAATCCCAAAGCACTTGTGGACACCCTTAAAAATAAATTATGGTGTAAAACCATAGATAAGGATGAGTTAGAAGATTACAAGACGCAATACAATGTCATTTCGACAACCCTAGCCTTTGGAAAGATTCAGATACAGGTTATATCTGATGTCCGCCCCGAAGTAGATTTTCAGCCTGTTAGCCCCAAACTCGAAGATGTCTATTTCCAAGTACAATCTAATCACTAAACCCTAGACGATATGTTTTTAAAACTCATAAAATTCGAATCGTGGTATCAGTCCAGGCAGCGTGCTTTTTTATTGTTTTCATTGTTGTTTACCCTTTTTGGGTATCAGATAGGAGGTCAAGGATTTGCTCCTGCCAAAGTGCTTTTTAATTCCGGATACCAACTCAATTACTATACTGGTATATTTACCCTTGGAAGTGTATTTATCATCATGTTCTTCTGTATTAGTGCCATATTGAGAGACACTCAGCATCAGATGGACCAGATCATATATAGCACTGCTTTGCAAAAGCAGCATTTTTTTATCAGTAGATTCTTAGGTGCCTTTGTATTCAGTGTATTGGCCTTTAGCACCTTTCTTGTCGGATTTGCCGTAGGAACCTTGTCTCCGACCTTAGACCCCTCAAGACTTGCTCCCTTTAATATGTTGGACTACCTCTGGACGTTTTGTGTAGTGGTTTTGCCCAATATTTTTATCTGTACGGCCCTTGTTTTTTCGATAGCAATACTCTCAAAGAATCGTGTGGCCACTTACACCAGTGCTGTCATGATCTATGTGTTGTATTGGGTGTGTTCCATCTTCTTAAATTCGCCTTTATTGGCAAATGCCACACCAGCAAGCCCAGAAAGTTTGACCATTGCTGCCTTGAGTGACCCTTTTGGGCTTTCGGCCTTTTTTGAACAAACGCAATACTGGACGCCTCATGAAAAAAATACACGGTTGATTTCCCTTACGGGGAATTACCTCTGGAACAGACTTATTTGGACATCTTTGGCACTGACCGTTCTTACGTTTACCTATACTCGCTTCTCGTTTCGAAAATTGAAGCAACGAGCCAAAAAGAATGCTGAGAACAAAGCGGAAGCTGTAGCCCAAATAAACTATACACCAAGGGATACTGCTCAAAATATGAAGAGCCAGGTGCAGACCTTCCTTTCCTTGCTGCGACAAGATATAAAGAGCACTTTTAGAAGTTTGCCTTTTATCGGAGTCATGCTCGTTTGGATGGTGATCATCGTTATCGAGATCTATACAAGAATTGCACAAGGAGGAAGCTATGACGATAGTTGGTACCCCATGACTCACTTGCTCATTGAACAACTCTTGGACCCACTAGTGCCGATGGCCTTGATATTGATCGTCTTTTACAGTGCAGAATTGGTTTGGAAGGCTAGAAGCGCCCATTTTCACCCTGTGATCGATAGCGCTCCCGTATCAAATAGCGTCTTCTTTCTATCAAAATTGACCGCCGTCGTATTGCTTCCGTTATTGCTCATTGCAGCGGGCATTATTGTTGCTGTGGTCTTTCAGCTTGGACAAACACCGATTCGCTGGAAACTCTATTTTTCCATATTTTACTTTCAAGGGGTAAGTTTGATGTTCTATGCCATCTTGGCCACATGCATACAGACCGTGGTTTCCAACAAATATGTAGGAATGGTGCTGACCTTATTGGTTGTTATGTTTTTGGGAAGTCCCTTAAGCGTTTACATTGGTATTGAACATCCCCTACTACGTTTGGGTGCAACACCGAACGTGCCGTATACGCCTATGTTAGGCTTTGGAGGAGAGGCCGCCTCATTTCACTGGTATGCTATGTATTGGATGCTTTTAGCAGTAGTCATGATCTTATGGGTCGTCAGATTTTGGAAACGTGGAATCCTCTCTACTTTCAGTTTCCGATTTAAACGTTCCTTAATGACCTGGAATAAAAAAGCACGTTGGGCATTTTTTTCAACCCTACTATTATTTTTTGCCGTTGGAAGCGTGATTTTTTACCACACCAATGTGCTCACTGAGTATGTTTCATCTGGCGAAAGGCTAGATCGTGCCGAACAATATGAACGAAAGTTCAAGAAATATGATGTGCTCGAAGAACTTTATCCAGTGGCATTAAAGACAGAGGTAGCTCTTTTTCCGAAGCAGCAAAAATACGAAGTGATTGCTGATTATCGACTGAAGAATAAAGGTGATGTAATAGTAGATAAGGTTTTCATCTCCCCTAGACAGCCACTAGATTCGATATGGCTCGAAAATGCAACACTGATCGAACATGATGCGACTTTTAAGACCTATTTGTTTGCTTTGGATCCACCGTTGAAACCTGGTGAGACACTTCAATTTCGATATACGATCACTGGCGGTACCGTGGGGTTTGATTACCAGAATGCGGTGGTCAACAACGGAAGTTATTTGATGCACTCCAATTTTGAACCTTCTCTCGGATATCGAAACAGCTTTGAAATTCGGGATGCTAACGAACGAAAACTTCGAAGTCTGCCACCACGTGTAGAAGAGAAAGTGGGAGATGCACACTTGTATCAGGACGAAAGCAATAAGATTGGGCGTGTTCCTTTTGAGACCGTCGTTTCTACCAATGCTGACCAAACTGCGATTGCTCCAGGTGATCTTATAAAAAAATGGAGTGAAGGAGACAGGAATTATTATCACTTCAAGGCTCCAAAGAAGATAGCACCTTTGTTGGGATATTTTTCTGCGGAATATTCAACAGAGCGGAAACAGCATCGTAACATTTGGATCGAACAGTATTTTCATTCAGCGCATTCCATGAATATTGCCGCTTCAACGGAAGCCGTGCAACAAACCTTGGACTATTGTATCGATAATTTTGGTGAGTATCCCTTTGATCATTTGCGAATCGCCGAAATCCCTGGGCCACGCGGCTTTGGAGGTATGGCCATGCCAGGTACGATCAGCATGGTAGAGGAGAATTTCTACCTGTTGGATCAACGGGACCCTGAAGTGTTCGATCTAGTAGGAAAGCGAACCATTCACGAAGTGGCCCATCAATGGTGGGGGCATATTCTGACACCAAAACAAACTGAAGGAAGCGCTATTATGATCGAAGGGTTGGCCAAATATACTGAGGCTGTCATTATGGAAAAGCATCATGGAAAAGGAGCGCTTCACACGTTGTCAAAGTATTCCAACAACCGCTATTTTATAGGAAGGGCTTATACTTCAGAAACTGAACCTCCTTTGTATTTAGAGGATGGACAAGGCTATCTTCACTACGGAAAAAATTACACGGTCATGTTGGCGCTCAAAGAATTAATAGGAGAAGAAAAGATCAATAGTGTACTTAGAGACCTTATCGAGAAGCAGAAAGATGCTGAAAGGCTAGAAACGATTTCTCTTGACTTTTTAGAAGGGCTATATAAGGTGACTCCATCAGAATATCATCAACTGATCGACGATTGGTTTAAGCGTGTCATTACTTATGACCTTTCGGTTGTCGATGCCTCGTATGAGAAAATGTCCAACGGCCAATACAAAGTAACCGCGTCCTTCAAGACAAAACGATGGGAGACTGGTGAGAACGGAGAAATAAAGCCGATTTCGATAAATGAACCCATTCCGATAGGCATCTTTTCAAAACATCCAAAAAGAATCAAGCCCGATAAAAAAGGAATGTTATACCTAAAGCCACATCAGATTAACGAAGACACTTTTGAGTTGGAGTTCATCATCAATCAAAAACCCACATACATCACCATTGATCCCTATGGCACCCGATCAGACAAGAATTTGATCGATAATTTGAAGTTGTTGGAATAATTGGGAGTATTATTCATAATCAACCTCAATTCGCTCCGTAAGCGGAATGCTCTGACAGCTTAATATGTATCCTTGGGCGACCTCTTTGTCGTCCAGGGCCATATTATTTTTCATATGAACTTTTCCGCTTGTCAACTTGCACATACAGGTAGAGCAAACACCTCCTTCACAAGAATACGGTGGGTCCTGACCGGCATCAATAAGGGCTCTCAATAACGTTTTACCTTTGGGAACATTCACTTCCAGTTTTTCTCCGTCAAGTAGGGCCGTCAGTGAAACATTGTCGAGACCTTCAACGCTATCGGAAGGTGCAGAACCACCAAAACTCTCGATAAAGATCCGTTCTGTCGGAACATCAATGTGCTGTAAGGCTTTCTTCGTGTTTTCGATCATGGTGCCAGGCCCACAAATAAAATACTCAGCGTTTTGAGCATATGGCGGGTATTCATTGACAAACCAGTTCACACAATCTGAATCTACACGCCCTTTTCTAAATTCTTTCTGTTTTTTTGTAGACCACAAACTGCTCCAATTACTTTTGGGACGACTCAGCGTATGTCTAATAATCAATCGTTCTGGATAAGTTTGTTGGAGCGTATCTAATTCTTCTTTGAACATAATGGCATCCCAATCTCGGTTGCCATAGACCATATGGACAAAGCTACGTTCTTCGGTAAACAAAACTGTCCTTAGTATAGACAAAATCGGGGTTATACCGCTACCTGCAGCAAAAAGATAATAGGTCTTATAATTGTCTTTTTTAACATCAGCATAAAAACGTCCGTCGGGCGGCATCACTTCGACAAGGTCGCCGACCTTTAAAGTATCATTGATATGATTGGAAACCAATCCGCCTTTTACTCGCTTGACACCTACTTTTAGCGGTTCTTCAAGAGCGGGAGAACTACACAAAGAGTATGAACGACGCACTTCTTCACCATTTAAGTTGAATTTAAGGGTGAGATATTGTCCAGGTTTGTAGTTGAAGGTGTCGTAAAGTTCAACAGGGACGTCAAAGGAAACCACAGTTGCGTCCTTCGTGGTTTTTTGTAGATCAATAACTTTTAAAGAATAGAACATAGTCATTCAAAATTCAGCATTCAACATTTAAAATTATTTAGAATGTTTTTCCATCCATTCCTTTACAACTTCCTGAAACTTGCTCACAGCAAATTCACCCCGCTGTGCTTGAGCACCCACACTAAACATGGGCGATTGTAGTGATTTCTGCTGTTGCTCACAGGCATAGACATCTTCCGCCATAAAATCACCTGAAGCCATAGGGTCACTAGCGTCACCTTCGTATTTACCTTTATTGCCAAAGTGCTGCCATACCTTACTCATAGTTGATTTTGTATACTGCTTGGTAAATTCCCATTCGCTTACATTCATGACCTTGGTACGTACAGTGATCAGAGTACGATCCGGAGCCAGGGGTGTCACGTGAAACGTATTCCAAGAGCTTTCGCCCTCGGTGATTCCAATATTCGGAAATAACCACGGAACATACGCACCGATCTTATCTTCTGGAACCGAATCTATGAGTGGATAAGGACTTGCATTCTTCAAGTCATTACGATAGGCTTCAACCAATGGTTCATAAAACCAATAATGAGGCCCCGACCAACCAAATTCTGCTTTCGCATGGTCGTACATGTTCAAGGTACCTTCGTGTAAATGGGCCAAATGGTAATGGTCGATATAGTTTTCTACAATGATCTTCCAATTGGCGTTTACTTCCTTCACATAAGCAGGCTCACCTTCTTTTTCGGAAAATTCAACTAGAGATTCGACGATATGCGGACCTAAAAAGGGTTCTACTTCGCCAAAAAACTCCATGATGCTCGGAGCATCCTTGTCTGGGTGTACAAAAAGCATTCCTTTGAAAATATCTACAGAGGCTTCGTGTAAATTCAAGCCGCATTCATGCAGTGGTTTTTTCAGTTGCGGAAATTCCTCTTCCTGCTTGGGTAAACTGATCAATTTACCTTCTAAGTCGTACGTCCAATCGTGATACGGACATGTAATGGCTTTTTTACCTTTTCCGACGGCACGTAACAATTGTGTGCCACGATGACGGCACATATTGTGAAAGGCTCTTAAACGATTATCACGTCCCTTGACAATAAAGATATTGTTGAGTCCGGCTTGCACGCTGATATAATCTCCAGGTTGTGCTACATCTTCGACCAAACCCGCAAATTGCCAGGTCTTACTGAAAAGATGTTTCATTTCTAGATCAAACCATTCCTGCGAAGTATAGGCTTCTACAGGAAGTTTGTGCATCATATGTTGTTTTTGTATCATCATTATTGAATTTATAGTACAAAGGTCATGAGTTTTAGTTTATTTCGTTTTGACCTACATCAAAAAGTCAAATATTCGCGCATGGAATAAGCGCCCAACAAGATCCAAATCGTTACCATCGCCCAATATAATTTTGGAGTTTCCTTCTTAGTCACAGATTCCACAAAGTGAATCTCACCACTTTGAATAACATGCAAAAGCCCCAAAAAAATAAACACTGCCCAGAACCAATGCCAGTCAAATACGATAGCAAAAGCCATGAGCAAGAGGGCTACGACCGTTTTCCATTTTTTCATTAGTACGAGTATTGATTATAATCTATGAATAAAGTAGAAAGCGAATAGAGAGACATTAAGATCCAGCTAATGACAATGACCCAATAAAGTATCGGGTTCTCCTTCTTTTCAATAGGTTCAATAAAGTAGGTGACGCCCCTAAATAGATCCGGAATGACCCAGATCAGAAACAGAATACCCCATGCCCATTGCCAATCCATTAGGATGGTAATATACATGAGAACCAATGCGATAATAGTACGCCACTTGGTGGATCCCCTGGTATTTCCTGCAGAAACATTGGTGTTGCCACCACCCGAAGTTCGCTTGCTTAGGTCGCGAAGGTGAGATGACTTGTTCATGGTGTGTCTTTTTCTCAAGATACTAAATTTTGATTCCAAATCTTCTCAACATCTTTTTCTCCATGGCCCAGAAAAAGGAAAACTGTCCAAATAGCCAACCAAAGACCACCAAGAATACTTGATATAGAAGAAAACTCAGTATCACAAATAGCGGATAGTACAACATATCACTGAGATTGTCTCTTGTAAGCCCCAACCACTTTAGAAGAGGTCTCCCAGCTGTGACAGAAAAAGAACCCGTTATAGAGAAAACAATTAGAATGGATAGGAGGTCTTGCCACCTGTTAATGTTCCAACGTGTCATGAGTTTTTTCATATATGAATATTTAGAAGACAAAGGTCTATTGCTTCATGCAGACTTCTTTTGACCTACATCAAAATACGCTACTACTGATTTTGACATAGGTCAAATTTTTCTGAAAAAGAGGGTCATAGTTTTGTCTCCAAGATGAAGAACACATGTTACATAGGAATCTTTGCCTTGCTACTTTCATGTAGCGACTCGATGAAACCACTTTATGGAAAATGGGATGTGCAAAGTGATTACTATAAAGCCACCTATTTAATATTTGAAGAACACGATTCAGTGAAAGGAAAAGTACTTTACTATAACGACAACACCAGTATTTATAGAGAAGGAGAAGAACAAGACTTTTATGTATTCAAAGACCTAAAGAAAGAAGATGGTCACTATGTTGATGCTATTTCGGGCGCAACAAACACGGCCGAAAAAGCCATTTCCATACAACAAAAACACCAAGACACTTTAGAAGTGATCACATATATCATGCGAAAACCCTTGTTAGAAACATGGGTTAGAAACAACAATTAAACTTGAATTAAACTATGAAAAGATTCCTTTTGATCAGTGCTGTGGGCCTTATACTTTGCGTCGGTTCATGTGCTACTGAAGACTTAAGAAATATTGCGGGAGGAGGTGCAGTAGACCCTACGAATCCGCAGCCAGGAGAGGTCACCGAAGTGATTCCTGTAGACATCAACACCGATGGGTTTGACTTTCTTGAGAAAATGCAAGGACATTGGGTAGGAGACAATCTAGTCATCGCTACCGAATATCCATGGTTTGCATGGGATTACAGAGCCATTTCATCGTCGCACACCTTCGGAATCCATGAAGGAGGTTCTGCAGGAAACCTATTCACTTCTTTTTTTGTGACCAATTACAAAGGAAAACGAACCATTATGGCTCGTAATGGCGGAGTGCTCAACGGTATTTACCGCACTAGTTATTTTGTGATGGACAAAGTAGAAGACCGCAATGACGGAAAATACTATCGCCTAGTGGATGCCATTGGTGGTGATGGAATCATGTATATGGAACTTCGATTTCCGACAGGTACCGACAGTTTGTATTTTAACTCCTATACGAGCAATTTGGGAGATCGTTTGCCCAATCGCCATATGACCTTCAAAGGGAAAAAAATGCACGGTGAGTTGGCGCAGCTAGCAGCAACCGAAACTGGATTTCCGCAAAACACAGTTGAAATTGATTTTGCCAATGGTTTTAACCAATCGTACCTGTATGTGAAAGAAGGACTAACAGAGGCGAATTCTGCTACTTTTTTAGCATTACAAAATACAAACGACGTATTCACCTTGGCGCAAGAATCGGGCGACCCCTACACCATTACGGATCATCCAAGATTGGGGTATCTACAAGTAGATGTCGAAAGAGGAAACCTCGTTCCTGCTAATCAACTACTATTGGTATACTTGTCCAGAGATCCTATCACAGACGAGAACGGATATTTCGTTCAGGACTTTGAGGCCTATGATACCTTATTGCATTTTCCGACGCTGTCTGAAGGCGAAAATCAATTCTTATTCACCTATATGCATCCAGGCACCTATTACGTGACTGTGGTGGCGGATATGGACAATGATTTTGGACCGTCTGAAGGAGATATCACCCATAGTCGACAGATGGTCGTACTAGATGCCCTTGGACAGCAACAGATCACAATCAATAACATTAACGTTCAAAATTAACACGATGCACTACAGACGTTTTTCCATTTTTTTCGTCGGAATCGCAAGCCTTGTGACTAGCTGTACAACGGCCTTTATCGATGAGGGAACTGTTGGTGAATTACCACCGATCACTAGAATTGTGACCTATGAAGCCGATATTCGATCAGTGATGACCAACAATTGTATTACTTGCCATGCAGGGCCAGCGCCCAATGCCGACCTGGATTTGTCCAACTATCAAAACGTACGTTTTTCAGCCGAATCTGGCGGACTCATATCGAGAATGAACAATGCCGCGAGTCCGATGCCACCAAGTGGGATCCTTCCGCCGGCTGTGAGACAGTTGATCGATAAGTGGGCGGCCGATGGCTTTCCTGAAAATTAAAAGCGCACATTCAACCTATAAAAATAGTATATGAAGAAATTATTCCTGATCGGAATGCTTGTCGCTATGTTTTCCGCGCAAGCGCAAAAACACATCACTAAAACGGGAACTACCAACTTTAAAGCTTCGGTGGAAGCATTTGAACCTGTTGAGGCCACCAATGAAAGCACCACAGTGCTGCTCAATGCCGGCACAGGTGATATTGCCGCGTTGGTTTTTGTAAAGGCCTTTCATTTTAGAGTGGCTTTGATGCAAGAGCATTTTAATGAGAACTACATGGACTCGGACCAATTTCCGAAGGCCTCTTTCAAAGGAAAAATTAAAGATTTCAATGTAGAAGATATCACTGCACAACCTAAAGAATTTCTACTAAAAGGAACCCTTAAGATTCGAGATAAAGAACAGGAAGTTGAATTTCCGGTAAAAATGAAACGCGGATCGAACAAATTGGTTTTAGACGGAAAATTTAGTGTACATCCGCAGGATTTTGACATCGAAATACCCAGTATCGTCCGTAAGAAGATCGCCCAACAAATAACCATTCAATTACATTATGAGTTGGTCAAGAAGTAAGAAAATAAGAGTATCGGTGGCGGTGCTATTGGGTATACTATTGGCGATTACCGTAATCACTTTAAAGATCGTATACAAGCCTCATATAGCATTGCAAGAACGTGCTGTAAAGTTTACGGGAAGTGCTGTAGAGGTGGTTGCCAAAGTTCAATCTAATAGTTCTGCATGGCAAGATGAGGTAGTTCAATTAACCGGAAAGGTTACTGCTGTCGACGAAACGGGCTTCACCCTAAATGATGTAGCCTATTGCCAAAAGGGAAACACCTTGCACATGGCCAAAATTCATGTAGACGATATCATTACGATAAAGGCACGCGTCATTGGTTATGATGACCTGCTCGAAGAAATTAAACTAGATCAAACCGCATTAATACCCTAACCTAAATGAAACATTTTTTTGTAACGATAACTGTATTATTTCTGTGTTCGCAGTCCATTTCTGCACAAGACGAGTTACTCGATGAACTGGAGGCAGAAACGCCCGTGGAAGAATTTCAACAACCTGCGTTCAAGGCGATGAAAATCGGAAATCTACAATCCACGAAGGTAGCCGCTAAGGGCGATTTGTATATGTATGTTTCGCACCGTTTTGGAACCTTAAAGGACGGATTGAGCACCTTCTTTGGTTTTGACAATGCCAATACCAAGATTCAATTGGTGTATGGGGCATTTAAAGGCGTGCAGATTGGTGTAAGTAGGGAATCCCTACGAAAGACCTATGCCGCTTCGATCAAAGGAACGTTCTTTACGCAATCTGAAAAGATGCCTTTTAACATTGTCGGTTATGCCACTGCTAATCTAAACTCAGAGCTGCGGAAAGATCGTTTTCCGTTACTAAAATTCGGGGATCGTATGAGCTATGCAGGGCAGTTGTTGATTTCTCGAAGATTAACGAATCGTATTTCGTTAGAACTAGCGCCTACTTTTGTGCGACAGAACCTAGTGCTCGAACCACAACAAAAACACAATCAATACGCTTTAGGTTTTGGAGGGCGCATGAAATTGAGCAAACGTATGTCGATCAATATGGATTATGTATATCATATGAATCGCTACGAAAACTCCATCTATTCGAATCCATTGACCATCGGAGTTGATATTGAAACGGGAGGGCATGTTTTCCAGTTACTGTTCTCAAACGCGCAATCTACTAACGAGCCCGGATTTATCAGCAATGCCGAAGGAGATTGGGGCGATGGCGATGTCTTTTTTGGATTTAATATCGTAAGGGTGTTCTAACGTAGTAGTTGTTTATGCTCTGAACTAAATCCCCGAAAGGGGATTTTTATTTGCCTCGAATTCGGCTCAAAGTTTCTTGACTGATACCAAGCATAGAGGCAATGTGCCCCAAATTGGCCCGTTGGGTAACATCAGGAAAGACGGCCGTTAAGAGCTCAAACTTCTCTTTGGCCGACATAAAGTAATATCCCTTATAAAAATCATCTAATAAAGCTACAGACTCTTCCATGATCAAACGACCAAAACGTTCTAAAGAAGGATGGTTTTGATACAATGTTTGCCATTGGTCATAAGTAAGAGAATACAGTACGCTATCTTCAGTTGTTTCAATATACTCAGACGAAGGTTTCAACAGCAAATAACTGTTCCAAGAGGTCATCATGGTCGCATCTGGATAGATCCAATAGGTAATATCTTTTCCTTTTTGATAAAAATACGTTCTGATGGTTCCTTTGGCGATAAAATACAACCGCCTACAGGTTTTACCTTCTTCAAGAATAACATGACCTTTTGGAACTTCTTCATGCAAGAGAAGATCTAGAATGTTTTTCTCGGCTTCAGCCGAAATGGACACATATTTTTTGATATAACTGATAAATGGGTTCACGGCAGAAAGTTACTAAATTCGAGATAACCTACTTCAAAAAAATGGGTGGTTGCCTTGAGTTTTATTGCAGTCTAAAAATACGGTCAGAACCTAAGAAGTGCCCAATTGTTTTTTTAGCTTCTCATTTTCCTCTTTCAATTCGGCTTCCCTGAGTTGCTTGTACTTCAATTGAACGAACATTTCGTAAAACTCATTCCCCAAAAATTTAGCTTCATTCTTAATGATGTACTGCATGATCTCATCTTCAGAAAAACTGGAAAGCGCTTTCTTATAATCTATAGGAGGTTCTTCAGCCTTTGAATTCATATTGCCAATCAGCATGTCGCCCTTTCCCAAAAACAACCACAACGGATTGATCTCGGGATAGTTTTTTAGAATCTTCAAGAGGGTCTCATCTTTTAAGGCAGCGTTGCGTTTTAACGCCGACTGAATACTGCCATTGCCAAAACCATTCTCAATTTCGAACTGGCGTATCGAAAGATGCTTGTATTTGATGATTTCGTAAACCCTTTCTATTGGTTTCATAACGAGTGATTGACTAATAATTTGTGTAGTAGAAATTATTTTTGTCGAAATTTGCTTGCAAATTACGATTATTGCTTGTACTTTCGTAAGGGCATTCCAAAATACCACAAATCTTTCAAAGCGCCGAACGTTTTCGCCATGAAGCTTGGCTTTGATAGAAGAAAGGTTTGGTCAATGCACTAAAATATCTTCCCTCAAATAAAGTAAATACAACAATTTTTCGCCCCAACCACCCTCATTTTGAATGCTGCCAACACAAAACGCAATTCACAATGAAAAACGAAGAATTGATCATTCGATTGATCCAACAAGACATGAAACATAGCCAGATGCTCAGTGCTCTTGAAAGTATTGGCCTTTCTGCCGAAGGAACCTACTATCTGGGACTGCAGGAAATCATTGGCAAACTCATGAAAGTACCAGAGGATGACACCAGTGAACGGTGGAATATTCTTTACCTAGACTTCATGGATGAAGCAAGCCATTTAGAACAGGTATCCAGGAGCGATTCGCTACGTCCCTTGGCCGAAAAGTGCTATTCGAAGTTGCAAGAATTGCTAAAAGGCAATTAGAATAGGTCAATCAACACCTTTTTGGTGACTTTACCCATTGCATTTCGAGGCAGGTCGTCTTGAAAGATATATTTTCTTGGAGTCTTATAATCGGACAGTTTTCCCTTGAGCCAGGATCGGATTTCATTGGCATCGAGCGAATCTTTTTCAAGAATGATGCTTGCACCGATGACCTCGCCCCATTCGAGGTCTGGAATACCTACTACACCGCAGTCCTTTATCTGAGGATGTGTGCGCAACACTTCTTCAATTTCTAAGGCAGAAATCTTATAGCCACCCGACTTGATGATATCAACCGAATTGCGCCCTAAGATCTTATAACTACCATCGTTGAACACAGCGATATCTCCCGACCGAAACCATCCGTCTTTGGTAAATGAGGAAGCCGTCGCTTCGGGGCGATTCCAATACGTTTTGAAAACATTCGGGCCTTTGATCTGGATCTCTCCAGAAGCGCCGTTTGCAACAACCTGGTTGTTCTCGTCACAAAGGCGAACAGAAACTCCATCCAGGGGTTGTCCGATGTGACCAGGCCTGCGTTCACCATTATATGGATTGCTGATGGCCATTCCGATTTCGGTCATTCCGTAGCGCTCTAAAAGAGTGTGTCCGCTGATTCCTTCCCATTCTTCGAGTACGCTTACCGGAAGCGCCGCCGAACCAGAGACCATAAGTCGAAAGCGTTTCAAGCTTTTGGAGATACGCTCCTTAGTTTCGGGTGTAGCTTCATTCCAATGAGCAATTAATTTAAAATAGATCGTCGGTACGGCCATGAAAACATTGATCTCATCTCTGCGAAACGCATCGAAAACCCCTTCCGCAGAAAACTTTGGCAAAAACTCACAACATGCACCACTGTACAGGGCACAACTCAAAATGTTCAAAATACCATGCAGGTGATGCAACGGAAGCACGTTTAAAATATGGTCGTCTTGCTGCCATTTCCATGAGGTGACCAACGACCGTATTTGAAATTCGATATTCGCATGCGTAGTGACCACTCCCTTGGGGTTTCCAGTAGTACCGCTGGTGTAAAGGATCATCGCGCTGCGGTCGGTAGAGATGTTGGGAAGTGTTCCTTTTTTATAGCTGAATTGCTCAGCCTTTATAAAATGAAGCTCTGAAGTTTCTAAAAGGGGCTGTAGCAATGCCTCGAACTCTTTCGAATAGATTACCACGGAAGCCTCTGAATCGCGAATCATATATTCAATAGACGACAATGGGTGTTTTACACATAACGGCACCGCAATACCGCCAGCTCGCCAAATACCCCATTGTATGGCCGCATAGCTAAAGCCAGCAGGCACCAAGAAGGAAACACGCGCTTGATCGAGATCCACTTTACCTTGAAGTAGCTGCATAGCGACACCTTCGGAAGCATCCAGCAAATGCTGATAAGAATAACTATCAGAGGAATCTTTGATCGCGATACGTTCTTGAAAGTCAAAAGCGCGTTGTATGAGTGGGATCATGGTCAAACGGTTGTTGATGTAAACTTACGGCATTTTGATACAAATTTAGCTATGCGAAGAAGGCGAAATTAAGTAGCTTTATGACGCATAACTAAAAAATACCTAGAATGTTTCGCACCTTCTCTCTTTTCGTTTTATTGGTAGTAGTGACGGTGGGTTGCAAGCGCAATGATTATGGTCACTCGCATACAGCCCAAGAGCCTGCCAAAGCAGTACATGTTTCTTCTGAAGAAGGCAAGGAATGGAATGTCTTTGGCGTCAAGATCACCGGAAAGATCTTAAGTGAGGACACTGATGGCGATTATACGGTGATTCTTACCGAAACACCACCCAATGGTGGGCCACCGTTACACGTGCACACCAATGAAGATGAACTATTCTATGTTTTAAAAGGAAACTATACCTTTTACAGCGGTGATAAGGTCATGAATGCCAAAGAGGGTGATTTTATACGATTGCTGAAAGGCATTCCGCATCGGTTCACCAACACCGACAGCATTACAGGAATCACCATGAACACCATTACACCTGGTGGTTTTGAACATTTCTTTGATGACATCGCAGCTCACTCCCAGAACGGACGCCCTTCGCCCAAAGTGGTAGATTCTATTGCCGGAGTTTACGGAATTACATTTTTGAAGGAATGAGGTCGAAGATGTATGGCACTTAAATAAGAAAGCTTCTTTAAATTAGGAGTTTGTTGCGTGCAAGGATCTATAATATTCCATCGGCGTACACTGCATTCTCTTTTTAAACGCACGGTTAAATGTGGTCTTACTATTAAAACCTGAATCATAGGCCAGTGCCTCAATGGTCATTTTTTCAATACTGCCCTGTTTGATTTTGTTGGTGGCAAAGTCGATTCTATAGTCATTGATAAAATTAAAGAAGTTCTGTTGGTATTGCTCGTTGATGAGTTGAGAAAGTCGGTGGCTAGAGACTTCCATCTGTCCAGCTAGATCTTTTAGACTTAGGTCTGGTGTTAAATAAACTTGCTGCTCGATCAAGAACTCTAATTTGGACCTAAGTAGTTTGGATTGCTCATCCGGAATCTTTTTATTCTGGTATTTGTTTTCTTCAGTATAGATCCCAGAAACCACTTCTGGTTGTCGCCAAGAACGATAGATGATGGCTAGGAGAATGATGCCAAGCAGACAAAGAAACAGAAAATCAGCCGTATTGTTTATTTGATAATACCCTCCAGTGATGATCATTATGTTTAGCAGTACAATAAATCCCCCGAGAATAAAACTAGTTACCATCAAAAATTGTAGCCATTGATGACGAATCTTTACGGTTGCCGAGGTTCGGTGCGAAAGGGTGTCTTTAGCGCCAACTACCAATTTACGGGAATGGTAGATATAAGTGAGTAAATGGGTCACCTGCAGGCTGATAAATACAATGGCCCAAACGCGAAGTGTAGGAATACTAAAGCGCTCACTAAGGTCTACTTTGTAAGCAAAGACCAAGTTGATCAATAGCACAGATCCTACCCACGGGATAAAGTGTTTCCAAATTTCCTTGAATCGAAAGTGGTGCCCTAACTTACTTTTAATGTATAAATAAAAAGAAGGGCCGATGAGATAAATAAACCCATGTGAAAGGGCATAGATCCATTGATAAAATGTGGAAGCTTCTGGGTCTGCAATTCTTCTAAAGATTAGCATAGAAAGTACAAATACTAACAATCCTAAGAAGCGGTTTGCTTGCCGATCCCCCCTTTTATGGCCCCACAAGAAAGCACTCCAAAGTACACCCAACAAAGTAGAGAAGATTAGTAGGATCTCACTGTTAAGAGCAAATTTCAATGGATAGTGCTGCATTTTGTTGTGTCGTTTTATAAAATGCTCCTGATTTTAGTTGCCAACGGCCTACTTTCATGAGCGCTATTAAAATTACTTATTTATGAAGAAAACAAGAAAAATAATCCGTTGGGTCCTGGCTATACTACTCGGTCTCGAATTCCTTATCGCCGGTCAGGCTAAATTCACAAGTGCTGAAAGTTGGATCAAGCGATTTGCCGGATGGGGCTATCCAGAACCTTTTCATATCATTATTGGAGGATTAGAGGTGATAGGGGCCATTTTGCTGTTTTTTCCAAAGTTCACGGCAAAAGCAGCCCTATTACTTGCGGTCATTATGCTAGGAGGTTGTGTGACTCATTTGATACATGGGCAATGGTCTGGGGTGATTGTCACATTGATACTGGCTGCACTATTAATGGTGTTGTATTTTTTAAGTGATAACAAACCGTTTGAGTTTGGGAAAACCAAGCCATGAGAAACAAAGACGACAACACGTTTGGTAAGGTGAATCTATAAGGAATCAAAAACAAAACTAACTACGAGAGATGAAGAGGTAGCTTTCTTCTTCTAAGCATAAATATTGGCCAACTCAGGTGTTTTTGCTAGATTTTGAGCACCCGTCGCATGATTACCAGTTTAGTACAATATATCCTCCCTGAGCTGATTCGTTTCTTCCTGCACCTATTCCATAAAAAGGAACTTCTCTAAGTGTTAAACTGATAAAAGAGGGTGACGCCCCAGCAAACAATGTGGTACTATACCGATGCAATCGATTAAAGTTACCCTGATTGTGCACAGTACCCCCGGTTCCTTGAATGGGGATGCTGTCTGGAAAATCAAAAGTCTGTAATCCTTGGGCGCCTGCCACCGATGCCCAATTAGGACAGGTGAGTTTTACTCGGGAAAACGCTAGTGCATTGATAGAGCCACCATTGCCACCTGTACCACCAGAAGTGCTAGTACCGTTAGAACCGCCAATCCCTCCAGAGACACCAATCAAAGTAGTACCTCCGCTCGAAATACTTGAAGGACTGCCTGATATACCCTGAGTGCCAGGTACTCCATTAGTTCCATTGGTGCCTCGAGCCCCAACAACCAAGGTCAATACTTCACCTGGAGTTACATTGATATAGCCAGAGGCGTAGCCGCCACCGCCACCTCCGCCACCGCCTTTGTTGGCGTCATTGGGCCCTAAATAGGTGCCACCTGCTCCGCCACCGCCAGCAACGATCTCGAAGTATATCCTGCTCACTTGGACAGGAACGGTAAAAGTTTTTGTAATTGGAATGTATTCGAACTGGAAGCTTCCAGTGGTCTCAGGTTCGTTTTTACCAATTTTCGTCCACGCAGGATCTCCAGATGTTCCGGCGTTGTAGTAAAACCCAGAATCTCCATCAAGCTGGTAAACGAGTAGGGCATGTGCAGGAGAGACCAAATTCTCGATTTCAAGCGAAGAAAGACGAGGAACTAAAACACCTTTGTTTGTGCTTTTCATTTCAAGGATGGCGCTGCCATCCGGCACGGTAGTGCCAATGCCCACATTTCCGTTCTTAAGAACGGTCACAGCATTAGAACGCCCCGCATCACTATTACCATTTCCAATTTCGAACAAAGGA
Source organism: Flavobacteriaceae bacterium (assembly GCA_028279515.1). Lineage (GTDB taxonomy): Bacteria > Bacteroidota > Bacteroidia > Flavobacteriales > Flavobacteriaceae > JANQNQ01. The sequence continues at coordinate 397,661 of JANQNQ010000005.1, forward strand.
TCTGTTTCGACCCAATTAGAAGGATCACCGCCACCTACATTGTAGCGCCCTATGGCCGTTGAGCTGTTAGATTGTGCTTGGGTCTCTTGACCCATAGCTGTGGTATAAGTACCCGAGGCTTCTGTAAAACCGCCCATAGCTGTCGCCGAAAAACCCGAAGCCACTGTCATTGAGCCCAAGGCTGTCGCCTGAACATTAGAAGCTACTGATCCATTACCCATGGCAGTAGAACGAAAGCCAGAGGCCGTTGTAGAAGAACCCATGGCGGTAGAGCGATCCCCCGAGGCTGTGGTGTCAAACCCCAAAGTTGTGGCGTTGGCACCTGTAGCACCTCTCGTACTCGATATGGCACTTGAGTGGCTAAGGTCAACAGCGTTCAGTCCGATGTTTCCATAGTTTACAGGATCTTTTCCTACCAATCTCCAACCATTGCCGCTGCCTTCATTCAAGGTTTCCAATCCGTTTACATTAAAGGCATTTTGAGCATAGGGGACTGATTTAAATGGGATGGTTCCCAAATCAGACAACCCAGAACCTGTATCGATTTGGATATTCAAAAAATGTTCGTCGGCACCCCAGTCGATTGCGTCAAAATCGTCTGTAGAAGTTCCCTGACCAATCGTAACAACTACAAGTCCTTCGGCACTTGTTGTCACAGAGATATGTGTTTCTTGATAGACATTATTGGTTAATGCCACACCTTGATAGATGATAAACTGCAAGTCGACGGTGGCATTGGCTATTATATTGCCGCTACCGTCTTTTACAACAGCTTGATAATTGAAGCCGTTCTGAGCTGATGCGGTAAGCGCCAAGAATGGGATGAGTAGCATAATCAATTTTCTCATAGTGACAGGTTTTAAAGTTTGAAGGTCTATTTAGTATGGTTTTCTTGTATTTAATATGATTGTCTTTACAATGGTCGTTTTGAGATTCAACATTGTTCAATGCTCAAATGTACCTTAATGAGAAACAGCTTTATAAGAAATATGTAACATTGATCGGTACGTGTGTAACATACCCATAGCTTACGCTTTCTTAGCATACTCCGAAGGGGTGTGCCCAAACTGTTTCTTAAAACATTTTGTGAAGTAGGAGGGGTCATTGAAACCAACGGCATAACCCACTTGAGAAACGATGGTATCAGAATTGGAGAGTAAGTTGGCCGCCATCTTTAGGCGTTCAGACCTTAGAAACTCTGAAGCAGATAAACCCGTCAAGGCCTTCAGTTTTCGGTGTAGTTGCATACGACTCATGCCTAGGGTAGCGCTCAGCTCTTCTACGGTAAAGTTAGATTCGATTAACTTTTCGTCTAAAATAGACTGTAAGCTTTTTAAGAATTGCTCTTCGGTAGACGGAATCGTGATATCTGTAGGACGCAGCACAATTTCTTGGCTATAGCGCTTTTGCAATTGCATTCGTAGCTCGATGAGCTTTTCGACCTTGGCTTTTAAAAGATCACTTTTAAACGGTTTAACGATGTAGTCATCAGCTCCCGAGCTAATACCCGTAACCTTATCTGCATCGGTAACCTTAGCTGTCAAAAGGATGATCGGGATATGACTGGTTCTCTGATCTTCTTTGACCGCCTTGGTCAATTCAAAACCATCGACCTTGGGCATCATAACATCACTAATGATAAGGTCGGGCACTAGGGTCACTGCCTTTTTTATACCCTCTTCTCCGTTGATCGCTTCAGCTACTGTATAGGTATCCTGAAAAATAGAACGAACAAAGGTTCGTATGGCGTCATCATCTTCTACGATTAATAAGACGGAAGCATCTTCGCTCAGAGAAACATTTTTTTCAATGGTTGAAACCGTATTCAAAGGTACGGCCGTCGCTTCCATTCGTTCTTCAGCGGAAAAGACCTCCTTATCGATAGGTAAGGTAACCACAAATTCGACACGAGATTCTGATGTTTTCTGAGACCGTACTTCTCCTTTGTGCAAACCAGCGAGTTCTTTCACCAAGGCGAGTCCGACGCCCATGCCTTTCGAGGCGGTATCTCTTTGGTAAAAACGTTCGAACCATTGGTCGAGATTTGCTTCTTTGATGGCCTCTGCCTCATTGTTGACAGAAAGATGAAGTGCCTGGTTCTGAATTTTTCCGATGACTTTAATATCCGAACCTTCAGGAGCGTATTTGATGCTGTTTGACAACAGGTTTGCGGTAATTTTTTGAACTACATCAGAATCAAACCAAGCATTGTCGACATTGTCAAATTCATGTGTCAGCGTGATGTTTTTCTCGGAAGCCCGATACTTAAAGGCCGCCAATTCTTGTTCCAGCAAAAGTTTGAGGTCACCGGATTTCACTTTAAGTTTCAGCTGTCCTGAATTTACATTGGCCAATTCACTCATTTGGTCCACCATGCGCAATAAACGATCCGAATTGTGTTGCACCAGGGACAATTCCTCTTTAATATTTGATGGAGTATTTTTATCCTGTAGTTGTTTTTCGACCGGTCCTAAAATAAGAGTAAGTGGCGTTCGTAACTCGTGTGAGATATGAGTGAACAAATTGGTCTTAAAGGCGTCCAATTCTCGTAATTTGTTGTTGGTCTTTTGACGGTTTCGATATAGTACAAAGAAAAATACACCTAACAGAGAGGTAGCGATGAGCCCACCCAAAAACAAGTTTCGTTGATTTGCCTTTTGCTGGGCAACTACTTCATTCTGTGATGCGAGCAAAGCAATCTGTTGCTCCTTCTTTTCGGTCTGATATTTGGCTTCTAAAGCATATATTTCTTTGTTGGTTGCTAAGCTGTCTAGCACATCTCGTGTTCGGATATAGTCTTCGTATGTGGCACTTAATTTTTCAGAGTCATTCAGTCTTTTATAGATGCCCAACAGCCCTTTTTGCATACGCTCTTTGTAACTGAAATTTTGAAAGGTGTCAGCTTTTGCCACGCCTTTTTCGTACCAAGAGATTGCCGTGGGATAGTCTTTTTTTTGTCTGTAAAAAGATCCCAAATATGACATTGCCCAGAGTTGCTGTATCTTTTTTTGGGATTTATTCGAAAGCTCATAGTATTTTAGGTAGTCTTTCTCAGCCCTGTCAAAATCTCTCATACGTAAAAAGAGATAGCCTCTACAAATGATCGCGTACGAATAAGGGTTTCTTTCGGGGTACTGTTCAAAGTATTTGATGGCATTGTCTAGTAGTGGCACGGCCCTATCATAATCGTTCTTATTGGTATACGCTTGGGCCAAGGCAATATTGACCTCATGCATGCTATCAGGTTTTCCCAGTTGCTCATAGAGATCTCGTGACGCATTGTAATACTCCATGGCCTTGTCGTAGTCGTGCGTGAGTCGAACAGCATAACCTAAAAAATTTAGCGCTCTGGCCCGTACCGTAGAAACTTTGAGATCCGTATGGGTTTGGCATAAAGAATCTGCCAAACTGTAGTTTTTAAAAGCGTTTTGAAAATCCTGAACACTTAAGTAGGCATTTCCCATGCTAAGCAAGGCATTCGCATTTTTCTTAGGTTCCGTTTCCCAAGGAACCAATGCTCGTGCGTTGCGGTAGCTGGCCACAGCCGAATCGATCTTGGACTCCTTTTCGAAAGCAATCCCCAAAGAAACGAAATGCTTGTACCTCACCGAATCTTGTGAAGCTTCCTTTAATAAGCTTTGAAGGGAATCGATCTTTGCCTGCCCTTGTCCCCATACTAAAAAGGGGACGAACAGCAATATCCATAAACAAACTCTCATAGGCATAACGCAGTCTGTTAATTAGAGAGGTCTTGGAGGGTGAGAACGCGGGGAACGATTCTGAATCAAGTTATTAGCAGCAAGAACCTCATCTTAAAAGTACTGAAAAAAATGATAAAAGAGTTGTCTGTGTCTCTCGAACTGCTTTTTAAAAGGATTGTTTATGAAAATTGTGGGGTCATTATTGATTCATCTTTGCTTCCAGAATCTCAAGTCGATTTTCAAGGTTTTCGTAGCGTTTGTCTTGTTTGTTGATGATGGTTTGCTGTTCTTTGATAGCTTCCAGCAAAACAGGAATCAGCTGGACATAACTCACGCCGAGATATTCGTTCTCTGAATCGATGACCTTTACCATTTCTGGGAATACTTCCTGTAGCTCTTGGGCGATCAAACCATACTCTCGTACTTTTTCCTGATCATCTTTCATGTTGTAGGTGTACGCTTGTAGTTTTTGAAGACGGGTGAGTACATTTTCAACCGATTTCAGGTTTTCTTTGAGACGGCGATCAGAGACATCGGTGATGGTGCCCGTATATTCTATTGAACCTATTACATCGAGCCTAACATTGGGAATGGCCGTACCTGTACCGATACCCACGTTTCCATTTTTCAAGACGGTGAGGGCATCGCTTCGAGAAGCAAGGTCAGTGCCATTTCCTATCACAAACAGGCGATCTAATGCATGCCAAGAATTTGTAGAATTAGGCGTGTAGAGTGTATTAAATAGCCCAATAACCGTTTCACCATAAGAAGGTGCCTCTGTTAAGAAGCCCATTGATGTTGAGGCATCTCCAGTAGCGTCAGTATTGTCGCCCATAGCTGTTGAAGCGCTTCCGGAAGCGGTTGTAAGAAACCCGGTTGCGATGGATGAAGCTCCAGAAGCGGTTGTGTTGTTGCCCAGTGCTGTAGAGAAGCCTCCAGAAGCTATTGTTCTGTGCCCTGCAGTGAATGCTGCAGATCCTGTGGCCCCATGAGTAGTGGAGCCCGAAACAGAATTCCAACTTAAATCCACGGCATTCGGACCTATGCTACCATAATCAACGGGGTCTTTTCCTATTAATCGCCAACCAAGACCACTGCCTTCATCTAAAGCCTCTAGACCTGTGGAAGCCAAATTCTGATCGGCGTACTCTTTGGTGATCAAGGATTTGCTATCATTGATTTCGGAAAGGTCCAAACTTGGAGCGGTGATGGTTCCGTTTTTCAATATGGTCAATGCATTGGCTCGGTTAGAACTTGTTGTACCATTTCCTATCTCGAAAAGCGGGTCAGTACCCACCCATACATTTGGATTTCCTCCGCCAATGTTATAGCGACCGATTGCCGTCGACCCGATAGCATTTGCAAGGGTTCCTCTACCAAAGGCTGTCGAATGCTGTCCGGAGGCGTCTGTCTGATCACCCATGGCAACTGCGGCGCTATTGGTTGCCGCAGCTCCCTCACCCATGGCTACTGAAAAGTTGCCAGATGCTGTTGTGAAAAAACCTATAGCTGTTGCATCAGAACCCGACGCCGTTGTCTCAGTACCGGCTGCGAAAGATCTGACACCAGTTGCACCCTTTGTGGTAGAACTGTTTAAGCTGATGCTCAAGTCCATCGCGTTTTCCCCAATATCACCATAGTTTAGCGGGTCTCTTCCGATGATGCGCCACCCTATGCCGTTGCCCTCATCTAATGTCTCAAGACCCGTGGGAGCTAGGCTCTGATCGACGTATTCTTTGGTGATCAGGGATTTGTTATCGGTGATTTCGGCTAAATCCAAACTTGGTGCTGTGATCGTACCATTTTTAAGTACGGTCAATGCGTTGGTACGACTAGCGTCGCTGTTACCATTTCCGATTTCGAATAAGGGGTCGGTTTCGACCCAGTTGGTTGGGTCACCTCCGCCGATGTTGAAACGTCCAATAGCGGTTGCAATGTTAGATTGCGCTTGGGTATCTTGTCCCATAGCTGTTGCGTACGTACCGGAGGCTTCGGTAAAGCCGCCCATAGCGGTTGCTGAGAACCCAGATGCCGCTGTCATCGAACCCATTGCGGTTGCTTGCACATTGGAAGCTACCGAACCATTGCCCATCGCTGTTGAACGAAAGCCTGAGGCCGTTGTATTAAACCCCAAGGTCGTCGCGCTTTCTCCTGTTGCGCCGCGAGTACTCGAGGTAGAGTTGGATCTGCTCAAGTCTACGGCTTCTAGTCCGATGTTACCGAAGTTGGCAGGGTCTCTTCCGATCAATCGCCAACCTAATCCATTGCCTTCATCTAAGACCTCCAGTCCAGTTACATTTAACGCATGTTGTGCATAGGGCACAGATCTTAATGCAACGGTTCCCAGATCTGATAAACCAGAGCCTGTGTCGATCCGAATGTTTAAAAAGTGCATGTCTGCCCCCCAATTGATTGCGTTAAAATCGTCAGTAGTTGTTCCTTCACCTATGGCTGCTGTAACGAGTCCGTTGGCGTCTGTAGTAACTGCCGAATGTGTTTCTTGATAGACATTATTGGTGAGCGCTGCGCCTTCATAGATGATAAATTGGAGGTCAATGGTCGCATTTGATAATACGTTGCCACCACTGTCTCTTACGACTGCTTGGTAGTTAAAACTGTTCTGTGCCGTTGCGACCCAAGCGCAAAACGGAATAAGGAGTATGATCAGTTTTCTCATGACGGTTATTTTTTAGTTTTCCATCCTTAAGATACTACATAACACATTAGTATTGATTTGTTTACAATTGTTTTTTGAGTTCTTGGATGGTTTCTTTTAGCTCTTCGTTTTCGGTTTTTAGCTCTTTAATGGCCTTAATGATCACAGGGATAAGATCATTGTAGCGTAGGCTTAAATAGCCTTCGTCATCGGCTGTGAGCATGCCTTGGTCAGTATAGTTAATGTCGGATAGGGTTTGTTGTACTTCTTGCGCGATAAGGCCAATTTCTCGCGTCTTTTGATCGTTGTTCTTTCGAACATAATCTACCGGCCTTAGTTGATCCAGGAAATCAAGTCCGTAGGGAAGATCCCGTACCTTTTCCTTCCATCGAATGTCAGAGGTGATCGTCCAGGGAACTTGAACGCCCGCATAGGAGATTCCGCTGTTTCCAAGTCTTATTTGACCATTTCCGCTAGCGTTAGGGACACTAGTTCCTGACCCAATGCCAATGTTGTTTGTGCCTGTCACTCCCGATAAAGCATTGGAACCAATAGCTATATTGACATTGCCGTCAACATTGTTGCCAAGTGCATTGTATCCAATAGCCACATTGTTTTCTCCCGATTCATTTTTGATTAATGTACTTCTTCCAAGTGCTACATTTCGATTTCCGTCTATATTATTAAAGAGGGCAAAATCTCCGAATGCTGCATTCTCAAAGCCACTTGTAGAGTTTTGCAAAGCATGATTTCCCAAAGCAATGTTTCTAGATGCTAGATTGCCAGAGGCCAGCGCATCAATTCCAATTGCTATATTATTGGCCGAACCAGTAATATTCATCATGGCTCCATGTCCAATGGCGATGCTATTGCTTGAATTCGTGCTATTTTTCATGCTGTTGTAACCAATGGCTACGTTGTTGATCCCAGAGATGTTTTGTTGCATGCTGAAGGCTCCGACGGCCACGTTTTCTGATGTTGTACTGAATTGCAGGGCCGAAGCTCCAATAGCGGTGTTCGAGGTGCCGCTCTCATTTTCTTGAAGAGACGCTATTCCCACGGCCGTATTATCTCCTGCTGCTAGATTATCTCTTAGGGCGTTGGCTCCAATGGCGACGTTATTTACACCGCTTGTATTTGCATTAAGGGACATATAGCCTATGGCGGTGTTAAGAGAGGCTGAAATATTGCTCTGCAATGCTTGAAAACCAACGGCGGTATTACGCCAACCGAGCGCATTGGTATAAAGGGCATTGTAACCAATAGCGGTATTTTCTGACCCCGAACTATTGGTAAACAATGCCTGAGAACCTAAAACAGTATTCCTACTTCCGGTATCATTCATGAAAAGCGCAAAGGCTCCCATTCCGGTGTTGTCTTCCGAAGTAATGCTATTCTCCAACACTTTGATTCCGACAGCCACATTTCGATTGTCGGTGCCATCGTCGCTAGCTCCGGTACCTTCCCCTAAAAAAACAGAGGAATCATTGTTGATATGTCGCGCATCTTCTAGATCGTTGATCTCGAGGCTTAGACCTGCGATTTCGCTATCAACATATTCTTTGGTAGTAAGGGACTTGTTGTCATTGACTTCGGAAAGGTCTAAACTGGGGGCCCTTATAATTCCGTTCTTCAAAATGGTCAATGCGTTAGAGCGACTGGCATCGCTGCTTCCGTTTCCAATCTCAAACAAAGGGTTGGTTTCTACCCAATTGGTAGGGTCACCACCACCTATATTATAACGCCCGATGGCAGTGGAGCTATAAGATTGTGCCTGTGTTTCTAACCCCATGGCAGTTGAATAGTCCCCAGATGCTTCTGTAAAACCTCCCATGGCAGTAGCTGAGAACCCAGAGGCCGCTGTCATCGAACCCATGGCAGTTGCTTGCACATTGGAAGCTACCGAGCCATTACCCATCGCTGTTGAACGAAACCCCGAGGCTACGGTGATAGAACCCATAGCGGTAGAGCGATTTCCGGAAGCAGTGGTGTCAAATCCTAAGGCGACAGCATTTTGTCCTGTGGCGCCTCGTGTAGTTGATATGGCACTGGACTGGCTCAGATCTACTGCATTGAACCCTATGTTCCCAAAGTTGTCGGGCTCCCTTCCTATGAGCCGCCAGCCAATTCCGTTGCCTTCATCCAGGTCCTCCAACCCTTTTACATTGAACGCATGTTGGGCATAGGGTACCGTTCTTAATGTAACGGTTCCTAGATCTGATAAGCCAGTGCCTGTATTGATTTGTATGTTTAAGAAGTGCTCGTCTGCACCCCAATCGATCGTGTTAAAATTGTCAGTCGTCGTGCCTTCACCTATACCTACCGCAATGAGTCCGTTGGCATCGGTAGTCACTGACGCATGTGTTTCTTGATAGACATTGTTTGTGAGTGCGGCCCCTTCATAGATGATAAATTGCAAATCGACGGTAGCATTCAACAATGCATTGCCGCCGCTGTCCTTTACCACGGCCTGGTAGTTGAAACTGCTCTGTGCCGTTGCGACCAAAACGCAAAACGGAATAAGGAGTGTGATCAGTTTTCTCATGACGGTTGATTTTATAGCTTGAAGGTCACCTTACGCAACGTCTTGTTTTTATGTACAATATGGATGATATAGCCACCTTTGCCCAAATGATCGACGTTTATGTAGATCGTGTTTTCCCAAAGCTGTTTTAGGTTTCCTTTATATGTCTTTGGTTGTTTTTTCATACATCGATATAGATCAGGTTAGATGATCTTTATATCTGATGCTCAAATGTAAATCTGTAAAAATGAGGTAACTGAGAGATATGTAACAATACGTGGTATGTATGTAACATGGATGTTTGGTGATGGGTGCTAGGTGCTAGGTGTTAGGTGTTAGGTGAAAGTATTGCTTATTATTCGCCTCCCACTGTGAGCTTAGCACTTTGTACAGAAAGAGCGAAGAGAGAATAGGAACTAGCGAGAAGGGAGGCTAGAGATTGGAAGCTGGATGCTAGGAGTTGGAAAGTGAAGAGTTAAAAGTGAATAGTAGGCTCTTGGTTGAAGCTTCGGTTTATGAAGATGGAAAACTCTTTGGAAGCTGGTTTTTGCCACTAACCTGCCTGTACCATTCGGGCAGGTTCACGAATTTTCGCTCTTAGTTGTTTATGTTACAAGAAATAGAGCCACCTGGTGGTAGATAGTCATCACAGAACAGGTTAATGATAGTTCAAGGTAATCCCATGGTTTAACTCAGAAGCTCTTTCGAAAGCTAACTTATAAAGTCTAAGATGATATTTGTCAATGTAGTCCCAAGTAAAGTCACGTTTTGCACCATACATTCCATTTTCCAATAATTTTGTTTTGTCGTAATAAGGGATTAGATCTTCAATTTCAACAGATTTTAAAATGCTATTGATACGTCGAGTAACATCTGATTTTATAAATCGCTGGTTGAGCGAATTCAAAACTTTATCTTCTGAGTTATCAAACTGCTGTAATAGGAAACTTGTAATTCCCCAACCTTTATCCATTGAAAAAACGGTGTCGTTTTGTTTGTGATATTTCCCGTCAATGGAAGCATAGTTTTCATCAAGAAACTCTTCAGCATCGTCATAACTGAGTTTCTCTAATTTGCCAATTTCAGAGTCGGACATTCTATATAGTTCACAAACGATTCCCAAATTCGATTTATTTTATGTAAAGTTCTTAAAGCTTCTTTTCAGTTGAATACGAGACTAGTAAAAGGACAATCCCAACAAGGGCTCCGCCAAACTCACCGTCGTTTATGGCAAAATGCGCGCCCAAGGCGAGTACCATGTTAAAGAAAAAACCTGCGTATGCCCATTCTTTCAAAATATTGTTTTTTCTTGACCATATCGCAATTAGTCCTAATATTTTGGCAACGGCTAATGGATAAATAATGTAGGTAGGGTAGCCTAGATTCGTAAAGGTTTCGGCAACCATTTCATGATTAAAAAAGTACATTCCTGCAGATAGTAGCATTAATGCTGTCAAGAGTCCTGTTGCGATTAAATAAATGATTTTATTTCGTTTTGTGCTCATAATGTGTTGATTTTTGTTGTTAGAGAGTATTTATGGAATTGTTGTGTAAACTTACCGATTTTCAATGAGATGTTTTACCACTAGCGTGGACACTTCGACAAGCTCAGTGCAGGCTGTTGGCGGTAACCGAGGTTTTAAAGCGAATTCGAATATGCTTCTAGGATTACTTTTTTATTATGGTAATCGAAGGTGACGATAAAATTGTCGAGAAATCGATTACCGATATTACCCATTCTAAGTTGTTTTTCATTCTTTATTGTTGAGACATGAATGGCTTCATCTTCAAATTGAAAGTTACCGATTGAAAAATTCGGTACGTAGGTATTGTAGATCTTCTTTTTTCCTTGTGCTCCGGTAATGAGTGATTGCTGCGTACTATCCAACTCAATTTTAAAACGTTCTTTATGATGCATATACACTTGCACATTTAAACTTGAACCTGTATCCAAAGAAGCTACAAAGTCATTGTTGTTGATTTTAAAAGTGTTTAGAATCGGAATCATATCCTCTCCGTCGGTAATGAATTTGCTGCTATAGACTTTGTCTGTAATGACCTCGTCCAGATAGGTGGAGTCAGGGAGAAATTGAATGACCTTATCACGGTAGTTGATGCGTACGATCTTATCTTTAAGGAAACTGTATCCCAGTATCCCATGTAGTCTTTTTTTGAGAGGGGCTCCTAATTTTTTGAGATCCAACGTCAGTGCATCTATCGAGCCATAATTGTAGTTGTTTATACTTAGATCCTCAATGGTAGTGGGAAAAACTACCACTCGGTCAGTCCCTCTTCCCTGGGCATTTCCTGCGCGAAGCGTGTCTATCGGAAGCTTTAATCTCTTCGCTGTTTCAAAATCAACTACCGAAGGGTCTACACCTGTGTCCAAGAGCATGTTAAGAGGCTCGCTTTCTCCTATGTGAACTGATAATACGATCTGATTTTTTACATAATCGAATGCGATAGTCTCTATCGGTGCTCTCTTTTGACAAGCGTTCGTACTTCCGATTAAAATGATTAAAAAGAGTGTCTTGAAATTCATCACACCAGTTTTGGAAATAGGTCATTTAAATTTACGAATTTTCCATAAACTGGGCTGGTGACTTGACTCTTACTAAGGCAAAATCAAGGCACGTAATAGGTTGTTGCAATACGATTGGCTCGGATTCCTTTTACGGGTAAATAGGAAGGGTCTATGGTAGGCGATGAATTGTACTGCAAAAACAGGTTGCCTTTTTCGGTCACATCGGTGCTTGATAAAATGCCGTTGGTATAATCCTTATACGAGATCTGCATGGCCTCTATTTTAGCACCTGGAATCACGGCTTGTTTTGTTTTTCCGTCGGACTTAAATTGAAAAGGGACTTCATCCAACAGTGCCCAACAGTCTCCACCAGCTCCAACCGATAGGCTCGTAGGCGTAAGGTTTCCTTCAAAAACCTTCCATTGCAATGGTGCTTTGGCAGCGCAATACTGCAACACGGGAATACCGCCTTCTTTGGCAGGTTTTATCGCCCAGAAATTACCGCCACCGCAGTTGATATCATAGATTTCTTTGGCTAGATGTGTATAGTTTTTCTTTTGGTCTAAGGAATACAGGTCGTTGGTGTTGGTGATGATCACACAATCTCCGCCCGAAATTCCGGCTATTTGCATCGCTCCTGGTCCATCGCCATCGATCTCTTGCCAATCTTTGCTGCCGTCGGAAAAGAAGATTTTGAGTCCGCCGCCACTGGGGTCTGCTTCGCGGCTTACGGCCCAGACCGTGCCATCATCGCTGATGCCTAGTTTTGAAGCAAAACCAGCTTCAGACATTTGATTTCTTGTAGCCATCGCGTCATAGGCGACCACGGTGCCATCGGGTTCGATTGCCCATAGCGGAAATCGATTTCCTTTATAATTTGCCATAAGGGTGTTGTTTAGTTAGTATGTACTAAAGATAGGGATTTATGGGGAAGTGGTGAATAACTTCCTGAGTTACTATTTCAGTATTTCTCCAAAAATAGATTTGACATTTTCTTTGCTGTACTTATCTTTTCCTCTCCAGTATTCGACAAACACCCAATCGTGTCTTCCGGTAGTAGGGCGATCGAGACTTTGTGGTTGGAGTATTTCACAGCAACCAAGAATCTCCATTAGCGTATGCCGATGATATTTGGATTCTTTAATTACATCCTTTAGTCTATCTCTAAGTTTGCCAGGATAATCGGAAGGTTCTGATTTTGAAATGCAATCAAGAATCTTCTTGAAAATTTCAATGTCTTCTTTGGTTGGAGGTGTTACCTTCTCGTTGTTAAGTAGTTTTAAGTCAAGGTAGTTGTAGAGTAAATCAGAGTGCCTGACACCTGACCACTTAATTCTTTCAAAGTTTAGAACATTTAAGTCCTCGTTTTCATAAATGCGGTTTTCCTTTCGAGTACTTCGTCTTTTCTTTTGAAGAATCAGATGAGCATTGATGTAACTAGCTATTCCAGACCTCCAATCTAACCGTTTATTTGTCAAGCTTGATAAGAAAGCATGAACAACTTTTTCGATTTCGATGGTCTTTAAAAGCTCTCTAGTTTTGGTTTCGAGGTCACTGTGATTTATTGTAAGATTATCGAACATTAGCCCCTTTGATTTTGCATACTCAAAATCTTCAGGAGCAGTTGTAAAGTATCGTTTCCAGCCTTGAGAAGACCAATATGTCTCCAAAAGTATTTTTTTAGCTCTTTTATCCATCTTTTAGTAAACGCATGCTAATGTCTGCTTCCATAAACTTACGATTTCCTGTGAAATAGGTATGCATATTCTGAATATTTTAAACCGAGAAAGCAGAAGGCCCGCCAGAACAAATTCATTCGGGCAGGCCTCGCAAATTGAGTGTAAAAAGTGAAGGATGTTTGGTCCTACACCTTACATCATTTGTCAGTGTATAAAACGGTGAATGGCAGCGTGGGCATTTTCTTGGTAACGCTCGTTTTTCAGGTTGGGAAAAATGGTGCTTTGTTCTACTATCGGACCTGTTAAAACTCCTTCTTTACTGGCATAAAAACTGCCGCTTTTTAGTGCGTCATTACTAATACCGTCTACGAATCGTTTGGCACCCTTGCTCAGACTATGTGAGAGTCCCATCAGCGGCATGAATATGGGCATTCCTATATACTTGAACATGATTCTCTTAAAAAACGGAAGATCGTCAAATCCTTGTGTGCCACGTGTTCCTCCCGGACTCATCGAAATAAATCGAATGTCAGGATTCTTCCGCGCCATAGAAGACATCCATAAGGTGCCTCCGTATTTTATAACACCGTAGACCTGCATAGGATCAAAATTGTTTCCGAAGAAAGTACCGTCAAACACAGCTTGGAACTCCTCAATTGATGAGGTGCTGAGATCAGGGCGTTTCATCCCCATTTTTTTGATGCCGCGGGCGGCTTCTGAACTGGCAAACAATGCTACGTTTTTCAGTTTGTTTGCAGTTAAAAGTTCATCGACCAATACTACATGACCCAAAAGGTTGGTAGCTGTGATATTGGTAACCCCATCTTTGGTAAGTTTTTCGGGATTTTTACCTCCTGTACCGCCTGCGTTCATGATCAACGCATCAATGGGTTCACTTAAAGCTCTGACACCTTTTTTTACCGAATCGGTATCGGATACGTCCATGATCAATATTTCAAAGATCGATCGCCCAGTGGATTCTTCTAACGATTTTTTGGCGGCTTTGGCCTTTTCTATGTTTCTACAAGCTAGGTAGATCTTTTCGGTTTCTTGTTTTAGCGCCAATTGTCTGGCGGTCTCTTTACCAATGCCCGCATTGGCTCCGGTTATCATTATTATGTTATTCATGATGGTAAATTTTGAATTGTGGGTTTACTAATTCTTATCCTTAAATGTTTTGAATAGGACGGCTCCGACAATACCCAAAACAAGTTCTAATCCGGTAGCCTTAACGAGTCCGTCAACAGGCATGCCATCGAGCCAGATGCTTATGGCTCTCCCTAGGGCAAGGGCCAGAAATAGTAGAAAAGAAATCAGCGTTGATGTAAAAGTGAGTTTTTTGACAAATGCACCCAATAGGGTTAATAGTCCAATGGTCAAAAGCAATGCGCTGGCAGCACGCACATCGTTTAGTACGCTGATATTTTCAGCGATATCAATTCCGACACTGTTTTTCATATCTACCGGAATTGCGAGTGTTGCACCTCCTATGAAGGTGAGAAGAAGGCCTGAAAAGATCAGATACGCCTTTAATACTTTAGATGTTCTCATACTGTGTACTTTAAATTTGTTCGGGGCAAAGTACCAGAAAAGAGAAGGGATCCATTGTACGGATTAGCTCAAAGACTTCTCATTTTAGCTCAGGCGATATTCTGAAGGAGATTTTCCGTAAAAAGAAGTGAAGTTTCGGTTAAAGGTGGCCAATGAATCAAACCCGACATCGTAGGCGATATCAGATATTCGTGATGTATTTTGCCTTAGCAGAGACGCAGCCCTTTCTACCTTTTTTCTGTTGAGGTATCTTTTCGGACTTTCATCAAATACATCTTTGAATTTTCTTTTGAAGGAAGAAATGCTTAGGTGACAAAGAGCAGCCAGTTCTTCTAGTGACAGGTTCGTGTAGAGATTATGCTTGATGGTCGATTTAAAGGCGACCTCATTCGGTTTGAAGAGCGCTGCCAAAAAATCTAACTGAGAAGGTGCTTGTTCTGATTTTGAAATTAGCAGTACAAACTCTTTTAGTTTGGCCTTCACGATGTTTTCATCGGCGAGTTCGGGATTATCGAGCAGGATATCAATGCTGTTGCGATAGTTTTCGAGCAATCGGTCTATTTGCACCTGTTTCAAATTATAGGTCACAGTATGGGTAGAGTTTGAAAGGTCAAATTCAAACAGGTCCTTGATCAATGAAGGGTAAAGAAAGATGCCTACAGACTCGATGCCGTCGTCGCAAACAGATCTGTTGTCGGTGGGTTCGAAAAAGTAATTGAGGCATTTGGCAAGCATGCCGACACTTCGATTCAGTTTAAAATAATCATCTGAAGATCGCACCTCGACCTCGCCCTTGTTGACAAACATAAAACAAGCTTCGTCCTCTACATATTGCTTTAGCGTTCTGCTAAAATGAGGCATAGAGAGTCTAATAAAAACAATACGATCCTTATATTTTATGACTTGCTCCTTAAATTCCATTTTAGGTGTTGGTTGCCGATATTTGGTGGTATAAACTTAGGGATTTCCTGTGAAATGTTAGTGGTGTTGCTGCGAGAGCTGGAGATCTCGCAGAGCGGGTGTGTTCTTTAACAGCAATCCCAATAAAAATAGGCCTTTGAGAAATCCTTTTTTATCAAGTTTTCTTCACTTATAAAAATATGTCCAAGTCCGCTATCTCCAAACATTATGTGGTCATCAACATCTATTTGCAGAACCTGTAAGTCGTCTCTTTGGCTATTATTGTAGTCTCTAGGGTCAGACTGAGTAAATTCAGCATATCCTCCTATTTTATGTCCCATGGGGTTAAAATACGCTGCAAATAAGTCTTGTTGTTCCTCGCTAAGGTTTTCGACGAAATCCCAATAATAACTGTCATCAAAAAGATAATCAAACTGAGAATCCTCTGAACCTCCTTTATCAATTCCTTTTTCAAATGATAGTTGATGAAGTTTAAAAACAGGCATTTCATCATAGTCCTTTTCGGTAATGAATGAGAAATCATTCATTGGTTCTTTGCCTAATTCCTCAACCGAATGATAAACAATAGCAGCATCGTCTTGATACCAATCTGTCGTTGATAGGAATAGTTGAAGAATTCCATTTCTTGGAAATGGTGTCAATTCAGGAATTTGCTCAAAATTGAGTTGAGCAACCATTACCATAGGCTTACCGTTTCCATCTTTTGGATACTCTTTTTCTTTTGGAAAGAATGGTCTTCCAAGAAATTTACTGTCCTTCAAATCTAAGTTGTCTTCTAGCAGCTTCTCTTTTCTTGGCTTTGCTTTTATTCGAACAAATTCTCGTTCGTACTTTTTTAAATCGGCTTCGAATTTCTTTAAAAAGTCAGGAATCATTATTGTCTGTTTTTATTTCTCAGGATTATCTCAGCGGCTCTTACAGCTTCTTGCTGATACTTTGATCTGTTGTTCAAAATTTCATTCAATTCACTTTCAGATTTGGATTGAAATTTCTCCACAAATTTTTCTGTTCGATTTTCTTCTTGAACTCTTTTTAACTCAACAGATTCTTTTGAGTCAGATGTGTCAATGTATTGAAACATTCTAAATCTAAACTTTGTGTTCTCAACGATTGGTTCATCATGTAAAAAGTCAATCAATAAATTCGAAATGTAATACCTATCTCCGTTATTGAATTGCAGGTCCCAATACGCTAAGTCTGAATTGATCATTTTCCAACGTTTTGCATCATCAATTCGATTTTCGTAGTAAATACCTAAATGGTAAATGGATGATCTTATTTCAGAGATTTTATACTGCTTTTGTATTCCATTTTTAGTAATTTCAATATTATCGGATTGAACATCTATCTTGATTGCCATATCCTTATTTTCTATATAATAATTCCAGTAAATAATAATACTTGGAAGGTTGAAAATTAAAACAACCATCACTACTATTTTTACGAATAGAAAATCAACAACAAATTCTTCACCTTCTTTAATATAATGCCAAATAGGAGTAAGGATTATTAGACCCAAAAGGAGGTAGATATTTTCCCTTAGAAGGATTTTGAGCAACTTATAACTTGGTCCATATATTCTTTTCAAATGCTTGATGGCGTTTATTATTATAAACTTACCAATTTCCTATGAAATAGACTGTAAAGGTCGAAGACTTCTCAAGGCAGGTGTAGACAAAATATTGGGGAGTATCTATAAAAAATACCAGACTATCTATATAGCCATGAAAATTAATGTTATTTGCCTTACTTTAGTTTTTTATAGGCATCATATGCAAAGGCGTTATTTAGCAATAATATTACATGGTTTTTTATGGCTGCTTGCATTTCTATACCCCATATTTTCATTAGATGATCTTTCTAATACACAATACATCGTTAATAGAAATTGGCTGTCCATTACAAGTGTTTTTCTTGTTTTTTATATCAATTACTTTGTTTTAGTAGACACTTATTTTTTCAAAAGAAAGAAGCTGCAGTTTTATATTATAAATGTTTTATTGATTGCGATACTCTTTTTTCTAATACGGTATTTCTTAACGTGGAATGCCTTTAATCCTTCAATAAATGGGGTAAGAACAAGAGAAGTAAGAAGCGGTCAAATGTCTTCCATTCAACTCATTTTACCAATGATCTTAAGTGTTGGGATGTGTATCGGATTAAAAATCAATAAAAAGCTGAACAAAAATCAATTGGTGTTACAGCAGGTGAAACAAGCCCAATTGGGCGCAGAGATCAACTATTTAAAATATCAAGTACAACCTCATTTCCTTTTCAACACACTGAACAATATTTACGCGTTGGTGGATAGCGCTCCTGTAATTGCTAAAGAATCGATTCACAGTTTAAGCAAAATGATGCGGTATTTATTGCATGATTCTTCAACAAACAAAGTTCCTTTAGCCAAAGAAATAGAATTCTTAGAGCGCTATATTGACTTGATGCAACTAAGAATATCTTCTAGTCTTACATTAGAAAAAAGCTTCCCTGTCATTGATCGACCTATCAAAATAGCGCCATTAACATTAATATCATTTATTGAGAATGCCTTTAAGCATGGTATTGATGCCGTACAGGCTAGTTTTATAAAAATTGAACTAAAGGTCAACAATGATGAGATACACTATTCGGTCATTAACTCATCATTTCCCGAAAAAGAAAAAGTAACTAATTCAGGAATTGGATTAAAAAACCTTAAAAAACGATTGGAACTATTATATCCAAACAAATTCGAGTTGTTTACGAAAGAAGAAAACAACATATTCAAGGCTACCTTAATACTAAACTATAAAGAATGATGCTATCATGTATTTTGATTGATGATGAACCTTTGGCTCTTGATCTCATGGAAGGGTACGTAAAAACGACTCCTTTTTTAAAATTGGTTGCAAAATGTAACAATGCAATTGCTGCCATTGAGATCATAGAAAAAGAAACAGTTGATTTAGTTTTTACAGACATTCAAATGCCTAATTTATCCGGAATCGAATTCTCAAAGATTATTTTGAACAAAGGTATTAAAGTGATTTTCACTACAGCATTTGAAGAGTTTGCCATAGAAGGGTATAAAGTAAACGCCATTGATTATTTGGTGAAGCCAATTAACTATCCCGAGTTTTTTTCGGCTGCGAATAAGGCCAAGCAACTAATTATGAATACAGCTGTGCCCACTGATGCAACAAGCTATGCTGACGACTATATATTTGTGAAGTCTGAATACAAGTTGATAAAAGTAGAACTAAAGGATTTGATCTATGTAGAAGGGCTAAAAGACTATTTAAAACTTTATACGGTCAATTCAGAAAAACCGATCCTCACATTAAAAACTATGAAATCCTTGGACGAGGAGTTATCCGGCAAAAATTTTATGCGCGTGCATCAATCGTATATGGTCAACTTAAAAAAAATAAAGACCATAGAACGCAATAGAATTGTTTTTGGCGATACGTACATTCCCGTATCAGAAAAATATAAAGAAACCTTTCAGAAATTTATCGATGCAAGTTTTTCATAATAGATAAAATCCACGAAAACATCTATAACAGTCATGAGAATGTCTATTTCGTTTGAATTGGGTATTCCTTTTATCCAAATTTGATGTATTAATAATTTAAAGGAAACACTTTAAAAACAATACATTAAGATGAATACGTTTCAAAAATCCAAGATCATTATGATCGCTCTTTTCTTTCTGACCACTGTTGCTAAATCTCAAACCATTACTGAAAAGATTGATGAGGTGATGCAAAGATATACTGAGCTCGATCAATTTTCAGGAACAGTTTTATTAGCTAAAGATGGCAAAGTGCTTTATACAAAAGCCTTTGGGGATGCCAATAAAAGTTTTGGTATTAAAAACAAGATAGACACCAAGTTTAACATTGCCTCTATGGGCAAAATGTTTACGGGTGTTTCTATTTTTCAGTTGCACGAAAGAGGGACGCTAGATGTTAATGCCCCTGTGATTACTTATTTAAAGAATTTTCCTTTGGGTGATAAGATTACAATTTATCATTTGCTTTCTCATACTTCTGGTTTGGGGAATTATATGAGGCATCCCGACTACAGAGCTGATAGAATTGCATTCAAAAAAATAGATGATCTGTTGCCCATTATTTATGAACAAGAAGTACAGTTTGAAACCCCAGGAGAGCGGTTTTCGTACTCGAATTCAGGAATGATCATTTTAGGAGCAATTATCGAAAAATTGACTGGGCAGTCCTACTCAGACTATATCACAAAAAACATATTCGAACCCACTAAAATGTACGATACCGAAATGAGATTTGGAGATGAGGTAGTTCAAAATCGTGCTACGGGCTATATGAGATCTATATCGGGGAAATTCCATAATAATTATTCTAAAAGCAGTACTCCTTCAGCAGATGGAGGAATCCTATCTACTGTTGGGGATATTTTTAAATTTGATCAGGCGCTATACAGCCCTATTTTAATAAACAATGTCTCAAAGGAAAAAATGTTCACTGCATTAAAAATAACCTATGGATTGGCTTTTCAGGTAGAAGAAAGGCAAGGGAATAAAGTAGTGGGTCATAGTGGAGGCGCCCCCGGAATATCATCTTATTTTTCAAGATATTTAAAGGACAAGTACACGATCATCGTACTTTCAAATTATGACAGAATAGCAAGGAATATCGCATATTATATAGAATACATTCTGTATGGTAAAAAGTACGAGCTACCTAGACCCACGCTTAATCAGTTTCTTTATGCTAATAGGGATAAAACAGATTCTTTAGGGTCGTTACAAGATGTGAATGATTTTATAAAAAAGGACTATTCGATCGACCACCCGCAATATTTAAACATTGCAGCATATGAATTTATGAATGAAAGTGAAGTGCATTTTGCTATTAAGCTATTCAAATTGAATGTGCAGTTATTTCCTAAAGAGGCCAATGTATATGACAGTTTGGGAGAGGCATATGAGAGAAACGAACAATATGATCTAGCGCTTAAAAACTATGAAAAGGCAGTAGAAGTGGCTACAGAGCATGCTCATCGATCGTTACACTCTTTTAAGGCTACGCTAGAGAGGTTTAAGAAAGAACGAAGTAAAGATATGTAGTTTATATTGATAGGGCACTGGTGTGGGGAAGGTTGGGGATTTCGCAGAGCGGATCGTTTTTTCAGTAATCTACCCTTAATCCCGAATAGTCTCTGTTGGTGATATAAATTGCATTTTCTGATTCCCAGAATTTTAGGTTTAACTTGAAGTCAGAAGTCGGTAAAAAGACAGATTCAAAGTGCCTGTCTTCTTTGATTTTACAATTACATAATTCAGCGGTTATCGCCGTTGCAGAAATTGTTACTTTTTCATTCAGTAATTTATTCCATTTGTTTCTTTTCTTAATCACTTGTATGACCTTACTGTGATTTTTTAAAAACTGTCTAAGCTCTTTTTGCTTTTTGCCAAATTTATCAGTGAATTCAAATTTTGAATGTTCAGTAAATGAATAAAATAAAGACTCTTTTCCAATACAGCAATCATCATATGAGTTACTTGAATAAAACAGTTTTAGAAATAGCGGTTTAAAATCAAATTCATTATCCTTAGTGCCTTTATTCGATTCTGCGACCCAATAAAAAATATCTCTTGGATGCAAGCTGTCGTTTCTCTCAATGTCAAAAATTAATACAACAAATTCTTTTTGAGTTAGATTTTGAGCGATGCTATTAACACTAATGAAGAATAGGGATAGTATAATTATTCGTTTCATATTTATTGCCGAAGTGAGTTTATAAACTTACCAATTTCTTGGAAATAGAATGGGTTTGCCGAGCAAGACTTTTTATTCTTTTAATATGTCATAGACAACCCTGTTTTGAGCTTTGTCAAAGCAATATTGAATTTTAAATAATTCATCTTCTTCATGAGTGAAACAGGTCAGTTCTCTAATGTTTTGTTCAGTTGGCTCGATTTCTTCTCCTTGTGGGTTAAAAAATTTCCAGCCATCATCTAGTTGACTAAACTCTAATTTTTCGTTTAACTCACATCGTGTAGAGATCACGGTCTGAATTGGAATATACCTTCCCTGAGCCTTGATTTGACCATTCGGGTGATATAAAATCCATGTGCCGATTCTATATGTGTAAGTCACTTTTTCAATTCCTCCGGGCCCACAATCTTCAAAGACGCCTTCCTTTATTTGGTTGATTGAATTGCTCATCGTCGACGCTGTGTTAACACTTCTGCAACCAATGAAAATCAAAACCATCAAAGTTAAAATTGTTCTCATCAAGATATGTATTATGTAATGTGTTTTAAATTTATCCATGGATAGATAGACTTTATAGAGTGGTTAGCTTAGAGTCATTCCTATTCTTTCGTTTGTATCAATAAAATACTTCCGTCATAGGCTCTGCAAAAATTTGTTCTTTCCATGATTTCGGAGGATACAATGGTAAATGATTTTACTGCATTGGGGTCAATTTTTGTTTTCTCTAGAGTACTTTCTGCAAGGATAATTCCGTCAATTATGATCAATGCTATTTTCCTTTTGTCCTCGGCTCTCTGTCCAACAGATAAACTGTCTAAATTCAAGTTTTTTAGTTCAAAAAACTCGGTTGGTTTAAATTGTGTGATTCTAATTTCCTTGGCTTGTTTGTCGATATGGACATTCTCAATGTTTTCTTTGTTCAAATAGACATTTTCCAAATCCATTTTTTTATTGTCGACAAACATTTCGTAATCCGTCGAAAACTTTTTTAGAATTTTGTTTCTGTCATATTGAATGTTTCGCGTAGCACAACTGAAAGTGAAGCTAAGCAAAAATAA
Organism: Flavobacteriaceae bacterium; assembly: GCA_028279515.1. Classification (GTDB taxonomy): domain Bacteria; phylum Bacteroidota; class Bacteroidia; order Flavobacteriales; family Flavobacteriaceae; genus JANQNQ01. The sequence goes on from JANQNQ010000005.1 coordinate 420,016, forward strand.
AAGCAGAACTATTCGCATTTTCTTGTTTTACTTTCAAAAATATTTCAACCCTGTTTTTTGTGAAAGTACTATTGAGCGAATGATGCTTTTTGATTAGTTAATGGACCTTTGAGAGAGTTGAGGGTTTTACTACGAACGTGGCACTTCGATAAATTCAGTACTGACTGTTGGTGATAACAGCAGATCTTATTTTTTTGGAAGCTTAATGCTCAATATTTTAGCTTCTCCAATTTTTCTTGGGCCTTCATGAATCCACCAAATTCGTTCCATGGTCAGGTGCTTTTCAATCGGCTGATGGAAAAGAAACCTCACGGTGACTTCATTTGGTTCGCCTGGCATTATTAATTGGATATTATCGAATAGGATGTCTCCAATAAAGGTATATTCAGGTTGTCCGTTTTCTTGGTACTCAAAAACATGATTTGGACGATAGCCGCTGGCAATTCCTATTTTTCTTCCTCCATTTTCTGAAGAATAGAGTGTTAGTTTTGCTTTGATATGAATAAGGTCGGGTGTTTCCTTAAGGTCCAAGTCATTTATGCTATGGTCAGTGTATTTATCAAACGCGAATTTGTCAAAAACTTTCCCGTATCCTAAGTCTAGCCATCTTTTATAGATGAGCTTTCCGTTGAAGTATAGATAGAGTTCGTTATCGTTTTTTATTTCTTTGCGAACAATCATTGTTTTGATTAGATGGGGTGGTTCTGTCTATAAACTTACCAATTTATTATGAAATGTTGGCAGTGTTGCAGCGAGAGCTGGAGATCTCGCAGAGCGGGGGTAATAGTATTTATTTCCATTTTCTAATATCAGGAATTATTTTTATTATATTTTCAGTGTCTGAAATAAAGATAATTTTATTCAATTCCGCTTTTTTATCTGTTTTATAAACTTTAATAGTTAAAAGCTCATTTTTTGAATCATAGTATAAATCTGACAATACGGTACTTCCAGATGATGTTAGTCTAAATTTTGGATTAAATTCTTTCGTGAGCATATGAAATCGGTCATTATCTATTGATTGTTTTTTTTCGATTTCAATCATTTTCACAATGTTTTCACCATTATATGTGAATTTAATTGTTTCGGTTTCATTCAGTTTCTTTACCTCGAAATGATCTTCATCAGTTTGAGATTCCGATATGTTTTTATTTCCAAATTTTTTTTGAACTTTTTCGAAAGTGAAATTAATCTGAGAATAACTGATTACAGATGTTAAGAAGAATATTATTGTTATAATTTTTTTCATATTTGTTGGGTTGCTTAGTTATCGAGCCTTAAACTTAGCGATTTCTGGTGAAATAAACTGCGAGAGCTGGAGATCTCGCGGAGCCGTAAAGTTCGTTTTAAAACGGCCACCCATTTATCATTGGATACTTTCCTTTTGGGTCAAACAAATGTCCGATTTTTTCTTTTGGACTCCATTGTTGATTGATAAAATCTGCAGGACTGTCTGCAATATCAGACCAAGATGTGTTTGGAAAAACATATAAGTGCCAATGGTCGGAATCCCAAGTGCCATAAACTCTCTCATTAGGAAGGTATAACAATATGAATTCTGGATTATAGTGCTCACATTTGTCCGTAAGACTGATGGCCGGGATTTCATAATATGATTTCCCGCTTGTTTCTCCTTCGATCCAAATGTTACCTATATGCAAATTCTCAAAATTGATGATGCCAACAAAACCCGGTTCAACAGATGTTAGGTCATATTCTAAATCTTTCTTTGACCTTAAGAAGTCAATTAGGTCTGTTGGTAAATCCATATTGCGTGTAAATATAAGCTGACCCATAAACTTACCAATTTCCTGTGAAATGAATAAGGTATTAATGCGAGGGCAGGAGGCCTCGCAGATCGGAGTCAATAGACTCCATTTTTAATTTAGCACCAAGCGCAAGCGCAATTTTTGAAAGTACATCTAGGCCAACAGAATATCTTCCTTGTTCGATACGGCTTAGGTTGGCTGCATCTATGTTAGCTAGTTGAGCAAGTTTTCTTGCTTCCATATTCTTTTCTTTTCTCAATTCACGTATCCTAGCACCAATTCTTACTCTTTGTTCTTGTTGAAAAATTCTTTGGTATTCTCGATCTCCTTTCCCACCATAAATTCCAAGACCTTCGTCATAATTCATTCTTATCCATACCCAATATCCCCTGCCCATTCCAGTTTCGTATCCGATATTGTCTTTGGAATATTTTTCATAATAATATGCTAACCTTTCAGCATAGTAATTTTGGTGTTGTACTGGAGTTGGAAAATAAGTCTTCCAAGTAAATTTTTCTCCATCTAATGCAATGACTTCGATAGTGTAGTTATCTACAAATCTTGCTTGTGTCATAATGTATTTGCCGAATTTAATGTGTTGTCGCCACTTTAAAAGTTATGAATCATAAGATAGTAAATAAATTTCACAATTGGCATATTTGCCAATTGTGAAATTTTGCATATGCGCATTGCTGTTCTACTTTTTCAATTATTGACCATAGAACCTTCCGTGCTTCAATATATATTCAACTCGCCTGAATGAATTCGGGCAGGCCTCGCAGAGCGGGGGTACGTAGTAATTTATTTTTTGTAATTAAACATTAACCCTAAAGGCGACTTTTTTAAATTTTGTCTTTCGTTATCTGTTTCTTTCATTTTTTCAATTGTTTTGGGTAAATCCTTAATTTTCGGAGCATCAATTATCTGATTTAAAGCAACTGTTGAAAGTCCGTATAAAGGTGTTCCTAAACAAGCCGAAGCGATTTCAACAGAACCCATTACAAGCCAAGAACCAAAATCTTTTCCAGCAATTTTCCATTTTTTGTTAACGAGCTCTTTAATATTTTCTTGATGTTGATTAAAAGCAAAATTTAGATTGTTAAAGACTTTATGAGACGTATTCGTAAAGTCAAATTCATTTGCCAATACTAATTCATCAATTCCTTTTGATAAAATTTCTCTAATCTCATTTATCGCTCCATTTTTTCGTAATTCGATTAATCCTTTGGGTGGTATTTTTCCAATCCATTGAAGTTTAGTGTTGTCAAGTCCATTTAATCCTTTTACAATATGCATTTTAGCAAAATCTCTATCTGGATAAGTCCTTTCTGAATCGTACTCTAATTTCCATTTAAAGTATTCCCAAGAAGTTGGTGCATCAATCAAAGGGATTCCTCCTACTTTTGTGGACTTTAGCAGAAGTTCATTGCAAACACTCATTCTGCCAAACCCCATCATAGAAACTAGAATTCCTGGGTTATCGGTTCTAAAAGCCTTCGCAGAATCACCTTTCATTTGATTCTTTATTTGAAGCTCTAATGATTCCTTAAACTCTGTGTCAAATAAAACTCGCTTTTGGTCTTTTATTTCATTTGTTACTTTTTCAACCGTATCTAAACTTTTTCCAAACTCAATAAGTTCTTCCATATTCTCAAACTTTCTACCAAAGACTTTTTGAGCGTGATAAAGAGCATCTCTTTCTCCAAGTTTAGAAATATTCTCATAAGCGAACTCATCCATCATTTCTTTGTCTGGAAGAATTGCTACTATTGGATTATCAAGTTCAGTTAATGCAAGTTCCTTATATTGTAAAATATTCAAAGCGTGCTTTAAGAGATAATATACTCTATGTTCTTTAGGCCATAATTCGAATATATGTCTTGACCTAATAAAAGGACAGGGAAGAATAATTGTATCAGTATATATTCCACATTTTGAGGCAATATTTTCTTCGTTTGACGGAAATAAATCTCCTCCGAAAACTGCCTTAATCGAGTCATAATCATCTTCAAGATGTAAGTAGCCAGATTCCGCAACTAATTCCCAGAATTCTTCAAGGTCTTTTAAGATGGGCTCTATTACTTCATTCAAATGGTCTATTGATTGTTTACCATAGGCAATGACATTTGCTACTTGATGTGGTGTGACATTTTTTTCAATCATTAATTTATAGAAATGATTGAAATTACCTTCAATTCTGTCAAAATATGCTTCTTGAATTTGTTGAAGCGAAATAGCACTTTTCATTTTGTCTCTATGGTCAAAATGTTCTGCAGCAAGAGCTATTGAGCGAATACGACCATCAATTGTCGAAAGGTCAGGTTCTCCATTTTCATCAAATCTAGCCTTAGAAAAACTTTCTTCTAAACCATCACGCATACTTTCGGGAAACTTGATTTTTCCTTTCTCCAAAAGGTCTCTTAAAATCAAGACTCGTCTTTTTACTCTTTCTTCGTATTCTTTCTCTTCTTTAGATTTCATTTGCTATTACGTACAACAGGTTTAGAAATAATTTTCAGGCCATAGAAACTCTGGTAAATGTTCTTTAATAAGATCTACCTCGCGATTATATCTCCTTTTTTGTAGTTCACGCACAAAATAAGGCCAAGGTGGAATATTACTTCTATAAACATTGGTCGAAGAAGTTGACATTCCTCCGCCAATAGCTGTCGATAAGCCTCCACCAATGGCTGTAGATAATCCGCCGTAAAGAGCAGTCGATAGTCCACCATATAAGGCAGTTGATAGCCCACCGTATAGTGCAGTCGATAGTCCACCGTATAAAGCTGTTGACATTCCGCCATACAGGGCTGTTGATAATCCACCGTTTAGCGCAGTTGATGCTCCACCATTAAGTGCTGTAGACATTCCTCCGTTTAATCCGGTTGAAAGCCCACCACCAAGACTTGTACTTAAATTTCTTGGCCAAGTTCTTAAATTTTCAATAATTGGTCTGCTCATATTTGTTTATTTGATACGGTTGTAAAAATTACCACAAACGGTCTCGGCTATGAGTAGTTGCGTGGTTTAGCACTTAACTTTGCAAGTATGCACCAAGCTGAAAATCCGCGAGGATTTTCAGAAGTAGACGAGAATAAGCAATTACTTAAAGCCATTGTTGTGCAAAGTATTTATCTCTTATAGTATTCCTTCATTAACTCCACGAGTTCTTGTTGAGAATTTGTCGCTCGTATCATATTAACTGTACCTGAAAAAACCTTATGCTCATCTAAAAAACTTTTAGAGACCTCACTAAGCCTTTTCATCAGTTTAAAAACAACAAATCCTAATAAGCTTGAACTCCCAGTAACGTAAAATTTTACTGATTCCATAAACCCACTTACATCAGAACCCTCTTTAATAGCTGTTATTGAAATATATAACCCAAAACCAGTCATAAAAGTCAAGCCTACTACAAATAAAAAAAGGAAAACTATCTGAGGAATTTCTGTAAAGTTCCAAGATTTTCTATTGCTCTTTATTTCAGTTATTAGTTCGCTTTTTAAAGTATCTAAATCTACCGCCATTTTCCTATTCTTTATGAGATGATAGATTAACTGAATTTAACCACCTTGATTTTTGAGATGATAGAATGTTTTCGATTCTTTCTATAAAAACTTGGACACTTTCTTTTTCTGTGTCAAGTTCAGCATAGGAACCAACTTTCATTTTAAAGTTGAACTTTTCTCTTTTTAATTCCTCAGCAATTCTTTGGTATTCAATCCATTTACTTTCCGGTTTATAAACATTTAAATAGGCAGTTATCACTGCTGCAAAAATTGAAATAACTATAACAATAGTGTTAATAAATTCTTGACTGAATCCTTTGTAAACAGTAGAAACTGTTAATAAAACTGGAATTGATAATATCATTATCAACTGATACATTTGAAAGAATAAATGCTTTTTTCTTTCAATTCTAGCTTTAAGTGCATAAAACTTTAATTGATCATCTATTCTATTTCTTATATATTCTTCTACTTCCATTATTCTATGTTTTGCACAACGGTTGTATGTATAAACCCATTCAATTTTGCCAACATAACTTATCATAGCAGCAGGTTATCAAAACGTATATAGGTTATATAAACTCCCAATTTACCAAAACAAACCCTCATCCACATTGAGGATTCCCGTAAAAGGACGGTGGTTTTTCAGTACTATTTAAACAAGGGGTGTAATAGAATCCGACTACTCTTTGACAAGTTCAAAGAAAGTAGCCAGTGTGATCTCACGTTGATCACAGATTTTTTTAAGGGTGGTGATCGGCATACGGTAGCCTTCCGGTTTTAGGATCTTGCGTACCGTTTTCTCATCAATATCATGATTTAAGGCAAAAGCACGGTTAGAATTGGCTTTAGCTACCCATTCTTTGGCGATGTAATTGCAAATCTTCTTATTGATGTCTGCCATACTACAAAGCAAGGGCATGTTCATAAAATAAATGCGGACGATAGTCCGCAATAAGAAATAATTTTATATCTTTCAACACCAAACACCAAACACCAAACACCAAACACCAAACACCAAACACCAAACACCAAACACCAAACACCAAACACCAAACACCAAACACCAAAC
>JANQNQ010000010.1 GCA_028279515.1 Flavobacteriaceae bacterium
TTGACCTCATCGTCCTTCTCCTGCCCCTGGAAGCCGTATCGGTAGCTGTCGCCGGTGCCGTGGCGCCCTGGCTGTAGCATCCCCGAGGGATAGTAATCAAAACAACGAGAATCCCTGAGTATATAAAGGAATACTGCTATACTAAAACCACTAAAAACAGCATTATATGGTCATTTTTTACATTTTTAACGGTAACAAAACGGCATTTTTTTAATAGAGTAATATAAGATCGAGAAAACTGTTTAAATCCATAAGCATGAAAAAAAAATTGCCTTTATTACCGCTATTCAAAACCTTTATCCGCGATAGTGAAACAGGAAAGCGACTTAAGAAAAACGGTGAGAGAATCACTAAAGGTTCCATTGACAATTACCGTTATGCTTATAAAAACCTTGAGAAGTTTAGTATTGAAACTGGGTTCGAACTTAGAGTCTGTGATATAACGAAGCTCACAAAACGAGAATTGACCTCTGAAAAAAATTACTGGAAAAAGTTTTATAAAAAATACACCCAGTTTCTATACAGTAATGGCTGCTATGATAATTATGTTGGGGCAAATGTTAAACAGATCCGTACGTTTTTTAACTATCTTAAATTGGAAAAGGACATCAATACGGGCGAACTTCATAAACTTTTCTACGTTCGAAAAGAAACGATAGACATTCTTGTGCTATCCATCGATCAACTTAAATTCTTAATACATGATGAAGAATTTCATAACAGCCTGTCTTCGGCGTCCAAGCGTGTAAAGGATGCATTTGTTTTTGGTTGTACCACGGGGCTTCGGTTTTCTGATATTTATGAGCTAACCAGTAAAAACTTTGAAAAACAAAATAACGAATGGTACTTGAAGGTAAAATCGAAAAAAACGAAAACATACAGTTATGTGAAGTTACCGGATTATGCGGTTGACATATACAAGAAGTACAAACCCCAATCCGCTAAAACAAAATTATTTAGAAAGGTGAGTTTATTTGTTTTCAATCGCAGTTTAAAAGAAATTGGCAAAAAAGCTGATTTTTCCGAACCCGTAAATATAAAGCGCGAACGTCAAGGAAAATCAAAAACATTGAATGGCGGAAAGCAATTGCGGTTTTATGACAAAATGAGTTCACACATGATGCGACGAACAGCCATCACCACACTTCTTATTTTAGGGGTGCCCGAACACCTTGTCAGAAAAATTAGTGGGCATAGCAATTCAAGTAGCTCATTTAACCGATATGTGCATTATGCCCAAGCCTATATTGATAAAGAAATAGATAAAGCTCATAGCAAACTAAACGCTATTTAGGTGTCGCTTTGGAAGTATACAATGACAGGCTACAACTCATAAAACGATTATTAAGGAATTCCCCTGCATAAGTCGTATCTTTATAGGTACTAAATCACGATATACAATGATCGTTTTATCCCTGCTCCTATTCTTCGTTTTTTTAGCACTTTCCGGCATTCACCTTTATTGGGCGGCTGGTGGCACCTATGGTTTTAAGACCGCTTTGCCTACCAAAGAAACGGGTGAGCTGGCCATGAATCCAACAAAGAACGATAGCATCATGATGGGGGCTTGGCTATTCACATTTGGCTCCTATTACCTAATGCGGTCGGGCCTCTTGCCCTTATCCCTCCCGGATTGGGTCCATAGCTATGTTGGGTGGGCGATTCCGGCCATCTTTTTGTTGCGTGCCATGGGCGAGTTTCGCTATGTGGGGTTCTTCAAACGTATCAAGAACACTCCGTTTGCCAAAAAGGATAGCCAATTCTTTTCGCCTTTGTGTTTGTTCTTGGCCATTGTTGGCTTTTGGATCCAATGGATGACACTGTAAGTGGCGTTTCGTATCTTTAGGTATGCTATAATTTTCTTTTTATGGGGGAAGTATTAATCAATCCTATCACGGGCGATTGTCTTGAATTTATCGAAACGGCGGAAGCCACCCAAGGTCGCATGTCAAAATTTATCTTGACGCTGCAACCCTTTACCCGTTGGGCCAAAAGCCCGCGGCACTTTCATCCGTATCAGACCGAAACCTTCGAAGTGCTCGAAGGCGAGTTGCACCTCACCGCCGGAAAAGAAAAATACGTCCTAAAACCGGGTGATCCCATGGTGACCGTGCCTCCGTTTATGCTTCATTCTTTTTGGAATGCACAAGATGTCCCAGTGTCATTTCGTGCCGAGATCTTTCCGCCTAAAAACATTGAAAGAGGCTTACGACTCACCTATGCCCTTTCGAATGCGGGAAAGGTGAACAAACGCAACATTCCATACAATCCCTTGCACATTGTGGTGCTGATGCATTATGTGGACTCCTACTTTGCGTTCTTCCCTTGGCGCATTCAAAAGGCGCTGCTGTGGGTGGGGGCCAAATTCGCCGGACTCTTTGGAATTCGCTAGCCTCTACTCTATCGAGGTACGACTGTTTCGATTGGCCAGCAAAAATGCGAGTCCGCCAAAAATGAGGGAAAAGGCCACATACACCTGCGCATCGACTTCTTCAGGCAAGATGTTGTAATGAATCAACAAGATGCCAATAAGGAGTCCAGCGCTAAAGCCTAAAACCGTCAATGTCCATAGATTTCCGTGGTTTGATGTTGAATTTGTTTTCATAAGGATCGTTTTTTAATTGATAAATAATTTAGCGATTTGATACATTTCGGTGACGCCAAAATCAGACATGCTATTCGTACAGACGGCGACGACAACCTGCTCGGCAGGAAGGACCAACAAAAAGGCCCTCGCCCCGGCTGACTTTCCGCCATGATGAAATAGCAGCCTGCCTGTGGATTGTACTTCAGAAATCCGAAAGCCCATCCCATAACCCGTTGTTTCTCCATTCGGTAATTTTTGTGGTGTTGCCAACTCGAACAAAGTTTGCACATCGATGATCTCGTGCGAATTGTTGATCATGGCCACCAGATCCGAAGGTGTAGACAGGAATCCGCCACCACCCCATTTGTTGCTCAGGTTGACGCTTCGTACTTCGCGCTTTCCATTCGGACTGTAAAATTTGGCGCTGTTGGATTCGTCCTTTCCTGCGTTTTCGGCCACCGTATGTTGCATTTGAAGCGGTTCAAAGACTTCCTTCGACATATAGTCTAAAAAGTCACGCTCGGCCACCAACTCGATGATCCGGCTTAAAAGGACATATCCATAGGTGCTATAGGAGTATTTCGTTCCGGGTTCGAACTCGATGGGATCATTGATAAAGATCTCCAAACTCTCAGTAACCGAATCGTATTGCTTCTTTGAAAAGAACTCAAACCCTCGATAATGGCGAATCCCGCCTTGATGCCCCGCTATTTGCCGAATCGTCAAGGGATACCCAAGCGTATTCAGTTGCGGCACCAAAGGTCGAATGTCTTGATCAAATTTGAGTGTTCCTTCGTCATACAGCTTCGCCAATGCCAATGCGGTCATCGTCTTTCCGATACTGCCCACACGGTATTTAGTAGCGGTCGTTGCCTTGATCTCATTTCTTCGATCTGCCAAGCCCATGGCTTCCGACCAGATCAGACTTCCTTTGCGGCCAACCGCCACAGAAACCGAAGGAATGTTTTGTGCGGTCTGTAATTCTTGAAGCAGTTTTGTGGCCTCTTCAATCTGGCTTGCCTTTACGACCTCCTGACCCTGTGTAAGGGTGAAGGCCAATGCAAAAAGTAAACGTACTACCTGTTTTATCATGTCGTATTTGTTTTTGCCAAAGGAAATGAAATAAGCGTCAAAAACCGCATAAACACAGGGGTATCACGTCTTATTGCAGGCAGTGAGACCTCAATATGTCGAATCCTGGCCTATCGCCTTTTCTTTATTTAGTAGTTTCCGGAAAATATTTCAATACCTTTAAAAAATGTATCTAAGTGAGACCATCATCATCGTTGGATGTGTGAATGCCATCGTGTTTTCGGGGGTACTATTTGCAGCCAGAATCAATGTAAAGGCCAACGTCTTTCTGGGCGTTTTGATCCTTTCGTTGGCGGCCAATCTGGGGCTCTCTTGGGTCTTGGCGTATCGACTGTTTGATGTGTATCCGCTATTGCACTTGCTGCCTTTTGGGGTGAGTTTTGGGCTGGGTCCGTTGATCTATCTCTACACCCGTTCACTATGTACCGATGAAAAGCCCAATTACTATCACCTGTTGTTTTTTCTAGGGGATTATCCGCATAGCTTGTATCACCTTATTTTAGGGAGGGAAGCTGACAGTGCGTTTCATGGTTTTTTGGACAAGTTTGGCTTTTTTGCGCTCATCGTAATTGTCTTTTATTTATGGTTGAGTTGGAAAACCATCACCGCCTACCAATCTGATCTAAAGAACAAGGTCTCGAACGTCAGTCATCGTACCTTAGGCTGGTTAAAGCAATTGGTGGTGCTGTTCTTGATCTCCTTGCCCGTGTTTTTGGTCATGTGGATCCTGTTGATCACCATCGGACTCGAATTTAACGAGCGGGTTTTTGGGCATCTCTATTATGCAATTGCCATTTTTTGGTTGGGTATTGGCGGTATCCGGCAGCATCAATTGTTTTCTTCGGAAAAGGTACAACCTCAAAACGAACCTTCCCAAAAAGTGACGATCGACAAAGATCGCATCGAGCGATTGGTAGCTCTGATGGAAGAAGAGCAACTGTACTTGTTTCCAGACCTGGACATTCGCTTGTTGGAAACCAAGTTGGACTTAAGCGCCAAACAAATCTCTGAAGTACTCAACATCGGACTCGGAAAGAACTTCTACCGATTTATCAACGAATATCGCGTGGAAGAGTTTAAACGGAAAGCACTCTCCAACTCCAACTTAACACTCTACGGTATCGCCATGGAATGCGGGTTTAACTCCAAAGCCACTTTTCAGCGGGTATTTAAAGAGATCACAGGGATGAAACCTTCTGAATTTGTAAGCACACAGAAACCCTAGTGTTGGTTTTTATGGTCGTTGTTGGTATTCGTTTTCTTAGTATGTTTGTGATAAACTCATTGCATGCAAACAACTACCACTCTAGAAATTTATCGTGCCAAAAAGTATCAATACTTCAATCTCGCCTTTACGATCTTCTGGTTGGGCTTAGCTGCCCTAAGTTATGAACGCGAAGAAGGGTTTGACTTTGTCGTCATCGGTTACGGCACTGCGGGGATTCTGTATTTTGTGGCCTATCTTTTGAGTCGAAAACCCTATCTCATCATTGCCAATAACGCCATCCACTACGAAAAGCTTTTTAAAAAGCATGCCATCGCTTTCGATGATATCACCCTCATCAAAAAATCGGCGGGTGACTATCTTATCAAAACCGAATCAAAAGAACTACTTATTGCGCCGAGCGTGATGAGTAAAGAGGATAAGGAGAAGCTTTGGGGGTTTTTGGAGAGGGTGGAAATGTCAATGACACCTTTTTTAAAGTGAAACCATACTCTTTTTGAGGGAAAACCACATCTTATAAATTTTACTTTCTACTATATTCGGAGACGGAAATTGCAAGACAAATATTCTTATTCCGGACTTACCCCTTTTCGAACAATCAATAGTTAAAGCGGTCTCAAAACTTCGAAAAGCTCTTTTGTTGATAAGCTTTAGAGCTATTCTTTTCAATCGTTGAGGAGCATTTTGTTCAAAAGAGAATTTACTAAAATTCAATAAAATTAACATATGAACAGGCTTATCGCAAAAGATAAAATTGCAGATTTACTAGCAGTCTTTGGATCAAAGATTAGTATTTTAAGCTCCAATAATGAGCTCTCCTGGAACTCTCTTGCAGAGAATATTTTAATCCCTTTGTTAAATCTATCTCTTGACTGCAACTTTGTCAATGAAAATGTCGAAATTCTTCAGAACTCCACAGCAATAGATTTGGTAGATAAGAACAATCGAGTAACTGTTCAAGTTACGTCTTCAGGGAACTTTTCTAAAGTAAAGAAGACTCTTGAAAAATTCTTTGACAATTCCCTAGAAGATCATTATGAGAAATTATACATACTAATTCTGAAAGACAAAAGAGGGTTCAAAATATCAGCTAATCAGGAGGAGCAGCTTACAGATATAATACAAGATAGAATTGATTTTAGTAGTAACCAATATATCTTAGACTTTGGCAAACTTTACAATCTAATTAACAGAGTTGATATCGATGACCTGATTCAACTTAACACTCAATTGGAGAAAGAGTTAGGGGCGTTGCGTTCTCAATTAGTGAAAAACAGTCCTGCTGTTACCGTGATGTTTGATGAACAGGAAGTTGATTTAGCTTTTAAAATTGTAAAAGGGCTACTTGAAAGGGATTTAAGAATAAGGTATTTCTCAGAAAAACTCGACAACCTTATTAAGGCAAATGGAGTGGAATCAGAATATTGTCAACTCTTGTACGATGTAAGCACAAAAAGTAGTGCAACTTTAATCCTGTCATCTGAAAAGTTTGTTAAGAAGGTCGAACTAAACGAGATTTCCGCCTTTGAAATGAAAATGCTGAGAAATCCACATTTAAAACACATTTTAATAAAACTAGATGACAAATCTTCTTTTCGGCAATTTGATTGGATTTCGCCACTGGTTACACGGGGAGTTCGACACGACTTCAATAGCATAATTAACTTTGCCAGTAATGAACTGCACAAGGTTAACAAAGTAATAGAAATCCAAGATTATGCAGACTTTGAAACAATTATCAAGCTTTATGATAGCAAATCCACATTCGGAGATATCGTTTCGTATAAAGATTCAAAAAAGAAAATTGGTTATAATCTTTTACCAGCCACTAATGATTTATTAGGAGTTTCTACAAATTATTTATTTATCCCAAACGGAAGTAGCATCGCTCCAACAGCAAAATTATTTTATAAGGAAAATCCTCAACTTAAACACAAAAAAGAGAGTATCCTGCTTTTCCTTCCGAAAGAAAGAGGTCAAATTAGACTGGATAATCGATTGAAAAATGCCAAGCAACAGTTCAAACCGAGAAACGCATTTTATTTAGATGAATTCATAAGCAAATACTGTGCAAATGGTTTCATTGAACAAGATTCAAGTGCTAGTTTTAGTTCGACGAAGAATTTCATTCAACCAGAATTAAAAGCTATTGAGGGTGAATTGTCAGATTTTGATCAAATAGAGAATTGGATTTTATCAGATTTCGATCCCATGCTAATAATTACTGGGGGCGGGGGTATTGGTAAGACAACTTTGGCTAGAGAAATTGCAGACATGTATTACAGAATTAATACCAACGCCAAAATTGTCTATATCGAAGCATCAAACCCTCAAGTAGTGAGTAATCTTACTCGAATGTCAGAAGTTGGTCAAATAGATTTATATGATTTCTATTCTTCTATTGATACTGGCACTAAGATTAGTAGAGACTTATTTCGAGTTACCATTGACAATGGGAACCTAATGTTAGTAATTGATGGTCTTGATGAAGTATTTTCCAGAATACCTGATTTTGATGTTGAGTATTTCATCAATAGTGTAACAAACGACTTCGTGCAGCAAATTGGAGTTGGCAAGGTACTGCTCACCTGTAGGACTTATTTCTGGAAAGAACAAATATCCAAGGAAAATAGCATCAATCATTTTGAAATAGAGCCATTTAGTCTAGACCATGCCCGGGATTTCTTTTCAAAAAAATTTGACAACCTGAAAAAGGAGAAAAAGGCAATCTCATTACTGCAAGAAATGGATGTGGAAAAGGATGAAAAAGAAAGGTTCCTACCGTTCGTGGTAGACATCGTTGGTGAAATAATAGAATCCGATAATGATATTTTGGATTATGATGAAGAAACAGAATCAACTTACTTAGACACAAAGGAACAAGTTGATTTCATTGTATATCGACTTCTGAAGAGGGAACAAATAAAAATCGGAATCGATGTAAGAAATCAAATTGATTTCTTAATTCACTTAGCTGTTTTTCATCACGGTATGCTAAACAAAGACAAAATGCAAGGGTTAAAACACTCTAACCTAGATTTCATGTTAGATGATAGGAAAATTGCATCTTTAAACTCTCATCCCTTTATTAATGTAAATAACAATTATATTGGATTCAAGTACGATTTTTTTGAACTATACTTCAAAACTTTGTACTTATCTGAGTTTATTTCGCTGGAAAGCAGTGAAACTTTGAACAAAGATGTAGTGGATATATTAATACATGAGGGTAAATTTGGCTCAAGTCTGTTTTATGAAATTGCAAAAAGAAATGAGTCTACTTGGAATGAAGATAATATCCTTAAAATAGTAGACCTTATTACTAGTGTCAAAAACATTGACCTTCCAAATATTAGTGACCCCAATAAAATTAAGCATCAAATTAAATCTTCTCTTTTTGCCCTGGCTCTAACAATTAATCAGAGTAAATTTAACAATCAAACTGCCACAAACACTGACCTACTAAAGTTGATGTTTGAGGTAAATAGTAAAATTAAAGATCTTTCTCTAGTGAATTTTGGCATACTCGATGGAAACATCAAATTTAACTTTTCAGATTTCAAGTTTGAAAATTGTTATTTCGATTCTTACGATTCGTTTTGGGAATGCAGATTTAATAATGATACAGAATTTATAAATTGTATGTTTTACAATATGCCTGATTACGCCCGTTCAAGTTCAAGGGGTATTTCCATTAATAGCTTTATCAATCCTAGACACGATGTAACATTCGACAATTACTTCCTAGCTCAAAATCAAAGTAAAGCTTCGCTAAGAAAGAAATTGGAGTACTCACTCTCAAAATATTTTAGGCTTTTTTACACGAATGGCGCTTTACAGCGCAAAGACAACAAGTCATTTATTCGAGCTAAATATCATCCCAATGATAGACGAAACTTGCCTGTTGAAGTCATCGAACAAGTGCTAACCAAATCGAGCCACTTAACAATAGATTTTCAAAAGGTAAGAAGAGAGGATGTAGCTTCTATAGACTCCGACTTCAAAGAAGATGTTTTCAAATTTTTACAAGAAGGAGTAGAATCTTATAAGATGAAAAAGGCCATAGACTCAATGCTGAAAGTTTTAACTGATGATGCGTAACACAATAAATCATTGTATTTAACATTAAGTTTAAAAAAATTCTGTTTTTTTACTTATTGTTGACTCCGTAAAAGCTCAATTAAAACATGTTTCACCCCATCCCATTAATAAAGGTTTCAACGAAATCAACTATTTTGTTAGTGACTCTTTCAGCTATTGACGCTCTTTCTTTGAGACCAGGCCTATTATTAAGCAAGTCGATGACATCATCACGAAGTGGTAGTTTCTCCGTGAAAAGATAATTGCTAATAACATCGATCAACTTTTTGTAATCTAAATTTTCGTCTTCGCTTAGCTCTTTGACTGCTTTTTTCTTTTCATGTGTCCAATACATGTCAAACTCATCGGCAATCAAATCTGAATCTCTCACCAATGGAAGGTTTTCTTCTATAAAGCGTTCAATCAACTCCTTCTTACTTCTTAAATGGCTGTCAGAAGCCAACATATCAGAAATCACCTTACGTTGTTCATCTCTTTCTTTCTCGTCTTTGGTGTCTACTAACTTGGCCAGTAAACTCAATATGTAGGCTACATTGATTTCATCACGATGAATCAACTCTATCTCGAAATCAATGTCATTGAGTATTGACACTTTCTCTTTTTCTCTTTTTACATCATCTCGAATATCCAAGTACTTACTTTGATAATCTTCAAATTCTTGCGCAGAAATGGTAAGGTCATCAAAACTGAACTCGGTAAATGTGGTCAGTACATTCTTAAGGCGCATTAATTCACGAAATGCCTTAACAAATTCTAGCTTATCGTCTTCGGACTCCAAGTCATTTACACTGTCGACAGTTGGTACTATTGCATATAATCGTAAAACGGCTTCTTCAAATTTAGCCGTATAGTCCTCATAAGGTTGAATAATGATCTCTTCAATAGCATCTTTGTTTGAGAAGAGCGTTATTGCTTCATCCGTAGCCTCTTTCAAATTCCTAAAACAAACGACGTTGCCTTGTGACTTTAATTCATTTACAATTCTGTTGGTACGAGAATATGCCTGAACTAGACCATGATACTGTAAATTCTTATCGACATAAATGGTATTCAGTAGTTTGGAATCGAAGCCCGTTAGGAACATATTGACAACCAAAAGCACATCAATTTGGCGATGCTTTACCCGTTTTCCTATGTCTTTATAATATGAGTAGAATTCATTTGTGGAATAGTTTGTCTTAAACATTCCATTGTAATCATCAATAAAACCATCCAGTTTTTCTCTTGTATGAGAATAGCTTTCTGAAGGTTCATTTACCATGAAATCTTCAAAATCCTCATCTGGAATAAAACCCACCGCACCCTCATCTAGCTCATTGGCGCGATATGAAAATATGGTCGCTACTCTTAAATCGTGTTTTCCGTCTTCTTTCTTTGCTTTAAAGAGATCATAATACTTTATCAGCGTCTTTACATTGGAAACGCAAAAGATTCCAGTAAAGTTCTTATTGTGCGTTTTACGCCCATGATTCGAAATAACATATTCAACAATATTGTCCAGGCGTTGCGGAGCTTCCATCACCTCAGCTTTATCAATATTTTCTACTTCGATATCAATGATTTGATCGTCATCTTTACTTTTGAAGGTACTGATATACTCTATCGCAAATTTTAAAACGTTCTTGTCCCTAATGGCATCTGTGATCACGTACTTGTGAAGACATTCTTCAAACAAATCCTTTGTGGTTCGTCTACCCAAGGCATTTTTGATCGCATTATCTTTAAAAATAGGTGTTCCCGTAAAACCAAAAAGCTGTGCATTTTGAAAGAAGTCTCTAATTCTATTGTGCGTTTCCCCAAACTGACTTCTATGACATTCATCAAAAATGAAAACAATCCTCTCGGTTTTCAGCGACTCCATTTTCTCTAAATACCTTGGCTTATAAATAGCGGTATTTAGTTTTTGAATAGTAGTCACTATCAGCTTGGTATCATCATAGAGCTGCCTTACCAATTTGTTGGTATTATCAGTGGCATCAATGCTACCTTCACTAAAACTATTGAACTCCTTAATGGTCTGATAATCCAAGTCTTTTCTATCCACGACAAACACTACCTTTTTAATCCCATCCAGATTGGTGAGTATTTGTGCTGTTTTAAATGAGGTCAAGGTCTTGCCTGACCCCGTAGTGTGCCAGATATATCCAAACTTTTTACTTGTCTTAACGCGTTCTACAATGGCCTCGGTAGCATAGTATTGATATGGTCGTAGTACCATTAGCATCTTTGCGGTATTGAGCACCGTGTACTTGGTGATCATTTTTGATACATGACATGGCTCTAAGAACTGCGCTGCAAAGGCGCTTAGTTGCGTAATGATATTGTTTTCTTTATCGGCCCAATAGAACGTTTGTTTAAAATTTAGTGCCTTTACAGGATTATTTGCAAAGTATTTTGTGTTGACACCATTGCTAACCACAAAAAGTTGTACGAATTGAAAAAGTCCTTTTCCTGCGCCGAATGAATGCCTTTTATATCGAAGTATCTGGTTGAAGGCTTCTTTCATTTCCAAACCTCTTTTCTTTAATTCGATCTGTACAAGAGGAAGTCCGTTTATGAGTATTGTAACGTCATACCGATTTTTGTATTTTCCTTCGATGGTTACCTGATGAGTCACTTGATATTGGTTTTTACACCAATGAACCTGATTGATCAGCTCTAAGTATCCTGTGCTTCCGTCATCTCTAGTATAGGTAACCTTTTCACGTAACGTTTTGGCCCTATCGTAAATGTTTCCTTTGGATAGTTGATTAAGAACTTGCCCAAACTCTGTCTTAGATAACGTACAATCGTTATGTTTTTCGAGTTGGGCTTTAAGATTTGCAATTAAGTCTTCCTCGGTATTGATTGAAACCTTGCTATAACCTAAATCAACTAATTGTTTGACTAAGTTCTCTTCTAGTATACGTTCGGGCTGTGTTGTCATTTAAGTCAAATATATATTGAAAATGTGTTAGCGATTTTTTCTGCTGTTAATTGTAACCATTTAAAATACTCTTGCCATTGACCCTCATTATTTATATCTCCTGAATGTTCAACTTTTATTCGAGAAGCTTTTTTATTTTCGATTGGCATCCAATTAAACTCACAACCAATTTCATTTTGAATTAATTCCTTCTTCTTCTCAAATTTTCCATATAATGTTGGTGCATCAGAAATATAAACTTCACAACCTAATAAGCTTTCTTTAGTGTTAACTGTTAATCCAATATGAGCGTCTGATGTGCCAAAACTAATATTGTAATAGTGTTGTGCCCTAGGTTTTCTCCCAATCTTTAGAGACGTATTATTATCTTTTGCAAATCGTATGAATTGCGTCCAAAATTCTAACTGCAATAATTTAGTATCTGTTAAATCTTTGGGTTCGTTTGAAGAGTTCTGTAATTGTTTGGCCCAATCATTTGGTTGAACTAATATGTGAAATTTTGGTGCAAAGGCAGAATCATCAATTTGCCAAAGTTCCATTTGAATTAAAATAAAACTCAATTGAGCGCTAGTATTACTGTTTAACCATTCAATTGCTTTTTGATGTTCTTCACGAGCCTCTTTTACTATCCAAATTATCACGCTTGCATTGAAACCAGAAGCATAGGTTATAAGTTGACCCAAATGTTTATGGTTAGTAACTTCTAATTGATTTTCAATGACTACTTTCTTATCGGAATCTGCATCTTTAGCTACAATGTCCACACTATATCTACCAGTAGCTTCTTCTGCTTTCACATCTATCAATGAAATTCCAATCTCGTCACTTAGCAACTGTATGTTTTCTTCTTTTGCTAACCATCTGGTAAAGTCTAATGCTTCATGCTTCCAATAAGTTCTTAAATCTATTTTTTTTAATGTACTTAACTTCATGATATCTAGCGTTTCTAAACAAACATCTGCTGCAATAGCCCTTTTTTAAATCCTTGCGTATTTGTTAATTGCGTGTTTACCAATTGTATTTTACTATCAATGGCTGATAAAAAATTGGCTATTTTAACTTGCTCCCCAACAGAGGGCAACTTGATAAATATTCTACCCAAATCAGTAGAATTAATTGCAGGGTAACTTGTTCCTGTGCACCTCGATAGAACCTTCTTAACAAAATCGAAGGTGTGTAGAACATAATATAAAAACCTTGAAGATTCTTTTGCTCTAACTTGAGCATATCCGGTTGAAGCAACGAAATCTTCATTTTCAAAATCAAAATGAAAATTATTCATTTGATAGGGTCTAACGGTTTGAAAAAGAATATCATCTTTTTCCAGCACTCTTTGTGCCCTACTGGGTGCATCTTTTACGTTTATTCTTTGTTTTTTCGTCAAAAATCCCTTATTCACACTTTCTAAGTCTATATAAATAAAAGATTTAGGTAAATCATCATTTTTTGGGTTAATTTTAGATATGTTCTCCAACTTCCTTTCCTCCCAATCAGGATACTCCTTTCCATTATCATCTTTAAATCGAAGCTCTTGATTAAAGATCTTTTGCATCACTCCTTTTTTGTATTGCTCTAGAAGGACTTTCTTTTGTTGTAGCAACTCTATTTTTTTATCAACCGATGACAGAAAAGAGGCTATTTTTTGTTGCTCGGGAAGTGAGGGAATATCAATATTCATCTTGGTGATAAAATCAAGCCTAACAGAATCAACAGAATTCTTTGCACTTAAGCTTAATACACGCCGATAAAATTTTTGAGAAAATACCTGATATATAAACTTTGCCGAGTACTCCCTTTTAAAATCTTTTAAAGCATATACACGTTGATGATAGTCAAATTTCCCATTTATATAGTGAAAATTTTTACCCACGCCAACGCCGTCTCCAGAAGTCAATATTGCTTCACCTTCATACGAAAACGAATCAATCCGTTCAACAGTATTAGAGCGTACAAAAAAAGGATATTTACCATCATCTTTTTTATCTTTTGTATCTCTACCGCCTGTTTTCACTTTACAAATTTCGCCTAGAAAAACCTTCTCCCATCCATCATCGAATCCTGGAAACCTTAATCTCGGTATTTGATTTACATTACTCATATTAAAAAGGTGTTTTAATATCAAGTTGTTTACAAAAATCTGCTATGGTTTTATCTGTCTCATTAATGTCATTTTCTAATGCTCGTAATTGGTCAGAGACAGCATTTAAATCTATCGGTTTCTCTTCTTCAAACGTATCGACATAGCGAGGGATGTTGAGATTGTAGTCGTTTTCAACAATTTCTTCCAAAGAAGCCACATAACTGTACTTATCGATTGTTTGACGCTCTTTAAAGGTTTTTACAATTTTATCAATATGTTCCTCTGACAACTTGTTTTTGTTGCCATCTTTCTCAAACTCTTTGCTAGTATCAATAAATAAGATGTTATCGTCATGTACTCTACACTTGCTCAATACCAGAATTGAAGTTGGAATGCTTGTCCCAAAAAAGATATTTGGTGGTAATCCTATTACAGCATCAAGATAGTTCAAGTCATTGATCAAATATTTGCGTATGACGCCTTCTGCCGCACCTCTAAATAAGACACCGTGGGGCATTACACAAGCCATGGTTCCGTTATCGGCCAATTGGTAGATCATGTGTTGCAAAAAGGCAAAATCGGCTTTACTAGTGGGTGCTAACTTTCCGTATTGACTAAAGCGGTCATCGTTTTCATTTAAGGGATTGTTTTTACCAGTCCACTTTGCTGAGAATGGCGGATTGGCCACAATAGCCTCAAAACGCAACTCTTTATGCTGGGGCTCCCGTAGTGTATCTTCTTGTCGAATATCAAATTGGCGGTAGTGCACGTCATGTAGAATCATGTTCATTCTACACAAGTTATATGTGGTTCGGTTTAATTCTTGTCCGTAAAACTCGTCGACCTCAACCTCTCTAGCTACCCGTAACAAAAGAGAGCCACTACCACATGTGGGGTCATATACATTCTTTAAACGCTTTTTTCCAGAAGTCACTATCTGGGCTAAAATCTTAGATACTTGTTGCGGCGTATAAAACTCTCCAGCCTTCTTTCCCGCTCCGCTTGCAAATTGAGAAATTAAATACTCGTAGGCATCTCCAATCACATCAGACTCTGTATCTTCTAAGGCAAAATCTATTTTATCTAAGTGCAATAACACTTTGGCTATCAACTCATTTCTTTTATCTGCAGAACGTCCTAATTTGGTACTACTAAGGTCCAAATCCTCAAAGAGTTGATTAAAATCGTCCTCGCTCTCTGTCCCCATGGTACTCTGCTCAATGCTATTGAGAATGCGTTCAAGATCTTCTAGAATAAAGTTGCTCTCGGTTTCTGTATTCGCATTCCCTTTTTTAGCCATCGCACTAAAAAGCTCGGTTGGTTTTAGGAAGTACCCTAACTTAATCAAAGATTCCTCACGTATAGCCTCTAAATCATCTTTGTCCGTAACGTTAATATAGTCCTTTATGTCCTCGGTCTCTAATAAGGTGTTGGCATATAGGTACTGCTTTTCTGAAAGGTATTTGTAAAATATAAATCCAAGTATATAATCCCTAAACTCGTCTGCATCCATCTTGCCACGTAGTTCGTTGGCAATTGCCCATAGCTGTGTTTGGAGTAGTTTCTTTTGTTCTTCTGACATGCTGTTTTATTAATAAATATTGGAGGAGAGATAAACCCTCTCAAATATAGAGAAAGATTTCAACAAAACTTTCACGGCAACTATGTTTGTGGCATCGTAATTAAAGATGGTGAAACCTTCACAATATAAATTACGGATTCCCGTAAAAGGGGTATGGTTTTTACGTAGTTATTGAGTGTATTGGTAAGAAGTTTAGAAGAAAAATTCTTAATAATCCATCAACTCAGCAATTGACAAATCAAAAGCATTGGCAATTCTGTTTAACATAGAAACTTTCATCTCCTGTTTTCCCAGTTCGTATTTCCGCAGGTTCTGAGAATCGATGTCTGCCTTAAACGCAATCTCAGCAACACTGTACCCTTTTTCTTTTCGTAGTGCTCGGATACGTTTACCTAGTTTAATACAAAACTCTTGAGATTCCTTTTTTCTATCAACTTTTGCCATATACCAAAGCTGCAAACAATTGGGTGAAATCAACGAATTGAAAACAATGGGTTGATTACAACCTATTTTTATTATATTTGAATCTCTCAAGTTAAATACCCAACCTACGCCTTACCGGCTTCGGCTGGCGAAGGCCACAATTAAAATCATCTGGGTATGACACACACCAAAGACCATATCATTCGCTTATTACAACAAGATCTAAAACACAGTCAAATGCTCGGTGCTTTAGAAAGCATCGGCCTGATACCAGGAAGTTGGTATTATCTGGGGTTGCAAGACATCATCTTGGATCTGATGCAAGTACCTGAAGGGGTTATCCGTGAGCACTGGGCCAATCTGTATGTAGACTTTATGGACAAGGCCATCCGATACGAACGTGCCAAACGTAGTGATGAACTAAAACCTTTGGCAACGGAGTGTTATTATGCGTTGAGGGTATTGCTAGACAGTGTGGAGGCTTAATGGGTGTTGGGTTTTAGGTGTTAGGTTTTGGAAGTTGGAAGTTGGAGGCTGCCTTGGCCGACCGAAACCTGTAAGGCGTAGGACGGGGTTTTCAATGATTCTTCTATTAAGACATGATGGTAGTTTTCCTTAATTGACCCAGTGAGCAGCAAATTACGGTAGTTCTTATTTCGGTTCAATAAAATGATTACCTTCATCTAACCATTCTCTTTGCAATCCCGTTTTTTCAATGAATTCTTTTTGCTCGCTTTCTGTTGCATAGTCAATTACAAACTGTTGCCCCCCTTCATCGTAGTAGGTGTATTTTCCTTTGGTATTCAATTCTGAAGGCAAATATGAAAACCTCTTGAATAAAGAGCCTGAAATGTACCCCACTTTCTGTAATTTCCATTTTTTATCGATTCCGTTTACTTTGAATTTTATCCATTCATAGTTCTCATCGTCCACTTCAATAGATATATCTGTATATCTTATTTCTCCCTTTGTAATGACACCCATTCTTTTCATTAACCAAATGTATTTATCTGGCGAATCTATAAACTCGAGGTCATACCAAATACATTCATCGCTAAAATAAAAACCAGGAACCTTAGGGTTTCCCCACCCATAATAGAAGTACAAGTGCGAAAATGGCTTTTCTTCAATTCGTTTGAGTCTTTCTCTTCTAATCTGATTCCACATTGGTTCGGCATACCCTTCAGTAAGTATCAATTCTTTTGTGACACCATCGGCAAATTCATATCCAAGTGTCTTAAATATTTCGATTTGTTGCTCATAACTTAGAGTCCCAACTTTGGGTTCTGATTTAGTCGATCTAAAACCAAAGAAGCTCAATATTCCCACAAGAACTAATATTGTTATTTTTTTATTCATGTAATGTTGAGATTACTGTCTACCATGTCGTTGACAAAAGTTTTCACTCCGCTTCTATCAGCTCAAATTTATTTTCAGATTCCAATCTTTCAATAAATTCAATCATAATTTTATCCCATTCCACAAGCTTTAATTCTTTGTTGAACTCAAAGTTTAAATTTCGTTTAGGGTAGTTTTCGTTAACTATTTTATATTCCATTTTTTCCCAGCCTATTTCCTCCCATTTTTTTATTTCTTCTTTGGTGTATTTGCGCTTTGAAGCGTATACCTTTTTTTCATCAAATTCCTTCAAATCGAAATAATTAAAATACTTATGAAAATTTTCATTGTTTGATTTCATTATAAAATGTCTGTAGCAAGAATGAGAAATACTTATCCTATACGAGAGGGTTTTATTTCCAACGATGGAGTCTGGCTTATATTCAAAATGTTTAGCTTTTTCAGTATTCAATTTTTCTTCATAATGCCTATAAAATCCGAAAAAGGTTGAATCAGTACATCTAATCGGTTTGAATTTTTGCAATGATTTATCATCATATTCAGAGTTTTTAAATTTTTGAACAAACGTTGAATTCTCTTTTGTCCAAAATAAATATACGGTTGAGTAAACTCCCCAATTTACGCAAGTCAATTTTGTATATCCAATTTCTGTTATTCCGCTTTTCTTTAAATCTGCAATTTCAAGATTGAGAATAGAGTCGATTTTCATTTCAAATCTTTGCGAAAGAACCTGACTTGACAATAGAAAGAGTAATATAAAAGATATGTTTCTGACGATGATGTTCAAATTACAAACTCGTTTACCCCAACAATTTACAAATTTCACACATAAGTACACCTTCAAACTACCCCAACAAAAAAACAAGCCTTTCGGCTTGTTTTCCTTTAACAAAGGTCAATGTTTTCTCAGTCGCTCTAGGGAGACGACCTACCTCCAACTTTTAAAACTAGTTGCGCTTTATCCTAAAACACACCCACGCCCTTGAGCATCACAGATGCTACAACAGCGATAAGGACGAGTTTCATTAAAAACGTCACTACCTTTAAAAAGCCAAGGTAAAACTCTGAATTTTGTTCCGTAGTAATGTTCCCCATAATCAAAAGGTTTTATTTGTTAATAATTCAGTTACTAACAGATGTTGGGGCTCCAGAATATTGATGAGTAGGTACTCCTAATGTAGGAATAATAATTTGAAAATCAAAATTTTAGATCAAATACCCTATAAATCCAATAGGTTTTTAGGGTAGCGCGTCTTTTCTGGCGATTGGGTAGTTTTCCCACATAAAAATAGGGCTTCCGAGGTGATCAAATGCCTTGAGTCGGCTTCCTACAAAGGATGAGCGCTTCCGCAGAAAATTTAACAAGTATTCTAATACAGGGCTTGTACGGTGTGTATTTGTAGGAAAAAGTCGTGTGTTTATAAAAAAATCTGTTTTTCAGCGACTTAGTATGCCTTATTTTCTTACATTAGCCTCCCGTAACCTACTTAAACCATGAAAACCTTATACATCATTGCGTGTTTGCTATTGGCATGTAATTGCTGTTTTGCATACACCACTCCTCTCGACAAACAACCCGTAGAAATCACTGAATTCGAAGAAACCGATACGGCTTTACAGGAAGAATCTCAACTTGGCGAAAACAACGAAGACCTAAAACAGGTCATGAAGTTGAGCAAACTTGTGACCATCATGTCTACTGCGCTGCTCATCGGACTCGCTTTACTTGGCTATAGCCTGTATCGCAATCGTGTACTTCACAAACGTTTTTGCGAGATCAAAGAGGAACATGATAAGACTTCTTAAAAGCCCCCTAACCCCCAAAGGGGAAACAGGTACTGGGTCTTAGGTTTTGGGTATTTGTCTATACGGTCAGAAGCTCTAAGAACGAAGGACTGTCATTCCCGCGCCTACGTTCTTCAAAGCCAGGGCGTAGAAGAAAGGCAGGAATCTTCTCACTGCCAACTACATTCATGAAATAAGAACTACCGACTAAAGACCAACGACTATCGACTAGATTCCTGCCTTCGCAGGAATTTAAATAGCACTGATAATATCATGCTTCGTTATGATGTGGTGTTTGCCTTCGCCCAAGTCTACCAATACAGCTTGGTTTTCTTTGGTGATCAATTTTGAAACGGCTTCAATAGAGGTGTCTTTGTCTACCACCGGAAAGGCTGCTTGCATCACGTCTTTGATCGGCATTTCGGCGATCTCTTTGTTTTCGACATAGGCTCTGAATAATGAAGTTTCGTCTACCGACCCTACAAATCCTGTGGTGTCTTTTACCGGGATCTGAGAGATCTTAAAGCGTTTCATACGATCGATGGCGTGCGATACCAACTCTTCGGTAAATACGGTCACCAAAGGTTTGTCGATATGGTCTTTGATCAAATCGACAGCAGATGTAATTTCTTCTTCCAAGAATCCGCGATCGCGCATCCAATCGTCATTGAACATCTTTCCGACGTAACGGCTTCCGTGGTCATGGAACAATACCACAACGACATCATCCGGCCCAAAGTGTTCTTTCAATTGTAGCACACCTTTAATGGCCGATCCTGCGGAGTTTCCAACGAAAATACCTTCCTCTTTCGCCAACTTACGTGTAAAGACCGCCGCGTCCTTATCGGTCACTTTGGTAAAGCCGTCAATCGTATCAAAGTCTACGTTGGCTGGCAGAATGTCTTCTCCAATACCTTCAGTGATGTATGGATAGATCTCGTTCTCGTCAAAGATACCCGTCTCGTGGTATTTTTTAAACACCGAACCGTAGGTATCAACGCCCCAAACTTTAACGTTCGGGTTTTGCTCTTTCAAGTATTTTCCAACGCCCGAAATGGTGCCTCCGGTTCCTACTCCGACAACGAAGTGGGTTATCTTTCCTTCGGTCTGTTCCCAGATCTCTGGTCCAGTTTGCTCATAATGCGCCACCGCGTTCGACGGATTGTCGTATTGGTTTACGTACCAAGAATTCGGAGTTTCCTCTCCTAGCCTTTTCGATACCGAATAGTACGAACGTGGATCGTCGGGTTCAACGTCGGTCGGACATACCACTACTTGCGCACCAACGGCGCGAAGGATGTCCATCTTTTCTTTTGATTGCTTATCACTGATCACGCAGATCAAAGTGTATCCCTTCACGATGGCTGCCAAAGCAAGTCCCATCCCGGTGTTACCCGAAGTACCTTCGATGATGGTTCCGCCAGGTTTAAGGCGTCCGTCAGCTTCGGCATCTTCGATCATCTTCAAGGCCATACGATCCTTTACCGAGTTTCCGGGGTTAAAGGTCTCTACTTTTGCCAATACCAAGGCGTCTACTTCCTCTGCTATCTGATTGAGTTTTACTAGTGGGGTGTTCCCAATCGTTTCAAGTATGTTATCTGCGTAATTCATATGCGATTTTTGAAGGTGCAAAGATACGGATTAGTTGTTAGTCTTTAGTCGGTAGTCTGTAGTTTTTGTAATTGTTTAACGGTTTACCAATGAGTAGTACAAAGTATTAAGTACTGAGATATGAGATATGAGATATGAGATGTGAGATGTGAGATGTGAGATGCGAGATGCGAGATGTGAGATTTGGAATTTGGGATTTGAAATTCCTACTAAACAACTAAACGAATAAACTCTAGGGATATGAGATGTGCCTGCAATCCGAAGCTCTATGAGCGAAGGGTTGAGATATGAGATTCTAAATGTTGAATTTTGAAAGAAGGCTTCCCCTCTAGAAAGAGGGGATTGAGGGGTGTGTAAAAATTAAACCAAAAAGCTTCAATACACCTCCCTTAGTCCCTCCTTGTTAGGAGGGAGATGGCAGAATTATTCTAGAAGTTCAACTAAACACCTCAACGAATAAACGATTAAACCTTTAAAGACAAGAGTGAGAGTTCCCTCTTTGGGGGTTAGGGGGCTTTAGTCAAATTTAATCGCCTTCACCGGTGAGATGCGCGAAATGATATACGAAGGAACGATCAGCATCAAGAGACATAAGAGCAGCGTTCCAATGTTGAGGAGAATGATATGTCCAACGTTGATGTACACAGGTGCTTGTGTTACGTAATAGGTGGCGGGATCCAGCGTGATGAAACCAAACTTCTTTTGAAGTAGCAGGAGTCCGATGCCGATAAGATTGCCCCAAAAGAGTCCGATGACGATCAGATAGCCCGCATTGTACAAAAACACCTTACGAATGCTGCGGTTGTTGCTCCCCATGGATTTCAGAATACCAATCATTTGGGTACGTTCAAGGATCAAAACCAGTAAGGCCGTGATCATATTGATACCGCCCACAATGATCATCACTGCAATAATCACGGCGATGTTAAAATCAAAGAGCGACAGCCATTCAAAAATGTAGTAATATTTATCGCCGATGGTTTGTGTATCGAGTGTCGACGGAATGCTTTCATATACCTCTACCCCTTTTTCTTTTAAGGCGGAAAAATCATCGATAAAGACCTCAAAGCTTCCTACTTCATTGTCTTTCCATTTGTTCATGCGTTGCACATGTCTGATATCGCCGATCACATAGGTCTCATCGAACTCTTGGAATCCCGAATTGTAGATTCCGACCAACTCAAACGTACGTTCATTCGGAAGCTTTTCAGGGTCATCCTTAAAAAAAAACGCCCGAAACGTATCGCCTACCGAAAACTGCAAGCGATTCGCCATGTATTGCGACATGATCACTTCACGATTTAGCTTGTCAGACACCTTTGGCAATTCGCCCTCAATCAAGTATTCCTTGAAGAAATGCCAATCAAAATCAGGGCCTACCCCTTTTAAAATAATACCTTCAAAGGTCGTTTCGGTACGTATGATTCCACCTTTGTTTGCGATGGCTTGCACATGCGAAATGCCTTCCACATCGGTAAACTCAGGATAAAAGGATTGCTGGGTAGAAACAGGGTTTAAAGACACATTCGAGTTGTTGTTGTCAAAGGTCGACACGAGAATATGTCCGTTAAAGGCCGACACCTTTTCCTGGATCTTTTTTTGGAGTCCGACACCCGTTGCAATGGCCACCATCATCATGATCAGACCCAGCGCAATGGCGGCGATCGCAATTTTTATTATTGGTGCCGAAATGCTACTTTTATACTCTTTGGCACCAATAATGCGTTTAGCTATAAAAAACTCGTAATTCAAGATCTGTCGATGTCCGTTTTAAAACTTCTCAAAAATACATTTTTATTCCTTCTTTTCTTTGCTATTTCCTGCGGAAACCGTTCCAATGCCATCAATACTGATAAAGAGGAAGCCGTACAGTCGCGAGACAGCCTTCGCAACCCAAGTATCGTCGTCGGTGCCAACCGAACCGCGTCTTATCTTCCGTTACTCGCCGGAAAGCGTATCGGTGTGGTTGCCAATCAAACATCGGTAATATTTAAATCCCATGTCAGCTCGAGCGCAGTCGAGAGCGCTGTCACCCCGAGCACTGCCGGAAACCAAAAGAAATTTTGGCCGAGGGCATCCAGCGAAGCTGTCGAGAAGCACACCCACCTCGTCGATTCCCTCCTAAGCCACAACATCAACCTCAAAAAGGTCTTTGCCCCCGAACACGGATTTAGAGGAAAAGCCGATGCCGGCGAGCATGTCAAAGACGGTGTCGATACGAAAACGGGGCTGCCCTTGCTTTCCCTCCACGGAAAAAACAGAAAACCGACCCAAGAGCAATTGAGCGATTTAGACATGGTCATCTTTGACATTCAAGATGTCGGGGCGCGTTTTTACACCTATATCTCTACGATGCATTATGTGATGGAAGCCTGTGCCGAAGCCGGGATTCCGATGCTAGTCTTAGATCGCCCGAATCCCAACGGACATTATATCGACGGACCTATTTTAGAGGAAGAAAATCGAAGCTTTTTAGGGATGCATCCTGTTCCCATCGTCCACGGAATGACCATTGGCGAATACGCGCAAATGATCAACGGTCAAGGCTGGCTGAAAGATGGCAGGCAGTGTGAATTGAAGGTCATTAAAATGGAAAATTATACGCACGATACGCCGTACAGTCTTCCGATAAAACCATCGCCGAATTTACCAAATGATGTTTCCATCAACCTCTATCCGAGTCTTTGCTTCTTTGAGCAAACCAACGTGAGCATCGGTCGTGGTACGGATATGCAATTTCAGATCGCGGGCATTCCGCATTACAGGATCAAACGACATTACTTCAACTTTACACCCATGCCTAATGAAGGTTCAAAATACCCAAAGCATGAAGGCAAAGAGTGCTGGGGTTACAATCTAAGCGGTACTGAACGCCTATCAGAGATCAAACTCGACTGGCTCATCGAATTCTACCAAATGAATCAAGAATATGGCAAAGAAGAACCTTTCTTTTACAAATACCTCTGGCGATTGGCAGGCACTAAAAAGTTTCAGGAGCAGATCGAAGCAGGCTGGTCTGCCGAACAGATCAAAGCCACTTGGCAAGAAGGTCTGGATGCGTATCGTGAAATGCGGAAACCCTATTTGTTGTATCCTTGATTACTGTCATTCCTGCGCATGCAGGAATCTTTTGCTCATTTATCGCATTGATCATTAAAAACTAAAAGCCAAAAATAACAACCTGAAACAAGAAACAGATTCCCGCCTTCGCGGGAATGACATCAACTCATAAAAACCCTTACATGAAAATACGATTCCACGGACCTATCATGGTCATCAAACAGAATTACGATGGTACTGAACAGGAAACTATCACCAAAGTTCCTGAGCTTCGCAAATTGGACGGTAAGCGTCATAAAGACAACTTAGTCGATTATCTTTTTGATGGCAATGATGCCGAACACTTAAAACCGCTTGATATAAAGGGCGGTCATCTCGGTCTTTACTTAGAAGGACATCAAATCCATGTATACATGGACTTTTACACCAATGCACAGCCCAATCAAGAACAAATAGACACCCTATGGCGCTTTGTCGAAGGGCAATTGTACGATGGTGCTGGCCCCATTTTTTCTGGAGATTGCGCTGACGAAATTGGCCTTTCACCATTAACACACACCGTAAAGGCGCAATTCACCATCACCGATGAAGAAGAACCTTTAAATCTTCAACAACTAAAATATGTGCTTTTGGTCATAGGACTCTTAGGAGCGGGATACTGCGGTTACATGCTTTTTAAAGGAGACGTATCATCAACCAATATTATGGGACTCATCGGTTCTGTTGTGCTTATCGGAGGGTTTATTGAGCTATATCGCAGAGGCAAAAGCAATTGAAATTCCAAATCTCAAATTCCAAATCTCAACTAAACAACTCAACGAATAAACGATTAAACTTTTAGAGTAAGAATGAAAGTTCCCCTTTAGGGGGTTAGGGGGCTTCCTCCTTGAACTTCCCTCCAACAGGCGGGCGATAGCCTTCAAACGGCAGCTTCAGTAGTTTTCCGATGTGGGAATTGGAGTCAACATCGGGATAAGAGTCTACGCCGTAAATGAGGTCTTCATTGCGCATTTTGGCGAAGGTTCCGAAGAGGCGATCCCAGATCGAAAAGATATTTCCATAGTTGGTATCGGTATACGGTAGTACGTAGTGATGATGCACCTTATGCATATCGGGTGAAACGATCACCCAGCTAATGGCATCATCCACCCATTTGGGCATTTTGATATTCGCATGGTTGAATTGCGAAAGCACCACAGAAAGTGATTGATACAACATGATGATTCCGACCGGAGCACCGATGATAAATACACCGAAAGTGGTAAAAATAAAACGGATCAAACTCTCTCCCGGATGATGTCTATTCGCCGTTGTTGTATCAACATGATTGTCGGTATGATGGATCAAGTGGAACATCCATAGTGGTTTGATCTTATGCTCCGCCCAATGGGCAAAGTATGCGCCAATCAAATCCAGCAGCGCCACCCCTAACAATATCGTTGCCCAAAGCGGAAGATCCAACCACTGCAATACGCCAAAATCATTGGCGACGGTCCAATCACTTGTCTTTAACAGAATAAAAGCCAACACAAAATTCACAACAATTGTGGTCAGTGTAAAGAAGATGTTTGGCCATGCGTGTTTAAATTTTTTGTAATCGAATTTGAATAACGGTACGGCATACTCCAATAGCCAGAAAAAGGTGATTCCGCTTACCAATATTAGGCTGCGGTGAGACGAAGGGATGCTATCAAAATAGGCTAAAACGGTTTCCATGGGTAATTTTTTCTAAAGATACATTTTTTGCCTTATTTCGGAATGCGTTTCTTCATTTCCTCAACGATGTTAAAAGCGGCCGGACAAATAGAAACATTCTTCAGTGTAAGGTTCGATATCTGCTGAAACTTTTTGCGATCCGTGTGCGGATATTCGCGACATGCTTTCGGGCGCACTTCGTATATCATGCAGTAGTTTTCGGCATCCAAAAAGGTACACGGAACCGACTGTAATACATGGTCATTCTCTTCATCAACGCGCAAATAGGTTTCGATGAACTTTTGTTCTTTCATCTTAAAGTGTTTCGCTATCCGAGCAATGTCTGCATTGGTGAACAACGGACCTGTTGTTTTGCAGCAATTGGCACACGTAAGACAATCGGTGCGTTCAAATTCTTCCTCATGCAATTCTTGCATCACATAATCAAGATCCTTGGGCGGTTTCTTTTTTAGTTTGGCAAAGTACTTCTTGTTCTCGTTATGCTTATCTTTGGCGAGTTTTGGGAGCTGTTTTAAAAAGTCTTCCATATAATAATTTGCGTGTAATGCAAAGGTACGGGAAATTGAAATTCCAAATCTCAAATCCCAAATCTCAAATTTTTACCCCAGAAGTTTTAGCACTTGAGGGCAAAAGACCGAGAACCTATAAACAAGAACATTTGTGAATTCGTGGCGAAAAACTTGAAACCTGAAACAAAAGAAACAGATTCCCGCCTTCGCGGGAATGACAAGACAATGAAAGATCTATTCGGAAAGGCCATACTCGATTACCAACAGGGAAATTATACTGAGGACCTCATCACAGAAACTACGATCTCTGAGGCGGATGAGCTTCCGTTACCGTATTTGTTTCGTTCGTATGACGAAATGCCGCTGATCGAGCAAAAGGCCTTACAATTGGCTTCTGGACATGTCTTGGACGTTGGTTGTGGTGCGGGAAGTCACGCGTTATTCCTTCAAAAAGAAAGAAATATGCAGGTGACTGCTATTGATGTTTCCGAAGGAGCGATTGAAGCTTGCAAACTTCGCGGGATCAAAGACGCTCAAATGGCCGATGTGATGGACATGAGCGGTGCTTCCTATGATACGCTGCTGTTTTTGATGAATGGCGCCGGAATGGCGGGTACATTAGGTCGCATGTCTGAATTCCTTCAGCATATAAAAACACTATTAAAACCTGGCGGACAGATCTTGTTGGATTCTTCTGATATCATCTATATGTATGACGAAGATGAGGATGGCGGACGCTGGGTCACCAACAACAAAAACTATTACGGAGAACTAGAATTCTTTGTGAGTTACAAGGGTGAAGAGGAAGAACCCTTCGATTGGTTGTACATCGATTACAATACGCTACAGCGTGCAGCCATAGCCAATGGGTTGGATTGTGAATTGATCGTTGAAGGAGAACACTACGACTACCTAGCGCGACTTACTGTGGCATCTCATAGCCCTTCCGCTTAAGCTTAGCGACCATGCTTTTGTATAGCGAGCCACTCCAAACTTCAGAGATCTCAAGCGCGACACGGTTAAGGTCTTCTTGGGCAGCAATGACCTTTTGTCCTGTGTCAGAATTGTAGAAATTGTTGATGTACACCTTCTGGTCTTCGGTCAGTTTCGTAGCATCTTTTACCGTCTGCCGACCCGCAGGTGATTCAAAGACCTCAATGATCTTCTTGATATCATCATGAGAAAAATAAGCCCGATACGCCGACACCATCATACTCTTCAAATCTTCCAATGCACCGGGCTTTTCCTTCTGAAGTTCTTCCCAAACGGATTCGGGCACCTTGTTGGTGGCATATTGTTTTCGCAACAGTTCAAACATTTGGTCAACAGCTTCACTGTAATGGGCCTCAGTGCCATTGATGGCCAAGTAATGTTTGGTATCCTCGACGAATGGATCCGTCTGTGCAATTAAGAAACTTGTTGTGAACAACGCAAAAACAACTGCAAATACCTTCATAAGTTGATGTTTAGTGTACCTCAAAAGTACCCAATCGAGCACCCAAAGGCATTGGTGAAATGATGTGAATTTATAATGATCGACCAAGCGCATTTTTTAGCGCCTAACGGTTTATACACTCTGGTTTTCAAGGGCTTTTTAAGGAATGTTGAGATACTTATGTGTCTGTAATGAAACTTTCCACTTTGGGTTTTCCATCACATAGTCAACGATCATCGGTATTACGGTATCTCGTTTGCTCCATTCGGGTTGCAGATACAAAATACAATCTCCTGAAACTTTCGCGGCTTGTTCTTCGGCAAAGATCAGGTCGTGCTTATTGTATACGATTACCTTTAATTCATTGGCGGCAGCATAGGCTTCGGCAACCGGAAGCTTCATTTTCTTTGGAGAAAGACAAACCCAGTCCCACGTACCGGACATTGGATAGGCGCCCGAGGTTTCAATATGAACACTCATTCCTTGTTCTTTTAAAGCCGAAGTCAACGGCCCCATATCCCAAGTTAATGGTTCTCCTCCTGTAATCACAATGGTCTTTGAGTACTTGGCAGCATTCTGAACAATGTTGTGAATTGGTGTTGGTGGGTGCGTGGCTGCATTCCAACTTTCTTTTACGTCACACCAATGACATCCAACGTCACACCCTCCTATTCGAATGAAATAGGCGGCCGTACCTTTATGATATCCCTCTCCCTGAATCGTGTAAAATTCCTCCATCAACGGAAGCATCACTCCCTTGTCTACCATCTCTGTGATCACTGCTGTACTCATGCGGCAAAGATATGTCTTAACAATGAAACAATGAATTAATGTATTAATGAAATAATGAGGGAATGTATTAATGAAACAATGAATTAATGTCTTCACAATCCGTAGCTCGCAGAGCGAAGGGTTGTTGATTCGTGTATTCGTTTAGTTTAATTTTTTGGAATAATCTGACATCTCCCTCCTAACAAGGAGGGACCAAGGGAGGTGTATTGAGGCTGGGGATACACACCCCTCAATCCCCTCTTTCTAGAGGGGAAGCCTTCTTTCTAACTTAAATTTTACATTCTGACAGTTCAGATTGTGAAGACACATCTCACATCTCATATCTCAATACTTTGTACTGAATACAGTAAACGAGAGGCAGATTCCTGCGTACTTGGGAATAACAATTGCTGCAAAGCAATACACCCCTTCCGTTCAGTTCAAGAACTGAACACCTTCCCCTGTCAGGGGAAGGAATTAACATGTAGATTTTATCGAACTAAAATATTCGTGAATTGGTGGCTATTTATATTCTAAGAACTACTTAATAGCGATCACTTCGATCTCGATCTTGGCATTGGCGGCCAAGCCTGCTGCGGCAAAAGTGGTTCGGGCGGGTTTGTTCGGAAAGTATTGGGTGTAGACCTCATTGAAGGCCGCAAAGTCATTGATGTCGCTCAAAATGACCATACACTTCACAACGCGGTCCAGTGAGGAGTCGTGATGCTCCAATACGGCTTTGATATTTTCAATGGTCTGTTTTGTTTCCGCTTTAATTCCGCCAGGTACTACTTTACGTACTGAATGGTCCATACCGATCTGTCCGGCTAAAAACAACATACCATTGACTTCGACCGCATCAGAGAAGGGCGCATTTTGTTTTTTGGGTTCGTGTGATTCGTAAAAGGTGATGGTTCCTGATGATTGTTGGCAAGAAAGGAATAGCGTCAATATGATGAATGCACTAAACTTGTAAAGAGTTTTCATTTGAAAGTGTTTTATGGTTGGTAATCGATGGTTTTGTACTTTATATAGATACTTGAGTCGATGGAAAGTAGAAAGCCTTTTTAATCTTGTTTAAAATTAGCTTATTTTTATCAAAATTTTAGTCATCATGAGTGATACCAATCAATTTTTAGAATTCATCAATAAAGGATATACGACCAAAGGAGACTTTATCACTATGGGAGCCGCCATGCTTAATGGAGAAACCGTTACTGGGGCGCATGTGAAAGTGCCGTTGAAGACCTTGAATCGCCACGGACTCATTGCTGGTGCCACCGGTACTGGTAAGACAAAGACGCTTCAGGTTATTGCGGAAAATCTTTCGGACCAAGGAATCCCTGTGTTATTGATGGACCTTAAAGGTGATTTGAGTGGTATCGCACAACCGAGTCCGGGACATCCGAAAATCGATGAGCGCCATGAAAAAATCGGACTTCCATTTGAAGCGAAGAACTTTCCGGTTGAAGTTATGTCACTTTCAGAACAAGACGGGGTACGCCTTCGTGCGACCGTTTCTGAATTCGGACCCGTCCTCTTATCGCGAATTTTAGACCTTACCGAAACCCAATCGGGTATCGTTGCCGTCGTATTTAAATATTGCGATGACCATAAGTATCCACTACTAGACCTAAAGGATTTTAAGAAGGTATTGCAATTCGCAACAGGTGAAGGAAAGAAAGAATTTCAAGAAGCTTATGGTCGTATCTCTACGGCCTCGACTGGTGCCATCTTGCGTAAGATTGTCGAACTCGAACAGCAAGGTGCCGAGTTGTTCTTCGGAGAAAAATCATTTGATGTCAATGACCTTGTTCGCATTGATGAGGATGGTCGTGGCTATATCAACATCATTCGCTTAACGGACATTCAAGATCGTCCGAAGCTATTCTCGACTTTTATGCTGAGTCTTTTGGCCGAGATCTATAGTACCTTCCCAGAGCAGGGAGATAGCGGACGACCAGAATTGATCTTGTTTATTGACGAGGCGCATTTGATCTTTAAGGAAGCTTCAAAAGCACTACTCAATCAGATAGAAAGCATCGTGAAATTGATCCGTTCAAAAGGTATCGGACTCTATTTCGTGACACAAAACCCAACAGACGTGCCGGATGCGGTATTGTCACAGCTTGGTTTAAAGGTACAACACGCGTTGCGTGCTTTTACAGCGAAAGATAGAAAGGCCATCAAACTAACCGCTGAGAATTATCCTGATTCTGAATATTACGATACAGCTGAAGTATTAACTTCTCTAGGAATCGGTGAAGCCTTGATTTCAGCTTTGGATGAAAAAGGACGCCCGACACCATTGGCAGCAACCATGCTACGCGCTCCTATGAGCCGTATGGACGTATTGACCGATAAGGAATTAAAGGACGTACTAGGCGATTCTGATTTGATCAAGAAATACAATGAGGTTATCGATCGCGAAAGTGCTTACGAAATTCTCAACGAAAAGATCGAAAAGGCCGAGGCCGCCGAAGCCAAAGAAAAAGAACGCAAGGAAAAAGAAAAGGAAAGTCGCTCTCGTAGCAGAAGTTCTTCATCACGTCGCAGCACTCGTATGAATCCTGTTGTCAAAGTACTCACCAGTGCTACCTTCATTAGAGGTGTGCTTGGTGTTCTGAAAAAAGTCATTTAATCATTTATATACCCCAATTCGTTTTATGAAGAAAGTATTGTTATCCCTTGTTCTTGTTAGCCTATTTGTGCAATGCAGTACCAAAGAAGAGAATCCGTTTTTGATTTCCAAAGGAAAGATTGGAAAACTGACCAAAGAAACCACCGTTGCTCAGTTAGATTCTATTTTTGTCAATGACTCATTGGTGAAGCGCATTGGTGAAGGAGATTATGTACAAGCCGGAAGCGACAACTATCTCGTCTATTCAAAAGAAGGTGAAAAGCTACTGAGCTTGACTCCAAAGCAACAACATGACCCGGCAGAAACCATCGAAACGGTTCAAATCTATGATCCACGATTTGTCACAGATAAAGGCGTTTCTTTAAGTAGTACCTTCAAAGAACTACGCGAACAATATACGATCAACTCTATCCAAAATACACTTAGAAACATTGTGATCTTTGTGAACGAGATCGATGCCTATTTCACCATTGATAAAGCAGAATTGCCAGCCGACTTACGATATGATACAAGTCTCAACATCGATGCTGTGCAAATCCCTGATGAGGCGAAGATCAAGTTCATGATGTTGGGATGGGAGTAGTACAATGCCTTAATGATATAATGCTTTAATGATTTAATGTAATGCGTCCCGGTACTCAGTATTGGCTTCCAATTAACGTGAAAAAGATTCCCACCTTCGTGGGAATGACAATAAAGACGAACCCATGTCAAAAAAATATACCATACAGACGTCTCCTTTTGTGGTTCCGACCACCGACGGAAAGTTGATTGAAGAACATTTTGGGCGCGCTAGTGATGGGAATTCAGAGATCAGCATTGCGCATATGGTAGCGCCTCCGGGCTGGAGCGAACCGTTTCAAACACCTGATTTTGACGAATACACCTATATCATTCGCGGTAAGAAGCAATTCATCATTGACGGAGAAACAATAATACTCGAAGCTGGGCAATCCATAAAGATTCAGAAAAAGACGCGAATTCAATACAGCAACCCTTTTGACCAAGAGTGCGAATACTTGGCCATTTGTTTACCAGCCTTCTCCATTGAGTCAGTACATCGCGAAGATTCCTAAAATCTTTCCTTTAACAAAACCTCTTTTGTTTTAACGTTCTTTTTGGAGGTTTTTTAATATAATTGCCTTAGATTTAGTTGACAATAAACCAAACCAACTGTACGCTGAATGAAAAACTACCTAACGCTTGCTTTGTTGTTTTTGTGCACCATGTTAATGGCCCAAGAACCTTCAAGACAATACGAACCTTCGAAACAATACCCTTTTGGACGTCCGAATCCTTTTGCACCTGATCAGATCAAAGATTTTGCACCGATGATCGGTGAATGTGACTGCTCTTCGCAAAGTAGAAACCCGGATGGTTCTTGGCAGGAACCTGTTAGTATGCTCTGGCGCTTTAAGTACATCATGAATGGAAACGCGGTTCAGGATGAGACCCTCAAATCCGACGGAAGACATTCTGGAAGCATTCGCCAGTTCAGTGCCGATAGCACACGTTGGTATGTGCACTACTATTCTAGTGGTTTCCCATCAACCGCTCCGCTACCCGTTTGGGAAGGGAACAAAGAAGAAGGCAAGATCGTACTTTACCGAGAACAAAAAGCTCCCAACGGGATGGATGGCTTTTATCGCCTTACCTTTTATGACATGTCCAAGACTGGATACAAGTGGGTTGGTGAATGGGTGGATTCAAGAGGAAAGGCCAGCATTGTCTACCCTACCTGGAAAATTGAATGCATTAAACGAGAAGAATAAAAAAGCACCCGATGAGCACTGTAACACCCTTTCACGTTGCCATCCCAGTTCACAATCTAGAAGAATGCCGCAACTTTTATAAAGAAGTATTGGGCTGTGAAGAAGGAAGAAGTAGTGACCACTGGGTCGATTTCAATCTATTTGGCCATCAATTGGTCATCCATTATAAGCCGAAGGAGGAAACACACAAGTCTCATCACAATCCTGTTGACGGAAAAGCAGTTCCTGTACCCCATTACGGTGTCGTCCTACCAATGGACACTTGGGAAGCACTAGCCGAACGTTTGAAGCAACATAAGGTTTCTTTTGTCATTGAGCCCTATGTGCGCTTTAAAGGTGAGGTCGGTGAACAGGCCACCATGTTTTTCAATGACCCTTCAGGGAATGCGCTAGAGTTTAAGGCGTTCAAGGATATGACGCAACTATTTGCAAAATAATCGGGAATAACCCCCTGACGATCAAACATCGCTTTTCGGCTAAAATACTTATATTTGAGCCCCATTTTATATAATATTGATTGATAGCATTTTTTAAGTTCAATAATTATATAAATGACCACTAAGGTATTTTCACTCATTACTGTTTTGCTACTGAGCCTGTCACTTTCGGCTCAGGATACTGCTATTAAAAACACCAACCTTTCTATAGTAACCGGAATTGACATTCCCCCTATCGAACTTGATATTGCTGAGATCGCAGAGTACCGATATCGTATTCGGGAACAGTTCGGATCTTTCAATTTAAATCAAAATGCATACTCGATAGCCGTGTACAGCTTTAGTAAAAATGGCGAGCTGGTGTCGTTCTCAGTTTTCAATGGAGAGCAAGCGCTTCAGAAAAATCAATTCTCTGAACGCTGGGTTTTTACTTATAAAGACGGAAGGCTTTCGAGAAGTTTTAATAGTGGACCTCCCGAACTTTCCAAAAAACTAAATCTATACCGGTATAATGCGACTGGTCATATTGTAGAGGTGGAAACCTTTAGCAATGATGAAAACAGTTCCAACTACGGAAAAGCTACACACAAGCAACTTTTCGCATACGACCCGCAACAGCGTATTACCGAAGCCAGATACTTTGATTCGTTTAGACCGAGTCCTTTGCGCATTCAACGATATGCTTATAGTGTTCAAAGTGATAGTATACACTCGATGACCTCAGATTATCAATCGAAAAAAGGAAGTGTCATCACCACAGCCATCAGTAAGGTTGTAGACCCTAGCGGATTGCTCATAGAGTATGAAAAAAAGCAGGTTTTAGGAGTTAATCTTTCGGTTCAAGATAGTGTGACGAACTATGCACATTTCAATTACGAATACTTGCCCAAAAACAATGTACGCTGGGCTTCACGTACGACCAATATTACCTCAACCGTAAATGATGCCTTTAGTGTTAAAAGGCCTACCGAATTGATCAAACGCACCTATATCGTGCATGCGGATAAAGAAAAGATGTTGGTAGCAGCAGCAGAGCAGCAAGCGAAATTAAAAGCTCAGCAGCAAGAACAGCTCCAGCAAGCTCAACAACAACAGGTTGCGAGGGAAAAGCAAGTGGTCATTGACCGTAATCACGAGATTATCAACCGATTGTACATCACCAAAGATTACAGCAAACCGCCAAATACGGCTGCCCATTATAAGTACAAAAAGAAGCGCTTATACGACGCTTACAAGCGCGTTCATGATGAAAAACCCGAGAGTCGTGACACCATCCTAATGGTTCAGGATAAAATGATTAAGTTGTTTGATACTTTTACAAAGGATAAAGAAAAAGCCTTGCGAAAGGCAAAGACAGTCGAGCAATTAGCAAAGATCATCTTAGAAAACACACCATAAAAAAAGCCTTCCGAATCGGAAGGCTTTTCATTTTTATCATCTTGGTCAATTACCAGATCTTTACGCGTTGCTCAGGAGCAAGGTATAATGAATCGCCCGGCTTTACATCGAATGCTGTGTAGAACTCTGGGATGTTTCTTACCACTCCGTTCACTCTAAAATCCCTTGGAGAGTGGGGATCCGTACTGATCTGCACCTCTAACGCTTCGTTGCGAGAAAGTCCGCACCATGCTTGCGCCCATCCTAAGAACACACGTTGCTCGGCCGTAAAGCCGTCCATTTCAGGTCCTTCTTCTCCATTCAAAGACATTTTGTAGGCCTTTAATGCGATACTCAATCCGCCAAGGTCTCCTATGTTTTCTCCAAGGGTGAACTCGCCATTGACATGCAACCCAGGAAGTGCTTCGAACTGGTTGTATTGCTCGATCAGTGCCCCTGTTCTCTTTTTGAACTCATCACGGTCTTGGTCCGTCCACCAGTTTCTCATAGCTCCATCTCCGTCAAAAGTGCTTCCGGTATCGTCAAAACCATGACCGATCTCATGTCCTATCACACCTCCGATGGCTCCATAATTAACGGCATCTTCCGCATTCAAATCAAAGAAAGGAGGTTGCAAAATAGCCGCCGGGAATACAATCTCATTGAGTGTTGGATTGTAATATGCATTAACGGTCTGTGGCGTCATCTGCCATTCGTCACGATCTATCGGTTGTCCAAGTTTGGCCAACTGTCGGTTGTATTCAAATAGGCTTGATCGCTTCATGTTTCCGAAGAGATCATCTGCCTTCACCTCAAGGGCATCATAGCTTCTCCAATTGTCAGGATATCCAATCTTTGGGGTGAATTTGCCCAACTTGTCTAGCGCTTCTTTTTTGGTTTCTTCGCTCATCCAATCAAGTTCTTTGATACTCACCTCATAGGCTTTGATCAAGTTCTCAACTAGGGTTTCCATGCGTTCCTTAGCTTCTGGCGGAAAGTGTTTCTTTACATATACTTTACCAACGACCTCACCCAAGGCTCCATTTACGACAGAAACACCACGTCTCCACATCGGTCTCGGTTCTTTGGTCCCAC
This sequence comes from Flavobacteriaceae bacterium, assembly GCA_028279515.1. GTDB lineage: Bacteria > Bacteroidota > Bacteroidia > Flavobacteriales > Flavobacteriaceae > JANQNQ01. The sequence continues at coordinate 35,585 of JANQNQ010000010.1, forward strand.
GCAACTCTTTGCTGTAGAACTCAAAGTTTTGTGTATCTAAAGCTTCGTTCAATTGAGAAGCACTTGCATTGACCACTCCCCATTTTAGATAGGTTTTCCAAACGTCCATGTCAGTATTCTTGATGATATCATTCAATGCTTTGGTATAATCGATCATCAATACTCCCAGCTTTTCTTGCTTGTCCATACCAGCTTCCTTTAGGAAACCACTCCAGTTAAAATCTGGCATCACCTCGCTGAGCTTGCTAACTTCAAGCATATTGTAGAGGCCTACCAAATCTCTGGTCTTTTCTTTCTCAAGATGTTTTTCGGCAATCTTAGTTTCGAGTGCCATGATCGTTTCTGCAGCTGCTTTTCCGTCAGGCAAACCTGCTAAACCAAACATCTTTTCTATATGCTCTGCATATTTTCCTTTAATGGACTCAGAGCGCTCATCGGTCTTTAAGTAATATTCACGATCTGGAAGCCCCAATCCACTTTGCCATGTATAAATGGTGTAGATATTAGGGTTTTTGAAATCTTGATATACAAAGAGCCCTATCGGCACCGTGTAACCATACTTGTTGGCGTGGGCAAAATACACCGCCAACTCATCGTAGTTTTTGAGGGCATCGATCTTTGCAAACTCTTCCTGTAGCGGAGTAACCCCTACCTCGTTTCTCTTGTCCATATTCATGTATGACTGATAGAGGTCTCCCACTTTTTGTTCATCAGATCCCTCAGCAAAATCGCCAGAGGCAGATTCTTCGATGATCTTCTTTACATTGTCTTCTGATTCTTCGTGAACAATGGTCCCGATGCCGTAAGAAGATTTGTCGGCTGGGATTTCAGTGGTTTTCATCCATTGTCCGTTGACATAGGCGGTAAAATTATCTCCTGGTTTTACCGAAGTATCCATGTTCTTCGCAATAATTCCAGAAGCCAGTTCTTTAGTTTCTTCTCCTGCTTCTTTTTCCTCTTCCTTCTTACAGCTCACAAAAGCCGTTACAGAAAAGGTCAAAAGAAGCAAAAGCAACTTACTTGTGTACTTCATATGTGTTTGAAATTGGTTATAACTAGTATGACTGTTGAGCAAGAAAATTGTTACAGCATAACTGTTAAAGTTTCCGCATAAAAAAACCTCCAAAAGGAGGTTCTCAATTATGCTTTTGCAGCTTTATGGCGTGCTCTTGCTAACAAGGTATTCTTTAGTAGCATCGCAATGGTCATAGGCCCCACTCCCCCGGGAACTGGTGTGATAAAACTAGACTTCTTACTCACATTCTCAAAATCGACATCGCCCGTGATACGGTACCCACGATCGCGAGTCACATCAGGAACTCTTGTGATACCAACATCTATAACCACCACGCCTTCTTTTACCATGTCTGCTTTTAAGAATCCAGGTACGCCTAAGGCAGTGATGATGATATCGGCTTGGAGCGTCATTTCTTTTATGTTCTTGGTTCGACTGTGCGTCAAGGTAACCGTAGAGTTTCCTGGAAATCCTTTGCGTCCCATTAAAATGCTCATGGGTCTTCCGACGATATGGCTTCGGCCAATGACAACAGTATGCTTCCCACTAGTTTCTACTTCATAGCGCTCAAGCATCTCGAGAATTCCGAAGGGTGTTGCTGGGATGAAAGTTTCCATCTCTAGCGCCATTCTTCCGAAGTTCATAGGGTGAAATCCGTCAACGTCCTTGTCTGGGTCCACGGCTAGCAATACTTTCTGAGTATCTATCTGTTTGGGTAATGGCAGTTGCACGATAAAGCCATCGATATCATCGTTTTGATTGAGCTCTTCAATCTTTTTTAACAATTCTTCTTCAGAAGTAGTCTCAGGCATTTTGACCAAAGTAGATTCGAAACCGATACGCTCGCAAGCACGAACTTTGCTCCCTACGTAGGTGAGGCTTGCTCCGTCGTTTCCAACAAGTACTGCGGCCAAATGAGGTACTTTTTCACCCCGTGCCTTCATTTCGGCTACTTGTTGAGTTATCTCTTCTTTGATCTGGTTTGAAACTTTCTTTCCGTCGAGAATGGTCATTTTTTAGTTGTTGGTGTCATTCCCGCGAAGGCGGGAATCTGTTGTTAGTTATTGGTTCTTAGTTGTTAGTTGTTAGTTGTTAGTTGTTAGTTGTTAGTTGTTAGTTGTTAGTAAAGCTAGTACATTTTGCCATAAACAAAAAAACATGAGTTTTTACCTCATGTTTTTCATCATTTGCATCATTTTTCGGCCACCGCCTCCTTGCATCATCTTCATCATCTTGCTCATTTGGTTGAATTGCTTTAGAAGCTGATTGACCTCTTGAACACTTCGACCGGCTCCTTTGGCGATTCGCTTTTTGCGGCTGGCATTTATTGAGGATGGATTGGTACGCTCTCCTGGCGTCATCGAATGGATGATGGCTTCTACGTGCTTGAAGGCATCGTCATCAATGTCTACTCCTTTCATGGCTTTTGACGCTCCTGGGATCATTCCCATGAGGTCTTTCATATTACCCATCTTCTTTACTTGCTGTATCTGCTTCAAGAAATCATCAAAACCGAATTGATTCTTGGCAATCTTCTTTTGTAACTTTCTGGCTTCCTCTTCATCAAACTGCTCTTGCGCTCTTTCAACAAGAGACACTACGTCTCCCATCCCCAGAATACGATCGGCCATACGCGAAGGATAGAACACGTCAATAGCTTCCATCTTTTCACCTGTACCGATAAACTTGATCGGTTTGTTGACCACCGATTTGATCGATAGGGCCGCACCACCACGCGTATCACCATCCAATTTGGTTAGGATCACCCCTTCAAAGTCTAATCGATCATTAAAGGCCTTGGCCGTGTTCACGGCATCCTGTCCCGTCATAGAATCTACTACGAACAAGGTTTCCTGTGGTTCGATAGCCTTGTGAATATTGGCGATCTCGGTCATCATTTCTTCATCAACTGCCAAACGACCCGCGGTATCGACAATCACCACATTGTGTCCATTTTGCTTGGCGTGCTTGATGGCATTAGTTGCAATAGCCACTGGATCTTGGTTTCCTTCTTCAGAATAGACCTCAACACCAATTTGCTCACCAACCACGTGCAACTGGTTGATTGCCGCAGGACGGTATACATCACAAGCTACCAATAATGGCTTTTTTGTTTTCTTATTTTTTAAATAGTTGGCTAATTTACCTGAGAACGTTGTTTTACCCGATCCTTGTAGACCTGACATCAATATTACCGTCGGTGTTCCAGAAAGATTGATACCAGCGGCATCGCCTCCCATCAATTCGGTAAGCTCATCTTTGACGATCTTTACCATCAACTGACCTGGCTGCAGGGTTGTCAATACGTTTTGCCCTAACGCTTTCTCTTTGACACGATTGGTAAAGTCTTTGGCTATCTTAAAGTTAACGTCGGCATCTAGTAAAGCTCTTCTAACCTCTTTAAGGGTCTCGGCAACATTGACTTCAGTAATGCTTCCATGTCCTTTGAGTACGTGAAGCGCCTTATCTAGTTTATCTGATAAATTATTGAACATATTCGATACTTCATTTTATAAGAAGTGCAAATTTAAGGATTTGTCTTAGAAGTAGGAAGGTTGCACGGCATAATATTGTCTAAAAACTAAAGCCGCCCCTCCGGGCGGCTTTTCCAACTCTAAAGTAAAGATTGGGACAAAAAGTAAACTAACCTAAAAACAACTTTATTTTTATAGTTTCTCGAAGACCAGTATATCAACTGTTCCGTCTCCTCCACTAATATCTTTTAATTCTATTCTATTGGCCGACACTTCTACAATGCGCCAGTCGTCATTGAGTTCATTAAAGGGTTGGTCATTGCCAAAGTTTAGATCAAACCTCAATACATTGCTGTTGTCTCTGTAGACGTTCCATTCACCATCAATCAGGCTGTTTGCACTTTCAGCAATTACACCTCCATTTTCCAAGAAGTCTAACCCATAGCCTTCAAAAAGTCCGGTGTCGTCTTGACCTGAGTCATTATAGTTGGCTACAATCCACTCTCCCATGGTCATCCATTCTTTGATCTGTGCCACATCGCCACCTGCATTGTTTCCGCAGTCTTTTTCGATAATGATGTAATCATCTCCGCTGACCATTTTAAACCTTCCGGCTGCACATTCGGTGATTGTCCAGTTTGAATTGAACACCATCAAATTACCATCGAGCTGACTAATCTCAACGACCACGCCTGCACCACTTTGAGAGGTACTCCAAGCTCCGAAGAACACTCCATCATTGATACTGTGTTGCACTTCGAGCGTTTGACTTTCTCTGAAATACAGTTCGAAATCACTGAATTCTCCGTTTCCGTTGTAAGACACCACTCTCCAGAAGCAATTGGTCAGTGCTTGATCAACAAAGGTCTCTGAGCAATCGGTAGGGTTTCCGTTATCGCAGTTCTTTTTCAATCTTAGTCTGCTGTCACCTCTTCTAAAGTCCAACTTTATCACTCCGTTGTAATGCTCTACTCCATGCAGTCGCCAAATATTGTTAAAGTCTTCTAGTCCTTCGATCTCTAACACAAATACCAGTCCGACTGAAGTGGCCTCGACCCCCCATGTACCGTTCCAAACAGCATCGTTGATCGTAGCGGTAACGGTTCCGTTTTCGAAGAACGTAAGTACATATCCTTCGTATTGCTCTCCCAGATCATCTCCGTTGACAATCAATTTATCGACAATCCATGGACATGTTGTCAATAGTTCATTCAATTGATCTATTGGAAGGTCCACATCATCGTCATCATAGTCGTTGTCATCATCTTCGTCACAAGCCTCAATGGCAGCTTCAATCGCATTTGCCAATTCTTCATAATTGCTTACCACGACCTCATTCCCATCGGCCGTCACAAGGGTTACAGGAAAGTTGAGACTTACAAAAGTGGCCGGATCCAAGTTCTCGAACAACTCGTAAAGCTCGGCATCGCTATTGATCACAACCGTATCAGCAATCTGATTATTTGAATCGTAGGTAGAAATTGTAATCGGGTATTGAAAATCGATACACTCGATATCATCATCTTCTCCTCCTTCAATGCAATCAGCGATAAGTGCCTCTAGCTCCTGCTGGCTATTGATCACGATCTCTTCGTGGTTGCTAAGGATAATAGTAATTGGATATACAATCTCTAATTCGTCGTTATCGTTGGTGAATTCTTCAAAAATGGCTTCGATCAGTTCAAAATCTTCTTCAGAATCGATAATGATCTCTAATCCGTTCACCACCACCGTAACTGGGAGTACAATGTCTGAACAGCTAGACTGGTCGATAATGTTATCGCTAGAACCGTCGTTAAGGGAAGTGCGCTGCATCAATCGAGCAACTGGTGAGTTTGCTTGAACTGTTTGATTATCGGTAGGGTCGATAACCTCGATCGTCTCGTCTTGACACGAGACAAACAGTAAAACTATCGCCAAGGACAATACTTTTAATGCGTAGTTAATTGTTTTCATATGAAGTGGTTTTAATGTTTTCTTGATCGTTATTCAATCATATAACCGATTCAAATAAAAAATTCCTACCCACTATTTCACTTTTTTTTAAATTTACTAGAAAGAACCCTCTGTTAATGGCCAAGAAGAATGAAGAAAACGTTTGCAACGAAGGTACCTTCAGCGGCTTGTTTCGACAGCACGCCAAAAACCTTCACGATTTTCTATACTATAAATACGGAGAAGACAACAATCCCAAGGATCTGGTTCAGGAGGCCTTTGTAAAATTGTGGAATAACTGCAAGAAGGTATCCCCAGAGAAAGCGCGTTCTTTTTTGTTCACCGTTGCCAACAATGCGATGCTTAACGAACTGTCCAAAAAAAAGACCGCCCTCTCTTATCGACAACAACAACCTAAAGAACATACCAACGAATCCCCTGAATTTATTTTAGAGGAAAAACAATACAGTCAAAAGCTACAGCGGGCCATCGAGAATCTGTCTGAAGCACAACGCACCGCCTTCCTCTTAAATAGAGTTGAAGGAAAACGACACAAAGAAATCGCTGAAATGTTGGGCATATCGACTAAGGGTGTTGAGAAAAGGATTTATTCTGCTCTGGCAAAGTTGAAGGAAGAACTCGGAGACGTGTTTTAATGTAGCAATGCATCAATGAAATAATGTATTAATGAAGTAATGTAATAATTGAGTACTTAGTATTGAGATATGAGATATGAGATGTGAGACGTTGGATGCTGGATGCTGGATGCTGGATGCTGGAAGAAAATCATTCAAAATTCATCTTTATAAACCGAAGCCTCGTGCGTAGGTTTAACATCCAAAATTCAGAACTTCTGTGTACTCTATACTTAATGGCTTGCACTAAAACTGGAATTTGCAGTTACATGTCCGAAGCTATGAAATAGCGAAGGGTTGAGATGTGAGTTTTGAAATTTGAGATTTGGAATTTGGGGCTTTAGAAATAGGGTTTTCAATTACCAAAGACCAACAACTAACGACCAATAACTAATAACCAGGTAGGAAAAACGATATCGAATCTGTTATATAACTAGAATGTAGGATTATGGAACATGAATACTATATAAAAAAATGGCTGAATGGCGAACTTACGGGCGATGAGCTCAAGGCGTTTGAACAGACAGACACCTATGCTTCTCTTGTAAAACTCACCAAGCATTCAAAAGGGTTTGCTCCAGAAGTCTATGAAACCGAAGCGGAACTTGAGAAACTGTTGACCAAAATTCAAGACAAAGGCAAGGTACGCACCCTGGATCGTTTTAGACCTTTGATCACCGCTGCTGCGGCTGTGGCTGTGTTTGCCATGCTTTACTTTGTGGTTTTTGGTAATACAGACACAGTTATTGAGACGCAGGTTGCCGAAAAAACTGAAATATCGCTTCCTGACACTTCGAATGTGACGTTGAACGCACTTTCATCCCTTACCTTCAACGAAAAAGACTGGAAAACAAATCGCGAAGTATCTCTCGAGGGAGAGGCGTATTTCAAAGTTGCAAAGGGTGCCCGGTTTGACGTGAGGACCTCAGCAGGAATTGTGACCGTTTTGGGTACTCAGTTTAACGTAAAAAATCGAAAAGGTCATTTTGAAGTGATCTGTTACGAAGGATTGGTAAGCGTTACTCATAATGGCTCCACTACTAAGCTACCTGCCAAGAGTAGTTTTGTAGTCATCGATGGAAACATTACTGGAAGCAACGGCGTAGTGGCCAACCAACCTAGTTGGACTCAAAATGAAAGTACGTTTAAAAGTATTCCTTTTGAACTGGTGCTTCAAGAGTTTGAACGTCAGTATGGAGTTTCAATACTTGCCAACGATATTGACACCAATGTTCTATTTACAGGACGCTTTGTACATAATAATATGGAATTGGCCATCAAGTCGATTGCCCTTCCCCTAAATCTCACTTATAAAATAGTAAACGAAAAACAACAAATAGTGCTTTCTTTTGAAGATTAGTAAGGCCGTAATACCCATTCTATTACTGCTACTGTTCTCATGCTTCTCTCTCTTTGCCCAAGAAGTAGATAACAAGCTGGCGCTTGTTGACGTGCTCAATACACTCGAGAAGCGCTTTGACGTTAGTTTTACTTATGTAGATGAGAATATAGAAGGTATTAAAGTCGAAACGCCTTCAGAATTATTGACTCTTCCTGAAACTTTAGACTTTTTGCAAGCCAACACAGGGCTTCTCTTTCAACAACTTAACAAGCGTTTCATCACCATCATAAAACCTAATCTTGAACAAACAGATATCTGTGGAATCCTTGTTGACATTGACACTGAAGAAAAAATACAAGGGGCCACCATTCAATACAACGATCAAATTACTTTGAGCGATGAAAACGGTTACTTCTCCCTGACCGACATTGAGGGTGTCGGCTCCGTTTCGATTCGATTTCTGGGTTATAAGACCATGGTCTTTCGTGTAGAAGAACTACGTCAGTTACCTTGTAAATCGATTATAATGCGACCCAATATCGAAGCATTGCAGGAGGTCGTTCTTCAAAACTATATCACCGAAGGAATCAACAAAAAAATAGACGGTGCCTTTACCGCCAACACCAAACGACTCGGAATATTACCTGGCCTTATTGAGCCCGATGTGTTACAGACCCTTCAGGCGTTACCTGGCATTCAAAGTATCAATGAAACCGTATCGAATATCAACGTTCGAGGTGGCACCCACGATCAAAACCTTATTCTTTGGGATGGTATCAAAATCTATCAATCGGGCCATTTTTTCGGATTGATATCTTCCTTCAACCCCTATCTTTCTGAAAAGGTCACCTTGATCAAGAATGGAACCAGTGCCAGATTTGATGACGGGGTATCCAGCATTTTAGACATACGTTCTGAAGATCGACTTAGAAATACATTTGTTGGCGGCGCTGGACTCAATATGATCAATGGGGATGTGTATGGGAAGATTCCGCTTTCAAATAAAACAACCTTGCATGTTTCGGCGAGAAGATCTATGGCCGACATTCTCGAAACGCCTACCTACAAACAATACTTTGACCGCGCCTTTAGGGATACTGAGGTTATTAACTCGCAAAGCGTCAATAACAATCGGGTGATCACCACGGATCAGAATTTTTATTTCTACGACTTCAGTGCCAAGTTTTTGTACGACATCACTAATCGGGATAAGTTGCGATTCAATTTTATCAATGTCTACAACAAAATAGACTATTTAGAGACCACAGAGAACGCTACTGATTTTGAGGCAAAGACCAGTGGTCTGATTCAAAAGAATCTTGCTGGAGCTGTGAGTTATGAACGCGATTGGAACGAGCGCTTCACAACACAGGCACAAGTGTATTTCTCGTTGTACAACTTGGACGCCGTTAACTTTGATATCATCAACGACCAACGGTTAATACAAGAAAACGAAGTGTTCGATACTGGCGTAAAGTTGCATGCCAGCTATGACCTGAACAATCGCATCGAACTGCATGGTGGTTACCAGTTTTTCGAAGTGGGTATCAGCAATCTTGAAGATATCAACCTTCCTAGATTCAGACGTTTGATAAAGGAAGTCTTACGTACACACAGTGGTTTTGCCGAGGCCACGTATAGCTCTGATGACAACCGTACCAATATTACTTTAGGCGGAAGGGTTAATTACTTCCAGAAATTCGACAAGGCACTGGTGCAACCTAGAGTAAGCTTGAATCAAAAGCTTTCTGATCATTTTTCAGTGGAAGTACTCGGTGAAATGAAAAGTCAAAGCACGACCCAAGTCATCGATTTTCAAAATGACTTTCTGGGGATCGAAAAGCGAAGGTGGCGTTTGTCTAATGAGGCCGATATCCCAATTGTTACAAGCAAACAAGCCTCTGTAGGATTACACTACAGCAGTAACGACGGATTGATAGCTAGTATTGACGGGTACTTCAAAGAAGTGAGCGATATCACAGCATCTAGCCAGGGATTTCAGGACCAACTTCAATTTGTAAGGGCCATTGGAAACTACAGCGCCTACGGAATCGATTTTTTGGTCAATAAGAAGTTCCGAAATTTCTCTACATGGTTTAGTTATTCGTATGCGAAGAATGACTATAGTTTTGATGACCTGACGCCTTCTGAGTTTCCGAATAATTTGGACATTACTCATGCCATATCATTCGCTGGAAGTTATTCGAATCGCGGATTCAAAATTTCACCGGGTGTCAACTGGAGAAGCGGTCGTCCCTTTACAGAGCCCGTTCGCGGTGATGAGACCAACGGAAACCTCATCAATTATCAATCCCCAAACAGTTCTCGATTGGATGATTATCTGCGGTTTGACCTATCGGCTACGTATACCTTCAAGCTTTCTGATGGTATCACTGCCTTCGCGGGAGCTTCCGTATGGAACCTAACAAACCAAACCAACGTGGTCGATGTGTTTTATCGCATCAATGATGACGATGAAGTAGAGCGTATCGAGCAAACCTCACTCGGTATTACTCCAAATCTTAGCTTGCGTATTACGTTTTAGGGATTTTTCCCCATGACACAACTTATTCATTTTCATAGATTTATCTTTTATTCCGGGCTATGAAAGAAATTCAACAACAAACCTTTATCAGACAAATAGGGCGTCTTGCGGCCAAACCTAATGGTCAAACTCGATATTGCTTTATCTTAGGAGCAGGGGCTTCTCGTCCTTCGGGAATTCCCACAGGTGCCGAATTGGCAAAAAGATGGTACAATGAGATCATCGAATACTATCATGAGGATGATCGACAATGGTTGGCCGATGAAAAGATCGATGAGAGCAATGCGGCTAATTTCTACAGTAGAATCTACCAGAAAAGGTTTGAACAAGATAAGCGCGAAGGGTTTCAGTTTTTGCAAGAAACCATGGAAAGCATTGAACCTAGCTTTGGGTATTCGGTGTTGGCACAGATTCTTTCACAGACACGTAACAATGTGGTCATCACCACTAATTTCGATTCATTGACCGAAGATGCTCTCTTCACTTTTACCAACAAAAAACCGTTAGTATGCGGACATGAATCACTCACTGATTACGTAGAGCTGACGACCACCAGACCCATCATTGCAAAGATTCATCGAGACATTCTTTTTCAGCCCAAAAGCGCTCCGGAAGAACTATCAGAACTTTCTGAGAAATGGAAGAATGTGTTGCGCAGGGTATTTGAGACCTACACCCCCATTGTAATCGGTTACGGAGGAAACGACGACAGCCTTATGAATTATATGGACGAAATTTCGGCTTCTGGAAAAGGGCTTTATTGGTGCTATCGAAGCGACCCGCCCGAAGAACGTATCAAAGATATTGTCAACAAGTGGAATGGGCACTTTGTCAACATTGCGGGTTTTGATGAAGTGATGATGCTATTGCTGCAATCCCTTGATCTAAAACTATTGGATTCTCATATTTCTGAAGTAGCAAAATCCAGATCCAGAAGATACCGTGAGCAGGCTGAAAAGCTGGCTAAAGAAACAAAAGAAAAGAGTATTAAAGACGCATTTAAGTTCGTTTCTAAAGACTTTAAAACTTGGTGGGACGTTGACCTAGCTGCTAAAGCTGAAGAAAGCATAGAGGCCAAAGAGCTGATATACGAAAACGGTATCAAGAAGTTTTCAGACAGTCATGAGCTTCTCGTGAGTTATGCTGTATTCTTAGAAGATTTCAAGGGAGATTATGAAGAGGCTGAGAGAATCTATCTGAAGAGTATTGAACTAAATCCTGATTACTATATAGCCACTAGTAATTATGCACTCTTCTTACATCGCAGAATAGGAGATTATGACAAAGCCGAGAAATACTATAAGGAGTCTATAAAATCAAACCCTAGTGATGCCATTACCATTGGCAATTATGGTTATTTCTTAGAACGCATTAGAAAAAACTATGACAAAGCAGAAAAGTACTATAAACAGTCTTTAGAGCTAGACCCGAATTCATTTTTCACTAATATCAATTACGGAATCTTTTTGTCTTCAATTCGGAAAAAGACCGACGAAGCAGAACAGGTATACGAAAAACTGTTGCGAATTTACCCGGACAATGGTAGGGTTCATACCTGGTATGGTTATCTTCTTGAAACGCAAAGCAAATCATATGACAAAGCCGAAGAGCACTACAAAAAGGCCTTGGCGATTAATCCCAATGAGTTTGACTCCAATTCTAACTATGCTGTTTTCTTGACCACAGTTAAGAATAAAATTGAAGAAGCCGAAAAATACTACCTGAAAGCTTATGAGATAGACTCTAAGAACCTATTTAACCTAGGAAATTTAGCCGAGAACCAATTCTTGCTAGGAAAAACTGAAGAAGGCGAAAGGTATGTAGATGAAGGGTTGAGTCAAAAGTCCATCTTTAATGAAAATCTTCTGTCGCTCTGGTCATCAAGATATATCTTCTTACCGGATAAATATCCAGAGGCCAAAGAGACGCTAATTGAACTCCTGAATAAAGGAGCTCGTCTCAAAGAGGCCGATTTTTCAAAAGGGATTGCTCATGCAAAGGCAAACAAACATCCTGATCTAAAAACGCTGCAAAAGATCGTTGACGTAATTATTGACAAGGCTTCGTTGAGTACATTAAAGTAATTACATACGCTCTGGTACTTCTATACCTAGGAGGGTAAAGGCACTTTTAATGGTGGCTCCTACCTTTTTGGCAAGCTGTACTCTAAAGATTTTCTTGTCTTCGTCAGATTCTCCAAGAATGGATACATTCTGATAGAATGAATTGAATTCTTTCACCAGGTCGTAGGTGTAATTAGCTATCAATGCCGGGCTGTGGTTCTCGGCAGCTAGTTGTACCAATGCAGGGTATCCTTGCAACTGTTTTAACAGTTCTTTCTCTTTAGGATGAATTTCTATCGCTTCAATCTTTTTTGAACTATCAAAATCTGCCTTCCTCAAAATTGACTGAATTCTGGCATAAGTATATTGTACGAATGGCCCTGTATTCCCCTGAAAATCCACTGATTCTTTTGGATCGAAGAGGATACGCTTCTTCGGATCTACCTTCAGTATGTAGTACTTTAAAGCACCCAGACCAATTACCTTGTATAATTCTTTCTTCTCTTCTTCGGTATATCCGTCCAGCTTTCCAAGTTCTTTCGAAATCTCTTCAGCTGTACTTCCCATCTCAGTAATGAGGTCATCGGCATCGACAACAGTGCCTTCTCTACTCTTCATTTTTCCTGTCGGAAGGTCTACCATTCCATAACTTAAATGGTACAAGTTTTTGGCCCAATCGAATCCAAGTTTTTTAAGAATCAAGAATAGCACCTTAAAGTGATAGTCTTGCTCATTCCCTACTGTGTAGACCATTCCTGTAATATCTGGATGATCTTTAACACGTTGAATTGCAGTTCCGATATCTTGGGTCATGTAAACGGCGGTTCCGTCGGCTCTTAGTACGATCTTCTCGTCCAAACCCTCATCAGTGAGGTCGCACCAGACTGAGCCGTCTTCCTTTTTAAAGAATACCCCTTTTGCCAATCCTTCGGCTACGAACTCTTTCCCTAACAAATAGGTATTGCTTTCATAATAATAGCTATCAAAATCTACACCCATGGCCTTGTAGGTCACATCAAAACCATCGTATACCCATTGGTTCATCTTTTTCCAAAGTGCAACGATTTCTTCATCTCCTGCTTCCCACTTTCTCAACATCTCTTGAGCCTCTAGCAATATGGGCGCTTCCTTCTTTGCCTGTTCTTCACTAATGCCTTCAGCAACCATGGCCGCTATTTCTTCTTTATAGGCCTTATCAAAGGCAACGTAATAGTTTCCGACCAACTTATCACCTTTTAACCCTGTAGATTCAGGAGTTTCTCCGTTTCCATATCGTGACCAAGCGAGCATCGATTTACAGATGTGAATACCGCGATCATTGATGATCTGCGTCTTGTATACTTTATTACCGGCGGCTTTGAGAATCTTTGCAACCGAATAGCCCATAAGAATGTTTCTAACGTGTCCTAAGTGCAGCGGTTTGTTAGTATTGGGAGAAGAATATTCAACCAACACGGCTCCATCACCCTCTTGACCGTGACCATAATCTGTTCTTTCTTTAATGAGGTTGAAGAAATCCAGATAATACGAATCGGCTATCACCAAATTCAAGAACCCTTTCACCACATTGAATCGTACCACTTCTGAGACATTATCGACCAAATACTGTCCTAACTGCTCTCCCAGTTGGGCAGGATTCATTTTCTTTACACGTAGCATCGGAAACACCACAACGGTAATGTCGCCTTCAAACTCCTTGCGCGTCGCTTGAAACTCTACCGTATCTAATGTGGCGCCGTATAAGGCGCTAAATCCTTCTTTGACCTTTTGCGATAATGTTTCCTGTAGATTCATTCGGCTAAAAATTTAAGCTGCAAAGATACTCATAAATTCACTTCTGTATCAAGATAATTTGAAGCAAAGCAGTATCTTTATAGAACTTCGAAACAAACGGTTACCAGATAATCTATGTTGCATAATGTTTCCTATAATAACCCTGAAATAAAAAAGGTCATTGATCACGAACTGGGGCAACCTTATTCTTTCCTAGCCAGAATCAAAATGGGTGGCATTGGCTCACCTAGACTTCCCATAATAAAAGCTTGCGATGAAATCAACGAGCTTCTCGTTCTTGACAACAATCGCAATGTTTGCAATATAGAATTGAGACCTAAGGGAATCATTGTTGGTTTTCGATCTCTTTTGGAGAGCTATGCGTTTACCATTCCATTTTACAAGCTTTCTGTGTATAAAGGAGACAGCCAAAAGTACACGCTATATCGAGATCAGCATTTTGTTCAGGTTTTGGCAAATGAAAGGTCGGCCCATGTCTTTCTGAAGCGCATCATCTCTCAAAAAGCGGCATATCTAACTAGTACTCTCTAAGGCAGTAAAGCCCGACAAACCAAATACAAACCCTTGATTATTTGTATCTTAGATAAAATTATTTGCTATGAAAATTCTGTTGACTGGCGCCAACGGCTACATAGGTATGCGCCTATTACCTCTTCTAATTGCCGAGGGACATGAAGTCATCTGCGCAGTGAGAGACGCTTCTAGATTATCGATCGACGAACAGATGCGGGTAATGATCACCATCCTTGAGATAGATTTTTTGAACACCCCTTCCCTAGATAATTTTCCAAATGACATTGATGCCGCGTACTACTTGATTCACTCAATGACCTCATCAACCACCGATTTTGATGAGAAAGAGGCACGGTCAGCCAAAAACTTTAACCGCTATATGGTGAAAACAAAAGTGCAACAGGTAATTTATTTGAGTGGCATTGCTAACGATAAGCACCTATCAAAGCATCTCTCTTCAAGAAAACAAGTAGAGGATATCTTATCCCAAGGAAACTATAACTTGACCGTTATAAGAGCTGGCATCATAGTGGGGTCTGGAAGTTCTTCTTTTGAGATCATCAGGGACCTCTGTGAAAAATTACCCATCATGATTACTCCCAAGTGGGTTCTAACGAAAACCCAACCTATTGCTATTCGGGATATCCTTGAATTTTTAACAGGTGTTCTATTCAATGATAAATGCTATAACGATTCTTTTGATGTTGGCGGCCCCAATATCCTTAGTTATAAACAGATGCTACAATTATATGCCAAAACGCGTGGTTTTCGTAATTGGGTCATCACTCTTCCTATTATGACGCCAAGACTTTCTTCGTACTGGCTGTATTTTGTGACTTCTACTTCTTATAAACTAGCCGTGAATCTAGTAAACAGCATGAAAATGGAGGTGATTGCGAAAGACAAGCGGCTTCAGCAAATTTTAGGGATAACACCCCACACTTATGTTGAAGCCATTGAAATGGCATTTATCAAAATCGATCAAAATATGGTCGTAAGCAGTTGGAAGGACAGCATGGTCAGTGGTCGATTTAAGAAAAGTTTACACCGATATGTCCAAGTTCCTCGCCATGGATGCTTAAAGGACGAAAAGACCATTGCAATCAATGACCCCGAGGAGGTAATGGATAGGATTTGGGCCATTGGTGGTGAAACTGGCTGGTATTATGGGAATTGGATGTGGAAAATAAGAGGCTTTTTGGATAAATTGGTCGGTGGCGTGGGGCTTAGAAGAGGTCGTACACATGCCGACAAGATATTCACTGGAGACGCCCTAGATTTTTGGAGAGTACTCCTTGCAAATAAGGGAGAGAAACGTCTGTTACTCTTCGCTGAAATGCGCATTCCTGGAGAAGCATGGCTCGAATTTCATATTGATGAAAAGAACATCTTTCGGCAGACTGCCACGTTTAGACCCAAAGGAGTTTTAGGCCGAATTTATTGGTACTTGCTGATTCCTTTTCATTATTTCATTTTTGGAGGTATGATAAAGAACATTGCTAAAGGTTGATTTAGTAATATTTTCTTTCAATTCTTATTTTTTTTTACTTATTTGCAATACACTGAAAGTTATTGATTTTCAGCTCGATTTAGCCTACAAGATGCGTATGAATAAAAGCTACTTCTTATTCTTATTGGTTATTCTATGTTCATTCCCTCTTATACAGGCACAAGAAGGGACCAAGAAGGTCATCGATAGTTTATACCTTGACCTAGTGATTCAGAAGGCCGATACCAATCGCATCAATACTGCGATCGCACTCGTTACCGAATTAAGCCTTAATGGTAATCATGAAAAGGCAATCGGCATTATCCAAGATAACATTGGGCTTTCGAAAAAGCTAAACTTCGACAAGGGAACGGCCTCTTTACTTTATGTCAGTGGAAACTGCAATGCTGACCTTGAAAACTTTCATTTGGCATTAGACGATTATAATTCTTCGATAACTTACTATGAAAAAATTGGCAACCACACTGGTGTAGCCTATATCAAAAACAATGCGGGTATTATCCATCGAAAATTGGGCAATTATTCTGAAAGCATCAAGCACTTTTTAGAGTCTATTAAGTATTTCGAAGAAATCGACTTTAAAGTTGGTGCGTCCTATGGGTATGCCAGCATTGGACGAACGTATAACCAGGTAGGAGAGCTTGAACAAGCGTTGAAATACACGCTTAAAGGATATGCCGTGACGAAAGAGATTGGAGATGACCTTGGTGTTTTTCACAGTGCCATGTTCTTAGCCGAGATCTATGTAAAGATAAAAGATAACCAACGAGCGCTGCTCTATCTCAAAGAAGCCATTCAGTTAGCCAGAAAAGAAAATGACAAGAGTTTCTTGGGGCAAGTTTCTGAGAGAATGGGCAGATTGTATATTGAATTAGGTGATTTTGAGAAAGCCGACAACTACCTGAATCAGGCACTTGGAATTTTCAGGCGTTTGAAATTGCCATCCAGTGAAATCAGTGTGCTGAACGGTATCGCGGAGCTTCATTTAAAATCAGAAGCTTTTGAAGAAGCTGAAAAGGTGTTGACTCGGGCCAACCTTATGATCAATGATGGTACAGAAAAGATCATCGCTATCGAAAACTATGAGCTTATGGCTCTTTTGTACGATCTGTCTGATGACGCTAAGAACGCGTTGCTGTGGTATAAGAAAAAAGATTCCCTCAAATCCATGACTTTCAATGAGGTCGAAATGGAGAAGATCTATCAAATTCAAAGTCAATACGAGCTAGAGAAAGCTGAAGAGGTCTTTCAAGAAGAAAAGGCCGAAACCGACAAAGAGATCCAAAAGCAAAAGACCATCATCATCGTACTCATCGTATTGGCCAGTGCTATTTTAATTGTTGCCTTCTTTATTTACAGAAGTAGAAAAAACAAAATCGCATACACCAAACTGATCGATACGCAAGCAACAGAATTGGCCGAATCGAATAAAGTAAAGGATCGCCTGTTCTCTATCGTTGCTCACGATCTTAAAAATTCGATTTTCTCGATAAGTGGTGTACTTAATCTACTGAATGATGGAGCGCTGAGCTCAGACGAGTTCAATGACCTATTACCCGAGTTAACCTCTAACACCAACAATACCTCTTTGATGTTGGTGAACCTTCTCAATTGGTCTAAATCGCAAATGAAAGCACTAGACCCAAAGCCGATTTCGTTCAATTTTAAGGAAATTGCAGATGAAAAGGAGAACTTCTTCAGGAGTCTGGCAACGGCTAAAGGCGTAACGCTCATTAATGAAACCTCTGATTCCAATATCCTAGCCGATAGAGATATGGTTGATATTGTGGTTCAAAACTTGATGGCCAATGCGGTAAAATTCTGCCGAAAGGGTGACAAAGTGATACTTTCAACAAAGGAAGAAAACCAAAATGTCACCATTTGTATCAAGGATACAGGCATTGGAATATCAAAATCCAATGTCAATAACCTTTTTAAAGAAAATTCGTTTACCACCATTGGCACTGAAAATGAAAAGGGCACAGGACTTGGGTTGGTTATTTGTAAAGAACTGGTTGAAATTAACCACGGAAGCATAAAAGTAGAAAGCACAGAAGGAAAAGGAAGTACTTTTTGCGTTACTTTACCGCAGAAGTAGTAAATTTGGGCATGAAAAAGACGATGTTGCTATTAGTTTTGAGCGCAGGATTATTATTGGGTTGTTCCAGTAAAAAGGTTGATACCGTAAACCCTGAGCAACTTTCTACTATCATGACTGGCCATTTCACCTCAAAGGAGCAGTCTGAACAAGATCCTGAATATTATAACATCTCGCTTCATGTTTCGCCGATATGGAAAAATCAGGATGGACAGTGGTTATATGTCGAACAAGCGTTGACATCTACACAAAATAAACCATACAGACAGCGAATTTACCATATACAAAAAGTAAACGACAGTATCCTAAAAAGTACTATTTACACCATTCCGGAGCAAGCCGACTGGGTTGGCAAGTGGGATACTCCTGAAAGTTTTGATAGCATCTCTCCTGATCAACTTGAAATTAGAGAAGGATGCGATGTGTTTTTAAAAAAGGTAAGTGACAAAAAATATGTTGGTAGTACCCAAGGCAAAAATTGCAGCAGTTCTCTTAATGGGGCTTCATATGCTACAAGTATTGTTGAAATTTCTTCAGATCAAATGATATCTTGGGATCGAGGTTTCGATGCTAGCGGTAACCACGTTTGGGGGGCAGAAAAAGCAGGATATGTTTTCAAGAGGGTGTCCAATTGAAATGATCATATCCCGCCTCCATAATTAACAACTACTATTCTTGATAGGTCTGCGAAAAACAGGCTCCTATGTGGGTTACTTTATCACGTCAATATGCAAATATACTATTAGTCTATAAATTAAGTAGGTTTTCACCGTAAATTTTTTTCAACCGAATGTTAGATCCTTTAATGTTTGGTTCTCAAGAATGTTCAAAGTGTTGTCCCTAACTTCGATCATAAGCTTGTGTAAAGAGCATTCTCTCTCATCAGGACAGTCATCGCACTTTTCATAAAAGTTAAGGCTAACACAGGGTAGCATGGCTATAGGACCTTCAAGAATTCTGATGAGTGCAGCCAACGTAATTTCTTCAGGTTGCTTTATCAGATAGTATCCTCCACCCTTTCCTTTTTTGGAACTTAGGAAACCTGCGTTCTTCAGTGTTAATAAAATGTTCTCTAAAAATTTCTTCGAGATATGCTCTTTTTCGGCAATTTCAGAGATCAGCACTGGTGCATCGCTTCCTTTACGCGTAATGTACGTTAAAGCTTTTAATCCGTATTTTGTCTTCTTAGATAGCATTACACGAATATAGCTTATTTTTTTGGAAGAAAGACTTCGGCCATCATACAACGGGCACTTCCTCCTCCACAAGCTTCAATCGTGTCAAGCGAACTGGATAGAATCTCACAGTGTTTCTCGATAGTTGCAACTTGTTCTGGAGTAAGACTTTGGTGTGCCGATGCGCTCATCACTAAATACCTTTTACCATTAGCACCTACTACCTGCAACATGTTTCCTGCAAAATTATTCACTTGTGCCTCAGTAATGGCAATTACCTCTTTACCATCTTCTTTTAGATGTTTTACTACATTTTTTCGCTCCTTTTTATCATCGATACTATCCAGACAGATAACAGCAAAGGTTTCTGCGAGGCACATCATCACGTTCGTGTGATAAATAGCCTTTCGTTCATCGCCAACCGTTTGATTGGCAACAAAGACAACTGGTGTATATTCAAAATCTTCACAGAATTCAATAAATAGGTCTTCATCAGCCCTTGGAGACAACGCACAATACGCTTTTCGGTTGACACGGTCCAATAATACGCTCCCGGTTCCTTCTAGGAATACGCCTTCCTCTTCTGCAGCCGTATAATCCACAATATTTTCAATCATGAAACCTTTCTCTTCCAAACGCTCAAGCACATCTTCTCTGCGCTCTTGTCGTCTGTTTTCGGCAAACATCGGATAAATTCCTACGGTGCCTTGTTGGTGAAATGAAATCCAATTGTTCGGGAATATAGAATCTGGGGTATCTGGTTCTTTGGTATCATCGACCACAACAATGTCAATGCCAGCAGCTTTCAATTTTTCTACAAACGCATCGAATTCTTGTTGAGCTTTGGCGTTGACCGTCTCTGGCAAGAGTCCGTCAAGCACCTTCTGATAGTAGTTGTTTACAGCAGTTTGTTCGTTCATCCTGAATCCTACAGGACGAATCATTAGGATCGTATTGGTAATTTGTTGCATCGTGCTTAATTAACAGGATTGTTTGGCAAAAGTAGCGAATTTGCCCAAAGATAAATGCGCTTAGATTTAACTTTTGTTAGACATTATTTATTGGAAGTATTTAATCTCTGATCAAGGGCATAGTACTGCATCGCAACAGCCCTTCTTGCTTGGCGATCTCCCCATACGGAACCTCTTCAACCGTAATTCCGTGAGAACGTAACCAAGTATTCAATCGAGTGAAGTTTTTCTCAGAAATGACCACATCAGGAGCAATCGAAAATACATTGCTGTTCATATTGTACATTTCTTCCGCAGAGATCTCAAAAACATTATCCTTTCCGAAGAAATCAACCAACCATTGGTACTCTTCTTCGACTAAGAATCCGTTCTTGTGAAGAATGGCCTTATCCTTCCCTACGGGCTGGAAACAGCAATCCAAATGCAGCGCGTTGGTATATGGGTCTGTATTCGATTTTCTTAGCTCGAAAGCCTTTACGGTTTTATTAGGGAATTGCTCTTGAAGTGCTTTGACCGCATGACTGTTGGTACGTGCTGTGATATAATCCGGGTAGTCATCAGCAGTGTACGTACCCACGAAAATATAATTATTCCAAGGCATTACATCTCCTCCTTCTACGTGTGCCTCTTCTGGAAGCTGTACCACTTTCTCAGAGTCTATCTGATCGATAACATATTGAATGGCATCTATTTCACGCTCACGGTCAGGCAATATATTGGCTTTGATGAAAACGTCGTCAATAACAAACCCAATATCTCGAGAAAAGATCTGATTGTAATCCTCAATCACGTTGGGTCTAAATACTTTGACATCGTATTTTTCTAAGACGGCTGCGACTGCCTCCATTTCTTTCACCATATCTTCTTCTTTAGGATAGGTACCTTCTTTGATATGGATTTTAGACTTTGGGTCGTAGGCCTCTTCAAATTTTGGTGTTGGGCCATTACTCTCTGCCGTCCCCAACACAACCGCCCTTAAGCGAGATGTTTCATCATTAACGTGTAATTTCAACATATAGGTCTGATTCTATGGAAACATAAAAGGCTTCACAGTAGTCACTGCGAAGCCTTTTATTAAAAATTCTATTATTAGCGTTCGTTTAGCTCTTTAAATGGCCTAAAGTTTTCTCCGATATAGATTTGTCTTGGCCTTCCGATTGGTTCTTTTCTCAATCGCATTTCTCTCCACTGAGCAATCCATCCTGGCAGACGTCCTAGTGCAAACATAACCGTGAACATATCTGTAGGAATCCCCATCGCTCTGTAGATGATTCCAGAATAGAAATCTACGTTAGGATACAATCTTCTATCTACAAAATATTGATCTTCAAGCGCTTCTTTTTCGAGTCCCTTGGCAATGTCCAAAATTGGATCCTCGACTCCAAGGTCTCCTAACACCTCATCAGCAGCTTTCTTGATGATCTTTGCGCGTGGATCAAAGTTCTTGTATACTCTATGACCAAAGCCCATTAATCTAAATGGATCCGCTTTGTCTTTTGCTTTCGCCATGTATTTCTTAGTATCTCCTCCATCTTCTCTGATCGCTTCAAGCATTTCTAATACAGCTTGGTTAGCACCTCCGTGAAGTGGTCCCCAAAGGGCAGAGATTCCAGCAGAAATCGATGCAAACAATCCTGCATGAGAAGATCCAACAATACGTACCGTCGAAGTCGAACAGTTTTGTTCGTGATCGGCATGTAAAATCAATAATTTATCAACCGCATCTACGATAATGTCGTTTTGAACATATTCTTTATTCGGCTTCTTAAACATCATTTTAACGATGTTCTCAACATAACCGATCGAGTTGTCACCATAGTCTAACGGAAGTCCTTCCTTCTTGCGCTTTGTCCAAGCTACTAGTACAGGGAATTTCCCTAGAATTTTTACAATTGCGTGATACATTGCCTCTTCTGAATGTACATCAACAGAAGATGGGTTAAAGGCCGTCAAAGCACTGGTCAAAGAAGATAATACGCCCATAGGGTGAGCAGCCTTTGGAAAACCATCAAGGATCTTTTTCACTTCTTCATCAACAATCGACTGCTCCTTGATGTCCTCATGAAACTTATCTAATTGCTCATTATTTGGCAGTTCTCCGAATATCAACAGATAAATAACTTCAAGGAAATCGGCTTTTTCGGCAAGGTCCTCAATCGAGTATCCTCGATATCTTAAGATTCCCTTCTCACCATCCAAAAAGGTGATTCCGCTCTCACAAGCTCCTGTATTTTTATAACCTGGGTCAATGGTAATGATCCCACCTGTTCCTCCACGTAATGTTTTAATATTGATGGCTTTTTCATTTTCAGTTCCCTCGATGATTGGGAACTCATATTTTTGGCCATCAATCTCTAGTATTGCTGTCTCTGACATATCGAAGTGTAAAAATTAAAGTAGTAAAATAAAGAGTTGCGAATTTACAAATTTTTAGAGGAAATACGAAGTCTACAACGAAAGGATTTAATTATTAACGAATTAATAAAAATGATTAAAAAAAGCGGAAACTTTATGTAAGGTTTCCGCTTTTTTAGAATTCGATTCACAACTCCTGTTACGGAAGCTGTGCCGAAATGATATAGAATACCGAGTTGAACATATTATCTGGGTGTGCTAAGATGTTATCTCTGATCAGGATCATTTCATTACCTGCGTTCAAGAATACAACCATGGCATCCATATTCACGTCAGTGTTATAATATCCATCCGGAGTAAAGAACACCGAATTGAAGATGTTTCCTGGCGCATTGAGCACATCACCTTTAACAGCAATGGACTCTGCTCCTGCATTCAAGAAAATGATTCTTCCATCTCCATTGGCATCACCAGCCCACATACCAAACGTTCCTGTCGGCATTCCAAAAGTGGTTTGAGCATTTACTCCAAACGTTGGTGTGCTGTTATCGGTAAAGTCAACTACCGTTGGCATTCCAGATAACGGTAACGCCGAAGCCGACATAATACCTAGGTGGTTTCTGTGCTTGATTACTACGTGATAGTTTGCAACCGGCACCAAGAAGGTCAATTCGAGGTTTCCTTCATCATCAATGATGTCTCCATCTCTTTGAAGCAACGCAGACTGAGATGCGATAACGATCGAGTTATCAGTTGCATCGCGCAATTCTACGTTGACCCAATCAACGATTGCATCGTTTCCGGTGAAATTGAACAACATGTTATCTGCAATGATATTATCTCCATATGGTGAAATGATTGGCAAATATCCATTGGTTCTGAGATCATCCATCATGAGCCCATCAGGAGAGTTGAACATAGCTGCTTGTAAATAGGCTTTTGGAGCTACTTTTACAAGGTCGGTCACATTCAGCGTAAACTTGTAACTCATAGACGCAACAGGGCATCCATTCGCAAACGTAACCGTAGCCGTGTACATTCCTGAATTCGAATTATCAACATTGTTAGAGATCAACAGAGTTTGACCAGTAGCCGTTGCTCCGCCCGGAAGCACCCAGTTCACCGTTCCTGCAAACGTATCTGCAAAACCTAGTTCTAAGCTTCCTCCAGCAAACATATACAAGGTAGCATCAACATCTGGTGTAAATCCTGCACCATCTATGTTGGTTGCAAACGTTAGGTTAGCCGTCGTAGGATTGATAATCACTTCGACCATTCCTCGATCACTTTCGCAATTACCAATACTCTGGGTCACAAAATAATCTCCATTGTTTAGTAATGCTGTAGGCGGAAGCGGATTCGTGTCGGTTGCAGATGCATACCATTGAATGTTTGATCCCGTTGCTACAAGATCGGCTACCGTAGGCATATCTGCCGCGCAAAACGCCTGAAGCGCATCAGCTACCGGAATAGCTGGAGTATCTACAATAGTTACATCGAATGTAGCCATCCCTGGGCAGGTTCCTGTTGTTGTATATGTAATTGTGTACGTTCCTGGCGTACTTGCATCTAGATCGATGACTCCTGTATTTGTATCGATGGCCAATGCAACATCGGCACTAAAAGTACCACCTGCGATTCCTGTAATTGTTGGAGATGGGTCCATCTCAGTACTACAGAAGATAGCAGCCGAATAACTAAAGCTGGCATCTTCATCAGCCGTCAACGTAACCACCACTGCAGTTCTTGCACTTTCGCATCCGTCCACAGTCTGACTTACATAATAGGTTTGTGCTATCAATGCATCCGTACCCGTCAAGGCTGTTCCACCACTTGCCATATCATACCATTGTAAATTGCTTCCAGTAGCTACCAGATCCGCAACGGTTGGGGCAGCACTCAAACAAAATTCTTGGTTGTTTGCAGCCGGTGCTCCAGGAGTAGCAAAGATGGTAACATCAAACGTGCTGCTATCAGAACATACTCCAGAAGTGGTATAGGTTACCGTATACACTCCAGCAGCACTTGCGTCTAAGTCGATTGCTCCTGTAGCTGGGTCTATTGAAAGTCCAGGAGTACTACTAAACATTCCTCCTGCAACACCTGTAATTGTTGGTGTTGGGTCAACATCAGATGCACAGTATGTACTAGATGCATACATAAAGCTAGCATCATCATTCGCATTAACGGTCACCTCAAAAGTAGAAGAACCAACACAGCTACCAGCTGTCATGTACGTAACTGTGTACGTTCCTATTGTACTCGCATCCAAATCAATTTGTCCAGAAGCAGGGTCTATGATTAGGCCTGTCGTACTACTGAACGTTCCTCCAGTCAAACCTGTGATTGTCGGAGTCGGATCATTTTCTGCCTGACAATATGCTGAAGCGCTATAGCTAAAGCTAGCATCCTCGGCG
This sequence comes from Flavobacteriaceae bacterium, assembly GCA_028279515.1. Lineage (GTDB taxonomy): Bacteria > Bacteroidota > Bacteroidia > Flavobacteriales > Flavobacteriaceae > JANQNQ01. The sequence continues at coordinate 60,427 of JANQNQ010000010.1, forward strand.
GGATCAATTGTGATACCCACACTAGAGCTTCCAGAACACGTCCCAGTTGTCGTATACGTTACCACATAACTTCCAGGAGTACTTGAACCAGGGATGATCTCTCCTGTTGTAGGATTCAATGCCAATCCGGTCGAAGGAACACTTGTAAATCCTCCTCCCATAACACCCGTAATCGTAGGTATTATTGGTAGATCATTGACACAAAGCGATGTTGATGTATACCCAAAGCTTGCATCTTCTGTCGCAGTTATTGTAACCATTACATCTGATGAAGAAGGGCATGTACCATTCGTGGTATAGGTCACTGTATATGTACCAGGAGTACTTGCACTCAAATCTATAATTCCTGAATTCGTATCAATTGACAATCCAGAAGGAAGACTTCCAAAGGTTCCTCCAGGAGTTCCGGTAATCATTGGTGTTGGGTCAGTTTCTGTTGAACAATAGGTCGAAGAAGCATACGCAAAACCAGCATCATCGTCTGCCGTAAGTGTAACAACCACTGCTGTTCTATCACTTTCACAACCATCAACAGTTTGGCTCACATAGTATGTCTGAGCAATTAATGAAGTACTACCTGCCAACGAAACTCCACCGATTGCGACGTCATACCACTGGATATTACTTCCCGTAGCTACTAAGTCTGAAACTGTTGGCGAAGCGCTTGCGCAGAACTCTTGATTACTTGCGACTGGTTCTAATGGTGTAGCATTTATGGTCACATCAAAAGTTGAACTGCCTGGGCAAGTTCCTGTTGTTGCATACGTAATCGTATACGTACCAGGTGTACTTGCATCGAGGTCAATAACTCCTGTTCCTGCATCTATTGAAATTCCTGCACTACTACTGAACATTCCTCCTGCAACTCCTGTAATTGTTGGAGTTGGGTCAACTTCATTAGAACAATAGGTTGCGGAAGCATAGCTAAAGCTAGCATCATCATCTGTGGTCAACGTCACTGCTACAGCCGTTCTTGGGCTTTCACAAGCACCGTTGCTATCAGAAACATAATATGTTTGTGCAATCAATGCAGTAGTTGGAGCAAGCGGATTTCCTCCTGAAGCAACATCGTACCATTGAAGGTTCGTTCCTGAAGCTACTAGATCCGCTACGGTTGCTCCATCTGAAATACAGAATCCTTGGTCAGAAGCAGTTGGTGCATTTGGTGTAGTCGTCACTGTTACGGTTATCGCCGTTCTAGCACTCTCACAATTGTTGGTTGTTTGAGTTACATAGTACGTTTGACTTGTAAGAACATCAGTCAAAGACAATGGTGTTCCTCCTGTCGCTACATCATACCATAGAATGTTACTTCCTGTGGCCAATAGATCTCCAACGGTTGCATTGTCCGAAGAACAGAAATCTTGATCATTTGCTGTTGGAGCCAGTGGTGTTGTATTAACGGTTACAGTAACAATAGCTCTTCCAACACTTTCACAACCGTTTACGGTTTGCGTAGCATAATAGTTTCCATTTGATAATGGGTCCGTAGAAGCTAAAGGTACCGTGGCGAAAGGTGATGAATACCATTGAATATTATCTCCAGTAGCCACAAGATCGGCTACTGTTGGGTTATCTGCAGTACAGAAAGCTTGTGCACCAGTTGCTGTAGGTTGTCCCGGAGTGGTATTCACTGTAACAACTACCGCTGTTCTATCGCTCTCGCAACCATTTTCTGTCTGACTAACATAATAGGTTTGTGATACCAACGGATCTGTAGACGTTAGTGGAGTTCCTCCTGTTGCCATATCATACCACAGAAGGTTTGTTCCTGTTGCCACCAAATCACCAACTGTAGGATTATCGGCTGAACAGAAATCTTGATTCTGGGCTGTTGGTGCAGGAGTAATCGCATAAACGGTTACTGTTACTGCAGAACGGGTGGTACTCTCACAACCATCTACTGTTTGGGTTCCATAATAAGTATTGCCGTTAACAAGCGCTGTTGTAGGATCCAATACATTCGTATCAAATGGGAACGGACTTGCATACCATTGGATATTACTACCTGTTGCCACTAAATCTGCTATTGTTGGTACTGGCGTTGCGCAAAACTCTTGCGTTGCATCAACCGTTGGTGCAGGTGGTGTAGTGTTTATCGTCACGTCAAAGGTGGCGCTGCCTGGGCAGGTGCCTGCCGTGGTATACGTAACTGTATAGGTCCCAGGCGTACTTGCGCTAAGATCGATTGCTCCTGTTCCTCCGTCTATTATTAATCCCGTCGTGCTACTGAATATTCCTCCTGCAATACCTGTGATTGTCGGAGTCGGATCAGCTTCCGTAACACAATATGCTGTACTTGCATAACTAAAGCTGGCATCCTCATCTGGCGTTAACGTTACCGTCACAGCAGAGCGGGTCGTGCTCTCACAACCGTCGATTGTTTGGGTTGCGTAGTATGTGTTTCCATCTACCAAGGCCGTTGTTGGGTCTAATACCGTAGTATCAAATGGGAACGGACTTGCATACCATTGGATATTGCTTCCAGTCGCTACTAGATCTGCTATTGTTGGAGCGGCCGTCGCACAGAACTCCTGAATCGCATCAACAGTCGGTGCTGTTGGGGTTGCGTTTATGGTCACATCGAAGGTTGCACTGCCTGGGCAGGTACCGTTCGTCGTATAGGTAACGGTATAGATACCTGGTGTGCTCGCGTCTAGGTCGATCGCTCCAGTGCCTCCGTCTATCGTCAATCCAGCTGTGCTAGTGAACGTTCCGCCTGTAATACCTGTAATAGTTGGTGTAGGATCAGCATCCGTTGCACAATATGCTGCCGTGGCATAGCTAAAGCTTGCATCCTCGTCTGGATTTAGAGTCACTGACACAATTGTTCTTGCAGTACTCTGGCATCCATTGACAGTTTGCGTTGCGTAATAGTTGTTTCCATTTACCAAAGGCGTTGTTGGATCCAATACAGTCGTATCAGAAGGCAATGGAGTTGCATACCATTGCACATTACTCCCTATTACTACAATATCAGCGATTGTCGGATTGTCGGTTGCACAGAATTCTTGTATCGCCGCGGCTATTGGTGATTCTGGAGTAGCATTTATAGTAACATCGAAAGTTGTGCTACCAGGACAGGTGCCCGAAGTCACATAGGTAACCGTATAGGTTCCTGGGGTACTCGCGTCAAGGTCGATTGCTCCCGTACCTCCATCTATCATCAGTCCAGCCGTACTTGAGAAGGTTCCACCCGTAACACCAGTGATTGTCGGTGTTGGGTCTGCGTCCGCAGCACAATAGGTTGCGCTTGCGTAGCTGAAACTTGCGTCCTCATCAGGGGTCAAGGTTACTGTTACTGCCGTCCTTGCACTCTCGCAACCGTCAACCGTTTGGCTAACATAATAGGTCTGTGCCAATAGTGCAGTCGTTCCTGCCAATGCCGTGCCTCCCGTTGCCATATCGTACCATTGCAGGTTCGTTCCGGTCGCTGCAAGGTCTGCAACTGTTGGGTTAGCGGTCGCACAGAAATCTTGAATGGCCGCTGCCGTAGGTGCAGATGGGGTTGCGTTTATGGTCACGTCGAAAGTGGTACTGCCTGGGCAGGTGCCAGCCGTTGTATACGTAACCGTGTAGGTTCCTGGTGTGCTCGCGTCAAGGTCGATCACTCCGGTTCCTCCGTCTATCATAAGGCCTGTCGTGCTTGAGAACGTTCCACCCGTAACACCTGTAATAGTTGGAGTTGGGTCGGCGTCCTCAGCACAATAGGTTGCGCTTGCATAGCTAAAGCTGGCATCCTCATCCGGGGTCAAAGTCACTGTTACTGCCGTTCTAGCACTCTCACATCCATCAACCGTCTGACTAACATAGTAGATCTGGGCGGCCAAGGTGGTCGTACTAGCCAATGCTGTACCTCCAGTGGCTACATCGTACCATTGCAGGTTCGTTCCAGTTGCTGCAAGGTCTGCCACCGTTGGGTTGGCACTTACACAGAAATCTTGAATAGCCGCTGCCGTAGGTGCAGATGGGGTTGCATTTATCGTCACGTCGAAGGTGGCGCTGCCTGGGCAGGTACCTGCCGTCGTGTAGGTAACTGTATAGGTTCCTGGAGTACTTGCATCTAAATCGATCGCTCCCGTACCTCCGTCTATCATCAGTCCAGCGGTGCTTGAGAATGTTCCTCCTGTCACTCCAGTGATTGTAGGAGTTGGGTCAGCATCCGTTGCGCAATAGGTCGCGCTTGCATAGCTGAAGCTCGCGTCTTCATCCGGGGTCAAAGTTACTGTCACCGCAGAACGGGTCGTACTCTCACATCCGTCTACCGTCTGAGTCGCATAGTAGGTGTTTCCATCCACCAATGCCGTTGTTGGATCCAACACGTTCGTGTCGAACGGGAATGGGCTCGCATACCATTGGATGTTGCTTCCGGTTGCC
>JANQNQ010000013.1 GCA_028279515.1 Flavobacteriaceae bacterium
GGGGCTGGAGAAGGTCCCAAGGGTTGGGCTGTTCGCCCATTAAAGTGGCACGCGAGCTGGGTTCAGAACGTCGTGAGACAGTTCGGTCTCTATCTGCAGCGGGCGCGAGAGATTTGAGTGGGTCTGTCCCTAGTACGAGAGGACCGGGATGGACGGACCGCTGGTGTACCAGTTGTCCCGCCAGGGGCACCGCTGGGTAGCCATGTCCGGAAGGGATAAGCGCTGAAAGCATATAAGCGCGAAACCCGCCACGAGATGAGATCTCTTTTAAGGGCCGTGGGAGACGACCACGTCGATAGGCCACAGGTGCAAGTGCGGTGACGTACGCAGCCGAGTGGTACTAATAGCCCGTAGGCTTGCGCACCGGCGTCGCGGGGCCTTCCTCTAGGGGGAATTGTTTGTACAAGAAAGTGTTCGCTTGTCATCGTGTCAAGTGTCAAGATATTGTGGTGCGGGATGCACCGAAAGGTTTCTGGTGGCCATTGCGACGGGGTCCACCCCTTCCCATACCGAACAGGGAAGTTAAGCCCGTCAGCGCCGATGGTACTGCCGAGAGGTGGGAGAGTAGGTCGCCGCCTATCTTTGAAGCCCCGAAGTGAGTTCACTCTACTTCGGGGTTTTTTCATGCCCTGAATCGAAGGATGGTCTATACCTTATGAAAATGGAAGATCTCCTTTTTCTTTCAATGGAAGTGAAGAGCTTCCCATCAAATATTTGTCTACATAGTGTGCCGCTTCACGGCCTTCAGAAATAGCCCAAACAATCAAAGATTGTCCTCTGCGCATATCACCTGCCGTAAATACATTCGGAAGATTGGTTTGGTAGTTGTTGCCTTTGATATTGCTACGCACATCAGTATCCAAACCTAGTTGTTCGCTTAGCGTAGCCTCGGGTCCCGTAAAACCAAGGGCAAGAAGCACTAGGTCACAAGGCCATTCTTTTTCTGTGCCTTCAATTTCTTTGAGCTGCGGACGCTCTCCTGGGATCTTTACCCATTCAACTTCTACCGTTTTGATGGCTTTGATATGTCCCTTGCCATCGTCAACAAACTCTTTGGTGAGAATGCTAAACGCTCGGTCGCAACCTTCTTCATGTGAAGACGAAACCTTTAACTTAAAGGGCCAAAACGGCCACGGATGTTCATCAGTTCTTCCCAAAGAAGGTTTGGGCATGATTTCAAAGTTGATGACCGACTTAGCACCATGGCGGTTGGAGGTTCCGATGCAATCGGAACCTGTGTCCCCGCCACCAATAACGATTACGTTCTTGCTCTTTGCGTTTAATGCTTTTGTCATTGATGCCTGTTCATCGACTATTTCATTGTTGTTCTTTAAGAAGTCCATGGCTTGCACTACTCCTTCAAGTTGTGCACCTGGAATAGGAAGTCCCCTACGCTTTGTGGCGCCTCCGCATAAAACGGCTGCGTCAAATTTCATAAGCTCGTCAGCAGGGAGGTCTTTTCCAATCTCGACGCCTGTCTCGAACTGTATCCCTTCCGACTTTAAAATATCTAGTCTTCTATCTATAATGTGTTTTTCTAGTTTAAAATCTGGAATCCCATAACGTAGCAACCCGCCTGGTTTTTGATCTCGTTCGTATACCGTTACTTGATGTCCGGCGCGATTTAATTGTTGGGCGGCAGCCAATCCTGCTGGGCCAGAACCTACGACGGCCACATGTTTTCCTGTTCTTTTATTAGGAGGAAACGCTTTGATCCAATTTTCTTGGAAACCACGTTCTACGATTGATTTCTCGATCATTTCAATCGCCACCGGCGGACTCGTTATTCCTAATACGCAAGCCGACTCACAAGGAGCCGGACAAAGCCGTCCTGTAAACTCTGGGAAATTGTTGGTCGAGTGTAAGATGTCCAAAGCTTCCTTCCATTTGGCATTGTATACGGCGTCGTTAAAATCTGGAATCAGATTTCCTAAGGGGCATCCACTATGGCAAAACGGAACGCCGCAATCCATACAGCGGCCTCCTTGATTTTTTAATTTCTTTTCGGCCAATGGTACTGTAAATTCTCGGTAGTTTTGAACGCGTTCTTTGACAGCAAGATTCGATTCATCTTGTCTGTCAAATTCCATAAATCCTCTTAATTTTCCCATATGTTATGTTGTTAGCGTCGTCTGTTCTTTTTCTTTTGCAATTCTTTCCAGTGCCTTTTTGTATTCGGTAGGCATGATCTTGATGAAATTCTTGGATTCTTTGCTCCAATGGCTGATAATGTCTAACGCAATGTCACTGCTTGTATGTGTGGCGTGATTTTCAATCAAGGTTTTGAGCTCGATCAAATCTTCAGCAGAAGGGTCTTCGAGCTCGATCATTTCCATATTTAGGTTTTTCTCATCAAACGTGCCTGTCTTACTGTAGAGATAGGCGACACCACCGCTCATACCAGCAGCAAAGTTTCTTCCCGTTTTTCCAAGGATAACGGCAACCCCCCCAGTCATGTATTCGCAACCGTGATCACCAATCCCTTCGACCACTGCTTTAACACCCGAGTTTCGGACGCAAAAACGTTCTCCAGCGATTCCGTTGATGTAGGCTTCACCTCGGATGCCTCCGTATAGCGCGACGTTTCCGATGATGATGTTCTCATCTGCTTTAAAGGTCGCTTCCTCTGGAACTTTGGCAATCAACTTGGCTCCAGACAACCCTTTTCCGAAGTAATCATTACAATTGCCTTCTACCTTTAAGGTAAGTCCGTGTGCAGCAAATGCGCCAAAACTTTGCCCTGCCGATCCGTTAAAATTTAGCTGAAGCGTGTCTTCAGGCAGCCCTTTAGCTCCGTGGATCTTTGAGATTTCGTTGCTCAGGATGGCGCCCACAGTTCTGTCTGTATTTTTGATGTCAAATGAAAGGGACATGGGTTCTTTTCTGTAGATGGAAGGGTGCGCCTGAGTGATGATGTCAAAATCCAATACCTTATCAAGTCCGTGGTCCTGTATTTGAGTATTGTACACTTCGACCTCTTCGCTATTAGAAGGTTTGTACAAGATCTTTGACAGATCGATACCTTCCGCCTTATAATGTTCGATAGCGGTTGACATGTCTAGCTTTTGTGATTGTCCGACCATGTCATCGATGCTTTTAAATCCAAGTTGCGCCATGATCTCACGCAATTCTTGCGCCACGAAATACATGAAATTGATCACGTGTTCTGGTGTTCCTTTGAAGTTTTTCCGTAGTTCTGGGTCTTGTGTAGCGATTCCTACGGGGCATGTATTTAAATGACAGGCTCGCATCATGATACAGCCCGAAGCTACCAACGGAGCCGTCGCAAAACCAAATTCTTCCGCGCCAAGCAAACAAGCAATGGCTACGTCACGTCCCGTTTTAAGTTGTCCGTCACATTCGATGGCCACCCGACTTCTCAGGTCGTTTAAGACCAAGGTTTGTTGCGCCTCGGCAATGCCAAGCTCCCAAGGGAGTCCGGCATGTTTTAACGAGGTCAACGGAGAAGCTCCCGTACCACCATCATAACCAGAGATCAGGATTACGTCGGCCTTTGCCTTGGCAACCCCAGCGGCGATGGTTCCCACGCCCACTTCAGACACTAATTTTACATTGATGCGTGCTTCACGATTGGCATTCTTAAGGTCATAGATTAATTGTGCAAGATCCTCGATCGAATAAATATCGTGATGCGGTGGCGGAGAAATCAACCCAACATAAGGTGTTGAGTTTCGCACCTTGGCAATCCAAGGGTATACTTTAGGCCCTGGAAGGTGTCCGCCTTCACCCGGCTTGGCCCCTTGGGCCATTTTTATTTGAATTTCGTTCGCGTTGGTCAGATAGTCGATCGATACTCCAAAGCGGCCTGAAGCCACCTGTTTGATCGCCGAGTTGCGCCAGTTGCCGTCTTGGCCTTTATGAAAACGCAACGGATCTTCGCCACCTTCGCCCGAGTTGCTCTTACCTCCAATACGATTCATGGCGATGGCCAGATTTTCATGGGCCTCTTTACTGATCGATCCGTAAGACATGGCGCCTGTTTTAAAACGCTTTACAATAGCCGTCCACGGCTCCACTTCTTCAATCGGGATAGGATTGAGCTCAGTGAACTCAAACAAACCGCGCAAGGTCATTAAACGCTTACTCTGCTCATTGATTTCTTTGGAATATACCTCGTAGCTTTCTGGTTTGTTTTGACGAACGGCTTGCTGCAGTTTTGAGATGGTCGTCGGGTTGAACATATGGTGCTCACCATTACGTCGCCAACGATACTCACCGCCGATGTTAAGTCGAACATACTCACTTGCTGTATCTTCAAAAGCCAGGGCATGTCGCTTAGCGATTTCCTTTTCGATCTCGTATAGGCCGATACCTTCAATACGTGTTGGCGTATTGCAGAAGTATTTGTCGACAAACTTAGAATTGAGTCCCAAAGCTTCGAAGATCTGTGCGCCACGATACGAATGTAAGGTCGAAATACCGATCTTGTTCATGATCTTTACCAGCCCTTTGGCAATCGCTTTATTGAAGTTTTGAATCGCTTTTTCTGCGGAAAGATTTTCGATATTTTCAAGCACCACTTGCTGTTGGATGATCTCGTTGACCATATACGGATTGATGGCACTGGCTCCATAGCCGAAGAGCAACGCGAAATGATGTGGCTCGCGAGGTTCTGCGGATTCGATGATGATGCCGAAGGCTGAGCGCTTGCCATGTAGCTTTAGTGAATGATGCGTATACGAACACGCCAATAAAATAGGAATCGGCGCAAGTTCTTTTGAAACTCCACGATCGGAGAGAATAATGACATTGCTTCCATCGGCTACCGCTGCTTCAATGTTGGCTACCATGGTTTCTAATGCGTTCTCGAGTCCGTTCATTCCATCGCTCACTTTATATAAGGTAGAGATGGAAGTGGCCTTGAAATCGGGATGCTCAATATATTTTATTTTGTCGAGGTCTTCATTAGAGATGACCGGATTCTGGATCTTTAGTTTTTTGGCTTGCGCCGGAACGATCTCAAAAATGTTTCGGTCTTGACCTACTGCCAAGCTGGTATCCGTTATGATCTCTTCACGAATTCCATCTAATGGTGGATTCGTCACTTGCGCGAACAACTGCTTAAAGTAATTATACAGCAGTTGCGGTTTTTCAGAAAGGACGGCCAGTGGCGTATCGGTTCCCATGGAGCCAATGGTTTCTTTACCATGAATACCCATTGGAGTAATGATCGTATTGATATCCTCTTGCGTATACCCAAAGACCTGTTGTCGTTTGGTGATCTCAATATCTTCAACAGGTGTTTTGTTTCCGGTGTACGGAATGTTAGCTAACGGAAGTAAATTCTCGTCCAGCCATTTTTTATAAGGACGTTGCGAGACGATCTTGTTTTTGATCTCGTGGTCCTCGACAATACGTCCTTCGTTCATATCTACCAAGAACATCTTTCCAGGCTCTAAGCGCCCGTGGAATTCAACGTTCTCTGGTTTGATGTCGAGCACACCAGTTTCCGATGACATGATCACATAGCCATTTTTGGTCACGGTGTATCGAGAAGGTCGCAATCCGTTACGATCTAACAAGGCACCGATATAGTTTCCGTCAGTAAAAGGAATCGACGCCGGACCATCCCAAGGCTCCATAATACAAGCATTGTATTCGTAGAACGCCTTTTTATCTTCGGGCATCGATAGGTGCTTTTCCCAAGCTTCAGGAACTAGCATCATCATTACTTCGGGTAATGAACGCCCAGTTGACAATAGTAATTCGACCACCATATCCATGGAGGCAGAATCTGACTTGCCAGGGAGGATAGTTGGGAGAATGCGTTTCATGTCTTCGCCGAAAATGTCACTCTCGAACAATTCTTCACGCGCTTTCATACGGCTTAAGTTTCCACGCAGGGTGTTGATCTCACCATTATGACACATAAATCGAAACGGCTGCGCCAAATCCCATGTAGGGAAGGTGTTGGTCGAAAAACGCTGATGCACCAAAGCCAGTCGTGTGACCACCTCAGGTTCAGAAAGGTCTAAATAGTAGTTTTTGATGTCCTCTGGAATCAAAAGTCCTTTATAGATAACGGTATTGGTAGAAAGGCTGGGTAGATAGAAGTACCCACTCTCTGATAGTTTTGAGTTGCGTACCGTATGCTCTGCAATCTTGCGAGCGGCAAACAGTTTTGTGAAAAATTGTTGTTCGGTAAGTGCCGCGGCACCTTTGCCAATGAAAAGTTGCTTGATGGTCGGTTCGGTTTGCGAAGCGATCGACCCCACATGTGTGTGGTCTACTGGCACATCTCTCCATCCCAAAATGGCCAATCCTTGCGCTTCAACAGATTCTTCCAAAGTATCCATGCAAAACTGTGCTTGGTTTTCACTTTTAGGGAGAAATACCATACCCAAGGCATATTCTTTAGGAGCGGGCAATTCGAACTCACACGCTTTCTTCAAAAAGTCATGCGGAATTTCAATCAAAATACCAGCTCCATCACCTGTCTTTCCATCGGCACTTACGGCACCGCGGTGTTCCAGTTTTACCAAAATGTCCAGCGCCTTGTGAATGATGTCATTGGTACGCTTTCCTTTTAAGCTACAAATGAACCCTGCGCCGCAATTATCATGCTCGAATTCTGGTGAATACAGTCCTTGTTTTTCAGGATACATAATTGAGAAATTTTCTCAAAAATAGCTAAAGGTGTAAAGATAATTTAACGAAAAGTTTAATTTGTTGAACAAAATGCGACGATAATAAAAAAAGGGTGTGAAAAATGTAATATCCATATTTTCAGGGTATTGAAATTATCAAGTTCGCAATGGGGTAAAACAAAAAAAGGGCTTCGAACTGATCGAAACCCTTTTTTTGGAGTATTATATAGTGTTTAGTCTCTAAGAATACTTCTAGAAATAACGATCTTTTGAATCTCTGAAGTTCCTTCGTAGATCTGTGTGATCTTGGCGTCACGCATCAAGCGTTCAACGTGGTATTCTTTTACGAATCCGTTTCCGCCATGTACCTGAACAGCTTCAACCGACGTATCCATAGCCACTTGTGAAGCATAAAGTTTCGCCATGGCTCCAGATAGGTCGTAGTTGTGACCATTGTCTTTGTCCCAAGCTGCTTTCATCACCAAGTGACGAGCTGCCTCGATCTGTGTGTGCATATCCGCCAATTTGAAGGCGATTGCTTGGTGGTTACAGATCTCGGTTCCGAAGGCTTTACGTACTTTCGAGTACTCTTTTGCCAATTCGTACGCACCAGAAGCGATACCCAGAGCCTGAGCCGCGATTCCGATACGTCCACCAGAAAGGGTTTTCATCGCAAACTTAAAACCAAATCCGTCTTCACCGATACGGTTTTCTTTAGGAACTTTCACGTCGGTAAACATCAATGAGTGCGTGTCACTTCCTCTGATTCCTAATTTTTGTTCTTTCGGTCCGATCTCGAATCCAGGCATTCCTTTTTCAACGATCAATGCGTTGATTCCTTTGTGCCCTTTTTCGATATCGGTTTGTGCGATCACCAAATACACGTCAGCCGTACCACCATTGGTGATCCAGTTTTTGGTTCCGTTTAGTAGGTAGTGATCTCCTTTGTCAATGGCTGTCGTCTTTTGCGAAGTAGCGTCACTTCCGGCTTCTGGCTCAGAAAGACAGAACGCACCGATGACCTCTCCAGTGGCAAGACGTGTCAAATATTTTTGTTTTTGCTCTTCGGTTCCGAAGGTTTCGAGTCCCCAGCAAACCAATGAGTTGTTTACAGAAACGATCACAGAGCAGGAAGCGTCTACCTTAGAAAGTTCTTCCATCGCCAACACATACGACACGGTATCCATACCGCCACCGCCGTATTTTGGGTCGACCATCATTCCTAAAAATCCAAGTTCGCCCATGCGTTTTACTTGCTCTGTAGGAAACTCTTGTTTCTCATCTCTTTCGATTACTCCCGGGAGCAATTCGTTTTGAGCGAAATCGCGTGCAGCGTCACGTATCATTAAATGTTCTTCAGAAAGACTAAAATCCATAACTGTAGTTTATTGAATTAAATTTAAAAAAGGTGCCCAAAGATAGCCTTTAAATGCCAAATTTTCAATCAACAATCACTATTTTTACGAATATGTCTTTAACTAACTATAAGGTTGTCGGTGTTATGTCAGGAACCTCCCTTGATGGGGTGGATCTGGCTTACATAGATTTTAATGCGGAAGGAGGCTGGAGTTTTCAAATTTTGGAGGCGGAAACCGTACCGTACTCGGAAACATGGGGAAAACGACTGAGGAATGTTATTTTCCTTTCTAAACCAGAAGCGGATAAACTAGATCAGGAATATACTATATTGCTTTCAACAATTATAAGCAGTTTTTTAAAGCGTCATAACATACAAGAATTGGATGCCGTTTGCTCCCATGGACATACTATTTTCCATGTCCCTCACCAAGGGTTCACTCTGCAAGTTGGAAACCAGCCAGAGTTGGCCAAGCATATTGGGCATCGGGTTGTTTGTGACTTTCGAGTACAAGATGTCAAATTGGGTGGACAAGGCGCTCCGTTGGTTCCGATCGGGGATCGATTGCTGTTTGGTGATTACGCCCAATGCCTGAATTTAGGCGGCTTCGCCAATATTTCTTCGGAAACTGAACAGGGCAGATTGGCCTTTGATATTTGTCCGGTGAACATCGTGATGAATCAACTGGTAGCTTCCGTTGGACTTTCGTACGACGATCGAGGCAAGATCGCTTCCGAGGGAACGATTGACGAAACCCTGCTTCAACAATTGAATAGCCTTTCCTATTATAAAGAACAACCACCCAAGTCACTTGGTTTGGAATGGGTGAAACAAGAAGTATTTCCTATACTAGAGAACAGTGCGGCTAATCTTCCGCAGAAATTAAGAACTTTTGTAGAACACATTGCCATGCAAATTAGTGCTGTAACAAAACCAACTGGCACACTGTTGGCGACCGGAGGCGGTGCCTACAATGATTTCTTGATGGACCGGATTCGGGTGTTGAGCAGTGCCAAAGTGATCATTCCGGATGCGAAGATCGTCGAATACAAAGAAGCGTTGATCTTTGGTTTGCTGGGCGTTTTACGCTTGCGCAATCAGGTGAATTGCCTTCAAAGTGTCACTGGAGCATCAAAGGACCATTCTTCTGGCAACGTATTTACCCCATAAAACAGGGGAGTTTAGCCGAAAAATTGATTTTTTTCACTTTCTTCAAAAAAGTTTAAAGACTTCCTTAAATAAAACTGAAACCTATTTACTATTTTTATATTTGTGATTCGTAAAAATCACTACTTCATTAATGAAAGAATTACTCAAGATATACGAAGACAAACAACCTGAGATTGTCTTCAATTGGAAAGATCCTGAAACCGAAGCCGAAGGCTGGACGGTCATTAACTCACTTAGAGGTGGCGCCGCTGGTGGCGGAACAAGAATGCGTAAAGGATTGGACATGAACGAAGTACTTTCGTTGGCAAAGACCATGGAAGTGAAGTTCACCGTATCGGGTCCACCGATCGGAGGTGCTAAATCGGGAATCAATTTTGACCCACGCGACCCACGAAAAAAGGGCGTTTTAGAACGTTGGTACAAGGCGGTAGCTCCACTTTTGAAGAGCTATTACGGTACAGGAGGGGACTTGAATGTTGACGAAATTCACGAAGTTATCCCAATTACAGAGGATGCCGGCGTATGGCACCCACAAGAAGGTGTTTTTAACGGACACTTTCGCCCGACCGATGCCGATAAGATCAATCGTATCGGACAATTGCGTATGGGCGTCATCAAGGTCATCGAAGATGAAAAGTACTCTCCGTCAACTGCCAGAAAATATACCGTAGCTGATATGATCACTGGATTTGGCGTAGCCGAAGCGGTGCGTCATTACTACGAAATTTATGGCGGAAGCGTTGAAGGAAAGCGCGCCGTCGTACAAGGATTTGGTAACGTAGGATCTGCTGCGGCTTACTATTTGGCACAAATGGGTGCCAAAGTAGTCGGAATCATTGACCGTGTCGGTGGTGTGATCAACGAAGATGGATTTTCGTTTGAAGAGATTCGGGACCTATTCTTGAATAAAGACGGAAACACTTTGGTAGCGGAGAACATGATTCCTTTTGAAGAGATCAACGATCGCATCTGGACATTGTCAACTCAAATCTTTGCGCCTTGTGCAGCATCCCGTCTGATCACCAAAGAACAAATTGGAAAGATGATCGACACCGGATTGGAAGTGATCTCATGCGGGGCCAATGTGCCGTTTGCTGATAAAGAGATCTTTTTCGGACCTATCATGGAATCGACCGACGAGCGCGTGAGTCTGATTCCCGATTTTATTTCGAACTGTGGTATGGCGCGTGTATTTGCCTATTTCATGGAGCGTCGCGTGGCCATGAGTGACGAGGCTATTTTTGAAGATACCTCAAACACGATACGACGTGCACTTTTCAATACGCACAATCGAAATGGATCAAAACAACAAATAAGTAGTACTGCTTTCGAGATCGCTTTAAAGCAGCTTGTATAAATAACATAACCAACTAACAATTTTATGGAAACCGTAGTAATCATTGTATTCGTACTTGGCTATTTGGCCATTACCCTCGAACATAACCTAAAGATTGACAAGTTGATTCCGGCCCTGGCCATGATGGCCATTTTATGGGCATTGATTGCATTGACCCATATGCCCGTTTTTGAGGTCAACGCCGAGCTCAAAGAGCTGGAACCAACTCATATTGAAGAAATACTGCTGCATCATCTGGGCAAGACCGCAGAGATTCTGGTGTTCTTACTGGGGGCTATGACCATTGTCGAGATCATCGATTACTTCGATGGTTTTGCCACCATAAAAGGCTTTATACGAACCAAGAGCAAACGGAGACTGTTGTGGATCTTCTCGATACTGGCCTTTATCCTATCGGCTATCATTGATAACTTAACCGCCACCATCGTGTTGATCACGATCTTACAGAAAGTGATCAACGACCGCAACACCCGTCTGTGGTTTGCCGGTCTGATCATTATTGCTGCGAACGCCGGGGGTGCCTGGTCGCCGATCGGGGATGTAACGACGACGATGTTGTGGATCGGGAAAAAGGTAACCACCTTAGAATTGATCAAATATCTGTTGGTTCCTTCGTTACTATGTATGATCGTGCCGTCTTTATTGGCGTCTCGCCTAAAAGCATTTAAAGGCGATATTGCATCAGAAGTAACTGTAGAAAAATCAAAATCAAAATTCGGATCGACCATGTTATATCTTGGTTTGGGATCCATCGTATTTGTGCCTGTATTTAAGACCGTAACACACTTGCCACCTTATGTAGGAATGATGCTTTCATTGGCCATTGTAGCTACGTTTGCAGAGATCTACAGTAACTCGAAGTTTAGTATTTCTGATTTGGATCAGGAGCACGATGAACACAGCCATCACAGTCCGGTACACAGTTCACTTTCTAAAATTGAATTGCCGAGTATTCTATTCTTCCTTGGTATTTTGATGGCGGTAGCAGCACTTGAGTCGTTAGGACAGCTCTTCCATTTTGCTGAAGGATTGAATTCTGCCTTACCGAATACCGATATCGTGGTGATGTTGTTAGGAGTCGGATCGGCGATCATCGATAACGTACCATTGGTAGCAGCAAGTATGGGAATGTTCTCAGAACCAACCGACAACCCATTATGGCACTTTATTGCGTACTCTGCGGGTACTGGAGGTAGTATGTTGATCATCGGGTCGGCTGCTGGTGTGGTTGCCATGGGAATGGAAAAGATCGACTTTTTCTGGTATCTCAGAAAGATCTCTTGGTTGGCCTTTGTCGGATTTTTGGTCGGTGCTGCTGCATTTATCGGTATGCGAGCTATCCTCTGACATACTTAATTCCAAAATCAACCGTTAACTATAAAAACCTAAATCAACGATATGCTATTATTTCAGGACGGAACGCAAGACCCACTAGCTGAGGGCTTGGCCGAAGAAAAAACGTTGTCGATCATTGAGCTTATTCAAAGTGGAGGCCTTGGAGGTCAATTGATCATTGCATTATTATTTGTACTTCTATTGGTAGGTTTGTACATCTACTTCGAACGAATTTTGGCCATCAGAGCCGCTTCGAAGGTAGATAGCAACTTTATGAATCAAATACGTGATCATGTTTCAAGCGGAAAAACCGATGCTGCACAGGTGCTTTGTGCACAGGTGAATTCGCCCGTATCCCGTTTGATCGGTAAAGGAATCAGCCGTATTGGAAAGCCGCTGGAGGACATCAATACCGCCATCGAAAACGCCGGAAAACTAGAAATCTACAAACTCGAGAAAAATGTGAGTGTGATTGCTACCATTGCAGGGGCGGCACCCATGATCGGGTTTTTGGGCACGGTAATTGGTATGATATTGTCAATATTCGAAATTTCGAATGCCGGTGGAAACATCGATATGAAATTATTGTCTGACGGACTCTATACCGCGATGACCACAACGGTAGCCGGTTTGATCGTCGGAATTATCAGCTATATCGCTTACAACCACTTGGTGGTACGTACCGATAAGGTGATCTATCAGATGGAAGCAAATTCTATCGAGTTCTTAGACCTATTGAACGAACCTATATAAGGATATGAATTTAAGAGGAAGAAATAAAGTAACTCCTGAGTTCAACATGTCGTCGATGACCGACGTGGTCTTCTTGCTACTCATATTCTTTATGATCGCTTCGACCTTGGCGAAGTATATGGACACGGTAGACATTACCTTGCCCAACGCCAGCGGAAAGAGCGAGAACAGAAAGACCGTCTCGGTGAGCATCACAAAGGATCTTGCCTATTATGTAGACGGAAAGAAGGTGAGCGAAGGACGATTGCAAGGCGAGATCTTGAATTCGTTATCAGGACAAGACAAGCCGTCGATCATTTTAAGAGCTGACAAGTCCGTACCTGTGGACAACGTCGTCAAAGTGATGGACATCGGAAACAAGAACAGAATCAAAGTGATCTTGGCCGTAAAGCCAAGTAATTAAATAGAAGATGAGTTACTTCAAAACAAAATATCAAAAGCAGTCAGCGGTGATCACCTCAATCATTGGGATCATTCTTTTGTTATTGTTGTTTATGCTCGGACTTCGTTATTTAGACCCACCCCTTGAATACGGAATGGAGGTCAACTTTGGGACCACCAATGTTGGAAAAGGCAAGGTGCAGCCCACCGAACCTTTAAAACCCGCCACGCGTCAAGAGGAAGTAAAAGAAGAAGTTCAAGAAGAGGTGCAGGAAGAAGTAGAAGAGGAAGTGGTTGAAGAAGCCACTACCGAAGAAGCTGCCGAAGCCCCTTCTGAAGAAGTAGTCACTGCTGAATCGGCCGAAGCCATTGCCATGAAGAAAAAGGCCGAAGCCGAACGTAAGGCCAAAGAAGCTGCTGAAGCGAAGAAACGCGCCGAAGAAGAAGCCGAAAGAAAACGCAAGGCAGCGCAGAAAGCAGCCGAAGAAAAGAAACGAAAAGAACAAGAGGCCAAAAAAGCCAAGTTGGACGCCTTGATGGGCGGCATCGGTAAATCGGACGGAACCGCTGACGGTGGAGAAGGCGATGATAATGAAGCTGGTGATAAAGGACAGCCCGATGGAAATCCGTACGCGAACTCGTACTACGGAAGCCCAGGCCCAGGAGGTGGTGGCGGACAAGGATACGGCTTAGCGGGAAGAGGAAGGCCTACACGTGAAGCATTTAAGCAGGATTGTAATGAATACGGGCGAGTGGTCGTCAAGATTATCGTGAACAGACAAGGACGTGTGATCAGTGCCGAGCCAGGTGTTCGTGGAACTAATAATACGGCATCCTGTTTAATGGGGCCTGCCAAGCGTACAGCTTTAAGTCACAAATGGCCCGCGGACTCCAAAGCGCCCGAAAGACAGGTTGGCTTTGTAGTGGTCAACTTTAAAGCTTCAGAATAACCCAACCACGTATGACATACCAAGAAACGGTCGAATGGATGTTCGGGCAATTGCCCATGTATCAAAAGGTAGGACAAGCCGCTTACAAGATCGATCTGAGCAATACGTGGAAACTCACTCAACATTTAGGAAATCCGCATACAAAGTTTAAGTCCGTTCATGTCGCTGGAACCAACGGCAAAGGTTCGACCAGTCATATGATCGCTTCGATCTTGATCGAGGCCGGATACAAAGTCGGATTGTACACCTCTCCCCATTTAAAGGACTTTAGAGAGCGGATCACCATCAACGGGAAACCCGTGAGCAAGCAATTCGTGATTCAGTTTATAAAACGGAATAAAGCTTTTTTTGAGACGGAAGCGCTGTCGTTCTTCGAGATGACCGTTGGGATGGGGTTTGATTATTTTGCGAAGCAAGAAGTCGATATCGCTATCGTTGAGGTCGGTTTAGGCGGAAGGCTGGATTCGACCAATATCATCACTCCAGAAGTATCAGTGATCACCAATATCGGTTTTGACCATATGAAATTTCTGGGGAATACGTTAGAAGCCATCGCGGGAGAGAAGGGCGGCATCATCAAACCAAAGGTGCCAGTGGTGATCAGCGAATACCAAAAGGAAACCTTTCCCGTATTTGAAGAATTGGCCAGAGATGCAGAAGCCCCCTTATTTCTAGCGGAAGAAATAATCAAAGAAGACTTTAAAACCGATCTAAAAGGAAACTATCAAGCCAAGAATGTGAAGGCGGCCGTACAAGCCGTACGCAGCTTGAAAGGTTTTAACATCACCAAAACCCATATCAAAAACGGACTCCAAAAAGTTGCTACTAACACCGGACTCAAAGGTCGTTATCAAGTGTTGGGAGAAGACCCAAAGATCATTGCCGATACAGCCCATAACAAAGAAGGACTGACGTTAGTGATGGAGCAACTTAAAGAAGAAACCTTTGATCAATTGCACATCGTTATGGGGGTTGTGAATGACAAATCCTTGGAAACGATTTTACCTTTGTTTCCAAAAAACGCAAAATACTACTTCTGCAGACCTGATATCCCGCGTGGATTAGATGCTGAAATATTGCATAAAAAAGCCACCAAATTTAAGCTCGTTGGAAACACATATCCTTCGGTCTCAAAAGCTTATAAAGCCGCGCAGCAACAGGCAAAGGAAGGCGATCTGATATACGTAGGAGGAAGTACTTTTGTAGTAGCTGAAATAATTTGATCTTTTTAAAGAAAAACCTTTGCAGAAATCAAAAACTGCTCTATATTTGCATCCGCAATCACAAAGAAGGGCGCGTAGCTCAGTTGGTTCAGAGCACTTGGTTTACACCCAAGGGGTCAGGGGTTCGAATCCCTTCGCGCCCACATCAAGCAGAATCCCGATACAGAAATGTATCGGGATTTTTTATTTCAGACCCGTCGGAAGTGAAACTTACGTAAGGGGGAGAAATAAAAAATACCCACACAGCGAAGCTGTATGGGATTCTATTTGCAAGAGTGGTCGCAATAGGGAAGCACGAAGTGAATCCCCGGTTTTTTTTCGTGGCCCCTTCGGGATTCCCAGCCGCACCAGCTGGCTCGTCACTAAAATAAGGGCTAACCAGACCTTTTTTGGTCGTTCCGCCCTCTTCGCGCAGAAGTTTTTGGGATTGTAGCTTTGTTTTCAACAAAACAATTAACGATCGACGCTTTAGTAGGTTGATTTATAGCATCTTAATCACTTCCCATGTTCCTTGAGCTATAATAGCGAATAGGAGAATAAAGCCTATGAAGAATAGTATTCGACATGCCATTGCTAAATTCGGTCGAAAAATTTGGTTGGCATAAATATGTATTCTCCAGAAACTTCCTTGTAGAGCTGCGCTATCTCCGTTTAAATGGTTGATCCAGTCTTCAATAATACCGACCTCGACGGAGTATTTTCTTGCACCACCTACAATTGCATTAGATGCTACCTTTTCACGGGCCTCCTTTAGGTAGCTAATAAGAGGGCCTGGCTTATTTTCAGTTAAGTATGTACCTGAACTGAATGTGTTGGCCAAAGGTGTCTGAAGTTGCATGTCTTCGAGATAACTCACTAAGTGGTTAAAATCTTTGTTGTGAGATTTGAAATCTCCAAATGATGAATTCTCTCTAATAATTAATGGAGCGAACAAAGAATAAATAATACTTCCAATAGTAAAACATAGTGCAGCAAAGAAGAGAATCTTCCAATTGAACGGTAAGTCAATCACGAATTCGAAGTTAAACCCTCCAACATTCATTTTTACTGGTGATTTAATTCTTGATAGTAATTTGGCAGCTATGGGTACAACAATTAAATAGATGTAGGACTTTTGAACGAGCTTGTTGTTACCTAGTTTACCTATACTTCTCCAGGTAACTGAAGTGAAATCCTTTGTGTTTTTTTTAATCCAGTTCTTGAATTTCATATAAGCAATTTACTACAATTACTACAACTACGGGAATGACTCTCGAAACCCCTTGATTACTAATCGAAGCTCGATCTATTTTTGGGTAAAACTAGATAACATGAGCGCTTCTAAACGAAACAGAAAATAATGTGTACAAATAAAGTTCAGCTCAATTTCGAACCAGCTCTCAAGATATTCGCGCCTTTGGAGCAAACTATATTATTCTAACGATTCCAAATCAAATGTTCTCTGTAAAAATAAATCTGAAATTCTGTCAATAAAGGCATCAGATTCATAATCAAGATCCCTCAACATTTGATGTACTTCATCCTTTTTTGATCGACTGATTTCACAGCTTTCGACACGTAAGCAACGTAATAAGTCTAATACCTCTTGATGCACTAAGTAGAATTTACCATGAAGACTGCTCGCAGTTGTCAACTCTGCATTATCGGTCTCATAATTGTTGAATAGCAACGATTCTTCATCATTCACTAATCTTCTTATCTTATTCTGATTGATGATCAGCTTAACATTCCATTCCTCAACAGTTTTAAAATATTCTCTCCAACTTGCGTTGGCTGCATTTAATTTTCCTTGAGAAATATTAATAAAGGTATTTTGTAATCTGTAGAATCTTAAGTTGGTCAAATCAGATATTTCTTCTAGAGTTCTTTGCCCGTCATCTAATTTTCTTCTTAGAATCTCAAATTTCTTTTCTCGTTTCCATTCGAAATCCTGCCTTTCCTTCTCTAATTTGGTTTGGCGTTCCCATGATCTCATTTGTAATCTATCGGAAAGAAAAGTACCCAAAATGGTGCTTAGGGCAAACCCAAGAATCAGAAGGAAGAATTTGCTATTTAGAAATTCCCAAAGCTTGTTACTATTTTTGATTCTTTCGTTCATAACAGTTTTGTTCGTGCCAGGTTTTCCATAAATATTTTGATTTCCTTTTGGACATCCGTAACACAACTTTAGCACAGGAAGCAGACTATATCTATGTAAGACGGGAAGAATATGTATTAAAGTTACGAGATTGGCGAAGCAATTACATGTGGTTTATCAGTAGAAAAAGTAAGGTAAAATGATACTTTGATACGAAGTAAGTTATTTATCTTGTTTTCATCCCAATGTCCTGATCTACACCAAGAACTTCAGATAAGAAGCGCAAATTTCGATATCGCTTTTGAAAATGATAAACCGTCACTCAAATATCGAATATCATGAAAGAGCAACTAGACAGAGTTGAGAAAGAACTCATCGAACAAGAACACAGGCCGATCAAGGTCATCACCAATTATCTCAAACGCAAGCAGAAATGGCCAGATGACGAAGAAAAACAGTTGGCCTCAAAAAAGGCCATACTTTGGCGGCTCTTTTTCTCTCCGGGAGTGGTTGCAACAGTTGGAGGTGGGCTGGCACTTCTTAGCTTGATAGCATTGATTTGGCAAAATAGAATAATCTTCGATCAGAACATTCTGATAGGGCAACAAAATCAGTTCTTAAGAGAACAATTATTTACATCTGATTTAAGGGAGCTAAAAGAATTGATATACTCGGAAGAGGTGTCAAAGGAGCGGAGAAAAATTGCCATAATGGATTTCATTCGTCTGTCAAAGGATATAGTAAATGATACGAACCAAAGAGTAAACTTACGGGGAGCTAACCTTTCTTATTGTGAATTTGTTGATGAGAAAGAGTTGTTTAGAAGGGTAGATTTTGATGGAAGTAACACGACAGCGACACTCTTTGCGGGATGTGATCTAAGAGGTAGTTCGTTTAACAGCACATATCACATGGGGGATTCACCTTGGGGTTTTATTAAGTGTGACCTGAGGGGTGTTGAATTCAAAGATGCAATGACCGCGAACATTATCGTCGCAGGTAATAAATTCAATCAAAATCGCCTATATATTGAACCAGTTCACTACTCCGGCTTTAAGGCGGCCGCAGTGGTGTTTGATAATGACAACGGTAAAATAGAAACAATGGTTACAATAGATGGAGGGATGCAAGTAGCTCAGTCAAAGAGACAGCTTTCAGATTATTATCTATTTCGTTCACGTTATAATTATCGAAAGGTATATACCAGAGGGCGGAAAAACGATTCCCTTGCAAAACTCCCTGAATACGACGATGAGATATTGTTAAAGATAGAAATTGTACAGAGCAGATGGATTGCCGAGCATTATGATAAAGTAAATGAAGATAATATTTCTTACTGGGATTTAAGTACCTTGATAGTAACGGATAGCACTTATAGAGAGGATCTAAAGACCTTTTTTGATGACTAATGGATCTTAGACCACTTCACCCCATCCCAAGCCCAAAAATCACCAAGCGCTTTTCTGTTTGTGTCTCTTCCACCGAATAGTAAGACCCTTTTAGCATTTTGGTCATAGACCGCAGCGGTCATATCGCGTGGTTGTGGTCCGGCATCAGATACTTTTTCCCAAGAAGTGCCGTCCCATTCCCAAGTATCACCGTATAGTTGATTGGAGCTTCGTTCTTTGCCACCAAACAGTACGATGCGTTTTCGGTGATTGTCAGACACCATGGTGTGGTTGTTTCTAGCGCCAGGACCTTTAACGTTGATCTGACTCCATTTGATGCCATCCCATTCCCACATGTCGCCAACGGAAGTACCGTTAGCATAGCCGCCAAATAATACTACCGTTTCACGAACGTGGTCATAGGCCATTTGCGACCGTGTTCTGGGGTTGGGTCTATTGTCTTCGGGAAGTTTGATTTCGTGCCATTGTTGGTTTCTCCATTCCCACATTTCGTCTTCGCCCTTGCCAGCACCCGAAAAGAGGATGATGGCCTTTCGCTTTTCATCATACGCAATGGCCGGAGAGTATCGCGCAGAAGGACCTTTTTGTAGTGAACTCCAGTTTGATCCATCCCAAAGATAAACACTATTGTCAGCAAGTCCGCCGGGAATGACGCCACCAAACAGTACCGTCTTTTTTTGTGAAGGGTTATAGACCATTGCATGACTACTTCTTCCTTCGAGTTCACCCTTTTCAGGTTTAGACCATTGTGTACCGTCCCATTCCCAAAGATTGTTGTGATAGGTGACACTTTCGCCATTACCGTTTCCTCCAAATAAAACAACTGCATTACGAGATGTGTCAAAAACCATCGCATGGTGATCTCTTGGTTCGGGAGTTACTCTGGAGGCTGAGCCCATCAATAAAAAACAAAGGAGCCAAAGTGAAATCAAACTTTTCATTGTTTGCGTTTTTAATGAATGATAGGGCTGATGACTTCTATAAAAATAGGAGATTTTTTGTGAGGAGGAAGTGGGTTTAAGATAACTTTGGCTTTCCTTGAAAAGTATAGAGGTGAGATTTTTGAATTTAGCTCACTTTTCATCCCAATAGGTTCTTTTCTGCCTTTTTTGTCTGTAGTAGGCGACAAAAATTAACGAAATTGGGAAGAAAAGGATAATCAAAATCCATTTGAATGGGCTTAAAATATGTCTAGTTCCAATCGAACTTTTAGAGTCGTTTTTTCTTATCGCATTTGCTCTAGCTTGTTGAGTCTCGATTTCTCTTTCTAAGGACTGTAATTCAGGAGATTCTCCATTGCGTTCTTTTAAAATGTGAACTGAAGCAGCGACAGCTTGGGGATTATAACCTTTTTTATTGTCTAGTATATATTGTAATTCTGCATTGGTTTTATGCTGGAATTTTTCGATAAACCTATTTTCTTTCATGTGACTTTGTCAGATACTTCTCTTAGTAATTATTAAAGGGTATTTTATTTTCAAAACTTCTTCAATGGTAGGAGCAACTTCATCAGTATTAGGTTTATAGTTGTTCCAAAATGTGTTTAGGGGTTCTTTTTCGAATCGATCAATGGCAATGGCGATTTTTTCGTTTTGGACAGACTCCTCAATGATTTCTCTATTTGAAACCTTTGTAATCATTTTTACCTTGGCATGAATAACTCCATCAGTTGATTTAAATTCAATTTGATCATCTGTTTGTATTTCGCCTAATTCCACGTATCCATGAAATACTGTGCAAACATTCCAGATAAAAAAACCGTCGTCGGTCACAAATTTGAATTCATTCATTAGTTAAATAATTGACAGTTACTGACTTTTCGATAGGTTAGTGCACCTTCCGCATATACATATTAGAAACGATCAAGATACCAAAGAGTACCACATTGATGAGATTGATAGCTATGGGGTCTTTATGCGCAAAATGGGCGATGATAGCGGTAAGATAGAACAATGCGATGCCCACATACGACCAGTCCTTATAGTGTATAGGAATTTGCGGAATCAACAGCACAGCCACTGCGATGATCTTTAAGACAGCAAGTTCAACCCTAAAAAAGTTGGGGAAGCCCAATTTTTCGATTCCCTCGATCATTGTTTGACTAAAAAGATAGCCATAAGCACTCCATAAAAGATAGATGGAAGTAATCAAAGTGGTGGTCCAATAAATGATCTTTAAGTTTCCCATGGGTTATTGGTGGATTGGCTTTGTTGTAAAGATATAAAACTTTAAACCTCCAATCCTACGCTTGCCTCCTACGCCGAAGTAGCTTCGGCTACGAAGGCTGTATTAGCTTCGGATTGCGAAGGCAAATAAAAAACAATCAACACCTAAAACCTGAGACCCCATATATACACCTCCCTGCGCTTCGCGCTGTCCCTCCTTTTTAGGAGGGAATTGATTCATGATAACATTTGTGTATTCGTGGCCTAATTTCGGCTAAACAAATAAACACATCAACAAATCAACTTTTCTAACAACTAACGACCAACAACCAACAACTAGCCAATACACCTCCCTGCGCTTCGCGCTGTCCCTCCTTTTTAGGAGGGAAGTTAAAAGGACATTCGTGTATTAGTGGCGAGTTTTAATCAGATGAGCTTAAGAATGCGCTTTTTTAAAAACTATGAGCCGACAACCAACCAAAAGACCCCAACCATTTGGCCAGGGTCTTCGACAGAAAAACCTTATCACCCCTTCTTGATAAGGCTTTTAAAGCTATTGATCAATTAAAACCTATTTTACTTAGGGGAGCTGTCCTAGAATGACATAAAAAACCGATTTGAACAATTGGTTTTTTGGATGCACTAAGATGTTATTCTTTATGTGTACAAGTTCGTTTCCTGCATTTAAGAAGATCACTTCGCCATTCATGTCGAGGTCTTCATCATAATACCCTTGAGGCTTATAAAATACGGAGGCTCCAAACGGACTTTCGATAGCGGATCGCTCAAGTACAAGTTCTTTTATCTCAACGGCCTCTGCGCCTGCGTTTAGAAAAGTCACTTTTCTGTCGGTATTTGCATCTCCAGCCCACATAGCTGAAATACCCATAGGCATCCCAAATGTGGTCTGTGCATCTTCGCCATAGGTGGTGGTGCTCCCATCGGAAAAGTCTACTATGGTAGATGAAGCCGTAGAAAGTGAGATTGGATGCTCACTCATGATTCCGAGATGGTTGCGATGACGAATCGCTACATGGTAGCTTCCCATGGATCGCGCCATGGCCACAGGTGACACACCATCGGTTTCTACTACATCGCCATCACGTTGCAACAGTGCCGACCTTCCGGTTACTACACCTAGATTTGGGCTATCTTCCATGAGTTGCACCCATACCCAGTCTACAATAGCATCAGAACCTGTGGTTGCCAATATGGAGGCATCAATCTGTGTATCGTCTTCATAGGGTGATGTGGTCGGAATATGGCCGTTTGTACGAAGATCATCACGCATCAGGCCTTCTTCCCCTATTGATGGATTAAGCGCTGCTCCCTGTAGGTATACTCTAGGCGAAACCCTTAGTTGGCAATCGTTTCGAGGGCCGCCATCGGTAAGTTTCCACCCATAGTTTTTTATAAGTGCATCTCGTGCTGCCTCAGATAGGCAATACTGACTGCCTCCGGCGTTGAAGGGGACGTTAAATTGCAAAGTGCGCTGACTCCATCCTTCAAGCAAGGAATCATAGTTGTCAGTGCTAAGAGACGTACCATCAAACATTTGGTTCATGTTAATGACGTTGCTTACATCCCATTGCCCCAGATCTTGGTCAAAGCTTGTCGCCATTTGGAACATAAAGGACATGTCGGTCACGGCACTTACATCCCATCCGCTAAGGTCTCTGTTAAAGTTTGGTGCGCGGTTGAACATGAACTCCATATCAGTAACTTTGGTCACGTTCCAATTTCCGATTTCTCCGTTGAAGTTCTTAGCTCCATAGAACATATGCTCCATGTTCTCGACGTTTGAGACATTCCATGTACTGATATCTCCGTTAAATTGATCTATTCTGTCGAACATGAATCCCATATCCTTAACGTTGGAAACGTCCCATGCAGAAATGGGTCCATGGAAGTTGTTTGCTCTACTGAACATTAAGCGCATATTGTTTACATTGCTCACGTTCCATGTGTTGAGGTCTTGATTGAAAGCGTTGGCGAACTCAAACATGCCCTCCATGTTGGTTACATTAGAAACGTCCCATCCGCTGATGTCCTGATTGAATCTGTGTGCATCTGCAAACATATAGCTCATGTCGTTGACCTTGCTTGTGTTCCATCCGCTGATATCAGCATTGAAATCGGGTGCGAATAAAAACATCCGATTCATCCGTTCAACGTTAGAAACATCCCAATTGCTCAGGTCCTCATTGAAGTGTATGGCTCCTTCGAACATTCCCTCCATGTCGGTTATATTAGAGACGGTCCAATTACCGACACCATCGGTAAGAGACCAAACTCCAGCGAACATATAACTCAGGTCGGTCACGCTGGAAAGGTCGGGTGTATCTAGAGCTGTCAAGACCATGTTCTTGCACCCTGCGAAGGCCCTTTCCATGGATGTCCACGAAATGATTCCCCAGCTTTTTAGCTCGATTATTTTTAAGGAGTTGATGAGTTCAATGTTGAAGTATATGCGAGGGAAGATGCCTGATATCTTCACTTCATAATCGCCAGGTGCGGCATATACATGAGTTGCATCACCTGAGTGTACTGTTAGTAGGCTATTATCACCCCAGTCTACCGTATAGTCGTATCCCGCGCCAGGGAAAGTAGGGATGGTGATTGATTCATTGGCTTCAGTGGTGCGCCATACCGTCACAAAATTGCCGCATGTTGATTGGAGACCACCATCTGAAATCTGCCACGCGAAATCATCAATAAGGTGTTGTCTGGCTTGTCGACCGCTGCAATATATGCTACTACCACCGTCGAAGATGACATTCGATTGCAAAGCCTGTTGAGACCAGCCAATTAACAGGGCATCATAGTTGTCTGTGCTTAGCTGGACACCACTGAACATCTCTACCATAGTATTTACATTTTGTACGTTCCATCCAGATATATTTTGGTCGAAACCTGTGGCATTTTTGAACATGGTGGCCATACTCGTTACCTTGCCCACATTCCATTCGTCAATATCGATGTTGAAGTCCGCAGCTCCCTCGAACATTCCCGTCATGTCGGTCACTTCACTAACGTTCCAGGAGCCGATCACACCATTAAAAGCTATGGCATTCTGAAACATCCACCTCATGTCGGTTACCTTGCCGGTATTCCACCCATTTAGGGCACCGTTGAAGTTCGTGGCGTTCTTAAACATAGAGTTCATGCTCTGCACTTCGCTAACGTTCCATCCGTTTACGCTGATATTAAAGGTGGTGGCATTGTGGAACATGTCATCCATGTTGTTCACTTGTCCGACATCCCATGCACTGATGTCACCATTGAAGTTACTTGCAGACAGGAACATTCGATCTGTACGTTCTACATTAGAGACATCCCAACTGTTTAAATTCTCATTAAAGTTTGAGGCACCCTCGAACATTCCAGACATGTTGGTCGCATTAGAGACGTCCCAGTTACCAACACCATTTGTAAGCGAGGTGGCACCTAAGAACATGTAGCTCAGGTTGGTCACACCAGAAAGATTAGGTGTGTCGTTAGCTGTTATGGTGAGGTTCTCACATCCTGCGAATGCGCGTTCCATGGATGCCCACTGATTGGCTCCCCAGCTCACGATGGTCATTATCTTATTTCGATCACCTGAGTTGTTGAAATATATGTGTGGGAAGGTTCCTGTTATTGTAACTGTATATGTATTTGGTGTAGAATAGGTATGCGTTGCATCGTTATTGTGCACTGTTGGATCGCTCCCGTCGCCCCAGTCCACTGAATATAAGTAAGTACCATTTGGATGCGTTGGTATGGTGATACTTTCGTTTGAAGTGGTTGTTTGCCATGTAGTTATAAACTCTGGGCATGACGAAGCTGGACCACCGTCGGTAAAAGACCATCCGAAATTGTTGATGATCAGTAATTTCTCGGCCTCGGCGCAATACGTGCTGTTTCCAGCATCGAAGTTGGCACCAGATTGCAAAACCAATTGGCTCCACCCCACTAGTATAGCGTCATAGTTGTTTGTGCTGAGGGTAACCCCTGAGAACATCTCACTCATATCAGAGACCTTACTTACATCCCAATCGCCGATGTTATGATCGAAGGCCTGTGCTTCATTGAACATGGCGGCCATACTGGTGACATTGCCCACGTTCCAGTTGCTTATATTACGCGAGAACCTTGTCGCACTATTGAACATGCTCGACATATTCGTGACCTCTTGCACATTCCAGCTTCCGATTTCCCCGTCGAACTGCCCAGCTCTTAAGAACATGTTTTGCATAGTTCGAACGTTGCTCACGTTCCAGCTGTCAAGATCTTGATTAAATGTATCGGCGTCAGTGAACATACTGTTCATGGTCAGCACATTGGCCACATTCCAATTGCCAATGTCTTTATTAAAGTTTTCTGCATGGTTAAACACGAGGTTCATGTTGATTACGTTACTGACATCCCAATCCCAGTTGCCATTACCAAGGCCAAGGGCGGTTGCATTGCGAAACATAGCGTTCATATTCGTAACACTAGAAAGGTTCGGGACGTCTGTGGCTGCTATAGTAAGGTTCTGACATCCTGCGAACGCGGCTTCCATAGAGGCCCACTCATTAGTGCCCCATTGATTCACACTCACTATTTTGTTCCTGTCTCCCCCCTGATTAAAATAAATCCTTGGAAAGGCACCAGATATTCTCACGGTATGTGTCCCCGCTGTAGCATACACATGTGTGGCGTTGGCAGTAAGGTTCGAAGACGTAGAGCCGTCACCCCAGTCTACCGAGTAGTCGTATCCATCTCCAACGGTAGGGATTGTGATCGATTCGCCATCGGCTTCAGTGCTCCAGGTTGTAACGAAATCGTCTGTCGTTTGTGCCCATGATACAGTTGTCAAGATAAGACCGATGCATAACGACAGGTATCGCTTTTGATAGTTTTTGATTTTTCCAATTATGATTTCCATTGTACTTGTTTTTTTCATTGGTCTTTTGTGCAGTTCCCATTGTGATTGTCCTGAGGAGATGTATAAGACGGACTTAAATTTCTAATCTCTGGAAGCGAATATGCCTTCGTAAAGGTTCCAATGATTGGGGGTAAATAAATAGCTTTAGGGTCGTTTTTGTTTCCTGTCTTCCAAATGGTTATAGAAAGTTCTTGTGCCGATAGAACTTTGGCAGTCAACATCCGGTAAAAAGCGAAGAGAAACTTCTTATTCATTTTAAGGGAATTATGGTTAAGGTTTGTAAGCGCAAGGTAGAACCACTATGGAAAATTTAAAATGCGTAGAAACGCGTATCGTGTAGGTGTTGGCACGTACATAGGTTAGACGTCAAATCTCAAATTCAATACTACACTAGCCTCCTACGCCGAAGTAGCTTTGGCTACGAAGGCCTTAAAGTTTCGGTGCATCATGACAAATTCCAAATTCCAAAAACTCAAATCCCTAAACTCGGTTCTCCAGACTTGCCAACGACCAATGACTAAAGACCAACGACTATTTCTAATTGCAAAAGCCCGTTATTATTCGTATTTTTAAAAGAAACCAAAACAGTTGCTATGAACCGCTTCGAATCCGCCATTCAAAAACTCTACACGGCCTATTATTCAGGAACCTTGCATCCCGAATGTTGCAAGCAATGCGCCGTTGGTAATATTCTCGACAATACCGATGCCTGGCAACATCTTTCGGATGACCATGGATCAACCAAGCTCAATTACCTCGGACTCGTACATCAAAACCTCGGACGAAAATTCAATGGATACGCTCCATTGGAGTTACTACACATCGAAGCGGCCTTTCTACAAGGGTGTGGCTATTCGCTACCGTTACGTGCTGCAAACCGTCCAGCAAACCCTACTGACCATGAGGTGCTGTTTAACGGGCTCTCTGCTGCTATCGAAGTGCTCTGCAAATTGGACAGAGTGGATAATGTGATGGATTATTCGAGACTCTTTCAAATTTGTACGGAGTACAAAGAATCTTCACAATCCGAAGCCTTGGCGAAGGATTGGTGAGTACAGAGATTTGAGTATTGAGACATGAGTAGTGAAATTTTTAGTTATTGACCTTTCGAACTAACACATATGAATTCTTTTTGTGATAGTTAGTTCTTCGTGGGATATTTTTTAGATACACAACCTTATACAAGTCTTTGATACGTTGGCTTCCATCCAACATTAATGTGTCTCGAATCCAACTTATCCAATGAGGTTTGTCTACAAGGGCGCTGTCAAGAGATTTTACATGCTCGAAACTTATATCGTTTAGCTTGGCATCGATAAAATTTGCTTTTTCTAGGTTCGCTCCTTCAAAAGTGACGTCAAATAATTCGGCCTTATAAAAGTTGGCTTCGATTAAGTTGGCATAATCAAATTTTGTATGAAAGAGTTTTGAAGCACCAAAATCTGCTCTATTACAATTCGATTGGTCAAAATACACCCGAATGAGATACGCATCATAAAAACTAGCTCCTTCCAAACTTGCGTGGTTAAATGTTACTAAGTTCAATTGAGTGGAAGGAAACCTCGTTTTATCCATTACAGAATTATTAAAAAATGAGGTTTCTATTTTAGACTTGGAGAATCCTGACTGGTATAGATTGGAGTTTCTTAATGAGACATTTCTTAGCTTTACACCAGTGGATTCGAAGTTTCTTATGTACGCAAAGTCAAAATTAGAATCAATAAATATATTATCTAGAGTTCTTTTCCCTATTCCACTATTGATTAGTGCTAAGAAAAGTTGCCCTCTTTCAGGGCTTAATTCGTTGGTTAGCCCCAAGCTGTCATTCTGTCTAGTTGATTTCAAAGAATAGTCTAAGAATTTATACGGTTGAAACCCTTGACACAACGCCCTAATTCTAGCGACGAGTGGTTTGCTCAAGACACTATCGGTATTTGATTCGGCTCTAAGTTCTTCACCTACCTGATTTAGAATGTTATCCATTAGAAAAACTAGGTTGTTTCTTCTGTTTGCTTCTTCCAGATTTGCTTGTATTTCTATTTTTCTATTCTGTTCTTGGAGTAAGACTTTCTGCTCATCAATGATTCGAGTCTGTTCATTTAGAATATCCGTTTGTTTAAATAAAATGAAGGCCGTGACTAAACCTAAAATAGTACTACCACCAACAGCTAAAACGGCAGGAGAGAAGAATAATCTCCAAACGATGGCTTTTTGGGCGGCCTTTCTCCTTGGGTCGTTTGGGTTCGGCCATTTTTTCTTTCTATTAAGAAAGTTTAACACGAGATGAGGTGGTCGATGTTCTTGTTCTAATAGTCTAGCTTCAACTTCAATGAATGAGGTTGAATTACTTTCATTTGAATCGGATTCTTTCATTTTTTTATTTAGATGAATTATGGTTATACACCATTTTTATTGTCTTATTTGCGATGTTATTATGTTTATTCTTAGATTAATTTATTGGGAAATGGAAAATGACACAACGGTTAAAATCCCCTTTTTTCAGTGATTGAAGCATTTAGGATGCTCAACTTTTATTATCGGAAACCATTTTTGTTGGCTAAGAAGATTATCTGGGCCTAAAGTCCTTTTAAATGATAATTCAGAGAATTGATTGCAAAACTGTTGTATCGTGATTAGATTTACATCTGGATTAAAGCGTAAATTATTATGACCATAGAAGAATTACGAGGAAATATTAAATGGTGGGAGTCGAAAAGATGGATTTTTAATTTAGCTGTAGGACTTGCAGGGGTAATTGCAATTTATTATGCGACATCTTATAGTACGTTCATTTGGTATAGAACGGATGTTTTGGGGATTATTATATGGGGTATTGGTGCTAACATTCTGTACTCTTCCGGAACTTTAATTGAACTCTTTGATTGGTACTATTTGAAGAATGCAATTAGACTTAAAAATCTAAGAGGACTATTTTTTGTTGTGGGCACGGTGTTTAGTTGCCTTTGGACTTTTTACAATGCATGGATGTATTTTGCAGCACCACATTTGTGGTGAAAGTAATAAATGCCCCTGCCCGAAAAATAATATCTTCAAAGAACTACTCAACAATTGCTTTTACCTGATTTTCAAGGTCAATCATGCTGTTGAATTTTCTAAAATTCAAATCTTTACTTTGAACTTTCAATTCTGAAATCAACTCTAGAATTAGCTCCAAGGGTTCTGCTTCAAATCCAAACATGTTTTGATTGAATTCTGTGCCAACTAATAACCCATCGTTTTCCATTCCAATACACCAGTTTTCCATGAAATCAGTAAGCGGAATTTCAGACACTTTATAGTTCTTCCAATTGCCTTTTATACAAGATGTGGCCAAAGCACTTTCCGCCCAAAAACAAATGACTCCTATCGGTTGACCCTTTTCATCTTCAAAATGAACTGAGCTTGAAGTAGCAAACCCATTGCTACTTTGTAGGGCATATACAATCTCCAAGTCGCATACAGTTTTCACAAACCTTTTATGACGGTTTTCTACTAAAAGAGCATCTTGCATCGTTTTCGTTTTAAGATTCGGTCGAGCCTTTTTTGTATTCTTCAATAACCTTCTCATTCGAACGATACCATCCCAGTCGAACGGAATCAAATTCGTCCATTCCTTCGTGTTTGTATACTCCAATGGATTTGAGGGATTCATTGATGGCATTTTCAACGAGTGTAACACCTTCTGGTATTCTTGGGTTATCAATATGATCAAATGAGTAAAGTGGCCCAATTATCTTTTTCCCATTCTCCCAAGCCTCAGAGAGTTGAATTCCCTGACCTCCATGGTATTCTGTTTCAACATAAGCACACTTTCCTTTAAAAGAAAGTTCTTTTAGCAGCTTTCGGGCCTCTTTGGTTAATTCTTCATAAGGCTCTAGTGTCTGATCAGAGTAATTAACGGTGCTCTTACTTTCGATTGGAATAAAATGATAATTTCCAACCAAGACAATGTTTGGAAATTCGCCTTGATATTTAAAACTGGTAATGATTCCGCTAATGATATGTGGCACGTCAGAGTATTTGATGTTCAAATATAGAGAATATAGCTATTCACGCTCCAACGAATCAATTTTCGCTTGGATCTCAATAACCTCCTCTGGTATCCAATCAAAAGAGGAGTCCAAAGAATACGCCTTCCGCTTTAATTGCAGGGCTTCTTTGTAATTTCCAAGTTGACGCATCAGATCTCCTTTAGAATCATACGGGTTGGCATTGTTGGGTTCGCAGCGAATAAAATTGTCAAATGCTTCCGCAGCTTTATCTAGTTCATTGTTGTTAATATAGGCATATCCGAGAATGTTATAGCTCGAGCCATAGTTTGGATCCAATTCTACCGCTTTTCTCCCAGCGGTGATAGCAAGACTGGGATTTTTCCGAAACAACAAAAAACAAATGGTATGGTGCAAATATTTGTCTGACACACAGGTCTTGGCCAATTCAAACAATTTAGCTTCTTGAATGTCGTTGGGATGATTCAATCGATACTCTGTGGCATCCACCAACATTTGCTCTTGTTTAGATGCCAAATGTTTGTATTTCTTCGCAAGCGCATGATTCCTTCTTTTAATAGAATCATTTGGTGCGTAGATCGAAATGAAATTGTACATACGCACAAAACTGCTGTCCAGGGCGATAGCTTTTTGATAGTGGTCAGTTGGGTTTCCATTGATTCCATTTTGCACCAAATGCCGAGCCTTTTCAAAATGTTCTTTTGCTTGTTCAGAGGAAGTGGTGATGGGAATGATTTTAGGATTTTCTTCTTTATCTGTGGAGTTGTTGGTACAAGAGACCAATACGGTAAGAAACAGTACAATGAGTATTCGCATAGATTTTTGATTGATACTCAAATATAGAGAAATAAAGACTAAGGAAAATCTCAAATTCCAAATTCCAACCCTTCGCTTAAGCTTCGGATTGCGGAGGCAACAGTCAAAATGCAAAATTTAGAATTTACTAAAGACTAACGACCAAAGACTAATGACTTTTTCCTATATTTACCGCCCCGTAACGGGAAATCGTAAAAGGGTGATTAGCTCAGTTGGTTTAGAGCGCTGCCTTGACAGGGCAGAGGTCACCGGTTCGAATCCAGTATCACCCACGAAAAATAAAAATCCGCTTTAAGCGGGTTTTTATTTTGAATGCTAAACCTTCGCTCAAGAGCTCCGGCTTATGTTGATGAATGTTGAATTTTGAATTGAACTTCTTTTCGACTCAGTTTCTATGTAACAACTACTTGCTGTCAGCTACTTATATGTACACACGCAAACAATTATCATTTGAAACCATCCAAAACCTACCTAAGCGGAAAATCTGTCTTTATAGTTTCGTTGATTGTGATTGCCGTGACATCACTTACGGTTTATATCACTGGCGAGCACTACCACAGAACCATCACAGAGAATTTTTACCTGTCGCTAAGCATTATTGCTTTTGCCTTGTTTTTGTTTATGACCGTTGGGTTGTACAGAGGTATCGGACTCAAGGATGACTATATGAAAGGAGAGGCTTCAGATGAGTTTCCAGATTTTCAGATCATGGGAGGAGGTAATTTCGATATCCCCAGTATAGACACTGACGACGGGATTAGTGGACTTTTGCTCTCCATTCTATTTTGGATTGTCGTATCCATTGCCTTAATAGCACTCGTTTTTTTGTTAGAATTGCTCTTTTGGTTTTCAGTATTCATTCTTTTTGCCATGTTGTATTGGGTCTTTTTTAGAGCTTTGAAGTTGGTCTTCAGCAAAGCTGCCGAAACTAAAGGTGACATGGCGATCTCGGCAGGCTATGCCTTTATGTACACCGGATTGTATACTGGATGGTTGTTCACTATAGTTTATTTGGCTGAAATACTTCGTTAATTGAAAATTTTGAATGAGCAAACCAGTTATCTTTACACTCAATACTTCATGCTTTCCTCCAATAATCATTCGCTTGGGCGATGATGGCAAATTCGGCAGCAACGGTTTGCCCGATGGCGATTAGCATGGCCGCATCGTTGGCGTAGGCAGGACGTAGTCGATCACGTACTTTGGCATCGGGTTGAGTGATCTTGATGGTGAGTCGTGCTATTTTTATGGCAAGAGCGCGCCCTTCTTCAGGGGTATTGGTGATCAATGAGTTTCCGGGAATGAGTTGTGTTTGTTCAGACATGACATTTGTATTTTGATTATGGTACAAATGTATTTCGGCTTAAAAAGAAAAACAGTGACAAATGTTACACTAACACCTTTATTTTTCGGCCTATCTGTTCTACTTTTTTATCCGCGGAAAGCTTCCGCATTAATCTGGAGATGACCTCACGTGAAGTACCCAAATCATCGGCTAGCTGTTGATGTGATACGCTCAAAAGTTTGAACGCCTCAAGTCGAGCTTTCGTTTGCAAATGCAGCAGTAGCCTTTCCTCTAAATTATAACAAACGATTTGTTTGGTCGTGTTCAGCAGATCTTGATAGTGTTTTTGATAGTCGTTCAGCACCAATTGGTTGAGAGAAGGATATTTTTTGAGCCAACTATTGACCCGATCCATGGGAAGTAGGAGCAACGTACTGGCAGTTTCTGCCACAGCCGAAAACTCAGCAGGAGCTTTGTCAGCAATGTGGGCAAAACTATAAATGCACGAACCTCCAGAGGTAATGTGATAGAGCAAGAATTGAACGGTGTCCTCATCGCAAAACACCTTGACATTTCCGTTTCGAACGATCGGCAAATTTAGGATTGCTTGCCCTTGTCGTACCACAAATTCACCTGCCGAAAAATCCTTTGATATCGCGTGCTGCTCGATCTCATCAAGCAACTCTTTTTCAAGGTTCGGATAGCATTCGGCTAAAAATTGTGTTTTCATCAGGTGATTGGTGTTGGGTTTTAGGTTTTGGTATTAATTATATCATGAAGTGATAATGCCTTTATTTGATGTCTGTTCTTGAGGCTTAAGCATAATTTAAATCGTATATCTAAACTCTTAAATCGTCAATTATTAGTTCCATTTCGTATTGATCGATGGTATTTTTGAGTCCGGCGTTTAAGAGTTGTTTTATTTTCTGCGGAAGGGCCTCGTCTACATTGTTGATTTTGATACCCGATGATACACTTTGGATGGCCGCAAAAAGACGTTTCCAAGCCATGCTGGATGAGCGGAAGCAATCCATCTGAGGGACATACGCTTTCGCGCGATTGATAATGAAAAAAGATTCTGCAGCGCCATCGTGCACGACCTCAAAGTATTCATAATCTCCGATTGAGACCGTTTCCTTTTGGTTGTCCCAAGAGTAGTGTTGTTGATTCGGCAGCGTATCCCATGCAATTTCACTCATGGGCTTCGTTTGTAGCTCAAAATCAGTAGTAGGCACCAGAAGATCTCCATTAAAGCACTTATAATGCTTTACGATCTCAAAACCGATACTTTTATAGGCATTTATCGCTACGATATTCTCTTTGATGACCTCAAGCGAGCTTTTGGTAATGCCTTGTGCTTTTAAATCGTCTAAGGCTTGTTTGTAGATGGCTTTTACGATACGTTTGCCACGATAGGTAGGAAGGACTCCTGTCCCCGTGTTAAAGGCTGTGCGGTGCCCGAAGCGGGTATCTATAGCGTGAATGATAAATCCGACGAGCAAATCTCCATCAAACATACCATAAGAAAGATCGTAATCTACCTTGGCCAGTCGCCAACGCTCTTTGAAGTACGCACGGTCATTTGGCATTTTCACAAAGTAATTCTCGAAGGAAGCAAAGAAGCAATCCATCAGGTTGTCAAATGAAGTGCTGGAGAGCGGTCTGATTTCCATGTTATGTTGAATTATTTGATAAGACTGCTTTGTACTAATTATTTACTTTAACAAACTCAATATCATCGTCGATCGCCTCACTCTTTGCATGGACCCTATACCAGTTGTCTTTAGTCTCTAAGATTTCTACATAGATCTTTTTACCGATGACCTTGTTTGGATCTCCATCATAGTTGATGAGGCGCTGATAGGTGAGTACGTATGTGCAATCTGAGGTCCATTCAACTGAAGTGTGAATTTCTAATCCAGTTTCTGGGTTCTTTTCAATCTGAAGGATTTCAGTACGAATGATTTCCTCAGATAGGTTTTTATCTACATAAGCAAACGTGCCCGTTCTAAAATCGGCACAATCTCGTTCTTTTTTGCATGAGGTTATAGTAAGCAGCAATAGGCTCACCAAAAGTGCAAAGTATTTCATGAAATATTGGTTTTACGTAGGGCACTCTATCGAGATGCATTTATAAAGATAGAACTCTTTTTCATTTAAAATTCAAAACCCAACATTCAACATTTACAATACCTCTAGGATTCTTTCCATCGCCATACCTCGCGATCCTTTGATCAAGATGGTGCTATTGATAGGCGGGTCGAGCATGATAAGGTCCTTGAACGAATCAAAATCTGAACATACCGTGATCTTACTGCTGGTTCCTTGAACGTTTCCAAATAAAGAGCCTACAAGGTATATTTGGTCCACGTTCAAAGAGTGCGCAAGGTCATAGATGCCTTGGTGCTCTTCGATGGCGGTTTCTCCCAGTTCGAACATATCACCGAGAAAGGCGATCTTCTTGACATCGCTTAACCCAGATAGATTTTCTAAAGCAGCCTTCATACTTGTCGGATTCGCATTGTACGCATCCATGATGAGCTTGTTCGTGCCGCGTTGCATGATCTGCGATCGGTTATTGTCGGGTTCATGGCCCTCAATTCCCTTTTTAATAGCTTCAGGCGTAAGTTTAAAGTGATCACCTATAGCAATCGCAGCAGCGATGTTATTGGCGTTATAACGACCTATGAGGTGGGTGTGTATGGTTTCCTCTTTATAGCGTACCGAAACCATGGGGTCGGCGTTTAATACTTCGATTTGTACGTCTCGATTGGTATCATCTGAAAACACGACTGTTTTTTTATAGTCTCCGGCTTGTTCGATTTGCTTGGTGTCATTACCATTGATGAAAAGGAGTCCGTCGTTGGCTTTGAGATGATCGTAAAGTTCACTCTTTCCTTTGATAACGCCTTCGATGCCACCAAACCCTTCGAGGTGTGCCTTGCCAAAGTTGGTAATGTATCCGTAATTGGGCTGGGCTATGTTACAGAGGAATTCAATTTCTTTTTGATGGTTGGCGCCCATTTCGACAATGCCTATCTCAGTGCTCTTGGTCATAGACAGCAAGGTCAACGGAACCCCGATATGGTTGTTGAGGTTGCCAAGTGTTGCACTGGTTTTAAACCCAGTCGAAAGTACAGCATTGATAAGTTCTTTGGTGGTGGTCTTACCG
The DNA here is from genome assembly GCA_028279515.1 of Flavobacteriaceae bacterium. Lineage (GTDB taxonomy): Bacteria > Bacteroidota > Bacteroidia > Flavobacteriales > Flavobacteriaceae > JANQNQ01. Next base: position 34,981 of record JANQNQ010000013.1, read on the forward strand.
TTGCTTCCGGTCAGCGAGATGATCGGGATGTTCAGCCAATTTCTGTGGTACGTGGCAAGTTGTTGGAGCGCTTCCAACGCATCACTGACTAAAAACATATGTTCTCTGTCAAGATATTCAGCTTCATCGATTACTGCATATTTGGCCCCCTTTTCAAGGGCTTCCGCAGCAAACTTGTTTCCGTTGAAATTATCGCCCTTTAGGGCAAAAAACAAATCGCCTTCCTGAACCTTTCGAGTGTCGGTGCATACCGCGGTGCATTCAAGAAAACGTTGGTGTAGCGCTTCGATATTCATAAAATAAATGTATAAAAAAAGCCCTGAATAAACAGGGCTTTTCTATCTTTCTTATACCGATATTATCCTCTCGGTGTCTTTTTCTTTTTCGCTTTAGATCCTACACGAGACATGGCGCATCTAAATCCGATGTAATCTGTAGCCATGTACTCAGGGAAGTATCTTCTCTGTGCTGGGTCTAGCCAGTAAGCGCGGTCTCTCCAAGAACCTCCTTTTACCACGCGAACTTCGTCGCCGATCATGGTTGTTCTCTTAGAAGACTTGTCATACTCTCTGATCAATCCGCCAGCAGAATCTCTTTCTACCGTGTGCCTTGGAGAGTTGTACATCTTGTAAGTGTCTTTAGCACCTTCAGACTCTTCTTCTTCAGAGAATCTAGAGAAATATCTAGAAGAGCTCACGTCACCATCACGATAGTTACGGTTGTCACTAGTAGAGAAATTGGTTCTCAAATACGTGTCTTCTTCAGTGATAGCCACTTTTGCCAATTGACCAGGAAGGTTTCTGGCAACAATGCGTCCGTTAGGAAGCGTGTCATAGGTCACAGAGTCTAGCGAAACGATCTTCGCTTTTCCGTCTGCTCCAATGGCATTCTTAGAATATACGTTACCTCTATAGTAGTTGAAATCGTTTGCTTCGTCGTCTACGATCGGTCTGTAAACATCGGCCACCCACTCTGCCACGTTTCCTGCCATGTCGTACAATCCAAAATCGTTAGGAGGGTAGAACTTTACAGGAGCAGTAATGTCTGCACCGTCATCAGACCATCCGGCGATACCACCGTAGTCACCTTTACCCTGCTTAAAGTTAGCAAGCTGGTCACCTTTGATCTTACGTTTTCCAGAACGTGTGTACTCACCGTCCCATGGATATTTTTTCTTACCGCGGTAGCTGTTGTAGTTTCTGATACCAACAAGTGCAAGGGCAGCGTACTCCCACTCAACTTCGGTTGGTAGTCTGTAGCTTGGTAATAAGATACCGCTAGTTCTCTTGGCATAGGTAGCAACAGAATCCTTAGGACTCTTACTTCTTCTACCGGCCAATGAATCGATGTTTCCACCGTATGATTTTTCAGGTTGCTCGAGATACGTTCCCGTACTAAAGTTGCTATTAGCCTCAGCGCTGTATCTAGAATCTCTTTCTAGGTATCCTTCTTTTTCAAGAAGCGCCTCGTTTACACGATCCGTTCTCCATTCGCTAAACTGAACGGCTTGCACCCAGTTTACACCAACTACCGGATACTCTGCATAGGCAGGGTGACGCAAGTAGTTATTGGTCATGGTTTCGTTGTAACCTAGTCTATTTCTCCAAACCAAGGTATCAGGAAGAGCACCTTGATAGATTTGTCTGTATTCTGGATTGTCTGGTGGGAAAACGCGCTTTACCCAATCTAAGTACTCTAGGTACATATAGTTGGTAACTTCGGTTTCGTCCATGTAATACGATTGCACGTGCTGTTGCGTAGGTGTGTTGTTCCAATCGTGCATGATGTCATCCTGAACTTTACCCATAGTGAAAGTTCCTCCTTCAATGAACACCAATCCGGGGCCGGTTTGCTGCTCTTTGAAATTCGTATTGTATTGGAATCCTCCGGCCTTGGAATTGATCTTCCATCCGGTCGCTCTAGAAGTATTCTTAGAGTTCGATGATTTTTTACAGCTTGTAAAGCTAACTGAAATAGCCATAGCTAACAATACAATCTTTACTGCATGTTTTCTCATAATGTAAGACTTGAGTGTATAAGAAATTTTGGTCTGCAATATAGCAATTAAACGTAATATATCAAGTTTTTTCAAAAAAATATAAATTCGTAACACCAGTGTTTTCTGGACATACGTGTCGATATTTAACGGGCATTTGTATTATTTATTATTTGTACCTTTGATTTTTTATGTTTTATGTTGTGGTTTGCATAATAACTCCTAGCGGGATACGTTAAAAAAGCAATGAAAAGAATACTACTTATCTTATTAATTCTCTGTGCCCAATTGGGCTTTTCTCAAAAAAAGCATTTTGATATCAAATGGAATGGTGTCGAAGCCTTAGGCACGGCCGAAAAGGCTTATGAGCTCCCTGCCTTTGACGCAGAGCATTGGACCTTTGAGGATGGGCAGGTGTTTTTCTCGGTAAGTTGGAAGGCAGCGCGTAAGATGAACCTTCGCTCATTAAAGTTGTCAAATGTACGCCTAGAGACCATCACCGCACAAGAGTTGTACGACTTAGACCGAGGGGTTCTCCCTTCGCAGGTCTCAGTAAAAGGGTATTCTTCTAACGCTAGAGACGAGATATTCAATGCCATACAAGTAACCCCCATCATCAACGAAAATGGAGTGCTCAAAAGAGTGATTTCCTTTGATGTTGTTTTTAATGAAGAAGGAATAACCAGCCGTGCAACGACCAACCGTTCGTTACCCATTACAAACTCTGTGCTGGCATCGGGTACTTGGCATAAGTTTTATGTGGAAAAGACCGGGGTGTACCGTATCGATAGAGATTTCTTGAGACGCTTAGGGTTTAACGTGTCTCAGCTAGATCCTCGAAATCTGAAGATCTACGGAAACGGAGGAGAAATGATTCCACTTACAAACTCACAGGTTCAAGCCTATGATGTCACCGAAAATGCGATTACCGTTGTGGGCGAAGATGATGGCACTTTCAACAATGGAGATTACATTTTGTTCTACGCTGTTGGCCCAGACCGTTGGAATGAAGACGGACAAACCAGCAACAATCTGTACGCCGATCAGATCTTTTACTACATCACCACCCAAGGTGGGCCAGGAAAACGTATTCAGGAGGCGACACAACCTGGAGGTGTTGTAACTGAAAACTACACTAGTTTTGACGCCTACCAATATCACGAAGAAGACAATATAAATATAGTACGCGCGGGAAGGCGTTGGTTCGGAGAGACTTTTAACATCGAAAGTGAGCAAACCTTCGATTTCAATTTCCCAAATTTAGTAACGAGCGAACCAGTTCGCGTCAGCGTAAAGCCAGCAGCAGTATCACAAACGCCGACTTTTATGAGCGTGGCCGTGAACGGTCAGGCTGATGCCATCAATTTCACATTGCCGCAGCTACCTCCGAATACGGTGTATGCTACTCAAGACAATTCGAATCCGTTAGGAGGACTGCTCACGCGCGGACTCAAATTTGCTGATTTGAACGTGGCATCCAATGATATTTCAGTAACACTTACCTATGATAATGATGGAAACCCAAGTGCCGTAGGCTATTTGGACTATATAGAAGTAAAGGCAAAGAGAGCGCTTACAGGAACTGGGTCGCAATTCAATTTTAGAGTGGACGATGCGGCAAGTGCTGTCGGTGTGGCCGAATATACATTGAGCAGTGCTTCGCAAGTGGCTCAAGTTTGGGATGTGTCTGACATCTTTAATGTGACCAAATATGAGAATGCCGCACAAGAAGGTACTTTTTCCTTCCGCTCGGTTTTGGGGCAGGCAGCTGAATATGTGGCTGTAGACCCTTCAGATTACTTTGTGCCTTCTATTCAGAATTCAAATAGAACAGTAGCCAATCAAGATCTTAAGGGAACCATTTTTCAAGATGCTTCAGGAAGCTTTCAAGATGTAGACTACCTGATCATCACACCAGCATCCTTGAGTCAGGCCGCACAGAAATTGGCCGATCATCATATCACCAACTCTGGTTTGAATACTAAGGTTGTCACTTTAGACTTGATCTACAATGAATTTAGTACGGGTAATCAAGATGTGGGTGCCATTCGAAACTTTGTAAAGTACGTGTACGATAACGCCTCAACTCCAGATAATAGAGTCAAGTACTTGTGTATGTTTGGAGATGCTTCTTTTGATTATAAAGACCGTATACCAAATAACACCAATATTTGCCCAGTATTTGAGGCGTACGAAAGTTTTAGTTTAACGAGTGCGTTCGCTTCAGATGATTTCTATACCATGATGGATCCTGACGAAGGAGATATGAATGGGGACTTTATGGATATCGCTGTAGGGCGTATCTTGGTTGAAAATCTACAGGATGGCAATGCAGCAGTTGACAAGGTAATAAAATACAGTGCAGAAGCTGCCTTCGGAAGATGGCGTAATAATTTGGTGCTAGTGGCAGATGATGTCGACCTGTATTGGGAAGGGTCGATTCAGTCCAACCTTGACCAGTTGGGGGACCAACTTAATCAGAACAAACCGTTTATCAATATCAATAAAATCTACGCCGATGCCTTTCAGCAAGAATCTTCTGCAGGTGGAGAGCGATATCCGCAAGCCAACGAAGAGATATTGGATGCGATTGGTGTTGGAGGATTAGTGCTTAACTACTTCGGGCATGGTAACGAAGACGGGATTTCTGCAGAGCGTCTCTTTGGTAAGATCGAAGCCGAATCGATTGCAAATTCAGAGCGTTTCCCATTATTCATGACCATTACGTGTGAGTTTACGCGATTCGATAATCCGTTTAGAGAGACCACCGGAGAGTTGGTGTACAGAAATAATAGAGGAGGAGCGGTTGGCTTGATCACGACCACCCGTGAGATTATTGTAGGGAATGGTATTGCTTACAATGACATCTTTATGCGACAATTATTTCGCTATGACCTAGACCTCATTGAGCCTGGTTTTGACCCTAATGAATATCCAACAGTAGCTGAAGCGCTTAGGCGTGCCAAGCGTTTCTTTGGTGGAAATGCTCAAAAAAGAGTGGTGTTCATGATTGGCGACCCTGCCATGAAGCTGGCCATACCGCAACCACAGATTAACTTAACGCATATTAATGATGTGCCGATCACACAGCCGGTTGATACCTTAAAGGCACTTGGTTATGTAAAGCTTAGCGGAAATGTGACCGATGTCAATGGCAATCTCCTAAGCGACTATAACGGACAAGTATTTACATCCATCTATGACAAAGACATTGACAGGACAACCTTGGCAAACGATGGCACCCGTGCCAATGCAAATGGTAGTGGACCTGTGATATTTTTGAACTTTAAAACATTGGGTGAAATCATATTTAGGGGAAAAGCCACAGTTAAAGACGGTCTTTTCGATTTTGATTTTATCGTTCCGCGTGATATCGCAATTCCCGTTGGCAACGGACGTGTAAGTTTCTACGCCAAGAAAGATGCCGTTCCAGAAGATCATACGGGATATAATCTAGATGTGCTGATCGGAGAGCTTAATGAGAATGCTCCTGAAGATAATGTGGGTCCAGAGATACGATTGTTCATGAATGACGAGAGTTTTGTTTCTGGAGGAATTACGAACGAATCGCCGATTCTGTTAGCATTGCTTGAAGATGAAAACGGAATCAACACAGCCAGCGGTATCGGTCATGACATCATCGCCATCTTGGATGGAGATGAGACCAATCCATTTGTACTAAACGACTATTATGAAACAGAACTGGATGACTATACCGCTGGAAGGGTGACGTTCCCGTTTCGAGATCTAGAACCTGGCTTGCACACCTTAACCTTTAAGGCATGGGATGTATATAACAACTCGTCCACAGCTGAAATACAGTTTTTGGTGATCGATGACAACGAGATCAAGATCGAGCGCGTGTTAAATTATCCGAATCCTTTTGTTAGCTATACCGAGTTTTGGTTTCATCACAACCGACCCTTCGAACCATTGGAAGTACAGGTGCAAGTATTCACAGTTTCGGGGAAAGTCGTGTGGACTAGAAACCAAGTCATCACCACCGACGGATTTCTCTCGCGAGACATCACCTGGGACGGAAAAGATGATTTTGGAGATAAGATCGGAAAAGGGGTTTACGTGTACAAGATTACTGTAAAATCTACGTTAACTAACAAGAAAACAGAAAAGTTTGAAAAACTTGTTATCCTCTAATAAACCTTTATATTTGCTTAAATTTAACATATACATGAAAAAATTACTAACCTCATTATGCGTGCTTTCTACACTCTTCGTTGCGAAGGCACAGGAGCAGGATAGAGTGATCACAACTGGTGTTCCGTTTTTGCTCATTACGGCCGATGCTCGTTCAGCGGGTATGGGAGAACTAGGTGTTGCGACGTCAGCAGATGTTTATTCGCAACAGTGGAATCCCGCCAAATACGCATTCGCAGAGAATGGTATTGGAATCGGGATTAGTTACACCCCCTATCTTAGTGATCTTGTAAATGATATTTTTCTTGGAAATCTTACTTTCTACAACCGAATCAACGAACGTAGTGCTTGGGCAGCTAGCTTTAAGTACTTCAGCTTGGGAGATATCGAGTTTACCGAGTTAGTAGGAAATGACGTGGTTTCACAGGGTATTGAAAGACCTAACGAGCTTACGATCGACGCTTCCTACGCATTGCGTTTGAGCGATCAGTTCTCGATGGCCGTTGCTGGTAGATACCTGCGTTCTGATTTGAGAATTCCTGATGATACGAGCGATGCAAGCGCAGCAAGCTCGTTCGCTGTAGACATTGCAGGTTTTTACCAATCGGAAGAAATTGCATATAACGATTTCAACGGACGATGGAGAGCTGGATTCAACATTTCGAATCTAGGTCCTAAACTAAAATACGATGAGCAAGGTCAAGAGAACTACCTTCCTACAAACTTGCGTTTGGGTGGTGGTTTTGATTTCATCTTTGACGAGTACAACAAGTTAAGCGCCAATGTAGAGGTGAATAAATTATTAGTGCCAACACCAGTGCCAGTTGATACAGATGGAGATGGTACAGACGATGCGATTGCACAACCAGACGTAAGTTTTATTTCTGGGGTATTTAAGTCGTTTGGTGATGCTCCTGACGGATTCAGCGAGGAGTTAAAAGAATTCACATGGGCGCTGGGTGCAGAATACTGGTACCAGGATTCATTTGCGTTACGTGCAGGATACTTTAATGAGAGCGAAGAAAAAGGAGCGCGTAAGTTCTTTACGCTAGGAGCCGGATTTAAGTACAACGTTGCCAGGATCGATATTTCATACTTGTTCTCAGCTTCAAAAGTGAGAAACCCATTAGAGAATACCTTGCGTTTTTCATTGACCTTTAGCTTAGGAGAAGAGTACACAGAATACTAGAAGACAAGTTCATAAACAACATACAGAAAAGTAATCATTGCAAAGTGGTTACTTTTTTTGGCCTTAAGGAATTCCTGATCATTGACAGTTAAAAAACGGCTTATGAAGGAAATTACGATTACGTCAACCATGACGATCTATGAAAATATGGAAGAACTTCCAAGTGACATTCACGAGCTGATGTTGCAAGCGATTGAAGCACGAAAGCAAGCCTATTCGCCCTATTCGAACTTTAAGGTGGGTGCTGCTATCAAATTAGACAACGGTGTAGTGGTCACAGGAAGCAACCAAGAAAACGCAGCCTATCCCTCCGGGCTCTGTGCAGAGCGCGTGGCCATTTATTATGCCGGAGCGCAATACCCCGATGCCAAGATCGAAAGTATGGCATTGACAGCTGCCTCTGACAAGCATGTCGTCGACGAACCGGTATCCTCTTGTGGAGCCTGCCGACAAGCCATCGCTGAATACGAGATCAAGCAAAACCAACCGATCGCCATCTACTTTATGGGCGAGACCGGATCCATAATGAAATCCAATTCCCTTAAGGACTTGTTGCCGCTTATTTTTGATAAGGAGTATTTATAAAGATGAGCTTTTTTGGGGTAATCAAAAAAACTAGAGATACGGTTGACCGAAGGAGTTTTATTTTTGCGGTTTGCATAATAATCTCTCCTTTTCTGATGTATATGCATGAACTTTTCCCTAAAGGAGCTCCAGAGGTGTTTTTAGGGATAAAAATCACCGATGGAATTTATAAGGACTTTTACATGGGGGCTTGGGTGATTTTCGGTAGACTGGTTCCTCTACTCCTTATTTCCAGTTGTTTCATCCTAATTAAGAGTAAAATCTCATGTTCCCTTTTTTTTCCAATATCAACTTATTTCTATCAGACAAGTAACGCTTTGATTAAGTTTCGTTCAGACTATGTAGAGTTGAAAGAAACATATTATTACATTCCATTTTTAATATTGTTTGTAGTGCTTTTAGTTTGTTTCAAATATTGGTTGAGAAAGAGAGAACACAATTTTGAAGAAAAACAAAAATCGTTGAGCTCAAGATTAATGGAACTTAAGAATGAAGCTCTAAATTCACAAATGAGCCCCCACTTCATAAACAACCTTTTACTCTCGATTTTTGCCTTATTGAAAGAGAAAAATGGTATGCATCATGGGAAAGAAATTCTTGAGGAGTTTAGTGAACTTGTTGGTTTGGTGCTGAGCGCAACTAAAAGTGACAAGTATTCTCTGGATAAGGAGTTAAATTTGGTTGAGTTGTATGTAAAACTTCAAGGGCTTAGGTTTCAAAAAGAATTTACTTTTGATTTAAAATTTGAAACTGATTCAGGACAGAATGAAGCGATGATTAGAAGGTTGAGTATTCCGCCATTGACTATTCAGCCCTTAATAGAGAACTCAATATTACATGGAGTCAGAACTTTAGACGCTCCAATTATTAAATTGACAATTGGTTCAAGCCATAAATACGTTCTATGTAAAATTGAAGATAATGGAAAGGGGCTTTCTGAAGTCAATGACGGATTGGGTTCGGGGATTTCGCTAAAAAATATTAAAGAAAGGTTAGCTTTAATTGATGAGTTCAATCAAGAAAATGAGCTTCTTACTTTAAGAGATTTAGTCGACGAGAATGGTGAGATATTTGGTGTGGAAACAACTTTAACAATCCCAAAACAAAGTTGATTGAGAGTTATGAGATATTCCCATAGAAATAAGTTTGATTTAGTGTTCATCTTGATAATGGTGTTATCTCCCTTTGTTCTGTACTCTTTTAGGCTAGTTCCGCGTGTAAAGAAACTTGAGTTTTTTGGTATTATTTTCGAAATTCCTAGGTACCAAGATCTTAATGTTTTAATTTGGATTATTCTAGTGAAATTAGTTCCAATAACAATTCTTTCGACTTGTTTCATTTATATAAGGAGACGGGTTTCATTTTTTCTTTTGTTACCTCTTGTAATGTATTTGGTGCAGTTGATTGCAGCGGTGAATACAAATTCTAACCTTGATACCATGAGAGATTGGTATGTTATTTTACCCGTAACGATAGTTGCTATATACTTTTTAACTCGCCTAAAAAAACGCCTCAATCGTTCCGAAAGAGCTAAAAAGAAAAAACAACAAGAACTCCAAAACCGCTTGGTGGCATTGCGTCATCAGGCGCTCAATGCGCAAATGAGTCCGCATTTTATCAATAACTTGTTGTTGAGCATCTACGACTCCATGGAGCATGGCGATATGGCAAAATCCATGGATGGGCTTGGGAAGTTTTCCAAACTGGTCAACTTGGTGCTGCGATCCACCAAAAGTGATATGATTCCGCTGTCCGAAGAACTGGAAATGGCAGAGCTGTATATGCAATTGCAACAAGATCGCTTTGACAACGCATTTGAATATGATCTCAAGATTGATGGCATTGAACAGGAAGACCTCGAATACACCAAAGTACCACCGATGATCTTGCAGCCATTGATTGAGAACGCCATCAGCCATGGGCTGCGAGGATTGGATAGAAAGGGAGAACTCAAGGTTGGCATTTCTATCGATGGAGAATATCTACATTGTGTAATAAGTGATAACGGCGAAGGACTGTCGGCCTCGAAAGAGCGCCAAAAATGGATCAGTTCTGGCATTTCGATCAAGAACATCAATGAACGTCTTAACATTATTGATGATTCTAAGAAGGAAAAAGAACTGGTGAAACTCGAAGACCGCCTCGATGAAAACGGAAAAATTATCGGCGCCAAGAGTCAATTGCGAATTCCGCTCATTCAACTTTAACGTTTTCGTCACACAATCTGCTAAAAATGTGTGATAAATCGCCCGTTGGATTTTTCCACTTTTTTATAAAGTACTATTTTTGTTAATCGCTGAAATTTTACTCGAAATCCCAGCGACATCAAACAAATAGCTAAATACCACAGATTAATGAAGAAAGTAACTAAGCAGACCTACCTCAAATGGTATGAGGATATGCTTTTCTGGCGCAAGTTCGAAGACAAACTTGCTGCAGTGTACATTCAGCAGAAAGTTAGGGGATTCCTTCACTTATATAACGGACAAGAAGCCGTATTGGCAGGGTCGCTACATGCGATGGACCTGACCAAGGATCGTATGATTACGGCCTACCGTAACCACGTACAACCGATCGGGATGGGCGTTGATCCAAAAAGGGTCATGGCCGAACTCTACGGAAAAGGTACAGGTACCTCACAAGGTTTGGGAGGTTCGATGCACATCTTTTCTAAAGAACATCGTTTTCACGGAGGACACGGTATCGTTGGTGGACAAATTCCATTAGGTGCCGGAATGGCCTTTGGTGATAAGTATAACGACCGCGACAACGTAACGCTATGTTATATGGGTGACGGAGCTGTACGTCAAGGATCACTACACGAAACCTTCAACTTGGCAATGCTTTGGAAGCTGCCAGTGGTCTTTATCTGTGAGAACAACGGATACGCCATGGGTACTTCGGTAGAACGTACTGCCAACCATACCGAAATCTGGAAACTAGGTTTAGGTTATGAAATGCCATGTGGACCTGTTGACGGAATGGACCCTGTGAAGGTGGCCGAAGCAGTCGATGAGGCTGTACAACGTGCACGTCGTGGCGACGGACCAACCTTCCTCGAAATGAAAACGTACCGTTACCGCGGACACTCCATGAGTGACGCACAAAAGTATCGTACAAAGGAAGAAGTGGCCGAGTATCAAAAGATCGACCCTATCACACAGGTAAAAGATATTTTGCTTAAGAAAAAATATGCAACCGAAGAAGAGATTGCTACCATCGACAAACGCGTAAAGGATCTGGTGAAAGAATGCGAGAAATTCGCCGAAGAATCACCATTCCCAGAAAAGAACGTGATGTACGATTCAGTATACGAACAAGAAGATTATCCATTTTTACCACATAAATTGTAATTGCTATGGCAGAGATCATTAACATGCCAAGACTCAGCGACACCATGGAAGAAGGGACCGTCGCGACCTGGTTAAAGAAAGTGGGAGACAAAATCGAAGAGGGTGATATCCTAGCCGAGATCGAGACCGATAAGGCCACGATGGAGTTCGAATCCTTCTACGAAGGCGTGCTACTTCACATCGGAGTCCAAGAGGGCGAAACCACAAAGGTGGATGAGCTGTTGGCAATTATTGGGGAAAAAGGAGAAGATATTTCTGCGCTTTTAAGCGGAAACAATACACCAAAAGAAGAGACCGAAGCTGAGGCTGCCCCAAAAGCGGAAGCTCCTGCTGTGGCAACCGAAGCGGTCGCAATGCCGGAAGGTGTTGAGGTAATTACCATGCCAAGGCTAAGTGACACCATGACCGAAGGTACCGTAGCTACTTGGTTAAAGAAAGTGGGAGACAAAGTAGAAGAGGGTGATATCCTAGCCGAGATCGAAACCGATAAGGCCACGATGGAGTTCGAATCGTTCTATGAAGGTGTACTACTTCATATTGGAGTGCAAGAAGGCGAATCTGCTCCAGTAGATAGCATTCTTGCCGTTATAGGAGAAAAAGGAGCTGATGTGGAGACTGCTTTGAAAGCGGCCGCATCTAAAAAAGCTGCTCCCGAAGCTCCGAAAGAAGAAACAACGCCAGCAGCTGCGGCAACACCAGCGCCAGCAGCAAAGACGGCTCCAAAAACCGCACCTGCACCTACAGCGCCTGCGCCAGCGGTGACAACGTCAAGCAACGGACGCATTTTTGCTTCTCCTCTAGCTAAGAAGATGGCCGCCGAAAAAGGAATCAACTTGGCTCAAGTAAAAGGAACTGGTGAGGGCGGACGTATCGTCAAAAAAGACATCGAGAATTTTGTGCCTGGATCGGCATCTGCTGCTAGTGCAGCACCATTTGTACCTTCAGGACAAGAAAGCTCTGAAGATATCAAGCATTCGCAAATGCGTAAGGTGATCGCTCGTAGATTGGCCGAATCTAAGTTTACAGCACCACACTATTACTTAGGTGTTGAATTTGATATGGACAATGCAATTGCGTTTAGAAAGCAATTCAATTCATTGCCAGACACCAAGATCTCATACAACGACATGATCGTGAAGGCTTGTGCTTTAGCATTGAAAGCGCATCCGCAAGTAAATTCTACTTGGTATGATGATGTGATGCGTCTTAACCATCATGTGCACATTGGTGTGGCAGTAGCCGTCGAAGACGGACTCGTTGTACCTGTATTGCGATTTACAGATGAACAAACACTTCCGCAGATCAACGCACAAGTAAAGGATTATGCCGGAAGAGCCAGAAATAGAAAACTGACCCCGCAAGAGATGGAAGGAAGTACGTTCACTATTTCTAATTTAGGGATGTTTGGTATTCAAGAATTTACTTCGATTATCAATCAACCTAACTCGGCAATCTTGTCGGTAGGTGCGATTGAGCAAAAACCGGTGGTGAAAGAAGGGCAGATAGTCGTTGGCAATACCATGAAATTAACACTAGCATGTGACCACAGAACGGTGGACGGGGCTACAGGAGCACAATTCTTGCAGACCTTGAAAGGATATATCGAAAATCCGATCACCATGTTGCTGTGATAAAAATCTGTTAATAGATAAATAAGAAATCCCGCCATCGAGCGGGATTTTTTATCTTTAAGGACAATAAGTCAATCAAAAACCACACAGATGAAAAGACAGATACTTGTATTACTGGCCATAGCGGTTTCCAGCTGTGTTTCAGTAAGCGTTAACACCAGAGGTGACCAAGGAGCTAATGGTACTAGTGGCACCAATGCATCAACTGAAGCGGCTAAGACCGCGAACAATGACGTCAGCGAATCCAAAGAAAAGGATGTGGCCGAAATTTTAACCTTCCTAGCTTCCGATGAGCTCAAAGGTCGCGATAGCGGCAGCGAAGGTCTTGAGAAAGCAGCTGCCTATATCGAAGATATTTTCAGAAGAAATAATGTGCAACCATATTTTTCCACCTATAAAGACACCCTCAGTAATTTCAAAAAAACGACCTACAATGTGGTAGGCGTGGTACCAGGAAATGACCCCGTTCTAAAAGATGAATATATAGTGATCGGAGCCCATTACGACCATATTGGTTTCGGAAAGGCAGTAGGAGGTGACAGCATCGCCAACGGTGCTAACGATAATGCAGCCGGAACGACTGCTGTTGTTGAATTGGCTAAATACTTCGGAAACACCAAAAGTAACAAGCGAAGTCTCGTTTTTGCGTTGTTTTCTGCGGAAGAAAAGGGATTGCTAGGATCAAAGCACTTGGCCAAGAAGCTAAAGGCAGAAAATTTCAACCTATATGCCATGGTTAATTTCGAAATGATCGGAGTACCCATGAGGGGAAAGAAATATTTGGCTTACATTACTGGTTATAACAAGTCGAATATGGCTAGTAAGTTCAATGAGTATGCAGGGAAGAACTTGATTGGGTATCTGCCAACTGCAAAGCAGTACCAATTATTTATGCGTTCTGATAACTACCCGTTTCACAATGAATTCAAGGTGCCATCGCAAACGATCTGTACTTTCGACTTTACGAATTTTGATTACTACCATCACGTAGATGATGAGGCCGATAAATTAGATTTTGCACACATGACCAAAATGATCAACGAGATGATCCCAGTGCTAGAGAAGATGTCCAACGCATCAACAAAAGAAATTGTATACAACTAAAAAATAGTCGGATTGAAAAAGATCATCGTTACCGGCGCAAGCCGAGGCATCGGGTTTGAATTGGTGAAATTACTGGCGGAAGCCGGACACCAAGTATTGGCACTGTCAAGAAATGAGAAGCCAGTGGCTAGCCTGAATCATCCCAATATCACTTGCTTTTCATTTGACTTGTGTAAAGCGGAAAGCCTTAATATACTACAGCAGTTTTTAAAGGACGAATGGAAACGTGTAGATGTCTTGGTAAACAATGCCGGAAAATTACTCAACAAGCCTTTTGGCGATATTTCTTCGGAAGAATTTGAAGAAGTATATCGTGTTAATGTTTTTGGTGTGGCTGACGTAACACGATTGGTCATTCCGTTTATGCCCAAGGACGGGCATGTGGTGACGGTGAGCAGTATGGGAGGCGTGCAAGGAAGCGTCAAATTCCCAGGCTTATCTGCCTACTCTTCCAGTAAAGGAGCCGTAATCACCTTAACCGAATTATTAGCCGAGGAATACAAAGAAACAGGACCTTCATTCAATGTGCTGGCATTAGGTGCTGTACAGACCGAAATGCTCGAAGAGGCGTTTCCGGGATATCAGGCGCCACTAACCGCGCTCGAAATGGCTCAGTATATCGCGGATTTTGGTCTCAACGGACATAAATTCTACAACGGAAAACTATTGCAGGTTTCTTCAAGCACTCCCTAACTATGAGTAAATACCAATGTGTGATCTTTGACTGCGACGGAGTACTCGTCGACAGTGAGATTTTGAGTAATCAGGTCATGGTCGATATGGCCAACGAATTAGGAGCCAATATTGACATCGATTACGCTATGACGCATTTTAAAGGAAGTTACCTCTCTGCTTGTGTTCAAAGAGTATGCGAGCTGGTGGGCGTCACCGAATTGCCCAATTTCGAAACTGAATACAGACAGCGTTCGTTTGAAGCATTTAAGGAGGGTCTACAACCCGTAGCTGGAATCAAAGAAGTTTTGGAGGAGCTATCATTACCGTTTTGCGTAGCGTCTAGTGGTCCTCAGAACAAAATGCAACTCAATTTAGAGATCACGGGGTTATTGCCCTTTTTCGATGGAAATATTTTTAGTTGCTATGACTTGGGCATTTGGAAACCCGAACCCGACATTTTTCTGCATGCTGCTAAAACCATGGGATTCGCTCCGAGCGATTGTGTCGTGATTGAAGACAGTCCGACCGGAGTAACCGCCGCCAAACGAGCAGGTATGACCGTGTTGGGATATACGGCAAGAGATACAAAGGGATTACTTCAAGAGCAGACTTCTGCCACTTTTTCGAGCATGAAAGAATTGCCAAAACTCCTAGGTCTCTAATAGGAATAACTCAACGAAATATTGTTGTCCTCTGGGACGAAAATGGAGATGTTCTCTTCGGTAATAACGCCATTATTAATGCGAAGCAGATTCACAATGTTATCTTCATCGGCAGCTGCAACCACCTCAAAGGTATCACTCGAAGTTACGGCCCGATGATTTCCAAATCCGCTATGACTTGAGCCGTAGTCAGAATTTAGTCCGGGAAATGCTTCTGTGTCTTCAAAACCGTACGGAAAAAAGGTGCGTACCTCAAAGCGATCACCCTCAGCAATGGGTGCAAAATCGTTGAGCGTAATTTGTACGGTCGTCCTTGTCGGCACATAAACACCTTGGGAGATTATGGTGTCTCGTATAGGCATATCGGTAAATGAGCGTGTAAGCACCGTATTTGTGAGCAAGAAACGCCCAGTGTCAAAACTGTCGCCATCAACTTCTAATCTAAAATGGCCAATTTGATTTTCCCCCAGTTCCTCGTCTTTAATATAAAAAGACATCTCATACCAGCCTTCATCGTTCGTTTTCACTTTGTCTAAAATACGCGTGAATGAACTGAAGGTCCCGGCACTTCGTTTATATCGGAAGGTAAGCTTCACATCAGGAATAGGCTCGTTATTGGCAGTAATAATGCGCCCACGAATAGTTGTGCAATCGGCTGTACAAGTTTTTTGAGAATCGTCATCGACCTTGGAGCAGGATGAAACACTAAGCAAAAGGATCAACAGTGCGAGTCTTTTCATGATGGTTGGTTTTGATTCAAAGACGCAATTTTTGACAAAGGGTTGCGTACCAACATCATTCGGGTCGTATAAAGGTGATCTTCGAGCTTTGAATGGTCATTCCATCAATGATCAAATCGGTTTTTCTGATCAAGGCCTTGATGGTGTCGATTGTTCTTTCGTTTACACTTTCAAGCGTAACCTGTAGTAAAAGTTCGAGTTGGTCGTCATTAACATGTTTCAAACTAGTTAATGGTGTGATCGTTTCGATCTTGGTTTCTTGATTGGCCCTTCCGAAGAAAATATGAGACGAATCTTGAGCAAGAAACTGCGGATTTTCAGCACGAAGTTGATAGGTGTTTAAAGATTCCTTCAGCTTTGTAGACACTAGATCAAGATAAGCCTCTCCTTCAGAAATGGTGGTCGGAGCGGTTTCTACTGCCTCGTCCATCGTTTCCATATTCATGATCTTATCTGAAGAGGCATTGTTGCTGCAACCCATTAGCAACAAAACATAAACGAAATATGTCAGTACTTTTTTCATCAATTTAAATTTTTGCAACAAACGGTATTTTAGTCGTTTAATCATGTCGATTGGTATTGGCCTTTACCTGCCAAATGCCCATTATGGGCTTTCATTGCAGCTTAAATTTTAGTTTTACGATCTTTTCTTCTCGGTATTCGGTTTGCAAAACTTGCATACGCTTTAACCCCTCGGTCGGAGTGCTCAACTTGTCGATAAACTCCTGCTTCGAATATAGTTCAACGCCTAATTGATGAGGTAATACTTCAAAGATGGTGGCTTCATTGGCAATGAGCTGGTTCAGTTGTTGTCTGCGTTTCTTCCAATCCTTCACATTGTTGTTTCCGTAGTAATGAAGCATCAAAGCGTAGTCGTCGGTTCGCAATTGTATGGCATCACCTTTTTGCCCAGAAATGGTGCGATAGATCGTGTCATTCTTATGATAGGGAGATTGCGCCACAAATCGAATGTGGTCGTCCTTTGTTTCCCATGTAAAGCAGCCCAAGCTATCCGTTTTCGTGTAAATAGGCGATTCACTTTTGTTGAGGATGATGATGTCAATGGCAATGTTGGTGATGGCTGTTTTTTGATCCGCATCCACAAAACAAAAGTTAAAAGTTCGCTTTCGCGGAAAGAAAGAATAAGCGACCAAAAACACAACAAATAGTATCGGAATCGCCCACCGACGTAACTTCATTTTTTCGCGTTGCCTGTGATTCTTTTTAAAGGCATTCCAACTTTCATAACCACAGTATTGAGACAACATGTTAAGCATGTCTATACGCGGAAGCTTCTCGGGCGTATTCTTCACATAGGTATAAAACCACTTCTCGCTGATCGATGCCTGAGTCTTTTGTCTTAGATCTTCCTGAAAGAGTACAATGTCTTGCCCTTTCCACTGCGACATATCAGTGCTTGAAGCCGAATGACGCTGCAAGAACACCTCAGAAACCTTCCGAAGCAGCGTTTTAAACGTTTGTATGTCATTCGAATTAGTATCCATTAAGTAGCTGATATTCAGTCTGTGGTGTTTTGTAAAACGTTTTACAAGCCCTTTACAAATGTATTACAACAGTTCTCTGGCTTGTCTCTCTAGGTTTGTGTCAGCAAGATAAACATAATTACGAATTGGTTTCCCCAAAGCGGGGAAACATAAATCAAAACATGATGAAGACACAAACATTCAAATTTACAGTAGGACTATTGTTGTTGACTACCATGGCATGTAACAATTACAGCCCAAATGACAAGCAGTACAATGAATCCATTGCGATTGAAAACACAGGCGAGTTGTCCAATATGGAGGCGTATGCCTCCGATGAAGCTACTCTGCTTCAAGAGGAGGGTAGTGCTTTTCCGAAGGAATTAAAAATCATTAAAAACGCCAATTGCCGTTTCAAAGTTGCAGATGTTGATAGTGCTACTCGAGCTACGCAAAAGTTGGTAGCACAATATGCTGGCTACATCTCTGACATGCGTTTCAATAACAATAGCTATTCGTTAGAAAATAGGTTCACGGTGCGTATTCCGCAGGAATCTTTTGAAGCCGTGATGGATGGCATTTCTGACATGGCAGAATTTGTTGACTTTAAGAATATCACCACCAAAGATGTCACCGAAGAATATGTGGATATCGAAGCTCGATTAAAGACCAAACTAGAGGTCAAGGCCCGTTATGAAGAAATTTTAAAAGGAAAGGCCAAAACTGTGGAAGAAGTTTTAATGGCTGAAGCCAAACTTGGTCAATTGCAAGAAGAAATCGAAGCAGCACAAGGAAGGCTGAAATATTTGAGCGGAAAAGTAGCGTACAGTACCATTCAAGTAGACTTGTACCAAACCGTACAACACAAAGAAGAACCTGTTGCCTACGAGCGAAGCTTTCTGTCAAAGGCCGCTAGCGGTTTCTCTTTCGGATGGAAATTTATTCAATATATCGTGTTGGCTTTTGTACATGCATGGCCCTTGATCGTTCTTGTGCTAGGAGGGGTGTTCTGGTATCGAACCTGGAAAAAGAAGTAAGAAAAAAGCGCATCAGATGATGCGCTTTTTTTAGAGCCTGTTTAGGGATTTATGATTGACATTTTGTATGGGCTCTTAATCTTGTGCTGCATTCAGGAATTCGTCGAACGGATGCAATGCTTTGAACACAGTGGAAGTATGTTTTAGAAAATCACCTTTGGTGACATCGGTGTCTTTAAGCTTATGAGAGGCTAGGAAGCTTTTGTACTTAAGCAACTCGATCTCGGGATGGTCTTTTGGATAGTCCCTCGGAGCCGTTTTTAGCTTTTCACCTTCCAAGGTACCAAAGTACTTTTTGAAGTCAGTATGGGCTAAAATGGATTTCAATTCATCGGCGTTGTAATGAATTTCCTTGCGTATGGCCTTTAGCCAAGCGCCTTGCGGCAAGTAAGCCCCACCAGCCAGCATGGATTCGCCGGGCCCAATGTGTATATAATATCCGGCTCGTGAATGGATTTCTGAGCGCTTTGCCGCGGCAGTGATGTGTGCTCCGAAGTGCGTTTTATACGGTGACTTATCTTTTGAAAACCGTACATCGCGGTAGATCCTAAAAACACAATCCTTTGCCTTGTGATGCGCAATGCTATTGTCGAACTGGGCAATCTCTTGGATCAACGCATCGATAAAAACCTCAAATTCTTCCTTTGCTTTTGTATAGCGCCCTTTATTGGCATTGAACCAATCTCGGTCGTTGTTGTTCTTTAAATCTCTTAAAAACTGAAAGGTATCTTTAGAAAGTTTGCTCATTTTTTCTTCTTTTTGCTGGCTTTCGCCTTTGGGTTAAATGCTAAACATTTTTCGATCCAGAAATAGAGGTCTTCGTCTGTGTCATATCCTTCAGGTTCAATGCGAAGGTAGCCGGTCATCTTGCGTCCGCCGTGGATCATTTGAGAGGCTCCGAGACGCTGCGTCAATACATCGGCTTCGTCTGGTTCAATACGAACCATGAGTCCGCCTTTGTAGGTGCCAAAACACATTTTGTCATCTACCATAAAGCAGTTGCCGCCAAACATGCGCTTTTCGGTCCACTTTATCTTTTGTTCTTGAAGGATCACACGCATGCGGTCCAATTCAAATTCGTCGGTTGCCATTAGGATAGGTTTCTTATAAAAGTACAAAAAGGGACCGAAGTCCCTTTTGTATTTTGTTTATCCCATAGAGTGAAAAGCAACACGGTTTCCTTCAGTATCCTTAAAAACGGCCATGAAACCATTTTCTCCGATAGAGGTTTTGGGCATCAAAACCTCTCCGCCAGCGTTCTCAACACGAGACAAAGGCACACCAAGGTCATCGCCGCCGTTTAGATATACCAAAGCACCTTCGCTGTTTGGCATGTTTCCGTTACCATGTGTTACGCAGCCACCAACCCCTTTTTCTTTAGTAGGAAAGAAAGCCATGCGCATTTCAGGACTGTCCATTGACTGAAGTTCTTCGCCCAATACTTGGCTGTAAAACTTAACGGCACGTTCGAAATTGTTAGAAGGCAATTCGAACCAATTAATTGCATTTGACATACGATTTGATTTTAAAGGTTAAACAATTGTTGTTGATTCAAAAGTAGGTAAGGATCTTAATTATCATAAATAACATTTTAAAAAAACGTAAATTTCTATTTTGTATATTTAATTAATATTTACTTTTAAAATGGTTACTTAATTATAAATAACGTAAATTTCAAATGGTTAAGAAAGAATTGCTTCATCAGTTGATTTCCTCTCTTTCTAAGAGCGAAAAGCGTTACTTCACCTTGTTCTGTCAACGTGAAGCCAGCGGAAGCAATTATCTGCGCTTGTTTAAGGCCATTGAACAACAGGAGGTGTACGATGAAAAGAAGATAAAGGAACAATTTGAAGGAGAAACCTTTGTAAAACAATTACACGTTACCAAGAATTATTTAAGGCGATTGATCTTAAAGAGTCTTCGCAATTTTCACGAGCGCTCCTCTCGGGATGCGCAATTAAAGGAAGTGTTACGCAATGTCGAGATTTTGTACAACAAAGAGCTTTTTGAATTATGCAAGTACGAGTTGGACAGAGCTCGTGATATGGCCGAGACCTACGAATTACTCACTGGAATAGTGGAGGTGACTCATTGGCGTCGCAAGTTGGAACAAACCCTGAAACCGCATCAATATGATGTGTTTCAAGAAGCTTTGGACGACCAAAAAGAAGCCATAGCAATGTTAGAAAATACGAATGACTACTGGCAAGAGGCGGTATCGGTTTCTAGGCGAATGTTTCGATATGGCGAGGATGAAGGTGTAATAGAACAAGACAGCCCTACGAGTCCACCGTTGACCTTAGAAGCAGAGGTGCTTCACTTTAACACCAAATATCTACAACAATTACAGGCTGAAGATGAAGTTGCTGCAGAAGCTGCGCTGAGAACATTAATAGCAAGATTGGAGGCACGGCCTCGACGGGTACAAGAGGACCCTGGACTCTATGTGTCGAGCATCAATAACTTGATCAGTTTTTTAGTGTTTACTAAGCAGTATGAAGAAGCACTACTATTGATACAGAAAGCGAAAAAGGTATACGATCGGTGGCGTATTACTTCAGAGAATAGAACCTTGCTAAAGCAGATACTCCGTACCTTCAATGTTGAACTCGAGATCTACCGGACGACCCGTGAAGTTTCACAGCACATAGACTTTATTACAAATACAGAATCATTTGTCAATGTAAACAAGCACAAAATGCCCAAGTCGTATTTGTTGTCATTTTGGTTTCAGTTGGCGAGTGTTCATTTCATACAAGAAGATTTTAGTCGTGCCCTACATTGGGTCAACAAAGTACTCAATGCTAGGTTTAAGGATGTGCGAACCGACCTTCAGGTGCAAGCACAATTGTTGAACCTGATGATTCACTTAGAACAACAAAATCTTATGGTGCTACGCTATTATGTAGATAGTGCACGCCGTTATATGAGAAAGGTGAAAGAGGTACAGGAATATGAACAAGTGTTGCTGCGATTTTTTACCAAGATCGGAAGGCTTCCGCTTTTAGACTATAAAGAAGCATTTAAGGCACTGCATGTGCAGCTTTTTCCGTCTGAAGAAGCATCATTGATTCCATCGAATACGGTAGGGTATATTGATTTTGAACATTGGATACTTAAAAAAATATAAAACACTTATTTTTACCCTGTGATAGACATTTTGGCGAAATATGTACCAGAAAGAGCCGTAGATAGGGCGTTTGAGTTGATCAAGGCAAATGAGGTGCATTTGAAAATCGTCGATGAGCGCAAAACGCGCCACGGTGATTATCGTCGTATGCCCGAAGGAGGGCATCAGATTACGGTAAATGCTTCGCTCAACAAATACCGTTTTTTGATCACACTGATTCATGAGATTGCACATTTAGTCGCCTTCGAAAAGCATGGGAGATTTATAAAACCGCATGGCGTCGAATGGAAACGAACGTTTCAGCAATTGATGCTGCCCTTTATACGACCGGAAGTGTTTCCATCGAAATTATTGCCCGTTTTAGCGAATCATTTCAAAAATCCTAAAGCCAGCAGTGATACAGACGTAAAATTATCATTAGCTTTAAAACAGTTTGACCCAGAGAATGACAAAAGCTATATCTTTGAATTACCCTTTGGAACGAATTTTAGAATTCACAACGGAAAGGTTTTTAAAAGAGGAAACAGGAGGGTGAAACGTTTTGAATGTGTTGAAGTAAGCACAGGTAAAGTGTATCTCTTTAGCCCACATGCAGAAGTAGAACCGCTTGATTAGTATTGAGTAGTTAGTATTGAGATTTTTTAATGTAAAAATCACAACAGGAAAGCTTAAGGCTAAAAATTTGCACAGAGTTTTGAAAAAACATTCGTGAATTTGTGGCAAAAAAAGACGAATCAACAACTAAATCATTTTGCTTCACGTGACTTTAAATTTTACAGACGTTGAAGCATTATATCATTAACGCATTAAACATTGAAGAATAGAGAATGAACAAGAACTATTATGCCATATTAATGGCTGGCGGAGTGGGATCACGATTTTGGCCTGTGAGTACATCCGATTTTCCGAAGCAGTTTCACGACATGCTTGGTACAGGAGACACATTAATACAAAAAACCTTCGCGCGTCTCAGCCGACTAATTCCTGAAGAAAATATCTTCATTCTCACCAATGAACGCTACAATGACCTTGTGTTAGAACAGTTGCCAAAGGTGAGCCAACGTCAAGTGGTTTTAGAGCCTGCCATGCGTAATACCGCGCCATGTATTTTGTATGCAGCACTCAAGATTCAGAAGGAAAACCCAGATGCGGTGATGATCGTGGCGCCAAGCGACCATTGGATCGAAGACGAAGAAGCTTTTACACAAAACATAGAGACGGCTTTTGAGGCCTGTCAAAATTCTGACAGGTTGATGACACTTGGGATCACTCCGACCTTTCCGAATACAGGATACGGGTACATTCAATATGAGAAGGAAGCGGCAGATGCTGTTAAACCTGTGCTTCAGTTTACAGAAAAACCCGATTATGAAAATGCGAAGCGTTTTCTTTCCGAAGGAAATTATCTGTGGAATGCCGGCATCTTTGTTTGGAGCGCCCGAACAATAGTGAACGCTTTTGAAGCATTTCAGCCCACATTGTATGCTTTGTTCGAACAAGGGTTGTCAGTTTATAATACAGAGTTTGAAGATGATTTCATAAGAGACAACTACGGCAAAGCCGAAAACATCTCGATTGATTATGCAATCCTGGAATATTCGAAAAAGATCTTTGTATTGCCTGTTTCATTCGACTGGAACGACCTAGGCACGTGGGGATCACTTTATGATAAGTTGCCAAAGGATGACGAAAAGAATGCGGTGGTGCTTGCCAAAACCCTGCTGAATGACGCCAAAGGCAACCTCGTACGAACGTCTTCAGAAAAAGTCGTAGTAGTCGACGGATTAGAAGATTACATCATCGTTGACAAAGACGATGTATTGCTCATTTATCCAAAGGCCAAAGAGCAGGATATTAAAAAAGTGCTGAACAATGTGAAACAAAAGTTTGGAGAACAATACGGATAATGTATGGAAAACGAAAGCAAATTTAACTTTAGCGAAGAGAACGAGAAGGAGGTTCAAGAAACCAAGAAGGCAGTAAAAGAAGGAGCCAAAGGACTTTTTGGAAGCACCAAACAGTTTTTGGTTGAATTGCTGAGTTTTAAGAAAGATACGGATCGAGATAGTACGATTGAAGCGATCAAAGGGGATATTCCGTTTAAAGGTGCGACAGCTTGGATTTTGGTCTGTTCGATTTTTGTGGCTTCGGTCGGACTGAATGCGAACTCGACAGCGGTGGTTATCGGAGCGATGTTAATTTCTCCGCTAATGGGTCCTATTCTAGGTATCGGAATGTCCATAGCCATCAACGATATTGACACGCTTAAGCGGTCATTGATCAACTTTGCTGTGATGGTGGTCTTGAGTGTGTTGACAGCCTTTTTATTCTTCTGGTTGTTTCCGCTTAAAGAAGACTCGTCAGAGTTACTCGCCAGAACAAAACCTGACATTCGAGACGTATTGATCGCTTTCTTTGGTGGTTTGGCCTTGATCATTGCTAGAACCAAAAAAGGAACTATCGCCAGTGTGATCTTTGGTGTGGCTATCGCAACCGCCCTGATGCCACCTTTGTGTACCGTAGGTTTTGGTCTCGCTAAGGCATTACTCGGAGAGGCTGAAGGACTTCAATTTGCGCTAGGGGCAATCTATCTGTTTGCCATTAATACCATTTTTATTGCGTTGGCAACCTTCATTGTCTTGAAGTTGTTGCGTTTCCCGATGATCAAATATGCCAATTCAGCAAAACGAAAGCGCATTGCAAGGTTTGCTTCCTTTGTGGCCATTTTAGTAATGATTCCTGCAGGATTTACCTTTTATAATGTGTTAAAGGAAAGCCGTTTTGAAGGCGACGCCAAGAAATTTATCGAAGCCGAATTTAACGGTTTACAGAATGCGGGTTACGTTAAGAAGAATACCACCTATACCTATCGCTCTGATGGGACTTCGGTGATCGAATTGCCTAGCCTTAGTCAAGAACAACTTCCGGATGCAGCGGTAAACCTGCTCAAAGCGCGCATGCATAGCGGAACCTACAGCGCCTTGGCAGATGCAACCTTGAATATCGATCGAGCGGGTGAGAATAACATTGAGAATCAGATCGGCTATATTAAAGAATTACGTACCAAAGACTCGATCGACCTTTTGTCTAAGAACCAGAAAATATTATTCTTGGAGCAGCAAGTGAGCAGACTTAGTGAGTTGGAAAAAGGCCAAATTCCGTTTAAAGAAATCAGTGATGAAGCCAAGATAAACTATGAATATCTCGCCGAGTTAGCCTATTCAAATACGATCAAAACAAATTTCACCAAAATTGACACCGTTCCGGTTTTTTCTATTAAATGGAAGGACACTGCGACAGCTGCCGACATAGAGAAACAACAAAAGAAACTAGAGGCTTGGTTGAAGCTCAAAATGGGCAACAGAAAGTTTCAACTTGAAAAAGCTGATTAGTTGTTAGTTTTTGGATATTAGTCGTTGGAGGCTATTGTGAAAACCTGTAAAAATGGGCGTTTCAAGAAAATGAGGTCTGAATTATTATCCAATTGAGCGAATCAATGACTCAACAAATCAACCTTAGGTCATTGGTAGATTGCTAGATTAGTGCATTGCTACATTAATTCATTGATTCATTCTCTCATTAAATCATTGAGAATCTTCTTCCTGATACATTCTACGCACCTTTTTGAAAAGCTCTGAAGAGTATACGAAATTAGTCACGGCATCATTGTCGGTCCTGAAGATTTCTTTATTGGTACCTTCCCATGCCTTGTGACCATCTTTCAAGAAGACGATTTTCTCACCAATCTCCATTACCGAGTTCATATCATGTGTGTTGATTACCGTGGTAATGTTGTATTCTTTGGTGATTTCCTGGATAAGATTGTCAATGAGAATGGCCGTTTTTGGATCTAACCCTGAATTAGGTTCGTCACAAAACAAGTACTTAGGGTTCATGACGATCGCTCTGGCGATGGCCACCCTTTTTTGCATTCCTCCAGAGATTTCGGATGGTAGTTTGTGATTGGCGTTCACCAAATTCACACGCTTGATCACCTCATTGGCGCGGTCTCGCATTTCGTCCAATGGCTTTTTTGAGAGCATTTCCATTGGAAACATGACGTTTTCTTCAACCGTCATCGAATCAAAAAGTGCGCTCCCTTGAAATACCATGCCCATATCTTGTCGAAGCTCTCTTTTTTGGTCGTGATCCAATTCCGAATAAATTCTGCCATCAAAAGAAATAGTGCCCTTTTCAGGCGTGAAAAGCCCGAGCAACGATTTTAAAAAGACCGTTTTCCCAGATCCACTTTGGCCGATGATCAAGTTGGTCTTGCTTTGGTCAAAGGTGGTAGTGATGCCCTTAAGAATATGTGCATCTCCAAAAGATTTATGTATGTCTTTTACTTCGATCATCAGGTGAGCAGTAATTGGGTTATGAGATAATTCAGAATAATGATCATGACACTGGTCCAAACAAATGAAGTCGTACTTGCTTTTCCTACTTCTAAAGCCCCGCCTTTCATATAAAAACCGTGAAACGATGGAATGGTTGCCAGGATAAAGGCGAAGACCACTGTTTTTATAAAGGCATAGGTAACATGAAAAGGAATAAAGTCTATTTGCAGCCCTTCGATAAAATCGGCACTGCTTGAAAAACCACCGTATATCGAAGCCACCCATCCGCCCAGTATCCCTAAGAACATAGAAATGGTAATGATAAATGGATATAGCATCAATGCGACGATTTTCGGAAATATCAAATAGTTGAGAGAGTTGATTCCCATGACTTCCAAGGCATCGATTTGTTCAGTTACTCGCATTGTCCCGATGCTAGATGTGATGAAAGATCCGACCTTACCCGCCATGATAATCGAGATGAAGGTAGGGGCGAACTCAAGGATTACTGATTGTCTCGTAGCAAAACCTACAAGGTAT
The DNA here is from genome assembly GCA_028279515.1 of Flavobacteriaceae bacterium. GTDB lineage: Bacteria > Bacteroidota > Bacteroidia > Flavobacteriales > Flavobacteriaceae > JANQNQ01. The sequence continues at coordinate 61,599 of JANQNQ010000013.1, forward strand.
TTTGGAATCAGCGGATTGTCAATATTCAGTGCGGTTTGGATTGCAACTACCCCTCCAACAAAAAAGGAGATAAAGGCAACAATACCTAAAGACCCGATGATGAGGTCATCGATCTCTTTAAAGATCAGCTTTTTGAGAACCCTCCATTTGGTGGGTTTGCTAAAGACGTCCTTCAGCATTAAAAAATAAGAGCCAATGTCTTCGAGGTAATTCATGCGCTAAAAATACATTAACTAATGTAAAAAAAATAATACAACGAATTCTTTTAACCTTTGCATAGCACAAATGCCGCTCAAATGCCCTATTTTTGATTATTATTGTTAACAAATGAAGCAAATATTTTTTTACCTAACTGTAGCCCTCACTTGTACGTCAATTGCTGCTCAGAAGGCAAATTCAACTCCTAATGCAGAACCTTATACAACGCCAAAGTTGGTGGTGGGTATCGTTGTTGACCAAATGCGATACGACTATCTGACCCGTTTTTGGGATGGATATACCGAAGGTGGCTTTAAGCGAATGGTTTTGGATGGTTTTAACTGTAAAAACAATCATTACAACTACGCTCCTACCTACACGGGGCCGGGCCATGCTTCCATTCATACAGGGGCTTCTCCTAGTGTGCACGGAATCATCGGAAATAATTGGTATGACAAAGAGATTGACAAGTCTGTATATTGTGCCGGCGACAACTCCTACGCTTCTGTAGGTACTGAAGCTTCCGCAGGAAAAATGTCTCCGCACCGAATGAAGGTTACGACGGTTGCCGACCAAAACAGATTGCATACGCAGATGAGAGGAAAGACCATCGGAATTTCTATAAAAGACCGTGGTGCCATTCTTCCGGCGGGTCACACGGCCAATGCAGCTTATTGGTTTCAAGGAAAAGAAGAAGGTAACTGGATCAGCAGTACATTCTATATGGAAAAACTTCCAAAATGGGTTGTTAAATTCAATAATTCAAAGAAAGCAGAAAGTTACATGCGACCATGGAATACGCTACGCGACATTAAAACCTATGTTGAAAGCGGCCCAGATGATAATCCTTACGAGGGAGTGCACCGCGGCGAGAAATCGCCAGTGTTTCCGCATCGACTTAAAAAACTCTCAAAATTTAACGGCGGATACGATATTTTGAAAGGGACTCCTTTTGGAAACAGTCTTACCACTGATTTTGCTTTAGCTGCTATTGAAGGTGAGCAGCTTGGTAAGGACAATCATACTGATTTCTTGAACGTCAGTTATTCTAGCACTGATTATGTGGGTCATAAGTTTGGTGTAAACTCCAAGGAAGTGCAGGATACTTATCTGCGATTGGATCAAGACATTGCGCGCTTACTGACCTATTTGGATAAGCATTTAGGGCAAGGGGAATACACAGTATTTCTAACAGCCGATCATGGGGCAGTGCATGTTCCATCGTTCTTGCAGTCAGTGAAAGTACCGAGTGGGTATTTAGACAGTTCTGGAAACAAAGATAAGTTTACCGCTTTCTTAAAATCTGAGTTTGGTAATGAGGCTATCCTAAAGAACGTTTCGAACAATCAAGTCTTTTTAGATCACGGCATTATTGATTCATTGGGTCTTACGGTAAGAGCGGTTCAAGAAAAAATAGCCGCCGAGGTGCTGACGTATGATCATATTAATCGAGTGTACACTGCCTATGACCTAAGCCGAGGAACGATGACTGATAAGTTGTCAAGAAAGATTCAGAATGGATTTAATCAAAGACGTTCGGGTGATGTGATGTATGTATTAGACCCGGCAGTCATCTCGTATTCTAAAACAGGGTCTACTCATGGTTCTGATCTTAACTATGACACACATGTTCCGCTACTTTTCTACGGAAAAGGAATCAACAAAGGTGAAACGACCGAGTTAACCGAGATAACTGACGTGGCGCCAACCATTTCCGCATTGTTGGGAATCGCTTTCCCAAATGGAGCGATCGGACAACCCATTTCTAAGGTGATTGACTAATGCCCTAGCGGTTGTTGCTCATTATTTTGAGCAGTTTAAGGATGTTCTTCTTGCTACGCGTAGAAGTGCGTACTACATGTCCGCGGGTCATTTTTATTGAACCATCTAGGTCGTATGCCTTGACATGTTTTAGGTTGATCAATATGGATCGATGAATTCGACAAAATTCGAAATCGCCGAGTATGTTTTCCACCTTTTTTAAGTTGTTCGAAGCGATGTGTTTTTTACCGTCATTCATGTAAAAGCAGGTATAGCTGCCTTCGGCTTCGCAATAGATGATATTGGCAATTTCAACAGATTCGTAACCATTTATCGTATAAATGGTGATTGCATTTTCTTTTTCGACGACCTGCTTTTTGAATGCCAAGTACTTTTGGATATCAAAACTACTTTGCTTTAGAAGATATCGGTCTAACACCCGCTTTAACTGCTCTAATTCTAACGGCTTGTTGAGATAATAGAATGCAAAATAGTCCATGGCTTTTTCTTTGTAGTCCATGTAGGCAGTGCAAAAAATAGTTTCAAAGGTAATGTTACTACCAAAATGGTCTAGAATATCAAATCCACATCCTTCTTTAATTTGAATGTCAAGAAATACGATGTCCGGTTTGAAATTCTCGATGAGCAAAACACCTTCTGAAACACTCTCGGCATGGCCGATGATCTTAAAATCAGGAAAGTGCTCGTTAAGTAGGTTGGTAAGATGTTCACGCGGCGCAAGCTCATCTTCGATGATTACGACATTGATCATAGGTTAGTGTTAGTAGAGTACAGTGTCTTGGGGGAAAGCAATTACTCTATAAGGTTAATGTATAGCTTTAACGAATATAGGCTAAAAATAGTACTATTCGAAACATTTTTACTATTAAGCATTTAGAATAGAATATACGGAATTCGTAAGGTGACCTCAGTTCCATTCTCATTTGGGTTGGTAGGATGTAATGGGTTGATGGTGAATGAAGTATCGTTGTATTCTTTATTGTGTAATAGTCGAAGTCTTTCTTTAATATTGTGAATTGAAATACCCGTGCTATGGATCTGTCCATCGAATTCAGATGATGTTTTTCTGATCCCTTTATCAATGATGGTGCACACTAGATTTTCACCTTCAATTTCAAACGCAATACTCATGGCTCCGTCCTGATAAGATTCCATACCATGCACAATACAATTCTCTACAATAGGCTGCAAAAGCATTGGGGGTATGAAAATATCTTGAAGATCATCTTTGTCAATGCCGTGGTGAGTGATGCTATAGTCGAATTCTTTTTCGAACCTTATTTTCTGAAGATCAATATACAGGGTCAAAATGGTCATTTCCTCGGCTAAGGAGATCAAATTCGACTTGGTCGATTTTAGTATCAGATTGATCAGCGAAGAAAATTTTTCTATACTTTTCTCAGAACGCTTTTGCTCTCCTTTTTTAATTAAGTCGTTAATGTGGAAAAGCATGTTTTTGATGAAATGGGGATTCATCTGTCCCATTAAGGCTTGGTAGCGTAAGCTAGAAATTTTTTCTTCGTTTATTCTTGAAATCTGCTCGCGTCGGGCTCTTCGTGCTACACCGAGACCCAGTATTGAAAACATCAAAGCGGATAAGGGCAGTACAAACTTGAGTTGCTGATAAAAGGGAGGCATAATGGTGAAGGAAACCGTTGCTGGCACCAAACTTTCTACTTTGTTTTTGGCAATTGCCTTAACCTCAAAAGTGTAAGAGCCAGGTTTTAATGAAGAATATCGTATGTTGTTGGATCGGGTTTCAATCCAGTCATCTTCTAACCCTATCAAACGGTATTTAAAGGAAACGTTCCCTAAGCTTTTGAATGAAATTCCTGAGAAGTTGAACTCTACATTTTTTTCATCGTGTCTAAAAGTGTAGGTGCTGTCTACCCGAATTTCTTTATTGTTACTATAAAATGCATTGATATGGATTCGAGGCGGTGAAATACCGCTGTTTTCTTTTTTTAGATTGATGATGTTTAGCCCTTTTGCTGTGGCAACGTAGCATTTATCATCTTGCACAAAACACGACCGGATATCGTTAGTATTGAGTCCATCAGAGATTGTATATGTTTTAATACTTTCAATGCTATTGTCCTTATTGAGGTATAAGCAACTTAGACCTTTATTGGTGGCAAGCCAAATATTGTGTTGAGTGTCTACATGAATCGATTTGATATTGCCGCTCAGCAGACCATCATCAGAACCGTAAGAGGTGAAAGAACCCTTTTCATAGACCCCAAGTCCATAGGCATTGGAGGCCACCAGTAATTTTTGACCGTATGTGTTGAGGTCTGTAACTACGGAAACGTCAAAATCTTCATCCAACTTGTGTTTCACAATTTCGTTTCCATCGTATAAAAAGAGCCCGGATGTGGTCCCTACCCATATTGAATCGGTATCCATACGCTGCAGAGCAGTAGTTCTCTTACCCCATATCTTCTCAAATTGCATGCTGCCCTTTTCAAACTTGGCCAACCCTCCGGCACTAGCAGTATAAATGTGATTTTTGTCTATGGCCATCGATTTAAAATTCAATAAGGTAGCCTGATCGTATTTTGGTTCGTTGATGGTGGCCAATGATACTTCTGAGAGGTCTTTATTTAGTAAAGCAATGTTTGAATGTCTCAGTACAAATAGTTCTTTTTCGAATACTGTAAAGCCTAGCACTTCATTTGTAATAGTCTTGTCTGGAGCAGTAAGCATACTCGCTGAGCCAGATAAATCTGCCTTCATCACATGGATGTTACCTTGATTATCACCAACATAAAGTTTGTTTTCATGCAGTGTCACACAATTAAGATCCTGAACTTGGTCAAATCCATTGTAAACACTCTGATTGGGCAATAGAGTAATACCATGCGAAAGGCTTCCGATCCAAATGTTGTTTTCGGCATCTTTGAAAGTTCGGGTTGATCGCAGTTTGTCAAGGATTTTCATAACGGTCCCATCATTTTTTACAATGACCACACCTTGGTTTAGGTTAGAGATATAATAACCGTCATCGTAGCGAGCAGCGATGTATTTATACTTAACCATATCGTTATCCGGTGATTGATAATAAAAGTTGGCAATTTCGCATAGATCCATTGAAACATAGTCCTTGACGCGATTGATTCCTTTTTGACGAATTCTATCCAACTGATAATCTTCAAACTTATACAGGCTGGCTTTGGCCCAAGTGTCATTTCCAGTAATAGGAATGGTCACATTTGGTTGTGCATGCCAGTCGTTGAGGTCGCTTGGGCCATCAAGAGCCGACCAGAGATATACTTGTTGCTGTTTATCTTCTATGAAATAGTAGAAGTCAATAATACCTTTAAGTCTAAACGGAAGAGGGTGCTGATGTACGATGTTCTCAGAGGTCAGGTACTTAATGCCGGTTAGGTACTCAATAAACCATATGTTTCCTTTGGAATCTTCGTAAATGTCCTGCACATAGTTTTCGAAGACAAGTTCTTTTAAGAACTCAGTGTTGTGCTTGTTAAACACCTTTCCGTCCTTTATATAGGCGACCGTTCCATTAAACCCGATAAGCCATATTCTATCTTTAGTGTCTTTATAAAAGTATAGGATATCATTGTCTGGAAGTCCGTCTTTTACCGTAAAGTTTTTAAATGTGTGGCCGTCGAACTTGCTGACCCCATAGTCGGTTGCAAACCAAATAAAACCTCGCTTATCTTGCGAAATATCATATACCGTATTGCTTGGAAGACCATTGTCAATAGTGAACTGCGAAAGTCCTGATATTTGACCACGAGCAACGAAGATAACAGCGCATGTCAATAATGCGCTCAAAAGGTATTGTTTTAGGTTTAGCATAGGTTACCCTGCAATTTTAGAAAGGAGCATCTTGTATCTATAGTTTCTGATGAACCTTCCTTGAACCTTGGTGACTATGAAGGGGACTTTATTTTGGGAAGCAATATAATAACCTTTTATATAATCTAAAAACAATCGTAGGTTTCGATTCTTGAAAGCAAATTTGAGTCCAGTAAGAAGCGTTAAAAAGAATCCTAGACGCATGGTATACATAGCCTGTCCTTGCAAGAGTTTAGCTTTTTTATTGTAGCTATGACCTGTTGGTCGCAAATGTTTCACCTTTAATGTTGGGTCTGTGACCACTTTCCACTGGTAAAAACGTGCAAGATGCTCATCGACGGTGTCCCAGCCCATGGCGCTTCTAAGGCCATCTATTTGTTCAAAACATTTTTTTCTATACGCTTTGAAAGCTCCTCGAATATGGTCATTATTCATAGGATGGTTTAACTTCCATTCGTTTTCTTCAAGTTCATAGGCAAACCCTCCGACCATGCCCACGTCTTCATTTTCTTTAAAATGTTGAATGATGCATTCAAAATAGTCGTCAGGTAGAATGAGGTCAGCATCCAGTTTAACTAGAAACTCATAGTCGTCGTCCAGGGTTTCAAGTCCTTTGTTGAATGCATTGATGACCTTGCTCCCCGGAAGATGTTCGGTCCCGGCCTTTGTGTTTATCTTGGTGATGAATGAGAAGTTCGAGGCGTATCGACCAATGATCGACTCGGTTTTATCTGTTGAGTGATCGTTGACCACGACCACTTTTGCAGGTAGCGTCGTTTGATTTGTGACCGAATCTAAGGTCTTCGCAATGAACTGTTCTTCGTTATGAGCCGGAATGACAATATAATACCTCATGAGTCGATTCGTTCTGCATACACTGCATAATATCGTGGGGTGAACCAACGTAAGATAGGTCTAATCCCTATCTTTTTTACAGGATTGGTCCACTTCTTTCTCTTAATGATTTTCCAACCGGCTTTCTCTAAAAGCCAGTCAAATTGCCAATCTTCAAACTCGTGATAGTGACGATCCCAAGAGTCGGTCTTACTACGATATGCCGGGGCAAACCATAAGCGCAACGGTACAGTAGCCACTAACTTCTTGGCTTCTATAGCTTGTAGTACATTGAAAGGGGAGACCAAATGTTCAAAAATCTCGAAGGCCGTGACGACGTCTATGCTTCCGTCCTTTACAACTTCGAAAGTAGTGTCAAGGTCTTCGCCTTCGGTATTCTTAACAGTGTAGCCATGAGCTTCCATGATGGGCGAAAAAGGATTTCTGACACCCAAGTCCAGAATGTTGCCTGCAGGTGCAACTTCTTTCAAGAACTCGATGGTGTGCTTATATCGCTTGTTCGGATAGCTGTTTTCGTACATTCCGTTTCGATGGGTTGTGAGCCAAGTAAATAGAGTAAATCGAGCAGCTTGTCGATTGTCTTTTTATCTGGTCTCGATTTTTTTTACATTTGGTCAAAGGTAAAATAATGAATTGAATAATTGATAGGCTATGGCGAAAGGTAATGTGGTTTCTAGGCAGACGGTAAAGTTTAGTCTGGTCAATTATTCAGGAGCAGCCATCGGAATTATCTCGACGCTATTCATTTACCCATTGGACAAAGAGTTTCTTGGAATCATTCGGTATGTTCAATATGGAGCCGAAATTTTAATGCCTTTGTTGCTCTTCGGAAGCTCAACCGCTCTGATTAACTTCTTCCCTTCGCTGCGTGATTCAAAGCTGAAACTTTCTCAGTTCTTTACGGCTATTTTGCTTACGGTCATTGTAAATGGCTTTTTGTTAGGTGCCGTAGTATGGCTGCTATTCACTTTGTTTTCGAGTTATTTCGAAAATTTGAAGATGCTCGATTATCTCGAGTACTCTCTCATCATCGGAGTGTTTTTAGCCTTCATAGATGTATTCAAAAAATTAAGTGCCAATTATCAGCGTATTGCTGTCCCAACCTTTTTAGAACGTTTATTGCCGAAACTGTTTCTTCCGACGATATTTATCATTTTGATTTCTGGGAGTATAACCGATTCGGTGGGCGTATGGTTCTTTGTGATCTCTTATTTCTTGATCTTTTTGGTATTAGGGGCGTATGCCTTTAGTATAAGTGACATTACTTTATCGTTGCCAACAAAGAAACTCTTTGATTCTAAATTCACGAAAAAAGTAGTGAACTATAGCGCCTTCAGTTTCTTCGGAACCTTCGGAGCTCTACTGGCTTTCAAGATCGACGGACTCATGATTCCTAACCTGATTTCGATGGAGGCCAACGGAAGCTATAGCATCGGAGCCATGTTGGCGGCTACAGTCGCCATTCCTGCCGCTGGGGTATTTGCCATCTATTCACCTATCATTTCTGACTTGCTAAAGAAAAATGAAATAGAAAAATTGGGTGAGAAGTACAGGTTGACCTCTAAGATTTTGCTTATGGTCGGGGGTGTACTGTTCAGTTGTATTTTTTTGGGAGTTCAGGATCTTTTTGATCTGCTACCTACCAAGAATGAACTGCTTGATTCTATCCCGATCATCATGATTTTAGGACTCAATGTAGTGTTAGATATGAGCACAGGCTTCAACTCGCACATCATCATGTACTCCAAGTACTATCGCTTTAACATCATCACCTTGCTTATACTGATAATCTTCAATATTGTACTCAATTATGTGTTGATCGCTAATTTGAACATGGGTATCAAAGGAGCGGCCATTGCCACATTAATATCGATGACGCTTTATAACCTAGTAAAGCTTGTCTTTATTTACAAAAAGTTTGGATTGCTTCCTTTTGACAAAACACACCTTAAACTTTTTGCTTTGATAGTAGGTGTAGCAGGGTTTTTATGGATTGTTCCATTAACGGGAATCGCATTCTTCGACCTTATTATTAAGGTTGTACTTTGCTTAGGGATCAATCTATATGTGATCTATCGGAATAAATACATTACGGTCTTTAACGAGTGGATGGACCGTAACATACTGCCAGAAAAGAAATCAAACTAACATTCGTATACAACGGCATTGATGTTCATTCCTGCGCCAACGCTCGCAAACATGATGACATCACCAGCGTTGATCTCTTGATCATCAATGATTCCGTGTTTAACCATGTCTAGCAAGGTCGGAATTGTCGCTACAGAACTATTTCCCAATTTGTGAATGTTCATTGGCATTACACCATCCGGAGCTTGTTTCTTATACAGTCTGAAGAAGCGCTTTACAATGGCCTCGTCCATTTTTTCGTTTGCCTGATGTATGAATATCTTCTTCACGCGATCAATTGATACGTTGCTACTGTCAAGACACTCTTTCATTGCTTGAGGTACACGCGTCAAGGCAAATTCATAGATCTTGCGTCCTTGCATTTTGATGAATCTTGTATTTCTGCAGACGTCTTTATTGTTCGACTGGCCAAAATAAAGGTAGCCAGCCTCTTCGTCTGTGTATGATGCAGATGCGTGCCCAAGAATACCTCCTTCTTTCTCCGAAGCTTCTACTATGGTAGCGCCAGCACCATCAGAAAATATCATTGAATCTCGGTCATGTCGATCCACAACTCTCGAAAGCGTTTCGGCTCCAATGACAAGGCATCTTTTGGCCATCCCAGCTTTGATAAAAGCCTCAGCTTGAATCATTCCTTGTACCCACCCAGGACATCCATAGATGAGGTCGTAAGCAACGCATTTTGGATTCTTAATGCATAATAGATTCTTGACTCTAGAAGCCAGACTAGGTAGCATATCACTTTGTACTGTACCATGTTTTACATCGCCAAAATTATGGGCGACAATAATCTGGTCAATGGTCTCTGGGTCTATGTTAGCGTCGGTAATTGCCTTTTCGGCTGCGTAAAAAGCCAAATGGGAGGCGTTCAGCTCATCCTTTGCATATCGGCGCTCTCCGATGCCAGTGATGGCTTTGAACTTTTCTATGATAACCTCATTTTCGTGATTAAATTGAGAACCATCTTCATTCAAAAATTCATGCTGCGTAAAATCTTCATTTTTCTCTACTACTGAAGGAATGTAACTTCCTGTCCCGGTTATCTTGATATTCATAGAACGTGATTGTTTTAGTGTCGCTCAAATGTAGTTTCGAAAAAGAGAACAGCTAGGGTGTATGAAAAAACTGCTACGATGCCCAACAGTTGTTTTCGTCGTCAAATGCGGTGTTTTGAAGATCAATTTTACAACTATTTGATTATATATTCTATTGATTAACAGTTATTTGATTTAATATAGTGCCAAAACAAGACTGAATGAAAGTTGTAGCGTTGATTACGACGCCCAAGAGCTTTTTTTGCAATAATTCTTTGATTTTGGGTGTCAGAGAGGTGTTTTTAGGAAGGTGTCAATATAATTAAAATATTGAACTGGCTGGTCTAACCAGCCATAGTGTGCGCAGTTTTCTAAAAGTACCAATTTCGAATTGGGGAATGTATTATGTGCCTTCTCAGCGATATGCTCTCCAACGATGTCCTGTTTTCCCTGAATAATAAGCACAGGCTTTTTAAACTCGAACAACTTTTCTTTACAATCAAAATCAATGGTCCGCATATTTTGAAAGACCAGTGTATTGATCTGCATATTAACCTGTGTTAGGCGCTCTGCTATTTTTGGGACAAACGATTTGTTGTAAAGATAGGCTGGAGCTAAATTTTTTGCACGGTTAATGCGTGCATGGTATGTGGTATCGCCATTTGCTATCTTTCTTGCCCAATAGTTGACGGCATTACGTTGTTTTTCTGTCAATCTCGAGGTGATATTGAGACCGCTAAACAATTCCATGTCAATGCCTCCCGAAGATGAAAGAATGAGTTTGCTGATTCTTTCAGGATGCTGTGCAGCATAATAGGAAGCAAGCATTCCGCCAAATGAATGGCCAAACACGATCCAGGTATCCAGTTTTAAGTGTCTCCTGATGATCTCAATGTCAGCCACCATGTGGTCCATGGTAATCGTTTCACGATTGGCCAAAGGAATAGAAGATTCTCCTGTTCCTCTTTGATCATAGATAATGGCTTTGTTATTTTTACTGATTGTTTTTGCAAGATCGGCAAATCCATTGCTGTTCATTCCTGGTCCACCATTGATGATCAGCACGGGAGTGCCAATTTCACCGAATACATTGAGGTGAATGGTGTTGTCTCCATCTTTGATGTCAATGGTCTTCTGTCCCATTGCCTTAAATGAGGTAAGGGAAAGAAGCGTTGCAAAAAGGAAAACTTTTATGGGCATGATCACGTTAGATTTTTGAGTGCTCTTTTCAAAACTACATTTTTTACGAGCAATGGACTCCCAAAATTTTGATAAAAGACCTCTAATGGGAAATAGAAGGCTTAAGAATCTTTACGGTCAAATTCGAACTCCTTAAAAATATCCCAGTGTTTGCCATTGTGTTTTATCAGGAAAATACTGGAGACCACAAAAGTATCTTCGAAAGCGCGTTTTTCGAATAAGGGCCAAGCTTGGTTGAAGGCTTCTTCGCTCAAGTCTCTTGTGGCAATGGTCATATGGGGGTGAAAGGAACTCTTAAGTTCCTTCTCTTCAAAATTCAATTCTACTGAAAGAAAATGATTAAGCGAAACATGAAGTCGGGTAATGGGGTGGTGGTCTTTTATTTTTACGAAGAGCACGCGCGGTGCAAAGCAGTCAAACCCATCCAGAACCACTTCAAAATTAGATTGGGTAGCTGCAAAAGAATCGAGCGACGAAACGAGCGCATGTTCTGCATCTACAGACCTTCTAAAAGGCATAACCAATGTAATGTGAGCCGGAGATTTAAGTGCATGTTTTACGTCAAAATTGAGCTGCAGCTCTTCTTTTAGCCCCTTGACCCGTTCTCTCAAAGACTCATGTGGAACCAATGCAATGTAGTACAACTGACTCATCTTTTATCTTTGATACAGGCCATGGTAGCCATCATAGTAGCAAATACTGTTTCGCCAGTTTCATCGGTAACGCGACCTTCGCAGAAGGTCAAGGTTCTTCCGGATTTGATGACTTTTCCTTCGGCGACAATTTTTTTGGCATTTGCCGGACGAATAAAATTCGTTTTAAACTCCACGGTAAGTACGTTCGAATCTTCAGGCATCATGCTATACGCGGCGTATCCGCAGGCAACATCTACGATGCTAGTGACCACCCCTGCATGAAAAAAGCCATGTTGTTGGGTAAGTTGCTCATTGTGTTCGCAAGTGATGCGAACCAGGCCCTCTTTGACGGTGATCAATTCGGCACCCAAATATTGCATGAAACCTTGTCGGTCAAAACTGTCTTTAATTCTTTTTTCCATAAAGTAGGAATGGCTTGTGTGATGAAAATGCGCTCGTATTTAGTTTGAGCTTTGCTCTGTTAAAGATACAAATTTAGAAAGCCCAAGTACTGCGGAAGCTTCTTTGCAACATAAAAAAACGGCGTTATCACTAACGCCGTTTTATCGTTTGTGGCCTGAATGACCCAGCTATAGACCCATCAGAATATTTGCTAACGCTTTAGGTTGTGAAAAGTTGGGTGTATGACTGGTATTCAAGGAAAATACTTCCTCCACTTTTCCATCGTACATGGCCCTTTGTACTTCTATTGGAATTGCATTGTCTTGTAAGCATTCGATATAGTACTTTGGGATTTTTCCCCAGCTTCCCTCAGTAACCTGAAGTTCGTAAGTCAAGGGCGCTACAGGTTCTTTTACAATGTTCGGTTTGGCTGCTTCAAATGCTTCCTTCGGAATGTCATGCGCAAACGCTTCATGCATGGCCTCTTCTTTGACAAGCGCATAGGCATGATCTTCCGATAAGTAAAAATTATCAACCGCCATTGAGCCTTTCACACCTTGTACGGCATTAAAGAATGAGCCCCCGTTTGGTAATAGGAAAGCCGTGAGATATACAATGCTCTTCACTTTTTTCGGCCGTACTTCCGCAGCACGACTTACGGTAATTCCATTAAAACTATGTCCAACTAAAATAGCAGGCTCGTCTATTGTATCAAGAATTTGCGTGATGGTCAGCACATAATCATGCATCGCAATTTCAGTTGAGGGGGTATTGTCCTGCCCATGCCCAGGAAGATCTGGTGCGATTACTGTGTGTCCGTTGGATTCAAGGATGGTCTTTACGGATTCCCACTGCCAAGCGCCTAGCCAAGCAGAATGCACCAGAATAAATGTTTCTTTTTTCATAAGGTTTTGTTTGAAGATGAAAACGATGTTAGAGTTTAACAAGACGAAACTAGAGGAGCGTGAGCTTTAGCGCAAAAGCAAAGTAATAAGTGGGCACAAAAAAGAAACCCCCGTATCATAATACGAGGGTTTCGGGATTTTATGTGAAAAGAAACTATGCTTCCATGTACGCTTCAATTGGAGCGCAAGTACAGATCAAATTTCTATCTCCGTAGGCGTCATCAACACGTCTAACGCTTGGCCAGAACTTGTTGTCAGCAACATACTCTAATGGATAGGCCGCCTTTTCTCTTGAGTACGGCAATGTCCATTGATCAGCGGTAAGCATCGCCAAGGTATGCGGTGCGTTGCGCAAGATATTTTGCTCTTCATCTTTAGTAGAAGCTTCGATCTCTTTTCTAATCGAGATCATGGCATCACAAAAACGATCTAACTCGGCAACGCTCTCACTTTCTGTAGGCTCTACCATGATCGTTCCGGCTACCGGGAAGGACACTGTTGGAGCATGGAACCCATAGTCCATAAGACGCTTGGCGATATCGACCACTTCGATTCCGTGTTGTTTAAACGGACGACAATCAATGATCATCTCGTGTGCAGCTCTTCCTCTTTCACCAGAGTACAAAACGTCATAATGACCTTGCAGTCGTTCTTTGATATAGTTGGCGTTTAAGATGGCGAATTCAGTGGATCTTTTCAGTCCATCAGCGCCCAGCATAACAATGTAACCATACGATATCAAGCAAGCCAAGGCACTGCCCCAAGGAGCGGCAGAGATAGCGGTGATCGCCTGATCGCCACCTGTGGCGATCACTGGGTTTGAAGGTAAAAATGGGACTAAGTGTTTCGCGACACAGATTGGTCCAACACCCGGGCCGCCACCACCGTGTGGGATGGCAAAGGTCTTATGTAGATTTAAGTGACACACGTCTGCTCCAATGGCACCAGGATTTGTGAGCCCGACTTGAGCATTCATATTGGCACCATCCATGTATACTTGGCCTCCGTTATCGTGAATGATCTGTGTGATCTCTTTGATCGCCGATTCATAAACCCCGTGTGTCGATGGGTATGTGACCATCAATGCGGCAAGGTTGTCTTTGTGAAGAAGTGCCTTCTCACGTAGGTCGTCGACATCTATATTCCCTTCTTCAGTTGACTTTGTCACAACGACCTTCATACCTGCCATTACCGCCGAAGCAGGGTTGGTTCCGTGGGCAGATGAAGGAATCAGACATACATTTCTGTGTGTATCTCCGCGAGATTCGTGATACGCTCTGATCACCATGAGTCCAGCAAATTCTCCTTGTGCACCTGAATTAGGTTGTAAAGAGGTTCCAGAGAAACCAGTGATCTCGGTCAAATAATCTTCTAAGTTCTTCAATACCTCCTGATATCCCTGTGCTTGATTGACAGGAGCAAACGGGTGTATATTACCCCATTGTGCCCAACTAAGCGGTAGCATTTCGGCTGCTGCGTTTAGCTTCATGGTACAGGACCCCAATGAGATCATCGAGTGATTTAGAGAGAGGTCTTTTCGCTCTAGTTTTTTGATATAGCGCATCAACTCAGTTTCTGACTGGTAGGTGTTGAATACCTCATTGGTCATGAATTCTGAGTCTCTTTTTAGGTCGGAAGAAATTCCTCCTTCAATCAGACTTGTTATCACGATGGGTTCCTTCTGAAGCGCTTCAGCAAAAACTCCGATAATGGCATTGGCGTCCTTGATAGTCGTTGCTTCGTTGAGAGAAATGCTGATCGTTTCGTCGTCAATATAATTGAAGTTGATGTGCTTTGCCTCTGCAGCCTGCTTTACAGCTGCCGCATTCGCTTTGACACAGATCGTATCAAAATAGGCGGTATTAACTTGGTAAATACCGAGCTCTTCAAGCGCATTAGCAACTGTAACTGTGGTATTGTGTACTTTATTTGCAATATAGGTCAATCCTTCAGGGCCATGGTATACGGCGTACATCCCAGCCATGACAGCCAAAAGTACTTGCGCAGTACAGATATTTGAAGTGGCCTTATCTCTTTTGATGTGTTGTTCTCTGGTTTGCAACGCCATGCGCAAGGCTCTGTTACCATTGGCGTCTTTGGTCACCCCGATGATACGGCCAGGAATGTTTCTCTTATATGCTTCTTTGGTTGCGAAGTAGGCCGCATGTGGACCGCCATAACCTAGCGGAATTCCGAAACGTTGTGTGGTTCCGACCACAACATCAGCGCCCCAATCGCCTGGTGCTTCTAAAAGCACCAAACTCAAAATATCGGCAGCTACCGCAATTTTAATTTCATTTTCCTGAGCTTTCGCGGCAAATTCTTTGTAGTTGAATAGTTGTCCGTGTTTTCCAGGGTATTGGAGTAGAGCACCGAAGAAACCTTCGCTGAAATCAAACGCCTCATGATCGCCAATTACTAATTCAATACCTAGCGGAATGGCTCTTGTCTTCAACAGCGAAAGTGTTTGCGGTAAAATCTCTTGCGAAACGAAGAAACGCACCACATCACTTTTCTTTTGAGCACGAGAACGTAACGCAAACAACATGGCCATGGCTTCAGCCGCCGCGGTACTTTCATCTAACAATGAAGCATTGGCTAATTCCATTCCAGTAAGGTCAGTGACCATAGTCTGAAAATTCAGCAATGCCTCCAGACGTCCTTGAGCAATTTCTGCTTGGTACGGCGTATATGCCGTATACCATCCTGGATTTTCAAGGATGTTTCTTTGAATGACCGCTGGGGTTATACCCTCGTGGTATCCAAGTCCGATATAGGATTTGAACACTTGGTTCTTGGCGGCCATTTCTTGAATGTGCGACAAGAATTCATGTTCGCTTAATGCATTGGGTAATTTTAGTTCTTCCTTTAGTAGAATATCGTCGGGAATTGTTTCAAAGATCAATTGGTCTAACGAATCAGCGCCAACGGTTTTTAGCATGTGTTTAAGGTCACTTTCTTTAGGGCCTATGTGACGCAGTGCAAAAGAATCTGTTCTCATTAGAAATATCAGTTGTGTAATTGCGAACAAAAATACTGATTATTATCTGTTTTCTATAACGATTTCGTTGCCGTGAATAGTTAATTATTAACCAAAAGTAGCGGTTATGAACAGTTTGGCTATTTTTGTTTCATGCGTTTTATGAGGCGTCTTTTTAATTTTTACTTGGACAGCAGTATTCATGTGGCTTTGGCGGTATACGCCCTAGTTCGGGTTACGATGAAAAAGTTCAACATTCTATTTGATGATCCATTGGGCTATTTTGTGTTTTTTGGGACCATTGTGGCCTACAATTTCATCAAGTATGGGAGTAAGGCAAAGCGATACTTCATAGTGAGGTCAAAGTACACGAAGTTGATACAGGCCTTGAGCGTACTTTGTTTTTTAGCGATGTGCTTTTTCGCCTTGCAATTATCTTCTTCGGTATGGACTTGGGTTGCTGGCCTTACTGTATTGAGTTTGCTGTACATCATTCCCTTTTTTCCGAATAAGAAAAACTTTAGAAGCCTACATGGCATCAAGATCTATATTGTGGCATTAAGTTGGGCAGGGGTCACAGTCATACTACCAATGGCCAATAATCAAATGGTTATTGATCATGATGCGTTGATTGAAATAGTGCAGCGATTTTTATTTGTGATTGCCATTACGCTACCTTTTGAGATACGAGACTTGCGATACGATCAACTGAATCTAGGGACCATTCCGCAAAAGCTTGGCGTGAAAGGCACACGGATTTTTGGTTCAGTGCTGATGGGTGGTTTTCTTATGCTGACCTTTTTCAAGGATCGTTTGCCAGATTCAGAGTTGTTGGTGAATGCATGTGTAGCCCTATTGGCGACAGCCCTTTTGTGGGGAGCTAAAAAAGAACAAGCTGCCTATTATAGCAGCTTTTGGGTAGAAAGTATTCCGATAGTTTGGCTCTTACTTTTAATCGCCTTTTAATATCTTACTTTGATCATTGAGACAATTTCTCTTGTAGCTTTTTTCTCATTTCATCCTTACTATTGGTATTCATAGCAGTACCATTTGCTTGGTTCATAAGGTCTGTAAGCTTTCGATTCTTTTTGGTGTAAGCTTGTGTTACTCTGCACCAAGAAAGACGAAGGTTTAATTTCACCTTTTCCCAAAACGAAGCTTCTCCATATTGCGATTTATCGCAGATATGCTTTGCCTCGTCGCATGAAATAAAAAGTATGTTCTTTTTCTTTTCCATTATCCTTTCATCGTAATTAAAACCAATTCTGTTCTAGGCATCCTGCCAGAGCTGTACGCGCCCTGTGTATGATGACCCAAAGGTTAGACGGGGTGATATTTAATTCATTACAAATTGTTTCAGTATCATACCCTTGAATTGTCTTTCTTCTAAAAATAAGGGCTTGCTTCTCGGGTAATTTGTCGATGCATTCTTCAATCGCAAGACCCAATTCTTCATTTTGCATTTCGTCTTCAGCATTCTTATCGAATACATCGGCCACACGCTCTTCTAGCCAATCTCCTTCAGAATCGCTATCTGAACTGTAATTCATGTGAACCTCTGCTTGCCCCTTCTTTGAGTTGATCTTTCGATAGTAGTCGATGATCTTCCTTTTCAATATAGAAATCAACCAAGTACGCTCTGAAGCTTCCCCCTTAAAATTCTCCATGGACTTTAAACCCGCGAAGAAGGTCTCTTGAACCAGATCTTCTGCAGTTTCGCGATCCTTTACCCGAACTATCGTATAGTTAAAGAGGTAATCGGCGTAGCGATCAATCCATTTGTTAGGGTCCAGTGTTTTGGTTGACATGCTTTTTGAGAATTTTAGCACTCAAAAATAGCATAAAAAGTTGACTTGCCAATTTCTGGAAGCTGCAAGCGCAATTCTTAACTAAAAATTAGGAATTCGAAGTTCAGAGAAACTGCCGCCATTGTTCGGATTCGGCTACTTTTTTAATGAAGTGATTCCTTTTTGACAGAACCCGCCTAAGATACCTTTTTAAGAAGAGAAGGTCTGCCAATTTACCGAGGGGGCCCAAAGGAGATGCATACGAGAACGTATCGACCATTAGAACTCCGCCTTCTATTTTTTTAAAGTGATGACTGTGTACGAAGTATTTGAATGGACCCTTCACCATTTCATCGGTAAATAGATTGTGCTTTTCAAGAGAGGTCACTTTGCTGGTGAGTTGTTGCCTCACCCCAAGATGTACGGCACTCCAAGTAACAGTTTCGCCGATTTCGATAAGGCCGGTTGTTCTACCCGCAATGGCTTTTTCGTTATGTTCAACGAAGGTGGCTTTATGAAGGTCGATGCTACGTGCCAGATCAAATACACGATCGACTGAACTTTGAATGTATGTTTTTAAATAGATGGTGGGCATATTATGCAAGATTTTCAAGAGTGCTTTTCAGTTTCGGAAAGACGAACTCGAAACCAGTTTCTTTAAGCCGTTTTGGAATGACCCTTCGGCTTTTGAGCACCAGTTCGGTTTCGGTTCTGATGATGCGTGCACCGATTGACAACAGACTTGCAGACAATGGGATCCCGAAAGGCATGTTGAGACTTTTTCTCAAAGTTTTCATGAATTCCCGATTAACGATGGGCTTGGGCGCAACAATGTTGATGACACCATCGATGCTGTTGTTGTTGATAATGAATTCGACAGCACGGCAAAAGTCATGTTCATGTATCCAACTCACAAACTGTTGTCCGCTACCCTGAGTACCTCCAAATCCAATCTTAGCTAGACTTTTTAAAGGGGAAAAAGCACCGCCCTTTTTTCCAAGAACAATGGCGGTTCGTAGGGCTACTTTACGTACAGCAGGGTTTGAAGTTTCAAAAAAAGCACGTTCCCACGCTTTAGCTACATTCATGGAGAAGTCGAAACCGATCTCTCCCTCAAATTCATCCATCTCCTTGTCTTCAGAATGCCTGTAGATGGTTGCTGTAGACGAGTTGAGCCAAACCTTAGGTGGATTGGCGCATGTGTCGATTCCTTCGTTTAAGACTTGTGTGGATCGAACCCTCGATAGCAAGATTTCTTCCTTGTTCTTTTGCGTATAACGGCAGTCTACTGATTTACCAGTTAAGTTGATCAGTACGTCGGCACCATCGAGCTGCTTTTCCCACCCCGAAAGGGTTTGAGCGTCCCAAGTGAGGTATTGCACATTGTTGCGTTTCACAGTTTTTCCTCTGGTGAGAATTACGATTTCTTCTGCTTTGGATTTAAAGTGTTGTGTTAATGTATTTCCGAGGAAGCCAGCGCCTCCAGCAATAATTATCTTTTTCATGGATTATAGGATTAAGAGTAAAACAATGCCACGGTACAAGACCCAGGTGAAGGTCAAGACTTTGGGGAGTTCGAGAATGGACACACGCCTAACATGCTCTACAAGCATCAATGAAAAGACCATCCCAAACCAAAACAAGGCCATGTATTCATGAACAGGAAACCACTGATTTATCAGTATAAATAGGCCTAAAAGCAGTGACCCAACAAACGAAATGGTCATCATGTTTCCTAAGTAATTGATGATGGTTTCCTTTTTGAAAGAAAACAGCATCAAAGATTGAGCAATGAGTTGTACGCTAGCAATGAGCAATTCCCTGTAAAGATTTCCTGGCGGAATAAAATCACCCAGAAGACCAGCATACTGATGAAGAATCAAACTTGTGATTGACAGGGTCATCAAAATATATAACCATCGATAGGTATAGCTGAATTTAGGCACACATTCGAAAGTGTCATCTTGACTAGGTTTTGAAGGAATGATCACTTTTCTGTTATAGGAAATGAAGGCGTACAGTTTTTTCAACGCAAAGTGAATAGGAGAGAGGTTTCCGATTTTCTTTACCAACGGAAACGCATGACCAATTACTTTAAGCATGCTGTCAATACCGTAGGTCACGATGCCGGTTTTTCTGTCCACCAAAGCGATCTCATCTTTGGCCCGTTCAAGGTCGATAGCTATGGTGGTTCCTTCAGACATATTTGAGAAAGCCTCTCTGCCTTGCGAGTCCAACATTCCGGTTTTTATGAAGGCAGAAGTGTACCCTGCACACAACGGACAATCTTTGTCGTAAATTAAACTATGGTCGTGTAATGTTTTCATGTCGATAGATTTTATAGCCAACAAAAGTCAAATAATAGGAAACAAGCATGGGTAATACGATGTACAAAGGAATCCCCTGAAACGCCTTGAGATACCCTGAAAAGAGCAACAGCAATACTCCTAAAGCTGAAAGCCAATAGATGCCAATGAATTCGGGAGTCTGATTGACATATTTAACCGAAAGAACTAAGGCATATATAAGTTGAAATATGCCCAGCCCCAGCATAAGAGGAGATGGAAACACCTGGGCAATCGAATCACCTTCAAAAACCGCAGGAATTAATCCGAACAGGTATTGTACCGTGGTTATTACCACTAGGAAGATGTTTAGGTTGAAGATGAATTTTCTCATATTTATATATTTTAAACTTTCAGAAAAAATTGAAACATTTAATTAAAAAAATTATCCCATCAGTTTCAAGATGGTCTTGGTTACCCAGTTTTCCTTTTGTTCGGTGATCTTTTCCATCATATTGTCAGCTCTCGCTACAAACTCGTACAGTTCAGTGGTCTTTTCCTTGAAGGTCTTTTCGGCCAGAGTGCCTTCGTCTTCGATCTGTGATACCTCCTTCAAAACACGAATGGCAGGTTTGATTTCACGTCTGCTACGTTCTCTAGCAATCTTACGAGCCAACTCATCAATGTTCTTCTCTGCTGTGAAGAACTCCTTGCGCTCTCCTGGCTTGTATTCTTTAAAAACAATACCCCAGTCGATCAATCCACGTAGGTTCATACTGGCATTGCCGCGAGAAATGTGAAGTTCTTCCATGATTTCCTCCATCGATAGGGAATCGGTCGAGACCATCAACAAGGCATGTATTTGTGCCATGGTCTTATTGATACCCCACTGAGACCCGAGTGCTCCCCACGTTTGAACAAATCTATTTTTGGCTTCTTCGTAATTCATAGTACAAATATAGTGAATTTTTTAAACTTTCAAAATAAATTGAAAGTTTGTGTTGTTTGATATGCGCGAAGTGTATTTCGTCGATCAAAAATGCATTTCATCGATCGTTTAATTTGTAACTAGTTGATTTTCTGTGAGATCTGAAAAAGTGCGTTCTTTTGCGGTCGAATTACCTCAAATCGGTTGTTGTTGGTTTTGTGATAATTACTTGACACCTACTTTGTTTTGGTTGAAGTAACTGAGGTACATTCGAATGCCCCAAACCAAGATCCGCCCGTTTCGGCGGGCGGTCTTCAACTTTAAATTAAATATTTGCGATATGATAACAATACTAGCACTTTTGACCCTTTTTTCTCCCATTATTATAAAGCGTTTTGATGCTGCGGCCCATCTTAAGAAACATGTGCGTTGGGTCTTTGTAAAACGTGACCAAAGAAAAAGAGAGCGATAAGCTCTCTTTTTTGTTTTTGCCTTTTGTGAAAGTTCTTATTTTTGAGAAAACACTTCGTATGAGAACTATCTTTTGTCTTTTCATTTTGTTGGTCAGCTTCTCCTGTACACAGGAAAAGAAAGAACCCAAGGTGAGTTTGGTCACTGTCAATGCCTTTTCAGAACAACTCAGTGATAATGTACAACTCGTTGATGTTAGAAGGCCGGAAGAGTTCGCCAATGGACACCTACCAGGAGCAAAGAACATCAATGTTCTCAACGATGATTTCGCAAATCATTTTTCAGATTTCGACAAAGACGAAACGATTTATTTATACTGCAAGGCTGGTGGTCGCAGCGCTAAAGCTTCCTTGATTTTAAAGGACCTCGGATTCATAGATATTGTTGACATGGAAGGAGGATATACCGCTTGGACACAAGCTGGACTCCCAACGACCAAATAATAAAAACGAATCAGTTTTTAATCAAGCCTGCACGTCTCAGTAATGCTTCAGGCTTAGGTTCTTGTCCGCGAAAAGTGGTGTATAACTTCATAGGCTCTTCGGATCCCCCTTTTGACAATACATGCTCCTTGAATTTATTGGCGATGGTCTTATTGAAAATGCCTTCCTCTTTAAAATATTCAAAGGCATCAGCATCTAATACTTCGGCCCATTTGTAGCTGTAGTATCCTGCAGAATACCCTCCTTGAAAGATATGAGAGAACGCAGTGCTCATACAGTTTTCACCAACTTCTGGATACAAGCGCGTTTGATCAAATGCCGCCTTCTCGTGTTTTTTGACATCAGCGATATTCGTTGGGTCTTGACCATGCCAGCTCATGTCTAACATTCCAAAACTCAGCTGGCGTAAAGTAGACATGCCTTCGAGAAAAGTCGAGGATTCCTTTATTTTCTGAACATATTCCATAGGGATGGTCTCACCCGTCTCATAATGTGTTGCAAAAAGGGCTAGCGCCTCTTTTTCATAACACCAATTTTCTAACATTTGACTGGGTAGTTCTACAAAATCCCAATGCACATTGGTACCCGAAAGACTTGGGTAGGTTGTGTTGGCTAACATGCCGTGAAGCGCGTGTCCGAATTCATGAAACAAGGTTGTTACCTCATTGAAAGTTAGCAGGGACGGTTTTGTCTCTGTGGGTTTTGTAAAGTTGCACACGATAGAAATATGAGGGCGGTCATTGACCCCATCTTTCCTCCATTGCGATTTATATGAAGTCATCCAGGCTCCGTTTCGTTTTCCAGGTCTTGGATGAAAGTCAGCATACAATATGGAAACATATGTGCCTTCGGCATCGGTCACTTTGTATGTTTTTACTTCTTCGTGATAGGCGTCGATGTCAAAGACCTCTTCAAATTGAAGACCGAAGAGCTTTTGAGAGATTGTAAATACGCCATCTATTACATTTTCTAGCTTGAAGTATGGTTTTAATTTTTCGTCGTCAAGACTAAAAAGCTTTTGTTTCAATTTCTCAGAGTAATAGGCGCTGTCCCATTTTTGTAGGTGGTCTATCTGATCAAGATCTTTCGCGAAATTTTCAAGCTGTGAAAACTCTCTTTTTGCAGCGGGTTTGGCCTTTTCCAACAATTCTGATAGGAAGTTATTGACCTTGCCTGGTGTTTTGGCCATACGCTCTTCTAACACAAAATCGGCATGGGTTTCATAACCTAGCAATTGAGCTCTTTCGTGTCGTAATTTGGCAATTTGAAGCACGTTTTCTTGGTTGTCAAGCTCATCTCCTTGAAACCCTTTTCGGCCAAATGCCAAAGACAGTTGTTCTCTCAGTGAACGATCTTCCAAATACTTCATAAAAGGAATATAGCTTGGGTAATCCAAGGTAAATAGCCAACCCTCTTTCTCCTTGCTTTTGGCCAATGAATGAGCCGCTTCCTTGGCTCCATCAGGCAAACCTTTAAGTTGGGTTTCATCAGTGACCAATAGTTCGAATCGATTGGTTTCGGCTAAAACGTTCTCTCCAAACTTTAAGGTAAGCTTTGAGAGTAGTTTATCAATTTCTCGAAGTTGTTGTTTTTTTTCTTCGGAAAGATTTGCACCATTGCGAGCAAAACTCTTGTATTTTTTGTCCAAAAGTGTTGCCTGCTCGATTGAAAGGTTCAACTCGTCTTTCTGACTGTACACAGCTTTAACCCTTTCAAAAAGATCTTTGTTTAGCCTAATGTCATTGCTGTATTCTGATAATAAAGGAGAAATTTTTTGAGCAATAGCCTGAATCTCTTTATTGGTTTCTGCACTGTTTAGATTGAAGAATATACTTGTCACCCGATCTAATTGTTGTCCAGAAAACTCAAGCGCTTCAATCGTGTTTTCAAAGGTCGGCTTTTCAGGGTTTTTGGTGATATCGTCAATTTCATCTTTGGCTCTCTTGATTTCCGTTTCGACGGCAGGTAAAAAATCTTCATTCTTTATCTGAGAAAAGGGAGCTGATTGATATGGAGTTGTAAACGGTTGTGTTAAGATATTCTTGCTCATTTGATTCTATCTTCTGATGTGAAAGGAAAACTAAAAATTGAATATAGCTCTTGGCTTGTATCAAAAGTATGCATTTCATCGAGAAAATTAAACGAAATGTCGAGCGTAAATTTTTAGGGAATCTGGTTTTCTTTTAAATGGTTGGCAATCAGTAGTTTTAGATTAAAATTGTGATTATGAGAACCCTTACACCCCTTTTGCTGCTATTCTTCAGCACGTTATTGTATGCTCAACCGCCACATGAAGGTTATGTACTGGACGGAGTAAACGACTTTATCGATGTACCTGGCACGTCGAACATCAATAGCACTGTAACCAATAATCGTAGCTATGAATTCTATTTCAAAGTAAATAGTACAGCCGCTCGACAAATGATTTTCGAAGAAGGTGGGGGAACGAGAGCTACCTTGGCCTATGTCCAGAATGGATTTCTTGTTTTAGGGGCGTACAACCGAGCAGATTATACACCTAATTGGCAAGGAACTTTTTTCAGAGAACCAGTTGTTGCCGATACTTGGTATCATGTGGCATTGGTTTTGGACAACGGACAGCCTACAGTCAATAATCCGATAGGTGTTAATGACAACACAGCACTTAAATGGTACTTGAACGGCACACTCATGGATCAACGGGCAGGATTCCAATTTGGAACCCACAATGCATTGATCATTGGGGTCAAGGATGGATCCCTGCGCTTTCCTAATTGTGGGACGTGGACTGCAGGAGGCTCTTCAGAATATTGCTTCGGAAGCCTTACCAATGATGGTGGGTCTAACGAGTACTATATGGACGGTAACATCTATGGATTTAGAATTTGGAATGATGTAAGAACCGCTACAGAGATTGTCGATAATATGGATGCGGTTATTACAACAGTTGGACAAGATGATTTAGTTGCGTCGTTGGACGGTGATACACTCACCTACCTTGATAATTCAGATACTCCGGTTGATGTTTCCGGAAGTAACGTCACTACAATTTCTTGGAAGGCAACCGCAGCAACAACCGATTGGAACACAGCTACGAATTGGGTCGGCGATACAGTGCCAGACGCAACTTTGATAGAATCAGTAAACATTCCCACATCTTCAAATTATCCTGTGTTGAATTCTCAGATCATCGTCGGTCGTCTTGATGTTGATAGTGGCGCTTCGATCACCGTCAATGCAGGAGCAACATTAGATGTGAGATATGCGTTGACAAACGATGGTACGATCACAATAGAAAACGATGGGTCTTTGTTATATCGAGAATCGAAAGCCATTGCCGGAAGTGGAAACTTTATAGTGAAAAGGGATTCACCAGACAACAGCAATCAATTTTTCTTCAACTATTGGTCTACACCTTTAGCGGATGGGGATGAGTCGATTGCAACAGTATTCCCAGGTTCAGTAAATCACTCTTTTTTCTACAATGCAAGTACAAATCCTTCTGATTGGAACTTTTACAGTGGCGCCATGAATGCCGGACTTGGATATGCCGTAAGAGCAAATCAGACAGGTGTTAGAACAGCAACTTTTGACGGAAAGGTAAACAACGGAGACGTTGTAGAACCCGTGTATTATCACCCTGACTTTAACAACCCTTCAGACATTGGGTTTAATATTTTAGGGAATCCGTATCCATCGGCCATTGACTGGGAGCTATTCGCAGCCGATAATACCGATGCCATTGAGGGAACCGTTTACTTCTGGAATCAATCGGTCGTTACGGCCGGAGACAATTTAGCTTCAGACTATATCGCTTATAACAGTACGGGCTCGAATCCTCCAGGAGCCACCAAAGACATAGGGACGGCACAAGGGTTTGTGGTACAGGCGAAAAGCGGAGGGACTGGTTCGGTTACTTTTAAGAACTCTCATCGCCTTGCAGGAAACAATACGCAGTTTTTTAGAAATGCTGTAAGTAACAATAATGATGGGCGTGTTTGGCTAAGAATGTCTGGAAACAACTACTATAGCACTATTTTGGTCGGTTTTCTGCCAGGAGCCACAGATGCCTACGACCCTGGATTTGATGGAGCCTTCATTGGTGAAGGAGCAACGATAGAGTTCTACTCGTATTTGAACACCCAAAAATTAGCGATTCAGGCCTTGCCCGAACTAACAACTACAGATAGGCAAATTGCTTTGGGAGCTGAGGTGCTTAGCGCAAACAATTACACCATTGCCATCGATCAAGAGTTTGTCAATCCTGATTTCGATATCGTACTAGAAGATACCGACCAAGGCACGTTTACAGATCTTCGTATGGGCGGGTACACCTTCAATGTAAGCTCAGCTCAAGAGATGAATGATCGTTTCATACTTCATTTAAACTACAACCAAGTGTTGAGCGTTGACGATTTTGATCCAACATCAGAAACTTTATTGTCTTACTTTAAAGGAAATGAACTATTGTTTGATACGAACTTGACCGACCTCAAATGGATAACCTTATTTGATATTCAAGGAAGACGTATACAAGCTACACCTTATAATGGGCGCATAGCGGTACCAGCAACACTTCCCGCAGGAGTTTATGTGGTGTCACTAACCCGTTTTTCAGGAAAAACGATTGTCAAGAAAGTATTGAAACAATAGAGAAGACTATCTTGAGAAGGTTATAGGCTGCGAAAAAAAACGTAACTTTGTAGGCCATAAACTCCTCAAGAAATGAAAACAAAATACCTACACATTTTAGTGGCCAGCTTGCTGTCATTCTATTCGTTTGGACAAGTAACCGATATCTGGCAAGAAAGTTTTGAAACCGACGGCGAAGGCACACGCTACACATCTACCAATACCTTTAGAGACGGCACTCAAGATTATTTCTTCAGAACAGATGGTGTAACCACGGGTACGACCATTAATATTGTTGCAGGGTCGTATGTTTCTCCTGACGGAAGCTTCTTTTTTGCGGGAGAAGATTTGGATGACAATGGCGGAGACGGTCTACCAACAAAGGGCATCACCTTTGACCCTATAGACATCAGCGGAAGAACCTCGTTATTGTTTAAAGGACTCTTTGCAAGTGGTAATGATGGTTATGAAAACGCTGACTACATTAGGGTTTTCTATACTATAGATGGAGGGACCGAACAAAACGGATTATGGTTCAGTCAGGAAGCTACAGGTACAAATAATCAACCAATCGGATTAGATGCCGATTTTGATACAGACGCCGATAACACTACTGGCGTAGGTCGATTAACAGCGACCTTTCAAGAGTTTACATTTTCAATTCCTTCTGGAGGAAGCTCTTTAGTACTGAGGATAGAGATATCGGCCAATTCAGGAAGCGAAGAGCTTGCCTTTGATAACTTTAGAGTAGAAGGTTCAGTGACCACCACCACTTGGGACGGAGCTGCATGGAGCAACGGCGTACCAAGTGCTTCAAAAAGCGGAATCATTAATGGAGCATATGATACAGGGACTGACGGAGTTTTCACAGCGTACGATCTTGATGTTACCGCACTGGGGAGCGTAAATATTGCCGCCAGCAATACCCTACAAGTGGTCAACGATATTGATAATCTGGGGACATTCACCATTCAAAGTGATGGGTCGTTATATATGACCAATGACGCTGCTTCTGTTTCTGGAGCCTACAATGTGTTGCGCGATTCGCCCAACAATGCCAATCAATTTTTCTTTAATTACTGGTCTTCTCCAGTACAATCATCAGATACAGATCTAAATACATTGTTCCCGAGTTCTGTTGGAAACATTTTTAATTACAATGCCAGTACCATGCCGGCCGATTGGAACTTTACCAGTGGTCAGATGGGATTGGCTACCGGATATGCAGTACGAGCAAACCAAACGGGAGTGCATACAGCCTCTTATTCTGGATTGATCAATAACGGTTCTATATCGACGCCGGTGTTCTATAACGTAGATGCTAACGAGCCTACCGATGTAGGATTCAATCTTCTTGGAAATCCGTATCCTTCAGCAATGGATTGGGAAACATTTGCAGCTGACAATTCAGGAGCTATTGATGGTACCGTGTACTTTTGGAGACAGACCATTGTAACCACAGGAGATAACCTGGCGATTGATTACATCGCATACAATAGCACAGGGTCTAATCCACCTGGTGCAACTGGAAATATAGGAACAGGTCAAGGATTTATTGTACAAGCCCTTAACGGCGGAACAGGCTCTGTAACTTTTGACAACTCACATAGAATTGTTGATAATAACACACAATTTTTCCGAAATCAAGCAAACAACAATGACGGAAGGATTTGGTTGCGCATGGCAGGAAATAGCTACTTTGCCACCATACTGATCGGATTCATCCCTGAAGGGACCGACGGATTTGATAATGGGTTTGACGGCGCCTTCATTGGTGAGGGATCTACCATAGAGTTGTACTCATGGCTCAATACCCAAAAACTGGCCATTCAGGCGTTACCAGTACTGACCAATCAGGACAAGCAGGTGGCGCTAGGAGGTGAGGTTACAGGTGCTGCTGACTATACCTTATCTATCGACCAGGAGTTCATCAACACAGATTTCGATATCATACTAGAAGATACCGATCAAAGCACGATGACCGATTTAAGAGCAGGAAATTATACCTTCAATCTTGCGTCTGCACAAGAATTCAACAGTAGGTTTATCGTTCATTTCAATTACAACCAAGTATTGGGAATCGATGATGTAGGAGATGGTGCCATAGAATTAAAAGCACTGATTGAGGACAATGTCTTGCATACAGTTACCAACAAAGAAGGCGCGTCTGAGATCACGTTATATGACCTTAGTGGTAAAATGGTGCATAAAGCCCCGTTTGCGCAGCAGACTCCCGTTCCATTGACGGCAAAAGGGCTGTACATCGTGAAGATTGCCTTTGAAGACGGAACATCTGTTGTCAGAAAATTGATCAACTGATCATAAATAACATAGCATATAAGAAAGTCGCAGTTTTGCGACTTTTTTGTTTTTTGAATCTATTTTGTGCTTTTCACCTAGAATTTATTGTCGTTTATCTAGAATTTGATTTCGGCCCATTCCCGTACACTGGTTTCTCATAGTAAATGATGACATTTGAACCATAAGGTTTGATAACAGGGAGAGTCAACTGGCTAGTTTAAGCAGAATACACTTCACAAACAAAAAGTTGACTTTGTTATTTCTAAGGGTAGTTTATGGAAAAGGCGCTGGGGAGCGCCTTTTCTTTTTAAAGTCCTTTGCGCTTTATCGATAAAAAATGCACTTTGTCGATATGTGAAATTACAGAGTTCTGATAATCATGTTTTTAACTGATAATCCAGAAATTTGTCTTGTAAAGTTGAAATGATAGCATTTAAACATATACTGAAACCTACTTTTTGAGTTAGACTGGTATCATTAAATAGTTGTAAGGTTGAATCCTTAGTTAGTATTTAATTGATTAATAGCGCGAAAAGCCTCCTATCCCAAGGGGGCTTTTTATTTTGTCATTATGCACGCATAACAGATCATCGGATGGAAATAGGGACTTTACCGAAAAAATAGGTCTTTCGTAGATAAATTTTACGTGGTACGATATAAGAATAATACTTTTGCTCCGTTAATGAAATTATAGCTACGATGTAAAGGTTTGGGGCAAAAACTAATACACAATAGGTAGGTTTACCTTTAAAAAAAGTAGTTATATAGCAAAGCCGCCTTTTGGGCGGCTTTGTGATTTTATGATATTTAGTGTAAAACTACGACTTGCGTACTGATTTGGCTCCTTCAATCACCTTTTGTTTTAGTCCTTCTTTGTAAACCAGTATTTTGTCCAGTATACATTTATCACTTGAACCGATGATCTGCGCAGCTAAGATTCCAGCATTTTTCGCACCATCTAAAGCCACGGTAGCAACCGGAACGCCTCCAGGCATCTGAAGTATTGACAGTACAGAGTCCCATCCATCAATAGAATTTCTTGATTTAACAGGAACACCAATCACGGGTAACGGAGATAACGATGCGACCATTCCCGGTAAATGGGCAGCTCCTCCGGCGCCAGCGATGATTACAGAGATTCCTCTCGTATGTGCATTCTTGCCATAATCAAAAAGTTTGTCTGGAGTGCGATGCGCCGAAACAATATCGACTTCTACCTCAATGTCGAATCCTTTTAAGATGTCGATTGCTTCTTGCATAACAGGAAGGTCTGAAGTACTTCCCATAATGATTCCTACTTTGGCCATGTTCTTATATCTAATTTAGTGTGTTGTCTTTTGCAATGACCCGAATGGTCTTTTTTACTTCTTCTGCCACTTTTCGGGCTTCATTTATATCTTCGTCAACAATGGTCACATGTCCCATTTTTCTAAACGGTCGCGTCTGTTTTTTTCCGTAAATGTGGGGTGTAACCCCGGGCATGTTCATGATACGCTCAATGTGCTCGTATTGCACTTCACCAGTATATCCTTCTGCACCGACCAAATTCACCATGATGCCACCCACTTTGCTTTCAGTATTTCCTAGCGGAAGATTTAAAATGGCACGTACATGTTGTTCAAATTGAGACGTATATGATGCTTCGATGCTATAGTGTCCGCTATTGTGTGGGCGAGGGGCTACCTCGTTTACAAGGATCTCATCATCTTGCGTCTGAAACATCTCAACAGCCAGCAATCCCACATGGTCGTATGCCATGGACGTCTTCAATGCGATGAATGAAGCTTTCTTGGCGATCTCATCAGGAATCCTTGCCGGACAGATCACATATTCAACCTGATTGGCCGTTGGATGAAACTCCATCTCGACCACGGGATAGGTCTTCATATCACCATTTGGGTTTCGAACAACGATTACCGCTAGTTCATTCTTAAACGGCACCATCTCTTCGGTAATGCATTCAACGTTTGGAAGCTCTTCAAGGTCAGCATACGTACGAACCACTTTTACCCCCATACCATCGTAGCCAAATTGTGCGCTCTTCCAAACAAACGGAAAGGAAAGTGTTTCATTCTTCAACGCAGTCTGGATTTCGTTGGTGTACGCAAATCGTGTAAAGTCTGCTGTTGGGATGTCATGATCCACATAAAACAACTTTTGCTTCGCCTTGTTCTGAATAGTTTCGAGGGTTTTGGGAGATGGGTATACAGTAACCCCTTCCTTTTCGAGCTTATGTAAGGCATCGACATTGACATTTTCAATCTCAAAGGTGAGTACATCTACCTTCTTTCCGAAAGAATATACAGTGTCAAAGTCCATCAAGTCGCCTTGGTAAAATTCGTTCGAGGCAATCTTGCAGGGCGCTTCGGCGCTGGGATCCAATACGCAGGTGTAAATATCAAATTTGCGAGTCTCGTTGAGCAGCATTTTTCCTAATTGACCACCGCCCAAGATGCCGAGTTTAAATTCCGAAGAAAAATAGTTGGCCATGTATGTGTTGTGTTTGCACAAAAATACATTTAATTAGTAAATGATACTCAAATCATCACGGCAAAATCGCATATCACAAATCAAAATGGTATCTTTGCAGCTTTCAAAAACATAGCCATTGATAAAGCTACACGATAAATACTTTAAACCGTTCATAACGGCGACACAAATTGACGAGGCAGTCACCCGAATAGCCACACAATTGGCCGAAGATATTGGAGATGAGATTCCTGTTTTTGTAGGTGTTTTGAATGGGTCGTTCATGTTTGCGTCAGACTTCGTTAAGAAGTATCCAAATCGCTGTGAAATAAGCTTTGTGAAATTGGCCTCTTACTCGGGAACCAGCTCTACTGAGAATGTAAAGCAATTGATCGGGGTTGACTATGACCTTGAGGGACGTACCGTGGTGATTCTAGAAGATATCATAGACACGGGAAACACGCTTCAGGAGATCAATCGCATTTTCAAAGAAAAGAAGGTGAAGCAGCTTAAGATCGCTACCTTATTCTTTAAACCCGAAGCATACAAGAAACAATACACTATCGACTATATTGGTATGGAAATTCCTAATAAGTTCATCGTAGGTTACGGCCTAGACTATGATCAGTTGGGAAGAGACCTACCAGAAGTTTATCAATTAAAAGAAGACCATATGATCAATTTAGTACTCTTTGGAAAACCAGGAGCAGGAAAAGGAACACAGGCTACATTTTTAAAAGAGAAGTACAACCTGAAGCACATTTCTACCGGTGATGTCTTTAGATACAATATGAAAAATGAAACGGCCCTTGGTAAACTGGCCAAATCGTTCATTGATCGAGGTGATCTTGTTCCAGATGAGGTGACCATCGACATGTTGCAGGCTGAAGTAGAAAAGAACAGCGAGGCTAACGGTTTTATTTTTGACGGATTTCCGCGTACTACGGCTCAGGCAGAAGCACTTGATATCTTTCTTTCTTCAAAAAAGATGGAAGTGGCTGCTACCATAGCACTAGAGGCTGATGATGAAATCTTGATCCAACGTCTTCTTGAAAGAGGAAAAACTAGCGGTAGAGCTGATGATACCGATGAAGTAAAGATCCGCAATCGTTTTGATGAGTATAACGAAAAGACGGCTCCTTTAATGGAGTATTATCAAAGGCAAGGAAAATTTCACAGTGTAAACGGAATCGGTTCGATCGAAGAGATCACTGAACGCCTTTGCGCAGTGATCAACAATCTATAATCGTTTAAACGCTTCAGCGAATAAACGGATAAATGAAAAACAATGACGGAAGGGAATTTTGTTGACTATGTAAAATTGCATGTTTCCTCTGGAAACGGAGGACAGGGCTCTACACATCTTCGCCGAGAAAAATTTGTGGCCAAAGGAGGACCAGATGGCGGTGATGGTGGTCGTGGTGGACATGTGATCATCAAAGGAAACAAGAACCTTTGGACGTTGTATACTTATAAATTTAAAAGACACTTCAAAGCCACACACGGTGGTCCTGGCGGAAAGCAACGAAGCACAGGCGCTGATGGTGAAGATGTCTTTATGGAAGTGCCGCTAGGCACTGTAATTCGTGACAAGGACACCAATGATGTGATCTTTGAGATTACTGAAGATGGCGAAGAGCATATCATTGCTCGTGGTGGAAAAGGAGGTAGAGGAAACTGGCATTTCAAATCGTCCGTAAACCAGACCCCGCGTTACGCCCAACCGGGTATCCCAGGTGAAGAACGAGAGATCATTTTAGAACTCAAAGTATTGGCCGACGTTGGACTGGTCGGATTTCCAAATGCAGGAAAATCTACTTTATTGTCTGTAGTATCCGCGGCAAAGCCTAAGATCGCTGACTATGAGTTCACCACCTTAAAACCGAATCTAGGGATTGTAAACAATCGGGATTATCAAACCTTTGTAATGGCCGATATCCCAGGAATCATTGAGGGAGCGGCAGAAGGAAAGGGACTAGGGCATTATTTCTTGCGTCACATTGAGCGTAATTCAACCCTGCTGTTTTTGATTCCAGCCGATAGTAAAGACATTGTCAAGGAGTATGAAGTACTGCTCAATGAACTACGAAAGTACAATCCTGAAATGCTAGACAAGGATAGATTGATCACTATCTCGAAGTCAGACATGCTGGATGACGAATTAAAAGGCGAGATCAAGGCCGAAATTGATGGAGCATTAGATGTACCTTATTTGTTTATCTCATCCGTGGCGCAACAAGGAATCCAAGAACTAAAAGATACCTTGTGGAAGATGCTTAACCAGTAAAACGATATGGAACAACTTCGATCGATCATCAATGATGCTTCCACAATAAAGGGAAAAGTCTTTGCGCTATTCATTCAGGTGTTGATTATCGTTTCAATCATTACCTTTTCAGTTGAGACTATCCCGGACCTTTCCGACCAAACAAAACAACTTCTTCAAAGAATCGAACTGTTTTGTGTGATTATCTTTAGCATTGAATATGTACTGCGAATTGTCACCGCCAAGAACAAATCCAAGTTCATATTTAGTTTCTTCGGAATCATTGACCTTTTGGCCATTCTACCTTTTTATTTAGCTATGGGTGTCGATCTACGTTCGATCAGAGCACTACGTTTACTGAGACTCTTCAGGTTACTAAAACTAGCTCGATACAACAAAGTGATGCGTCGCTTTACAAATGCCTTAGTGATCGCTCGTGAAGAACTGATCCTGTTCTTTTTCTTAACCATCATCCTTATCTATTTGGCTGCTGTTGGAATTTACTATTTTGAAAACCCAGTA
This sequence comes from Flavobacteriaceae bacterium, assembly GCA_028279515.1. Lineage (GTDB taxonomy): Bacteria > Bacteroidota > Bacteroidia > Flavobacteriales > Flavobacteriaceae > JANQNQ01. The sequence continues at coordinate 95,643 of JANQNQ010000013.1, forward strand.
CAACCTGAAGCTTTCTCTTCTGTTTTTGAAAGCTTGTGGTGGGCCGTGGCTACTTTGACCACAGTGGGCTACGGGGACATTTATCCTATAACCGCAGGCGGTAAGATCTTCACGTTTTTTATCTTGTTGATTGGTCTTGGTATTGTGGCTATTCCGGCTGGAATTGTGTCTTCTGCGTTGACCAAATCTCTTGATAAAGAGCCGTTGAAAGAAGAAATATAGACATCTAATTCCTATAGTTTTTCTGCTTAATCTTTTGTATTTTAATTTTTTAACAAAAAATGTGTAACTATTTTTTGTCAGCGTCCACTAATGGAATATACCATCCGTGTAAACCTTATTAATTATTTATATATAGATATGAGAACTACAATCCTTAAAGTACTTGGCTTTGCAGTAGCTGTTTTCGGAACAGCGACCTTGCAGGCACAGGACGTCACGGGCTCTTGGAAAGGAGCTTTAGCCGTTCAGGGAACCGAAATTCCGTTGGTCTTCAACGTTGAAGAAAAAGATGGCGCGTACAGCGCTACGATGGACAGTCCGTCACAGGGGGCTACCGATATTCCGATGGACAAAACCACCTATGAAAATGGCGAGTTGACCTTGGTATTCAAACAGGCAGGAATCAAATATGTTGGAAAACTCAAAGGGGAAGAATTGGCAGGAACTTTTTCACAAGGCGGACAAGAGTTTCCACTAACTCTGACCAAAACAGTAAAGACCATTCCTGGTAACACTGCATTGCCAACATCTGAAGCAGACCTTGTGAAGTTGGCGAGCCTTGATGAAGGAAACTATCGCTACACGGTAGAAGATTACTTTGCGAGACCAAAGGCTCGTACGTTCCGTTTTTCTCCAAACGGAACCTATATGTCATATCGCGAGAAGGATGACAACAACAAAAATCACGTATACGTAAAGAATACCGCTACAGGTGAAGTGACTCGCGCCATCGAAGAAAAAGAGGAATTGATTCGTGGATACGGTTGGGTAAACGATGAACGTCTAGTGTACGCTATGGACCAAGGAGGAGATGAAAACTATCACCTCTATGCGGCAAATATTGATGGGTCTAATCAGAAGGATCTAACACCTTTTGAAGATGTGCAGGCAAGTTTCTTAGAACTTCTCAAAGAAGATAAGGACCACATCATTATCTCAATGAACAAGAACAACAAACAAGTATTCGAACCGTATAAGCTGAATGTTGTTACGGGCGAGTTAAAGCAATTGTACACGAACGATGATCCTGCCAATCCTATCATGGGATATCAATTTGATAGAGACGGAAAACTTCGTGGATTCTCGAAATTAAGAGATGGAGTGAACATCGATATGTATTATGCCAAAGAGGAAGGAAAATACGAAGTGCTGAAACAACTAAACTGGAAAGACACTTTTTCGGTATCAGCTTTTAACTATGCTTCTTCAAATCCGCACGAAGCATATGTAGTATCTAACTTAGACAGTGATAAAGCAGAGATCTATTTATACGACCTTAAGAAAGACAAGGCGATCAAGAAATTATTCGCGAATGACAGCTATGATGTTTCAGGATTGTCTCTTTCTCGTAATAGAGGGTACGAGTTAGACTATTTCTCGTATGAAGGAGAAAAGAATGTGATCGTACCAGTAAGTGATTATTATAAGAAATTACACGAGCGCATCACAGAGCAATTCCCAGGATATCAATACTCGATTGCTGATAGCACAGATGATGAAAGCAAGTTCTTGATCTTTTTACAGAGCGACAGACTTTACGGAGTGTACCATTCGTATGATGCCAAAAAAGATGAATTCAAGTTATTGTACAACTTGATGCCACAACTTAAAGAAGATGACATGGCCGAGATGCGTCCGATTACATTCAAGAGTCGCGACGGAAAGACCATTCACGGATATATCACTCTGCCTAAGGCTGCATTGCAAGGACAAAAAGTTCCTGTAATTGTGAACCCACACGGAGGACCACAAGGAATCAGAGATTCTTGGGGCTTTAACCCAGAGTCACAATTGTTCGCAAGCCGTGGGTATGCAACACTACAAGTGAATTTTAGAATTTCTGGAGGGTACGGAAAAGAGTTCCTTGAATCTGGATTTAAGCAGATCGGTAGAGCTTGTATGGATGACGTTGAAGACGGATTACAATACGTGATCGATCAAGGTTGGGTAGATAAAGACAAAGCCGCGATCTACGGAGGAAGCCATGGTGGTTACGCTGTATTGAGAGGACTCACTAAAACTCCGGATCTATACGCCTGTGGTGTTGATTATGTAGGAGTATCGAATCTGTTCACCTTTATGGAAACAATTCCACCCTATTGGAAACCGTACTTGAAGATCATCAAAGAGATTTGGTATGACGATGCAAATCCAGAAGAGAAAGCCATCATGGAAGAAGTATCTCCAGTATTCCAGATCGACAAGATTAAAAAACCGTTGTTTGTAGCTCAAGGAGCCAATGATCCACGTGTAAATATTGACGAATCTGATCAAATTGTGGAGGCCTTGAGAGCCAAAGGCTACGATGTACCGTATATGGTTATGTACGATGAAGGTCACGGTTTTGCCAAAGAAGAAAATTCAATCGCTTTCTATAAGGCCATGGTTGGTTTCTACGCGAAACACCTTGGTAAGCAAGAATTAAAGAAACCTCTGAAGGACTAAGTCTAGTCCAAGAGTGATTTGTTAGTTGGTTAAAAGCCTTTTCGAAGCGTGCTTCGGGAAGGCTTTTTTTTAATGAATTTGTTTCTACCTTTTCACATTTTTATGCGGAAGATAAATTTTAAGTACCTTTAATGTAAAACGAAAAGCAATGAAATATTCACTCATCTTGATAACCTTGATAAGTTTTCTTCTCGTGTCCTGCGGAGGCCTTCGAGTTGATTACGACTACGATAAAGAGGTTGATTTTTCCGCCTATAAAACCTATAACTATTACGCTGACATGAATACCGGACTTAGCGACCTCGATACGAAGCGATTGCTAAAAGTTGTAGATTCTACCTTGCAAGCAAGGGGAATGCAACTATCTGAAACTCCCGATTTTGTGATTAACATACAAAGTGAAGTATATGAAGGTGCTCAAAATAGCAGCGTAGGCGTAGGAGCCGGAGGCACCGGAAGAAATGTAGGTGGTGGCGTTTCGGTTGGCATTCCAATAGGTTCTCGATTGCAGCGTGAAATTTTGTTCGACTTTGTAGATGAGCGTAAAAGCGGACTCTTTTGGCAAGCGATCAGTAACGGACCGTACAGTGAAAAAGCCTCGCCAGAGAAACGGGAAGCAAGGTTTAGAGCGGTGGTTGCCAAAGTCTTTGCTGGGTACCCTCCCGCTAATAAGTAGGCATCATCAGCGTTTTACTTGCTGTAGCCACTCACCAAGGGCTTCGACCTTTTTAAAGTTATCGTCCAGCCATTTATTTACCGTTTCATTTTCCTCTGGAATCTGAATGTAATAACACATGGCCTCTACATGTTCATTCTCGGCCATTTCATTGAAAAAAGGAACGTAGAATTCCCACCAAAAACCTTTTTTCTTTCCGCTTTCATTCAGTTCGCCCAACAATTTGAAAAGTGATTCAGAGTTCTCGAAAAAGAGTTGTTGTTTCGACTTGCCCTTGTTTTCTTCCGTGTTGTTGTTGGCCTGCATTAGAGATATCATCATTTCGGCAGCTCCAAAATCGTCATCGTCCTTCCCAAGCGGAATAGTCAGGTTTATTTTTTTGTCGCCTTCAACCTCGACTCCATATTGCATCATCTCTTGAAGAATTTCGTAGGCCTTTTTTGCACGTTGAGAGTCCGGTTCTAAGACCAAAAAGTTATACAACGCCAATAGGGTTTTCACGCGCCCAGACTTTTCGTAGTTGAGGTAGGCCAGCAGTAAATGACCGCTCGAATGGTTGGGGTTTAATTGCAATCCTTTGATGATTCGATCTTCGGCCTTTTTAAATTCCCCTAGCCTATAATGAGTGAGTCCTAGGTTGTAGTACAACAAAAACACATCAGGAAATTTTCTGATGCCCTTTTCGTAGGCCCGAATAGCCTTCTTAGGCTTGTCGATCATGTCGTAAGACGACCCAAGTACAATATAGGAGTAATAGGCGTTGTTCTTATCACTTTTGATACTGATCTCACAATGTTTGATGGCCTTTTCAAACTCTTTAAGCGCAAAGTAGGAAAAGGCAATCTCGTAGTTGGCAAACCAAGAATTCTTGTCGATTTTCAGCGCCTTTTTATAGGTTTCAATGGCCTCTTGATACTTTCCTTCTTCATGGAGTTCGATACCGGCATCGACTAGGGTTTGAATGTCGTCTTGGGCATAGAGAGAGATGCTGAGACAAAGACTCAGAAAAAGTGATACTATGTATTTCATATAGATGGTTTTAATGACTTGATACTGTTGTTATTCAGAAACTGTAATGCGAACCCCTTCACTATGACTCGTAAATTCGGGTGCATACATACTTTGAATGGTGGTGATACCGTTGCTAAAGCTTCCAGCGTTGTTGACGCGTAGGTCGTACTCAAACACATACACTCCTTTTCGCAAATAGTCAAAAAAGAAATTGGTCGCTGCATCTTTCGTACTTTGGTAATACCCGAGCCCATCTTGCCACTTATAGGTCGATATCACATCGATAGGTTCAAGTCCGGCGGCACGCATGTCTTTCATGTGTACAAACTCCATGTCGCGGTCGGATCGCAGTTCGATACGCACTCTGATGAGGTCGCCAACTTCAAGTTTAGTATTGGCGTCGATTGCGCTGATCTGTTCTCCCGTATCAGTATTCTTCTTTAAGAACAGTTGCTTTTTCAGTTTTAGGGGAGTTTCAGCAAAAGTGATCTTATCAAGATCTTCGAAATATTGCCAATAAAGTCCGCCCCAAGCGATTCCTCTTCCTTTTTTGGCCATTGTTACTGTCGCCATTTCAGAAGTGACTTCAGGGCCGCTCCAAGAAGTTTTATAGTATCCAGTACCCGCTTCGACCTTGACATCTTCTAGTGTTTCTGGACTTAGCTTTTTATTTCCGATGGTTACATCTACTTGCTCAGTGACCGACAGCCAGTCACTGCCTTGCAACAACAGCGCATAGATAGCTTCGGTAGTGGCTTTGGTAGTCTTCCATTGGTTGGTCTGTTTGTTTTTAAGCAGCCATACTTTCAGGTTGTCAATAGTTTCCACATCGTTGCTTATCTCACCAAAGGTTTCGATCATCATGGCCTGCGTTTCTATCGGCGCTTGATGCCAGAACCAACTGCCCGTATTCTCTTTCCAATACATGCCCAATTCGTCATTGGTGATGCTGTTTTCCTTTAGAGAACGAAGGATCTTATTCGGAGTTTTATTGTCATTCATACGATGCAATACCAAGGCGATCATCCCTTTGCTATACAAGTTTCTTTTTAACCAGTACTTCTTGCATTGTCCTTCGTAATAATCAACAACAGTTTGCGCTTTTTTAGACAACGGGATCTCAGAGAAAAAACTGCGCATGTATAAATAATGCAATTGCGAATAGCTCAAATGATCCTTGCTTAGGTCATCGGCACGTTCTTTCATACGCTCATAAGCATCAACAAACTCACTGTCCAAATAGCCCATTGCTTTTTCAACCATGTTTTTCATCTCGTCAGTTTGTTGTACGCCCAATTGTTTTAAGTGTCCATATCCAGTACCGATGTGCTGGGTGATCCAACGATTGGGATTGCCGCCTTTAAACCAGCTCCAAGCCCCATTAGAAAGCTGAGATTGTTCTAACTTTCGTTGTGCCGAAGCCAATTCATTGTTCATGGTATTCAGGTCAAAAAGCAAGGCAATACGTTTTTTCTGCTCCGTTTCTGATTGTGCGTCTCGTAACCAAGGTGTTTCTTGGATCAGCAGAGCTTTTAACTCTTCGTTCTTTTCCAGGTTACTGATCAACGCATCGGCATCTCGCCATTGGTCAAAGACTTCCTTGATACGCGGATTCGAATTCGCGATATGACTCGCCAACGCATTTGCATAGTAGCGAGCAAACGTCTGCTCGGCACACTCGTACGGATACTCCATCAAATAGGGAAGTGCTTGTACTGCATACCATGCGGGGTTCGATGTGATCTCTAACGAAAGCCGGTGATGCGTCAGGGTAGTTGAAGTGTTATTTTTCAGCTTATCCAATTCAAACGTACGTGTTTCATCGCTACGCACCCACATCGGTACTGTCTCAGTGACCAACATACGATTGGTAAGCACAGGCAAGGCATTTTGCTCACCATCACTTAGGTCCCCAGCACGCGCAATAACCTTGTATTGCACTGCCTGTAGTCCCTTCGGAATGTTCAGAGTCCATGAGAGATTTGTGTTTCCTTCGGCATCAACTGTAAAGCCCTTTGTGTTGTTCGCATTGCTCAACAATCCGTCAATAGATTTTCCTGAAACAGGATCTACCAATTGTAAGATAGCTTCTCCAGAAAGTGTCTTTTTCGTAAGATTCGAGATCTTGCTACTAAAGATAATGGTATCGCTTTCGCGGAAAAATCTCGGTGGGTTTGGTAGCACCATTAGTTCCTTTTGTGTCACCGTGGTCATAGTCGTCGTGGCCGACTCTAATTCTTTTGTGTGTCCCAACAGCTGAAGCTTCCAGCGTGTCAATGCTTCAGGTGTAGTAAAGCTGAAAGACACATTACCCGAGGCATCCGTTTGCAATTGTGGAAAGAAAAAGGCCGTTTCCTGAAGGTTTTTCCGAATCGGAATATCATCAAAATCGCCTGTACCTAAATCTTTGGTACCTTCTTCTGGTACAGCCTTTTCAATATCAATACCGCCAGCTACGCCCTCAAGTTTGCTTTCAACTGCTGGTGCCGCAGCGAATGCTACATCATCAGTAACTTCCATTTCTTCTACTTCCATTATGGCGTCAGGCATCGCTTGATTTCTCATTTTAAAGCGATACTGACGGGCGTTTCCGAAGTAAAATCCAAACCAATTTAGCTGGTCATAGTTTTGGATAGGATACCCTTTAGAATTTCTCTGATTGTAGTGGTGACGGTCAAAACCGAGCGTGCCGAAACTATGATTACCGGATCGGGTTTGATTCGAAAAGTAATATGGGTAATTGATCGGGTTAAAACTCCAATAATGTCCTCTAAATTCATCAAGAGACGCGTCGTACATGCTGGCCAATAACTCGGCAGATACTTTATCTCCTTTAGGTCCTTTGACTTTAAAGGTCCATGTTTCTTGCTGCCCCGGAAGCAACTTGTCTCTAAAGGTTACCGTCTCTATTTGCAAATCGGTAGAAGGATAAGGTACTTGTATGTTCGCTTTGCCAGTTACGTGGCTATTGTAAGCGGCAAGACTGTAAAGTACACTAAAACCACCCACATCTTTTTGTGTGATAGGAAACTCGATGGTTTTCTTCTCATCGCGAAGCACTATGATCTGTTTTTTGATCGACTTGTTTCTTCGCTGCACATCAAGCGTCACAAAGATTTCTTTGGCGGCCGTTCCTAACGTGATCTTTGCCACATCTCCGGGTTTGTATTGTGATTGATTTACCGTAATGGTAAACAATTGCTTGTCGGCTACCTTGTCATCTCTTGGGCTAAATATTGTGACGACCTGCAAGTCTTTGATCTCTCTACCAGAGGGATCTTGGCAAGTGAGTTCCACCTGATATTTTCCAGATTCCCAACGTTTCATTTTGCCTAGGTCCATGGTTTGCGCTTTGTCAGTATCAAAAGCTTCTTCAAAAACCTTGGTGCCTTTTTTCCAGCTCTTAGGGTCGTCTTCATCTTTATAGGCATCATGCGGAAACTCCTTTTTAAAGGCAGCCTCGTCCATACTTTGATAATCGGGCGCTCCCCAAGGTCTGCTTCGCAATACCGAACTAGGTGCTTGCAACTTATAGATACGGATCTGTCCCTTCGCAGGAGCAAACTGTCCGTTGAGGTTTTGTGTAGTGATGGTGATCTTATGGTCTTTTTTCTCTTTGTTTAAAGAGGTTGAGACATTCATATTGGCCAATAGGCTGTGGTAACCAACGCGTATAAGGGTGGTAGCGCTACGTGTTTCTCCATTGATGTCGGTGACATCGGCGGTTACTTCGTATTCAAAAACGGGCAACTGCTCTTTGTCGACCGACTCGTCGGGTTGTGCTTTAAAGGTAATTTCGAAACTACCGTCATCTTTGGTAATCGTTTCACCATAGGTGATCTCTTGGGGTTCGCTATTGAACCATGGGCGGGACCAGTAATACCAGCGAGGAAATTGTACCAATCGCTTTACGCGATACACCACTTTGGCATCGGTGATATTGCTTCCGGCGTAAGCTTTGGCTGTACCTTTAATGGTAATGCTGTCATTGATCTTGTAGGTCTCGGTGACCAGTTCAAACGAAGTTTCGAACTTCGGACGTTTGTATTCTTCCACAGAAATAGAAGTTCTGCTCCATTGAAATTTTCGTGCAAACTTGCTTCCTTCGGGCGCTTCCGCCAAAAGCGTAAAGGACCCAGTCAATGTATTTCTCGGAATCACAAAAGTTCCGGTAAAGGAGCCGAATTCATTGGATGCCAACGTAAGGTTTCCGACTTCTTGACCGTTCACATCTTCGAGAGCAACCTTCACTTTTTCGTTGGGTAAAATCGATGTCTTCTTTCCTTTGTTCTTTATGAATATTCCTTTGAAATGGACCGTTTGCCCCGGGCGATAGATGCTTCGATCGGTAAATAGGAAGGCTTTTACAGACGTTTCTCGGTCTTCGTTGTAGTTTCCGTAGTAGTATTGGTAAAAATTACCAAAATACGCTTTCTCGCCCCCTGAGGTGACGTGTACTGACATTCTTCTGCTTCGTTCTCTGTTGTACGGCAAAGAAACTTCTCCGTTGGCATCTGATGTGTAAGATCGTTTTGGAGAATTCACTAGGTCGTTCTGAATGAAGTGTACATCTACAGTAGCGCCTTTGATGGGTTTTCCGTTGTTTCGATCGACCACTTGAAACAGGGTACTGCCTTCCGTACTTTTTTCTAGCAAGGCCAGGTCGGTGGCTTGCACAATGGCATAAGAGGTGACATTATTCTCTGATGCTGTTACGGTGGTAATAAAATAAAAACCGTTGGCGAGTCCGTTTATGGCAATTTCGGTACCGTGTTTTTGAAAATCTCCTTCATTTTTTAGCGCAACCGTTTTAGTGGTCATGGGAGACAACTTCTTTATAAAGTCATCCTTTTGTGTTTTGGTCCTGAGCCTTTCAAAGAAAACGGCTTGGTCAGACGTGATCTTATGGATGCGATATTCTAGGGAATTATGGTTTTGATAATCGATCAATATTCGAAACGGACTATCAACTGAAACGTATTTTTCAGTGATCAATGACATAAAAGGTTGCTGGATCTCGTTTGCCAGTACTTTGGCCTTTTTAGCGGCCAAGCTTTCAGGATACTTACTGATGATGGTCTTACAAATGTCTAGCGCTTCTTTTCGTTTCCATCTGTACGCAGGTTTAGCAGTGGAGGCATATTTGTCGCCCATATTCTCCAAGTATCTGGCGCGCTCAAAATCGTAAAGGGCAGCTACTTCTTTTTTGGATAGGGAATTTGCCTCCTCGGCTAGTGTTTTTATAATGGTTTCTTCATCAATAGCGCTGGTTGCGTTGTTGTTCACAAAACGAAGCCTTGCAATGTTTACATCCACTAACGGAACAGGGTCACTACTTTTTTGATGAAAAGCGATCAATCGTTTATACAGCTGTAAAGCCTTTAGTTGCAATGAAGTCGAATCTTTGGACGTCAATTGGAGTTTGGCGAATTCTGATGCTGTTCCCAAGTATTTTTCATCGTCAATTTCAAACTTATAGGCAGGCTTGGTGATACTGTTCTCATCAGTTTCGTAGAATTGTAGTGCCTGATGCGCCAACAGATCATATAAGGTGGGACGGTATTTTTTGGAATTCTCTTGACGGGTGAGAATTGCGTCATACTCTGAAAGGTTGATATTTTGCAACCCCTTTTCATTCTCTAATGCATTTTCATAATGCGACGCGATCTCAGTGAAGAGCGTTTCAAGATCCCACGTTCTAAAATCACTTTCGTCAACTTTATTTTCGGTATTTGTGCGGTCATAAAAACGATATCGGTTGGCACTAAAATACTGCCAATACGATTGCGCTAGGATGCCTTCTAAAATATTCTTTGTAGGAAAGGAGTGTTTTTCGATCTGTGTGTTTAATTGCCCGATGACTTTGAGTTGCGCCTCTTCTTCTAAGGTCATCATGAACTTCGACTTGTAGAGCAGACACTTAATGATCTGCGGACTGTTTGCTGCTTTTTCAGCTTTGACAAAGATGGTTTCAACCAGTTCTAAGGCAGACTTGGGAAGCCCTTCTTGTTCTTTCTTTTCGACCTGTTTCCAGAGTTTTTCGTAGTTATCCTGTGGTCGTTCGGTCTGTTGAAAGGCGGCAAAGAGTAGTATCATGATTAAGGCGCTGATCGATTTCATAATTGATGGAATTTTCCTCTAAGAAAGATACAATCAAAATGTTTGCCAACCTATAATGAGTCCATGATATTTTTCAGTTAGTCAAGTCTACAAATGAAAAAGGGAAGCCAATTGGCTTCCCTTTACTAATTCAACTGTTTTAAAAGCTATTCGATGCTTTTGATCACAAATTCAGAGCGACGGTTTAGGTCGTGCTCTTTTTCGGTACAACGCTTGTCATCACCACAAACAACCACTGGTTGTGTTTCGCCATATCCTTTGGCAGTGATGCTGCCTTCAGGAACTCCCTTAGAGATCAAGTAGTCTCTCGTCGAGTTGGCGCGCTTCGATGAAAGCATGTCATTGTATTCGTCTGGCCCGCGCTGATCCGTGTGCGAACCGATCTCGATCTTCATGTTTGGATATTGCGCGAATTTGTCAACAATGCCATCCAAGATCTTGGCCGCAGCTGGCCTTATATCCCATTTGTCAAAGGCGAAGTAGATCGGGTCTACTTTCAAGATGATCTTCTCATCTACCTGAACGATATCGTCATCACGCTTGATCAATGATTCTAAGCTAAAGTTCAAGGTGTTTACTTTATCACGTTCTTTGTCGAGTGTCACTGTACTTTCAGACTTTAGGTAGTTTTCCATATCTGCGGAAACTTTCACAATCTGATCACACGGTAGAATTAACTTATACGTTCCGTTTGAAGCGGTACTAACGCGTTGAATCTCTTTTCCATCGATATCGAAAGCGATGACAGTTGCTCCGCCAAGTACGGTGTTGTCATAGCTGTCAGTAACCAATCCTTCAATGTATTGCTTGCACTTTTCGATTTTTAACGGCTTCAATTCTTTGATGGCGTAGATGTCATCATCTCCTTTTCCGCCTGGGCGGTTAGAAGCAACATACCCTTCAGTGGTGCGATCATCGATATAGAATGCAAAGTCATCAAATCCGCTGTTTACAGGAAGTCCGATGTTATCAGGTTTTCCGAAGCCGCCATTTTCCACTTTACTGGCAAATACATCCAATGATCCAAAACCAGGATGCCCGTTTGAAGAAAAATAAAGCGTCCCATTTGCAGAAACAAACGGAAACTGCTCGCGTTGATCAGTGTTGATTTCAGGTCCTAAGTTTTGTGGTTCACCAAGCGATCCATCAGCATTGATTGCCACCGAATAGAGGTCGTAATCTCCGGCTCCGCCAGGCATGTCAGACGAGAAGTATAACGTACGCTCATCTGGACTTAGCGCTGGATGCATTACCGAATAGGTGTCTGCATTGATCGATAAGGGTTCAATATTAGACCATTCTTTGTATTTGTCGTCAAACACCGCTTTGAAGATCTGTAAGTGCGTGATGCGCTCATCATCTCTGACCTTCTTTCCGTCCTGAAAATTGTTACGCGTAAAATACACGGTCTTCGCATCTTTGGAAAAAACTGCGTTCGATTCGTGTACTTCGGCTGTATTTAGATCATCAGAAAAACTAGAAGTGATGTCGTCGGTTCCGAAACGTTCGGTCATTTCGATGACGTACAGATCTAGATATGGTTGTCTGTTCCAAGAATAGATTTTTTGGAAAAGGCCATCGCGTTCACGCGAACTTGCAAAAACGATAGAACGTCCAAAAGGAACGGCTCCGAATTCAGAGTATTCTGTGTTGATTCCGAGGTTCACCATTTCATAACGTTCGCCCATGGCAGTCACATCGTCTAGATATGCAACGTTCTCATCAAAAGCTGAAATTCTTGCTGCGTCGTTGATGGCATCCAAGTAGCTCTTTGACCATTTGTTGGCCTCTTCATAGTTGCCCATGGCTTTCAACGTTTGCGCATAGCGAAACATCGATTGCGCATCGGCTTCAGACTTGTAGGTGGTTAATAAGGTCTTGTACCACTGATTAGCTGCTTCCATTTGAGAAGTGAAGTAGTAGGCGTCTGCCAGGCGCTTCACTCGCGGTGCTGTGGCCTTTCGCTCGATCTCTTTTTCGAGTTTTGGGATGGCACGTTCGTACTGTGCTCTAAAGAAAAGCTTATCGGCTTTCTTTAATCGTTCCTCCTGCGCATTCAAACTGAATACAAAAGAAAATATGGTGAAAATGAAAATGTACTTTTTCATGTTGTTGCGTTGTTATGTATTAGAAGAATCTAGGAGATTTGTCATACCCTTTTGAAAGTCCGAGGAAATCGAGATCGAACAGTAAAAATACTTCGTGAGAGCCCGATCCAAAGTCGCCCAATCTTGATGTTGTATAGTCATATGCATATCCTACGCGAAGCGAAGGCGTTACTTTGAAATTGACCATCCCTATGATGGCGTCATCCATGCGATATCCTAGTCCTGCTTCGAAGCGATTGTTGATCAATACATTTGCGTTGATGTCAATGGCCAACGGAGCTCCTTTTACTCCCTTTACCATAAAGGAAGGCTTAAACTTCACATCACCTCCAAGATCAAACACATATCCACTGGTCGCGAAGAAGTGAATCTCTTCAGCCCCAATACGTCTAATACCTAGATCACTGTCCAAGTGTTTTGAAGTTAGCAAGTTCGGTGCAGAAACTCCTAAGTAGAAGTTATCTGTAAAGTAGAACGCTCCAACTCCCAAGTTTGGAAAGGTTTCGTTGATGTTATTTTGAAAAGCCGGGTCTGGCTGAATGTTATCATCGGTAAACTGCAGTCCGTTGAAGTTGGTGTTAAAAAAAGAAACACCCGCTTTTAATCCCAACGAAAGGTTTGCTGTTTCACTTACTTGTAACACATAGGCAAAATCAGCATAGATGTTATCCTCTGTAACGATATCACCGATCTCATCGCGAACCACCGAGATCCCTGCTTCAATCTTATCACTTATCGCATAGTGCGCAAAGAAGTTTGCTGTTTGAGGCGCTCCGGTTACACCGACCCATTGTGATCGATAGAGCCCGCCTAAATTCAACATGCCAATTTCACCAGTGGCATAGGCTGGGTTGATCACACTCATGTTGTACATGTATTGTGTGATCTGCGCATCTTGTTGACCAAAACCAGTTGCAGACGTCAGGATCAAGGCCAAGATGATTAAAATACGTTTCATTGATTTTAAATTTTTCATTGTAAATACTTCTTAATCCTGTTATTATCTGTTAAGGTATAGTCTTCCTTGTTTTGGTTCTGTGTTTCCGTCGTTGTATTCAATGACATAGAAATATACGCCATTTGGAGCAGCACCATTGCCTATAACTCTAGATTCTTTTGAAGTGCCGTCCCAGAAAGGCCTTCCGGCACCTCCTTGGAAGATGATGCTTCCGTTTCGGTTATAAATAGTGATCTGATAATTTGGGAAGATCACGTCGATGTTCTTGATCTCAAAGGTATCGTTGATTGAATCTCCATTCGGAGAGAATCCATCAGGGATGAATACACCATCACAACCACTTAGATCCACTGTTACCTCCAATCGAACAGAGCTTTCACAACCCGAAGTGGCATCAGAAATGGCCGCATAATACGTTTGACCATTGACCAAAAGTTCGGTGTCACTGTATGCGGTTCCACCTGTAGGTGCATCGTACCATACAATGGTGCCAGGCGTGGTCACATTTGTGGTAAGATCGGCGATCGTTGGATTGTCATTGATACACAATAAGTTTCCTTCAGAAATAATAGTCGGTGTCGCTGCGTCTTCTACAGTTACCGTGATCATTGTTCGCAAAGATTCACAGCCGTTAGCCGTTTCAGTAGCAAAGTAATCTTCACCATCTACTAGCACATCAGTTCCGTTTAGTGGCGTTGTGCTGGTAGCATCTGCATACCAAAAGATGTTACTTCCTGTGGCAACTAGGTCGGCAACCGTTGGGTTATCAGCAGCACAGAACGTTTGATCTGTTGCTGTAGGGGCCGCTGTATCATCAACGGTCACAGTAACAACTGCACTATCATCAACGGTACAAGCTCCTGTTGCAAGAACAGTATAGGTAAACGTGTAGGTGCCTGTTGCGATTCCGGTTGGGTCGAACGTGCTTCCCGTGAGTCCGCCAGTAGCGTTATCATCATTCCAAGTTCCTCCAGTATCCGGAGTACCTCCTAATACAGTGCTCAGGTCAATGCTTCCGCCAGAGACACAAATTTGAGTACTAGCATCATCACCAGCATTCGGTGCTTGGTCAACGGTAACATCAACACTAGCAGAAGCTGTTCCGCAGGCACCACCATCAACCGTATATGTATAAGTTCCGGCTGCATCAACAGCAGGATCAAATACACCTGTACCACTTGTTAAGGCAGGTGACCAAGTTCCGCCAGTATCGGCAGTACCTAATAGGGTGAATAGGTCTGTGGCTGCATCTGTGCTGCAGAAAGCGATTGCATTATCTGTACCAGCATTTGGTACCGCATCCACAATTACGGTTACAGTCGCATTGTCGTCAACACAAGGTCCTGTAGCTGCTACGGTATACGTAAACATATATGTACCTGGGCCTACTGCAGAGGCATCAAAAATACTTCCTGTTAAGGCGCCAGTGGCATCATCATCATTCCAAGTACCGCCAGCATCTGGCGTTCCGCCCAATCCAGTTGATACGTCAACCGCAGTTGCAGTTTCACACACATTCAACGTTCCATCAAGACCAGCAATCGGCTCTTGTGTGAAGTTAACGGTCACCATCAAACGAGTGCTTGATTCGCATCCGGTTGTGGCGTCTGTTTGTGTTGCGTAATAATCTTCTCCGTCAATCAAGTCTTCTGTACTTGCTAGCGGAGTTGTGCTAGTTGCATCTGCATACCATTGGATGGCGTTTCCTGTTGCCACAAGATCAGCGACCGTTGGGGTTGGAGGGATACAAAATTCTTGAACCGCATCTCCTGTTGGAGCGGGTGTTTCATTTATGGTGACCGAAACTGTCACCGTGTCTGGCGAACAAGTTGTGGTCATATTTACCGAATAGGTGAAGTTATAAGTTCCAGGTGTCAAGGCCGTCAAATCTACGTTGCTTCCGGTCAAAGCACCTGTTGCATCATCATCTGCCCATGTACCTCCCGTATCAAATCCAGTGATTTGGTTGAATAGGTCCAGCGGTGTATTGCTAGGAACGTCAATCAAGCAAACTACAAACGGAGTTCCGGTCCCTGCTTCAGGTTGCGTTTCAATCGTTATGGTTACGGTCGCTGTATCATCACACCCTGTGTTGTTAGACACGGTGTAGGTGAAGTTATAGCTTCCAGGTGTCAATGCAGTGAGATCGACATTGCTTCCGGTAAGTGCTCCTGTAGCGTCATCGTCAGACCAAGTTCCGCCAGCATCGTTTCCAGTTAATTGTCCGAATAGGTCGAACGGTGAATTGGCCGCAAGATCTGCTTCGCACAGAATGAATGGAGTAGCGGTTCCGGCTTCAGGCTCATCCTCGATGGTCACAGTGACTGTTACATTGTCAGGCGTACACGATCCCATTCCGACCACGGTATATGTAAAGTCATACATTCCTGCTGTAAGAACGGTTAAATCGACCATGCTTCCTGTTAATGCTCCCGTAGCATCATCATCGTTCCAAGTTCCTCCTGTATCAAATCCGCTTATTTGGTTAAATAGATCCAATGGAGAGTTCGCTGCAACATTGATGATACAGATGTCGAACGGTGTTCCAGTTCCTGCTTCAGGCTGTGTTTCGACGGTGACCGTTACAGTTTCACTGTCATCACATCCCGTATTGTTAGAAACCGTGTATGTGAAATTGTAGCTTCCAGGAGCTAGCAAGGTTAGGTCAACGTCGCTTCCACTTAAAGCACCAGTAGCGTTATCGTCGTTCCAAGTTCCGCCTGCATCAAATCCGCTAAGTTGCCCGAAAAGATCCAAAGGAGAATTGGCTGCAAGATCGGTCTCACAAACGATAAACGGTGTTGCGGTTCCTGCTTCGGGAACATCTTCAATCGTAATGGTTACTGTAGCCGTATCAGGATTACATGCCGTACCTGTGGTCGTATAGGTGAAATCATACATCCCTGCTGCGAGCAAGGTCAGGTCTACATTGCTTCCGGTGAGTGCGCCTGTGGCATCGTCGTCTGTCCAAGTTCCTCCTGCGTCAAATCCGCTCAACAAAGTGAACAGGTCTAACGGAGAGTTTCCAGCGGCATTAATGATACACACTTCAAAAGTATTAGCTACCCCGGCTTCAGGTTGTGTTTCGACCGTTATCACGACGGTTTCAGTATCTGTACATCCCGTATTGTTGGATACAGAATATGTGAAATTGTAGCTTCCGGGCGTTAGTAACGTTAGGTCTACGTTGCTCCCTGATAGGGCACCAGTAGCATCATCGTCATTCCAAGTTCCTCCTGTATCTGCACCAGAAAGTTGTCCGAAAAGATCCAAAGGCGAGTTCGCCGCAAGATCCGTTTCACAGACTACGAAAGGTGTAGCCGTTCCTGCATCAGGTGCAGCTTCGACTGTAACAACGACCGTTTCAGAATCATCAGGACATGTACCGATTCCGGTGACCGTATAGGTGAAGTTATAAACACCTGGGGTCAATAATGTAAGGTCTACATTACTTCCGGTAAGCGCACCGGTAGCGTCATCGTCATTCCAAGTTCCGCCTGTATCGTGACCCGTGAGTTGTCCGAAAAGATCTAGCGGTGAGTTTGCCGCTAAGTTCAATTCACACACCTCAAAAGGAGTTGCGGTTCCTGCATTTGGCTCAGGATCCACAGTTATGGTGACAGTGGCCGTGTCAGAACAGTTGGTTCCTGTGGTCACTGTATATGTAAAGTTATAAGAGCCAGGAGTAAGTAAGGTTAGGTCTACATCGCTTCCTGATAAAGCTCCTGTTCCGTTGTCATCGCTCCAAACACCGCCTGCATCATTTCCTGAAAGAAAAGAGAATAGGTCTAACGGAGAGTTTGCCGCTAGGTCATTTTCACAGACTGCAAATGGCGATGCCGTACCTGCCTCAGGTGTATTGCTGAGGATTACGTCGATTCGTGTTCTCGAAGAGCTTGTACATCCCGAAACGGTTTGTGATACGTAGTAATCTTCACCATTGACCAAAAGTTCTGAGGTCAGCAACTCTACAGTTGAGGTAGCTGTTGCATACCAACGCAAATTACTACCCGTTACCTGAAGGTCGGCAATGGTAGGTGAAGGAGGTAAGCAAAACTCTTGTGGTGAAGGTGCCGCCGGAGGGTTGGGCGCTGGAATAATGATCACATTAACCTCCAATCGGGAGCTTTCGCATCCAGAAACGGGGTCTGTTTGACTGGCAAAATACGTCATTCCGTCAACCAATGGGTCGGTGAGCGAAAGTAAGTTTCCACCGTTCAAAGCGTCATACCACTGAATGTTGTTACCAACTGCATTTAAATCTCCAACGGTGGCATTTGCTGTTGAGCAAAAACCTTGAAGAACGGCTCCCATCGGTTCGTCAATGATGGTAACGGTAACGGCTAATCGTGTAACACTACAATCAGCGCCCGATTCATCATCGGCGTAATAGGTAATTCCGTCTAAAAGGGTTTCGGTACCTGCGTAGGCCGTCCCTCCGGTTGGAGAATCGTACCAAACTGAGCCTGGAGGAGTGACAACAAGGTCACTGACCATGGGGTCGGTACATGCGTAAAAGCTTTGGTTGGTTGCCCCGGTTGGGGTTGGGTTCGTACACTGTGCGTAACTTCTTACACCTAAAAAAAGCATAAAAAGAAGGCTTGCAAAGATCTGGGTCTTAGCGTAATTTCTACTCATAAAGCAGGAGTTATTTAGTAAAGTTTGAAGAGGTTTTCTAGATCAAAAATAATTTTTTGATCAAAACGCTGTTAATTATTGTAGTTTTTATAGACTAACTGCACAGATTTTCGATAAAACCATTTTTTTTGTTTTTTAGCAACCGCTAAAGGACTGATTTTAGCTATTTTTGATCAACAATGAAGTACATGAAAACCCTACTTTTTTTACTGTTTTTGCTTCCTTTGACGTTGCTAGCCCAAAAAGCCTCGATTCAAGAAGCTCAAGAACTCATTGATAGCAAGGAGTTTGCGAGAGCTTCGGAGATGCTTTATAAAATGCTCGAAGAAGACGAAGATAACGTTCTAGCCATCGAGAAACTTGGCGATATTAGTGGACATCAAAAAGACTGGGACGGCGCTATAAAGCAATACAAGAGATTGGTCAAACTTTCTCCCAAAAATGCAGAGTATCAATATAAGTACGGAGGGTCTCTAGGAATGAAAGCCTTAGGTGTAAGTAAGTTCAGAGCACTCATGATGATCGATGATATCAAGCGAGCTTTTCACAAAGCCGCTAACTTGGATGCTGAGCACATCAACGCACGTTGGGCATTGGTCGAATTGTATATGCAACTTCCAGGAATTGTAGGCGGAAGCAAACGAAAGTCCCTCAAATATGCCAATGAGCTAGAAGCACTTTCTAAAGTTGATGGTTATTTGGCCAAAGGATACATCTACGAATATGACGATGAACCACAGGACGCAGAGAAGTATTATAAGAAGGCCATTGAAGTAGGAGGGTCCATTACCTGTTTTCAAAAGCTGACGGACCTTTATGAGAAGAAAACCAAAGAGCCTAACAAGGCTATTGCCAATATCGAGGCAGCTCACAAAAAGCACCAACGAAACGCGCTGCATTATCAAATAGGAAAGGTCGCCGCGATGTACAACGTGCAACTAGATAAAGGGCAAAAGTGTCTACATACCTTCATCGAAAATCATACGGTCAAAGATGGCGTGCCTATCGAATGGGCCTATTATCGCCTTGCACAGATCTACCGATATAAAGGTGATAAAGAGAACGCAAGTGTTTGGATCGAAAAGGCATTAACCAAACGAAAGGATTTTAAGCAAGCGGTTGAAGAGCAAGGGCTGATTGAGGCATTGTGATTTTGTTTCATTGCCACGAATTCACGAATTTTTTTCACATTGTCAGTGTACTTTTTCTTCTTCTCCTATGGTAATTGGTACATTTTTAAATTAATGTATTGTTACATTGTAAAGATTCCAAATTCCGAATCCCGAATTCCAAAATTCAAAACAACACTTTGTACTCAGTACTCAATACTTTGTACTCCCCTCATACTGTACAACATTCTTCAAAACTAATAACAGATTCCCGCCTTCGCGAGAATGACATTATAAAACTAACAACTATCTTTACACCTTCAAGCTGTAACTATGCGAATTCATTTTATTGCCATTGGAGGTAGTGCGATGCACAATTTGGCCTTGGCACTTCATCATAAAGGTTATCAAATTACAGGAAGCGACGATACGATCTTTGATCCTTCTAAATCACGTTTAGAAGCAAAAGGACTTTTACCAGAGACCTTAGGTTGGTTTCCTGAAAAGATCAGCGAAGATCTGGATGCCGTGATTCTCGGAATGCACGCAAAACCCGACAATCCCGAGTTGTTAAAAGCTCAAGAACTAGGATTGACCATTTACTCGTATCCAGAATTTCTTTACGAACAATCCAAGTACAAGACGCGGGTCGTTATTGGAGGATCCCACGGAAAGACCACTATTACTTCGATGATTCTTCACGTTTTAAATTACCATGATATCGAAGTTGATTATATGGTAGGTGCCCAATTGGAAGGGTTTGAAACCATGGTACATTTAACAGAAGAAAATGATTTTATCGTATTGGAAGGTGATGAATACCTTTCGTCTCCAATTGACAGAAGACCTAAATTTCACCTATACAAACCAAACATAGCGCTCATAAGCGGCATCGCTTGGGATCACATTAATGTGTTTCCGACTTATGAAAATTACGTAGAGCAATTCTCCACGTTTGTCGATTTGATAACCAATGGCGGAACGCTCATGTACAACGAAGAAGATTCCGAAGTAAAGAGAGTGGTCGAAACATCGGACAATCCCATTCGAAAGATGCCTTACCAAACTCCAGAATATACAGTTGAAAATGGTGAAACGCTGTTGATGACGCCCGAAGGCCCCATGCCGATTGAAGTTTTTGGCGCACACAACCTAAACAATCTGGCTGGCGCCAAATGGATCTGTCAGCATATGGGAGTCGATGAAGAAGATTTTTATGAGGCCATTTCTACTTTTAAAGGCGCTTCGAAACGTTTAGAAAAACTGGCAGAGAGTAAGAACAAAGTGGGATACAAAGACTTTGCACATTCTCCGAGTAAAGTGGCAGCTACTACTAGGGCTGTCAAAGATCAATATAGCGACCGAAAGTTGCTTGCCTGCCTTGAATTGCATACGTATAGCAGTTTGAATGCTGAGTTCTTACAAGAATATAGAGGTGCATTGGACGCAGCTGACCAAGCGGTCGTATTCTATTCTCCGCATGCCGTCAAGATCAAGAAGCTTGAAGAAGTAAGCGAAACACAGATCGCAGACGCTTTTGACCGTGATGATCTTGTAATTTTTACCGATCCCGAGGCCTTTAAGGAGTTTCTTTTTGGTCAGGACCTAAATGATACGGCCTTGCTTCTTATGAGCTCAGGTAATTATGGCGGACTCGATTTCGAGGAGGTTAAGAAACTACTAATGTAATTATCCTATTTGTACTAACTTTATTGCAACCATAAACGTGTTGCAATGAGCTCAAGAAGAGACTTCGTTAAGAAAGGTGCTTTGGCTACTGCTGGAGTTGCACTTTTACCTAATTTGACCTTTGGGTCCGCCCTGTCTGAAGCAAAAGAAACCTTGAATGTGGGTCTAATAGGCGTCGGACTTCGAGGGACCAATCATCTTAAAAATTTGTTGTTTCGGAAGGATGTGAAGATCACGGCAATCTGTGATATTGATGATCGTCGTAATGCCATAGCCTTAGATATGATCAAAGAGGCTGCGCAAAAAAAACCGAAGGTCTTTAACAAAGGAGAATACGATTATAGAAACTTATTAGAGCTCGACGAAGTCGATGCGGTTATCATTTCGACCCCGTGGTTATGGCATACACGTATGGCAAAAGATGCCATGTTAGCCGGCAAATACACCGGACTTGAAGTATCTGCCGCTAATACCATGGAAGAATGTTGGGATTTGGTGAATACGCATGAACAGACCGGAAGTCATTTGATGATCTTAGAAAATGTCTGTTATCGTAGGGATATCATGGCCGTGCTCAATATGGTACGGCAAAATGTGTTTGGAGAGCTTTTGCATTTTCGATGTGGATATCAACACGATTTGAGATTTGTAAAACTCAATGATGGAAAGACCGCTTACGGAAAGGGAGTCGAATTTGGCGAAAAAGGAATCTCAGAATCTGCTTGGCGTACCCAGCATTCCTTGCTCAGAAACGCCGATGTTTACCCAACGCATGGAGTAGGACCCATTGCGGTCATGTGCGATATCAATCGAGGCAATCGCTTTGTTTCGATCACATCTATGGCGAGCAAAGGAGTCGGGCTCCATAATTACATCGTAAAACACGGCGGAAAAGGCCATCCCAATGCCAAGCTCAAGTTTAAGCAAGGGGATATCATCACCTCCATGATCGAAACTTCCAATCAGGAGACCATCATCGTAACACATGATTGTAATTCACCCAGACCGTATTCACTAGGTTTTAGAGTGCAAGGAAGCGAAGGTATTTGGGAAGTAGACGGCAATCGTATCTATATCGAAGACAAGGCCGAAAAACCACACCGATGGGACGATGCATCTTCTTGGTTGCAACGCTACGATCATCCGCTTTGGAAGAAATATGAAAACCGAGCCACTGGCGCTGGACATGGAGGCATGGATTTCTTTGTCTTGCATGCCTTTGTTGAGTCGGCCAAAAGAAATACGGCACCGCCATTAGATGCCTATGATGCGGCTGCATGGAGTTCTATTACGCCACTTTCTGAGGTGTCTATCGCCAACAATGGGGAACCTCAGGATTTTCCAGATTTCACACGCGGAAACTGGGTAAAGAGAAAACCTTATAACTGGATGAAAGACACCTACTAGACCTTGAAGAAAGAAATGACCATTACAGCTCCCGGTAGGATCTGCCTATTCGGTGACCATCAAGATTATTTAGAACTCCCTGTGATTGCCTGTGCGATCGATCGGCAAGTTACCCTTTGTGCAAAAGCCAATGACGAAAACGTGTTCAGACTCGATATGCCTGATATCGGTAAGACGAGAACCTTCAATGTCTTTGAGGTTTTTGATAGCTTTGAGAAAGGAGACCATTTGGCTTCGTCGATCAAAGTAGTGCGACGCTATGGCTGTATTCCTGATCGCGGGTATGATATCACGTTAACTAGCACTGTGCCCATTAATGCAGGCGTTTCGAGCTCTTCGGCGGTAGTGGTTGCATGGATTCATTTTTTGCTGAAGGCCTATGGATGTGATCACGAGGTTACACCCGCTTTTTTGGCGCGTTTAGCGTATGAAGCCGAAGTGATTGAACACCATTCTCCTGGCGGAAGGATGGATCAATACACAAGTGCCATTGGCGGAATTATCTACATTGACACTAGCAAGTCGGAAGCCTTTTCAAAGATCAACCACCCCATCGATGGAATGATCTTGGGAGAATCAGGCATCCCTAAACAAACGGTTGGTGTATTAGGTGATTTAAGAGGAAAGGCCTTGGCAGCGGTCAATGAGGTCAAAAAGGCACTTCCTGATTTTGATTTGGAAAAAGCTACGATTGAAACACGATCTGAACATTTGAAATTAGTCTCAGACGATTTAAAACCGTTTTTCTACGCAGCGATTGAAAATCATCGAGTAACGAAGGAGGCCATGAAGGCCTTTCAGAAAGAAACGCTTGACCTCAAAACTATCGGAGTGCTGATGAATGCACATCACAAAGTGCTTAAAGAATCTTTGGGAGTTACCGTGCCATTGATCGATACCATGATCGACGCCGCACTGGAAGCAGGAGCGTATGGCGCCAAGATCGTAGGTTCAGGTGGGGGCGGAAGCATCGTTGCCATCGCACCAGAGAATAAGAAAGAAGAAGTGATCAACGCTATCCTAAAAAGCGGCGCAAAAGGTGCCTACGAAGTAAAAGTTAGTCATGGAACCCAAGTATCATAATATGCATACCAACCTTATCATACTGGCCGGAGGAGCATCTTCTAGAATGAAAAAATCGATTCCTGTCGAAGGTCTTACCGAAGAAGAAATCCATACGGCCAACACCAAAAACAAGGCGTTGATAACCTACGGTAAAGATGGTCGCCCCATACTTGACTTTCTACTTTTAAACGCAGAAAAAGCCGGATACAAAAATGTGTGTATCATTGTCGGAAAAAGAGCGGAAGACTTCAAAAAGTATTACGGTCTACAAGAAGAAGGGAATGTTTTTAAAGGGATGACAATTTCATATGCAACTCAACACATTCCAGAAGGAAGAGAAAAACCTTATGGTACGACTGACGCTGTAGTGCAAGCGTTGCAGCAGTATCCACACTTACAGCAAGAGACGTTTACAGTTTGCAATTGTGACAATCTCTATTCGGTTGAAGCTTTGAAGCTGTTACGAGAAACCAAGGCTCCGAATGCCTTTATTTCCTATGATCGCGATGCCTTAAAATTCTCCGAAGAACGAATCGCTCGTTTTGCATTGGCTCGATTGGATTCAGATCACAATATGTTAGAAATTGTCGAGAAACCTTCCGCTGAAAGCATAGCGAAGTTTAGAGATTCGCAAGGGAAATTCAGGGTAAGCATGAATATCTTCAAATTTGACGCACCTATGATGTTTCCGTATTTAAAAACATGTCCACCGCACCCAGAACGCGACGAAAAGGAACTACCGACGGCCATCGTGAATTTCTGTAAAGATCACCCAAAACAGTTTTTAGGGATTCCGCTTTGCGAGCACGTTCCCGATCTGACATCAAAGGAAGACATCAAAGTGTTTAAGCAATATTTGAGGGATCATTTTTAGAGAAGAAATCTACTTCTCCTGCACATGATTCTCCATGATCTGATTTACAAATTCGGCAATACTACGTTGATTATTTCTGATCAATTCCATCTTGGCCAATTGTTGATCACGCTTTAGCTTGTCTTGCGAGAATTTAAACTTGCCTTCCCACTCGGTGATGGCTACCTCGAAACCAACAATGTAATCCAATGCCGCTTCCATTCTGGGATTGTCTGGGTGCAGTACATACTTTTGTTCGGGCTCTTCGAGAAAGGCGGTCATACGAATGATGGTATCGCGCACGTCATCACGAGATTCAATACGATGCACTTTTCCTTTGACATGAACGTTGATGTAATTCCATGTGGGCAGTTGAGTCGTACTGTATACACTGGGAGAGATATAGGTGTCAGGACCGTAAAAGACAGCTGTGGCCTCTCGACCTTCCTTTAGCAATTGTATTTGCGGATTGTATTTATCGATATGGGCCACCAACTTGCCATATTTGCTTCCGTCATCTTCATAGATCAACGGAATATGCGTAATAAAGACCTCGCTGTCTTTGGCTGAGATGAGCGTGCCAAACGGATAGGCCTTCATGACTTCAACAGCATTTATGTAGTTTTTCTCTTGATGATGTTTTGGTGGATACATACCGTTGTGTTTATACTGTAAAGCTAAAAAAGAAATGACCTTTGCACAAGCAAAGGCCATCAATACATCTGAGTGTTTTTATGTTTTACTCTGAAGCTTCGGCGGGTCCTTCTTCCTCAGCTGGCTTTCCGACTAAGAAAAGCACAAGACCAAGGGCGATCATACCTCCTCTAATGATCCATCCAACCGTTTCACCCCAATTGTCAATCCATGCCAAAATGGAAAATTGAAGGTCAAATAATGGTAGGATCATGGCACCAATGCCAAAGATCATAAGGTAAATTCCGAGTTGTCTCATAATAAATTGTTTAGGTAGTTATGTGCTTCAAGATAGCAATTTCTCCTAAACTTTTACAGAGATCACGCATTGAATTGACGTAGGTGATGATCCAAATGTTTGTATTGCATCTTACCCCATTGCTCGTTGGTCATATCACCAAAAGCTGGATGCGTCGGCCATGAGGCTCGATCACGTTGTTCGTAATACTCGTTGGCAATCTGTAGGAGGATTGTTCTTTCCTTCTCAAAATCCTTCTGCTCTGAAATGATAAACTCTTTGGCGGTTGGAAGACCAGGTTTCCATGGTTTGTCATTGTACAATGAAGACTTAAAGAATAATTTGAACAGGCCTTTCATCAATGCATTTGGTGGTTTGATGGTGGCCTTTCCTAACGGAATTTCGAACGCCTTTTGACAGTGATGCATCATTTGTCCGACGTTCATCTTACCCCATTTCGCTTGTGCATCGGGCGTGACTTGATTGATACGATTTACCAATTCGTTATAACTACTTTCCTCAAATATTGACTTCATGGATGTGTGGTTTTTGATTGTATATGAAAAGTACGAATTTTTTTAAGGGGAAGTGAGCTGCAAACCTATTTTGCTGTGTCATTTAAGAAAGTGGAACTTTTTTAGGTATTGGGTATTGGGTATTGGGTATTGGGTGTTGGGATTTGAGATTTGAGATTTGAGTATTGAGTATTGAGTACAAAGTACAAAGTGTTATGTCGAATATTGGATTTTGAGTTTTGAGTTTTGGAATTTGGGATTTTGGATTTAACAATGCGATAGCATTAACTCATTAAGGCATTATCCCATTAAAGAAGAAAAGCCTCAACATCAACCGTTGAGGCTTTCTAGTTCGCTTTATCTCCCCTTCTAAGATAAAGCTATGGCAGGTTAGGGCAGTTGCTGTGTTATTTTGTAAAATACTGAGTTGAACACTTGATTGGCGGGATGGGCCAGAATGTTGTCTTTTATGTAGAGCAATTCGTTGCCAGCATTCAAGAAGATCACCTCCCCGTCCATGTTCACATCATCATTATAATACCCTTGGGGTTTGTAAAAAACAGAAGCTCCAAACGGACTCTCTACAGCCGAAACATCTAAAACCGTTTGTTTCACCGATACCGATTCGGCACCTGTATTCAAGAAAACGATTTCAGTATCGTTATTAGCATTACCAGCCCATAAAGCTGAAACGCCAGAAGGCATTCCGAAAGTGGTTTGTCCATTACTTCCGAAGGTAGTTGTGCTTCCATCTGTAAAATTGATAGATAGCGGAGTACTACTTAAGCTCAGTGTAGCAGAACTCATAGTACCAAGGTGGTTTCTATGGTTAATGACCACATAGTAATCACTCGCCGTTGCCGTTGAAAAATAGACAGGAGACACACCATCTGTATGCACAATGTCGCCATCTCTTTGAAGCAAGGCAGATCGCGAGGCTACAATCGAAGTATTGTCACTAGCGTCTCTCAATTCTAACCATACCCAATCGACAATGGCATTATCGCCTGTAATATCGAATAATGACGAAGCACAGCTAATACCATCAGTATACGGGCTTGTGGTCGGAAGATGTCCGGCAACACGTAGGTCGTCGCGCATCAAAGATTCTTCTCCCGTGTTAGGATTTAATGCAGCACCTTGTAAAAATGCATTAGCGGTAATTCCGGCGTTACAATTATCTAGAATGTCCTGAACACTATCCCAATCGGTTGGATTAGAGCCAGCAAACGTCAAGGTCGTTGATCCATTACCTGTAGTCACATAATCATACAAACCGCATAAGCTTGTAATACTTGATTGATCGCGTATCGTTAAATCAGAAGTCACATTATTTAGCGCATATAAATTGACGCTTTGCAAAGAACCATTCCCTCTTATAAAAGAAGCGCTTGATGCGTTTGTAGTAATGGTAGTTATATTTTGTAACGCATCAATTTCTACTAAAGCACCATTAAAAACTACGTTCAACGTATTTACGGTAGTTAATGACTCTAAAAATGAATTGCTTAAACTTGTCAGCAGTTCATTGTTCGAGATGTTCAAAGAGTTTAAACTTGTTATATTCAAGTTAGAAAATCCTTCTAAGCTTGTAACAAGGTCACAGTCTGTAAAATTGAACCCTCCTAAACTTGTTAAATTATCCATTCCTTGGACATTATTAAGAAGCGTCATTTCAGTCAAAGCAAGGTTTCCTCCAATGCTTGTAACACTTGATAAAAATGATAAATCAGTGACTGCCATATCATGAAATTGTGCAGCTCCGCTTATTGTACTTAGTAATGTTACTGTTACTGAGTTTAGTGATGGAGAATTATCTATAGAAAAATTATTTCCAATACTCGTTAGTTTAGGGAAATTAACCGTTGTTAAGCTACCACAACCTCCTATTGACACCCTACCAGAAGTACTTGCCAACTCAGGCGCATTAATAGTTGTAACACCTGTAATATCTGCTATCAAAAAGTTACCACAGTCTTGTAAGAGCGGAAAATCTATACTAGTCAATCCTGCATTTGAATTATTTACACGAACTTCTCCAGATGTCTGCGTTAATTGAGGTACTGAGATTGAACTTAATGCACCGTTAAAGGTGATTTTAAAGCTCCCTGTCATTGTTTGTAACTGACTAAATGTAATTGTGCTCAACAATGCATTATTGCCAATTTCTATATTTTTCATTGTAGTCATCTGATCGAGTATGCTAATCTCTGTAATGAGATCAAGATTATCTACTATAAAATTCCCTCCTAAACTCGTTACATTAGAGAATGAAGCAATACTCGTTGTATTGGCCATGTTTCGCAGTGTAAAATCATCACCAATAGTTGTGAGGTTTGCAAAACCAGATAGGTCATCTACTATATCACCTTCAATATATAAGTCTCCAGAAATGGTATGTACATTGGCAAAACCTGATAAATCTGTGATCGTACCGTTTATTGTAACATTTCCTTCTATTATATTACAAGTTCCTAAAGTGTTGTTTATGTAATTATCTACTTCTGTCTGGGTAGTTAAAGTAACTCCTCCTGCAACTACACATCCGCAAGAACCAGAAATGCCATTGGCTGTAGTATCAACCCAATTACTTGTCGCTCCATCCAAAGCAAAATTATTTAAGGTACCATTTGTATTATTTCCAGAACTATCATTTAGCGTCGTTACAGAACTATTGTCCTGCCCGGAAATCCCTTGATTGAATCCATAGCTCAGTAATAGATTTGCCTGGCTCATGTCCATGTCACAATCATTCACTGCTCCTACTTCAAATGCCGAAAGTGTTTTTGTCCAAACACGAAGTTCATCTAGTTGTCCTTCAAAATAGCCCCCTGCATCTCCTGTAGGCGTATCTGCAGCGGCGTAACCAATTTGTATGTCTTCTGTACTAGAGGCAGTCGTTGCCGTACCATTCCAACCTTGTGAATGGGCGCTTACTCCGTCTATATAGCATCTCGCGTTGCCAGAATCTAGTGTTATGGCCACATGGTGCCAATTTCCATCGGCAACATACGTGTTACCATTTAACAACCTTGTTGTATAATTAGAAGCGCTGGCATAATAGTAAAACTCTATTCTTCCACTATCTAAATTAATACGCCAACCATTGTTCCCATCTGGTGTAAATTTATTAATCAAAGCACCATTGCCATCTGTTGTTTTAATCCAAAAGTCAACAGAAAAATTCAAACTATTTTGATTGCTGTTATGAGGTACCGTAATGAAATCATCTGTACCATCAAAATCCAATCCTGTAGCCGGTCCTAATCCCCTCCCTTGTATGGTAAATGTATAGAACGGTTCATCACAATCATCACTATCTACAGTAACTACGGCTGTTTTGATACCTGGAGAAGTAGGCGTAAATTGAATTTTCAATGAAGCCGACTGAGTTGCAGGAATTGGATTGTTACTTGGGTTCTGAGTGATCGTAAAATCACCAGTATCTCCGGAGAGGAATACCCCATCAACATTCAAACTTGCGGTCCCATCAGTATTTCGAACAAAGAAGCTCATTTCAGCAGAATTTCCAACTGCAACGCTTCCTGCATCTGTATTGTCATCGGTGTTCGGTGTTGTATCACCACTAACAATATCAAGCCCATTTCCTTGGATGTTAATTTCAGGGTTTGCAATGATACAGGTCCCAGAGATATTGTTATCAGTAGTATCTTTCCAGTTAGAGGTAGTACCTGTAAGTGCAAAATTCTGCAAGGTTCCATTGAAGTTATTCGATGAGTTATCAGTGGCAGTAGTGATCATGCTATTGTCCTCATTGTCTACCCCTTGATTAAAAGGGAAATTTGCGACAAGACCTGACTCATTTCCTGTGAGTTGGCAGGCTCGTACGTCACTCAATTCATCGTCGCACAATGTTCTAGACCAATAACGTACTTCATCTATATCTCCATTAAAATAAGCGTTATTAAATGTAGAATACCCTATGTAAAGAGATTCTGTATTTGTTGGGGCATCTGGAATATTACTAAAAGTAATCTCATTGTCTAATGCTCCATCTATATAAAATAGTACCTTACCACCACCAAATACTACTGCTACATGATGCCAATTCCCATCATTAAGTCCAGAAGCACTAGATGAACTTGTTGATTCACTGTTTGGTACTGCATACTCAAATCGTAGCCCTCCAGCACTGTTTAAGTACAAAGAGAACCCAT
Organism: Flavobacteriaceae bacterium; assembly: GCA_028279515.1. Lineage (GTDB taxonomy): Bacteria > Bacteroidota > Bacteroidia > Flavobacteriales > Flavobacteriaceae > JANQNQ01. The sequence continues at coordinate 125,568 of JANQNQ010000013.1, forward strand.
TAATGTTTGTAGTATCATATTTATTTATAATGGCTTGTCCTGCTACAGTAGATGTTGTTTTAAAGTATGCTTCTATTGTAAATGTATTTACATTAAATGCCGAATCATGACTGACTTCAATACGATCATCTGATCCATCAAAATTTAAACCAGTTCCAAAAATTACACCTGTCCCCTGGATATCAAAAGTGTAGGACCCATCGCAGTCATCACTGGTAATCGTAACCGTTGCTGTCTTCGTTCCAAGGGTTGTTGGGGCAAACGCAATAATCAAATCGTCACTGCTTGAGGCAGCAACCGTCAAAGCTGTTGCAGTGGTCACTGAAAAATCAGCTGCATCTGTGCCAGTGATTAAAATGTCTGAAATGTTTAGATCATCGCTTCCTGCATTCATTAATGTAAATACGGATTGGGCGCTTCCTCCATTGATGTCAGCATTTCCGAAATCAGTACCATCTATGGTTTCAGGCATATCATCACCATCTGCTATAGTAAGGCCCAGACCATCAACACTCAATTCAGGTGCTAGGTAGGTGGCACAGGTACCAGAAACATTGCCATTGTTTCCATTCACCCAGTTGGAAGTTGAACCGTTAAGGGTGAAATTCATTAAAGTACCATCATTCGTTGGGAGATTGAATTGTACATCAGGTAGAAAATTTACTGGAAAGGGTACAGTGTTATCTGCTGCTGGAAGGCCATTCAAGAATGTATAATGTGCAACCAAACCATTGGTAAAGCCTTGCACTTGGCATCCAAAGCTGGCATCAATCTCACAACTCGTTTGTACGCGGTTGTATACTTGAAGATCATCGATCATCCCGTTAAATGCTCTTCCCATAGTGCCAGCGTTATCCCAACCAATTCTGGCCGGATCCACACTAACAAGTATAGATTCAGACTCAGTTACTGAATTCGTCAAAGATTGGTTCACAAAGAAATCAATCGACGCTCCATCATAGGTAAAAGACAATTTATACCATTGATTGAGGCTCAGCGTAGTATTAGCTGTAGCAGTCTCCAAACCTGAAGCAGTATAATAATTCAATGTAGGAGTACCAGAGCCATCTATAAAGAACTCATAGCCATTGGTCATGCCATCAGATTTCGTTAGAATGACACTTCCGCTTGATGAAAAAGATTGAAGGTTGACCCAGGTAGAAACGGTAAAATCAGTGCTGAGTTCCAAATTTGTTCCTGGGGTGACAGCAACATAATCGTCTGCTCCATCAAATTGCAGCGCGTTCCCAACCGCCATAGCCTCTCCTTGCAAGGCGAAGGTATATGGGCTATTCGTAGGATCATCTGATACAATATTGATAGTTGCTGTGGCTATTCCAGCACTTGACGGTGTAAAAACAACGGTAAGGCCTTCTTGACCAAAGGCTGAAACCAATGTCGGACTCGGAGCTTCCACACTGAAGTCCGAAGCATTTGCTCCGGTAAATGTGATACTTGATATATTCAGGTCGGTTGGCCCCGTGTTCTGAATAAAGAACATGCCCATACCCGATTCTCCAACATTTACTGGTGGCAACATAGTGCCGTCAATGAAGTCTGGGGAGGTGTCTCCATTCATGATGACCGTGGACATGTCTGGTCCGACCATTGATATTAGCGGAGTGAATGTTTCTGTTGTCGTAACAACGTCTTTTTTTGTAGGGTTTCCTCCAAAAGAAAGAAAGAAACACAATGAAAGCAAGAGGGAGGGTACAAATCTTTTCATAGAAGGGGTGATTTGAGGTTAAGGGTTTTTGTTATTTCGATGCAATGGTAAGAATGAAGCCGCTCAAAATCTAATTTTGGCGGTTGCAATAAGTTGCATCCCTCTATTGACAATGGCTTCGAGAAGATTTAAAACAAGTTGCACAATTGATTATATTTAAAGAAATTGCGAACCTTAGTTGACAAAATGAAAACCTTTTTTACGATCATAAGCCTCCTTTCTCTCAGCGCTATAGCTGCACAGCAATCGGATAGCATCACGCTACGGTTGGAAAGAGAGATTCAACAAGAAACTTCTGATTCCTTAAAGGTGGAGAAACTACTCTCATTAAGCAATCATGTTTTTATATCTGATATTGAAAAAGCAAGAACCATAGCCACCAAAGCATTAAGCATTGTGCAAAGGAATACTGAAATCTACAATACCACTTTGCAAAAGGCTTCCATCTATAACCACTATGGGGTTTTTCATGCCAAGCAAGGAAATTATGATGAAGCCTTGACTAACCATTTTAAGGCGCTGGAATTAAGAGAACGCTTAAATGACTCCATTGGTATCGGACGTTCATTTCACAACATCGCTATGATATTTCGCCATCAAAAGGATTATGAGAAGGCAAAATCCTATTTTTCTAAAGCATATAGGATAAGAGAGGCTATAGGAGATAGTACTAGGCTGGCAATCACCAGCAATATGTATGGGGTTACGTATTATTACAATAGACAAAATGATTCGGCTTTGTACTATTATGAAAAAGCAAGGGATTACTATTCCGATAAACTAGGAAAGGCCAAAGTGAATGATAATATTGCCACTTTATATTATACACAAGGTGACTATGAAAAGGCGATTCCTATCTATCAGGAAAGCCTACGAATATTCTCTGAAGCCAAGCACATCAGTATGCTCTGCAATACTTCAGGGCATTTAGCAAAAATATACTCTGATTTTGGAAATCATAGCCTGGCAGTAGAGTATGCAACCCAAGCCATTGAACTTGCAAAAAGTCAAAGGTATAAAACGCATATCTACAGAAACTACCAATTGCGAAGCTTTATTCAAGAACGAGCAAACAATCACAAAGAGGCCTTGGCCGATTATAAACTATACAAGGTTTACTTGGACTCTGTAAATAATATTCAAAAGGCAAAGCGAACCACCGCCTTAGAGTTGAATTATCAATTTCAAAAAGAGAAACTAGCCGACAGCCTTCAATTCGCCAATGAAAAACAAGCAGTAGAATTAAAGGCGGAGGCCGAAAAGGGGAAAAATAGTTTGTTTCTGGCACTATTGGTCATTGCATTAGTAGGCGTTGTATTGCTTATTGTTGCATTGCTTACCCGAAGAAAACTGAACAGGGCAAGGTTGAATAAAGAGCAATTAGAAAAGGCGCTCTTGGATGAAAAACTAAAGGTCACTACCTATCAGGCAAAACAAGTCGTGGCAGACAATAAGATGCGATTGCAGTTTAAGGAAGAATTCCTCGAAAAACTCAAAAAGGTAAAGCAACATGCCAATGCCGTAGATACATCTGACTTTCAATCCCTCATCGCAGACCTACAGTCCCAGATCTCAACCGAAGGCAAATTTGACATGATCGGAGAGAACATGGAGCAATTAGATAAAGCGTTTGATGAAAAACTTCGAACGTCCTATCCAGATCTTACAAAGGCCGAACGAGAGGTCTGTGCCCTCATGCGAATGAATCTAAGTATCAAAGAGATCATGACCATTAGAAATGTCTCTGTGGGCTCGATCAAATCTTCACGCCATCGCATTCGAAAGAAAATGGGGCTCACAAGAGAGCAAGAGTTAGAACAGTTTATTTCTGAATTGATTTAAGTTTGAGATATGAGATATGAGATATGAGATATGAGATATGAGTACAGAGTACGAAGTACAAAAAGCTGTTTTCAATGTTGAATTTTGCCTTCGCAATCCGTAGCTGTGAAACAGCGTTGGGTTGGAATTTGGGATTTTGAATTTGGTAATGCCATAGCATTTATTCATTGAAAACCCACCTAATACCTAAAACCCACCTAAGAGCTAAAACCCAACACCAATATTGGTACATTGCCAAATTGATACATTGAAGGACATTAACTCATTAAGGCATTAAATCATTTATTCATTGAAGAGGTGCGGTTAGCACCGAATTCGTCCCACTTATATCATTGTAATTTTCTATGTGTTTTGGCTTTGTATTTTTAGAACATGAAAGATAATTCTACAGGGTTTTCTATCAAGAATTGGTCGGAAGACGATCAACCGCGAGAGAAACTCTTTGCTAAAGGAAAGAATACGTTAAGTGATGCCGAACTGGTTGCTATTTTAATCGGAAGTGGTAGTCGTAATGAGAGTGCCGTTGAACTTTCGAAGCGAATACTTGTATCAGTCGACTACAATTTAAATGACTTGGGTCGGCGTGGAGTCAAAGAACTCATGCGTTTCAAAGGGATTGGTTTTGCAAAGGCAATCACCATAACCGCTGCCCTAGAATTGGGAAGAAGGCGTAAGGCCGAGGTGGGGATTGATAAGAAAAGAATCACCTCGAGCGCATCAGTATTTGATTTAATGCACCCTTTGATAGGCGAGCTACCCCATGAAGAGTTTTGGGCGATTTATCTCAACAATTCAAATAAGGTATTGCAATCTCAACAATTGAGTAAAGGCGGTATAACAGGTACATTGGTAGATGTTAGATTAGTGCTGAAAAATGCATTGTCTCTTGGTGCAACAGCAATAATTCTTGCCCATAATCACCCTTCAGGAACGGTCACTCCTAGCACTGCCGACAAAGACCTCACCAAAAAAATGAAAAGAGGTGCCGAGAGTTTGGACATCAAGGTGCTGGATCATGTGGTCATAGCCGATGCTGCCTATTTCAGCTTTGCTGATGAGGGATTGCTTTAACGGCCATTTGTGTTCTTTGGGTTAGTTTCTATTGTGTATCTTTAAGCATCACTTTAGATAAAAGTTTAACTGCGTAAAGAACGACCTGCTATGGAAGTAAAAGACCATATTTTCATCAATGGATATCAACACATTTCATATCGACCCGAAATTATTTCGGAAGAAGAAATGGTCAGAAAAAGTGAATCATTTTACGATTGGTTAGATTCGAGGAGGTCTGTACGAGATTTTTCCGAACAACCAGTTCCCAAAGAGGTTATAGCAAACCTTATCAAAAGTGCATCTACAGCACCATCAGGGGCTCATAAGCAACCATGGACCTTCTGTGCCGTATCAGACTCCATATTAAAGGCCAAAATCAGAGAGGAAGCAGAAATCGAAGAAAAGGAAAACTACGAAAACCGAATGAGCGAACGCTGGAAAAAAGACCTCGAACCTTTGGCGACCGATATGCACAAACCTTTTTTGGAAGATGCTCCCTGGTTGATCGTGGCTTTCAAACGAGCCTATGAGTTCGATGAGCGCGGAGAGAAATATAACAACTACTACGTAAATGAGTCGATCGGGATTGCTTGTGGGATGCTTATCACGGCGATTCACAATGCCGGTTTGGTTACCTTGACACATACTCCGAGCCCTATGAACTTTCTAGCAAAGCTTCTTAATAGACCTAGTAATGAACGGGCATTCTTATTACTTCCGATAGGCTATCCTAAACTTCCGACCTATGTCCCAAATCTAAAACGAAAAGGGTTAGATGAGATGACCGTTTTTTATGAGTGATCATGTACGAATGTAAACGTTGAGATGTAGCCTTAATACTAGAATGATCGTATAAAATAGGAGAAGGCAATCCGTATTAGACTCTTCTGTAATTGAAAGGTTTAAAGTAGTGAATTTAACATGGTCAGAGTTGCAATTTTACTTAAAAATGTAATACTTTTAAGTAAAAATATACCCTTGAAGATCACAATAACCCTCATATTGATCCTCTGTGGCGTATGGCTCAATGCGCAGTCAGCCCCCGGGAATTCTGACAATAAAGCCAAAGATTCTACATGGGCAGCACTACAGAAAGAATACGAGGCGGCAACCAACGATTCTTTAAAGATCCATTATCATTTGGAGATCGCGGATCACCTATGGAGACAAGATATGGATAGCGCAAAAAACATCGTTCATGATGTTATAAGAAAGATAGGTGACCGACATCTTTCCTCTGAATACTTCAAAGAAAAAAGAGCAGACGCTTTTAATGTGTTAGGCAATTTTTTAAGTACCCAAGGAAGGAACGAGAAGGCTTTGGAATACCATCTGGATGCCTTGAAGGTCAGGGAGGAAATGAAAGACACATCAAAGATCACGCAGTCATTCACCAATATTGGCAGATTGTTCAGAAGGCAGAAAGACTTTGAAACTGCCAAAACCTATCTCAAAAAAGCCGTTGAACTTCATTCTGAAGTCAAGGATTCAACGAGACTAGCGATCGCGCATAATACCTTAGCGATTACCTATTATTATAATTTGCAGAACGATTCGGCCTTATACCATTATGAGTTGGCTAAGAAATGGCATACGCTTAAGCGAAGTATTGCTTCAGTGAATAACAATATAGCAACCGTGTATCTTTCCAATAAAGAGTATGAGAAGGCCATTCCAGTGTATTTGGAAAATTTGCAAAAATATAGTGGTGAGTTCTCGGTTTCTGGCACAAGTACAGCTCATTTTAACTTGGCATATGCTTATTTCCACACAAATAGGTACACACATGCATATGACCGTATTGACAAGGCCATTGCATTGGCCCATGCTACGAATGATCATAACCTATTGCACAAAGAATATTTGCTAAGAAGTCGCATCGGTGAAAAAGTGGGGAGAGACAGAGAAGCACTTGCTGATTTCAAAACGCATAAGACCTATTTAGATTCGATCAATGATCTAGAAAAAATCCGACGCATCACCACCATGGAACTCAACTACCAATTTGAGAAAGAAAAACTTGCCGACAGTATTAAGTTTGCGCAAGAGAAGGAGATTACTGAGGCCAGAGCTGAGCTCTTGGCCTCCAAAAACCGAGTAAAGTCTCAATGGATGCTTTTTGGTGGTCTGGGTGTATTGGCTCTCTTTAGTTTTATAGGCTACCGTTACCGACAAAAAATAAAGCTCGTGAAGCTTAAAAACCAGTTGCTGAGCTCTGAAATAGAATACAAGAGGAAGGATCTAGCGAATTTGGCTATTAACATCTCGCAAAGTCAAAGCTGGGCAGGTTCCTTGTTAGAAAGGCTAGAAGAAGCTAAGAGTTCCTTGGGAGAAGAATCTAGTAGAGAATTGGAAGATTTAGAGGTAGAAATAAAGAACAAGATGCGCGTTGATGGTGATGCCGAAGATATTCAGTTGAAGATCGATACGCTAAGCAGTGCCTTTTACGAAAAGTTGAACGACAGTTTTCCTGACCTCACAGCGAATGAAATCAGATTGTGTAGTTTGATTCGTATGGACATGGGGACCAAGGATATTGCCGTGCTTCAAAACATAGATCCTCTTTCTGTAAAGAAAGGTCGAAGCAGACTAAGAAAGAAGCTCAACCTGTTGCCAAATGATGACATCAGCATGTTCTTAAAGACATTTTAATTTAAAACCTGACCCCTTGAAGATATCACTTGTTATTTTATGTTGCTGTTGTAGTTTGTTACTCACCGCCCAAACTCCAGAAGATAGTACCATCCATTTGCAAGACACTGTGGTGGTGCGGTTAGAAAAACAACTCAAATCGGCAACTTCAGACTCAGTGAGAGTTCGGAAACTCAATGCACTAGGGCTGCGGCTTCTCAATAAAGACCTTTACAAGGCCAATTATTATATGGAGCAGGCACTCCAAATTGTAAATTCATCAAACCAACCGGTAGATGAACTTCTTCAAAAAATGACCTATAGCAATACAGGTAGGGTAAAACAAAAGCAAGGAGATCAGGTCAACGCACTTGCATACTACTTAAAGGCACTGGAAATTGCAGAGAAAAAGAACGACTCCTTAGGAATGGCATCCCTTTGCGGAAACATTAGTTTGGTCTATCGTTACGAAGATAATTTTGAGAAGTCCATAGAATATACCAAACGCTCTATTGGTATCAAGAAACAACTTGTGAATTCTCCAGGCATCGCTGGCAGTTACAACAATTTGGGTGCAGCTTACCGAGGTAAAGGGGCGCTAGATTCTGCACTGTATTATTTTGAAAAGGCAAAAATTGAATACACATCGGTTGGCAAGGAGTTAGGGGTAATCAGAACAAAGGCAAACATTGCGACCATATACGAGTTGCAGGAAAAGTATGAAGAAAGCTTGAAAATTTTTAGTGACAATCTACATTATTACAAAGAGTCAAGAAATAACATAGGTATTTCGAACACACACGGACATTTATCCAGAGTGTATGGTAGACGTGGTAATTACCAAAAAGCGATTCAACATGCCGATAGTTGCATTATGATGGCCTTACGGTTAGGGCGAAAAATTGTAGTTGCCGATGTCTATAAGTATCAATCTGACTTTTACAGGGAAATAGGAGATTTTGAAGAAGCTTATAAAGCGTTAGACCTTCATCATAGCTACAATGATTCCTTGGTGAATGTTGAGAACATTAAAAGAATTCAGGAGCTCGAGCTTAGATACCAATTCCGAAAGGAGAAATTAAGCGATAGTTTGCAGTTGGTAAAACAACGTGAAATGGCAGAGACTAGTACCCAGTTACTGGCAGCTAAGAATCGTCTAAAATCGCAATGGCTCATTTTTGGTGGGTTAGGCGCGCTCGGCCTATTGGGCTTTGTCTTTTTTAGGTCGCGCCAGAAACTAAAAATGATGGGGCTCAAGAATCAATTGCTCAACACCGAAATAGAATATAAGAAAAAGGACCTGGCCAATTTAGCGATCAACATCTCACAAAGTCAAAACTGGGCGGGCTCTTTGTTGGAACAGCTCGAAAAAGCAAGGGCCGTAACAGGCAGAGAACGGTCTAAAGAATTACAAAATTTAGAAGTAGAAATAAAGAACAAAATGCGCATCGACGGCGAAGCCGAAGATATCCAGTTGAAGATCGACACACTAAGTAGTGCTTTTTACGAAAAGCTGAATGACAATTTTCCTGATCTCACCACGAATGAAGTCAGATTGTGTAGTTTGATCCGGATGGACATGGGAACCAAGGACATTGCCATACTTCAAAACATAGACCCTCTTTCAGTAAAGAAAGGACGAAGCAGGCTTAGAAAAAAGCTGAACCTATTACCAAATGATGACATTCATATGTTCTTAAAGACAATTTGATAATTTGTCAAATCATTGATTTACAGTGCTCATAGTTCATTTCCTGTAAACTACGTCCCCTTTTTGTCCTCCTACAATTATTGGGTTGTCCACCATTTGTCCCCCTTGCTTTTTCAGTGTGAAACTCTCGCTATTAATACTTTTACGAATAAGAAATAAAAGCGGACTCGTCTTTATAGTTAATGCACTACTGCCTTGAATTTAGAACGGCAATTGCCCCAACTATTTCGAAACTGTATCACACAGAATGATAGGGTTTCTTCGGAAAGCCCCAACGTTAGGTTGGGGTTTGTTAATTGATCTCTAGACAAGACGCTTGCTAATTTTTTGGTAAAAACAATGAGAGCTTCAACCCTTATAAACAAAAGAAGCACGTACGACCAGGCTATCGTTAGGACGTTAGGCCTGCTTTTTTTATGCACGTGCTGGTGCATAAGTACAAGTGCACAGCAATTGATAGATAAAGTTGAAACTGAAAAGAAGGACTCAATTTTTGTACAACTTGAGCAACAATACAGAACCGCCATATCAGATTCTGCAAAGGTAACGTCATTGGTTGCTCTAGCAGAATATCAGGTAAATAGAAACTTTAGTGAGGCGGAGGGCTATTTGTTGGAAGCTGTTGCGGTCGTCAACCAAAACGAAGAACTTAAAGCAGGAGGCTATTTAGCACCTCCGTATAGCATCCTCGGAATTGTGAATAGACGCCAAGGAAACTATGCAGAGGCTATCGATTACTTTTTAAAGGCCAAAACAACCTTCGAGCGTATTAAGGACTCTTCTAATGTAGCCAATATACTTCACAACATGGGCATGGTCTATCGTTCATTGGGCGACTATGAAAGATCGATAGCTTCTTACAAATCGGCAATAAACATTTTAGAGACCTTGGACGAAAATCATAGAGGCATGGCTGCTGGGTACAACATGTTGGGAGTTTCCTATAGAAAAACCAATCAACTGGACTCGGCGATGTACTGCTACTCTAGGGCCAAAGAGATTTTTAAGCAATTAGGAAATGAAGAAGACCTATATAGGGTCAATGGCAATTTAGCGGTATTGCATTATGCAAAAAAGCGGTATGATGAGAGCCTTGAATTGAACTTCGAGAATGTTGATTACTATAAGAAAGTTGGCAATAAGACTTCACTTACAACTGCTTATTATAACATCTCCAGCACTTATAAAAAACTCGAAGATTGGCCCAAAGCATTGAAATATAGTGAAAAGTCATTGGTAATCGCTCAAAAGGAAGGGATTAAAAAGCGCATTTCAAGGGCGTATTTAAGGATCGCTGCTGTTTTGTATATACAACAGCATTATAAGGATGCTTACGATAACTATAAACAACATAAGATATATGCAGATTCGTTACTCAATGATGAAAATCTAAAGAAAATTCAGCGTCTAGAGCTCGAGAATACATTCCGAAGAGAAAAACTTCAAGATAGCCTTAAACTGGTACAAGAACGTGAACAAGTAGAAGATAAAGCGCAATTGTTATTGGTCAAGAACAAGGTGAAATCACAATGGATCCTGTTTGGTGGTTTGGGGGTTATGGTCATCATGAGCTTTATGTACTTTGCCTATAAACAAAGGCTGAAACTCGCTAAACTCAAGAATCAATTACTGAATACCGAAATGGAGTTCAAAAAGAAGGACATGGCCAATTTGGCCATCAATATTTCTGAAACTCAACATTGGGCGCGTTCCCTTTTAGCGCATCTCGAAAAAGTTAAAGTGGCTAGGGGGAAACAACTCAAGCAACAATTAGAGGATATGGAGGTCGAAATAAGAAACAAAACGAAGCTGGATAACAATGCTGAGGACCTACAACTTAAGATCGATACCCTGAGTAGTGGGTTCTATGAAAAGTTGAATAAAAAATATCCAAACCTAACACCCAATGAAATCAGATTGTGTTCTTTCATTCGAATGGATATGAATACCAAAGAGATCGCAACGCTTCAAAATATCGATCCCCAATCGGTAAAAAGGGGCAGAAATCGCCTAAGAAAAAAGCTACAACTTGATCCCAAAGATGATTTGAGTGCCTTTTTGAGGTCGTTTTACTAAATCAATTTAAAGTGCTAACAATCAATACTTTAAATGTAAATGTAGGATTGACGTCACCCTTTTGTCATCCCTCATTTTCGTCACTGTCCTCCCTTTGTCTACGGCACTTTTACCAGTAGAAGAAGATACCGAAGATACCTTTACGGGGTAAGGCGATTTTTTAATTAAAACCAACCCCTTGATTATGAAAAAAGTTTCGCAATTCTTTCTAATGGTGCTTTCCACAATGCTATTCAGTGTTGACGGGTTACGTGCACAATGTGGTGCTAATGATACTATATTGCAGAATTTGGGTACGGACCAAACAATTTCTGCAGACGGCTATGCACAATCATTCAAAGCTAATTGTACTGGGCAGATCAATGAGGTCGCCATATGGTACAGTGAAATACCCAATGCGCCTACTGGTGCGCAGATCCAACTCTCTATTTATGAAGGGGAAATCAGTAGTGCTTCTACTCCTATCTATACAGCTACCATAAACTATCCCTCAAGTAACTTGGGGTTGAGAATCTACGATATCGACCCTCCTGTAAATGTAGTATCTGGACAAACGTATTCTTTTGCATTTGAAAATGACTTTGGGCTTAAGTATGAGAGTAGCATCGCGAATCCATATAATAATGGACGAGCTTTTGTATTGAATGGCAGTAGTTGGACATCAGAGTCCGGCGAAGATATGCGCTTCAGAATTGGGTTTGAAGATAGCCAACCTCCCAATGCCGTATGCCAAGATGCAGTGGTAGTCCTTGACGACACAGGAATGTTTTCCCTGGGAGTATCAGACATTGATGGAGGCTCAACAGACGATACAGGAATAAGTTTTCGTTCTGTGAGTCCGGCCTCATTCGATTGTACCAGTTTGGGGATTACTACGGCCAATTTAGAAGTTCAGGATCAAAATGGAAACAGCGATACCTGTACTGCCAATGTCACGGTTTTGAGTGGGAATTATGTATGCCCTTCGCAGTTTGTGACCACTTGGAATACAGAACTTTCTGGGGCGACCGCGAACAATCAGATCATGATCAATACCCAAGGGGGTGGTTATGACTATTTGGTCGAATGGGGCGATGGCATGTATGATATTGGCGTCACAGGTGACATTACACATACCTATGCCACTCCTGGAATATATACGGTAAAGATCTCTGGTAATTTCCCGAGGATCTTTCATAGCGGTACAGATGATGACGCTGCCAAGCTGGTAAGTGTCGACCAATGGGGAACAATGCTGTGGTCTTCTATGGATAGAGCATTTGCAGGCTGTATCAATATGCAGGTTAATGCAACAGATGCTCCCGATATGTCTAATGTGAGTAGTATAGAGCGTATGTTTTCAGGAGCTTCTACGGTGAACTTTAACCCCATAGGGTGGGATCTATCTAATGTTACAAACATGAGAAGGGCATTCGAAAGTGCTAGTAGCTTTAATGGAGATATTACAGGATGGGATACGTCTTCTGTTGTGAATATGTCTCAGGCTTTTAAGGGAGCTTCAAGCTTTGATCAAGAAATAGGGAATTGGAATACCTCGCAGGTTACTAACATGTTCTCAATGTTTTTTGATGCCGTCTCATTTGATCAGGATATCAGTAATTGGGATGTAGGTAATGTCGGGAATATGAGTGATATGTTTCTTAATGTTACACTTTCTACTATAAATTACGACGCCTTGTTAATTGGTTGGAGTGAATTATCTGGTTTGCAAAGCAATGTTACATTCAATGCTGGAAACAGTATTTATTGTACGGGAATAACAGCAAGAAATGTACTTGCAAGTACTCCTAATAATTGGAATATAATAGATGGGGGTCAGGCTATTAGTTGCGATGCCTCTTTTGCTAATGGGTTTATAACCACCTGGGAAACCACCTCTGCTAATGAGAGTATTACCATTCCAACTACCGGAAGCGGATATTCTTACGCAATAGATTGGGGAGATGGAACCATTAGTACTGCCCATACAGGATCTACTTCACATAGTTATAGCACGGCAGGTACCTATACAGTAAAAATCATTGGTGATTTTCCAAGGATATATTTTAATAATACAGGTGATAAATTAAAAATTAAATCTATAGAACATTGGGGTAATATAGAATGGCAATCTATGGAAAGTGCCTTTAGAGGATGTGAGAATATGTTGCTAAATGCTACCGATGCACCAAATTTATTACAAGTAACAGATCTAAGTTTTATGTTTAGAGACTGTAATTTACTTAATGGAGATTTATCTGGGTGGAATGTAAGCAACGTAACAAATATGACCGAAACATTTCGAGGCGCAAGTAGTTTTAATGGTATTATAAGTACCTGGGATGTATCATCAGTTGTGACTATGGAATTTATGTTTGCCTTCTCAGCGTTCAATGGAGATATCAGCAATTGGAATGTTTCAAATGTCACGAATATGAAAGGAACATTTGGAGCAACACCATTTAATGGAATTATAAGCAACTGGAATGTAGGTCTGGTGCAAACCATGCAAAGTATGTTTGCAAACTCAGCTTTCAATCAGGTGATATCGGGATGGAATGTTGGTAATGTAACCGACATGAGTTTTATGTTTAAAGACACACCATTTAATAAAAACATAAACAGCTGGGACACGCAAAATGTACAAAATATGCAAGCTATGTTTTGGAATGCTCAAGCATTTAATACCTTATTGGGCGGATGGAAGGTAGGTAATGTAACCAATATGAACCATATGTTTGGAGGCGCCAGTAGTTTTAATCAAAATCTAGGTGGATGGAATGTAAGTAGAGTGACCGATGTGGAGCGAATGTTCGAAAACGCTACTGCGTTTGACAGAGACCTGAGCAATTGGGATATTAGTTCGTTACAGACCGCCGAAAAAATGTTTGATGGAGCGGGGCTTTCTCAGACCAATTATGATAACCTTTTAATAGGATGGAGTATATTAGGTGTTGACGAAACACAAATTCCCATAGCATTAAACTTTAGTGCTCTAAACACTAATTATTGTTTAGCTCAAGAAGAACGAGAAGCACTGATTAATACCTATGGTTGGACTATTACAGATGCAGGGCAATCTTGTGATGCTACATTTAATAATGGTTTTATAACAACTTGGGCAACGACAACTTCAAATGAAACCATAACTGTTCCAATATCATTATCAGACGGAACAGCAAACTATAATATAGACTGGGGAGATGGTACAATAGAAACTGGGCTATCTGCTTCTGCTTCTCATACTTATACAGCTATAGGAACATGGACCGTACGTATTATTGGCGAATTGCCACGTATTACATTTAGTTCTTCAGGAGTATTAAACAGAGCAAGAATAAGGTCTATAGAACAATGGGGAGACATTCAATGGAGATCCATGGAATTGTCCTATGTGTTTTGTGAGAACTTAGTTGTAAATGCAACTGATAGCCCTAATTTGGATGCCGTTGTAAACATGAATGGGATGTTTTTAGGTTCCCCTTTAATAAATGCAGATTTTGGAAATTGGGATGTTAGTTCCGTGGCTAATATGAATAGTATGTTTAACGGTGTTACTAGTTTTGATCAGGACTTAGGTAACTGGGATATAAGCAGCTTAACCGATGCAGAAAATATGTTTAATGGAGTAACACTATCTATTGAAAACTACGATAGTTTATTATTAGGTTGGAGTACATTAAATACAGCAGCAGGAGAAACTCAAATACCATCAAATATTAGTTTTAATGCAGGAAATAGTAACTATTGTTTAGGAGAACCCGCCAGAGAAGAGCTAATAAACGCCTATAATTGGGAATTTTCAGACGGTAACTTGGAGTGCCCGGATACAATATTTGATAACGCATTTATTACCACCTGGGAAACTACTGCAAATGGAGAAAGTATTACTATACCAACATTTTTAGGAGAAACCTATTACTATAGAGTGGATTGGGGAGATGGAAGTTTTGATATTAATGTAACTGGCAGCATAACACATACTTATTCAGATTCTCAAGTATATACAGTAAAAATTGTTGGCACGTTTCCTCGCATTTACTTTAATAACTCCGGGGATAAAGACAAAATAAAAACCATTGAGCAATGGGGAAATATTTCGTGGAATTCTATGGAAGATGCTTTTAATGGCTGTATTAATTTAATATCCAATGCTGCAGATAGACCAGACTTGACCCAAGTAACTTCTTTAAGGGAAATGTTTAGGAATACTGTTGCTTTTAATGGCGATGCGCAAATGAATACCTGGGATGTTTCTAACATTACCGATATGAGTATGATGTTTAGAAAAACAGAAAGTTTTAATAGAGATATTAGTAGCTGGAATACCTCTAATGTCACAACCATTTTCGGTATGTTTAGAGATGCATTAGCATTTAATCAGGACATAGGTAATTGGGACATGGAGAATGTAACAAGTATTTCGGCTATGTTTCGTGGAGCAGAAGCTTTTAACCAAGACATTAGCGGATGGAATTTTAATACTTTAACTATTGCAGATAATGTCTTCATGAATGCAATGCTGTTTAATCAGGATATCAGCAACTGGAATGTTAGTAATGTTACAACAATGGCAGGGATGTTTTCTGGTGCTACAGCTTTTGATCAGGATTTAGGTCATTGGGATATTAGTGCTTTAACCGATGCTACTAATATGTTTGTTGACGCTAATCTCTCGGTTCATAATTACGACAATTTGCTAATAGGTTGGAGTACACTTACAGCTACAGAAACTCAAATACCAGTTAATTTAGTATTTAATGCAGGAAATAGCTCTTATTGCTTAGGAGAAATGGCCCGTAACCGGCTTTTAACCTCGCCTTTTAATTGGACAATTACAGACAGTGGTGTTTCAAACTGTGTATCTACTTTCAATGATGCATTTATAACGACATGGTTAACCACATCAGAAAATGAAAATATTACGATTCCAACCAATGGTAACGGTGAGGGCTATACAGTAGATTGGGGTGACGGAACCATAGAAACAGGACTTTCTGGTAACGCAACACATACCTATACTATTGCAGGAACGTATACCATAAAAATTATCGGAAACTTTACACGTATCTATTTCAATAATGCAGGACATAAAGATAAGATACTAACCATAGAACAATGGGGAGATATAAAATGGATAAATTTTGCGCGCGCATTCTATGGCTGTTCCAATATTGTTTCTAATGCAACAGACACTCCTGATCTATCATTGGTAACAGACATGTTCAGAATGTTTAAGAATACAGATTTTTTTAACGGAGATCCTGGTATAAATACCTGGGATGTAAGTAACGTTACGAATATGGAACAGATGTTTGATGAAGCCTTAGCTTTTAATACAAATATTAACCAATGGGATGTAAGTAATGTAACGAACTTTAAAAGTATGTTTGAAGATACTGAAATCTTTAATCAAGATCTCAATAACTGGAATGTAAGTGCTGCAATAAATATGAAAGAAATGTTTAGAGAAGCTAAAAGTTTTAATGGGGACATAAGTAGTTGGAATGTGAGTAATGTTACCGATATGAGTGAAATGTTTCTTGAAGCTCCTGTCTTTAATCAAGATATAGGGAGTTGGAATGTTTCTAACGTAACAGATATGAGTAAAATGTTTGAAGACGCCATAAGCTTTAATCAAGACATAGGCAATTGGGATGTAAGTAATGTAACCAATATGCGAAATATGTTTTGGAATGTTCCAACATTCAATCAAGATATAAGCAACTGGAATGTAAGTCAGGTAGCAGACATGGAGCATATGTTTGATGGGGCAACGGCTTTCAACCAAGACATAGGCAATTGGGATGTCTCTAATGTTACGGGAATGGATTATATGTTTCGTGGTGCTATAGCTTTTAATCAAAATATAGGTAATTGGAATACTGCTAATTGCCAAGACATGTTACGAATGTTTGAAGACGCCATAAGCTTTAATCAAGATATTGGAAATTGGGATGTAAGTAAGGTTGAATACATGAATAATATGTTTGAAGGAGCCAGAGAATTCAACCAAGATATAGGCAATTGGAATACAGTTCAAAATGGGAATTTTTCAAAAATGTTCCGAGATGCTATAAGTTTTAATCAGGACATTGGAAATTGGGATGTAAGTAATGCTTATGATATGGACAACATGTTTAAAAACGCTGAGGCTTTTGATCAGGATTTGGGCGGTTGGGATATAAGTAATGCACCAGATATGGAAGACATGTTTCTCGACGCAGGTTTGTCAACACCCAATTATGATGCTACTTTAATGGGGTGGAATACTCTTGATGTTGGTGAAACAGAAATCCCGATAAATAGAAATTTTAATGCGGGGAATAGTATCTATTGTCTTTCGGAAGCAGCAAGAACTAATTTAATTAACACTTATGGTTGGACAATTACAGATGAAGGATCTTGCAGTGATACTGCAGAAGGTTTTATTACAACCTGGAAAACAGACAATCCAGGAAGTTCAAATGACAATCAAATAACTATAGATACGCAAGGCACAGGGTTATTCTATGCAGTAGATTGGGGGGACGGCAGTACAGATGTAGGTGTTACAGGAGACATAACACACACCTATGCTATAGCAGGCACCTATACCATTAGTATTATGGGAGAATTTTCTATTGTAGGAACAGGTACAAACGATGCCGATAAATTATTGTCTATAGAACAATGGGGAAAGGTACATTGGCTAGAAATGGTTGGAGCCTTTAGAAACTGTAACAACTTAGTAATTAATGCTACAGATGCCCCCGACTTATCTAAAGTAACTAATCTGGCTTTTATGTTTTTAAATGCAGAACGGGTCAATGCCGATTTTAATAATTGGGATGTAAGCGGGATTACTAATATGGAACGCATGTTTCAGGGAGCTCATGGCTTTAATGGAGATATACAGTTTTGGCATGTACAAAACGTAACCAATATGGATCGCATGTTTAATGGAGCACAATCATTTAACAGTAATATTGCTAATTGGGATGTAAGTAATGTAACCAATATGGATCGTATGTTTTTAAATGCGAGTGCCTTTAACCGGAATATTGGAAAATGGGATATAACGAACGTAACCAATATGAACGACATGTTGGTAAACGTTGCATTGGGTACACCTAATTACGATGGGACATTAATAGGTTGGCAAATGGATACTAGTGGTATTCCAGATGATGGAATAGACGATATCCCTAACGCAATTACTTTTTCAGGAGGAAACAGTACCTATTGTTTATCTCAAGCACAAAGACAGGTACTTATAGATACATATAACTGGGTAATTACAGATGCAGGGTTAAATAGTAATTGTGATCAATTATTTGATGATGCGTTTATAACGACTTGGGATGCGCCTATAGATAAATTAACTATTAATATTCCTATAGAAACATATTATCACAATTATGGGTTTACTATAGACTGGGGAGATGGAACTGTAGAAATAGGATTGGGGTCAGACGATACTGATAATATATACCATACCTATCAAACCCCTGGAACGTATACTGTAAAAATAACAGGCGATTTTCCTAAAATTGATTTTGAAGATGAGACTGTTGCACCTCAAATCTTAACAGTACAACAATGGGGAAATATACAATGGGAATCTATGGAAGATGCGTTTTACGGCTGCACAAACCTTACAATTGCAGCAACAGATACACCCGATTTGTCTAGAGTAACAAACATGAGTTTCATGTTTCGAGACGCTACGGCTATAAATACAGGTTTAAGCGCTTGGAATACTAACAATATAGAGCTAATGGAAGGTACATTTTGGGGCGCTACTTCATTTAATGGAGACATTACTAACTGGAATGTAAGTAACGTAACGAATATGTCTGACATGTTTAGAGAAACTCCATTCAATCAAAATATAGGAAGTTGGAATGTAAGCAATGCAATTGATATGGAAGGCATGTTAAGGTCTACAACGGCTTTTGATCAAGATATTGGTAACTGGAATACATCTAATGTAACCACAATGGAAGAAATGTTTAAAAATTCGGAAGCCTTTAATCAAGATATAGGCAATTGGGATACTTCAAATGTTACAACCATGAAAGAAATGTTCCAAGATGCTTTGGTATTTAATCAAGACATTGGAGGTTGGAATACAAGCAAGGTTACCAATATGGATCAAGTATTTTTTAACGCTATAGCCTTTAACCAAGATATTGGTAATTGGGATACTTCCATGGTAACCACAATGTTTCAACTTTTTGAAGGTGCCGCTAAATTCAATCAAGATATTGGTAATTGGGATGTGGGTAATGTTACTTTAATGCTTAGAACATTTACAAATGCTTCAGCTTTTAATCAAGATCTGGGCAATTGGGATATTGCTAAAGTAAATAATATGGGGTCTATGCTAACTAATAGTGGACTATCTGTCGAAAATTACGACAATACTCTTATAGGGTGGTATACAGATACAAGCGGTGCTATAGATGGTATAGATGATGTTCCTTCTGATATTGTATTGAATGCTACAAATCTTCATTACTGTTTATCGGCAATACAACGTCAAGATTTAATAGACACCTATAACTGGAGTATTGATGATGCAGGGTTAAATTGTGGCGTAGTATTGAGTGCAAAAGTGTATTTACAAGGAGCAGCTTTAAATCCCAATATGGGCGAAGAGCATCTAATGCGTGATGACCTAAGGGCAGCAGGACTCTTGCCTACAATTTCACCCTATCCGGACACCATTTCTTGCGATGAAAGTGTTCCCAACACAGAAGGGTCTGATGCCATTGTCGATTGGATATGGTTAGAATTAAGGGATGCAGACGATAATTCCAAGGTGATCGCTGGTCGATCGGCCCTGGTACAACGTGATGGAGATATTGTTGGTGTCGATGGCAGATCGTCTGTGCGGATCGAGGTCTTTCCAGGCGATTACCATGTTGTGGTAGGACACCGCAACCACCTAACGGTCATGACCGAGGTGCCTCAAGCGCTGGACGACATAGAAATGGAAATCGACCTTACTGATGTAGCATTAAAGGTCTATGGTGAGAATGCCCGTACAGATTTCGGAATGCCCTCTGGAACTCTAGGGCTATGGGCAGGGGATGCCAATCAAGACGGAAAAGTCATCTTCCTGAACACGGGAGCAGAGTCTGTAGACATCAAACAATTGGTGCTGGACCGCTCAATTATTGAGAGTCCATTTGGAGCATCTGTCTTTTACAAACCTCAAGGGTATTACGATGAAGACCTAGATATGGATGGCGAAGTGATTTTCTTAAACGCTGGTAACGAACTACAATATGTAAAAGATAACATCCTGTCTCATCCGGGAAATCAAATATTTAACTCTGTGTTTTTTACGATCAGTGGTCAATTACCATAAATGCAATTGGGCTATGACTAATGAAACTTTGTTCATTAAGGGGTGATAAAGTTTCTAATTAGAACCCCGATCATATGATCGGGGTTCTTTATTGTTCCATTTTTCCGATATTGTGTCAATCATCATAATTCAAACTCAACACATTGAAAATAAGCACTTTACTTTTTTATCTGTTGAGCTTGTCACCCTTTTGTCACCCCACTTTTTCGCTACTGTCCTCCCTTTGTCTACGCCACTTTTGCCAGTAAAAGTAGATGCCAAAGATACCTTTACGCCGTAAAGCGATTTTTTAATTAAACCAACCCCTTAGTTATGAAAAAAGTTTCGCAATTCTTTCTAATGGCCCTTTGCACAATGCTATTCAGTGTTGACGGGTTACGTGCACAATGCGGTGCTGATGATACCATTTTACAGGACGTGGGACCAGATCAAACACTTTCTGCAGACGGCTACGGACAATCATTCAAGGTTAATTGCTCGGGCAAAATCAATGAGGTGGCCATATGGTATAGCGAAATACCGAACGCTCCCTCAGGGACACAGATCCAACTCTCTATCTATGACGGCGAGATTAGTAGCGCTTCAACTCCTATCTATACTGTAACCACAAGTTATCCTTCAAGTAACTTAGGGTTGAGAATCTACGATATCGACCCTCCTGTAAATGTAGTATCTGGACAAACGTATTCTTTTGCATTTGAAAATGACAATGGGCTGAAGTACCAAAGTAGCATTCAAAACCCATATAGTGATGGACGAGCTTTTGTGTTGAGTGGCAGTAGTTGGACATCAGAGTCTGGTGAAGATATGCGTTTCAGAATTGGTTTTGAAGATAGCCAACCTCCCAATGCCGTATGCCAAGATGCGGTGGTAACTCTTGATGACACTGGGATATTGTTCCTAGGAGTGTCTGACATCGATGGAGGTTCTACAGATGATACGGGAATCAACTTTAGCTTGGTGAATCCAACCTCCTTGGATTGTACCGATTTAGGAATTACAACAGCCACTTTAGAAGTTCAGGATCAAAACGGAAATAGCGATACCTGTACTGCAAATGTGACGGTTTTGAGCGGTAACTATGTGTGCCCGTCTCAGTTTGTGACCACTTGGAATACCGAACTTTCTGGGACAACTGCGAACAATCAGATCATGATAAACACCCAAGGAAATGGTTATAACTATTTGGTGGAATGGGGAGATGGTTTATTCGACATCGGAGTTACTGGTGATATCACACATACCTATGCCACTCCCGGAATATATACAGTAAAGATTTCCGGAAACTTTCCAAGGATGTTTCATACAGGTACCACTGATGATGCAGCCAAACTAATAAGTGTAGATCAGTGGGGAACCAACTCATGGACAAATATGACCAATGCCTTTAGAGGATGTATTAACATGCAGGTCTTGGCTACCGATACTCCAGACCTGAGCAATGTAGGAAGCATGGAAGGCATGTTTCGAGGAGCAACATCTGTCGATTTTGACCCTACAGCCTGGGCGGTCTCTAATGTCAACAATATGAGGCGTTTGTTCGAAGGTGCTACTAGCTTCAGTGGCGATATCACCAATTGGAATGTAAATTCGGTAACTGATATGTCTCGCATGTTCAAGGGAGCACTAAGCTTTGATCAAGACCTTAGTTCATGGGATGTGAGCAATGTTACCGATATGACCGAAATGTTCAACGGACTGACGCTTTCGACAACAAACTACGATGCACTATTGATAGCATGGGCCCAATTATCAAACCTACAAAGTAATGTGCCTTTTGATGCTGGAGGTAGTTCTTATTGTTTAGGGTCGGCCGCAAGAGATGTGTTGACGGCTGCACCCAACAATTGGATCATCACAGATGCGGGACAAGCGACCAATTGCGACGAGTCATTTATTGGGGCTTTTATAACGACATGGGAAACAACTACGAATGATGAGGCAATTATGATTCCGACCACTGGGTCAGGCTATAATTATGCCGTCGACTGGGGAGATGGAACGGTGACCACCGGAGTTACCGGAAATGCAACGCATATTTATACGTTATCTGGAACTTATACGGTTAAGATCGTGGGTGATTTTCCGCAGATCTTCTTTGACAACAAAGGCGATAAAGATAAAATACGCACGATAGAACAATGGGGAGCCATCGAGTGGAAGTCTATGAGCAGATCCTTTAGAGGCTGTACCAATATTGTACTTAATGCCACAGATATACCAGACTTGTCGGCAGTATGGAATATGGCAGGAATGTTCTATGATGCCACTAATTTTACGGGGAATAGTAGCATGAATGATTGGGACGTTAGTAACGTGACCGACATGGAAAGTGTCTTCGAGAATGCCATCTTATTTGATGAAGAAATTGGCAATTGGGACGTGTCTAAAGTGGAAGATATGTATCGCATGTTTCGAAATGCGGCTTCTTTCAATAGGGATATCAATGGCTGGAATATAAGTAAAGTGTTGGGGATGCGCGAGATGTTTTTTGGAGCGGAAAACTTCAACCAAGACCTGAACAACTGGAATGTTGTGAAGATAATAGATATGGGTAGTGTGTTCAAAGGGGCCACAAGTTTCAACGGAAACATTTCTACATGGAACGTGAAAAATTGTACGTCTACTTCGCAAATGTTTCAGGACGCCAGTTCTTTTAATCAAGATATAGGTAGTTGGAATCTTGCCAAAGTGATCACCTTTAACAACATGTTCAAAGGAGCTTCTTCTTTCAATCAAGACATTGGCAACTGGGATACCAGCAGTGTTTCCAATATGACAGCGATGTTCCAGGGAGCTAAAGCCTTTAATCAAGACATTAGTGGGTGGGCCGTAGGTAACGTACAGTTTATGACCAATATGTTCAACGGGGCGACTTCCTTTAATCAGAATATTGGTAATTGGTCGACAGGAGGAGTAACAATAATGAAAGGGATGTTCCAAAACGCTACGGCCTTTAACCAGCCCATCGGCGGGTGGTCTGTGGGGAATGTGACCGATATGGAAAACATGTTCAATGGCGCTACCAGTTTCGATCAAGACCTTGGGGATTGGAATGTGAAAAGTGTGACCAAATTCCAAAATTTTCTACTAGACGTTACCCTATCTGATGCGAATTACGATAGCCTACTCAACGGATGGGCAGCCGTATCAGGGATAAGGTCAAATAGAAACTTCCATGGAGGCAATAGTCAGTATTGCTCGGGAGTGGAAGGAAAATCAATTTTAGAAAATACGTATGGTTGGACCATCACCGATGGTGGGATCAATTGTGACGGCCTTTTTACCGATGCCTTTATCACCACTTGGCAAACTACAGGAAACAATGAGTCGATTACCGTACCTGTTGTGTATACAGACCCATCAGCGATTGACTATGGTATCGATTGGGGCGATGGTAGCATAGAATTTGGTCAAACAGGCTCGGCCACACATACCTATGCTGCGGCAGGGACCTATACGGTGAAGATCATTGGTGATTTCCCAAGAATATCTTTCAGCACCCTTTCACAAGACAATCGCGATAAGATAAGATCGGTTGAGCAGTGGGGAGCCATCGAGTGGAAGTCCATGGAGGCAGCATTTATTTTTTGTAGAAACTTACAGATAGCAGCTACCGATACTCCTGATTTGAGTCAAGTAATCACGATGGAAGGAATGTTCTCAGGAGCGTCATCCATGAATGCTGATTTAAGCAATTGGGATGTGAGCAATGTTACTGATATGACATTTCTGTTCAGTACGGCCACTAGCTTCAACGGTGACATCAGCAGTTGGGACGTTAGCAATGTTACCGAGATGGATTGGATGTTCTACAATGCCTCTTCATTTGACCAAGATATTGGCAGTTGGGACATCAGTGCTTTGACCGAAGCTTCAAACATGTTCAACGGAGCTGGACTTTCAACCTCTAACTACGATAGTCTCCTTCTGGGCTGGAGTAGCTTGGATACGGGGGAAACTCAAATTCCCACGAACGTTATTTTCGATGCGGCCAACAGTACCTATTGCTTAGGAGAGCAGGCCAGAACTACACTAGAATCAGCTCCTTTTAATTGGACCATCACCGATGCAGGATTAAATTGTACAAGTGCTTTCGGAAGTGGTTTTATCATGAGATTGGAGGCTTCTGAGGACAACGTTACCATTACCATTCCAACCAATGGCTCGGGATATAACTATGCAGTCAATTGGGGCGATGGTACTATTTCAGAAGGACTGATGGGAGACGCATCTCATACCTATGCCTATGCCGATGAATATAATGTAGAGATCATAGGAAGTTTCCCTCGCATCTTTTTTAACAACGTCGGTGATAAAGATAAAGTTCTGTCTATAGAACAATGGGGTGACATCCCATGGGAAAGCATGGGGGCTGCCTTTAAAGGCTGTTCCAACTTAAGGATCAATGCCACCGATGCTCCAGACCTAACCAATGTGACCAATTTTAATAGCATGTTCTCACGTTGCCTAAGGATCAATGCAGATCTCAGTGCTTGGGACGTGAGTAATGCAACCACGATGAATCAAATGTTCTTTGGCGCTATAACATTTAATGGAAACATCAGCAGTTGGGATGTAAGCGGGGTGACCAATTTGGCAGGAATGTTCTGGGCCGCTATTGCCTTTAATGGCGACATCACCAATTGGAACGTGAGTGAGGCCGTTACGATGGCCAACATGTTTAACACGGCTAATTCCTTTGATCAGGACATCAGTAGCTGGAATGTAAGCAAGGTAACCACCATGTTGAATATGTTCAAAGGTGCAGCCAACTTCGAACAAAACCTTGGTGACTGGGACATTGGTTCGATTACCGAAATGACAGGAATGTTCCAAGGAATAGGGTTGTCAACGCACAACTATGATGATACTTTGATAGGATGGAGCGCAGATGCGAGTGGTATTGTCAATGACGGCATTGATGATATTCCCAACGGGGTGCCCTTTACAGGCGGTGATAGTACGTATTGTTTTTCGGAAACAAAAAGGGACGAATTGATCAATACCCATGGTTGGACGATAACGGATGCAGGTAAAGACGCATCTTGTGAAGTATCTTTTGACGAGGGCTTTATCACCACTTGGGAAACAACTTCAAATAATGAGAGTATTAAGATTCCAACAACAGACACAGGCTACAAATACTATGTTGATTGGGGCGATGGTACAATCGGCGGAAGCTTTGAAGGAGACGCAACCCATACCTATGCCACTCCTGGAACCTATACCATCAAGATAGTAGGAGATTTTCCTCGAATTTACTTCAATAATAAAAACCCAAAAACAAAGATCAAAGAGATTAATCAATGGGGAAACATTACTTGGACGTCGATGGAGCGTGCTTTTTATGGTTGTAACAACCTTAATGTGACAGCCACCGATGTACCAGACCTTTCAGACGTCACAAGCCTGAAGCAAATGTTTGCGCTGGCCTCAAGTGTTGATGCAGATTTTAGCCTTTGGGATACCAAAGACATTAAGGACATGTCTTTAATGTTCTATGCTGCTTATAACTTCAATGGCAATATCGCTACTTGGGATGTTAGCAATGTAGAAGACATGTCACTGATGCTTGCAATTGCAGAAGTATTCAATGTAGATATAAGTTCTTGGAACGTCAGTAGCGTCACTGATATGGGAGGTATGTTTGCGGAAGCCAAAGTGTTTAATCAGGACATTGGCAATTGGAATGTCGGAGCTGTCGAAAGCATGAAAGAAATGTTCTTAGAAGCTGAATCATTCAATCAAGATATTGGTAATTGGGATGTGAGCAATGTACGTAATATGAATGGGATGTTTGATCACGCCCTGGTGTTCAATCAAGATATTGGCAATTGGGATGTTGGCAATGTAGATGAAATGGACAGCATGTTCTCATCGGCCAAGGCATTTAATCAGAATATAGGTCAATGGGATGTTGCAGAGGTGGTCGATATGGCCAGAATGTTTAGTGGGGCTACTTCGTTCGATCAGGACCTCGGTTCTTGGAACATTCGTGCGCTAACCTATATGACCAATATGTTCTTCGGCGCTACAATGTCGACCAGTAATTATGATAATACGTTGATCGGTTGGAATACAGATTCGAGTGGTGTTGCATTGGATGGTCTTGATGACATTCCATTTGGGCTCAATTTCTCTGGCGGAAACAGTCAATACTGTATGGCGGCTTCGTCTCGACAAAATCTTATCGACTCACATGGTTGGACTATTAATGATGGTGGGGCAGACGCCAATTGCTTTGTCACTCTAGATTTGAAAGTGTTTCTGCAAGGAGCCGCCTTAGCGCCGAATCCCGGAGAAGAGCACCTAATGCGGGACGATCTGAGAGTAAGTGGTGAAATCCCTACTACAAGCCCATATTCAGATGGGGCTGTTATTAGCGTATCTCCTACTCTAGAACATACAGGCGAAAAGGCTATTGTTGATTGGATATGGGTCGAACTACGTGATGAAATGGGCACGATGATGGCAGGGCATTCTGCATTGTTGCAACGAGATGGCAGTATTGTCGATTTAATAGGTGATGCTCCAGTTACTTTCGAAGCAGTAGGAAGCGGAAACTACCATGTGGTTATAAAACACCGCAATCATTTGGCGATCATGACAGAAACTCCGGCGGCCCTAGGGCAAGCCGTTACAACAATAGACTTTACAGATGATGCTCTGAAGACCTTTGGGAATAATGCGAGGACTTCCTTTGGGATGCCAGCAGGTGTAAAAGCTATGTGGGCAGGTGATGCCAATGAAGATGGTAAGGTGATCTTTTTAAATACAGGTGCCGAATCTGTAGAGGTGAAGCAACTCGTATTGGATCGTTCGGCTGAAGAAAGTCCGTTCGGAGCTTCCATCTTTTACAAACCACAAGGGTATTATAACGAAGACCTGAATATGGACGGCGAAGTGATCTTCCTCAATGCAGACAACGAACTACTATATATAAAAGACAACATTCTAGCACACCCAAATAATCAGATATTCAACTCCGTATTTTTTACAATTACGACCCAAGTTCCATAAATAAAATGTGCTATGGCTTTGAAACTTTGTCAGTAAGGGGTGATGAAGTTTCTTTTTAAGGCCCCAACCCTTGTGGTTGGGGTTCTTTATAGGCTTATTTCACCCTGTATCAAGTGTTCAAAACCATATGATTTAATAATATGATTTCCAGTTACTTGTGTTGAATTTTTTGTAATCAGTCCCCTTTTTGTCACCCCTGTAAATGGGCTTCGTCCTCTCTTTGTCCACCCCTTTTTTTCGAGGAAATGACGCTTGCTAAATAATTTCGCTCAAAACTTAAATCATTAAAAAACAACCCCTTAAATTATGAAACCAACATATTCTTTCTGCTATCCAGATAAAACCATCTGGATACATGAATCAAAACAAAAACTTCTCACACTATTTGTTGTTCTTTTACTGGCTGTGCTTCAGTTGAATGCACAGTGCCCTGCAGGAGATGAATCTTGCGCGTTCATTACAACCTGGGATGTAAACACGGTAAACCGAACAATCCAGATTCCAGTGGTAAATTCAGAAACCTATAACTATACGGTGAATTGGGGAGATGGGACCATTCAGACCGGGATTACAGGAGCAGCAACCCACCAGTATGACCAAAACGGAATCTATACGGTAAAGATCTCAGGAGATTTTCCGCGTATTTCTTTTTTCTCATCTTCTTATCAAGACAATATCCTTTCGATCGAACAATGGGGAACGATTCAATGGACTTCTATGGCCAGAGCCTTCTCCTTTTGTCCCAATCTGATTTCTAACGCTACCGATACACCCGACCTTTCGAACGTAACAAGTATGGAAAGTATGTTCCGCGGGGCTTCTAGTTTTAATGGCGATGCAGGCATGAGCAATTGGAATGTTTCTACAGTAACCGATATGAAACAAATGTTTCGCGATGCTTCCGCCTTTAATCATGACATAAGCAACTGGAATACAAGTAACGTAACCTCAATGCTCGAGATGTTTTGGGGTGCCGAAACCTTTAATCAGGACATTGGCAACTGGAATGTAAAAAAGCTCACCAGCACTTGGAATATGTTCACCTATGCCTATGCATTTGATCAAGATCTTGGGCAATGGGATATCAGTTCTTTGGATGATGCCAGATTCATGTTCTTAGACGTAACGCTTTCCCCTGAAAACTATGACAGTCTTTTGATGGGATGGAGCACACTAAGTAGCGGAGAATCTGCAATCCCAAATGGACTTTTATTTAGTGCTGGGGATAGTCAATATTGTCAGGCCCAATTAGTTCGAGATGCATTGGTCAACGACTTCAACTGGACCATTACAGATGATGGTCAGGTACCCGATCCGGCAAACTGTGTAGTTTTCGAAAGTGGTTTCATTACTACATGGAAGACCACCTCGGCCAATGAACAAATTCGAATTCCAGCCGATGTTACCAATGGTCGAGAATATCATTACTCGATAGATTGGGGAGATGGGTCCTATCAAAACGACCGAACGGGGGTTGCTTCGCATAATTATGATCAACCCGGGACGTATACCGTACGTATCGTTGGTGATTTTCCTAGAATGAACTTTCAGTTTATAAGCCATTCCCGTCGAAAGATACAATCGATCGAGCAATGGGGTAACATCCAATGGCAAACCATGGAGTTGGCGTTTTACTGGTGCGAAAACTTGACCATTAACGCCGTGGATGCTCCAGATCTAAGTAAGGTTACGAATATGTCGCACATGTTCGATATCGCTACAAACCTTACCGTGACAGGAACCATTAATAATTGGGATGTATCTAAAGTAAAGGACATGTCTGATATGTTCTTCTTTTGTGAAAAGTTTAATGCAGATATCAGTAATTGGAATGTAAGCAAGGTCACCACCATGCATTCGATGTTTCGAGGTGCCGAAAAATTTAACCAGGACATTGGCGGCTGGAACGTTGGAAAGGTCGAAACGATGGGGTCCATGTTTATGGATGCCAAAGGTTTCAACCAGGACATTGGCGGTTGGAACACAAGCAAGGTTACGTCCTTTGATTGGATGTTTATCAATGCTACTTCGTTTGATCAAGACATCGGCGATTGGGACATAAGTTCAATTGGCACGGTAACCGTTCCTTTTGTTCAAAGTGCTGACCGAATGTTTGAAGGAGCCGGGTTATCTACTGAGAATTATGATAAGTTGCTCATTGGTTGGAGTACCCTAAGTGCAGGCGAGACCAACATTCCTCAAAACATTGAACTAGATGCTGGAAACAGCCAGTTTTGTGAAAGTTTTACAGCCAGAGATATGTTAACCGGTGCTCCTTACAATTGGGACATTACAGATGGCGGACTGACATTGGATTGTCCCACTTTTGTAGATGGAGCCTTTGTAACTACTTGGCAAACCACTACTAACAACGAAACCATTACCATTCCTACTACAGGAAGTGGATACTCATACTTGGTTGATTGGGGAGATGGTGTGATCGATGCAAATATTACAGGAAATGCCATGCATACCTATGCATCTGCTGGCACCTATGAAGTAAGGATCAACGGAAACTTTCCAAGAATCTATTTCAACAATAGCGGAGACAAAGATAAAATACAAAGTATCGATCAATGGGGAAGTACAGCATGGACTTCCATGGAGGATGCCTTTTACGGGTGTTCAAACCTCGTGCTCAATGCCTCTGACGCACCAGATTTGTCCAATGTGACCAATATGGACGAAATGTTTCGCGCCACGACCAATTTTGTGGTAAACCCTGGCGGAAACATGAACCATTGGGATGTTAGTAATGTGGTCAGTTTGGACAATACGTTTAGAAGCGCCAAGGCCTTTAACAGTGATATTACAGGTTGGGATGTAAGCAATGTAGAAGTCATGGATGGTACGTTCTGGGATGCCAGAGCTTTTGATCAAGACATTAGTGTTTGGGACGTGAGTAATGTGATCGATATGGATGAAATGTTCCTCAATGCAATTGCATTTAATCAAGACATCAGTGGTTGGAATGTTAGCCAGGTGACCGCCATGCAAGAAATGTTCAGAGGTGCAGTAAAATTTAATCAAGACATAAGCGGTTGGAATGTTGGTAAAGTGCAAGACATGTTCGAAATGTTTCGGGAGGCCAAAGCATTCAATCAAGATATTGGTAGTTGGGATGTAAGTGCAGTACAGACCATGGAATCCATGTTTAGGAGTGCTTCTGCGTTTGATCAAGACCTTGGAAACTGGGACATCAGTGCTTTGACCGATGCTTCCAATATGTTGAATGGATCAGCGGTTTCTATAGAAAATTACGACCGCCTTTTGATTGGATGGAGCACGTTGGATGCTGGCGAGAGTCAGATACCATCAAATGTAACCTTGAATGCTGATAATAGCCAATATTGTTTAGGGGAATTATCTCGTAACGTATTGACAAGTGCGCCGCTAAATTGGACCATCACTGATGCCGGATTAGATTGTTTGGTTGCTTTTGAAAGTGGTTTTATAACCACTTGGAAGACTGATAACTCTGGAAGTTCTGGAGATAATCAGATTGTTTTGGACGTTCAAGGTACGGGACTTGAGTTTGCCGTTGATTGGGGCGATGGTAGTATTGAAACCGGTCTCACAAGTGATGTACTTCACACCTATGATACACCTGGGACATACACGGTTCGTGTCGTAGGGACTTTTTCTATGATACATTCCGAAAGCAATGATGCCGATAAGTTATTAACCATTGAACAATGGGGTAATGTACATTGGACCGAATTGGACTTTGGATTCTATCATTGCGATAATTTAGTGCTGAATGCAACTGATGCCCCAGATTTATCCGAGGTAACAAACTTAAACAGATTGTTTGCCAATTGTCCGTTGGTCAATGCGGATCTAGATCATTGGGACGTGAGCAACGTAACGACCATGAATCAGATGTTTATAGGAGCCCATACGTTTAATGGCAATATCAGTAATTGGGACGTGAGTAATGTCTCTAATTTGGCGGGAATGTTTTGGGGAGCCAGAGCGTTCAATCAGGATATCAGTGGTTGGAATGTTAGCGAAGCCTTGACCATGGCCAATATGTTTAACAATGCTGAAGCGTTTACAATAGACATCAGCGGATGGGATGTTAGCAAAGTGACTTCCATGGCAAACATGTTCAAAAATGCCGATAGCTTCGATCATGACCTAGGGGCATGGGACATTAGTGCCATGAATAGTATGACTGATATGTTTCTGGGTGTTACGCTTTCTACTGAAAATTATGACAATACATTAATAGGCTGGAGCACTGATAATAGTGGAGTAGCTGATGATGGAATAGATGACATACCTGCTAGTGTAGTGTTCTCTGGCGGAAACAGTTTCTACTGTCTTTCTGGCTTTGAAAGGTTGCGATTGACCAGCGAGTACGGTTGGACAGTTACAGATGCTGGTCTGGATACAGGTTGTACCGATATTTTTGAGGAAGCCTTTATCACTACATGGGAAACCACAACGCCCGATGAGACGATAACGATTCCTGTTAATACCACCTTGACCTATAGCTATGGAGTAGATTGGGGTGACGGAACTGTAGCGACCAATTATGTCGGAAGCGCCAGTCATACCTATGATTCACCAGGCACATATACTGTGAAAATAGTCGGTGATTTTCCACAGATTTACTTCAGCAACGGCGGTGACAAAGAAAAAATTAGAACCATCGAACAATGGGGAAATATCCAATGGGGCTCGATGCAGGCTGCTTTTCGCGGATGTGTCAATTTAACCTCCAATGCTACCGATACTCCAGACCTTTCAGCGGTAACAAGTTTGGCTTCAATGTTTAGAGGGGCCGCTTCATTTGTTGGAGATGCGGCCATGGCTAATTGGGATGTATCTAATGTCGAAGACATGGGCCGTTTGTTTGACGGTGTCGAACTATTCAATATTAATATTGGAGGTTGGGATGTAAGCAACGTTACCAACATGAACTTTATATTCTTTAACGCTTATGCTTTCAATCAAGACATCGGCAATTGGGACGTTTCCAAACTATCCGGACTATTTGGGGTGTTTCTCAATGCCACTTCATTTAACCAAGATCTGTCCAATTGGGATACCAATAATATGACGGGCATGCAGGATGCATTCTACGGGGCTTCCGCCTTTAACGGAGACATTAGTACGTGGGATGTGAGTCAGGTAACTGCAATGGGAAATATGTTCAGAGATGCCGCCAGTTTTAACCAAGACATCGGTGCTTGGGACACAGGCAATGTGCTAAGTACCGGTGATATGTTTCGAGGAGCTTCATCTTTCAATCAGGATATAGGAAGCTGGGATATGAGCAATGTGACCAACTTAAGTCGTATGTTTCAGGACGCGATAAACTTTGATCAGAACATTGGGGGTTGGGATTTAAGCAAGGCATCAACTGTCAAAGATGTTTTCTTAGGTGCTGGCTTATCCACCGAAAATTATGACCAACTCCTAATAGGGTGGGCAACCCTTACTGAGGGTGAAACACGGATCCCCAATGGGGTAGATTTCAATGCCGGAAGCAGCACCTATTGTTTTGGAGCTGGTGCACGTCAACAGTTGATAGACACCCGCAATTGGACCTTCATTGATAACGGACTGGATTGTTCCAACAATACGATGGCCCCATTTATTACTACATGGTTGATCGCTGCAGATGATTTGAGCGCAACGATACCAATTTTCAATGGTGAGCTATATGGCTATCAGATAGATTGGGGTGATGGAACGATTGAAATAAGAACTGGAGATGCTACCCACAATTACGGAACGCCAGGAACCTATACCATACAGATCACTGGGTACTTCCCACGAATTTATTTCAATAATAGTGGAGACCGCCAGAAGATTCAGAGCATAGAACAGTGGGGAGATATTGCTTGGAGCTCAATGGAATCGGCCTTTCGAGGTTGTTCGAATCTTGTGCTCAATGCCACTGACGCTCCAGATCTTTCGAGCGTAAGCGATATGAGTCACATGTTCCAATCAGCAACCAACTTTGTCGTTAACGGAAACATGAACCATTGGGACGTAAGCAATGTGACCAACATGCTCGAACTATTTCGTCAGGCGTCAAATTTTAACGGTGATATCAGCAGTTGGAATGTGAGTAATGTAACGACGATGAACAGTACTTTCCATCAAGCGTTTGCGTTCAATCAAAACATCGGGACGTGGAACGTGAGCAATGTTATCATCATGGATCGCATGTTCTATAGAGCCTTTGCATTTGATCAAGACATCAGCAACTGGAATGTAGGACAAGTGGAGTCTACCTTCCGCATGTTTCACGATGCAGAATCTTTCAATCAAGACATTGGTAGTTGGGACATGAGTAGCGCAAAAAATACCCGTCAGATGTTTTTACAAGCAGAGGCCTTCAATCAGGATATCAGCGCTTGGAATGTAAGTAATGTAACCAACATGCAACGCATGTTCGACGCCGCTATTTCCTTCGATCAGGACATCAGCACCTGGGATGTGAGCAGTGTAACGGATATGGAGCGAATGTTTGATGGAGCCACTGCCTTTGACCAGGACCTTGGTACTTGGGATATTGGGCAGGTTACTACTATGGTCGATATGTTTAACAATGCGACTTTGTCACTAGAAAATTATGACAATACCTTGATTGGCTGGCATACAGATTCCAACGGAATGACTGGTGACGGTATCGACGATGTGCCATCAAACATAACATTCGCAGGAGGTAATAGTGTGTATTGTTCGAGCGAGACCGAACGACAAAACCTCATAGATACCTTTGGATGGACGATAACAGACGCCGGAAAGAGTGCCGCTTGCAATGCGATAAGCTTGGACCTCAAGGTATTCTTGCAAGGAGCCGCTTTAAATCCGAATACTGGCGAAGAGGGTTTGATGCGCGACGATTTGCGCCTCGGTTCACATATACCACTGGTAAGTCCGTATGCCGATGCACTTGAAAGTGGTGCCCTGGTTATCTATGAGTTCGAAGGAAACAGCGCCAAGGTCGATTGGTTATGGATCGAACTCCGGGATGCAACAGACCCGAGCAATGTAATCGCAGGCCGCTCGGCACTTTTACAGCGCGATGGCCAAGTAGTAGGTGTAAATGGATCATCACCCATCACATTTTCCATTTTAGCAGGAAACTATTATGTGGCGATCCAACATCGCAATCATTTGGGCATCATGACCGAAGAGCCTTTAACCCTAGGAGCAAATACTAATGCAGTAGACTTTACAGATGGATCTGTTAAGACCTTTGGCGATAATGCTCAAACCACGTTCGGAATGCCGCCAGGTGTAGCGGCCATGTGGGCTGGGGATGCCAATGATGACGGAAAAATCACTTTTTTAAATACAGGTGCCGAATCTGTGGATGTGAAACAATTGGTCTTGGATCGTTCAACTGTTGAGAGCCCGTTTGGAGCTTCCATTTTTTATAAACCCAATGGATACTATAAAGAAGACCTTAATATGGATGGCGAGGTGATTTTCTTGAATGCAAGCAATGAATTGCTCTACGTAAAAGACAACATTTTGGCGCATCCTAGCAACCAACTATTCAACTCCGTGTTTTTTACAATTTCGGCACAACTCCCTTAATTGATTAATGGCTTTTGAAACTTTATTAGTAAGGGGTGATAAAGTTTCTACCATGAACCCCGACACAAGTCGGGGTTCATATTTTAAAAATTCATACATGTTCAAACAACCTTAACAACATAGAGATACAAATCTTTTCAATTATGAAAAACACACACTTTTACGCAATAACGACCCTTATGGTATTGCTGATAGGAACCAAACACTTGTCAGCACAAACGGGTGACGAGTTTATCACTACATGGGAAACTTCCACGGCAAATGAAACCATAACCATTCCTACGTTATCGACTGAAGTATATTCCTATACAATCGACTGGGGAGATGGGTCTGCTTTGCAAACCACAGTTACAGGCGATGCCACTCATACGTATACAAATGCAGGAGTTCATACCGTCAAAATTTCAGGAACGTTTCCTGCGATCTACTTTAATGACGAAGGTGATGCCGAAAAGATTCGCGCCATTATTCAATGGGGAAACATTGCGTGGGCGACCATGGAGAATGCTTTCAGCGGATGTTCGAATCTCAGCCTAAGCGCTACTGATGCACCGGATCTTAGTATGGTTACAAGTCTGTCTAGTATGTTTTCTGGCGCTAAGTTTTTGGATGCTGACCTGAACCATTGGAATGTGAGCACCATAACTAACATGAGTTTTATGTTTGAAAATTGCATGGCGTTCAATGGCAATATAAGTAACTGGAATGTAAACAGCGTCACAAATATGAAAGGTACATTCAGGCATTGTTGGGCGTTCAACAACGACATCAGCAGCTGGAATGTAAGCAATGTGAATACGATGGAGTCCATGTTTAGATTCGCCAAGGTGTTTGATCGAGATATCAGCGGTTGGGACGTTAGCAGTGTGACCGTTTTCGCTGAAATGTTCAGAGATGCGTTGGCTTTTAATCAAGATATAGGAGGATGGGATATGAGAAAAGCTGAGGACATAAGCCGAATGCTTCAAAGAACCACAGCCTTTGATCAAGATATCAGCCAATGGGACATTGGTGCGGTAACTACGGCATTCAGAATGTTGCAAGTGAGTAATTTGTCGGTAGCCAACTATGATCGCCTTCTAGCTGGTTGGAGTACCGATGACAGTGGTATTGCTGGAGATGGCATTGATGATATTCCAACAAATATTACCTTCGGTGCAGATGGTGTAACCTATTGTTCAGGCGGTATGAATCGTGCTAAATTGATGAGTACTTTTGACTGGGAAATAACTGACACAGGAATCGATTCAGATTGTGGTGTGGTGTTAGATGCAAAAGTATATTTACAAGGAGCATCCGTGGATCCCTTTATGGGCGAAGAAGACCTGATGAGAGATGAGTTGAGAGCGTTAGGGTACATATCACATACAAGCCCATATGACGACGGATTTGTTTTGGATGCCGCTGCAGTACTAGATACCGGAGGGACTTCAGGTACCGGAAACCCTCAAAACGATATTGTAGATTGGGTCTGGATAGCCTTAAGAGATGTCGTAGACAATACAAAGACAATCGTTTGGCGTTCTGCACTGTTGCAACGAGATGGAAATATCGTAGAAACCGATGGCATTTCCTCACTTTCTATAAATGCCTTGCCAGGTTCTTATCATGTTGAGGTCGGACATAGAAATCACTTGAGTGTACTTTCTACGTCCCCTGTCAATTTAGATGATGGTGTCACTTCGCTAGATTTTTCCGATGGAAGCATTTCAACCTATGGTGATCATGCACAAACAAATGCTGGCATGCCCGTTGGAATACTAGGCCTGTGGGCAGGGGATGTCAACAGTGATGGTGAGATCGTCTTTTTAAATACGGGTGCCGAATCGGTTGATATAAAGCAATTGGTGCTAGAGCGTTCGGCTGAAGAAAGTCCCTTTGGAGCTTCCGTATTTTACAAACCTCAGGGATATTATGATGCCGACGTGAACATGGATGGAGAAGTGATCTTTTTGAACGCCGGAAATGAATTGCTCGCAATCAAGGACAACATTTTAGTGCATCCGCTCAATCAGATCTTTAATTCAGTATTCTATAAAATACAACAGCAATTACCCTAAAAATTAATAGCTAAAATGGCTTTGTCAAAGAAGGGGGACAAAGCCGATATTTGGGCCCCCGATCAGAAATGGTCGGGGTTTTTGTTTTGTGTCTTTATGAGATGATTTGTCGATATACGAATCATAAGGTGCTATAATCAATGATTGTGTTGAATAAGGCGAATTCAATTCCTGAAGAACAGTACAATAGGTAAAATTTTAGTATCTTGATGTACAGCGCCTGACCAATAAGATCACTAATGAAAAAAACAGCTCTTTCCATATTGCTGATGGGTATGTCCCTTGTGCTCACAGCTCAAAAGACCAGTTATAATATCGGCATCTTGACCGACCGAACTGCGCCAGAACTTTCTCCATTGATCGATAAATTACAGTCCGAAATTCGTGCAGTAGTAGGTGAAGATGCCATTATCAACTTTCCTTCCGAAAGTCTTTTGATCAATAACTATGACTTAAACATTGCACAGCAAAACTACAATAGGTTGCTAACGAATGATACAGACCTCATTTTGGCCTTTGGAGTTGTAAATAACCAGATCATCAGCAAACAGACTAGCCATCTTAAACCCACCATACTATTCGGTGCGGTGAATCGCGATTTAAATGGAATTGACCTTGAGAAGCAAACCTCTGGAATTGAAAACTTCACCTACTTGATCGAATCAGAATCTTTTCAGGAAGATCTTACTAAGTTCAAGGAGTTGACAAACTTCAAAAAATTAGGGATTGCAATCGAGGCGCCATTCATTGATATTTTACCTATTAAAGAAACTTTTGACAGGGAGATAGCGGTCTTAGATGCGACGTATAAATTGATTCCGTTCAATAACGTTTCAGATATTCTGTCAAATTTGGATGAAATAGATGCGGTCTACATCGCAGGTGGATTTTTCTTGACAGAAGAGGAAAACAGGCGGTTGGCGCAAACGTTTATCGATAAAAAGTTACCCTCTTTCACGGTAAACAGTCCTGATGATGTTGAACTTGGCATCATGGCAACAAACCGATCCAGCAATGACCTCGATCAATTCTTTAGACGGATTTCACTAACAGTTGAAGGTTTTGTAAATGGGCAAAAGCTTGCAGAGATGCCTGTTTTTATCGACTATACGCCTCGCTTGACAATTAACTTTAATACCGCTGATGCTATTGGTGTTCCTATCAAGTACAGTCTTATTGCAGAAACTGACTTCGTAGGTGAGTTAAAAAATGCACGTTCAAAAAAACAATACGACTTACTTACATTATTAGACGAAACCATTGGAAGCAATCTATCATTAAAATCAGCACAAAGGGATGTGGCGCTTTCTGAACAAGATGTGAAGAGTGCCAAAAGTAATTACCTGCCATCACTCACAGCCTCTGGTTCAGGAACCTATATAGATCCACGTTTGGCCGAGATCAGTAATGGACAGAATCCCGAATTTTCTACCGCAGGCAATGTTACCTTACAGCAGACATTGTTTTCTGAAGCCGCAAATGCCAACATTTCAATACAGAAAAGTTTGCAAAAAGTGCAGCAAGAAAACTTAAATGCCACAGAGTTGGATTTGATCTTCGATGCATCGAACGCTTATTTTACGACCCTGATCTTAAAGGCGAATGCTCAAATTCAGGCTCAGAACTTAGAATTGACCAAGCGCAATTTGGAGATTGCCCAGCAAAACTTTGACGCAGGCCAGTCTGGAAAGTCAGATTTGTTGCGATTCAGAAGCCAGATGGCACAAAACACGCAAGCCATGGTCGAAGCAATCAATCAACTAGAACAGGGCTTTATAGCTCTGAATCAGTTGTTGAATAATCCAATCAATACTGAAATAGATGTCGAAGATGTAAAACTTGATGAAGGCATCTTCGAAAAGTACAATTATGATCAGGTCACAAACATCTTAGATGATCCCACCTTGCGCGAACCGTTTACCAGATTCTTAATAGAAGAAGCTAAAAGAAATGCACCTGAGCTTCGTTCATTGGACCACAATCTAGATGTAACCAAGCGCAATATAAAACTCAACAGTGAAGGACGGTTTCTACCTACAGTAGCTCTGCAAGGACAGTACAATCGAACGTTTAGTCGAAGCGGTGCAGGGAGTATTGCACCACAAGGATTCGCCCTCATCGATGACAACTATAATATAGGAGTGAATGTCTCCATCCCGATTTTCAATCAAAACTTAACAAACGTCAATCGCCAAACGGCAGTGATCCAAAAGGAACAACTAGAGATCAATCGGGAAAACATTGAATTGAACATTGCTGCAAATGTGAGCAATGGTATTTTAAATATGGTCAACCAGGTGTCTAATATCGAACTTTCGAAAGTATCCGAAGAAACCGCGAAAGAAGCACTTGAACTCACACAGGCTGCATATTCAGAAGGCTCTGTGAACATCGTGCAACTATTGGATGCCCAAAACAATTTATTGAGTGCTCAATTGGCACGTGCCAATGCCACCTATAATTATTTGATCAATTCGTTGCAGTTAGAACGTTTCTTGGGCTATTATTTCTTACTGAACTCAGAAGCTGATAATGCTGAATTTCGTCAACGTTTCTTGCAATTCATGAACAACCGAAACTAACTATATAATCGCATAATACGCCAAAGATGAAGTACTTTATAAAACGCATTGCTCTCGTCATTTTTGCTACTGTTTTTATAGCTTGTGGCGAAGAAGAGAAAAAAGAGGAAAAGCAACCACGGCCCGTAAAATATCAAGAAGTAGGTTTCTTGGGAGGTGAGAAAGTCCGAAGTTTCAGTGGTACAGCCCGTACCGATAAGATCGTCAACCTGAGTTTTAGAAATTCGGGCATTGTCACGGTCTTTGATATGAAACTAGGACAGAAGGTGAAAAAGGGACAACTTTTGGCCAAGTTAGACAATGTACAATCTCGATTGGCCTATGAGCAAGCGGTTACCCAATTGAACAGTGCGGCCTCACAAATGAACACAGCTAAACTAAGCTTAAATCGAGTACGGTCCTTATATGAAAAAGGAAGCGCATCCCTAAGTGATTTTGAGGCGGCAAAGAATTCGTTCAAAACGGCTGAAGAAAGTCATAAATCTGCCAAGCGCGGAGTAGATATCCAAGCAGAACAGATCCAATACGGTTATATTTATGCTCCTGAAGACGGTATTATTGCTTCCATCAGTGCCGAAGTTGATGAAAATGTAAGCCCTGGACAAGCTGTGGCCGTTCTAAACGCCGGAACAGATATGGAGATTACGCTCGGCCTTCCTGAAAGCATCATCAATGGCGTAAATCAAGGTATGGACGTGGCGGTAGGTTTTACGTCGCTGGGTGGAGAGAATTTTAAGGGAAAAGTCACAGAAGTGGCGCCGGCCGTTGATGCCAATACATCTACATATCCGGTGCGTGTTACCGTCACCAATCCTACAGATGCCATTAAAACGGGTATGGCAGCAACTGTGACCTTTGACTTTGCTGATCATAAGATGGACAACACTGTATTGGTAGTGCCTGCCCATGCGGTTGGAGAAGATAGTAATGGTCGTTTTGTATTCTTGATCGAAGATGATGGTGACAATGCAAAAGTCAAAAAACAACAAGTAGTACTCGGAAGTCTTACTTCGGAAGGCTTTGAGATTACTTCAGGACTTTCTGCGGGACAAAAGATAGCTACAGCAGGGTTGCAAACATTGTTAGATGGCCAAGAAGTAAGAATGCAATAACCAACCTTAAACCTTCAATCAATGAATCTAGCAAAATTCTCGATAGATAAGAATCGTATCACCTTCATGGTACTGACGACCATTGTACTGATGGGTTTGGTGATGTATTCGGGCCTTTCACGCGATAGTATGCCACCGTATACAGTACGTGTGGCAACAGTTGTGTCTCAATTCCCTGGAGCCAGCCCAGAACGGGTCGAACAACTGGTTACAGATAAGATTGAAAAGGTAGCACAAGAGCTTCCAGAACTCAAAGAGGTTGCAAGTACCTCACGAACGG
Source organism: Flavobacteriaceae bacterium (assembly GCA_028279515.1). Lineage (GTDB taxonomy): Bacteria > Bacteroidota > Bacteroidia > Flavobacteriales > Flavobacteriaceae > JANQNQ01. The sequence goes on from JANQNQ010000013.1 coordinate 166,567, forward strand.
GACTTTCTGTGGTCAGCGTTACCCTAAAGGATGAGGTCGCTGCGGATAAGATGCAATCGGTTTGGGATCGATTGCGTAGAAAATTAAATGCCCTAGACGGATTGCCGCAAGGTGTCCAGCCATTTTTGAATGACGATGGTGTTGGCGACGTATACGGTATTGTTGTAGGTCTTACCTCTGATGGGTTTTCGTATGCCGAAATGAAAACCTATGCCGATGATATAAAAGATGCGTTGATCAAGTTGCCTAATGCCGCTAAAGTTGAAATGGGCGGAGAACAAGAAGAACGTGTCTTCGTTGCATTTGATAATTCTAGATTGAAAGAATACGGGTTGTCGGCTTCTAAACTGCAGCAAAGCATCAGTGCCACAAATATTTTGAATTCGGGCGGACAAATAAATGTCGGAGATGAGCGAATCATTTTAGAGCCAACAGGTAACTTCAATTCAGTAGAAGATATTCGTGAAATGCTAATTCCGGTAGGAAATGGGTCACAACTTGTGAAGCTAGGTGATATCACCAACGTTAGTAAAAGCTATGTGGATCCTCCAACACAGAAAGTTCGCATCAATGGCAAGGATGCCATTTCACTTCATGTTAACCTTAAAAAGAACGCCAATGTAATTGCCCTCGGCGAAGAAGTCGATCAGGTCGTTGCCCAATGGCAACAATTGCTGCCGGTAGGTTTAGAATTGACCAGAGTATCTTCTTTAGATACTTATATAGATTTCAAGGTAAGTGACTTCATATCTAACTTGATGCAGTCAATTGGCATTGTGTTAGCCGTGATGCTAATATTTTTGGGCATTCGAACGGGTTTTGTGATTGCTAGTTTGATACCAATTGTGACCATCATGACATTGATGATCATGGGGGTGATCGACATGGGATTGAATCAGGTTACCCTGGCAGCATTGATCATGGCGTTGGGAATGTTAGTTGACAATGCCATTGTAGTTGCAGAGACTATCATGGTAAAAATGGAACAAGGCATTAAAAAATACGATGCGGCGATACAGGCATTCGCCGAGTTGTGGATGCCACTTCTCATCTCTACACTTACTACTTCGGCAGCATTTTTGGCCTTCTATTTATCACCGACGACCATGGGAGACATTGTAGGGCCGATCTTTGTGGTCATCACTATTGCCTTGATGTCGTCCTGGATCATTGCGCTGACGGTCATTACGATGTTCTGTTATTTATTTTTAAAGGTAAGTCCGAAGGGAGAAAAGAAACCGAGTTTGGTCGATCGTGTTATCAACGGACTGAAAGTAAAATACAAAGATCTAATTCTTTTTGCCCTGCGGAATAAGTATAAAGTGATCATTGGGATTTTAGTGGCTTTTATCGTGTCATTGTATGGTTTTACAATGATACCGTTCATTTTCTTTCCAGACAGTGATCGAAACATGATCACTATCGATATCAATCTTCCTGAGGGAAATAAAATTGAACGGACCACCGAAGTGGTGAAAAGTATTGAACAATATATGGCCGACTCTCTACAGGTGAATGATCAGCGAGTGTCAGGCATCAGTGACTGGTCGTCCTACATAGGAGAAGGTCCAGAATCATATGACCTTGGGTATTCTCCTGATGAAGCCAATTCTAATTATGCCCATATTTTGGTGAACACATCTTCCTTTAGCGAAAACAAGAAAATGATTGCCAAGTTAGATGACTTTACATATAATCATTTTCCGAACGCTGATATCAAGGTCGGAGCATTAGGTGCAGGAGGAAGTGGTACTCCCATCGAGATCAAGGTTTCCGGAAGTGATCCAGATGAACTTTCTAGCATTTCGGAATCTGTAAAACTTCAATTATCTGCAATCGCCGGCACGAAAAATGTCAAAGACGATTGGGGGCCTAAGAGTAAGAAGTTCTTGATCAATATTGACCAGAGCCGAGCACAGTCAGCAGGAATTACGAGTTCAGATATCGCTACGTCGTTGCAAACGGTTCTGGATGGTTTTCAAACAGGAGAATATCGAGAAGATGATAAATCGATACCCATAGTGATGCGAAGCGATGCTGGGCAGCAGCAAAGCTTAGCTTCTCTTGAAACTTTGAATGTGTACTCTCAGAATTCTGGTAAGAGTGTGCCTTTATTACAAGTAGCTACTATTATCCCGCAATGGCAATATGCAAAGATCAAACGTTTTGACCTTAGACGTACCATCAATATCACCAGTGAATTGCGAGAAGGCGGAAATGCTTCGGCCATTACTGCCGAAATTACCCCTTGGTTAGAAGCCCAAAGGCAGCAATGGCCAACAGGGTATGTCTATGAGTTTGGCGGTGATGCCAAACAATCTGCTGAAAGCATGGGGTCAGTGGTTGGTTATTTGCCTATATCAGGTTTTATCATAGTGTTACTGTTAATTATTCAGTTCAACTCCTTCCGTAAGATGGGCATGGTAGTATTGACCATTCCGTTGGGAATTATTGGTGTGGTCATTGGATTACTGGTCTTCGGGGAAGCTTTTGGCTTTATGCCGTTCTTAGGTGTCATTTCCCTGGCAGGGATTGTCATCAATAATGCCATCGTTCTTATTGATCGAATGGAAATCGAACAGCGCAGTGGTCGCTCTGATCAAGATGCGGTGATTGCGGCTTGTCTACAGCGATTTAGGCCCATTCTGCTGGCAACGTTTACAACAGTATTAGGACTGATTCCGCTGTATGTTTCAGGAGGAGAAATGTGGGAAGGGATGGCCGTTAGTATTATGGTAGGACTGCTGTTCGGAACGATCATTACCTTACTATTTATTCCTTCGCTATATAGTGCACTTTTCAAGGTGAGTTATAAAGGCTATTCGTTTAACGAAAAATTATTAGAAGATTAATGCTTGACAGACTCTATCCCATACGATTTCAGTTGTTCTTCTTTAGTCTAATGGCTATTTTATTTGGCTCATTGGTGGTTCCAGCATCCTTCTTTGAAGGAATCTTGGCTCCAATTCTCTTTTTGCTGAATTTAATGGCCGGAATTATTCTACTATCCACCAGAAAGAAGATTATGTGGTTTTTTGTAGTGTTGTTGGTCATTACAGGAGTAACATCTGGAGCATCTTTTTTTGACAAGGAGGGAATCACGTATTCGTTCGTACGCATGGCCGCTTACTTTTTATTTTATACGGTAGTGACTGCGGCACTCATAAGGCAGGTCTGGAAAGCGAATAAAATCAGTGAGAATGTTATTCTCGGTCTTATCAGCGGCTACGTGTCCTTAGGACTCATAGGTTTCTTTATATGCCTCAGTATTGAGATGGCTTACCCAAACTCTTTTCACGGTTTTAATCCTGATGTTTCATCGACTGATAATTTGATGTATTTCAGTTACATCACGTTACTTACCATTGGTTATGGTGATATGGCTCCGGCCACGACCTTAGCACGCAAGGCTTCCATCTTGATTGGACTTTTGGGTCAAATATATCTAGTGATCCTCACTGCTATTGTAGTAGGCAAGTATATCAATCAAAAAGGAGTGGCTAAATAAAAAAATAAAAACAAGAAAACCCCGACATACTAAATGACATCGAGGCTTTCGGTTTGGTAGTTGTTGATGGAGGCGTTAACCCTTTACTAAAGTGAATTTTGAACCATGTTTGGATTAGTATCAAGCTCTTCTCTTGGTATTAACCACTGCCAACGACTGTCTCCAGCGGCCACCTCCAAAACATTGCCAGCGAGCGCTGCATTGTGATTGGCTCCGGTTCGGTCAAGAGGAAGATCTAGTCTTTTCAGATCGTAGAAACGAAAACCTTCTCCCCAAAGTTCAACTCTTCTATGGATCATGATTTCTTCGATCAGGTCATCTCCAGTGTTCGTAGATAACATATACTCATCATCTCTGGTTGAAATTAGATCATATAAAACTTGAGCAGCCAAAGCATCGTTTCCTTGGTGTGCATTGGCCTCGGCTTCTATGAGGTACATTTCTGCTGCTCGCATATGGGGAACATCGACACGACTGTCCGCATTGCTTACGGCAATAAACTTTTGACTGGTATAGGGTCTTCGTTGATGCGAACCCAATAGAGATACGCCAGCAGGAAGATTCAAGTGTTCTCCGGTCGGGTCGAACAGTGTTTTTCTTACATCGGTATCTGAAATCATATCATATAATCTAGAGTTTATCGATGCTGGATTTCCTCGAACCGCAGATGAGCTAAAATTTCGAGACATGTATCCGCCAAAAGACCCAAAGCGATCGTTTTGATCCTCTTGGATCTGGCTAGCCCACATGAATTCAGGGTTTGTCTCAGACATAATTTGAAATCCGTTGGCATAGGTTTCTTGATCCATAGGAGTAAAATTTGCTCGGGCTGCCTGAGCCATTTGGGCAGCTAGTGACCAGTTTCCTTGTGTTAGGGCTACTCTTGCCTTGAGTCCTTGTGCTACAGATTTGTTGAGGTGGGATTTGTTTTCTCTTGAATAGCCGTCAAGTAAATTAATAGCTAGATCAAGATCTTCATTGATAGCCTCATAAACTTCTTCTACTGTGCTTCTTGCCAACTGTTCTTCGAGTTCGCTTTTTTTGATAGGTACGCCCAGTTGAGAATTATTTCCCCCTGGGACATAGCGTTGCGCATATAGTTGGACAAGTTGATAGTGACTCCATGCTCGGTAAGCCAATGCCTGCCCTATAATAATATCTTTTTCTTCTTGAGGTCCATCAGCATTCTCTATCCCATTGATGAGTACGTTGGCATTGGCAATAATGATGTAATATGCTCGCCAAGGAAATTTGACCCAAGCGTCGGTGTCGTTGTGATTGGCGGTCCATTGATAGCAGCGGTCAAACCATGTATTTCGGTGAACCACTTGATCTTCACCCAGACGATCTAACAGGATGTAGTGACCTCCAATACCCGCATTACCTTGGCGGCCATCCCATCGTTCGTATAGGGACCGGTGAATTCCATTTAGCACGGCAAAACCGTTCGTTGTGGTTTTCACGGCTTCACTTGCGGCAACTTGATCCGTGGGTACGGTCTCTAGAAAGTCATCATTGCATGCTCCTAAGAAAAATAGCATGAATGCAATCGTTGGTATGAGTGTTTTTCTTTTCATCATTTACAGTTTTGCGTTTAATCCAAAGGTTACAATTCTAGCAGGGGTATATACATTGGAAGTATTCCCATTAAAGCTCTGTTGAAAGTTGAGCCCTTTTCGTGCGGTAATCGCGAAGATATTTTCGGCACTTACGTATAATCTCAGCCCTGTTAGCCCAAAATTATCAATGGCAGAGCCATCGAAATCATAGGCGATGTTGGCGCTTCTCATATTTAGGAAGGAAGCATCCAAAAGCCATCGGTCAGAAGTGCCATCCCATTGATTAGACATACCAGCGTCCATCCTAGGCACATTGGTAATGTCTCCGGGTTGTTGCCAACGTTTCGATATATCTGCATGCTTCGCTTCTCCGTACTCTCCACTTGACATGATTCCTCGATAGTTGTAGTCTAAAGTCTTTCCGCCAATTTGATAGGTGAATAGCGTTGAGAACGAGAAGTTTTTATATCTGATTTCAGTGTTGAAAGATCCTGTTAGGTCGGGGATAGCGGATCCCGCATAATGAAATTTTGCGTTGTTTCTGAAAGGAGTCACAGCGACTCCGTTGATCATCCGAACATTGGAAGCATCTGGGTCTTCAGCTACATACAGTCCTGAACCGTCGGCAGGATCGACCCCGTACCAATCTCTCAACCAGTAGTCAAAAAGTCCTTTACCAACGGTTAGTTTCTTTGTACCATTGATGATCTCTTCCTGTACAAGTTCGGTGAATTTGTTCTGCAAGGTAGAAGCGTTTATTTGGAAGGTCCAGAACAAATCCTCTTTTTTGATGATATCGTAACCAAGACTTACTTCAATTCCTCTATTGTAAAGGGTGCCGATATTTTCAAATTTATCATCTGCTCCATCTGATAAAGCAACAGGGACCTCAAAGATTAGGTTTTGAGATTCTTTATTGTAATATTCTACCGAACCTCTAAGTCTATCGAATAATCCAAATTCTAAAGCAACGTCAAAGTTAGCACTGGTTTCCCATTCTAGTCCAGACGCTCCTAAGCTTGATCTTTGTATGCCAGGTTCTGCTTGATTGTTATTGTCCAAAGCAAACGTAGCGAGATGCGGATAGTACCCAATGCCACGGCTATTGCCAAGTTCGCCATATGAACTTCTTAGTTTAAGTTGGTCAATCCATGTCGCTTCAGATAGGAAGTTTTCTCTATTTATGCTCCATGAAGCCCCAACAGACCAAAAGGTTCCCCATCGACGATCCTCAGCAAAACGAGAAGTTCCATCGGTTCGAATGGAGCCACTCAAAAAATACTTTCCAGCATAGTTATAGTTGAGTCTACCGAAATAACTTTCTTCCTCTAAGACATTTTTCTCAGAGGTCAGGTCGGCAGTGGTGACAAAGTTGACCAGTTCTAAATTTCCATCAGCAATTTGCACCGTTCGAGTACCATTCAGATCATCGAGTACCAATTCTTGACTTTCATGACCTAGTAATACCTCAAAGTTGTGATCGTCAATGCTTTTGTTATAGGAGAGAAGTTGGTTAAAGCCGGTTGTTGCAACTTTTGAATATCCTTTATATCCAAGTCCATCAGGAGCCCCATCGCCAATGACCCTATTCCAGAAGAAAGTATTGTATGTATTTACTTCTTCGTAACTGAAGTTTGCCCTTAAATTCAACCCTTTCGCAAGTTTGATATCTGCATAGGCTTTAGCATTTAAGGCGGTTCTTTCATCGAGATTAACGTCTAATTTGCGTTCTACCACGGTATGCCTCCCTGAACTGGCTGCCGAAGGTCTGTTGTCATCCAAGTCGTAGACTGGATTTCCGTTTTCATCCAGTATCAGAGCTCCAGTTACCGGATCATGTGCGTGAATCGGATAAATGGGGCCGATTTGACGTGTAAACCTAAACGGGTTTCTAAAACTGCTATTCCCGCCAATATTTGATTGATTGATCTCTGATCTGTTTCCGGCAATATTGGCGCCTAAGGTCAACCAAGAGTTTGCTTCGTAGTTGAGATTCACTCTAGCTGTAATTCGTTCAAAATCAGAATTGATCAAATAGCCTGTTTCATTAAGATATCCTATGGATGCGAAATAGTCTGTTGAACCGCTCTTTCCTTGATAGGTGAGGTCTACGTTTCTGCGAACACCTGTTCGAGTGATGGCATCTTCCCAATCGAAATCATTATAGCGTAAGGAAGCGTTGGGGTGCAACCTTCCGTCTAGTCCTACTATTTGATCATTCGGTACACTGAAAGGATTATATCCCAATACCGAGAAAATATTGTCACTTGCCGATTGATTGGCATCGGCTAATTCTTGAGCAGTGCTGTTTCCTGGCACCGCTATTGAATTTCGAAGCGATTCCCACATAATTGGATAGTAATCAAAGGCATCGATTCGATCGTACTCAGGAATGAACCTTCCTGTGACTCCGGTAGAGACATCAATAGTTACTTGCCCTTTTTGCGTTTTTCCTCGTTTGGTGGTAACCAAAATAACGCCATTGGTCGCCTTGTTTCCATAGAGCGCTGTAGAAGCAGCGTCCTTTAGGATGGTAATACTTTCGATGTCGTTGGGATTTATGTTGCTTAATTGTCCGTTAAGCGGGATTCCGTCAACAACATATAAAGGGTCGTTCGATGCATTGAACGAACCGAAACCCCTGATTCGAATGCTTTGCCCAGAACCGGGTTGCCCTCCTGCTGAAGTTGCCACAACTCCTGGAGAAGAACCTTCGATGGCAGTTGAAAGATTGGTGATGGGCCGCTTTTCGAGCTCTGCGCTAGAAATTTGAGTGACAGCACCGGTGATGGCTTCTTTTCTGGATGTTCCGTAAGCTACAACAACAACCTCTTCTAGTGACTCAGCATCTTCGACCATTTGGATATCAATGGTATTTGAAGCTCCTATGGTACGTTCGATGGTTTGTTGCCCCAAATATGAAAATACCAAAACTTGTCCTTGGCTTGCGCGTATGGAATAATTGCCGTCAAAGTCGGTTTGCACACCTTGTGAACTCCCTTTGATAATCACATTGACGCCTGGTAGGGGCACACCCGAATTGTCAGTGACGGTGCCACTTACAGTCTTTTCTTGGGCATATGCAATCGCAGAGATGCATAGCAATAATCCAAAAAATAAAAAGTACTTTCTTACCCTCATAAATTGATATTTGGTTTGTTAATTAATAGATTCGTTAGTGCTAAACACTGCAACCAAAACTAGAGTCTAAATGAGGGGAAGTAAGATGTGAAGTAATAAGTGGGAGTGGTGCCGAAATAACTGCAAGTTAAAACCGAATAAGTGGGGTGGGATAATGTTGAATGTTGGATGCTGAATTTTGAATGACCCAGTTGATGGGTTTGTTCTGTTAACCCAATACTCAAAGAAAAAGCCCCTCGATTACTCAAGAGGCTTTTTCATAGATGAGGTAGGAATCACAAATTAATTACATGTTCCGATGGTTTTCCACCAATGTTCACCACTACCGGGGGTTACCCAAAGTGGTCCAACCTGTGCTTCGTATAGCACACCTTGATAGATGGCACGGTCGCCTGCGTTGTATATCGTTGGATATGCTTGCCATTGGGGAGCATTACTACAGTCAGTATCACCTCCACCTCCGGTAGACCCTTCGACCGTGATGGATATAATCGATGACGTCGTGGTGCTTCCGTCATTGTCAGTAGCACGCGCCGTTAGACTGTAAGCGCCAGCGGCAGCAGTATTCCAGGTATAGGTATAGGGACTTGTAGTGTCTTCTCCTAGTTTAGTGTTTCCACTATAAAATTCTACCACGGTCACGGTACCGTCACTGTCAGAAGCCGTTGCCGTAAGGGTGACGGTATCTCCTTCATTGAACACCGCATTGTTAGTTGGTGCTGTCAGGGATACTGAAGGTGCTGTGTTTCCAGATCCACCGCCACCAGAACAATCTTCAACAAATTCCCAAGGTTGTCCGTTACCAGTGCTATTTGGTGGTACATTCCCTTGCGTCCACCATTTGGCACGATATAGTTTTTGTTCGTAGATAGCTTCTTGTCCGCCAGTATATGCCGTCGAAGCAGACCATTGAGGAGCGTTGTCACAGCCAGTGCTGGAGCCACCTCCACCGCCTCCGTCACCACCACCAGAGTAGGGAGATTCAGGGTAGTCTTCGGCATTGGCAATGGCTGTAGCTTCTGATACACCATTCAAGACTTGACTAGCGATATGCAAATACCCGTATGCAGATGATGATGAATTGCCCAGTAACATTTGCCAGATCATGATACCATCAGTAGTGCTGTTGCCGGCGATATGACTAGAAAGGCCAGCCATGGTCTGGTAGGTGTAGGTGTAATACGGTCCCCAAGGTTCGTTGGGGTAGTGTGTACCCGCGGCTATGGCAAATCCGTATTGATCCGCATAATATTTGTAAGCATCGTACATAATGGATCGGTTAGTGGCGGCTCCTGTGTTATAGCCTTGATAAGCGACGAGGTCGATTTTGTCCCCCACAGCTTCCATCACTGGAATCATATGCCCTGTAGTGGCAAATCCGAATAAGCTAATGGCTTGGTTAGGAACCGTCGCATTGAAAAGGTTGGCATCCGATTCCCCAGTTACTTGATTTCGTTTGCTATACGCATAGGGCGAATTAGGGTCATCATTATTGGCTCCGCCAAGAGCACCGACACCAGCAGGTGCACACGCAAGTAGATATTCTCCTGCGGGCATGATGGCTCTAGAGTTGTTAAAGAAATCGATAAAGCGTTGTACATTGATCGGGTCGCCAATGGTGGCGAAGCTTCCGTTGGGTTCAAAGTCCCAATCGATACCTTCAAAACCCATGTCGTCTACAAGGTCTTTGATCTGTTGGTACTCGATGTCGTAGGCTGCGTTGCTACCCCAATAGGTTTCACCACCAACAGAAAGGATTACTTTGATTCCTTTTGATTTTAAAGCGGAAACAGATTCTTTTAAGGTGGCGCCTCCGTACGGAGTTTGAATCCCTGTGTCCGAAATGTCTAATGAGCCTTTAACATAGCGTAGGTTAGGTTTGGCAAAGGCAAGAAAAACATGTGTCACGTGCTCCGGAATATCTCGCAATTTGGAGCCTTGCCCAGTGGTGGTCCAATTTTCAGACCACGAAGGAAAGTAGCCTAAAATGATGGGTTCGGTAAGATTGCGCTGTGTGGTGGATCTCGAAGCGAATGTCGGTTCAGTTTCTTGAATGGTTTCTGTTTCAAAAGTATTCTCTTTAGCACAGGAAAATAGGAATAATAGTGGGAGCAGTAGGACTGCACCCAGGGTTTTGGTTAAGTTCATAATGAAAATGATTTTGGTTATTATGTAAGAAAATTACTCATTATGAGTGGGTTATGTAAATTATTTCTACTAACGACAGCGAGGAACATATGAACGACCGAAGCAGAAAGATTAACTGCTTTTTAGGGTTGAGTTGTTTATTTATTGAGGTATAGATGCGAAGAGGAATTAGTGAATAGCGATGAGGTAAACCTGAAATAGATTCCTGCCTGCGCAGGAATGACAAACCCAACATTTATCCACCGAAACTTCAGTGAAGGTGGGCCCAACACCCAACACCAAAAAGTACTTGTGCATTCGCGGCTAAACAATACTTTCATCTAACATCTAACACACCTTCGCCAGCCTCCTACGCCGAAGTGGCCTTGGTTACGAAGTCCGTAAGGCTTCGGTGCATGTAGACAATAGAAAATAATCAATAGTCAATAATCAACACTCCTTCGCCGAGGCTGCGGAGCATTCGGATGCACAACTAAACACCTAAACAAATAAACGATTCAACATAAATACCTATTTTAGCTTAGCGATTATATGCTATTAGTCTATACCCATAAAATAACACCGCGTGTTGCTTATATCTTTAAGCACATCTTTGTTCGTATCTTAAAGACTGAGGTAGGTTTCACCTCAAAAATTGAAGAGTTCGTAGCGCATAGTGGTCCGAAGATGTCGTATACCAGACAGCAGTTAGGAAAAGAGTTCTTTGTGCGCAGTCAGGATTTATTGTTTGAACAAGGGATTTCAGATGTCAACATTCATATGAGCAATTGGGGTGCGACACCTTGTTTCTTTGCTACAGGGGACAATAGCGATCTTCCGTTTGATATTTTTGCGGCTAGTTTTTATCTGATCAGCCGTTATGAAGAATACCTTCCGCATGTAAAGGATGAACACGGACGCTTCCCGGCTTCAGAGAGCTTGGCGTTTCAGTATGGGTTCTTAGAAGACCCTGTGGTCGATCTTTGGGCATTTAAGCTCAAAGAGGTGTTAGTACAACGCTTTCCGGAGGCCTCGTTCGAAACTCGCGAATATCGATTTGTTCCGCTGGTCGATGTACCTGTGGCTTTTAGCTATCGTAAAAAAGGGTTGCTTAGAACGCTGAGTGGTACATTGCGTGATTTCTTCAGCTTCCGCATAAAAAAATCGATAGAAAGGTATTCGGTATTGTTTGGGTTTAGACCTGATCCACTAGACACGTTTGAAGCCTTCCGCAGAGTATTTAAAGAATATGGTCTACAAGGACAGTTTTTCTTTTTGATGGCCAATTACAGTGCGTACGATCATAACATCTCTAGCAACAATCCGCGGTTTCGGTCCTTGATCAAATCGGTCTCTGATTATAACTTGGTCTCGTTGATGCTTTCGTACAATGGGTCATTAGACATGCAGACCATCAAGAAAGAACGCAAGCGACTTAGTGAGACCATCCACCGTCCTGTAAACAGAGTGCGGCAACATTTTACCAAGCTTCACATTCCTGAGAGCTATCGTAATTTGGTAGAACTGGAGTTTAAGGAAGATTTCACCATGGGATATCCTAGAAACTTGGGATTTAGGGCCAGTACCTGTACACCATTTTATTATTACGATATTGGTTTTGAAGTACAGACGCCATTAAAGGTCTATTCAGTACCCATTGGCGATCAAGCCTTTAAGCATTATGAGTCAGAGCAGATGCTTATGGAAAAGATCATGCACATTGGCAATGAAGTGAAGAGGGTGAAGGGCACTTTTATGATGGCCGTACGAAATTCGATTATCTCAACCACGTCTAACCGTAAAGAAATTTTTCAAGTAGTTATCAATGAATTTTCAAGATAGAATCACCGACGTTTTCTTTGATCTAGATCACACTTTGTGGGATTTCGAACGAAATTCGGCACTGACGTTTCAATACATTTTGCAGAAGCACCAAATAGGGGTTGATATCAATGACTTTCTAAAAATCTACGTGCCCATCAATTTTGAATACTGGAAAATGTATCGCGAAGAACGCATCAGTAAAGAAGAGTTGCGATACGGTCGCCTTAAAAAGACATTTGATGCCTTACGAATTTCGGTGGGTGATGAGATGATCCATGTGTTATCGACCGAGTATATCGAATACCTTCCGTCCAATAATTACTTGTTTGATCACACCCATGACATTCTCAACTATTTGAAGCCCAAGTATCGATTGCACATTATCACTAATGGTTTTAAAGAAGTGCAAAACGGAAAACTTGCTAATTCTAAGATCGACCATTTTTTTGAGCACGTTATCAACTCTGAAATGGTAGGGGTTAAAAAGCCCAATCGAAAAATCTTTGATTTTGCGTTGGATAGGGCAGGAGTGGCCGCTGCGAATTCTATGATGGTCGGAGATAACTTGGAAGCCGACATTCTGGGCGCCAAATCGGTAGGAATGGAAACCATTCATTTCAATGTACATGGCGACGATCCCCATGAACACGGAGTCATGATTCACAACCTATTGGAGATTAAATCCTATCTTTAATAGAAGCCAGACAATATTCTGGATCTTTTTAACGTTTTTTTTGTATGCAAGTTCGCCCCACATACCTACAAAACTTTCTGATATGCCTTGTACTACTTGGCGCACTTTCTTCTTGTGTCAAGGATGTTGACTTTGATCAAGCTGATGAGTTTACGCTGGCTCCTGTTGTTGAGTCTAGCCTGTTCTTTTTTGATCTGACTCCAGATAGATTTGTCGACGACGTGGGTGCCGAAACACAAGTAGCCACTGATACTATTGACCTTGATGTGTTCAACGATTCGTTTTTGAATGACAACCTTATCAGAGCCGAATTTACCTTTGAAGTAACCAATACGATCGCCCGTAGTTTTACGGCAGATGTCTCTTTCTTAGATGATGCCGATCAGGCGCAGGTGGCACCGATTTTAGTCAATGTGCCTGCTTCAAATAACGGAGAAGAAATGGTTGTGACCACCATACGAGACTTTCAAGAAGCCGAGTTAGAGGCTTTGAAGCAGAGTACTCAAATGGCGGCCGACGTCTCAATACAAACAGGAACCCCCATCACTCAGAATAGCCCTGGAAATCTGAAACTTAAATCCAAAGTAATTCTGTATCTCAATATTGAATAACGACTACTTATGAAAAAGATATGGGTTCTATCTTTGTTGATGGGTTGTCTGATGCACGCCCAGAACAAGCAATTGTTATACGATTACACAGACATACCGCAGTCCCTGCTTTTAAACCCAGGAGCTGAGGTCAACTACCGATGGCATGTTGGGATTCCGTTGTTGTCACACCTTCACGTGAATGCAGGAAGTTCAGGTGTTTCGGCCTTTGATCTGTTTACAGATGACGGAGTCGATTTCAACACCAAATTTCGCAGCGTATTAAATGATTTAGACCGAAATGACTTCTTTGCCATCAATCAGCAACTCGAAGTATTCAGTGGCGGATTTCGACCAGGAGGTTGGGGTGATAATCGGTACTTTTCCTTCGGAATGTATGAAGAGATCGATATTCATGCCTACTTTCCGAAAGACCTTGCTGTCCTGGCCTACGAAGGAAATGGAGGCCCCAACATCAATCGAGTTTTCAATTTGGGAGACCTGAATCTTCAGGGCGAGTTCTTGACCGTTTTTCACTTTGGATTCAATCAAAAGGTCAACGATAAATTCACCTTTGGTGCCCGCGGAAAGATCTATTCGAGCATCTTTAACTTTCGATCTACCAACAACTCGGGGTCTTTTTACTCGGTTCCTGGGCAAAACAATTTCTATCAACACATCGCTATTGCAGACCTCGAATTGCAGACTTCGGGATACGCATCGCTACGCGATATCGAATCAGACAATACGTCAGATGGTAGTAAGCAAGTACTTAAAAAATTTAAGCGTCGCGCTTTTTTAGGCGGAAACTTGGGATTGGGTTTTGATGTCGGTTTCACCTATCATCCGTCAGAGCAATGGACTGTTACCGGAAGCCTTCAAGACGTCGGATTCATTCGCCATAGTAAGGACGTAGAAACCTATCGAGTCGATGGCGAATATGCCCTCGAAGGATTGGATCTGTTGTTTCCTGGAATTGATGATGCAGACGACGTGAACAACTACTGGGAAGACCTAAAAAATGAGCTGGAAGATGAATTTGGCTTAGATACACTAAATACGAAATACACAACTTGGCGTCCAATAAAATTGAACGCCTCCCTTAAATATTCGTTCGGAAAAGAACGCAGTAAAGACTGTGACTGCGCACCAACCGAAAACGGATATCTCAATGCCGTGGGTGCACAACTGTTCATGGTGTCCAGACCACGCAGACCTCAAATGGCGCTCACGGCATTCTATTATCGAAGGCTATTCGACTTTTTAAGTGCAAAGGCAACCTATACGGTCGATAGTTATTCGTTTACAAATGTGGGACTTGGGGTTTCTACACATTTTGCGAACGCAAATTTTTATCTAATGGTTGATAATTTGCTAGAATTTCAGAACTTAGCAAAAGCCAATGCGGTATCCTTTCAATTAGGATTTAATTATATATTGCCGCAAGGGGATAAACCATATTGACATGAAACGACTTTTTTTTCTGTTTGCTGTGCTTTTCTCGATGCAGAGCGCCTTTTCGCAAAATCAATTAAATGACTACAAGTATATTGTGATTCCTGCCGCCTATGATTTTTTGGGTGATACGGATCAATATCGCCTCAATTCACTTACACGTTTTTTATTCAAGAAAGACGGGTTTGAGGTGCTTTCTGCAGGAGAACAGTATCCACAAGATTTGGCCATGAATCAATGTTTGGCTTTAAAAGCAGATGTTGAGAAGCAATCAGGATTCTTGGTGACCAAATTGGTGATTCACCTTAAAGATTGTCAAAATAATATCGTTTATAGCTCAGCCGAAGGTAAGAGCCGCGAAAAGGATTTTAAAGCAGCATACCAGGCTGCATTGAAAGATGCCTACAAGTCCATCCAAGCGCTGGATTACAAATATTCTGGAAAAGAAATGGTGCTATCAACTCCTACTCAACCTCAGGTGGTTGTTAAAGAGGAAGTAAAAAAGCCAGCACCTCCAAAGCCACCAGTGGTTAAAGAAACAACTCAAAAGCCAGCTCCGGTAAAGCCATCAAAGCCAAGTATCTCTGCCGAAAAGTCAGGGGCATTTCTCTATGCCCAGCCTACAGCAACCGGATACCAATTGGTTGATAGCACACCAAAGATCGTTTATATCTTACAACGCACGGGTAAAGAAAACGTATACTTGCTAAAAAATAAGAACGGCATCGTTTACAATAGAGGCGGAAAGTGGATCGTAGAATACTATGAGGGCGATACCCAAACTGCGAAAGTAGTAGACATCAAGTTCTAATACCCGTATTTATCTTTCCAACGGTGTTTTAAGAAATCCCTTTGCGCTTTCTCGCGACTGTTGTCGCCAGGCTCATACAAGCGTGTATTTGCAATTTCTTCTGGAAGAAACTCGTGCGACACAAAGTTGTTGGTATGGTCATGGGCGTATTGATACTCTTGTCCGTAGCCTAGATCCTTCATCAATTTGGTGGGTGCATTTCGTATTGAAAGTGGTACCGACAAGTCTCCCGTTTGTTTCACAAGCGACTGTGCCTTTTTGATGGCCATGTACGATGCATTACTCTTAGGAGAAGTTGCCAGATAGATAGCACATTGACTCAAGATAATCCTCGATTCGGGATAACCGATGGTGCTAACGGCCTGAAAAGTATTGTTGGCAATTACCAATGCCGTCGGGTTCGCATTGCCAATATCTTCAGAAGCTAATATCAACATACGTCTAGCGATGAATTTTACGTCTTCACCACCTTCGACCATTCGTGCCAGCCAATATACCGCTGCATTAGGATCACTTCCACGAATCGATTTGATAAAAGCAGATATGATGTCGTAATGTTGTTCACCTGTTTTGTCATAGAGTACAGTGTTTTTCTGTACCCTCGAAAGCACCATATCATTGGTGATGACAACCTCGTCACTGTCTTCAGAATTGATCAACAGTTCAAAGATGTTCAGCAGTTTTCGGGCGTCGCCTCCAGAAAGTCGCATTAAGGCTTCGGTTTCCTTTAGCTTGATCTTCTTTTTAGAAAGTACCTCGTCTGTCTTCATGGCGCGTTCTAAAAGAGCCGTTAGGTCTTCCTTTCCGAAGGAATTCAAAACATAGACCTGACAACGCGACAACAATGCGGGGATGACCTCAAAACTCGGGTTTTCTGTCGTGGCACCAACAAGTGTCACCCAACCCTTTTCAACAGCTCCTAGCAGCGAATCTTGCTGCGATTTGCTGAAACGATGGATCTCATCGATAAACAAGATCGGATTCTTAGTAGTGAAAAGTCCGCCGCTCTGTTTGGCCTTATCAATGACCTCTCTAACATCCTTAACTCCTGAACTGATGGCACTCAAAGTATAAAAAGGTCGATCAGATTCATTAGCGATGATATTGGCCAGTGTGGTTTTTCCGGTGCCAGGAGGTCCCCAAAAGATTAACGAAGGGATCACGCCTTGCTTGATCTGTTTGGTTAACGCTCCCGTTTCGCCCACCAAATGTTGCTGACTAATATAGTCATCGAGTGTTTTGGGTCGTATACGTTCGGC
Source organism: Flavobacteriaceae bacterium (assembly GCA_028279515.1). Lineage (GTDB taxonomy): Bacteria > Bacteroidota > Bacteroidia > Flavobacteriales > Flavobacteriaceae > JANQNQ01. The sequence goes on from JANQNQ010000013.1 coordinate 183,535, forward strand.
CAAGGGTTGATTCATGATGTAAAAATATCGATTTTGGGTCGAAGGTGACAATTTTTCATTAAAAATCGATCTGGCTAATTTTTTGAAGTACAAATGGTAAATTTATACCATGAGCAAACAGGATCCATTTCGATTTTCAACAGGTGTGATTGCCTACCCCATGCTATTCATGCTGTTGATCTGGTATGTATTCTGGGTAGAGCTCAAGTTTGACATTCCGTTGCGCTCTTTCGGAGTGCGTCCGCATACGTTAAAAGGATTGATTGGTATTGTGATGAGTCCGTTCTTACACAGTGATGTCGATCACTTGTACAACAATACGATTCCGTTAGGGGTATTGTCAGCGGCGCTTTTCTACTTTTACAGGCCCATTAGCTGGAAGGTACTGGGTTATGGTATCTTGCTTTCAGGCACTTTGACTTGGCTCATTGGTCAATCGGGCAATCATATCGGCGCCAGCGGACTTATTTATGTCTTGGCCAGTTTTATTTTCTTCAAAGGAATTTTTGCCAAAAACTTCAGATTGGTGGCACTCTCTATGCTTGTTGTTTTTCTCTACGGAAGCATGATCTGGTATGTGTTTCCTGTTGATGTTTCCATTTCATGGGAAGGACACCTTTCGGGTGCGATCACGGGATTCGTATTCGCATTAATTTTTAGGAATCAGATTGCGAAACCACCAAAATATGCTTGGGAAAAGCCTGACTATAATGAGGAAGATGATCCCTTCATGAAGCACTTTGATGAGGACGGAAACTTTATCGAACACATCGAAGAAGAGGCACCCGAAGAAATCGAAATACGCTACGAATACAAAGAGAACGAAAAGAAAGACAGCCTATAAACGCTGACGTGTCACTTCGTACAAGAAAGCACCACAAGCAACCGAAACGTTAAGCGAGGCTATCTCACCAAGCATCGGCAATTTTGCCTTTTCATCTACGGCTTTCAAAACCGAAGGATTTACACCTTTACCTTCAGACCCCATGACGATGGCCAACGGATCTTTTAGGGATACGTCATAGATAAGTGCATCGGTCTTTTCGGTGGCAGCTACCACTTTGATGCCTGATGCTTGCATATAGAAAACAGCGTCTTTGATATGGTCAACTTTGCAGATAGGTACATTGAAAATGGCCCCAGCTGATGTTTTGACGGTGTCACCCCCAACAGGAGCTCCTCCTTTTTTCTGGATGATGATGCCGTGAACACCTGTACATTCAGCGGTACGAATGACGGCTCCAAAGTTACGCACGTCAGAAATCTGGTCCAATAACAAGAAAAGCGGAGTTTCACCAGATTCCATGACCTTCATTACTAAATTTTCAAGATCATAAAAGTCGATGGGCGCGATCTGTGCCACCGCACCTTGGTGATTTTTTCGAGTCAGTCTATTGAGTTTTTCCACCGGAACGTATGAAGCATTGATGCCTTCTTTACGCACTAATTGTTCTAACTGGTTAAATAGATCGCCTCTAAGGCCTTTTTGCAAAAAAACCTTGTCTAGGGTCTTACCAGCTTCAATGGCTTCAATAATGGCCCTTATACCGAAAATTTGTGTGTCTTTGGTCATGGCGGCAAAGATAACTAAAAAAGCCACGCTAAAAACGTGGCCTTTTTGATGTTACTTTTTAAGGATTTTTCGGGTCGTTGTTTTTTCTTCGGAATGTATTTTGACCAAATAGAGACCTTGAGAAAGGTCGGCCAGATCAATCGATGATCTATTGGTGTTTTCTCGAATTAGATTTCCGATTAGGTCGAATACTTGAACTTTGTCAACAGTGCTCTCAGTTTGAATCTGAAGCGTTCCATTTACTGGATTTGGATAGAGTAGGGTATTGGCAAGAACGTTGTCTTCCAATCCTAGAACCGTACAACCGCTTAGATCGGGATTTTGTTCGATAGGAAGCCCTGGTGTTAAGTCGCGCCCAGAGAAGGCAGGGTAGTCTGGTGCGTAGCGCAACACTCTGAACGATAAATTGGCCGTGGGTGTATCACCTTGCGTTAAGATTCCGGAGGTAGAAACTGGATTCACGTATTCCCACACAATGTTTTCACTTGGGTCGATTTCAAAGAAATAGCCCGAGTCTCCGTCGCAGATCAAGGTGTTTCCGTTAGGCAAGCGTTGTGCACTTGAAAGAATTCTTGAAAAGAAGTCGGTCTGCGTCGGCGCCGTATAGGTGTAATCGGTCACGGTAGGTCCGTAAGCCGTTCCTGTCGTATATGAGTAAACACCTTCTGAGTCTTCAGGAGGGGTAATGATGTCAATTTGAGAGAAGCTAGGTGTTCTTGAAAATCCGTTGTTGAACAAGATGAGCTTTCTTGCATCTGTGAGACCGTCTGGGATAAAATGTGGGTAATGTTGACCAAAGAGCTTTTGGTCTGCCGCCGTACCTTGTCCGTACGCAATTGGGTTTCCCCATCGGTATAAGAAATCACCACCTTTTCCGCGTGTTCCTCCGGTATGTCCTGCTGCTTCTGCAGTGGTGGTACTTTTATCAATGATATAGATCTCGTTGAGTAGGCGAGAGCTGATGACGATCTGATCCAGTCGTTCGTTGTATTGAATCGAATTATAATGAAGCCAGTTGGCATTTCCTGCCGAACCTCCTAAAAAGTTGATGTCCAAAAGTTGTGGGTTGTCGGCCACTACACCATGGTTGTCTACACTACTATCAAAATCTTGGATCAAGTGGTCTTTGACATTCCATTCCCAGACAATGTTAGCGCCCGTAGCTCCTGAAGGTTCTAATTCCAGAATTTGTTCGTTAAAGAGTTTTCCTTGAGCGATATTGGCTGGGTTTCTTCCGGCTTGTATAGCTTCGGCTTCTGTCATCGTAGTGACGGCTAACATGAGTACGTTGCCATTGGGCATAGGGTACACATCGTGGTGCTGTGATACTGTTGTTGACGAATAATCATACCCCCACAATAGGTTTCCGTCCCAATCAAACAATTCGACGCGTCCTCCGACACCTCCAAAGTTTACATCAGGGTTGGCAATTCTTCCGGCTCTAAGAAGGTTTCCATTTTCAAGTAAATAAACGGCATTACCTGGATTGTAGGCACTGGACCACTGATTGACGATCTCTCCACAATTATTGATCAGATATGTTTCTGTTGATGCTGCGGGAGCAAAGAGGGTATATCCGTTAAAAGAATCTGTAGTATTTGTCAAGGCACCTACGGTGTTCTGTGACCAAACGAATGGGGTGCTAGCCAAGAAGAACAACAAATAGACATGCTTTTTGAGTGTAGTAGTTGTTAGCATTATAGTAAGAGTTATTAGTATTCTGTCTTAAAAATCAGCCAAAGCTAACATTTTTAAAAATAAAAGGCCTCAAAAATTGAGGCCTTTTACGCATTTTAAGAAGTTGGTTAAATATATCAAACATGTGTTTGCAAAGTTGAAATTCTTACAGACCAAGAGCCTGTATCTCAGGAGCATCCTTGTCATAGTGATAAGCTCTCCAAAGGAATCGTTGTGGTCCAGCATCTTGAAACTTCCAGACTACCTCACCAGACGGAGTCACTTCCCAAAGACCATAAACGCCTTCGGTGATCATGGTATTTCCGTTTGGTAGACGCACAGCGCCTGATACTTTTGGCGAATACATTTCTGGGTCCGAGAAGCTCCAGGTTACTGCTGGTTCATTGTCACCAGTTGGGTCTAGGTTGAACGTACTAGGCAGTTGTAATTCATAAGCGGTAGATGGCCCATCTGGATTGCCATTTACAAAGATCAACATCTTACCAAGGTCTACACCTGAAAGCAGGTTAGGATAGTGGTTGTTAAAAAAACGACGTGGACCTGTATTGTTTCGGTAGGTTTTTGGATTTCCGAATCGATACACTAGATCGCCTCCCTTGTTGTAATTTCCTCCTGAATGTCCAGCGGCTTCAGCCGTTGTTGTACTATGGTCTATCACCCATACCTCGTGCCAGAAGTTGACACTTACATAGATAAGGTCTTTTACAGCGTCATACGAGATGCCATTGGCATGCATAATGTCACCGTTCTCTTCTGCTGTGTAATTGATATCGAGCAATTGCGGATTGTTCTGAACATCGCCAAAATTACTTTTGGTGTTATCGTGATCTTGAATGAGGTGATCCATCGCATGCCATTCCCAAACAATCTGATCGGTGTCTGGGTCGATTTCTATAATGGCCTCTGGATAGATATCAACATTAAGAGCAAAACCATTGTCAACTGCGTCGCTTGCCGGTACTTTTTCCCACACGAGTGCAATTATGTTTCCGTTGGGAAGCATTTCAACATCGTGATGGATAATATGATTTTCGGTACTGTAGTCAAAGTTCCATTCTACGTTACCGTCTTTGTCTATAATCTGAATTTTTCCGCCTTTACCGCCAAAAATGATCTGTGGATTGTCGGGTTCAATGCTAGCCAACAGTTTTCCGTTGGGTAACAAGAACACATCATTTCCTAAGTTAATATCCACATCCCATTCGTGAACAATTTGCGCGCTTTTGTCCATAAGATACACACGGTTCTTTGCTGCATCATTTACCAATACAAGACCGTCATATCTAAGGTCGGTATTTTCTAATTCGATCGTTCCGGCAGAACCAAGGCTTCCACTCCCATCTCCTCCGGATCCGTCATCACCACCAGATCCATCATCACCTCCGGAGCCATCGCCACCATTTCCACTGGTGGGATCTACATCGGTTGTGTCATCATTTTGACACGATGTGGTCATTACGGCAACTGTTGAGATGCTGAGTAGTAAGAGTAGTAGTGATAAAAAATGTTTTGAGGGCATTTTCATCTTGCTTTTGTTTTGGCTGTTAAAGTACCTTTTTTCGTCGAAAAAAAATGTTAAATCTTACGGAAATGTTAAATGTCATAAAATAAAATAGGGCAAGTATATACTTGCCCTATTTAAAATTATATGGTTTTGTTTAGTGATTACTCACAAACAAGGATTTCAACCACTCCAACTGCAGGGTTTGGTCCGTCAGCCGCAGCTGAGTTACCATTAGGATCTAAGATTACATAAGAAACCTCAGACTCCCATGCTCCAGCAGCATACGTAACAGTCAATGATGTAGTACCTTCTGGCACAGTGAACGTATCTTCACCGTTTTCACCAGCTACCAAAGTGTAGGTCGTAGCAACACCGTCGATGTCAACAGTAAGGCTCGCACCGTTCCATCCATCACCGTAGCTATCGAAGTACTTAATAGTGTACTCACCTGGGAATGGAGCATCAGCGTTCAATTGAACACAAGCTGAAGCAATCACCTGGTCGTAGTACTCAGTATCAGCCGCATTAGTAGTAATGATTCTTCCATCTGTAGTTACGATTTCGTAACGTAAGTTGAATTCATCATTAACTCCGATGTCATCAAACGTTAAACTTCCTCCAAATAACATCGTCAATGGATATGTAAGATCTAGTGTTCTAGCACCGTCATCCAATGTTAGGTCAGAAATTGTATACGTTTCGAATAGTGCTTCTGGCTCAGAAAGATCGATACCATCGTCTCCGATACTTCTATCGATGAACTCACGGTAGATGTTCAAAGTTTGAAGCAAGTTTCCATCGTCACCGTCATCGATGCTCAATGAAACTGCGTAATCTTCATTGTCAGCCAAGGTAAGACCATCAGTAATATCGATTTCATTGGCATTTACGTCTTCGATTTCGAAAGAAATACCATCGTCGATAGTAACTGTGTATTGGTGAGGAGCGCTAAAGAACGATCCACCACTAACGTTACCTGATTGGTCAGATGCTGTAAACGAACGACCATCTGTCAAGAACAATTCAAGATCTACTCTAATCTGATCACCAGGTAATACTGCAGTAAGGTCAGTACCAGTAGCACTTAATGCTTCTGCCATAGTGAATGAAAAAGATGTAGTTGGTAATCCTGAAGCTCCAGGTGAAAATGCACTTGCCGGAATTGTTGAGAATGGTGCATTTGACACAGATTCTCTATCGGTCTCATTTTCTTCATCCATAAAGTTATTGTCGATAAAGCTCATTGTAAGCTCTACACGATCCAATAATGCACCACCTTCGAGGTCTTGTTCTTCAACAGTCACGTCCAAGGTGTTCATGGTGCGGAACAGGTCAAAATCCCCATCCTCGCTCAATGTCCTCAAGATGGCACCACGAGTAGTATCAGCTACTACCTCGTCGACTATCTTGTCGTCAGTGCTACAAGATGCGATCATCAGACCCGCGCATCCTATAGTTAACAATTGTTTTATGCTTTTCATATTTGTCAAATTATAATTTCTAATTAGTTAGCCTCAGGACCACTTGCATTATTATCCCAGAAAACTGGTTGAACTTGATCTGGCTTTTGAGAGATATTAGAGTTGGTGTTCACTACATTTGCAGGGTAGAACATTGATCTAATAAACTGCCCTGGGTCTGGCTCTAGGTTTGGTTGCAATGTTCTTGGGAAGCCAGTTCTTCTGTAGAAGTTGTAACAATCAACTCCCATACCGAACTGAGCGATCAAGTATTGTTCTCCTAGCACATCCCACTTTTCGTTCATGTCACCATCGTTAAAGGCATCGACAACACCTTGAACATAATCGTTGATATCCGTTTCACTTGGAGCAAAAGACATATCAGCAGATGAATCAAGTGCACCAAAGCTCATTGTCTTTGCGATTGAGCTTCTAATTCCAGCTTCAAGCGCTGTAGCAGCAGGTCCTGTTTGACTTTGTGTCAAGGCAACTTCTGCAACCATAAAGTTAACCAATGTGGCAGTCATGATTGGTGTAATACCTGCACCAGCACCACCTTGTCCAGGAGAGATACCTTGGAAGCTGTCGTCATCAAAACGACCTCCGTATGGATATACCCCATAGGTAGTTCTTAAGAACCCATCTGGCGGAACACCACGAGCGTTACCGTGGTCTCTACCCCAATATCCATTACGTAGAAAGCAGAAAGTGAAACCGCCATCTATATAATGCTGAGGAGCTGTTTCTAAAGAACAGTCTAGCACTTCTTCGTTTGGAGCGATCTCAGCACCAGGCACGGCAGTTGTTTGTCTGTAGTAGTAGTAACGAATTCTTGGATCATCAGTAGTGTCCATCATATTCATCATCCAATTAGACATATAATCTCCTGCACCGGCCGCTTGATAGTTCAAACCATATCTTGGATGTCTAGTATCAGGGTTTACAGCACTAGCACCGCCCCATGCATATTGAAAGTCATCGGCTGAATCCGTGATATAGTTGCCAGAAGTAACGATGCTGTTGAAGCTAGCAATTGCATTACCATCAACCAATCTAGTTTGAAGATATAGCCTCATTTTTAGTGTATTGGCAGCAGTTACCCACTTGTCAAAGTCATTGTTGTAGAACAAATCGTATTGCGGTTCGGCAGCAGCCGAAGCTTGAAAGTTAGTAATTGCATTATCCAATAGAGTTTGTGCAGCTTCATAAACGCTCGCACCACTATCGACATTTGGATTCAAATTAGCTGTTCCTTGAAGTGCTTCCGTGTAAGGAATGTCACCAAAGAAATCAACCAAAGAACTGATCAAATATGCCTCAATGAATTGAGCAATTGCGATATGATGCGTCTGTTCCGCAGCTTCAGCCAAAGGTGTCATGGATCTAATGTCCTTTAAAATACCTCTGTAAGCATTGGTCCATTCATCGTTGAAATCATTACCTTGATATGTACTTAAATACTGACGTCCGTTCATGTTGTCAACACGTGTCAGTTCAAGTCCTATGTTAGATAAACCGTCTCCATTGGTGTTACCTCCAGAAACGAAGTTATCGTTCGGGTCAAAGTTGGCATCCCCTTCCAGGTGCCTTACAAAATCCTCCTGAATCGAATTCAAGAAGAAGTCTACATTTGCCGAAGCATCAGTAAGTGCGTTTGGGTTCTCGGTAAGATCGAGTTCCAAAGACTCACAGGCTGTAAAAGTTACTGCCGATGCAAGCAAACTAAAAATTATACTTTTTTTCATTTTTTTCATCTCAATAAATATTTAACTTTTAGAATGTTGCCTTTAAACTAAGTCCGTATCTTCTTGAGCTTGGTCCGTTAAGGAAGTCAAATCCAAAACCGTTACCTACACCTAGACCTGAAGTATTCGGGTCAAAGTTAGCACCGTCAGGAGTGTTGATGGCATCAAACCAAAGGTTGTTTCCTGAAAGTGTGATAGACAAAGAACCAAATGGAGTTTTCTCCAATGCTTTCTTTGGAAGTGCATAGCTTAAAGAAACTTCTTGCAATCTAATAGTTGTTGCATCATATACTTGAAGCTCACTAGGTCCGAATAACAAGTTACTGAAGTAATACGTAGAGTTGTTGATCTGAACATTGTTTGGAGTTCCATCAGCCTGTACTCCAGGTAAGATGAATGTATCCTCACGATCAACGGTCTCTGTGATCAAACCTCTACCAAGTAGTGTTGAAATGGTACTAGAGTACACATCTCCACCACTTGTATAGTTAAGTTGGAAACCTAATGTAAAGTTCTTGTAAGAAAGGCTATTCTGTAAGTTCGCTACCCAGTCTGGGTTTGGATCTCCGATGATACCATCAGTAGGATCCTGAACGTAGTTACCATCTGCACCTACAACGAAATCGCCGTTTGCATCTCTTTGGATTCTACTACCAAAGAATACCCCTAGAGGTTCTCCTTCGATTGCGGCGTTACCAAGGTTAGTGAAACCTGCATAAACAACAAGATCCGTATCTAATCCTAGGTCTACCACCGTAGTTTCGTAGGCAGTGAAGTTCAAGTTAGTATTCCAGCTAAAGTCACCCTCTTCGGCCCCTCTAAACCAGTTAACACCTAAATCAAGCTCAATACCTTCACTCTCGATCTCACCAATGTTAGTGGCTACTACAGTGTTACCTGTTGCAGGATCTAACGGACGATCAATGATCAGGTCCTCTGTAATTCTTTTATAGACAGAAACGTCAAGATTAACGCGGTTGTTTAAGAATCTAGACTCTAAACCAACTTCTATCTCATTCAAGCGCTCAGGCTTCAGGTCAGGGTTAGCCAAACGTGTACCAGTTGTATTCGATACGATGTTTACACCACCACCATCTTGGTTATCTTGTGTGTCAAGTACTAGTGTTCCTACTACAGGATATGCAGAACCTGCGTCGAAGTTCGCTGAAGTACCATAACCAACTCTCATCTTCAAGTAGTTCAACCCGTTTTCACTTTTGATGTTCTCAAAAGCAGTAGTTGGGATGAAAGATACACTAGCAGATGGATAGAAAAGTGATCTGTTCTCTTTCGTAAAGTTAGATACCCAGTCGTTTCTTCCGGCAAGTGTTAAGTATAACATGTTTTGGTAGTCGAAGTCAGCCTGACCATACACACCAATAATGTTTCTTTCACTAGAGAATTGTCTTTCATTTTGGTTCAAGAAGTTGAAGTGTCTTAATACTCCAAATACCTGCTGACCGTCACTCAAGGTACCGTTTTGGTCGAAAATCTCTCTTCTAGTCGTACCCCCTGCGTTGAAAGTGAATCCAATATCATCAGTTAAATCATAATCTCCGGCAAGTACCACGTTGTGGTCCCAGATTGTGTTAGTGTTGTTCCAAGTTTCGTAAATACCACTTGCTAAACGAACATCACCACTGTTACTGTTAATACCCCCTTTGTTCTGGAAGTTAACGTTGTTCTCACTATATACGTCGATACCAGCTCTATATGATAAGTTCAAGTTGTCGTTGAACGCATACGTTACAGAAGCAGTACCAAAGATTCTGTTTGTCTCCTGAGTTGTTCCAGAGTTGTTCAGCGTCCAAAGCGGGTGCTGGATACTGTTGTTCTGACGGTAGTAAACACTACCACCTGTAATTGGGTTCTGGAATGGAAGTCCTTGGATGTCGATACTTCTTGGTGTAAACCAAAGGTCACCAAAAATAGAAGAACCAGCACCAGTTGCTCCGTTACCCTGAGAAAGTGCTACAGGAGGAGAAACGAATTTTGTTCTTGCATAGTTAAGAACACCACTTACAGTAAATTTGTTAGAGAGCTCGGCTCTACCACCAACACCTAAGTTATTTCTTCTAACTTGGTTTCCAGGAGTAAACCCTTGATCTTCTAAATAACCGTAGTTAGCGTTATAGCTTACTTTACCGTCATCAGAAGCACCTCTAAAGTTGATAGATGTATTTAATACAGTACCTGTTCTAAAGAAGTTCTCAACACTATCGTAAGGTCTCCACTCATAAAGTGCATTTGCGAATTCTGGGAAGGCAGCTGGAACTCCAGTTGCAGCAGCAGCAGTGCTATAAGGGTGTTGTAGGAAACCAGGAGTACCTGATGCCGTACCGTTAATAGCGTTACTGTTACCCCATCCTGCAGGGCCATTTTGGTTGAAGCTTGGTCCCCAGTTAGAGAAGAACCATCCGAAGGCTTGGTCAAATCCATTACCGTACTCATCTTGATATTCCGGTAAAGATGCGATCTCATTAAAGAAGTACGAAGACGTTACCGTTACCTCATTCTTCTTTTGCGCACTACCTGAAGCACCATTCTTAGTGGTGATCAAGATTACCCCGTTCTTACCTTGAGACCCATAAAGAGTTGCAGCGGCAAGACCTTTAAGTACGTTAACACTCTCGATACTATTCGGGTCAAGATCTAAGAATCTACTTGATCCGTTGTTACCATCGATGAAGTCACCTCCAGGGTTTGTGTCAATACTAAAAGGAACACCATCTACGATAAATAAAGGTTGGTTGCTTCCTGTAAAGGAACTAAAACCTCTAATTACGATGTTGGTACCCGATCCAGAAAGACCACTCTGCTGGTTGATGTTAACCCCAGAAGCCTTACCTGTAAGGACCCTTCCGATGTCACCTTCTGAACGTTGCTCAAGTTGCTCTGAACCTACTTCGGCAACAGAATAACCAAGAGCTTGCTTTTCCTTTTTAATACCAAGTGCTGTAATAACAACCTCGTCCAACTGTGTACCCAATACAAGTTGTACGTCATAGGTGTTGGCAGCACCAACGGTAATTTCTTGGGGGGTGTATCCTACATAACTGAATACAAGGATACCTCCCTGACTTGCTTCGATGGAATACTTTCCGTCGAAATCTGTAGAGGTTCCTGTCGCTGTTCCTTTCACAACAACAGTGGCCCCTGGCAATGGCGTTCCGGTTTCATCCAAGACCGTACCTGTAACGGTCTTTTCCTGAGCGAAAGCCAGTTGCATAACAAACGCCAGTAGCAGCGTTAAAATTCCACTAAACTTTGTTCTCATTTTTAAAATTATTTGAATTAGCTACCTTCAAAAGTCATAATTCCATGTTAATTATCCAATTTTTTTTACTTAAAAATGTTGAAGTTCTCTTAATAAGTCTAATTTGAGGTAAAATAATGTTAAAAAATTGAAGTAAAGCTGATCTGCACTTTTGCGTCAGAAAATCGCACGCTTGATTCAGATGTTTTTCCGAGTGCATAGTTCAATTTGAACAGGCCAGCTTTTGACCGAATTCCGAGACCAATCCCGAATCCAAAGAGGTTGTCCTTGGTTCCGATCAGGTCGTCTTGTAAGAAGGCGACATCAAAAATGGAGTTGATGTAGGTGCTGTTAGAAAGTAGAAACCTGTACTCTGTATTAAGGTAAGAAAAGAACGTCGCTTCCAATGAATTCTCATTGAAGCCGCGAATCGAATTAATTCCGCCCAAACGATATTTTTCGTTCTCGAAATAGTTATCTGAGTTCAGGAAGGCTGCATTGGCTCTGACGAATATTCTATTACGTAAATTAAGTTTCCATAGATAGTTGGCATCAACTTCAATGGTATATTGTTCCTCTTTGGAGAAGCTTGTTTTTCGATTACCAAAATTGGCTTCGATTAAAATGCCTGCCTTGTCAATGAACAAAGCGTCATCTGTATTGGGCAGTCGGTAATTGTAACCTACTGAAAGTTTGGTTGCGGTGAGGTCTTCGACATCAATGGGTGAGTTGTCTAATAGATCGTTGGACTCGTATTGCAAAACTCCGGCGGTCACTCGAGCCTTTGGCGAAAGTTGATAACCTAGTTTAAAGGCGAGCTCAGTGTTCAAAAAAGTACTGTCTTTTCTGAAAATATCTAAGGAGGCTTCAACACCTACTGGGGAGCTAAATATAAATGGTACGCTGGCCCTTGCTATAAATCGGGTCTGTTCATTTCCGTCATTTTTCCAAGAGAGGTTTAGGGATTCGCCGTTGTTAAGGTTATTTACAAGCCGCAAGTCAACATAGCCGTTTAAGGTTAGGTTGTTGGTTTCTTCATCTGTTGCAAAACCCAAAAAACCATCAAAATAGTTGCTTTTGGTCTTTTCAAAATAGAGGTAGACTGTGCTGCTGTCTTTTTCAAAAAGGATTTCAGGAGGTTTTATCTCATTTATAAAAGGTAGATTGTTTAGATTCTTTGATTCTTGAGTAATCAGTTCGAGGTCTAGTGAACGTCCTTTCCTTAATTTGGTAGCATGCTTGATGAAGGTCATTGGGAACTCATTATACCCTTTTACCGTGACAAGGTCGATTGTTCGCTTTCCCTTATTGATGATTTTGAGTGTGCCAGAAGCGATGTTGTTTTTAAGTTGTATGTCAGTGAGGCTTATTTGGTCAAAGAGATATCCCGCGCTCGACAGTTGGCGCTGCAGGTCATTTACGAGTCCCTCATAATCTTCCGTCCTTATTTCTAAGCTATCGTTGACCATTGACAGGCGCTCTCGTATTTCTTTCGAAAAACGTATGTTGAGCATGTCGGTTCTTTTTCCGAGGGACATTTTTGAAATGAACAAAGTGTCGTTCTTTCTAATTAAGGGTGCGACCTTTAATTCAAAATATCCTTTTTTAGAAAGGTGTTCAGATACTTTGGCTACTTCGGCAAGGACTGACTGAGCGTCTGTGTGTTTTTGCTGGTAGCTTAACGAATCTTTTGCGTTTTCACTGGTTGCGCCTACAGTCTCAATTGACAGGTGAAGATCTTGTGCAAATAAGCCGGAGCTCGTCAAGAGAAGAAAAATCAGTGATGTAAAGTGGTTAATTCTCAATGGTTTTGTGTCGAGTTGTCTTTAATTTTATTAAATTAGGAGTCGTGTTTGATGTTAAAACTTTTCTGCCCTTATAGGTTGTTGAGTCCAAAAGTCAAAACAAAACAAATCAAAACAAAGTTAACGTTATGAAAACAATTTTAATGTCTTTACTTGCCTTGTTCGCGTTGAATGTGTCATTTGCGCAGGACCTTGGGGAGAAGTTTGGTGCGCCTATTGGAGGTAAGAGTAGTCAATTTTCGAATAGTGGATTTAGTTTAGAAGGGGATCCTCAGGCTGTAAAGTTGTGGGAAGAAATAAGAAAAAAGGTCTACAATAAAGAAATGCTGAAGATTTCGGATGTAAAAGGAAGTCCATACACCTATGAGGCATTCATACCAGCTATCGTGATGTATGGAGGTGAGAAGGAAAGAGAGTTTTACGCACGTTATAATGCCTACAACGACGAAATCGAATTCAAAGAATATAATAGAGAGGAGGCGCCCATCTATGGATTGCTGAAATCACCTAGGATTTCTTGTGTGATTAACGGGGAAGAGCTTACATATATGCAATATTCAAAAGAAGGTGAACAAGCCCAAGGCTACCTTTTGAAAAAACTAGAAGGTCCGCGTTACACTTTCTTTACGAAGGACCGAAGAATTATAAAGAAGAAGAGAACTGCGGTCAATTCCCTGCAACGTACTTTTCCAGCGCGTTTCGCTGGTGAAACTGAATACTATATCAGTGGGCCGGGAGAGGTGCCAGTTTTGGTTTCGCAAAAAAAGAAAAAATTTGTGAAGGCCCTTGACAAGGGTGATCAGCAAAAGGCACTAGACTATATCAAGGAGCATGGAGTGGACCTTAAAGACGATACCCAAGTGATAAAGCTTCTCAATTTTCTTAATTCTGGCGGGGCTTAGTCTCTGTTCATGCTGCTAAAGTAGAGTTTGAAGAGGGGTATATATTTATTCGCCCTATTTAATTAGGTGTACAGGATAAAAGAGTAGATGTGATTTCTTCTCTTGCTTTAGATTTTTTATTTTAGAAGGAAACTATTTTGAGAGATAAGGAGGTCTGTTCAATGGCTTCAAAGAAAATAACAATTCAAAGCTACCGTTATGAAAACAATTTTAATGAGTTTATTCGCTCTGTTTGCTTTTAGCATGTCTTTTAGTCAAACGCCTTCAGGAAATGGAAACCTTGGCAACTATGATGTGGGACTCAAGTTCGGGGATCCCATTGTCAGAAATTCTCAAATGTACAATTATGGGTATAGCCTAGAAGGGGATCCCCAGGCAGTAAAGCTGTGGGAGGAGATTCGTGAAAAGGTCTACAATAAGGAAATGCTGAAGATATCTGATGTTAAGGGAAGTCCTTATACATTTGATGCCTTTGTGCCTGCAGTGGTTATGTACAGCGGTGAAAAGGAAAAAGAGTTTTATGCTCGCTATAATGCGTACAATGATGAGGTCGAGTTCAAAGAGTTCAATCGAGAAGGGGCGCCAATTTATGGGTTGCTTAAGTCTCCGAAAATTTCATGTATTATTAATGGTGAAGAGTTGAAGTACATGCAGTACTCAAAAGAAGGTGAAATGGCGCAAGGGTATCTTCTTAAGAAGTTGGACGGTACTCGTTATTCACTCTTCGTTAAGGATCAAAAGACTATACGTAAAAAGAGAACTGCGACCAATTCATTGCAACGAACGTTTCCGGCACGTTTTGCTGATGCCAAAGAATTTTACATCGGAGGGCCAGGCGAAGCGCCAACATTGCTTCCGCAGAAAAAGAAAAAGTTCTTACAGATGCTGGATAGATCGGATCGTGAAAAAGCCACGGATTATATCAAGGAACATAAGGTGAACCTCAAAGATGAGTCGCAAGTGGTGAGGCTTCTAGCTTTTCTGAATGCCGAGGGGGCTTAGTCAGTCTTAGGGTTGCAAAAAATACTCTCGTTGGTTTATGCTGATCTCAGAGTGAAAATTATAAGAATGAATGATAAAAGTTTGGGGTGTAGTTTTACTCGCTTCAAACTTTTATTATCTTAGCAATCCCATCAAATAGAAATTCAAAACGTAATTATTAATTAAGGAAAAGAATGAGTTGTATGCTCATGTTTTCCACATCGATCAAAAAATGAAAAGAAATTTGTTATTTGTTGTGGCCTGTTTATTTGCAGCACAATTGTTCGCTCAAGGAACTCGCCCTGCATTTGGTCAAGGCGGAGACCCGCAAGCGGTAAAAGCTTGGGAAGATCTCAGAAAGAAGATTTATAGTAAAAAGAAGTATTCGGTATCTAAAGTAAAAGGAAGTCCCTATGCCACAGAGGTTTTTCTGCCAGCGGTTATTGTCTTTGGTGAAGGAGAGGAAAAAGAAGTGTATGCACGATTGGATGCTTACAGTGATGATATAGAATTCAAGTTGTTCAACAATGAAGAGAGTGAAATATTCTCTTTATATAAGTCCAGTAAAGTTTCCTGTCGTTTAAATGATGAGACTTTCCAATATCTTCCGTTTAAAAATGGGGAGGCGTTTGATATAGGGTTCATGGCCTTAAAGCACAAGGGTGATCGTTATCTATTTTATAAACGTACCAAGAAGATCCTCAAAGAGAAGAAGAAAGCGTACAACTCACTATCTAGGTCTTTTCCTGCTCGTTTTGTTGACGTAGAAGAGTTTTTTATCGGAAAGCCCGGAGAAACATTAGAGTGGGTAATGCTTCGAAAGAAGAAGGTGTTAGAGACGCTCGATGAAAAAGATCGTCAAAAAGCAAAAGAATTCGTAAAAGAAAACAAGATAGACCTCAAAGAACAAGAGGGCGTTGTTAGGCTCTTGAAGTTCTTGGAAGCAAATTAATAATATGGAATTCATCCAAAAAAAGATATAATTATGGCGCCTCATGGCGCCATAATTTTTGTAACGAATTGATAGATAGTTTTGTTTATCTAATAAAATAATATGAAGCCGTTTGATTAATACAAATTAATTTCTACCTTTGCAGCCCTCTAAAAGAGGGTTTTTTAATTAATTATTTAAAATTATTTATGCCAACTATTTCACAATTAGTACGAAAAGGAAGGGCCAAAATAACTAAGAAGAGTAAATCGGCTGCTTTGGATTCGTGTCCACAAAGACGTGGCGTATGTACGCGTGTGTATACCACAACGCCTAAAAAACCTAACTCTGCAATGCGTAAAGTTGCAAGGGTAAGGCTTACCAATGGTAATGAGGTGAACGCATACATCCCAGGTGAAGGACATAACCTCCAGGAGCACTCGATAGTATTAGTTAGAGGCGGAAGGGTAAAAGATCTACCTGGTGTACGTTATCACATTGTTCGTGGTGCGTTAGATACAGCCGGTGTAGAAGGTAGAACGCAACGTAGATCAAAATACGGAGCTAAACGCCCAAAGAAGTAATCATTAATTCTTTAATGTAAACAGAAGTCATGAGAAAAAGACAGGCGAAAAAAAGACCACTTTTACCGGATCCAAGATTTAACGATCAATTGGTAACACGTTTTGTGAACAACTTAATGTGGGACGGTAAGAAGTCGGTAGCATTCAAGATTTTTTACGATGCGATCGATATCGTAGAAGAGAAAAAACAAGATGACGAGAAGACTGCACTTGAACTTTGGAAAGATGCGTTGTCAAATGTAATGCCACACGTTGAGGTTCGTAGCCGTCGTGTAGGTGGTGCAACATTCCAGATCCCAATGCAGATCCGACCAGATAGAAAAGTATCAATGGCCATGAAATGGCTTATCAGCTACTCTCGTAAGAGAAATGAAAAGTCAATGGCTCAAAAACTTGCTGCCGAAGTGTTAGCTGCGGCTAAAGAAGAAGGTGCAGCGGTTAAGAAAAGAGTTGATACGCACAAAATGGCAGAGGCCAACAAAGCATTCTCACACTTTAGATTTTAATCCTTATTAGAAGACATTCAAAAAAATGGCAAGAGATTTAAAATATACAAGAAATATAGGTATTGCGGCTCACATTGATGCTGGTAAGACAACCACTACTGAGCGTATCCTTTATTATACAGGTGTAAGCCACAAGATTGGTGAGGTGCACGATGGTGCTGCCACCATGGACTGGATGGAGCAAGAGCAAGAGCGTGGTATTACCATTACTTCTGCAGCTACAACCTGTACTTGGAACTTCCCAACCGAGCAAGGAAAACCTACTTCTGACTCAAAAGGGTATCACTTCAACATTATTGATACTCCTGGTCACGTTGATTTTACCGTTGAGGTAAACCGTTCATTGAGAGTATTGGATGGTTTGGTATTCTTGTTTAGTGCTGTTGATGGTGTAGAGCCTCAATCAGAAACAAACTGGAGACTAGCTGATAACTATAAAGTGCCACGAATCGGATTCGTGAACAAAATGGACCGTCAAGGGTCTAACTTTATGGCTGTTTGTCAGCAAGTAAAAGATATGTTGAAGTCGAACGCAGTGCCAATCGTAATGAATATTGGTGATGAGGCAGACTTTAAAGGAATTGTTGACTTGGTGAAGAACCGTGCGATCATTTGGCATGATGAAACACAAGGGTCTACTTTTGATGTAGTAGAAATTCCTGAAGAGTTAAAAGAGGAAGCTGCTGAGCTTCGTGGAAAGCTTATCGAAGAGGTTGCTGCGTATGACGAAGACCTATTGGAAAAATACATGGAGGATGAAGATTCTATCACGGAAGAAGAAGTGCATGCCGCGCTTCGTGCTGCTGTGATGGATATGTCTATCATTCCAATGATCTGTGGATCTGCCTTTAAAAACAAAGGTGTACAGTTCTTGTTAGATGCTGTATGTCGTTACCTGCCTTCTCCAACAGATAAGGAAGGTATTGTTGGTATGAATCCTGATACAGAGCAAGAAGAAACACGTAAGCCGGATGTAAAAGAACCATTTGCTGCATTGGCATTTAAGATTGCTACCGATCCTTTCGTAGGTCGTTTGGCATTCTTCCGTGCATACTCTGGACGTCTAGACGCTGGATCTTATGTGTTGAATAACCGTTCTGGTAAGAAAGAACGTATCTCTCGTATCTACCAAATGCACTCTAATAAGCAAAATGCTATCGAGTATATCGAGGCAGGGGATATTGGAGCAGCTGTTGGATTCAAGGATATCAAGACTGGAGATACCCTATCTGCAGAGAAGCATCCGATCGTTCTTGAATCTATGGACTTCCCTGATCCAGTAATTGGTATTGCGGTTGAGCCTAAAACAAAGGCTGACGTTGATAAGCTGGGGATGTCTTTGGCAAAGTTGGCTGAAGAAGATCCAACATTCCAAGTTAAGACTGACGAGGCATCTGGTCAGACTATTATCTCAGGTATGGGTGAGCTTCACTTAGATATCATCGTGGATCGTTTGAGACGTGAGTTTAAGGTAGAAGTGAATCAAGGTCAACCTCAGGTTGAGTACAAGGAAGCGCTTACTGCTGTTGCTGATCACAGAGAGGTATACAAGAAGCAGTCTGGTGGTCGTGGTAAATTCGCAGATATCGTATTTACTATGGAGCCTGCTGAAGAAGGTAAAGCTGGACTTGAGTTTGTTAATACTATTAAAGGTGGTAACATTCCTAAAGAATACATTCCTTCTGTAGAAAAAGGTTTCAAAGAGGCTATGAAAAATGGTCCTTTGGCTGGATTTGAGATGGACAGTATGAAAGTTACCCTTAAGGATGGTTCATTCCACGCGGTTGACTCTGATTCGCTATCGTTCGAATTGGCTGCCAAGATGGGTTATAAAGCTGCTGCTAAAGCTGCGAGAGCTGTGCTTATGGAGCCTATCATGAAGTTAGAAGTTCTAACTCCTGAAGAGAACATGGGTGATATCGTTGGTGACTTGAACCGTCGTAGAGGTCAAGTGAACAGCATGGATGATAGAGCCGGTTCTAAAGTTGTTAAAGCTGAAGTGCCATTATCTGAAATGTTCGGATATGTAACGGCTTTAAGAACACTATCTTCTGGTAGAGCAACTTCTACTATGGAATTCTCTCACTATGCTGAGACGCCTTCTAACATTTCGGAAGAGGTGATCAAAGCAGTAAAAGGAGCAGTTAACGCCTAATACTTAAGAAAATGAGTCAAAAAATTAGAATAAAACTAAAGTCATACGATCACAACCTTGTGGATAAATCTGCAGAGAAGATTGTAAAAACGGTAAAGACAACTGGAGCAGTTGTAACGGGACCGATCCCATTGCCAACGCACAAGAAGATCTTTACAGTATTACGTTCTCCACACGTGAACAAGAAGTCTAGAGAGCAGTTTCAACTAAGCTCATATAAGAGATTGCTAGACATCTACAGTTCTTCTTCAAAGACGATTGACGCGTTGATGAAGCTAGAATTACCTAGCGGTGTTGAGGTAGAGATCAAGGTGTGATAAATGCCTATGAAAGGTGAGTGGCCTTTCAAGACATGTCCGGAGCGTTTCGCAAAGGAAAAACGGAAAAAAATACATTCAGGGTTGAAGTGTTTTTGACCCTGAATTTTTTTAATAACTATTAATTTTTAAATAACAATTATGTCTGGGTTAATCGGAAAGAAAATCGGCATGACAAGCATCTTTGACGAGAATGGAAAGAACATTCCATGTACCGTTGTAGAGGCTGGGCCTTGTGTCGTTACCCAAGTCAGAACCAATGAGGTTGACGGGTATGAAGCCCTTCAACTTGGTTTCGATGACAAGGCAGAAAAACGTGCTACTAAAGCGGCCCAAGGCCACTTCAAGAAAGCAGGTACTACGCCAAAAAGAAAAGTCGTTGAATTCCAAGGATTTGAAGGAGAACACAAATTAGGAGATGTAATCACAGTAGAGCACTTCGAAGAAGGAGAGTTCGTGGATGTTTCAGGGACTTCTAAAGGAAAAGGTTTCCAAGGGGTAGTGAAGAGACACGGATTTGCGGGTGTGGGTCAAGCGACTCACGGTCAGCACAACCGTCTTAGAGCTCCTGGTTCTATTGGTGCAGCATCGTATCCTGCAAGAGTTTTCAAAGGAATGAAGATGGCAGGAAGAATGGGTGGTGAAAGAGTAACAGTTCAAAACCTTAGAGTTTTAAAAGTAGTTCCTGAAAAGAACCTACTAGTGATCAAAGGAGCGATTCCTGGTCATAAAAACTCTTATGTAATCATTCAGAAGTAATGAAAGTAGCAGTATTAGACATCAACGGAAAAGAAACAGGGAGAAAGGCAAACCTTTCTGATGCTGTTTTTGCTATAGAGCCTAACGAGCACGCTGTATACCTAGATGTGAAGCAATATCTTGCCAATCAAAGACAAGGTACTCACAAAGCCAAAGAAAGAGGTGAGATCGTAGGTAGTACTCGTAAGATCAAAAAGCAAAAAGGTACTGGTACAGCACGTGCTGGTAGTATTAAGAATCCTTTGTTCAAAGGTGGAGGTAGAGTATTTGGTCCAAGACCGCGTAACTACGGTTTCAAATTGAACAAAAACATCAAGAGACTAGCTCGTAAATCAGCGCTAAGTATCAAGGCACAAGAGAAATCTTTAATGGTTGTTGAAGACTTCAATTTCGAAGCTCCAAAAACAAAAGATTTTATCAATGTGTTGAAAGCGTTGGGCTTAGAGAACAAAAAGTCTTTGATAGTGTTGGGCGATTCAAATAATAATGTATATTTGTCGTCGCGCAATTTGCAGAGGTCTGAAGTTGTAACTAACTCAGAATTAAGCACTTACAAAATCATGAACGCAAATAGCGTTGTGCTTTTGGAAAGCTCTGTAGAAGGAATTGAGTCGAATTTAAGTAAATAAGAAACCCGATGAGTATCTTAATTAAGCCAATTATCACAGAAAAAGCAACGGCGGATAGCGAACTTCGTAACCGTTATGCATTCTATGTGGACCCTAGAGCTAACAAAATTCAGATCAAGGAAGCCGTTGAGGCAGCCTACGGAGTTTCTGTTGAAAAAGTTCGTACCATGAACTACGGTCCAACTAGAAAGACACGTTATACCAAGACAGGTATTCAACATGGTAAAACCAATGCCAGAAAGAAAGCAATTGTGCAAGTGGCAGAAGGTGATATTATTGATTTTTATAGCAATATATAAGTAAAAGACAACGATGTCAGTTAGAAAACTAAAACCAATTACGCCAGGGCAGCGATTTAGAGTAGTGAACGGATTTGACGCAATCACTACTGATAAGCCGGAGAAGAGCTTGCTCGAACCGAAAAAAAGGTCTGGTGGTAGAAACAGTCAAGGAAAAATGACCATGCGCTACATCGGTGGTGGTCATAAGAGAAGGTATCGTGTGATTGACTTCAAAAGGAACAGAGTAAATGATCCTGCTGAAGTTTTGACCATTGAATACGATCCAAACAGAACTGCATTCATCGCTTTGGTGCAGTATGAAGATGGTGAAAAGCGTTACATCATTGCTCAAAATGGACTACAAGTTGGGCAAAAGGTGATGTCTGGAGAGAATGCAGCTCCAGAGATCGGTAATGCAATGCCTCTTAGTGCAATTCCATTAGGAACTATTATTTCTTGTATCGAGCTTCGTCCTGGTCAAGGTGCTGTTATGGCCCGTAGTGCTGGAGCATTTGCTCAGTTAATGGCAAGAGATGGTAGGTTTGCTACCGTTAAATTGCCTTCTGGAGAGACCAGAATGGTGCTAGTAAATTGTGTGGCTACCATCGGAGCTATCTCTAACTCGGATCACCAGTTGTTGGTGTCTGGTAAAGCAGGTAGAAGTAGATGGTTGGGTAGAAGACCAAGAACAAGACCAGTAGTGATGAACCCTGTTGATCACCCAATGGGAGGTGGTGAAGGTAGAGCTTCTGGAGGTCACCCAAGATCAAGAAAAGGATTGCCAGCTAAAGGCTTCCGTACAAGATCTAAGACCAAGTCTAGCAACAAGTATATTGTAGAACGTAGAAAGAAATAAACGTATTAAGAAATGGCACGTTCACTAAAAAAAGGACCTTACGTACACTACAGCTTAGATAAGAAAGTTCAACAAAACATTGAGTCTGGAAAGAAGACCGTGATCAAAACTTGGTCAAGAGCTTCAATGATCACTCCTGATTTTGTTGGTCAAACTATCGCTGTACATAATGGTCGTCAGTTTGTACCTGTTTATGTTACTGAAAACATGGTAGGTCATAAGTTAGGAGAATTTTCACCAACACGATCGTTTAGAGGTCACGCTGGTGCAAAAAATAAAGGAAAAAAATAATAAGTAGCTATGGGAGTTCGTAAGAGAGAAAGAGCAGAGCAAATCAAAGAAGCCAAAAAGAGTTTGGCCTTTGCTAAGTTGAATAACTGCCCTACTTCGCCAAGAAAGATGCGCCTTGTGGCAGATCTAGTTCGCGGACAAGAAGTAGAAAAAGCACTTGCTATTTTGAGATTTAGCCAAAAAGAAGCATCACGTCGTTTAGAGAAGCTATTGTTGTCGGCAATCGCCAACTGGCAAGCTAAAAACGAAGATGCAAGCTTAGAGGATGCAGATTTATTCGTTAAAGAAATTCGTGTAGACGGTGGAAGCATGTTGAAGAGACTTCGTCCTGCGCCACAAGGTCGTGCACACAGAATCAGAAAACGTTCCAACCACGTAACATTGGTGCTTGGATCTAACAATAACACACAAAGCTAGTAGATAACAGTATGGGACAGAAGACAAATCCAATCGGAAATCGCCTAGGTATCATCAGAGGATGGGAATCCAACTGGTACGGAGGTAATGACTACGGAGACAAACTTGCTGAAGATGACAAGATCAGAAAGTACATCCATGCTCGTTTATCGAAGGCTAGTGTATCAAGAGTGATCATCGAGCGCACGCTTAAGCTTGTAACCGTTACTATCACCACTGCCAGACCTGGTATTATTATCGGAAAAGGTGGACAGGAGGTAGACAAGCTAAAAGAAGAGCTTAAGAAGATCACCAGCAAGGAGGTTCAGATCAACATTTTTGAGATCAAGAGACCAGAGCTTGATGCCAACTTAGTAGCAGCAAGTGTTGCACGTCAAATCGAAAGCCGGATCAGTT
This sequence comes from Flavobacteriaceae bacterium, assembly GCA_028279515.1. Taxonomy (GTDB): domain Bacteria; phylum Bacteroidota; class Bacteroidia; order Flavobacteriales; family Flavobacteriaceae; genus JANQNQ01. The sequence continues at coordinate 206,581 of JANQNQ010000013.1, forward strand.
ACCGACGTGCGATCAAAATGGCTATCGCTGCCGCTATGCGCATGAATGCAGAAGGAATCAAAATTCAGATCTCAGGACGTTTGAATGGTGCTGAAATGGCACGTTCTGAAGCGTACAAAGATGGTCGAATTCCTTTATCGACTTTTAGAGCTGATATTGATTATGCACTTGTTGAAGCTCACACTACTTATGGTAGATTGGGAGTGAAAGTGTGGATCATGAAAGGCGAAGTTTATGGTAAGAGAGAACTTTCTCCGCTAGTTGGTATGTCTACCAAGAAGCAAGGAGGAAAAGGTTCAGGCTCAGGAAAACCAAAAGCTCGTCGTAAAAAGTAATTTTTTAAAGTAAAGAAAATGTTACAGCCGAAAAGAACGAAATATCGTAGAGTACAGAAAGGCCGTATGAAAGGTAACTCTCAAAGAGGTCATAGACTTTCTAATGGGATGTTCGGGATAAAATCTTTAGACTCAAAGTTTATCACTTCTCGTCAGATTGAAGCTGCGCGTATTGCTGCAACTCGTTACATGAAGAGAGAGGGACAACTATGGATCAAGATCTTCCCAGACAAGCCGATCACAAAGAAGCCGTTAGAAGTACGTATGGGTAAAGGTAAAGGTGCTCCAGAATATTGGGCAGCTGTAGTGAAACCCGGCAGAATTTTATTTGAAGTTGGAGGTGTGCCTCTAGACGTTGCTAAAGAAGCATTGCGTCTTGCAGCACAAAAACTTCCAGTAAGAACCAAGTTTGTAATCGCAAGAGATTTTGAAGCTTAATTTTTATAAGTTATGAAACAGTCAGAAATTAAAGAATTATCTACTGCTGAGCTTCAAGAAAAGCTTGGTGAATTCAAAAAGAATTATGCAGATCTAAAAATGGCTCACGCTATCACACCGCTAGAGAACCCAATCCAATTGCGTTCAGCTAGAAGAACGGTAGCAAGATTGGCGACAGAGCTAACTAAAAGAGAATTGCAATAATTTGTTTGCTGCTAAAGATGGAAAAAAGAAATTTACGTAAAGAAAGAATAGGGGTAGTAACCAGTAACAAAATGATGAAATCAATCGTGGTTTCAGAAGTTAAAAAGGTAAAGCACCCTATGTACGGTAAGTTCGTTTTGAAAACAAAGAAATATGTTGCTCATGACGAACAAAACGATTGCAACATTGGAGATACAGTAAGGATCATGGAAACACGTCCTATGAGTAAGTCCAAGTGTTGGAGATTAGTTGAAATCATTGAAAGAGCGAAGTAATTATGGTACAACAAGAATCTAGATTAAAAGTAGCAGATAACACGGGAGCGAAGGAAGTTTTGACTATCCGTGTTCTAGGCGGTACAAAAAGAAGATATGCTTCTGTTGGAGATAAGATCGTAGTAACGGTTAAAGATGCCACTCCTAACGGTAACGTTAAGAAAGGGCAAGTTTCAACAGCAGTTGTTGTACGTACTAAGAAAGAAGTAAGAAGACCAGACGGATCTTACATCAGATTCGATGACAATGCATGTGTTTTGTTGAACCCAGCGGGTGAGATGAGAGGTACACGTGTATTTGGTCCGGTTGCTAGAGAGCTTCGTGACAAACAATTCATGAAGATTATATCATTAGCACCAGAAGTGCTTTAACACATTACATGAGTAAAATGACAAAGCTAAAGATCAAATCAGGAGATACAGTACGCGTGATCGCAGGTGACCATAAAGGTGCCGAAGGGAAGGTAGTACGTATTATCCGTGAAAAAAATAGAGCGATCGTCGAAGGTGTGAACATGGTGAAGAAACATCAGAAGCCAAGTGCACAAAATCCTCAAGGCGGAATCGTAGAGAAGGAAGCTTCTATTCACATTTCTAATCTTTCATTGCTTACCGCTAACGGTGAGACAACAAGAGTTGGATACAGAATGGAAGACGATAAGAAAGTAAGATTTGCCAAAAAATCTAATGAAGTAATATAGTTATGACTTACGTTCCAAGATTAAAGCAAGAGTACAAGGACAGAGTTGTTACTGCTCTTACAGAAGAGTTCGGATACAGTAATGTAATGCAAGTGCCTAAACTAAAGAAGATCGTTCTTAGTAGAGGTGTTGGTGCCGCTGTAGCTGACAAGAAGCTGATCGACTATGCAGTTGACGAGCTTACCTTGATCACTGGTCAAAAAGCCATAGCTACTATGTCTAAGAAAGACGTAGCTGCCTTTAAACTTCGTAAAGGGATGCCAATCGGTGCCAAAGTAACTTTACGTGGTGAGCGCATGTACGAATTTTTAGACAGATTGATTACTTCTGCACTTCCTCGAGTTAGAGATTTCGGCGGAATCAAAGCCAACGGTTTTGACGGACGTGGAAACTACAACCTAGGGATCACAGAGCAAATCATCTTTCCAGAGATCAACATCGACAAGGTGAATAAAATATCTGGTATGGATATCACATTCGTGACATCTGCAAACACAGATAAGGAAGCAAAATCATTATTAAGCGAATTAGGATTACCTTTTAAAAAGAATTAGTATGGCTAAAGAATCAATGAAAGCCCGCGAGGTAAAAAGAGCTAAGTTGATAGCTAAATATGCTGAAAAGAGAAAAGCTTTAAAAGAAGCTGGTGACTACGAAGCATTGCAAAAGCTACCAAAGAACGCTTCTCCAGTACGTGCACACAACCGTTGCAAACTAACTGGAAGACCAAAAGGCTACATGCGTCAATTCGGGATTTCTCGTGTTATGTTCAGAGAAATGGCAAATAAAGGCTTAATTCCTGGAGTGAAAAAAGCAAGTTGGTAATTAAGATTTTAAAAGGATAAGACAATGTATACAGATCCTATTGCAGATTATTTAACAAGATTAAGAAACGCTAACAGAGCGGGTCACAGAGTGGTAGAGATTCCAGCTTCTAAGCTAAAGAAGGAAATCACCAAGATCTTATTTGATCAAGGGTACATTCTAAGCTACAAGTTCGAAGACGACACCGTACAAGGATCGATCAAGATCGCCCTTAAGTACGACAAGCTTACCAAAGAGCCTGTGATCAAAAAAATACAACGTATCAGTAAGCCAGGTCTACGTAAGTATGCCGGTGCATCTGACCTACCAAGAGTTCTTAACGGACTAGGTATTGCCATCGTCTCTACATCTCACGGTGTAATGACAGGTAAGCAAGCCCAAAGAGACAATGTTGGAGGAGAAGTATTGTGTTACGTTTACTAAACATTTAAAGACAATAAGAAATGTCAAGAATAGGTAAAAGTCCGATCGTGATTCCTGACGGAGTTACAGTAGACATAAAAGATGGAGGGATTACCGTAAAAGGTAAACTAGGAGAGCTAACTCAAGCCATTGATGGAATTACCATCAAGCAAGAGGAAGGAAATCTAGTACTTGAGAGACCATCCGAGAGTAAAGAGCACAAAGCAAAGCACGGTCTATACAGAGCTTTGATCAACAATATGGTTGAAGGTGTATCTAAAGGGTTTACTAAGGAATTGGAATTGGTTGGAGTTGGTTACAGAGCCAGCAACCAAGGTCAGAAACTAGACCTAGCTTTAGGTTTTTCTCACAACATCGTAATGAACCTTGCTCCAGAAGTAAAGGTTGAGACGATCAGTGAGAAAGGTAAGAACCCTATCGTAAAGTTAACGTCTTACGACAAGCAATTGGTAGGTCAAGTTGCTGCTAAGATTCGCTCATTCCGTAAGCCAGAGCCTTACAAAGGAAAAGGAGTTAAGTTCGTAGGAGAAGTAATCAGAAGAAAAGCAGGTAAATCAGCTTAATAAGTAGCATCATGGCATTATCAAAGACTGAAAGAAGACAAAGAATTAAAAACAGAATCAGAAAGGTTATTTCTGGTACTTCAGCAAGACCAAGACTGTCTGTTTTTAGAAGCAATAAAGAAATCTATGCGCAAGTTATAGATGACGTAACAGGAACTACCATCGTTTCTGCATCTTCAAGAGATAAAGAGATCAGTACTGCAAAAGGCACTAAAACAGAGGTCGCTGCAATCGTAGGGAAAACTGTAGCTGAAAAAGCACTTAAAGCAGGTATCGAGACCATTTCTTTCGATAGAGGTGGGTACCTTTACCACGGTAGAGTTAAATCATTGGCAGACGGTGCTAGAGAAGCAGGCCTAAAATTCTAAGAAATTATGTATCAGAAATACAAAAATGCAGAATTAGTAAAACCTAGTGGTCTTGAATTGAAAGACCGTTTGGTTGGTGTACAAAGAGTTACTAAAGTTACTAAAGGTGGTAGAGCTTTCGGATTTTCAGCTATCGTAGTGGTAGGTGATGAGAACGGGGTTGTAGGTCACGGTCTAGGAAAATCTAAAGAAGTTGCTGAGGCGATCGCCAAAGCAGTTGAAGACGCAAAGAAGAACCTAGTACGTATTCCGCTTAACAACGGTACACTGCCTCACGAGCAAAAAGGTAAGTACGGAGGTGCAAGAGTATACTTGCAGCCAGCTTCACACGGTACCGGGGTTATCGCCGGTGGTGCAGTACGTGCAGTACTTGAAGCAGTAGGTGTACACGATGTACTTTCTAAATCACAAGGTTCTTCAAACCCTCACAATGTAGTAAAGGCAACATTTGATGCCCTACTTCAATTGAGAGATGCGAGAACAGTAGCTAGACAAAGAGGAATCTCTTTAGAAAAAGTTTTTAAAGGATAATTCAAGGATAAAAATGGCAAAGATCAAAGTAACACAAGTAAAGAGCCAGATCAAACGTCCTCAAGACCAAAAGAGAACGTTAGAGGCGCTTGGCTTACGCAAGATAGGACATACGGTAGAGCATGACGCTTCACCAACTATCCTTGGTATGGTAAAGAAAGTTCAACACTTGGTTTCTGTCGAAGAAACTAAATAACAATAACAAGTAACTGTTATGGATTTAAGTAACTTAAAACCAGCTGAAGGTTCAGTTCAAAACAAAGGAAAAAGAGTAGGAAGAGGACAAGGTTCTGGTAAAGGTGGTACCTCTACAAGAGGTCACAAAGGAGCCAAGTCACGTTCTGGTTACTCTAAGAAGATCGGTTTTGAAGGTGGACAAATGCCACTTCAAAGACGTGTGCCTAAGTTTGGTTTCAAAAATATCAACCGTAAAGAGTACGTAGGTATCAACCTAGATAAACTACAAGAGATGGTAGATAGTGGTAAGATCACTGATACAGTATCTGTAGATATTTTGTACGCAAACGGAGAGATCAAAAAGACTGACTTGGTGAAGATCCTTGGAAGAGGAGAGCTAAAGTCAAAGTTAAATGTAACTGTTCATAAATTTACAGCAACAGCAAAAGCAGCTATCGAAGCAGCTGGAGGTGAAGCCGTAACTTTATAAGTTTATTTTCAATATGAAGAAATTTTTCGAAACACTCAGCAATATCTGGAAGATAGAAGAACTCAAAAACAGAATCCTAGTGACCCTAGGATTACTGTTGGTATACCGTTTTGGTGCGCAGGTTGTTCTTCCAGGTGTTGATTTTGTTCAGCTATCAGAATTTTCTAAGAATACATCGCAAGATGGAGGTCTTCTAGGGATCTTAAACGCATTTACAGGAGGGGCATTCGCCAACGCTTCTGTTTTTGCATTAGGAATCATGCCTTACATCTCGGCTTCGATTGTTGTGCAGTTGATGGGAATTGCAATTCCTTATCTACAGAAACTTCAGAAAGAAGGCGAAAGTGGTAGAAAGAAGATCAACCAGATAACACGTTGGTTGACCATCGTTATCTGTGTGGTTCAGGCTCCTGCTTACCTATATGGTATTCAGGCATTGGGTGTTCCACAAGAAGCTTTTGCACAAGTAGGAGCTCCTTCATTGATCAATAACCCATTCTATACCATCATCTGGATCTTGATTCTGGTAACAGGAACGATCTTCGCAATGTGGTTAGGTGAAAAGATTACCGACAAAGGTATCGGAAACGGTATCTCGTTGCTGATCATGGTGGGTATCATCGCTAGTTTACCAATCTCATTTGGACAAGAGTTTGATTCGAGAGTATTTCAAAGTAATGGTGGTCTGATGATGATCCTTATCGAATTGGTTATTTGGATCGTGGTCATCTTGGCAAGTGTGTTGCTGGTAATGGCAGTACGTCAAATACCAGTTCAATACGCACGCCGTACGGCTTCTGGAGGATACGAAAAGAATGTATTTGGTTCAAGACAGTACATTCCTTTGAAGTTAAATGCTTCTGGAGTAATGCCGATCATCTTTGCACAAGCGATCATGTTTGCACCAGCCTACATTGGTAAAGCGTTTGAAGGAAAAGAATTCGGACAGTGGATGCAAGCAGAGTTTAGCGATATTTTCGGACTGTGGTATAACGTAGTATTTGCGTTGCTAATCATCGTGTTCACATATTTCTACACGGCGATCACAGTACCTACTAATAAAATGGCAGACGATCTTAAACGTAGTGGAGGTTTCATCCCGGGCATTCGTCCAGGTAAAGAAACTTCAGACTATCTAGATAAGATCATGTCGTTGATCACGTTCCCAGGTTCTGTTTTCCTTGCATTGATTGCAGTACTTCCTGCTGTCGTTGTGAAGGTGATGGGTATTCAATCTGGATGGGCGTTATTCTACGGAGGAACATCATTGTTGATTATGGTCGGAGTTGCTATTGACACCATGCAACAGGTGAATTCATATTTATTGAATAGACACTATGATGGACTAATGAAAACTGGTAAAAATAGAAAAGTAGTTGCATAACTTATGGCTAAACAACCAGCAATAGAACAAGATGGAACCATTATCGAAGCATTGTCTAATGCAATGTTTCGGGTAGAATTAGAAAACGGTCACGTTGTGACGGCTCATATTTCAGGAAAGATGCGTATGCACTATATCAAATTATTACCTGGAGACAAAGTAAAACTTGAGATGAGCCCTTACGATTTAACCAAGGCAAGAATTACTTATAGGTATTAAAATATTATGAAAGTAAGAGCATCACTTAAAAAAAGAAGTCCCGAGTGCAAGATTGTGCGTCGTAAGGGAAGATTGTACGTAATTAATAAAAAGAATCCTAGATTTAAACAAAGACAAGGATAAGTTATGGCAAGAATCGCAGGAGTAGATATACCAAAGCATAAAAGAGGAGTTATCGCATTAACTTACATCTTTGGTATCGGAAAAAGCAGAGCTAAAGATATTTTAGAAGCTGCAAAAGTTAGTGAAGACACTAAAGTTTCTGATTGGTCTGATGATGAGATCGGACGTATTCGTGAAGCAGTAGGTACTTACACTATCGAAGGTGAATTACGTTCTGAAGTTCAATTGAACATCAAGCGTCTAATGGATATTGGATGCTACAGAGGTATTCGTCATAGAGCTGGTCTTCCTTTGCGTGGACAAAGAACCAAGAACAACTCTCGTACAAGAAAAGGTAAAAGAAAGACAGTTGCTAACAAGAAAAAAGCAACTAAATAATAATTAGACAGTAGTCATTAGTATTTGGACGTTAGAAGAATCTGTTTGAAATGTAAAAGTCTAGGATTCCAATAACTAAAAACTAACAGCTAGAAACTAAAAGAATATGGCAAAGTCAAGCGCAAAAAAACGCAAAGTAGTTGTAGAGTCTGTCGGAGAGGCACACGTAACAGCTTCATTCAATAACATTATCATCTCTCTTACAAACAAAAAGGGTGACGTGATTTCATGGTCATCTGCAGGTAAGATGGGATTCAGAGGTTCTAAGAAAAACACTCCTTACGCTGCACAGATGGCAGCCGAAGATGCAGCAAAAGTTGCTCAAGAGGCTGGTTTACGCAAAGTAAAAGTATATGTTAAAGGACCAGGTAATGGTAGAGAGTCTGCAATCAGAACGCTACATAACAACGGTATCGAAGTGACCGAGATCATCGACGTTACTCCACTACCACACAACGGGTGTCGTCCACCTAAAAGAAGAAGAGTATAATTATTAAGTATAAACCAAAGAAGGAACAAGAGCATCGAAGGACTGACCTTAATTCATGCTCCCTTCAAAATTAACACGTTAAAATGGCAAGATATACTGGTCCAACTACTAAGATCGCTCGTAAATTCGGCGAGGCGATTTTCGGAGATGATAAATCTTTTGAGAAAAGAAATTATCCTCCAGGTCAACATGGTAACAACAGACGAAGAGGTAAAAAATCTGAGTACGCTGTTCAGTTGATGGAAAAACAAAAAGCCAAGTACACCTACGGGATTCTTGAGCGTCAATTTAGAAACCTTTTCGAAAAGGCAAACAGAAGTAAAGGGGTAACAGGTGAGGTATTGCTTCAACTTTGTGAATCTCGTTTAGACAATGTTGTATTTCGTATGGGTGTAGCTCCTACAAGAAGAGGTGCACGTCAGTTGGTTTCTCACAGACACATCACTGTAAATGGTGAAGTAGTAAACATTCCTTCATATAGCCTAAAAGCTGGAGATGTTGTTGGAGTAAGAGAAAAGTCGAAGTCGCTAGAAGTGATCGAGAACTCGTTGGCTAACACAAGCAATGTTTACGAATGGATTACCTGGAATAGCGAAACAAAGGAGGGTACATTTGTAACCGTTCCTGAAAGATTACAAATTCCAGAGAACATCAAAGAACAACTAATCGTAGAATTATATTCTAAATAATAATCCACAGCAGTCTAATATGGCATTATTAAATTTTCAGAAGCCCGATAAGGTTATCATGATCGATTCATCAGAGTTCGAAGGCAAATTTGAATTTCGTCCTTTAGAACCTGGATATGGATTGACAGTTGGTAACGCTTTGAGAAGAGTACTTTTATCTTCGCTTGAAGGTTTTGCGATCACGTCAGTGCGTATCGATAAAGTTGACCACGAGTTTTCTACCATTCCTGGAGTGGTCGAAGACGTAACAGAAATGATCTTGAACTTGAAGCAAGTACGTTTCAAGAGACAGATCGAAGACATCGATAACGAAACTGTTTCGATCTCAGTAACTGGAAAAGAGCAGTTAACTGCTGGCGATTTCCAAAAGTTCATCTCAGGATTCCAAGTGCTAAACCCAGAATTAGTGGTTTGTAACATGGACCCTAAAGTGAGCATCAACATGGAGATCACTATCGAAAAAGGTAGAGGATACGTTCCTGCAGAAGAGAACAAAAAGCAAAACGCACCACTTGGTACGATCGCTATCGACTCTGTATACACTCCAGTGAAAAATGTGAAGTACAGCATCGAAAACTTCCGTGTTGAGCAAAAGACCGATTACGAAAAATTGGTATTCGAGATCATCACAGACGGTTCTATTCATCCTAAGGATGCGTTGACAGAAGCTGCCAAAACATTGATCCATCACTTCATGCTATTCTCTGATGAGAGAATAACACTAGAGGCTGACGAAATTGCACAGACCGAAACGTATGACGAAGAGTCACTACATATGAGACAATTGCTTAAGACCAAGCTTGTTGATATGGACCTTTCTGTTCGTGCATTGAATTGTCTTAAAGCTGCAGAGGTGGATACATTGGGAGACCTAGTATCATTTAATAAGAACGATTTGATGAAGTTCCGTAACTTCGGTAAGAAGTCATTGACCGAGCTAGAAGAACTAGTGAGCGTTAAAGGCCTTAGCTTTGGGATGGACCTTTCTAAATATAAATTAGATAAAGACTAACTCTTACCAAAGAGTGTAACGATATAGAGAAATGAGACACGGAAAGAAATTCAACCATTTAGGAAGAAAGACCGCGCACAGAAAATCAATGCTTGCCAATATGGCTTGCTCATTGATCGAGCACAAGCGCATCAATACTACTGTGGCCAAGGCAAAAGCGTTAAAGCAGTTTGTTGAACCGCTAGTAACTAAGTCAAAGAACGATACCACTCACAACCGTCGTATCGTATTTGGTTACCTAAGAAACAAGTATGCTGTAACTGAGTTGTTCAGAGATGTAGCTGCTAAAGTAGGAGACAGACCAGGTGGATATACAAGAATCATCAAGTTAGGAAATCGTCTAGGAGATAATGCAGACATGGCGATGATCGAGCTTGTCGATTACAACGACACCTACAACGCTGCTAAGCCAGCTAAGAAGAAATCTACAAGACGTGGTAGAAGCAAAAAAGCAGAAGCACAAGTAGAAACGGCACCAGAAGCGAAAGCAGAGGCACCAGCCGAAGAGAAACCAGAAACATCTGAAGAATAATGAAGATGTTTTCGTTAATATTAAAAAGGATAAGCTGTTAAAGTTTATCCTTTTTTTATGTTATTTTGCCAAAGTTTAATTAAACACCAAACACACACAACTTTTATGAAATATCAATCGCGCAAGAAAGCCCTGATCCTACTAGCCGACGGAACCATTTTCTACGGAAAGGCGGTAGGTCGAGATGGCACTGCTTTCGGAGAGGTTTGTTTCAACACCGGAATGACAGGCTATCAAGAGATCTTTACCGACCCCTCTTATTTTGGACAATTGATGGTGGCAACCAATGCCCACATCGGAAACTACGGCGTCAATAATGACGAGGTAGAATCAGAAGGCATAAAGATCGCCGGGCTCATCTGTAAGAATTTCAACTACGAATATTCCAGAGTCGCTGCAGATGGTTCATTGCTTGACTTCTTTGAAGAAAACAACTTAATGGCCATATCAGATGTAGATACTCGTGCACTAGTGAGCTACATTAGAGAAAATGGAGCCATGAATGCCGTGATCTCTACTGAAGTAGACAACATCGATGGCCTTAAAGAACAATTAAGTAAGGTGCCAGATATGGATGGCCTTGAACTCGCTTCAAAAGTATCTACTAAAGAACCATATTACTTTGGAGACGAGAACGCCAAATACAAAATTGCGGCGTTAGATATCGGAATCAAGAAAAACATCCTCAGAAACTTTGCAAAGCGCGACGCCTACATTAAAGTATTTCCTTACAATTCCAAGTTCGAGGATCTTCAAGCATGGAATCCAGATGGGTACTTCCTATCTAACGGGCCAGGGGATCCAGAACCACTGGTAGAAGCACAACAAGTGGCCAAAGAGATTATCGACAGGGATCTACCACTATTTGGTATTTGCTTGGGGCACCAAGTGATTGCACTTGCAAATGGTATCTCAACCTATAAGATGCACAACGGACACAGAGGAATCAACCACCCAGTAAAGAACTTGCTCACCGGAAAAGGAGAGATTACCTCTCAAAACCACGGATTCGCGATCAACAGAGAAGAAACCGAAGCACATCCAGATGTCGAGATCACACATGTGCATCTCAATGACCACACAGTAGCTGGGATTCGAATGAAATCCAAAAATTGCTTCTCAGTGCAGTACCACCCAGAAGCAAGCCCAGGACCACACGATGCCGAATATCTTTTCGATCAGTTTGTCGAAAGCATGCAAAAGGGCAAGTAAAATAATTGCAGTGATTAAGAGGTTTTGTTAACAATCTTATTTTCCTAAAACGTTTTAGGGAATATTATTCATAAATCTCTTTCCAACATTAAGGCAAAAACTCGTTAACAGAAGGTCATTTCGTATCTTCGTACAACTAAATAATATCAAGTCCTACAAAGGACCAACCGACAAAATTTCAACTTATGAGTATCATTATCAGCATTCATGCTAGACAGATCTTAGACTCTCGCGGAAATCCAACAGTAGAGGTAGATGTGATTACAGAAAATGGAGTGCTCGGAAGAGCAGCAGTACCTTCTGGTGCCTCTACAGGAGAGCACGAGGCAGTAGAGCTTCGAGATGGAGGAAATGCCTACATGGGAAAAGGAGTGTCCACTGCTGTGAATAATGTAAATACAACCATCGCCGAAGAACTTATCGGAGCTTCGGTATTTGAGCAAAATTTGATCGATCAGACCATGATCGAACTCGACGGAACACCTAACAAAGGAAAGCTTGGAGCCAACGCTATCTTAGGCGTTTCTCTGGCCGTAGCGAAGGCGGCAGCGAACGAGTTGGGAATGCCGTTATACCGTTACGTAGGAGGTGTTAGTGCTAATACCCTTCCGGTACCAATGATGAACATCATCAACGGAGGATCACACTCTGATGCACCGATCGCCTTCCAAGAATTTATGGTGATGCCAGTGAAAGCAAATAACTTTACACATGCCATGCAAATGGGAACAGAGATTTTCCACAATCTAAAAAAAGTATTGCATGACAGAGGGCTGAGCACAGCCGTTGGAGATGAAGGAGGTTTCGCTCCTACATTAGACGGTACCGAAGATGCCTTGGATACCATTCAAATAGCAGTTGAAAAAGCAGGATATAAATTTGGAGATGAAGTGATGTTGGCACTTGACTGTGCTGCTGCAGAGTTTTATGTAGACGGCAAGTATGACTACACGAAATTTGAAGGAGACAGCGGAGCCGTTAGAACTTCTGAAGAACAAGCACAATATCTTGCAGACCTTTGTGCAAAGTATCCTATCATTTCTGTGGAAGACGGAATGGATGAGAACGATTGGGATGGCTGGAAATCCTTGACAGACAAAGTCGGAGACAAGGTACAGTTAGTTGGAGACGATTTATTTGTAACCAATGTCGAAAGACTTTCCAAAGGAATCAAAAACGGAATAGCCAATTCGATCCTTATCAAAGTAAATCAGATTGGTACCTTGACCGAAACCATTGCAGCAGTGAACATGGCGCACAATGCGGGCTACACCTCAGTAATGTCACACCGTTCAGGAGAAACAGAAGACAATACAATTGCCGATCTTGCTGTAGCATTGAACACTGGTCAAATAAAGACAGGTTCTGCCTCCAGAAGTGATCGTATGGCAAAATACAATCAGTTGCTTCGAATTGAAGAAGAACTTGGGGATGTAGCTGTATATCCTCAGGAAAATGCTTTCAAGCTATAAAAGCAAGAAAAAAGTAGAGAAAAGGGGCTCCAGAAATAGGAGCCCTATTTTTTTTAACATTTGGCAGTTGAAGGTTGATTATCAGTGATTTGTAGGTGAAATAATATACTATTTAGGTAAAATAGTACAAAAAGACACTTTTTTGTAGGTAGAAACTTTCAAATTCAATATGTTAATATCCGTTTTACCTTTTATTTATTGAGGAAAACACCTATATTAGCTAGGCCCAATTAACTGATACTGAACTAAATTAACTTTAATCCCCTCCTATGGTAAGAATTATACTCTTCTTGGTATGTTCTTTCTTTGCACTTAATCTAGCTGCTCAATCAAATCAAATTTGGCAGAAAAAGGAAGAATCTCAATTATCTCAAAGAACACTTTCACTCGATAGATCGATTGTACCTAATAAGTATCAATTGTTTCAATTGAATAGAAATGCGTTGAAGCAAGCCCTTCAGCAATCACCAGAACGATTTACAGCTGCTGGTAGAAATTCAACAGTAATTGTCCAGTTTCCAACAAAGGATGGCCAGTTCGAAAGTTTCCGAATCCAGAAAACTTCGATTATGCATCCAGCCTTGGCAGCAAAATACCCGCAGATCACATCATTCTTTGGTCAGAGCATCGATAATCCGCTAAACAAAATCTATTTCACAGATACCCAACAAGGTTTCCGCGGACTTATTACCGGTCAAAAAACGATCTACATTGATCCGTATGCAAAAGGAGATCTTGACAACTATGTTGTGTATGACCGTATGGATTACAGCAGAGCAAACGACGATGATTGGAGATGCCATGCTGATGAAGTGATTAATGAGGTAGAAGATAACTTCGCAACAGGAGCTGCCGTAGAGAGAAACATTCAAGACGGAAGACTTCGAAGATATGACATCGCGATAGCATGTACTTCAGAGTATACCAACTACCACGACGATGGCAATGCCGGAAACGGCGATGCACGCGCAGACGCTTTGGCAGCAATGGTAATCACTGTGGCCAGAGTAAATAGCGTATACGAAAGAGACGTTGCGGTTACTTTTCAACTTAACGCACAAAATGATGAGTTGATCTACTTTAACGGTGTGACCACAGGAGGTGACCCCGAGCCCTATGACAATTATGACGGAGGTCAGATGTTAGGTACCAATACTTCTAACATCAACGGTATCATCGGTTCGGGATCATATGATATCGGTCACGTATTCAGTACAGGTGGTGGTGGAATCGCCGGGACAAGTCCATGTAGCACAAGCAGTAAAGGGCGCGGTGTTACAGGTATTGTAACTCCCGAATTCGATCCTTTTGATATTGACTACGTATCGCACGAAATTGGGCACCAGTTTAGTGCCAGTCACACTTATTACAACGCATGTTTCGGTGCGCAATCATCGGCAGCGTACGAGACAGGTAGTGCTTCTACCATTATGGGATACGCTGGAATCTGTACACCAAACGTACAAGATAACAGTGACGCCTATTTTCACGCCATCAGCATTCAGCAAATGACGGATGACATTCTCGCAGATGCTTGCGAGACCGAGATCGTGATTTCAAATATAGAGCCTACAGCCAATGCTGGTAGCAACTATACGATTCCAATTTCTACACCTTTTACGTTAGACGGAAGCGCTTCCAGTGATCCCGATGCAGGTGATGTGCTTACCTATTGTTGGGAGCAAATGGACGACGACGGAAGTTATACGCAGCCGCCGGTTTCAACCAACGCCGGAGGCCCAGCATTCAGAACACTCTTTCCAACAACCGACGCCACACGTACATTCCCGAACATGCAGGCCGTTATCAATAATGAAACGCCAATATGGGAAGTATTGCCAAGCGTAGGAAGACAATTGGATTTCAGATTAACAGTAAGAGACAATAACGCTTCGGGAGGACAAACGGATCACGACAACACAATCATTACCGTATCCGGTACAGCAGGCCCATTTGTAGTTTCATCACCCAATACTGGCTCAGAGATCTGGTATGCTGGAGCCAGTGAGACAGTTACTTGGAATGTGAACAATACAGCAGGGCTTTCGGCCAACGTTAACATTCTTTTGTCCACCGATGGCGGGCTCACTTATCCAGTGACATTAGCATCTGGAGTTACCAACGATGGTTCGCAAAATATTACTGTACCAAACAACATAGGCACAAATAACAGAATAAAAGTTGAGGCAGCTTCGAACATCTTTTTTGATATTTCGAATCAAGATTTTGAGATCAAAGCGGGAACTTTTGAAATGACCGCAGCGCAACCTACAGTGTCTACCTGTCAACCAGCCAATGCGGTATTTAATCTTAACTATACGCCAGCACCAGGGTTTTCTGAAAACGTAACTTTTAGTGCATTGAATGCCCCAGCGGGTGCAGCAGTGAACTTTTCGCCAGCGTCATCTAGTACGGCTACAGCATTTACAATGACGGTTTCAAACACAGGTGCAATCACTCCCGGAAATTATACAATTACGGTGCAAGGGCAGTCGACGTCTGCCACAGAAACCTATGATGTCTTGCTAAATGTGTTTGACAACAGTATCGGAGACGCAACGTTGACAAGTCCGTCCAATGGTGCAACAAACCAATCAACGACCCTTGATTTTACATGGCAAGCCTTAACAAGTGCTTCCGATTATGATATTCAAATATCAACAGATCCAACATTTGCGTCTGTAAATGAAACGGCAAACGTAACAGCGGCAACAACATATCAGTCAACAACATTGACAGCAGGGAGCATTTATTATTGGAGAATTAGACCTAATAATTCATGTCTTGCAGGTAATTACTCAGAAACGTATGTCTTCCAAACGGCAGATGATGTTTGTAATACGTATGACAATGAGTATTACGAAAACGGCGACAACACATGGGACACCTTTTCAAACAATGCCGTAAGTGCTAGAGTAGATGTTACTGATGACATTGTGGTGACCAGCGTAAGCTTTTATATGAGAGCAACCCACTCTGATGTAGGAGATATCAAGATGCAATTTAGTTCACCAACGGCGCGCTTTGCAGAAGTGTATAATAGGGATTGTTCCTTCGGAAGCAATTTCGATGTAACCTTTACAGATACCGGATCAACCATCTCATGTAGCGGAACACCCCGTGTAAGCGGAAACGTTAAGCCTAGCCAAGCGTTTGCCAGATTTCAAGGAGACAGCGGGCAAGGTACTTGGGTGCTATTGGCAACTGATAGAGAAGCAGATAACCAAGGAGGAACCTTCCAAGAATTCAGCGTAACCATATGTGGTGAGCTTCAATTGGTCAATGATGTTTCCTCAGTAAACAATACAGGAATCACAGTAGATAAAGGAAATACGATCACTATTAGCAATACAGAACTTTCGGCATCTCAGCCAGGGGCAACGGCAGCGCAAGTGATTTATACCTTGACGCGTCTTCCGCTAAGAGGAACCCTAAATTTGAGCAGTACACCATTAACGATAGGACAGACCTTTACGCAGGCCGATATTGATTCAGGGTTCCTTGAGTATGTAAATGATGGAGTAAGCGCCGATGACGATGATTTCAAATTTTCAGTGAACGGAAACAACAATGCACTTCTTGGAGCCCAAACATTCAACATCATCGTAGATGAGACATTGAGTGTGGGCGAAGTAGATGCACTGCTTGATCTTCAGCTATATCCAAACCCTAATGATGGAGCATTCACCATCTCGTTGAACCAGAATGTTTCAAAGGCCAAGGTTCGATTGTACGACATGTTAGGAAGATTGGTGTTTGAAGAAGAAAATGATACGCAAAACAATAACATCGAAATAAAAACAAATAAACTTAGCAAAGGCGTGTTTGCGGTTACAATCGAAACCGAAATAGGCACCGCCAAAAAAATGATAGTCATTAGATAATCACAACAACCTTGATAACCCTATCTGGTTAACCACAGATAGGGTTAAAATTATAACAATATTCTGCTTTTATTTATTGGCCCCAACCAGTATCTTAGCAGTCCCCGAATATTGAATTGAACATAATTAACCTAAATCTTATTCATGAGAAGAACACTACTCCTTGTGCTATGTTCTCTATTATCCTATTTTGTTGAAGCACAGACCTATAAAGTGTGGAACAAAAAGGAAGAGACCCAACTCTCCAATCGAGCCTTAGAGCGAGTGACCGTCCCCAACAAATACCAAGTATTTGGGTTGGATTTAGATGCTTTAGAAGAAGCGTTGACCACGGCACCCGCACGTAATTCCATTCAAGGAAGAAATTCGAACCTAATTATCGAGTTTCCTCTAGACAACGGAAAAACCGAAAGGTTCAGAATTCAAAAAACAGCGGTGATGCACCCAGCCCTAGAGGCTAAATACCCGCAGATACAGTCCTTTATGGGGCAAAGTATCGATAACCCTTTGAACAAAATATACTTCACAAGTACCCCAAAAGGGTTCAGAGGACTGATTACGGGTGAGAAAACCGTGTATATCGATCCTTACGCAAAGGGAGATAGCGAGAATTACATCGTTTACGATCGAAAACTACTGTCGCGAGATGCTGAAGAAACATTTAAATGTCATGTCGAAGACGTGATCAATCAGCAAACCATCAGTGATTTTGAAAATTCAGACTTTACAGGAAGAAATGTCAATGATGGTTTCTTAAGAACTTATGAGCTTGCAGTAGCTTGTACATCAGAATATACCAGCTATCACGATGATGGTGATAACTCAAATGGTGACGCTAAGGCCGATGCATTAGCGGCGATTGTGGTTACCGTGGCAAGAGTAAATAGCGTCTTTGAAAGAGACGTGGCCATCACCTTTCAATTGGTACCCAATAACAACTTACTGATTTACGAGAATGGATTCACAGTCGGCGGAGATCCAGAGCCGTATGATAACTATGACGGAGGCCAAATGCTCGGTGTCAATACAGGCAACATTAACGGACTAATCGGTTCGGCGGCCTACGACATTGGACACGTATTTAGTACCGGTGGTGGTGGAATCGCAGGCACAAGCCCTTGTAATGACGGGGGCGGAAAAGGTCGTGGTGTTACAGGAATCGTAACTCCAGAGTTCGACCCTTTTGATATCGACTACGTTTCTCATGAGATCGGACACCAGTTTAGCGCAAGCCATACCTTTTACAATCCGTGTTTCGGAAGCCCCGCGTCAACACCTTATGAGACAGGAAGTGCTTCAACCATCATGGGTTACGCCGGAATCTGTACACCTAACGTACAAGACAACAGTGATGCCTACTTTCATTTGATCAGCTTGTTCCAAATGAACAACAGTATTCTAAGTGACACTTGTGAGGACCAGGCTTCATTGGCAGGGACAAACCCAAATGCGCCAACGGCTGTTTCCCCAGGAAACTTTACAATTCCACAGAGTACACCATTTATATTGACCGCTTCTTCAAATACGCCAGATGCTGGTGATGTATATACCTACTGCTGGGAAGAACTCGACACAGGAATTTATGACGACACTGGATTTCCACAACCACCCGTAGCAACAAACCAGCGCGGGCCCATGTTCCGTTCGTTGTTTCCAACAACCGATCCTTCTCGAACATTCCCAAACCTTGAGGCGATCATAAATAATGAAGACCCAACGTGGGAAACCTTGCCAAGTGTTACCAGAGACATGCGTTTCTTTGTAACGGTAAGAGATAATAACCCAGCAGGAGGGCAAAGTCAACGTGCTGTTTCTACGGTAACTGTGAACGCTGGCGCAGGTCCATTTTTAGTTTCCTCACCAAACACCGGAAGTGAAATATGGTATGCCGGAGCAACCGAAACAGTTACTTGGGATGTGAACGGTACCAATAATGGCACCTATTCTACTACAGTAAATATCTTGTTGTCAACAGATGGAGGATATACCTACCCGATTACATTGGCTTCAGGAGTTGCCAATGACGGTTCTCAGAACATCACGGTACCAAACAATATAGGAACGACCAACCGTATCAAAATAGAAGCAGCGTCCAACATCTTCTTTGACATTTCGAATCAAGATTTCGAAATCAAAGCAGGAACGTTCGAAATTACAGCAACGCAAGACACAGAATCTGTATGTCAGCCAAACAATGCGGTGTTCAACTTAAACTATGCACCCGCACCAGGTTTCTCAGAAAATGTGACCTTCAGTGCGTTGAATGCACCAGCGGGAGCCAATATTAATTTCTCTCCGGCATCGACAAGCACTACAACTCCGTTTACAATGACGGTGTCAAATACAGCGGCCATTACACCGGGTAATTATACCATTACAGTACAAGGCCAATCTACTTCAGCAACAGAGACATATGACGTACTGCTCAATGTGTTCGATAACACGATCGAAGATGTAGTGCTGACCAGTCCGGCTGATGGTGCGACCAATCAAACATCTGTCCTTGTATTCCAATGGGCGCCATTGGTTTCAGCTTCTAATTATGATATTGAAATTGCCAGCGATCCTACGTTTACTACGGTCGTTGAAAGTGCAAACGTTCAAAATGACATTACATACATGGCGACTTCTTTATCGCCTGGAACGATCTACTATTGGAGAGTTCGTCCCAACAACACATGTTTATCAGGACAGTTCTCTGAGAGCTATGTATTCCAAACAGCAAATGATGTCTGTATTACCTACGATAATGAGTATTTCGAAAATGGTGATAACACATGGGATACAGGTTCAAACAACGCAGTAAGTGCAAGAGTTGATGTTCCGGATGATATCATTGTAACTGATGTAAGCTTTTATATGTTAGCTACACATAGTGATGTAGGTGATATCAAAATGCAGTTTAGTTCACCAACAGGACGCTTCGCAGAAGTATACAACAGAGATTGTCCTAACGGAAGCAATTTTGACGTGACGTTCACCGATGCAGGTTCGACAATTTCGTGTAGCGGAACACCACAAGTAAGCGGAAACGTGTTGCCAAGCCAATTGTTCTCAAGATTCCAAGGAGACAGCGGGCAAGGTACTTGGGTACTTTTGGCGACTGATAGAGAAGCAGATACCCAGGGAGGAACCTTCCAAGAGTTTAGCGTAACCATTTGTGGTGAGCTTCAGATTGTAAACGATGTCACATTGGACGTCAATACAGGAATCACGGTAGATCAAGGAAACGGAATCACATTTTCAGCTACCGAACTTTCCGCATCACAACCTAGCTCAACAGCGACTCAAATTATATATACCCTTACAGAATTGCCAAGTGAAGGTACGTTAGAGTTGAACAGTACGCCATTAGCGATAGGGCAGACATTCACACAAGAAGACATTAACCTAGGAAGAATCAGTTATTCTCATGCAGGAGCCTCTTCTGATCCGGATAGCTTTAGCTTTTCGGTACAAGGGCAAAACAATGCGTTGTTAGGCGGACAGTCAGTAGCCATTTCTGTAAATGCGTCCGTTCCACCACCAACAGGAACGTCTCCACAAGAGTTTTGTGCATCGGCAAATGCCACACTAGATGATGTAGTGGTGAATACGACCAACGGAGCTGCTTCTATCGTATGGTATGATGCCCCGACAGGAGGAACCGTGCTGCCGGGAACAACGCCATTGGTTGACGGAACAGTCTATCATGCCGCACAAATGATCGGCGCAGCCGAAAGTAATACCAGGTTGGCCATTACAATTGTGATTATACCAGATGACCCAAGCTTTAGCTATGATGCTTCTACCTATTGCTCAAACGATATTGACCCTACACCTACAATTTCAGGAACCTCTGGAGGAACTTTTTCAAGTGCTCCTAGCGGATTGGTAATTGATTCAGGAAGCGGAGTCATTGATTTGGATGCAAGCGCAGCAAATACATACACCATAACCTATACACTTACAGGTACATGTCCAGCATCAACAACCTTTGATGTGACGATTCAACCTGCGGAAGATTCAAGTTTTGGCTATGCCATCACCAACCTTTGTACAAACAATACGATCATTTCTCCAACGGTAACAGGTCTTCCAGGCGGAATGTTCTCGAGCGTTCCGGCGGGATTGGCGCTGAATCCAACAAGTGGAGACATTGATCCTGCATCCAGTACCGTAGGAAGCTATACAGTCTCGTATACGACTTCAGGAACCTGTGCAACAACAACCAATGTAGCCGTAAGTGTTACGGCAGCAGACGACGCCAGCTTCTCTTATGCGGATACCGATTATTGTAGTACAGGAATAGACCCAACGCCAACCATCACTGGATTGACCGGTGGAACCTTTTCTAGTACAACCGGACTTATAATCAGTTCAGGCACGGGAGCGATCGACCTAGATACCAGTACCGCCGGAACCTACACGGTTACCTATACTACAAATGGAGCATGTCCTGCATCGGCAACTTTTGATGTCACAATCACAACAACACCAGGAGCGCCAGCAGTCAATCCAGCACAATCGTTTTGTGCCACGGCCAATCCTACAATTGCAGATCTTGTGGCCACAGGAAGTAACGTTCAATGGTATGCAAGCCCATTCCCGTTCGATACGAACGTATTGGATCCAACAACTCCATTGGTAGATGGAAATAACTACTACGGAACTCAAACAGTAAATGGCTGTGAGAGTATCGCACGTACTATAGTATCTGTAACCCTTAATCCAGATGATGATGCAAGTTTTAATTACGCCTCGGCTACATATTGTTCGACCGATGTCGATCCAACCCCGACTATCACAGGCTTGGCTGGCGGAACATTCAGCAGCACACCCGGACTCACGATAGATGGAGGTACAGGTGCAGTCGACCTAGACGTAAGTACGCCTGGCACGTATACAGTGACGTATACAACCGCTGGAGCCTGCCCAAACAGTGCTACTTTCGATATCACGATCAATGCACCGCCAGCAGCGCCAACAGTAAATACACCACAGACCTTCTGTGCGACGGCAGTACCAACGATAGCCGACCTAGTAGCTACCGGAAGCAACATCCAATGGTATGCGAGCCCGTTCCCATTCGATACAAACGTTTTAGATCCAACAACGGCCTTGGTAGATGGAAGCACCTACTATGGTACTCAAACAGTTGATGGATGCGAGAGCACAGCCCGCTCTGCGGTCTCAGTAACGTTAACACCAGATGAGGATGCCAGCTTCAACTATGCGCCAGCAGCGTATTGTGTAACGGACGCCGATCCAACTCCAACAATCACAGGGGTAACTGGCGGAACGTTCTCTAGCACTCCAGGACTTACGATAGATGGTGGTACGGGAGCTATCGACCTTGACGTGAGCACCCCAGGAACATATACAGTGACGTATACAACGGCGGGTACTTGCCCAGGCAATGCTACCTTTGACGTGACGATAAATGCAACACCTTCGGCACCAACTGTGGATGCCATGCAAGAGTTCTGTGCGGCCACAGTACCAACGATAGCCAACCTAGTGGCTACCGGAAGCAATATCCAATGGTATGCGAGTCCATTCCCGTTCGATACGAACGTGTTGGATCCGACGACGGCCTTGGTAGATGGAAACACCTACTACGCCACACAGACGGTTGACGGATGTGAAAGCACATCCCGATCGGCAGCAACGGTGACTTTGACTCCAGACGAAGATGCAAGTTTCAACTATGCTTCTGCCACGTATTGCGCCACGGATGCTGACCCGACTCCAACAATTACCGGAGTTACTGGAGGAACATTCTCAAGTACGGCTGGATTGATGATAGACGGAGGTACGGGAGCGATCGATTTAGATGCAAGTACTCCAGGAACCTACACTGTTACGTATATGACGACTGGTACCTGCCCAGGCAGCGCCACCTTTGATGTAACGATAAACGCGACGCCAAGCGCGCCGACAGCAGGAGCACAGGAATTCTGTGCCACGACCAACCCAACAGTGGCCGATCTGGTAGCCACTGGTTCTAACCTGCAATGGTACAATGTGGCCACGGGCGGTACGCCGTTGTTAGCAACAACGGCACTTTTGGTCCAGACTTACTATGTGAGTCAAACGGTTGACGGATGTGAGAGTGCAAGGACGGCAGTCGTCGTGACCTTAACGCCAGACGATGATGCAAGCTTCAACTATGCCTCAGCCACATACTGCGCCAACGACACCGACCCGACTCCGACAATTACTGGAGTTGCAGGTGGTACGTTCTCAAGTACCGTTGGACTTACGATAGATAGTGGTACAGGAACGATCGACCTAGATACGAGTACGCCTGCAACCTACACGGTTACCTATACGACAGCTGGTACTTGTCCAGGAGTATCTACTTTTGATGTGACGATTCAACCTGCGGAAGATTCAAGTTTTGGCTACGCCATCACAAACCTATGCACGAACAATACGATCATTTCACCAACGATTACAGGTCTTCCTGGCGGAAGCTTCACGAGCGTTCCTGCAGGATTGGCACTGAATCCAACAAGCGGAGACATTGATCCTGCATCCAGTGCCGTAGGAAGCTATACAGTTTCGTACACGACATCAGGAACCTGTGCAACAACCACCAATGTAGCAGTGAGCATCACGGCAGCAGATGATGCCAGCTTCTCTTATGCAGCTACTGATTATTGTAGTACAGGAATAGATCCAACCCCAACGATCACTGGATTGACAGGAGGTTCTTTTTCAAGTGCAGCAGGACTGTCAATCAATACCGCAACGGGAGCGATCGATTTGGATGCAAGTACTGCTGGTACCTATACGGTGACGTATACCACCAACGGAGTTTGTCCTTCATTCGCCACCTTCGATATTTCAATCACAACAACACCTGGAGCGCCAACAGCGAGTCCTTCTCAAGAATTCTGCGCAACAGACAATCCGACGCTTGCTGATATTGTAATAACAGGAAGTAACATCCAGTGGTATGCAAGCCCATTCCCATTTGATACGAATGTCTTAGATCCAACAACGGCTTTGGTAGACGGAAGCAACTACTATGCAACACAAAGCGTCAATGGATGTGAGAGTATCGCTAGAACAATTGTATCTGTAACGCTAAATCCTGATGAGGATGCCAGCTTCAGCTATGCGAGTGCGACTTACTGTGTAACGGATGCCGACCCGACCCCAACAATTACTGGAGTGACAGGAGGAACATTCTCTAGCACAACAGGACTCACAATAGATGGTGGCACGGGAGCAATCGACCTCGATGCAAGTACTCCTGGCACTTACACTGTAACTTATACAACGGCGGGGACTTGTACGGGCAGTGCTACCTTCGATGTGACGATAAACGCAACACCATCAGCGCCGACGGTTAATGCAATCCAGGACTTCTGTGCGACGGCAGCCCCAACAGTGACTGACCTAGTGGCAACCGGAAGCAACATCCAATGGTATGCGAGCCCATTCCCGTTCGACACGAACGTGTTGGATCCAACAACGGCATTGGTGGATGGAAACACC
>JANQNQ010000014.1 GCA_028279515.1 Flavobacteriaceae bacterium
TTAAGAAGATCACTTCGCTGTCCATATTAAGGTCTTCATTATAATATCCTCTCGGTTTATAGAAAACCGACGATCCAAACGGACTCTCAATAGCCGAAATGTCCAATACCAATTGCTTCACATTGACCGATTCGGAACCTGTGTTCAGGAAAATGACCCTGTTATCTTCATTGGCATCTCCTGCCCACATACCCTCAACACCTGCTGGCATTCCGAAGGTAGTTTGTGCATTTAGGCCATAGGTGGCGGTGCTTCCATCGGTAAAATCTACTATAGTTGTTGTCATGTCATTTAAAGGAATGGCCGCGTTACTTATGATGCCGAGATGATTGCGATGTTGAATCGATATGAAATAGTTGCCGTCGGCCGCTATTGGTGTTATTGGAGACATTCCGTTGACATCAACGACATCACCGTCACGTTGCAGCAAGGCCGATTGTCCAAAAATTACATTCGTATTATCGGTTTCATCCCTTAATTCTACCCATACCCAATCAACAATGGCATCTGCTCCCGTCGTATCAAAAACAGAACTATTGCACGTTAAACGATCTGCATACGGACTTGTAGTTGGCAGTAATCCTTCTACTCTAAGGTCATCTCTCATGAGCGTTTCTTCTCCTACATTTGGATTCAAAGATGCGCCCTGAAGATAGGTTTTCGGACTTACTAATAATGGTTCATTGAATTCGATCAAATACTGGTATTTATAGGTATGGTCAAAACCGCTGTACACTTCTGGTGTTGAAGCGATGACCAAATAGAGTTCATCTCCTGCCAAGGTTTCGACAAGCACGTTTGCCTCTTCTCCAGAGCCTGAGGCAACTGAAGGATCGATGACAAAATCGTGATACGAATAAGCACCTCCAGAATATTTAACTATTCGTCCTTGAAACTCAGTGTGCGCAGGGTTGCCCGCATCTCCTCTTAGTTTAAAGGTATAGCCCCCTTCTAAGGTTGTAGGAATTTCGTAGGCATTAAAGGCCCACGCTCCTGGGAGTAGATTGTCTGGGATATCTAACCACAGACCGTCGGTTCCCATGTCTCCAAGTGTATTTGTAAACTTAGCATCGAACGATTCAGCACTTGGGTTTGCGATCATCATTCTGTTCTGTGATCTTATTTCTGAGTCTGCAAAATGATGCCCTACTTGATTTCCTGCTTCGTCTTCAAGGTCCCAAACACTTATTCTCGCTGCAAAATCACCAAAGACTTCTTTTAGATCTTCTCCTTCTTCAGCCAAGACCTCACCTACCTTTTCCATCGGGCTATTTGGTGTAAAAGCACGGTTAAACACTTTTCCGACTAAAGCATCATCACTCACCATATTGGTCACGTACGAAAAGAACACATAGGATCCATAGGCATGGCCGCCTGAAAACTCCGATCCCAAATACGGGTCTACTGGCGAGCTGCTTGTTGTCCAGATAGGCAAGTGTGGAAACAGCGAATAATGTCCTAACAGTGTGCTTCGAGATCCAGGGAACATCACATCGGGTGCCCATTCTGCGGTACTTTCCATAAACCATCCTGCATAGCCGATATTGGTGCTATTAGTAAATTCTCTGATAAATAACTGAAAAGAATGGAAATTTTCATGAAGCCAATAATTGGCATTGATTCGCGAATGCGGATTGCTAAACGAATACGGATTCACAAATGTGCTGATGATTCCTGGGCCTATGAATAGATCCCTGTTACGTCTGCTGTCTACAAACTCTTCCAATAAATTGTCAGGATACATCCCTACTTCAAATACGAAGGTCTCATAGGACAGTTCTTGTTGCTGTAAATAGTATTGATATTTGTCTTCATTAGGGTCTTCATTTGCATCTAACCAAAGGGTCACATACGCCGCTGATAATGGGAAACGGTGCTCATCACCAAATGGTGGATCCTCGACTGGTGCGCTCGTTAAGCAATATTGACTCTTTGTCTCAATAGCGCTTTGTTGTACCACGCTGTCATAGACCAGTACTTCCCAAACACGTCCGTCATAAGGACCTACTTGCAGCTCATCTACACTTCCTGATTGCAAGGAGATGGTGCTCTCTAACCATTCACCATTGACATATACTTGTATCGCTTCACGTTTAAGGATGACCACTACATGATTGCAGCTTACTGAAGATAAGCTTGCCGAACTTGTAATCGTCTGTCCATCTATATGTACCTCAACCGTATCATCAACTTGGTCAATGGTCAAAAATCCATTCTCTACATTTACCATTTCAACGGTTTGCGTCAAAGATTCTGGAATGAACTTGAATGACAAGGTCATGGCATCCTCTTGAACTGGGTTTTCCACTAGCGTAATATCTAAGGTCTTTCCTTTAAGACCTGTGAATTTATGTGTTTCTAATGGAGAAGAACCACTAGCTGCTATGGTATTTGTGAAACCAGATCTGTCCTGATCACCTGCTAATCTCGGCATATTCAATATCGGATCTGGAATCTCCTCACCTTCGACGATGTTAACCGCATCGGCTGCCATACGTTTTCCTATGATCAAAGGCGAAGCACTGTCAAAGAATTCGTGATTTGACAGGTCTGTCGTTGGTACGAATTTGGCATTTCCGATAGACTTGGCAATATGCTCCTGAGCCGCTTGAACCGTCAACCCATCGGCGGTGTCATTTTGAGTCCCTACGATCACAACGGGTAATTCTGGTTGTCCTAGATCCGTTCGAAGATTGGATATCAGGTTTGCTAAGTTTTGTTCATACAAAGGCGCTCCTGTACTATTCGCATCGTCCCATCCTTGAAACCATATAAATCCGCCGATCTCAAAAATTGGATTCTGACCCGTGTATTTGGTAAAATAATCGGGTGCTTGGATTTCTGCCAAGTGCTGTGCTAACAACGGGTAATTGTTTGGACCATCATTGGTGGTACTCCAGTGGTTGTACAAATTAGAGCCTTCTTCGGTCACTTTTAGCAACACAATATCTTCGTCCATAAATGAGGACAAATAATGTCCTAACATCAACTCTGGACCGTACTGACCCGAAGCTCCTCCAAACCCAACATTCAAGTTTCCTACGGTTGTTGTCGGTCCCGATCGAACGCCCCCCGTTCGCGTGTATTGAAATTGAGCTGTTTGTACTTTTTCAAAATCAACGGTCAAGCGATCATCTGCTTGTATATTCTGATCTAACAATCGGGCTTCCAATCGAGCCTGAATTTCTTCATACCCATTGATGGTGCCTTCCGCATAAAAATCTTTGATCACTTCAAACAATCTATCTTCTCGCAATGGCAATGAATCATAACAACTATCTGGGTCGCTTGGCAGTGAGATGCTTTCATTGGCACAAAGCAGACGGTCTAGGTCACTAGATTGTCCTTGTCCTAACATGTTAGAACTCCCTGCCATGATATATATCTTCACATTGGGTCGTGTATCATCGGCATCTTCATCATTGCACACCCCGTCACCATCAACATCGATACAGGTATCTATACAATCTTGAATGCCATCTGCATCAAGGTCGTCAGTGCTATCGCACAATTCATAGGCACCCACGTCGATCTTCGCACCCACGATACGATTTACGAGTCCGGTGATGTCGAATTGATCGTGCGCTGCATTGAGATAGATGTTATCGTTTCCAGCATCGACCAAGACACCACCTGGCTGTGGGACTAATCCATCATCTGAAGTACCCAGAATATCATCAGCTCCATCTGGGTCTGAAGCATTCAAAAATGGGTTGCTCCCCAATTGAAAATAATCTGCTGGATTATCGTAGTTGGAAGGGGCTTCTTCTGTGTAATTATTGCCCCCTAACAATTCACTTAGGGGATTGATCTTATGAATATCGTCCCCGTTGGTGTTGAACTTTTTATTGTTCCAGAAAACACTGTTGTACAAGGCTACTTTAGCGCCACTGTTTTCAAGGCACATCCCACCGCCATCACCAACGCCATCATTATTGGCATCTGCTATATTATCAAAGAGGGTTATATTGGCGATCCGAGGTCTTCCCCTGTAAAAATATATCCCTCCACCATGGTTATTGGCTGTATTGTTAGAAACGATTGCATTTGATACTTCTGCAGAAGAAATATAATTGAACATTCCTCCTCCATTTAGGTCTGCATGGTTATTCTTAACAATTACATTGATCAAATTTAGATTGGAAAACCAGTTAGTCATTCCACCACCACGAGAACTCGCCGTATTATTTGTTATGGTCAAGTTGCTAAATGTTGCTTCCGAGTAGCTCGAAAAGATTCCCCCTCCGTTTCGCGTATCGATCGTTTCATTTTCAACCGTTATTTTTGAACTTCCGGAAGCGTTTCCTTCCATAATGGTAAACCCATCTAAAACCGTGTGCTTCGTATCACTCACCGAAAGAACCACATGATAGGTATTATCGTCAACATCACCCATAGTTCCGATATCTCCACTTAAGATCGTTGGATTCGCCAGAATATTTCGATCTTCCAAGACCAATTCATTTCCTGCAAAACCACCATATATCTTTACACCATCTACCAAATGAAAGGTGTAATTCCTAGCATCATTTGTTAACTCGCTCACATTTCTTGGGTATGCAGAAGGTGTATATGTCCCCGCTGCCACCCAGATTTGATTATCACTACAATTGCTTGCAGAATTGATCGCACTTTGTAATGATGTGTATGCATTGTTCCAATCGGTTCCTGAATCGTTTCCAGTAGCTGCCTGATTCACATAAATGACACCATCAGGGTAATTGGGTTCTACAGTAGCAATGTTACAATCATTGTCCTTACCGTCACACAGCTCTGGTGCATTTGGATAGACTGTATGATCTGTGTCATCACAATCGGTATTGTCGAGTACATAACCAGACGGTATTATACAACTACCTACGCTCATGGAAACATTGGCATCTCCGAAACCGTCGCTATCGGTGTCAGCATATATAGTTACTGTGCCAGAACTATCACAATACTCATAGGCTCCTACGTCAATATGTACGCCCGCCACGCGGTTTACACTTCTGGTAATATCAAACATTTGTGTATTGTTTGCACTATCTCCTGTATCGACTAGCACCCCTGTATCTAGAGGAACCAATCCGTCATCTGAAGTTCCCAACACCATATCGGCTCCTTCAGGGTTTGAGGAATCAGTAAAAGGATCTACTGTTAGCTGAGAAAAATTCGCAGGATTCCCATAATTTGAAGGATTCTCCTGGGTATAGGTATTGGATCCTAAAATATCAATGCTTGCATGCACTTCATGGATGTCATCTCGTACGGTGCTTAAGTTCTTGTTATTCCAAAAGACTGAGTTGTAAAATGTGAGGTTTGTTGCCCCATTTCTTGCAAATACGCCGCCGCCATCGCCTCCGGCACCACTACCATTGGCCGTATTGTTGAAAAGTGTTGCGTTGATAATTGTAGACGTTCCTCTGAAAAAATACAATCCTCCACCATTCCTATTTGCAACATTGTTTGCAATCACCATATTGGTTAGCTTAATGGACGATTGATGAATAAACATACCTGCTCCGTCAAAATTTGCGTTATTGTTGGTCACGACCAAATTAGAAATGGCAACTTCTGATTCTCTGATGTGTATACCTCCTCCGTTTGAATTCCCGATGGACTCTCCTTCTATGGTTATATTTCCACTTTTTGTTGCATTACCATTGGCAATGGTAAATCCGTCAAGAACGGTGTTATTCTCATCTTTTATAGAAAGTACCACATGGTAGACATTATCACTATCATCATTAAGAGTGCCTACGTCACCACTTAATATAGAAGGACCTCCATGACGCTCATCTATAGTGGTCTCATCACCAAAAAATCCACCATATAGTTTTACACCATCGACCAAGTGAAAGGTATAGTGTCTTGTATCTGTCAATCCACTAACTCCTCTTGGATAGGCTGTTGGCATATAGGTACCGGCCGCCACCCAAATTTCATTGGCAACGCACACTGAGCCTAAAGCACTTTGCAAGGACGTATAGGCATTTTCCCAATCTTGACCTGTATTACCTCCAGTAGCGGATTGGTTTACGTAAATGATCCCATCTGGGAAATTACCATCATCAGCGATCAAATCACAATTATTGTCTTTACCATCACAAAGTTCTGGAGCCCCTGGGTAGACCGTATTATCTGAGTCATCACAATCAGTATCATTGTCAACATACCCTACAGGGGGCGAACAAGAGTCAATACTATCACTGGCATCGCCAAAGCCGTCTCCATCGGTGTCTGCATAATACGTTTCTACGACTTCATCTGTGGTGGTGCCATTACAGTTGTTGTCTATTCCGTCGCAAAGCTCTGGAGCACCTGGATAGACCGTGTCATTTGTGTCATCACAATCTGTATTATCAAGCACGTATCCCGAAACAGCTGCGCATAAATTCATGCTAGCGTTCGCATCTCCAAAGCCATCACCATCGGTATCTGCATAGTATGTTTGTTCGGTTTCATCAATAGCTCCATCACAATTGTTGTCTATTCCATCGCAAAGTTCTGGAGCCCCGGGATAGACTGTATCATTCGTGTCATCACAATCCGTGTTATCAAGCACATAGCCAGAAACCGGTGAACAAGATGTGATGCTGTCATTTGCATCTCCAAAACCATCCCCATCTGTATCGGCATAATAGGTATCTACATCTTCATCGATAGCGCCATCACAGTCATTGTCTACTCCGTCACAAAGTTCTGGAGCACCAGGATAGGTCGTGTTATCGTTGTCGTTGCAATCGGTATTATCGGTTACAAATCCAGGAGGCGCATCACAAGGACTGTAGTCTACTGGCGTTGCGTTGATCGCTCCAAAACCATCGCCATCGGTATCTGGGTAATGGGCGACCATTTGCTGAGCATCACAATTTCCTGATTCATAGGCCCCAATATCGATCGTTCCGTCTACGACACGGTTGGTGGTCCCTGTAATATCAAATGCTTGCGAGTTTTGGGTGTTATCACCTGCATCAATCAATACACTTCCGTTGGCAGGTGCTAGACCGTCGTCTGGCGTCCCCAGCATCATATCAACACCTTCGAGATTCGAAGAATTTGAAAAAGGATCACTTAGTAATTGATTAAAGTTCACAGGGCTTCCATAATTTGCCGGGTTCTCTTGGGTGTAATTGTTGGAACCTAAAATCATGGCACTCGTATCATTTTCATGAATATCGTCACCGACAGTATTGAATAATTTGTTGTTCCAAAACACTGTATTGTAAAGTGTAATGTTTGTACTAGCGTTGATCAAATAAATTGCTCCGCCAGTACCATTACCATCATTATTTGCATCGGCTGTATTGTTAAAAATAGTTGCATTGATAATGGTTGAATTTCCATTTACAAAACCCAAGGCACCTGCATTTCTGTCTGCTGTATTGTTGGTAATAACAGCATTAATGAGTGTCGTGCTCGCTGTCTGGTTGAAGATGGCTGCGCCATCATTGCTCGCGTAATTCTCTGTTATGATGACATTTGAAATAATCGCGTTTGACTCTCTATTATAGATTCCTGCTCCCCTTGATCGGCCTATACCGGCTTCTCCTTCAACGTTGAGATTGGCCGCCCCATCCGCAGCACCATCTGTGATGGTAAATCCATCTAACAGGGTCTGGTTGTCGTCCAAGACGGAAAGCACGATGTGGTATACATTATCACTATTATCATTGAGCGTTCCGATATCACCACTTAAGATACTGGGAGCTCCGTGACGATTGGCCACTGAAGTTTCATCTCCGAAAAAGCCTCCGTAGAGCTTCACGCCGTTAACCAAATGAAAGCTATAGTCTCTAGCATCGGTTAGGCCCGTTGTATTTCTAGGGTAGTCTGTAGGTACATAGGTACCTTGGGCTACCCAAATTTCGTCCCCAGCCGTTACACTTTCGAGTGCTTTCTGAATCGTCGCATAGGCGGTTCCCCAGGAAGTACCGTTCAAATTATCATTACCCGTAGTGCCATCTACGTAGTAAGTAGTTTGTCCCTGGGCCCATGCAGCACACAGCAGAAAGGCCAGTAACATAGGTATCTTGAGTAGTTTTTTCATCATGCGTAGGTTTTATTTTTAGTAATTTGTTTAGGTTCGATCTGTTCTTTGTGATTATTCTTTGAGATACTTCTCGATTTCTTCTTCCAATTTTTTTGGGTTGAAAGACATCGGGCCGAATCCAGGATTGTATATGACCTTTCCTTCTTTATCGATCAAATACAAGCGTGTGGGTTTGGCTGCGTATAGCTCGCCCACTTGATCATCCATTGTATCTACATAAATGGGTAGTTGATTGTCATAAAGTTGTTGCCTGTAGTTACTTGCCGCCCTTCGTCGTGCTTGAAGCGTTTCGGGCTCGTCGAGGTTTCTTCGTCCGACCGTCTTCGTCCAATCAAAAATGGCTTGCTGTGTACGGGTTTCGCCTAACCACCATTTGTCGGTAGGGTGCGCCTCTTTTAGGTAGACACTGATAAAGGCCACTTTGTTCTTATATCTTTTTTGTAGTTCTTTTAAAATCTTAGTGCCGTCAGAATGTGGCGGACACGTATGGCTTCCAAAAATGAGGGCTACGGGCTTATTGTTTCTATAATCTGATAATCTTACGGTATCCTTGAGGTCAGCACTTACCAATTCGAAATCGGGTGCCATCTCCCCTATCTTGGGAGCCGTTTTATCATGAATTTCTTGCCATGATGATTCGTAGATCCTCCACTTTAGTGCTTTGAAACATACATACACAGATTGTTTTAAAGGGTCTGCTTTTTCCCAAAACATAAAACAAAGCACTCCCAGAGAAATCAGGGTAATGCTATATTTTTTAAACTGAACTTTCATCTTTTTTGAAAGCACAATGGACAGACCATATAAAGCTGCCGTCACTAGTGCAGCTCCCGAAACCCAATAGTGCGCACCGAGTAGTAAAGGGAGTAGTAAGCAAAGTCCAGCAACCAAAAGCACGATCCCGTTGGTTTTAGAATGAATACCAACTGTCATAGGTGCAGCGTTCTTCTTCGGAAATAAAATACGTTTGCTCCAAAGCAACAGCTGAAGCGCCAGTACTCCTTGGAATACCGCTACTATAAAGTGCACAAAGTAGGGCAATAGGCTCGAAAGAAGATCCGAGATCTCTACTAAGAATTTGTATTCAGATGATTCCATATAATCGCTTTCATTTGATGGTTATGCTTTTTTTAAGCTTGCCTTTGTTCTGCGTTTTTGGATAAAGCTTCTGCATCGGCCAAATTTCTATATTAACTGCTGTGAGTGCATCAATTCCCTGATAGACAAAAGAATAGACATTTGGTTTTTCAATTTTCATTGCGTTGATAATCAACAAATTAGCCTTCCATAAATGCCACTAAACAGGCTTCTTTAGGGATGTTCAACTTCTTTTTTAATCGATATCTTGACGTGAGGAAGCTTTTGGGGGATATCCCCAAGATGTTGGCCACCTCACTGGTTCGCAGTTTCAATTTCTCAAGGGCCAGCAAACGTTCTTCAGATTGGGTAAGCACGTACCCTTTGCTCTTGATCTTGGTAAAGAACAGCGGATAGACCCTAGTGAACTTCTTTTTAAATACGTCCCAATCTTCGTTGGTAAGAATCGTAGATGCTTGTAGCTCTCGAATCTTTTCGAGTTCTTCTTCACACGATGCACCGCTTATGTCAATCGCACTTAGCGACATCGTGTTTCCGTTGTGATGTACTATCGGACTAGAAAGAAGCTCAGCTACATGTGCTTCGAGTTGCTTCATCTTTGTTTCAATTATGTGCACAAGGTTGTTTCGCTTGCGCATAGCAGAACTCCAAATGATATAGCCTGCAAGAATAGACAGTACTAACAATGCAGCAATGATTCCCATAAATAGCTTTCGCTTATAGGAAGCCGCTTCCATGTCCTTTTTATAGGTTTCGATCTCTGATGATTTTTGCACCAGTTGTTGGTCCTTTAGGTCAACTTCAAACTGAATTTGATGAAATAGGCTTTCATTCATTGCAATCACTTTATGGATTGAATCCTGAAGTTGTTGATACATCTGCTGATACTCAACGAGAGTTTCGTACTCCCCTAATTTCTGAGTAATAGGTTCTGATGTAATGTGGGCTCGGGGTTGGGAAGCGGTAACGACCGAAGACAAGAACAAAATGACCAGTCCAATCGAATACGTCCGTGTAGTTTGAAGGGTAACCATGCGTTGGGGTGTTTCGAATAATTCGGTTCGAAAGTAAGACCTACAAGGGGTACGACTCAATTAATTATTGTTTCGATTCATCAAAAAAGACAAGCTTTCGTAAAGAGAAGGTGATTCAAACACTCTAAAACCACAAAAAAACATATTTACATTAAAACCTTGACAAACAACTAGTTATAATTAATTTTCTTTATGTACACATCGTTTTCCGCAGGTATAAAAGGAATCATTTGACACATACCCTCGTATTTCGACCATTTGAGGCTCGGTCACGCTAAAAAACGATACCGTTTATTGAATTTATATATGTATTTTTCGAATCCTTAGATTAAAAAAAGCCCATGAGCACGTATTTTTCCTCTATATTATTTTACAGTTCGATGCAGATATTATCGTTTGCCATCATACTCACCCTAAACAAGCGATACAATATTAAAGCCAATAAGGTTTTGGCCGCGCTCCTAATTATGATGGGGGTAGCATTTTTTGTCTATGCCATCACTGGTTTTGACCGTGTCTCTCCCTTACTACTTTTAACCTATGTCATTGGTTTTTTGGGTGGACCTCTTCTATTTTTCTATGTACGAACCTATTTGACCAACAAGTACTCTTTTAAAAAGAGCCACCTTTGGCACTTGATTCCTTTTATCGTTCAGCTTGGTATCTGGTGCTATATTTTTTATCTGACGCCGCAAGCAAGTAGTGAAACTGAGAAAGACCTAACCTTCTATTTTGCACAGCGCGATATTAGCTTTACGTTGATCAGCCTCTATTATGTTTGGTTGATCTTCAGAAAGATCCAATCGTATCACCACCTTGCCAAGGAGCAATATTCATACACAAACGACCGGGTTCTCAAGTGGTTTTATGCCTTTATTACCCTGTTGATCGTAAGTCCGATCATCGTTTCTGTCGTATTGATCTATTCCAAAGAGCACGAACTATTTTTCAACCCATTGATCTTTAGCGTTTTTTCTTTCTTGGTCATGTTGATCGTACTGATGCGCCCAGAGATCTATCAAGGAATTGGAATCCTCGCACCTGTGGAAACCATCCCACAATCCAACACCAAAAGTCAAGCCTTGACAGAGGCTCAAAAGGAGAAGTTATTTGCTGAACTGAAAGCCCATATTGAAGCTGGCCAGAGCTATTTGGACCCCGACCTCAAGCTAAGGTCTTTGGCCGAAGATCTCAATACCAATGTGAATTATTTATCGCAAAGCATCAATGGAGTTTCGAACAAGTCCTTTTGCGATTTTATCAACACCTATCGCATCGAACATGCCGCGAAAATGCTGACCGATACTACTTTTTCTAAATATACCATTGACGGTATCGCTTCAGAAGTGGGCTTCAAATCAAAATCTGCCTTTTACAACGCCTTCAAAAAGATCAACCATATGTCTCCGGTGGCCTTTAAGAAAATGCACGGCGTCACGGTCGATTAAATCCTTCCGCTTTATTCATTAAAAGGGTCCATAGTTACCTGCTCGGGCCAAACTATCCTTAGTATCCACAAACGATAGACAAAAGTATAGACAATCGATTCTGCGAGAAATTCGGAGGTGATTTACCTATATATTCGCCCAAAACAAAACCCCAAAAAAATGAAAACCCTTTTCTCTGTAGCTGCCCTATTTTTGGCAACAACCCTTTCGGCGCAGCTTACCTTTACACCCAACACTATTGATTCAGGAAATACGGCTAGCTCCTCTCATACGATGAGTCCTGGCGACTTTGACGGCGATGGAGACACCGATCTTTTTGGTGCTACCATGGGCGGATTCCCCATTGACGGAACCTTTAATTTATATCTCAATGACGGTTCTGGAAACTTTACGTTAAAGGTCATCGAAAATGACCCTAACCTCTCAGAAGGAGCACGTGAACTTAAGACCATTGATGTTGATGGAGACCTCGATTTGGACGTAGTTGCCTGTGCTTTTCAGTCGGACACCTTTTTATGGTTCGAAAATGATGGAAACGCCAATTTCACCACGCATCTTATCGACGACACCGTCTCTATTACCGAAGAACCCGATGCGGTAGACGCTGGCGACCTTGATGGAGATGGCGATATCGATATTGTGGGCGTCACGTTTACAGGACATGCCTTGGTCATTTATGAGAACGACGGCAGCCAAAACTTTGGCAACGCTATTATTTTGGCCCAAGGCACTAGCAATCCGATCTCACACGGACTTGCCGATGTGCATGTGGTGGACCTCAACCAAGATGGCTCCTTAGATCTGATATCTGCAGCAGATTATGGAGACACTTACGCCTGGTGGGAAAATGACGGAAGTGGCAATTTTACTTCGCATATTATCGAACAAGGAGGCAATGTTGGCGACGTGGCCAACGCTGCGCAAGATGTAGTGGCGGTAGACCTAGATAATGACGGAGATATTGACATTACCGCCGCCAGTTTTTCGGGTTATTTCTTATGGTTTGAGAACGATGGGGCCGAAAATTTCACCACGCATGTTATCGACAATTCTACATTCACGGAGGCCGCCAGACGCGTTTCGCCCATCGATCTAGATCGCGACGGTGATATCGATATTCTAACCTCGGCACTAGGGAACGACACTTTTGCTTGGTATGAGAACGATGGCAGTCAAAACTTTACGCCAAACTTGATCACCAATGACCCAGACATCGCTGACGTACCCACCTATATTAATGCCATTGATATTGCTGGGGATTGCGAACCCGAAATTGTGATTGCTGCTATTAGAGCAGATGCTTTCACCTATTTTGACGTATCCGGTATACCCAGTCCAAGCAATTTGGTGGTGGCTCCCAAAGTGTACCTTCAGGGTGCGGGCACCCAACCGTATATAGGTGAAGAAACGCTTATGCGAGATGATCTAAGAGGTGCATCACAACTTCCCTTGGTGAGTCCGTATACAGATGGGGCTAGGACCACAAGCAGTGTGCTCGCTACCACCGGGGCCAATGCTATTGTCGATTGGGTTTGGGTAGAGCTTCGCGACGCTTCGAATCGGTCAACGCTACGAGTAGGAAAGTCAGCTCTGTTACAACGCGACGGTGATGTGGTGGATATTGACGGTGTTTCCCGAGTTATTTTCTGCGGAAGCCCTAGCGATTATCATGTTGCTGTACACCACAGAAATCACATCCCAATTGTCACGAACACTCCTATTACCTTGTCTTCAACGGTAACTGGCATCGACTTCACTATGGACAATACGGTCGCCTTCGGCGGAAACTTGGCTGTGACTGACCTAGGCAATGGCATCTTTGCCATGTATGCAGGTGACTTGGACCGTAACGGACAAGTTCAAAACACGGACTTCAGCGAGCTTGTACTTCAAATTGGACTGGCAGGCTATTCGGCTTCAGACCTCGATATGAATGGCCAGACACAAAACACAGACATCACGAACTTATTGAATCCCAATATTGGTATCGGAAAACAATTTTAATCCCCTTACCCCCTTAAAAAGAACATTATGAAAAAAACTACACGATATAACACCTTAACGAAGCGCTTGTTTTTTCTTTTCTTCGGAATACTTACTCAGAGTTTAGTCTTTGCACAAGCCATCAGCTTTTCCTTTTCAAACGCGGCCACAACCAATGACGGAAGCGATAGTTTCTACGAGATCGATGTGCTCGTGGCAAGCGACGCCGATTTTAAGCTGGGATCCGGTCAGTTGTACTTCAACTACAACACAGCAGCCTTCGGAGAAAACATTCAGACTTCAGGAAACTTAGAATTCTTACGCCCTGACGGATCCATTCTCGCTGAGCAAATCGGTACGGCTCCCTTTATTTTCGATATATACAAAGACTTTATTCAAAATGACAATACGACCTCAAGGGTTTCTATTTCCTTTCAGCAGAACATCACAGCGCAATTTATTCCTGCAAACAACATTACTTCGGTACCAACGCTTTTGTGTAGGCTGAAAATTAGGTTTCAAGACCCTGTTGAAGCTCCTATGTTGTGTTTTGAAGACCAAGCCCCGTTTGACAATCAGTTCTTTTCGGCTTGTGCCAATGACGGAAGCACAGCATCAGCAGATTGCACTAATTATGCAGGCACGCAGATCACCGATGACAGCTTCGATTGTACGATAGATACACTCTCGGCAAATGATTTTGAAGTAGAAGCCATACTTTCTGTATATCCCAATCCAAATAGAGGTGTGATCTATGTTGCGAATCCGCAGCAATTGGCATTGACAAAGGCCATTGTATTTGATCTTACGGGAAGGATTGTTAAGAATGTACGTTTAGACGAAGCGGGGGCTATCATACGTCTAGACATTTCAAATCTACCGAATGCGCCTTATCTCATGACACTGGAGGGTGAAGGGATGGCCATTACAAAGAAATTCATCAAAAATTAAATTTAGTCTAGTTAGGTGACTCTTGATAGAGTGACGTAGATTTGAGTGAAAGCCCGTTATTTCTTAATAATGGGCTTTTTTAATGGCCGCTTATTCCGTGTTTAGTTCATTTTACGGTTAGGCCTTATCATTTCTGAAATATTGCCGCAACTCGTTGACCTTCAAACCTAGAAAGTTGGTGCAGAATTAGCGTTCTAAGGCAAATGTTCTAATAAAAACCGCTTCAGATTCTCACCCATGATTGCTTTTATTTCGTCATGCGTAAATCC
Source organism: Flavobacteriaceae bacterium (assembly GCA_028279515.1). Classification (GTDB taxonomy): domain Bacteria; phylum Bacteroidota; class Bacteroidia; order Flavobacteriales; family Flavobacteriaceae; genus JANQNQ01. The sequence continues at coordinate 14,819 of JANQNQ010000014.1, forward strand.
TTGGCGTAGCATTTCTTCTACCAAGGTTGGTAACCCAGCTACATCAAAGGGAATAATAACCGTGCCATCAAAGTCTGAACCCAACGCAACGTATTCGACCCCTATAAGATCTTTTGTGTATTTAAAAGCTTCTACGATGCTGGCCACTCCGTTTTCTCCAATGGCTGAAGGAAAAAAACCAATACCGACCAATCCTCCTTTGGCAGCAATTCCTTTTAAATGTTTGTCTGATAAATTTCGATTAGAATCAAGAGTTCCATCTACACCGGTATGTGAGGTCAATATGGGTCCGTTGTAATTTGCCAGTACATCATCCACTACTTTTTCTGAAGCATGGGCCAGGTCCAGAATCATATGTCTCTTTTCCATTTCTCTTAGCACTTCGAATCCAAATTGAGTCAACCCTTCCTTTTTTAAGCCGTGAGCAGATCCACCCAACTCGTTATCGAAAAAATGGGCAGGAGCGAACATGCGTAATCCGTTATCGTATAGTTTATGGAAGTTTTCAATATCGCCCTCCAGACAATGTCCGCCTTCGACGCCTAAGAGTCCGCCGATGTAGGATGGATCCGATTTGCGTTTTTGCAGCAATGCGGTAAAATCAGCTTTTGATTTGACAATCGAGAATTTGTCGTATTTGGCTTCAAAATCGTGTAACTTTTCGATTTGATACAGGGCGCGATTTGCTAAGCTGAACCAGGTTCCGGTGGACTGCCCTTGAACGATGCTGAGCATCGTGATCTGGTCTGGTGCGTCTGCACTATTGGAGTCGACATTCTTTCCTTTCGGGGATTTGGTGACAATCGTAAAGGCTTGAAAACCGACCTTGCCTTTTTGCATTCGCGGAAAGTCAAAATGTCCGTGTTCGTTTTCCTTTACCAAGTTTCGATTCCACAACAAGGCATCGCAATGTAGGTCGCCAATAAATTCTAAACTGTTATACAGATCAATGGCTTCTTGACTAACCGTGTAATTTGTAGGTGGAACGACTTTGTTCTTTGAGCCGTCAATTTTTGCCGGGACGATGAGCGTGACTATAAAGTACAAAAGGAAGAGTACTCCGAGTACGAGTAGTAGTCTTTTTAGGTGTTTCATGATTGATTTGTTGCTAATGATTGGTTGTGATTGCAGCAACAAGTTACCAATTTCTAAAGGACGAAAATGTGAAAGGCTTGAATAAGTCGGTGCATTTCATCGGATCTACGGGAAAACCGTAATTATGACTATCCTATCATTAAGACCCTGTTCGTCTTCACTTATTAAATCACCCACTCAATCAAGACTTTCAGGAAAGCAAAAGCAATGATAATCGTGATCATTCCGAGTACGCTGCTGATCAATCCTTTTATGTAGTTTATCACCTTCTTTTTTCCGAAGAACTGCCCAATTCCCCAAACGATGTACAGCAATCCGATATTGACTCCTATTTGAAACACGGGATATCCGCTTATACTTTCAAGGATTCCGAATAGCGCAGCGACCAGCGTAGAAATCCCAATGATAAAACACAACAGGGTATAGATCTCATAATAATTATAGCTGTGTTTTCTAAAGAACACCTTGACCCAAAACGCAATGAAAACACCCATTAGAATACCAGAATATCCCGAATTATCCAAAATGGCATACACTATCTTTCCTACGAGGGTCTTCTTCCAGTCATAGACGTTTAAAAGGACATTGGTATTGTCAAAGGCGAACGCCTGCTTTACTAGGGTGAAAATTACTGAACAAACAATCAGGAAAAGGATAGGCTTTACGATGCCTTTTCTGTCTTCAAAAATAAATTTTCTGACCAATGCACCGGGTCTCAATACCAACTCTTTGACCGTGTAGAAGAATCCCTTCTCAAAATTTAGCACACTCCCAATTTCAGTCATCACATAGTGCCTGTTGATTTTTTGGGGTGCTTTGGGGTGCCCACAATTAGCGCAATAATTTCCGGTAATTTCTTCTTCGCATTTTTTGCAATGGTCCATTGAATGGTGTTGGGTTTTGGGTTTTAGGTGTTGGGTGTTTGGGTTTTGGGTTTTGGGTTTTGGGTTTTGGAATTTACTTTTCGTCACTAATTCACAAATATTTTTGCTATGAAATACCTTACACTTCTAAAATCGTGAATCGTAATTGGGAGTTGCCTTCGCAATCCGCAGTTCGAAGAGCGTAGGATTGGAATTTGAGTGATTTTACGATTCTTTTTTCAGTTTGAAACTCTTGAGTATGGAGATGGCTTCATCAAAATAGGTTTCGTAATTCTCTTTAAGCGAAGAATAGTTATAATGATAGTATGCCCCGTTCTGCTGAAAATAGACAACGTATTTCTTATAGGTCTTGTCATTCCATGTGGATTCGTACTTGTGAATATACACCTCACCTAACTGGGTCTTATCGGTTCCTTTCTCTTCGGAAACAATTTTCAAGGCTGCATGTGCACGGTCAATTTGGTTTTGAACGAATTGTTTGAAGTCCAGTTTTTCTTTTAGTTGAAACGGAAACACTGAAACCTTTGCATTGTGAAAGTACCTTCCTTTAATGGGCGTATAGCTGACGTATCCGTGATCTTTAACTGCTCGCCATCCTTCTGGTTTTGTTACCGTGAAGTTTTGCGCGTCGATCCATTCCTGTGCTTCAGAGGTTTTGGTTTGGGCCGATCCACAACTGAATAAAAGTGTTGTTAGGAGTAAAATAAATGAAGTTTTCATAGTCGATACATATTAAGACAATACTTCCAGTGAAGTGTTTTAAGAACTGGTGAACCTCCTAAATTCTCTTGAATTCGGTGTCCTATAAATGTAATACAATATCAGGGGAACTACAACAATCAGTGCTCCCTCTCCCTCTGGACGAAACATTAAATAATAAATGCCAATAGTCACAAAAAAGGTTCTGATTAATCTTCGAATCATATAGGCCTTCTCAGAATATTTTTTTCTTTCCATTCTAAAGGGTCCAAATCGGAGCGAAACGATCAGTTCGCTTATTACAATAAACACAAGTACCGTTATGATTTCGACCGGGTCAAATGTATATCCTGAAATTAAGGCATCGAATGAGGTGAACGCTGCTAAGAAAAATCCGTTTAACATTCCCATCATAAATAGGACATGAAAGATTAGGGCAACTAGTAGTTTGCTGTTCATATAAATCTGATTGTGTTAGTTTGGGTTGTTATTTGTTCAATTGCTCACTGTTATTTTAATATTCTCTTTATCGAAGCTTCATCTACTCTCAGGATTCTTAATATCTGAGCAGCTCGTGTTTTATTCTTCCTTTTAACCGCCTTAAAATCACGCATTAGCCCTGTTGCATACAGTCGTTCATTGAGGGTCATACCATTTAATCCGATGACACTTTGTACTTTTCCAATCATTAGCTCATCTTGAATTTTATACAACATATACTCGCAAGCATCACTTTCTTTGGCAAACAGCTTTGACGAATGCTTCTCTCCACGCTCATTATAATATACTTCATACTCAACGGTGTTCTTCACTTTTTTGGCAGTCAAAGCGATTTTGTTGTTATCATCACTTGAACCATACTGTCCGAGTAAATAATATCGGTCGTCTGAAACGTCTAATGATTTAAGTTTGCTATGGAGTTCTTTGATGGTCATTGTCCAAATTTACTTTCCCTTATTCAACAAGCGTTACCAACCCAGCCCATATCATGACCACATAGAGCAAACACATTAGGGATGCCGCTTTAAAAAACAAGCTGAAGAATTTAAAGAGCCAAGGTGCTTTCTCCACCAATCCCGTGTTATTTTTTTGATGAAAACTTTTTAGTTTCCCGACCATAATGGGTCCCATTATCCTTATGAGGAAGAATCCTCCGATAAAAAATAATGTGAGTTTTAGCTTAAGTGTCAAATTCTTATTTATTTTATTGATGAGATATTTCTACAACCCAATATTCTTCAACTGAGCTAATTTCTCTTCTTTCGTTTTTTGTTTGCCGAAATATGGGTCGGCCCCATTGTTTAACCACTTTTGACGATAGCTAGCCCAGCTTTTTTCATACGGTGGTTCTCCGCTGTCATCAAAACCATATTCAAAACCACATGTGCAAATATCGTATGAAGGAAATCCAAACTCATCATACGGTCTCCACTCTTTGTTGTTTGGTTTTTCGCCGCAAACTGGACAAAAACAATAACCATCCGAACTGATGGTCAACTCTATTTGGGCTCCTTTATCAGTTATAATGACCTCTTTTTTCAAAAGTGTTATATAGTGTTTTGTAGTATTCGATTAAAGATAGTAAAAAGGTCTAAACAAGTTCTATTTATAGCTATATGAAATCACTCGGTATCCCTCACCGTAATAATCAGTTTATTCTTTTCTTGCTCTATCGCCATTTGGAGTCGGGTTTTCGGGATAGTGAACATGGGTAAATTGTAGGGGTTGGGTGTTTCTGTTAGTAGTAGTTTTCACTTTTTTAATTCCTCAATTTTATTTTTAGCTTCTAAGAAATTTGATTCGATTTTTTCTAAATCTTTAATGAACAATGTATTATCAGAGCCATATTTTTCAAGTTTAATGTACCAAGTAGCTTTTCCTTTGCTGACAAAGTAACCTAACTGGAACCCATCTTCAGTTATGAATTTATTTTCCAAATAGTCAGGGCTAGTAGCTATATCGTTATCAACTTCCGATTTCAAACTATTAAATGCCTTGATTACTTCAACTAAATCTGAATATTCAATAAATGCCGTTGAACTACTATATTTTCCTGGTTTTTCAATTTGGTAAAAATACCTCACATTATTTCCGCTATTTATTTTTCTAACTCTAGTTTTCGCAACTGCATATGAAGACTTTAAATTACTTAATTTAGAATCTGTAAACTTCGTAATCACTCCTGTTTTTGATGCAAAAGATTCCATTTTTGTTTTTTCTTTTTCAGACCCTTTTTTTATGTCCTGAGAAAAAGTGCAGGAAGTAATTAATAGTGTAAGAATTGTTAGTATTTTTTTCATTTCTTAGTTTTTCAATTATTGGTTCAAATTACACTCAACTCGTTTATATAAACAATCAAATCAGTTATAAAACAGGTTACTTTTAGTTTTGGTCAACAAGTTACCAACTCCTCTTAAGATCAGGTTACGTGAATCCGTAATTGTCTACTAAACAACCCTACTCATAGGTATCACATATATGGTTCTTTATCATATGTTTTGTGATTTTTTTAAGGGTTTTACCCGTCTCGGGATGTAGCCCAAAATCTGTAAAATACTCTAACTCTTTTTTAGCATTCTTTCCATACCATAAATTTTCACTCCCATCTACTTTGAAAAATTCCGTAGAACAATCTGGCGTAATTTTTCTGAAGCGTTCTATTCTATCTTTTTTGTACAATTTAAGCTCACTCACATCATATTGCTCCAAATCGAATTTCACCTCTACATAATGATCATTTTCCCATACCATATAGCGTTGCTTGGTAATCTGACCGTATAAGAAAACCAATAACAATAAAGTAGTAACTATTGAAATTGAGATCTTGTTTTTCCTAATAAAAATTTTAATCGTTTCGCCAATACTTTTCGTTTCTTCATTTTGAGTGATTTCTTCTTCCTCGGGACTCGTAATTTCATTATTTCTTGAAACAAAGTCTTCATAATTTTCATAGTCAATATATTCTGAAAGCTTGTTCAATAAATCGGCGCTCGGATTATTTGTAATGTCAGGATCATCATCTATATATTTCTCATAGTAACGTACAAAAGTGATTCGATTAACTGAGAATCTTAAGTCATCAACAAAAACTCTTTCAAGATGTACAGAAAGTCCATGCTTGGTAGAGTTCCCAGTTTGAGTTTTAGCCTTTTTAAAGACCTCTTGAAACAATAGTTTTTTCATAATAGTGATAGTTAAGGTTCAAAATATACTGTTCGTTTTGACATTATCATCAACAAATCACCAACATATATGTCTGTACATTTTTGATGACTTATTGCATACTATGTGTTTAACCTCTCCTTTGTTTTTCAACCTTTCTTTACACCAGAATTGATTACCGCCTTACGTACTATAAGGCTAGTACATTTCAATTCGCTCACTGGAGCTGCAACGCCAATCGCTGTTTTTGGGAAGTAATGACAGCCTTTGGTTCTGCACTCCAAACTTCCCAAAAAGAGAGACGTCTCTTCACTTTTTAGCGTGTTGCTAAGCAGGCAACAAAGTCCTCCGAGAATTCTCGGACAGCAACTCTATTGTCAATTTAAATCGAATAAAATGAAAAAATTATTTTTGATTATACTTACGGGACTCCTCAATTTCGGGTTCTTTTCATGTACGCCAGAGACCTTGGCAGACGAAGTAATAACTCCACAAGCATGTTGTGGTGAAGATGGAGAGCTTCCGCCTCCACCACCGCCTCCACCACCAAGTGAAGATGATGTGACCGGAGGGTAATGAGGACTAAAAAATAGTCCGTAATTTAGAGGAATGAAACCAACCAAAACTTCATTCCTCTTTTTTTTGGTCTGTCTTTTCTTCTTTCTGGGCAGTTCAAATAGCTTTAGCCAAACTGCTAATGATAGCTTAAGCTATTATATGGACTTTGTTGTGAAACCACAAAATGCCAACAATATAGGAAAGGCAAACAAATATTTTGAAGACAGGTACAGAACTTCACTTGCTCAAAATGACACACTTAACATGGCGCATAGTTTATATTATCTATCTAGTATTGAATTTAAAAAAGGAGGATTAGATGAAAGTGAAAAAAGAGCGGTCAATGCTTTAGAATTATTGAATAGCTTTAAGAAAAGACGGGATTACACCAATACATTAAAGAAAAGTATTTTTAATATACTCGGTATCGTATATAGAAAGAAAAGAAGTAAGCTTAGAGCCATTGACTTATATAAAAGCTCATTTGAGTTAGCCGAAACCGCTAAAGATTCTGCTACTATTCTCAACAATATTTCTAATGTATACGAAGAACATAATGAACTGTCAAACTCTGCAGCAGAGCTAACAAAAGCACGTAAAATGATTCCTAGAATTAAAGATACACTTACAAGAGCTTTAATTCTTGACAATTTAGGTGTCATTTATTCCAAATTAGGTTATCACAGTAAAGGTTTAGATTTAATTGACGAAGCCCTGAATTTGAGAAAACACGTAAGGGATTCCTCAACAATTTACACCAGTCTTGCAAGTCTATCAAAACATTACAACCGTATTAATGATAAGGTTGGTGCAAGAAAACATGCTCTTCAAGCTCTAAATATAGCTGACCGACTTAATCTACCTGCATATAGGTTAAACGCCCTAAAATTATTAACAGCGGCGAGTCATGACGAATATGCTGCAGAATACGAAAAACTAAAAGATAGTTTGGATTTTATCAATGATGTTTCCAATAGTGAATGGGCTTTGCTTGATTATGAATATGTCGAAAATAAAAGACTCACAGCTGAAAACAAATTAAAAATTTCGGAAGAACGAAACATGAAGCTATTTTACCTATTAATTGCTATCATAGTAACATCCATTTCCATTATAATCTTCTTTGCTCAAAGAGTAAAGCATAGAAAAGAAAAACTTCACGAAGTCTACAAGACAGAAACGCGTATCTCAAGAAAAGTGCATGACGAAGTTGCCAATGACCTTTATAATGTGATGACCAAAATTCAGGGCAAAGTCAGTGAACCCGAAATGGTCCTTGACGATTTAGACCAAATCTATACCAAAACTAGAGATATTTCTAAAGAAAATAGTACACTAGAAGTCAATGAAAATTTTGATGAGCTTCTTAAAGATTTGCTCTTAAGTTATAATGATGAGAAAGTGAATGTGTTTTCAAAAGGGCTTTCTTCTATTAATTGGCCAAATATTAGTGTCTTTAAGAAAACTGCCATCTATAGAGTGCTTCAAGAGCTTATGACTAACATGCGTAAGCATAGTGAAGCCAGTGTAGCTGTAATCAGCTTTAGTTCCTCTAACCGAAAGACCATTATTGATTACAAGGACAATGGAAAGGGATGTGAGATAAAAAAAGCCTCTGGATTGTCTAATACGGAAACCCGTATCTCTTCTGTGAACGGAACGATTATTTTTGACTCTAAACCCAACAAGGGTTTTCATGCGAAAATAATTGTGTAGTATGTTCAAAAAAGTTCTTCTCGTAGACGATTTAACAAGTATCAACGAAGGCGTTGTGGCCACTTTACAAAATTTGGGAATTACCGATTACTCCCAAGTACTCTATTGTGATGATGCGCATCTAAAAATAAAAAGAGCATTTAAGGACAAAGTCCCTTATGACCTTTTAATCACTGATCTTTTTTTTAAGCCTGACTATAGAGAGCAACGATTAATTTCTGGAGAAGATCTTGTAACTGCTCTAAAAAAAGAGTTTCCTAAACTCAAAGTCATTGTATATTCGGTGGACGACCGTCTACAAATGGTAAGGAACCTAGTCCACAAGTCAGGAGCAGATGCTTTTGTCTGTAAAGGGCGCCAAGGTCTAATGGAGTTAGAGGAAGCTATTCAATCCGTTTTTAACGATAACTTATATCTTTCTCCTCAAATAGCGAAAGCACTTACCAACAAACAAGATCTAGAAATCACTGATTATGATATGGAGTTGCTCAGGCTTCTTTCTTTTGGGCATTCTAAATACTACATAAGCGACTTCTTTAAAGAAAAAGGCATCTCCCCAAACAGTGTAAGCTCCATTGAAAAACGGCAAAATAGACTTCTTGTTAAATTCAAAGCGACCAACGCCATTCACCTCATCAGCATAGTCAAAGATCTAGGTGTTATTTAACTTCTTCCTCTATTTTTTTCTGCTTTGTTATGGGGTGCCGTAAGGAACTATGTTACGACCATTTTATGTTTGTCTAAAATCATTTAAAATTTTATTCAATGGGAAACGCAAAGTTCATTATTAAAAAAAGACTGAACGGAGAGTATATGTTTAACTTAAAAGCTGGCAATGGTGAAATCATTGCCACAAGTGAAGGATACGCTTCCAAACAAAGTTGCAAAAATGGGATTCAATCTGTGAAGGACAATGCTCCAGATGCTGAAATAGAAGACCAAACCTAAACAATTCTTCGTTCTAAAAATTACAGAACCTTACGGGATGCCGTAAGGTTTTGGTTTTTAGTGAGGTTAAGTTTGACACATTAATCTTAAAAACCAAAAACTATCATGGCTGTAAAAAACATAGAAACCGGAGAAGTCCACCGAGGACGCAAAGGAGGAAACACGGGATGTGGATTTGATACAAACGAACATCCAGATCACTGGGTAAATACGAATGAAAGTATTACCTGTGATCGATATGGGTGCAATAACTAATCGATGCTAATTTTCGTGAAATGAGTTTTCGCTTTTTAAAGAGGATAAAGCTGGGAAAGAATTTAGGTGTCACCATCAGTAAATCTGGAGTCACTCCCAGTTATCGAACCAAAAGGGGCTCTCTGAGTTCCAAGGGTTATTCCATAAGAACTGGTATTCCAGGACTGTCTTACAGAAAGACATTTTCAAAGTCAAAAAAAGGAGGATGTGCACTGGTGTTCCTATTCATCATATCAACAACTTTCTTATTGTTAATTAAACTACATCTCAAAAATGTCATATAGAAAAGGGTACTTCAAAAAGGACGGAACGTACGTGAAAGGTCATTATGTTACTCCGAAACGCAAGTATAAACCTCGGAAAACAAGTAAGGGCGGATGCATCATTTTGATTCTCATCTCTCTCTCGTTGGTTAGCATTATTTCATGCTCTGATACGTCAGATGATGATTGCCCTACTAGAACTTGTTCTGATTTTTCATCACAAGCAGAGGCTCAGTCCACCTTTGATGCTGATATCAGTTGTTATAGAAATCTTGATGCCGACAACGACGGCATCGCCTGTGAAAATTTATCAAACTAACTTCTATGGAGAATTCAAAAATTACAACAGAATTGAAAAGTCATTTCCTAAGGTTGTACCAAATGGCCTTTTCTGACGATAACTTTGATGTTCTCGAAATGCAAATGCTATACAAGTTTGCTGAAGAAAGAGGTGTCAAAGCAGACGAGCTAAACGACATTCTTCTCAACCCCACTTCTCATGAAGTAACTATTCCTGAAACATTAGAGGGACGGTTAGACTACCTCTATGATCTTGCCATAATGATCTGGGCAGATGAAATCGTAACAGTAGATGAGAAAAACACATTGAAAAAGTACTGTCTAAAGTTTGGTTTTCTTGAAGAGAACATTGAAGAACTATCTGAATTTCTTCTAAGTAGAGCTAAGGAAAATGTTTCAAAGCAAGAATTGATCAACGAAATAAACAATGCCCTATGAATACACTAAAGAGAATTTTCGCTTTAAAAAATGACACCTCTAAAACTGCTGATAAGCTACCTGAAGAGGACACCAAAAAAATCAAACTTACTTTTTTTGAAAGCGGTTACGGTTCTTCTAAACAAGCACAAGGCAATCACATGGTATTCAGGGCTTGTTTAGAAGATGTTTACATGGACTATAAAGGTAAATGCCGAAAAGACAAAGAGCTTCAAAAAGAGCTTAACAAACCTTATCGAGAGGAAAAAGGAAAACAAGAAATAGAGCTCAAAAAAAGAAAAACGGCCAAAGCACTGCTGGAAGAATCCATAAAAAAAGATGAAGAAAAAATACTAAAGTTTAAGAACGACATAGTTGAAGTAAGAAGAAATCCCGAAGCGTATGGACTAGAGGTAGATAAAAAACCTAAGGCCCAATTTTATCTAGGTTTAATTGTTCTTATCCCAATCACATTCTACTTGCTCGTTTTTTATATTTCTGCGTCCTTTTCAGCCTTCTTTAAGAACTTTGACTCTAATGAATTGACAGCCGCAATCTTTGACGGTCATGCCTTATCAAAGGCTATAGAAGACGGATGGTTAGAAGGTGTGTTTGTTGCTACCATACCTTTTGCATTTATGGGTTTAGGTTACTTGATCCACATGTTTCAAAAACACAGAGGTTGGCTTCCCAATTTAAAAATCGCCACCTTATTTGTCATTACGTTTATTTTCGATGCCATTCTTGCATATCAAATAGAAAAGAAAATCTACGACATAGAAAAAACACTAAACTCGCCTCCCTTTGATATTAAAATCGCTTTCACTAGCGCTGAGTTCTGGGGAATCATCTTTGCAGGGTTTGTTGTATATGTGATTTGGGGATTGGTGTTCGATTTTATAATGAAGGAGTATGACAATTTCGACAAGATCAAGTCTTTCATAAGAACGAAAAAAGATGATATCAAAAATTGCGAACTAAACATTTCCAAACTCCTCAAAAAACTGAATCCGCTTAAAGAAGAAATTGCTGGAATCCAGGCAAAGATTGATGATCTTCAAAGAATTATAGATGGTTTTATTTTTTCAAACAAACATTATCTGACCTATCATACAGAGTACGTAAAAGGATGGTATTTAGCCATAACAGACAATTTTGATGGTCTTGAACGGAGAAACGAATTGCTATCGCTTTGCAAGGATGAAGAAGCCAAACATCTAGAAAAGCATACAGTTAATAATGAAGATTACGAAGGAAGACTATATAAACTAACCAACTAGGTCATGAAGAAAATTACATTCGTACTCGTTATTCTTTTTCTTTTCCAATGTTGTAAAGAAGAAAGTCGTATTGACAACAATAATGATAATACAGAACCAGATCAGATTCAAAAATTGTCACCTATCCGACCAAATCTGAACATCAGTATTTTAATCGATCTCTCAGATAGAATCGATCCACAAAAATACCCAAATCCAACTATGGATTATTACCAAAGAGATTTAGGATACATCAATTCAATAGCGAAGGCATATGAAACTCATCTTATCAACAAGAAGTTCATCAAAATCAATGATTGTATTCAACTCTATCTTGACCCAGAACCAGCTGATAAATTGTTAAATTCCAAAGTAAGTTCTCTAAAGGTTAGTTTCACTAAGGACAACGCCACGAAGGAAGCCATTCTTTACACTTCTAACCTATATGACAGTATTTCCAAACAGATATATGAGTCGGCTATAAAGGACAACAAATTTGTAGGTAGTGATACATGGCGTTTTTTTAAAAGCAAGGTTAAAGACTACTGTATCAAAGAAGAGTTTAGAAACATACTGATCGTGCTGACCGATGGATATATGTATCATCAAAATACCGTTTACAAGGACAAAAACAGGACTACATATTTAACACCACAATTAATACGCTCTTATCGATTAACTTCTTCAAGTTGGCTAGAAATGATGCAAGAACAAGATTTGGGATTTATGCAGGCAAACGAAGGACTGAGTCAACTCGAGGTTTTAGTATTAGGCATAAACCCACATAACAATAGTCCTTTCGAAGAAGATATAATCAGGTCGTATTGGGTTGAGTGGTTAAAAAATATGGGAATCAATCGCGTAGAAATAAAAGGGGTTGATCTACCTTCAAACATGAATTCAATTATTAATGAATTCATTTGGAATGAAAATTAGCATGGGATTCCATTGCAGGAATTGAGTCCAACAAAAATGAAAAAAGAGCAATTGAAAACGACCATTTTTATACTGGCCATAACCTTGTCATTTTTTCTAGGCAGGGAGTCTAAAACTGCAATTGCTGATACAGAGGTACCAAGAACAATTCAGTTAGGTCCTCCAGAAATTCAATCTTTTAACAACTATATTCCCTTACAATTAAATGACACTACCAAAGTATATCGTTGCGGTCAAAGTAAAATTTACCACCCTTCCTTAAGTCATGGTTCTTTTAAGCGATGTAAATCTAAAGTATACATTCTGACAGTTAAAACAGCAAACGAGCTGGGCATGAGGCACTGTAAATGTAGTGGCTAGAATAAGATTCGAGACTTTCTCAAACGCAAGAAATTTACAGGGTAAAGTCATCCCCAAAAAAGCTATCTAAAAATCACCATTTACGCTATTGTTTGGTGTTGATACGCTTTGTTACTTTGTAATCAAACCATCATCTTATCCATAATTTACTATGAGAATTCTTACCCTAGCCTTCTTTTTAATGGCAACCATAGCAACCGCACAAACAAAAGACGAAAAGACCTCAACAATTCAAGAGTATCTTTCTTTAGACGATATTCAAATGGAAAAAGTGGTCGCCAACGATTCTATTGTAGCTATACTTTTCAAGGCTACAAAGGACTCAGTGAACCAAAAGAATCTCAAAACCATATTTACTCATTGGGCAAAAAATAAAGACACAGCTAAAGACTTAGCAGACCTTGTAGAGTTGGCCAATATGAAAGGCTCTATCACCTTTGACAAGGAAGAAATGAAAGACCTGTTACTACCAAGCTTCGATACTTTAGAAGAAATCAACTTCTATTCGGAATCGTTGAAGAGAATGTTGTTTCAAAACATTAGTGTCGAAGTTAACAATAAGCCTGTAAATGCCAATGTAGAGGTTGAAAACTCCAACGGAGAAAAGATAGAACAGACTAAGCCTGCACCATTTAGCGAAATCGGCACCTGGACCTATGTTAGCAGACCTAACGACAAGGTGGAATTTAAAATAGATGGCACGGGAAGTTTTACAGCCGATAACGAGGTCAAAACTTTTAAGTACGAAATAACTAGAGAGCTATGCATCGAAAAAGAGGGATTAGGTGAACCAATCATTCTTAGCATTTCCTTTGATGACGGGAAAACAGGCTGTTATGCTTTGGTAGTTGCGCTACCCGATGCCTTCTGCTTTATGGACCTTTCTAATAACAAAATGCACGTGCTTCGATAAACGCATGACTTGTTCCATTTTTGTTGGACTTGCCTGCGGCGAGTTCAACCTCAAAACTCGTTACAATCCAAAAAATAATTCCTTGCCTTGGTCAAAATGACCTGGATCGTTTCTACGAGAAGGAACAAATCAAAGTACAAATACTCCTATAACTCACCAGAATTACCATTTCGCTAAAGAAAAGGGGGACTTCCCTAATTTATGGTTTCAATATTGATGTCCTCATTAGTACTTTCGAGTAAAACAATATCATGAAAACCACCATACTTTTAAGCTTGTTCTTGATGCTAACAGGATGCCAAGAGAAGTCCACAAAAACAGAAATAGCCGAAAACACATCCCAAGAAATGCTTGTTGTAGACGGGATTACCATTAGCGACCCAATAAAGGAACAAAACCTAAGCCTCTTTATTCTTTCAGGAAAGGAAAATGTGGAAGGCAATCGTTATGAAACCTTATCTGAAGCCATGAAAGCTAAAAAGGTAACAGTCAAAGAAACGGGTTCTGTAAATCAGCTTTCAATCGATAATAATAGCGCTGACTATGTCTTTATTCATTCAGGAGATATTGTAAAAGGAGGAAAGCAAGACCGAACCATTAGTTATGATGTTATTATCCCCCCGAGAACAAAGAACATTCCTCTTGAGAGTTTTTGTGTAGAACAAGGCCGATGGCAGCAACGATCAGACGAAAATGTCAGCTCGTTTAGTGCAAACACAAAAATGCTGTCTTCCAGAGATCTAAAGTTGGCAGCGAGGCATGAAAAAAACCAAGGAAAAGTATGGAGTAAGGTTACGGAGCAAAAAACATATTTGAATCAAAAATTATCTACAAAAACTGGATATGCAGTAGATGTTGCCGACAATGAATCTGATAGTAGCTTACAGCTCGCTTTAGAGAGTGAAGAACTCAAAAAAAGTAAAGATTCCATCTTCGAAAAATTGAAAACATTGATCAAAACACCTGATGCCATTGGCTATGCGTATGCCATAAACGGCGAGATCTATGGTGTTGAAGTCTATAACAACAAGCAACTTTTTGGCGATCTATGGGATAAACTCTTAGAATCTGTAATTATAGAGGCCATTAGTAAAGACGGGGAAAAGATCACGTCTGAGGTAACAAAAAAAGACGTTATGGCGTATATGAATGCCGTAAAAAATAGTGACAAAGCAACGGCCAAAAAGCTCAATAAGATGACAAACTTTATAACCGCGCAGAATACCAATGGAAACATCGTTTTTTCAACCGAAGATTTGGAAAAGCAAAAATGGATTCATAAAAGTTATATGAAAGTCGATACAACTGCTCAATCAAAAATTGAAAATCAATCTCAGAATTATCGGTTGAATAGCGAAAATTAATTAGGCGAGTCCCGCTTTTGAACTTACTACTACACAAAACTAATTCCTTCCCTTTCCAAGGGAAGGTGGATTGCTGAACATAGTGAAGCAAGACGGAAGGGTTGACAACAGAAACCAAAGAAGAATCCACAAACAGGGACTTGCCTAGCGGCGAGTCCCGAAACGTCATCTTGAAAAAAGACGCCAGTCATTGCATGACTGATTTTTTATTTTCCGCTCATGCTCCAAAAAGTATACTTTTTTCGCATTCGCGAAAAACAAAAAAGCCAAGACGAATGTCTTGGCTTTTTATCTGTACTCGAGGCGGGACTTGAACCCGCACGGCCTTTCAGGCCATTGGATTTTAAGTCCAACGTGTCTACCAATTCCACCACTCGAGCAACAAGGACTTATAAAAAAAGCTGATGCTTCATCAGCTCTCCTTGAGCGAAAAACGGGATTCGAACCCGCGACCTCCACCTTGGCAAGGTGGCGCTCTACCAACTGAGCTATTTTCGCAGCTATTTCAAAAAGAACGTTTCCTTTTATTCCCAGACCTACCTTCCAGCGCTTGACCTTCGAAGCTAGCGGAACTCTAGCGTAGTAGGCTAGGGAGGGCAAATTTAATACATTTCTAAAAATACCAAAGCATTTTCAATAAAAAAAGAAGCGAAAAACGTATTCCTCTGATTTACAATCAGGCTTTCTTTTTCTTGCTTAACATGCGCTTGATCTCGTTCAGTTTCATCAAGGCTTCTACAGGGGTCAGCGTATCAATATCGGTATGTAGGATCTCTTCTTTGATCTCTTCCAACAAAGGGTCATCCAGATTAAAGAAACTGAGCTGCATTTCTTGATCTCCCAACGTTTTCACTTTATCAGTCAGCTCTTCGCTCGAATGTGATTTTTCAAGCTTCTTCAAGATCTTATTGGCACGGCGAATCACTTGCTGAGGCATTCCGGCCATCTTGGCCACATGAATACCAAAACTGTGCTCGCTTCCACCTTCTACCAGCTTACGTAAGAACAATACATTGTCTTTTAACTCCTTTACCGACACATTAAAATTCTTGATTCGTTTAAACGTTTCGGTCATTTCGTTCAACTCATGGTAGTGGGTTGCAAACAGCGTCTTCGGTCTTGCCGGATGCTCATGCAAATATTCTGAAATGGCCCAAGCAATGGAGATTCCGTCGTAGGTACTGGTACCTCGTCCAATCTCATCGAGCAGTACCAAACTGCGGTCTGAAATATTGTTCAGGATCGAAGCCGTTTCGTTCATTTCGACCATAAAGGTAGATTCGCCCATCGAAATGTTATCGCTGGCCCCTACTCTCGTAAAGATCTTATCGACGAGTCCGATGCGGGCAGCATCTGCTGGAACAAAGCTTCCCATCTGTGCCAACAACACGATCAAGGCGGTCTGACGCAAAATCGCCGATTTACCCGACATATTGGGTCCAGTGATCATGATGATCTGCTGAGCTTCGCGGTCCAAAAAGGTATCGTTGGTAATATACGGTTCCCCGATCGGCAATTGCTTTTCGATCACAGGATGACGTCCGTTTTTGATGTCCAATTCGTGCGAATCATCAATCGTTGGATACATATAGTTGTTCTCTTTGGCCAACTGGGTAAATCCGCAGAGGCAATCCATTTGTGCCACCAAAGCGGCGTTTTGCTGTACGGGTTTGATGTACTGATTCATCCAGACCACCAACTGCCCGAACAATTGCTGTTCGAGCGCCATGATTTTTTCTTCGGCGCCTAAGATCTTCGCTTCGTATTCTTTGAGTTCTTCGGTGATATAGCGCTCAGCGTTCACCAAGGTTTGCTTACGGATCCATTCTTCGGGCACTTTGTCGCGATGCGTATTTCGCACTTCGATATAGTAGCCAAACACATTGTTGCTTGCTATTTTTAAGGACGGAATGCCCGTGCGTTCACTTTCGCGGGCAAGCATCTGATCCAAATAATCTTTTCCAGAGAAGGCAATGTCACGCAGCTCATCCAATTCGGAAGAAAAACCAGGTGCAATGGTACTTCCCTTTAAAATATTGACAGGCGCTTCTTCATTGATCGTTTCCTTGATCTTGCTGCGTAGCAACTCGCAATCTTGCAGACGATCGCCGATGACCTTTAGCGCTTCGTTTTCGCAGTTCGAAGCAATCGATTTGATCGGCACGATGGCTTCCAACGAGTTCTTCAGTTGAATCACTTCACGCGGATTCACCTTCCCCGTGGCCACCTTTGATATCAGGCGTTCGATATCGCCGATCTGTTTGATCTGCTGCTGGATCCTGGTCAGAGTTTCTTCCGCAGAAAACAAATGATCCACCACATCGTGGCGTTGTTTTATCTTTTCTACGTTTTTAAGCGGAAGCGCCAGCCATCGCTTCAACAATCGTCCACCCATAGGAGAGATCGTCTTGTCAATGACATCCAAAAGCGTCACCGCATTGACGGAAGTTGAATGGTACAACTCCAGATTCCGAATCGTAAAGCGGTCCATCCACACATAATCATCTTCGGCAATACGATTGATAGAAGTGATATGCTCCAACTTCTTGTGTTGGGTTTCCGATAGGTAATACAAGACCGCGCCCGAAGCAATGATGCCTTCGGACAAATGGTCGATGCCAAATCCTTTTAACGAATTTGTATTGAAATGTCCTGTGAGCGTTTCGTTCGAATAGTCTTCCTGAAACACCCAATCGTCAAGATAAAAGGTATGATGGTCCTTGCCAAAGTCGTTGGCAAAATCCAACTTCTTCTGCTTGGTGACCAACACCTCGCTCGGACTAAAATTCTGTAGTAATTTATCGATATACTCCACATCACCTTGAGCCGTTAAAAACTCTCCCGTTGAGACATCTAAAAAGGACACCCCCAAAAGCTTCTTTCCATAGTGTACGGCGCATAAAAAGTTGTTGGTCTTGGCGTGCAATACCTCATCATTAAGCGCTACTCCGGGAGTCACCAATTCAGTAACACCGCGCTTTACAATGGTCTTGGTCTGCTTGGGATCTTCGAGCTGATCGCAGATGGCGACGCGCTCTCCGGCCTTGACCAATTTGGGTAAGTACGTGTTTAACGAATGATGCGGAAATCCGGCCAACTCGGTCTTGTCGCCCCCATTGTTTCGATGGGTTTGCACAATGCCCAAGATCTTGGCTGCCTTGACAGCATCGTCACCAAAGGTCTCGTAAAAGTCTCCAACTCGAAACAGCAACATAGCATCAGGGTACTTGGCCTTGATTTGGTTGTACTGCTTCATTAACGGGGTTTCCTTTTTGGCCTTGGTTGCTGCCACTATCCTTGATTTTAGAGTGAACTGCGAATGTAGCTATATTTTCATTTTTTCAGAAAAAAGCGAAGCCTTAGTTATTCAAATTTATGCACATTTGGTCGCAGTCGTAATCAATAAGCAGAAACGCGTGTTAAAAACGCCTCGCAATGCGTGCTACTAGGCCTTGTAAGGCCATTACAATGAAGGTAACGACAAATGCACTGACCAGCGTAATCAGAATGGCAAAGATGAAGGTTTTAACACCGCTCCAAAAGGAAGGTTCTTCAAAAGCATATTTAAAAGAAAGTATGAGCCCGGCAAGGGCTGCCAACATTCCGGTATTCACCGAAAGATTACTATCTACGTCAGCATGTTTTACCGCTGCGGGTAGCATGGCACGTTGCCCGAAAAGGTCTTCTACTTGATAGAAATCGGGTTTGGATTCTGTACTTGGCGCCGTGATAAAAAGCAAGTCGCCTTTCATCAAGGGCTGCCTGTCTTCATTTTCCATATCTTCCGTCGGAAACATAAATCCATCTTCGATCTCTACCGAGACCAGTTTCCAAAGAAAAAGTGTCTCCCATAACACATATCCAGTTTTTCCATCGGGTTGTGACACGAGATACCAACGTTTCCCGTTTCGTACCTTGTCCTTTCCGACGAAGAGTTTTTCGTCTTTAGACAATTCGCTAAACCAGCGCCCTTTTTCATTCGGCTCTTTATATATTTTGGTGTCCTTTATAACGACCGCTTTCCGTTGCATTACTGATCTTTTTTGGGGATTTATCAAATTCGAATACTGATGGCTCTAACAGTTCCTTGTATCATGGAGACAAACAACTGTGTCAGCACAAGCAATATAATTACTGGAATCATTAATAGTAAAATGACCAAAGGCCCAAAAACGATGAACCCTGCTCCGATCATGGCCACCAAAGCAATCGCTATGAATGCGATTAACAGCACCCACGTAAGCACAACCATCCAACCGTCCTTAACTTCGTCGGTCTTGGTAGCCTCTGGCATATCGCCGATGCGCCCTTTGCGGTCCTTTACGGTTACCATATCTGGTTTAGACCCATGAGGTGATATGATGTGCACCTTATCTTTCTTCATAAGTGGTATTTCAACATATCCCCCATCTTCTCCTTTCAAAATGAATGAGGTTTCTTCTTGGTCGATCTTGACCAACGTCCAAATATGGATGTAGTTAGACAGTACATAACCAGCGGTACCATCTTCGAGTTTGGTCTCGTACCAATTGAGGTACCCGCGGCGCTTTTCTTTGCGCACTTCAATCTCTTCATTGGCCTGCAATACCTTTAGTGTATCTGAGTGTACATCTCGCTTGCTATATACCTTGGTTTTTTTAAGAACTGTTGCCTTCTTCATACGGGAATTATTGGGGCTATTTACGTTGCCTAAAATAGGAATTCTATTACAAAAAGCAAGGTGTTGCGCAATACCAAATCGTAACCTGTTAAGAATCAAAAAGCTACAAGCGTCAATCACTATCTGACACCCACTGAACTCAAAGGTTCTCAATAATCCATGAATTTGAAAGTCAATTCGCAGCTTCTTCCTATTTTTGTCGATGCAATAGATAGCAATGAGAAAACTAAAGAACAGCGAATTAAAACGATTGGATGTCGAAGGCTTTAAACAAGCCCAAAAGACACCCTTGGTCGTCATACTCGACAACATACGCAGCCTTAACAACATCGGTTCGGTGTTTAGAACAAGCGATGCCTTTTTGATCGAAAAGATTTTTCTCTGCGGAATCACCGCCACTCCGCCACACAAGGATATTCACAAGACCGCGCTGGGCGCTACCGATACGGTGCAATGGGAACATCACAAAGACACCCTAACCTTGGTGGAAGCGCTAAAGGAAGAGGGTTACACCATCCTCTCGATCGAACAAGCCGAAGGTGCCACCATGTTGAATAACTTTAGCACTTCGGCCAATCAAAAATATGCGGTGGTCTTTGGCAATGAAGTGAAAGGGGTTTCCCAAGAAGTGGTTTCGGCCAGCGATGTGGTCGTCGAGATTCCTCAGTTTGGGACCAAACATTCGTTAAACATTTCGGTAAGTGCGGGAGTGGTGTTGTGGGATTTATTTTGCAAGTTGGGCAGCAATGGTTCAGCCTTGTAGAATACGCTGCACCAATTCTTCGTAGTCGCCACTGTTCTTCACAAAGTCCATATCAGAAATATCGATCACCATCACATTCATGTCCTTCTGCGTTTTGATAAACTCAAAATATCCATGGTTGATGTTCTCTAAATACTTCGCCTCAATGCTCTGCTCGTAATCCCGTCCGCGTTTTTTGATGTTCTGCAATAAGCGCTCAGTGTTTTGATACAAATACACATACAGGTCGGGCTTGATCACATCTTTGTACATAATGTTAAACAGCTTTCGGTAGAGTTTGAATTCCTCTTCTTGCAAGGTGACCTGCGCAAAGATCAACGACTTGAAGATATCGTAATCCGATACCATAAAATCCTTGAAAAGATCCAATTGTGACGTATCATCGGTAAACTGCTGATAGCGGTCTGCCAAAAAGGACATCTCTAACGGAAACGCATAACGCGGCTGGTCTTCGTAAAATTTTGGGAGGAAGGGGTTGTCGGCAAAACGCTCTAGAATCAATTTCCCGTTAAAGTCATTGGCGATCTTGGTAGCCAAAGAGGTTTTTCCGGCGCCGATATTTCCTTCAATAGCGATATAGTTGAATTTTGAAAAGTCGTCTTTGGCTGAAGGATTCTTCAGGCGTTCTCCAATCTTTTCAGGCTGGGTTTCATCTTCGCACTTCGCTACTAATTCTGAAATGGGTTGCTTTAGCGTTGAATGCAACTTTCCGGGCGCAATTTCTTCCAACGGAATCAATACAAACATACGCTCTTGCATCCTTGGATGCGGAATCACCAAATCGTGATCCTGAAGCACTTCGTCTTCATAAAAAAGGATATCGAGATCGATGCTTCGGGCTTGGTAGCCTTGCTCCTCACTTCGCTTGCGTCCGCCTTCGATTTCAATCTTTAAAAGTGTTTCAAGCAACTCGTTTGGAGCGAGTTCTGTATCAACAGCCAAACAAGCGTTGAAAAAATCTTCGCCCTCAAATCCCCATGCCGGCGTTCTGTAAACACTTGAAATTCTTGAGATTACACCGACCTGTTTTGAGATCGCGTTCACCGCCTTTTGCAAGTGGTGTAACTTATTCCCCAAATTGCTACCAATAGATAAGTATGTCCGCTTTAGTTTGGTCATAATTGGAGGCAAAGTAAACAAAAGAAATTCACAAAAGTTTATCTTTGCCTTGATTGTTAATAAAATTTGATGCTATGAACTTTTGGAAAAGTGTTTTATCTACAATTTTAGGTTTCTTCATTGCCCTGGGAATCCTATTTTTCTTCTTTTTTATCTTCATTGGGGTCGTTTCGGCCTTTGGAGATGACGGTACTGTGACCGTTGAAAACAACAGTATTTTAGAGTTGAATCTCGATCGTCCAATAAAGGATTATTCACGGCCGGTAACGCCTTTTGAAGAGGCTTTTGGTGCGCAACCTACCCTTGGACTCAACAATATTTTAAACGCCATCCAATATGCGGCTACCGATGACAAGATCAAGGGAATCAGCATCAAAAATAACTTTAGTATGGCGGGAATGGCACAAATGAAAGCCATCAGAAACGAACTGAAAAAATTCAAAGAATCAGGCAAGTTCATCTATACCTATGCAGATATCTACTTGCAACGTGATTACTACCTAAACTCGGTGGCCGATTCGATCTTTTTGAACCCAGTGGGTGAACTGGATTTTAAAGGACTTGCTTCTGAAGTGATGTACTTCAAAGATTTTCAAGAGAAGTCAGGAATCAAGATGGAAGTAATCCGCCATGGAAAATACAAAAGTGCTGTTGAGCCGTATCTAGAAGACACTATGAGCGAAGCCAATAGAGAGCAGATCTCTGTGCTACTTCAATCGGTGTGGGACGATATGCTTGCTGACATTTCTGATAGTAGAAACCTGAGCGTCGAAGAGCTTAACAGAATCGCTGACACTTTAGGCGGACGCAATCCTGAGTTGGCTTTAGCCCATCGATTGATTGATAAGATCGCCTATCGTGACGAATACGAACGTGCTTTAAAGAATGCTGCAGAAACTGCTATGGACGAAGATCTCGAAAGGGTATCTGTACGTGACTACGCCAGCTATGCTGGTCCGAAGACCAAAGGAGATATCGACGCTGATAAAATTGCCATTATCTATGCACAAGGAACCATTATGTATGGCAATGGTGATGAGAATACCATAGGTCAAGGTATTATGCTAGACGCCTTGAAAGAAGCTCGCGAAGATGAAGAAATCAAAGCGATCGTATTGCGTGTCAACTCGCCTGGAGGAAGTGCCCTAGCTTCTGAGATCATCTGGCGCGCCATCGAATTGACCAAAGAGACCAAGCCTGTAATCGTTTCTATGGGTAACTTGGCCGCCTCTGGCGGATACTATATTGCTTGTAATGCGGATCAGATCATCGCTGAACCGACAACCATCACTGGGTCTATCGGTGTATTCGGAACGCTTCCTAATTTTAGCGGATTGGCCGAGAAGATCGGACTCAATGCTGAGCAGGTTTCGACTAATAAGCAATCAGTCGGTTACACCCCTTTTGAACCGCTTTCTGAAGATTTTAGAGGCGTGGTACAAGAGGGTATTGAAGAAGTATATACTACATTTTTGCAACGTGTAGCCGAAGGACGAAACATGGACGTGGCTGCTGTAGACAGCATTGCACAAGGTCGTGTTTGGACGGGTGCTGATGCTTTGAAGATTGGATTGGTAGACGAGATAGGCGGACTTGATCTTGCGATACAACGTGCCGCTGAAGCTGCCGAAATGGACAGCTATCGCATTAGCAACTATCCTAAATTTGATAAGGACTTTGATGATTTGTTCAAAAATTTCGGTAAATTTCCTTTCGGAAAAGCCAAAGAAGACTTGATCCGTGAAGAGATCGGAGATGAGGCTTACGAGATTTTACAACGAATTAAAACCATGTCTCAGCAAAAAGGCGTTCAAGCCATGCTCCCCTTTGAGATGCATATCAAATAGCACAAATGACCGCAAAGGATAAAAAGTTAGCCTTTAAGATCTACTTATATCTTGGAGCCTTGTTCATCACCTCATTGGTGGTTAGTAACCTCATCTTTCAGAAGTTTTTCTATTGGCATCCTTTCGGTGAGATTGAAATATTTGGCGCGAAACTGTTCGAAATATCTGTGGGCATCCTACCCTATCCGATTACCTTTTTGATCACCGACCTCATCTCTGAGATCTTCGGAAAAAAGAAGGCGAATCAGGTGGTCACCGCGGGAATCTTTGCCTCTGCTTTTTCATTGCTGATCGTGTACACGGCCAACAGCGCCCCCGCAACGAGCTGGTCGCCGATCAACGACGGTTTGTTCGAACAGGTCTTTGGCGTGACGGCCATCGCTGTATTTGCCTCGATGATGGCATATCTCTTGGCACAGTATTTCGACATTCATATTTATCACTTCTGGAAACGTCTTACCAAAGGCAGGCATCTTTGGCTACGAAATAACTTCTCAACTTTTACGTCGCAATTCGTAGATACGTTTACAGTATTGTTTCTACTTTGCTCACTGACCGATACAATTCAGTGGTCGCAATTCTCAGGTTTATTGGTCGCTGGCTTCCTTTTTAAGGTTTTAGTGGCTGCCTTCGACACCCCAATCCTGTATTTGTGCGTATATATCTTCAGAAAGCGGTTTGGTTTGGCCATCGGTGAAGAGATCGAGCTAGACTAAACAAACATTAAACTTTTATTAAATCATCTGATGGTATCACATTTTTTTCAAACTTTGTGATACTCAAAAAGCTATAGCGTCATGGCAAAGACCAAGAAGAAAGCGAAAAGTAAGAAAAAGAAAGGCCTCAAGATCGTCGCCATCTTGTTAGGGTTACTCATTGTGGCTCTCATCTCCATACCCTTGTTGTTTGAAGACAAACTCATGGATCTGGTCAAGAAAACATTGAACGAAAATTTAGATGCCGAAGTTGAATTTGCTGATGCCGACTTAAGTTTCATTCGAAGCTTTCCGCAAGCATCACTAAAGATCGAAGGCCTATCCATCACCAACAAGGCGCCTTTTGAAGGGGACACGTTGGCTTATGTGGGCAGTGTGGCTTTAGACATGTCGGTCAAAGAACTGTTTAAAGACCAAAGCGAGGCCATTAAGATAAACTCGTTGATCATTGACGAAGCTCTGGTGAACATCAAAGTGGATTCTTTGGGAAATGCCAATTATGATATTGGCAAAAAGACCGAAGGTGTTGCCGAAACTGACACCACTTCTTCGGGAGGCTATACCATTGACCTAGAGGATTACAAAATCCTGAATTCGACCATTGCCTATCGCGACGAAGCGGCCGATATGCATCTACAATTAGACAATTTAAACCACTCGGGCTTGGCCAATGTATCGAGCGAGTTGTCCAAACTATTCACCAAGACCACAGCCAAAGCTACTTTTGGTTTGGGGGACACAAACTATTTGGAAAACACAACATTGGATCTTGACGCTGTCGTCGGGATGGATCTTAAAAACAACAAATACTCCTTTTTGGAGAATAAGGCGCTAGTGAATCAGCTTCCTTTGGTGTTTGATGGTTTTGTGCAGATCAATGAAAACGATCAAGATGTCGATATCACCTTTAAAACGCCGAGCTCTGAATTCAAGAATTTCTTAGGCGTGATTCCGAATGACTATGCCAAGAATCTAAGTGGTGTGACCACCACGGGCGATTTTACCGTCAACGGAATGATCAAGGGAAAGGTTGATGAAGAACACATTCCGAAGATGAATATTGATATCGCTTCGAACAATGCTTCTTTTAAATATCCTGACCTTCCGAAGGGCGTGAAAAACATTACCATCAAAACACAACTGAAGAACGACACCGGAATCTCAAAAGATACCTACGTAAACATCGATGCGCTAAACTTTACCATCGATCAAGACCACTTTAAAAGCAGTGGAAAGATCTCGAACATCACGGGCAATCCGTATATCAATGCAGCTTTGGATGGTACTTTAAACTTGGCCAATCTTACCAAGGCCTACCCTATCGAACTCGAGAACGACCTTAAAGGAAAACTCACGACCAATCTCCGCACTGCGTTTGATGTTGATGCGGTACAGAACAACAAGTACGAACGCATCAAGAACACAGGTACAGCGACGGTGACTGATTTTATTTTTTCTTCGGAAGACATTGTCAATCCGATTGATATCTCTGAGGCCAACATCGACTTCAAGCCGGGTACGGTAGCTCTCAAGAAATTCAACGCTCGAACCGGCGAAAGCGACATCAACGCCACCGGAAGCATCAAAAATCTGTTGGGCTTCCTCTTTAGCGATAAAAAACTGCAAGGCAACTTTGATGTCACGTCCGACTATTTTGCTGTGAGTGATTTTATGGTGGAAGAAGTTTCCGCAGAAGGAGAAGAACGAAAGACTGAAGAAGGCGAAACGCTCAAAATACCGGCATTTTTGGATTGTACCGTTTCCGCGGAAGCGAAAACCGTAAAATACGATAATTTACAACTGAACAACGTCAAAGGAAAACTGTTGTTAAAGGACGAAAAAGCCACCTTGCAAAATGTGACCTCGAGCATGTTTGATGGAGAGATAGCCCTTAACGGAAGCGTCTCGACCAAAGAAGAAACGCCTGTCTTTGACATGGCACTAGGCATCAATGCGTTTGACATTTCTAAATCTTTTGACAAGCTCGAAATGTTTCAGGTGTTGACACCAATAGCAAATGCTTTGCAAGGAAAGATCAACACCAACTTGAATGTTTCAGGAAAATTGGACGAAGAATTCACGCCTATGCTAAGCACCATCTCGGGTGACGCCTTGGCCGAGGTAATCACTTCTAAATTGATGCCGAAGAATTCGGCGGTGTTCAATGCGCTGGCCAACGAGCTGAGTTTCATCAACCTTGACAAATTGAATCTGAAAGACTTGAAAACCAAACTTTCGTTTGCTGATGGTAAAGTATACGTGAAGCCTTTCACCCTAAAATATGAAGACATTGACATCGAAATCAGTGGAGGTCATGGGTTTGACAAAACGGTTGATTACAAGGCGACATTTAACGTTCCTGCGAAATATCTGGGTAGCGACATCAACAAATTACTTTCTTCGTTAAGCCCCGAAGATGCTGATAAACTGAGTGTCCCTGTTACAGCTAATATCACTGGAAATTATACGAGTCCGGCGGTAAAGACCGATCTGACCTCGGCCGTTTCTAACTTGACCAATCAGATCATTGAATTGCAAAAGGAAAAACTATTGGGCGAAGGAAAAGACAAGGTCAAAGATGTAATCGGTGATATTTTAGGCGGAAACAAAAAAGAAAATGATTCGACTGCCACAGATTCTTCAGCTACCAAGGAAGACCCTGTAAAAGATCTAGTTAACGACGCGCTGGGCAATCTCTTCGGCAAGAAGAAAAAGAAAAAGGACAGCATCCCGAACAATTAGTTGTAAAGTTTGAGCTCCTTTTTCAACTAAAGGAGCATGAATCTAATCTGGTACTTTATCTTCGGTGTGTTGGCCACCTTTGTTGGGGCGATTCCTTTGGGCACAGTAAATCTTTCTGTGATCAATACCACTTTGAAGCAAAATGCGCGTAGTGCTATGAAGATCGCTATTGCGGCTGGTGTGGCAGAGATCCTGCTGTCGCTATTTGCGCTTCACTGCAGCACGGCGTTTACCAAATTCATCGACATGCATCAATGGATCCAGATCAGTATCGTCTTCGTACTGATGATCATCGGTGTGGTGTTGTTTCTTAAAAAAGAACAAGACGCTACTGACAAAAAGAGTAGATTCTCCTCAAAATACGGCACTGGATTTATCCTAGGATTACTGAATCCTCCAGTGATCATCTATTGGATCTTGGCCATTAGCTATATCGATATGAATGCCGCTCCGCTAAACATGAAATCTCCGTTAACATCGCTTTTTGTTTTCTTCTCTGGAGTGTATCTCGGCAAAATCCTAACATTATACCTCTATAGTCGCTTGAGTATTATTATCAAAAACCGTGTGCAAAACATTGCACAAAGCATCAATAAGGTGATGGGCGTTCTATTGGTAGTGATCGGCATCCTTCAGGGAGCTAAACTTGCGTTTGCCTAAACAGATTCCTGCCTTGCGCCTCCACTAGCCTACTACGCCGAAGTAGTCTTGGCTACGAAGGCCGTAAAGCTTCAGCGGCACGCGGGCGCAGAAATGACAACACCCAGCACCTAACACCCAAAACCCAGTACCCAAAGAATACCCGTAAAAATCCCCTTTCAGAATCGACAGTGATGTTCTTTATTTGCACACAACATTAGTAATGTTTCCCTCCAAGCACGCTTATTGAGTATCTTTAGTAGCAATTAAAAGAAAGATCATGATCGTATTATTAGACAACGGACACGGAGGCATTGTCAATGGCAAATACCAAACCCCTGGAAAACGCTCTCCCATTTGGAATGACGGCTCGCAACTTTTTGAAGGTGAATTCAACCGAGCTATCGTAAACGGCATCATTGAGCGACTCACACGCTTAAAGGTCAATTATGTAAACCTAGCACCCGAGTATCGAGACGTCACCCTCGAAACTCGCGTAAACCGAGCTCACCGTTTTAGTTCAAGATCTAGTTTTTATCTCAGCATCCACAGCAACGCAGGTGGCGGACATGGTTCTGAGATCTTCACCTCTCCCGGGAGCACCAAGAGTGACAAAATAGCGACCGTCTTCGGACACGAATTTCAACATACCTTCCCTAACAAACGACTCCGCACCGACTTTAGTGATGGCGATCTGGACAAAGAGGCCAAGTTCTATGTACTCACTAGGACGAAAATGCCCGCCATTCTAACTGAAAACTTCTTTATGGACAACGAAAATGAATGCAAAAACATTTTGATGACAAGAGAAGGAAGAGACAAGATCATTGAATATCATGTGAATGCTATTTTAAAGACAAGACAGCAACTATTTTAGACACAAATCATGGCGGGGAAGAAATTTAAACTTTGTATTACAATGGCGGGTGCCGTTTCGGCGGGTGCCTACACAGCGGGTGTTATTGACTATTTGTTAGAAACACTGCATATCTGGGAAGAAGCCAAGAAGAAGAATATTGACATCGGAAAAGGGAACCCTGGATATGACGAGTCCATCCCCATGCATGAAGTTGAGATCGATGTGCTCAGTGGTGCTTCGGCGGGAGGTATTACCGGTACTTTGACCCTGCTCAATCTTCTGGATGAACACTACCAACATGCCAATCATCGAAACCCTGAAGGTAACAACAACCGTTTTTATAAAAGTTGGGTGCAAATGGCTGACAATGGAAAAGGGAGCACACTAAAAAAAATGCTTCGACTTAATGATATCGAGGCTTTATCAAAAAATGAAAAGCCCGAATCCCTGCTAAATACTGAAGCCATTGAGGAAATTGCCGACAATGCGCTCAAAACCAATACGCACTTACATCGTCCGAAATACGTTTCAGACAGTTTGGATCTTATCTTGACCATCAGCAATCTGAGAGGCATTAACTTTAATATCAAGTTTGATGGCAATGCCGAACGTGGTACCGTTATCACCAGCCACGGAGGATTTTTCCGCTATAAAACTTCTAACGAAAAATTTGAAAGAGGCATGCCTAAACAAAAGGATGCTTTGTATCATGTGTTAGATCTTAAAGAGGAAAAAGATGTAGATGATTTGAAGAATGCTACCTTGAGTACGGCGGCCTTCCCGATCGGGCTCAAATCAAGAGAACTGCATATTTTACAAGAATACCTGAAACGCTATCCAAAATACTTGTTTGAAGGCAGACAGGGCATTGAACCTATTTTAAAGGAAGGTGAAACCATATATAAGTTCAACTCGATCGATGGTGGACTCATC
Organism: Flavobacteriaceae bacterium; assembly: GCA_028279515.1. Lineage (GTDB taxonomy): Bacteria > Bacteroidota > Bacteroidia > Flavobacteriales > Flavobacteriaceae > JANQNQ01. The sequence continues at coordinate 44,226 of JANQNQ010000014.1, forward strand.
AACAACGAACCCTACGGAATTGCCCTGAAAGTACTCGAAGAGAAAAACCCAAGCATCAAGCAAGACAACAACTATGCGGTGATCATGGTAGACCCCTTCCCAAATCAAGACAACTCGACCGAAGAGGTAAATGACAAAAGAGATATGCTCTCCATCGCTAAAGGGATGTTCAAAGCCTTGCGAAATCAAGTGATGTTTAATCAAGACGGTATCTTAGATGCCCTGTCTCTAGAAGATCGTACCAAATTCTTGATCGCTCCGAAAAGAAAAGTGAAGACCGCAGACGGTCTTAAACGCGTGGATCATGCATTGGCCTCCTCACCTTTGAGCGGATTTGCTGGCTTTTTGCACCGTTCGTTTAGAGAACACGATTTTCAGTTGGGACGACTTAATTGCCAATCATTCTTACGGTACTATTTCGCGGTAAAGGCCGAAGATGTAAAAAACCGTTTTGGGGCCACACCGTCTCAAGAATCCTTTGATCGTTTTCATTTCACAGCAGTGCAAGGAGATTCGACCGCACCAAAGTTCTTTCCGATCATTCCAGACCTTCGTTTAAAGAATGCCTTTGAGCATACAATGAACGAAGAATTTGGTCCTGATGCGCTCATCCAGTATCCTGAATACCCAAAATTCTCGGTGTCTTCCTTCGAAAAAAAATACAAGAAAGCTTTGAAAAAGCGACTGCGTACGGTTGTCAAGCATTTAAGTGGAAGTGGTTTCCTTACGTTCGCGTATCGTACCTTTTTTCAAGGGAAAGCCTATCGTCTCATTGTAGATACGATCAAAGATGAATTGAAGGAAGCTGGGCTTACTAAATAATTATAGGAAAAGTTTACGCTACCGAGATATTGACCACGTATCCTTCGCTTCCGCGCACGTTAAAAACGGTATTGTCTTCAAAGATCAGGTACTGCCCTTTGATGCCCTTTAGAGTTCCTGTATAAGTCGGAGTTTTATCCAAGTTTAAGCTCGTCACTTTTTGTGGATATTGAAGCACTGGAAATTCTAAATGTGTTTCGCTATTGCTCTCAATAAAGTATTCGCTCACCTCATCTGGAATATACTGTCGTAAGTTGTCTCTCATGGCTACCAGGTCTTCGTCTTCGACTTGATTGGTCAACATTTTACGCCAATTGGTTTTGTCTGAAATATGGTCTTTCAATGCAACTTCGGTTATTCCTGCCATGTAGCGATTTGGCACTTGGACAATCTCAATTGCCTCATGAGCACCTTGATCGATCCAACGGGTTGGCACTTGATTTTTACGCGTCACTCCCACTTTTACGTTGCTAGAATTGGCTAAATACACGATATGGGGTTGCAATTGCACTTTCTTTTCATATTCGAGGTCACGATCTTCCTGATCTAAATGTGCTTTGCTCAGCTCTGGACGCATGATCCAATCTGCAGCCTGCGGAATTTCGAAAAAACAGCTTTTACAAAAACCTTGACGATATATAGGTCTGTCTCGGTGACAGTTAAGGCATTCGAAACGTTCGAACGAAATGGTGATGGTCTTGTCCAACAACTGATTCATGTTGATGAAATCTCCACCCATATCAAGATAGTATTGGATCGGAGAACCTGATTCGGTCTGCATTTTTATAAGAACACCTTGAAACATCAATACAATTTTTGCTATTTTTATTCCGAGTAAAGATAACAGAAAAATGCCAATACCGTTATTCAATTCTATTGTTTCTTGGTTGCTGAAAAAGCGCTATCATCAGATAGAACTTTTCCTGAAATACCCGAACGAGGTACAGGAAGAGTTGTTGCATCAACTCATCAACACAGCCCAAGGAACTGAGATTGGAAAGCGATACGGTTTCAGTGATATCAAGAACTACAACGACTTCTCACAACAGATTCCTGTGGTCACCTACGAAGATATCGAAGGCATGATCGAACGTACTCGTCAAGGCGAGCAAAATGTCTTTTGGCCTTCACCAATCAAGTGGTTTGCGAAGTCCAGTGGCACCACAAATGCAAAGAGCAAATTCATTCCGGTTAGTGAGGAATCATTGAACGATTGTCATTTTAAAGCTGGAAAAGATATGCTCTCTCTGTACTTTAATAACAATGAAGATTCAAAATTATTTACGGGGAAGAGTCTCAGGCTTGGTGGAAGCAAAGAACTTTACGAGGACAATAACACTTACTTTGGAGATCTCTCTGCCATCATCATTGATAATTTGCCGTTTTGGGCCGAATTGAGCAGCACACCGAGCAACAAAGTTTCGCTGATGGGTGAATGGGAAACCAAAATGAAGGCCATTGTCAATGAGACGATCAATGAGAATGTAACGAGTTTGGCAGGTGTGCCTTCTTGGATGCTCGTACTTCTTAACAAAGTGTTGGACGAAACTGGCAAGGATCACTTGTTAGAGATTTGGCAGAATCTAGAAGTATATTTCCATGGCGGCGTGAGTTTTGACCCGTATCGCGAGCAATACAAAAAACTACTGCCCAAAGACTCCTTTAAATACTATGAGATCTATAATGCTTCGGAAGGGTTCTTCGGAATTCAGGACCGTAACGACTCTGACGAGCTTTTGTTAATGCTTGACTACGGAATCTTTTATGAGTTCATTCCGATGGACACTTACAACACACCTTCTCAAAAAGTGATTCCGCTTTCAGAGGTCGAAGTCAATAAAAATTATGCAGTAATCATTACGACCAATGCCGGGCTCTGGCGCTACAAGATCGGAGACACGGTTCGATTTACGTCGGTAGACCCCTATCGCATCAAAGTCTCCGGACGTACCAAACACCATATCAATGTATTTGGTGAAGAGTTGATTATTGAAAACACAGAGCAAGCACTTAAAAAAGCTTGTTTGGCGACCAATGCTGAAGTAATTGATTATACAGCCGCCCCAGTTTTCATGACTGGAAAAGAAAAAGGGGCGCACGAATGGATCGTGGAGTTTAACAAAGCACCCCGAAGCATTGATGAATTTGTCGCTTCTTTAGACAATGAGCTGAAATCATTGAATTCTGACTACGAGGCCAAACGTTATAACAATATGACTTTGAACCCGCCCAAGATTCACATGGCTAGAAAGAACCTTTTTTACGATTGGTTAAAGATGAAGGACAAATTGGGCGGACAACACAAAGTCCCTCGACTTTCTAACACAAGAGATTACCTCGAAGAACTTCTGAATTTGAACCGTTAATTCTTTACGGTTTATATAAGGCTCTTTATTAAGAATTATCTTAATTAGCACTACCGAACATTCGACAATTAATCTGGCCTTCACGCGTTTACCTATAAAGAACCTTGTCTTTTGCACATGGACGTATATATTTTGACAGCACTTTACGACCTATTGTAATCTATATCACCTTAAAAGGTTAGTGATGTGCAGTTCGTCGATAATAACCCGCCGTTAAACAAAAAGCTGAGGACTTTAATTACCAGCAGATTACATTTGCATCAATTAATCATTAACACACACTACTACACAAATGAACAAGCTTGTAGCTATTGCTCTGCTCCTAGCAATTTTTTCAGTATCACCTAACTTAAGTGCCCAAGGACCGGCACAGAATGACGACCTAGACGTAGCCCTTAACGAAACATCCGCCTTCATAATCAACAACTCATTCTCAGAGAAAGATGTTATTAGAGAACTAGATCCCAATGGATTTAAATACAATGTTCGAAACTTAGACATCAACACGAAATACTCTGAGCATTCTACTTCTTTTTTTAACGACCGTTTGATCTTCGTATCATCTAAGAAGATCGGCGCCATGTTCGTGAAGAAAGACAAAAAAACAAATGAAGGATACCAAGACTTGTATTGCGCCGAGATCGACTTTAATGGTGACGCAAAAAAGACGGCATCATTTTCTAGGATCTTAAATACATTAGACAATCACGAAGGAGACGCTGCCTTTAACAACAACCAATCTGTGGTTTACTTCTCTAGAAGTGTTATGGATGGCACCGAAGAGCGTCTTAAGATCTTTAGAGCCGAACTTAAAGAATACAAATGGGTAAACATCGAAATGCTTCCTGTCAATGTAGAAGGATTTGCATTTGAGAACCCTGCGTTATCAACAGATGCTAAGACTTTGTACTTCGCTTCTAACATGCCAGGTACTTTTGGAGGTTACGACATCTTTAGCGTAAGCATCAACGATGACGGAACTTACGGAAAGCCAAAAAATCTTGGAAAAAACATCAACACCATCAAAGACGAGAATTTCCCATATATGTTAGAAGGAGACACTGCCTTGTATTTTTCTTCTAACGGACACTATGCCATGGGAGGTCTTGACATCTTCGAAAGTAAGATTACTGACGGAGCCTTCAACTTCCCTGTAAATATGGGAAGCTCTATTAATAGTGTGGCTGATGACTTTGCCTTTATGATGGACCAGAACAACACTGGATTCTTCACTTCTAACAGAGATGGTGGTGAAGGTGGTAATGACATTTACCATTTCACAAGAAGACGCGTTGAGCAAAAATTAGCCTTGACCGTTGTAGAAAAAGAAAGCCAGATCTTCTTGCCAAACGCTGAAATTGAAGTTCTTGATGCCTACGGAAGATTGGTTGACAAAATAAATGTCGGTGAAGATGCCATGGCAACATTGGATATCACTCCGTACAACACCTATACATTAAAGGTGACCAAAGATGGTTACGAAGACCTTGAAGCTTATTTCGAATCTGATCGTGGAGATCAATTCACTTTTGAAACGAGATTGGAGCTTTCACAGGCTGCACCAGAAATCGTAGAGAAAGATGATAAGTTGATGATCGTTATCGAAAACATCTACTTTGATTTCGACAAGTGGAATATTAAAGAGGAATCTACCCTTTCGCTTAACAAGATCGTTAGCGTGATGGAAGAAAATCCTGAAATGAATATTGAAATCAATGCCCACACTGATGCAAGAGGAAGCGACCGATACAACATGGTACTTTCTGAGAAGAGAGCTGCTTCAGCCTTGAAGTACTTGAAGTCAAAGGGAATCGATTCTAGCCGTTTGATCTCTCACGGGTTCGGAGAAACGCAACCTATTGAGAAGTGCGGAACCAAATGTTCTGAAGATCAGCACCAAACTAACCGTCGTGTTGAGTTTGTGATCCTAGATATGTAATGAATAGATAAATAAGCATACCTTCCAAAACTGAAAAAGCCATTCAACGTACGTTGAATGGCTTTTTTCTTTTATGGTAATCAGCTCTTATTAAGACACCGCTTTTAGCTTCTTAATGGCTGCTTTGGTCAACTTCGTTTCGGCATACGCCTTAGTTACTTTCAAGTCTGCATTATCAGTTCCTGGCATCTCAAACATCGCATCGGTTAAGATTGCTTCGCAAAGTGAGCGCAAACCACGTGCTCCCAACTTGTACTCTACCGCTTTCTCTACAATATAGTCCAATGCTCCTTCAGTAATACTGAATTCGATGCTGTCCATTTGGAACAGCTTTACATATTGCTTGATGATTGCATTCTTTGGTTCGGTTAGGATAGCGCGAAGTGTTTTCTCATCCAACGGATTCATATGCGTAAGCACTGGCAAACGACCAATGATCTCAGGAATCAAACCAAACTCTTTCAGATCTTTTGGAATAATGTATTGCAACAAGTTTTCGTTGTCAATAACAGCATCATCCTTAGAGGCGCTGTAACCAATTGCTTGCATGTTCAACCGTTTGGTAATCACGCGCTCAATGCCATCAAAGGCTCCACCTGCTACGAACAAGATGTTTTCGGTATTCACTTCGATAAACTTCTGATCAGGGTGCTTTCTTCCTCCTTTAGGCGGAACATTGACGACAGTCCCTTCTAACAATTTAAGTAGGGCCTGCTGAACACCTTCACCAGAAACATCTCTCGTAATAGATGGGTTATCACTTTTACGAGCAATCTTATCGATCTCATCGATGAAAACGATTCCTCTTTCAGCTTTTTCAAGATTGTAGTCTGCTGCTTGTAACAGACGTGTAAGAATACTTTCGACATCCTCACCCACATATCCAGCTTCAGTAAGTACAGTGGCATCAACAATCGCCAACGGAACATTCAGCATTCGGGCGATGGTCTTTGCCATTAAGGTCTTACCAGTTCCTGTTTGCCCCACCATGATGATATTGCTCTTTTGGATTTCAATATCGTCATTGCTTGGTGGTTGCAACAAACGCTTGTAGTGATTATAGACCGCAACCGACATTACTTTTTTGGTAGCCTCTTGTCCGATGATAAACTCATCCAAGAACGACTTGATCTCTACTGGCTTCTTGAGCACTAATTCAGATGAGAGCTCATTTCCTTGCGCCTGTTTTGATTCCTCTAAAACGATACCATGTGCTTGTTCGATACATCGGTCACAAATGTGTGCATCCAAACCAGCGATCAACAGATTGGTCTCTGGCTTTTTTCTACCGCAAAAGGAACATTCTAATTCTTCTTTCGACATGTGATCTATTTATTTATTCTTTCTTTTCTTAAGCAAGTTGATAGCGTATCAGTCTCTGGTAAGAATCTCATCGATCATTCCATATTCTTTGGCTTGATCGGCTTTCATCCAGTAATCACGGTCACTATCGGCATATACTTTGTCGTACGTTTGCCCAGAATGTTTCGAAATGATCTGATATAATTCTTCTTTTAGTATCAAAATCTCTCTGGCTGTGATCTCAATATCAGATGCCTGTCCTTGAGCACCGCCCAATGGCTGGTGGATCATCACTCTTGAGTGTGTCAATCCAGAACGCTTTCCTTTTTCACCAGCACAGAGCAATACTGCTCCCATAGATGCGGCCATACCCGTACAGATAGTAGCAACATCCGGTTTGATGAACTGCATAGTGTCATAGATACCTAAACCGGCATATACGCTTCCACCAGGAGAATTGATATATATTTGAATGTCCTTAGAAGCGTCTACACTTGCCAAGAACAACAACTGTGCTTGAATGATGTTGGCTACATGGTCATTGATCCCTGTGCCTAAAAAGATAATGCGGTCCATCAAAAGACGTGAGAAAACATCAAAGATCGCCACATTCATTTGACGTTCTTCAACAATGTTCGGAGTCATTCCGACGGGGTACATACTGCTAATGATCTTGTCATAATATGTACTGCTTATCCCTTGATCTTTAATTGCAAATTCTTTGAATTCTTTTCCGTAATTCATAGTGTTTTTAAAAATAGGTCTTTGTATAGAATAAAAAGGCGTTGTACCCATGGTAACAACGCCTAAATATACTCATTTTATTTGTTTATCGGGCTTACCCATAGACTTCTTTAACAAAGTCGTCGTACGTCACTTTCTTAACTTTCAAGTTGGCATTTTCTTTATAGAAATCCAATAATTTCTGACTCATCAACTGCTCAGAAAGTCTTTTTACTTCTTCTTGATTTGAAAGTACTCTGGCTGCGATATCATCCAACTCTTTCTCTTCTGGATTCAATTGACCGAACTGCGCCATTTGTCCTTTGATCATTTCTTTGGCATGTGCCTTAAGATCTTCGAAGGTAACTTGAAGGCTGTTGTCATTGATCAACTTTCCTTCGATCAACTGATAGCGAAGTCCTTTTTCTGACTTCGAATACTCTTCGCTAGCCTGATCGTCTGTTAATGGCTCTTCACCAACAGTTTTGATCCACTTTTTCAAGAATTCAGCTGGTAATTCGAACTTGGTGTTTTCAACCAAATACTCAGTTACATCGTTCAATAACTTTTGATCTGACTGTACAGCAAACTGCTTTTCAGAATCTACTTTGATTCTATCTTTTAATTCGGTAACACTCTTTACGTTATCTTTTCCGAATAATTTATCAAAAAGCTCTTGATCCAAATCGGCTGCCTCTCTTCTGTTAACCTCATCGATTGTAAAGGTCACGTCGACTTCAAGTCCTTCTTCTTCTACTTTCAAGAAATTCTTCAAATCGTTATCATCGTTAAACAACCCTTTTGTTTTCAGTGCAAGAGCGTCTCCTACTTTTGATCCTACGAACTTATTTAGGTTTCGCTTCCCTTTGATCTTGTCTAAAGTTAAGGTCACCTTGTTTTCGATTTCTTTTTCCGCGTTAGCGAAAATACCAACAACCTCATCACCTTCTTCTACTTCATCTTTGCTCACGAGCTTACCGTACTGCTTGGCGATGTGTTCTACTTGATTGTTGACCATCTTGTCATCGATGGTGATGTTATAATGTGTAATGGCCTTTTTGCCTTTAAGCTTTACCTCAAATTCAGGAGCCAATCCTAGTTCGAATTCGAAAGAAAAATCATCAGCGTCCCAGTCAAAGTTATCTTGTGGCTTCGGAAGCGGGTTACCAAGAACATCTAACTTCTCTTCTACCAAGTACTTGTTTAAAGCATCTTGTAGCAGTTTGTTTACTTCATCAACCAATACTGCTTGACCGTATTGCTTTTTGACCAATCCCATTGGCACGTGCCCTTTTCTAAATCCAGGGATATTGGCACTCTTCCTGTAATTGGCAAGAATTTCGTTTACTTTATCGCTATAGTCTGCCTTAGCGATATCAACTCTTACAATTGCATTTAATTCATCAATATTTTCTCTCGTGATGTTCATGAAATCAACCTTTTAATATCATATAAAAATTGGCTTGCAAAAATATAACATTTCTACAAGCCAACCAAGTTTTTAACTCCCTGAATTTCAAGCTACTTTTTATCTCCTTTTAAAAGCGAAAAAAGCAAAGACTGAAGAATCGAGAGCAGAATACTGAACAGGATTGCGGACCATATGCTTGATACTGCAAAACCATCGATCAACTTATCGGCCAACAAGATCATTAACGCATTGATAACGATCAAAAACAAGCCGAATGTTACAATGGTCACAGGCAGGGTCAAAACGACCAAAATCGGTTTTACGATAAAGTTGAGAAGCCCTAGGACAACTGCCACGATGATTGCCGTCACATATCCATCAACAGACACTCCTGATAAAAACTTTGACAAAACTACTACTGCTAGTGCAGTAAGCAGCCATCTTAAAATCAATTTCATTTTAATTGGTTTAAGGTTGAACAACTAAATGTACAAAAAAAGCGCCACGAAATCGTGACGCTTTCTTACTATATAGATATTGATATGTTATTCAACAAAAACGGTTGGATACGTACCAGCATTTACGTTAGGCACATTTGACCTATACTTTGCGTTGATGGCATCGATAAACCCGTTGGCCGCCAATGCATATCCGCGCGCTGTTGGATGTACTCCATCTAGAGAAAAACCTCCTCCTGTAGCAAAAGTAGCCGTCACAATGCCAGCGTCTGTGTTAATTCCACCGTTAGCTACTTGTGCCAATAATGACTTGGCATCAAAAAATGCTAGATCAAAGGCTGCGGCTGTATCTTCAATCACTTGGTTAAATCCGGCTTGCGCAGCAGCAATTTCTTGTTGCTCTGCAGGAATTAATACCCATCGGTCTGCCAAGGGGTACGTAACTCCGTTTACGGCTAGCTGTGCAGCATTGGCTTCTGGCAATCCTAGCCCCATCAATTGCGCTACAACGTCAGTATTAAGCTGTCCGATAACCCCAGAACTTGTCAACACCAACAGATCATTAGCAGTCGCTTGACGAGCTTGTCCGTATAACAAACCAAACACTCCTGCAGTACCTGCGTCAACACCATTACCTATTAAAACTTGGGTGATTTGCGTTGAAAGATCGGTCAAGGACTCATCTTTAATAACAACTGCACTCGCTGCTGTTGCAGAAAACTCAATCGAACGTTCGGGCACTCCTAAGAAAGCGAACACTTGGTTTAGCATCGCAAAGCTTTGATTCAACACTGGAATTTGTGGTCCAAAAGTTGGGTCCAACGGACTCAACGGTTGGTAAGGAACTGTTGTAAAAAATGGAATCGATGTTACATCCGGCAAATTCGCCACAACTCCTTTGGCTCCGTTTTGAGTCATCGTTGCAATGGTTCCTTGATAGGCCTGTGTAAACAATGTCAAATCAGTTAATTGATCAAGACTCGCATCACCTCCTGAAGTGGCATAGCCCAGAGTGTCGTTATTTCCAATCCAAAGCGAAAAGAATGTTGGATTCTGAGCCGCTGCATCAGCCACAACCGTCGTGCTTGGTGATGATGCCATGCGAATAAAATACGGATTGGCTTCTGCCGGGAAATTGGCGATGTTTCCGTAGGTATCTGCCAATAAGTGGAAGCTTCTCGCTCCCGGTATTCCCATATTGTTGAATGGTCCTGAAAGAACATTCGTTATCTCGGTTGTAGGTGTCCCAGAGAGAATGACGGCTGAAGCGTTTCCTTGGTCGTCAAAGCTCAACACCCTTCTATTATCGGCAATCTGGTTTCCAGAAAGTGTAAGTCCGCCCAAATTATCGGCCATCAAGGGTTGTGTAAAGTCGCCACCTCCAACGAGTGCAAACTGCTGGGCCATAATGTTTGGATACGAATTCTCTTGCCCCTGCACATAGAGTGCTCCATCAGCGAATCCTGCCGTCAACGAGTTTCCGAGGGCTACATAGGTAGAGAAGTCAGCATCTCCGTCAGTGTATTGAACACCGTCTCTTACTTCATTCTCAAATTCTGGTTCGCAAGCTACCAATCCAAATCCTAGGACCAGTACTGCTGTATATTTTAAATATCTCAATTGTCTCATCTCTTTAAATTTGAAGTTCATTAAAAGCTGTAGCTAACTCCCAGGCCAGGAATAAAGGCATTGTTCTTGTAGGTTCCACCAAACGAAGGGAAGTTTCCTGACCCCGTTGGCTCTTCGTAGAAATCGTAAAATCCATCGACTTCATCGAAATGTATGAACAAGAACGAAGCGTCAATAGCAAAACGATCGGTCACGTGGTAGGTAAGTCCTCCTGTAAAGTTATCTGAATCAGGCCTTGGTGTCTCTGGTGCAAAGTACCCTTGCTGTACAGGGGATCCATCAAAGTAATACCCACCCCTAAAAGTGAACTTGTCATTTGCTTTATACTGCACTCCGAAGCGATAGTTCGAAGAATTCTTGTAGTTTCTTGGGTTTAGTGATTCTAATCCGTTGCTAAATCGAACGTCCAATGATTCATACACATCCCAGAAAGCGCGGTTGTAATCGAAGGCAACCAACCACTTCTCATTGATCTGATATGCAATTCCTACTGTTAGCTCTGCTGGTAATGGTAGTTCTGCATTGAAGGTCACGTTATCAAAAGAACCTGGTGCCGTACTCGGAATATTGCTGAAGACCGCTTCACCATCTTGGACCTCCATAATGATCTTTGATCGGTAGTTGATTCCGACGGTCCACTTTTCAGACGGGCGAAACATCAAACCTATATTATACCCCCAAGCGGTGATTCCGCCATCGTCAATGGTAACGTTGGTTCTATCTCCGTTTGTATTTGTAGTAGAACGGTCTAGGTTTCGGTTGAAATTTACACTTCCAAGAGCCAAAACAGGTCCGCCCCCAACACTTAATTTATCGTTGATCTTAACAGAAATCGTTGGCTGCACAAAGATAGCCGCTAGATCGATCGTATTGATCAAGTGCGAACCCTCCCAATCGGCAGGATATTCTACACCACTACCGTAAGGCGTATATACTCCGATACCAGCACTTAAGTAATCATTTATCTTGTATGCTGCATATGCGCTAAACGGAGTCGCGACTGGATTGTCTGCATCGGTCGACCATCCAAACTGCTCATTTTGAAAACGAATATTCGAGAAGATGACGTTGGCACCAACACTCGCCGTGAATTTTTGATCTAGAAATGAAAGACCTGCTGGGTTAAAGAAAACAAGCTCAGAGCTGTTGATCACGGCTACTCCCGTATGCCCCATCGCCAGTTGCTTTTGACCCTGTAGTGCAACACGATAACCTCCCGCATATGTGGCAGTTACCGCCAACGCTATCACTACGAATGATAAAAGTTTCTTCATTTTGATTGAAATTTTTGGATTTTGAAAAATTAATGAATGTACCGTCTGGCTCACTTTTTAGATGGTAATGAAATGGGGTATGACCAAAGTCGAAAACACCCCATTTCTAGAACCAGTTTGCACACCAGAACGTTAGTTTTTATAAGGGTTCTGCTAAGATTCGCCAAAGATTACCATAAAATATTAGAAACACAATTTTTCGGACAGAATATTATGCATACATAATAAAAAAGGGTGTTTTTTTAACGTTTTAGAAATGCTAACACCATTTTCTTGAAAGCCGAAGGGTTTTCTGCATGCAACCAATGCCCAGCGTTTTCTATAGTCTCAAGCGCACTATTGGGAAAGTGCATTTTGATGAGGGTCGTTTCGGCAGGAGCGATGTATTCAGAGCGGTCTCCTCGTAAGAAAAGTGTACTTCCTTCAAATCGTGCCCCTATCGGAAGCGCTTCGCCAATTTCTTCAACATTGTCTACAAGAGCCGGAAGGTTCATTCGAAACCCGAGGCGTCCCTTTTCTTCCCAATACAAGTTCTTTAGCAAAAATTGACGCACACCAAATTCTGACACATATTTGCTAAGTTGGTCGTCGGCTTCCTTTCTACTTTTCACCAAATCAAAATCTATTGACTGGAGGCCTGCCAAAATATCGTGATGATGTGTTGGATAATACTTCGGGGCTATATCAGCCACTACCAACTTATGCATCCTCTCGGGATGAGACGTTGCGAATAGCATGGCCGTTTTTCCGCCCATAGAGTGACCGATGACATCAGCGCTTTCTATGTTGTAATGATCAATATAACTCAGTAGATCCTGTGTCAGCAACTCGTAATTGAATGCTTCGGCATGAAAGCTACGCCCATGGTTACGTTGGTCGACCAAATGTACCTGAAAGCCTTCATCTGCAAACTGGTTACCAAGGGTCTTCCAATTGTCAGACATCCCTAAGAAGCCATGTAAAATGACCAACGGCTCTCCCTCCCCTACGATTCTCGAATGTAAAATGCTCATGCCAATTTATTAAGGTAGAGATTGACCACATTTTCTAGCCCAAGATATAACGACTCTGATATGAGTGCGTGCCCAATCGATACTTCGAGTAATCCTGGAATGTTTTTCGCAAAGAATGCAATGTTATCTAGACTTAGATCATGTCCTGCATTGACGCCAATGCCAAGGTCATTCGCTAAAGCAGCTGCTTCGGCATACGGCGTGATGGCTTTTTCATTGCCTAAGGCGTATTGCTCGGCAAATTCTTCTGTATACAATTCGATTCGGTCAGTGCCGGTCTCTTTTGCGCCTTCGATCATTTTTAAAACCGGGTCAACAAAGATCGAAGTTCTGATGTCGTTCTTCTTAAACTCGGCAATGACTTCGGTTAAAAAGTCCTTATTATTAATGGTGTCCCATCCGGCATTTGAAGTGATTGCATCAACTGCATCAGGAACAAGTGTTACCTGAGTGGGCTTCACCTCTAAGACCAATTGCACGAACTTTTCTATGGGATTTCCTTCTATATTGTATTCGGTATGTACGATCGGCTTCAGATCGTAGGTGTCCTGATACCTTATATGACGTTCGTCTGGCCTGGGATGTATTGTGATCCCTTCCGCGCCAAAGTTTTGAACATCGGTGGCAACGGTTAGTAAATTAGGAACATTTCCGCCACGCGAATTTCTCAGGGTAGCAATTTTGTTAATGTTAACGCTAAGCTTGGTCATCAATTCTTACTTTTTCCGAAGCAAAAATACGAACTTAAGTATGCTTTATTGTACTTATTTTTGATTAATTTGCACTGGAAATCCCTTTTGAGATTCATGAACATCAACACTTATATATCAAACGATATTGCGCCGATCAGACCGGATGATAGCATTGAACATGCGCAACTCTTGTTTAAACAACTTACCTACACACATCTTCCCGTGGTTAGCGACGACCAATTGATGGGCAATTTGTTTGAAAATGACACCCAGGGGTTTCAGGCTTCTAAAAAAGTTTCGGACTATCAGTATTCGCTTGAGGCGTTTCATGTGACCGACACCACTAACTGGCTAGATGTGCTTGAAGCACTTGCTCAAAACCAAGCGAATATCGTACCTGTACTTGACGAGAAAGGACAGTATCAGGGATACTATGAATTGACAGACATCTTGAGCTTCTTTAACGACACGCCTTTTTTGAACGAACCTGGAGGAATTCTTGTTATCGAAAAAGGAATCAGGGATTATTCGTTTAGTGAGATCTCTCAAATCGTAGAATCTAACAATGGCAAGGTGCTAGGGGCTTTTATTTCAGAAAGTCGAGAAGATATCATTCAGATCACGCTGAAAATTGCGAACTCCGGACTTAATGACATCATGCAGACCTTTAGACGATATAGCTATAATATTATTTCTGGCAATGAGGATGACATTTACCTCAATGACCTAAAGCAGCGCTCTGACTATTTAAAAAAATACCTCAACATCTAAGACATGAAGATAGGGATCTACGGACAAGTATATCATCAGCGGGATGAAGAGGAAATAAAGACACTTTTTGAAGTGTTGCAGTTACATGATATTGAAGTGGTAGTTGAAGCACATTATCATGGTGAGCTATCGAAAAAAATGAAGCTTCCTGAAGCTTTCGGGAAGTTTGCTTCTCATAAAGAGTTGGACACTTCATTTGACATGTTCATTAGCATTGGTGGTGACGGAACCATCTTAAGAACCGCCACCTTTATTCGTGATACCGGTATTCCGATCTTAGGAATTAACGCAGGAAGGCTTGGTTTCCTGGCTACCGTACAAAAGGAAGACATTACCAATGCCGTGAAGAGTATTGTGAACAAGGAATACAGTATTGAAGAACGCAGCTTACTTTCGATCACTACAACACCTGATTCACCGGGAATTGGCAACCTTAATTTCGCACTAAATGAAATTGCCGTTAGCCGAAAGAATACTACCTCGATGATTACGGTTGTCACCTATTTGAACGAAGAATATCTCACCTCATACTGGGCAGATGGGCTTATCGTGGCCACACCTACTGGGTCTACCGGTTATTCACTTAGTTGTGGCGGACCCGTTATCACTCCTAATGCCAATAGCATCGTACTTACCCCAATCGCTCCGCATAACCTCAATGCACGACCTCTTGTGATACCTGATGACACGCAGATCAAACTAAAGGTTTCTGGAAGAGAAGAAAACTATCTGGTATCTCTTGATTCGCGAATTGCAACCGTAAGCAATGATACCGAAATCCTTATCCAAAAAACCGCGTTCAAGGTTAAAATGGTACAATTAAAGAATGAGAGCTTTTTAAAAACCTTGAGGCAAAAATTGCTTTGGGGTGAAGACAAGAGAAATTAAACAATAAAAACTCATAAAATTTGTTTATGAATTGAGCCACGCCAATAACACTGGTGACATTTAAACTGTTTGTGCATTTTGTGATATTTTTTTTCGAAAAAGACAAAAAATATGAAATCAATCGCAGACAGTCCGTATGTTATTGTGCATGTGGTTTTAGAATTGTTATATTTGCAAACTTTTGAGTTTTTATGAGAAAACTGATTTTAGTATTCGTAATTATTTTAGCAGCAAATCAAGGCATGGCACAGATCCATGAAATAGGAATTTTTGCAGGCGGAAACAACTATATTGGAGACATTGGTCCTACCAACTACATCTCTCCAAATAACTTGGCAATCGGAGCTGTTTACAAATGGAACCGAAGTCCAAGGTATTCGTTTCGCGCTAGCTTCACCTACGGAAAGCTTGAAGCCTCTGATGCTGATGCCGATATTGCCGGAAGAAAAGCCCGAGGGTACAACTTTGAGAACTCTGTAAAGGAGCTCTCGGTTGGGGTCGAATTCAATTTTCTCGACTTTAACTTACACGAAGAACGCACTGTAACCACTCCGTACCTTTATTCTGGGGTGAGTTATTTTGGATACGACACACTAGTATTCGAGAACGGAAGTTCGACGGCCCAAGTTTATGGAACTCACAACACCTTTGCCATTCCTATGGTTATCGGGGTCAAAACAAATATTTCTCGAAGATTGATCTTGGCTGCCGAAATCGGTGCTAGATATACGTTTACTGATGACCTTGACGGAAGCAACCCTGTGAAGGACAAAGCAGAATTTGATAGTTTAAAATTTGGAAACATCAATAGTGATGATTGGTATGTGTTTAGCGGAATCACCGTAACATACACCTTTGGCAAGAAGCCCTGCTATTGCGGTTATTGAAAATGATATAATGGACCTGAAAGACCAAATTAAATCGAAAAACATTCCGAATCATATTGCCATCATCATGGATGGTAACGGTCGTTGGGCCAAACAAAAAGGTAAACTAAGAGCATTTGGTCACCAGAACGGGACCAAGTCAGTAAAGCAGACCGTTGAGACCTGTGCCGAACTGGGCATCAAGAATTTAACGCTTTACGCCTTTTCTACTGAAAATTGGAATCGTCCAAAATCTGAAGTGGACACCTTGATGAAACTACTAGTCTCATCTCTTAAAAAAGAATTAAAAACGCTTGGCGATAACAACATTCGCCTGAATGCTATTGGCAATATCAAAGCACTCCCCAAAAAAGCCTTCCAAGAATTGTCTGAGGTCATTGAAAAGACCAAAGAAAACAACCACATGACGCTTACACTGGCCTTGAGCTATGGTTCAAGAGAGGAATTGAAGCATGTAGTTAAAGAAATCTGTACGAAAGTTAAAAATAATATAATTTCAGTCGAGTCTATTGACGAATCAGTTATTAATCAGCATCTTTACACGCATGATTTGCCAGACGTGGACTTACTGATCCGAACCAGTGGAGAGCACAGGATCAGCAACTTTTTACTTTGGCAAATTGCCTATGCCGAGTTATATTTTACCGATGTACTTTGGCCAGATTTTTCGAAAGAGAATTTGTATGAGGCTTTGATAAACTATCAAAATAGAGAACGAAGATTTGGAAAAACGAGCGAGCAACTTAACAAAAAAGTTAATGTATAAAAATTACCTACAGTCACTAACCGTATTCATTCTACTTTTTATCGGCTCTTCAGCAATTGCACAGGAGACCACATTTGACAAAGGAAAACGGTATATCATTGAAGAAATCAAGATCACAGGAAGCAAGAGCTTTAACGAGCAAACGGTCTTGAGCTATACAGGACTGAGAAAAGGGCAAGAGATCACCATTCCAGGAGAAGAGATCAGTGCGGTAATCAATAAACTTTGGAAGCTCGAACTTTTTAGCGACGTTAACTTTTATCTCATTAATGTAGAAGGAAACAGAGCCACATTGGAACTTAACATCCAAGAACTACCTACATTGACCGAAGTTACGGTTACGGGTATCAAAAAGAAGAAGGTAGATGACATTACCAAGGAAGCTGACCTTAAAAAAGGTAAAAAACTAACCGAGAGTTTCATAACAACTACCAAAAATTATCTCGAAAACAAATACAAGAAAAGTGGTTTCTTAAATACAAAGGTAACCATCAACACGAAACCAGACACATCTTCTACCGTTTCGAACGGACTCAAAATGCTTGTAAATATTGACAAGGGAGAACGTGTAAAAGTTAGAAAGATCAATATTCAAGGTGCCGATAAGCTTTCTGCCAAGAAGCTCAGAAAGCAAATGAAGAACACCAAGAAAAAAATGCCGCTTCGTTTCTGGAAGAAGTCCAAATACATAGAAGAAGACTACCGCGAAGACCTTGTTGCTATCATTGACAAGTACAAGGAAAAAGGGTATCGCGATGCTAGAATTGTGTCAGATAGCATCGTTTACAATGATGACAGTACCATTGACATTGATATTAATGTAGAGGAAGGAAACCGATACTACTTTGGCGATATTCGCTTCTTAGGAAACTCGGTATATACAGACAGACAGTTGAGCAGCGTACTCGGAATCAAAAAAGGAGACCCTTACAACGGAATTCTTCTTAAAGAGCGCATCGCTGATGATTCTAAGCCGGATGCTAATGACTTAACGAACCTTTACCAAAACAATGGATACCTGTTTTCTAGCATCAACCCTGTAGAGGTTGCCGCAGTGAATGACACTATTGATTTTGAAATTCGAATCATTGAAGGAAAGCCTGCTTACTTCAATAAGATCACCGTAGTTGGAAACGATCGTACTAACGACCACGTTATCTACCGTGAACTTAGAACCAAGCCAGGAGAACTTTACAGCAAGGACAAAGTGGTTCGTACGGTACGAGAATTAGGTCAGTTAGGATTCTTTGACCCAGAACAGATCTCTCCAAACTTTAAGAATGTTGACCCGAATGCGGGTACAGTAGATATCGAATATGGCCTTGTTGAAAAAGGTGCCAGCCAAATTGAGCTTCAAGGAGGTTATGGCGGAGGTGGTTTCATCGGAACGTTGGGATTATCGTTCAACAACTTCTCGATGCGTAACATCTTCAATAAAGACGCTTACAAACCGCTTCCGATGGGAGATGGTCAAACACTATCGTTACGTTTACAGGCCAGCCGATTCTTTCAAACCTACAGCTTCTCTTTTGCAGAACCTTGGTTAGGCGGAAAGCAACCTGTTCAGTTTTCAACCTCTTTATCACACACGATACAGTTTCAGTTTGATGCAAGAAACAGACGCCCAGACAGAAACAGACGTTTCTTGATTTCGGGTATCACCGTTGGACTTGCAAGACGTCTTAGCGTGCCGGATGATTACTTTACGCTTTCGCAATCGGTGAGCTTTCAGCATTACAACCTTAAGAATTACAATACTTTCTTATTTGAAAATATCAGCAATGGTTTTGCAAACAACTTTGCCTATTCGATTGCACTTACAAGAAACAATACGTTTACCAATCCGATCTTCCCACTTGGGGGATCGACCTTTACGTTGAGCGCTAAGCTAACACCACCGTGGTCATTATTTAGCGGAACGGATTTTAAAGAACTTGCTGACGAACGTGAAGTTGCCGTTGAAGAAAATAACACCGAACGACTTTCAGAGATCGATCAAGAGCGTATCAAGTGGTTAGAATTCTACAAGGTTAAGTTTAACGGAACTTGGTATACGCGTTTGGTAGACAAACTTGTATTGAAAACTCATGCAGAATTTGGTTTCTTAGGAGCCTACAACAATGATCGTGGTATCGTTCCTTTTGAGCGTTTCTTCCTAGGAGGTGATGGTCTTGGAAACTTTGCTCTAGACGGTCGTGAAGTAATTCAGTTGCGAGGATATCCTAACCAATCATTATCGTCTCAAGATGGGTCTACAGTATACAATAAATTCTCCTTAGAACTTCGTTATCCGATCACCTTGAAACCTTCGGCTTCGATCTACGCATTAACGTTCTTAGAAGCAGGTAATGGATTTGACAATTTTAGAGATTATAATCCGTTTAATGTGAAGAGGTCTGCTGGATTAGGAATTCGTATCTTTATGCCTGCATTTGGATTGCTAGGTATTGACTTTGGTTACGGATTTGACAGCCCAGACGATCTTAGCAATCGAAGAAATGGATGGGAAACCCACTTCATTATCGGACAGCAATTTTAATTTTGGCACGATATTTTCTATTAACAAACCAACAACATGAAAACACGAGTTCTTTTAGTATTGATTACCGCTCTTATGTTTGGGGTTACCACTCAAGCACAGCGAGGCCTTCGTCTAGGTTATATTGACATGGAGTACATCCTTGAGAATGTCGAGGAATATCAAGAAGCAAATAACCAATTAAACACTAAGGTGCTTAAGTGGAAAGGTGAGATCGAGCAACAAAAGAACACGATCGAACAAATGAAGAAAGATCTTAGTGTTGAAAAAGTGTTGCTCACCAAAGAGTTGATTGTTGAAAGAGAAGAAGAGATTCAAATCCTTGAAAAGGAGATGCTCGAGTATCAACAAGATCGCTTTGGTCCACAAGGAGATTTGGTCGTTCAGCGTAATCTTTTGGTAAAACCGATTCAGGATCAAGTATTCAATGCGGTTCAAGAAATTGCAAAGAACAAACGCTATGACTTTGTGTTTGACAAGTCGGCTGATGTTGTGATGCTTTATTCAGCTAAAAAATATGATATCAGTGATCTAGTATTACGCAGTATCAATAGAACCATAAAACGTAACGAACGAACAGCCAGAAGTCAAAAAGACAAGTTTGATGAAGGAGAAGAAACCGTAAATCCTGAGGTAGAAGCAAGACAACAGGCAGCTGCCGAAAACAGAGCTGCAAGGGAACAAGCCTTAGAAGAGCGCAGACAACAAAAACTAAAAGAGCGCGAAGAGCGTAAAAAAGCATACGAAGAGAGACGAAAGAAACTTTTAGAAGAGCGTGCAGCTAAGAAGAAAGCTAAAGAAGACGCTAAGAAAAAGGACAATGAAGAAGATAATCAAGAAGAAGACGAAAACTAAATTGTAACAATAAATAACACTTAAATACTTTTTTGAACCATGAAACAGATTAAAACTTTAGTTGCAGCATTTGTATTGTTGTTGGGAGCATCGAGCTTTGTCAATGCACAGAGTAAGGTAGCTCACATCGATACACAAAAGTTGATTAGTGAGATGCCAGAGATGATCGCTGCACAAAAGCAATTGTCACAGTTAGAAAAGACTTATACCGCAGATATCGAAGCTAAGTTTACCGAATATCAAAACAAGATCAAGCAGTACTCTGCTGAAGCTGAAAATCAAACTGATGCAACCAATCAAGCAAGACAAGAAGAGGTTGCCAATATGGAGAAGGAAATCGCTAAGTACAGAGACGATGCTACTAAAGACATTGCTAAGAGAAGAGAGGATTTGATCAAGCCTCTATTAGAAAAGGCAAAGGTAGCCATTGAGAAAGTTGCCGCGGCTCAAGGATTTGATTACGTAGTTGATTCTACTCCTGGAGGAGGCGTGATCATGGCCGATGGTAAAGACCTTATGGCTGACGTAAAGAAGGAACTTGGATTTTAAATGATGGCAAGAGATAGTATGAAAGCGATAAAAACACTTATAGCAGTACTTGTCTTGTTCTTGGGAACATCGAGCGTTGTGAATGCTCAGTCCAAGATAGCGCATATCAACACACAAGAGTTGTTGAACACTATGCCTAAGATGATCGCTGCTCAAGATCAACTTAAAAAGTTAGAGGAAAATTACCGAGCGCAGTTTACAACCGTGTATCAAGAATACGATGCAAAGTTACAAGCATTGGCTAATTTACCTGAGACCACTCCTGAAGCAACTATAACTAGTAAGCAACAAGAATTGCTTCAGTTACAGCAAAACATCAAAGAAGCTGAAAAAGCTGCTGGAGAAGACATTCAAAAGAAACAGATCGAATTGTACCAACCTATTATGGAAGAGGCGCGCGTAGCTATCCAAAAAGTGGCGAGAGCTCAAGGTTTTGAATTCGTTATTGATGCCACTTCGGGCGGACAACTTATAGTTGCCAAGGGCAAGGACCTTTTGGCAGACGTGAAGAAAGAACTTGGTTTTTAAGATCCGACCATAAAATACATTCGAAAAACTGCCCTGTACGGGGCAGTTTTTTATTTTTGTACCTATGAGTAACACAAATCCTATTGGTCTTTTTGATTCTGGCGTAGGCGGCACATCGATATGGAAAGAGATCCATCTACTGCTTCCCAATGAATCAACCATCTATTTGGCGGACAGCGCCAATGCACCTTACGGGCCAAAAGGAAAAGAAAAGATCATTGACCTTAGTGTTAAAAACACTGAATTACTTCTAAAAAAAGGATGTAAACTCATCGTTGTAGCTTGCAACACGGCTACTACTAATGCCATTGATCACCTGAGAAAGCGCTATGACGTTCCGTTTATAGGTATAGAGCCAGCAATTAAACCTGCTGCTCTCAAATCTGAAACAAAATCAGTGGGAATATTAGCTACTAAAGGCACGTTGAGCAGTGAACTGTTTCACAAAACACTTGACCTCTTTGCAAACGGAATCACCGTCATTGAGCAAGAAGGTACGGGATTGGTTGAGCTAATAGAAAATGGACAAAGGGAATCTGCGACCATGCATACACTTTTGAAGAACTATCTTAGTCCAATGATTGAAGCAAATATCGATCATTTGGTGCTTGGATGTAGTCACTACCCTTACCTCATCGACCAGATAAAGGATATCCTACCTAATTCAGTAAAAATTATTGATAGTGGCGAAGCGGTTGCGAAACAGACCAAATCAATACTTGAAGAACACAATCTTTTGAACAACGATGCTGATGCTCCCTCTCAAAAGTTTTATACCAACGGAACTATATCCACTTTACAAGATCTTATCGGAGCGCAATACAATATTGAACACTTCCTATTCTGATTCTTTAAACCAACCACTATACTTAACATAGTTGTTGGCGATACGGTCAATCTGATCCGAAATCAACTCTTGGCTAATGTCTTTTACTTTTTTGGCAGGAACGCCCGCGTAGATGCTTCCGGCTTCAACTCTGGTGTTTTGTGTCACTACAGCTCCAGCAGCAATGATACTATTACTTTCGACAACACAATCGTCCATCACGATGCTTCCCATTCCAATAAGCACGTTGTCTTGAATAGTGCAGCCGTGTACAATGGCGTTGTGCCCTATCGACACATTGTTTCCTATTGTTGTTGGTGATTTTTGGTAGGTAGCATGAATCACCGCACCGTCTTGCACGTTTACCTTGTCTCCCATTTTAATATAGTGTACATCACCTCGTATCACAGCATTGAACCAGACACTACACTGATTGCCCATGGTTACTTCGCCTACAATAGTGGCATTTTCGGCAATAAAGCAATCTTCTCCGAACTCGGGGGTTTTTCCGTTTACCTCTTTAACGATCATCTCAATTGGAATTTAGGAACTCAAAGTTACCTAAAATAGGATAGCAATGTTGCTTTTTTTGAGGAGGAAACCATAATTTCCTTTCCGGTTGAAAGCACCACGCTTCCGCCCTTCCCTTTCTTATATTTCGTAACGCTATTCACATTGACCAAATAGGATTTATGTATACGAGCAAAGGGATAGTCTGAAAGCGCTTCTTCGAAATATTTGAGTGTCTTACTCACCAGTTTCTTGGTCTTTTCAAGATGAATCTCTGTGTAGTTGTCATCGGCCTTACAGTACAATATATCTTCTACATCAAGCACCTCAAAACCTTCTTGCGTAGGAATGGTGATCTTTCCTGAGACGTTCGATGCCTTAGAAACTAAGATCTTGTCTTGTAGTTCTTCTTCACGCTTTTTGATGTGCTGTACATGATCTACGGCCTTGATCAATTCATCAATCGAGATAGGTTTCAACAAATAATACGAAGCATGGTTGTTCAACGCATCGATGGCATAATGGTCATAAGCGGTCACAAACACGGTCTCAAAGGTGCGTTCGGGAAGTTTATCTAACAGGTCGAAAGCATTTCCGAAGGGCATTTCAACATCCAGAAAAACAAGGTCCAGGTCGTTGTTTCGAATAAGCACCAACGCATCTTCAATATTACTGGCCTCCCCTATAACATTGACCGTCGGACAATATTTCGTTAGATAGTTACCGAGAATTTGTCTGCTTACCTCTTCGTCTTCAACAATGATTGCTTGTAATTGCATCTAGTCTTTTTTTAGGGTTAATACCACCTTTGTTCCTTGTCCATCAGTCTGTACATCTTCGACAAAAACATCTACTTTGCCCTGATACATTTCATTCAGGATCTGTACGCGTTTTTTAATATTGCTCATTCCTTTAGACTTTTGCTTCAATTGATTTTGCGTCTTCAACTCTGCCGAGCGCTTTCTACCTATTCCATCATCCTCTATGACCACTTTGACGGTATCCTTATCTTCCTGCTTCATATGCACGAGAAGGGTTCCTTTCGTCTCTTTATATCGCAACCCATGCCATATCGCATTCTCTATATACGGTTGCAACAGCATTGGTGGAATCTCAAAGTCTCCGACAGCGACGTCTTCATCGATTTTCACCTCATAATCAAACTTGTCTTTAAATCGAGAATGTTCAAGTTTTACATAGAGCTCCAGTAATTCTATTTCTTTTCCTAGCGGAATAAAATCTTCTTCAGAATTTTCCAATACCGAACGCATGAGCACTGAAAATTCAGAAAGGTATCGATTGGCATTTCGTTCGTCATTCAATGCGATATAACTGTTCACTGAATTCAATGCATTGAAAATGAAGTGAGGGTTCATCTGCGATCGAAGCGATTTCAACGCTAGCAAGTTATTGGCTAGCTTTTGCTGCTTCATACCTCGTCTCATGAAGAAAATAGCTGCTGCCAATAGTAACATTCCAATGATCAATGAATAGATCGCTATCTGTTGTTTTCGATTGCTGGCAGAGGTCAATTCCTGTTCGGTAGTGATCAGGTCCATTCGGCTTTCGCTGAGTTCACGATCTTTTTCAAGACTGGTAATTCTATTTTGCTTTGTAGCGATCTCGCGGCTAAATCGTGTGGCCTGTGATATCTCCTGCTCTTTTTTAACATACAGTTTGTCAACGATGTTCACATAATCTTCATACGTTTCCAAGGCCTTGTCACTAAGCCCCATGGCGCTAAGTACTTCTGACAAGCGGCGCGTGGCATCTTTTTGTACCACTAAATCTTCTTTGCTATCCGCTTCCGAAATACTCTTCTCCAAATACGGAATAGCGTTGTCAAAATCGCGTTTCAAGGAATATGCGTTTCCAATCTTATAGTTAATCTTCTGCGGCGTTATCGAATCGGTTACAAATGGCGATACAGCATAGGTCTTATCAGAAAATCCAAGTTGTTCAACCGTCTCCAAAGTTTCCTTTCTGAGTCGAATTTCGTCGTCGTATTGTTGATTGCTGTTGTAAAAATCGGCCACTTTGGTTTTCTCTTGTACAGAACGCTTGGCATTCTCATTGGCTGCCAGATTGATCGAATTTGAAAAGTAATCTTGCGCTTGCTGAATTTGGCCCTGCTCTGAGAAATTCTCGCCCAACTTTGAATTGAGGTCCGTGATCTTTGGAGTGATCAAAGATCCTTCAGCAATCTGCAGCCCTTGCCTATAATTGCTGGTAGCCAGATTATTGTTTCCCATCGCCTTATTGACATCTCCCAAACCTTCAAAGGCTGACACTCTTTGATAGTCATTTAGAGTTCGTTGTCCAAGTACCGTTTCGAACTCGGTCTTACTAGATTCAAATTCTTTGTTCAAGAAATACGCCTTGGCAAGTTTTAAACGAACATCAGTGTTTTTTCGAAGCCTCAAGGAACTCTCGTAGTTGGTAATCGCCAGATCATATTGATTCCAATGCAAGTACACATCTCCTAAGGTTGCATACGAAAGTGCACTCTTTGTTTTATTGCCTCGCTTGCCAAGGGATTTTAAAGAATTCTCAACAAAAAGAATACTCTTATCAATGTCGGTCTTCTTGTAGAAGTTAGCCGAATCCAGAAAAACCTGATGCTGGTTGACAGAGGTCTTTCTTTTCTTATTCCTACTTGGAGCTGGCGCTTCACTTACCTGTTCTCTTTCAATTTTGGCTTCATCCTTTGCTACACCTTTGGTACTTGCATCGTCAGTATCTGCCTCACTTTCTTCAAAACCTTCTACCAGAACATCAACGCGCTCTTCGCTTTTGATGGTGTAGTATACAGTAATAAAATCAGGGTGTGCAACGACCAGTTCGTCTCCGATGCTTGCTCGGAGTCTAAAATCTCCTGAGGCATCAGTATACGTACCCCTTCCGCCAGAGATATACACCTCTACGTTATTAATAGGAGTTCGTGTTTCTTTCACCTTCACTGACCCTTTGAGTTCAAATTCTCTGTTGGTCGTCCTGTTTTCCTGAGCAAAAACCATTAAGGTGAAAAGGCACAGAAACACACTTAAAAAACGAGTCATCATTCTCATCATTCATGCGTTAATTACTGGTAAACTTACATACTAAAATCGGTTTAATAAAATAGAGAATCGGTCTTTGGGCCATCTCGATTGCCCAAATCTGCCCGTTCCCTCAACCATATTGCATATTGCCTCAAGCGAACGTTGTACTTCCTCATTGTTGATTTTATCTTCATTTTCTTGAAAGTACTTTTACCCTAAATAATTGAACGACATGAAGAAAATCACAACATCTCTTTTTTTACTAATCACCTTTTGTGCTTTTAGTCAGAAGAATTTTTTAGACACAAACTACATCGAAGTCATTGGAACCGCCACTATGGAAGTAACCCCTGACGAGATCTACTTACAAGTCTCCATTTCTGAAAAGAACAAAAAAGATAAGCTAACTGTCGAAAGGCAAGAGCAACAGCTACTGCGTGAACTACAGCAAATAGGTTTTGACGTTAAAGGGTCGATAAGCGTAAAAGACTTTGATAGCTATTTGACTGATTACTGGTTAAAAAAGGACGAAGTGATCAAAACCAAAAACTTAGAACTGCTTATAAAGGACAGTGCCATGCTCACCAAGGTATTTGTGATTCTTGAAAAATTAGAACTCTCGAATGCTCGTGTAAGTCATGTTAGTCACTCTAAGATCGAAGACCTTAGAAGAGATGTTAGAATAGAGGCCATTAAAGCTGCCAAGAAAAAAGCGCAATATCTAGCTGAGGCTGTCGGAGAAAGTACCGGAAAAGCACTGTTCATTCAAGAGTTGGCCAATACTCGAGGCTATGAGAACTTTGGTTCAAATAGTGCCATTACCACTCGTGCATATGGTAAAAAGCAAATAGCCATTCCAAACTTTAACAACATCTCAATAGAGATATCAATACAAACAAGATTCGCAATAAACTAAAGAAAGAACATCATGAAGAAGATCGTAACACTCGGAATTTTCCTTAGCTGTACAGTACTAATGGCCTGTACAAACATCAATACCGAAGCTAAACAAAATGAATTACTGGCCATGCATGACGGGCATGGTGAAAAACATCAGATCAAAGTTGCCTTGCTGTTGGATACCAGCAATAGTATGGACGGACTTATTAATCAAGCCAAGGCCCAACTCTGGGAGATCGTCAACGAACTATCGTATGCTAAATGCGGTACTGCGAAGCCAGACCTTGCTATCGCCCTTTACGAATATGGTAACGACGACCTATCCTCTAGAGAAGGATATATCAGACAGGTTTTAGGGTTTAGTGATGACCTGGATGAAATTTCTGAAAAACTATTTTCACTGACTACCCATGGTGGCAGTGAATACTGTGGTCAAGTGATCCAGACCTCACTGAATCAACTAAACTGGGGAGATAATAAGGATGGAGACCTTAAAATGATCTTTATCGCAGGAAACGAGCCTTTTACCCAAGGAACGGTTAACTACAAAGATGCGGCCTCTAACGCCAACGAAAAGGACGTGGTTGTCAACACCATCTTTTGTGGTGATTACAATCAGGGTATCTCTGGTATGTGGAGGGACGGGGCAACACTTACGAACGGAGATTATATGACCATCAATCACAATGAGGCCATTGTACATATTGCTACTCCGTATGACAAAATCATCATCGAACTGAACACCAAACTAAACGGCACCTATATCTCATACGGCTCACTGGGATACGCGAAAAGTAGCCTGCAAGCTCAGCAAGACGACAATGCGGCAGGTATGCATCAGGAAGTCGCTGTGAAGAGAGCAGTTAGCAAAAGCTCACGTATGTATAAGAACTCGACTTGGGATCTGGTAGATGCAGAAAAGGAAGCTGATTTTGATTACGGCAAGCTCAAAAAGGATGACCTGCCTAAGGAATTGAAAGGAAAGTCTACAGCGCAAATCAAAACATATGTAGCTAAGAAAAGAGCTGAACGCGAAAAGATTCAGAAAGAGATTCAAGAACTAAACAAGAAACGGGAAGCCTATATCGCCAAAGAGCGAAAAAACGGGGATCAAAAGAATCTTGACAAAGTGATGATCGAGGCCATCAAAAAACAAGCGGCTAAGAAGAAATACACTTGGTAGAAAAATGAAAAAAGCGAGTTTAAAACTCGCTTTTTTTTTATTTCGTTATTCCACCCATGGACACTTACATGGATAAGGTTCTCTTCCTTTTAAGAAATCATACCCAATGGTAATCTGATGAAAACCACCCGAATCAAATTTAATATCTCCGATCTGATACGTATACGTATAGGCAAACATAAACCTGTTATAGTTTACCCCTAACAACGGACTGATCCATTGAAGTTTTTGATCCGAAACTTGTGTCCCATCCAAGAATTGAGCTCCATCGAAGCTATTTCGATAAGAGATACCTCCCCAGATCTTCCCAAAGTCCATCTCCTTGTATACTTTGATATTGGCATCGATAGATTTCTCATCTGTGAATTCCGTCCATTGAAACAACAGAGAAGGCTCATATGACCATTCACTGTATTGGTTGAGCAGGTATCCTGCCGAAAACAAATACTTTCGTTGGTTACTTGATTCAAATTCACTATTGATGTTTCTATTTCTAAACAGCAAGTTTTTAATCGCAACGTGCGCATAGAAGTTGATCAAACTATAAGACATTCCTACATCAACATTTAGATACGTCGTACTCTGTTTGATTCCTGCAATGATCGGGTCAAAGTCTCTAGGGTCAAAATCTGTTTCATCCAAGGAACTTTGAATCACCCCTACACTCATACCAAAGGACAACTGATTAAGGTCGGCTGGCCAAAGATTGATATGGTGTGCATAGGTCAATTGCAATCCCGTTTGTGAGTGATATCCATTCTGATCATTAAAGACGATCGCCCCTACTCCTGAACGCTCTCCTAATCGAACATGGGCATTGATCGTCTGAAGGTTTGGCGCCTCATCTTGATCAAACCACTGCTGTCTTGCCGTAGCACGTGCCTTACCCGTATAACCAATTCCGGCCATTGAAGGGTACACTAAGTAGTAGTTGTCAGTAAGATAATCTAAGTAAACAGGAACTCCTTCTTGAGCTCTTAAAAAGGGGGTTATTAAAAAAATAAGTGCTAGAAAGTAGTACTTTCTTAAGTTAGTCTTTTGAATCATCGTTTTAATGTAAAGTGTCCTTTAAATTCTTTTTCAGCGCCATCTTCGGTATATATAACCCTGAACCAGTAGTCACTAGCTGGCAATGGGTTTCCATTAAAGGTGCCGTCCCAGACTCCATTTGTTGGACTTAGTTGTTTAAGCAGTTTTCCAAACCTGTCAAATATATAAATTTTCGCACTAGGGATAGTGTTAATACCTGTAATATTCCAAGTGTCATTGAAACCGTCTCCGTTAGGGGTAAAGAACTTCGGAAAATCAATAACGATCTTGATTTCTGAAACCAGTTCGTCACAATTAAACAGGTCTCTTACATACACCAAATGCTCACCTCGGGTAACGTCTTCAAACGTAGTTGATTGTTGCCACGGACCAAAATCGAGCCTATACTCGTAGTCTCCGCTTCCAACCACACTAACCTCCAGGGTATGACTATCTGCAAATGCATTGGTCACTACCTCTACCGATATACTTTCGGGAGGGTACGAACCTATAACGGTCGTTGTACCCGGAATCGTACACCCAGTTGCAATATTTGTTGCCACTACAGTAAACTGACCTGGCGCAATCGGAGAGTACGAAGGATCCGTAGCTCCCGGTAAAATATTTTCTGGTAATGCTTCTGTACCTTCATACCATTGGAATGTGTATTCAGTAGGACTCAACTGGGTATCAATCGGTGGTACAGGTAAAAAGGTGTTATCCCCAGGTGTAACTAGACCTCCGTTGGCAGCTAAACAAATAACATATTCATCTTCT
This sequence comes from Flavobacteriaceae bacterium, assembly GCA_028279515.1. Taxonomy (GTDB): domain Bacteria; phylum Bacteroidota; class Bacteroidia; order Flavobacteriales; family Flavobacteriaceae; genus JANQNQ01. The sequence continues at coordinate 73,904 of JANQNQ010000014.1, forward strand.
ATCTGAATCTCTGGTACCGGATTTACAATCAATGTTAACGGTATCACTTGAAAACACTCGTTTCCGTTAGGATCCACACGCACATAAATCGTTTGCATGACTGCCACTGTATTTACGAAAGTGGCGGTTTCAGTAATGATGTTTGCATTACCTGCAATCGCGTCAGCTTCCTCTAAATAATAGGTAAAAGTGAAATCTGTTGGAAGTAGTCCGTTTAAGATCTCTTCTTCCCTTCTTGTAATATCAAAAGAATCGAAACCATCGTTATCTACCTCACACTCCTCAATCGGCGCCGGTGTTAAATTCAAATTGGCATACAATATGGTTTCCAATCTAAGGTCTACTGTAGACGTACATGTATTTGTTCCAGTGGCCACTACAATGATATCTCGAGTAAGTATCGTGTTTGTATATGCCATCGGCGTTGTAATCGGGTTATTAGCCGTCACATCGGCAGCAGACTCATAATACGCCAAAGTAATTGATGTATCGCCATTTCGAATTTGATCCGCTCTGATGGTTAGGTCATAAACCGTATCGACCTGATCACTACAGATACGAATCGGGTCTGGTGTAAATATTTCTGGATTTGGATTGACGATAAGATCGAAATTCATATCGGTGTTAAAGCACTCACCAGCATCTCCTACTCCGTTTCCATTATCATCAAACTGTGCTCTTACATAAATCGTTTGAGGATTGGTAGTATTTGTAAAGGCGTTGGCCCCAGCAATTGGAATATTGTCAATCGCGTCCTGTTCGGTCAAGTGATAACTGATCAAGATGGCCTGCGTTTGAGCCCCCAATACTTCTGCATCTTTCGTTGTAAGGTCAAAAACTGCCTGATTTGTATCACTACAAAGAATGTAATCTGTTACCGGATTCGCTAAAGGTAGCGGGTCCACCGTTAGCGTAATATGATGTCCCAATCCTAAACAGGCGTTGTTATCATCACTATCAACCCTCACATAGATGTTTTGCGTAAATGGCGAAGCATCATTGCGATGATTGCTAATATCAGGAATTGCATTCTGCTCGGCCAAAGCATCTGTCTCATTTTCGTAATAGGTAATCACCAAATTTTGTGGTGGTGGATATAGTGCTAAAATCTGTGCGGTGGCATCACTGAAGTCGAAAGCAGCAACACCATTGGTGTTATCATTATCAACCAAGTCATCATCACACACTTCATATGCCAAGTTAAATCCTGCAGGAATCAAAGTTGTCGAAACCACAAGATCGATCTGCGCAGTTCTATAACATCCTGCAGCCGTTTCTACTCGAGCGTATACGGTGCTATTCACCGCTGTTGGATTCGGATAGGTTGTGAAATTGGTGATCTGATCGGCCACCAATCCAGTCATAGCCTGTGCTTGCGTCAAATAATACGTAAAGGTCTCATTCGCTGAATTCGTCGAGATCAAAACATTGGCCTCGGTTAAATTAAATGAGGAAAAACCATCTGTGTCATCATCACATTGCAACAATTGCACAACCGGCGTTACCACAGGTCTCGGATTCACAACGAGATCAAAGGAAACTGTATTGAAACAAGCCGGATTGGTATTGTTCTCTATTCTAGCGTATATAGGTTGCGGATTTGAAGTATTCTGAATCGGCGCAGTAATCTCTGTACCAGCCACTCCTGCAGTTGCTTCTCCAGGCGTTAAATAGAAAGTTACCGTGAAATCAGCAGCCGATTGGGCTCCTAAGACCTCACCTGCCTTGGTAGAAAGGTCAAAAGTGACCACTCCGTTGGTATCATCCCCGTCATCGGCATTATCGCACTGTTCATAATCCACTGGTTGATTGGCGATAGGTTCGCCTACAACGCTAATATCAAAACTAGTAACCTCATAACAGGTTTGTGTAGCATCTGCGATACGAATCCAGATGGTTTCATTCGGATTGACATTACTGTACGATGCAAAGTTGATGATTGGACTAAGATTTCCTTCTGCATTGGCTTGAGTAGCATGAAAACTTATTGGAAAATCAGCTGCCACTTGTGATCCAAGCACCAAACTGGCATTGTTGGTAAAGTCAAAGACTTCAATTCCGTTGCCGTCGGTTTCACACATTAAAATATCTTCAGGTTGCCTGTCGATAACAGGAGGCGTTGTAAATTCAAGTTCTACCTCGTCAATAGAGATACAGCCTGCTGCTAATTCAACTTCTACTCGGTATACTCCGTCAACGGTAGCGCTTAGTGTTGGATTTGTTTCACCCACCAATTCTACTCCATCCAAGAACCAAGTATATGTAGCCCCTGCTCCTGAGGTCGCGTCTAAGATGATCGGCGTACCGTCACAACCAGGATTCCCATTGGCAATGGTTTGATCGCCACCAAGGTTTCCACCGATATTGAAACTTCCTGCCTCAATAAATACGGCCGAGTCAACAATGGTGTCTCCACGGTCGGCCAATACGATCTTAATCACGTATTCTTGTCCCGGAATTACTGCTGTAGAAGCGGTAAGCACATCGGTAAAGCCATCATACTGGATAACGTTGGTATTGTTTAGAGCAGAGTTACTGCGATACAATTCTGGAAACCAATTGAAACCTTCATTCTCAGTTCCGCACAAAAAGTTTCGGCTGTGAATACTAAACGTACTCACAGGAACATTTGTGGTTCCAGGAATTCTTGCGATGTTGGTTCCGCCGAAGGTAGTTCCTGAGTTATTTGGAATCCCAGGGCCTCTTACTAAGAATGCAAAACCATCCCTAACATTACTCTGGCATTCGTACTGATTTTCATACTCGTCAGATGCGAATATGAAATTGAAACTCATGAAATTGATCGTTGGCGTAAATCTGAAGGTAAATGAGGTGGCGTCGTTAGTATTGACATTCCCCCCATAGTTGAGATCTAAAATTGCCTTAAGGTCTGCATCTCCGGCCCAACCATTGCTACCGGTATAATCGGTATTGTTGTTGGGACCTTGGGCTCCTTGAGCATTTCCAGACGTAATCACGATACCTTCTTCAAACGGAAAACTGGAGCTCCCTCTATTAAAGTAACCCCAACTTCGTTGCGTTAGATCATTCGTGTTATTGTCTTGGAGTGCATCCCATTGAATAGTTACGCAATCACTATCAATGAGTACGTCTTCCACCATTTGAGGTGCAGACAAGCTCGATTCTGGGTCCACAGCGTTGTTGACCCTAATTGTTTGGGCATAGAAGATTTGGACACAAAAGACAGCAATAAGTAGTAGGTAGTAGTTGTTTTTCATTTTTTTGCTGTTAATGAGTTGCTAAATATATTAATAACGTGCGGTTTCTTTTATTATTTTTGCAACAAATTTGTCTTTTGCTATGAAAATTTATGAAATAAGTATCCAGAACACCAATAATCCTGCGATTTTAAAGTTCGAAGCTAATGATTTTTTAACGAAACATACAAGCCACGAATTTCACAACATCGACGAGGCGAACGATTCACCTTTGGCACAACAGCTTTTTCACTTGCCCTTTGTAAAGACCGTTTACATTTCTTCCAACTTTGTGGCCATTGAGCGCTATAATATTGTGGAATGGAGTGATGTTCAAGAGGAAGTCGCCGAGCAAATCACTGCTTTTCTAAATGAAGGAGGAATCGTCATTAAGGAAGAAGCTACTACCAAGAAAAAAACACCTGTGACTGTTTATGCTGAAAGCACACCGAATCCGGGCGTTATGAAATTTGTATCGAACAAAAGGTTGGTCATTGGCCCTTCAGAATTTAAAAATATTGACGACGCCAAATACGCGCCCATGGCGCAAGCGCTTTTCCACTTTCCTTTTGTAAAGGAAGTATTCTTTGATGAAAACTACATTTCGGTGACCAAGTTCGATATGGCCGACTGGAATGACGTCACCTTGGAGTTACGTGAGTTCATTAGATCCTACATTGAAGAAGGTAAAGATATTGTTTCAAAAGATGCTCCGAAAGCAGTGAAGGAAACAGAAAAAGTTGCACAGGAACGTTTTGATTCGTTGGACGACACCTCAAAACAAATTGTCAATATTTTGGAAGAGTATGTAAAACCAGCGGTTGCTTCGGATGGCGGTAACATTCAGTTCGAATCGTTCGATGAGGAAACTAAAACGGTCAAAGTTATCTTACAAGGAGCATGTAGCGGTTGTCCATCTTCCACCTTCACCTTAAAGAATGGAATTGAGAATATGTTGCGTGAAATGCTTGCCGGAAAAGTGGAACATGTAGAGGCCATCAACGGTTAAGAACTAATTGTAGGTATTTTCATATTTATAAGAATTATCTTAACTTTAAGGTTCGACACTAAATGAAGAAGTAACCTTAAAAAAATCATTATGGCAGTTTTAAAAGTAATCGAAGTATTATCGAATTCAAAGAAAAGTTGGGAAGATGCTACGGCCAGAGCTGTGAAGCAGGCTTCTAAGTCCGTTAAGAATATCAAATCTGTATACGTGCAGGATCAAAGTGCTATTGTAAGTGGTGATTCTGTGACTGAGTACAGAGTAAATCTCAAGATCACCTTTGAGGTAAAATAATTGTTCAAAGTGTTATTTAATGAAAACGCCTCGTTTAAACGAGGCGTGTTTTTTATTTTTAGGGTTTAATACAGATCCATGCTCAAGAAAATTATTTTCATAGTACCGATATTCTTTTTGTTTATCGCCTGCGAAAGTCAAAACACGAAGGAAATGTCGCATAAATATACCAATGACCTCATCAACGAGACAAGCCCTTACCTGCTTCAACATGCTCACAATCCGGTAAACTGGAAACCTTGGAAACCTGAAGTTCTTGAAGAAGCCAAAAAAGAAAACAAGATGCTCTTGATCAGTGTAGGTTATTCTGCTTGTCACTGGTGCCATGTCATGGAACATGAGAGCTTTGAAGACTCGTTGGTTGCCAACTTGATGAACAAGCATTTTGTGAACATTAAGGTTGACCGAGAAGAGCGTCCAGACGTTGACCAAGTGTATATGAATGCGGTGCAGATCATGACTGGAAGCGGCGGATGGCCTATGAATGTTGTTGCTCTTCCTGACGGAAGACCGTTTTGGGGAGGCACTTACTTTAAGAAGGAGGATTGGATCAAATCGCTAGAGCAATTGATCAAGGTATATAATGAATCTCCTGAAAGAGTCGAAGAATATGCGGCCAACCTTGAAAAAGGAATGAAGGGGGTGGATATGGTCATTCCGAATCCTGAGAAAGCTTCCTTCACAGTTGAAGAGATTCAGCAAGCAGTGAATAGTTGGTCTACTTATTTTGATGGACAGAAAGGCGGACTCAATCGGGCTCCGAAGTTTATGATGCCCAACAATTATCACTTCCTCTTAAGAAAAGCATATCAAGCTCAAGACCAGCAATTGATGGACTATGTGAATCTAACGCTCACAAAGATGGCCTATGGAGGTATCTTTGATCATATTGGTGGTGGTTTTGCTAGATACTCGGTGGATGCCAAATGGCATGTTCCCCATTTTGAGAAGATGCTTTACGACAACGGACAATTGGTAAGCTTGTATTCTGATGCGTATTTGGTGACCAAAAACCCTTTGTACAAAGACGTGGTCTATGAAACACTCGAATTTGTAAAAACTGAAATGACCAATGAAGAAGGTGCTTTCTATTCATCTTTGGATGCCGACAGTGATACCGCCGAAGGCGAGTTAGAGGAAGGTGCTTTTTATGTGTGGAAAGAAGAAGAGTTGAAAACGCTGTTGAAAGAAGATTTTGCTCTGTTCAAAGACTACTACAACATCAATGATTATGGACATTGGGAGCACGGAAACTTCGTGCTTATACGAAACGATTCAGACGAAGCTATTGCCGAGAAGCACGGTCTTACCATCGACGCCCTAAAAGCCAAATTGGAGGCTGCCAAAGCCCTTCTACTTATAGAAAGAAATAAAAGGTCTAGACCGCGTCTAGACGACAAGACGTTAACTTCTTGGAATGCATGGATGTTAAAAGGATATACGAATGCCTATCAAGCATTCGACGAACAAGCCTTTTTAGAGACCGCAATCAAAAATGCCAACTTCATTGTCGACAAACAACTTCGTGGTGACGGTGGTCTAAATCATAGCTATAAAGATGGAAAAAGCACCATCAATGGGTATCTTGAAGATTATGCTGCGGTTATCGAAGCTTTTATCACTTTATATGAAGCGACCTTAGACCCTAAATGGCTTCATACCTCTAGAGACCTGGCCAACTATACATTTGACCATTTCTTTGATGACCAAAGCAAGATGTTCTTCTTCACTTCTGATGAAGATGCCAGTTTGGTAACGCGCAATATTGACAAGGCCGACAATGTGATTCCGGCTTCGAATTCAGTCATGGCCAAGAACCTCTTTAAGCTTTCTCATTATTACGGTAACAAAAAGTATTTGGAGACATCTGTGCAGATGCTCAACAACATGAAATCTGACGTCATTCAATATGCCTCTGGGCATTCAAATTGGCTGGACCTCATGCTCAATTTGTCTGGTGACTATTATGAAATCGCCATCGTGGGCGAGGATGCAAACGCAAAGGTCAAGGAATTCAATGCTCAGTATATTCCGAATAAATTAATTGTGGGAAGCACCACTGATTCTAAACTCTATCTTTTAGAAAACCGATATGCCGAAAATCAAACGCTGATCTACGTTTGTGTAAACAGCGCTTGCAAGCTTCCTGTTAGTGAAGTTGCAGATGCGGTCAAACAATTGAAAAGAACTTTATAACATAAAATCACGCACCATGAAAACATTACAGATCATCCTTGTTGCCTTCGTCGCCTTTGAACATCTTTATTTTCTGGTGCTGGAAATGTTCTTATGGACCAAACCTAAAGGCATCAAAACCTTTGGGCTCAAGTCTAAAGAGTTTGCCGAAGAAACCAAAGTGTTGGCTGCAAATCAAGGGCTATACAATGGTTTTTTGTCTGCCGGCTTGGTTTGGTCGATCATTGAGAACAGTACCCCAATCGCTACTTTCTTTTTAGCATGTGTAATCATTGCAGGCATCTACGGCGCTTATTCTACCAAAAAGATCCGATTGTTCTATGTGCAATCTATCCCGGCAATCATCGCTCTTGCAACCTTATATTTTATGTAGTTAAGCGATCATAGCAGTCGTTTATAGAAAGTACATTTACGGGCATTTGATTTTTCGCTTTTAAGAGTCCAAGGCAATATCTTAGATACCACAATAAAGTCATTAACACATAAAAACCCTTAAAATGGAAGTACAAAAATGGATTGACAAAGGCATCGATTTAGTTGCCGAATTCGGCCCAAAGGTTGTTGGAGCCATTCTCATATGGATCATTGGATCCTGGATCATCAAAAAGATCAAAAAAGCACTCAACATGGTCATGGACCGCAATAACTATGAGCCAAGTCTTAAGAAATTCTTGAGCAATCTGGTAGGTTGGGTACTAAAGATTCTTTTGATCCTATCAATCTTAGGGACTCTTGGAGTTGAGACCACTTCGTTTGCCGCAATCTTGGCCGCAGCTGGTTTGGCTATCGGTATGGCGCTGCAAGGATCATTGGCGAATTTTGCCGGAGGTGTATTGATCATGATCTTCAAACCATTTAAGATCGGTGACCTCATTGAGGCACAAGGAGAATTGGGTGTTGTGAAAGAGATTGAGATCTTCACTACAAAGTTGACCTCGCCAGAGAACAAATTGATCATCATTCCTAACGGAATTCTTTCTAACGGAAATATTGTGAACTATACCGCAGAAGGAAAACTTCGTGTGGACCTTACTTTTGGGGTTAGTTACGACACCGACATCAAACATGCCAAGGACACCATGATGAAGGTAATCACCGACAACCCTAAAGTACTAAAAGATCCTGCACCGATGATTGCGGTTTCAGAGTTAGCAGATAGCTCTGTCAACTTTGCGGTTCGCCCGTGGGCTGACGTAGCTGATTACTGGGATGTATACTTTGGCACTATCGAGAACGTTAAATTGGCCTTGGATGCCGAAGGTATTGAAATCCCTTACCCACATCAGGTAGAGATCGAGAAACAAGGTTAAGCCTTTTTCTTGGTGACAATAAAGTCCTTCAAATAGTAGGGCTCAAAATAGGCGACATCCTCGATGTCGCTTTTTTTATATTTTTCTTCGGAAAGTTTTGCCATTTCTTTGGCGGAAGGAAACATAGGTTGGTCTGTAACGATCAAGTTTTCATGCTGAAGCACCTCGTGACATTTGTCAACACCGTTTCCAAAAAGATGCACTTTTCCTTGCTGAAGAAACTCAGCAAAGGATTCTTCGGTGAGCACTTCGGCCCAGGTGGGTTTCAACAATTTGTGATCGGCATCATACACGGCCGCGTAGAGTTCCATACGTCTGGCATCTAACGCCGGAATCATTACCCCTTCTTCTATTTTCATTTGCTGTGCAAGTACCTCTAAGGTCAACACAGAGATCAGAGGCTTATCCAAAGAGAAGCACAGTCCCTTTGCTGCTGATACTCCGATTCGTAAACCTGTATACGAACCAGGGCCCTTGCTAACGGCGACAGCATCCAACTGCTCTTTATCAACATTGGCTTCTTCAAGTGCTTTGCTGATAAATACGTGAAGGTTTTCGGCATGAGAATACCCTTTGTCGTTCGTTTCTATCGACGCTAGTATTTTTCCATCTTTTGCTACAGAAACTGAACAATTGGTCGTTGCCGTTTCAAGATTTAATATCAAGGCCATATGTTAACTAATCAGATCACAAAAATAAAAAACGCCAACGCATTGACCGCGTTGGCGTTTAAATTATTTGGTTTTGAGCTATTAATTGGCAGTAAGTGGGATTCCGAAATAGAATTCCAATACTTTTAGCTTAAAGATATAATCGTATTTGGTACGGATCACATCAGACTCGGCTGCCTCCATACGCTGTTGTGCCTGACTGTAATCAAATGAATTCATCAAGCCTACGTTAAAACGCTCTTGTGAGTACTTGTACGCCTCTCTTCTTGCTACCAAGGTCTTCTCGGCCGCTTCATACGATTTAAGCGCTCCTTTGGTATCATTAAACGCTTGGTTGATGTTAGACTCCAGTGTAAGTTTATCCTGATCCAATTGCAACTTAGCACGCTCTAAACTGATCTTGCTTCTCTGGATTCCGTTTCTTGTCGAAAACCCGTTGAAAATAGGAACGTTCAATTGCAATCCGTATGAAATACCATCAAAGAACCAAAGCTGGTCAACGAAATTCAAAGGAATGTTATCTGCATATCTCGTGTTGTAGTTGAAGAACGCTGACAAGGTAGGATATACTCTTCCTTTAGCAATCTCTAAATCTTTGGACGCCAATTCTACATTACTTTCAGAGAACTTGATGTCATTTCGAAAGCTCATAGCCTTTTCAAAAATCTGCTTCGGAGTTTTGGTCATGATATCTGAAGGCGGTATCAAGTACTCGTCATCAGCCACGTCAAAGTTTTCATAATCGGTGATCTGTAGTAGTTGCGCCAACGCGATCTTTGAGATCAGTAAGGCATTCTCTGCCTGAATGATCTGTTGTTCTTGGCCTGCAGCTGTTGCTTGAATCTCAAGAAGATCTCCGTTAGGCACTACGCCATTATCTACCAATTCTTTGGTACGCTCCATTTCTTTCTTGGTCACATCGTACTGAGATTGCTGCACCCCGAGGTTCTCTCTATTAAAAAGGATCTGCAGGTATGAATTGGCAACATTTAGCATGATGTTGTCTTTCATATCATCCAGACGATATTGATTAGCCACGGCCGTGACCTTTGCTCTGTTTAACTGATGAAAATTACGCAATCCGTCGAACAGGGTGACTCCAGACGAAAGCCCCAATGAAATAGAGGTCAAGGTTTGATTCTGAAGTGTTCCCGTTGTTGGGTTGGTACTTAAACCCGTACTTGCTGATAGGGTTGCACTACCATTCAAATTCGGAAGGAAGGCTCCTAAAGCGTCTGACTTGTCGATCTTTGCGTTTTCAAGATCCAATTCAAACTGTTTAACGGTAATGTTGTTCTCTACTGCATATTCTACACACTCTTGAAGCGTCCACTTTTTCATTTGGGCACTTGCCGAGAAGGCAAACAAAAGAAATGCAATTGCAAAAAATATCTTACTCTTCATGTTTGTTACGTGTTTTTGATTGGTGAATACGACCTGTTCCTAGTTGTTAGCTTCGTCTTCTTCTTCGCCCTTCTTAATAGGTTCAGTCTTATTCCAAACTTTGATCTTGTCGTCTTCACTTAATCCAGAAACGATTTCGACATTAACTCCGTCAGAAAGTCCAGTTTCGATATCTCTTCGCTCAAACTGTTGGTCTCCCACCTGAACTTCTACATACGGCTTGTCGGTGTCTTTGTCAAACTGAAGCAAGGCTTCTTTGATTGCCATGATGCTATCTTTCTTCTCTAACACGATTGATGCATTTGCACTATACCCGGCACGGATAAAGTACTCTTTGTCTAAGTATACATCTCCTTCAATCTTGAACTGCACAGCTCCTGATTCTTCGTTTCCTTTTGGTGCAATGAACTTAAGCTTCGCATCAAACTCTTTATCTTGAATGGCTCCTAAGCTAACTTTTAGCGGCATGTCAACTTTAAGTTTTCCAACTTCAGCCTCATCTACCTTTCCTTCAAAGATCATTTTTTCAAGGTCGGCTACCATGGCGATTGTTGTACCTGCATTAAAGTTGTTACTCTCGATCACCTGATCTCCTTCTTTTACAGGAATCTCTAAGATGGTTCCTGCTACTGTAGCACGAATGTTAGTGTTTGCACCGCCTCCACCAGCAGACCCAACGCGGATGATACGAAGGTTGCTTTGTGCGTTGTTTACATCTTGCTTGGCCTGATTGTAACGAAGCGCAATATTGTTGAAATCTTGGCTCGAAATGATTCCTTTGTCAAATAGGGCTTTGTTTCGGTCGTATTCAACTTTTGCATTGTCCAATTGGATCTGCGCACTTTGAACGCTTCCTCGGGCACTGTTTAAGGATTGCTCATTAGGTACCACTTTTACTTTGGCCAATAAATCCCCTGCTTTTACTGCTTGTCCTTCTTCGACATAGATCTTTTCGATAATTCCAGAGATCTGCGGCTTAATTTCGACCTCATCTTCTGGGATTACTTTTCCTGTAGCGACCGTTTTTTCTTCGATACTGGTCTTAAATGTCGTTTCTGTCTCATATACAATGGCAGATTTGCTGTTCGTTTTAATGAAGTAAGCAGCAGCAAAAAGGCCTCCTAGTACCAATATGATGATCAGTAAAATCTTCACTATTTTCATTCGTAGTTATTTTTGTGAGGTTGTTATAAATTATTTAGTTATTTCGTTTTTATTCTTCTCTTAAAGCGTCAATAGGTTTAATACTTACGGCTCTTTGCGCAGGAATCAATCCAATCAAAGTACCTAAGATCACCATGATCGCTAATGCACCCAAGACATACGGTATGGGTACGGTTGGGTTGGTATATGGGAAATCATTATTCCCTGCTGTAAGCATATTGATGAGCGCCAAAACTCCGGCACCTCCAATAATTCCAAAAACACCAGCAATTACTGTCAAGAAAACAGACTCTAAAATGATCTGTCCGCGCACTTCACGTGGAGTGGCTCCTAGCGCACGACGAACTCCTAATTCTTTAGTGCGTTCTTTTACCGAGATCAGCAGAATGTTTCCGATACCGATCACTCCGGCGATTATGGTCGCCAATCCTACGATCAACGAAAGGAAGGTCATGCCTCGAGAGAATCCCATGATCCGGTTAAATATTTCTCCCAAGTTGAACGAGCCAAAGGCTCTTTCGTCATCAGGATGCACTCGGTGAATACTTTTTAGTGTTGACTTGATGTTTTCTTCTACTTGAACCACATCTACATCTGGATAGGCAGCAATTGAGAACCAGTCTACATTTTCGCCTGTATTGTATAATTTCTTATAGGTCGTAAACGGAATGAAGATATCACTGTCACTCTCGAAACCGCCTCCAGGCACAAACTTGTGTACCCCGACCACTTGAAAGTAGATGTCATCGATCTTCACATAATCTCCGATTGGATCCTCGTCTTCACCAAAAAGTTCCTTTTGGGTACGTTCTCCAATCACACATACTTTTCGCGCATTTTGGATATCACCATCGTTGATGAATCGCCCTCCGTCATACATTTTCTTTGTAGCGATCTTCGTAAATACAGGAAAGTCTCCGTAGACATTGTAGTTCCCGTATTTTTGTCCGCGTACGGTTCTTGCCGCACCGCCACCAAAAACTCCTTTCGCATTACGCGGTGCAATGTATTGGATCTCTGGAATGCGATCCTGTAATGTGCGCGCATCGTCTAACTTAAGTTGTAGTGGTCTTCCTGTTTTAAATCCTTCGTACGGTATGCTTGTACGTTGGGCCCATGCGAACATACTGTTCATGGCCACATTTTCGAAGGCACGCTCAAAACCATTATCTAAGCCTTTCGCACTTCCGGAAAGGGCAATGTAAATGAAGATTCCCCAAAGGACTCCAATCACAGTAATGACCGTTCTTAACTTGTTCTTGCTAATAGAACCAAAGATCTCTTGCCAGGTATCTCTATCGAATATAAATTTCATCTTACTCGTCTCTTAATGCTACTATAGGTTTGATCTTAGCGGCACGCCTCGCCGGAATATACCCTGCAATAGCACCGCACACTATTAACAGAATGGTTGCCCACATTCCGGTGGAAATATCTATATATGGATTTGTAATGAAATAATCTTCTAGTTTTTCGCCCAGGGATTTTAGTAATGCGACCCCTGCTATGAGTCCGCCATAACCTGCAATGGTTGTAATGAAAACCGACTCGGTAAGGATCATACTGGTCACTGACTTAGGTGTAGCACCCATCGCCTTTCGAATACCTAATTCTTTGGTACGCTCGCGCACCACGAATACCATGATATTACTGATACCAATAATCCCGGCTATAATGGTCCCGATGGCTACAAAAGTTACCACCATTTGGAGGATTCCTGCAAACTGTTGGTTTTGCTTTAACTGATCGGCCACATTTCGTAAGAAGATCCCACTTTGGTCTTGAGGTGCGATGTTGTGTTTATCTTTCATAAACTTCATCAAGTTTCTCTCAAAGCCCATCGCCCCTGCATATCCAATTTCTGGTCTAAAGGCCAAAATAATCTGATCGATTCGGTCGGTATTCTTCTCGATAAGTTGTCTTGTCGTGTACGGGATGTAGATAAATCGTTCTTCGTTATCGCCACCATCATCTTGAAAAACACCAACAACTTTAAACATACTTCCTCCGATATCGATGTATCGACCGATAGAAGGCTCTCCTTTAAAAAGGTCCTTTTCTACTAAACGTCCGATAACGGCATATTTGGTCTTATCTTTAATGTCATCTTCATTGAGATACCTTCCTTTCATCATGATGGTCTTCTCATTGAATTGATGCGCTGGCCCGACAGCTCGGGTTGTATAGTTATTGGATTCGTTGTTATACTTAACTAACGCTCCTCTCGAGATACGTGGTGTGATGTATTCTAAGAAGAAAGCGAAGTTCTCTTCGATATCCTTAAGGTCGTCATTCTTGAATTCGATTCTTCTACCCGCCTTGAATCCTCTGTAAGGTTCTGATGTTCTATTCGGAAAAATGAAGAATGTATTTGTGGCATCGTCCAAGAAGAACTTGTTGAACGTGTTCTTGAGTCCGTTACCGAAACCAAAAAGAATCACAAAGATGAAAATCCCTAATGCCACGGTAAAGCCAGACAAAAAGGTTCTCAGTTTGTTCTTTCGAATGGTCTCGAATATTTCTTGCCAAAGGTCTCTACTAAACATATTCTGAGGCTCTAACTTGTTCTACCTTTTCATCTTGAACAATGACACCATCTTTTAGGTGTACGATACGCTTGCACATGTTGGCAATATCAGGTTCGTGTGTAACTACCAAAATGGTGTTTCCTTCGTCATTGATCTTTTGGATCAGGTCCATGACTTCATACGAAGTTGTACTATCCAGTGCTCCAGTAGGCTCATCGGCCAGCAACACTTTAGGTTCGGCTGCCATGGCACGGGCAATGGCTACACGTTGTTTCTGTCCTCCCGAAAGCTCACTCGGTAAGTGGGTTGCCCAATCTCTTAAACCAACTCTCGATAAGTACTCAATTGATTTGGCATGTCTTTGTTTTCTACCCACTCCTTGATAATATAAAGGCAATGCCACATTCTCTGCGGCTGTTTTATAGTTGATCAGGTTAAAGGATTGGAAAACAAATCCCAAGAACTTGTTTCTATATTTTGCAGCTTTGGTCTCGTTCATGTTCTTGATCGGAACCGCATCTAGCGTATAAGAGCCAGAGTCTGCCACATCAAGCATTCCTAAAATATTAAGCAGCGTCGATTTACCAGATCCTGAAGAACCCATGATCGCTACCAACTCTCCTTCTTGAACGTTAAAATTGATTCCCTTTAAAACATGAAGCGAGTTGCTTCCCATTTTATAGGACTTGTGAAGATCTTTAATCTCTATCATTGCTGGTTAGTTAATTAGTACAATGTACACAATACAGGCGGTTCATTGTATTAATGGTTTGTTAAGACTAAATACAATATAGCCCGTTAATGTTTGTAAGACTTCTTCAGGAAAAAAATGTTACAGGGAAAAATGTGAATAAAATGTTAAATTCTAACAAATCGGCTGATTGTCAAGGTTTTTTCTTCACATATCTGTAAATAAAATACCCCAGCCCCCCAATTAAGATATAGGGAATGGCCATTAAGTAGACGATACCGTTATTGACCCCTTTAGCCGTTTCTTGGCCTGCTTCAGATTCGAGGACCGCACGACACATGGCACACTGTGCTTCCGTCAGCGATGGAAACAACAGGAGTAGCGCTATGATCAATAGGGTTCTTTTCATTTATACGTAATAAGGTGATATCATTAGGTACACTACAACTCCAGAAACAGCAACGTATAGCCAGATCGGAAAAGTGACCTTGGCAATCTTACGGTGTCTCGGAAAGCTCTCTGCCAAGGCTCTTACGTAGGTAATCAACACCAACGGAATCACCGCAACAGATAGCACAATATGAGAGATTAGCACAAAGTAATACACATACTTCAAAGCACCTTCACCCCCGAATGGTGTTGGGTCTGAGGTCATATGGTATGCTACATACATGACCAAGAATAAGGCTGAAAATACAATGGCCGTGGTCATTAGTCGTTCGTGCAGTGCTCGATTGTTATTTTTAATGGCCCATACCGCTGTAATCAATAAAAGTGCTGTCAGCCCGTTTATGGTCGCGTAAATTGGTGGTAAAAATGAGAGCGGCTCTACGTTAGGAATACGCACACCAAATAAAACGGCCACTACCAACGGAATGGCTATTGACAAGATAATGATCCACTTTTTGTATTTGGCTTCTTTTTCGTTGGGTTGTAATTTGCTCATAAATTTATTCTTCTAACAGCTTTTTGATGTCCTCTTTTAACATGTTGACTTGCTCCTCATCGGTTCCTTGATAGTATACCATGGGATTGCCACTAATATCGGCTCTTGAGCGGATAAAGCCTTTTTTATCTATTAATGCGAAATATCCTTGATGTTCAAATCCTCCTGCCACTTCTGGATTGATTCCGGCGAAGATGTTGAACCCTGTATTGGCCAGCCCATGGATGTCATCGATAGGGCCGGTTAAGAAATTCCAGTTTTGCGATTTGATCTCGTATAACTCTGCGTATTCCTTGAGCCGTGTGGGCGTATCTTTCAGTGGGTCAATGGTGAATGAAGCAATACCAAAATCATCTCGGTCTCCGTATGCCTCATCCAAGGTCTTCATGTTCTTGTTCATCACCGGGCATATGGTCGGACAGGTTGTAAAGAAGAATTCTGCCACATATACTTTGCCCAGATAGTCTTCATTGGCGACCATAAGGCTGTCTTGATTTGTAAGCAGAAAATCAGGTACTTTTCTGGCTTCACCCCCGATCATCAAGTACGATAGTTTTTCATTGCTCGAAGCATCTTCACCTGCATTGAGGCGATCTTCTTTCACCACGTCTCCTCCTTTTATTCTATTTACGATCCTGGGAACGAAAATAATTCCGAAGAGAAGTACTATAAACGAAATGCCTATGTATGATTTATTTTTCATGCTGCATTCTATTTTTCGCGTTGCGCCGTATTCTTCTTTAAGGCTAAACGATACTCGGCCAAGATGATCTTTACATCATCTACCATCTTGTTATTGATCTCACCAACTGAGGTAGCGTCATAACCAAATAAAGTTCCTACGTCATCATCATCATTTCTGCCACGCAAATCTTTGTTCTTATCTATAATGAACACGTAGGGTGTGCTTAGCTGATCATCCAAGGTAACGTTTGTATTCAGGCTTTCGAAAAGCTGTTGTATCTGAGGTGCTTCGGCAAAAACGAAATTCCACTTTTTGGTATCGGTCCCAGTAGCGCCTGCCAATTCATCGGTAAGCATCTTGGCTTCGGCTTCGCTTCCGCTAGGCATGACCATCACAAATTGAAAATCATTGAACTCAGCAAATCGCTTGTAGATCTTTTCATTAAGCGTTAGGGCCGAAGACTTTTTATCTGAAGCCTTTCCGCCTAAAAAACCGAGAATAGTTATATGGTTTTTAAAAACCACAGGCTGTTCACTTGTAGTAGTCCATTCTGACACCTCTGAAACGTTCTTTGTAAGGGTGGGCAACTTCGCAAAATTGGTAATACCCGAAGCAAAGAAAAGATACACTACAATAGGTAAGATGAAGAGTATACCAAGCACCAACGACTTTTTCATACAGCGGTGATTAAAAGAGTTACAAAAATAAAAAAGACGGTTTTAAACCGTCTTATAAAATCTGTTAAATATCATTAAAAGTCCCATTTGACAAAGCTGTTATGCATCACGTCGTAGATGTAATCACCTTCGACCAACAGGATGAAAGACAAGTAAATGATCAGGAAGATTCCTGTCCAAACTACCGATCTTCTCAATGAGCTTTTTTCGTCTCTTAAGTGCATGAAGTCCCATGCAATGTAATACGCTTTTACCAAGGTAAGGATGATGAATATCCAGTTTAGTAGTTTCATACCTAATACTGGAACCATCAAGCTTTGTGGTTTGATAATACCCAAGACTACCTCGACAGCCGTTACAATGGTCAAAAATATAAGGACTCCCCAGATCTTTTGAATGTTGTTCTTAAACTTTAAAAGACCTCTAAAAATTGCTAATTTATGTTCGTGTGCCATAATGCGTTAACTCTATATCGATTAAACAAGGTAAAAGAAGGTGAATACGAATACCCATACAAGGTCTACAAAGTGCCAGTAAAGACCCACTTTCTCAACCATTTCGTAGTGCCCTCGTCTTTGGTAAGTACCTAACACCACATTAAAGAAAATGATGATGTTGATCACTACTCCCGAGAATACGTGGAAACCGTGGAATCCTGTAATGAAGAAGAAGAAATCTGCGAACAGTCTATTACCGTATTCGTTGTGGATCAGGTTTGCTCCTTCTACCACTCCGATGGCTTCTGCCAGTTTTTTCTCTGATTCAGCTCTTGACAACACGATCTTATGACCGTTCTCATCGATACGCTCTGAACGGATCAATAAGCTCTTGTCAGCCATAAATCCTTTGGCTACTTCTGCTACTGAATAGCTAGGCAACTCATCTTCACTCTTAAACCAAAAAGCGTCATTTCTCTCTAGCGTCTCCCGCTCACCAGGTATGGCAACTGCAAAATCACCAATGGCCTTTCTTTTTCCGTCTGTATCTACAAACTGAAGAATCTGACCTCCTTTGGTTTCAAGTGCTCCATAATCTCCTTTGATGAATGTCGCCCATTCCCAAGCCTGAGAACCAACGAACGCAAGACCACCAAGGACCGTTAGGAACATATAGAGAATCACTTTCTTTTGTTGCATCTTATGACCTGCATCTACCGCCAATACCATTGTTACTGACGACATGATAAGAATAAAGGTCATCAAAGCTACATAGTACATTGGTGCATCTACACCGTGCAAAAACGGAAAGTGAGTAAACACTTCGTCTGCAATTGGCCATGTATCGATGTTCTTGAATCTAGAGAAACCGTAGGATACGATAAACCCAGAAAAGGTAAGTGCATCAGAAAGAATGAAGAACCACATCATCATTTTGCCATAACTGGCTCCGAGTGGCTGGTTTCCACCGCCCCACACTTTTTCTTCGGTACCTGTACTAGTAACAGTAGCTTCCATAAAGAATTATCTATTTTAAAAATTGCCCAAATTTACGTTTTTCTTCTTATCTAATAAAATATAAAAGTACAAACAACCACAACCATAAAAAGTCTAGGAAATGCCAGAACATTACACCTAGCTCAATACCAAGGGTTTCACCCTGCTTATACCTTTGTTTAAAATGATTATAAATTACCACCAATAACACGACAATCCCAGCAACCACGTGCGCTATATGCACAACAGTTAGGATATATACAAAGGTCATCGTGATGTTACTTTGGCTTCCGGTAAAATAATATCCTGCTTCTATAATCTGCCCAAAGCCAATAAACTGACACACCACAAAGACGGCTCCGAGTATCAAGGTAAGCAACAGCATCAAAGTTGTTTGCTTTCGGTCGTCTTTCTGAATGGCATTCTTTGCCAAATGAAACGTAACACTGCTGGCCAATATGACGATTGTGCTTATATAAAAAGCTGACGGCAATTCGAAGTCCTTTAACCAATCGGGGCGTTCTTTACTAACGATGTAGGCACTGGTTAAACCGGCAAAGGTCATGGCAATACTGATCATTCCGAACCAGAGCATCATCTTCTTCGCTCTTTCGTTCTTTTCTTTTACTGTACCTTGGGTTAAATCCATGTGTTCTTAGTGTAAATATTTATCAACCACGTATACGATCTG
This sequence comes from Flavobacteriaceae bacterium, assembly GCA_028279515.1. GTDB lineage: Bacteria > Bacteroidota > Bacteroidia > Flavobacteriales > Flavobacteriaceae > JANQNQ01. Next base: position 92,818 of record JANQNQ010000014.1, read on the forward strand.
TATCAGCGTGATGTAGGAAACACTGGCAAGCATCAATGCTCTTGCCGTTTTATTATCCATTTTTCGATAGAGCTGAATCCCGTAGTAAAGCATTCCTAATCCCATAAGTCCGATGATAATAGCAGCGACTGGAGACAAATACAGACTACCTGTCAATTTGGTCACTGGAAATACGGATACAATGATCAGCCAAATCGTATAGATAATTACTTGCAATGCAGTGGCTTTGTCTTTTTTTCCTGTCGGAAGCATATTAAAGCCTCCTTTTTTATAATCGTCATGCAACATCCATCCAATGGCCCAGAAATGCGGAAACTGCCAAAAAAACTGAATCATGAACAAGGTCCCTGGTTCAATGCCAAAATCATTGGTAGCCGCGACCCATCCTAACATGAACGGAATCGCCCCTGGAAACGCCCCTACAAAAACTGACAAGGGTGTTATCGTCTTTAAAGGTGTGTATACGCTGGTATATAGAAAAATGGAAATAGCACCGAACATTGCGGTCTTCGGATTGATCATATATAAAATAACCAGCCCAAACACAGTAAATGTAGTAGCAATCAAGAAAGCGGTGCTCACTGACATACGTCCCGAAGGAATCGGGCGGTTCTTGGTACGTTGCATAAGCGCGTCCAGATCTTTTTCAATGATCTGATTGTACGCGTTGGATGCACCCACCATGAAGTACCCTCCAATGGACAACATGACCAAAACCGAGAAATTTATAGATTCAGCACCTAAGAGATATCCGGCAACAGAAGAGAAAACCACGCTAATAGCTAGCCCGACTTTGGTGATCTGCTTAAAATCATCGAATGTTTGTGCGAAAGAATGTGTAGTTTTCGTGGACTCCAATACGGATTTCATCTGTCGTTCTTAAATCGGCTGCAAAGATACACTACAATAGATTTTTATGCAACGATAATCCGTGCTTTTGTTTCATTTACAAAACATTGGGTGTGAGGACGTAAAAACTTTATCTTTATTCTTGTAATTAAATACGGGACCGTTCGTCTTAGGACACAGGACTATTTGCAGGCTTGCCTGCACTAAACTCTAAATTCAAACTGATGAAAACAGTACTTTCCTTTTTGGCTCTCGCCTTTTTGGCACTGCCTACAACTGCCCAAAATCAAGAAGTAGAAATAAAGGTCAACAAGCTAACTGACCACGTCTATATGCTGGTGGGTCGCGGTGGAAACATTGGACTCTCGGTTGGTGAAGATGGCGCCTTCATGATCGATGATCAGTATGCGCCGCTCACCCCAAAGATCTTGGAGGCAATCAAAACCGTTACTGACAAGCCCGTAAAGTTCTTAGTCAATACGCATTGGCACGGCGACCATACTGGAGGTAATGAAAATATGAGCAAGGAAGGTACCATCATTGTGGCACACAAGAATGTAAGAGCGCGTATGAGTGTCGAGCAATTTAACAAGGACTGGAATCGCACCACACCCGCTTCTCCCAAAGCGGCACTTCCTGTTGTTACCTTTTCGGAAGACCTCACCATTCACTTGAACGGAGAGGATATTATGATCTTTCACGTGCACAATGCACACACCGATGGAGACGCCATGGTATACTTTACACAGAGCAACGTATTGCATATGGGTGACACCTACTTTCAAGGAAAGTATCCTTTTATAGACCTTAATTCAGGTGGAAGCATAGAAGGTTACATCAATGCCTCAAAGAAGGCGCTAATGCTTATCAATGACGAAACCATCATCATCCCAGGGCACCGCGATCAATCGAACAAAAAAGAGCTACAAGGGTATGTATCCATGCTTGAAGAGCTAAAAGCAAGTGTCTCAGAAGCTATTGCGCAAGGCAAGTCTGAGGAAGAAGTCACCAATGACACTTCCTTGACTAAGAAATACGATGACGCCGATTATGGCTCTTGGTTCATCAAGCCTAATGTAATGCGTCGCACACTCTACAGAAGTCTCAAAGACTCCAACCAAGAATAACCTTCAACGATCAATAGGACCGCCACGGTAAACATAATAAGGGAGATACCTAACACAATGTTGTCTCTTACAGTGACTTGTTTGGTCTCTTCATCAACGGCAGTCGCAATTCGTAGTGATTTAAATCCGAGTATGAAAAAGGGTATCGATGCAATCGATATGATAACATAAGGGGTCATAGTTGTTAATGCTTTTTGAGTTAATCTAGCACCCGAGAACCACCCTCGAGCACTGGTATTAAATGTACGAAAAGCAAACGTGTATTGGATGTTAAAAACCACTTTTTAACATCGTTCAAGCGAATATTCTATCGATCTCTGATAGTATTTTACCCTAAAAATCGTTGTACCAATTGAAAATATCTGTGCGCAAACCGATATTAAACCATGTAGTATTTTGCTTGAAATCTTTGGCTGTATCGGTATTAGGATCGAAGTTTCTGTATGTGATGTTTCCAAACAGCTTCAGGTTCGTGCTTGGATTGATCAGATAACCAGCTTGTAAATCGGCAATGATCACATTGGTCTTATTTCCTTGACCGATCTCGATGCCTGTATCTCCTGGTCGATCGTCTTCGCTTCGGTAAATGTTTCCACCGTAATTGAAATTGTCTACACCATCTTCAAAATCGAATCCGCGTTTTCCAAAGATCAATTTGGCGTTTCCAAACCATCGGCCTTTGTTATAACGAGCAATCCCAACAAACTCTCTGAAATTAGCCCCCCAAAGGTGCGCCATCGACTGGTTGTTATGCCCATAGTTAAGCACGATCGTGTTATGAGAGTACGTGTAAGGTCGCACTTGATTGTATTCGGCTTGCAGCATTAACCCTTCAACGTTAAAAGCATTGTAATACTTGGCTCCAATTTGAAATCCAAACTTGTTCTTCCAGCTTTGGTTTCCGGCCTTGATATCATCGAGTGAGAATTCGTCTAAAATGAACTGCCCATAAAGGTTTACTGAATCACTCCATTTGTATTTTCCGCTAAAACCAACAATGGCATTACCCGCTCTTGACCCTGTAGAAAACTCAATTGCTCTGTAAAAGATGATCGGATTTAGATAGTTGAAATCAAAGCCTCGATTGTTGTCATCAGACCAGATGACCGATTCAAAGAACCCTAAGTTCAGACGTTTGGTCACATTCCAGCTCAAATAATGGTTGGCCATGTATTTGGTTAGGAACGCGCCATCTTCCGTAACCTCAGGACGCACATCTCTTAGCCACATCCAGGTATTGGTGTACTTGATCTTCCAGAATTTGGTGTTCAGCTTTAAAAATGGATGCGGACTTGCTACATCGCTCAAAAACAAGGAGCGATATCCATCACCAATGAAATTCTTTCCGTGTCCAAATTGAATGTTGAAAAACTTGCTGGGTGTATACGATAAATAGGCTTCAGCCACTGGATAATCGTAGGCATCATCCTTGAAGCGTTTCGCAATCCCTCGCCCCGGAATGATGGCTGGATTTCCACCTGAAGGCGCTATACTTTCTGCATATTGGTTGAAATAATCTGCAAACCTTCCTTGGCTTTCATAAACGGAAGCACTAAAGTTAAAGTTCTTGCCAAGTCCTCCCTGAACTAGCAATCCTCTGGTGTTGTTATACGTATAGTCAATGTCGCTGTCTGAGTCTTTTCCGAGTTGAAGGTCAGCAATGGGATCCAACGTGAACCAATAGTCCTTTCCTTGAACCGTCACCATGTGTTCGTTCCAGAGCTTGCGACCCCACCAGGTAGATTTTGCCTTTGCGAGCTTTTGATTCTCGATTTCGAAGTCGTAATAGTTGTTTACGTCTGAAAACAAGAACGGTTTTGAAGCCGTATGACTGTTGGTCCCCACTTTGTTTATCTGAGCATCGAACAGTCCATAGCGACTGTGCGATAAAGGCACATTAAGCTGACTTGTGTATTCTATGTTCTCATAGGGCACCAATGCCTTGTTGACGGCATCGTACTCCCCTTTGATCTTCTCTTCATCAATTCCTTGCGGTTCTTCTGGAATATCGCTTACTCTAATATTTTGATCCAACGGAATGGTAATCGGCAATGTAAACTGGGTATAGGTCGGCCTTCCGTTAGAAGTAGCCGGCTTCACCTTAGGAAATGTTCCAAAAACGCGTTTTGCTTCTTCTTTGAGTTCATCGTACACCGCATCTACATAAAGCACCTTAAAAACACCTTCCTCGGTGACTTCAAAAAGCACTACGATCTTACCCACATAGTTTTCTTCTGTAACTACTGTAGGTACTTCAAAGGACGAGATGACGGTATCGACCAAGGTTTCGTTAAAACAGTCTGCTAGGGTATTGATGTCTACCGATTCGCATTCTTGAAAGACCGGATACTTATTATTGCCTTCAAAGGTCTCTTGGGCGAAGACAGAAATAGCAAATGATAGCAGTAAAAAACAGAGGATACTTCTTCTCATGAAATGTATAACGCAGCTTACGCAATTTTTATGCGCGAAAGATACTAATTTTTAAGGATGCCCAAACAGTAACTATCTTAAAAAAGGAACGCCTCACGATCGTGAGGCGCTCATCTTCAATTACTGTACGTTGAAAATAATAGGTATGGTATAAATTACATTTACGTAATGATCCCTTTGCTTTCCAGGAATCATAGTAGGCACGAGTCCGATGACTCTTTTGGCCTCTTTTTCCAACAATGGGTGTGGCCCTCTCACCTTTACATCGGTTACATTTCCTGTTTTGTCAATGGTGAATTGAGTGCGGATGGTCTGCCTGCCAGAAAGCCCCACTCTATCGGCCAAAGACGTTTTGAATTTCTTACGAATCAACTTCCCGATCTTTTCAGACATACACGCCTTACGCTCTTCGTTCGTACCCAGAGATTCACAACCTGGGTAGATAGGCGCTACTTCAATTTTAAAAAACGGTACGTTGTCATCGACTTCGACAGGAGCATTATCAACAGCATCCGGATCAAAATCCGAGTCGTTTGTAGTTTCAGGTCCCGTGAACAGTTCTTCCTTTACATCCTCGGTAGGATCATCATTCTCCTTAAGCTTAAATTCATCTACCAGCGGCGTCTTCTTCTTCACTACTTTCTCTACCACCTTCTTTGGTTCATAGATCTTGTAATTATCCATCACAAATACATCTGGTTCCTCTTCTACCTTAACCGTCTCAATCACATGTTCTTTAACCGAAGTTTTGGCCTCTAGAACGAAATAAGTGGCCATCAAACTTAAGATCAGGCCGATCTGGAAGTGCAATAGCGGCCTTTTTCGTAAATTTGCATCATGCTTTGTTTTTCTCGCTGTTTCATCTTTTCCCTTTTGAAACATGCGAAATAGCGTGTCTGTTTTCATAATAAATGGTTTTAATGTTAATATTATGTGAAAGACACAATAAGCATACCAAAAAAGAAAACCCGAGCAAATTGCTCGGGTTTTTAATTTTATGGTATTTGGTAAGAACCTAATCTTCTACTTTAAATACGATCGGAAGTGAGTATGTTACAGTTACTGCTCTACCTCTTTGCTTACCAGGAGTCATCTTTGGTAAGGCTCCTACAACTTTCTTGGCTTCTGCCTCAAGTCTTGGGTGCGGTGCTCTTGCACGTACTCCAGTAATGTTTCCATTTTTGTCGATCTTAAAGATCACTGAGATTCTTTGTCTTCCGCTTAATCCAAGGTCACTTGCTAACCCAGTGTTAAACTTTCTTTGGATCACTTTGTTGATCTTCTCAGACATACATGCTTTACGCTTAGACTTCGCCACCTTCTCACATCCAGGGAAGATCGGTGCGTCTTCAATTACTGAGAAAGGAACCTCAATGTCTACTTCTTCTTCCTCAACTTCGATATCTTCGACTTCTTCGATTACCTCGTCCTGAGTGGTCTCGGTTGATTCGATGATGGTCTCTTCAACTTCTTCTTCGTCTTCTACAACCTCGATTACCTCAGGTGCCGGTGGTGGTGGCGGAGGTGGTGGTGTATTCAACTGTTCTGTAATCGGAACTTCTTCATCTAACTCTTCATCTACATCTAACGCTTGGTATGCGTAATCATCCTTTTCATAGGTTTTATGCTCAATGGCACGCCACGTAATGAACAGGATAGCAGCCAAACCGATCGCAAAATACAATCCGCTGTTTTTGGACAGGTCAGCTTTTGGATTTTTCTTAGGTTCCATAATTTTCAGTTTTAATGTACGCTAAAATAACTATTTCTTTAGTAAAGTTACAACTAAAATTCACTTTTTAACTTTGACTAGCTTCAATTTTAGTAGTATAACTCCTATCAATCCTCCAATCGTATTGGCTAAGGCGTCGTACCAGTCAAACAGGCGGTCTGACGCATATTCACGTTGTAACACTTCAAGAATCATTCCATAACCGATGCTCAGCACCACGGCCAACAACAAAGCTCGCGCCTTGAGTAGACCATTTTTGGACTCCTTTATAAAATATAACGCGATGAAAATGCAAAGAATTGCATAGAACACCAAATGCCCTATTTTATCTATATGAGTTACATCGGTTTTGGGGAAGTTACTCGATGGCGACAAGCTCAATATCGCAATCAATAGTGCCCAACCAATAGAAAGTAAAAGGTATTTGTTTGTCTTAAGCGCCAATGATTTCTTTGTAAGCTTCACTATCCAAAAGATCAGCAACCTGGCTCTCGTCTGAGAACTTCAACTTGATCATCCATCCTTCTCCATACGGGTCCTTGTTCACTTTTTCCGGCTCGTCTTCCAAGCTTTCATTGAATTCGATGATCTCACCATCTAATGGCAAGAAAAGATCCGAAACGGTCTTTACCGCTTCTACCGTTCCAAAGACTTCTTCTCTTTCAAGAGTCTCATCTACGGTTTCTACTTCAACATATACGATGTCTCCAAGTTCGCTTTGCGCAAAGTCAGTGATACCAACGGTAGCTACATCGCCTTCGATCTTGATCCACTCGTGATCCTTTGTATATTTTAATTCTGAAGGAATGTTCATTTGTATTTGCTTTTATTAGTTAGTTAAATATGCTAAGAACAAATGTAAATGTTCGCTCAAATATTTCAAACAAAATGTGATTAATTACCAAAATTATATCGAAGTGTGAAACCTGTTCGAATTGTGGTCTGCGGAAATGCTGTTGAAATCGCAAACTCAGAGAACGTATGATCGTAGAAGAACAATGCGGTCAAGTTTCGGCTCATTGCATAATCAGCGGTAAACTTGAGCGACCAAAGTGTTTGCCCTGCCGTTACCTGATTGTTCAATATATCTAAGCTTCTGATGATCGTGATGTTATCTCTAAGCGAAAGATCCGCCTTCAAGTTAAGATCACCGCTTAAGGTTGTTTTCTTCCCTCCGATTCTGGTGTTCATCTTCAGGTCTTTGATACGGTATCCCAACCCTAGGATGAATTCGTTTCCTTTGGTCTCTGTCAACAAGTTGTTGTCAAAGCTCAATGATAACGCACGATCTTTTCGCATCTCTGCTACGATATTGATCGAGTTGTTCATTTCCATATCAAACTTGATCAACGGATTGAACTGTTCTACCAAGTTGATATTCGAGAATAAGGTCTCATTCTTAAAGTTTCCTGCTTGGTCTACCTCATCTGGCGCGGCCGCATCGAAATCTAAGTTGGTTCTAAATGAGTTCACAGTGTAGCTTGCTCGGTATCCATGGGTTAGAGAGAAACGCTTAAAATTCTTCTTAAACCACTTTAAACGCATAAGCCCTGTATACTTCAATGTCCAGTTCGGAATCGGCACATCTCTAAACGCACCAAGTTTCACGTCCTGCGCATCTTGTCCTGTATAGGCTGCCAAGAATGCCGGTAATAATACCGCTTGATTTGTTTTGCCGTATCCTACCGGGAAGCCATCTGCGTCTACCACGTTTGGATCATTACCACGCTGAATAGCTAATCGTCGAGCGATCTCTAATCGATTCTCTTGGAACTGCTCAAAAGGTTCTGACGAAGTTTCATCGCTTTTGCTGAAAGCCGTCTTGATCAAGATCGTCGAAATTCCGAAATTACCAAAGGTATTTGGTGTTAACGATTGATAATCGAGTGTTCCGTCATTTCCTACGTCTGACACTAAGAACTGCTCAGAGAAGTTTTCTGAATAGTTTCTATTGGCGTTCAGGTCGATCTTTAAGTCCTTCATAGGTTCAATGGCCGCCGTCACATCCAATAGTGTATTGTGTACCTGAGTAAATTGCTGGTTGAATTCTGGGAAGGTGGTCAACCATCCCTGCTTGGCCGCCTCGAATCGAATGTCGGACTGGCTACCAAAGACGAATCCTACCGAAGGCTTTAAGGTTCCGATGAACCCAACGCTTGGCACATATCCCGGAAGCACGGTACCATTGTTTTCAGAGTAGTTGATTCCGATACGCTTCACGCTACCTAGGACATCAACCATGGTATTCCAAGCTTTTGTACCGAAGTTGTTCTTGATTACTTTGGTCTTTTTCTTCTTATCGTTTCCGGCTTTGTTGTCACCCGCTTTGTCATCCTTCGCCTTGTCGTTTGCAGACCCTCCAAGAGGCACTCTATTACCTCTAGGGTTCACACGATTTCCGGTAGTAGTTCTCGAACCGGGTTTTTTCCGCACAAAACCAATGTACTTATACAACTTGTCCATACTCAACGTACTGTTGATCGTATGGGTGTTGGCATTCTGGATGGTATTAACAATACCCAACCTAGATCCGTCTGAACCTACCACATCGCGTAGTGCATCAGATCCACGCTGCCAATTGAAGTTGGCCGTATAGTTGTAACTAGCATTGATAAAGCTGAAGATCGGTATTTTATTGATCGGAAGGTCATAGTTTACACCCAATTGAGTCGAGTGCTGGTTAGGGTCTCCTATATCCCAGAAACCATCCCAGATACCCAAGTCTGAATTGACCGTACCGTCTTCATTGAAGTAATTTTTGACAATATTATTGTTGGAAGCGCCAAAGTTAAAACGTAGCGACTTCGTTAAGTTATGGTTGATATTGTACGCCCAGTCAAATAAGAAGTTACGCTGCTGTAACTCTGGAAGCGCCAACTGCTCGCTAGCATCTACCCCATCCAAATACACCTCTCTAAAGCGCTGCTGGTTGAAGTTTCTGTTGATATTTGATGTCAACGAAATATTAGAAGGTAACAAGTTAAAGTTGAAATCCTTTAGCCATGCCCAATAACTGCTTCTGCTCAAGAATTTCATATTCTTGAAAGGCTCTATTGATTTAGGTTGGAAGCTGTAATTATAGTTGGCCGTTACGCGTACATTTTGGTCTTTCAGCATCTCGATCTCGTAATCATGGTGATCCAACTGATTGTATGAATATGAGAAGTCAAAGTTCTCTACATCATAAAAATGCGGCTTTTGTTCGGCGGTCCTATTTTTCTTGACTCCGATAAAGTTTATACTTTTTCGTTTTGTATAGTCGATTGCCTGATTTTCGATCCGGTCTCTATTGGTAGCATCACTTTCGGCATCCAATCGGTCCTGTAGACGTATGTCTTGGTAGAATGGATCGTACTCTGGTGTGATGATCTCTTCAGAGATGGCATAATTAAACGGAATCTGAATTCCCCATTTCTGCGGAAATAGCTGCCCGATGTTTACATTCGTAACTACGTCATATTGTTTGGTATCCTCTCGACTACGCTCGTTAGGTGTTTGGTCGATACCTCCAAATCCGATGGTACTCATTCTTCCGGTTGCAGATACATTGGCAAAGTCGGCCAAGTTTGCATCAACAGCGGCGATGGCTGCCCATCCTCCTTTGGTTTCCAGTTCTGCTAAACGTAATTCGTTAAACCAAACCTCTCCGCAAACCACTTTGGTCGTGGCATTCTTTATCCCCACCATCAAGGAGCGAATGTTTCCTAATGTTGGATTTCCTTTGATCCCAACGCGAAGTCTTCCGCTCTCTCTTGGTGCAAATTCAGGCACCTCGTTCAGGTCTTCGTCGTAATATACTGGTTCTGGGTTTGTCAAAGTACCGTTGGAGATACCTATCGACTTGATCTGTGTTAACAGATCTAACGGAAGGTCGATCTCGTTGTCTGCCGGCCAAATCCCTTCACGAGAAGTTGTCAATGGCGGTGTGATATTCAACGGAATCTCAATCTGATAGAAGTTATCACTAAAGTCAGTACCTATTCGAATGAAACCAACTAAGTCTAAATCAAGTACAGGTGTTTCTTTGAATGATTCTGCGTGAATAAACATCTTTAATCGCTTGTACTGACGCATGTCGATATCGATGTTCTTGAATACCCCTCTCGAATCTTCAGGTTGAAGATCACAGACCGTGAACGCCAATGATTGCTCGTTCTGGTCAATAATCGTATTGTTATTGTTCAATTGCTCTCTACGTACTCCTGGAGGTAACACATACGGTATCGGTGTACGATTCTCATTCTCCTGAATGTTCACTGTGTTTACGTCTACAAATGTTCCGTCGTCGTCTGGGTTGTTGTCTACCGTTGGTTGTAAACTTTGGGTGTAACGTCTCCAATCTCCACGAACAAGATCCAGCGTACCAAAACGCAATACTGTTTGTTCGTTGAATCCGGTCATGTACATACGCATGAAACGAATCGAACGAAGGTCATCGGTGGTGATCAAGCTTCCGTCTTGCGGACTCGTAAATGCCGTGATCGGAATCTTATATTGGATCCAACGGGCATCGATAGTGTTTCCGTTAGAAAGTGATATGTTGTTCACCAATCTAATATCGGTGATAAACTGATCATTGATTGATGCGTTAGGCTGAATTGGCACCGTAAACTGGAAATAGTTATCGATCGTGTTCATCGACTGGTCACGGTTGATGTCTTCTACATCTGGCAACGTCGTCGAACCACGATTAGTATCTCCTACATTTACAGGCGAGTTACCATCAGTACCGTTATATCGCTTATAACGTGTTAACAGGTCACCGTCTGCTGCTAAATAGTATTGGTAGTTATCTTGCGCAGGGTCATCTGCTGGTCCGTTGGTGTAGATACTCGCTTCATCGGCATCCGACAATCCGTCGAAACCAAGGTCTTGAAGATTTCTATTGGCTTCGTCTGCATCAAAGGCATATACTAAAGATTGCGCTGAAGGTACACGAGACCAAGAGGTCGTTTCAGTGATTACGTTGCTTCCAACACCCGGAAGTCCATTCTCATATTGTTTTCTACCATCACGAAGGATGTCCTCTGTCATATTACCAAGGTTGAATACCAATTGTCCGCCCGGACTTGTTACGTTTCCGTCAGAATAATACGGGTCGAGCAACCAGAACTGCACATATTCTACATTGGCCTGTTCAAAGTTGGTCGAGGTGATCGAACGCATGATTCCTCCCCAGTTTTGATTTGTTGGGTCAGTTGCGAAGGTTGGGTTGTTGTTATACGGCCCTCTTTCTTCTGGATAGTATGCCATGTCCAGTGTATTCTGCACCGTGCTCTGTCCTTGTACGATATCTACTTCAGGAAAGATCTCACTGATGAAGATACGACGGGTTTCACTAGATGAAAGGTCATCGTCAGACACTCCGCTAGGACGTTGTGTACTATAGAAAATCGGGTCGATCGAGTACCAAGCCAAACGAGCTCTTCTGAATCCATCTTCAAGCTGGTTGTTATTTGGTGTTCCAGTGGTGACCTCTCCAAATGAAGGCACACTGGCAAGACTCCATGCCAAAGCTCCTCGCATATCGATGGTCGATTGCGCACCTTCAAAATCGTCTAGATACGCAGTTGCTTCTCCATCAAAATCGGCGTTCTTTGGAGAACCAGCCAATAGATAGGCAAATTCACCACGCACCGAAACATTCGATGGCACATCGGTATCGATGTTTGGAAGTTTGTTGACCATTCGTGTCAAAAACGGTACTTCGGTTGAGAAATTAGTTCTAAAGCCGAGTAAGGTATTGTTCACCGGCTCTGCACCGTAGTTGGCCTTTTGGGTAATAGGACGCTCGTTCAAATTGAGGAACGTAGCTCCTACCAAGAAATTCTCATTGATCTTATGTTCTACATCGATTCCTGTGAAACGACGCGTTTGTTGTCCAAATACGGAATTGTTTTCTACGGAAACTTCGATCGGCACGTTGGATGCTTTTAAGGATTCGTCAAGAATCTGCACTCGCCCGATCTGGTAGTTTACGGTATAGTCTACCCCTTCCTGAAGCAAACGTCCTCCGGCGGTCACACGTACGGATCCACGTGGTACATTGAAAGCTCCAATTGGAATTCCATCACCTCCTGAAGATTTATAACGTCCTTTCAGTTGAAATTTATTTTGCTCTGCACTTTCTAATGCCGCCGCCTTGGTCAAGCGATACATGTCTCGATAAACGTAACGCGTTTGGTTGGCGTTATAAGAAGCCGGTACATCATAGTCCTCTGAAGCATTGAATTCTAATCTATTGAAGAGAAACTCTCCAAAAGGCTCGACCGAGGTAAAGATGATACGTCCGTATTGTTGATCGACCGTAATACCTGGCAAGTAGTCAAAGAAACCATCCCCGCCATTCTGTGGGTCGTTATAGATGTTCAATTTGTCTAAGTTGAAAACACTTAGCAGAATCTGCTCTTCTAGACCTGTTGGCCAAGTAGCCAAATCAATGGGCGAGATATAGTTAATTGGCGAAGGATCCGAATACAGAATGTTGAATCTAAAATCATCTGGACTCAATTGAAAGGCTCCTGTACTATAGATGTTTTTCATCATCAGGTCCCAAACCGGTTGCGACACATTGGTGATGCTACTCTTCAGCATCTTCACTACGAGATTGTTATTGTCAAGTGTCAAGTTTCCGCTACCATCATCGGTGACGTCGGTGGCGTTGACCCCGTCATTGGCAAATTCACCCACTTGATAAACTTGTCCGCCTACGGTATATTGAAATGCTACCCCTAGTACTTCGTCGTTGCTTAGTTTTTGGTTTAACGAGATGTACCCTAATTGCGTATTCAGTTGATATTCGGTAGGCTCTAGTTTTCTTGCACTTTCAAGGATCGCATAATCAAACCCTTCGTTTACGTTGGGTGCCGAAACCCCAAAACCGCTATTAACAGTGGCTATATCACGAATGTCTTCTGTTAAGATCGAAGCACCCGCCACGCCAATCTGCGTAGGGTCTAGGTCATTGTTGCCATTATCAGGAAGTGCAGTGGTACTCGCTACATTGAAGAATCCTCCCGGTAATGGGTTGAGTCCAACACGAGCTGGGTCTGATTCCCCGATATCCTGAATGGCCACAATGTTTCTTACGTTATTGGTCTGAGCCGAACGGTTGGTCACCCATACTTCGATACGTGTAATCTGGACCTGAGTATTGATATACGGATAGGTATTAATTGCCGTGTCGTATTGGTCTCTAAAATATTGTGACAAGAAGAAGTGACGATCTTCGTCATAATCTAGTGCGAAGAGTTCAAATTCTTCTACTGTTCCTCCTCCTTGAGCCGTTACGGATCGCGTCTGAGAGCGTTGCTCAGAGAACACGCCTGTAATTGTGGTCTTTCCGAATTGTAATTGTGTCTTAACCCCAAATAAGCTTTGCGCTCCAGTAAGTAGTGAACTGTTGAGCGGCATGCTTACGTTACCTACTTCGATCTTACGAATGATATCGTCTTCGGTTGGTGTAAACTCTAATTTGATCAGGTTTTGGAAGTCGAAGGTAGATTCGGTGTCGTAGTTGGCGGTTACCTTCAAACGTTCTCCCACTTTTCCGAGGAGACTCAAGCTAATACGCTGATCAAAATCGAACGCGAGGTTTCTTCGGTTTCTGGGTGATAAGGATGGATTATCATTTTTCTGGAAGCGCACTCCCAAATCCATAGCGACCGATCCTTGCGGAATCACTTCGATAGTGTTTCCTCCAAAAATAGACTCGAAGAAATCAGAATTGATATAGAATTCGGGCAACAAGTTTCGTTGTGCCTCTTCGGTTCCTTCTTTTTGACCCGAGATCGCATCTAGTTTTTCTTTGAAATACCCTTTCATCTGTTCTTTCAGAATCAGGTCTTGGTATTGCTCTGGTGTCAAGATGAGCGGGTAGCGAATATCGAACTCACCAACAGTCTCGGTGTAGATGTAACGATCCAGGATTGGGTCGTACGTATATTTTGAAACAATGCTTCCGGGCTGCTTTAGTCTAATTTCACCCAAATTGAATCCCGTTTGGGTTTGGGTAGAGTCTTGTTGCTGCTCATTGGTTTCCTGAGCAAAAGTTTGAGTAGCGCAAAGGAATGCGAAGAAGAAAAAAATGAAACCTTTGGCCAATAATTTTGTGTTAGTCGGAATGATAATAGTTTTCAATGCTATTATAAATTTTTTAGCGCCCCCTTAATGATGTCCTCTACACTACTATCTGGAGCATCCATGATAATTTTGTCTACTACTTTCTCTGATTGTTTTTTGGTAAATCCTAAAACCTCTAATGCTGATAACGCTTCATCTTTGTTCGTATTGCTTGTAGATAACGAAACTTCGTCCATATCGTAGATCTTTAACACCTTGTCTTTAAGATCTAAAATGACGCGTTGGGCTGTTTTTGCTCCAATTCCCTTTACAGCTTGAATGGCTGCAACATCACCAGAAGCAATAGCATCCCTGACCTGTATAGGTGACATGGATGACAACATGGTTCGAGCGGTACTGGCCCCCACACCAGAAACTGAGATCAACAATCGAAACATCTCACGCTCTGAACGCTCTACAAATCCGAACAACGTATGTGCATCTTCTCTAATTTGAAGATGCGTATATAGCTTTACATTTTCAGAATCTGGAATCTTGGAAAAGGTGTTGAGTGAGATATTAATAAAATACCCTACTCCATTACAATCAATAACAACATCGGTTGGGTTTTTCTCTACCAATCTCCCCTGAATATGCGTAATCATCTATTAATTAAAAGTTAGTGTCCAAATGTAGCAAAATTATTTTCATCTGTACCGAATATTAGATGTAGATATGGAATATCCGATTAAATAAATTCCTACAATTGACGATATGATGTTTAATCCCCGCTCATAGTGCGTGATTTCAGCATTTTCTGCTGTTTGGCAACATTCATAAAAACAAAGCCCATGCACTTGGCATGGGCTTTTGTCTTTTATACTATTAAAAACTATTGTTCTTTGGCTTTCTTTTCCTTTTGTTGGGCATCAATCACTGCTACAGCAGCCATGTTCACCATTTCTTCAACACTGGCTCCTAGCTGCAAAATATGCACAGGTTTGTCCATCCCAAGCATGATGGGTCCGATCGACTCGGTATTGTTCAACTCTTTCATGAGTTTATAGGTGATGTTTGCCGAATCTAGGTTCGGAAAGATCAAGGTATTGACCTTCTTCCCGGCAAGCTTTGAAAATGGGAACTTGCTTCGCAGCATATCTCTACTCAAAGCGAAGTCTGACTGAAGCTCTCCATCTACGTTGATGTCTGGATAATAGCGGTGCAAATGCGCCACCGCTTCTCGTACTTTCGTGGCTCTTTCGTTGTTGGAAGACCCAAAGTTGGCATACGACAACATGGCGATGTTTGGCTCAACACCAAACATGCGTACGGTAATGGCTGTCATCTGCGCAATCTTTGCCAATTCTCTGGCCGATGGGTCAATATTGATCGAGGTATCCGAAAGGAACATGGGACCACGTTGGGTCATCATCAAGTTGGTGGTTGCCACTTTGTTGACGCCTTTAGCCATCCCGATGATTTCAAGGATTGGCTTCAATACCATCGGATAGCTTCGAGAATACCCTGAAATCATAGCATCGGCGTCCCCCAATTCTACCATCATGGCGGCATAGTAATCACGTTCGCGTAGTTTCTTTTGGGCATCAAAGAGGGTAACGCCTCTTCGTTTTCTGGCTTCCCAATATACTTTGGCGTATTTGTTCTTTTGCTCGCATTGTTCGTCTGACTTTGGATCGATGATTGGCACATCGGCATCAAAATCGATCTCTTTTTTCAGTGCTTTGATAGCATCTTCCCTACCCAACAAAATTGGGCGGCCGATACCTTCATCATGAATGATCTGTGCTGCTTTCAACACATCGAGTTGATCGGCTTCAGAGAACACCACACGTTTCGGATCGGTCTTGGCACGGTTGTGCAGTAAACGTACGATCTTACTATCAGACCCCATGCGCTCTAGGAGCTCATCTTCATAACGTTCCCAATCTTCGATAGGTTCAGTGGCCACGCCAGATTCCATAGCTGCTTTGGCCACCGCTGGCGGCACCTCAGCTATTAGTCTTGGATCAAACGGCTTCGGAATGATATAGTCTTTACCAAAAGCGAGACGGGTTTCACCATATGCAATGTTCACTTGCTCTGGAACGGGTTTTTTCGCTAACTCGGCCAACGCCTTTACTGCTGCCATCTTCATGGCCTCATTGATCTTAGTGGCCCTTACATCTAGCGCTCCTCTGAAGATGAACGGGAATCCAAGTACATTGTTTACTTGGTTAGGATGATCGGATCTTCCGGTGGCCATGATGATATCATCACGAGTAGAACAGGCCAAATCGTAGGCAATCTCGGGATCTGGATTTGCCATGGCAAAAACGATCGGATTGTCATTCATGCTTTTTAGCATCTCTGGAGTTACGATATCTGCTGTAGAGAGCCCTATAAAGACATCGGCATCTACCATAGCTTCATCTAAAGTACTTATTTTTCTGCCGGTTGCGAACTCTGCTTTTTGAGAGGTCAGGTTGTCTCTATCCTTCGTAATGACCCCTTTACTATCGGTCATCACAATGTTTTCGCCTTTCGCTCCGAATGCTTTGTATAGTCGTGTACATGAAACCGCTGCGGCTCCTGCCCCACTAACTACGATCTTTACTTCTTCAATCTTCTTATCTGCGATCTCCAGGGCGTTCAACAAGGCTGCTGCCGAAATGATGGCGGTACCGTGCTGGTCATCGTGCATGACAGGTATGTCTAGCTCTTCTTTGAGTCGTGTTTCGATCTCGAAGGCCTCTGGTGCTTTAATGTCTTCTAGGTTGATTCCTCCGAAGGTTGGAGCAATGGTCTTCACCGTTTCGATGAATTTATCGACATCTTTGGTGTCTAGTTCGATATCAAATACATCGATGTCTGCAAAAATCTTGAATAGCAGTCCTTTTCCTTCCATCACGGGTTTGGATGCTTCGGGTCCTATATCTCCCAATCCGAGTACGGCGGTACCGTTAGAAATCACGGCTACTAAATTTCCTTTGGTGGTGTAACGATATACATTTTTCTTGTCCTTTTCGATCTCTAGACAAGGCTCGGCTACTCCAGGAGAATAGGCCAGTGCCAGATCCCTTTGGGTGGCGTACTTTTTAGTCGGTACTACCTTGATCTTTCCCGGAGTGGGTTTGGCGTGATATATAAGCGCTTCGCGACGTTTACTTTCTTGACTCATACTTTTAGGTTTGAACAGAACTACAAAGGTATATCTATTCTACAACTTGCAGATAGATTTTTTACTTTAATGGTAAAATCAGGTAATCTTTAACAACTCGGAGAGTACATCTACATTTTCGGGTAATCTTCCTACGTTTTGAAGTTTCAATGCGGCTAACTGAAGGGCGGTTTTTAGGCATTGCTCCATGGTCTTCTCATTAATATATGCGAATAAAAATCCAGACCAGAAAGCATCTCCTGCCCCTGTTGCGTCCATGATCTTTTCGATCTCAATGGCGGGTAAGCTGATGACCTCCTTTCCTTTTTCGGAAAGTTTCACCCCTTTACTGCCCAAGGTCAAACAAACAACACTTACACCCAGTTCGTGAAAGAAATTGAAAATTTCATCATGCGATAGTTGTCGCCCGAACAAACGTGCCATATCGTCTTCGCTAATTTTCACCAAAGGATCCAATGCGCAATAGTGCTTGATCACGGCCATGGCCTCCTCTCGATCGGGCCATATTTTTTCGGCGTAATTGATATCAATACTGAGTTTGCATCCTAAACCGGCAGCTCTTTGTGCTGCTCCGATGATGGTTTGCTGAGAAGGGTTTCCGCTTAAAGCAAAACATGAGGTGTGAAACACCTTCACTTGTTTCAGTAATTCGTCCGGAAGTTGGCCTGTACTGATCTGTTGGTCCGCCTCTCTAAATGGAATAAAATCTGGCGTGCCCGTGGTTCTTGACACAAATATCACGGTGGTCGGTAGTTCTTTGACACTTTTCACATAAGTGGTATCAATCCCTGCTGTCTGAAGTTTTTCGAGTATGTAGTCTCCAAAACCATCTGCTCCGACCGAAGCCACCATGGTCGTTTTGGTCTTTAGGCGCGCCATATTCATGGCGACATTGGTTGGCGAACCACCCAAGTATCGATGATAATCTTTCGTCTGACTGATCCTGGCATTCATCTGATGGCCGATGAAATCGATCAGGATCTCTCCCACACATAAAATATCGACGGTCTTTTCCATTTCCTGTGTTGTTACTTTAATACCTGTTTCCCCTGTATTGCATTCTTTAACAGTACGGATCCGGCGGCGCTCCAGGCGCAATGCTTGACCCCAGAGACCTCTCCGGTTTCTGTATTGAAATTTTCATAGAAGCCCCAGTCTTCTTTTTGATTCAAGTCATCAATTTGCTGCAACACTTGTTCGGCTTCCTTCGTTTTCTTTTTATGAACCAAGGCCATTCCGTAGAATCCATTGACCATTTGCCAAGTGCCCCCATTGTGAAATTCGTAGGGTACGTTTCTAAATTCGTATTTACAATTATTCACCAATAAAGACCATTCTGAATCGTCTTTTTTGATGGGCGGCCAAAAGGCTGGTAATAGTTGTAATTTTAGAGATGTTCTTAGCGTTTCGGTGTGGTCAATCACCTCGTCTTGGAACGATTTCGGACCAACATCCAAGAGTAACGAAAGCGCATTGGCAAACGCGTCAAACTGCTTTTGATATCCCGAAGGTCCAAACGATGCTACCCAATATTTCTTTTTTCGCAATTGTTTGTAGGCCTTTGGATGGTAGGGATCGTTTTTGATCTTGTGCTTTCGGTAATTCTCTTCAATCTTTTGGGTGACTTTTTTAATCTTCGCTTTTATCTCTTCATTTGGAAACAACGCATCAAAACATCGTAATGCCCACAGTCGAAGTAACTGATCATAGAGAATGTATCCATCAGTGATGTATTCATCGGCCCAACTTCCGGAACGCGGCACATAGACCAGATGATTGGCATTGAACTCCCATGCTTCTAATAGCGAAAGTCCTTTCTTCATGTTCACTAAGCATTCCTTGGCAAAGTCCATATCACCTGTTGCATGTGCATAATTACAAATACCAATCACAAACCAAGCAATGGTATCGACCCTTCCGGCCAACCCACCGAAACTCAGTAAGGTTTTTGGTTTGTCAAAGAACACATTTGAAGGAATGTTCCCTAAATGGTGTTGATTGTCAGCCAAGGTCTTGAGTGTTGCCTTGAAGCCTTCTACCAATTTTTCATCGCCATCCATCAACGCTGCCAGTCCACAGATCACACCATCTCTGGCCCAGATTCGGCGGTAGTTGTCAATATCATTGGCGCTGGCCAAAAAGCCACGTTCAGTGGTTACTTGATGTAAGAGTGCTATGGACTGTTGATAGGGGTTCATTTTAAAACAAGGTATCTGGATCTACAAGGTCATCTAATTGACTTCGATACGATTCGTTTAGCAAACTGAGTCCATATTGATAGGAAGCATTCATCCAACCAAAGCCACTTTTGGTAATGTATTGAAAGGCGGTTCCGACGTTTCCGTATTCGGCATATACCTTATGGGTGCATTGTACTACATCGTATTTTTCGGGTACGGTACCGTTGTAATCTACTGCGTTCTTGGTGATGGTCCACAACCATCGGTAGATCAACTCTTGGGCTTCGTCAAAAAACTCGTAATGCATGAGGCCTTTCCATATCATCATTTGGTGTGGCGCCCATCCGTTTGGATAATCCCATTGTCGCTGCGGAAGCGATGGATCTATATCTTTTACCATGTCATGCGATGTTCCTGCAATGCCTCCTTTTTGCTTTAGGTTTTTGAACAAATATGCCACCATCTTCTTGGCTTGCTCTTTGGAGCAAAGCCTTGCCCAAAGCGGATAGTAATTGGAAGCTGCATCAAACTTGGTTCGTTTTTTCTTCACAATGTGATAGTCAAAGAAGTTTTCTTTCTTCTTGCTCCACATAAAGTTCTTCATGAGTGCCTTTCGCGAAAAGGCACGGTCCATCCAATATTCTGAATCATAGGTCTTGCCTTTGCCATCGGTAAATGAGTCTTCAAAGTAGGTCTCGATGAAGTGTGCAATATCTGTTTCGAACTTAAATAATAACGAATTAAGGTCTACGCAATTGAGGTCTGCGCAAACGCCATCTAAACGCCAACTTGTATCGTGTCCGCTCTCTCTGAGGCTTCGATCATGTATAAAATATCTGTCTAATTCTGGTTCTGATAACTTCCCTGAATCGTAGGCTTTGATGAACGCCTTTAACTTCATCTTATGTTTTTTGGCGTACTCTGAAAGCACCTCATCAAAGTGTCCTTCTTCGGTCTCTGGAGGAATCCCAATCCCTTCGGCCAAATAGCGATTTAGACGATTCTCGGTGAGGCGTTTTCCTTTTACCATCCAAACTTCTTTGTATTCTTTGATCGCCATTTTCAAGCATGAAGACAGCCACTCGAGGTCCTTTGCACCTTCCGCCTCAAAAACTTCACGAATAAAAGCCGTCAAAAATGGAGGCTGTGTTCGGGTTAAATAATAGCTTCGATTGGCATTGAGGATCTTTCCGTAGTGTTCAATCTGATAGCAGAAATTATCGACCATGGCCCTGGCGAGATCTACGCGCCCGTCAAGAATGAGTCCGACACCTTCGAAATAGCTATCCCATCCGTACATTTCGTTAAAGCGTCCGCCTGGTACCACGAAAGGAATGCCCTTTCCGTTTACAATCTTTAGTGCGAGAATTCCGGGTTTATCATTAATTGACTTGACGTACTTGGGTGTTATCTTTTTAGGAAGTACAACCACCTCAAGATTCGGAAATTTCTTTTGCAACTTCTTGTAGTAGGCCTGTCCTTCCTCATCTCCAGAAGGCACATAAATGCGTTGGGTCTGATCCTCTGATTTTTCATCGCTAAGGATCTTTTCGATGCCCTTTGCATCCATAGTTCGTGTAAGGTCGTCCCAAAAATACTCGCGAATCATACGCGAGATTCGTTGGGTGGGTGGTTCGTTTATTTTTTCTAGCGGAATCTTGGCTACTTCTTTACCCAATTCTTGCTCCAGGACCAACTCCTGAAGAAGGTTGGACAAGGCATAGGTTCCTTTTATCTCGACGGAAGAATCATCGAGTGCAAATACCTTAAACACCTTTGGGCCTTGATCGTCTTTGGTGATCTTTTTGTCGCCATCGGTGTCCTCTTGGTCCAGCAATCGCTGAAGCGTTTCTTTAATGGGTAGTTTGAGTATCATTGGACGATTGCAATCTATTAAAATACCAGAGCGCTACAAGCATAAGGCCCATTGGAATTAATGACATATAAAAAGCGGTCTGGCCATCAAAATGCTCGAAAACATTTCCTGTAATGATGGACCCTGTAGTCCCTCCTAGAGCCGAAAAAACAACGATAAGCCCAGACATAGAACTATGCATGTGTTTTGGCAATGCGCTCAAAACAACCGAGTTGATTGTCGGATAAATCGGGGCTAGGAAAATTCCCATCAGCGGAAATAGATACACCACCAGAGGCGCGTTCAACCATGTAACCGTTTCTGTGACTTCTATTCCCTTTGAAAGTGGAAGCGACAGCAACACCATTAACGCACACCCAATCAAACATCCCACCACTAAATAGAACCAGTATATTTTTTTTAAGAGGAAACCGGCCGCAAATCGACCAATGGCAAAAGCTCCGGCCAATACTGCACCAGCTTGAATGCTCATGCTCGCAGGTACCTTTAAAATGTCTTCATAAAAAGTAGGTGTCCAAGTTTGAAAACTTTGTTCAATAAGCACAAAGAGAAAAACGCTTGCTATAAACACTAAAACCAATGGCAATACAATCATCTTCAACATTCCTGAAAAATCTTCTTTTAAACTTCGGTTTTCAGCGACAGCCTTTCGCTCATCCAATTTGGCAGTTAGCATTAATAAAAATGCTAAAACCGAAAGACCTCCTAGCACCCAATAAACATTCAACCACATTGTTGATTTCGGGTTTAGGTCATCAATGAATAAACTAAAAAGGACATTGCCTAGTAAAACTCCCACCATGAAAAACCCTTCTAAGGAACTCATGAAGCTGGAGTGTTCTTTCTCATTTTCGGTCACCAAGCCTATCGTGGCATAAGTGGTTACTTTGATTAAAGCAAAAGAAACCCCTATAACAAAAAAGAGCATTTTGAAATACCAAAAGTCATCTGCAAACGGCATCAAGAAACAAAACACACTAACGAGCAAAAGGCCTGTTAGCATAGATTTCTTATATCCAAACTTAGGTAGAAAAGATGCGAGAAAAAACGATGCGAACGCAATTGGCAAGTCCTTAAATCCTTCAAGTATACTTGCTGCCGACTTTGTAACTTCATAATTGCGTTGCACCTGAAGAATTACCGCCCCCACACTATTCAATAAAATAGCAAAGACGAAATAGTTAAGGAATAGGGAAATTTTGATTCCGAGGTTTTTCATGGATCACTTTTTTAAAAAGGAATCCCACTTGTCTCTCGTGGTGTGCAAACTATGAGAATGAGACAAGCAGGAATCCTTCACTCATAAACAATCTACCAAAAATATCCTACAATAATTGCAGTCAAGACTAACAATATGATTGCGAGTTTTCTATAATTCTTATACCAAGGCAAGGCTTTGAGCTCTTGCGTTTCTTTGGTAAACATTTCTTTCTTATACGTGTATTCTGCCACTTTATCTGCTGGTGGTGCTGCGGTCAACGTACTCACTACTATATGTATCAACACACAGATCACGAACAACCATGTTGCCTTTCCTAAGAAGTGAATCTCATTGATGGACGGCACCCAACCAAATACCTGTGATAAAATCATGAATACGGCCAACGTAAACCCAACC
Organism: Flavobacteriaceae bacterium; assembly: GCA_028279515.1. Taxonomy (GTDB): domain Bacteria; phylum Bacteroidota; class Bacteroidia; order Flavobacteriales; family Flavobacteriaceae; genus JANQNQ01. Next base: position 115,872 of record JANQNQ010000014.1, read on the forward strand.
AATAAGCTTACTATGGATCCTGTGCCATTGGCACGTTTCCAGAACAACCCTAAAATAAAGGTGGACACTGCTGGCGGACATGTAAAGGCGATCACCAATTGAAGGTAATTCCATAATGAATCACTTACCTTTTCGATCTGTGGCACCCACAAAATGGCCAATACCACCAGGATGACCGTCGTTATCTGTCCGACGCGCACCAGTTGTTTACTATCTAAATCAGGCCTTAGCTTGCGAACAAAGTCCATCGTTACAAGCGTTGAGGCCGAATTAAACGTGGCCGATACCGATGACATCATCGCAGCCATTAAACCTGCTACCACCAGTCCTAGCACTCCTGTTGGAAGTAACTGGAACAGCAATACGGGATATGTTAAGTTCGGGCAGTCAGAAAGATCAGAACAAACCTCACCACTTGGCAGCACATAATTTAAGCTAGAAATATCGAGTGTGCTATACAGTAACAATGCCAAAACCCCTGGTACGACCATGATAAAAATCACTGGTAGTTTTAAGAAGCCAGCGAACAGGGCTCCCCAACGACCATGGTTTAGGTCTTTGGCTCCGAGCACGCGTTGTACCATAAATTGGTTATTTGCCCAGAAGTAGAATCCTAATAAAGGTACTCCTGTTAGCAGTCCCCACCAAGGCATGAACTCGTCATTGCTTGGACGAACCAAGCTAAAGACTTCGTCTGAGTTTGCCGGTATGTGTTTGCCTTCTGCGGCCCGTTCTCCAAAGTTTACATCGCCTGCTGCAAGCATGGCATCTAACTTGTCGGTCATGGCTGACCAGCCTCCGCCTAATTGATCAAAGGCAAAATAGGTAAGCAAGCAAGAACCTATGATAAGCAATACAGCCTGAATTACCTCGGTCTGAATCACCGAGTTCAATCCACCTGGAATGGTATATGCAGCCGCAGCAACGGCCAATATGATCAGAATCCAATTAGGGCCAATGTCAGGAAATAGCAATGTTAATACGATCTTACCTACATAAAGCCCTGCAGCCGTGTCTACCAGAATATTCCCTACTACCGTAATGAATGAGAAATAGTAGCGAGAGCGACTGTCATACCTTCGTTCTAAAAATTCGGGCATGGTATAGACGCCTGACCGCAGATAGAATGGTAAGAAGAATATAGCGAAGAAGATCAACACGACCACGGCAAACCATTCGTAGTTATATACATTGATATTGGTCTGGTAAGCATCAGAAGCCAAGCCGACCAATGTTGAACTCGAAATGTTAGCAGAAAAAAGTGCGATACCCACAATGGGCCATGTCATGGTACGACCTCCTAAAAAGTAATCTTCAGAGCTTCCTCTTTTTGATTTGGAGATTCCGTAAATGATAATCCCGACAAGATATACCAATATAACGGCTATATCTACGCTAGTAAGATCGTTCATATAACAGTAAAGAGTTAGTTAGTTAGCAATAACGATTAAGTCGTGTTTCCTTTAAAATCAGTAAGAATAATTCAATAATTCCATTCTGATTTTGTCAAATTATTACTTTTTAATCGTTATTCTTGTGAATATACATTTTTATCAAAGGATAAAAAAATAATTGAATTTTTTAATTAGCTTCGTAGTGTAACGAAAACGTTTGCGGTTAATATCTTAATAATGAAGGAAGTAACTTTAAAAGACATTGCGCAGATTTTAGGTATCTCGGTCACAACGGTCTCCAAAGCCCTCAAAGGATACAAGGATGTAAGCCCTGAAACCAGAAAATCTGTGATGATGCTTGCCGAAAATCTGAACTACAAACCGAACACTGTGGCTCTGAATTTAAAGAACCGCGAGACGCGTACGATCGGCTTGATCATTCCGGCGATTGTTCACAACTTCTTTAGCAGTGTTATGCATGGTATTATCGCAGAAGCTGAAAAAAACGGATATCTGGTGATCATCCTGCAATCTAACGAGTCGAGTGAGTTAGAGAAGAAACAGATCGAACTGCTCATTGACAAGCGCGTGGATGGAATTCTCATGTCTATCGTTGATATCACCGCCGAACACGAACACATTAAAAAGATCATCGACAAAGAAATCCCACTGGTGCTTTTTGATCAGGTGATTGATGAAATCGAATGTTCTAAAGTTACCATCGATGACCAAAGAGCGGCCTATAATGCCGTAAGCACACTCATAAAAAATGGTAACAAGAAAATTGTTCACCTTCGCGGACCTGAAAATTCGATCAATGCTAAATGGCGTTGTGAAGGGTATGAAAAGGCGCTGAATGACCACGGAATAACAGCAGACCCTTCCCTTATTTATGTCTGCGATGGGTATAGTATTGAAGACGGTAAAGAATTTGCCGAAAAAGCCCTTAATGACCATCCCGATGCCGATGCCATCTTTTGTATCACTGACCTCGTTGCCGTTGGCGCCATCGCTCATTTGAATGAACGCGGTATTAAGATCCCAGAACAAATATCGGTCATGGGCTTTAGTAACTCACCGATTGCTTCAATCATCAGTCCTTCGCTCTCATCTGTAGACCAACCCGCCACTCAGATGGGCAAAGAGTCAGCCTCCTTGTTAATCGAGGAGATCGCTAAACGCAAAGAGAAAGAGTCTATATCGCACTATCAAGTACAATTACCAACCAATATCATAGAAAGAGAATCAACCCTCACGAAAGTTCTTAATTAAATGGGAAATGTAACCTTAAAAAACATCGCAGAGATTCTTGGTATCTCTATCACTACCGTATCCAAAGCTTTAAAAGACTACCCTGACGTCAACAAAGAAACACGAGATTCGGTGCGCCTTTTGGCCGAAAAACTCGATTATAAGCCAAACCCATTGGCCATCAACCTAAGAAACAAAGAATCCAAAACCCTTGGGGTGATCATTCCTCGGGTGGATCACAACTTTTATTCTACGGTTGTCAATGGTATTATTACCGAAGCGGAAGACCGCGGCTACCTTGTGATCATTCTGTTTTCGGGTGATTCTTCGAGTTTAGAAGAAGATCAGGTAAAACTGCTTCTTGAAAAACGAGTGGATGGCGTACTCATGTCAATGGCTACTGAGACGGAGGAAATCGGCCATATCAAAGAATTGATCAAAAAGAAAATTCCGTTGGTGCTTTTTGACAAGACCACCGAAGAGATCTCATGCTCTAAAGTAAGGATCGATGATAAGAAGGCTTCTTTTAAAGCCGTCGAATATCTAATCGAGACCGGTTGCAAGAACATCGTTCATTTTAGAGGACCGCTGCCTCCTCAGGCCTATACTGATCGTTTTTTAGGTTATAAAGAAGCGCTCGAAAAACACAACATAACTTATGATCCAAGTAACGTGTATGTATGTGATGAGCTCACCTTTAACGAGGGCTATGAGTTTACAAAGAAAGCTTTGGAAGAACATCCTGAGACCGACGCCATCTTTGCCATGACTGATCTTGTGGCACTGGGCAGTTTGGCTTATTGCCAAGCTAACGGAATCCGAGTTCCTGATCAGATCTCTATCATGGGCTTCAGCAATTGGTTTATGTCTCAAAACAGTACTCCGAAACTATCAACGGTTCACCAACCTATTAAAGAATTAGGAAAAGAGGCGATATCAATTCTTATTGAAGAAATACAACAACGTAAAAACGAATTTCCTGTAAAGCACTTTACAGCTCAGCTTCCAACAGAGGTCATTGCTCGCGGCACAACTCGCTAGGAGTTTTTCAAGAATTGAATGTTTCGGGTGAGCCCAGTGAATTTGGTTCTTTTCACTGCCGATTTTTTGAAAACCTTTCTGAAGACATCTTCAGTGATCTCTTCCCAATCTTTTTTTGTCATAGACAACAGGTCTGGATGCGGGTCAAATGCTGGCTCATTGTGTGGCGTTGAAAATCGATTCCATGGACACACGTCCTGGCACACATCGCAACCAAACATCCAATCGTCAAATTGGCCTTTTACCTCATTAGGAATGGCCTCTTTAAGTTCGATCGTGAAGTATGAGATGCATTTGCTTCCATCGACCACATAGGGCGCTACGATCGCTTGTGTTGGACAAGCATCGATGCATGCAGTACAGCTTCCGCAGTGGTCAGTAACCGGTGTATCGTATTCCAGTTCAAGGTCGATGATCAATTCGGCTATAAAATAAAAAGAGCCTTGCTGTTTGGTCAACAGATTCGAGTGTTTACCAATCCAGCCCAAACCACTTTTGGCCGCCCATACTTTATCCAACACCGGCGCCGAATCGACAAAGGCACGCCCGTGTACTTCACCTATCTCCTCTTGTATAAAGTGCAAGAGTTGCTTCAGCTTGTCCTTAATCACAAAATGATAGTCGGTACCATAGGCATACTTAGAAATTTTTGGTGCCTCGGGATCTTGTTGCCCTTCCGCAGGAAAATAATTGAGTAGTAATGAAACTACGCTCTTTGATCCTTCGACCAATTTGGTTGGGTCCAACCGCTTGTCAAAGTGGTTTTCCATATAACGCATTTCGCCATGCATGTTCTGGTTAAGCCATTTTTCGAGACGCGGGGCTTCTTCTTCGAGAAATCCAGCTTTCGAAATTCCGCAGGAAATAAAGCCCAGCCGTTTGGCCTCCTCCTTGATGAGACGTGTATGTTTCTCTTTGGTTTGCATTAGGTTCTTGGCTCAAAACGGGCGGTCACTCCAACAGGTTTCAAGGTAACCAATGGATTGGTCTCTATTTCTGTTTGGGTGGTACTGAGCGTAAATTTTCGCACGACGGCTTCTACCGAAAGCATCATTTCAAAAAGGGCGAATCCGTTACCAATACACAATCTCGGACCTGCTCCAAACGGAAAATAGTACCCTGCCGTCTCTTTTTTGTTTTCTTCGGAAAAGCGCTCAGGACGAAACTGTAGCGGATCTTTAAAATACTTCGGATGCCTGTGCAATTCGTAAAAAGATACGCCGAGTAGTGTTCCTTTTTTAATCGTATAATCTCCAAATGAATCATCATCCAAAGCCACGCGATCAGTGATCCACGCTGGTGGATACAAGCGCATGGATTCTTCGATGCATTGTTTCGTATACTTGAGTTGGTCTATCCTCGCTAAGGAATCTAGGTTTTCGTCAAGAGACATCACCTCTTTCACTACCTTATCTTGAATCTCTGGATGTTTTGCTAACAAATGAAAGGTAAAGGTCAAAGCATTGGCCGTGGTCTCATGACCAGCAACAAATAGGATCAAGATCTCATCGATAAGCGTCTGGTTATCCATCGTGCTCCCGTCTTCGTAGGTAGCGTTGAGTAGCATGTCCAAAAGGTCATCGTGCGATTCTTCAGAAGCTCTTCGTTCTTCAATAAAATCACTTAATATCTTTCGGCTTTCGGCTACCAATTTCATGTGATAGGCCATTTTGCCGCTGATCTTGTACCAACCTCTTTTATATGGCATTCTGATCTCTTTGACCAAAAATAGTTGCAGCTCTTCGATGATGGCTTGCAAGCGCTTTAATGTCTTTGCATCGGTCTGATAATTGAATAGCGAGCGTCCTACAACATCAAATGCCAAATCGTTCATCAACGGATACATATCAATGGTCTTACCCGCCGTAATTTGTTGAACTTGTTTATCAATAGTATCGCTAACGATTCCTAGTAGATTTTGTATTTTTTTTCGGTGGAAGGCAGGCTGAATCAATCGGCGCTGTCGCAACCAATAATCACCATTCGATGTCAGCAGTCCGTGGCCCACATAACGAGATAGGTACTTGCTCTGCAACTCGGACTTGTGATAGTTCTTGTGATTCTTTTGAAGAATGTGCTTTGCGATCTCTGCATCACGTGTAAGCATGATCATCGGGTTCATAAATGGCTTTACACAGAAGGAATCTCCTGCATCTGCAAAAAACTGTTTATGAAACGGCAAAGGGTTTTTGGCTATCGTGCTAGACTTTAGTACAAACTTGCTAAAGGGAATTTGTTTGGGATAGCGATATTTTTTCACGCGTTTGTGGGTATTTGAGGTTTAAAAGAGTCCGCCTTGCGCACCGCCTTTGATCCTTCCGAGGTGTTTATAGGCCAACTCCGTGACCTCGCGCCCTCTCGGTGTACGAATAATAAATCCTTGCTGAATCAAGAAGGGCTCGTAGACCTCTTCGATGGTTTCACCACTTTCTGAAACTGCCGTTGCGAGCGTTGTTATTCCTACAGGTCCGCCTTTAAACTTATCGATGATGGTCTCTAAGATCTTGTTGTCCATTTCGTCCAGCCCATGGGCATCAACATTGAGTGCCTTCAATCCAAATTTGGCAATTGCGATATCGATGTTTCCGTCTCCTTTGATTTGGGCAAAATCACGAACTCTTCTCAATAGCGCATTCGCGATACGAGGTGTTCCGCGGCTACGTCCAGCAATCTCTATGGCTGCTTCCATTGAAATTGGGACTTTCAGAATGTGTGCGCTTCTTTGTACGATTGTAGAGAGCAGTTCTGTGGTATAGTACTGCAATCGACTGCTGATACCAAAACGGGCTCTCATAGGCGCTGTAAGCAATCCAGAACGTGTTGTGGCCCCAACCAATGTAAACGGATTCAAATTAATCTGTACGGTGCGCGCATTGGGTCCAGATTCGATCATGATATCGATCTTGTAATCTTCCATGGCCGAATACAGGTATTCTTCTACAATCGGACTTAATCGATGGATCTCATCAATGAACAGCACATCCCTGTCTTCGAGATTGGTCAACAGTCCGGCAAGATCACCGGGCTTATCTAGTACAGGTCCGGATGTCACTTTGATCCCTACCCCTAACTCATTGGCCAGAATGTGCGCCAAGGTGGTTTTACCCAATCCTGGAGGGCCGTGAAACAAAGTGTGATCTAGTGCATCACCTCGTAAATTAGCCGCCTCAACAAATATCTGTAAGTTTTCAAGCACTTGATCTTGCCCTGTAAAATCCTGAAATGATAAAGGCCTTAAGGCTCTTTCGATATCAAGTTCTTCTGAGGAAAAATGCTCGTTGGTGGGATCCAAGTTTTCGTTCATATGCAATGTATATCTTCTTACTTTGTGACCAGAAGTACTTAAACAAATATACTGTAAAAAAGAAAGCCTTTTTCAAACAGATGAAAAAGGCTCGGGTGTTATTATTATGTTGGTTGTTGTTAATGATTCAACTCTTCTTCTCCTTCTTTTAAAGGAATGTGCTGTGGCACGTAATCATCTTCATGCCCTGGCTTACTGTAGTCGTATGCCCAACGGTGTACATGAGGAATCTCTCCAGGCCAGTTTCCGTGGATGTGCTCTTGCGGCGCTGTCCACTCTAGCGTATTTGATTTCCAAGGGTTCTGCGGTCCTTTCTTTCCGTAGAAGATACTGTAGATGAAGTTAGCCAAGAATACGATCTGGGCAGCACCCGCGATCAAGGCAAATACGGTCATCAACACCTGTACATCAGTAAGGTCATCGAACATTGGGAAATTGGTGTTTGTATAGTAACGTCTTGGTACACCTGCCATTCCTACAAAGTGCATTGGGAAGAATACCCCATAGGCACAGACAGCGGTAACCCAGAAATGTACATATCCTAAGTTCTTGTTCATCATACGTCCTTCGAACATTTTAGGGAACCAGTGGTATACCCCAGCAAATAATCCGTACAAGGCAGAGATACCCATTACCAAGTGGAAGTGAGCTACTACAAAGTACGTATCGTGAACGTTAATATCTAGTGTACTATCACCCAAAATGATTCCGGTTAGACCTCCAGAGATGAACGTAGATACCAATCCTATTGAGAATAGCATCGCAGGGTTCAACTGTAGGTTACCTTTCCAGAGTGTGGTGATATAGTTAAATGCTTTTACTGCGGAAGGAATCGCAATCAATAGTGTTGTAAAGGTAAACACGGATCCTAGGAATGGATTCATCCCCGAGATAAACATGTGGTGACCCCATACAATGGTTGAAAGGAAGGCGATCGCCAAGATCGAAGCTACCATCGCACGGTATCCGAAAATCGGTTTACGCGAGTTGGTCGCAATAACCTCAGAGGTAATCCCCAATGCCGGAAGTAGTACAATGTATACTTCAGGGTGTCCTAAGAACCAGAACAAGTGCTCGAACAATACAGGCGAACCACCTTGGTAGTGCAACACTTCTCCTTGAATAAATATATCTGATAGGTAGAATGACGTTCCGAAGCTTCTGTCCATGATCAACAACAACGCTGCTGATAATAGTACTGGGAACGAAACCACACCAATGATTGCAGTTACAAAGAACGCCCAGATGGTCAATGGCAAACGTGTCATTGACATCCCTTTGGTTCTTAAGTTTATTACAGTTACGATATAGTTTAGCGAACCTAATAGCGATGAAGCAATAAAGACTGCCATAGAGACCAACCATAAGGTCATACCCATACCAGAACCTGGCTGTGCTTGTGGCAAGGCACTAAGCGGTGGGTAGATGGTCCATCCTGCAGAAGCAGCTCCTCCTTCAACAAATAAAGAAATCACCATGATCACACTTGATAAGAAGAACAACCAGTATGAGATCATATTCAACAGACCTGAAGCCATATCACGTGCACCAATCTGCAACGGAATCAACAGGTTACTAAACGTACCACTTAAACCAGCCGTCAATACAAAGAATACCATGATGGTTCCGTGAATGGTTACTAACGCCAAGTAGCGATCTGCCGTCATCACTCCTCCAGGAGCTCCCTCACCAAGAAGGATCTCATAGATTGTAAACGGCTCTTCTGGCCATGCCAATTGCATACGGAAAAGCAACGACATTGCAATACCAATAGCACCCATGATCAAACCTGTAATAAGATATTGCTTAGCAATCATCTTATGGTCTTGGCTAAAGATGTATTTGGTTACGAAAGTTTCTTTATGATGATGTCCGTGATCTTCTGCGTGTGCGTCGTGTGCGTGTGCTGTTGCTGACATATCGATTCTATATTATTTTTCTAAACTAATTTTCTTTTTCAAATTTTATTGTACGAGCGACTCTTTAAAGGTCTTTTGCTCTTTCATCCACTTGTTGAAATCTTCTTCGCTCTCAACGATGATCTTCATTTGCATGTTGTAATGCGACTGACCACAGATCTTGTTACACAACAAGATGTAATCGTATACGTATGGATCTAACGCGGCCTCGCCTTTTGCAACTAGCTTTTTGCTTCTTTCTGCTCTAAGCTGGTTGATCTTTAGCACCTTCTTGACAACATCAGGATCCTGACGAATCTCTTCAGTGGTCTTTGTAGGTGTAAATGCAAACTGAGTGACCATACCAGGAACACAGTTCATCTGTGCTCTAAAGTGTGGCATATAGGCTGAGTGCAATACGTCTTGAGAACGCATCTTGAATACTACTTCTCTGCCTACTGGTAAGTGTAATTCTGTAACAATAACATCATCGCTTCCATTAGGATCCGCTTCGTCCAATCCAAGGATGTTGGCTTTATCGATATCAATCAATCGTACGTTAGCATCCCCAAGCGTGTTATCGGCTCCACCGTATCTTGCTTTCCAGTTAAACTGCTGCGCGTAAAGCTCAACTACCAATGGATCATCTTCGTAGTCCACATTCATGATGTTTGTCCAAGTATACAATCCGTAAAGGATCAATCCTGCTAAAACGATTACCGGGATGATGGTCCAGATAAATTCTAGTTTATCATTGTCTGCGTAGAACAATGCCTTTCTTCCTTTAGCACCACGGTATTTGAACGCGAAGTAGTGCAACAACGCTTGTGTGATGGTCTGCACGAAGAAGATGATCACAAATGAGATAACCATTAATTGATCATAATCTTTACCATGCTCAGAAGATGATTCTGGCAACAAAGTATCTCCCCACTTCCAGAAAGACACTATGGTAAGTACATAGATGAAAATCAGGAAACCTAGCATCAGGTATCCGTTCAAGTTATTATCAGCATCGTTTGCAACTTGAGAATTGCTTGAGTCTTTTCCTAATTGAGAAAGCTCAAAGATCTTTGCCATTTGCCAGATTGCAATTCCAACAAGTACTACTACAGCAAGTATTAAGAAACCAGTCATTGTCTTATATTCTCTTTACTTTAATATTCTTTATTTATTAATAATGGAAATGCTTACTTTCTTCGATATAAGGATCTCCTTTGGCCAATAATGGCGCTTTGGTCAAACTGCTGAACACTATAAAGATGAACAGTCCTAAGAAGAAGCAAAGTGCTCCTACTTCTGCCGTACCGATGAACCATTGGTCACCTACGGTAGCTGGCATGATCATGTTAAAGATGTCAATATAATGTCCGAATAGAATCACAATACCAGCCATTACCACAAACCAGTTGATACGCTTGTAGTCACTGTTCATCAACAACAATAGTGGGAAGATGAAGTTCATGGCTAGCATGCCGAAGAATGGCAATTTGTAATCTTCGATTCTTGTCACAAAGTATGTTACTTCTTCAGGGATGTTAGAATACCAGATCAGCATGAATTGTGAAAACCATAGGTAGGTCCAAAAAATACTGATCGCAAACATGAACTTGGCCAAGTCATGAATGTGGCTATCGTTTACAAAATCTAAATATCCTTTTGATTTCAAATAGATCGATATCAACGCGATGGTTGTGATTCCTGATACAAACAAGCTTGCAAACACATACCATCCAAATAGCGTACTAAACCAGTGGTGGTCTACAGACATGATCCAATCCCAAGACATCATTGATTCTGATATTAGGAAGAACACCAAGAAGGCTGCAGAAATTCTGAAGTTCTTTTTATGGTTCGATACATCGCTTGCCTCATCTTGTGCCAATGAGAACTTTCTTGAGAAATAACGATATGCATTCCATCCTAAGATATAGATAGCTGCTCTGATCAACCAGAATGGTACATTTAAGTAACCGCTCTTTCCAACGGTTAGTTTGTCATAATTTGGACTGGTTGGATCTTGCAATGAAGCATCCATCCAGTGGAATAAGTGATTAAAATGGAATCCTGAAAGTGCCAATAAGATGAACATGATCACCGTACCAGGTAATAGGTACGAGGTTATTCCTTCCATTACTCTATATAATACCGGAGACCATCCTGCTTGTGCGGCACGCTGAATGGCATAGAACGCCAACACTCCGAGCGAAATCATAAAGAAGAAAAACGCTGCTACATACAATGCTGCCCAAGGCTTGTTGTGCAACTGCCCCAAAACGTGCTCTGCATGCTTATCGGCATCTGCTGCATCGTGACCTCCGCCGTGTGCATCCTGCATGGTTGCTGTAGCTTCCCCATGACCTCCGCCATGATGATCATCATGCGCTAACATTTCCTTTACTTCTTCAACCGAATGAGGGGTTGTAAAATACCCATATCCAAAGAGAAGGGCTCCTACCGCAATCAATACGAATGAAAATAGCCTTAATTTACTTGAAAACGTATACATATCTAAACTATATCTTCTTTATAATCTTTTACTTTAACTCAGATTTAAGCTTCATTACATACTCTGTAACTTGCCAACGTTCTTTGTCGTTTAACTGACCTGCATGCGACCCCATCGAATTTCTTCCGTAGTAGATCACGTGATACACACTACCTTCGGTAATGGCTCTTGCTGCTTCGTCATATCTTGGCACCCCTAAGAATTTCTCTCTTTTCACCAACGTACCTTGTCCGTCACCTTTTTTACCGTGGCAGATGGCACAATAGATATCGTACAATTCTTTTCCTTTTTCAAGGTTCTCAGCAGATGCAATAGAGTCTAACGGACTTGTTAAACCTGCCTTGGCTGCATTGTACCCTTCTTCAGTGTTTTCGTAGTCATACGGCTGCCATCCTCTGGCGATAGTACCCTCTGCTGGAAGTTGCGCCTCAACCCCGTTTCTAAACGCGCTAGATTCGGCGTAGGTCTCATACCCTACAGATTCGTACATGTTAGGAAAATATTGGTAGTTTGGTGTCGAATCGTTGAAACAAGAGGTCATTACCATAGCGGCGATTCCTGCAACAATTCCTATTTTCACAAAGCTCTTCATATCTATATTCTTAGTGCTTTTCTTCTACTTTAAGTTCAATGGCTCCCGTTTCTTGCAGCAATGACGTCAATTCGCTTTCATTGCCATGAATCGCTACCTCCATCAAAAAGTGATCATCGGTTGTGCGAACATCTGGGTTCTCGGCTTTCTTGAATGGCCACATTCTACTTCTTAGGTAAAAAGTGATTACCATCAAGTGAGCTGCAAAGAATACCGTAAGCTCAAACATGATCGGAACAAATGCCGGCATGTTCTCCAAATAGCTAAAACTTGGCTTACCGCCGATGTTTTGAGGCCAATCTTGGATCATGATGAAGTTCATCATAACGACGGCAACAGTAAGACCAATACATCCATAGATAAAGGACATGATCGCGATTCTGGTTGGTTCAAGACCCATGGCCTTGTCTAGACCGTGTACCGGAAACGGTGTGTAAATCTCTTCGATATGATGCTTTTCTGCACGTACCTTTTTTACGGCATTTAGCAGCACATCATCATCATTGTAAAATGCTTGAATAACTTTCTCTGCCATGATTACCCTTTATTTATTAGTTGTTTGGCTTGGCCAGCCCAATCATCTCTTTGTGCTCTACCTGGGAATGATCCAGTGATCGAATCCAACAGGTTGTATTCTTTCTCGGTCATCTTACTAACCTGAAGGAATGTATAGATTCCGATTTGGTTAAGTGTTTCTTCCATTTTAGGACCGATGCCGTTTACCTTTTTCAGGTCGTCTGCCTGCATGGTATCCTTATCAAAGGTTCCAAGTGCATCTAGTAGACTTCCTGTAAGTTCTTTTTTATCTTCTTCGGAAGGTGCAGCGGCTTCTACTGTTTCAGTTGAAGCACTAGCGGCTACTTGACCTCCAGAAGTTCTTTCGTCAGCTCCTGTACCAACTAGACTTTGTCCTGAATCACGAAGATTCTTGTAACGTTGTCCAGATGACTTTAAGATCGTCTTTACTTCCGCTTGAGCGATCACAGGGAATGTTCTAGCATATAGTAAGAACAATACGAAGAAGAATCCGATGGTTCCGATGAAGATCCCGATGTCTACAAAGGTTGGTGAGAACATTGTCCATGAAGATGGAAGGTAATCACGGTGCAATGAAGTCACGATGATCACAAAACGCTCAAACCACATTCCGATGTTTACAACGATCGAGATTATGAATGAGAACATGATACTAGTTCTTAGTTTCTTGAACCACATGAACTGTGGTGAGAACACGTTACAGGTCATCATCGCCCAGTACGCCCAAGCGTAAGGTCCTGTTGCTCTGTTTAAGAACGCGTATTGCTCATATTCTACTCCTGAGTACCATGCAATGAATAACTCAGTGATATATGCACACCCTACAATCGAACCTGTAATCATGATTACGATGTTCATCAATTCGATATGCTGTACGGTGATATAGTCTTCAAGGCTTACTACTTTTCTCATAATGATCAGTAGTGTGTTTACCATCGCAAATCCTGAGAAGATCGCCCCTGCAACAAAGTATGGAGGGAAGATGGTGGTGTGCCAACCTGGGATTACCGAGGTGGCGAAGTCAAATGATACAATCGTGTGTACCGAAAGTACCAGTGGTGTTGCCAAACCAGCCAGTACCAAAGAAACTTCTTCGAAACGTTGCCAGTCTTTTGCTCTACCAGACCATCCAAAACTTAGGATGCTATATACTCTTTTTTGGAATGGCTTGATCGCACGGTCACGAATCATTGCGAAATCAGGAAGCAATCCTGTCCACCAGAACACTAACGAAACCGAAAGGTAGGTAGAGATCGCAAATACGTCCCAAAGAAGTGGTGAGTTAAAGTTTACCCAAAGTGAACCAAATTGGTTTGGAATCGGAAGTACCCAGTATCCAAGCCACGGACGTCCCATGTGAATGATCGGAAATAAACCTGCCTGAACAACCGAAAAGATGGTCATCGCCTCTGCAGAACGGTTAATCGCCATTCTCCATTTCTGACGGAATAATAAAAGTACTGCGGATATCAGGGTTCCTGCGTGACCAATACCAACCCACCAAACGAAGTTAGTAATGTCCCAGGCCCAACCAACGGTCTTGTTCAATCCCCACGTACCGATTCCTGTTGAAATCGTATAAATAATACATCCCAATCCCCAAAGAAAAGCCACCAAGGCGATAGAAAATACTATCCACCATTGCTTATTGGCTCTTCCTTCTACAGGAGCGGCAACGTCTACCGTAACATCGTGGTAGCTCTTCTCTCCAAGTACTAAGGGTTTTCTTATAGGTGCTTCGTAATGCGACGCCATAATCCTTTTATAATTGTTTCTTAATTAGTTGTTTATTTATGCTTCTTTCGTATTTCTCACCTTCACTTGGTAAATCACATTAGGCTCTGTACCTACGTGCTCCAATAAGTGATACATACGGTCGCCGTGCTTTAATTCAGCGATCTTACTCTTCTTGTCATTGATGTCTCCAAAGACCATTGCTCCGCTTCCACAAGCTGCAGAACAGGCTGTCTTGAATTCACCATCCTTAATTTCTCTACCTTCTCTCTTGGCATCAAGAATGGTCTTCTGCGTCATTTGGATACACATAGAACATTTCTCCATCACCCCTCTAGAACGAACCACTACGTCTGGATTCAATACCATACGACCTAGATCATCATTCATGTGGTAGTCGAACTCGTCATTTTGGTTGTACAAGAACCAGTTGAAACGACGTACTTTATACGGACAGTTGTTAGCACAGTATCTGGTACCTACACAACGGTTGTACGCCATGTGGTTTTGACCTTGACGTCCGTGTGAAGTTGCCGCAACTGGACAAACTGTTTCACAAGGAGCGTGATTACAGTGCTGACACATTACTGGTTGGAATGCCACTTGTGGGTTCGCTGCTGGATCTTCCATTTCGCCAAACTCACTCATTGAGCTTCCAACTCCTGAAATGTTATCTTTTTTCTCGTTATCACCTTCAAAGGTGTCTTGAGAAGAGTAGTATCTATCAATACGCAACCAGTGCATATCGCGTGATCTTCTCACTTCTGACTTACCAACTACTGGCACGTTGTTTTCAGCATGACATGCAACTACACATGCACCACAACCTGTACAAGCATTTAAGTCAATAGAAAGGTTGAAGTGATGTCCGATCGAACGATCAAACGAATCCCAAAGGTCGGCCTCTGGTGAAGTAGCTGCAATCATCTCATGGTCTTTAGACACATGAGGCATCTCGTTCCAATATTTTGCATCTTGAGTATTGAAGATCTCCAAGGTCGTTTCCTTTACGATATCCCCTCTACCCATTAAGGTATTGTGAAGCTGCACGCACGCAAACTCGTGCTCTCCTGCAGCTGCAGATAATTCTACATTTTGAACGTTGTTGAAATCATTGTAGAATGCATAAGCATTTACTCCTGTCTGCATCTCTGACTTCATACCGGCTTTTTTACCGTATCCTAGCGCCAAACCAACAGTTCCAGATGCTTGTCCTGGCTGAATCAATACTGGCACTTTCAAAGTAACACCGTTTACAGTAACATTAGCATAGTTACCGTTAAGACCACCGTTGGCTACATTCCAGTTTTTGAACTTTCCTTCGGCATCAGCCTTCGAAATGGTCAAGTAGTTATCCCAAGTTGTTCTTGTAATTGGATCTGGGAATTCTTGCAACCATGGGTTGTTGGCCTGTTGCCCGTCTCCCATACCGATCTTAGTATATAGTACAAGCTCCATTCCGCTAGAAGTGCTTCTAGCCAATGCATTGGCTTGTGAAACTGCATCCGTTACTTGTGGATTCACAGTTGTATCTTCTTCAATCAAATCTTCAGCTGGTGCTTCCGAAGCTGCAGGTCCTGCAGCAATCGCTGCTGCCGTATCAGCCATTGTCGGTGCACTCGATGATGCTTTGAATACGCCATCATGCAATGCTTGACCCCAAGAGCTTCCACCTAAAACATCAGCAGTCCAAGCTGCTTTGATGTAATCGTGATACGTTTCGTCACTTCCTGTCCACTTTAACAAAGCTTCCTGGAACTGTCTAGTATCAAACAACGGACGAATCGCCGGTTGCATCAAGCTGTAATTTCCTTTTTTCATTTCGGCATCACCCCAAGACTCTAAGTAATGAGGAGCTGCTGCAATGAATTGTGCCGCCCGAGCCGTTTCGTCTTCTTTCATCGAGAAGACCACAGAAAGATCAAGACCTTTCATCGCCTCAGCAAACTCAGCACCGTTTGACAATGTATACACAGGATTTACACCTGCAGTAATCACACCACCAATACGTCCTGCCTTCATATCAGCTACCAACTTGGCAACTTCAGCATTATTTCCTTGACGTGTTAGAAGCGGAGCACCCACATCCATCACCTCACTTTTCAATGATTCATTGATCGCTAATGCAACCGCTTGCGCGTTTACATCGTTGATTCCGGTAACAACTACCGCTTTGCTTCCAGCAGCTTTCAATTGCTTTACAGCACCATCAACAGCTGCCTGTACATTTTCAGAAAGGCTTCCGGCAACTGACTTTCCAGCAACACCTGCATAGATCTTCGCTAGCGCTACCTTTTGCTCTGAAGGAGTCAATGGCACACGCTTATCGGCATTTGCACCAGACAAGGTCATATTCGATTCGAACTGGATGTGACGCGACATTTTTCCTTTGGCAGGAATACGTCCTTGAGCGTAACCACTGTCGAATCCTCCGCCTTGCCAATCTCCTAAGAAATCAGCGCCAACTGACACAATCACTTCCGCTTTAGCGAAATCATAATCAGCCATTCCTCTTTCACCGTACTTTGCTTCGAAAGCATCTAGTGCGGCAGATTCTGAAACTGCATCATACTGTACGTGACGTACATTATTATATTTAGCTTTGAATGCTTCTACCAACTTAGCAGTCGACGGACTCGCAAAAGTCTGTGTCAATAAAACTACTGGTTTTGAAGCCGCATTTAAGCGATCTAACGTATTGGTTACTTTAGCATCTAAGGTCTTCCAATCAGTTGCCTCTCCATTTTCTCTAGGACCTTGAACACGTAAGCTATCGTACAAAGAAAGCACAGACGCTTGAACACGTGCATTTGCACCACCGTTCACAGCTGCATCTGTATTGTTCTCGATTTTAATAGGACGACCCTCTCTTGTCTTCACCAAGATGCTAGCGAAATCATATCCATCAGCAATCGTTGTTGCATAGTAGTTTGCCACCCCAGGACGAATTTGTTCTGGTTGCACTACGTAAGGAATTGATTTGATCACCGGACCTTCACAGGCCGCCAATGAAGCAGCAGCTGTACTGAATCCAACATACTTAAGGAAGTCACGACGAGTAGTCGAAGAGTTCTCTAGGTTTTCTTTATCTCCTAAGAAATCGTCCACCGGAATTTCTTCTACAAACTCGTTCTGTCTTAGCGTCTCAACAATAGGGCTATTGTTATCTAGCTCCTCAACACTTTTCCAGTATTTCTTGTTTGATGCCATGTTATATATAAAATTAGCTTCTTAATGAATTGATTAATAGTGACACTTACCACACTCTAGACCACCCATCTGAGCCGCCGTAAGTTTTTCGACACCATATTTTTTAGAAAGTTGTTCGTGTATCTTTTTGTAGTAGTCATTGCCTTCAATGTCCACACCTGTATCTCTGTGACAGTTGATACACCATCCCATCGTCAATGGAGAATGCTGATACATTACCTCCATCTCCTCAACAGGTCCGTGACATGTTTGACACTCAATACCAGCCACCTCAACGTGCTGCGAGTGGTTAAAGTACACGAAGTCTGGCAAGTTGTGAACGCGCACCCACTTTACAGGTTGTGTTTCACCCGTATACTTTTGAGTGGCTTCATCCCAACCAACCGCTTTATATAATTTCTTGATTTCGTTTGTGTAGAATTCTTGTGTGTATCCGTTTGCAATATCCTCTTCTCCTGTGTACTCAGAAATGTTCTTGTGACAGTTCATACACACGTTTAACGAAGGAATTCCAGATGTCTTAGACACACGTGCCGAAGAGTGACAGTACTTACATTCGATCTTATTATCTCCAGCGTGGATCTTGTGCGAGTAGTGAATTGGTTGCACTGGCATGTACCCCTGATCTACACCAACCTGCATAAAGTAACCATACGCGAAGTAGGCACCTGCCAATAACAAGAAGATCGCAGAGCACAACATCAAGAATTGGTTTTGTACAAACGCCTTCCAGATTGGCAATGACTTTTCTTCTTCTTTCTTGGCATACTCAACACCGTTGGCCTCAGCAATACGACGTAGCGTTCTGTTCACCAAGAACAACATCAACACCAACAATCCGAAGATTAAGGCAAGCGCCCCAAGAATCAACTCGTTTGAGATTCCTCCACCGCCACCACCGGCAGTATCCTCACAACCAGGTGCACCAGGGTTTTGAGCACATGGATCCTCTGGCGGAGGTGGTGTATAGGCCGTATACGCTAAAATGTTGTCAATATCTCCATCAGTCAATGTTGGAAAAGCGGTCATTGCCGTGTTGTTGTACTCAGCATACACTTTGTTTGCATAAGAGTCACCCGAAGCAATCACAGCGGCGCTGTTCTTGATCCAAGCGTACAACCATTGACGATCCAACCCTTCTTCTTCATCCAGACGTTGTTCAACATTACGCAACATCGGACCTGTCATCGGCTTATCTAGCTTGTGACACGCAGCACAGTTGGCGTTAAAAAGTTGTTTTCCTTTGTCGGGATCTGCTCCATTTTCCTTGGTGGCATATTGAGCAAAGAGAGAGGTTGAAAATGCTAGCAAGAGTGCTAATCCAATACCTAAAATTCTTGAAGTTGAATTACGGTGTTTCACCTTTTTCATATCGAAATGTAAATTATCTTCTTTAAGGTTGGCACGGTTTTTAAGGATTTCTGTTTAGGGAACTTAAAAACACGTATCTGTAAATCCGATTGCAAAAATACGATTTAGCCACGACCTAGGAAATGTTAGAGAAGTGTTAACCACTAATTTATAAAGATTCTAAATAATAAAATCGACATTGTTTTAGTTATTATACTTTACCTTTGTCAAAAATTGTATTCATAATGAGAGTTTTAGCACCATACAAGCTATTTTTTCTACTTTTTTTCTCGCTGTTTTTAGGCGGAAATCTTTATGCTCAAGATGGGCAGTTGAACATTGAGCAAGACCAAAAAATCAGCAAGTTGCTGGCCTTGAAAAAGGAAGTGAACGGTGATATAGACACCGATAATGTATACAGAATTCAACTGTATTATGGCGGCATCAATCGTGCCAATAAGATACAGAATGATTTCAGAAAGAAGTTCCCAGGATGGTATTCGACCATCAAGTTTGAGACTCCCAATTATAAGGTTTGGGTCGGAAGATATCGATCTAGATTGGAAGCAGACAGACGTTTATTGCAAGTGAAGAAGAAGTTTCCAACAGCGTTTTTATTGGCGCCTTAAAAACGGAATAATTTCCGTGCCGAGCATGCTTGCACGCGTTGAATGTGACTACAGAATGTCTTACCGAGCGCAGTCGAGGTATAGCTACAGAAATAAAATAAGTTTACAATAAGAAAAGGTAGCCCGAAAGGCTGCCTTTTTTTATGCGCTCTTATCGTTTGCCCGTCCCTCGACTGCCTTCGGCAAGTGCCCTCGATCGAAACACACGTTTCGCTCTCAAGCAATGCTCGGGAGGACAAAACGAGCCAAAAGAAACACCAGGCGTAGTAACCATAAAACAAAAAAAGGCGACTCATTGAGTCGCCTTTTTTATATATGATTGCTTGTTTATTTAAGCTTCTTCTTAACAGCTACTTCCTGGAAGCATTCGATAATATCGCCTTCCTTGATGTCGTTGTATCCTTTGACCTGCATACCGCAATCGTATCCTTTAGCTACTTCTTTCACGTCATCTTTGAAACGTTTCAATGAAGCCAGCTCTCCGGTGTAGATTACTACACCGTCACGGATCAATCGGATGCCCGAGTTACGGAAGATCTTACCGTCAGTTACCATACATCCTGCAATGGTTCCAACTTTCGAAATCTTGAAGGTCTCACGGATCTCTGCATTACCAGTGATCTCTTCCTTCATCTCAGGTGATAGCATTCCTTCCATCGCATCTTTCAAGTCATTAATCGCATCATAGATAATGCTGTATGTTCTGATATCGATCTCTTCCTTATCAGCCAACTGACGGGCATTACCCATTGGTCGTACGTTAAACCCGATCACGATCGCATCAGAGGCTGACGCCAATAGCACGTCAGATTCGGTGATGGCACCAACTCCTTTGTGAATGATGTTCACTTGGATCTCTTCGGTTGATAGTTTCTGGAATGAATCGGTCAAGGCCTCTACAGAACCATCCACATCCCCTTTAAGGATAATGTTCAATTCTTTAAAGTCTCCTAATGCGATACGACGTCCAATCTCATCAAGTGTAATATGACGTTGTGTACGTACCGATTGCTCTCTTTGAAGCTGTGTACGCTTGGCAGCAATCTGCTTGGCTTCACGCTCGTCTTCAAAGATGTTGAATTTATCTCCCGCCTGTGGCGCTCCGTCCAGTCCTAAGATGGATACTGGCGT
Source organism: Flavobacteriaceae bacterium (assembly GCA_028279515.1). Classification (GTDB taxonomy): domain Bacteria; phylum Bacteroidota; class Bacteroidia; order Flavobacteriales; family Flavobacteriaceae; genus JANQNQ01. The sequence continues at coordinate 136,452 of JANQNQ010000014.1, forward strand.
TGAAGGCCCGGCTTCTTCTACGTTATTACCACGCTCATCGTGCATGGCTTTCACCTTACCACTATGTTTTCCGGCGAGTACGTAATCTCCAACACGAAGCGTACCTGCTTGTACTAGTATGGTAGAAACGTATCCGCGTCCTTTATCTAGGAAAGCTTCCACAACAGTACCAGAGGCATTCTTGTCTGGGTTGGCTTTCAGCTCTAACAATTCGGCTTCAAGAAGTACTTTTTCAAGCAATTCTTTTACACCTTGACCTGTTTTGGCTGATATATCATGAGATTGGATCTTTCCACCCCAATCTTCTACCAACAAATTCATTCCTGCCAAACTCTCTTTGATCTTGTCAGGATTGGCCGTTGGCTTATCTACTTTATTGATTGCAAATACGATTGGCACACCTGCTGCTTGCGCGTGGCTGATCGCTTCTTTTGTTTGTGGCATTACGTCATCATCAGCTGCCACAACGATAATTGCAATATCGGTTACCTGGGCTCCACGAGCACGCATCGCGGTAAACGCTTCGTGACCTGGTGTATCTAGGAAAGCGATCTTCTCACCGTTCGCTAGTTGTACCCCGTAGGCCCCGATGTGCTGTGTAATTCCTCCAGATTCCCCAGCAATTACATTTTCTTCACGAATATAGTCAAGCAATGATGTTTTACCGTGGTCAACGTGACCCATTACGGTAACAATCGGTGCGCGTAATTTCAAATCTTCAGGATTGTCCTCATCTTCTTGGATGGCTTCCTCGATATCAGCAGTCACAAATTCAACCTCATAACCGAATTCTTCAGCTACAATTGATAAGGTCTCGGCATCAAGACGCTGATTCATAGTCACCATCATTCCGAGTGACATACAAGCAGAGATTACTTGTGTAACAGAGACATTCATCATAGTTGCTACCTCGGCTACCGTTACAAACTCTGTCACCTTAAGCACTTTACTCTCGGCTGCTTGTTGCGCTAGTTCTTCCTCGGTCTTCTGACGGTGGATGTCCCTTTTCTCTCTACGATATTTAGCTCCTTTAGACTTAGACCCTTTTCCTTGAAGTTTTTCAAGGGTCTCACGTACTTGCTTTTGTACTTCTTCTTCGGTAGGCTCAACCTTATTTACAACAGGGCGTTGTTGTCTCTTACCGCCCTTTCGTTGGTTGTTACCACCAAATCTTCCATTACCTCTTCCTTGACCCTGTCCTGGACCACCACCTTCTTTGGTGATACGCTTTCTTTTCTTCTTAGCGTCTCCTCCTCCTCCAGCGGCTCCACCTTTCTTAGGATCCTCTTTCTTCTTCTTAGGCTTATTGAATTGAGTAAGGTCAATTTTCTGACCTGTCATTTTCGGCCCTGAAAGCTTTTGGTATTGGGTTTTTATTTTATCATCTCCTGGTTTGGCCGCTGGCTTTTCTTCTTCTTCTTCAACAACTTTAGCTTTTGGCGCTACAGGCTTTTCAACTTTCTTAGGTTCTGAAGCAACTGGCTTTTGAGGTTTCGGTGCTTCTTCTTCTTTTGGCGGCTGAACAACTTTTTCTTGAGGCTTCTCTTCTACTTCTTCTTTTTCAGGAACTTCTGGCTTTTCGACTTCAGGAGCAGGCTTTTGTTCTCCCTCTAGTTCGATCTTACCAACCGTTTTTGGCCCTGATAAAGATGCTTTGGCTTTGATGACTTCTTGCTTCTCTTGCGCTGCCTTCTTCGCTTCTTGCTCCTTCTCTAGCTGCAGTCGAAGCGCTTCTTTCTCCTTGCGCTTTTCTTCTCCTACCTCTTTAGAAGCAACCTTTTTGCTTCTATCTGTCTGAAATTCATCAAGCAATACGTTATACACCTCACTAGAGATCTTCGTGGTAGGGCGCGCATCTATATCATACCCTTTTTGGGTAAGATGCTCTACCGCGCGATCCAACGAGATGTTGAGTTCACGTAATACTTTGTTAAGCCTCATTGTTTTTTCTTCAGCCATATACTATTTTAAATTAAACCTCAAAAATATCTAAAACTATACTATATGTTTTAATCTTCAAATTCTTCTTTCAATATTTTTCGAACCTCTTCGATGGTTTCCTCTTCGAGGTCAGTTCTTTTGAGCAGGTCAGCCGTGTCTAATTCGAGAATACTTTTAGCGGTATCGAGTCCGATTTTCTTGAACTCTTCGATTACCCATGAATCGATCTCATCGGTAAACTCTGCTAACTCTACATCTTCTTCAACACCTTCTCTAAACACGTCGATCTCATATCCAGTAAGCTGTCCGGCGAGTCGAATATTGAATCCGCCTTTACCAATTGCTTTTGACACCTCTTCTGGCTTCAAGTACACCTCAACACGTTTGTTTTCGTCATCAATCTTCATCGAAGTCACTTTTGCAGGGCTCAAAGATCTGCTGATAAACAACTGCGTATTATTGGTATAGTTGATTACGTCAATATTTTCGTTTCCAAGTTCACGAACGATTCCGTGAATTCTTGACCCTTTCATTCCGACACAGGCTCCAACTGGATCGATTCTATCATCATAAGAATCTACGGCAACTTTTGCCTTTTCTCCAGGGATTCTCACTACTCTCTTCACAGTGATCAACCCGTCAAATACTTCAGGAATCTCTTGCTCAAACAACTTCTCAAGGAACTCAGGCGCTGTACGCGACATGATGATCATTGGCTTGTTTCCTTTAAGCTCAACGCTTTCGATCACCCCTCTTACATTCTCTCCTTTTCTAAAGAAATCAGATGGAATCTGCTTTTCTTTTGGCAAGATGATCTCGTTGCCATCGTCGTCTAATAAAATCACGGCCTTGTGTCTGATGTGATGCACTTCGGCAGTGTATATATCTCCTACAAGGTCTTTGAACTGCTTGTAGATGTTTGTATTATCATGTTCATGGATCTTAGAGATCAGGTTCTGACGCAAGGCCAGGATAGCTCTTCTTCCAAGGTCTACCAGCTTTACTTCTTCAGAAACATCCTCACCTACTTCAAAATCGGGCTCGATCTTACGTGCCGCTGTAAGTGATATCTCTTGATTTTCATCTTCCACCTCGTCATCGGCAACAACGACTCTATTTCTCCAGATCTCTAAATCCCCTTTATCTGGGTTGATGATGATATCAAAGTTATCATCCGATCCAAATTTCTTCTTCAATGCATTTCTAAATACATCTTCTAAAATCGCCATCAGCGTTACACGATCAATGAGCTTATCATCCTTAAACTCTGAAAAAGACTCGATCAATGCAAGATTTTCCATGTCAATTCTTAATTAAAATGTTATCATCACTTTTGCTTCAACAATATCTTCATAAGCTATTTCAAGCTCCTTTTGAACGGTTACCTTTCCTTTGCCTACCGGCTTTGGCTCTCTGGCTTTCCATTCGATCTTTATGTTATCATCATCGGCTGTAGCGAGTGTACCTTCGATCTTTTGACCATCGGCCGTTTTCACTTTCAGCTTTCTGTTGATATTTTTCTTGTATTGTCTTTTGTGTTGTAAGGGAGCTGAAACTCCTGCAGAAGCCACCTCTAACGCGAAGTCTTCTTCTTCTCTATCCAAGTTGTGTTCGATGTGCCTACTTACCGCAATGCAGTCTTGCAAAGAAACGCCTTTGTCTCCATCAAGAGTGACCACAATTTTGTTGGCCGTATCGATAGAAAAATCAATCAAGAAAAGCTGCTCATTCTCTTGCAGCGCCTCTTCTAGTAATTGCTTTACTTTCTCCTCGAACATAAATTTACTTATAAAATGAGGGGACAAAAGTCCCCTCACAAATAGATTTTTTCTTACAACGCTGCAAATATACAACTTTTTTCTTGTTTTTAAGCATTTACAGAACTCTAAATTTATTCGTAACTTTAATAGGGCCTTTCTAACTCGTTAACACTTAAAATCTTAGCGTATGATCAAAAAAATACTCGTTCCGACTGACTTTTCGGAGCATGCTGAAAATGCTCTAAAAGTCGCTGCCGAATTGGCCCGTAAAAACGAGGCCGAGATCTACCTCTTGCATATGCTAGAGTTACCGCTACATCTTGCCAATGAAGGTGGTGGCGGACAACTACCTGAAGCGCTCTTTTTTATGAAGCTGGCCCACCAAAAATTTGAGAAGTTCATGGACAAGGAGTACATGGAGGATCTTACCGTATACGAGACCGTTGAACTTCACACTACACATGAGGGTATCATCGACAGTGTCGAAAAGAACAATATCGACTTGGTCGTTATGGGCTCTGAAGGTGCTACTGGACTCAAAGAAATGTTCATTGGCTCTAATACTGAGAAAGTAGTGCGCCACTCGAAGGTACCGGTACTGGTCATCAAACGTAAGATGGACGGTTTTTCTGTTAAAAACTTTGTGTTTGCCTCTGACTTTTCTGAGGAATGCAAAGGCCCCTTTAAGAAGGCGGTTGAAATCGCCCAGGCCTTTGATGCCAAACTTAATTTACTCATGGTGAATACAGCTAACAAGTTTATCTCAACCGCTCAAGCCGAAGGTAAGATGAACGGCTTTATCAGAGATTTCGACTTAAGCGACTACTCATTGAATATATACAATGATGACACTATAGAGCACGGAATCATGAACTTTTCTAAATCGATTGACGCCGACCTGATCGGATTAAGCACCCATGGACGCAAGGGTCTCGCTCACTTCTTTAACGGAAGCCTCAGCGAAGATTTGGTCAACCATGCGTTACGCCCAGTTATCACGTTTAGAATTTAGACGAAATCATCCCCGTTTAACAAGCCACATTTCTGTGGCTTTTTTTATGAACTTTTTAAATTGCTGAGAACGTTTATATTTGTGGACTCCAAATGTGCTATATGGCTATGAACTGTATTAAGGTTGTCGAACTTTTTGCTGGTGTGGGTGGATTTCGAATCGGACTCGAAAGAAGCAATGAACACCACCAAGATGCTACATTTGATGTGGTATGGAGCAATCAGTGGGAACCTTCTACAAAAACGCAACACGCCTCTATGGTTTATGAAGCGCGCTTTGGAAGCGATCATCACACCAATCAAGACATTTCTGAAGTAAAGATCGATACGATTCCCGACCATGATATGTTGGTGGGCGGATTCCCATGTCAAGACTATTCGGTGGCTACCACCTTGAAGAATTCAAAGGGCTTGATCGGAAAAAAAGGGGTACTCTGGTGGTCTATTCATCGTATTCTTAGTGAGAAGAAAAACAAACCGAAGTATCTCTTTCTCGAAAATGTAGACCGCCTCTTAAAGTCACCTGCTTCTCAACGCGGACGTGATTTTGCCATTATGCTGAAAAGTTTGGACGAGTTGGGCTATGCTGTTGAATGGCGAGTGATCAATGCTGCAGAATACGGAATGCCGCAACGTAGAAGACGGGTCTTCTTCTTGGCGTTTCATAGTTCGACCGAACTGTATAAAAAGCTTCAAAATAACGACAAGGAGTCTTGGATACGAAATGACGGAATCATAGCTGAGGCCTTTCCTATTAAACAAGAAAAAACAGCAATTCAGCGGTTTGACATCCAACAAGATCTGGTAACTATCAGTAATTCTTTTAATCTAAACGGAAAACAATCTCCCTTCCTGAATACTGGAGTCTTTATCGATGGAAATGTATACACGTCACAGACAAGGGCGAGTCATCATGGTAAGAAAGTCAACCTGGGTGATGTCTTAGAAAAAGGATCGGTAGCGGAAGAATTTTATATCGAAAAAACGCAGCTTCCAAAGTGGCAATACCTTAAAGGAGCCAAAAAAGAGACGCGCCGAAGTAGCAACGGATACGAGTATCACTATGCCGAAGGCTCTATGACCTTTCCTGATGCTCTTGACAATGCATCGCGCACCATCATCACGGGTGAAGGTGGTCCTTCGCCGTCACGATTCAAGCACGTGGTTAAGACTAAAAAAGGGTTGCGTCGTTTAACACCTGTCGAGCTAGAACGCTTAAACATGTTTCCGGATGATCACACTAAGTTAGAGGGTATCAGCAACACGAAAAGAGCTTTCTTTATGGGAAATGCACTTGTGGTTGGAATCGTGGAGCGTATTGGGTCTATTCTATTGCAAAGGGCTTCTTCTTAAATAATCTTAGTTCATCTGGCCTCTAATGATAATTAATACAGCCTATTTCTTCATTTCTCAACAGACACCGTGTTATTAGCATTCCTAACTTACGACAAAAGAGAATGTTGTTATAAAAGCGCAAAATGTTTAAGTTTTTGTTAATAAAAGTTAAACTGTTATGAATTAATAGTAATACTATTATATTTGCGTGTCGAAAAATGAAAAACCTAAATATACATATCAATATTAATCCTGAGCTCTACAATAAGAATCCTGAGTCATCAGACTTGGGCAAACGCATTGTAACTAAAAGTATTGAGATGATCAACACATTAGGTTTTGAATGCTTTACATTTAAAAAGCTCGGAGCAGCCATTGGCTCAAATGAAAGCTCTGTATATCGATACTTTGATAGTAAGCACAACTTATTGGTCTACTTAGTAAATTGGTACTGGTCATGGATCGAATATCGTTTGGTGATGGTTACAAACAGCATGGGTTCTCCCCTAGAAAAGCTAAAAGCATCTGTTGAACTCCTGACCTCTGATGTCACTCAGGACAATGCCTTCTCGTACATCGACGAAATAGCACTAAATAAGATCATCATTTCAGAATCTTCGAAAGCTTACCATACCAAAGACATTGACGAAGAAAATCAAAAAGGATATTACAAAACTTTCAAACGTGTTGTGCAGCGTGTTAGCGAATTTGTACTGGAGGTTAATCCGAAGTTCGAGTTTCCGCATATGTTGATCTCCACCATTATTGAAGGAGCCCATCACCAACGATTTTTTTCGAAACACCTTCCTTCGCTCACTGATTTTGAAGAAGGTAAAAACAATATTGTGAACTTTTACACAGGTTTAGTTCTAAAAGCCATTAACTCAGATAATTCTAATGATGAATAGCGCCAAGGGCACATATGGAGCCTTAAAGGCATTGACATTCGTCCTTATGATTGTTGGGATGACGCTTCATCACAACATGGCTTTGATCAATTTGGATAAAAGCGAGTCGTATGAGTTAACGCTCGAAACAGAGACAGATACTGACAGCGAAGAGAAGGAAGAAAATCACATGGGCGGTGAAAAGGTATTCATCAACCCAACCATTTCGACATCTTTATTTGCTGTTCAAGATCGCATTACTCCAAATCCAGCAACTCCGACCTCTATACTAGACACATTATTAGAGGTTTATGCCCCACCCCCCGAACGGGCCTAATTTTAACACATACAACAGAAATTATTCAGGCAATTCTCGGTGGTATTACTGCTGCCGGGCGAGGATAATCATGTGCCATGTGTTACGCAGTAATTCTTTAGGAAGGTTTACTTCCGAAGAAAAAATCACACAAAAGATCAATTTAAATTATTTAAGACCCAGAAGCGCCATATCGGCTGCTTTTTAAAACATCCTTTGTTCTCAATAATCAGTTGAGCCGCGTATGGCGCTTTGGGCACTAACACTTATGGAGTTTGAAGACTCCTATGCAAAATGAAAAAGCAAAAATGAAAGCTAACATCTCATTTAAACACCTCAAATCTGACCTTCCAGCAAGTATCGTAGTATTCTTTGTGGCACTCCCATTGTGTTTGGGAATCGCCCTTGCCAGTGGTGCGCCCTTATTTTCGGGGCTCATTGCAGGAATCGTGGGAGGAATTTTCGTGGGCGCACTCAGTGGTTCACAAATTGGGGTTAGTGGTCCCGCAGCCGGGCTAGCCGCTATCGTACTTGCCGCTATTGGAACACTTGGTGGCTACGAAAATTTCTTATTGGCCGTTGTATTGGGCGGTATCATTCAGTTTCTTTTCGGAGTGCTGAAAGCCGGGATTATTGGATACTACTTTCCATCGTCGGTAATCAAAGGGATGCTTACTGGTATCGGGATCATCATCATCCTGAAACAGATTCCGCACTTCTTTGGATATGATGTTAATACAGTAGGAGATTTCTCGTTCATCGAAATGGACGGAGATAATACCTTTTCAGAGATCTTTAAATCTCTGAATTACATTAGCCCTGGATCAACGATCGTTGGTATCGTAGGACTCGCCATTTTGATTCTTTGGGATCGCGTCTTGGTGAAGAAAGCTAAGATCTTTCAACTGATCCAAGGTCCGTTGGTTGCTGTAATCTTTGGTATCATCTTCTTCGCCTTTACGCAAGGAAGCAATATGTGGGGTGTTTCTACAGATCACCTCGTGAAGGTGCCAGTTCCTGAAGACGCTGCATCGTTCTTCGGACAGTTTAGTTTCCCTAATTTCGGGGCCATCACACGTCCAGAAATTTGGGTTACCGCCTTTACCATTGCGCTAGTAGCTAGCTTGGAAACTCTTCTGTGTGTTGAGGCTACCGACAAACTGGACCCTCAAAAACGAGTGACTCCTACCAACCGAGAGCTTTTGGCACAAGGTGCTGGAAACTTTGTCTCGGGTATGATCGGAGGACTTCCTATCACACAAGTAATTGTACGAAGCTCAGCCAACATCCAATCTGGAGGTAGAACCAAGCTTTCTGCCATCATCCACGGATTCTTTTTGTTAATCTCTGTGATCCTTATCCCGAGATTGCTGAATATGATTCCGTTGTCTGTATTGGCAGCTATCCTACTAATCGTTGGTTATAAATTGGCAAAACCTGGCCTGTTCGTAAAAATGTTCAAGTTAGGTTGGAAACAGTTCTTACCATTTGCAGTTACCGTAATCGGAATCGTCTTCACAGACCTTTTAATTGGAATCGGAATGGGACTTATGGTTGGAATCGTAGTGATCCTGATCAAGAGTTTCCAAAACTCGCACTTCTTGCATATTGAAGACCAAAGCAACGGAAAGCACAAGATCAAGATGACCTTGGCCGAAGAGGTAACCTTCTTCAATAAAGGAGCCATCTTAAAAGAGCTGGATAGTCTCCCTAGGGATACTTTCCTATCGCTGGATGTTAGAAAGACTCGTTATCTCGACAATGACATTATCGAGATATTGGAAGATTTCTCATTCAAAGCGAGAGAACGAAACATTGATGTACAAATCATCTCTGAGCGCGGAATTGTTGAAAATCCGCCAAGCGTTATCGAATTCTTTAAACTAAGACCAAAAAGTGCTTAACAAAACAAAAACTATGGAAAATTTAAACCAACCCTTTCAAATATTGACGTTGATGGACTTTTCAAAGGCTTCTTATGCTGCCTTAAAAAGTGCTGTTAACTTGGCAAAGATCACTAACGGAACCATCGAAATATTACACGTTGGAGCCGCCAAAGACATTGCCGAACAAGAGAATCAAATGGCTGCAATGCGTTCGATATATGAGAACAAATTGTCTCTTAAAAAGAAACTGTCAAATCTTACGCAACTCATTCAAAAGGAAGAAAACGTGCCCGCACACTTTACACTTTCCATCGGAAATATAAAGAACGAGGTTAACGATGCAATCCAAACCTTTGAGCCGGATGTGGTCGTTTTGGGAAAACGCAAGAAAAAAGTAGTCAACTTTCTTGGAGATGGAGTAACCAAACACTTACTCGGATCTTTTAAAGGAGGAATCCTTTTGGCTGGCGAAGAGAACACGCTTGAGACTCACAATCAAATGTCATTGGGCGTTCTTGAATCCTTGGATGTTTCAAATTTCGGACAACTTGCAAAAGTGCTCGAAGGAAATGCTGGAGACACGATCAAGCGTTTCAAAATTAGAAACGAAGGTAATCAGCCCCAACTTTCTGAAAAGGAACTTGGAAAGAAAGTAACCACTTTTGAATTTGAACCTACCCAAGGTGGTAGTGAGAAGTTGGCCGATTATATAACGAAAAGTCAGGTTCAGCTACTTTGTGTACAACCGAACAACTTTCGAGAACGTGCAGAAACCAAGACGTTCTTTGAAGGGACTGCTCTAAACGTTAACGTACCCATTTTGGTGTTAAACAATTAAGCCAGCACGTATAACGAAGTAGTAAACTCACATATCAGGCAGCGAATTCAGCGTCTTTCACCGTTCAAAAAACAGGTGTTATCGTTTTTATTCGCTGCCTTTTTTAAACCAAAAAATCATGAACAGCATTCTCACTCCATGGCAACGTTTTGTCGGATTATTGAAGCTCGACAGGCGTGATATTAGACAGGTATTTTACTATGCAATATTCGCAGGTCTTGTAGCGCTTTCACTCCCCTTGGGGATACAAGCCATCATTAATTTGATTCAAGGAGCGCAGCTTTCTACTTCCTGGATCATTCTGGTCATTCTGGTAACTTTAGGAGTTGCTTTTCAAGGAGTGTTGCAATTGATGCAAGTACGCATCCTAGAGAATATTCAACAAAAGATCTTCATGCGGTCTTCGTTTGAGTTTGTGTATCGATTTCCTAAGATCAGGATGAGTGAGTTGCGCAATTACTATCCGCCAGAGTTAGCCAATCGATTCTTTGACACACTTACCGTACAAAAAGGGCTCTCAAAGATCTTGATCGACTTTCCAGCGGCTTTTTTACAGATCGTTTTTGGTTTGATCTTGTTATCGTTCTACCATCCATTTTTCATCGTATACGGAGCGCTTTTGATTCTTCTGATATATGCCGTTTTTAAGTTTACCGCCAGAAAAGGTTTGGAAACCAGTTTGGTCGAATCGAGAGAAAAGTACCAAGTGGCGCATTGGATCCAAGAAATCGCTAGATCCCTAGTAAGCTTTAAACTTTCGGGCAAAACCAATCTCGCCATGGATCGAAACGACCGCCTCACCGATGAGTATTTAAAAGCTAGGGAGAGTCATTTCAAAATTCTGGTTCAGCAATTCTTGCAAATGATCGGGTTCAAGGTGTTGGTAACAGCAGGGCTATTGATCATTGGAGGTGTATTGGTCCTAAATCAAAAGATGAACATCGGTCAGTTTGTAGCTTCCGAAATCATCATACTATTAGTGATAAGTTCTGTCGAAAAGCTGATAACTGGGCTAGAGACCTTTTACGATGTACTCACTTCGCTTGAAAAAATCGGACAAGTGGTCGACAAGGAACTCGAAAATCAAAATGGCGCCAACCCGTTTAGCCAGTCTCAGCCATTGCATGTACAATTATCACAAGCTTCCTATCGAACACCTGAAGGCCAAAAGATCTTCAAAGAAATGGATCTTGAGATCAACGAAAAAGACCGAATTCTCATAGAAGGAAAATCTGGCGCTGGGAAGACTACTTTACTCAAATTGCTTTCTGGGCTTATCGCTCCGACCGATGGCACTTTGTATGTAAACCATCAATCTGCAAAGGGCATCTGGCCTAATTTATACCGTGGTTACATTGGTCAAGTGTTGCCAGAGCAACGTCCTTTTGAAGGAACGATCTATGAAAACATCACCTTCAACGATCCTGAGATATCTCAAGAACTCCTGCAAGAGGTGCTGTTGTATACCGGACTCCTTCCATTTATCAAGGAACAACCCGAAGGAATCCATACTATGCTATATCCCGAAGGACAACGACTGGCCCATACAACTTCGAAAAGAATCGTATTAGCCCGAGCCATCGTGAATGCACCAAAACTATTGCTACTTAAAGACCCCTTAGAGTATTTAGACCCTGAAGAGGCAAAGAGCATTATTGCCTATCTGACCCATAAAGACCGTCCGTGGACGCTTGTCGTCTCCAGTCGTAACAACATCTGGAAGACGTTCTGCAACCGAACCCTTGAACTAAAAAATGGTAAACTCTATTAAATCGGTACTATGCTCAATATATCTCACAATCCCATTAATCAGAAGGTAACCCTCAAAGAATATGAATCTTTTGGGCGCGTTACTCGCATTCGACACCATAAGATCTTCAATCGGATCTTGCTGGGGTTCTCTTTGATGGCCATTATTGTCATGTTCTTGCCTTGGACGCAAAATGTTTCGGGCAATGGTTTTGTGACCACCCTAACACCAGAACAACGACCACAAACGCTACAGTCTCCGATTCCGGGACGTATCGAGAAATGGTATGTGCGTGAAGGTGACGAAGTCAAAAAAGGAGATACCATTCTATACATATCCGAGATCAAGAATGCCTATCAAGACCCAAAACTTGCCGAGCGCACCATGGCGCAAAGGGATGCCAAGTCAAGATCGGTCACTTCCTACAAAGAAAAAGTAAGCAGTCTCGAAGGACAAATAGGCGCCTTGATTACAGAGCGATCGCTCAAGCTCGAACAGACCGAAAACAAACTAAAGCAGACACAACTTAAAGTTATTTCTGACAGTATCGATCTCGAAGCGGTCAAAACCAATTATTCGATCGCCGATCGCCAATATCAGCGTACACTAACACTTCAAAAGGAAGGGTTAAAGGCCGTAACCGATGTCGAGATCAAAAAGCTCAAATTGCAAGAAATGCAGGCCAAATTGGTTTCGCAGGAAAACAAACTCTTGGCCAGTAAGAACGAAGCGATCAATGCACAGATCGAACTCAGTAGAATCCGGGCCTCTTACGCCGATAAAATTGCCAAGGCGCGAAGCGATAGAGCTACTGCAGCTTCCAGTCAGTTTGAAGCGGAAGCCGAAGTCGTCAAGCTCGATAATGCCTATACGAACTATTCCATCCGAAACAGCATGTACTATGTGACAGCGCCACAGGATGGGTTTATCAACAAGGCACTAAAGGCCGGTATCGGAGAAACTTTTAAAGAAGGAGAAGCTCTTGTTGGTATCATGCCTTCAAAATACGAGTTGGCGGTTGAGACCTATGTAGACCCGATCGACCTTCCTTTGGTGCATGTGGGCGAAAAGGTACGCATTCAGTTTGATGGTTGGCCAGCCATCTTTTTTAGCGGATGGCCAAACGCTTCCTTCGGAACCTTTGGAGGTGAGATCGTCGCTGTAGAGACTTTTATCAGTGACAACGGAAAGTTTAGAGTGTTGATCGCTCCAGATTCAAAAGAAGGTATCTGGCCTCAGAACATTCGAGTTGGGTCGGGTGCTTATACCATTGCGCTGCTAGAAGATGTACCGATCTGGTACGAACTCTGGCGACGCCTTAACGGATTCCCTCCGAATTATTATAACCCTTCAGCAAAGCAAGCGAGTAATGAAGCAAAAAAATAAGGTTTTCTCAAATATCATACAGATACTTTGTATCTACCTTATCTCACATACGCCAATGATGGGACAGGACAGCTTGAACACCTCCCTCAGCTTCGATGAATACTTGGGGTACGTTAAACAACACCATCCGTTGGTAAAACAGGCACAGCTGAAGATAGATGAGGGAACTGCCAGTCTCCTAAAAGCTCGCGGCGGATTTGACCCAAAACTGGAAGCCGACTACGATCGTAAGAAGTTCAAAGGAACCGAATACTATGACGAGCTCAATGCCACTTTTAAGATTCCGACCTGGTTTGGTGTAGAGTTCAAAGCGAATTTTGAGGAAAATACAGGCGTCTTTCTGAATCCGCGTCAAAGTGTCCCCGATGGCGGGCTCTATAGCGCCGGGGTCACCATCTCTATGGCCCGAGGTTTGCTAATCAATGATCGCATGGCTGCCTTGAAAAAGGCCCGATTCTTTGTGGAGCAGACGAAGGCAGAAAGAGACCTGCTCGTTACCGAAGTACTATTTGAAGCAAGTATTGCCTATTTCGAGTGGCTCGAGGCCTCAAATGAAGAACAGATCTTCAATCAATTCTTAGATAACGCCCAGATTCGTTTCAATGGCGTGGTCAGGAGCATCGAAGCCGGAGACAAAGCAGCCATTGATTCGGTCGAGGCTAAGATTGCCTTCGAGAACCGAAAACTAAGTCTTGAGAATGCAAGATTAAAACGACAAAAAGCCGCTTTGAAGGCAAGTAATTTTCTATGGATCAATGATATTCCGCTAGAGATAGAGGATGCCGTTCGTCCACAAGACCCGAGTAATGAGTTACTAGCCTCTGCCCTTTATTTAGAAGGACAACCCATGATAGACCTTCTACTAGAATCACATCCAAAACTAAAGGCCATGAGCGCAAAGATCAAAGGCCTAGAAGTCGAACGTTCTTTAAAGCGAAACAAGTTGTTGCCACAATTGGACCTAAGCTACAACTTTCTGAGTCCGGATGGCGATCAGATCAACAGTTTCAATACGGCCAATTACAAGGCAGGTGTCACATTCAGGTTTCCTCTTTTTCTTCGGAAGGAACGCGGAGATGTTAAGTTGGCACAGTTAAAAGTCAACAATCAAAATCTTGCTCGTTCGGCAGAAACGCTTTCCATTAGAAATAAGCTTGAAGCGATCCGCGTCGAGATGGCGTCTTTAGACACGCAGAACAACATCATCGGAGGAATTGTCAATGAATACCAAACACTTATGCGCGCCGAAGAGCGAAAGTTTGAATTGGGCGAGAGTTCCCTTTTCTTGATCAACAGTCGTGAGCAAAAGTTGATTGAAAGCACCTTAAAATCAAATTCCCTCAGAATAAAAGGATATCAATCACGCGCAAAGATGTACCAAGCACTTGGGCGCCCGTTAGGGTATCAGAAGGTGGTGAATTGATTCACGATTTTTGATTTTTGATTTTTGATTGACGATTGCTGAATTTACCTGAGAACAAGAACATCAAAACCTCTTGGTAAAAATAGATTTCTCCAAAATTGGGTTTGGCTATACGGATGCATTCGAAAATTTGCCAATTTTACATACAATCGTCAGATATTCACTTACATCCAAAAGGCAAGAAGTCATGGAAGGCACTTTTTCCGTACGGTTCAACGCGACATGTTGATTCTACTTTAATATTATTGTACTTTTATCATTAATTACCCCGATTCCCTCCAAAGTTTTACAAGGCACGGTGTCTATGCGTAGCAATAAATTGCTGTCGCATGCTGTGATTTTTACTCAAAAATAAATGAACAATTATGATTGATTTTACAACAACTGAAAATGGGAGTAAATTTGTGAGGGCTGACCTCCACATTCACTCATATGGAAAGGAAGGCGGGTCGTTCGACGTAACCGACACGACCATGACCCCAGAAAACATTGTCGATACAGCTATTGCCAAGGGTCTCAGCATTATCAGCATCACTGATCATAACGAAATAGGGAATGTTCGAATAGCTATTGACCATGCTGTTGGTAAAAATATTCTAGTTATCCCAGGCATTGAAGTGAGCACTACCCAAGGACATCTATTGATATATTTTGAAACTTTTGAGCAGCTATCAAACTTCAAGGGTAAGCTAGATATTGCTGAAAACAAAGAAACTTGTAATCAAGGTATAGTGAATTGCCTAGATCTTGCAGAACAATATAGTGGTATCGGTGTACTAGCACATATAGAACTTGACTCAGGGTTTGAAAAGACTATCAACAGATTTGGACCACAGATGGAAAACATCTTCAAACATCGTAATCTTTACGGGCTTGAAATTGTTTCGAGGCAAAGTGTTAAACTCTACACCGACGAGGACGAGGAGGCCCAACGTAAAAGCCTACGAAATACTCGAATTCAAGAGCTTAACCTTCCTGAAGATTATGAGCTGGCCAAGATAATGTCATCGGATTCACATAAATTGGACCGACTGGGCACCAATGCTGATGGAAATCATCGACTCACTAGGATTAAAGTAGATGAATTGTCCTTCCATTCATTTAAGGTTGCTCTTATGACGCCATTTGCCAGAATTCGGTTGGAAGAATTTATTCCAGAACGTATCCCGCACTTCGTTGGAATCCAGTTTGAAGGCGGTCTCCTTCAAGGGGAGCTGGTACATTTTAGTAAAAATCTAACCTGCATCATCGGTGGTCGAGGAACTGGAAAATCAACAATGCTCGAATCAATCTGTGAAGTTTCTGGAAACGGGAGAGGTGCTCGTGTCGTCGATAGTGAAGTTTGGTCTGACAGGATAAACCTTGTGTTTGAGGATGAAACTTGTAAAAAAACTATGTTTGCGAGAGATAAGAATGGAAACGTTGTTAACGTAACCGATGGGAGTGAAGGAATTAATCGTACACCTATTGAAATATATGGCCAAGGAGAAACTGCTGAGACCATTCAACATAGCGACAGCAACCCTAAAGTACTTCTTGACTTCTTGGACGGGTTTCTAGATATAGGACCTTTGAAGGTGGAAGACGAAGATTTACGCCACAAGTTAATTCTGAACAAGAGCGAGTTAGACAAACTACGCCTTGAAGTAAAGAATATTCCTGACACAATTAAAGCGAAGAAGGAATGCGAAAACAAAATTAAACGTCTTCAAAAAGAGAAGGTAGGTGATCTCGTTAAGCTACACACCTCACTTGTTAAAGAGCGATCCTTCCGAGACAAGCTAATAACTGATTTAAAAAAACTTATAGAAACATACAAAGACATTCTTGGTGACAAATCTGTATTTGAGATGGTGGAAGGGCTTTCCGGAGATGAAATAGTGGTTGGAAAGGACAACTTCGAAGAGGTGAAGAAAATTGTTGCGGAGTTTTCGGGTATTGTTTCCAGCACTTCGGAACAGCTTAACAGTGATCTCAAAGGAAAAGTTGATATGCTTAATGGGCAACTAAAAAACTGGAAATCCAAAGAGGGCGAAATCCAAAAACAAATTGACCATAAGAAAGAGGACCTGAAAGCACTAGGAATTCCCTTTGACATTGGAAAAATAAACCAACTGTCGAAAGACCTTATTTATTACGACGAACGGTTGAAAAAGTTACAAGCAGATGATAAACTATTAAAAGAAACTTTAAAAGAACGAAAGGACTTACTCGATGCACGTAAAGAAGTAAAGAACAAAATCTATTTCCATCGACATGAACTAGCAAGGCGGCTCAACACAAATCTTAAAAATACCATTGAAGGGTTTTCAGTCACAATTGGATTCTCGCAGGGAAGGTACTCTGATTCATTTGAAAACCACCTTAAATCTGCTCTCGATTATCGCACTACAGGTGTTATTCGTGCACATCTAATCTCAAGGAACACAGATCCTGTCTCATTTTCCGATTCCTTGAGGCGTGGCAATCTTGATTTTCTAAAGACGTTGACAAACAACGGAAATGAGGTGTTCAGTGATTCAGAAATTAATAAGATAAAAGATAAGTTTTCCGAGGTAAGCAGTAGGGAAGACATACAATCCTTAGAATATGATGACCTTCCATCCATTTTAGTCTCTAAACGGATAACTGATGAGGCAACAGGAAAAAGCTATACTGTTGTGAAACCATTGGCTCATCTTTCTTTAGGGCAACAACAGTCAATACTCTTAGCTATTCTTCTACACTCGAGAAGCACCTACCCTCTTCTGATAGATCAACCCGAAGATAACTTAGATAGTGAATTCATATATAAAACTATTGTAGCGAACCTAAGCAAGATAAAAGAAAAACGTCAAGTCATTATCGTAACCCACAACCCAAATATTGCGGTATTAGGGGACGCCGAACTAATAGTTCCGCTCAAGAGCTCAAGCACACGATCAATTGTAATAGATAGAGGTTCGGTAGATAACAAGGCAACACGAAAAATCAGTTGCGACATTCTCGAAGGTGGAGAACGGGCATTTAAGCGCAGAAGAGATATTTACGGCTATTAGGAAAGTTGACCCGATAGGCAAAAAACTCATATATAGTCGGTCCACCAACAACTAACGACCAAAAACCAACAACTAAAAAAGCCCTATTCAAGTATCTGTATTTTCAAGTAACAAATGAAGCGGTACAATGCTAGGGGAACGCACATTTCCAAAAATAACTGGTTCCCAGCCTGAAAGTTTGAGGAGTACTTACCATCCAAAAGAAGCGGTATCAACTTGGGAATGTGACCCGCTCGAAAATCCCTTAACTCAACCCACCAACGCGAAAAGCACAACGATAAACGGGGTAAACATGGGAATGCACGCCATGTCAAAATCACTACACTCAAATTAGCAATTTTGACATGGCGCCCACCCACGACTAGTGGGCCCACTAATAACTAATAACCAAGAACTAAAAAGCCCCACTTCAATTGAAGCGGGGCTTTTTGTTGGCCCACTAGGGCTCGAACCTAGACTCTTCTGAACCAAAATCAGACGTGTTGCCAGTTACACCATGGGCCAATAAATCTCCTATTTTGTAGGGCTTTACCCTGCGAAGCGCTACACTAGTAGTGCGTAGGAGGGTGCAAATTTAAAACAAACTTTTATTTGTCCAAACATTTTTCTCAATTTATTTGACCCTTTAAAATATCCCTCTGCTGTTAACGTTTGCTAAAAAATAACAGGCAGTACATTTATAATTCTTAAATTCGCCAACAGCATAACAAACCATCGTATATGACCTCATTCAACTTCAAGAAGTGGAACACGATTCTAGGCTGGTGCGCCTTTGCCATTGCACTAGTCGTTTTTGGACTTACTGTCGAACCTACTGCTAGCTTCTGGGATTGTGGCGAATACATCGCCACCTCAGCAAAATTACAAATCGGACACCCTCCTGGAGCGCCCTTCTTTCAAATGATGGGAGCCTTCTTTGCCATGTTCGCTTCAGAGCCCGAGCAAGTAGCCAAAATGGTGAACTATATGTCGGTCTTCTCTAGTGCATTTACCATCTTGTTTATGTTCTGGACAATCACCATTATTGTTCGTAAGTTGGTCGTGAAAGATGGAGAGATGACTTCTTCAAAAGCAATTGCCATTCTTGGTAGTGGGCTTGTTGGATCTTTGGCTTATATGTTTTCCGACAGCTTTTGGTTCAACGCTGTCGAAGCTGAGGTGTATGCCATGGCCACTTTATTGATGTCATTGATGTTCTGGCTTGGGTTACGATGGGAACAAGAAATGAACACGCCGCGAGGGCATCGCTGGTTGATCTTGATATCACTGGTCATTGGACTTTCATTCGGAGTTCACTTTATGGGACTCTTGACCATTCCGGCGTTGGGAATGATCTATTTCTTCAAAAACTACAAAAATGTGTCGGTCAAAAATTTCCTTTTGGCCAACGTCATCTCCATAGCAGTACTGCTTTTCATCTTTAAGTTACTACTGCCTTCCACCTTAAAATTCTTTGGATATCTTGAGGTATTCTTTGTGAACAGCATAGGGCTTCCTTTCAACTCCGGGACCATCATCGCTGGAATCATTGTGATCGCAGTGTTTTACTTTTTACTGCGCTATACACGAAAGAAAAAATATGTCTTGCTCAATACCATCACCCTATGTGTGATGTTTGTACTTATCGGATTCTCTTCATGGATGATGATTCCGATTCGAGCCAATGCCAATACCATCATCAACGAAAACTCTCCTTCAGATGCGCGTTTGCTTTTGGCCTATTACAACTTAGAGCAATATCCTGAAACGAAGTTGTTCTACGGACCAATGTACACCGATATGTATTCGGGTCAGGACGAGAACGAACCGTATATCGACGACAAGCCTAAGTACGAGCAAGATGAAGTCACTGGCAAGTATGTTATCGTCAACGACTATGAAGATGCGCGTATCAACAGCAACTCATTGCATAAAGGAATTCTACCAAGAATGTGGAGTCCTGAGCATGCTGAAAATTATATGAAGCTTATGGGCGTAGTCGACTTCGAGATCAAGTCCGAGTATCGAATGGAGAACGACCTTCGTGCCGCAGTGGCTCAGTTTAAACAAGATTATGCGACCGGAGAGGTGGACACCGAAGACTATGCCAATTTCATAAAAACCTACGGTCAATTCTTAGATATTGAAAAGCCTTCGTTCTTTGAGAATATGGGATACCTTCTCTCCTACCAAATGAACTACATGTATTGGCGTTATTTTATGTGGAATTTTGTCGGAAGGCAAAACGACGTACAGGGCAAATACGATATCGTCAACGGAAACTGGTTAAGTGGTGTCAACTTCGTAGACGAATGGCGCCTTGGTTCGCAGGATAATTTGCCGTCTGATATCAAGAATAACAAAGCGCGAAACACCTATTTCTTCTTACCGTTGATTCTCGGATTGATAGGGCTTGTGTTCTTGTTCTACAAGGACAAAAAGTGGTTCTGGGTGCTCTTTGTGTTCTTTATGTTCACTGGATTGGCACTGAAAGTATACCTCAACGAGCGTCCGTTTGAGCCAAGAGAGCGTGACTACGCCTTGGTAGGTTCATTCTATGTATTTGCCATCTGGATCGGTTTCGGAGTGTACGCACTCTTCGAACAACTTAAGAAATTTGTGAGTCCGAAGTTATTGGCTCCCGCCGTTACTTTGGTGACATTGTTGGCGGTTCCGGTGTTGATGGGCTTCCAAAACTGGGATGACCACGACCGTTCGGATCGTTATACCGCACAATCCATGGCCAAGTCCTATTTGGATTCGATACAAGAGGATGCTGGGGCCATCATATTTACCATCGGGGATAATGACACCTTCGCCCTTTGGTATGCGCAGGACATTGAAGAATATCGTACTGATGTGCGAACCATCAATACAAGTCTACTCGCGACTGATTGGTATATCGATCAAATGAAACGCAAAGCGTACGAAAGTGAGCCAGTGCCTTCTCAAATGGTACACAGTCAATATGCTTACGGTGTACGAGACTACGTAAAATACGAGCCTATTAGAAGCATCGATAGCACGCGTTGGCCAATCAAACGCTTTATGGAATGGGTGACAAGTGATGACCCAAGAACACGCTACGGAAACTTGTTAAAAGCGTCTGGAGTAGATCCAAATCAGCTTCCGAAGAGTCAGCAAGGATTGATCTTTTACCCGACAAACAAAATCCGTATTCCTGTAAATAAAGAAAACGTCTTAAAATCAGGAATTGTAAAACCTGAAGACGCTGACAAGATCGTTGAGTATATCGATATCGACCTTCCGGAAAGTGTGATCTATAAGAACCGTTTGATGATGCTCGACATCATTGCTAACAACGATTGGGAACGTCCGATCTACTTTACCGGCGGAAGCTATGACAAAGCCGAATATATCTGGATGAAAGATTACTTGCAACTCGACGGACTCGTATATAAACTGGTGCCGATCAAAACGCCAGTTGACAAGAACAATCCATACGAAATGGGTCGCATCGATTCTGACCTTATGTACGACATCGTCATGAAATGGGATTGGGGTAATTCTGAAAGCCCAAACATTTATCACGATCCAGAGACCAGAAAGAACAGTATCTCCTATCGTGGCAACTTGGCGCGTTTGACCGAGACTCTTTTACGTGAAGGCAAAAAGGACAAGGCCAAAAAGGTAATGGACCTCGCCATGGAAAAAATGCCTGTAGACTACTTTGGATATTACAGTTTGGTAGAACCTTTCGTGGATGCCTATTATAATATTGGCGAAAACGAAACGGCCCGAAAGATATTTAAAGAGGTTGCTACCAAATACAAGGAAAAACTAAACTACCGCAGTGGTCTGGAACTCGAAACTCAGTTCATGATCGGAGACGATATGATCACCGATGTAGAGCGCTATCGCAGTTTGATGGAAACGGCCATTCGTCATGAAGACAAAGAGATTCTCGAAAAAGAGATCGACGATTTCATCAATTCGTCAAAGCCGTTTATGCGCTTATATGGTGAGTTTGATTACTATACCCTTCTTGACAAGGCGGTTAACGGATACTACATCTCTGGCAACAAGGAAAAAGCCAAGTCACTGTTCACTAAAGTTGTTGACCAATATCAAGATCGACTAGGTCGTTTGAGCACCTTGGACACAGCTTCAAAAATTGAATATGCTCGTAACATCATTGTTGAGATCGAAGGCTACAGGCGTCTGGTTGATGTGATCAGAAAGAACGAAGATTCGACCACGGCCAATACCGCTTCGATTAAATTCAATGAGACCATAGAGCCATTTAGCTTGTTCTACAAAGACGCTGAAGAAGAGGAAGAAGGTGACACAGAGGTCATCGAATAGACTTCGTTAATAAAACAATAGCCCGTGAGATTCATCCCTGCGAAGACGCCTGGGTTTATCCCGAGAATGTTTCCGCAGTATCTGTGGAAAGCACCGCATGGTGAAAAAACACTGTATCTCACTTTTGATGACGGTCCGATTCCTGAGGTGACAGAATTCGTCCTCGATCAACTAGCCAAATACAACGCCAAGGCCACTTTTTTCTGCATCGGCGCAAATGTTGAAAAACACCCTTCGATCTATCAAAAAGTATTGGCCAATGGTCATGCCATAGGCAATCACACACAACATCATCTTAAAGGTTGGAAGACTCAGAAATCAACCTACATTGATAATGTTTTACAGGCGGAAAAATTTCTCAAAGAAGATCACGGACCGGTTAAATTGTTTCGTCCTCCTTACGGACAAATTAAAAAGGGGCAGGCCAAAAAGCTGAAGCAACTCGGTTTCGAGATCGTTATGTGGGATGTATTGACTTTTGACTGGGAAGACGAGGTCTCAAAAGAAGAATGTCTGTCAAACGCTTTGGACAACATCGAAGACGGAAGCATCATTGTCTTTCACGATAGTATAAAAGCAAAAAGAAACATGGAGTATGCACTTCCAAAGGTCTTGGAAGTCTTTAGTAAACAAGGCTACCAGTTTAAAAGCCTAGCTGACGTATTCCTGAAGTAACCCGATCAGGGTATTGGCATCTTGCTCTCCGCTCTGTCTCCAGACCATTTCGCCTCCCTTGTAGATCATCAAGGTAGGTAGTCCTTTAACACGAAGTGCTTCTGCTAATTCTTGGTTTTTATCGACGTCGATCTTGATTACTTTGGCCTTGTCGCCTAAAGCTGCTGCCACATCCTTTAACACAGGATGCATAGACGTGGATTGCTCATTCCAATCTGTATAGAAATCTAGCAAGATTGGGATATCAGCATCAATTAATTCACCAAATTTTGACATTCTTTTTTAAATTTTGGCAATATTAGTACTACAAATGTAACATTTTCTGTTAATTACGCGGGACTCTTCCCTTTTTTAAGCTCGATCACCGTGATCTCAGGCCAGATACCCACTCGACCTGGATAACCGATATAACCAAAACCACGATTCACGTTGATATATTGTCCGAGTTCTTTATAAATCCCTGCCCAATATTTGTAACGCCATTTCACCGGACTCCATTTTACCCAACCTGGAATTTCAATTCCGAATTGCATTCCGTGAGTGTGTCCGCTTAACGTTAGGTGATAATGATAATCATGACCAATCACTTCTTGTTCCCAATGTGATGGGTCATGGCTCATCAATATTTTAAAATCACCTTTTTCTACTTTTTCAATGGCCTTATTGAGGTCCCCTGCTTTTTTAAATCCTCCGGCTCCCCAATTCTCAACACCGATCAATGCAATGCGCTGACCGTCCTTCTCCAGAAAACGAGCATCGTTAAGCAACAGATCAAATTCCATTTCTTTTTGTATTTCTTTCAAGCGTTCTAAATTCTGAGCTTTGGCTTCTGGAGTAGCCCATCCTATGTAATCGCCGTAATCATGATTCCCAAGCACCGAGTACTTTCCATCTTTGGCTTTGAGTCGCCCAAAAGTATCTTTCCAAGGCTCCATTTCCTTGGCTTCATTGTTGACCATATCTCCTGTAAAGAGAATCACATCTGATTGTTGCTCATTCACAAGATCTACAGCATAATTCACCTTTTCCTTATTGTCAAAGCTTCCACTGTGAATGTCTGAGATCTGGGTTAAGCGATACCCATCAAAGGCATCGGGCAAATCTTCAAAATGTAGGGTGTATTTTAATACGCGGTAGTTGTACTTTCCTTTGTACATTCCGTAGAGCAAGGACGCAAAAGGGATAGCGGCCAATCCCAACGCGATCTGGCTCACAAATTTTCTTCTTGCCGGAAAGTACTTTTGACCAGGATCAGCATTCAGTGCCACCTTATTAAATATCCATACGCAGAGACGAACGATGTCTTCTAACAACATAATGATACCCGATAGAAAACCGAGCGCCATAAACGCTAGAAAAATACCAATCGATATGCTCATGGCAGAAGTCATGCCTTGAGAACGGTCATATCCGTTGAATTGAAAATAGATGTTTGCAATGGCTCCAACAAATATGAGCAAGTACAATCCTTGCAACCAGTAATTCTTGGTCAAGGTTCTAAATGCTTGAAAGCCGTAGAAAGTACCAATCAAATAAATGATGGTCAAAAAAATGAAAAAACGAGGCATGGGTTTCTTTTAAATTTTAACAAAATTATCGGTTAGCTTCCAATTGGTCGAAGATTTAAGGGAAGATTAACAATCTAGTAATCTGAGCATCTGTTCAATCACAGTTTTATCAGAGGCACTCAATAGGGTTTCATCAAATAATTTGGTACTGTTCATTGACACCTTGGGTGGCTTGCTCATGCTGTTTCGACTTGAGCTTCCAGTGAAGTGAATTTCGCGAATGCCGACATCTTTAAATCCAGCAACATTGTGTACGTTGACTCCGCCGCCAGGCATTACAATCAGCTTCTCTCCTGCCCTTCGCTGGAGGTCTTTCAACAATTCAATAGCATCGAAAGCGCTGTCTTTTTGCCCAGAGGTGAGCACGCGATCCACGCCAATCTTGATTAGTTGATCGATTGAATCCATCGGGTCCTTTACCCAATCAAACGCACGGTGAAACGTAAAAGCAAGCGGGCGTGCTAAGGCAACGAGCTCTGCTGTTCGGTCGAGGTCGATGGTTTGATGGTCGTCTAACAACAATCCAGAGACGATGCCATTGCACCCGAGTTCTTTACACAATTCAATATCCTGTTTCATGATCTCGAATTCTTCTTCTGAATACGTAAAGTCCCCACTTCGCGGACGGATCAACACATTCACGGGAATTGAAATATCTTCCATCACCTTTTTAAGAAGTCCGTATGACGGTGTAACGCCGCCTAAAGCCAGTTCAGAACACAACTCTATTCGATGCGCTCCGGCTTGCTGGGCGTTGATGGCTGATTCATATGAGTTGGCGCAAATTTCTACTATCATAAAGGATCAATTGACATGAATTTCGTCGATAAAGGTCCATGCCTGATTTCCAGCTCCTTGCTTTCCGTCAGGAATCAGGCCATACTTTTCAACTTGTATTTTAAGGTAACGGGTGGATACAGGTTCAAACGTAGCTGTAACGGGAACTAGTGAATCGTCACTTTTTGAAATCGCTACGTGTTGGGCTTTATCAAATGTTTTTCCGTCTAAAGAAAAAGAAACCGACAACGCTTTTGGCGCATAGATCCACTGTCCGTTTGCATTGAAGAAACGGGTTTTAACTTCTTTAATCGGCGTTTCTTCTCCTAGATCTATGACAGCTTCAATGTTATCTCCCCAGAAGCCCAACCATTCTTGATCACCAAATCGAGAATTGCTACCGTTGATACTGTTCACCAAAGCCTGCTTTCCTCCTGCATCATAGGTTTTATTGGGAGCGATCGCCAAACTGACCTCCTTCCCTACAGCCTTGTGCATGTGAAGGTCTTGTGAAAAAGTGCTTCCAAGTTGTTTGGTATCTTCAAAAACGGCCGCTTTGATCGTGACGCTCTTACCAACGGGTATCGGATATGAATAGACCGGAGATTCTTTGGTCGGTTGTTTTCCGTTGGTGGTATAACGAATGTCTTTATCAGAAAGTAAGGTCGAAAGTTCAAAGGTCTGTTGTTCTTGTGCATTTGGAAGGTTTCCATGTACCTCGTACAGATGATTGGCATAGTTGATTCCCATCACGTCCAATCGCTCTTGAAAATGGGCCAAGCGGGACACAAAATCAAGATAGTCCATATTTTCTTTTTGAGACCAAGCCACCTCGCTTAAGGCCATCATACGCGGATAGGCCATGTACTGCACTTTTTTATAATCGGGCATGTACTCGGTCCATACATTTCCTTGGGTACCCCAAACATTTTTTGACTCTTCGACATTCAATTCTGAAGGAATGGGTTCAAAACCGTATACTTTTTCCAACGGTAAAAAGCCACCGATGGCCAAGGGTTCTTCTTCTCCATCGTGTTGGTAGTAATCAAAGTAACAATGTGAAGTTGGCGACAAGATTACTTGATGCCCTTGTTTGGCAGCATCAACGGCTCCTTTGACGCCTCGCCATGACATGACGGTCGCGTTAGGAGCGAGACCGCCTTCAAGGATCTCATCCCACCCAATGATCTTTCGTCCTTTGCTATTGAGATAGGTTTCAATTCGTTTGATAAAGTAACTCTGCAAGCCGTGCTCATCGACCAGCCCTTCTTTTTTGATCAATTCCTGACAAAAATCAGATTGCTTCCAACGGATCTTCGGCGCTTCGTCTCCTCCAATATGAATGTACTCTGAAGGAAATAATTCCATTACCTCATCGAGTACATCTTGCAAAAATTGAAACGTCTCTTCCTTCGGACAATAGATCTCTTCAAAGATGCCCCACTTAGTAGCTACGTCGATCTGTTCGCCTGTGCATCCCAAATGCGGATAGGCCGCAATGGCTGCTTGCGAATGCCCTGGCAATTCGATCTCAGGAATTACTGTGATATTAAGGCCATTGGCGTAGGCCACGATTTCTTTGACCTGTTCTTGTGTGTAGAATCCGCCGTAACGTTTTCCATCAAATTGATGGGGCTGATCATTATAATGTCCAACCAAGGTTTCGTTTCTGTAGGCCCCAACAGAAGTGAGTTTCGGGTACTTTTTGATTTCGATACGCCAACCCTGATCTTCGGTCAAATGCCAATGAAAAGTATTCATTTTAAGCATGGCGATCATGTCGATATATTTCTTGATGTCTTCCACATCGAAGAAATGACGTCCTACGTCTAGATGCATTCCGCGATACCCAAATCTGGGTGCATCTTTAATGATCAGGTTTGGCAAATAAATGGACCCTTCATTGCACGAAGCATCTTCGACACAAGGAGGTAATAATTGTCGAAAGGTTTGAATCCCGTGATAGATCCCTTTCGATGTACTGGCCGCAATGGCAATGTCCTTTTCTTGAATGGTTAGAGTGTATTCCTCGTCGCTAAGCGCTTCATTTTTTTCAAGCCGAATACTTTTCGAAGCGGTATCTGTGATTTCTTTAACTCCTGCGTTAGTGATCAGCTTTTGTAAAAACTCGCCTTCTTCGACAAACGATTCGGCAACCAGATATACTTGGTCGTTTAATTCAAAATATCCGTCTGTTCTTTCAAGGGATTGTGGTATCGGGATGAGTTGCGGTTCTTGTACAAAAACTTCGTTCTCTGTGCAACCATAGAGACCTATAGCCAAGAGAATGAGGTTCAACAGATTGTTTTTCATTTTACTATCTTAGATGTCTTAAAATTAACAACTTGTTTTTAAATGAGGGCATTTATTTCACTAATTGCCATGTCTTTACTCTTCTCGACCCAAAGCTGTTCGGAAAAAATAGACATTGAGCCTGCTAAAAAGGACACCAATCTTATTCACTATGTAAATCCCTTTATAGGAACCGGTGGCCATGGCCACACTTATCCTGGAGCTACCTTGCCTTTTGGCATGATGCAATTGAGTCCAGACACCCGATTAGACGGTTGGGATGGCTGTTCGGGCTATCACTACTCTGACGAATACATCTACGGTTTTTCACATACCCACTTGAGTGGTACTGGAGTTTCTGATTACGGAGATATCTTATTGATGCCCACTAACGCTGTAAATTTTCACAATGGCGCAGATGGAAAAAAAGGATATCGCGCGCACTTTTCTCATGAAAACGAAGTGGCCAAACCTGGTTATTATAAAGTACAATTGGATAGCACTAACATTGAAGTACAATTGACCGTTTCACAACGAAGTGGTATTCATCAGTATCAGTACCCTTCTTCAGAAAACCAAGTTCTCATCTTGGACATGCACCATCGCGACGAAGTGCTCGACGCCAAGATCCAAATGGTCTCTGAAACTGAAATTTCTGGATACCGCCACTCTAAGGCATGGGCTACCGATCAACGTCTTTTTTATCACATCCAGTTTTCGCATGCATTAAAAGGAAATCCAGTAAAAGATGACATGCACAGAATGGCCTTTCAGTTCGACAATCCGAACAACGAACCCGTGTTTGTCAAAGTAGGAATCTCGGCAGTTGACGAAACTGGGGCCAAAAAGAACTTAGAAAAAGAAATCGGCAACAAGACCTTTGACGAAATCAAAAAAGAAGCACAGTCAACTTGGGAAACTCAACTCGAAAAGATCGTGGTTGAAAGCAATGATAACGACTATAAAACCAACTTCTATACAGCGATGTATCACGCTATGATTGCTCCCAATCTTTACCAAGATGTTGACGGTCGCTATCGTGGGATGGACCTCGAAATACATCAAACCAAGGATTTTGACTATTACACCGTATTCTCGCTTTGGGACACCTATCGCGCTACACACCCGCTCTATACTATCATCGAGCAAGAACGTACTAATGACTTCATCAACACTTTTATAGCAAAATATGACGAAGGCGGCATCATGCCCATTTGGGACCTTTCGGCCAATTACACGGGATGCATGATCGGCTATCATGCCGTACCTGTCATCGCTGATGCATATTTAAAAGGCATCAATGGCTATGACGCGAACAAGGCCTTTGAAGCAATGAAGTATAGTGCCACGCGTGATAAACTCGGATTAAAATCTTATAAAGAACTTGGGTATATTCCTGTTGAGGAAGAAAGTGAATCGGTCTCCAAAACCCTTGAGTACGCCTATGACGATTGGACCATCGCCATGATGGCCAAGGCCATAAATAAAACCGAGGACTACGTCGAGTATTCGAAAAGAGCACAATACTACAAGAACATATTTGATCCCGAAACACAGTTTATGAGAGGGCGTTTTCGCAACACATGGTTTGCGCCTTTTGATCCGTATGAGGTGAATTTTAATTATACGGAAGCCAATTCGTGGCAGTACAGTTTTTATGTTCCGCAGGATATTACAGGATTTACTTCTTTATTAGGCGGAAAAGACAAACTCGAAACCCAGCTCGACAAGTTATTTTCAGCAAAAGCCGAAACCTCCGGAAGAAATCAAGCCGACATCACAGGACTCATCGGACAATACGCACATGGCAACGAGCCCAGTCACCACATGGCTTATCTGTACAACTTTGTGAACAAACCGCACAAAACGCAAGAAAAGGTGCATAAAATTCTTACTGAACTCTATCAAAATGCACCCGATGGTATTTCGGGCAATGAAGATTGCGGACAAATGAGTGCCTGGTACATTTTTAGTAGTCTTGGCTTCTATCCGGTAACGCCGGGAAGCAATCAGTATATCATTGGTACACCACTCTTTGACAAGGCAAGTATCCATCTAGAAAACAGAAAGCAATTCACCATAGCTACACATCAACTTAACAAGACCAACAAGTATATTGACAAGGTATTTTTAAACGGAAAAGCCTTGAATCGTACCTACCTGTTGCACCAAGAGATCATGGCCGGAGGTCAACTAGAATTTCACATGACCGATACGCCCAGTTCTTGGGGAAGCACAGATGATGCTGTACCAACTACTGAGATCACTGAACATTTGATCGTTCCTGCTCCTTTTATCGCAGAAGGAGACGTAGCTTTTAAGGGTAGCACTCAGGTAGTTTTGAGAACCGTGGCTCCCGAAGCAGAAATCTACTATGCACTAAATGACCAAAACTTCAAGAAATACGAGCAACCGATCGAACTGTCGGACCCAGTTAACCTTAAAGTATACGCAGAAAGAAAAGGAACCAAGAGTGCTGTGATTAGCACCGATTTTTACAAGATCGACCCGAATATCAGTATCGAACTAAAAACCGAATATGCCAATCAATACAACGCTGGCGGAAATGATGCACTGATCGATGGCATTTTAGGAGCCCAGGATTTTAGAACGGGTACTTGGCAAGGCTATTGGGATGAAGATGTAATAGCCATTGTTGACCTTGGAAAAGAAAAAAGCATCAATTCCATTGCCACCAATTTCTTGCAGGACCAACGTAGTTGGATCTTTTACCCGACGCAGGTTGATTTCTATGTTTCGAAGGACAAGGTGAATTTTGAGAAAGTTTCTTCCTTGTCAATTGATGCTGCCGAACACTCTGAAGATGTACTGATCAAAACGGTTGACACTTCCCTTACGGGGAAAAACGCCAGATACGTTAAAGTCGTTGCTAAGAAGATGGGCGTATTGCCTACTTGGCATTTGGGCTATGCACACGACGGAAGAAGTTGGATCTTCATTGACGAAATAACCATACAATAAAAATACATCCCCTCCATAATTAAGACAATATGAACAGAAGAAAATTTATCAAGGATGCCTCACTTGCGGGTATAGCAGTGACCTCAACGGTAACTGTGGCAGCATGCGCCAGCGAATCGGAAAAGAAACCTGAGATCGCTGCCACTGTCAATGTTGACCCTGTAAGACCTTTGGTCATTGCTACATGGGATGTAAAGAAATCGACCGCCAAAGCATGGGAAGTCTTATACCAAGGAGGTTCGTCGTTAGACGCTGTTGAACAAGGGGTCATGGTCGAAGAGGCAGATCCAAATAGCATGTCTGTAGGCAAGGGTGGGCTTCCAGATCGTGATGGCAATGTTACACTCGATGCCTGCATCATGGACAAACATGGTAATTGTGGCGCTGTGGTATACCTGAAAAATGTGACACACGCCATTTCAGTGGCCCGCAAAGTGATGGAAGACACCCCACATGTGATGCTGGCCGGTGATGGCGCAGAAATGTTTGCCTATAAAAAAGGGTTCCAAAAGGAGAATTTGCTAACGGAAAAATCGAAGAAAGCTTGGGAAGAATGGAAGGTTGAGTCCAAATACAAACCCATCATCAACATCGAAAACCACGATACCATCGGCATGTTGGCCATTGATAAAAACGGCGATTTAGCTGGTGCTTGCACAACTAGCGGCCTCGCCTATAAGATGGCCGGACGTGTGGGTGATTCGCCCATCATAGGATCCGGACTTTTTGTAGACAATGAAATTGGGGCAGCCGTCGCAACGGGTCTTGGTGAAGAGGTGGTAAAAACCGTGGGCAGCTTCTTGGTTGTCGAATTGATGCGTCAAGGTAAGTCACCTCAAGAAGCATGTGAAGAAGCCATCAAACGTATTGTCAACAAACCTAACAGCAATTACAAAGATTTTCAAGTCGGGTACATCGCATTGAATAAAAATGGCGAAACGGGGGCATATTCGATTCATGAACACTTCAGTGTCACTAAGCATCAAGCTAATAGCAATGAAAACATAAAATCTTCCTTTTTTAACAAGGGATGATCAGAGGCATTTCGGTTTTTGTTTGGCAAATAATCTTTGTAGTTTTGAAGATGGTCATGACCAATGGCCCTTCCACATAAATAACAACCAATATGTCAGATAAAAAACGCCTGTTTCTCCTCGATGCCTATGCCTTAATTTTTAGAGGATACTACGCTTTTATAAAGAATCCAAGAATCAACTCGAAGGGAATGGACACGAGCGCCATCATGGGCTTCATGAATTCCTTATTGGATGTGATCAAGCGCGAACGTCCCGATCATCTTGCCGTCTGTTTTGACAAGGGTGGATCGGTAGACCGTGTCGAAATGTTCCCAGAATATAAGGCCAATAGAGACGAAACTCCAGAGGCTATCAAGATTGCGGTTCCGTATATCGAAAAGATCCTTAAGGCTATGCACATTCCAGTGATGGTCAAAGAGGGGTACGAAGCCGATGACATCATTGGCACCTTGGCAAAACAAGCCGAAAAGCAAGGCTACATGACCTATATGGTTACTCCTGATAAAGATTTCGCCCAATTAGTTTCAGAGAACATCGTTATGTATCGTCCGCCGAGAATGGGCAACGGTTGGGAACTATGGGGAATCGAAGAAGTACAGAAGAAATTTGAAGTAGAACGTCCGGAGCAAGTCATCGATTTTCTCGGAATGATGGGCGATTCGGTTGATAATATCCCTGGATTACCTGGCGTTGGAGAAAAGACCGCCAAAAAGTTCTTAGCGCAATATGGAAGCATGGAGAACTTACTCGCCAACACGCACGAGCTTAAAGGCAAAATGAAGGAAAAGGTCGAAGCCAATGCCGAGTTAGGGATGCTTTCAAAAAAGCTAGCAACCATCCTATTGGATGTCCCGGTAGAGTTTCATGAAAAAGACTTTGAACTTTCAGAACCAGACGTCGATAAGGTAAAAGAGATCTTTACCGAGTTGGAGTTCAGGAGAATGATTGAAAATTTCTTGAAAACGTTTGGCAAACAACCTGAAGCAACGACTGCAACTGCAGCTACTCCAGTGGCTAAAACACCCAAGCAACGAGCGGCTGATGCTACACAATTCGACCTGTTTGCACAACCTGGTACCGGGATGGCTGTAGAGAGCGCCACAGTGAATGGTTACCAAAACATTGAAACCACCTCACACTTTTATCAGCTAATAAATACTTCGCTTTCGCGGAAACTTTTGCTGGAGAAATTGCTAAAGCAGAACAGTGTTTGTTTCGACACCGAAACGACCAGCATTAAATCGCTTGAAGCCGAACTCGTCGGAATCGCATTTTCATGGGAAGTAGGAAAAGGATACTATGTTGGCTTTCCAGAAGATCAAGAAGAAACCAAAACCATTCTTGAAGAATTTAGACCATTCTTTGAAAACGAAAGCATTGAAAAGATCGGGCAAAATTTGAAATACGACATCAAGGTACTCTCTAACTATGGCATGCCGGTGAAAGGGCCAATCTTTGATACGATGATCGCTCATTACCTTATCAATCCAGACATGCGCCATAATATGGACGTACTGGCCGAAACCTATCTTAACTACCAGCCCGTTTCGATAGAAACATTGATTGGAAAAAAAGGAAAGAACCAGTTGTCGATGCGTTCGGTAGCTCTCGAAAAACAGACCGAATATGCGGTAGAGGATTCAGATATCACGTTGCAATTAAAAGAACATTTCGAAAAGGAAATGGAGACTGGCAATGTGACCAAGCTTTTCAAGGAGGTCGAAGTACCATTGGTCAGCGTATTGGCCGATATGGAGATCGAAGGAATCAACCTCAACGAGGATTATTTGAAAGGACTATCTGAGGCGCTGACCACTGACATTGACCGTCTCGAAAGTGGCATCTATGAACAAGCGGGAGAGACCTTCAACTTGGCTTCGCCAAAACAATTGGGACCAATTCTATTTGATAAATTGAAGTTGGTCGACAAACCCAAGAAGACCAAAACAGGACAATATTCAACTGCAGAAGATGTCCTGTCATATTTGGCAAAGGATCATCAGATCATAGCCGATATCTTAGAATGGCGCCAATACAAAAAACTACAAAGCACCTATGTTGATGCGCTTCCAAACGAAGTGAATCCGAAAACACATAGGATACACACCGTATATAGTCAGGCTGTAGCCGCCACGGGAAGATTAAGTTCTAACAATCCGAATCTGCAGAACATTCCGATTCGTACCGAGCGAGGTCGACAAGTAAGAAAAGCGTTTGTACCTCGAGACAAAGATCACGTCTTACTCGCCGCCGACTACTCTCAAATCGAGTTGCGCATCATCGCTGCCTTAAGCGAAGAGGAAAATATGATCAAGGCGTTTAAAGATGGTGAGGACATTCATGCTTCAACCGCAGCGCGTGTCTTCAATGTAGCTTTAGATGAAGTTACTCGCGAGCAAAGAGGTAACGCTAAGACCGTGAACTTTGGTATTATCTATGGTGTTTCCGCCTTTGGCTTAAGCAATCAAACCGATCTGTCTCGAAGTGAGGCCAAAGAGCTTATCGAAACCTATTACAAGACCTATCCGAAGTTGCGTCAATACATGGCCAATCAAGTCGACTTTGCAAGAGACAACGGTTATGTAGAAACTATTCTTGGAAGACGTCGTTATCTCAAGGACATTAACAGCCGTAATGCCGTTGTACGCGGAGCTGCAGAGCGAAATGCTGTCAACGCACCGATACAAGGAAGCGCCGCTGATATCATCAAAATCGCCATGATCAACATCCACAAACGTTTCAAGGAAGAAAACTTCAAGTCAAGGATGCTGCTTCAAGTACATGATGAATTGGTGTTTGATGCCCACAAAGATGAACTCGAGACCATCAAACCCATCATCAAATCTGAAATGGAGAACGCCTATAAGCTAGCCGTCCCGTTAGATGTCGAAATGGGCATTGGTGAGAATTGGCTGGAGGCACATTAATTAGTTGTTAGTTATTGGCTATCGGTCATTAGGGTTATCATATAAACATGTGAATTAAGATCAACAATTTTCAAAAAAAGGTAAAACCGTACCGTTCTAATCTTTTTTTAATAAGTTTATACTAGCAATCCTGTTCGTAAATGGATGACTCCTTGTCAAATAACACACCATCCGTTATTTCTATTTCTGATAGTAGCGGCGCAAATACATTTGAAACACTTTTCAAATTGTATCATGCAAAACTCTTGCACATTGCCAAGAACTACCTTTCAAGTGAAGAGGATGCTGAGGAAATCGTTCAAGACGTTTTTGTCAAGCTCTGGAAGAAGAAAAAGACGCTGGAGATCCATTCAAACTTTAATAGCTATTTGTTCAAGATGGTTCGTAACGCCTGCCTGGATCAACTACGAAAGGACAAACGAAAGGTAAAAAGATGGGGGCAAGATGCTGCCATCGAACAACACATCAATTATTTGGCCTTATCAGACGAGGCTTCTTCTCTGATTATTGAACAAGAACTAGCAGCTCAGATCGAAGCCGCTATTCAACTTTTACCCGATAAATGCAAACAGGTCTTCATTAAAAGTAGAGTGCAGGGATTGGCTCACAAAGACATCTCTGAAGAGCTTGATATTTCGGTAAAAACTGTAGAGAATCATATCACTCGTGCTATCAAGCATATGAAGTTACATCTGCAAGAGTTTCTACATCTTTTTTAAAAAAGTCGATTTCTTTTTAGGGGGTCTCCTCTTTTTTTTCGTCAGTATAGTATAAACACTTTCGAAAATGAACGAGCTCAAATTAAAAAAGT
Source organism: Flavobacteriaceae bacterium (assembly GCA_028279515.1). Classification (GTDB taxonomy): domain Bacteria; phylum Bacteroidota; class Bacteroidia; order Flavobacteriales; family Flavobacteriaceae; genus JANQNQ01. Next base: position 171,397 of record JANQNQ010000014.1, read on the forward strand.
ACTTACGGGAAGAGGTGAGTGAGCAAGAGCGTCTGGAGATTCTAAGGTGGATTCAAGCAGACGAAAACAACCAACGCATCTTCAACAAGTTAAAGGCTGAGCATGTTGCCAAGACATTGGAAAATGTTGACCATAATGACACACAGGCAGTATATGACAACTTTGTCGACAAGCATACCAAACGGAAACGTTTGACCTATGGCTCGTATGCCGCCGCTATTGCTGTATTGATTGCCTTTGCCTCCTATTGGTATCAGTATAATCTAAACGAAAGTTCTGATGACCATCAACATCATTCGCTGGTTGTCAGCACCCAAGATGATTTTGCAAAGAAGATAACCTTACCCGATGGAAGCGTCGTACTCCTAAACATTAACAGTCAACTTCAGTATCCAAGGACTTTTGATCAAGGAGAGCGAGAAGTAGCATTGATCGGAGAAGGGCATTTTGACGTAACACATGATCCAGAAAGACCTTTTATTGTAAAGACCAGGGACTTTGATGTAAAGGTACTTGGAACCTCTTTCAATGTTAAGTCCTATCAAAATGACAGTCAGACTGAAACCACATTGATCTCGGGTAAAGTAGAAGTACTTCGCGAGAAGGAAATACCCATCGTTTTGGCACCTTCCCAAAAGGCAGTCTATTATAAAACTGAAGAGAAAATCGAGGTAGAAGAAGTGATCTCCAAAGACGCCATTGCATGGCAGCAAGGAACGCTGGTCTTTAAGAACACCCCTATGCGTCAGGTTGCTCTAGACCTTGAGCGAAAGTACAATATCAAAATCGTAATTAAATCACCTAAACTATTAACATATGAATACACAGGAACCTTTGACAATTTGACACTGGAAGAATCACTGCAATTATTGATGATTTCATCACCAATCAAGTACACGAGGACGAAAGACCAAGTGATCATTGATATGAAATAATACCTCAAAAGAAAAGAGGGTGCTGCAACACCCCCTTTAATGGTATTGACCAATAAAACTTATTGACCAACATCAAACATTCCAAAATTATGAAAAAAAGCGAACCCACAGGTTTTTCGCTTAGAAATCAATTTCTAAGGATCATGAAGATCTACATTGTTTTAGTATTTGTTACCCTCGCAAAGCTATTTGCAAGCAACGCCTATAGCCAAGCCATTACCGTAAATGTAGAAAATGTCGCATTGAAAACCGTCTTGGATCAAATTGAGGCTGAAAGTGATTTTCACTTCTTTTATAATAACAGCCTTGTTGACGTTTCAAAAAAGACGACCATCCATGCAGAAAAACAAGAAGTCCCCACCATTCTTACTCGTATTTTTAATGCTACAGATATTGACTTTAAGATGTTCAAAAATCAGATTATCCTCTTTCCAAGGAACGAGGCTGCTGTATTGGATGTCTTAGAAGAAATTGGCGAAGATAAACAGGAGAATTCTGGCAAGAATAGAATCAGTCAGCAGCAAAAGGTGCAATCAATCATTAAAAAGGCCACACAAGACCCGATTACGGGTACCGTGGTTGACGATAATGGTTTACCGCTTCCTGGTGTGTCGATTCTAGTTCAAGGAACTACGAGAGGTGTTCAGACTGACTTCGATGGTAATTATCGAATTATCGCCGACCCTGGTGAAGTATTGGTCTTTTCATATGTGGGAATGCTTTCTCAAAGCATCACCGTCGGAGCCAACAAACAAATTAACGTAACGATGAGAACGAATCTCGATGAATTGGAAGAGGTCATCGTAACAGGTTATAGCACCCAAAGAAAAGCGAGAATCACAGGTTCTGCAGAGAACTTGGATGTGGATATCATCACATCGGTGCCCAGAGCCTCTTTACAAGAAAACTTGCAAGGAAACGTCTCGGGGGTTCAAGTCATCGCCAACTCTGGACAACCAGGAGCTACTCCTACCGTTCGTATTAGAGGAGTTGGATCTTTTGATTCAGCAGCCCCCCTTTATGTTATCGACGGACTTCAAACAACGAATGCGGGTGTTATAGCATCACTCAACCCAAGTGACATTGAAAACCTGTCGGTTCTTAAAGATGCCGCCGCAACTTCTATCTATGGGGTTCGTGGATCCAACGGTGTAATTGTTATCAAAACAAAATCTGGAAGAACCGGAAAAACCAGTGTCACGTACAATGTACAATCTGGTTTGTCCTCAGCCACCGCCGCCGAACGCTTTAAACCACTAAATACTGACGAGTTGGGAGAGCTGCTAATTGAAGGAGTCTTGAATGCATCGCTCGCATCCAACCAAGCCGATGCCTTGACCTATCTCACCGACCGCGGATTCAATCCAAATGTAAACACTGATTGGTACGACCTCAACACTCGAGACGCTTTGTACCAACAGCACAACTTGTCTATCAGTGGAGGGTCAGAAAAAACACGATTCTTTATTTCCGGAGGATACTTCAATCAAGAGGGTATTATTCTTTCTTCTCAATTTGAGCGTATCAACTCAAGAATCAAAGTTGATCATGATTTTAATGATCGCTTGTCAGCCGGAATTTCTGTGAGTTACAACAAGCGTATCAGCGATGTTAGACCCGATGGAGGTGCATTTGCCAACCCAGTGCGTTCTATCTATAGGATACGACCTGATATTGCACCATTTAATGATGATGGCACATACAACTTAACGTTCAATAGTACGCACAATCCCATTGCACAAGCGCGTGAAGAAATTAGAAGAAACATTACACACACTTTACTGGGATCAGCGAATTTGGCTTATAGAATTACTGACGGACTTTCTTTTGAGTCACTCATCAATTTAAATCAGCGTTTTGTAGATGACTTCATTCGTCGCCCAGCAGGTTTTGGAAGCGGAAGACCTTTGGGAGACGGTTTTCAAGATTCAGATTTCTTATTCAACTGGTTGTTTAGAAACATGTTGAAGTATGATCAAACATGGGACAAGCATAGTCTCACAGCATTTGGAGGTTACGAGTTTCAGAAAACGAGAAACAAATTCACCGACATCGCAATCGAGAATATTCCAGATGGTTTTACTGACCTCACCAACGGAACCATTCCTACTACGGCTTCGACCAGCAGATTCTTTGGCGGACTTAACTCTGCTTTCTTGAATGCAGAATATTCATACGACGACCGCTATCTACTAAGTGCTTCCGTAAGACGTGATGGTTCTTCAGAATTTAGCGACGATAACAAATATGCCGTATTCTGGTCCGTTGGTTTGGGGTGGAACATCGCCAAGGAAAAATTCATGGAAAGCCAATCGGTTATCGATGACTTGAAGCTACGAGCCAGCTACGGAGTTAATGGTAATGACCCAGGTGTGGGTGGTATCAACAACTTATTTAGCATCAATAACTACGATGAATCCCCTGGCCTGATCTTCTCAACGCTTGGAAACCCTGATCTGGTTTGGGAGAAGAACAAACCCCTGAATGTCGGATTAGATTATACAATACTTAACAGACGTATTTCAGGAAGCATCGATTGGTACAAAAGAGTCACCAGTGACCTCTTGCGTAGTAGACCTGTTTCGGCTTCGAACGGAGACACCGGAATCGGTGAAAACATCGGTGAGATGGAAAACACCGGAATCGAGCTGTCGATCACCAGTAGAAACGTCGTTTCAAATACGGGAGGTTTTGAATGGACCACCAGTGTCAATTTTACCACCAACAAAAACGAGGTCACCAAATTAGACAGAGGTAACGAACCTATCGAAGGGACCACTAGCGTCATTGCAGTTGGTGAAGACATTAATACCTTCTATTTACCGATATACGCAGGTGTAGATCCTGCTAACGGAAATGCCTTATGGTATACCGACGACACTAGAACAGAGGTGACCACCAACTATAACAACGCCGAGCAAGGCATCATCGGAAAGTCAACACCAGATTTCTATGCCGGACTGCAAAACACGGTTCGATACAAAGGATTCTCACTAGACTTCCATATTTATACTGCTTGGGGAGGCTTGTTATATGATACATGGGGAAGGTTTACAAACTCAGATGGGTCTAGAGGACTTTCAACAACTGGAAACATCAATCGAGGCACTTATGAAAGAAGGTGGCGACAGCCAGGAGATATCACAGATGTGCCGAAGGTTGTATTCGGAAACGGACAATCTGGAACTTCCTCTCAATCTTCTTCTCGTTTTATTTATGACGGTTCTTACATCCGATTAAGAGATGTCACGCTAGCCTATCAGTTTCCAGAAAAACTGGTTGAAAAGCTGAAAATTTCTAACGCAAGGGTATTCGTCAAAGGAAGTAACCTATTCACGTATATACATGATGACAGGTTAGAAAGAGATCCCGAGGCTGGTTTGTCCGGTCGCTTGAATCAAGAGATTCCTATCAGTAAGACCATCTTTTTAGGTTTAGATCTAACATTTTAATTCGACACCATGAAAAAATACATATATACCATACTATTCTCATTATCAATTGTACTGGTCGCTTGCGATGATACATTGGATCAGAATTTTTCAGATACCGTACCTGTAGATGAGGCGGTCGTAGACTTGAATTCTCTTAACTTGGCTGCAAACGGAACTTACAGTTTTTTAGCCAGTGCAAACAATTATGGTCGTACCGTTTTGTTGGTTCCTGAGATCTTGTCAGACAACGGTTTCATCGATGCCTTTGACAACACCGGAAGGTACTTGGATTATGACGCATTTAACTTGAACGCCAACGATGGCAACGCCGACGGAACCTGGAACAATTTTGCCGATATCATCGCCACCTCTTCGATAGCCATTCGAGAGGCAAATGAAATCACATTTCCAGCGAGCGAACAAGACGACGCTAATCAATATATTGGGGAGCTACACGCGTTAAGAGCATTGGCACTGCATAATTTTCAACTGTTCTTTGCGCAGCCATACAATTCGACTGCAGGAGCTTCACACCTCGGGGTTCCAATTCCAGACTTTTCTTTACTTGGAAACGGAGGAACCGTGCAATTTCCCGAAAGAAGCACTACAGCCGAAGGCTATGCTCAAATTGTCAATGACCTCATGGAGGCCATCAATCTTATGGATCCTGACCTTGACAACTCACCGACACGCATGGATATTCATGCAGCACGCGCTTTGTTAGCTCGTGTGTATTTACATATGGAAAATTGGACTGCTGCAAGAGACCTTGCCACAGAGGTCATCAATTCGAGTGGTAATTCCCTATTAGACAATGGCCAATACATTGCCAGCTGGGACGGACTCGATTTCAATGATGAGACCTTATTTACAGTTGCATTTAACGCTACCGACAATTTAGGCAGCAATTCGATTACCCACTTTTATCTTGGATATGAGGATGCTTTTGCCTCACCAGATTTCATCAGCCTTTTCACAGCTACCGATGTCAGAACACAATTGTATCCAGTATCGGGAACGGTAAATCTGGTTCAAAAGTTTCCAAGTGTTGGCTTCAATGATGACAACCTGCAAGTTCTACGACTTTCGGAGATGTACTTGATCAAAGCGGAAGCACACGCACAGCTCGGAGAAAACACAGATGCGCAAATGGCGCTCGATGCTATTATCCAGAGAGCAGACCCAATGGCCGGTACCTCAACTGAAACGGGACAAGACCTTATCGATAAGATCTTGCTTGAGCGAAGAAAAGAATTGGCCTTCGAAGGCTTTCGACTCTTTGACCTTACGCGTTATGCACTTACCTATAACAAGTTTAGGCAAGATGCGGCACCGACAGAAGTGGTGGCTCCAGAGAACCGAACCATTCTTCCGGTTCCTATTGATGAAATGAATGCTAACCCTAACATGGTACAAAATCCAGGTTACTAAAAATCCAACAACATGAAAAACGTAAAATTCATAAGTCTATTGGTGACCCTATTTGTATTGATGGGGAGCTGTAAAAAAGACGATGACTTCAATATATTACCATCGAGTTTCGACTATATTTCGTTCGATACTGCGACCACAAGCATCTCTGAAGCTAGTACAGAACCGGCGACCATCAAGGTCATTTATTCGTCAGGAGACGTCTCTCAAGATGTGACCCTTTCGTACACGGTATCATTTCCTACAGAGAATCCGGCGCAAGAAGGTGTTGATTTCTCATTGGCGAATGGTTCGGGAACCGTAGTGGTTCCGGCTGGGCAATCTGAAGTTGAGATTCCTTTACTGACCCCGATCAACGATGATCTTTCTGTTGGGTCAAGGTCGGTCATATTTACCTTAGCCCCTTTCGGCGACTTTATATTGGGGAAACCTGATAATAGAGAAGCAAAAAGTGTCACCGTTACCATTTTAGAAGATGACCTTTTCGAGTTTGGATATACAAGCTTTGAAGAAGTTCCAACATTTGATACACTGACCACATATCCGAGACCGGCAGGTTCGGTTGACCCGCTGCCTAATGTTCAAGATTCGGATCCAGGGTCTCAAGCACCATATGTGAGCTTTGTAGCTACCGGAAATGAACTTGGCTTTACCGCCTCATTCGTTGCGGCCTCTGTCAGCGCCATTGAAAATGAACGCATGGGTGTTTACAACAATACTGTTGCCAGTGCCAACGCCTCACTTTTCGAAACTACCTTTATCGATGGTGACCAAGCATACGTCACATCAGATCTTGATGGTTTTCTAACATTGACCTTTGATGAGATCACAGGGTTGAGTCCAACGGTTACGGATCCAGTGATGGACATCAAGTTCTTCTTTAGGACCACAAGTTGGGAAACCGAAGACGGCTTTGTTGTGTATTTCGAAACTGCTGACGGATTAGGAGAACCATTGCTTTCGATCTTTGATGATGATGTCGAAGACCTAGAAGGTTCATGGCAAGAAATGAGAATTCCAATTCCTGAAGATCGCTTGGCGACCGGAAGATTGGTATTGACCATGAGAAACGGAGCCAGTTCAGAAACCATTATTATCGATTCTATCTCAATAAAGGGCATTCTTTAAGAGCTCACCAAGTTCTCATTAGTTTGGTTAGTTTGGCACTCCAGGTTCCTCTCTCGTTTGGTTAGAATTCAATAATTAGTAGATATATCATTGTCCCTCGAGAGGGGGACGGTGGAGTGTTATCAAAGAACTGCATCATTAACAACAGCGAAATCCCTTCCTATTCAATTTGATCAGGAGGGGATTTTATTTTTTAAAAAATCATCCGACTTCTTAAATTCAGGAAAAATCCCCAGAAAAGTTGAAGGCTTTTATCGCATCTTTAAAGGCCCTCACAAATCACCATATCTTACATATTTGTGTTTCATGGCCCTATAAAAACCTAACTCTATGAAACATCTGCACCTTCTCTTTGCACTGTTACTTCCTGTGCTACTTTTTGGGCAACCTGCCAATGACGATTGTATCAATGCCGAAGTCCTGACCTTTACCAACAATGTGGCAAATTTTTCAGTTGACCTAACCACTGCTACCACAAGCGGTATAAGCCCTACATGCCAAAACAACCCAAAAGATGTTTGGTATACCTTTACCATGCCAATAAACGGAAACCTGGTCATCGCCGGGAGTACTACCTCAGAATTTGCTGTATATGAATCGGATATGAGCAACTGCATTGGAACACAACTGAGTTGCAACGGAGCCATCGGATTTACATTTCAACTTGTTCAAGGGCAAACGTATGTAGTGCAGGCGTACCATCCCTTTGGCACAGATGTAACACTAAACACCACGCTGACGGCACATGAACAAATTACTAATGACGATTGCAACAGTGCCGCCACCTTAAATTTTGATGGCAACAACCAAGCCAGTGACACTCCTCAAAGTAACGGAGCAACCATCAGTGGCCAAAGCCCAGCTTGTGAAAACAATCCCAGAGATGTTTGGTACAAATTTACCATGCCTTTTGATGGCAATGTTCTGGTTACTGGAAGTTCTAACGTAGAATATGCCTTCTATGAGAGCGATGTCGGCAATTGTTTCGGCACCGAATTGTCATGCCTCACCGGAGGAAACCATACATTTAACTTGGTCGGTGGACAAGAATATTTACTACAAGCATTTAGAATCAATGGTACACGTGGCACTTTCAATTTTACGATCACCGCCACTCCGACCATTACAAATGACGACTGCATCTCTGCGGAAACCTTGGCTTTTGACATGAACGATCAAGCCAGTGCTGCATTCAACACCAATGGCGCTACTATAAGTGGGAATGATCCGAGCTGCGAGAACAACGCGAGAGATGGATGGTACAAATTCACCATGCCGTTCGATGGCAATGTGTTGGTCACAGGAAGTTCTAATGTAGAATACGCCTTTTACGAAACCGATGTTAGCAATTGCCTTGGCGCCGAATTGGCCTGCCTGTTCGGAGGAAATCATGTGTTTAATCTGGTCAATGGGCAAGAATACTTGATGCAGGTGTTTAGAATCAATGGCACCGATGGTAATCTCAATTTTACAATTACAGCCACGCCTTCTGTGAGCAACGATGATTGCCAAACAGCTGCTACCCTACTATTCGATGGCAACAATCAGTCCAGCGACACTTTCGACACCAATGGAGCCACTATTAGCGGCAATGACCCGAGCTGTGAAAACAATGCACGAGACGGATGGTACAGATTCACCATGCCGTTCGATGGCAATATGCTGGTCACAGGAAGTTCTAACGTTGAATACGCTTTTTACGAAACCGACGCAGGTAATTGCTTTGGAGCCGAATTGGCCTGCCTCTCTGGAGGAAATCATGTGTTTGGACTTACCGGAGGGCAAGAATATCTATTACAAGTATTTAGAATCAACGGAACCGATGGAATTTTAAACTTTACCCTAACCGCCACACAGACTCTCACCAATGATACGTGTCAAACTGCAGAAGTACTCACCTTCGATATGAATAATGAGGCCAATGGCGCTTTTGACACCAATGGCGCGAGCATAAGCGGCAACGACCCTAGCTGCGAAACCAATACCCGAGATGGTTGGTATAAGGTCACCATGCCTTTTGACGGAAACCTTAAGATCTCTGGAAGCTCAAATACCGAATATGCTGTTTATGATACTGATGCGGTCAATTGTTTTAACACCGAATTGTTTTGTGTGACCAACGGAAGGTTTGCGTATGCCCTAAATGCCGGACAAGAATACTTGATCCAGGCATATCGTATTAACGGCACAGACGGAAACATGTCATTCACGGCTACAGCATACCCGCAACTTCCAAACGATGATTGCGCTGGAGCCGAAACCATAGAAGTGGCGACCATTGGCAATTGTAGCAGCACGCAAGTAACTGTCAATTTGAATCAAGCGACTGATAGTGGTTTAACCCCTAGCTGCGACACAGCTGGTATCAATCACGACGTATGGTATACTTTCGAGTCGCCTGTCACAGGAAACATCAATGTAGACACGAACAGTTCGTTTGAGCGTTTTGCGGTGTACGATGCGTGTTCTGGTACCGAAATTGAGTGCTTCTCTGGAGACGGAACCATTACTGGGTTGCAATTTGGGCAAACCTATTGGCTACAAGTCTGGCGTAATGATAACGTGTCTAACACAATCACCTTTTGCTTAGAAGGTGCCTTTGAGGTAGCACCGGGAACGGCAAATACCTGCGAAAATCTTCCGAATGTTACGATTGACAATGCTTCTGGCAATACCAATCAATGGGTACCCATATTGGATGCCTCTTCAAGAATTGTGGCTGCCATCAATGCCAATGGCAATGAGTTAGGCTCCATCACCTCTTCACTCTTCATTGATAGCAATGACACGCGCTCATATAACGGCCAGCCCTATTTACGAAGAGAAGTAAACATCACACCCGCGTTTCAACCTGCTACAAATGTTACGGTTCGTATCTACATGTTGCGAGATGAGGTCGATGACCTGATCTTGGCCGATTCAAACTTAGACAATGTAAATGGCCTGGGCATGATGAAAACGGAAGACGTTGCCTGTTCTGGCGGTTATTCAGGTGGGATGGGTGATTTCATCAATACAAGTGAATGGCCATATTCAAATGAATACTATTCGCAATTTAACGTCAATTCGTTTTCTACTTTCTATCCGTCGAGCACGAATCTTTCTCCAACACTAGGCTTGGAAAGTTCTATTGAAAGAAGCACCTCTCTACATCCAAATCCAGCTTCGACTGAGTTTTGGATACATAATAATCAGCATCTGACCATTTCAAGCATTTCTATTTTTTCCCTTACGGGGAAGGAACTCTTGTCTGTTTCCGTTGAGAACGATGCCGAAGCAATTGATATCAGTCAGCTTCCGTCGGGACTCTATTTTGTAAGAATCCAATCGGAAGCGATCCAGTTCACAAAAAAGCTGATCGTTGAATAAATAAAGAGCCCCTTCCGCAGAAAACAGAAGGGGTTTATTTTTTCTGCCTAAAGAATAAATCGATAGGTCGCTTTTAAGAGGAAAATATTCTCGGGCTTTTTACCCAGGATCTGATTGTCTAAACTGCGAAACAAATGATCTCTTGGATCACCCAATCCCGTGACACCTTGTGACCAGACCAGAAAAATCTCTGACCCCGGAATGTATTCCCAGCGTACAACAAGATTCGATCGAAACTGTACAAATGAAAAGTCTGGATCGCCGATCTCATAATCGATGGTTCCGTTTTCGTCTTCGTCCACACTGTAGACGCCATTGGCAAAACTTATCTGGTTGTCATTGTACAAGGTAACACGCTCGCCAAGGTCATCGGCGATGGAATTGTTGACAAAATTAAACTCTTTGTAACGTCCGCGAGAAATAAACGGTTGGCCGTAATACTGTATCGTAAGATTCGGATTGATGTTATAATTCAATCGAATCGAAGCGCTCAACGTTTGCTGGTCGATATTGGCAGTAATATAACGTGGCGTCCCGTTAAAATCGGTGGTCGTCACATACTGTGTCTTATTGGGGTTCTTCTCAAACTCTGGATTGATTGAAACGCTAAGCGCATCAAACGGCTGGTAACGCAGTCGCATCACATAACGCTGAAAAGAGAAGTTATTTTGTTTGGCACCGCTATACACATGTCCCAACGTAAAATTGAACTTCTTTCGTTGATCCGACCCAAAGAATAAAAACACAAAGTTCTCATCAGAAAAACGCCAACGCGGACCACCACGCAGGATCGTATTGGTAAAGATCCTAGGTTTATGTCCAAAGCCTGTCTCGGCCCACCAGTTATTCAGGAAATTGACATCGGCATTGAGCTCGTACTGAATACGGTTGTAATTGCCTTCAAAATCAAATGTCGAGAACTGTGATACACCAATACTGGCACGTCTGATCGTTTTTGTGGGTTTTAAGAACAGGTAACGTCCATTGGCAAATTGACGGATCTCATCAGCCTGACGTAAGAAACCAATATCATTAAGTTCAACTTCTGGCGAGCGCCAAATAACTCCCGCGTTGTAGCGCCAGTTTCCACCACCCGATTTACCAAACCCAAGTTTCCCTGCCGTACCAGTTAGCGAAGTTCGATTAGGGTCTACCTCAACATGACTGGCATCCACGCGTTGAAATAAATGCGTCAAGGAGTTTTGCGTATTGGCGATTGCTTCTTTGCTTCCTGTAACGTGGCTGGCAATAATATTTCCTTCGAGATAATAATTGAAATCTTTCCAGTTATGTCTAAAGTCCAATCCACCTGAGTATGCCGCTTTGTGCAAGAAACTGACATTTTCAGAAAGCTTGTCGCGATTGGTAGCCGTAAATATTCCGCCTACAAAGGTGTTTCGTTCATTAAAGTCCTTTTGCACACGAGCCACAAAATAGTTGGTAAGTGGCTCAACCACTTCTTCTCTTCGGTCGCCCAAATTGCTGATCTCTGCCTTCTCTTCGGCAGTGACGGTTTCGAGCACCCCGATGGACCAACCGTTCTTGGTCTTTCCGCTAAATTTGGCGGCACCCAAAATGGTGGTGTTCTGCGGCTGATCCACAAAGTCGTTTTCACCCGTAGTTGGAAACCCTTGCGGACTTCTTCCGATTCGGCGTGAGTAAAATACGTTATCGGGCCCGTTGGCAAAACGATAATCAAAGATGTTCTTATTCTCAACGAAGAAGGGTCGTTGTTCCCGAAAAAATATTTGAAAGCCATCGAGCGCGATCGCTGCCGGATCTGCTTCAACTTGTCCGAAGTCAGGATTGATGGTAAAGTCTAAAGTAAGGTCATTGGTCACCCCAATCTTACCATCGATACCAACGGTGATATTGGCATCATCCCCATCACGAAAGGGATTTCCAGCTTCCTCCTGAAAGGTCTCTGCGGAAGCCACCGTGTATGGTTGAATTTCTAATTGTTTTTGCGGCTCTAGATCGATCAAGCCATGCAGTTCTCCGAAAGAACTCACCCAACCTGCCGCGTCTTGTGGTACACGTTGCCATACCGAGCGTTCCTCATTTCTAAAATAGCGTCGAGTAGATTGAAGTCCCCAGATCTGCTCTTTGCTCTTTCCGAATCGTAATTGGCTAAATGGTATCTTGATCTCGGCGGTCCATCCCTCTTCATCTATATTGGTTCTAGCGTACCAGATTGGGTTCCAGCTGCCGTCCCAGTTGTTTCCGTTGTTGGAGATAAATTCATCGCCCTTTACCCCTGCTGCAGTAATCGTGAATGAAAATCCAGTACGTTTATCATGGTAACTATCGATGTTCATCTCGACCCAATCACCAGCAAAACCATCACGTCGTGACAGTCGCTTTTCTATCTTATCAGGTTCGGCATCATAGCATCGATACGCTACATATAAGAACTTTTGATCATAGACGATCTTGAATTTGGTTTGCTCACTAGGAGGTGTATTTTCATCAGGTTGGTTCTCGATATAGTCGCCTGTCCATTCGACCAAATTCCAGCTTTCGTCATCCAATATCCCATCAATGACGGGTGCGGATGATTGCCCGATGGTCTTAGTGGTATAAATTCGTTTAGGTACTTGGGTAGTGGATTCTTGTGCAAAAATACACGTGCAATAAAGTACAATAAGCACTGTACTTAATACCAGTTTGGCTCTCATGATGGTAGGTTGATTGATGAATTGTAGGGTCAATTTAAAATAGTTGCCCTAAAAATTACCCTTGTTTAATAAAATATTAACATGGCAACACTGTTAAAGTATGAATCGATAGGTCGCCTTTAACAAAAAGATGTTTCTTGGTTTTTTGTCTAGAATGTTATTTTCAAGATTTGCGAAAAGTCCGTCGGCTGGGTCTCCAGATTGCGAAATGTCTTGAGACCATACCAAGAACACCTCAGACCCAGGGATGTATTCCCAACGGAAAACAAGGTTGGATCGCCACTGTACAAATGAGAAATCAGGCTGCCCGAAGGTAAAATCTACGGTTCCGTTTAGATCTTCATCTACTTCAAAGGTACCATCGACCAAATTGAGTTGGTCATCTGTGTATTGCTCGAAGCGATCGTTAAAGTCTCTGGCAATAGGATCAGTGATGTATTTGAAATCAGAGTACCTTCCTCTAGATATAAAGGGTTGCCCCCAATATTGAATACTCATATTCGGATTAATCGTGTAATTGACACGAATAGACATGCTTAGTGTTCGTTGATTGATCGTAGCATTTAGATAACGAACATCGTCCCCGACATCTATATTGCTAACAAACTGAAGCTTGTCATTGTTGATACGATAGGATGGATTCAAGGAAACGCGTAGCGAATTGATCGGTTGGTAATTGATACCAAACCCAACTCTAAAGAAGTTATTTGAATTATCAAATGCCTTACCGGCTCCGTTGCTCAAATTTAAGCGTAGTCTCTTGCGATTGTCGGTCCCTACATTGTTCCAGTAATTGATACCTCCTGTATTTCGGAGTCTTGGCCCTCCTCGCAATGCGGCATTTGAATAACGTATGGGTGTAATGTTTGTTCCAAAGTTAACGAACCAGTTACTGATCAGATTTCCCCAGAAATTGGTATTGAACCCAAGTAAGTTATGGTTGCCTTCAAAATCCCATGCCACCCAATGATTATAATTGATCCCTAAATTTCTAAAGGTTTTTGTTGGCTTTAGGATTCGATAACCCGCCCAAGTATAATGTCTGATGTCGTCTGCCTGGCGCTGAAAGCCGATGTCATTCAATTCGAGTTCGGGTGAACGCCATGTGACCCCAGACTCAAAACGCCAATGGCCGCTACCGATCTTTCCGATCTGCAAGTTTCCTCCGGTTCCTGTCAAAGAGGTCTTGTTTGGATCCACATCTACATGACTCGCATCCACACGCTGGAACAAGTGTGTGATGGATTCTTGAGTACTTTGGATTGCTTCGGGCGATCCTTCGACGTGACTCATCACAAGATTTCCACCGACATACCAAGCACGGTTTTTCCACTGATGCTTGAAGTCGAGTCCGCCACTATATGCCGAACGGTGTAAGAAGCTTACATTTTCGGACAGGGCATTACGATTGGTCGCTGTAAAGATTCCGCCAATAAAGGTGTTTCGATCATTGAAGTCCTTCTGAACCCTTCCGACAAAATAATTGGTCAATGGCTCTACTACTTCTTCCCTCCTATTTCCGAGGTTGTCAATCTCTGCCTTCTCTTCAGCAGTAACGCTCTCTAAAACTCCGATGGACCAACCATTTTTGGTTTTTCCGCTAAACTTAGCAGCACCCCAAATAGTTGTGTTACTGGGTTGGTCTACATAATCGTTGTCTACAGTACTGGGAAATCCTTGAGGACTACGTCCGATTCGCCTTGAGTAGAAAAGATTGTCAAACCCAAAGGTGTTACCCGCTTGAGATTGCGAAAATCGATAATCAAATATATTGGCATTCTCCACGAAGAAGGGCCGCTGCTCTCTAAAGAATATCTGGAATCCGTCAAGGGCAATGGCTGATGGATCCGCCTCTACCTGACCAAAATCGGGATTGATCGTAAAGTCTAAGGTAAGGTCGTTGGTGATTCCAATTTTACCATCCAGTCCCACCGACAGATCTTCTTCATCACCATCAGCGAAAGGGTTTCCGGCCTCTCTCTCGAACGTTTCAGCGGAAGCCACTGTATAGGGTTGAATCTCCATTTGCTTTTGTGGCTCAAGGCCCACGAGTCCGCGAAGCTCTCCAAACTCACTCACCCAACCTGCAGCATCTTGTGGTACGCGTTGCCATACCGAGCGCTCTTCTTCTCTAAAGAATCGACGCGTAGATTGGAAGCCCCATATTTGCTCATCAGACTTTCCAAAACGCAGTTGACTAAACGGAATCTTGATCTCGGCCGTCCACCCTTCATCATCGATGTTGGTGCTTACATACCATATAGGATTCCAACTGCCATCCCAATTGTTTCCATTATTTGATATAAATTCATCTCCCTTTACACCTGCCGCGGTCACGGTAAATGAGAAAGCTGTTCGTTTATCATAATAACTATCGATGTTCATTTCGATCCAATCACCTGCAAAACCATCACGACGAGACAGACGTCTCTCGATCTTTCCAGGATCTGGGTCGTAACATTTATAAGCTACATATAAGAACTTGTCATCGTAAATGATCTTGAATTTGGTCTGTACACTGGGCGCCGTGTTTTCGTCCGGTTGGTTCTCAATATAGTCGCCAGTCCATTCAACAATGTCCCATCCGGCATCATCTAAAACGCCATCAATTGCGGGGGCACTCTGTCCGTTTAAGGATTTTGTGGTATACACTCTTTTGGGCACAATGGTGGTGGAAGCGGACTCTTGAGCAGTAAGAACTACAATATACAATGTGCACACTGCGGCTAGTAACAGGTTCTTGGTTTGCATAATTAGAAAAGGTGATTAGTTTGTAAAAGCAAAGACACAGAGTGTTGCAAGGTGTTACAGGATTCACCTGTTTTTAATAGAATATTAACATAACTTTAGTAAACTGACCTTTTCAACTTCTAATTATTATGAACGAAAATATACCCCATGAACAATCTATTATTATTCCAGTGAAAATCATACATTTACCCCCTCAAAAATATTCTAAAAAGGGCGTTTGTTATTACAATTTATAATTGTACATTTGCACCCCAATTTATTGGGATAGGAATGTTTAACAATTAAATTAATTTGTGTGGACACATTAAGCTACAAAACAATTTCAGCCAACAAGGCCACTGTAAACAAAGAGTGGGTCTTAGTTGACGCTGAAGGACAGACGCTTGGGCGTATGGCTTCTAAAGTGGCCAAGCTACTTAGAGGTAAATACAAGCCTAATTTTACGCCGCACGTTGATTGTGGAGATAACGTGATCGTTATCAACGCTGAAAAGATCAACTTAACAGGAAACAAGTGGGAAGCGAAAAAATACGTTCGTTACACTGGTTATCCAGGCGGTCAAAGAATTACAACTGCGAATCAACTTTTCGAAAAAGACCCTGCCCGTTTGGTAGAGAAGTCTGTGAAAGGAATGCTACCTAAAAACAAACTAGGTGCAGAATTGTTTCGCAATCTAAAAGTTTATGTTGGTTCAGAGCATGATCAAGAAGCTCAAAAACCAAAAGCTATTAACTTAAACGATCTTAAGTAAATGGAAGTTATTCACAAGATTGGTCGTAGAAAGACCGCTGTTGCTCGTGTATATGTTTCTCAAGGAAAAGGAGACATCACGGTAAACAAGAAAGAATTAAAGACCTACTTCCCTACAGCAACTTTACAGTACAAAGTAAGACAGCCGTTATCATTGACTGATAACTTGGAAAACTTTGACATCAAAGTAAATGTGTACGGTGGAGGTATCACAGGACAAGCAGAAGCTATTCGTTTGGCAATCTCAAGAGCACTTTGCGAATTAGATGCTGAAAACAGAGGAACTCTGAAGCCTGAAGGTCTGTTGACTAGAGACCCAAGAATGGTAGAGCGTAAGAAATTCGGACAGAAGAAAGCTCGTAAGAAATTCCAGTTCTCTAAACGTTAATACACTGCTCCGGAGGGAGACAGTATTTAAAAAGTTCATTAAAATTTTGTTGTCGTTGTCTCGAAACTCGAGAGTTAGTTTAGCATCTAAATGGAAAAGGCGAACGGTAAACGTGACCACTTTCTCATTGCTAATTCAACGGAACGTAAACTATTACAAAAATGGCAAATAATACAGAAGTAAAAGAATTACTTGATGCAGGTGTACACTTTGGACACTTGACAAGAAAGTGGAATCCAAACATGGCCCCATACATCTACATGGAGCGTAACGGGATTCACATTATCAACTTATACAAAACTGCTGCCAAGATCGAAGAGGCTAATGAAGCCCTAAAAAAGATCGCAGCATCTGGTAGAAAGATCCTTTTCGTTGCTACCAAAAAACAAGCTAAAGACATCATTGCTGAGAAAGCAGGAGGAGTAAACATGCCTTACATCACTGAAAGATGGCCAGGTGGTATGTTGACCAACTTCGTAACGATCCGTAAAGCGGTTAAGAAAATGGCTGCTATCGATCGTATGAAGAAAGATGGTACCTTCATGACACTTTCAAAGAAAGAACGTCTTCAGGTTGATCGTTTAAGAGCTAAGTTAGAAAAGAACTTAGGTTCTATCGCAGACATGACTCGTCTTCCAGGAGCATTGTTTGTAGTAGACATTAAGCGTGAGCACATCGCTGTAAAAGAAGCACAAAAGTTAAACATTCCAATTTTCGCAATGGTCGATACAAACTCTGACCCACGCGAAGTAGATTTTGTAATTCCGTCAAACGATGATGCATCAAAGTCTATCGACAAGGTACTATCTAGTGTAACTGGAGCCGTTGCCGAAGGACTTGCTGAGCGTAAAGCTGACAAAGAAGCTAAGAAAGCAGAGAAAGAAGAAGCTGCTGCAGCACCAGCTGCCGAAGCTCCTGCCACTCCTGCCGCTCCTGCAAAAGAGGAAGCTTCAACTGAAGAAACAAAATAATAACATTTTGATAAGGTCGTTTTACCAAGGCCTCCATACCTTGGCGACTGGGTAAAACGACTTCATTCTTTAAACAAAAAAGTACACTAAAATGGCAAAGATTACAGCCGCAGAAGTAAATAAGTTAAGAAAAGCAACTGGTGCAGGTATGATGGACTGCAAAAAAGCACTAGTTGAAGCAGAAGGAGATTTTGATAAAGCAATCGAGATCCTTCGTAAAAAAGGTCAAAAAGTTGCTGCTAAGCGTGCCGACAGAGATTCTTCTGAAGGTGCTGCAATTGCAAAGGTGAATGCCGAAGCTACTAGCGGTGCAGTTATCTCTTTGAACTGCGAAACTGACTTCGTTGCTAAGAACGACTCTTTCGTTTCTTTGGCAAACGAATTGGCAGAACTAGCATTACAATACGCTAGCAAGGATGAGTTTTTGGCTGCTGATTTCAACGGAATGAGCGTTGCTGAAAAACTTACTGAGCAAACTGGTGTGATCGGAGAGAAGATCGAGATCGGAAGCTTCGCTAAACTAGACGCTCCTTTTGTAGGTTCTTATATCCACGCTGGTAACAAGATCGCTACTCTAGTAGGTCTTTCTGCAAACGTGGACGGTGCTGGTACTGCTGCTAAAGATGTAGCTATGCAAGCTGCCGCTATGAACCCAATCGCATTGAACGAAGATGGTGTTGACGCTTCTGTGATCGAAAAAGAAATCGAGATTGCTAAAGACCAACTTCGCGCTGAAGGGAAGCCAGAAGCTATGTTAGACAACATCGCTAAAGGAAAGATCAAGCGTTTCTTTAAAGACAACACGTTGGTAAACCAAGCATTCATCAAAGACAGCAAGGTTTCAGTTGCTGATTACGTAAAATCTGTGAATGGAGACCTTACCGTAACTGCTTTCCAAAGAGTTGCTCTAGGATAAACAAGTTCCTTCTAGTATCTATTAGAAGTCAACAATCTTTTATACAAACCGCCGTTTCAAATGAAACGGCGGTTTTTTTGTGAGATATTGGTAATGATATTTTCCTTAATTTTGCGCAACTCATAAACCAAACAATGCAATACAAAAGAATTTTATTGAAGCTTAGTGGCGAAGCGCTGATGGGAGAACGTCAATATGGTATCGATCCTAAACGACTTTCTGAATATGCCGAAGAGATCAAATCTGTAGTCGAAAAAGGTGTCGAAGTTGCCATCGTTATAGGAGGTGGAAACATCTTTAGAGGTGTTGCCGGAGCAAGTAACGGGATGGATCGTGTACAAGGAGACCATATGGGGATGCTTGCTACCGTGATCAACGGTCTTGCCCTACAGAGTGCGCTTGAAGATTGTGGCATCCAAACCCGTTTGCAATCTGCCGTAAAGATCAATGAAGTGGCCGAGCCTTTTATCAGACGTCGCGCTATGAGGCACCTTGAAAAAGGGCGTGTAGTCATCTTTGGTGGTGGCACAGGAAATCCATACTTCACCACCGACTCTGCAGCTGTTTTAAGAGCCATTGAGATTGGAGCAGATGTTATCCTGAAGGGAACTCGTGTCGACGGCATCTATACTGCTGACCCAGAAAAGGACGAAAAAGCGGTTAAATTTGATCACATTTCATTTGACGATGTCTTGAACAAAGGATTGAAAGTAATGGACACCACGGCCTTTACATTGAGCCAGGAAAACGAACTTCCAATCATTGTTTTTGACATGAATAAAAACGGAAACCTTTTAAAAGTAGTCTCAGGAGAAAGCATCGGAACAAAAGTTAATTTATAATTAACATATTTGTGGCTTAGTTTTTGATCAACTATTTTTGAATTTTAACATTATACAACATGAACGAAGAGATTCAATTCATATTAGATACGGCCAAGGAAGCAATGTCCAATGCGATAGGGCATTTAGAGAAAGAGCTTCTAAGCATTAGAGCAGGAAAGGCAACACCTTCTATGCTCAGCAGTGTAATGGTCGAATATTACGGATCACAAACACCACTTTCGCAGGTAGCCAATGTGAACACACCCGACGCTCGAACTATTAGCATTCAGCCTTGGGAAAAGAGCATGTTGCAAGAAATAGAAAGAGCCATTATGGTTGCCAATCTTGGTTTCAATCCTATGAACAATGGTGAAAGCATCATCATCAACGTACCTCCGTTGACCGAAGAGCGTCGTAAAGAATTGGCCAAACAGGCGAAGGCTGAAGTTGAAGACGCCAAGGTTAGCGTAAGAACTGCAAGAAAAGATGCGAACAACGATATCAAAAAGACCGATGTTTCTGAAGATGTTCAGAAAAATGCAGAAATCGATGTACAGGACCTAACTGATAGTTATGTTAAAAAGATCGATGACATTTATGTAGTAAAAGAAAAAGAGATCATGACGGTTTAAATATTTCTACCGTTAAACTTCTCATAAAAATACGAAACGGCCCATTTGGGTCGTTTTTTGTATTGAAAATTCAATACTTTAGCCGTCAGAAAACCTCTCTATGAAAAACCTTACCTTCTTTGTTTTGCTGCTTGCCAGCAACTTTGTAGCTGCCCAGCAATCGCTTTCGGGCCTAGTCAAAGATGCAAAAACAGGGGACCCACTTCCATTTGCTAATATTGTTACCAATACCAATATTGGAACCATCACCGACATTGACGGTAAATTTGAACTCAGTACACCACGAACATTCGATGAAGTCACCATATCATACGTGGGGTTTGACGCCGTTGTAAAGAAGATAGACGGCGCTACAACCTACTTAGAAGTTTCACTACAGCCCAACGTAGAGTCGCTGGGTGAAGTGGTGTTGACCGCAGAAGGGGTAAATCCGGCGCTTGCCATTATCAAGAGTGCAATCGACAATAAAAAGAACAACGACCCTCAAAAATTACTAAGGTCTTTTAAGCATCGTGCCTACAACAAATTACTGGTTACGGCCAATCCAGATTCGATTGTTGGAAGTATCGATTCGGTCTTTACAAAGAAACCGGACGGAGAACTCGTTTTCAAATCAGTTGATTCTTCAAACTATAATTTTAAGAAAGACATTACGCGCAGTCACATCTATGTGACAGAAAAAGCTGCCGAAGTCTCCTTCAACAAAAGCAAAGGAAGGCGCGAAAAAGTAATGGCAACGCGCATGGCTGGCCTAAAAGAGCCCATATATGAAGTGCTGGCTCTTCAGCTTCAGTCTATTTCGTTTTACAAGAATACCTATACTATTTTCGGAACTGAATACACCAATCCGATTGCCAACAATGCCCTTTCAAAATACAACTATAAAATCCTTGATACCGTTACCAACGCAGGACGCGATGCCTACATGATCTATTACAAGCCTAAGAAAAAAGGAAAGGTTGCCGGTTTGGAAGGAGTGTTGTATGTTGATATGAAATCCTTCGCCCTTCAAAAGGCCATTGCTCAACTCAAGGCCATTGTAGATGTAAAGGCCACGCAAAACTACGAGTACCAACCGCAACATAACGTCTGGTTCCCTACGGTACGCGAGATCAAAATGGCCCGTGGCGAAAACAATGAAAAAATTGCGCTATTTGGTGGAAACGTTACGCTAAGCAATAGCGAAAATGGCGCATCGAGGGATTCAACCATTGTTACAACTCATAAGCAGGACGAATCAGATTTCATCTATTTGATCGCCACCGAAAAGAACTTCGATATCAAACTCAATCAGGAAGTATCTATCAAAGGGCGTGGTCTCACTGTCGAATATGACGAAAAAGCACACGATCGCGATGAAGACTTTTGGAATCGATACAGAACCGATTCAATCACCCAACGAGGAAGGGAAACTTATAAGATCCTTGATAGTATTGTTGAGAAGGAAAATATTGAAAAGAACATCAAGCTGGCTCGTAAGTTGTTACAAGGCTACTACCCTACTAAGTATGTTGACATCGATTTACGAAATTTGGTAAAATATAATAACTACGAAGCCTTTAGACTGGGGATTGGTGGTGTCACCACTGCTGACTTCTCGCCAAAATATCGTCTTAATGGCTATGTTGTATACGGAACCCGTGATCAGGAATTCAAATTTGGTGTAGGCGGTGCAGTGCGTCTTGACAAATACACCAACACTTGGTTTGGCGGTATGTACATCGATGACCTGCGTGAGACCGGAAGCAGCGCCTTCATAACTGACCGTCGTATGTTCTCTATTTTTGAACCACGATTGTTCAACATTACGTTGTTTGACAAAACACGATCAATCAGTGCCTATTTAGAGCACGAGATCACTCCGAAGCTACAGGCCAAACTGCAGGTCACCAAAAGCGAGGAAAAACCAACCTATGATTATCAGTACACAAACGATGGAGTCATCTACAACACCTACACACTCGGGTTGGCAACTGTATCGTTTCAGTGGAATCCGTTTAGCGAATACATTCAATCTCGCCAAGGCAGAATTGAGTCGAAAGTGGGCTATCCCAAATTCAGCTTTCAGCTTACAAAGAGTTTTGATGGTTTCTTAGATGGAGATTTTGATTTTAGCAAAGCTGAATTTAGAGCGCTCCATCAAATCAAAAGATTGAATAAATCGACCACGAGCTTCCTTCTCGAAGCCGGAATGGCCAGTGGAGAGCTTCCGCTTTCAAATCTATACCACACCTCACCAAACAATCCGGTGAAGGATCGTTTGCTTCAACGTTTTTCGGTAGCTGGAAGAAATAGCTTTGAAACCATGTATTTTGGTGAGTTCTTCTCTAACCGATACGCTGCGCTTCATTTGAAACATAGCTTCACGAACATAAAACTCGGAAAGATCAATCCAGAATTGGTGTTGATCTCGCGTTTTGCCATCGGAAATGCCAAGGACCAACAGAACCATTTAGGAGTACAGTTTGACACCTTAGAAAACGGATACTTTGAGTCGGGGTTTGAGCTTAACAAACTATTCTGGGGTTTTGGTATCAGTGGAGCCTATCGCTACGGGGCCTATCACTTGCCATCGTTTGAAGACAATTTATCACTGAAGTTCACTTACTATTTCTCATTTGGCTTCTAGAACGGTAAAAAACGGCCATATTTTCCTACCTTTGCAGGAAGCTAAAAAAGCGGCATGATCAATTGGATTAACACCCGATTTTGGGCCAGTGTTGCCCGACTTATTCTCAGAAACAGAATTCTCATTCTTGCAATTCTTGCAGGCATCACGGTATTTCTTGGATATCAGTGGAAACATATGCGTTTCACGTATACCGAAGCGAATTTGCTTCCAGACAATCACGAAGTAAATGTTGAATACAATAAGTTCCTGGATGTTTTTGGAGAAGAAGGCAACTTGATCATCTTAGCTGTCAAAGATTCGATGCTTTTTACTACTGAAAAATTTAACGCATGGAACACCCTTAGTAAAAAGTTCAATGCATTCCCAGAAGTTGACATCGTCTTGTCGATGGACAACCTCCAGAAATTGGTCAAGAATAAAGAGAAGCAGCAATTTGACCTAGAACCGCTCATCAAAGACACACCTAAGACGGACGAAGAGATCGCGAAAATCAAATACGAGCTCTTCAATAAATTGCCTTTCTTCGAGAGTCTCATGTTCAATAAAGAGACCGGCACAATTCGTACGGCTGTCTACATGGACAAAGACATTGTAAACACACCAGTTAGAAAGGATTTTATTTTTAATGACTTTATTCCGTTAGTCGAAAGTTTTGAAAAGGAAACCGGACTCGATGTTCGGGTTTCGGGCATGCCCTACATACGAACCTTGAATTCGCAGAATATTGTGGACGAGATCGGCATCTTTATTGGCGCTGCTCTCTTGATCACCTCTTTGATCTTCTTCTTTTTCTTTAGATCATTTAGGGCAACCTTTATCTCGATGGTTGTTGTGATCATTGGGGTGATGTGGGCTTTTGGTATCCTTGGTTTATTCAAATATGAGATCACGGTATTGACCGCATTGATTCCTCCGTTGATCATCGTCATCGGAATTCCGAATTGTATTTTCTTGATCAATAAATACCAGCAAGAGGTAAAAAAACACGGAAATCAAGCTTTATCGCTTCAACGTGTTATCTCTAAGATCGGGAACGCAACACTTATGACCAACTTGACGACGGCCTCGGGTTTTGCCACCTTCATCTTGACAAAAAGTAAATTGCTTAAGGAGTTTGGTACTGTTGCTTCCATCAATATCCTGGTCATTTTCATCCTGTCGTTAATGATCATTCCGATTATTTATAGTTTCATGCCATTGCCGAAGGAAAAGCACCTCAATCACCTTAACAAAAGATGGATCGGTGGTTTTGTCGACTGGATGGAACGCATGGTACGACACAAACGAATCACAATCTATGTAGTCTCGCTTATACTGCTAATTGCAAGCATGATCGGCATCTATCAGATACGCATCTCTGGAAGTCTGATCGAAGATATGCCGAAGAAGGCTGCGTTTTTTGAAGACATACGTTTTTTCGAAGAGGAATTTGACGGCATCATGCCGGTTGAGATCATGATCGACACCAAACGAAAGAATGGGGTACAAAAGATGGCCACACTCAAACGGATGGATGAGCTGGAAGAGTTGATTAACGAAACGCCCGAATTGTCTAAACCCATTTCGATCGTAAGTTTGGTCAAATATTCAAAGCAAGCTTATTTTAAAGGCAATCCAAAGTATTACCAGCTTCCATCAACGCAAGAGAGTCGTTTCATACTTTCCTTTGCAAAGAATTCATCACCCGATACCGACCTCACTACTGGATTTGTCGATTCCATCGGACAAATAGCACGTATCACCACCTTCATGAAGGACATCGGTACGGACAAGATGGAACGTATCGAAGAGAACCTCTGGGGTAAGATCGATAAGATATTTCCCGAAGATCGTTACGACGTGAGCATGACAGGAAAAGCCTTGGTGTTTCTAAAAGGAACTAAATATCTGGTGAACAACCTGATCATTTCACTATCGTTGGCAATTTTGCTGATCTCGTTGTTCATGGCGTATATGTTCCGATCGGTTAGGATGATTGTGGTCTCGTTGATTCCGAACTTGCTTCCGCTATTGGTCACAGCAGGTATGATGGGATTCTTGGGCGTACCTATAAAACCCTCTACGATCTTGGTCTTCAGTATTGCCTTTGGTATATCAGTGGATGATACTATTCACTTCTTGGCTAAGTATCGCCAAGAGCTTCAGGCCAACCATTGGAAGATTCGAAAATCTGTATATGCTGCGTTGCGCGAGACGGGCGTGAGCATGTTCTACACTTCGATCGTGTTGTTCTTTGGTTTTTCAGTATTTATGATCTCTAGCTTCGGAGGCACCGTTGCATTGGGAGGGCTTGTTTCGGCTACCTTGCTGTTCGCAATGCTTGCCAATCTTTTGCTACTGCCTTCTCTCCTATTGTCATTGGAACGAAACATTGCCAATAAAAATGTACTGAAAGCACCACCAATCGAAATTCTTCCGAAGGAACAAGTAGAAGACGAAATACAGCCTAAAGAAACTACTGAAAAAGTAGAAGACCTGTAGTTACCTACAGGCCTTCTCGTAAGTTCCCCAACTTACCCCTAAACTTTAACTTAGATAATAAATCTACTTTAAAGTACTTATTGATTAATAGCTATTCAAATATAAGTATGGCAATCCTATATACTATGGGTGTTTTTCCCCTAATTGCCAAAACAGGTATTTTTACGGGGTCTCTAAAGAAGAATTCCTGCTAATCCCAACGGACCAGCAGGAATCTAAAGTAAGCCCCCAAACCTACCTTGAATTAACGTTTTACAAGTTGTACAGGGCACAACCTGCGTATTTTCATTAATAGCATTTCAAAGATACGCCTCAAAGCAATACCAAAAAATAGCTTTTGTAGTGATTTTCAGCATCCCCTCAAATAGTGATGCGTTAAGTTTTTTCCTACATTTTTTCTTTTTTACTCTTATTATTTCGACGCAATTCACTTGAAAAATTTATCTTTGCGAACTATTAAAAAATGAATACTTTCAGTGATGAAACAACAGACGGTACTTGAGTTATTAAACTCAGAAGATTTTCAACAAGACGTAATTGTCAAAGGTTGGGTGCGAACTTTCAGGGCAAATCGATTTATCGCCTTGAATGACGGGTCGACCATTAATAATATTCAATGTGTTGTTGACTTCGAAAATACCGATGAAGCACTGCTAAGAAGAATAACGACCGGAGCTGCCCTTGAGATCCACGGAACTCTTGTTGAAAGCCAAGGAAAGGGCCAAAAAGTAGAGGTTCAGGCCAAAGAGGTTATTGTTCATGGAGACTCTAACCCTGATGAATATCCGATTCAGCCAAAGCGTCACTCTTTCGAGTTCTTGAGAGACAATGCACACTTGCGCACAAGGACCAACACCTTTAGTGCAGTGATGCGCGTACGCTCGACGTTGGCTTTTGCGATTCACCAATATTTCAACAGCAACGGTTTTTACTATATGCACACGCCCATCATTACTGGTAGTGATGCTGAAGGCGCTGGTGAAATGTTTAGGGTTACAAGTCTCGATATGAAGAACCCTCCTATCAAAGATGGTGATATTGATCATAGCGAAGATTTCTTCGGAAAGGAAACCAACTTGACAGTATCTGGGCAATTGGAAGCTGAGACCTATGCCATGTCAATGGGGAAAGTATATACCTTCGGCCCTACATTTAGAGCCGAAAACTCAAATACATCCCGTCACTTGGCAGAGTTTTGGATGATTGAACCTGAGGTGGCTTTTATGGAGCTTGATGGCAACATGGACTTAGCGGAAGATTTCATGAAGTATGTGTTGTCTTATGTATTAGAACACAACAGAGAAGACCTTGAGTTTTTAGAGCAACGCTTGTTACAAGAAGAAAAGAGCAAGCCACAAAACGAGCGTAGTGATATGACACTTACTGAAAAGTTGCGTTTTGTAATTGACAACAACTTTAAACGTGTAAGTTATACGGAAGCTGTCGAGATCTTAAGAAACTCAAAGCCTAACAAGAAAAAGAAGTTTGACTATATCATTGAAGAATGGGGAGCCGACCTTCAAAGTGAGCACGAACGTTTCTTGGTAGAGAAACACTTCAAGTGTCCAGTGATCTTATTTGATTACCCAGCCAACATTAAGGCCTTCTACATGCGATTAAATGATGACGGCAAAACGGTACGCGCCATGGACATTCTTTTCCCTGGTATTGGAGAAATCGTTGGAGGTTCGCAACGTGAAGAGCGATATGAGGTACTCAAAGAAAAGATGGCAGCACTAGACATACCAGAAGAAGAACTCTGGTGGTACCTTGACCTGAGAAAGTACGGAACTGCCGTGCATTCAGGTTTTGGACTTGGATTCGAACGCTTGGTAATGTTTGCAACCGGTATGGGCAACATACGTGATGTAATCCCTTATCCAAGAACACCACAAAATGCTGAATTTTAAAATACATGCATCGTAACAAAAAACAAACAATCTACGTCCTATCTATGTAGATTGTTTTTTTTATTTTTATATGTAATCCTATAGATCATTTATGCTTAAGCAACAGTTACAATTTAAATTGTCTCAAAAATTATCTCCACAGCAGATTCAGCTGATGAAGTTGATTCAGTTGCCTACGCAGGCTTTTGAGCAAAAATTAAAGCAAGAGCTTGAAGAGAATCCCGCCCTTGAAAGCGGTAAGGAAGAAACCGATTCTTTTGATGATGATCTAGCCGATGATTACAACGAATATGACGAGTACGACAATGATACCATCAATGCTGATGATATTAATGTAGACGAATATTTAAGTGACGACGAAATTCCAGAGTATCGTCTCCAAGCAAACAACTACAGTAGTGATGATGATGAAAAAAGTGTTCCTTATGCCTCTGGAACTTCATTTACACAGCACTTACGAAACCAGCTAAATACTTTTAGGCTGGATGAAGAAGCCAAAGAGGTAGCCGAATTTTTGGTCGGAAGCATTGACGAAAGCGGTTATATAAGACGTCCGTTGACAGATATCATGGACGATCTGGCCTTCACGCAAAATGTGTTCACTGACGAACAGAAGATCGAAGAAGTATTGAAAATCGTTCAGGAGCTGGATCCTGCTGGTGTAGGAGCACGCAACCTTCAAGAATGCCTTTTGATACAGTTAAAGCGAAAGGAAAATTCTTTTGCCATTCGTTTGGCCATTGAGATCCTTGAAAAGTCTTTTGAACAGTTCACCAAGAAGCATTACAAGAAGTTATTACAGAAGTTTGATGTAGACGAAGAGGCGCTTAAAGAAGCCATATTAGAGATCGAAAAGTTAAATCCAAAACCAGGCGGTTCGTATGCAGGAAACACCAAGATCGTAGAGCACGTAGTTCCTGATTTTGCCATAAAGATTGTTGACGGAAAGTTGGAGCTTACCCTTAATGGTCGAAACGCTCCAGAGCTTCATGTCTCGAGAGAGTACAACAACATGTTACAGGGATATAAAAATGCGAAGGAAAAGTCAAAATCTCAGAAAGACGCCGTACTCTTCATCAAGCAAAAATTAGATGCAGCCAAATGGTTCATCGATGCCGTGAAACAACGTCAACAAACGTTGTTTGTGACGATGAACTCTATCATGCATTATCAAGAAGAGTACTTCTTGACGGGTGATGAGCGCAAGCTACGACCGATGATCCTCAAGGACATTGCCGACACCATCGATATGGATGTGTCAACAGTTTCGCGGGTAGCAAACAGCAAATACGTAGATACTCCTTATGGCACCAAACTGGTCAAAGAGTTTTTCTCTGAATCAATGAAAAATGAACAAGGCGAAGACGTATCGACTCGTGAGATCAAGAAAATTTTAGAAACCGTTATAGAGGAAGAAGATAAAAGAAAGCCGCTCACTGATGAGAAGTTGGCCGCCATCCTCAAAGAAAAAGGATATCCAATCGCAAGACGAACGGTAGCCAAATACCGTGAACAACTGGATCTTCCGGTGGCCAGACTGCGAAAAAAGATCTAGCGTGAAACAGGCATTGAAGCTCATCTCGTACATCTTCCACCCCATCTTTATTCCATTGATTGGTGCTATCGCCTATTATCAGATCACTCCTAAATACAATCCGCCAGAAGTAGAAAAGGGCGTTTTGCTTTCTATCTTTATCCTTACCATTTTGATTCCGATCGTGTTTTTCTACTTACTGAAAAACCTCGGATGGATAAAAAGCATTTTTCTCGAAGAAGTCAGCGAACG
Source organism: Flavobacteriaceae bacterium (assembly GCA_028279515.1). Lineage (GTDB taxonomy): Bacteria > Bacteroidota > Bacteroidia > Flavobacteriales > Flavobacteriaceae > JANQNQ01. Next base: position 200,413 of record JANQNQ010000014.1, read on the forward strand.
AAGAATCCCGTATATCGCGAACATTCTATTGATATTGATGCTCTTGGTACGTGTTATCCCAGGAAACTTCTCTCCTGAACTTTATTTCTTCTTTGTTGGGGTATTAGGCACAATGATCGCCAGTCTCATTTTGGTGTTCTTGAAGTTCAAGGCAAGCATGCATATGATGGGCATTTCTGGACTCACCATGTTCGTTATCGGGCTAAGCGTTCACTACCAAGTGAATTTGGCCTATATCATTAGCTTTTTGCTATTACTTAACGGAGCCATTGCATCTTCGAGGCTTTCGTTAAAGGCGCATACGCCTCCCGAATTAGTCGTAGGGTTCTTTTTAGGATTTATACCTCAGTTCATTCTATTGAACTACTGGTTATAGAATGTAGAACATCAACCCAAGTTTCAGTTCGCCCGTTTTGATTGCGTCTCCTTGCGAAGTGGTCAACCCATCCTCGAATAGGTTGTTGAGGCCGTAGTATGCATGTAAGTTCCAAGTATTGTAACCAAAACTAAGCATGAGTCCGTATTGAAAACGAGTGATGTCGTCCCTACTAAATTTAAACTTTTCATCGGCATCCTGAAACTTGTAGGTATTGGCAAAGACATAACCAAGTTTTACGCCTCCGTAGATACGCCAAAAGCGGTGATCACTTGCATTCGAAGTTCGCCATCTAAATTCTATTGGTACCTCGAGTACATGTGTGATCAATTTATTCCGTTTAAAAGAAACATCTGGAAGCAACACTTCATAAGTTGTAGCATTCTGATTGTCACGAACCAATTTGATGTTGTCGAAGTAGGAGTTGATCGCATACCCAAGACCAATTCCGAAGGCCTTGTTTCTTTTCTCATTGATAGGAATGTCTTTTATGAACCCAAGATGAATTCCATTTGAAAGGTTGTTTTGAGAGACATCACTGGGTCGATTGACCATAAGATTATAGGTCACCCCAATGTAAAATTGATCCTCGAGGTATTTAAGATCGATATCCTTTACGTCAGTAGAATCTTGTGCATAGGCGTTAGAAAAGGCAAATAACACCGTTAAAATGGAAAAAAAATGCTTCATGTATAGCAACTGTATCTTCAAATATAACTCAATAAGTTTAAAAATGTTTTACCAAAAAGTATTGTACAAAAAAAGGCACTCGAATCGAGTGCCTTCTTCCTATCTTTAAGTTTAAAAGATCTAATCAAAGTTTTGACTTGCCGTACCCGCACGGGTCGTGTAATTGATCTTAAGAGCATTTACATCTCTAAGTTCTTGTTTGATGTCTGAAACCAATCCCATGTTGGTCTCTCCATCGACTTTTAAGGCGGTCGTCAATACGTTTTGGAGCTCTTGGCGCTTTGAGGCTCTTTCAGCCAACACAAACGCTTTGATCTCTTCAACGGTAGCAAACTTGTCATTCAACTGAATCCTGGCTTGCTTACCATACTTGTCCTGATATCTGTCACTAGGTTTACCAGCGTAGATGTACATTACTCTGTCTTTCTTATCTAGTTTTTGAATCTGGTCTGCATACGGTAATGTATTTTTGATCATTAACGTATTTTGACGCATTACAGTCGCAACCATAAAGAAGAACAGTAACATGAATACAATGTCTGGCAATGATGCGGTAGAGATAGCAGGTAAGTCGCCTCCTTTTTTCTTTTTAAATTTAGACATACTCCTAAATTTTTAATTAGTTTTACTTGGCTCTGCTTCCGATAGCTTTTGCGGGAATAGTAGCTTCACTTTTTCAAGTTTCGGCTTCAACTTTTCCTTGTCGCTTGAGGAAGTTCTAGGATCGTTATACGCTCTATCTGCTTCCACAAAAGTTATGCCATCTCTAGGATACAAACGTTTGTATTCTCTATTTCTCAATTCGTTATATGCTGCTACCAATTCATTTTGTACAGCGATATACGTTTTGTATGAGGTCTCTCTATCATTCTTCAATGAGATGATAGCCTTGTCTGGGTTATCTGAGGACTCAGGATCTTTATTTCCTTGGCAGAATGAACATGCTTCTTCACCAGAACCTCCACCATTATCCAAGAACTCTACTGCTGCTGCTTTAAGATCTTTCAACTCCATTGGCTTTTCTTCTACCAAAAGTTGGTCGTTCTTATTTACAACTACTGTAAAGATGTTCTTTTGTCTAATGATTGGTGGCTCGATATTCTCATCTTGTGGTGGCGGCAACTTTCTGTTAATCCCTGAATCGGTCTCAATCGTTGTGGTCACCAAAAAGAATATCAATAGCAAGAAAGCAATGTCGGCCATAGAGCCCGCATTTACTTCTGGTGCTGATCTTTTTGCCATAATTACTTAATCATTTTCTTAATACCTGAGAACACCATTGCTCCAATAGCAATCACCGCTAGGATATAGAAGGTTCTAAGACCTGCTCCTACCCATCTTGAGCCACTGGCAGATAATACCTCTCCATCTTTCATTGGAGTCTCAACCCCTGTTGAAAGTGCATAAGCCACCGCAACGATTGCGCCGAAAACACCTATAGCCAATAGGGCCTTCTTAAGCTTAGCCGGATGTGATACTAGGTTTAGCAATGTAAAGATCAAAGTAACCGCTACTACAACCACCAAGATGATCATTGCCAACGTGATGATCGGAGAAACACTACTGTAGTCTCCTCCTAGTGCAGCTGCCTTTATTTCATCGTCCCCTTTCGCAATGATGGTCCCAAGAAGGATCAATCCGATTGCTCCGAGTACGAGAACTAGAATTCTTAATATTGTTTGAATTTTCATAAAACGGTCTTATTAAAATTATTTTTTGTGATCAACTAATAGATCGATAAGCGAGATCGATGCATCTTCCATATCGTTTACAATACTATCGATCTTAGCGATGATGTAGTTGTAAAAGATCTGAAGAATAATAGCCACAATAAGACCAAATACTGTTGTTAAAAGTGCTACTTTAATACCTCCTGCAACAAGTGAAGGTTGCATATCACCAGCAGCTTCAATTTTATCGAATGCTTGAATCATACCAATTACCGTACCCATGAAACCAAGCATTGGTGCTAGTGCGATAAATAAAGAGATCCAAGAAACGTTTTTCTCTAGTTGTCCCATTTGAACACCTCCGTAAGCTACAACAGCTTTCTCGGCGTTATCAATTCCTTCATCAACTCTGTCCAACCCTTGGTAGAAGATAGAAGCAACAGGTCCTTTTGTATTTCTACAAACTTCCTTAGCAGCCTCTACACCACCAGATGCTAGAGCGTCTTCAACGTTTTTAGTAAGTTTCTTTGTGTTCGTTGTTGCAAGATTCAAGTAGATGATTCTTTCGATGGCGATAGCAAGACCAAGGATCAAACAAAGAAGTACGATTCCCATGAAACCTGGACCCCCTTCGATGAATCTGTTTTTCAACTCTTGTGTGAATGACTTTGACTCAGCAGGAGCGTCATCTTGTACAAATGCAGCTGCATCTTCGGCAACGAACATTGTCACTTCTTCAGTAAATACTGGTGCATTAGCTTTAGCATTCGCTGAAGTTGCACTAAAAACGATTAATCCTGCAATAGCTAGGATAGAGAATAGTCTTTTCATTTCTTTTAAACTTAAAATTTGTTAGTTAATTGGGTTAAAGATATAAAAATTTGTATTAAAAATAACAACAAACAAGCAGAGAGGAAGGGATTCGAACCCTCGATACGGTTTTGCCGTATACACGCGTTCCAGGCGTGCGCCTTCGACCACTCGGCCACCTCTCTTTGCGCTATTTTGCTGCAAAAACAGGAAGCCAAATAACAAAAAAAAATTTAGTCTTTAAAATTTAGGGCGTTAATTTTAACTCATTTCACCCCTTAGAGAAGTTTCATACGCTGTTTTGAACACTTTAGACCCAATTCTGGCACCTAGCAGATACATGAGCTTGGTAATTGCAGCTTCGGTTGTAATGTCTTTTCCACTGATGACTTTGAGGCGCTTCAGATGTGTACTGGTCTCATACTGGCCCATTGAGACGCTTCCGCCTGAGCACTGCGTCACATTAACAATGATGAGTCCCTTTTTTATCGCTTCCTCTAAAACATCAACAAACCAGTCTTCAGTAGGTGCATTTCCCGCTCCGTAGGTTTCAAGGATAATGGCCTTTAGGTGGTTTCCTCCCACCATACACTGAAGGGTTTCTTTATTGATCCCCGGAAAGATCTTGACCAAGGCAACGTTGCTGTCCATTTCGGTATGTACCTTGAGCGTCTTCTTTGGATCGGGTCTTAACAAGTATTCTTTGTTAACTTTCAAGTGTACCCCAGATTCGGCCAACGGCGGGTAATTTAATGAAGCAAATGCCTCGAAGTGCTCGGCATTGATTTTCGTTGTACGATTGGCGCGGTATAATTTATATTCGAAATACAGGCACACCTCAGTAATCGTAGGCACACCATTTTCGTGCAATGAGGCTATCTGTATCGACGTGATCAGGTTCTCTTTTGCATCAGTCCTTAAATCTCCAATAGGAAGTTGTGACCCCGTGAACACAACTGGCTTTGCCAAATTTTCGAGCATGAAGCTCAAGGCAGAGGCGGTATAGCTCATGGTATCACTCCCGTGTAGGACCACGAAACCGTCAAAAGCGTCATAGTTGTCTTTGATAATCTCTGCGATGTGCACCCAATAGGAAGTATTCATATTTGATGAATCGATCGGGTCATCAAAAGAGACGGTACTGATATTACAATCCAAGTGGGAAAGTTCTGGGATGCGCTCTAAAAGCTTGTCGAAATCGAACGCCCGAAGCGCTCCAGTTTCGAAGTCTTTGATCATTCCAATCGTTCCGCCTGTGTAGATAAGCAATATATCGGGGTACGTATTCATACAACTATTATAATTGTTCGCTATTGATCACTGGATTGGCGTACATCAACAAAAAATTTCGCAGGGCCACGTCATTGTTCTCTTCAACACGACGTTCGATCCTACGCTGAAATTGTCGTTTCTCTTTATCTGTATATTGTGCTGCGTACTTGTCTGTATTATGAAGCAGATCGTACGCAATATATTTTGAAGGCCAAAGTTTGTAATTGCTCACAATCTGTCGATCGATGGCATTGGCCAACATTTGCAAACGTTTATTCGCTGGCTCACCTGAAGCCAAAATCGTATCGATTGTATCGTCCAGAATATCACCAATGGCAATATGTATCCTTTTCTTTTGACCGAGCGCTCCTTTTAAAATGGAATTGAAATCTTCATTGCTGGTCTTTATGTATTCTTCTTCGTAATGCTTGGCCATCAATTCGGGCATCTTCAGCATGTCGGTTGGATCAAACTCATACGAAATGGAAACAGGCACGATCTTTAGTTTCTTTAAATGCTCGAGATCGGCACAATCTTCTTTGGCCAATGTGAGCATCTTAAGCACGCCTTGTTGGGTTTGATCATTGCCATCTTTGGTTCTTCCTTCACGTTGCGCGATCCATACCGAGCGTCCTTTATCAACAAGTTGCGCGACGTATTCTGAAACCGTTTTGGAACTCTTCAGCATTTCTCTTGGAGACAATCCGCGTTGGATCAAGAAATTCCTATTCAATTTTGACAATGCCAATAAGAACGGTTTTTGCACCAAGTTATCCCCAATGGCCGATGCAGTCATGACCATATCATTATCATACAACGCCACATTTAATAATGAAGTGTCAAGAATGATGTCTCTGTGATTGGATATAAATAAATAGGAAGTGTTTGGGTCTAGCTTTTCAAATCCACTTGTAGTGACCCCTTCAGTACTTTTTTCAATGACACTCTTAACCGATAGATAGATCACTTTCGTTTGAAAGTCCCGAATCGAATGACAATTGTCCAAAATAGCGTCTACTTCGGGCCGGGGTTTGTTCGGAAAGGTGAAATTAAGTAATGCTTTTATCAACGGATGCCTCCGCAGTTCTTTTAAAGCCTCATTAACTTCGTCATCCAGAAATGGACGGATGTGATCAAATTTAGTCAATGGTCAGTCGTTTGTTAGCACAAATGAACAAAAATTTAATGAGTTGAAATTTAATTTGTTGTTAAACTCCAAAAACATCTTTTGAATTCTGCGTTGTTATACTGGCTACTTCTTCAACAGAAAGCTCATAGATAGAAGCCACCTTGTTCAACACCTTCTCTATATAGGCGCTTTCATTACGTTTTCCTCTGTACGGAGTTGGAGAAAGATAAGGCGAGTCTGTTTCGAGTACAACATGCTGGATTGGAATCTGCCCCAAGAATTGATCGATCTTTCCGTTTTTAAAAGTCACCACACCACCAATTCCAAGCTTCATGTTATAGGAAATGGCTTTGTGCGCCTGTTCTAATGTTCCTGTAAAACAATGAAAGATTCCGTAGAGGTCGTCTCCTTTTTCTTCTTCAAGCACTTCGAAAATCTCGTCGAAAGACTCTCTAGAGTGAATGATAATTGGAAGTCCTTCGTGCTTCGCCAAACGAATCTGTCTTCTAAAAGCATCTTTCTGAATTTCCAAAGTCGATTTATCCCAGTAAAGGTCGATGCCAATTTCTCCTACCGCGTAAAACTTTCGTTTCGCGAACATCTCTTCAACATGAGCCAGTTCGTCTTCATAATTTTCTTTAACATGTGTAGGGTGAAGACCCATCATCAAGAACACTTGTTCTGGATAATCTTTCTCAAGTTGAAGCATAGAATCTGTGTAGGTCGAATCGATCGCCGGGATAAAAAATCGTGAAACCCCAAGGTCGATAGCTCGCTGAATCATCTCGCTTCGATCTTCATCGAATGCTTCACTATATAAGTGCGTGTGTGTATCGGTTATGATCATGCTGCAAAAATAGCAAAGCTGAGCATATAAAAAACGGAACTACAGCTCTTGCAACAGTTTTTGTGCTTGCCAATATTCTTGTACCGATTCTGGGATCTTTTTCAAGATGGTCTTGCAAGCGTCATAATCTTCCTGCTTCAATTTGCTAAGCGCCCAATACCACACCGCTTGATATTTGTAAGCTGTGTTTTCTTGAGATAGACGCAATAACATTCTATCGGCTTCACGGTAGTAGTTTGTCTCTATTAAGGTAATGGCCTTGTACAATCGAATTTCTGCATTACTTGGGTCTGCGGCCAACAGGGAATCAAAATATTCACCAGCTTTTCCATAATTTTTATTATTGAACGCGTCTTCAGCTTTCGAGAATATATCAGCTTGAGACCCGCGTACGGTCAAACTTATAGCGTCGTGCGAGGCAAAGTCATGATAATCAGGATTGCCATCCATCCCAAAGAAGATCATTCCGAACAACAATAGGACACTTGCCGCCGCAGCGTAGTGCCACGCCTTAAGATGTATTACCTTTGTTTCTGTTGTTGGTGTTTCTCCAAAAAACGCATCCGAAACTTCGTTCAGGTTTGATTCAAGTGCTTCGCGCTCTTTCCAATGTCCATATCGCTGTGATAAGAGCGTCGTGGTTTCCTTAAAATTATTGAATTCTTTTGCTAAGGCTTCATCTGCAGCTAACTCGCGCTCAAAGACCGCTCGCTCTTGTGCCTCAAGCGTTTCATCCAAATAAGATTGAAACCTCATGTATTTTTCTTCCTCTTTCATAATAGACCTTTCATTTCCTGGTACTGGTTAGACGATTGGATGAGTTTGGTCAACTGCCCTATGCAAAGCGATTTTTTCTTTCGCACATAACCATAGGTAACTTGCAGCTGTTTGGCCACCTCTTCCATTGATTTGATCGTAAAACTGAGCTTTAAGAGTTCTTGACATTTACTCCCCAGCATTTTGAACATCTGATCAAACAGGGCTTGCTTTTCTCCGAAAGCAAAAGTTTCGTCTGCCATCCTCTTAGACTCATCATCTATAGATGTCACAGCCTCATTAATTGTTACCTCTTTCGACTTTCTTTTTTTTAACTCATTGAACCACTTGCGTTTACACAATAAAAAAAAGTAAGCATCAAAAGGACAGGTCAATCGTAGGTCTTTGGTTCTGGCTTGATCGTAAATGACCATAAGGACTTCTTGCACCACATCTTTGGCTTGCATTTCATCACCGCTATTGTTCTTTATAAAGTTGATCACCTTGGGAGCAAACCTTGAATAGATCTCCTTGAGCATCGCAGTATCATTCGATAATAGAGCTTCAATATATTGCTGATCGGGATGTGGTTTATTGGTCATTTACCCATAACTATTTCAACGAATTTAAAAAAAGTTTAGGGATAGGGGGTAACAATTTCAAAAGGATATTGATATGAGGGCGTAAAACAAAAAATGTAACAACGTAAAATTTTAGAAATCATGAAAACTATTAAAAACATTTTCGCAATTGCCCTTATCACTTCAACCGCACTTACTAGCTGTCGTACTTCTGATGATTCAGATCCTATCTTTGTTGACGTGCCAACTGCAACAGAATTTGCAGCACTAATGGATAATGCGTTAGAAGATCAGACTCAAAATTTTCAGTTCAATGCCGAAGATGGCGGTGTCACTTTTACTTCTCAGAATGGTGTTTCGATCTTTATCAACGGAAGCTGTCTAACACTTAACGGTGACCCGGTTACTGGAAATGTAGACCTTGAATATGTTGAGCTTTTCGAAAAAGGAAACATGCTTACAACAGACAAACCAACGATGGGTATCACTCCAAGTGGAGATAAGGCCCTATTGATCTCTGGCGGTGAATTCTTCATTAACGCCACTCAAAACGGACAAGATCTTGACATTAATTGTAGTGTTCAATTAGGTGTTCCTGCTGCATTGACCGGAGGCCCCGACAATGACATGACCCTTTGGACAGGAGAAATCGATGCCGATGGTGATCTTGCCTGGAGAGAAGCTGATGATGCTACTGGACAAGGTGGCGTGTTTGCAGAAGGAGGAGTTTACTACGCTTTCTTACAAGATTTTGGATGGAGTAACGTGGATCGTTTTTACAACGACCCAAGACCTAAGACAACCATACTGATCGATGTGCCTGAAGGGTATGATTTCCTTAACAGTAACGTATTCCTTTCGTATGATGGTGAAGATACTGGTCTTGCTGCCATGGACACCTATGAAAATGGATTGTTCAGCGAGCACTACGGACAAATTCCTATCGGATTGGAATGCCACGTGATCTTCGTAACTGAAGATGACGGAAACTGGAGATATGCTATCAAAGCGGTAACGATCGCTGCGAACGATGTGATCACGATTAGTCAAGGCGAAACTGCTGTGGCTACCGAAGCACAACTAACGCAGATCATCAATGATTTGCCTTAGATTGTTCCCTAGTGTTTTTAAAAGTGATGGCGCAAAGCCATCACTTTTTCTATCTTTATAACAACTAAACTTCCTATCTCATGAAAAAGCTGCTACTATTTTGGTTATCAGCGTTCTCCTTTTGCACCGTCATTGCTCAACAGACGGTAGTTAATGATAGCATTCCGCGTGAAGCTGTCATCGGTTACGATGCAAAGGGCAACTTGGTGAGTTTTAAATCTGAAACCCCTCCCCTTATTCAAATTGCAGGTGCACCAAAAGCCTTCTATACATATTATTGGGAATTTGGCGATGGTAATTACAGTTTTGACAAAGAACCAAATCATGTATATAAAAAGAAGGGCGAATTTGAAACACGCCTTTGGACCACCAACAATTACGATAACGGGAAAACACCCACCAGCCGCCCCAAAAAGGTGGCCATTAGTGATTTGACCGACAGCTACAACGATATTGCCGAACTCGACGAACATAATGGCTTTAGACTGCAAAAGAATCGCGAACCCATGCCCGAACAAGAAATGGTAGTGGTCATGAGCTATAAAAATGAAAAAGACTATGTGGCCGACGGAAAGCTATATCTCTTTTACAACGAAAGAAAATATAAAGACAACAACTTTGACCTTATCGACACCAGAACCTATCACGGGGAGCGCGAGGTCATTGAAGAGGCTACGGCCATGCGACAAGAGATCAATGATGACGGCTCTCTCCTAGCTTCGGATGAGCTACTTTTTAAATTTTCTGAAAAGCAACAAGATTCAACCGAACGTGTAAACCTTCCGCTTACAATAGAAGAAGCACAAGCTCACTATAAAAACTGGAACGTCCTTGAATTTGACGGTATGGAACCAGGCGAAGAACGCAATGTCTTCCACACTATAAAAACAACTCCTGAAATGCTAAAGGATACCAGCGCCATTGTCACGATACGAGGCGTGTATGTTCCTGACCGAAACTATGACAATCACAAGGTGAAAGACATGGAGATGGAGATCGTCACATCGCATGACCCTAATAAAATGTCTACCAACGATGTATTACTAAACTATAGACTGGTCAGATACAAACGCCTCAATTTCAAGGTGCGGTTTCAAAACAATGGCGAAGGACCCGCTCGAAAAATTCGATTGGAAGTCGATATCCCAGATATTTTGGACAAATCGACCATTCAGGTTGAGGACATGTATCCCAAATGCGAAATCTGTCCGGATGAGCAAGAGGTCAGTTATAGTTGCCTCGATACAATGTACACGGATACGCAAGCAATTTTCACTTTCAAAAATATTTACCTTCCAGGAAGTGAGCAGAAAAACGTGAAAGATTATGATTCTACACAAGGATTTGTGAAGTACAGTGTAAAGTTTGGCAAGAACTTTCACAAAAAAAAGACCAAAAGCCGAACGGCAATCATCTTTGACAAGAACGAACCCATTATTACGAACTACTCCACTACCCGATTTACACCAGGTATTTCTATTGGTGCCAAAGCGGGGTATAACTATTATGCTGGACTCGACAATTCGAGAAGTTATTTCGTAGGTGCTACTTTATCTCCCTACAAGTCTTATAAAAAATACTTACAGGCCGAGATCATGTTAGGTTCTCATTTTTTTGATGAGGAAACGGTACGGACCGAAGAAATCGTCGGACCAGTATTTCCTCCGGTTGGGGATCCAATCGACAGAGCATTGGTGAGATCCGTAACAAGAACCACCGTCGAGAAGTACAACATCGAGGTCGTACCTGTATCGTTTCGGTATAACATCAATAACATCATCGGGCTTGGCGCTGGGCCACAACTTACGATGGATGTTTCTAACAAACGAATTCAGACGGTTGACGAATCGTATTTCTTCTACTTAAATATGCTGGAGGGCGATCCCATACCGGCACTGGACAATCAAACCAGAACTGAAACATCCAAGTCATTTTCTGACATTCAGTACGGTCTGTTTGCCGATGTAACGGTAGGTGCTTCAAGGATTGGCCCAAGTGTTGGAGCTCGATATCATTTCAATTTTGAGAACGACTTTAGTTACTGGCAATTTTATGCTATCTGGAAATTTTAAAACATGATAAAAAGATGGTGCTTTGGTGTTTTTCTCTTTGGGCTTGTGGCATTACAGGCCCAAACCGATACTGAAAATACCCTCTATAGCACCCTAGATCAATTTCTTGAGAATCCAACGGCCAATAATCTGGCCGTTTTTGATGCCCTGCACCTTGAGGCATTAAGTCCTTCTTCAAGTGATGAAGCCATGGCCCTGACCATTCTAATGTGCAACAAAGGGTTTTACGAAAATAAATTTGGGCAACAACAAGCAGCACTTGAAAGCTATGAAAAGGCATGGTCCCTTTTTCAGGAATACGGATTGACCGATTACGATATCGTAGAGTTTTGCTTGAAACCAATGGGCAACCTCTACACCATTATTGGTGATTACGAACAGGCCGAAAATCACATCAAGCATTATTTTTTGATAGCCGAACAAAAGCAGGATGTAGTACTAAAAACTGCTGCCGTCATCAATCTATCTGTAGTATACCACAGCACTGGCAGGCATCAAACGGCCATTTCGATGATAGAGGATCTCATCAATAAGCATCCCGGGGTCAGCGCAGACATAAACCTGCTTAACAATTTAGCCTCCAACTATATCGCTAGCGAACAGTTTGCAAAAGCTAAAACCGTTTTATACCGCTGCTTAAAAAATGCAGAGCAACACAACAATGCCCAATCGCTGGCCAATATTTATAAGAACATCTCACTAGTTCACCTCAACGAACAGGACCTTGAGCAGGCGCGTCATACTTTTGAAAAGGCAAAGACCTATTTCCTACAACAGAAAAATCCCATTGCCAGAGACTTGGCCAAATTGCATTTAGAGCATGCAAGCATCCTTTCGGCACAAGGCCTAAATAACGAAGCGCTTCAAAAAAAGCAAGCAGCACTAAGTACACTCATCCCAAAACACAACGAAGATAAACTTCCGGCCAGAGAGCTTTTATATGCCGAAAGCACGTTGATCGATATTCTCGACATGACGGGAATCCTTTATACCAATAAGGGTCTACTTGATGAAGCCATCAATGCCTATGAGCTAAGCTTCGATGTTGATCAAATGGTCGCTGACCAATCAGTTTTCAACACATCAAAGGTCATTCAGCAAAACAATCATCATCTTCGAACCGAGAAATGCTTGGCACTATTGCACCAGCAATTTCAGCAAAGTAAAGATCCTGCAATCTTTGAAAAGGCACTGCAACTATCAGAACAAGCAAAAGCTACCGTACTAAAACAAGAATGGCAATTCAACATAGCCCTTCAAAAAACTGATGACACACTTCAGAATGCGATACGATTTTTGAAAAAAGAACAAGCTTCGGTTACTAACCAGTTGCTTGTTGAACAGTTGAAACCGAAATTTGATGTAGCTATCATCAATCAGCTCGAACAACAACGAAGTAAAAATGCACAAGAGCTTAGGCAATTGTTAAACCAAGTTTCCCAACAACTAAAGAACGGCCCCACCAATCAAACCGACCTCTCGTTGACTTTCCTTCAATCATATCTTAAAGAGCACAATGCCACTTTGGTCGCCCTTTTTTATGGTCGAGATACGCTATATCGCTTCCAACTATCCAACAATGTTATGGATTTCAAAGCCATTCAAAACACAACTGAAGTCACGACAACTGTTCGTAATTTATTGCGTTATTTCGAAGGCCCTTCCGCCATAAACAATGACATTCAAGGATACATTGACAATGCATACCACACTTTTGATCTGTTAAAGCTGAAGGACGTCGAACCTGGTTCAAACCTAATCATTGTTCCTGATGGGCTCTTTAATTTTGTTCCGTTCGAAGCGCTGCTTACCCAAAAAACGGAAGCATTTCAATATGCTCAGTTTCCATTTTTGATAAAGGAGGTCGCCATCACCTATAACCATTCTATCGGTTTGTATTTCGCTGACGCGGAAAAACCAAAATTTAGCGGAGGCATACTTGGAATATTTCCCGTATTCGAACAAAGTCCGCAGCCTTTAAAACATTCAGTCAAAGAAGCCGAAGCAATAAAAAAACACTACAAAGGAAACTACCTGTTTCGCGAAAAGGCAACAAAGCAAGCCTTTCTCGAAAATGCCGAAACAGCCAACATGCTACACCTCTCAACACATGCTAGCTGGGGAAACAACGTTGCACCTGCCCACATTCAATTCTACGATGCCACGCTATACTTGCCAGAACTCTATCAATTAAACCTCAATGCCGAATTAGTAACACTGAGCGCCTGCGAAACAGGCATCGGACTTTTAAAAACAGGTGAGGGCGCTATGAGCATTGCCCGCGGGTTCAAAGCTTCAGGCACTAAGAATACCCTGCTTTCGTTGTGGAAGGTGAACGATCTATCTACCTCTCAGGTCATGGAGCGGTTTTACCAAGGATTATCTAATAAAAAATCCATCACCCTCGCCAATCAATTTTCGAAGATTGACTATCTTTCAGCCAAAACCATCAGCAATCCCAAGAAGTCCCCATACTACTGGAGCGGTTTCACACATTACGGCACCCTACAAGACAAAGAACCGCAAGTTTCATGGTGGCTTTATGTGCTGGCAGCTTTAGGATTATTGATCATAGCATTGATATGGAAAAGAAAATTTCTCTTAAAAAATTCTTGAAAGGAAACGGATACACCCGTATCCCTTTAACACGCACCAAAACCAATCATTTTGAAGTGCATGCCGAGATCAATGGAGTCAAAGGAAGGTTTATCGTTGACACAGGCGCTTCTAATACATGCGTTGGTATAGATTGTATCACACATTTCAAATTATTGGCAGAAGAGACCGAGGTAAAGGCAGCTGGAGCAGGCGGAAGAGGTATGGAAACTCAAATATCCAAGAAGAACCATATCAAGATCGGAAAATGGGAACAGAAGAAAGCCCCAATCATCCTATTTAATATGATTCATGTTAACGCGGCGCTGCTCGAATATAACGCCACACCAGTAAACGGTATCATAGGAGCCGACATTCTAAAAAAGGGAAAAGCGATAATTGACTACGACAAACGCTGTATCTTCTTAAAAACGGAATAAGCAACTTCTCAACACTTTTCTTAGCATTTCATCGGTTTTTTTAACATTTTCTTAATATTCTGTGCGTTTTTTTTGGGTAATACCCAAGAAATCTTAATTTTACAACCGCCTAATTAAATTTTATTTATGAAAAAACTACTACTACGCAGTATGTATGTGGTTGTTTTGCTATTCGTCACATCCCTTAGTGCGCAAAACAATTACTGGACCAAAAAAGCTTTCACCAGAACCCTTGATGGTGTTTCCTTCGAAAAGCTAGACCCTAATCACTACGAAGTTTACGAATTAAATCACGACGCTTTTAGACAGCAATTGGCTGACGCTCCTGTTCGCGGTGAGTTTAGCGGACGTTCTAACACGTACGTAGTGTTCCCTGATGACAAGGGAAAACTTGAGACCTTTAGAGTGATGGAAGCCCCTATTTTTACAAAGGAGCTTCAAGCTAAGTATCCAAACATCAAATCGTATCTTGGATTTAGCGTTGACAACCCTGGAGCGAGAATTCGCTTTAGTGTGTCACCTCAAGGGGTTAGCACCATGATCTCTTACCTAGACAGAGAGACCGTATTTATGCAACCTGTGGCTAAAGGATCATCTTCTCACTTTGCTTACAACAGAGGAATTAGAAACAAAGACAAAGAAGACATGTTCGAATGTCTTACAACTGACACTCCAAGCCCAGCTGATGCTTTGGCATTGAGAGATGCTAATGATCAGACATTAAGAAGTTTTGAACTAGGCCTTTCAGTGACAGGAGAATATACTACTTTCTGGGACGATGGCAATGCAGGTAATGGAAACGCAGTTGCCGATGCCATTGCACAGATCAACTCTACCGTAAACCGTTCGATCGAAGTGTTTGAGGTAGACATGGCAGTAACTTTCACTTTGATTCTAGGCCCTGCTGGAAATCCTGATCAACTTGTTTACACTAATGGTGGTTCAGACCCCTACGGAAACGACCTTAATGGAGATCTTCAAACCAATTTGGATAATGTTTTAGGAAACAACGGATATGACGTTGGACACCTCCTTCATTATGTTGGAGTTGGAAACAACGGTAGCGGAAATGCAGGATGTATTGGCTGTATTTGTGTCAACGGCTCAAAAGGTAGCGGTTGGTCTTCTCACCCGTTTGTAGACAATGACGGAGGACCGTATCAAGCAGATTTCTTTGATATTGACTACGTTCCTCATGAACTTGGTCACCAGTTTGGTGCCAATCATACATTTTCACATAATACAGAGGGATCAGGCGTAAACGCAGAGCCCGGAAGTGGAACAACTATTATGGGATATGCAGGTATTACTGGAGCCAATGATGTACAAGACCACAGTGACCCATACTTCCACTATTACAGTATCTTGCAAGTTTCTAATCACATAGGATCGAGAACTTGTGATGACGAATCTGCAATCGCCAACAACCCTCCAACTTCAAATGCCGGTGCTAACATGACCATTCCGCAAGGAACAGCTTATGTGTTACGCGGAGCTGGGACCGATCCCGATGGAGGCGATGTTCTTACCTATACATGGGAGCAAATTGATAGTGGCCGTCAGAGAAATACTGAATTTGGACCTACTAGAACAACAGGAGGTTTGGTGCGTTCAAGACCACCAAGCACGAATCCAAATAGAATTATCCCGATCATGAGCCGTGTGCTTAGCGGCAACCTTACAGAAACAAGCCCTGTTGAGACCGTAGACAACACTTCTTGGGAGACAGTTGCTACTGTAAGCAGAACTATGAACTTTGCATTGACGGTAAGAGACCGTTCTGAAGCTGGAGGAATTGGACAAAATCCACAGAATGATTATGACACCATGGTTGTGACTGTTGATGGTTCTTCTGGACCATTTACAGTATCATCTCAAACAAGTAATGTAACTTGGACGGGAGGTACTACGGAAACAATTACTTGGAATGTTGCTGGAACAAACGCCGGATCGGTAAATACCCCTAACGTAAACATCTTATTGTCTACTGACGGCGGAAACACCTTCCCTACTGTATTAGCTTCAAATGTACCAAATGATGGTTCTCATGATATCACCGTACCTAATAGCGCGACTTCTCAAGCTAGAATTTGGGTTGAAGGTGCAGGAAACCTTTTCTTCGCTGTAAACAGTAGCAATTTCACAATTGTAGAAGGAAACGGATTTGTAATGAACTTTGCTAGTACAAGCGAAACAGTTTGTGCTCCGGCAGATGGCGTATTCAACTTTACGTACAACACAATCGGAGGATTTAGTGAGACGACAACATTCTCTGCTTTGAATGCTCCTGCTGGAACCTCTGTTGTATTTAGCCCTACAACAGCAAATTCAGACGGAACGGCTGTTACAATGACAGTAAGTGGAACCGGAAGTGCAACTCCTGGTTCATATCCAATTACCGTACAAGGTAGTTCAACTTCTGAAACCAATACGACAGATGTAACGCTAGCAATTCAAAGCTCAACCTTCGGAACAATCAGCTTGATTGCTCCAGCAGATGGTGCTACAGACACTTCGTCTACTCCTACTTTTGGATGGACCAATGATCCAAATGCTTCGAATTACGATATAGAAATCGCTACTGACAGTGGTTTCACCACGATAGTAGAATCAAGCACAGTTGCGACGACCAGCTATCAAGCGACCTCGCTCTCAGCTGCGACTACGTATTACTGGAGAGTACGTGCGACCAACAACTGTGGTCAAGGCAACTACTCTGCTGTGAGAAGCTTTACAACGGCTGCCTTTAACTGTGGTAGTTTCTCAGACAATAATACCCCATTGACGATCAGTGCATCTGGTGCTGGCAACCAAGTAAATGCTACTGCACCGGTTTCTGGAATTCCAGCAAATTTTATTGTGACTGATGTGAATGCAACTATGGATATTTCCCATACCTGGAATGGTGACCTTGACATCTTCTTGGTAGCACCTAACGGAACCAGAGTAGAGCTTTCTACCGACAACGGTGGTCAAGGTGATAACTATTCAAACGTGACCTTTGACAATGAATCTACCAACGGTACACCACCAACTGGAGCAACGACCCTAACAGGAACCTACAATCCAGAAGGAGATTTATCTACTTTATACGGAATGACCGCTACTGACGCCAATGGTACATGGACGCTAGAAGTTACAGACGATGCCAACCAAGATGGTGGTACTGTAAATAGCTTCTCTGTTGAGATCTGTGCAGAGGCCGACACCGATGGTGATGGTATCGTAGACAGCGCTGACAATTGTCCGACCGTGGCCAACCCTGGTCAGGAAGATGCTGACAATGATGGTACAGGAGACGTCTGTGAGGATGTAACTGTAGCTATCAAAGTATACTTACAAGGACCTTCGTTGAACCCTGTGGATGCAGGACTAATGAATGACGGACTGCGTTCTGGTGGGCACCTGCCGACCACTTCGCCATATGCTGTTGACCCGGCAACGACACCAAGCACTACCTTCGATGTCACAGGAAACGATGCGATCGTAGACTGGGTCTTGGTAGAGCTTAGAGATGCCACGACCAACACCACGATCCTGTTCTCGCAGTCTGCACTGCTACAGCGTGACGGAGATGTGGTCGGTACTGACGGTACTTCGAACTTGAGTTTCAACACCCCAGAAGGGAACTACTATATCGTAGTGAAGCACAGAAACCACTTGGGTATCATGAGTGAGGTGACACATCTATTGTCACACACCTCGACCACAGCCCTGAACTTCTATGACGGGACGACTAAAGTATTCGGAACTGCAGGTGACACCACCTACGGAATGCCGGCAAATACCAACGCCATGTGGGCGGGTGACGCCAATGGCGACGGATCGATCATCTTCTTGAACGCGGGCGCTGAGTCTGTTGAAATCAAGCAGTTGGTATTGGATCGCTCTGCGATTGAGAGCCCATTCGGTGCATCGGTGTTCTACAAGCCTCAAGGTTATTACGATGAGGACGTATATTTAGATGGAGAGGTGATCTTCCTGAACGCAGGGAATGACCTATTGCCAATAAGGGACAATATATTGGCGCACCCATCGAACCAGATATTCAACTCGGTATTCTATGTGATCCAAGGGCAATTGCCATAGGCACACATACGTACTGAAAATCAACAATAAAAGGAGGGCAATCCGATCGGATTGCCCTCCTTATTTTTTTCCCGTAACAAAAACAGGTGTTTTCCCCCTAAAACAATCCAACTAAATTCACAACCTTTACACCATAATTAAAAGCAAGGGTTATGGATTCTAATGAAATTACCTTAAATGAGACCGAGGCTAAATATTCAAAGTATTTGCCAGCCATTATTATTACAATGATGGTCATTGGTGTTTTTTGCAATGTTTATAATCTAATGATTGCCTAAATAACTTTAAACTTGATCTACCAAAACACATATACTTAGTATATGCTGTTATCAAATCTATTCATAAAAAAAGCGCGCCGTTCGGCGCGCTTTTGCTATCTAAGTATCTTTTGTTCTTTATTAAAGCTCCAATGCTTTTTTGATGTCACCATCCATTAAGATCTCTACTGGATTTTCTAGCGCTTCTTTAACAGCTACTAAGAATCCAACAGATTCTCTACCGTCAATAATTCTGTGGTCATAAGAAAGTGCCACAAACATTACCGGTGCAATGACGATCTCTCCGTCACGAACAATTGGACGCTCAACGATGTTGTGCATTCCTAAGATTCCGGATTGCGGTGGGTTGATAATCGGTGTAGAAAGCATCGAACCAAACACCCCTCCATTAGAGATGGTAAACGTGCCTCCGGTCATCTCATCAACAGTAATTTGTCCGTCGCGAGCACGAATGGCCAATCTTTTTACTTCAGACTCAACACCTCTGAATGATAGGTTTTCAGCATTTCTCATTACTGGCACCATCAATCCTTTTGGTCCTGATACGGCAATCGAGATATCACAAAAATCATAGGTGATCATTTCTTTACCGTCGATCATTGAGTTTACGTCTGGATACAATTGTAAAGCTCTTACAACCGCTTTGGTGAAGAAACTCATGAACCCAAGGCTTACTCCGTGCTTTGCCTTAAAGGTCTCTTTATATTCCTTTCTTAGCGCAAAGATCGGACTCATATCTACCTCGTTAAAGGTAGTAAGCATCGCTGTTGTGTTCTTAGCTTCAACGAGACGTTCTGCTACTTTACGACGTAGCATAGACATCTTTTTACGCGAGCTTCCACGAGAACCTCCAGCAGGACTTCCCATAGAAGGCACCGCCTTCACAGCGTCATCTTTAGTCACACGACCATCTCTTCCAGTTCCTTTCACATCCTTTGCATCCATTCCTTTTTCAGCAAGAATCTTCTTGGCCGCTGGTGAAGCTGTCCCTGTGGCATACGTTTTTGCCTCAGTCGCTTGTGGCTTGGCAGCAGCTTTTGGTGCTTCTTCTTTTTTCTCTTCCTTTTTAGGAGCCGCATCCCCTTCAGGTTTGGCTGCCGATGTATCAATAAGACACACTACTTCGCCAACAGCAACGGCATCCCCTTCTTCCGCTTTAAGCGTAATGGTTCCGGCGGCTTCGGCAGGTAGTTCCAAGGTTGCTTTGTCTGAATCGACTTCTGCAATCGCCTGGTCTTTTTCAACATAATCACCATCTTCTACTAACCACTGTGCTATCTCTACTTCAGTGATCGATTCTCCTGGTGAAGGAACTTTCATTTCTAAGATCATCGTATGCTATCTTTAAAATTTTGAAAACTATCTATTCATGTTGTCTTTGGTCTTGTCAAAGACATATTCTATTACTTGTTGGTGTCGTCTTTGCGAACGCACGGCACTACCAGCAGCAGGAGCTGCGTAATAACGTCTCGAAGCTACTCTAAACTGCTTGGCTTCATCAAAATGCATAAGCATATGACCCCATGCCCCCATGTTTCGAGGCTCTTCTTGCGCCCAAACAACATCGTCGGCATTTTTGTACTTGGCCAGTACCTCGCGCATTTTTTCGACTGGCAAGGGGAACAATTGCTCCAATCGAACCAAAGCTACGTCCATACGCTCTTCCTTTTTCCTCGCCTTCCAAAGATCATAATAGAACTTTCCGGTACAGAAGACCAATGTTTTGACGTCTTTAGCTTTAACTTCCGTATCATCGATCAAGGTTTGAAAGCTTCCGCTTGCAAACTCTTCTTTGGTTGAAACCACAACTGGATCACGTAACAAACTCTTTGGCGTGAAAACTACCAAAGGCTTACGATATTCGGCTTTCATTTGCCTTCTTAACAAGTGAAATAAGTTCGCCGGTGTCGTAACGTCAGCCACGAACATATTGTCTTTAGCACATAGCTGTAAATAACGCTCCATACGTGCAGAAGAGTGCTCAGCCCCTTGTCCTTCGTATCCATGCGGCAGTAGCATCACGAGCCCGTTTTGAAGCTTCCATTTATCTTCGGCCGCAGAGATGTACTGATCGATCATGATCTGCGCTCCATTACTAAAATCACCGAATTGTGCTTCCCAAATGGTCAGTGTCTTCGGACTTGCCATGGCATAACCATAATCAAATCCTACCACAGCATACTCCGAAAGCAGTGAATTGTAAATGTAGAAATCCCCGTTTTGGTTATCTCCTAGTTCATTGAGCAAGGTCACTTCTTCTTCGTGCATCTCGGTCTTGATTACCGCATGTCGATGCGAGAAGGTACCACGTTCAACATCCTGTCCAGTGATACGTACATCGTACCCTTCTTGCAACAAAGAACCGTATGCCAAGAGTTCTCCCATGGCCCAATCTAGCTTGTTGTCGTCAAAGTACATTTTCTTTCGCGCTTCGACCAAACGGGCCAATTTGCGCAAGAATTTTTTATCTGCTGGTAACTGAGTTATTACCTCAGCAATCTCTGTTAGTTTTTTCAGATCAAAGGCCGTGTCGATGGTCTGCATCATTACGTCTTCGGTAACGCGATTGAAGCCCTTCCACTCATCTTGCATGAACGGTGTGATGACGGTCTTTTCAATCTTACGAGAATCTTCGAGCTTTTCTTCGAGCGAGTTCTTATAGTCGGTCTCTAATTTCTTCACATAGTCCCCGTCGATGATACCTTCCGCCTTTAATCTTTCAGCATAGATATCTCTAGGGTTTTGATGCTTGGCAATGGCCTTGTACAACAATGGCTGCGTAAATTTAGGCTCATCTCCTTCATTGTGTCCGTACTTTCTGTATCCCAGAAGGTCGATAAACACGTCGCGCCCAAACTCCATTCTATATTCTAAGGCGAATAGTGCTGCATGTACCACCGCTTCGGCATCATCTGCATTGACATGCAATACAGGAGAAAGGGTCACTTTACCTACATCGGTACAATAGGTTGAAGAACGTGCATCCAAGTAGTTGGTGGTAAATCCAATCTGGTTGTTAACCACAATGTGGATGGTTCCTTTGGTCTTATAGCCATCTAGTTGTGCCATTTGCACGATCTCATAGGCAATTCCCTGTCCTGCGACAGCGGCATCGCCGTGCACAACGATCGGCAGCACTTCTGATGGATTCTCTTTGTAATTTCTATCTTGTTTTGCTCTAGTAATCCCTTCTACCACAGCCCCTACGGTCTCGAGGTGTGACGGGTTGGGAGCAATATTCATGTTGATCTTTTTGCCGTTATCGGTCTCGCGATCTGAAGTCCAACCTAGGTGATATTTCACATCTCCATCAAAAATGGCCTCTTCATAATCCTTCCCATCAAACTCACTAAAGATGTCTTTGGCAGACTTTCCGAAGATGTTGGTCAGTACGCTAAGGCGGCCACGGTGGGCCATCCCCATCACAAACTGCTTCACGCCTTTTTCGGCGGCGCGCTCCACAATAGCATCTAGTGCCGGAATCAAGGACTCTCCTCCTTCTAGCGAAAATCGCTTTTGACCTACATACTTGGTATGCAAAAAGCTTTCGAAAGAAACGGCTTCATTAAGTTTTCTGAGAATGTGTTTTTTCTGATCAGCATTGAATGTCGGATGATTGTCATTGACGTTGAGCCAATTTTGAATCCATTTAAGGCGTTCAGGATTTCTGATGTACATGTACTCAACACCGATGGCGTCACAATAGATCCTTTCTAAGTGAATGATGATATCACTCAGGGTCGAAGGTCCAATGCCCAAGATTTCTCCGGCACTAAAGGTGGTACCTAGATCGGCTTCAGACAATCCAAAATTACTCAACTCAAGGGTTGGGTGATACTTGCGACGGTCACGCACTGGGTTTGTCTTGGTGAACAAATGCCCGCGTGAACGATAGCCATCGATCAACTTGACCACCTGAAATTCTTTCTGAACATTTTCTGGCACCTGTACGGTCTCTGAACCCACGGTGATACCACCGTCAAGCCCTCCGCTTTCGAGTCCGAAATCAAACCCTTGAAAGAACGCTCTCCAGCTGGGTTCAACACTATCGGGGTTCAGCAAATATTGATCGTATAATTCCGCGAAATATGCGGTGTGTGCAGCATTTAAAAAGGAAAATCTATCCATGTTATCTCTTCGTCACTATTGTTCCGACAAAATTTGTTCAAAAATACAACATTTGCCAAAATTGGAGTACGCTTTTAGTATATTTATAAGGTAAAATTCGATTCCATGAAGAATTATAACAAACCTGCACTACGATTAGGTCTTTTTGCGCTCATTTCTCTTCTTTTCACGGTACATTCATTTGGACAAAATTCGGATCCGCAGCCTACATTCTGGCAACAGGTTCGGTTTGGCGGCGGACTCGGAATGAGCTTTGGCGACGGATTTACCAGTATTACGGTAGCCCCCAGTGCTATCTACGAGGTAAGCGAGCAGTTTGCTACGGGTATCGGATTGAATTTCACCTACAACAAACTCAGAAATAATTACAACGCCACCATTGTAGGCGGAAGTGTCATCGGCCTTTACAATCCCATTCCTGAATTACAGGTATCCGCCGAGTTCGAAGAACTAAATGTGAGCAGAAATTTTGACAGCAATTTGGGAATCGAGGACGACAACTATTGGTACCCAGCACTGTTTTTAGGAGCTGGATATCGAACGGGAAATGTCACTTTTGGAATTCGGTATGATGTATTGTACGATGAAGACAGAAGTATCTATGCAGATCCGTACATTCCGTTTGTTAGAGTCTATTTTTAAACCACACTTTTTGCCATTCGCGCTTTAGGATCAAAAAGGCCACTTGCTCTGATAATTTGAGCGTGTCGCTACCATCTAATCGTTTTACTTTTTCTTCGGAAACATCAATGATATAAAGCAAATTGAGATATTCGGCGAACTTTTCGCTGATGAGTCTATACACGATCTCGTGCAGAGATACTTTGAGTTCTTCGGGCGCGATGCTCACCTCGAACTCTTCGTCTACATTGGCATAGTGAAAGTCCTTGTTAAGCTGAAGCACCAGCTTCTCGTACAACTCTTCTGTTTCAGCTTCGGCCAATAACGCTTGTATGTTCTCGAATTTTGTAAGCATCTTTTTAATGTTTATTTGTTTAGGTGTTTAATTGAAGGCACATTTTCACATTGATATATCGTTACATTAACTCATTATATCATTAAGGCATTAATTCATTGTCAAATGAGATCTGGGCGCGAAAACTTTCCGCTAAACGAACGCAGTTCTACCTTAAGTTCGTTGAACATCTGAACAATACTGCTTAACTTCAATTCTCGCTCGTCGTATTCTTGAGTATTGATGCTACAGGTAAATTCCCATAACTCTAACACTTCTTCCGCAGGAACCTCAAAAGGCTCATAGGTCTTGTTATCTGAAATCAACAACAACGAGCCGTTTTCTTCGAGCTGGTCTTGCACACGCTTGTACACGATGCCATTGTTTAGTGTGACCACGACATAGGTGCTTCCGTTTTTGATATCGCGAAGATCTTCAATGAACTTGGCCACCACATACGAACCATCTTTTAATGGCAACATCGAATCTCCCTTAATCGGAAACGCTCTATGTTTACCCGTCGGCAAGAAAGGTAACTTTATCTTTTCGAGCTGTTCGATATACTCGGGGTCGGCATAGCCCAATAAATATCCAGCCGAAGCTTTCACGGGTACGACCTCGATCAAATTCTCATTGTCTTCATCCACCATGATCGGAAACAGTACGCGTTGGTTGCCTACTTCAATAAACGTCGTATCCACCGCATGGGTGAGGTCGTTCTTTATCAAAATGTCTACGGGCAACTTAAAATACTCCGAAAGTTGCACCAGCATTTCAATGGGCGGGTCTGAGCGCCCCTCTTCATAAGACCCAATTCGAGAGCGTGGCACTTGTAGTTCTTCGGCAAATTGCTCTTGCGTCAACTGCTTTAGGTTTCTGAGATGGCGAATATTTTTGGCGATGGTTTTCATGTAGTTCTTAGTTAGTAGTTGTTAGTTATTGGAAATTCCCGCAAAGGCGGGAATCTGTTTCTAGTTTATCGTTTCAAGTTCTTTTTAGAGTCGAATTGCATACACTCAAATAAACACATCAACAATTCAACGCCTCAACCTTCATTTACTACAAATATAAGCAATCAAAACTACAAATTGTAGCTAACTTTGTAAAATGTTCCTCAATAACCATTCATACTACAGTTTACGATACGGTACGATCAAACCCAAAGAGCTGCTTTCACTTGCCCAAGAGCATGAGGTCAAGCGCCTTGCTCTTACTGACATCAATACCACTTCGACCTGTTTAGACTTTGTACGGCTGGCGCCCAAGTATGATATTACTCCTGTTCTTGGCGTGGATTTTAGGAACGGAGCCCAGCAACAATTTGTGATGTTGGCTCAAAACAACGAAGGGTTTTTAAACATCAATCGGTATCTGTCTGAATTTCTACACACCGAAGACATTATAATCCCTGAGCGTGCTACACCTCTGCCCCACACTTTCGTGATATATCCGTTTAGCACTTTTAAAGGCAACACACTCGAAGAACATGAGTTCTTGGGCATCAAGATTACCGACCTCAACAAATTGACCTTTTCACCCTGGCGTCATCGCACTGATAAACTGGTAGTGCTACATACTGTTTCCTTTCTTGACAAAAGAGGTTTTAACACACATCGCCTGCTACGCGCTATCGACAACAATACTTTATTGAGTAAGCTCGATGCAAGCGAACAAGGCAGTGAACATGACGTGATGGTTTCGGTAGAAACGCTTACAGAGACATTTTCAGACTATCCGGAGGCCATCAAAAACACAAATAGTTTGCTTCAACAATGCGAGATCACCTTCGACTTTAGCAAAGAAACGCCCAATAACCAACGAGCCTATACTGGTAACGAAGCACTTGACTTCCGCTTGCTTAAAAAACTGGCCTACCAAGGGTTGCCTTATCGTTATATTGATCCTGACAACGCTATTCTTTCCCGAATCAAAAAAGAACTAAAGGTCATCCAAGACAAAGGTTTTGTTTCCTACTTTTTGATCAATTGGAAGATCCTAAAGTACGCCCGAAGCAAAGGCTATTTTTATGTGGGTCGTGGTAGTGGTGCCAATAGCATCATCGCCTACCTCCTACGCATCACCGATGTAGACCCCATCGAGCTCGACCTTTATTTTGAACGTTTTATCAATCTGTATCGAAAGAATCCGCCTGACTTTGATATTGACTTCTCTTGGACCGATCGTGATGACATCACCGAGTTCATTTTTAAGCGATTCAAGAATACGGCATTGCTCACCGTTTACAACACCTTTAAATACCGAGCTTCAATCCGAGAATTGGGCAAAGTCTTTGGGCTTCCTAAATCTGAGATCGACATGCTCTCAAAAGGGGAATATCGCTTCGAAAATCTCGACAAGCTCTCACAATTGGTGGTCATTTACAGCAAACGCATTGAAGGGTTCCCAAATTATTTGGGCATTCACGCTAGCGGCCTCCTGATATCCGAAAAACCAATCCACCAATACACGGCGACCTTTATGCCGCCCAAAGGGTTTCGGACGACTCAATTTGACATGATCATGGCCGAGGATATCGGGTTGTATAAGTTTGACATCTTAAGTCAGCGCGGACTTGGCAAGATCAAAGATGCCGTGGAAGTCGTGGCCTACAATCATCCCGAACTACCGCGTATCGACATCCACGACATCCAACGTTTTAAAGAAGACGAACGTATCAAAGACCTTCTTCGCAATGCAAAGGCCATCGGTTGCTTTTATGTCGAATCGCCTGCGATGCGCATGCTCTTAAAAAAGCTTCAGGTAGACAATTACCTCGGATTGGTCGCTGCGAGTTCGGTGATTCGGCCAGGAGTGGCCAAGTCGGGCATGATGCGCGAATACATCTTGCGATACCGCTATCCCGAGCGCCGGAAGGAAGCCCACCCTGTCTTGCAAAACATCATGCCCGATACCTATGGGGTGATGGTCTATCAGGAAGATGTGATCAAGGTGGCCCACTATTTTGGCGGACTCAATTTAGGAGAAGCCGATATGTTACGCCGCGGGATGTCAGGGAAATTTAGGTCGCGAGAAGAGTTCTTAAAAGTAAAGGATCAGTTCTTTGCCAATTGTGCCAAAGACAACAAACCGTTGGCCCTTACGCAAGATATCTGGCGGCAGATCGAAAGCTTTGCTGGCTATGCCTTTGCCAAGGGGCACTCGGCTTCGTATGCGGTTGAAAGTTATCAAAGCCTGTTCTTAAAGGCCTATTTTCCGTTGGAATACATGGTGGCCACCATCAACAATTTTGGAGGGTTTTATCGTACCGAACTCTATGTGCACGAGGCCCGTATGCACGGAGCTACCATTCTTCCTCCTTGCGTAAATACAAGCTATGCTGAAGCTGTCATTCACGGCAACCAGATCTCTTTGGGCATGATGTTCTTACAATCGTTAGAGAGCAATACCATCAAACGCATCTTGACCGAACGCGACCAAAATGGCCCTTTTACTGGCCTTGACGACTTTATCGATCGGGTAGCCATCTCGATGGAACAGATCACCATTTTGATCAAGATCAATGCCTTTGGGTTTACAGGGCGAAACAAGCGCGAATTGCTTTGGGAAGCCCACATGAAGATCAACAAGGTGACTTTTGAAGAGCATGCACCGAAAACTTTGTTCAACGCTGAAAAAGTACGTTTTAGCGCTCCGAAACTGCCTACATCTGCTTTGGAGGATGCTTTTGACGAGATTGAATTACTAGGGTTTCCGTTGTGCAACCCATTTTCACTTTTGCTGGATCCTCCAAATAACGAAATGCGGGCCAAGAACATTCTTCACTTAAAAGGAAAGATCATCACCATTCAAGGATATCTGATCACCGTAAAGAAGACCACCACCTCGGGCGGAAAGCAAATGTTCTTTGGCACTTTCTTGGATATCGACGGGGACTTTATTGACTCTGTACATTTTCCGCCTATAGCAAAGAAATTTCCCTTTCGGGGGAAGGGCATTTACTCCATCACCGGAAAAGTAGTTGAAGAATTTGAATGCGTATCGATAGAGGTCTCTAAAATGGAGCGTATGCCCATCATCGAAGACCCAAGATACGCTGTACATGATAAAAAAATAGCAGTATGAGTAATGAGAGAGCCATTGTACACATGGACCTGGATACATTTTTTGTATCGTGTGAACGCTTGCTAGATAGTAAGCTTGAAGGAAAACCCATTTTAATTGGTGGCGTCACCGATCGGGGTGTGGTCGCTTCGTGCAGTTATGAAGCGCGCAGCTTCGGAATCCATTCGGCCATGCCCATGAAGATGGCCAAGCAGTTGTGCCCAGAAGCCATCGTGCTTCGGGGTAATTCGGGGATTTACACTAAATTTTCAGAGAATGTGACCGAGGTGATTAAAGAGAATGTGCCGCTTTATGAGAAAACCTCGATCGATGAATTTTATATCGACCTCACGGGTATGGATCGCTTTTTTGGTTGTCACCAACTCGCCACCGAATTGCGCCAAAAGATCATCAAAGAGACCGGATTACCAATCTCTTTTGGGCTATCCATCAACAAGACCGTATCGAAGATCGCCACCGGAGAGGCCAAGCCTAACAACCAGATCCGGATCGTCAAGGGCACCGAGAAACCTTTTTTATCTCCGCTATCGGTAAAGAAGATTCCGATGGTGGGAGAAAAGACTTATAGATCGCTTTGTGACCTGGGCATCAAGCGTATTAAAAACATTCAAGAGATGCCCATGCAGATGATGGGCAAGGTGTTTGGGAAGAACGGTATCGGCATGTGGAAAAAAGCAAATGGGATTGACAATTCGCCCGTGATGCAATATCACGAACGTAAGTCAATTTCGACCGAGCGCACTTTTGATCGTGATACGACTGATGTGATCAAATTACGGGGCATCATCATGGCCATGGCCGAAAACCTGATCTATCAGTTACGTCGCGGCAACAAGCTTACCGCTTGCGTGACGGTAAAGATTCGATATTCGGATTTTCAGACCTATACGCTGCAGCAACGCATTCCGTATAGTGCTTCGGATCATTCGTTAATTCCGGTCGTGATGGACCTCTACAACAAACTGTATCAACGCCGTATGCTGGTACGATTGGTAGGTGTTCGGTTTAGTCACCTGGTCGAGGGTGGACATCAGATCAATATGTTTGAGGATGACGAGAAGACGCTTCGTCTGTATCAGGCGATGGACAAGATGCGTATTCGCTATGGGGATCGCGCCGTGATCCGTGCTGCTACCATGGAGGCCAAGAGCATCAGTCGCTGGAATCCGTTTACAGGTGAGCCCCCACCGTTGTTGGCGAATAGGAGACAATGAATTAATGAGAAAATGAATCAATGTAAAAATATAGAAATGTGATAAGCGAAAATCCCGACTACCCCCTACTTATATCCTTAATAATAAAAGCAACCATTCTTTAAATAATTTATATATTTGATTCTACCCTCCATCCTATTCTTGTTAAGTGATAAATACAACTTGTGAGAAGTCATTTCTCGCATAAATCAAGACAGGAATGAAAATATTCATGAGCCACAGCAGTAGGCAAAAGTTATTCGTCAAAGAGCTTAAAAAACATCTTCCAGACTTCATCGATCTTTGGATCGATGAAAAGGAGTTGCTTGTTGGGGAAGAATTCGGAAACACCATTAAGAAGACCATAGAAGAAGATGTAGATTTTTTATTACTTGTAATCGACAATCATTCTGTGAAATCCCAATGGGTACTTCAAGAATTTAACTTAGGCCTAAAAAGAGAGTTGTTACTCAACAGAACATTTGTATTACCGATTGTTCTAGAAAAAGAAGCGTGGGACAGCCTATCAGACAACAATATAAAAAGTCGACAATACATACATTGCTATGAATTTACAGATGACGCTATAAAGGCAGCAGCAGCAGAGCTCACCAATGAGTTGTTTGCGTGGACTTGTAAAGAATTGTTTGGTAAAGAAAATATAGAGAACCGGCCTAAATCTTCTCTCAACCTTTTAGATGAAGCCGACAATTTCATCAAAGAAATTGCCGAGAAAATACGCCTGTTAGTATATCCTTATAGACAAAACAATCCACTCGAGCTTTTAAAGTTGCTTGACATGCTTAAGGAACAAGACGAGTTAACAGACCTTTCCATATTCGAATTCAAGGATTTGACCATGAGAATTCTAAAGCAAGGGCATTTAACAGGAATAGTTAGCAATGGAGAAAGTATTTGGGTTAAGCAAGAACATCATTCATGGAAAAAGGCAATACACACTTCTAACAAAGAAAAAATTGCCAAGAAAGCCATCAAACACATTGAGTCGAATACCATCATTGCATTGGATTCTGGGTCCACAACCCTAGCCATAGCTGTTGAAATAAATAAAAGCCTCGAAATGGGGTTATTAGACAATTTGAAAGTTGTAACTAATTCGATTCCTATTGCCCAAGAATTATTGAAGTTTTCGAGTAAGCTTGGACTAAACGACAAAAACAACATCATCCGTGTATACATGACCGAAGGAAGAATTAGACCCAATTCACTTGCTGTTGTAAATGACGATGACATATACCAAGACATTGACTCAGGCTTCAATGAAACCCTGACCAAATTAGGTGGTGCAGACGTTTGCTTTGTTGGTGCCAACGGCTTATACGAGAATGAAGGCTTTGCTGTACATAATAATTTCGAGATTCGAACCAAAACAGACATTTTGAGCAACAGTGAAAAAAAATATATTGTGGTCGACTCCTCAAAATTCAAAATTAGAGAGCAAAGAAAGTTCACTGACTTTAATGACAACATCACGGTCATAACAACCAATGAAAGTTCTGACGATCTCTTGGCCTCGTTCAGAGAAATGGTCGCAAATACTAATCTGCAAATAGAAATCGCGTAAGAGAACGCATTTCAAATTACTATATACTCTGTACTTAATACTTTGTACTAAAGACTCATTTTCACTTTGCTTCTTTGCCACATTGAAGCATTAAGACATCCTATCATTCAGGCACTTAGAAATTAAGAATATATCCGTAAAATAAGTACGGTTTTCCCTTACGGTTTACTGCGTATCTTTCTATAACTTTGACATTATAAGTGCGTCCCCAAACGCATACCATGTTCACGGATATTTAATTATTGAGAACAACTTCTCCCTTTTATTGATTTTCTTGGCATAAGCGCAGGCATCCAGCTTGCGCTTTTTCTTTTTCTTTTTTTTGGGGGGCTATATGTTTCTTATTGCCCTAGTAGTAATTATACTTGACCAGCAAGTATTCTAACTAAGCAAAGGAGGCCTATTTCTTTAGAACAACCAAATTGTGAATCACTCTTTAGCCATATGAATCTCCTCTTTAAGTTCAGAAACGCGTATTTTGGCTCTCTCCTTTAGAAAAGGCATCACATCCTTAAAGTCACTAAGTAGTTTTTCGTAGTATTTGAGTTTAGTTTCCGGATCTTTATAATACTCATCGGCAAGAATACAGATTTGGTAATAATAGAAATAGTTTGCCTTATTTTCTTCCCAAGCCTTGGTATAATTGACCAATGACTCCTTTAATCGATCTTGCATACGAGCAACGCGTCCTAAACGTGCATACTCTTCATCAAATATGTACTTGCGCTCTGCAATTGACTTTTTAAAATACATCTTCGCACTGTCTAGTTGTTTTTGATGCATTAGCACTTCTCCCAAACCGAAATAGGCATCCGCCTTCATATTTGGAATTTGTTCAAGCTGTTTATACATTTTTTTTGCCTTTTTAAGGTCCCAATTTTTGAAGTATGCATACGCCAATTTTTCATAGACAAAAGGTTTTGCTTTCTTTAGCTCTATCAAACGCTCAAATAACGGTATGGACTCAGCGAAGAACTCACCGTTGAAATAGGTCAAGGCCTTCAAATTGATTAGGGCCGCATCATTCGGGGCCGACCGAAGTCCGACATCCAAAATCTCATGAGCTTTAAACGGAGCCTTCTTCCCGACATAATACTTGCCCAAAAGAAAGATGCTTCTCAAATGCGTGCTATCAATACCTACCGCTCTTTTTAGGGCTTTGTTTCCATTTTTAAAATCCCCTAACATTTGCTGTGCTTTCCCCAAATGAAAATAGAATTCGGGATTCTCAGAACCATCTTCAGTCAAACCTTGAAAGAGTTCCTGTGCCTCTTTCCATTGTTTTGTTTTTACGAAAAGCTTCCCCAGTTCGAACTTTGCCAGAACATAGCTTTGGTTCTTAGTGATAATGTCTTGGTATTGAACAATGGCTTTTTCATTATTACCAATGGCCGCATATGCCCTAGCAATTTGTAAACTTGACCTCTCATTACCAATGGAGGCATAGGTATTGATCGCTTCAACATAGTTACCCAATTGATATAAGCTATCTGCTTTTTGGATATTCTTAGATTGAGCGACGAGTCCGAGGCTTCCAAAGAGAATTGATAGGTATAGAATTTTTTTCAGCATGAAAAATTGAAGATGATGGTTCTTATCACAATATAGCTATTAGCATGCGTTTACAAGTTCTCTTTTAAATTCTTTTAACGATCGTCTCCTAAACACTATTTCAAAAATCCCATTCATCACCCTAGCTTTCCAGTTTGGCATTGACCCCCTCTTTGTGCCCGGCTTCAAATTTGGACTAGACAAAAAATGTTTGCAGCGCCTAATACAAGCTCAAACACAATTCCCTGAGCAATCTGTTTACTTGGTTTTCCATCTATGCTTATGCTAACCAATCTTCCTACTACAAAACCAATAAAAACTAGAGATGCAACCAAATGCGATGAGAACGTGAGTTTTTCTATAAACACTCCTAGGGCTATGACAATTCCGGCACATAACATCACCGAACTAACACCTCTCATCTCATTTAATAGACTGGCATCATTTTCTAATTTGATTCCTGAATTTTTGAAATACGTTTTGATTGGGTTGCTCAATCTCATCACGCCGACAAGAGTAAGTAACAAACTTGACAACGATAAAATAATAATACTAGCTGTTTCCATTTTCTATTTGTTTAAAGATTTATTCGGGACAAATGTAAAATGAAGGTGTGACAGGTGTGTGTCAGGGGTATTTTTGATTCTTTACATATTTTTCGAAATACTCCTTTATGGTCATATTATGGGGGGAAAATGTTTCTTTGTTCGCAACAAGGTTTTGAATAAAATCGATCCTGAAATGTCTATAGTCGTTTCGCAATCGGCAAAAGGCAACTAAGAGAAAGTCGCCATGAATACTATAAATGGCAAAAGGCTCAATATTTCGAGTGGTTTGTTTCTTTTCTGAAGAAAGATAATCTATCGTTAAGACTTTATAATGAGTAATGGCCGATTGAATTTGCATGAGGTTATTGCTTGTTTTCTCCTCATTGTTGTTTCCACCGAAATATATTCTCTCAGCCAATAGGGCCGCATTCCCTTTTTGTGAGTATCGCAAGATCGCTTTGATTTTTTCTATAGCGCTCGACATGTTTTTAACAAAGGATGCGTCTTTGTTTTTGATGGCCAATTGTTCTACGGTGATTAGGGCATTGGCTTCATCTTCGGTAAAAAGTACAGGTGGAAGGTGATAGCCTTCCATAATAGAGTACCCTTTCCCCTCTTCTGTAACGATTGGTACTCCCGATTTTTCGAGCGTGCGAATATCTCGATAGATGGTTCTGACACTTACTCGATGTCTTTCAGCCAGTTCTTTTGCTGTGATAATTCTTTTGGATTGCAGTTGAGTAAGAATCGCCGTTAATCTCGAAAGTCTTGGTTTTTCTTCCATTGACATGGTTTCTAGTTGTAGCTGACGTAAGCTCCTATAAACTTATTCAATTTACAGTAAATAATCCTTCACTATACGGATTCGACTGTCATTTTGGGATTCTTCCCAGGAGAACTTGCTGAACCTCCAGAAAACATTCCAAATAAAAAAGCCCCAGACTGTCGTCTGAGGCCTTGTTGTACCTCGGGTGGGAATCGAACCTTTTGAATTGTTCATTGTTAAAGATGGCCCAATTCATTGTGTAAAATCTATATTTTAAAGGATTTCACAGGATATTTACCGGTTATTTCAATTCGATTGGATTTAGCTAGATTTGAATAGATTTAACTTTTTTCGGCAAAATTCCGGCAAAATATATATCTTGGTTACAACAAAAATTGGATGCGGGTTAAATATTTTATCATTAAAGGAAAGTCAGAACTCTCTAGCATATATGTGAGGTTTTGGGACAGCAACAGAATTGACCAAAAAACAAGGACTGGTTTTGTTGTAAAGCATGATGATTGGAGTCCTGGAAGGGAAAAAGTAAAGAACAAAGTAGGTGTCAAAGATAAAGATGCTATTAACCAGAGTCTAGAGGCTTTAAAATATTTCCTGGTTCAACAATACAATATTGATCTAAGCAAAAAAAAGTCACCCAACAACGGGTGGTTAAAAAAAACGGTCGTCAGTTTTTTTGGGATCACAGATGTAGACAACCCGCACGAAACGTACTATACGACATGGATAAACAAGTATATGGAAAATGCCCATCTTAAGCTCCATAAGGGTAAACCCATCAAAAAGAAAACGCTTCAACATTACAAAACGGCTTTAAATAAGCTTGAGGCATTTGAGAAGCATTATAACAGAAGGCTTAAACTTTGGGATATCGACTTAAGTTTTTATCGAGACTTCTTGCATTATTTGAGAACTGAGGAGAATCTAAATGACAACACTATCGGGCGTTACATCGCCAACATCAAAATGTGGTGCAAGATAATTGACATCGAGGGCTTACCAATAAGTCAGGAGTATCGACATTCACAATTCATGGTTGTTAAATCAGTGACCAAAGACATTTTCTTGAGCGAGGATGAAATAGTCAAAGTGTTCAATCATGACTTTTCCAACTCCGATAGATTGGATAATACAAGAGATCTATTCATTATTGGGCTAAGAACCGGATTAAGGGTCTCTGATTTCCTAAGATTAAAAAAACTTAACATTGAAGACGATTTTATTCAAGTTGAAACCGAAAAAACGGGAGAGCAAGTAATCATTCCTATGCATGAGAATATAAAGTACATTCTAAAAAAGCGAAAAGGAGAGCTCCCTCATCCAATATCCGATCAAAAATTCAATCTTTATATCAAGGAAGTATGCAAAGAAGTTGGAATCAACAAAAAAGTGCAGGGCGCCAAGATGACCACAAAAACAGTTAAAGGTCAAAACGTTACGCGAAAAGAAAGTGGAACCTTCCATAAATACGAACTGGTGTCATCGCATACATGCCGTAGGTCTTTTGCGACAAACCTGTATGGCAAACTCCCCAATCTTACTATAATGGCAATTACAGGTCATCGTAAAGAAAGTCAATTTTTACTCTACATAAAGCAAACCAAAGTCGAACATGCCAGAGAACTGAAGAGATTCTGGGAGTCTAACTCTAAACAAAATGGATGAAAACCTCACTTTCAATGCAATTCTGGATCGTTCATTTCTCGACTTGGACAATCCTGGAAAAATTCTTCTGCTGATTGAGAAAGGTGTCTACTTGAAAGGCTCTTGGCTAACTGGCACCTCCTTGAGCAAAGGAGAAATTGCTTATATTAAAAATAGTATTCTCGATACAAGCCTCGATTTTTTCTTTATATGGAATGACTTCCTTTTTGAAAAAGAAGTTTATCACCTTAATCCTGATTTGACTAATGAGTTAAGCGAATTGATTATACCCCTTTATATTAAGTGGGCACACAAACATGCAAATTGGACCTACGAACTAACCAGAGAAAAACTAAATGGCATTCTTAACACTTCTAAAAAAATCAAGTTTTTAGAAAAGGAGTACAAAAAAGCGTATGCTTCGTCTTTTAAAGAAGGTGATTTAACAGTAAAAATCTTGAATTTTAGCGGGTATATTGTGTCAAATAAAAATATTCGAGAGACCTACTATCGATACCTGATTCATGACGTATCCGAGTTTATGAAAGAAGACCCATCGGCTGCGACCGGCTTCTTTGCACACCCTACCTATTGTCAGCTACTCAACAAGTATTATGCAGATAAAATTCATGCCCTTTGGACAGACTTAACAGGCCGGAACCCCAATAACCCACACATCCAAGAAAAACCCATGCAAAAAGAAGTTCTATTTGAATTACCAAAGAATGAAATCTCATTAGTTAATGAATCTGACAGGAAGTTTACAGTTGAGATTGAAAAACTGCTCAAGGACAATGCTGACAGGGAAATCGTGGCCAGAGTTATGTCAAATTTCCATACAAGAGATAAAGCCTTCTTTTCGTATTTGTTCGAATATTTGAGAGGAGACACAAATCCTGACAACAGCAGGTTCGTATACAACAAACCGAGGGATTACATGAACCTAGTTAATAATTGCTACGGTCTTAACATGAATAGAATACTTCAAGGATCACATGGTAAAAGGGAGGACATGTTTTCACTATTTAACAAACACGACTTCAAATCAAAGCTTCCCTAACCTATTTTAACTTCTCATCCCCATTTTTGAATAGAAAATGAGCAGGGTTTGAGCACTTTATGCTCAAATTAAATATCTCCATGAGAATAAGTTTGCAAAAGAATCAAAACTGGAATCATGGAGACAAAAATCACTTATGTTCATCACACCACACCTGAAGAGTTTAAGAAAGAACTCATTGAGGGAGTAAATGAAACTCTCGAAAATTTCAGAAATAGCATTGAAATTGCCTCATCCGACAAGCTCCTGACCAGAGAGGAAACTTCAGAATTGCTCTCAATTTCGTTGACAACGTTATGGAGCTGGACCAAAAAGAACATCTTGCCGGCGTATCGCATCGGGAACAAGGTCAGATATAAGCAAAGTGAAGTGCTCAGTGCACTTCAAAAAATGAACACCGCATAGCGAACACTTTTTATTCGTACATTTGTAGTGCGACAATTTTTAATTAAATCTTACGAATACACTATGAAAATTCTAAACAAAGTAATTTCAATATTAACTTTTTGGGGTAGCATAACGGTGCAAGTCCGTTACAGTTTTAAGTGTATTCTTAAGGATTGTCGCAGTGACTACCCTTTTTTCTTAAATCATATTTTTAATTATGCGACAGTCCAAAAACGGCAAGGAGTTACCAGGTAACAAAATTGCAAAACAAGAACTTCACGAATTAATCGTAAAAAGTACCAAAGAGCTTCTTCAACAAACAACAATGTCTTCCGGCATTCAAAATCTGGAAGAGTTATTCGATGAATTTATTTTGTCTCACATCTTTTCGGGATCACCGGATGAAACCCGATCAGGATACAGAGATTGCGTAAGAACCCTTATCGGCTGTATGCGTGAAATAGAAGAGATAGACAACGGTATTGTATTCGATTCCTTTGACAGGAAGCCATTAAAAATTTCCAATCGGGCTAGGGCCAAAATAATTCTAGACACTTTATCGGATCTAACAGAAAGGTTTGACTACGAAACTTTGCACTTATATCTTAAGGACATCCTTCTTGAATGGATGAGTTCGGATCAATCCAATGACCCGAAGAAAAGAAGTTTATTATTCTTTCAAATTTTCTGTTTACTAGACTATTTGAGAGCAATTTACTCTCTGCAAAGTAGATATGAAGTAACATGCTAAGAAAAGGCCCTTCGGGGCCTTTCTTTTAAGTCATTAACACTTATTGACCAATGAATTTCCCAAACCAACAAAATAAATCCAAGACAATCCTAGAAGAACTTGAAAGAGAGTATTCCGAGAACACTAACGATTTCCCGCTGGATGTGTTCCCTGAAACGGTTCAGTCATTCATTCTTGAGGTTACTAAGTCATTGGACTTTAACCTAGACTTTATCAGCTGCTCAACCTTAGTTGCCTTCAGCACTGCAATAGGGAACCTCTTCACATTGGAAATAAAAGAAGGTTACACCCAAAAAAGCAATCTCTGGATGGTTATAGTGGGAAAAGCTGGTGATGGAAAAAGTCCTGCAATGGAGACCACCATAAAACCTTTGCGGCTTTTTGAGAAAAGAGCTCACGAAAAGTACATCGACGAGCTTAAACAGTGGGAACTATCATCAAATGGTCAATACTTTTCAAAGCCAAAAAAGGAAAATAAAATTCTAACGAATTTCACCTTCGAATCACTTGTCAAAGAACACAGCAACAATAAACTTGGACTCTGTATTTATTCAGACGAGATTTTGAGCTGGATCAGCAGCTTTGGAAAATACAGCGGGTCTTCAGAGGAAAACGATTATTTATCGATTTGGAACGGAGGGGTTCTAAAATCAAACAGAAAAAATTCAGAGGATTTCTTCATCGACGAATCTTATATAAATGTCATCGGCGGCATCCAAAGTGGTCGTCTTAGCCACCTGTTCAAAAATGAAAGAGGTGAAAGTGGATTTCTTGACAGAATCTTATTCTGCTTTCCTGACAATGTGAAGTTAATAAAGTTGAACAGAAACAAAGTAAACCCATCTGCATTTGAAAACTATAACGTGTTGTTCGAGAGAATATATGAGCTGTATGACCATACTTACTTAAAACAAATCACCTATTCAGAAGAAGCTTTCAACTATGCTTGCAATTGGGACAATAACATAACAAGTAAATATTCTAACGAAGAAGCATCTTTTCAATCCATGATCAGCAAATTGAAAGCCTACCTCCATCGATTTGCCCTCCTTATTGAGGTGATAAATTGTATTGCTAACGACAACCATGTCCGCGAAGTTAGCATCAATAGTCTGAGAAAGGCTGAAAAACTTGTCAGTTACTTTGAAAAGAATGCCATTAAGGTTAAAGACGGAGGTAGTTCCCCCTTCTCTGGTATTGGAGCTGATCAGCAAGAGTTGTTCAATTCCCTTCCCAATAAATTTAGGACCAGTGATGCTCAGAAAGAAGGGAAGAAGCTAAAAATGAGTCCATCCAAGGTAAAAAGAGCCCTAAGGAACACCAAGCTATATAATCGTGAAAACCATGGCCATTACACCAAGCTGCCTGTTTTTTGAATGGCCCAAATGACCTTTTGACCCAAATAGTGGCTTAGACCAGATAAACACAGGGATTATAGATTGTTTTTTGGGTCATTTTTGGGCCAGAAGGGTCAACCTCGGACAAATGAAATCAAATCAAAATGACCCAAGTGACCCAAAAATGACCCAAATACAAACTCAAGAAAGCTAGAAAACAAAGGGTTTTACTATACAAAAAGGTCAAAAGGTCAAAAGGATCAACAATGAAACGTTACAGATACACACTCGACCCAAGCTCTAAAAAGTTCAACTGCCCAAGTTGCAACAAGAAAAGGTTTGTGCTCTACATTGACAATGAGACAAATGAGTATGTAAGTCAGAAAGCCGGCCGATGTGATCGTGAAATGAAGTGCGGCTTTCACTACCATGCTAAAGACTACCTCAAAGACAACGGCATGTCAATATCTAAGTACATCGACAAGTCAGTTGTTCAAAGACCTCCACAGAGGGCATCATTTATTCCTCGAAGAAAAGTTGCAGAGTGCGGAAGAGATTTTGTCAACAATGAGTTTGTTCAATTTTTGCTTTCCATTTTCGAGAAGAACCTAGTACAACAAATAATCAAAGACTATCTTCTAGGGACAACCAACAAACCATGGAGGGGATCAGTTGTCTTCTGGCAGGTCGATAATCATTCTAAAGTTCGGTCCGGTAAAATACTATTGTACAATCGTGAGACCGGTAGAAGAATAAAAACACCATATAGCCATATTTCCTGGGTCCATAAAACAGAAAAGCTGGCCCATTTCAACCTAAATCAGTGTCTGTTTGGTTTGCATCTCCTGAATGAGTTTCCAACTAAACCCATAGCAATTGTTGAAAGCGAAAAATCAGCGTGCATCATGAGCATTGTTTTTCCAAAATACCTGTGGATGGCCTCCGGCTCATTGTCAAACATTAACGACAAACTGTTGCATCCAATACTATCCAGTAACATCACTTTGTTTCCAGATCTTTCTCGTGAAAATAAAAATGGGGAAACCGCGCTGATGCTCTGGCAGAAAAAAGCAGACACCCTAATCAAAAAAGGGTATAAAATTCAGGTCTCAGATTTCCTTTATAATCTAGCCAATATTGAAGAGTTGGAAGAAGGGCTCGACATTGCGGATTATTTTATTCAGGACCTGAAGAAAAAACATTTAACGGTTGAGCAACCTCAGAACCAAACAAGCCAAGAAAGGAAGCTTCTTACACAAAAGGAGAAAATACTGGACATCTTCCGTAAAAGGAACCCAACAATTGATAAATTAATCGCTGATTTTGACTTGGAAGCATGATGAATCAACATCATTCATGAAAATCTCCAACGGTTCCAACGTTGCTGCAACGAAAAATCAACGATTAATTGTTGCAGCAATAACACTTATATGTTAAACCTTAATTTTTGTTGAAGAAAGCCCTCAAAACCCAGTGTTTTTCAATAGTTATACTGCTAACCTTGATGTTAAAATAGTTTAACAATCTAATGTTGATCCGTCGCTATTATGGCTACTTTCCGGGAGTATTTTATCAAACGAAAGGATTAATCCTATCTACCTAAAAGAAAATAATCCCCCAACATAATAGAATGCAGTTTAACAGTATATATATTGTGGTTTTACCTCGCCTGTATTCATCAACAAATATTTACTTTGTTAACTCCTAAATTTACCTGGCATTACTAAACTTCAAAAATACTTTCTAGTAGGAAAGTTGAGCTACGGTTTTTGATTAAAGAGCCACAACTGATTTTATAATCAGCTATCCATTCAAAATTGAACAAGTTTACATTCTTTGAAGCTGTAAACAATCTAATAACTAAAAAATACCATAAAAATGTCAGAGGAGAGAAAAATTGTCCTTTTGGTATCAGGAGGACCGGATTCGGCGACTTTAGCAAAAATTGCTGAAAAAGAATTAAGAAAAACTGGTGGAGCTGTGAATGCAATATATTTGAAAAGTGGCCATCCAAGTGATGAAAAAGAAATAGAAGCAGCTAATGCAATTATAAAAGAAATTGGAGGTAAATTGGAAATAATAGATATTTCCGATATGGTTCAAGCGTTGGGGAACGGCCGTGTTTTGATTCATTCAGAAGCTGCTATTTTACCCCATGGTAACACTTTAGTATTATCACTTGCCGCAGCCTATGCTAGAAGAATTGGAGCCAAGGAAATATGGATAGGATTACACAAAGACGATGCTGATGAAAATATTGAATATACTAAAGACTTTATCTCAAAATTACAAGGAATTTTGAACATTATAAGTTCTGAATTAACGATTAACACCCCGCTTTTAGATAAAAGAAAAGAAGAGGTCTTTGAAATCGGAGGTTCTTTAGGGCTAGATTATTCGAAAACTTGGAGCTGTATTAGGGGAAACAAGCAACATTGTGGAAATTGCGGAGCCTGTCGTTCTCGAAGAAGGGCATTTAATCTGTCTAAACAAAACGACCCAACCAATTATGTCAATGAACCTTTGGCCCTAGACACGGCCGTTCACGAATGAAGATTATTTAGAATCAAGCACATTTCTAATATATCTTATTGCCGTTAAATAATAATCATTGAGATTTAATATCAAATTTTATAGATTCAAAATATGATTTTCTAATACCCTATTTATCTCATGGTAAATGTTGGGTATAGGTTGAAAAAATACCGGGAAGCCGAAAACGGTATAGAGTAGGCATTAACAACAAAGACTAAGCTTATGAATACAAAAAAAAACAATGAATTAGAAGGGTTAGTAATTGGAATTGAAGAGGTAGAGAGTGTAACGCCAAAATTCAATAGAGCTAATCAATCAAGTGATTCTGGTGATAGCGGTGAAGACCCAGATGATCATTAATTTTAACGACAGCGGGTGCTTTTCCCGCTGTTACTCGTTCTATATTTATGACAATAGATGAAATTTTAACCCCAATTGAACCTAAAGAGTTTGAGGAAAAATTTTTCTCAAAAAAGGCTTTATTCATAAATGGTAATCAGAACAAATTCAAAGAGCTTTTTGATTGGGCTGACATAAATAGACTTTTGGAGTCCACCTTCCTTCCAAATAATGATGTGCTAATAATTAACAGTGGAAAATTCATCAAATATGAATCAATCCAAGACATAATTGAGGAGGTAAATAATGGAGCCACAATGGTTATCAATAAATTGCATCAAAAGAATAAAAGTATTGGTCTGTTAACCGAAATGATTGGATGCTATTTTAAGGAACCGACACAAGTAAATTTGTATTTAGGACAGCCGGGTATTAATGGCTTTAATTTGCATTATGACACCCATGATGTTTTCATATTTCAACTTTCGGGTAAAAAGAAATGGGAAGTATACGAACCAAACCTTGAAGCACCAGTCTTTAAAATGAAAAAGCATGACAGAGACAAACCAAAGTACAAACCATATATGTCCAGAACTCTAGAGTGTGGAGACTTTTTATATGTACCGAGGGGACATTGGCACTGTCCAATTGCAATAGACGAAACTTCCTTACACTTAACGATAGGAATAAAATCAAGAACAGGGCTTGACTTCATACAATGGATAAAAGACGAACTCTGTGAGGAGATTTTATGGAGAAAAGAATTAACTTTTGACAGAGCGAATAATATAAACACATTGATAGATGATTTAAAAGCGAAATTAGAAAGTAAATCAATCACCAAAAGTTACTTTAATTTTTGTGACGACAATTTATGGGCACATGAGGATTTAGGGTTTCCCTACTCTTTAAATAATTATCCGAAACAATTGGGTCCAGTAGTTTTTTTACGTGAAACTCTTCCTATGAGAGTAGCTTATGACAACAAAGTTTTGATCATGTATTATCGCAAAAAGAAAATAAAACTCTCCATTAAAGTTAAAGAGCTTCTGGAATATTTTAGAACAGGAAAACAACTAAATTTAGAAACCACGGGTGACAGCTTTGGTTTATCTAAAAATCAGATAATTCACGTCTGCAACTTTCTGATTAACCAAGGAATTTTATCAATAAAATAAGTTGGAAATCATAAATATAAACACCAAAAATAGGTTGTATCAGGATTCACTTGCGCTCCGAGAGAAAGTACTTCGCAAACCTCTTGGGTTAGAGGTTTCTAGCGAACAAATCAAAAATGAGAGTCTTAAAAATTACCATCACTATTGTGTTAAGAAAGATAATGCAGTAGTTGCCGCATTGACGATGAAGATTAATCCCTCAAGTATACAGATATGCCAAATTGCAACATTAAATAATTACCAATGCAAAGGATATGGGAGTGCGGTACTAGAATATGCGGAAAAAGAACTAAGTCGACTTTTCCCAAAAAAAGGTTTTGTTGTATTTTCAAGAATTAATTCTGTTTCTTTTTATTTGAAGATGGGCTATGAATTTAAAAATAAAAAAACCTATACAATAATAGGGCTTGATCATAGGCTAATGAAAAAAACTGTGACTAAAACAATGTGCAGGGTATAGCGCTTAATAATCAAAGTAGAAACAATATTTTACGCTAGACCAAGTATTGAATTAAAAAATTAGTCTTTTTCATGTATAGTTGTGTTCAAGTAACAACACTTAGCTACAACAAACCCTATTTACAACCTCCTAACCACGAGCCAAATGACAACAGGAATAAAAGTGGCCATAGCTGCATACAAAGCATTAGATAGTTTAGAACAAACAGAATTTTTGAACGAAATTCTCAAACCCAAACCTCGAAAAAAAACTAT
The DNA here is from genome assembly GCA_028279515.1 of Flavobacteriaceae bacterium. Taxonomy (GTDB): domain Bacteria; phylum Bacteroidota; class Bacteroidia; order Flavobacteriales; family Flavobacteriaceae; genus JANQNQ01. Next base: position 243,900 of record JANQNQ010000014.1, read on the forward strand.
TGAAGAAAAATACGATATTGAGGAAATGGCCAAACGATATTTGGCGAATCATCGGAGGAAGAACGGTATCCCTGTTGGAGATCTTACATTACCAATAAAATTTAAACCTAAGAAATAAAGCTCCCTCGCAAATAACACTTAGTTGTTACATGAAAAGATTAGAGAGATTATAATTGATAGATAATTACGGAAAACCATAAGGCATGCAAATATAAAATGTCGTTATTAATCACATTTTAAGCTAACAACTAACTAAACATATCCTATGAAGGTGAAATTTAATCTCCTGCTTCTAATTACTTTTTTAACGCTAGCCGGTTGCAGTGAAGACAAACACGTTAACGTTGACGAGTTAAATGATCACTTACATGAACACGGGTTTTATAAAAACGCCGATGATATTCCTCACATACTGGACTATCTGACTCAAAGAACAGATGGCACCATGCGTTATGGCATAACTGAAAACAACATTACGCCGTTAAATCATTCATCAAGAACAGATACTTCTTTTGGAACTGTTAATACAGATCAGGTGGTTGAAGTAACAAACGAGACGAATACAAAATATACGTTTGGAGTTGATACACCCGACGAAAATGGTGAGTATATAAATCTAGTTGTGGTTGAAGATACTTCAGGCCTTCAGGATTACGTCATCAAATATATTCCGGATCCAGATTGGTTGCTTACTCAGCGTGGCGCATTTGACATGAGTACATATACAGGAGAAGTTAAAGTGTATGACTTCAATGGAACATTGGTAAGCGAAATCACCATGGCCCAGGGAACTTCTACTTATGTAAGTCGAGCTCCTGTCCCCTGCCCTCAAGACAATAATACTAATGAGAACAACGACAATACAAATGACAACACCAATGATGGAACCGGAGGTGATGGTTCTGGTGGTGGCGGCTCGGGTGGTGAAGATCCAGATGGAAGCGAAGGAGGAAGTGACCTTCCTCCAGACGATGGTTCCGGTAACACTGGAGGTGGTTCTGGCGGAGGCGGAGGGTCTTGTGTGATTACCTTCGAGTTGAACATTTGCTGCAATAACAACCCCGTTGTACATGACAAGTCGATTTGCGGATGCGATCCACCAACAGGAACTTTTTATTCTTGGACTGCTTTGGGATGTGATGAACACATCAATTCTGGAAGAACTACTGACCCACCAACACTTGAGCAAGACCCATGTGTGGTTGGTGATGTTGGCGTACTTCTTAACATAGTGATTACACCTGAATTTTCTCAACAATACCCATGTCAATCAGATATAGTTCGGCAGACATTTGTTGAAACCAATGGCGAAGTATCTCAATTAATCTTGAACACCTTCGGAGCAACAAATCAAATAGACTTGGTATATACAAACGGAGACCTTCCCGACGTAGATCAGGACGGTGAACCCGATGGGAATGCCGCAACAAGTCCTTTTTCAAATCCTAATTCTGATGGCGTATTCGAGGTTGTTATAACATTGGACAATCAATACTTGCAAAGCACAACGGACTTATCGATTGTAGCTCACACGCTTCATGAATCAATACATGGTTATTTCATATATTTATTTCTGATTGGAGAGTTACAAGCTCCCGATACTGAGCACAATACCCTTTTCAATGCGTTTATGGATTTCTATCAAAATTCTAGTGCGCTAACTTATAGCGAACTGGATAATCAAATTCATAACGCTATGATTGATTTTATGAAGAAAATCGGCACAAACATATACAACTATGCCCTAAATAATGGTTACGATGAAAACTCAATCACCCAAGAATATTGTGAAAAATTAGCCTGGAGCACTATGACCGGCACTGATGCCTTCAATGAAGTTATTCCGGCCGACCAACATGACGACTATATCTCAATCGGATACAATGAACAAAACAACACCTTAGACTCTATTGGAAATGGATGCAATTAAAAAGTATTTCGCAATAATCATTATTATGATTCTCTACTCATGTGCTTCAGAGAAAACTCAAAACAATCATGACGAACTGTATGCTGTTATAAACAAGGAGATTCAAACGAAGAAAAACTTGATCGACGAGCCCATTTTTTTGGTCCCTACAGGATCTAACAATAGTCTTCTTTCGGCTTTTAAAGAACAACTTGAAAATGACACTTTCAATAAAGAAATTGAAACAAGTCAACGAATGGTCCAAATGGCCACAAAAGATTCAAGCATTGTTATCAAAAAAGATCCTGTTATTGATTTAATTTTTACGAAAGGTGAGTATGAGAGACTCAAATCGCAAAACCCTACAATTGATTGGAATTTTGACAAGATATCTGTTAACGACGTAATCCCTTATAAAAAGGATGGTCCTACAACTAACGATGCAGTGTTAAAACTCTCCAAACCATTTATTACGGCTGATGGAAAGTATGCACTTGTAAGCTCTACTTTTAAAACCATGAATGGCATTCAGGTTTTTGTGAAGGATGATAATGGATGGAGTCCTTACCGGTTGATTGGCTCCAAAATCATCTCACTTAAAAACTAATCTCTGAAATAAAGTGCTTCATTTAATATGAAGCTTTTTTATAACCGTACAAACAAATAATATTTTGGGATTTATTGAAAAGATTGCTTTGAGCATTGTTACCTCTTTTGGAAAAAAGGGTCTAGAGTCCTTCTTCAAGGACTCCAGGAGTAACTTCACAAAAGAGATACAAAGAATAATTAATGAAACAATCAACCAGTTCAAAAAAACATCTCCTATTGAAGAAAAAGGAGGTAAAATTGCTTTCTACAGTTCGCAATTAATTGTTGAAGAATTACTTAAGTTTAGGTTGTTTGGGAATTTTGACCAGGAAAGTATAATCAGCAAAATACAGAACGACTCCCAAATTTTACCAGCCAACACCGCCGAACTATCTCTCTTTTTCCAAATATTTACAAGTGAAGTGAAAAGAAGTTCCTACTTGATGGACTTCGAAATGAAGGAGCTCTACCACGAGAAAGTATTTGAAATTTCAGAAAAACTAAAAGAAACTAATAGCTTACTTGAATCAGTAATTACTGATTTAAAGAAAGACTTCGCAAAACTCCCGGTAATGTTTAAATCTGAGCTAGACGAAGTCGAAAAACAAATATTTCAATTTATGCCTAAATCTGCTCTTGAAAGGATTAGAGGCATGGAAAAAAGAATGGCCGAAGTCTCGGTAGAAGATTCTTTTATAATAGGAAAGCTTACATACCTAAAGGCACTTTGCAAATCCGACATGAACTTTGAGAAGGTAGAGGTGGCAAAGGAGTTCATAAAAGCTTATCGCTTGTCAAGTACCATTCAGGGTATAAAGGATAAGGCATGTATAGAATATTTGAATGTCGGAGAAAGTGCCAAAGCTATATCCTTGGCCAATGACATCTTAAATATAGATGAGTATAATCATACTGCCTGGATAGTTAAAGTTTTAACCTCTCCCTCATTAGTTGAATCATTGGAGGACGCCCCAAAAGTAGTTAAAGACTCCAAAGCCTTCCAAATAAGCATGGCTCATAATTTGATTTCTTCCAATCTTATAAAATCATTTGCTGAACTAAATGACATAGGAATTAGTCCGGATTTAACTTTTAAGGAAGATGAAACTTTCAATTATACCACTCAAAGATATTGGTATCTTAAACTAAACTTAATCATACAACAAATTTCTGAAGAATTTCCAACACATAACATATTCGATAAAATAACGGTCTACGAAAGAAGCTTCCTAAAGGATGATTTAACAACGGCTTTAGACAAGATTTATGAGGGCATATTGTCAACGGAGTCATATGAATATAGATCTCATCAAATATTCTATTATCACCTGATCAAATATCTAAAGGGTCCTGAAGAAAGTAATTTGTCAAAGTTACTTAGTACCTATGGCAAGGTCAAGAAGCATCCGGTCTACTTGATTCCTTTTGTACAAGTGTTAGTAAAACACGCAAAACCTGATACTGCGTTAGATTTAATCAATGAATTTTTAGAAGATTCGAAGCATGAAATATCATCAGAAGTACTTCTAATCAAAACATTGATTTTGGCAGTAAAAAAAGAATATGATGGAGCCAGATTAACATACAAAGGATATATTGAATTACAAGGTGAAATAAACACCAATAATGCAGTTAATATAATTAACCTTTTTGGAGTTTGCTTGATGGGATTTGAAGGAAAAAAACCAAATATTGATTTATACCAAAGTGAATTGGATTTTGTTTCTGAAAGACTGGTTTCAAGCGAGAAAACCCTCAAATCCTTCGTGTTAACTTCCATCGAGGCTCGCGTATCACCGGAGCCAGATATTGACAAACTCAAGGCTGATTTAGCTAGCATAAAAAATCATGAGATTTTCGAATCTGAATACTTAGGGTTCTTTTTAGCCGTAAGCTATCACTCTCTTGGCCTTTTCCGAGAAACTCTCAATGTTCTAAATCGCTTCGTAAAAAAAGATGAAATAAGTAAATATCTAAGATTCTACATCGATTGCTTACATGACCTCTTAACATCAGACCTTGATGCCCAAGGTGCTGGGCAAGAGCTTTTGTCAATTTTAGAATTTTGGAGGTTGTCTTCTGACCCTCCAGACAAGCAACTCCTATTATTGGAATATGATCTTGTTTCCAGAACGGGGAACTCAAATAAAATGTTGTCAATCTCATCTAAGCTTTACCAAAACTTCAAAGAAGATGAACAAATAATTATGATATACTTTCATAGCTTGTTTATGGAGAAAAAACTTGACAAACTTAGCGATGAGAGTCAAAAAATACCTGAAAACTACTCTGAAGAGAATACTGGCCTGCAAATAAGTAGAATTTTAAAGGAATCTGGAGTAAATGATGGAATGAGCTTCACTATACTTCACAATTTAGCAAATGACGCTAAGAATAAAAGATCAAGGGCGATTTATGTTGGAATGAGTCGATATTATGAGGAAGAATTTAAGCACTTTGATGCTATTGAGGATGGAGTCTTCGTAAAATATGAAATCGAAAAAAAGGTTATCACAAAAAAATTTGAAGACATCCCTATAAAAATTCGGGAACTTATTAGAGGGAAACAGAAAAACCAGAGTGTTTTTTACAAAAAAGAATTAACTCAAAAAATTATTAAAATAAGGATAATAGACATCTTCAATGATAAAGTAAAACTGATACAGGAAATTTTTAAAGAAGCTAGTGACCCAACATCTGGATTAGGGCTCGAAATGATTGAAATAGACACTTCATCAGTAGAATCTATGTCAGAAGAATTTCAGAAAATTTCTGGTTACCAAGGAACTGTAAACAAAATTACCAGAGAACAAGCCCTTAACGAATTTTACAATTATAATAAAGGGTTTACTGAAATAGCACTAAGCATATTTAATGATGACTTTGTTACGGCATACTTTTACCTTACTTCCTCTCCAAACAGCTTCATGTGTATCCCAAGCTTTTTCTTGAAAGGTGTCAAAACTGAGAGTGAAAACCGTTTTATTATTGATTTTCCAACACTTCTACTCTTCTACGAGCTATCTGAAAAATTTGACGTGAATTTCAAAGAGAAATTTGTAATATCTCCCATAATTGAAAATGAAATAAGACGAAAAATTATAGAAGGAGAACTGGAACAAGGAGAAAGAATGAGCCTGGATATAACCATGGAATATGTAAGAAGGCACTCCTACACAATAGAACAGCAAAAAAAAGACATAAATGTCTTAAGAAAAATTGAAAAATGGATTGAACAAAATTGCATAGTTGAGTACGCTGAAGAAAAGCTTGACTTAGTTCTTAAAATGGAAAAACCTCCACAAAGTTTAGGTTTTGATCTATTAATTGATATATCAAGTTTGCTGCAAAGAGATGGATATAAATTCATTTCTAACGATACCTTTCCCTTGAAGTATTTGCCTAACTTCAGAGACAACACTATAAATCCAGAAATCTTCTTTGAAAAATTTATGAATGAGGGGCCAAATGACAATGAAATATCTCGGTTTATGCTCATGAGGCGATATATTGGTATTAAAATACCTCTTCCACTTCTTTTAAGCGAATTTAATGACTACTTGCTTGGCAAAGAAAACTATTATAAACGCGGTCTTATAAGCCTTCGCCATTCTATCAATCCTAATGAACAAAAGTTTGAAATAGTCTCAGACTTCTTGAAGGAACTATACTTGAAGCAAACGTTGTCCTTGGAAAATAAGAACATTTACGCCAGAGAGGTGCTTTTTCATCTATATACGGGTGCCTCTAAAGAGCTTATTCGCTTATTTAACGATTTCCTTCAAGTAAAGTTTCGCCTTATGGGGCGAAACATGAATGAAATCATGAAGGTAAGTAACGATGTCAAAAAATCAATGTTTGGATGAAAACCAGAGGCGGTTTCTTAGAAATCAATCCTCTTTTTCGGCAAAAAATCGGCAATCAAAGCAAAAAATAAAGCCTAACAAATTAACAGTCAATTTGTTAGGCTTTTCACTCTGTACCTCGGGTGGGAATCGAACCCACACTCCCGAAAGAACTGGATTTTGAATCCAGCGCGTCTACCAGTTCCGCCACCGAGGCATCTACTTTGAGATTATGATTCCGCTATTGTCATATCAGTCTATAAGACCGAATTGCATTTGCGGACTGCAAAACTATAAAATATTTTTAATTACAAAACTAAAATTAGCCACAATTATCCTTTTAAGGATCAAATTAATTTCTAAATTTGCACCTCATTTGACACAACACAATACTAATCAACTACTAAACAATAAATTAAGAATGCCTTACGCTGTACCAGAACCAAAGATCTTTGCCTGTTCTCAGAGCACAGAATTGGCTGAGAAAATTGCAAAGTCCTTTGGAACAGAATTAGGAAAAGTTTCGTTCTCTAAATATAGTGATGGTGAGTTTCAGCCTTCGTTCGAAGAGTCGATTCGTGGTAGCCGTGTATTTATCATTGGCTCTACGCATCCCAGCTCTGAGAACTTGATGGAAATGTTGTTGATGCTTGATGCCGCAAAGCGTGCCTCGGCAAGACACATCACCGCAGTGATGCCATACTTTGGTTGGGCACGACAGGACCGTAAAGATAAACCGAGAGTTCCGATAGGGGCTAAACTTGTAGCCAAGCTACTTGAAGCTGCTGGAGCCACAAGGATCATCACTATGGACTTGCATGCTGATCAGATTCAAGGGTTCTTCGAGAAACCTGTAGACCACTTATTTGCGTCTACCGTTTTCTTACCGTATTTGAAAGAACTTAATCTGAGCAACCTGACAATCGCTTCGCCAGACATGGGTGGTTCTAAAAGAGCCTATGCCTATTCGAAGTACTTGCAAAGTGATGTAGTGATTTGCTACAAGCAACGTAAAAAGGCCAACGTGATCTCTCATATGGAGTTGATCGGGGATGTGACCGGAAAGAATGTTGTTTTGGTTGATGACATGGTAGATACCGCTGGTACGCTTACCAAAGCGGCTGACCTAATGATAGAGCGAGGCGCTCTGAGTGTGAGAGCTATTTGTACGCACGCCATTTTATCTGGCAATGCGTTAGAGAAACTTTCAAACTCAAAACTAGAAGAATTGATCGTAACCGATTCGATTCCTCTTAAAAAAGGACATGAAAAACTGAAAGTTATCAGTTGTGCAGGCCTGTTTGCTGATGTAATGCATCGCGTACACCACAACACCTCGATCAGCTCGAAGTTCTTAATGTAAACAAGTAAATATTTAAATTTTAATTATAATGAAGTCAATTACGATCAACGGATCTCAAAGAGAAAGCGTGGGCAAGGTAGCTACCAAGGCCTTACGTAATGCTGGACAGGTTCCTTGCGTGTTATACGGAGGAGACAAGCCATTGCATTTTTCAGCAACTGAACTATCGTTCAAAGATTTGGTATACACTCCAAATGCACACACAGTTGTGATTACTTTAGACAACGGTGAAACTTACAATGCTATCCTTCAGGATATCCAATTTCACCCTGTGAGTGATAAAATCCTTCACATCGATTTCTACCAATTGTTTGATGACAAGCCAGTAACCATGGAAGTTCCTGTAACTCTTACAGGTAGATCTATCGGTGTAATGCGCGGTGGTAGATTGCGTGTAAACATGAGAAAATTGAAGGTAAGAGCAATCCCAGCAAACCTTCCTGATTTTGTAGAAATCGACATCACTGACCTTAAGATTGGTGGAAAGGCTTACGTTCGTGACCTAAGAAGTGGTGATTACACTATCATGCACCCAGACAACGTTGTTGCTGTACAAGTGAGAAGATCACGTGTATCTGTAGACGTTGAGGAAGATGAAGAAGATGCAGCAGCAGAAGGAGGAGAAGCGACAGCAGAAGCCTCTGGAGAAGCAGCAGCAGAATAAGTGTTGATTCGCTAAGCAATTAGCATCATTATAAAAGCATCCTTTGCAATAAGGATGCTTTTTTTATTTTAGCCAGAAATAATCCTAACCCATGCTAAAATTTTTGCGACGACTTTTTGGCACAGAATTTTCTTCCATTACAGAAGAACAAGACGTTATGAAAAAATTTTTGATCGTAGGGCTCGGCAATATCGGCCCCGACTATAAGAATACAAGGCACAATATAGGCTTTCAAGTGCTAGATCACTTTGCTGAGAAAGAGGGCCTCTCTTTTGAAACGGTAAAATTAGGCAGTGTATGCACCTATAAGTTTAAAGGAAGGACCTTCATCTTTCTCAAGCCGAGTACGTTTATGAATTTAAGCGGAAAAGCTGTCAAGTATTGGATGACCAAGGAAAAGATAAACATAGAGAACATTTTGGTCATAACTGATGACCTTAATCTTCCCTTTGGAACCTTGCGTCTTAAAGGAAAAGGTAGCGACGGGGGCCATAATGGACTAAAAGATATCCAGGCGCAATTGAATACGACCAAGTATCCGAGGTTCAGGTTTGGCATCAGCGCCGAATTTAGCAAAGGCAGACAGGTCGATTACGTTTTAGGGGAATGGAGCCCTGAAGAAGTCGAGAAAATGCCTGAGCGGCTCGATAAAGCCTATGAGATCATACGATCCTTTGGCACTGCAGGATTGTCTAACACTATGAACACATTTAACGGAAAATAAAAAAGGGAGCAAATTGCTCCCTTTTTCTATTTCGAATTATTCAGTATTAAAAGCTGAAGCTCACGAAGATTTCGTGCGTTCCGCTGCTTCCACTGATATTTCTAAAGTCTCTGTCTGTACTTCCTTCATAGGCATATCCAAACTTGAACCAGTCTAGCTTAACGGTAGCCAAACCTGCAAAAGCCTCGTCAAGACGATACCCTGCACCTAGTTCAAATCTGTCAAGGAATCCAAACGTACCATTCAACGTGATTGATGGATCAGCTCCTTTTACATAAGCTGTCAACGCCGAAGGAGTGAAAGTCACTTTGTCTCCGATGTCGAATGTATATCCTCCCATCAAGTACACGTGCATACGATCGGTAGCTGTGGTTTGAACACCATTTTGGTCTCTTGCCACACGATCCGTGTTCAGCATTCTTGGTGCCGATAAAGAGACGAAATAACGGTCTCCTTTCAAGTAAGCACCAATACCTACATTCGGATTGAACTCATCGTATTGCCCTGAAAGTAGCGGGTCGGCATTTTGCCCGAGCGCTCCTAGATTCACATCCAAGAAGGTTGCCCCTGCCTTTAACCCAAGGAAAAGGTCAGTAGACTCAGCCACTTGAAGTTTGTAAGAGAAGTCGATCGAAACATTGGTAGCCGTCTCAACGAACACCTTGTCTCTGATTCCAGAGAACCCTAAACCGATCTTTTCTCCTAGCGGAATCGCTACGATCAAGTTCTGCGTTTCTGGGGCATCCTGAACTCCTGACCACTGACTTCTATTAAGGAACGTCAAGTTCCCGCCATCAGTCCCTGCATACGCAGGGTTGATGACGTTCATATTATATCTATACAGTGAGTATATTGATTCTTGCTGGGCGTACACTGTCCCAATAAACAAGAACAACAAGATTTTTATGTAATTTTTCATTTGTTATCGTTTTTTATTGGTTAATGACTAGTATGTAAGATATATCCAACCATCAAATCTATATTGACCATCACCGAATACATCTATGACGTAGTAGTATGAACCTGCTGGAAGTTTATCTCCGCCAGAACCAGTTGCACCATTCCAATCATTTTGGTAACCTCTAGTACTAAATACCTCGTTACCCCAACGGCTGAATATTTGTACTGTGTTATTCGGGAACAACTCAATTCTGTTAACAGTCCATGTATCGTTGATGTTATCACCGTTTGGTGTCAATGCCTGAATCACTCCGATCAAGAATAATTCGTCATCACAAACATCTCCGATTCCGTCAACGTCAAGATCTGCTTGATCCGAGTTAGGAATGTCAACACAGTTATCTTCTGAGTCAACAACTCCGTCACCGTCTGAATCGTCACAAACATCTCCTAGTCCGTCACCATCTGTATCAAGCTGGTCACTGTTCGCTGTTTCAGAACAGTTATCGTCAGGGTTGATTACACCGTCACCGTCAACATCTGCATCTGGACCACAAACTTCGATAGACATGCTATTCAAGGTTCCGTCGTCAAACGCTGCAAATGTATCTGTTACGATAATCGTCCAAGTACCTGCAGAAGGTTCTCCGTTGAAGGTCGATAGATCATCAAGTGGAATAACGTTTCCTGAGATCGCTGGGTTCGTACCGCACGATAGTGCTGATCCGTCGTCGTCGAAAGTGGCAGAGATATTTTGGCCGTTACCACAAGCTCCTTCGACAAGCGAGATCAATGTACCTGATGGGCTGATCAATTGGATGTTTACATCAGCAGTCCAAGTATGTGTAATGTCAACTGTTACGTTTACGTCACTTACAAGTAGGTTATCTTCTACTGTAGCAGACATAGTAACAGTGCTTGGCGTTGCACCGAATGCAATCGGACCACTAGTAGAGTCTGCAGTTGCACAGATCTCTTCACAGATATCTCCGATACCGTTTCCGTTAGTATCTAACTGTTGTGGGTTGTATGTGAACGGACAGTTGTCTGATTCATCAAGAACACCATCGTTATCATCATCTGGATCACAAGCATCACCTTCACCGTCACCGTCGTTGTCAGCTTGGTCTAGGTTAGCATCGTTAGGACAGTTATCAAGGATATCGTTGATTCCGTCACCGTCGCTATCAGGAGTAATCTCACCGATACCACAAATTTCAAGAGCAACTGAGTTTACAGAACCTCCATCTAAGTTGGCGGCATCCGCAATTGTCAGTATCCAAGTTCCTTGTGCAGAAACAGAAGCTCCGAATGGATCTCCGTTAAAGTTTGCTAATAAACCGTCAGGAGCAATTGTTCCTGTGATCGCTGGATCAGCTCCACAAGCTAGTGCTGCACCGTCGTCATCGAAAGTAGCATCTAAGTTTGCGTTAGCACCACACTCTTGCTCAACAAGTGTTACTACTTGTCCAGTTGGGCTCTCTAAAGTGATTGTCAAGTCAGAGATCCAAGAGTGCGTAATATCTAGAGTAACATTTACATCTCTAATGTCAATGTCATCAGTAACTTCGATTGGAATAGTAACTGTTGGAGTTCCTACATCTGTAATCTCTACAGGAAGTCCTTCGTAAGCGATGAATGTTCCACACTCGATGTCACAAAGGTCACCGATACCGTCACCGTCTGCATCTGCTTGGTCAGCATTCGGTACAGTTGGACAGTTATCATCAGCATTCATGATACCATCGTTATCAGCATCATCATCACAAACATCACCAATACCGTCACCGTCTACATCAGACTGGTCAAGGTTGGCTGTGTTAGGACAGTTATCCAATGGATCTGGAATACTATCTCCATCTGTATCAGGTAGTGGGCTACCACAGATCTCGATGCTCCAATCTTGGATAGAACCTGTATCGAAACCAGTATCATCAACAACTGTAAGTGTCCAGTTTCCACTAGAAACTTCACCGTTAAGTGTTGCTAAACTTCCGATTGGTTGGAAACTTCCAGTAAACGGTGCTGTACCTGACCCAATTGGATCAGTCGCCTCATCGTCAAATACTGTATTCGTGAAGTTATCTCCAGAACCACCATTGTCATTTGCTAATGTAACACTAGTTCCTTGCGGGCTAGTTAATGTAATGGTAAGGTCTTCATCCCATGTGTGTGTAATATTTACAGTAACATTTACATCAGTGATCGATGCTGGTGTACCTACAGCGATTGTGGATGTAACACCTTCAGCATCTGCATCCGGAATTGGAAGCGGCGTATCAGCTGAAGCAAATACGTTACATGTGATATCTGCTGTTGTAAAGCTAGCAGAAGAATATGCTCCAGTTCCACAATCATTTACACCTCTTACTCTCCACCAGTACTGAGTATTGGTAGCAAGCATAGTATTTGTGTAACTATTTGTAGCAACGTTGGCATTGGCTACGATTGTAGCGAAACCAGCGTCAGAAGCGATATCGACATCGTAAGATTCAGCATTTGGATCTGCATCCCAAGTCAACATTGCATTGTCTCCAGCAACACCTGTCGCTCCGTCAGCAGGAGCAGTAAGGTTTAATGTCGCCAAGTTTGTATCGAACACATTCAACTCAACGTCAGCCGTTTTAACAATGGCTCCCGAAGTACCCGTAATTGTGAATGGGTAGTTACCTACAGCAACACCACCGGTACCAGTAACTGTCATAGTTACTGCAGTTCCATCTGCAGAGGCAGTTGCAGGAACAAAAGTAGCCGATGCACCAGCAGGAAGTCCTGTAGCGCTAAACGTGGTTGTATCTGTAAATCCTAAGAATGTATTGTATGTGAATGTATAAACCGCATCAGCAGGTGTACAAACATCAACTGTTGGGTTGTCAACAGACATTACGAACTCTGATTCCTGAATCGAGAAATCTGAAGAGTTCACCGCGAAGAAGATGTTGTTATCTCCCTGAATCATTATTCTTGCTGTTGAAGTATCACCTCCAGTAACTGGAACTGTAATACTAGCAGAACCATTGTTTGCAAGTCCTGAAGCAATTAAGAATGGGAACGTCATACCACCATCGGTAGAAAGTCTTGCTGTCACGGTTGCTGCGTTTACCGCACCACCATCAGTTCCAGCTACATCCCAAGTAATGGTTTGTGTAGAACCAGCATCCCATGTTTCGTTTGTTGTTTGTGAAGTCACCGCGAATGGTCCAGAAGCACCATCAACAGTTACAACCATCTCATCAAAGCTAGTTTGTGGCATTTGTCCAACACCATCAGCTTCAGAGCGGTCTCTTACCGTAAGAGCAAAATTCAACGTTCTTGCTACTGTCGAAACAGTTTCCCAAGAAGTATTGTCAACAGTCTCAACAGGGTTAGATTCTGTCAATTGACCAGCAACAACACGCTCTAGGATAGGCATGTATCTGATTGAATTCGTGCTTGGAGGTCTTGATCTCCAAACTGCTCCTGTAGTTTTTGTAGGTCCAAAAGTACCGTTGGTAGTTACACCATCGTCAATCTGTTCCCAAGTATACGTTAACGTATCACCTCCATCTGGATCAGACGAAGCGGCACCATCTAACAAGAACGCCGTTCCTTGCGGAATGGTGTAATCTGGTCCAGCATTTGCCACTGGAGGATTGTTAGTAATAGCTGTACTTGTCCAACATGTTCTCGTTTGAAGGTTGTTCAAGATCTGATCGATACTTGCATAGTGGAAAAGCGGATCACTGTGGTCCTGAACATCATTACCACCAGTAATACCAGCATAACCCATGATCGTTGTACCACTACCAGGCTCCATGTTTACACCTGTACCTTCAGAGTTGAAAGACCACGTGTGGTTGGCTCCCATCTGGTGACCAATTTCGTGTGGTACATAATCAATGTCAAAGAAGTCAGGCATGTAAGGTCCTCCATCGTTATCTGTAAACGAGTGCGCAGAGAAACCACTACCTTTTTGGTTATCTACACAAACACACCCGATACATCCGGCGTTACCGTTGTTTCCAGCGAAGTGTAAAAGGTGACCAATGTCGTAGTTAGCTTCACCAACCTCAGCAGTCAATGTAGACTGAAGTTCTCCGTTCAAGTTACCTCCGTAAGGATCCGTAGCAGCGTCCGTATAAATGATGGTAGTGTTATCTACCAACTCAAATGTAACGGCCATATCTACTTCAAACACTTCGTTGTTACGGTTTAATGTAGACACCATTGCAGCAAGCGCATCAGCTACTGCATCACCATTGGTGTTGTCTCCATCATCCCAGAAACCAGTGTATTCACCTGTTGTTGAAACGGCGATTCTAAATGTTCTAAGGATTTGATCATCTGCATCTCTTCCGGCAGCGGCGCTGTCGTCGATCGGCACAGGCACATCCTCAGTCAAACATTCAAAGCTCTTAGGAGCACCTAACTTGGCGCTTCTGTTGTACACAAGGTACTGCCCGTTTGTTTTTTTGGTAACTGGTGAAGTAAAAGTTGTAGGTCTGTCTAAGTGAGAAGTCATAGAGGTCAATCCTAACTGCGTAACGCTAAAGCGAACTCTAGCTCCCGGATTGTCTACACTAAAACCTACATACGTTTTGATGTTAGGGAAGCGAGCCGCAAGCCCTGGAGAAAGAACCGGAGCTTCTACAACTCTAAATCTTTCCAATTTTCCTTTTTCATCAGGGAAAGTCACAATAGTGTTCGACCTTCCGTTAAACTGCCCCCTCATTGGAGCACCAACCAACTGCTGCTTAAAAGCAGCCATATCCAGCTGGTAAATCTCATAATTGTTACTACTGAGATTCCTTAGAGAAACGTCCTGCGTTCCATCTACAAAAACCCCCTTAGTCCAATAACCTTGTTGCCCGTATATAGAAAAGGCTAAAAAAAACAAGGCTACTGAAAAAACATAACGTAAGTTTGTTTTCATAATTAGTAGTTGTTAATTAGTTTGTGATAATTTTGTAACAAATTTAAACTTTTTTTAAAGCTATCATAAACATATCGCGTTTTTTGTGAAAAAAAATCATGATCTAAATACTTACAGCTCAGAGAATTCTTCGGTTGTGACCATTGGAACCTTTGATGGCGTTCACATTGGACATAAGAAAATAATTCAAAAATTAGTCGAAAATTCTCGCGTAAATGGATTGAAATCAGTCCTTTTAACGTTTTTCCCGCATCCTAGAATGGTATTGCAAAAAGAATCCAATCTCAAATTGATCAACACGATCGATGAAAAAATAGCCATATTAGAGACCTTAGGATTGGACCAATTGGTCATTCACCCATTTGACAAAGAATTCTCAAGGCTTACCGCACTCGAATTCGTTAGGGACATCTTAGTAAATACCCTGAAGACAAAAAAAATCATCATCGGTTATGACCATCGTTTTGGCCGAAATAGAAATGCCAACATCAAAGACCTTATAGAGTACGGTAGCACCTTTGATTTTGAAGTAGAAGAGATAACGGCTCAAGAGATCAATGACGTTTCGGTAAGTTCTACCAAGATTCGAAGGGCGCTTGAAGAGGGCAATATTGAAAAAGCGAACTCTTATCTCGGATACGAATTTATGCTCACCGGAAGGGTGGTCAGAGGAAAAGCTCTGGGGAGAACGCTCAACTTCCCTACGGCCAATTTACACATCGAAGAAAACTACAAGCTCATTCCAAAAGAAGGAGCATACGTAGTGAAAAGTACCATCGAAGAAACCGACTACTTCGGAATGATGAATATCGGAAACAACCCCACTGTTGACGGCAAACAACAATCGATAGAGGTTCATTTTTTCGATTTTGACCGAGACCTTTATGACCAAAAGGTTCAAGTTTCATTATTGAAGCACTTAAGAGACGAACAAAAATTTGATTCTATCGATGCCTTAAAGAAACAATTAGAAGAAGACAAAAACAACGCACTACATTATATATCAGTATACAATGCTAAACCGCCTTCTATATAAACAGGTAGACAACAGCGCCTTGATCGTTTTCAGAATGTTTTTCGGCGCGCTTATATTCTTAGAGTCTGTTGGAGCCATCTTTACGGGATGGATCAAACGCACCATGATCGACCCCGATTTCACCTTTACTTTTATCGGTTTTGAATGGCTGCAACCTTTACCGGGAAATGGGATGTACTTTTATTATGCCATCATGGGCATCTTTGGTCTGCTAGTTATGATCGGATATCGCTATCGACTTAGTATGATCATGTTCACCATCATGTGGACGGCCACCTATTTAATGCAGAAAAGTTCATACAACAACCATTACTACCTACTGATCTTAATATGCGGTATCATGGTTTTTCTGCCAGCGCATCGATATCGATCTTTAGACGTCAAGAGAAATCCAAGCCTAAAAAGTATCTCTATGCCCAACTGGGTCTATGTAATCATTATTCTGCAACTTTGGATCGTATACACCTATGCCTCGGTCGCCAAATTGTACCCAGACTGGTTGGACTATACGGTTGCCGAACGTTTAATGAGCGCTAGAAAGGACTACCCAATTGTTGGAGGGCTGCTTCAACAGTCATGGGCGCATTATGCCATTACCTACTTTGGGATCTTGTTCGACTTGCTCATTGTCCCTGCCCTACTCTGGAAACCTACAAGAAAGGTCGCTTTTTTCATTTCGATCTTCTTCCATCTCTTTAATTCGATCGTGTTTCAAATAGGCATCTTCCCTTATTTGTCATTGGCCTTCACCCTATTCTTTTTTGAGCCGAAAACCATTCAATCGATATTCTTGAAGAAAAAGGAATTTTACACCGAACACGAGGTGCTTCCGCCTAAAAAAAACATATGGACACAAACCGTTTTGGTAGTAACTTCACTATATTTTATTATTCAAATTTTGCTTCCGCTAAGGCATTGGACCATCAAAGATGATGTATTGTGGACCGAAGAGGGACACCGTATGAGCTGGCGAATGATGTTACGTGCCAAACAAGGCTTCATCACCTTTAAAGTGGTCGACAAGGTGAGCGGAGATGTCACTTATGTGCAACCCACCAAATACGCAACCACTAAACAAAGTACGCGTGTGGCGGTCAAACCTGACATGGCTTGGCAATTTGCGCAATTCTTGAAAAAGGAATTTGCCGCCAAGGGTCAAGATGTTGCTGTTTATGCAGAGGGAAAAGTAAGTGTCAACGGCAGACCGTATCAACAGCTGTTTGACGAAAAGGTGGACCTTGCCGCAGAAGAATGGCATCACTTTTCGCACCACGATTGGATACTTCCGTCCCAATTATATTAATGGTTTTTTAATAAAGCTTTTAAGAACGTTTTATGTAAATTTGCCCTTCAAATTTATTGACCCGTACAAGGGCAAAGCGGACTAAAGCTTGCGCTCCTTGAACAAAAAACACACACCATGTTACAAGTATCGTTTATTAGAGAGCACAAAGACCAGGTCATCAAGGCCATGGCAAAGCGCAATTTGGATGTCACGACGTTGGTAAACGACGTGATCGCGTATGATGAAGAACGTAGAAGTTTGCAAACGCAATTGGACAACACCTTATCCGAATCTAATAAACTTTCGAAAGAGATCGGTCTGTTATTCAAAAACGGCGAACAACAAAAAGCCAATTTACTCAAAGAAAAGACTGGGCAGCTCAAAGAAGCTTCTAAAGAGCTTAATGAAAAACTGAATGCCAAGAACGAAGCCCTAACTGAGCTTTTGTATCAGATCCCTAATGCACCGCACACATCGGTTCCTGAAGGAAATACTGACGAGGACAATGAAGAGATCTTCAGAGAAGGGGATGTTCCTGTTTTAGCTGAGGGCGCGCTACCGCACTGGGAGCTTGCCAAAAAGTATGATATCATCGACTTTGACCTTGGAAGCAAGATAACTGGTGCTGGGTTCCCTGTTTACAAAGGAAAAGGCGCACGTTTACAACGTGCATTGATCAGCTATTTCTTAGACAAGAATACGGCTGCCGGATACCAAGAATATCAAGTTCCGCATTTGGTGAATGAAGCTTCAGGCTTTGGTACCGGGCAATTACCAGATAAAGAAGGACAGATGTATCATGTGACAGGAGACGACCTCTATTTGATTCCGACGGCAGAAGTTCCTGTGACCAACATTTTTAGGGATGAAATGCTTTCTTCCGAAGCACTTCCGATTTGCTGCACAGGTTACACCCCTTGTTTTAGACGCGAAGCCGGAAGCTATGGTGCCCATGTTCGTGGTCTTAACAGATTGCATCAGTTTGATAAGGTTGAAATCGTTAGAATCGAGCATCCTGACAATTCTTATAAAGCCTTAGACGGAATGGTTGAACACATACAAGGAATTCTAAAAGAACTTAAACTCCCTTATCGAATTTTACGTCTTTGTGGTGGTGACCTAGGATTTGCTGCAGCACTCACCTTTGACTTCGAAGTGTTCTCAACAGCTCAAGACCGTTGGCTAGAGATCAGTTCGGTCTCAAATTTTGAAAGCTTTCAGTCAAATCGCTTGAAATTACGCATTAAGGACAAAGACGGCAAGAAGCAATTGGCCCACACCTTAAACGGTAGCTCGTTGGCATTGCCACGTGTATTGGCAGGCATTTTAGAAAACTATCAAACTCCCGAAGGAATCAGAGTTCCTGAAGTCTTGATTCCTTATACTGGATTTGACATCATCGATTAAGAGATTTTAACATACCATATATACGAAAAACCAGACCTCGCGTCTGGTTTTTTGCTTTTGGCGTAAATATGACCCTACAAAACAGGGCCATTCACCACCAAAATTTTGAAATAATAAAAAAATTATTTACGTTTGAAACGTCCCAAAAATGAAAAAAACCTATTTTGAGAGCTTTACATACATATATTGATAACGCGAAAACGACTTTAAAAGAGTTCGTTCTAGTAATTTTTACTCCCCTTTTCGCGAACCACAAAAGATCATTAAAGAAAGTATACGTCACCGTTGAAAAAAAACGCTGGCGCTAGTCCTTTTTAGTTGACTTGTAAGGTTTTACGAGAAGAGAAGACTCAATGACTGTTATGATAAAGGAAAACATATAAAGAAGCCAATGCAAGTAATATAATCATTTTTAAGTAAATTGATTAATAGCAATATTATTTTGGTTGGTATGCCTGAACGTTTGTTCAGGCATTTCTTTTTTGATTTTTTTAGCACTATCCAAGCTCCCATTCTCGTATATTTGAAAAAGGTCTTAGTCAATGTATAGCAAACGACCCTAATTGGTTAAGTAAGCACGTACATCACGTTGACCTCACCGTAACAATTAAAATGATACAATTAAATGCAGCGCATTCTCATCATTTGCTTTCTTCTTTTAAGTGGTTGGGCATTTTCTCAAAACGAGATCTTGGCTAAACAATATTTTGATAAGGGTGAGTTTGAAAAGGCTGCCAGCTTATACACTCGGTTATATCAAAACCAACCTCGAAAATTCAATTACTTCGAAAATCTTGTTGCTTGCTATCAGCAACTAGAAGATTATGCGAAGGCAGAATCTTTACTACTTGAAAAGGTTGATAGACGCGTTTTCCCGCCGCAATTATTGGTCGAAGTTGGATATAACTATTTGCTTCAAGAGAAAAAGCAACAAGCAGATTCCTTTTTTGAAAAGGCGCTGAACAAAGTGGTCGAAAATCCAAATTACGCTTACATGATCGGCAACTCTTTTCAGAAGAAATCATTGCTTGACCAAGCATTAAAGGCGTATACCATTGGCATGGAACTAAATCCACGGCTCAATTATAATTTTCAGGTAGCCCGCATCTATGGTGAGCTTGGGGATATTGCCAAAATGTATGACAGCTACTTGTCCATGCTTACCATTAACGAATCTTATCAAGGCAATGTGTTAAGAAACATTGGTCAATTTGTGAATGAAGACCCGACCAACGAGAACAATATACTTCTTAGAAGAACACTTCTTAAAAAGCTACAAGAAGAACCAAACGTGATCTGGAACGAAATCCTAAGCTGGTTGTTCATTCAGCAAAAACAATACGACAAAGCCTTTGTACAAGAAAAGGCCATCTTTAACCGATCAGAGGTTGCTATGCTGACTCGAATAATCGACCTGGCAGAGATCGCAATACTTGATGAAAGCACTGAAACGGCCAAAGAGATTCTTTCTTATATAGTTGAAACCTCTAATGATCCTCAAACCGAGTTGAATGCAGAGCAACGTTTATTGCAGATTGACATCGCAAGTGCTCAACCTGACCAACACGAGGTTATTGAAACAAAGTTCAAAAGGTTATTTAACACTTACGGAAAGGACAGCGAGACCATAGACCTTCAAGTAGCGCATGCCCGATTCTTAGCGTTTCACAAAGACGAACCGCAAAGGGGAATTAGCGAATTGAAAGAAGCCCTAAACCTGAGGTTATCGCGTTATCAAAATGCCCGAATCAAAATTGCATTGGGTGATATACTTGTGTATGATGAAAAGTTCAATCAAGCACTGATCTATTACACACAAGCGCAAAAAAACATCAAAAATGACGTCTTGGCCCAAGAAGCACGATTCAAGGTAGCGCAGACCAGTTATTACAAGGGAGATTTTGAGTGGGCCGAAACACAACTCAAAGTTTTAAAATCTTCAACTTCTCAGCTCATTGCGAATGATGCGCTTCAATTAAAGTTACTGATTTCTGACAATGCTTTTCAAGACTCGACTTTGACTGCTCTAAAAATCTATGCTAAAGCCGATCTTTTGGCCTATCAGAAAAAGGACACGAAGGCCATAGCACTGTTAGATCAAGTACTGCAGAATCATAAAGGTGAAAAGATAGAAGATGAAGCCCTCTTGATGCAGGGTAAATTGTTCGAAAAGCAAAAGAGATTCGAAAAGGCGAGGCTTAACTATGTCAAGATTCTTGAATTTTATCCAGACGATATCCTAACTGATGACGCACTATTTGCCTTGGCCGAGCTCTACGACAAGTATTTAGAAGAATCTGACAAGGCCAAAGAACACTACGAAAAGATTATCTTTGAGCATCCGGACAGCATCTACTTTGTAGCTGCCCGGAAGAAATATCGCCAGCTTAGAGGTGATGCCATTAACTAAAACACATACCAGTGCTTTTTGAAACAGAACGACTAAAAATCTGCAAGATCACTATAGACGATGCAGCTTTTATGAACATTTTGGTCAACACACCAAATTGGCTCAAGTACATCGGCGATCGAAATGTGCGATCCCTCGAAGATGCCCAACATTACCTAAACGGAGGCATTCTAAAACACTATAAAGATCACGGTTACGGTTTTTACAAATTGATTTTAAAGGAAACTGGCGCCACCATCGGTATCGCCGGACTTGTTAATCGTAATGAACTAGAAGACGTAGACATTGGCTTTGGCCTGCTGCCCGAATATGAAAGAAAAGGCTTTGGCTACGAATCTTCAATGGCCATCATGGACTATGCCCAAAAAACATTGAAACTAGATCGAATTGTCGCCATCGTACAAGACAACAATCCAAATTCAATCAAACTACTTGAAAAAATAGGCCTTACCTTTGAAAAAAAGGTCATTCTCTTTGAAGAGAAGGAAGAACTGCTGTTATTTGCAAAAAATTTCAACTAGCACACAATGTACATATACAATGTAACCATCAACATCGAAGAATCTGTTCACGACGAATGGATGCAATGGATGCAAGAAATACACATTCCCGAAATGCTGGCAACTAAGAAGTTTAGTGCTGCCAAGATGTGTCGTGTGATGGTCGAAGAAGAAATGGGTGGCGTTACCTATTCGGTACAATATACTACCGACAGCAAAGAAACACTTCAACGCTACTATGCAGAAGATGCAGAACGTATGCGTAGCGACGGACTAAAACGTTTTGCGAATAAATTTGTGGCATTCAGAACCGAACTAGCCGTCATAAGCAATCATTAATGGTAGGCAAAGAATACAAACCGACATTGTTGTATGTGTTGAAGATCATCTTCATGATCCTCCTCACTAGTGTAGGTTTTTTGGTCATTCAAATGATTCCTGATTGGTTGGCGGCACTTTTCCCTAAAGATATGGGGCAACTGGGTTATTGGATCGCATTGGCACTGAAAATTGTGATCGCTCTCATATGCTTGCTCCTGATTGTTCTAATTTTATTAAGAGGAAGGCCTATCGTTCAATTATCAGATACTGTACTGACTTATAGACATATTCCGTACAAATTTGCTGACATTTCAGAATTCCGTCCGTCTCGCGGCGGAAGCGAACCCAGCATCGTCACCAAAGAAGGAAATCAGATCGACTTAGAACTCTCCTGGCTTACCAAGAAAGAACGCGAAGAAATAGAAGCCTTTCTTAAAAAGAAGATCGATGGATAAGGTACGCGCCAAAAAACACCTCGGACAACATTTTCTCACCGATGAGAACATCGCAAGAAAGATAGGCGACACCCTCACTTTGCATGGATATGACCACGTATTAGAGATAGGTCCAGGCATGGGTGTTCTTACCAAATATTTGCTCGAAAAAGATATCGAGACCCACGTGATAGAGATTGACACCGAATCGGTTGAATACCTCAACGCTCATTATTTTAAACTCCATGGAAAGATCCATGCGATGGACTTCCTAAAAAGTGATATCCGAGCCATATTTGGCGATCAACCTTTCGCCATCACTGGCAACTTTCCGTATAACATTTCGTCTCAGATTGTTTTCAAGGCCATAGAGATGCGAGACCAGGTACCCGAGTTCACGGGTATGTTTCAAAAAGAAGTAGCAGAGCGCATTTGCGAACAACCCGGCACCAAAGCCTACGGAATCCTATCAGTGCTCACCCAAGCCTTTTACGATGCCGAGTATCTTTTTACGGTTTCAGAAAAGGTCTTCAATCCTCCTCCAAAAGTAAAATCTGGAGTGCTTCGGCTTACTCGAAAAGCCACCTATGAACTACCTTGTGACGAAAAACTGTTCTTTAGAGTCGTAAAGACGGCCTTTCAGCAACGAAGAAAAACATTGCGTAACAGTTTAAAAACATTCAACCTTCCTCCTAATTTAAAAGAAGATGCTATCTTTGGGCGGCGTCCTGAACAGCTTGCTGTAGCAGATTTCATTCAGCTTACAACAAAAATTCAGGAAACCATGTAGGTCTTTTGTTTAATGGCCTGCATCACAATGTACAATGAAAGTGATTCTTGAAAGATGGCCTTGATTCCATTTAAATTAACCGACGAGTTTGTAACGCAAGTGCAAGCGCTCATCGATTCCAAAAGCGACAGCAAACTGCTTGCACTTTTGGACGATGTGCACTATGCCGATATTGCCGAGGTTGTTGAAGAACTTTCACTAGAAGAAGCTACCTACCTGATCAAATTACTGGATAGTGAGAAAACCTCTGACGTTATTGCCGAATTGGATGATGACGTGCGTGAAGGGTTACTTGAAAATCTATCTGACAAAGAGATCGCTGATGAGCTTCAGGAGCTAGATACGGATGACGCTGCGGATATTATTGGTGAACTTCCTGAAGAACGTAAAGAAGAGGTCATCTCTCAAATTGAAGATGAAGAGCACGCTGCAGAGATCGTCGAGCTACTGCGCTATGATGAAGATACAGCTGGTGGATTGATGGCAAAAGAGCTAGTGCGTGTCAACGAAAACTGGAACGTACTCAAATGTGTCAAAGAAATGCGCGCTCAGGCCGAAGAAGTGACCCGTGTGCATTCGATCTACGTAGTTGACGACCAAGACAAACTAAAAGGAAGGCTATCTCTCAAAGATCTGTTGACCACTTCAACACGTGCACAAATTCGTGATGTGTATATTCCAAAAGTAGATTATGTATCGGTACATGATAAAGGAGAAGAGGTAGCAAAAGTGATGTCAAAATATGACTTGGAAGCCATCCCTGTAGTTGATGAGATGGGTCGATTGGTCGGGCGTATCACCATTGATGATATCGTTGATGTTATCAAGGAAGAAGCTGAAAAAGACTACCAGTTGGCAGCGGGTATTACGCAAGACGTCGAGGCTGATGACAGCATCATCGAACTTACCAAAGCACGACTACCATGGCTCTTTTTAGGATTAATTGGTGGTGTGGGCGCTTTCTTGATCATGGGCGGGTTTGAAGACTCTTTCAAAGACAACGCAGTGCTTTTCTTCTTTACTCCATTGATTGCCGCTATGGCTGGAAATGTTGGAGTACAATCTTCTGCGATCATCGTACAAGGTTTGGCAAATGATGATGTAAAAGGAAGTATCAACAATCGTTTGGTCAAAGAAATGCTACTGGCCACGTTGAACGGTACCATATTGGCGCTCTTTCTATTTTTCTTTGTTTGGGGATATGAAAAGGATATGGCCAAGGCCTTAGCGATTTCGGTCTCTTTGGTTGTGGTCATCATCGTAGCAGGACTCATCGGAACCTTTATCCCGTTATTCTTAGACAAGCGCGGTATTGACCCTGCCATAGCAACAGGTCCTTTCATTACCACGAGCAATGATATCTTCGGAATCTTGATCTACTTCTGGATCGCCAAGTTGATCCTAAGCATCTAAACCAACGCACTTACTACATTCGTCTATTGCACTTTTAACAATTTGCAAACACCTTACGTTCAAAATATTAGATACCTTAATAGGGCTAAAAAATCAAATCATGTCCTCTTTAAATCGACGCACCTTCATCAAAAGCACCGGACTCTTTCTCGGGTATAGTATGCTTCCGTTTTCTTCGCTCTATGCAAATAGCAAACAAAAACGATTGGGTGTTTGCTTAGTAGGTCTGGGATATTACAGCAGAGATCTTCTGGCACCCGCCTTGCAATTGACCAAGCATTGTTATCTCGCAGGTATTGTTACAGGTACTCCTTCGAAAATTCCCATTTGGCAGCAACGGTATAAGATTCCTGATGCCAATGTCTACAATTATGACAACATGGACCAGATTGCCAACAATCCTAACATTGATGTTATTTACATTGTGTTACCAACCGGCCTGCACGCCAAATACGCAATCAAAGCTGCAAACACAGGAAAACATGTGTGGTGCGAAAAACCCATGGCCCGTACCGAAGCTGAGTGTCAAAGCATCATCAATGCCTGTAATAAAAATAAGGTGAAGCTATCGATTGGATATCGCATGCAACATGAGCCCAATACTCAAAAAATCATGCAATGGGCAGACTCCAAACCTTTGGGAAATATCAAAACCATAAAGGCCGAAGCCGGTTATTATGATTCGCGTACGGATCATTGGAAATCTGACAAAGAACTTGGTGGTGGCGCACTCTATGATATGGGTGTGTATCCTATCAACGCCATCAGGTATGCATCGGGCAAAGAACCCATTTCAGTAATCAAAGCCTCGCACGAAACCGAACGTCCCAAAATTTATGATGAAGTTGATGAGACCACTTCTTTTACACTAGAGTTTGCCTCAGGAACTATCGCTCATGGCCGAACAAGTTTAGGCGAAAGCATGAACGAACTTCAAATAACGTGCGATCGCGGATGGTACGGATTGAGTCCGTTTCAGTCTTATGGCGGCATACGAGGTCGTGCCAGTGACGGCTCTCTCTTCAATCAGCGCATCAACAATCAACAAGCAACGCAAATGGACAATGACGCATTGTCTATCATACGAAATCAACCTATGCGCGTTCCCGGAGAAGAAGGACTCAAAGACATTAGAATCGTTGAAGCCATATACAAGGCCGCCAAAACAGGAAAAAGCGTTAAACTTTAGCAAATCCCTTTTCACTTTGAAAAGGAGTGTTTACTTTCACGTCTAAACTGCCGAACCATAAACCAAAACAAATGAAACCGATCAACATCAAAGAAAAACACAACGTATTCAATAAGCAGTGGCAACCGCATCAAATTGCAACCGTTGATGATATGCAAGTAATTCTGGCAAAAATTCAAGGTGAATTTGTCTGGCATGCTCATGAAGATGAAGACGAACTCTTTATGGTCACCAAGGGCACTCTTTACATGCAATTTAGAGATCGCACCGAAGTGGTGAATGAAGGAGAAATGATCGTGGTACCAAAAGGTGTTGAGCACAATCCTAGCACCAAAGACGGTGAAGAAGTTCATTTATTGCTTTTTGAAAAGCTGAGTACAAAGCATACCGGAGACGTTGAACATGAAAGAACACAAACGGTGTATCCAAAAATTTGAAGTTCCCTATTTTTGTTCCTTCACACTAACTAACGTTCATGAAAATTCTTCATATAGACACCAACCATCCGTTACTTATCGAGCAACTATCGGCCTTGGGATTTGAAAATCACGAAGACTATACGGCTAGCAAGCAAGAGATCGAAGCAAAGATCTCAGAATACGACGGTCTTGTTATTCGCAGTCGTTTTGCTATTGACCAGCACTTTTTGGACAAAGCTTCTAACTTAAAATTCATCGGTCGTGTAGGTGCTGGACTCGAAAACATTGATACGGAATATGCCAAGACCAAAGGCATTGCTCTTTTCAATGCGCCTGAAGGCAACCGAAATGCGGTTGGGGAACATGCACTGGGGATGCTCTTATCTCTCTTCAACAAACTAAACAAAGCTGACCAAGAGGTGCGTAAAGGCACTTGGGACCGAGAAGGCAATCGCGGACTTGAGCTAGACGGAAAGGTCGTAGGCATTATTGGATATGGAAATATGGGTAAGGCCTTTGCCAAAAAATTGCTTGGTTTTGACGTCGAAGTTATTTGCTACGACATTGTTGGTGGTGTTGGAGATGATAACGCCAGACAAGTGGGCATCCTTGAGTTTCAGAAAAACGCCGACGTAGTGAGTTTGCACACACCACAGACGCCTGAAACCGTCGGTATGGTCAATACAGAATTTATCGAAGCCTTTACAAAGCCCTTTTGGCTTATCAATACGGCTCGCGGAAAAAGCGTCGTGACCGCTGATCTGGTCAAAGCCCTTGAAAACGGACGGGTCTTAGGTGCAGGATTGGATGTTTTGGAATACGAGAAATCTTCCTTTGAAAATATGTTTGCCGATGGCAGCCTTCCTGAAGCTTTTCAAGCATTGATTAAAGCTTCTAATGTCATACTATCACCCCACGTAGCAGGTTGGACCGTTGAAAGCAAAGAAAAACTAGCTCAGGTCATCGTCGACAAAATCAACGATAGATTTTGTTAAATTGCAGTTGTGAAAAAAACCGTTTTTGTTTTTGCAGCGCTTATCGTCGCTTTGCTATTACTTTTTCAGATCAGCAAATACACCTATGTTTCTGGAAACTTATCTATTGAAATCGTGATTGCCATCATTGCAGTCGTCTTTTTGATCATTGGGATCTTTCTGAATAAAAAAAGCCTACAGAAAAAACAGCTTCCGCGTCAAGCGATCGACAAACGACGCATTGAACAATTGGGACTTAGCAGCCGCGAGTACGAAGTGCTGCTGGAAATTTCAAAAGGACTTTCTAATAAAGAAATAGGAGAAAAACTATTTGTTTCTGAGAGCACCATTAAGACCCATGTATCTAACATTCTTGTAAAATTAGATGCAAAACGCCGTACTCAGGCCATTCAAAAGGCAAAGGAAATGCGCATCATTCCGCTTTGAAACATCTCACCTAAAAACCCCGAAAAGCGCCAAAAACAGGCTGTTTACGACCAAAGTATGAGTCTTTTGGTACTTTAGTATGAGCTTTTTTTTGAAGCCGCGCCCTACTTTTGGACAAAACCTTTAACTTTAAGATCATGCAAAAAACAGTATTACGTTACGGACTTTACGGAGCTATTACCATCTGTGCACTTTTCCTATTGAGTTTAACCGTAGGAAAGTCACTTAGCTACGAAATTCAAGAAGTCATTGGATACACAACGATGGTTGTCTCGTTGGCCTTTGTTTTCTTTGGTATTAAACACTTTCGCGATAAAGAAAATGAAGGTAAAATTACTTTAGGGAAGGCCTTATTAATAGGAGTGTTGATCAGCTTGATCACAGCCGTTGCCTTTGGTCTTCTGGATTTCATCTATGTAAAGTACATCAATCCAGACTTTATGAATGAGTACTATGCGCATTCGGTAGCTAAATTAGAAGCAAGCCTACCACCAGAAGAGTTTCAAGAGCAATTAGCCAAAATGGAAGCTGAAAAAGAAATGTTCATGAATCCCGTAATGAGCTTTGTCTTTATGTCAATGACCGTTTTCGTCATCGGATTTATCATCTCTTTGATCTCTTCATTGATCCTTCAAAAGAAATAACACCACAAAACACATACAAATGACTTCAGACGCCAAAACACCAGAAGAATACATTGCCAATTTGCCAGAAGATCGCAAAGAGGCCATTGAAAAACTGAGAAAGGTAATCCACGACAATTTGCCGAAAGGATTTCAAGAAGGTATGGGATACGGCATGATGGCTTATTTTGTGCCGCACTCAACATATCCAGATGGTTATCACTGTGACCCGAAAACACCATTACCGTTTATGAATCTGGCTTCTCAAAAGAACTTTATCGCATTGTATCACTCGGGCATCTATGCAAAAAAAGAACTGCACGATTGGTTTGTGGGAGAATACCCAAAGTATGTTAAGACCAAGCTAGACATGGGAAAAAGCTGTATTCGTTTTAAAAATGTCAAGAACATCCCGTATGAGTTGATCGGTGAGCTATGCACTAAAATGACCGTCGAAGAGTGGATCGATATCTATGAAACGGCCATTAAGAAATAATTTTTTTCGCTTGCGCGGAAGAACTAAAACATCAAATCAAAAAACGAACAACATCACAATCATATGAAAAATAGAGTTACAGGACTTGGGGGCTTCTTCTTTAAATCGGAAGACCCAAACAATTTAAAGACATGGTATAAAGAACGTTTAGGCATTCCTACAGATCAATACGGCTGGACCTTCTGGTGGAAAGACAAAGAAGGGAAGGACTGCTCGACACAGTGGAGTCCTTTCAATAAGGACACCACTTACTTTCAACCCAGTGAAAAACAGTTCATGATGAACTTTAGAGTTGAAAATTTAAAAGAGCTCCTAAAGGTGTTGAAGGAAGAAGGCGTAACGGTGGTCGGAGAGGTCGAAGAATACGACTATGGAAAGTTTGGCTGGATCTTGGATCCCGAAGGTAATAAGATCGAACTTTGGGAACCTGTTGACAAAGCCTTTTTGTAACATCAAAGATTATTTTTACATTTAAAGTATTAATAATCAACAAACCACTCAACTATGTCAGAAGACAACAAAGATTTAGGAGACAAGGCCGAAGAATTTGCCAATGAAGCCAAAGAATCTGCCAAAGATTTTGCAGAAGACGCTAAAGAAACCTTCAACGAGTTTGCTGATAGCGCTAAGGAAACCCTTGGCAGTCAGGACAACAAAAAGGTGCTTGCGGGTATTTTGGCCATTTTATTAGGGTCTTTGGGCGTTCACAAATTTATACTGGGCTACAACAAGGAAGGATTTATCCTGTTAGGCGTTTCAATAGCGGCCTATTTATTATCCTGTCTGGCAGTAGGACTGTTATTCATTTGGATCCCTGGACTTATTGGACTGATCGAAGGAATCATTTATTTGACCAAGTCAGATGAAGAATTCTATAACACGTATCAAGTAGGCAAAAAACCTTGGTTCTAGAATAAGAAAATACACAAAGTCAACATTTTTAAAGTGTTGGCTTTTTTCTTCTAATTAATTATCGTAATATTGCGATATATAAATAATAACTGTCATGGGAATCACTAAATCACAGATATTTAATCAATCTCAGAACGAACTTGCACAGATATTCAAAGTGTTGGGCCATCCTGCTCGTATTGCGATTCTTGAGCATATCAGCAAAACAGAAGGTTGTATTTGCAACGACCTCGTCGACGAAATCGGACTGGCACAAGCCACCATTTCTCAACATCTGAAAGAACTGAAACTTGCAGGAATCATCAAGGGCGAGATCGAAGGAAAGCGGGTATGCTATTGCATAGACATTGACCGACTTTTCCAAATTCAATCCCAACTCAAGACCTTTTTTAACGAGACCCAATCGAGCAGTTGCAAAAAATAAACAAATTCATCATGAAGACATCACAATTTTTAAACACACTAAAAGAGCACCAAGACAAATCGCTCTTGTTTCAATACGCGCCCGGTCAATTGGTCGGTGCCAACTATCACATCACAGAAGTAAAAAACATTGCTATAGAATCGGTTGACTGCGGAGCAGGTACTGATGCTTGGAACGAAACCATCGTGCAACTTTGGGAGAGTCCGTCAGAAATAGGTAAGACAGAATACATGACTGCTTATAAAGCCCTTGGCATTCTCAACAAAGTAAATCGCATGCGCGCGATGGACCAAGAAGCAGAACTCAAGATCGAATATAGCAATGCATTATTTCATACAGCGCAACTATTCGTTAACGATTTCACAATACAGGATTCACAACTCATCGCTAATTTAGCCATTCGTCAAACCGATTGTAAAGCCAACGAAACATGTGGTGTTCCAGAACCAGTTTCGGCTGAAGCAGAAGCGTGTTGTGAAGGCTCTGGATGCTGTTAACCATAGCCAAAGATGAAAGTAAGAAGTATGTTAGCCAGTGATTGGCCTTCTGTATCCACAATTTATGCGGAAGGAATTGCTACCGGCTTTGCCACTTTTGAGACCGTTGTTCCCACATGGGAAGATTGGGACAGCTCTCACATGAAATCATGTCGTGTGGTCGTCGAAGATCAGAACACCATCCTCGGATGGGCAGCCCTTACCCCAGTTTCAAGTCGCTGTGTATATGGCGGAGTGGCGGAAGTAAGTGTCTACGTATCCAATCAAAGTCGCGGTAAAGGCGTCGGATCGATATTGCTTCAAGCGTTGATAGACCAAAGTGAAGACGCCGGTATATGGTCATTGCAAGCAGGGGTGTTTCCGCAGAACAAAGCGAGTATCAACTTACACCTCAAAATGGGGTTTCGATTGATCGGCACACGCGAAAGTATTGCAAAACTCAACGGACAATGGAACGACAATTGTATGTTGGAACGTCGAAGCAAAACAGTAGGTATAGACTAATGAACAACCAAATAATCTAAATAGTAACAACTTTTCCCTTTATGAAAAACGTATTGGTATTATGTACGGGTAACTCATGCCGAAGTCAAATGGCTCATGGTTATTTAAACCACTTTGCAGGTAGCAAAGCTAACATCTATAGTGCTGGTATTGAGACTCACGGTCTAAACCCAGGAGCCGTTGCCATTATGCAAGAAGACGGTCTTGATATTTCAAAGCACACCTCAAATCACGTGGACGAGTATAAGGGTGTTGATTTTGACTTCATTATCACTGTTTGTGATCATGCCAATGAGAACTGTCCTTTTATCCCAAGTAAAAAAGCTGTGCGGTTACACCACAACTTCTTTGACCCTTCGAAAGCGGTTGGCAGCGATGCAGAAGTTCACGAAGCATTTTTAACGGCTCGAAACGAAATAAAAGGCTATTTCAAGGAGTTTACAAGTACTCATTTAGAATCGGGTTCGTAGTCTAGCGGAAGCATTTGCCCCATGCGCCTATCACCCATATTACCGCCGAAGAAAATTTGGTCGGGAGGACTGTGGTTTCCGTAAGAATCTATGGTGAAGGTCTGATCTCTGAACTCAACATCCGTTCTTGAAGATTTGTTGTGAACCACGGTAATGAAGCCTACCTCTATTTCAACTTGTGATGCGTCCTTTATGTCAGACACGGTAATATACCGAGCTGGAAAGAACTTAAATCCTTTATGATACAGTTCGAAATTATTTTTCGCCAATTCACCATCACGCAAAGATCGCATGAAATGCAGGGTCGAACCCCAGTACGCTAAGCGTCGTCTTTTTAGATGTTTTGAAGCCGTTCTCTTCTTTGACTTTAACTCCCTAAAATAAGAGGTCCCAGCATAATATACCGTTCGTCCGCGTCCAAAATTCACATAAAAATCCTGCAGGTCATACGAAACACGGTATCCCAGATGCTTATTAACCACTTCAATCGGAACTTCGGTATACGCCATGAGTCTTCTTTCACGCGGGTCGTAACGCAAGCGTATGTCATCTTCATTGACGATTTGGCACCCACTATGGGCAGCGCCTAAAAATTCGGCCTTAAAAATTCGAAGTTTTCGTTCGCGCGACCAAGGGTCATCGGTAATGACCACCTCGTCCAACTGTCCGTTTACGCGTTGTAATTTAACGACCATCTTTCCTTCTCCCACAGGTATTTGATCAAAATAACGCACCTCATATCCGATAAAGCTCACCACCAAGACGGCGTTGATCGAGGGATCAACATCCAGCTCAAAATAACCTTCTTCATTGGTGGTGGTGCCTATGGTTGTTCCATCAAAATAGACCGATGCGCCCATCAGAGATTCGTTCGTTTCAATATCAGAAACGAATCCTTTGACCACTTGTCCTTGTGCGGTCGCCCATAAAAAAAGGAAGAAAATAAAGAGTTTATTTATCTGCATTTCCGTTCATAAACTTTCGTTCAAGTTCGGCTTGGAATTCTTCCATCACAGGTTTCACTGTGCTCTCAGGAAGATCTGCAATTCGGATATACATGAGTCCGTCAACGGCATTGTTAAAAAGCGGGTCTACGTTAAAGGCCACTACTTTTGCGTTCTGTTTGATGTATTTTTTGATCAATACCGGAAGGCGTAATGCGCCCGGCTCGACCTCATCGATCAGCTTGTCAAACTTGTTCAGATCAGCTTCGGTAGAGTCAAAGATAAAGTCCTTGTCGGCATCCTTCAGCTTTACCTTAAAGTCCTTTTTCGGGCGAATGTATTGTGCTACATACGGATCCCAGTAATGCGACTTCATGAATTCGATCATCAACGACTTCGAAAAGTTCGAGAATTGATTACTGATGCTTACCCCACCGATAAGGTATTTATGTTCAGGATGTCTCAAAGTGGTATGTACGATGCCCTTCCACAGTAAAAACAGCGGCATGGGTTTTTGCTGATATTCCTTAATGATGAACGCGCGTCCCATTTCGATCGACTCGCTCATCATCTTATACAATTCTGGCTCAAAACGGAACAGGTCTTGTAAATAGAATCCGTCGATACCATGAGAAGCAAAGATCTTTGCGCCTAGCCCCATTCTATAGGCTCCGACGAGCATTTTTGCATTGTCGTCCCAAAGGAACATATGATGATAGTAGCGATCAAATGCGTCTAGATCGATCGACTGATTGGTCCCCTCTCCTACTTCTCTAAACGTAATCTCACGTAGCCTTCCTATCTCTCTTAAGATGCTAGGCATTTCTTTAGCTTCGGCCAGAAACACTTCATAGTTTTTACTTTGAAGCAATCGGCAATCTGCTTGGCGAAGCTTTTCTACTTCCTTTTCCATCATTTCACCAGAAACGGGTGTAATGATTTCTTCGGGAGTCTTTGGAATCTTTAAAGAGGAAGGCACCTTCTTTAAGATACTTTCTTTCTCGTATGGATTTGCCAGCATATAGGTCTTCTTTCTCAAGAATTCGGTAAAATCATCCAGATCTTCAAACTCCTCCTGCGAAGCGACATTGATCGGCTTTCCGATACGAACACGGATTACGCGATTTTTCTGTGTCAATAATTCTGACGGAAGCTTGGCAGTGCGAAAGGTATCACTGATTCTGGAGAGTCTGTAGAATAAGCGGCTGTTCTTTGCATGAAAATAGATGGGAACCACAGGCACCTTCGCCTTTTTAATCAATTTGATCGCTGCCTCTTCCCAAGGTTTGTCAACGATAAGCTTATCGTCTTTATAGGTTGAAACTTCGCCCGCCGGAAAAATTCCTAGCGGTCTACCCTCCTTCAAATGACGCATGCTCTGCATAAATCCAGACACGCTGCTCTTAGCTTCTTTGTGGTCCTCAAAAGGATTTACAGGCATTACATACGGGATAAGCGGTTCGATCCTGTGCAATAAGAAGTTGGCAATGATCTTGTAATCTGGGCGCTGCTCCATCATCAGTTTCAACAGCAAAATCCCATCTATACCCCCTAAAGGGTGGTTCGAAATTGTAATATAGGCGCCAGATTTTGGGAGTCGCTTGAGGTCTTCTTCAGGAATTTCAAAATTGATTTGAAACTCATTGAGAATTGCGTTCAGAAACTCAAGGTCTTCTAGGTGTTTATGCTTGTTGTAGATCTTGTTTAAGGTAGAAATCTTCAAGACCTTCATGAGGATCCATCCAATAAACGTTCCTATGAAGCCATATTTGTCAACTTTTATCGCTTTGGCAACTTCTTTTGAAGTAACTAATCCCATTGGTTGTCTATTAGGCGAATTACAAATGTACACAAAAAAGGTTGACCAAATTTCATGTCAAAAAAAACAATCTGCAACCCCTTATAATGACGTCAATTAGGATTCTTTTGTTACATTATTTGACCACCAATTGCACCGTTTCTTGGGTACGCTGCTCTAAGAGCACCTCTTTCCCGTTCTGCAGAGAAGCAATCGCCTTTTCGTCAAAATGCCGAATGGTGTACAGTGCTACATTTGTGTGATGAGTCACCTTGTACTTTGATTTCAAGGTGTTGATAAGCCCCTCTAACCCGTTGAACTTATTGTCCACACACACCGAAAAACTAATGGCCGAATTTTGAATGACGTCCACCTTCATTTTATGATCATGAAGTAGTTTAAACACCTCACTGATATTGTCTTCAACAATGAACGAAAAATCCAGCGAAGACAACTTGATCAAAACCTGATCTTTCTTGACGATGAAGCAAGGTATTTCGGGATGAATTCGCTTGCCTTTACTTACTGCCGTACCATCATTCTTTGGATTGAGGAAGGACTTCACATAGAGCGGAATTTCCTTTCGTTGCAGTGGTTGCAATGTTTTAGGGTGAATAACTGATGCTCCGTAAAATGCCAATTCGATAGCCTCGCGATAGGAGATCTGGTGCAGCAATTGCGCATTTTCAAAATAGCGCGGATCAGCGTTGAGAACTCCGGGAACATCTTTCCAAATGGTTACGCTTTCTGCGTTTAAACAGTAGGCGAAAATCGCTGCCGTATAGTCAGACCCTTCTCGACCCAATGTGGTTGTGAAATTATTTAGATCACTTCCTAAAAAGCCCTGGGTAATATTCAATTTCTTTCGATTGACGCGTTCAGAGATATTCTTCTGGGTCAATTCCCAATTGAGATTGGAATCGCGATAGTTATTGTCTGTCTTGATGAAATTTCGAACGTCCAACCATTCGTTGGTCATTCCGACTTCATTCAAATAAGCGCTGATAATGGTGGTAGATATCAATTCACCATAACAAACCACTTGGTCATATACAAAGCTGTAGTTAGGAGATTTATTCCAACTTAAAAAACCCTGCAATTCATCAAAAAGAGCTTTGACCCTACCAAAGATCGGGTGTTTGTCATTTTGAAAAAGGTCGAGAAGAATTTCGTTGTGGTATTTGATGCGTTCATGGATAGAGGCCTGAAGACCTTCTTTGTTGTCAAAGTAGTTCTTGACGATGACCTCCATGGCATTGGTGGTCTTTCCCATGGCTGATACTACCACTAATGTATTTTCATGCCCCGTCTGTTGCAAGACACTCACCAAGTTCTTTACCCCGTCAGCATCTTTGACCGAGGCGCCTCCAAACTTAAAAATTCTCATTTATTGTAGGTTTCTTAAATAGTTGTCAATTCCTTTTTCATCCAGCTGTACTACATCCCAATCACGCATCACATTGGCCCCTTTTCGCTCGTAAAAACGAATGGCACCTTCATTCCAATCGAGTACTTCCCACTGTATACGCTTAACGCCTTGTTGCTTTCCATATTTTACAACCTCGTTTAAAAGAGCGTCGCCGATACCCATTCCTCTGCAACGATCGGTCACGATCAGGTCTTCTAAATGCACTACCGGACCTTTCCACGTTGAATATCTAGGATAGATCAGCGCCATTCCAACCACTTCATTCTTCACCTCAGCAACAAAGCAGTGAAACTTTTTTGTGTCGCCAAAACCGTCATTCACGAGCTGTTCGCGAGTGACTTCGACGGCATTTGGTTCCTTTTCAAAATCGGCTAACTCCTGAATAAGAGCTAGTACCGCAGGCATGTCATCTTTGGTTGCTATTCTGATTGAAAATTCCATGTTTCAAATGTAACAAAAAGTTAAATATGTAAGATTGTTATTTTTTCCGAAAACGTTATAGTTTCACAAAAATATCGATATTTGTGACCGCAAACACAACTTTTCCAAAAATGGCAAGAAAAAACCAGACGCTAGGGGAATTCATCATCGAAAATCAGTCGGAATTCATGTATTCTTCTGGTGAACTATCTAAGTTGATCAATGCGATACGACTTGCTGCCAAAGTAGTTAACCACGAAGTAAATAAGGCAGGGCTCGTAGACATCTTAGGAACCGCAGGAGATACCAATGTGCAAGGAGAGGATCAACAAAAATTAGACGTTCTTGCTAATGAAAAATTCATTCAGACCTTAAAGAATCGTGAGATCGTTTGTGGGATTGCTTCTGAAGAAGAAGATCACTACATCTCGATAAACAGTCAGGACGAGAAACATCAAAACAAGTATGTGGTGTTGATCGATCCCTTGGACGGATCCAGCAACATTGACGTTAATGTCTCTGTCGGAACTATCTTTTCTATCTATAGAAGAGTTACCCCTACAGGCACACCCGTGACGATGGAAGATTTCCTCCAAGCTGGAAACCGCCAGGTGGCTGCAGGGTATATTATTTATGGTACTTCGACCATGTTGGTGTATACAACCGGACATGGAGTAAATGGTTTCACATTGAATCCAGCCATTGGCACCTTTTACCTTTCGCACCCGAACATGACCTTCCCCGAAACTGGAAAAATTTACTCGGTGAACGAAGGAAATTACATTCATTTTCCGCAGGGCGTAAAAGACTACATCAAGTATTGCCAAATGGAAGAAGGTGACCGTCCATATACCTCACGATATATTGGTTCGCTAGTCTCTGATTTTCACAGAAATATGATCAAGGGAGGTATTTACATGTATCCCAAAAGCTCTGTGGCTCAGGCAGGTAAGCTGAGACTTTTGTATGAGTGCAACCCTATGGCCTTTTTAGCAGAGCAAGCCAACGGCAAGGCAAGTGATGGAGAGGGCAGAATCTTAGATATTCAACCGACCGAGCTTCATCAGCGTGTTCCCTTTTTCTGCGGAAGTAGGAAAATGGTGGAAAAAGCAGAGGAATTTATGCGCAAAGCGGGAAAACCGTAACAAAAAACCTCTATTTTTTGCTATATTTGTCATAATCAGTATGATGAATATATATGGCCAAAAAGAATTCCATTGAAGAAACCCCTCAAAATGGTGCGATTGAAGATGCTTCTTCAAAGATCGAAGTAATTAAGAATCTGATCTTTGGAGAGAATATCCAGGAATACAATTCTGAGTTTGACAAGGTAAAGGAAGACATTCTTAGTAAGAAGAAACAGCTTGAAGACCTTATTGATGAAGTACGTTCAGAATTGATGCAAAGTATCGACTCACTTAGCACTGATATCAATATACGCATTACCGAATTAGAAAATTCGTTGGAAGAAAAGACCGATGACTTGAATGCCAAAAAAGTTGACAAAAAACTTTTAGGAAAACTTCTGGTAGATCTTGGGGAGAAGATCAGCGAAAAATAAAACTTTCCACTTTATAGCGTTTGTTGATGAATGAAGCCGATAAATTATCGATTTTAAAGGATATTTTACTCACGGACGATCGTGAGTACGCTGAGGCCATTCAGGATAGAATCAAAACCCTTGAAAATATCCTCAATCAACGTTATGAACTCTCTGAACGTGTAGACCCGATTGTAGAAGAACAGCTTCGAGATTACACCAAAAGTATCCCAGACACCTTGGGCCCTACTATCACAAAAGCTTTGCAACAACAGATCAAGGAATCTCAAGACCAAGTGGTCGAGGCACTGTACCCGATCATGGGTAAGATGATCAAGAAGTATATTGCCCAAGAACTGAAGCTATTATCTGAGCGTATTAACAGACAACTTGAAGACAGTTTAACCGCCAAGGGATGGAAGCGACGCTTTAGAGCTTGGTTTGGTGGTGTTAAAGAAGAAGAATTGATCTTAAGCGAGCTTACAAAGCCCGAAGTACAGCAGGTCTTGATCATCGAAAAAGATTCTGGCATACTTATTGGAAGTTTCAGTCGGACAGAGACGATAGATAAAGACATGATCTCAGGTATGCTCACAGCTATTAAGAGTTTCGTAGAAGACGCCTTTAATCAGAAAGGGCAAAATCTAGAACTTATCGAATACGAACTGTACAACATCCACATACAGAATTTTATCACATATTATGTTGCGGTGGTTGTATCAGGGAGCTTTACCACAGAGTACAAGAACAAATTGCAAAATATTATTTTTGATTTCTCAGAAAACTTCTTAAAATTACTATCTTATTCTAGCGATATCGACCAAAAAATAATTGCAGACGAATTAACTTACTATTTCGATAATGAAGACCTCTAAAAAAATTGTACTCCTCGGACACTTCGGTGTTGGCAAGTCATCCCTCATTAGACGTTTTGTAGAAAACACATTCACAGAAGATTATAAGGTGACCATTGGCGTACATATCCTAAAAAAGGATGTCAAGGTTGAAGACGATACAGTTTCGTTGATCATTTGGGACCTCGAGGGTACCGATGACATTAAACAAGTGCGAAGCTCATATCTTCTTGGCACCCATGGATTTATTTATGTTTTCGACAGCTCTAGGCCTTCAACCTTCGAGAACATCAATGAAGAAATTGCTTTTATAGAACAAGAATACAATCCGCCTAAATTACAAGTGGTCGGAAATAAAGTGGATTTGGTCGATCTAAAGAAATTGAAAAGTATCATCAAAGAAAATGGATTTAGATGTGACTATCTTACTAGTGCAAAAAATGGAGACAATGTAAATGAGATGTTTTCAGAGCTGGCAAAAGATCTTATCCTATGACTACACTAGCTAACTATAAGAAATCCTACTTAGAACCTCGAGTACAGTTTATTGTACTCAATGAAGAGGGCACCGTATTAGACAGTGACCAAGTGCTTTTTTCGGTTAAGAAAAACAAAGCTATCGGTGACTTCCACCCTTTTTTTCATGGTTTATCTGAATTGTTGAAAACCAAAAATGAAGAAATTGCCTTCTCATGTGTTCACCTCGATGTTGACAATGATCAATATATTTCGGACATCACGATCAAAACCTTTGACAAAGGGGAACCTCTGATCATGATCCATGACCTGACCGAGCACTACAATGCGTATCAAAAGCTAGCGCAATCGCGAAACGAGTCAGTAATCAATTCTGAAATATTGGCTATCAAACACCATCAACTTCAGGAAAAAGAAGCTTTCAAGAATCAATTTATTGCCAATTTCAGCCATGAGATTCGCAATCCGTTGACAGGGATCATTGCCTTTACCAATATCATTGAAAAGACCCCTTTATCAACTGAACAAAAGGATTACATCGAAGTAATCAAATCATCTGGAAACGACTTGAAGTCTATCTTAGATGACATTCTATATATTTCGAAGATCGAGGCTGGTAAAATTGATATCAAGGAAGAACTCGTCGACTTGCATAAGCTATTAGATGTCGTTGAATTCACATATCAGACCAAGACCAAGCTTCACAAACTGGAATTCTTCTTCAATGTGGATGAAAAGGTTCCTCAGTTTGTCTATGCAGACCCAACACGTTTAAAACAAGTGATCGTTAATCTGATCGAAAACGCGTTGAAGTTTACAAAAAGAGGAAGCATTACTGTCAACGTCGGATTGAATCAAAAAAGAGCCAATAAGGTCAACTTGAAATTTGAGGTAGTTGATACCGGAATTGGCATTCCTAAAGAAAAACAAGAAGAAATCTTCAGAAGTTTTACGCAGGGACATGATGTAAACAAATATAAAGGAACGGGTCTGGGACTCGCCATCGTTAAGAATCTTTTGGAACTCATGGGTACCGACATCGCTATCGAAAGTGAACCAAAAATGGGGTCTACGTTCCATTTCAACATCAACCTTAAATATCCATTGAATAAACGTGAGCTTGACCTTCCAGAAGAAGAGCAGTCTTACAAAAAGAAGAAAACACCAAAGAAGTACAGTATTCTTCTAGCCGAAGATCTCGAGATCAATCAGATGATCGTTTTAAAGATGCTGGCTGCCGAAGGGAATTTCTATTTAGATATTCTAAGTAATGGTGACGAAGTCATGAACACCGTTATGAGCAATGAGTACGACTTGATCCTAATGGATATCAAATTACCAGGCATTAACGGAGTTGAACTCGCCAAGGCCATCAGACAAGCACCTTCAAAAGAAATAAAGAAAACGCCTATTGTGGCCATTACTGCCAACACACATCCCGATGAACTTAAAATCTACAAAAAAGCAGGCATCAACGATGTGATCGAAAAACCTTTTGACGAAAAGACCTTACTCAAAAAAGTATATAAGAATCTTAAATAAAAAAAGGCCGAGTGATCACTCGGCCTTTTTCTTTATAGCATTCAGATAGTTTTGCCTATCTGTTCATTGTTTTGATTCCTTCGGCAAACGTATCAAAGTCCACTTCTTCCTTTACCAACGTTAGTGCCTTGTCTACAATATACTTGGCATTTTCAGTTCTAAAACCAAGACCAACAACCAATCTTCCTAAAATAGTAGGTTGGTTTTCACCCAATTGATTGTCTACAACAACCATACGTGCTAAGTCGAACAAACGCTCTAAGCGTCTTTCATAGCTTGTTGGAGGATTGATCGCGTGCGAAGCGTAGTTCTTCAAGATCTCTTTATAATCTGTCTCAGAGATGTCCAAGTTTCTAGCCAATCGGTCCAAGAAGGCCTTTTCTTCATCTGTTATAACTCCGTCACTCATTGCCACACGTACGATGGCAGCAAAATGACTTTGATTTCTTTGACGAAATCCACTATCAAATAAGTCTGATATTGACATAATATTCAAATTTTTGCAGCGCAAAGATAACCATTCCTAAAGGCTTTTAAAATCAAAACGCATTCTTTTTTCTGCATTGTTTTACAACCCAGCGGTTTTTACTTTTTGCCACCAGAAATCAAAGCGTTAAAATTGACCAAAAACAACTTTCTGTTTTCACTTTTATCGTAAATTCGATGCATGCTTTCTCATCAAAAACACCTGTTCAGCCTTCCTGATGACATTACCTATTTGAACGGAGCCTATATGGGTCCGCAACTCAAAAGTGTCGAAGCTGTTGGCATAGAAAATTTAAAAAGGAAGAACCATCCGTTCGCCATAACTCCTGAAGATTTTTTCACGGAGCGAAAAATACTAAAAGAACGATTTGCACAGCTAATTGAAGCTCGCGACTATCAAAACATCGCTATCGTTCCTTCGGTTTCCTACGGAATCGCCAACGCTGCTAATAATGTGTCGTTGAAGAAAGAGGATGAAATCGTGTTGGTCGATGAACAATTTCCCAGCAATGTATACATCTGGAAACGTCTTGCTGAAGCCAAAGGAGCCACGATAAAAGTAATCACTCCACCAGCTGACTTCGTGGATCGAGGCAAACGTTGGAACGACTTCATCTTAGACGCTATCAATTCAAAAACGGCCGTCGTATCCATGCCGCAAGTGCATTGGGCCGATGGAACTCTCTTTGACCTGAAGGCCATTCGAGAGAAAACGAAAAGTGTAAATGCCATGCTCATTATCGATGGAACACAGAGCGTTGGGGCCTTTCCTTTTTCGGTCTCAGAGATTGAACCCGATGCGTTGGTATGCGGTGGCTACAAATGGTTGCTAGGCCCCTACTCTTTGGGAGTCGCCTATTATAGCGATGCTTTCAACGACGGACTTCCTATCGAAGACAATTGGATGAATCGTCTACACAGTGAAGATTTCAATAACCTAGTGAACTATCAGGATCAGTTTCAGGCGAAAGCTGGAAGATACTCGGTTGGTGAATCGAGTAATTTTGTCCTTACCCCAATGTTGATCAGATCCATCGAACAACTGCTCGAATGGAAACCCGAGAACATTCAGTCGTATTGCCAAGCCATCGCTGGCGAAGCCCTTCAGCATATAAAAGAAAAAGGCTGCTTTATCGAAGAGGAAAAATACCGCTCGCATCACCTCTTTGGCATCTATTTACCCGATCATTTGGACATCGATGTCATCAAACAACGTCTTATCGATAACAAGGTTTTCGTATCCTATAGAGGAAAAGCCATTCGTATTTCGGTCAACGTCTACAACACAAAAGAAGACCTCGCTAAATTGGTGAATTGCATACGTTAATCCTATTTTGAAAGCTGAGCAGAGTATGTATCTTTGCACAAACTTTTTTACGTGAGCAAATCCTTGATCTCGCAAGCCTTTGCACAGTCTTTGCCCTTGCAAAAACTGCAGGCTGCTATTGCCCAATCCCAATCAAAAACACAAATAAAAGACCTTGTCGGGTCGTCACTTTCGTTTGCAATTGCTGAGAGTTTTAAGCAAGCCGAACTCCCTTTTTTGTTAGTCTTAAACGACAAAGAAGAGGCGGCATACTACCTCAACGACCTTGAGCAACTGCTGGGTGAAAAGAATGTACTCTTTTACCCTGGAAGCTACCGTCGTCCCTATCAGATCGAAGAGACCGACAATGCCAATGTATTGCTCAGAGCCGAAGTGCTCAATCGTATCAACTCTCGTAAAAAGCCGGCCTTGATCGTTACCTATCCAGACGCACTTTTTGAGAAAGTAGTGACAAAACGGGAGCTAGAACGAAATACATTGAAGGTGTCTATCGGGGATCGTTTGTCTTTAGACTTTGTAAACGAAGTACTGTTCGAATACCAGTTTAAACGGGTCGATTTTGTAAGCGAACCTGGGGAATTTTCGGTTCGTGGTGGGATTGTGGATGTCTTCTCTTTTTCACACGACGAACCCTATCGTATCGAGTTTTTTGGGGACGAAGTAGACAGTATTCGAACCTTTGATGTAGAAACACAACTTTCAACTGATAAGGTAAAGAAGATCTCGGTCATGCCCAATGTGGCCAACAAACTGCTCGAAGAATCCCGCGAAAGTTTCTTGAAATATGTGGCCTCGAAAACGGTCGTTTTCGTGAAGAATGTAGAAATGCTTTCGGCCCGAGTCGACAAACTTTTTGAAAAAGCAAAGGAAGCTTTTGAGCAACTAGATTCAGAGATAAAACACGGCACACCCGGAGAGCTTTTTTGCAACGCACAGCTACTGAAGACCCAATTAGAGGGCTTCACCACCGTATATCTCGGTCATGCTGGAAATCCCGAACTCCCTGCCATTGCTTTTAGCTGCAAACCGCAGCCGTCTTTCAATAAACAGTTCGACTTGCTCATCGAGCATTTGGTTGAAAACCATAATGCAGGATATACCAATTATATTCTCTGCGGAAGCCAACAGCAAGCACAACGCTTTCACGATATCTTTGAAGACGTAGAACAAGAGGTGCACTACCAGACCATTGTACTTTCTTTATATCAAGGATTTTCTGATTCTGAGTTGAAAATCGCCTGCTATACCGACCATCAAATCTTTGAACGTTATCACAAATTCCATTTGAAGAATGGCTATGCCAAGAAACAGGCCATTACCTTAAAGGAATTGACCAATTTGGAGGTAGGTGATTACGTGACGCACATCGACCATGGTATTGGTAGGTTTGGCGGACTCCAAAAGATTGATGTCGAAGGAAAGAAACAGGAAGCCATCAAGCTGGTCTATGGTGAAAGAGATATTTTGTATTTGAGCATACACTCGTTACACAAGATCTCAAAATACAACGGAAAAGATGGCAAAACGCCTAAAATCTACAAACTAGGAAGCAACGCATGGAAGGCCTTGAAAAAGAAAACCAAGGCCCGTGTAAAACATATTGCCTTCAACTTAATCAAACTGTATGCAAAACGACGCATGCAAAAAGGATTTCAATACGCTCCCGATAGCTATTTACAACATGAGCTAGAAGCGTCTTTCATTTATGAAGACACGCCGGATCAAATTACAGCCACAGCTGATGTAAAAGCCGATATGGAAAGTGAACGTCCTATGGACCGTCTGGTCTGCGGTGATGTTGGTTTCGGAAAGACCGAAGTAGCCATTCGCGCAGCTTTTAAGGCCGTAGATAACAGCAAACAGGTGGCCATTTTGGTTCCTACTACCATTTTGGCATTTCAGCAC
Source organism: Flavobacteriaceae bacterium (assembly GCA_028279515.1). Classification (GTDB taxonomy): domain Bacteria; phylum Bacteroidota; class Bacteroidia; order Flavobacteriales; family Flavobacteriaceae; genus JANQNQ01. Next base: position 288,078 of record JANQNQ010000014.1, read on the forward strand.
TTTAAGACCTTTAGCGAGCGTTTAGGGGACTTACCCGTTACAGTTGAATACCTTAATCGTTTTAAGACGGCGAAGCAGAAAAGAGAGACGCTAGAGCGATTGGCAGAAGGCAAAGTGGATATCATCATAGGCACCCATCAATTGGTCAACAAAGATGTGACATTCAAAGACCTCGGTCTTTTGATCATTGACGAAGAGCAGAAGTTTGGAGTAGCCGTAAAAGACAAGTTAAAGACCATCAAAGAAAATGTAGATACCTTGACGTTGACGGCAACTCCGATTCCGAGGACGTTGCAATTTAGTTTGATGGCCGCCAGAGATCTATCAACCATCAACACACCTCCACCTAATCGCTATCCGATCGAAACGCATGTCGTTCGTTTTGGAGAAGAAACTATTCGGGATGCCGTATCATATGAGATACAGCGTGGCGGACAAGTATTCTTCATTCACAATCGGATCGAGAATATCAAAGAGGTGGCTGGCATGATCCAACGTTTGGTTCCAGATGCTAAAATTGCGATTGGTCACGGACAGATGGAAGGAAAAAAACTCGAAAAATTGATGCTCGCATTTATGAATGGGGAGTTCGATGTGCTGGTTTCAACTACCATCGTTGAAAGTGGTTTGGATGTACCCAATGCCAATACCATCTTCATCAACAACGCCAACAATTTTGGCCTGAGTGATCTGCACCAGATGCGTGGTCGTGTAGGGCGAAGCAATAAAAAGGCGTTCTGCTATTTTATCACGCCACCTTACTCTGCCATGACCGAAGATGCCCGAAAACGTATCACAGCCTTGGAGCAGTTCACTGATTTGGGCTCTGGTTTTAATATCGCCATGAAAGACCTTGAAATTCGTGGTGCCGGTGACCTGTTGGGCGGTGAGCAAAGTGGATTTATCAATGAAATCGGATTTGACACCTATCAAAAGATCCTGAACGAAGCCATCGATGAACTCAAGGAAAACGAATTCAAAGAATTGTATCAAGGAACCGCCGAGGAAGAAAAGGTCTATGTAAAAGACACGCAAATCGATACTGACTTTGAGTTACTTTTCCCTGATGATTATATCAACAATATCTCGGAGCGCCTTAACCTGTACAACGAGCTAAGCACGATCAAAGACGAAACGGCATTGCAACAGTACGAGTCTCGATTGATCGACCGTTTTGGAGAGCTTCCAGAATCAGCCACCGACCTATTGAATAGTGTTCGTATCAAGTGGATCGCGACCAAAATGGGCTTGGAAAAAGTAGTGATGAAGAAAGGAAAATTGGTTGGTTACTTCATTTCGGACCAGCAATCGAGCTTTTATCAAAGTCAGATGTTCACCGACATTTTACGCTTTGTTCAGTACAATCCTTCGGTGGGGAAAATGAAAGAGAAGCAAACTCGCAACGGACTTCGATTGCTGATAACCTTTGAGAATATTACTTCGATCGAAAAAGCCTGGAACGTATTGCAACCATTTGCCGTGAAAGAAGATGTAAGCATTTAACAGTTAGGCTCATTAGGTTGGCGTAATTTTTGCGACCAATTTTTATAGCATCCCTTTAAAAACCAACACGTTGTGAGTGATACAATCTACAACGAAGGCTTTGTTGCTGGACTTTTTGACCAGATGAGCGGTTCGTACGAACGTATGAACACGATCACTTCGTTTGGGTTTTATCCGTTGTGGCGCGTACAGGCCATCAAGAAAATAGATCTGAAGAAAGGAGATCAAGTTGCCGACCTCATGACTGGAATCGGAGAATGCTGGAAACCCATCTTGACAAAAATTGGAACTACGGGAGTGCTAACGGCACTTGATTTTTCAGACGGGATGTTGAACATTGCTTATGAAAAGAAGAAACAGTTTCCGGATCATCATATTCAGATCGTAAACGAAAGTGTCTTTGCTAACAGCATTCCTTCAAACTCACAAGATGCGGTCATTTGCGCCTATGGCATGAAAACCTTCAGCGATCAACAAATACAGGATTTTTCGGCAGAAGTGCACCGCATTCTCAAACCCAACGGACAATTTAGTTTGGTAGACGTATCCCTTCCGAAGAAAAAATGGTTGCGAAAACTATACCTCTTCTACATCGGAAGCGTCATTCCTAGAATCAGCAAACTATTCGCCATCAAGAACGATAGCTATAAAATGTTGGGCATCTACGCCAAGAATTTCAAGAATGCCAAAAGAACCGCCGAACTTTTCTCAAAAAGCGGTTTGCAAACAGAATATTGCGAATATTTCTTTGGTTGTGCTACTGGAATCTACGGGCAGAAACTACAGTGATTTTAACCCTTTAATCACCTTAAACGCCTTGTCTACTTGGTCGTCATTGACCAATACAGTAAACTCATACGTCGTAGAGATCACCTCATAGATATTGACACCTTCCCATGACAAACGCTGAAAGATGAAGTAATAGATCCCCGGGATATCAACATTCTCCTTGGGCAGCTTTACGGTGATCGACGAAAGATTTTCCAAACTTTCGATCAGCACTTCATTCTTAAAAAGCTCGTGCACATAGTTGGCGATATTGCTACTGACCACAATGTTGGTCTCATTGACACCGCGAGAAGATGTGTAAAAGGCATTTTTGTTGCCTTCGATCTTCTTGATCAACGCTGCCATATTGTGCAGCAGGGTATCAGATACCTTAAAAGTGTAGTCGTTAAGTGAAGAACGCACCGTGATCTCTCCGATGTTCTTTAAGGTCTTGACAATGCGATGGGTGGTTCTGAACTCGAGTTCTGATGAAAGTCGTTTTAACGCCATAACGATGGCACCGTTGCGAACTTCTTTGCCCAAATGCTCTTCGATCTCTGGCTTGATGTTACGAGAAAGGGAGGTCAAATTGATGATGCCTTGAGACAGAGCACTAAGTAAGAATGGCTTGGATTTTATATAATCCTCCACCACAGAAGAAATAGTTTTCATTAATGATAGGGTTCGTTAGGCGTATAAAAGTAGTAATATGTTACATAAAATCAAAAAATAACGAATTGTGTTAAATAAAACATTATTATGCATGCCTAAAAAAAGTAGAATGCATCCTCAATATGAGTCACATCAAAACCCTTCTTGCCTTTGAGTACACTTATCGCGTCAAAGCGAACCTCAACATCGAGTTGATTCTCAATAAGGTAGTGATCTACGGCCTTTACGAGCAGTCTAATTTTCTTTTTGCTGATAAATTCATGCGGAAGTCCAAAGTCTGACGTCGAGCGTGTTTTCACTTCTACAACGACCAAAACTTCATCGATCATTGCCAAAAGATCGATCTCTGCGCGGTCATAACGGTAATTGCGCTCTAGGATGTCGTATCCTTTTTTTAAGAGGAAGGCCTCTGCAAGTTTTTCGCCTAGTTTTCCTAATTCATTGTGTTGTGCCATTGCTGCTAAATTTTAAAGCAGCAGCAGTTGATCTCACGTCCAATTCAACCTGTTCTCCAAAGATCAAAGCACGATTGTCGTCTAAGTGCCCTGCCGGAAAATCAAAGCAAATCGGAAAATTATAATTCGAGGTATGGTCTAAGATAATCTCTTTTGCGGTCTTACCAAAAGGAATGGTATTGTCGTGCATATCAGTCATGCTTCCTACAACAAGCCCCGACAATTCGTCGAAGTATCCGTTTCTTTTTAAGTTGAGCATCATACGATCCACATGATAGAGATATTCATCAAGGTCTTCTAGAAAGAGAATCTTTCCCTTTGTTTTTATTGAGGAGGAAGAGCCCAGCAAACTATACAATACACTCAGGTTTCCACCGACAAGCATTCCCGAAGCGTTTCCTTTTCTATTTCCTTCGGAAGCGTCAATGCTATACGACACCCCTTCCCCAAAAATGATATCGCGAACTGAGGCCAGCCCCACTTGAGAACAACGATCAATATCAATGGGCATGGTAGCATGCAATGTTTTAAAACCTAGGTTGTGCATATGCGAATGCAAAGCCGTTATATCTGAATAACCGATCAACCATTTTGGGTTTTTGCTAAACTGAGAAAAATCCAATTGGTCGATAATTCGAGCCGTCCCATATCCCCCACGTGCGCACCAAATGGCCTTGATTTCAGGATCGTCTAAAAACGCCTGCAAATCGTCTGCCCTATCTTGGTCAGAACCTGCGAATTGATGGTCTTCGAGCGAGATGGTCTTACCAAATTTTACACGTAAACCCCAATCTTCGAGCACCTTAACAAAGGGAACCAGCACTTCAGCATCCAATTTTCTTGCAGTCGAAATGATCCCAACAGTGTCATTTGCTCGTATATATGTATTGTTTAGCATACTCAAATATACACATATGCGCCTTGCAAGCGTTATAATGTAACCGGGAATGCCATTCAAGCGTCCAATAACCATATCATAACCTCCAACAACACAGATGATTATGAGCGAGACCATTACCTGCAACACCACCAGTTTAGATGTGTACGTTCCTACCACTGAAAATCCCTGGGACAGAGAAAAAGTAATGCATGCCTATCGCCGAATTGCCTTCGGAGCCACCGAGCAAGAGATCAGTAATGCATTGAGTATGACCCCCTCTGACTTTATCGACGGTCTTGTCGATGAAGCCATTAATTTAGCCCCTACAGAAGCGCCTTTTTGGGCATTTTGGGGACAAAACGACTTTACCAATTTTAATGATGACAATATTGCATATTTAGAAGACTGGCAATTACAGGCCTTTGACAATATGCTTAACCACGGTTTGAGAGAACGTCTTAGTCTCTTCTGGAGCAATCATTTTGTAACACAGCTCGAATCCTATTTCTGCGCTTCGTACCTATATCAGTATTACAATGTGCTTCAAACCTATGCCATAGGAAACTTCAAGGACTTTGTACATGACATCGGACTTACACCCGCCATGCTTGTCTATTTAAATGGGCTCGAAAACACCAAATTCAGTCCTAATGAAAATTATGCTCGTGAGCTATACGAACTTTTCACATTAGGTGCCAATAATGGATATACACAACAGGATATTGAAGAGACTTCGAGGGCATTGACCGGATACAATGGCTGGACCGAATACTGCGGTGTCATCAACTTTACCCTCAACACCTTTGACAATACCGAAAAGACCATTTTTGAACAGGTCGGAGAGTGGAACTACGGTGACGTCATCAACATTCTTTTTGAACAAAAAGATGACCTGATTGCCACTTACATCTGCCGAAAGCTTTATACGTACTTTGTATCGCCATCAGTCAACGAAGATATCGTGGCCCAAATGGCGGCCACATTCTTAGATTCAGATAACCTATACGAGATTGCACCAGTATTGCGTCAACTTTTCAAAAGTCAGCACTTTTTTGACAAAAAAGTACCAGGCGTTATTGTAAAGAGTCCGATTGACCTGACCATTGGGTATTTAAAAGAAACCGGATTTACTATTACCGAAGATAACCGCAATGCCCTGATCTATTTTAACGGGCAGCTTGGACAACGCATTTTTGACCCTGTAGATGTCGCAGGATGGCAAAGAGATCACGACTGGATCAATTCGAGCACACTTACCGCCAGATGGCTTATTCATGAATGGATGCTATGGTGGGTATGGAACAATGACCAAGAAGAATTTAGAAACTTTGCCCTTGAATTGGCCGGAGGCAGTAATGATCCCGCCTTTATCACCAAGGCCATTGTTGACCGTTTGGTGACCAATGGATTTCAAACAGCTTCAGATTACGACAATGCCACTGATATTTTTAAAGGCGATGTTCCTGAGAACTATTATACCGATGGCACCTGGAATCTCTTTTGGGACACTGCCCCTTGGCAAATCATCAATCTCTTCTTCTACATCATCAAAATGCCCGAATATCAACTAAAATAGAAAACCATGTGCACCCATCATAACAACACCGGATTCAAAAAGATCCAAATTGACGAACACGACCAAGAACACAAAGACTGGAGCCGACGTTCTTTTATTCAGGCCTTAGGACTTGTAGGTGGCGGAACCATGATGTTGGGCAGTAGTGCCCTGACCGCCTCTACCCCATCTCCTTTGGCCATGGCATTGAGTCAGGCTGAAAACGACAACATCCTTGTGATCATTCGCTTAAAAGGAGGTAATGATGGACTCAACACCATCGTACCTCTTTCAGAATATGATCTATACGCCAATGCAAGACCCGATCTTCGCATTGCCGAAAATAGACTCATCAACTTATCAGATGAATTTGCCATGCCAAACTTTATGACCTCTCTCGAATCTATTTGGGGGGACGGAAAGATGAAGGTCGTTCATAGCGTGGGGTATCCTGATCAGGACCTTTCGCATTTTAGGTCTTCAGATATTTGGGCCTCTACAGAGCCCAACGACTTTGTTCCAACAGGATGGTTTGGGCGTTATTTTGAAGAACTATTTCCGGATTATTTGGTGAATCCACCCGAAAAGCCAGCGGCCGTGCAAATCGGAAGTATCGGAAACCTCATCTTTGACGGTGTCGAGAACAACTATGCCTTTACCGTAGCCAATCCGAATCAGCTCAATGATATTGCACAGAACGGAGTTGTACACGACCTTCAGAATTTGCCAGAGTGTGTGTATGGCGATCAGCTCGAGTTCATGCGCGGTACTACCAATACCACTTATCAGTATGCGGGTGTCATTCACGATGCCTATATCAATAGCACTAATGACGTAGAATATATCGACGATCGCATCTCGAACCAATTGGCCATCGTTTCCCGTTTGATCAAAGGTGGACTCGGCACCAAGGTGTACATGGTCTCTTTGGGCGGATTTGACACTCACGCCAATCAGATTGACGAGCACGAATCCTTGATGAAAAGCATTTCGATCGCCGTCAAAAATTTCTATGACGACTTGGCCACTACAGGAATAGACTCAAAAGTACTGTCTATGACCATTTCAGAGTTTGGAAGACGGGTAGAACAAAATGGTTCGATGGGAACCGACCACGGTTCTTCTGCCCCCATATTGATGTTTGGACCAGCACTAAATGGTAGTGGTTTTGTAGGAACACACCAAAGCTTAGCAGATCTAGATATCATTGGAAACTTGAAATATTCAGTCGATTTTAGACAAGTCTACGCCACCGTTCTTAAAGAATGGCTGTGTATCGACCAGCAAACCGTCGACATTGCTTTACTAGGACAGCAATACGATACCGTAAACCTAGGATTTCAATGCGGTTCATTGTCAGTGGACGAGTTTGAATTGGATGGCACGCGATTCTCGCACTTTGTCTCCTATGAACAAGGAGAAACCATCTTACACTACAATAATCCTTCGGCAGCGCATATGGTCATTAAGCTCTATAATATTCTCGGGCAAGAAATCGCCACGTTAAAAAATGACTTTTCATTGCAAGGTTCGCATTCGGTCAACATAAAGCAAGCAGCACAACAACGTCTTAGTAGGGCGCAATACATCTATAGAATTTCTATCAGAAATAAACACTATAGTAAATCCGTTCTAATTAAATAAGGTAGGTTATTTTTTGGGGTTTACTTAAGCCTTCCAATTGAATTGGAAGGCTTTTTTTATTCTATACACCACGGTACACAGCAAAATCCTTATTTTTGTGCCTTCAATAAGCGATTTTTCATGTCACACAAACGATATACGATCACTGCAGCACTGCCTTATACCAATGGACCCATTCATATTGGACACCTGGCGGGGGTATATGTGCCTGCTGATATTTATGCTCGATACTTACGAGGAATTGGTAAAGACGTTGCCTTTATATGCGGAAGCGACGAACATGGGGTAGCCATCCCAATGCGTGCAAAAAAGGAAGGCGTCTCACCCAAAGAGATCATCGACAAGTATCACGGGATCATCAAACAATCGTTTGAAGATTTTGGAATCGCCTTTGATAACTACTCACGTACTTCGGCGGCCGTTCATCATGAAACAGCTTCAGAATTCTTTACCAAGATGCACGAAGCAGGTCAGTTTATTGAAGAAGTGACCGAACAATTGTACGATGAAGAAGCACAGCAATTCTTAGCGGATCGTTTCGTGACAGGAACGTGTCCGAAATGTGGTCACGAAGAGGCGTATGGAGACCAATGTGAGAATTGTGGTAGTTCGCTCAATGCAACCGACCTCATCAATCCAAAATCGACGATTACAGGATCTGTTCCAACATTGAAAAAGACGAAACACTGGTTTTTACCTTTGGATCGATATGAGGACTTCTTGAAAGAATGGATCATCAAAGGGCATAAAGACGACTGGAAATCGAACGTATACGGACAATGTAAATCATGGATCGATGACGGACTCAAACCACGTGCAGTAACCCGCGACCTGGATTGGGGGATTCCTGTTCCCGTAGAAGGCGGTGAAGGAAAAGTGCTCTACGTATGGTTTGACGCACCGATCGGATACATCTCTTCAACTAAAGAATGGGCCGCAAGAGAAGGCAAGGATTGGGAACCGTATTGGAAAGATAAAGACACCAAACTATTGCATTTTATAGGAAAGGATAACATTGTATTTCACTGTATCATCTTCCCTAGTATGCTAAAAGCAGAAGGAAGCTACATCCTTCCAGACAATGTCCCTGCCAATGAATTCTTGAATCTGGAAGGCAACAAGCTTTCGACTTCAAAGAATTGGGCAGTTTGGTTGCATGAATATTTAGAAGAATTTCCAGGGAAACAAGATGTGCTTCGTTATGCGTTGACCGCCAATGCTCCTGAAACCAAGGACAACGATTTTACATGGAAAGACTTTCAAGCCAGAAACAATAATGAGTTGGTCGCTATCTTCGGAAACTTTATCAACCGTGTGGCTGTATTGACCAATAAATACTACGACGGTGTTGTGCCAAGCCCGAATGAATTATCTAAAGTTGATGCGGAAACATTAGCACAATTGAAGGCTTTTCCAGACACTATTGCTACTTCATTAGAACGGTATCGCTTTAGAGAAGCCAGCCAAGAGTTGATGAATCTGGCAAGATTGGGTAATAAATACCTGGCTGATGAAGAACCTTGGAAAAAGATAAAAGAAGACCCAGAGCGCGTGAAGACGATCATGTATGTGGCCTTGCAAATTGCTGCAGGTCTGGCCGTGTTAAGTGAACCATTCTTGCCGTTTACTTCTACCAAATTAAGAAATATGCTTGCCGCTAATTCTGGGGATACCCTGACAAGCTGGAACGAAGTTTCAACTAAAGAAACCTTGTTACCGGCAGGTCATACCATTGAAAAAAACGAACTACTTTTTAATAAGATAGACGATAAAGAAATTCAATTGCAATTGGACAAGTTAGAAGCCACTAAAAAGGCCAATGAAGTTGCCAATAAAGTGGCAGAACCTCAAAAGGATACCATCACTTTTGAAGACTTCACCAAAATGGATCTGCGCGTAGGCACTATAATCGAAGCTGAAAAAATGCCAAAGGCGAAAAAGCTTTTGGTCTTAAAGGTAGATACGGGGATAGACGTACGCACCATTGTTTCAGGCATCGCAGAAAGCTTTAAGCCTGAAGATATCGTCGGAAAACAAGTGACCGTTTTGGTAAACTTGGCTCCGCGAAAACTTCGTGGTGTAGAAAGCGAAGGTATGATCCTGATGACCGAAACTCCCGAAGGGAAATTGGTCTTTGTCAACCCAGATGAAACGGGTATCAAGAACGGAGAGACAATAAACTAGTCAGTACTTCCTCTTATTAAATTCATGTTGAACTACCATTTAGACCTAATGGGTTGTTTTCATTATCTGTCCAAGCACTATCGAAAGCAAAATATATTTTGGTTGAAGATATCTGCCGAAGGCAGTCGAGGACAAATGAAACACATAGGTCAACTTTAGTATCTGAGCATTCAGTCGAGGATGCGAGAGACTAAAACCAAACTGTCAGCCCGAGCGCAGTCGAGGGCAGTCATGAAAAACAAAGTTCAGCATGAAATTCTATTATGTCTACATTTTAAGATGCGCAGACGACTCACTGTACACTGGAATCACAAGTAACTTAGGAAAGCGATTTGACGAGCATTGTGATGGAAAATATAGAAATGCATACACCTATACTCGAAGACCTCTAACACTTGTTTTTCATGAGCAGTTCACGGATCCTGATCAGGCTATCTATTTTGAGAAGAAATTTAAACGATGGAGCAAAAAGAAAAAGGAAGCTCTGATAGCTGGAAATTATGATCTTCTTCAGTCACTTTCGGAATGTAGGAACGCTTCACATTACAAGTATAAGCCCCTTGACGGAGTCGATGATGATAAATCGGATATAGTTTAATATATGGCCCTCGACTGCGCTCGGGCTGACAATTTTTGGCTGCAATCGGGATTACGAGCAGAGTAAAGCAAATGATGCTCCCCGACTGGATACCCAGACGCCCTAACAAAGTATACTTTGATTCAAGCAGTGCTCGGAGTGACATACAAAGCACAATAAATCATACGTGATAAGTTGTGTGCAATATACAAATATGTACCAACAACCATGAGAATTTTGTATTTTCGGCCTCTATCAATAATTCGAAAAATACGTAAATGCGAAAAGCCTTTTTCCTTTCTCTACTGTTTGGTGTTTTAAGTCACATACTTGTAGCCCAAGACATCATCGTTAGTCATAACAATAGCTTAAAAACATCGCGGTATGCCGTTAAGGAAGCTTTCCCTGTGGTTAATGAATTGACCAATGATGTCTCACTTTTCTTAATTGATAGTCGAAATATTTATGCTTACCTATTTGATGAACAATTTCAGGTAAAATCTTCGCTTGCTTCTGATAAATTGCCAAGAAAGTACAAAGTACTCATCGGAAGTAGTATTTCGACCGACGGTAACTATCATCTATTCTTGACCAATAACAGTGAAGAAAAATTTGGAAGAATCTCTTTTTCATACGCAGATGGTTCTTCAAGCATGAAAGAGATTGACCTGAACATGAAAAAACAGGCTTTTGTTCAGACCATCTCTCACAACAATAGATTTTACTTAATCACTACTCAAAAGGATACGTCCATTTTAAATTTCTACGTTTTTGATGGTGATGGAGGCCCAATCCAACATAAGGTGGACTTGAGCGAAGAACGCTTCATAAACAAGAAAAATAAAACTGAAAACGTTTACCGATTGTTGTTTCCTTACACTAGCGTTAATTCTACGACTGGTAAGGTTGAAAAAATCCAAGAGGACAATCCGAATTCGATCGAAACCTCATCGGCCAACAATAAGCTTTATTTAAGAGATGGAAAAGCGGTATTCACCTTTGACGGGAATCGAAATTTTACACAGATGGTGAGTATCGACCTCAACAATTTTGATCATTCTGTAAAAAGATATAGAAAACCGCTTGAGCAGGTTCCTTTCCAACAAAAGAAGTCCAATTCTTTTATTCAAGACCAACAACTATATATGCTGGCGAGTACTCGTGAAGAATTCGTCTTTACAATTTCGGATGTTGAAACTGGTAAGCTAGTCGAAAAGTACGGAGCAACGGTTAACGATACCATCTCATTTAAAAACTCTCCCATAATTCAAGAGGGAGGCGCGTACGACTCGTATCGCGAAATGGAAAAGACCAAGAAGTTCTTGCGTAAGATCACTTCTTCTGAAGTTGGTATTTCGGTTTACAAATTGGACGGCCAGAACCAGATCACGCTTGGCGGCAAGAAAGAGATTCAGGGCGGCAGTATGATGATGCCAATGGGTATGGGTTTTCCTGGTGTTCCGATTGCCAATTTTGGAACCGTCAATGTTTTCTTTAACCCCACCTTTTTTGCCTACAATCATTACTCAGCTACCAAATCGACTTTTATTCATTGTTTGTTTGATGACGATTTTAAGCATCTCGAAGGAACACCAAAAGTAAATGCCTTTGACAAGATTCAAAGCTTTACAGAAGAGATACAAGGCTTAAAGGTTGAAACGCTCTTTAAACATAATGACTACTTCGTGTTTGGACATTATTCTCCAAAGTCAAAAAAATATATCTTTAGAAAATTCACTGATACCGTTTCGAATTAAAACATAACATTATGACTGAAAAGAAAACTCCTTTAAAGAAGATCATCCCGATCATGATCATTGCGTTTGCAATTGGTTTTGGTGTTACATACTTTGTTGTGAAGGCACTAAAAAAGTCAGACAAGGAAACCGAGCAGGTCATTGAAGAAAAGGCTTCGCAAGAAACAGAATAACGCATGCTAAAGATCGCCTACCATCCGATCTATAAGCACCCGCTTCCGGAAGGGCATCGATTTCCGATGATCAAATATGAGCTGCTTCCGAAGCAACTTATACATGAAGGCACTTGCACTCAAGAAAACTTCTTTGAACCTTCTTTCCCAGAAGAATCACACATTTTAAGAGTTCATACCGAGCGGTATTTTCAAGATTTGACCGGTTTATCTCTGGATCCGCGGGCAGCGCGAAAAATAGGGTTTCCGCTTTCGAAAGAACTGGTTGACAGAGAGGTGATCATTGCCCAAGGGACCATGACAGGTTGTGAATTTGCACTTGAGCACGGCATCGCGATGAATATTGCTGGTGGCACCCACCACGCGTATACCGATCGCGGGGAAGCCTTTTGTTTGCTTAATGACCAGGCGATCGGAGCTCGCTACCTTCAGCATAAAAAATTAGCGAAAAAGATCTTGATCGTCGACCTGGATGTACATCAAGGCAATGGTACTGCCGAAATTTTCAGCGATGATCCTTCCGTCTTTACGTTTTCGATGCATGGAAAGAACAACTATCCTTTCAGGAAAGAGCAGAGCGACCTTGACATCGAATTGGAAGATGGTTGTTCTGACCTGGAGTATCTTTCTACTTTAAGGACCCAGCTTCCGCAGTTAATAGAAAAAGAAAAACCCGATTTTATCTTCTATCTCAGTGGGGTTGATATCATAGCTGGAGATAAATTGGGACGATTGGCACTGAGTGAGGAAGGATGCAAAGCACGTGATGCGTTCGTTTTAGGATTAACTAAAAAGAATGGAATCCCAGTACAATGCAGTATGGGCGGAGGATATTCACCGAATATCAAAACCATTATTGAAGCGCATGCCAACACTTATCGATTGGCGCAAGAGATCTATTTCTAGACCCTTTCTAAATTACCTTTGTTTTTCTTTTTTTGGAATCGAATTATGTACCTTTAATCCTCTATTTGAAATTTAGAACACCATGTTATCAAAAAAGCTAGAAAAAGCCCTCAATAATCAAATACAGATCGAAGCAGAATCATCTCAAGTGTATTTGTCCATGGCCTCATGGGCAGAAAATCAAGGACTTGAAGGTATTGCTGGTTTTATGTACGCACATTCTGATGAAGAACGCATGCACATGCTTAAGCTCGTCAAATATGTCAATGAGCGTGGCGGTCATGCTCTTATCTCTGACCTAAAAGCACCTAAGACCGATTTTGGGACCTTCCAAAAGATGTTTCAAGAGCTGTATGACCATGAAGTGTTTGTATCGCAAAGCATTAACGACCTAGTACATGTTACGCTAGAGGAAAAGGACTATGCGACCCATAACTTTTTACAATGGTATGTCGCCGAACAAATCGAAGAGGAAGCACTTGCACGAACCATTCTTGACAAGATCAATTTGATTGGAAATGACAAGGGTGGACTCTATCTATTTGACCGTGACGTACAGCAGATTACGGCCGATAGCGCTGCTGGACCGGCACCTATGTAATTTTAACAACTGTTCTTATTTAGATTCAATTAAAATAGTTACATTTGCATCGTTCAAAACTGCACGATGGGAAAAAAGGTTAAAGAAAAGGAAAAGAACAAAGTAAAGAAGATAAAGGTTGCCAAGAATTGCAAGACAAAGTGTTGCAAGAAATTCAAAAAAGGTGAAAACAAACGCTGTAAGCGTTGTCCGATGTACGACCTCTTGAAAAAGGCCGCATAAACCAAACCACTTATACAGTGGTTTTTTTGTATAGTTGCTTTACTACTTTTCCGATGCTGAGTCCCTGCACAATGATCGAAAACAATACCACCATATAGGTCACAAACAGTATTGTATCTCCTGAAAGCTCGGTTGCCAAACTCATGGCTAGTGCTATTGAGATCCCGCCTCTAAGTCCGCCCCAAGTTAATGTGAGCACCGTTTTAATTGGAGTGCTTTCTTTATGCTTTAATAGTGTATATGGTGCGTACACCGAGATAAACCTTGCCACCAATACAATGACTATTGCTACAACGCTTAGAATGATCAATTGCGTGTCAAACTTGACCAAGTGAATAACGAGTCCGATCAGGACGAAGAGAATCCCGTTAAAGACATCGTCCAAGACTTCCCATATATTGTTCAGTAAATCACGTGTAGGTCCTTCAAAAGCCGGGGTATGCATTTTGTTTCCGATGATCATCCCGGCCACTACCATCGCCAAAGGACCCGATACATGAATCAAAGAAGCCAAAGCATAGCCTCCCATAACGATTGCCAAGCTTATCATAACGGCCAACTGCGGATTTTCCCTGACTGACCGAATCGAATAGAATCCGACAAAGCCCAAAACAACTCCGTAAACGATTCCGCCAACGGCTTCCTCTAAAAACAGCTTCCCTATTTCAACACTCACTGAGTTCTCTACAATGTGTTCGCTCATGCCTGTAAGGATAAGAATTCCTGAAAAGACTACCACTCCTATTCCATCATTAAAGAGCGATTCGCCCTCGATCTTAATGCCCAGGTCTTTCGAGATGCTGGCCTTTTTCAAAATGGCCATCACGGCAATGGGGTCGGTTGGTGAGATGAGTGCTCCAAATAACAAGGCATGTAAAAATGGGAGCTCGATGCCGATCCATTCCGCAGCAAAATAAAAAGCGCTTCCAACTATAAATGTAGATATCAACACTCCAATCGTGGCAAATAGCAACACTGACCATTTTTCTTTGGCTAGGTCTTGAATATTGACATGCAACGCACCTGCAAAAAGTAAAAAACTAAGCAATCCATCTAACAACAACGATTTAAAATCGGTGTTGATCACCATATCACAGAAGAATTGATAAAAGTCTGGAAAAATACCCTTACTGAGCGTAATTAAAATCACAGTCACCAAGCTCATGATCATCAACCCTATGGTCATGGGTAATTTGAGCCATTTATAATTGATAAAACTGAAAAATGCGGCGAGTGAAAATATAATACTAAACGATTGAAGCATGATGGTCTCTTTATGGTTTTACATTGATATACTTTCCGACAAAGACGGCTATGACAATGGCCAAATAGAACTGGCCAATGATATTCAGCACTAAGGTCACCGCCTGTGCTTGTGGGGTAAGCGGCGTGATGTCTCCGTACCCGACAGTTGTAATACTAATAAAGCTGAAATAATAAAAGATATAGCCTGTAACATCACTTCGAAGGTGGAAGGAACTCGGGTCTAAAAAATGAATGAACTCAAAGAGGATTCCGCCGATCACTCCCAAATAGATGAACCCTAAAATGGGCCCTAAGATAAACTGTAAATTGATACGTTCGATCTTTCGCAACTGTTGTAATAAAAGCATGCAGAAGTATGAAAAAAGTAAAAAAGAAGACAGCAATCGCAAGATCTTCATCATATCTGATACGGGTCTTGAAAATTCTAACCAGATAAACAGCAATGCTATAAATCCCAATACATAAGTGCGAGTGCGGGTCTTTTTGTTTCCTGCAATCAGTGAACTTGCCAAGATCACCAATGTATAGTTGATCACCACTACATGTCCTGATAATAGCCCAGAGACACTTACATGAATGGGTGTCAGCAAAAAATTGAACACGCTGATCAACGCAATAAAATATTTGTAAGTGTCTAAAAATTGCCCGAGCTTTTTCATTTCATGCCGTCAATTACATCTAAATTAAGTGTACATCAGTGACCACTTCGAGCAAGGCCGGACCGTTATGATCGCGAACTTTTTCCATGGCAGGAATTAGCTCTTCAAGCTTTTCAACACGCACGCCAAGCGCTCCGCAATTGGTAGCATAGTCCGCAAAACTCGGGTTGTGCAGGGAGGTTTGCCATACATCCAATTCGGCTGCACGTTGCTCTTTTGAAATCTTTCCTAATTCAGAATTATTGAGCACCACATGTTTGATATTCATATTGTATTTGACCAAGGTGGTTATCTCGGCAAGGTATTGCCCCAATCCGCCATCACCTGAGACCGACCATATCGGACGTTCATGTCCTTGTGCTGCCCATGCCCCCATGGCCGCGGGTAGCGCAAAACCAATGGAGCCGAGGTAGCCAGACATCAATATCGATTGTTGCTTGGGTTCAAAATATCTTCCGAAGGAATAGGTGTTATTACCAACATCGACCGCAATCACAGCATTGTCTGGCGTCACTTTGTTCATGGCATCAAAAACTGCGATCGAACTGATTCCGTGGTCGTTGTTATCTCGTAATCGACTTTGTTTCTCCTCTTTCCAAATTTTCCAACGCACTGCAATTTCAGAGCGCTGATCAATCGTCTTTGTCTTGCCTAATGTATGTTCTTTTAGAATGGTAAGCGTTTCAGATATTTCACCCCAAAGCGCCGCATCCACTTTGTGGAACTTGCTCAACGCCATCGGGTCAAAATCTACTTGAATGATCGGTTTTTTAGGGGTGATTCCGGTATGGTTCGAAAACGAAGCTCCAAAGACAATCAGCAGATCACTTTCGTTCATAAACCAAGATGCAATTGGTGTTCCGCTTCGACCTAATACTCCGCAGCCCAATTCGTGGTCGTCGGCAATCAGTCCTTTCCCTTTGAAGGTGGTAATCACGGGACAATTCAGTGTTTTGGCATATTCGATGATCGCGTCCATTTGAAAACGTGCCCCATGCCCCACGATGATTGCGGGTCTTTTTGCATCCAGAATCATTTGGGTGGCTTTTGCTACCATTTCTTTTGGAGGTGAAATGGTAAACGGAGTGATCCTATTTTCGGGTGTTTGGGCTTTTGCTCTTTTCGGTTTTTTGCTGAAGGCTACCTCGTCTGGAAAAGTGATATGTGATACTTCGCGCTTTACGATCGCATGTTTCATGGCCTGCGTCATCAACTCACTGTGATTTGAATTTAACTGCACCGCATGATTGAATTCGGCCACACTGTTAAAGGCCTTTACAAGATCTACTTCCTGAAACGCCCCTGTTCCCAACACCTGGGTGTTTACCTGTCCGGACAAGGCCAATAAAGGCACTCGGTCTACTTTGGCATCCCACATTCCTGTAAACATATTGGTCGCTCCCGGGCCAGCAATCCCAAAGCAGGCTGCGGGTTTTCCTGTGAGTTTCACATAGCCTGAAGCCGCAAAGGCAGCAGCCCCTTCATGCCGAATTCCGAAGTAGCGTAGCTTGCCTTGTTTCTCTAATCGACGCATGGCATCGGCCACTCCAAGATTACTGTGTCCCACCATTCCGAACGCAGTATCCACACCCCAATTGACCATGGTTTGCATCATTACGTCAGAAATGGTCTCTTCGTGTTCTTCTTCCTTCGGAATGGCTACAAAAATGGCATCGTCTTCTTCCTTTACTTCGAAGGTTTTTACACCATCATCGTAACCTCCTGGCGGAAGCCCAGTACATGGATGAAAATCCCATCCATGCCAAGGACAACGTAGCATTCCATTTTCGATAGAACCCTCACCTAAGGGCCCGCCCTGATGCGGGCATTTATTGTCTAGGGCCGAGAACTTACCTTCAAAGTGGGTAAGGCAGATGCCTTGATGTCCTGCGGTCACGGTTTGTACCCTTCCTTCGGGCAATACTTTTTTATTTTCTAAAACCTTGTACCAAACTTTCTCTGTGCTCATAGGGGGTTGTTTTTAGTTATTTTGAAATTGGTCTTGTCGCAATCGCACCGCTCGTTGCGAATAAATAATCAAACAGACAATGGCCGATAACACACTCAAAACTCCTAACAAAAATGTAATGCTTCCGATGGAAGCTGCTATGCTAAAGAAGGTATTCAGCCCAAAAAATAAACCCGCAACAAGCATAAATCCGATGCCGATGTATAACAGTCCCAAGGCGTTGTTAAGCAAATACAATTGCTTTAATTTTCGTTGTGTGATCGTTGGGTCTCGTTCTTCTTTGATACGTTGATCGATCTCATTGCTAAGGGCGGTAAGCAAGGTAGAAGTGGAAAGCACTAATAAAGCGATTCCTGGGAGCATTGTTATGGGAAAATACCACTTTTCCATTACGATGTCTTATATGTGTTCAGGGCTTCCTTGAAGAAGGTAATTCCCTTTTTCTCATCAACATCTTTGGCCGGAAGAATACCTCCGACAAAACCTTCGCTGGACCATTTTCCAATCGATAATGGTTTAAAGTTTGAAGTGTCTACACTATCATGGCCATGGTAACCGCTAACATAAAAATAATAGCCGTCACATACCGAATCTGGAATCGCCAACCCAAGCCCAACGGTCAATCCTGCATTTTCATCGAGCATGCCAAATGCGCCTGTATCAAAATGATGCGGCCATATTCGAATATCAGAGTCCAATTCAAATTCTTGAACAATGGCCTCTAGCACAAACTGTGCAAGAATTCGGTAATGCAACACTTCTTGAAGCCTTGGAACATCAACAATTCGAAACGTGAAATCTTCACTTATGGCATACGGTAATTCATAATGAAGATCATATGCGTATGATCCCTTTGCATTCAGCGTCGTGGTTTTCTTCTTCAACCATGTTAACACCTCAGCATGCGTGCTTCCATCCAATCTAAAAGTTTCAGCACCTTCAGTCGTATTCCATTCTAGGGTGAAGCGCGTGTAGTTCAAGGCAAGTTTATCTCCTCTATCGTTCAGATTTCTTGAATACAGGCTGCCTTCTTCCGCAGAAAAACCTAGATTGGTATGACTGTCGTCCTCTTTTTTGGGCAAAAAACTGATGGCTGCTGTAGCAAGGTACTGCGCTGCCAGATGCATTTGGTTGGTCATATTGTTGTTAATAAAGGTTATATGTTAATCGCCAATGCCGGCGAAATTGATTCCTGTGAGTCGATGCATTTCGTAATCAAAGGTTGATAGGTCATTGTGATTGAACTTGGCAATGTTATCATAGCCACAGGCTCGAGCCACCACTTTTATAAGATCGTTGGTAGCTGTAAAGAAATTGTACAATTGCTTGGCAGAGCTCTCAATGATCAATCGGCTACGTAGGCTTTCTTTTTGTGTGGCTATCCCAACAGGGCAATTGTTGCTTCCGCAGGCTCTCATCCCTAGACAGCCAATGGCTTGTAAGGCTGAATTGGATACCGCAATTGCATCAGCACCCAACATTAAGGCTTTTGCAAAATCCTCGGCTACACGCAATCCTCCAGTGATAACCAAGGTGACATCGTCGGCTTCACGTTTATCCAGATATTTTCGGGCGCGTGCCAATGCAGGAATGGTTGGCACATTGATATGATCTCTCAAAATGGTTGGAGCCGATCCGGTACCACCTCCCCTTCCGTCTAAAATAATATAATCGACCCCCACTTGAAGGGCAAACTCGATGTCCTGTTCGATATGACTCGCGGCTATTTTGAAACCGATGGGAATTCCGCCAGTCCGTTCACGAACCTCCTCTGCAAACTTTTTAAAATCTTCGACTCCGTGAAAATCTGGAAAGGTTGCAGGAGATATTGCTGTTTCTCCCGGATTCAATCCTCGAACTGCTGCAATCTCTTCACTTACTTTATTCCCAGGAAGATGTCCCCCTGTTCCTGTTTTAGCTCCTTGTCCGCCTTTAAAATGAAAGGCCTGGACGTTATCCAGCTTGTCCCAAGAGAATCCAAATTTAGCTGAGGCTAATTCGTAAAAATAGCGACTGTTATTTTCTTGTTCCTGCGGAAGCATCCCTCCCTCACCAGAGCAAATTCCTGTGCCTGCCATTTGTGCTCCGGTTGACAACGCGATTTTTGCTTCACGAGACAAAGCTCCAAAGCTCATATCACTTACAAACAACGGAATATCTAGCGCTAAGGGTTTCTTTGCCTTTGGGCCAATAACTACTTTGGTTGCTACTTCTTCATGATCCAACAAGGGTCTGCTAGCCAACTGGGCAGGTAAGAATTGAATGTCATTCCATTTGGGCAGTGTATTTCGATCTACACCCATCGATGCTGAAAATCCGTGGTGACCTATATTCTTGAGGCCATTCTTCGCCAATTCCTTGATGTAGAGGGTGTATGGTTCGGTTTCTTCGGGATGCGTATCGGCATAGGCCCCCAGATATGCGTCTCGATCAAACGGTTGCGGGTGTTCGGTCAAGAAAGTATCGATCTCGATTTCATCTACATAGAGTCCGTCGTCCTTTATCAAGGTAGTAAACTTATGCAGTACTTCATTATTATTGTATTCTGAAACTCCAGTGTCGTATCGATAATCCCAGCCATGTACTCCACAAATCAGGTTATGACCATCGATATGACCATCAGCCATTAATGCGCCTCGATGTAGACAACGACCATACAATACAGAGATCCCTTCTTCATATTTAACAATCACTAAATCCAATCCGTTGACTAAGGCGTGGGTAGGTTTTTTAGTTTCAAGCTCGCTGACCTTAGCGATCAACACTGGTTTTTTTAGACTCATACGTTGGTTATTTTTGGTTAGATAACTTGTTAATAGACGTTTTAATCGGTTATAACTTTCGAATTCATCGCTATCCTCTTTGAATCATAGTTAATGATTCCCTCCTTTCTCAAAGAGCTCAAGACATTACTCACGGTTTGCCTAGACGTGTTGGTTAAATTGGCGATGTCCTTATGAGAGAGTAGGTTTTTAGCTGTAATTTGAGTTTCATCCTCCTCTCCGAATTCTTGTATGTAATCGGTGATAAACTCTCTGATTCGTGTGGCACTGTCCTTATATAGCAAGTCATGTAGTCGTCGTTCTAATTTTTTGATACGCATGCCATATATTTTGAGTACGCCATTTTTTAATGACCGATGCCGTTCCATAATGTTTTGCATGCGATCGGCTTCGATGTAGCAAATTATACAATCCTCGAGCGCCACAGCTCTTTCCTCGTGTGCAGCATCTTCATCATACAATGCCAGTTCTCCGAAGATGTTTCCTTTTTTTACCACATACTTCACCGAATCATTAACGGTGTCAATAATTTTCACGGTTCCTTTTTTCAAAAAGAAAATGCTCTTTTGGTCTTTATTGATAAGTTGAATAGTAGTGCCTTTGTCGATATGGTCCATCTCCAAGATCTCGCACATGCGCATCATGGTAATTCTGCCAAGTTTGTTGAAAAGGTTAAAGCCCTCCAAAAACCAGTATTTTGTAATTGTATTCAAGAGAAGTTATTTGGTTGATCAACCTAAAAGTACTGATTTTTAACCCTTTCAATGCAGAGATTCTTTGCAATGTTTACTTTAGGCGACAACTCAATAGAGATTATTTGCTTTTAAACAACAAATAAGGAGGTTACTCATCTTACAAAATGAAAAAAAAGGGGAGCCGCCTGGCAGCCCCCCTTTACCCCTCAAATTACCATATAACTTAACAACATGAGCTGAGAGTTATGGTACGCACCAAAAATATTGTTTTACCAAGGCTCTGCATAGCGCGATGTAATAAGTGGTATGTTTGGTGTAGTAAGTGGGCCATTTTAGTGAATATTAGTTTTTCAACGTCTGTATCATTTATGCATAAAAAAACAGAGAGTCGAAACTCGACCCTCTGCTTACCTCAAATCTAACCATGAGCTAACCTACTTACTCTATGGATCATAAAAATATGCTGAAATCCATTTTGATTAAGGAGTCAAGTAATAAGTGGGTGGGATTTCGGGCATAAGTGGTCTTATATGCACTTAAACGGATGAAAACCTAAAAAGGAGGTTGAAAAACAACCTCCTCTTTATTACCACAAATTAACCATTAACTAGATGCTATGACGGTAGCCACAACATCCAAAAACTAAGTTGATGAAAAAGGGAGGCTGATGCCCCCCTTACCCTCAAATTAAATACCATGAAATAAACTACTACTTCTACTAAATGGTGGCACTAAAGTAAAGCCTCCCTTTGGTTTTGCACAGCCTGATGTAATAAGTGGGCGGTATCGTGTTGTAAGTGGGTGCAGTTCTCTTGATTCGCGAAATTTCCATAAGACATAAAAAAAGAAGGCTGGTTACAACCAGCCTTCTCCGCCCAAAAATTCACCATGAACTAAAACTACTTTGTTATGGTTTTGCTAAAGTATCTAAGTGATTACAACCTGTATAAACCCATGTAATAAGTGGGTGGTTTTTTGTCATAAGTGTAATAAAATGAAAAGAGGGTTGATAAAACCAACCCTCTTCGCCCCAAATTTTACCATGAACTATACAACCTACAGTGCTATGGTACCTCTAAAATATGGCGTCAAGTGCTAAAACAATGGAACGATGTAATAAGTGGCAAGAAATTGGGCAATAGTGGTAAAATAAATCAACAACCGTACTTTATTGCATAAAAAAAGGGAGCGGCCCTGTTTTTCACTCCCTTGAAACGTGATTAAAAGAATTCGCCTTACAATTAAGGCTATACAAACATAGGTCTCCCTTTAATCCCGGACTAAAGTGATGTAATAAGTGGGCATATATCCGAATATCTGTAATTTCCCTGTTATCATACATACGTAACGCCCACTTTCATATTTGCCCCACTTATTACTTTGTTTTTTTTTCTAGGCGCTTATCCCTCTACTTTCACGGTTCATTATGTGAATTTCATGGAAAAGATCATTGTTACATACATTAGTGTCACTGTCCTCCTACTAGCGGTCCACTTCTTTTTAGAAATGCCTAGGGCAACGGTAAACAATCGCTGGATACAACAATTGCATCTACTGTTAGATACTAACGCCGTCATTGGGATGTCTAAAGAAAAATTGGCACGCATGCTTCCAATGGGGTCTAAAGAACTAGAAAATGGTGTTTGGGTATATCGTTACATACACTATCACACGCCTTGGGTTGTGCAGGAGCATACCTTAGAAGTCTTATTTAAAGAAAATCAGGTCACTTCGTTTAAAAGTACAGCAGCGACCTCCTATTTATAATTGTCGCTGTAGGATCCCTGAGAAACGGTTCATTACAGGAATCTTGCTGCCGCATTTCATCTGGCAATAGAGACCATGGTCATTAGTGATATACTCCAATTGATCAATGTTCACTAAATAGGCATGGTGTAATTGATAGAAGTTGGGATATCGAAGACGGTTATAAAAATGGAAGGGCTTGAAAGACATTAAGTCTTGGTGCGCATCTGCTTCTCTGATCAACGAAGTATTTGCGATTCTTTTGATAAAACCCACCTTGTTCACTGGAAGAAAAGATATGGCGCCATCTTCTCCAAACAAAGGAATTCTTTTAGAAGCCACCATCGATTGCAGAAACACATCTCTGACGATCTCTTTATTGATCTGTCGACAACTGTGCAACATCTCTTCATAACCTTCATCATATCGAATTAACCAAAGGTTATGACTGGTTACAAAAATATTGGATAGTTCTGTGACGTTTGCTTCGTGCATGTAGACGACAATCACATAGACCTTTTCGATTTGCAGCAGGTCCTGAAGTATATCTTGAAATCCTGGGCTTCTCTTTAGGCGATCATATGTAATGACCAACACATTTTGGGATTTGGGATTTAGATAACCAAGTGCCATGTCAAAGGTTCCAAAGGAAGACAATCGATATTGGTCTTCTAAAGCAATGATCAACAAACTTACAATCCTCTCGAGATTGCCTACCATCAACACGTTGAATTTCTGACTCCCT
This sequence comes from Flavobacteriaceae bacterium, assembly GCA_028279515.1. Taxonomy (GTDB): domain Bacteria; phylum Bacteroidota; class Bacteroidia; order Flavobacteriales; family Flavobacteriaceae; genus JANQNQ01. The sequence goes on from JANQNQ010000014.1 coordinate 311,838, forward strand.
ACTTTCTTCATCTGAATCGTATTTCACATTCGAGCGCAAAATAGTATCACACAAGACAATCCCGATGGCTCAATTAATAAGTGGTGTGTATGAGGGATAAGTGGGAAGACTGGACCAAAAAATTGTTCAATAACTCTTCGAAAAATCGTATTTTTACACAGCGTTACACATTCATTTATGAGGTTATCTATACTCCATAACACTTCCTACCCTTTACATCGCCTAGATGGCTATGTAAACATTAAGTCACCTTTTTCTTAATCGGTTTCGCATTTCTTTATTTTTTTCGTTGGAAGGATCTCGTGCTCATTAGTACTTGCATCTCATTCCTGATTATTTCATCCTATTAACACACAAAAAATTATGAATCGCGAAGCATTATTAGCCGCTATCGATAAAAAATACAAGGCCCTCGGACAAAATCCGGATGTGCACCTTTCAGGTCTATTACATGCCGAACCCATGACCTATTGGGATTTTATTCAATTGGATGCCTTATTAGGGCTTCAAACGAAACGAACGCAACTACCCGATGAGATGGTCTTTATCATGTACCATCAAGTGAACGAGCTCGTCTTTAAAATGATTCTATGGGAAATGGATCAAATCTCATTTACCGAGGGCATTCAACCTGAAAAATTCACCATGCACCTAATGCGCGTGAGTCGCTATTTTGATTTGCTCTCCAATTCTTTCGAGATCATGGGCGATGGTATGGAGGTGGAACAATACATGAAGTTTAGAGATACGTTAACACCTGCTAGCGGATTTCAATCGGCGCAGTACCGTAAAATTGAGATTGCTTCTACAGAATTGATCAACCTTATCGATTATCGCTTTAGAAAGACCATCGACCGAGACACGCCTTACGAACATGCCTTTGACCATATGTATTGGCAAGCGGCTGGAAAAGACCATAAAACGGGCGAAAAAAGTGCATTGATGCACAACTTCGAAAAGAAATATAAAAAAGAACTTATCTCTTGGATGCAGGACTACAATACCGTAAATCTGTGGACGAAGTTTAAACAACTGCCGGAAGATTTTCAGCAGAACAGGGCCTTGATCAATGCCATGCGTCACTATGATCATACAGTAAACATCAGTTGGGTGATGCATCACTATCATGCGGCAGCTAAATATCTAGACTCGGGTAAAGGCAGCTCTAAAGCCACTGGCGGTAGTGATTGGCACAAATACATGCATCCTCGCTACCAGCGTCGTATCTTCTTCCCTGAGCTCTGGGATCAGGAGGAATTGGATAATTGGGGCGTTACTAATTTGGAAGGGTACTCAAAGATTTAACATAGCTAAATCTTTGAGTACCCCTCTTGATCAGAAATTGTCATTAAGGCAACTGTGCAGCAAACGTGAAGAAGACAGAATTAAAGATCTGATTCCCCGGATGGGCTAGCACATTTTCTTTAATGGGGATAAGGTCGTTAGCATCGTTCAAGAAGATAACCTGACCATCCATATTTATATCGGTATTGTGGTATCCTTGGGCTTTGTAAAAGACAGAAGCACCAAAAGGGCTTTCTACCGCAGACTGAGCCAATACCAATTGCTTGATGTCTACAGATTCGGCTCCAGTATTTAAAAAGATGACTTTGCCGTCATTATTGGTATCACCAGCCCACATCCCTTGAATACCTGTTGGCATACCTTCAGAAGTCATTGCACTGGTGCCATACGCTGTAACATTACCGTTGGCAAAGTCTATTGTAGCTGTTGAGACACTCAAAGGAATCGCAAAACTGCTCATAATAGCTAAGTGATTGCGATGATCTATCACTACAAAATAATCATCATCGGCTTGTGTAAACACTACTGGGTCGTCTTCGTAACTAACCCCTACAACATCACCATCGCGTTGTAGTAAGGCCGATGTACCATCGACCATGAGTTTGTTGTCATTCTTATCGCGTAGTTCTACCCAAACCCAATCGACAATGGCATCGCTGCCCGTTGTCGTCAATATGGATGCATCAACAGTCTTCCCATCGCCATACGGACTGGTGAGTGGAATATGATCATTGACCCTCAAATCATCCCTCATCAACGTTGCTTCAGAAGCATTGGGATTGAGAGCCGCACCTTGTAGATATACTTTGGGGCGCAGCGTAATCCTACACGAACCATTAGGATTGACTATTGTAACATCTACCATACAACTACTCTCCTCGTTATCTTCATCATTGGCATATAAAGTAATAGGTAAGGTGCTTCCCCAGTCACTGCAACCGTATTGGGCTACTAAGACTTTGTTAGACTTCAAAGGTTGATCCACCAATAGGTGACCATTAAAATGCTTTCCATCTTGATAAAAGAAAGGGGTAAAGACGCTAATATAATAGACTTGACCAGCCGAAAGTGCAATGGAGGGGTTTCCTTCGGTCAGTTCTCCGTTGGAATAAAATGCGTGTCCGACGTATTCAGGGCGTAGGCTGAAATAACCAGAATTTGCGAGTGTGGGTGCATCCCACAATACAAAACTAGCGTCAACTCCGTTCGGCAAAAAATTTGTTCCAAACGAAAACGTATACGTGCCATCAACGGGAGGTCTGATCACGACCTTATCGAAAGGAAAGAGTGCAGTACCTGTGAGCCTATCTGTGTTGCCTCCTTGTGTGTCCACAAGAAACTTGTTTCCTTCTAACATGGGATAAGCAATACCGGATCCGTCCGAAAGCGTATCTACCAAATCATAAGGGTCGATCTCTGTTTCGTAATTATTGATCAAGGCCGCATCATAAGATCCAATACAGCTTAGGTCTGGAGGACACCCAGTGGACGCATCAACCACTAGCGACGCTGTACAGGTTGCTACGTCTCCTGATGCATTGAAACCGTATAATGTTATGTCCTGCGTTCCGGCATCCTCACAGTTTGGTTGTATGTAGCCATCTGTTAAGATCACTTCTTTATCAAATGACAACGTATAGGTGCCGGTACCCGAAGAAAAAGGATCTACATTTATGTTCTGTACATAATATACCTTTCCGGCTTCCAACGTATATGTTTCTGTACCAGCCGTAGCGATTCCCCCTAAATTAAAGATGCAAAACCCTAAATACCCTGGGCGATCCGAAAAATCACCGCTATTGGGCACCGGGTACTCTTCATACAATACAAACGCACTGGTTGATGTTCCTACCGTATGTATCGTATAGTCGCCCGTCGTGGGCACCATAAAAGCATTGAGTTCAACATAATAGACTCCGCCTAAATCATCTTGTGGGCTTTCCTCAGTCAATTCAATGGCAGTTTTCTGGGCCGACATTCCTATATAACCACCACAGTTGGTTGTAGACCCATTGTCAATCATGTCCATCGTTACCATACTTCCTACCTGAGTGGTAATCGGGGCAGTAGCACAGGACAAGCTTGGTATAGGGCTTACGGTAATCGTGTATGATACCTCGGTGATGTTTCCCTTTTGGTCTGTCGCTATAAATGTATTTGTCGTAACGCCCTGTGGAAACGAACTACCACTAATAAATCCTTCAGTCTGTTCAAAACTTACGGGACCATCACAATTGTCGATCGCTTGGACATTAAAAAATACCGTCGCTGTACAGCTGCCATCAGCTACGTTGACCACATGATCTTCTGGTATGTCAATCGATATTTCAGGGCCTTGAGTGTCTGTTATAGTAACCGTAAACGAATGTTCTGTCGTATTTAAGCTATAATCTGTGGCTCGAAAAGTGACGGTTGTCGTCCCGACCGGAAAGTTAGCTCCTGAGGGTAAGCCAGCGATTTGCTCAACCCAATAACCATTTTGGCAATTGTCTGAAAAGCCAGGGTCTGGAAACGTTACACTACGATGACATTCTCCTAAAGTTGTTGGAAATGTCATATTTGGAATCGGACTTTCTAATGTTGGCGGAATCTCGTCTTGAATGGTCACAGTAGCGGTGCACGAACGGGTGTGTCCGCCAGTATCGGTGACAGTGATGCTAACTTCATTTTCTCCTAGGTTATTACAATTGAAGTTGGGTACCGGCGATACGATTACCTGGGATATCCCCAAATCATCAGACCAGTCGGCAAGTGCTCCTGCAGTGGTCGATGCTTGACCATTTTCATCCAGATAGAGCGTAATATCGTTGCATGTTATTACTGGGGGGAAGTCTTCATTCATTCTAACTATAAAGCTCAAATCTCTCTCGTAATTCATAACATCCCATGGGGCACCATTCACTTCACGCCTGCTTAAATACCCTCCTGGATATGGGTCCTCTTTCGCATACATCCACCATATAAGAGATTCTTCATTTATTACAATAAACGAATATGTTTCACCTGCCTCAAGTGCTACAGGCGTATCTAGCCTGAGTACTTGTTCGTTGTCTCCCACGTGTGTAGGATGTGGAATATCAAATTGATAGTTACCAAGGATATCATCTACAGTGGCTCCGGTTGGTTCGCCAGAAATAATACCTACGGTAATGGATGTAGTGGGATTTGGAGAAGGGGTAATCCATTCAGCGTATAACACCAATTCATAAAAGTCTCCAGTACAGGGAGCAGTGAATGATTGTCCTAATCGATATATATCATTCTCACCAAGATCTCGCACAAGTTGTTCAAGTTCAATATTTGGTCCACATTCCTGCGCTTTCAGCGGGTGGTAGTAATTCAATAGAAATAATAGCAATGAAACTAAACGTAATGCAGGGGTTGATCTCATAATAAAATTTTTTAGTGTGACAAAGAATGTATGGTATCATTTTACTTGGCAAATGTAGTATGAAGAGCTTCTCAAGGAAATACGAGTAAGCGCGTAGCCTATACGTGATAGCACGTATATATAGTTAAATATGGCCGCATAATCAGTTAATTATCAGGTGTTTTGACAACAATTAAAGCAAACTCCCCGCTTCAGCAAAGCTGAACCACCCCTCTTTAACCAAAGAGGGGAGCCTGAATTGTGCTCCTAATAAAATACCTAGTTAAAAAGTTGAATTGAACACAGGATTTAGCTCCTTTCTTTGGTAAAAGGGAGCCTGCCTGACTGACGTCGTTCGGGCGGGGTGGGTTTTGTTTCGTAATACGAAACAAAAGACGGAGTGTTTGAAAAGAAAAAGACCATCAAATGATGGTCTTTGTTTTATTTTGTATGTATCACCACCAGCGAAAACGCTGGCGGGAGCGGGGAATCATTTCTTTCTTTTGCCATCTATTTTTGAAAGGTTTTTGTAATATAACATACTTTCGAACCGCTCCTCCATAAATTCCACTAACGACCTAAACTTTACAGTAGGTTCTAAATCTCCTTCGAAATAAAAATATACCGGAGAAGAATTTCCTTTAGCAGAGTCAATAAAAGCAAAAATATAGCCTTGATGAACATAGAATACGAAATGTTCTGAGTTTAATCTGAAGGAGCTATTATCTTCTTCAAGTAATTCTTCAGCCGCTTCTCTCAACTCAAAAATTCTATTAAAAAAGCAATCTTCTCCTCTTAAATAGTCCCCCGCACTAATCCCCATTTCTTTCAAAAACAACCTGTAGTCACTTGGTAGTTTGACTCCATAATATTTCTCTATTTCATTTATTTTATCATCTTTTAATCCTTTTAAGACTATGCCTAGCTCCCGGAGCTTATTAATTAATTCTTCCACTTCAATCAATTTTGTTATACTTACCTATTCCATCTGCCCCAATTTCAATTCTTACATTTGGGAAAATATCATTGAACTGTCTAAAAATAGCACCCAGCTCTGCGAGGTCTCCAGCCCTCGCAGCTTTTATTCCTTAATCACTGCTGGCGGGAGCGGGGGGGTCTTACTCCTTTTCCCAAGGCAATTCAGGAATATCGGCTGGAGGGTCGCCAAAAAACTCTTTAGGTGTCCCTTTCTTTAAAATAAATCCACCTCCAGCTTTAATTTGAAAGTCAGATTTGAAATCATTCATTTCAGTAATTCCATTATTCTCAGAAATTCTTAGTACGGAATTTGACCAATCTAATTCTCCTTTAAAAAAATTACAATCAGTAAAAATTATAATAACGATATATTCATATTCAATGAAATCTAACATTATTTCCATCACATTGAAAGTAGAACTGTATGACCACAGACGTGCACTAGCACCATCAAATTCCGTTAGGATCTTGTTGGCTTGTTCGATATCATTTCTAATTATAATCATGAATCCTCTGTTTATTACTTTTTAAAGCCCGGCTCTGCGAGGTCTCCAGCCCTCGCAACTTTTATTTCATAATCACCAGGCCAAGCTCTTCCAAAACTCGTAAAAACTATGCACATTGACAACAGGATTGGATGCCAAAGTCACATCCACCAATCCCTTGTTATCAACATAGTTCGAAGCGCTTGAATAGAGATAATGTGAGGCCTTTGAAACAATGCCTCCCCTCACAGGATTTAGGTGCACATAATCTAACTTTGACCACAAGAACTTGTGACTGTAAATCTCTTCGGGATGGTTGCCATATCTCCAGAACCGATAGTATTCGTTGCTCTTGACCTCGGAAGCCGCCTGCTCAAAGTTTTGTAGCATCCACTCCCTTCGGCTTTCAGGGCCAAATTTGATGTTTGACAAGATCTTACTCGCAGTAAATTTCTTGAAATCTCTGATAAGCCCGGAAAGGTCCCCATAATTACTTTGAGCAATCAAGTGCATATGATTGCTCATGATCACATATCCATAGAGTATCATGCCTTTGTGTTCAATACAATATTGAAGGCTCTCGATTATAACATCCTTATATGTTTTTCTCGTAAAAACGTCTGTCCAGTGGACGACGGTAAAGGTCAAAAAGTGGGGTTTCGATTGGTCTCTTATCCTATAGCCATCGGTTTCCATAGGTTGAAGATAGCAAATGATCAACAGTAAGCATAAAAAGCGCAGAGCGAAGTGTATACGCTTCGCTCTTTAACGCTTGAACTAATTTGTTTATTCATTTGTTTTGTTCATTTGTTTTGTTTCACTGCGAGGGCTGGGGACCTCGCAGAGCGGGGCCACTGTCTGCACGAAAGGCGGAGAGCGGTAAGCAACGAAAGCGAAAAATCGAGATGCTAACCGCCAACTATCCTATTTGAAGCTTAAAATAACTGTAAACAAAAAGCCTGCTCAATAGAGCAGGCTTTTTTCAATAGACTTATTCAATACAATTAATCTCATTAGAACTAAGAGCGCTAAGCGCTAAGCCCGTTTCTTCATTTTTATTATTAACAAGGAAAAGCTTTTTCACTTTAAAATCAATCTTCTTAACTGCGTAGACATTTTTTTTCAATGAATTAGGGTTAAGACTCCCTTCATACGAAGTTAAATAAGAAGGCTCTTTAAATTTGCACATTAAAACTTCTCCACTTTCATTGTCAATTATATAAATTGTGTCTCTTTCGAAATTTTCAGGACCAGCTACGCTGATATTTACTTTTGAAGAGCCATGAGAGAGAAATAGAAATCTACCATCAAATATTTCGTTAAGAAATAAACATTCTTTTTCTGTAGAAAGAACTTTTTTATCTCCGAACTTATATTCTAAAATACCTTTTTCCTTATTGAGTACTTTAACAAGTTTACTTTTTTCAAATGACGTTATTATATAATTTCCTTTGTCCACTGTTTCATTCTTTTTTAGCGACAAGAGAAATTTATCATTGTTGTCTTTTTCTTCTGTGTTCAAATTTGTTCTACTTTCAGAACCACAAGAAATCAAAATTGAGAGAATAAGTAAGTATTTCATAATATTAATTTTTTCTATAATAAGGAGATTTATCTGACCGGGTCACAGTTTTTGGTTGCCCATCTTTATCTTGAATGGTAGTTATGTAGCTTTTACGTCCGTTGGGCTTGCCATAATTACTATGTGTTTTTACCAGTTCATTTTGCATCATTATTTGATAAGGTTGTCCATTTGGATATCCATTTTTAGTAAATACTTGAACTCCATTGTCATTTTGAAGCAAAAACACCGAACCATGAGTTGTCGTATTTCCTCCATCCGAACTATATCTAATCGCATCTCCAGTCCTCGGATTGCTAACATTTCTATAATCACTCCCCAGCTTTCTGTCAAAGTTCTCTCCTAACAACATTGAAGTAAATATTGTTTCAGCACTGTCCATTTGTTCCAATGCATTTGAATCTACTCTACCATCAGATGTTAAATTAATCGTACAATTCCAGCAATTATTAATTGCATCACTTTGGTCATTAGAAGGGTTTTTTGCTAGTTCAGCATTCCCCTTTGTTAAAGCTTCTTCTATTCCTTGGAGCATGTTTCCAATTTTCGATTCGCTATTAAATTCCGAGACTTTAAAACTTTCCGCACCTCCTTCATTCAGTTTTGTTTTAAGCTCTTTCTTACTAACTCCAAAAAGTTTCTTTGCCTGACCAGCAGATAGTCCTGATTGCTCTAGAAAAGAATCATAGCTATCACCTTTTTGTCTTTTCAAACTTAACGTCCCAGAGTCCTCATCAAATTCAAACTCCCATAATCCATTAGGGTCTTTAAATAGAATAGGGTTATTTCCTGCAAACCTGTAAGGTGACAAGTTGTAACTCATTTCCGCAAGTGGATCCAGATTCATCCATCTTCCCAAGCTGGCATCATAGTTCCTCGCACCATAGTCGTACCAGTCAAGTCCCAACTCATCCTGCTCCTCCTTGTTGTTGTATGAGTACTTGTGGTCCCTACCCACTATGGCACTGTTATACCCCTGGTGCCTCAGCCCGAAGGGATAGTAGTTGTTCTCCTCCAGCACCTCCACCTGTCCAGTGCTACTGTTCAACGAGTAGTTGAGGCGGTTGTTGCCCAAGTGGTCGTGGTACTGGTACACGTACCTGTACTCAGTGCCTCCGCCCGTGATGGCCTGTGGCTCCACATATCCCTCGGGGTGGGAGAAGAACTGCAGGTCATCGCTGCCCGTTCCCAGCTTCTCATAGATATAGTTGCCTGCATAGCTAACGGTCTTGCTCAAAGAACCGCCCTCTGTC
>JANQNQ010000002.1 GCA_028279515.1 Flavobacteriaceae bacterium
CTTATAATTTCAAACCATACCTTCTTAAAAATAACAAAGCCAAGACTATGTTGTCTCGGCTTTGTAATAAGTGATACAGATTTCGGTATAACTGGTTAAGGGTAATTCATATCAAACCTGTTTCTTTATAGTTGTTTGTTACCACCAGCATGACGCTGTAGGTAGCAGGAGAAACTGGGTTGTTCAATATATCATAACACTTTTCCCCTGAGCATTCATAGCAGCACTATTTTGTTTTTGCTTTTTAGAACATGTCATAGAATTGCCGCCTCTTTTTTTCATATTGAATAAATTGGTCATTTGACATTTCGAGAACTTTAGAACAGAAGTCAACATATTCTTTGTAATTCTGATATGTTTTTTTAGCAAAAAGGATAATCTCATCATGTATTAGAGGATGGTCTAAGTCGCTTATTTTTAAAGTGGCATATCGTTTTCTTGATTTTGGTTTTTCCTTGTAAAATTTCGAATACAAATTATATACATAATTGGTAATCCTATCACTTAATGCATCAATTATACTATTGGAATAATTGCTTCCCATTATACAATAATAATATTCTCTTATATTTTTGTGAAAAATTTCTATCGAATCCATACTTCCAAACTTATAATCATCATGTTTAGATTAGTCTAGTGAACTTAATCCAACCAGTTATATTTAATCTTTACTTTATTTGCTTCTAATATAGGTCTTTCAAATCTACTCCATATTGACATCGGATTTGCGTTAGCTCCTCTAGTAACATAAACATTCACTGTTGAACCTCTTGGAATGCTTCTAGCTAATACTTGAGATAACCTTCCCCAATATTCCCAAGCTTTACTACCAACATGATAATCCATGCTAGAGGTTAACTTATTTAAACTGACTCCAGCATTGGTTTCACTTATAACCTCATATCCTGCCTTTTTTGCAAATTCTCGGGCACTAACTCCATTGACCCTGCCAGACCAAAATGCAAACCTACTTGTTCTTGCTCTAGTAATTAACTTACCCATGGTAGTTAAAGGTCCCTTAAATGCCAATATATCAAATAAAATATTGTTTTCTTCAAGATTACCCGATGCTTTTCTAAGTCTACCACCATAATAATCTCGTGCTTGAATAGCCCAAGCAGATAGTCCTAATAGAGCTTCGTCCGTCAAATTGTAATCCCCCAGTGACTCAATAGATGTTATACCCTGGCCAATACTTCTTATAGTACTTCTCCAAGATTCATAATAAGCACTTTCGCTCTGCCATATCTTATCTCTAGCATTATAATACTGAGTTACCTTATAACTTGGCATTGTTGGATAACCATATCGTGTCTGTTCTCTTGTCTGCCCATCTTTACAATCATGACATTCAGTTTCCCCATCATATTGAGCTTGTAATGACCTAAACATACTTTGAGCATCCGCTCCCGTATATGTAGTTCCATAAGAAGTTTCTATTACATCAGCTCCTGAAGGGTCAGAAAATAAAACTGGATTGTTGTCATAACCATTATAAGTAGAGTTTGAGAAATGCGTAACAGGGTCATGTACAACCCATCGTGCAATTGCAGGGTCATAGTGGCGTAATTCCATCTCTTGCATGTTGTAGTCAAGGGCTTGCTCGAATTCCATGCCGTTGTATTCAAAGGTATGATCTCTCCCCACGATGGTACTATTATACCCCTGATGCTTTAACCCAAACGGATAATAGTTGTTTTCCTCAACAATCTCTGAGTCTATAGTGTGGGTCTCCACCCGTGTCACCTTTACCTCATCAAACCATGCCTTGTTTCCTGACCCCCATACATCCAATCTTAGATTAAAGTTCACCATGTCTGGAGGTGAGACCACCCTTTTTTCGAGATAGACCCAACGGCCTCGCTCTGTTGTGGTAAGATAGTCATATTTGCTAAAGTTATGGGTCTCTCCTTCCCTATTTTGAAACAGGAATACAACAGCTCTTGGGGAATCATTGTACACCCAAGCAGAAAAAATGTACTCGACCGTTTCATTGTGATCTAGTGGTACATATTCATTGCTGCGCACTTTGTATGAACCCCATCCTTGCGGTACCTCTAAATAGGCAGATCGATCGCCAGTTTTCTTTAGGTTTGTATCATAAGATGTAACACTGTCATCGATTCCCTCTGGTGCGCCCATGCTATCCCAACCACTGGCCGATTCAAAGCCCTCATCAACCACTGGGATGTGTTCAGCTAATTGTGTAGGCTCTGTGGCGATAGACCCATCGCCATTGGCATCACTATAACTCAAACGATTGTTTCCCAAATGATCCCTGTATTGATATACATATTTATAATCAACATCACCATCAATAGTAGGCAATACCTCAACGTAACCTTCGGGCTGAAAGAAAAACTGCAACCGTTCGGCATTGGGTATGCCTTCATAGATAAAGTTATCGGCGTACAAGGTGCTCTTCAGTGTTTGTCCGTCACGTACAACCTTCTTCAACTTGGTACCGTTTGCAGCATATATATAATTTATATGTCTTAGTACACCATCAAAACTGATCTTTGTTGGGAGGTTCAAGTGATTGTATTCGATATTGGTAATTCCTTTATTGGCATCTGAGATCATGTTTCCATTGACATCGTATGTGTAGTCATCACCCATGGTGTTTCCGTCCTTAAATCCGTTGTCAATGTTCGTACCATCACTAACACTGGTCAGTTGGTTTCCGTTGTAGGTATATGACAATAGATCCATAACACCGAACGCAGTGTGTTCTGTATCAGTGGTTCCTAATCGGGTGATGCCTTGGATGTTTCCGTTCTTATCATACCAAGCAAACTCGCTATAACGATGCGCATTGTCCTCTGCATCCTTCAATCGATTCAATGCATCGTATTTATAGCGATACCATCTTTCTTGATGGTCATTGGCCGTCTTCCATTTGATACGATTGATGTTTCCGTTGTAAAGGGGAACCAAGTTACTATCACTCGAGTCTGTTGTATCGTAATCGATGTTCATGGCAAACAGATCCTGCCCCAATGTATTCACTTCATTAATTCCTCTTAACCAACCGCGAATGTTATAGGTGTGGTCAATGTGCTGTAGACCATCATTGACCGCTTTACCTCCTACCTTCTTGGTGACCGGTTGTCCAAGTTCGTCATATACATGCTCGGCGATTAACTCTTCTGTGTTGGTTCCTACTTTTTTGGCATGTCTTAGGAGTCTATTATGATGGTCATAGGTGAAATGATCGCTAGTGACCACACCATCTTGAGGACCAAAATGTGCCGTTTGCGTTTGCTGAATATGGCCAAGAAAGTCTAGCTCGTGCATATGGGTCTCAGTTGTATTGAGAAATTCGTTTTGTGTACCCGTATGGATGATACGCCCTTTCTCATCATAATTGATGACGGTAGTGATCCATTGATCTGTTTTGAGCACTCTGGTCTTGCTCCCCGCTGGGAGTCCTTTAACCGCATCGGTTGGTGTCACACCATAGACGGGTTGTGTATAACGTAATGTGCCCGTGTCAAATTGGTAGTCATCGTAGTATTGTATGGTATGATACTGCAATGAATCTTTAGGAAAAGAATCATTGGTATAATACAAAAATACTCCCTGAGAAGTATCGCTAAAAGTGCTTGTTCGCACTTCATGAAGTTTGGTAATACTGGCGTTTGCTACAGCTTGTACTTCCTCACGAGAACTATTGAGAGAAGTAACCCCTGTGTAGGCTGTTCTTCCTAAGGCATCATACTTTGTAAAGAGCCATTGCCCCTGCCCCCTCAACAAGGCGTCTTGTGTAAGGATAGGTTGGTCTAGAGCATTGTAAACAATATATTCCCAACCTTTTCCTGGTAGTTTTTTCTCTACCAATCGATTGCGATGGTCGTATCGATATTGGTAGCAGAGCGTATTCAGTATTTCACTATCGATGTTATCATTTTCACTGGCCAAAGGAGGCAACACATAGGTAAGATTCCCAAAAATATCATATACATAATAGGTGTCGTGGGGCTCTTGATCATAGGTGCGTTTAAGGACCACTCGTCCATGTAAATCTGTATACTCCTCACTAGTGTGATCGTTGATGTAAAACTGGCTGGACTGCCAGTTCTCGTCTTTGGTGATATTCTTGTAAAGCACTGCCCTTTGATAATGGCCATCTTCGGTCAATGATGGCACCTCCGTATTCGTTGGATCTGCAAAAACCACCTTAAATCTTCGCACTTCAGAGGAATCGTTGCTACCATAAACATATTTTATGGTGTGGTCGTTATCATTATTTGGTTTTATACCCCAAACGCTCCCCGGAGCTCCTTGCTGTGTGATTCGGCCCAAAGGAGAAGCCTCCATGGTCACTTCGCTATAAGGGTTGGGTTTACTTACATCCAACTCATTGAAAAATCGATCGAGGTAAAAAGCATTTAAACTATCCAAAACGTTCCTGTGTATGTCTCCATGTAAACTTGGTGCGGGATATGGGAGATATGTCTTCACTTGTCTACCAAATTGGTCATACTCAAAATGGGTTACTATATCTTCTCCTCTTCCGCCTGCAGCAACGGCTATTGATTGTTTTGATCGCCCCAAACCATCATAGTAGTCGATTGTCTGCATGGTTAGACTATCAACCGCAGTAGTATCTCTGGTGGCTATTTTATATACGGTGCTTTTCACATAATTCTCGGAGGTGCTTTGAGCAGCGATAGATTGGGTTATCAATACTAATATTGCTAGTAAATAACTTGTATTCTTCTTATAATTATTTGTATTCATGAGTCCTTATTTTAAAAGCTCATGTTGTCATCGTAAGTTGAAGGGGAAACGAAATTATTTGTTATTGACTGCGATAGTGGTATTCATGTTTGCTGAGGATGTTACCGTCATAATCCTTTACCAACCTTAAGCGATTGAAGGTATCATATTCATAGAATAGTGTTAAACCATTTGGGTCAGTAACACTCGTGACACCGACAAGAGGTGCATAGGTATAGAGTGTTACCTCGGCATCAGGCAAACCTATATAGAGTTTGTTCAATTCGGTTCGTAACGCAGCATCTGAGTTCGGAGCATTGATAATTGTTGCATCTAAGTTCAATGCTGCGATCTGTATCTGAGTAGCATTGTGAATCTTGGCCACAGGATACGTACCTCCATATCCCCAGATATAACTGATGTGAACACCATTTTTTCGACTTACCTCAAGAAGATTGCCTTGAGCATCGTAGTCGTGGTAGATAAGGCGGTCTTCTATAGTTTCTGTTCCTTTAGAAACACTAACTTTCTCAGGTAAAATGATACCGTCACCCCAGTCTTTGTACTGCGTATGTTGCGTACTCAGCAAGTTTTCTAATCCATCAAAAGACACTTCCCAATTCTTAATTTCAACAGGAATAGTCAGTTTGTTCATTTCTATGAGTTGCTGTTCTGCCTCAGATGGGTTTTGCTGATCCTGTGGGTATATCATTGAAGTTTTCGATATTCCGCCTTCACTATTGGTTTTATCGGTTCTTGTCAACAGTAAGTGCGCAGGATTATCGTAATGATAGTTGGTAACCGAAGTAACCGAATCTGATTCAAAAAAACGAGTTACGGTTTCCTTGGCTATGTTTGTCCAACCACTTTCTATTTCATATTCTGTGAGATTTTGAGCATATTCCCAAGGGCTGGCATCCGTTCTGATTACATTGTTACCCCATTTCGCAGCATACGATCGTACTGGGATGAACTCACTCGCTGTATGGTATGGGATGCTGGTGTATTCGAGCACCCTGTTTTCTGTCTTTTCAAACACATCTCCTCTTTTCGTGTAATGTACTTCTGATTGCAGTTGCCCTCTGTACAACTCATTGCTTTGGGCTGGCGGGTGTGGAAATATTCCATAAGGAACATCCCTAACATGGGAATATGTTCTAATTGTGTATCCTGTCTTATCAGGTTCATCGGTTTCTTCAATAACCGTCTTATATCCTACAAAAGAGCCAGAATGCGATATTTGCTGCATGGTACTGATCGACCTAAGTCTGAGAAATAGCGAAGAAAAAGACCCTCCAACCGCAATGTCACCATTTTGAACTTCAATAATATCGGCAAAATTGGTACCAGCCTCACCAAAGATATCTCCCGAGGATTCGTTTGAGTTGTAGTCCGTTACATAATGATATCGTTTTACAATCGGACGGGTCCTGGAAAGTGAATTTGGATAATTTCTAATTTCCTTCACTCTAAGCCCTCCCGCATAACGTAAAGGGCTTTCATTTGTATCTAATCGTTTCTTCCATGTTACCGTAAAATAGAATTCCTGGTACTGAGGAGGGTCTTGGTCAAACTCAGCTGAAATTTTATACGCTCCATTTGGAAGATAAAAGTCTCTATTCATGTGCAAGGTGTAACTGATGTTAGCGTTTTCTGGTGAAAGACCTATCAACCTAAAAATGGCACACTGATCAGCTCCGTTTGAAAGGTCGCATCCAGGAAACCCAATCTCAACCTTCACGTTGCCACCACCATTAGGGTTGTTGTTATTCAAGATTAAATCTGGTAGATTATTAATAGTAAAAGTAGCCTCATAGTAGTCTGTGCTAGGCGTTCCCTCTCCCTCTCCTTCGAGAAATACTGCTTCATCAACATACTGAACGGGTACATCACCTGCAACAACGTCATGATTTTCATATTCCAACTCCGTATATCCGCCCGTGGGATATATGATCTTATTCAAAATACCGAACTGTGACTTTGTAGGGTTTACTTCTCTATCTGCTCCAGCTATTTGCTGTGGCGGATTTGAATTTGGCACGTAGGTAGTAGGAATGAGGTTTCTATTTGACAACTTTCCGTTGTAATACCCCCAATAGTCTTGAGCAGGACTCTTCCTGCATGGTGGTATATTTTCACGGTCATAAAAAAATTGATGGGATAAACGCTCTACAGAATCAAGAGATACGTTTTCAAGTTTTTCCAGTAACATCCAATTGTTTACATAGTCCTCATCATTCGGCGAACAAGAGCTTCCTCTAAGATAGTCATAGGTGAAGTTAAACTGAGATATAGGTTCATCATGCTCACCGTGTACTGCAATCTTACTTAAACTATATCCACCTTTAAGATCTTCTCGCTCACTTGTCGAGCGGTTAAAATCAATGCGTCCGTGTCTAAATTCGATAGAATTCAACACTTTGGCGCTAATTATATTTAGTGTATTTATACTTCTATCAACAGGAGGGCTCCCATTCACCACACCTCTAAGGAATTGATACTTAGTCGCCAACGTCTTCGTCCAATAGCGCTGATCCTCTGAAACATAATTGAACCTAATGGTGTCCTTCTTACTAGCTGATATCATCTTAGAAGCCTTCCAACTCGACGTAGTCTGAGATGATGTTCCTTGAGAAGCGGTAGTCTCCTTAACATCAAGGACGTATTCGATTCCGTTCTGAGTCTTCAGCATGAAATTATGCCCTTCCCGAGTGATAATAATGTTGGATTTAGGTACTGTTATAAACGTTTCGGATTCTTGGTCAAAGAAGAACTTTCCTGTCTCATCTGGCAATGAGTAATGAAAAATATCAGGTTCTGAATCAGCATCACCTCCATAAAGATCGGCTCTGAATAACTCATAATGCTCTCCTTCTTCTTGCATCAGTTGTCTAACGGTCTTTCCCATATAACCGTAAAAAAACCCTCCTCCTTGCTCATCAGGAATACCTCTGACACTTCTTGAAATGGTAGGAATCGTGTTTAGTGACCAACCCATACCCACCCATGATGCTATGGTCTCTACACGGTTTCCGCCTGCATGGTAACTAATGGAAATAGGTACACTTAGTTCTCCAGAGTTTACAGTATATATGGGAATACTGATGTTGGGAGTTCCTGTAAAATGGCCTATGGGAATTTCTCCGTACTTGGCGATAGCCGCAGCATTTGGACTCAAAGGAGTTAAATTAGGAATATCAATAGCTTCTTGGCCAACAACCGACAAACTAATGATTAATAATAAAAAGGTTACCTTTTTCATATATAGATCGTATTGATGATTTAAGTATGAAAAATGAGGGCATTGTGCACCAGATCAAAATAAGCTCCGTTAGAGAAGATGTAATTACAAGGGGAAGACAATAATGAATTGCAAGGTAAAAAAATAACTTGCAAGGGCCTATGTACTATATGTCAAACGTACATAAAAATATTGAACTAGGCAAATTTGCCTATAGAATGTTGTACCCAAATGACAACTTTTGAGTGTGAAAAAGTATGTACGTAACGAACAACTTATTGCCAGTTTTGGGAAACATGTAAGGCGCATGCGCGAAGAAAGAGGTCTAACACAAGAGGATCTTGCGTTTTCGATGAACATGGAGATTTCTCAAGTGAGCCGTGTTGAACGTGGGGTGATCAACACCTCGATCAGTATGGCCTATGAGATCTCTAAGGCGATGGACGTCCCTTTTCACGAATTCCTTAACTTTGAGTTGGAAGAATAACTCGCCCCCTCTCCCATTTTTTCGCCCTTCTTGACGCCAAAAACTACTTCGATCGAAACACCTTTAACCTATTCGTATGAAGAAGTTTGTCATAAGCCCCGAAGAAAAAAACGAGTGCAAACGCCAGTTTGGCATCAATGTAAGAAGAATTCGCATTGAGAAGGGATACTCTCAGCTCGAACTCAGCGCCTTGCTTGACAAAGGCGGAAACACCTTGCTCTCCCGTATAGAAAATGGAAAGGCCAATGTCACTTTAATGACCGTTTATATGTTGAGTAAAGCGCTGAATGTTGAAATCAAAGAATTGTTTGATTTTGAGGTTTACACCTAAGAATTAAGACCCTTTCCGCATCAACCAAACCCCAGATGCCAATACCCAAGCAGCTACGCTAAACGTAAAGATTCGAAAACCCGTTAAGCTGATGAAGGCAAAACCTGTGATGGCTCCAATTATGGCAAAGACAGTGATGGCTATCCCTAAGTATCCAATCCATTTGGCATCTTTCAACATTTTTAGTGAATAGATCTCAATGGCCGCACAAATACCTGCAATAAAGATATAGTCTAACGGTTTGTTGATCGAGAAACTAAAATTGGCAATGGGTCTTAATACTTGTGCATTTTGCTCTAAATTGTCAGCATACTGTCCTAAAAAATACGGAAGTACCAGTCCGTTAAAAAGCGCTGCAAACATAGCCGCCATTAGCGCCACACCCACAATAATCAAGGCCAACTGATTCAAATGATATCGATCGGGGAGTGCCTTAGAAAGTCCGTAAAACCCAAAGAAGACAAAAGGTAAGCTAGTAATGGCCAAGGCATGCGAAACCATTATGATGCCAGTAATTTGTACGATACGCTCCAAGCTTCCACCCGAAGGATGCAATACCATGGTTGCGATAATGAGTAAAGCTCCTAGCAATAAAGAGATTCCGGTGCTTTTGTTGCGATGTTTTTCCATAGATCGTTGTTTTTGATGAACGACCAAATGTCTTTTATTTCTTCGGAAAACACCCTTGATTCAAATCAATAAACAGCTATTTTTTGGACCATCGCGCTCGAACACGACTTAAGGTTTCTGGAGTTATCTTTACATAGGAAGCCACCCATTTCTGCGGAAACTGTTGTAGTAGACCAGGTCGCTTTTCTAGAATGTACTGGTACTTTTCATCGGGAGTAAGGTCTTGGTCAAACAATTGCAATCGATCGGCCGATTCTTTCAAGATCCGTCCCATCTGTAAAAACGCCTGAGACCTAGCGATCAATCGATGCAACCCTTCTAAGTCTAGCTTCAATACTTTCGTCTTTTGGTATGCCTGTAGGGTATATTCAGAAGGTCGCTGTGCAGTAAAACTTTGATGCTCTATCACCCAATCCGTTGGAATACGCAAATCAATGACCCTCTTCTCAAGAGCTTCGTCTAACTGATATTGTACCATTCCCCCTTCGACAATAAACAGCAGCCATGAGCACACCCCTCCTTTTTCAAGAACGACCTCATCCTTTTCAAAGATTACTTCCTCTAATTCTGATGCTAGCCATTCTAACTCGGCCTCGGTAAAATTGCCCAGTTCGGTAACTGCTTGTAAAAAAGAAGGAACTGTTTTCATGAACGTAAATGTACGGTTTAGTTATTAGTGTCATTCTCGCGAATGCGGGAATCTTTTTCAAACCAACTCAATGTCACTAAAATTAAGCTCTTCCCTTCAATTTAAGAGAACCTGCCCGAATGACATTATTCAAGCGAAGGATTAAAAGTAAAAATTGCTACATTGGTATATTATTAAATTGAAACACTAAAAAACATTAAGGCATTCAATCATTAAAGCATCCATCATTAAAATGACCCAAGCGAAAATAACATTTCAATATATACTAACCATTGCCATTGTTGTCTTCGTAACTTGGATAATCCATGAATTTGCGCATTGGGCAACGGGCGAGCTATTGGGCCACGATACCACCATGCGACTCAACGGAACCCACACCGTCTATGGCGACCATGAAACGAGGTGGCATAGTACATTTATCTCTGCGGCTGGTCCGATCATCACTATTTTACAGGGGATCTTGGCCTTTCTGTTTTTAAAGCGTAAAGGCTGGAATAGCGTTGCCTATGCCCTATTGTTCATGGCTTTTTACATGCGATTTTTAGCAGGAATTGTGAGCTATATTAGACCAAATGATGAAGCGCGAATTAGTGAATTTCTAGGTTTAGGTACCTATACTCTACCGCTGGTCGTAAGTGCATTTCTGTTCTTTTTAGTATATCGAATCTCAAAAAAATATGCGCTCAACTGGAAATTTCAACTAACAACGACCTTAGCAGTGATGGTCTTTAGTTCTTTGCTGATCATGGCCGACCAATATTTTAAAATGATCATTTTATAACACAATGAACCAAAGCGGTACGAAGAAACCCATAAAGACAAAAATGCTCGCACTCAACAAAGGAGAATATACCGGAGATATCATACAAAGTCTTCAACTAGAAGGCAGCACCATTACGAATACGGTATATGCCCTGAACGCGAACATGCCCGATTGGCACTATCACGAAAATCTTCACATTTGCTTTGTCTTTGAACAGGGAAAGGCCGAAACCAAACACAACACGACGTACAGTAAAAAAGAGGGAAGCCTCTTCTTTTACCATGCCGAAGAAACCCATCGATGGACCTCCCCCGCTCCTATTTCTCGAAGTGCCAATATTGAGATAGAGACCGCCTTTCTCAACAAATACGGACTTACCGAACAGCACGTTAAGCAAGCGATAGAAACCAATGTCAACACCCGTTCGCTAATGCTAAGACTACAGAAGGAAATGGGCTCAAAAGACCAAAACAACAAGCTACATCTTCAAACCCTGCTGCTCGATATCATTTCGCGTCAACAAAAAGAACAGCATACGATTGCTCCAATCTGGGTCATCAAGTTAAAGCAACTGCTCAACGATGAATGGAATCAGGTGCTTTCATTACAAGAAATTTCGGCGCAGGTAAACGCACATCCCGTGACCATTTCTAAAAACTTTCGCAAATACTTCGATTCAACCTTGAGCGAATACCAACGCAGGATAAAGGTCGAACACAGCATCGATCTGATCAAAAATTCTCAAATGTCCTTTGCCGAGATTGCACTGCATTGTGGCTTTTCCGACCAGAGTCATTTCATCCGAAACTTCAAAGAACAGACAGGTTTTCTTCCTACAGACTATAGAAAGTTTTAGGCAACTGGCTAATCTCATTCTATACTCCAATGTGCATTGACGGCTATTTTTACGCTATCAAACATTCATCACATGTATATCAATCAAAACGAACAGCTCATCTTTTTTGGGCGTCAACTATTCTTCGCTTTTGTCTTTTTTCTTTTTTCTGGCAGAATGATCGCACAACAAAACACGGTTCACCCCGTCTCTTCCAAAGAGTTACACACCATCATCGATTCGATCGATGTTCTCGTTAAGCGGTATTACATTCATCCAGAAGTTGGTAAACAAATGGTACAGCACATCAGAAGTAAAGACAACAACGGAAGCTATCAGAAAATCACCAACCCAAAAGCACTAGCCGATACGTTAAAGACTGACCTTAGGTCAATCAACGGCGACCTACACATGGGCATGATCTATCGTTCACCAAGAGAGAGGGCCACTGCTGGACAGCCCTCAATACAGGTTAACGAATCTGGGCTTTGGAGTAACTACGGACTCAGTGAAATCAAAGTGTTAGAAGGAAACATAGGCTATTTAAAGATCAGTCATTTTACCCGTCATGAGTTCTTTGAAGCCATCAAACCGGTAGTTACCAGTGCTATTGAATCGCTCAAAAACACCGATGCCATTATTGTCGATGTTCGAGATAATGGTGGGGGTTTTGAGGACATGGTTGCCTATTACATCAGTTACTTCTTTGACAGTGCTGAACCGATTCACCTTTCAGATTATCGCTGCACTTTGCACGACCATACCTACGGAATATCGACCAACCCGAACGTTCTAGGGACAAAGCTTCCAGATACCAAACTTTTCGTTCTGGTCAACTCAAATACAGGGTCTGCAGCCGAATCATTTGCATACATGCTAAAGCATTTGGGCAGAGCAACCATCATTGGTGAGGTCACAGTTGGAGCCGGAAACGGAGCCTCTTTGCATCCCATAAATGATCGTTTTACACTTGTAGTTTCCACAGAAGAGACCATCAATGCCGTCACCAAAACCAGTTTCGAAAAAGTGGGCGTCATTCCGCATATAAAGACATCCAGCGAAGAAGCGTATGCCAAAGGCTATCGATTAGCGCTGGAACATGCCAAAGAAAAGAACGCAACAAGTATACATCCTTCCAACTATGATCATTTGATCTCTTTTATTGATGTACCTAGAGAAAATGACCCTTTGAGTGCAACAGACCTACAGAAATACGTGGGTGTCTACAAAGACGGAAACACTGAGATCACAATCACACTCGAAAACAATCTGTTGTTTGGCCAAATGCGTTCTAATGGCGGTAAAATGAAGCTCAAAAGCATAGGAAACCATATCTTTAAAGTGGGCAACATCAAAGAGCGTGTACAATTTGTACTAGATTCCAAAGGAAACGTTACTCAACTCAAAGGTTTGGACAATCCAATGAAACTGACAAAGATATCTGAGAAATGAACACTGAACGAATAAAATTACAGATAGTGAGAAAGACGTTCTGCTTGACGTTACTCTTCGTATTCCTTTTGTCCTGTACCCATACTGCGGAAAACAACGGCTCCATGATCGGCTCAATATCAGAAACCAGATCTGAATATCTAAAAACCATTGTCGGCCAGTTGTCTGGGAAGTTTGAATTGAAAAACAATACGTTCATAAAAAGTCGTTGGTCGGTAACAGAAAGAGAAACTTCGAGAAAGTATCTAAAAGAATTGATCACTACCCTCGGTATTGAAGTTAAGGAAAATGAATACATCAGCCCTAATCTCAATCCGGCCATCGATCTGCTACTTTCTCCTTTCAAAGGCACCAATGTCTACGGAATTCTTCCTGCAACTACCCAGAGTAATCAATATATTGTGCTTGGAGCTCACTATGATGCGGGTCGAGAAAATGCGCCCGGAGCCATTGATAACGCTACCGGGATTGCGCTGATCTACAGTGTGGTTAGAGAATTGTCTTCGATTGAAACGAGAAACAAAAATGTAGTGCTCGTGTTTTTTGATCAAGAGGAAGAAGAACTCATCGGAAGCAACGCATTTATCAAGTTCATGAAGGCCCAAGAATGGAATGTACATTCAGTACATTGCTTTGATATGGTAGGATGGGATGGTGATGGAGATGATGCCATGGAGATCTATTCGGCTTCCGAATCGCTCCTAAACACCTACAAAAAAGCAGCAATTCGTCTTAAAAAACCACTAAAGGAAATACGAATCGATCCCGTGGGCTATGACAACAATGGGACCGACTTCGATGCGTTTGTGCCAGAGGGTTTCAACGTCATAGGAGCAGGTGAATGCTATTATCATCGCGATTCGACCCCATATAAAGATAGTCCTGATGACACATACGAAACAGTGAACTTTTCCTATTTAGAGTCCTGTACGAACTTTATAGAAACGGTCATTAAAGAAATGGTCCGATCATGAACGAAACGACACAAAATATTCTAAATGCGTTGCGACAGCACCTTTGGTACGGACTCCTTCTGGGAGCAACACTGCTATTCTTTTTGTACAAAGGCATCTTGTACGCCACCATTGGAAGTTACGTTCCCCTTGCGTTGATCCTGGTCATCCTAATACTGCTTATGCTCGGCCTTAATAGATCGTTCAAGGCCTTTAGACAGATGATAGGCCTGTGGTCGGTATTGATCATCATTTGGGCCAGTGTTCGGCTGTTGTTGAGTATTATGAATCAGTTTGTCAAACCCATTCCAGAAGCACACGTCGATGCACAACTCGGACTCTCGGGAGTCTTCCTAAGCCTTCTTTTTTTGATAAATGGTATCTTCCTCTGGAAACATAAAAAACGCTTATCTTAAGTCCGTAAACGCTTTAAAGATTAAAATTTGGTTTGAAAAGATTTGAGCGCCCATACACCTCAGATGAAATAGTTTTACTTAAAAGCAGAAAATATTCGCTTTGGGAACACTTCGAACATTTTGGTTTAAAAATGGTCGGTATCACACTCGTGTTGCTTGCTCCACTATTGGCCTATGACAAATTTGTCGAAGAGGTCTCATCGAATACACAGTTGTACTATTCGATTCCGGTTTTGTTAATTGCTGTTAGCTTAGTGTTGTTCTGGATGCATAAAAATGGAGAGCTCGCTCATAATAGAATCATTAAAATGGAGATCAAACAAGGAAAGGCGCAGGTAACCAAAATCAAAACTGACCATGTCGTAAAGCGCAAAGATCCCGAGGACTTTGGCCCTGGATATTATATAAAAATCAATGAAGGGCAAACCCTGTACCTACAAGGACAATATCTATACGAGTTTTTATACAGGGGAAAGTTTCCCAATTCACATTTCGAATTGGTAAGCACTTCAATGAATGACAAACTCCTAGACATTGCAATACGCGGAAGATCCCTAAAACCCAAAAGAACATTAAAGGCGTTTTCGAAGGAACAATATCAGAAGGGTGAAGCGCATAGTAATGGCGACCTACTTGACATTCCTATTGATGAGATCGTATAGTCAAAATTGGCTACTTTTATCAAGGATTTCTAGATAAGAGAGAAAAGCATTTATGGATTTACACAATAAAAAATTTATTACAACTGGAAACGACAAAGGGCTATCGTCAGACGAGACGATCTTTCATTACTTCCAGCAAGGAAATACCATCACAGGAGCCTATAAAGGGGGCAGTATAAAAGAAGGGGCTATTGTTGGAAAGCAAACAGGGAACAACACAATCGAACTTCTGTACCATTGTCTAACCATAGAAGGTGAACTAAAAGCTGGCGAATCAAAAGGAACATTATCACGAAATCAAGAAGGAAAACTCGAACTACATTTTGACTGGAACTGGCTTAACGGAGATCGATCAGGTGGACAGTCGGCTTATATAGAGATCGAATAAAGTACGTCCGCTACAAGAACTTCCAAATGAACTTTAAAGGAATCAAATACGAATTCAGTGCCATCCCATGGCAACATGGTGAATCTGGCGGTTGGCATTTTGTATCACTTCCTACAGAAACTTCGACAGAGATCCGGAAGATGTTCAAAGCCGAAGAAGAAGGCTGGGGACGGCTAAAAGCGACCGCCAAGATTGGCAACACCGAGTGGAAAACCGCTATCTGGTTCGATACGAAAATGAATACCTACTTGCTTCCTCTAAAAGCAAATATTCGAAAAAAAGAGGGCATCGTCATCGGAGAGAAAATCGAACTTGTCATCTGGATCTAAACTTTACTACAAACTCAAGAACAGAACGCCAAAATTTGGTAACTTTATTATACGAACGCTTTCCTTCAATCTGATCGAATTTGCAAAAAGTTGCCATTCTATATCAAGCCAAACTTCCGCCAATAATAAATGGTGTTCAAAAGCCGATGAAGCCTGGCGGTTACTCTGATAGTGGGGCCGATATTGCCTATGAGTTACAAAAAAATCAGATCGAAGTCATTACACCCGTTGAAGACCCGAACATTCACATCGACAAAGACTGGGTCTTTCCTGATACCGAAGCAGGCATTCAACAAGCATTAAGCAAAGGAGCCAACACTTTTTGGTTAAATACTATCTTGTACAAAGGCCATGTAACTGAAAATTTCTTTGACGGACAAATCGCTTGGATAGGACAGAATCCCAATCGAGTAGAGCTCTATGACGACAAATTTCACACGAATGAGCTATTGAGGCAACATCAAATTCCGATTCCGAAAACCGAATTGATCGTGGTCAAAGATATGGGTAACTACAATCCAAAGATTACATTTCCAGTAGTGCTAAAACCAATACGTGGCCGCGGAAGTCAAGGAATCTCGTTGGTTGAAAACTCTTCAGAATTAGACCAAACGCTCAAACACTTTTTTTCAAGCGATCTGTATGGAAACTCAGCCTATGTTGAGCAATATCTGAGCGGTCAGGAAATAACGATCACCGTCATGCCTCCAGGAACCTATTCCGTAGAAAACAATAAAAAGGAATTCACCAGACCCTGGTGCCTTCCTGCAGTAAAAAGATTCAATCATATAAACGGAATTGCTCCATATAGCGGAGTCGTAGCGGTCACGGACAACAGCAGCGTACTGGACGATGATGAATTGCAATCCGATTCTATCCTTGAGGTATATCGCCATTGTGAAAAGGCAGCCGAACTAGTGGGTATCAAAGCACCAATTCGCATCGATTGCAGAGCCGATACACAAGGAAATTATCTCTTGTTCGATCTAAATATGAAACCCAATATGACAGGTCCGTCAAGAGCCCATCGAATCAATCAAGACAGCCTGACCTTACTTGCCGCTCGAAAAATAGGATGGAACTATTATGACCTTTTAAAGAACATACTTGATCAACGTTGGAAACATCCCGAATAAAATAATAGTACCTGTAGAAAGATGAGCATCAAATACGATAAAATAGGCAACGATTACAACCGTACCCGAAAACCAGATCCTTATTTGACTAAAAAACTATTGGAACATTTGGCACCCGCAGACAATGGATTGTATTTAGACATCGGTTGCGGTACCGGAAACTACACAGATCAGCTACAAAAGAGAGGATATCAATTTATAGGAATCGACCCTTCTGAAAAAATGCTGAAAGAAGCGAGGCTCAAAAACTCAGATGTTCAATGGGTGCTGGGCGCTGCAGAAAATACAGGGTTATCAAACAGTTCTGTAGATGGCATCATTGGTTCATTGACCATTCACCATTGGACCGACCTAAACGCTGGTTTTTTAGAGCTCAACCGTGTACTAAAACCCAATGGCAACATCGTCATCTTTACCTCAACGCCAAAACAGATGAAAGGCTATTGGTTAAACCACTACTTTCCGAAGATGCTAGAAGATTCAATCGCCCAAATGCCCAGTTTAGAAAGCGTAAAAAGCGCCATGACAGACAACGGATTTGAAATTGTCAAAGCAGAGCCCTACAACATTCAGGCGAATCTTGAGGATAAGTTTCTTTACTGCGGAAAACAAAACCCAGAAATGTACTTTAACGAACAGATTCGACATGGGATCTCGTCTTTTTCATCCTTAGCAAATCGTGACGAGGTTGAACAAGGACTCCTAAAACTGAGACATGACATCGATAGCGGAAAAATCCAAGAGGTCATGAAATCGCATCAGAATGACCTTGGGGATTATCTGTATGTTATTGGTAGAAAAAATCGCTGAAAAGCATAACACAACGCATAGAATAAAAAAGGAGCATAAATAACTTCGAATCCAGAACTGTTCTCATAGTAATTCCTATAATTATTCTTTTGCTCACTTGGCAAAATTGGCAGCAGATGTCTCAGGAACACTTTTCGGCGAGCACTAAAATCCCAAACTGAAAAGTCCAATGGGCTTGGGCTTGAAATAAGCCTCATTATCACACCTTTTGGTTAAAATCAAAAATATTTATACATTTGTATTATACCACTTGTATAATACTTTTTGAAGTATAGCTATATGGATAATTCCAAAAAATACAAAATAGATCTTTTGACGAGTTGGGAAGAAACCTATAAAAAAGGTCTCTTGACATTTTGGATTCTACTTTCACTAAGAGATAACCGATTATATATAAGCGACATAAAGCGCTTTATCGAAAAATCTACAAATGGAACGATTTCATGCGAAGACCAAAGTATTTATCGCTCTTTAAGAAAATACTATGATCTGGAGATCGTAGATTTTGAGTTAAGAGAAGGCAATAAAGGGCCCAATAGAAAATACTACTTCTTGACAGACATTGGTAAAGAGTTGTTACAAGATTTTACCAATAGGAACATTGCCATTTTTTTGAACAACAAGATATCAGGCCTGATATCAAACTAAGTATTTGAATTATGAAAACAATGACAACCAACTTAAAGTACTTTTCCAGTTTGACCGCGATCTTCTCGGTAATTTTCTTCTATTATTTATACACTGCTATATCCATTGATTCATATGATAAAATATGGATTTACGCCACTTTGTACGGGGCTGTTTTGTTTATTTCGGGGTTAATTCTTGGGTACCATGATACAGTACGAGATAGCAGGCTTGACCTAGGTTTCCATTATCATCTGATGACTTTTATCATTGTCAACCTTATCGGTATACTATCAGCATTTGTAGTTATGGGATTCAATATAGACACCTTGTTATATGCAATTTTGCCCATTGCTTTTTGGACATTAGGCCTTTTCGTGCATCATTACTTGAGTTCAAAAACCATTAAGGGTATGGACAAAGGAAACATCTTCGATTAAGCACCGCAAACAAACAAAAATCCCCGAAACTGAGTTTCGGGGATTTGTTTATATCCATTGTTGAACGTTTCGGATTCAACAGTAAGCATTACACATGCAAAGCACGATCATCAGTTGCAGCAAGTGCTGCCTCCTTCACCGCTTCGGCGTATGTTGGGTGTGCATGGCTCATACGAGAGATATCCTCGGCAGACGCACGGAACTCCATCGCAGTCACTGCTTCACTGATCAGATCTGCTACACGAGCGCCGATCATATGAACACCAAGTACTTCGTCTGTATTTTTATCTGCAATGATCTTCACAAATCCGTCGATATCCATACTAGCGCGGGCACGTCCTAAAGCACGCATCGGAAACTGTCCTACCTTGTAGTCAACACCTGCTTCCTTCAACTCTTCTTCCGTTTTTCCTACGGCAGCAACTTCAGGCCAAGTGTATACCACACCAGGAATCAAGTTGTAATCGATATGTGGCTTTTGTCCGGCTAATGTTTCCGCAACAAAAACGCCTTCCTCTTCCGCTTTGTGTGCAAGCATCGCTCCTTTGATCACATCTCCAATGGCGTAGATATTAGAAGCCGAAGTTTGTAGGTGGTCGTTCACTTCCACTTGTCCGCGGTCATTCAACTTCACACCGGCAGCTTCCGCATTTAAACCATCTGTATAAGGGCGTCTTCCGACAGAAACCAAACAATAATCGCCTTTGAATTCTACTTCTTTTCCTTTCTTGTCATCAGCTTTGATGATTACCTCATCACCTACTCTTTCAACTGATTTTACTTTGTGCGAAGTATGGAATTTCATCTTGCCCTTCTTCAACACCTTTTGAAGCTCTTTAGACAATGCGCCGTCCATTCCAGGAATGATGCGGTCCATGTACTCTACCACAGAAACTTCAGCACCTAGGCGCTTATATACCTGTCCGAGTTCGAGTCCGATCACGCCACCACCGATGATCACCATATGCTTAGGAACCTCCTTTAGCTTCAAGGCTTCGGTAGAAGTGATAATACGCTCTTTGTCGATATTGATAAAAGGTAAAGTCGAAGGTTTCGATCCGGTAGCGATGATGGTATGTTTCGCTTCGATCGTTTCGGTCTTACCGTCGTTCTTTTTGATATTGATATGCGTGGCATCTTTAAAAGATCCCAAGCCTTCGTATACGTCGATGTTGTTCTTCTTCATCAAGAAATCCACCCCAGCACAGGTCATATCGACTACAGATTGCTTTCGAGCGATCATCTTCTCAAGATTCACCTTCACCTCTCCTGGAATCTCGATTCCGTGGGTGTCAAAATGCTTCACGGCATCCTCATAATGGTGCGAAGAATCTAACAAAGCTTTTGAAGGAATACAACCTACATTTAAGCAGGTACCACCTAAGGTTGAATATTTCTCGATAATGGCGGTTTTCATCCCAAGTTGTGCACAACGGATCGCTGCTACATATCCCCCTGGGCCAGAGCCGATAACGGCTACATCGTATGAATTCATAGTGTGTTTTTAAGTATCGATTTGAAAATTCGAACTACAAAAGTACAAATTGCAGTACAGAGTACCATACTTGTTTAGACGAATTTATAAGGTAGTCGTTTAGGACGGAAAAGCTAACATCTCGCCCATGCCAACCGTAAACAACCAACTGCCGTAAATGGCATGCTCAATTGACACCATCAAGGTCGAACGTGTCTTCGAAAATGTAATGGCAAACAAGATACCTCCAATAAAAGTTAGTATAAATACCAAGGTATTTTTTAAGAAGAAATGCGCCAGCGAAAAGATCACTGCATTTACAAATACGAGCAGTGCCTTGCTATTGAAGAACGCCTCATACCGCTGAAAGAAAAATGTACGATATACCAATTCTTGCGGATAGACCGAAAAGAATGAATAGATAAACAGTATAAAAAAATAGAGCCCGGGTTTGTTGAGCATCACCCCAAACAATTTGCTGCTATCGGTATAGTAAACGTATAAGATGGTGATCACCGCAATGATGCCCAGTTGGATCCAGAGTGTTCTCCAAAAGGTTTTCCACGGAAGGTTTTTGTGTACCTTGAATTTGTTCTTTTCTACTTTGAGCAATACCCAAACCAAGTAGGCAAAAGCGAATAATCCAGAACCCAACTTCAACCAAGGGCTATAGGGTAATGCATAACTCACCGGAAGGATTACAAATAAAATCAGGAATTCGACGAACTTGACATTTTTCGATTGCATGCGCTCTTTTTTCAGCAGAAAGATAACAAAATTCAAAAGTTTACAGACTGAAGGCCGTGGTGTTTTTGACCTCACTGATCGAAAAGGTACTGTGCGTACTTCCGATATGTTGAATGGTCGTGAGCTTCGTGACCATAAACTCACGATACGCCTCCATATCAGCGACAGATACCTTCAGAATATAGTCGTAGTCTCCGCTCACATGAAAGCACTCTAGCACTTCGTCTAGCTTGATCACCTCAGATTCAAACTTGGTCACGTACTCTTTAGAATGTTGTGACAACTTGATATGGCAAAAGACCGTAAACGAGCGTTGTATCTTTTCCTTTTTCAGCAAGGCCACATATTTGTTGATCACTCCCTCCTTCTCCAACTTCTTAATACGCTCGTATACTGCGGTCACAGAGAGATTCAGTTGGTTTGACAGTTCTTTATTGGTGCGCTTACTGTCGTCTTGCAACAGCATTAATAACTTTCTATCAGTAGCATCAAATGGCATATCGAAAATT
The DNA here is from genome assembly GCA_028279515.1 of Flavobacteriaceae bacterium. GTDB lineage: Bacteria > Bacteroidota > Bacteroidia > Flavobacteriales > Flavobacteriaceae > JANQNQ01. The sequence goes on from JANQNQ010000002.1 coordinate 21,602, forward strand.
TTTCAGCATTCAACCTTAAAAAAGGAAAATGAAATTATAATAAATCATTAAAATTCAAATATACTAGATTTATTTTCTAAAAATGATTAATATCATTGATTATTATACATCTAATGTAGAATTTTGAAGCAAATTAACCTAAACTCAACACAATGAAATTCAATCCAGCAGACGGTATTCAAGACCTGCAGTACTTCGGAGAATTCGGTGGTGTAAACCCATCTATCTCTGATTCATCGACCTATACCTTTCTTTCGGCAAAGACCATGTTTGACACCTTTGAAGGCAATACTGAAGGGTGTTACCTATACTCGCGTCACTCCTCCCCTTCTAATTTGTATTTAGGGGAAGCGCTAGCCGCCATGGAAGGCACCGAATCGGCCAACGTAACTGCCAGCGGAATGGGTGCCATCACCGCTGTGATCATGCAACTTTGTGGAGCCGGTGATCATGTTGTGAGTAGCCGTACCATCTACGGAGGCACCTATGCCTTTTTGAAGAATTTCGCACCGAAGCTAAACATCTCAACCTCGTTTGTTGACATCACCAAACTCGATGTTGTTGAAGCGGCCATCACCGAAAACACAAAAATGATCTATTGTGAAGCAGTAAGCAATCCGCTACTTGAAATCGCAGATATCAAAGGATTGGCTGCCTTAGCTAAAAAGCACAATCTACCCTTAGTGGTTGACAATACCTTTTCACCGTTGAACATCGCTCCTGCTAAATTGGGTGCTGATGTGGTGATTCACAGTCTAACGAAGTTTATCAACGGAAGCAGTGACTGTGTTGGTGGCGTAGTATGCGGTACGACCGATTTCTGTTTAAGCCTGAAAGATGTGAACGATGGTGCTGCTATGCTACTAGGAAGCACCATGGACAGCGTTCGTGCATCGTCGATCTTAAAGAACTTGCGTACGCTTCATATCAGAATCAAAAAGCACAGCGAGAATGCTCAATACCTATCAGAGCAATTCGAAAAAGATGGACTGCGTGTCGTGTATCCAGGATTGGCAAGTCATCCAGGGCATGAGACCTTAAAAGACCAAATGAACGACGAATATGGCTTTGGTGGGATGATGACCGTTGATGTAGGATCACTCGACAAGGCCAATGCCTTGATGGAATTGATGCAAGAGCGTAACCTGGGATACCTTGCGGTAAGCCTTGGATTCTATAAGACCCTTTTCAGTGCACCAGGGACATCTACCTCTTCTGAAATTCCAGAAGACGAACAAAAAGAAATGGGCTTGACCGACGGACTCATTCGTTTCTCAATCGGTCTGGACAATGATATTAAACGCACCTACTCCATGATGAGAACATGCATGGAAGAGCTCGGGATCTTAACCCCAAAAGATGAACTATCGTTCGTGTAGTTTTTGCCCACACCCAAGAAAATCCCTTCCGCTCGTGAAGGGATTTTTTTTGCAAAACGCATAACAAAATCGTAACATTACACTTCAAAACTAAACCATTTGTTAATGCAAAGTCAAGACATCAACCCTAGAGAACCACAAGACGAAAATATTGTAGAAAATAAAGAATTGAACATTTGGGAAGCATTGATTCCAGTATTCGCCTTGGTAGGGATGTTGGCATACAACATTTATGTTTATGGTGATGATGCCTTGAGTGGAAGCAATCAATTTGTCTTATTGCTTGGAGCTGCTGTTGCCGCCATCGTGGGCTTTAGAAACAAAGTTTCTTACAAGCAGATGCTCGAAGAAGTGGCTGAAAATGTAAAATCAACGACAGGAGCTTTATTGATACTTCTAATGGTTGGTGCCTTAGCTGGTACTTGGTTAATAAGCGGAATCATCCCCACGATGATCTACTATGGCCTTCAACTACTAAGCCCAAAAATATTCTTAGCAGCCTGTGTTATTATTTGTGCCATCATTTCGATAGCTACAGGTAGCTCTTGGACAACATCAGCAACGGTAGGAATCGCGTTGGTTGGTATCGGGGAAACTCTGGGCATTTCTCTGGGAATGACAGCGGGAGCTGTACTTTCGGGAGCCTATTTTGGAGATAAGATGTCTCCTTTGAGTGATACTACTAACTTGGCACCAGCAATGGCAGGCGGGGAACTATTCAGTCATATTAAGTATATGGCCTGGACAACAATACCTACTATTACTATCACGCTCATCGCGTTCATTATCATTGGCCTCAATTTGGATGTCTCCGGCTCTCCAGATATACAAGATAAGTTGACAGCAATCAAAGGGGCTTTTAACATAAGCCCACTACTTTTCATTGTTCCGGTAATTGTAATTATAATGATCGTGAAAAAAACACCTCCCCTCATTGCATTACTTATTGGAGCTTTACTCGGAGGGGTAACCGCACTTATAGCGCAACCCGATATCGTGGCGAAAATAGCCGGAGCTGATAGTCTAACATTTCAATCTGGCTATCAAGGTGTGATGAATGCACTAACGGTTGACACTGCTGTGGAAACCAGTAGCAAAGAACTAAATGACCTCTTCACCGCTGGTGGTATGAAAGGTATGCTCGGTACCATATGGTTAATCATATGTGCCATGGTCTTCGGAGGTGTTATGGACGCTATTGGAGCCCTGTCTAGAATAACAAATTCTTTATTGAAAATGGCAACTTCTGTGTTCGGCCTTTTCGCAAGTACTGTGGCAAGTTGCTTAGCATTGAATCTAACGGCTTCAGACCAATATCTTGCTTTGGTAGTTCCTGGAAAGATGTTCAAAAAAGCATACGAAGACAAAGGGCTAGCTCCTGAAAATTTGAGTAGAACACTCGAAGATTCAGGAACTGTGACGTCAGTTTTGGTTCCATGGAACACATGTGGTGCTTATCATTCAAAGGTACTATTTGGATACGCAGGGGCTACCGCTTACATCCCTTATGCATTTTTCAGTATAATTAGTCCATTTATGACCTTGCTCTTCGCTGCTTTCAGCATCAAAATAAAACAATTAACTGCTAAACCAGCATAACAAATACGCACAAAAAAATACAAGCCGTGCATCGAAAGATGTGCGGCTTTTCCAATTGTAAAAACCTGATAATCAGACCTTCTTTTTTCATCATTGGCTTTCCTTATTCTCAGATAAAAAAATTGAATATTTTTTGATGGTAAGGTTAGTTCGAAATACTACTTTTGCCATCGAAAAATTGTATAATCTATAAACATTATCATATGGCTTTTGTAGGAAAAAAATTTCCAAGCTTGCACGTAGATGCAATGAACGACATGGGAGACACTTTTAAGATCAATGTCGTTGAAGAAGCAATCAATAACAACAAGAAAGTATTGCTTTTCTGGTACCCAAAAGATTTCACTTTTGTTTGCCCAACCGAGCTTCATGCTTTTCAAGCCGCTTTAGGTGAGTTCGAAAAGAGAAACACTGTAGTAATCGGTGCTTCTTGTGATACTGCCGAAGTTCACTTTGCATGGTTAAACACTGCCAAAGACAACGGAGGTATCGAAGGTGTTACCTACCCTATCCTTGCTGATAGCAACCGTAACTTGGCTAGCACACTAGGTATCCTTGACATTACCAACGAAACGTACAACGAAGAAACTGGTGTTGTATTGGTAGAAGGTGACAACGTACCTTACAGAGCTACGTATTTGATCGACGAAGAAGGTACAGTGTTCCACGAAGGAGTTAACCACATGCCTGTTGGAAGAAACGTAAACGAATACCTTCGTTTGATCGATGCATACACGCACGTTCAAGAAAAAGGTGAGGTTTGTCCAGCAAACTGGGAAGAAGGTAAAGAAGCAATGAACGCCAACAGAGATGGTGTTGCTGCTTACTTGGCTTCTAACTAATAAATACGAATATCATGATTCAAGAGTTAACAGCAGACAATCTAGCCGAAGTAGTTGGCAACAATGATACCGTTGTGGTACAATATTCGGCGTCTTGGTGTGGCAACTGTCGCATTATGAAACCTAAGTTTAAAAAGCTGGCTACTGAGAATACAGACACCGCTTTTTTCATGGTAGATGCTGAAAAGTTTCCAGAATCAAGAAAACTGGCCACGGTAGACAACCTTCCTACTTTTGCAACCTTCAAAGGTGGAAACTTTGTCAACCAGGTTCAGACCAATAAATTTGAAGTACTAAAAGACCTAGTCAATGAAGTTACCAGTAATTAAGCATCTTACGCAATTCATCGAAGAGAACGATGAGGATTTCGTAGTTGAGACCATCGAAACACTCGAAGCCTTGACTGAAGTTCCGTCGCTAAAAGATGAAGAATTGGATGTGATCGGTGAGCTCATTTCCAATATGTATGGAGCGATCGAGGTCAACAAAATGGTCAAAGACGGAACTCCCAAAAAAGAGGCGCTAAACAGCTTTATGCAGCGTGTCTTGGGGTCTATAGACCAATAGTACTTTCGGGATTAAATTGTATGAAATAGAATAGAATCCTCTCTAATTGATAGAGAGGATTTTTTTATGGGGTTCGCTGTGCGTTTCTGACTTAATATTGCTATTTTTAACACAAACCAAAATTATAGATCATGGCAACAGTAACACTTAAAGGAAATGCGATAAACACCTCTGGTCAACTACCAAATATCGGCGACCAAGCACCCAATTTTAAATTGACAGCGAATGACCTTTCGACACTCTCGTTAGGCGATTTTAGTGGCTCTAAACTTGTGCTCAACGTTTTTCCGAGTATTGATACAGGTACATGCGCAGCTTCAGTGCGTCAATTCAATCAAGAGGCAAGTGAGTTAGAGAACACCAAGGTATTGTGTATCTCAAGAGATCTTCCTTTTGCACAAGCGCGTTTTTGTGCTTCGGAAGGTATCGAGAATGTGATCAATCTTTCAGACTATAAAACAGGCGACTTCGGTAAAGCATACGGCTTAGACTTTGTAGATGGCCCGTTGGAAGCACTACACTCACGAGCGGTAATCGTTGTAGACCAAAACGGAAAGGTTCGGTATACAGAACAAGTTCCTGAAATTGTTGACGAACCCAATTACAAAGCGGCACTCGAAGCGCTCATGGACGAATAATTCGAAGAACCTTCCGCCAGAAAAAATAAAAATGCTCAAATTCATCATTGGAAGAATCAAAAGTATCGGGTACGCCTTTAAAGGGGCGTACCTGCTTATTACCACCGAGGCCAGTATCAAGGTACAGTTCTTTATTGGCGTCTTGGTTACCATTGCTGGATTTTATTATGATATTTCCTCAACCGAGTGGATTCTTCAAATATTGACCATCGCTTTGATCATTAGCATTGAAGGGCTTAATACGGCAGTCGAAGAAATTGCTGATTTCATCCACCCCGACCATCATACCAAGATCGGACTCATCAAGGACTTAGCAGCCGGAGCCGTATTCATAACTGCCGTTGCCGCCATCATTGTTGGTTGCATCATCTACATCCCCAAGATATTTTAAAAAATATATAGTAACTTGACACGTTAGTAATTTGTAATTTTGTCACGAAGTGATGACATCACGATAATAACCAATGCTAATTAATGGCCAAAAAGAAAACAGCTAAAAAGAGTACACGTAGAAGTACCAAATCTAAACCCAAGACTACCAAAAAGATCAACCTAAGACTTTCTAAACAAAACAAGATCGTCTTGGGAAGTTTATTGATGCTGGTAAGTATTGCCCTTTTCATTGCTTTTATTTCCTACTTTTTCAATTGGCGCTTGGATCAAAGTCAGCTCGTTGACTTTACCGAGCGAAATGCCCAAGTAGAAAACCTAATGAGCAAATTCGGGGCGTCTATCAGTCATTTCATGATCTATAAAGGTGTCGGAATCGCCGCATTTATTTTTGCGGGGCTCTTGTTCATGACAGGGTTGTACCTCTTTATCAATATCGAAGTAAAGAAATTGGTGAATCGATGGTTCTGGGGAACCATCATCGCCGTATGGATGTCTGTGTTCTTCGCACTGGTATTCAATAAAGTCTCGCTTTTAAGCGGAATCATTGGGTTTGAGATCAATTCACTGTTGACCGATTATATCGGAAAAATTGGCGTCGGATTGGTCTTGGCGTTTACCGCCATTGCCTATGGTGTTATCCGTTGGAAACTAACACCTGAAGGTGTAGCCAGCAGCCTTTCTAAGACGAAAGAAGAACTTTCAAGTGAGCTTACGAATGAACCTTCGAGCACAACGGAAGCAGTTACCGAAGTCGAAAACACTTCTGAAGCGATCGATCTTTCAGTTTCTGAAGAAACCACCATCGCTGACCCCGACCCTATTGCTGCAGATGTTCAAAAGACCAATGATGCAGATGTGTACAACTCTTTTGAAGTAAAAGTTGGCGAAGAAGAGGCTATCGAAGAACCGGTACTAAAAACGGTAGAAACTCCAAAAGAGGAAGAGGTCGCCATCGAAGTCGAAAAAATAGTTGAAGAAAAAACACTCACAGACAATCTATCTGACAAACTGGTCAAGGATTTCGGCGAGTTTGACCCTACTTTAGAATTGGGCAATTACAAATTCCCTACTCTCGAGCTTCTCAAAGACTACGAAGGTGGTGCCAGCATTACCATCAATCAAGAAGAATTAGAGGAAAACAAGAATAAGATTGTCGATACCCTCAAGAATTATAAGATCGAGATCTCTCAGATAAAAGCGACCATTGGTCCGACGGTAACCTTATATGAGATCGTTCCGGCGGCGGGTGTTCGTATTTCGAAGATCAAAAATCTAGAGGACGATATTGCACTTTCATTAGCAGCGCTTGGTATTCGTATCATCGCTCCGATTCCCGGAAAGGGAACCATCGGTATCGAAGTACCTAACAAAAATCCGAGCATTGTCTCGATGCGTTCGGTAATTGCTTCACCTAAATTCCAAAAGGCCGAAATGGAACTTCCGTTGGCTTTGGGTAAAAATATTAGCAACGAGACCTTTGTGGTCGACTTGGCAAAAATGCCGCACTTGTTGATGGCTGGTGCTACCGGGCAGGGTAAATCGGTGGGATTGAATGCAATTCTTACCTCCCTACTCTACAAGAAACATCCGGCCGAAGTGAAGTTCGTGTTGGTGGATCCGAAAAAGGTAGAATTGACCTTATTCAATAAAATAGAACGACATTATTTGGCCAAACTTCCAGATACTGAAGATGCAATCATCACCGACAACACCAAGGTGATACATACGCTAAATTCAATGTGTATCGAAATGGACAACCGTTATGAGTTGCTCAAAAATGCCTTGTGTCGTAATATCAAAGAGTATAACGCCAAATTTAAAGCGAGAAAGCTAAATCCGAATGACGGGCATCGTTTTCTTCCTTATATCGTTCTAGTGGTTGATGAGTTTGCCGACCTGATCATGACAGCTGGTAAAGAGGTTGAAACGCCTATTGCTAGACTTGCTCAATTGGCACGTGCCATCGGAATTCACTTGATCATTGCAACCCAGCGACCTTCGGTCAATGTGATTACGGGTATCATCAAGGCCAACTTCCCGGCGCGTATTGCGTTTAGGGTGACTTCGAAGATCGACTCAAGGACCATTTTGGACGGTGGTGGGGCTGATCAGCTTATTGGGCGGGGGGACATGTTGTATACACAAGGAAACGACTTAATTCGTCTACAATGTGCTTTTGTAGATACCCCTGAAGTAGAAAAGATCACCGAATTTATTGGCTCACAACGAGCCTATCCAGATGCACATTTGCTTCCTGAATATGTGGGTGAAGATTCTGGCACAGGTCTTGATATAGATATCGCAGATCGTGATGCGATGTTTAAACAAGCAGCCGAAGTCATTGTGACTGCGCAGCAAGGTTCGGCTTCGTTGCTACAACGAAAATTGAAGCTTGGTTATAACAGAGCGGGTCGATTGATCGATCAGTTAGAGGCCGCAGGAATTGTAGGCCCTTTTGAAGGAAGTAAGGCCAGACAGGTTTTGGTACCAGATATTTTGGCCTTAGAGCAGTTATTAGAAAATGAAAAGAATTAAGTTTGCAGTAATTAAGCCCATTATGAAAAAGTACATCTTTATAGCATTTGCACTCATCGGAAGTTTCACCTTTGCCCAGAACTCAGACAAGGCAAAAAAACTGTTGGACGAAGTTTCAACTAAGGTGAACTCATACGAAAACATATACATCGATTTCAAGTACGTTCTTGACAATAAGCAAGAAGACGTTCACCAAGAAACACGTGGAAACGTTACATTACAAGGTGATAAATACGTGTTGAACTTTCTAGGCATCACACAATTGTTTGATGGAAAGAAAGTGTATCAGATCGTTCCTGAAAATGAAGAGGTCACCATTACAGATGCTGACGAAGAAGATGAAAGCACCATCACACCTTCTAAAATGCTCACATTTTACAAAGACGGATACAAATATGATTGGGACATTCTTCAGAACATAAGAGGAAGAAAAATACAATATGTGAAGCTCACTCCTATCGATTCAAATTCTGAGATTCAACACATTCTCTTAGGGATCGATAGCACAACAAAGCACATCTATAACCTGATCGAAGTAGGGAAAAACAGTACCCAAACCACTTTGACTGTTAATTCTTTTAAAACAGATCAGCCATTGTCAAAAACCTTGTTTACCTTTGATGCCACGAAATACGACGGATATTATATCAATAATTAGGTAAGCCTTGAAGATTCTTGACCGCTATATTTTAATAACTTATTTACGTTCTTTTTTCAGTATACTGGTGATATTGATCTTCATCTTTATACTGCAGAGTCTCTGGCTCTATTTTGGAGAGATCGCAGGTAAAGGACTTGATTTTGAAATCATTTCAAAGTTCTTGATCTACAACATTCCCAAACTGATGCCACTGGTTTTACCGTTGACCATATTGCTTTCGTCAATCATGGTCTTTGGTAATTTTTCTGAGAACTATGAGTTTGCGGCCATGAAGTCTACAGGTATTTCATTACAAAGGGCCATGCGTAGTTTGATGGTGTTTATCATCATGATCAGCATTGGCACCTTTTTCTTTGCAAACGATATCATTCCCTATTCAGAATTCAAGTTTCTAAATCTTAGACGAAACATTGTAAACCTAAAGCCAGCCTTGGCCATTTCTGAAGGTATTTTCAATGAAGTGGGGAGTATCAACATCAAGGTTGATGACAAGTATGGGGATCGGGATCAATTTCTCAAAAATGTGATCATTCATCAGAAAACAAATCGTGAGCAAAACAATGTGGTGATCAAAGCAAAAACTGGTGAGCTTAGAAATGACGATGAAAACAACGTGCTTCAATTGATTCTCAACGATGGTAACCGTTACGAAGATGTCGTCAATAAGGACCCCAAAGAGCAGAAGAAAAATCCGCATGCCAAAGCGCATTTCGAGCACTATACAATGAATATTGATCTGTCTAAGTTCAATGATGTGGACCTGGACGAAGAAAAGTTCAAGAACACCTACAAGATGCAAAATATCGGTCAGTTGAATCAGAGTATTGATTCGTTGGAAAAGGATCGAAAAGAGAAGGTGCGATTCTTTGGCGAGAATGTTCACAAACGCAGCGGAATCATGTCGCTGAATACGCCCGAAGACACGCCTGAAAAAGACAGTGTTAAGTTTGCCAACATTCCTACGAAAAAAACTGACCAAAAGAAGGTCAAATTTCAACCAACAGACAATGTAGACACCTTACTTAGCCGAATGGAAGGCTGGCGACGCGTGCAGATCATTGACCAAGCGTTGAATACAGTCAAAAACCAAGGTGCTAATCTGCGTTCTAAGAAGAGTGACTTCAATCGAAAAAATAAGTTGATCAACCACCATTACATAGCCTTTCACGATAAGTTCGCATTGGCCTTTGCTTGCGTGATATTGTTCTTTGTAGGAGCACCACTGGGTGCTATTATCCGCAAAGGTGGTATGGGGCTGCCAATGGTCATGGCCATCTTGATCTTCTTGACCTATCACTTTATCGGAATGTTTGGAAAGAACAGTGCCGAAAATGGAAACATCCCACCGTTCTTGGGTGCCTGGTTGTCCACATTAATCATGTTTCCGTTGAGTATATGGTTTACTCGAAAAGCAACGACCGATCAAGGTATTTTTGACACTGATGCGGTTGTACAACCTGTAAAGAACTTTTTTAACAGGCTTGCTGGTTATAAAACCAAGAAAAAAGCTTCCGAAGCAACAGAATCAGAATAACATGCGTTATATGCAAACTAGTTCAATGAACTATGGTTTTGTAGCATAATATAAATTACCTTTGTATCAGCAAATTCTACCGAATATGGAGACGCAACAATCAACGATCGCAGACATCAAACTACATACCATTGAAGAGGCCATTGAAGATATCAGACAAGGCAAGGTGATCATTGTAGTGGATGACGAAGATCGAGAAAATGAAGGAGATTTTGTAGCGGCCGCCGAAAAGGTGACCCCAGAAATGATCAACTTTATGGCCAAACATGGTCGCGGACTTATTTGTACGCCACTTACCGAAAAGCGTTGTAAAGAACTGAACTTGGGGATGATGGTCGGTAACAATACGGATCCTATGGAAACAGCCTTTACCGTTTCAGTCGACTTAAGAGGTGACGGTGTAACTACAGGTATTTCGGCTTCGGATCGCGCTAAAACGGTAAAAGCATTGGTAGACCCAAATTTAAAACCATTTGAGCTTGCCAGACCTGGACATATTTTTCCGCTGGTAGCAAAAGAAGGTGGTGTATTAAGACGTACAGGACATACTGAAGCTGCCATTGATTTTGCTCGTTTGGCAGGATTACAACCTGCAGGAGTGATCGTTGAGATCATGAACGAAGATGGTACGATGGCTCGTTTACCTCAATTGGTAGAAGTTGCCAAGAAATTTGACTTAAAACTCGTTTCGATCGAAGATTTGGTTGCGTATCGTATGCAACACGATAGCTTGATCGAAAAGAAGGAAGATTTCGATATTCAAACTCGCTTTGGAACGTATCGACTTCGTGCGTATCAACAGACTACAAATAATCAAGTACACATTGCCCTCACAAAAGGTTCTTGGAAGGATAATGAGCCCATTTTGACTCGAGTGAATTCTACTTTGGTCAACAATGATATCTTAGGAACCCTTACCAACAATGCAGATAAGAAATTGGATGACATGTTTCGTCTGGTCAATGAAGAAGGTAGAGGCGCCATTGTTTTTATCAATCAACAAAGTCAATCACTAAATATCTTGAATCGACTGGCACAGTTAAAAGATCTGCAAGCCAAAGGTGAAATGAAAGCGCCACGAATCAAGATGGACAGTAAGGATTTCGGAATTGGGGCACAGATATTGCACGACCTGAACATTCACAAACTACGATTGGTATCAAACGCTCCTCAACAAACCAAACGGGTCGGAATGATCGGCTATGGTTTAGAGATCGTCGAGTATGTAAATTACTAGTTAACAAAATAAACAAAAGGCCAGAAAATCTGGCCTTTTTTAATACACTCTAAAGTCGCTATTATCTATTAAAAACTAGGTTTCCACGTGCATCTATGCTGACAGAGCTAAAGCTTCCTGAGGGAGCTGCTGAGGCGAGTGCGGCGTCAATGATTCCTCTAACCCGTGTTGATTCAAGTTGTCTTCGTACTTCGGTTTGTACAACCCCACGAATGATGTTTTGACGGTCTCCCCTTCTCGGCACCAGTCCCCAATCACATAGAAATGCCCAGAAATTGTTGGTACATGGGTCATCACCAAGCTCACCAACTTGCACTACAAAATTGACTTCGCTATCATAGGTTAATCGTCCACGTCTAATGACTGGTCTAATGAATAACTCGATGATGGCATTGTTTAACTCATAATCAGGACAACCTGCGCCCGGACAAAAAGGATTTCCTTCGCAACAGGCATTGTTGTAGCAATTGGTCACCAGCTCGGTAAAGGCACTTTCAAAAGTGACCAAAACACGCAATCGACCTCCAGTGATGGCAGACGAAGCACTGCTTGAATTCCAGTCGTTCAGATATGCTTTGCATCGATTGTCTGGTCCCCCTTCGACCATATCGATGTTAAAAGGCAGATCAATTACGCGTCCGCTGGCCACCATTCTAAAATAGGAGTCGTCGGGTTTTAAGAAGGCACGTTCTCCAGTAGCGTTGAATTCGTGCTTGTTGGGTGTATAATTGTTGATTCTGATGGAAATGGTTCGCAATACTTCATTGAGCGGAACGTACCAGGTGTCCCTATCAACAACCAGATCTCCTGTTGATGGTGCTCCGCCACCCGAAGACATGGCCAAAATATGGAATGCTGTATTTGACGGCATGGCCCTACGATTCTGGTTGTATACGGTCCAAGCATCTCTATTGTACCATACTCCTGTGTAATTGGCATTGTTGACGGCGCTTCCCGACTGAGTGGCAAAAACGATTGCTCCTGAGTTTCCATCGGTCGCGGCATTTCGAAACTTATACCAATTACCGCTAGGTGAACTAGCTCGAATCGAAAAGGTTTCGGGATGTACTACTACATTAAATTTGGCATTGGTAGGGATAGCACTTCGGTCTAAATTTTGAATGAACCAACGTCCGTCAAAGTAATAGGTACTTATCGGCTTGTTGTTGTATGGTCCAGAGCTTCCATAATTTTGAGTGATCATGGGCCTTGCTCCGCCATTGCCATTCAATGCTGGATGATTTATCATTGTGGCTCTTCCGGTAATAGATGCCGTATTCGCGGTGTGTACAAAAGCATTGCTCCCTGCATTGGAAACGAGTACATTGAACTTGGCTCCGGATCTCATAGCTCGACGATCCTGATTAAAAATATGCCACTTACCTCCGCTGTACCAGACCCCAATTGCTTTGTCATGATATGGCCCTGAATTCCCATAATCGGAAGTTACGGTCAGAATGACCCTCGAATTGCCGTTGGTGGCGGCATTGTCTAAGGTCGTCCAATTGTTAGTAATGTTAGACGATGTTGCCGTATGCTTAAATACGACCTGTCCTTCTACGGATAATAGCCCACAAAGTATTGTAAGCCCTAAAAACAAATGTTTCATCTTATGATGGTTTTTGGTTTACAGAATAAAAACATGTGTAGACAGGTCTCGTGAAAACTGAGAACTATCCTATTAGGAAGGAAAAAAATAGGAGGATTTGTGGCAAATGTACATTGCCCGATCGAATCGTCAATAAGGAATTATCCCCTTTCTTCGTGGGGAATTATCATTAGGCGGTAAAAAAGAACTTAGTTTTAGAGATTCTTATGCGATAGAACGAAGGCTATCAGCGGCACGAGCGGCTCTTTCCTTCATAACTTCTTCACTCCATCCTAGTTTGATCAAACACGAAATGGTGCGCCCCATCCAGTTGTCTGATGATGAAAAGTCTGCTGTTTTTAGATACTGAAGTCCGTTGGCTGCCTCTTTAGGTAACTTACCCAGCGCCTTCTGTTCGATCAGATGTTGCCACTTACGATAGTAGTGCCAGTTGTTGTCGTACCAATAGAAGCTTCCGTCGATACCAGCTTCAGCTAATGCTTTATGTGCACGTCTTGTCTTTTCTTCCGTAGGAAGGAAAAAATTAAGGAAGGAATAATTCTCTTCTCCTCCTTGAGGCACTCGTCTAAAAGTGACCCCATCAACTTCGCTTAGCGCTTCCTTTAAAATGGTATAATTTCTTTTTTGAATGGCTAGGATTTCATCGAGTCGCTCGATTTGGCCTAGTCCGACAGCGGCATTGAGTTCAGAAATTCGGAAGTTGTATCCCATAAACGGATGCGTTTCTGCTCCGCGATCGTTTCCAACGTGATCATGTCCGTGATCCGAATAATGATCGGCATGTAGTGCATATTGGTCATTGTGAGTTACCATGGCTCCACCTTCTCCGCAGGTAATGGTCTTTACAAAATCGAAAGAGAAACACCCTAGGTCACCATAGCTACCCAACGGAATTCCTTTATAGCTTCCGCCAAATGCCTGGCAGGCGTCTTCGAGAAGCAACAGATCATGCGCGTCGCATATTCTTTTTAACGCCTCCAAATCGGCCATACTGCCACACATATGTACAGGCATAACCACTTTGGTCTTTGGTGTAATGGCCTTCTTTACTGCTTCTGGGTCCAAAGTCAACGTGTCGTCAATATCCACTAACACAGGTACCGCTCCTAGGGCCAAGATAGCCTCAAAGCTAGCAACAAACGTAAAGGTCGGCATGATCACCTCATCCCCTGCCCCTACATTAGCACTTGCCAACGCAACGGTCAAGGCAGATGTACCGCTTGACACCAACTGAACGTGTTTCACGGCCAGTCGTTCTTGCAGTGCCGTTTCGAGCTCTTTGGCTTTCCAGTGTCCGTTACGCATTCCGTCAAAACCATAGCGCATCAGCACACCACTATCTAGTACATCGTTTACATGTTTTCTTTCGGCTTCTCCGAAAAGCTCAAATCCTGGCATAAGCAAGTTCTTTTAAAAAATAATAGGCATAAAAAAACGCCTTTCACAAAAATAGGAAAAGCGTTTATCTATAGGTCGTTTTACTTAGTAGTTTTTTAGCACACCATCGACAAAATCAAAATGTTTGTCGGTCTCTCGCAACATTGTGTATCCTGACATTCCTCCTAAGACCTTCCCTTTATGATTAAGGGCCACAATATTTGGATAAGAGCCTTCAGGGTTGTATTTCTTTGCCAGCTTACGATTATAGGTACGTTGTTCTGGTGTGATGATATCCATTCGGCGAGGCTCATCGGCCATGACCAATACGAACTTCTCGGCTCTTTTTCCAAATTCGTCAGAATTCCAAAAATCGGCCTTCAGCATCTTACAAGGTGCACACCAATCGCTTCCAGTAAAATAAATCAAGATAGGCTTGGACTGCTCTTTTGATAATGCTATCGCAGTTTCAAGGTTGGTATGCCATTTCAAGGAATTTTCTTCTTGTGCAAAAGATGTCATCCCTATCATTACGACTGCCAAAAAAAGTAACTTCTTCATGTTCATTTTTACTTTAATGGTTTCAACAAAGTTAAATTTTTCAATAAACTGAGCAAGAACTCTGCCAAAAATTAATTTAAAGTTCGATGACACTGGCATTAACTCCCTTTCTTACTTTCTTAAAGCCTGAGAACATATCATCTTCGGCACGATAACCCACTGGCATCACCAATACTGAACGCAATCCATGCGCTTTAAGACTTAATTCTTTATCATAGGCTTCTGGCGAGAAACCTTCCATAGGACATGCGTCGATCTGCTCAACGGCACATACGGTCAATAGATTTCCCATGGCCAAATACGCTTGTTTAGAGGCCCACAAGAAAATATCATCATCTGATTTACCTTCAAAGTTATCGATCAAGTAGTTCTTGAAAGGATCTAGAATCTCATTTGGAGTATTTCGAACGTCCTTTACACGATTAAAATAATCGGTGATGAACGATTTATCGACCGTCTCTTCGACACAGAAAATCAATACATGAGAGGCGTCTGCCACTTGTTGCTGGTCCATAGAATGCGGCACTAGTTCTCGCTGCAATGCTTTATCTTGAACCACCACCAATTTAAGTGGTTGCAGACCGTACGAAGTGGCTGTTAAGTCAAAAGCCTCCTTAAGGACCTGTATCTTTTTATCTTCTAATAATTTAGTATTGTCGAATTTTTTTGTGGCGTAACGCCATTGCAAACTTTTTATAATATCCATCGTATGTTAGACAGTATTTTAGTTATTTTGTATGGTATCCCTTACGGGGAAGGGATTCAGATTCATTACAAAAATAGGCATAAAGCCAGAGCTACCTCGCCTCGTCAAATAGAATAAAATTATGGCCCATTCGGAAAAGCAAATACAGCAGCGCATTGAAAATTCGGAAACGCATATATTCAAGGCGGTATTTCCAAATACTACCAATCACTACGAAACGTTGTTTGGAGGCACTGCATTACAACTTATGGATGAAGCTTCCTTTATATGTGCTACACGTTTTAGCCGAAAGAAGGTGGTAACTGTTAGCACTGACAAGATCGACTTTGGAAAGCCGATACCCGAGGGTACGTTGGTCGAGCTTGTTGCTAAAGTCTGTAAAGTTGGAAATACCAGCTGTGTGGTGCAAGTTGATATCTTTATGGAGCGTATGTATGAGGAAGGCAGAGAATTGGCCGTTAGCGGACTTTTTACTTTTGTAGCTATTGATGACCAAAAAAATCCTACACCTATTTTAGATTGATTGTTGTTGATTTGTTTAGTCGTTTAGTCGAAGTACAGGTCGTCATTGTCATTATACACCACTCAACATTCGAAAATCAACATTTTTTAGGCGAACAAGCGAGTGACAAACTCTGTAAGCAGGTCTCCGAACCAGAGTTTTGCGGACATGACCACTACTACAATGACCAAAAATACCTTGATGGCTTTGTCTCCTTTTTTAACCGACCAACGACTTCCTACCCAACCACCGCTTGCATTACCAGCAGCCATAATGAGTCCGTAAGACCAGTTTATCTTGTCATTGATGGCAAACATAACGACCGCTCCTAGCGTGTAGATCAGCGCTACCATGACCTTGGTGGCATTACTTTTTACTAGAGAGAATCCGTTTAGGGAAGTGAGCACCAATAACATAATAAAACCGACCCCAGCTTGAATGAATCCGCCATACATGCCCACAAAAAAGAAGATTACCAATGAAAGCCAAAAGTACTTGCCCTTGGTGCGTTCTTGAACATCTGTTAAAGACATCGTAGGTTTAAATACCATTATCGCGACTACAATGATCATCACCACGGCCAAGATCTTGTTGAAGGACTCACCTTTGATATCTACAGCAATCTGCGCGCCTACAAGAGCACCTATTAAGGCCACAAAGCCAATATAGGCACTAAACGGAAAGGTACTTATCCCCTTGCTCTTAAACCCCGCTGTTGAAAAGACGTTTTGAAGGATGATGGCGATTCGGTTGGTTCCGTTGGCCACGTTTGGGGGTAGGCCCAAAAAAATAAGCATCGGTAAAGTGAGTAAAGATCCACCTCCAGCTACGGTATTTAAAAAGCCAGCGACAAAGCCAACGATCACAAGAACAGGCAATTGCCAAGAAAATTCCATTGTGCAGTATTAAGGCACGAAAATACTATAAATTTTTCTGCTAAGGACTGGATCTAAAATCGATCAAAAAAACCCAAAAAATAGTTTTGGGAACAAAAAAAGCTTTTTATATTTGCATCCGCTAAGGAGAGATGGCAGAGTGGTCGAATGCGGTGGTCTTGAAAACCATTGAGGGTCACACCTCCGGGGGTTCGAATCCCTCTCTCTCCGCAAAGAAAACCCGTAACAGCTTGTTACGGGTTTTTTGTTCTCAAGAACAAGCGAAACTTGTTTCAGCTTGAAAAAACACAGCCTACCGAAGGTGGGCGGGTTTTCTTTGCAAGGAACCCCGCTCGGGTATCACGAGCAAAGCGAGTAATCCCTTTTCAATTTTAAATGTTGGATGTTGAGTTTTAGATTTCGTTTCAGGAACAAACGAAACTTGTTTCAGCTTGGGGAAGGAAACAAAAAACAATGCCCACCTTCGGTAGGCGGGTTCTCTTTGCAAGGACCTTCTCTTTAGCGTATATCATAGATATTCAAACACTTTCTGGCCTCAATAACACGTAACAGAAATGCAGGATCGTTATTCTCTGCGTTAAAAAATTGCATCCTAAATAAATATTCATATATTTGGTAAACCAATCTGGTAAACCAATTTATAATTAATGAGTATTTTTCAGCTTACAATTTCATAACTGAGAAATGTTAATACTTTTAAGCATGGTCAAGATGTCACCTATTATGAGTTTCAAAATATTCAAATCCGTTTCCGTTTATTATCTTTTAATAATAAGTGCCATACTGTTGTTAAGTGGCTGTGCTGACAACAAAAGTCAAAATGCTACTAATAAAACTGAAAATACCGAGGTAAGTGCTAATGCAAACGACGTCATACCCTTTTTTCAACATTGGAATTTAATCTTAGGAGATGGTTCTAATGTCGGTCAGGCAACTAACTATGAGCACGAGGATTTCTTCTATACCACATCGGACGAAAAGGAAAATTGGGTGGTCTTTAAAACGCCCAATGCAGGAAACACCCATGGTACTTCGAACAATATAAGGACTGAGCTGGCCCAATTAAAAAAATGGTCGCCAATGACTGAAGCCAAAATGAATGCCACCCTTAAGGTGGTCAATGTGGCAACCACTGGAGATGCCCGTGTTGCGGCAACGTACTCGGTGGTAGTTGGTCAGATTCACAGTGCCGATGGGCACGAGAACGAACCGTTGAAGATATTTTATAAAAAATTCCCAGGTCATACCAAAGGTTCTGTGTTTTGGAATTATGAAATCAACACCGCTGGCGATGACAATTCTGGGAGATGGGATTATTCTTATCCTATTTGGGGCTATGACTTTTCTGTTGTTGGAACAACTGAAAATAGCTATCCACCAGAGCCAGAAGATGGAATTGCTCTGGGTGAAGAATTTAGTTATGAAGTGCAAATCAAGGATGGTACGATGTCTCTAACATTTACCAGTGAAGGGCATGAAACCAAAACATTTACTAAAAACCTAATTCAATCAGAGTATCAAACGAAAAACGATATCCCAGAACAGGTCAAAAATTTGTTTGTCCCCATAGGGCAAGATGGCGTAGAGCGTAAAAATGCGTACACCGACGAGGGGCTCTTTTTTAAGCTTGGCTGTTACAATCAAACAAACGGAAAAGATCCCAAAGTGAATAAAGTATGGTGTTCCGGTGCCGAAACCCATGGTGGTGACATCCAAAAACAATATGCAGATGGCAATTACGCCGAAGTTTGGTTTAAATCAGCGAGCATCGAGATAAGTGATGATGCTATTTCAAATGCTGGGTATTTTGAAGCCAATGACGGGTTAAGCCAGAAAACAGTGTATCCAAGTGAGGTCATTCCTTTTATGGAAAAATTCAAAATATTGATGGGTGATGGAACCAACGTTGATAATCTGGTCAACTTCGAAGACAAAGATTTCTTCTATACCGTAATCGATGGCACCAGACGCTGGGTGGTCTATAAAACACCAAATTCTGGCGTCACCTCAAAAAACTCAAGCAATACTCGAACCGAGCTACAAGAAAAAAGAGAATGGACACCTGAAGAAGGAGGTAGACTAACAGGCACCTGCAAGGTCATGCAGGTTTCCGTTTCTGGGGATGCCAGCGTTGCTGCTTCTTATTCAACAGTAGTTGGACAAATTCATAGTGGTGAAGGACATGAGAATGAACCTTTGAAAATATTTTACAAAAAATTCCCAGGTCATAGCAAGGGATCTGTTTTCTGGAATTACGAAATCAATACCGCCGGCGATGACAATTCTGGAAGATGGGATTTTTCAACTGCTGTTTGGGGGCACGATATGTCGGTCATTGGAAAGGATAAAAATGACTTTCCCCCTGAACCTGAAGACGGTATTGAGCTAGGGGAAGAATTCAACTATGAAGTAAACGTCTATAAAGGCATCATGTACCTCACTTTTACAAGTGAAAATCATGAAACCAAAACGTTTACTAAAAATCTTATCGCATCCGAATATGTGAATAGGTCTGATACACCAGAACAGGTACAGCAGTTATTTGTACCGATAGGGCAAGATGGAACAGAACGCACCATTGCCTATAGTGGAGAATTAAATTACTTTAAACAAGGTGCTTATAACCAGACCAACGGTAAAAGCCCTGAAACAAATAGAGTTTGGTGTGCTGGTGCCGAAACCTATGGAGGTGACATCGCGAAACAATATGAAAACGGTTGTTACACAGAAGTATGGTTTAGAGAAGCAACGGTGGGGCCCGGTGAGGATCCAAACAAGTAATAGCAATCTACACTTGGTTCGTGATTGTTACTTGTTAATAGTGCGCAATCCTTTTTTAATGATGTAAGCAGTTTCTTTTGTCGAAGATTCTTTTTCCCATCTGCTACAAATAGATCTCACCCATTCAGGTTGCGATTTACTAGCATCATTGAGCCAGTTTCCCACCGAGTCACGTACATATTTCGAGGTATCAGACCGTAACGGCTCTATTAAAGGAATTCCCTTTTCTGGGTCTTCTTGAAATGCTTGTATCTTCTTCGTCCAAACCCCTATCGGACGTAATGCCTCTGCTGCAAATCGTCTGATGTTCTCATCTTTATCAATTGTCCACTTGGTTAATACATCGATCGCCGTGTCTAGGTCTTCGACCATACGCTCTTTACTAGCAAAAATGACAACTTCGCGCACACCAAAATGAGAATCTCCAGCATAGGACCTCATACCAGCAATTAACTCTGAAACGACATCGTAATGTAAACTTTCTGCCCAGCAAGACCAACAACGTACCAAGTCTGAAGTATTCGCTTTTAACCTGCTGTAAATCGATGCATCTCTAGTGAGTAACCCAAAGGTTCGACCAATGACCTTTGTATTGCTATTGGCCGTTGGCTTCTTTTGCGCATTGACAGCCGTTTCAAAATCAGCATACCAATTCTCTTTGTTCAAATCTTTCAAAACTAATTTCAAAAGTGCCAGTTGGTCTGTGGCCAACCATTCCATTAAGTTTCGCGTTTCGATCAACCCTTTGTTCAAATACTCAACAACTTCGGGGTTTAGATCTTTTAAGCTTCGGGCACCTTTTCTATTACGTATGTGTTCTGGTATCATAGCACTTTCTTTTTCCTGACTTCGAAATCATTGCAGTTTTTCAAAGCTAAATCGAATTTAAGACTTTATAGTCCGGTTTCCTTTTAAAATTTATTGAATCCTGTGAAAAATGATAGAAATTCAGCATTCCATTTAGTACCTTCGTGTTCGGAAAAAATAACGTCCATTGTTATAACCAGCAACCTTACGAATCTTGAATACCCAACCCACCCAACCCACCAAGCGAATTGAATTGTTAGATGTTTTTAGAGGATTTGCCATCCTAGGGATCTTTGTGGTCAACATAGAGATCATGAATTGTGTCTTCAAGAACCAAGGCGAATTCAGCCAACAGTTTACCAGCGGGCTTGACAAAGCTTCTGTTCGCATCTTTCAACTGTTCTTTTACAGCAAGTTCTTCCCGATATTCTCTTTTCTTTTTGGTTTAGGAATCACGATGCAAGCCATGAAACTTTTTGAGAAGAACAAGCTTACATTTTCTTTCTTCGGAAGACGTATGCTAGGATTGTTTATCATCGGTGCCTTGCACATCTTGTTACTCTGGTCTGGAGATGTGGTTCATCTATATGCCATCCTCGGACTCTTGGTCACTTTACTGATCAAAAGGTCGAACAAACTCTTGATTATTCTATCGCTCATTGTGCTTCTGTTTCCGTTTTATGAGCAAGTGGGAGGTTATATACTAGAGCTTTTCAATTATAATCCCGAACACTATCTGAAGGACTACTCTTCCGAAAAAATTATAGAAACCATTAGACATGGGAGTTATGCCGATGGTGTGAAGCTTCGAACCCTAGAGTACCTATCGAACATTCCAGTGTTGTTTATCTTTTTGGCGCCCGTGGCGTTGTCGATGTTCTTGTTAGGTGGCTATATAGGTAAAAACAACCTGGTAAGTTCTCTAGACAAGTTGGTGATGGACATCAAAAAGCCAGCCTTGATCATCGCTATTTTGACAAATGTGTATCGTTTGGTTTTCTTATTCGTGTTGCCAGACCTGGAAATCTATCGTAATGAGATTGCGCGTCCAGTATTTCTAAAATTGATGTTTCTCTCTGACGTGGCCATGGGACTCTTTTACTTATGGTTGCTCACATGGATCTGGTTCTACACCCCTTGGAAACGTTTCTTGACTCCGTTTAAATACGCTGGAAGAATGGCACTTACCAACTACGTAATGCAAAGCTTTATCGGATTGATCCTTTTCTCTTCTTTAGGTTTTGAATTGTATCAAACGATGAGTCCCACGAAAACGCTGCTAACGGCCCTACTGGCTTTTGCGTTTCAGATGGTCTTCAGTAAAATTTGGTTGACCTACTTTAAATACGGTCCGCTAGAATGGTTGTGGCGATGCTTCACGTACAAGAAAATGCTTCCGCTAAAGCGAAGCATATAGATAAGATATCTTAATGTATCTGTTTAAAATATGTATCTTTAAACAATAAAGCCCATTTTATGGAAACTACAATAGAAGAATTTAGCTGGGGACTTTTCCTTTGGCAGACCATGTTGATCTTAATTGCGTTGATGGCACTTTTTTTCGCCGTTAAACTCTTCCGTAGAATAAAAAATAAATAACCCCAAAACTAACGTCAAACCAAACACCTACAATTATGCAAAGTAATTCCGAAAACTTAGAAACTACTGTACAACTTTCGCAAACTATAAATATTCTGTCAATCGCCCTATTGGTTCTCGTGGCAGTTGTTGCCTTCTTCATTATAAGATATTTTGTCAACAAAAGCGAACGATCAAAATGATTATAGCACTTCGATCTATTTATCCATCATATTGACCGTTAAACGAATACCCTTCTAAACCGTTAGGGTACTTTCGCTTTCCAGTTGCAATCCTGTATCTTTGGCACAATAAATGCTCCCAGCAACGTTATAGAAACTAAAACAACGTAATGATGAAAAGATTATTTTGTGCCCTTATCTTATTGGTTTCGACCACCTCCTTGTGGAGTCAAAGAGCATTTGACGGTGGTGAGAAGCTCACTTTTTCAGCCTCTTATAATATGAGCGGATTGATGACCGAGCTGGCTCAGGTTACCATGGAAACCAAAGAGGTGAAAACCTCAAAAAGCACCTTATTGCACCTAAAGTGCAAGGCCTCTACCTACACAAAATGGGAT
Source organism: Flavobacteriaceae bacterium (assembly GCA_028279515.1). GTDB lineage: Bacteria > Bacteroidota > Bacteroidia > Flavobacteriales > Flavobacteriaceae > JANQNQ01. The sequence goes on from JANQNQ010000002.1 coordinate 44,384, forward strand.
TCCTTCTTTAAGATCAGAGACCTATACGAAGCCTATGTGAGCAAACGATCATTACTGCCTGTACTCTATAAAAGAGACATCTACGAAGGCGGATATATCAAAAAGATGAAGTATGTGTACAATCAAAGTACCAAGACCATCAAAAGTACCCTAAACAAGAAAAACGGATACGAGAAAAAGAAAAACTTCTCGATCAGCAATGAAGCGATGGATGTGGTTTCTACTTTATATAACATCAGAAACATGGACATCGCAAAGGCTAGTCCTGGGGTCAGTAAGACCTTCTCGATCGTCTTTGACCAAAAGGAAACACCAGTTACCGTAACATATTTGGGAAAAGAGAATGTAACAGCAGGACCACTTGGTAGAAAGGAATGCTACAAGCTATCGGTTTCAGCCAAGAGCAAGGCGATGCAAGGAAAGGGACGAAACATTGTATACTTGACGGCTGATGCGAATAAAGTACCGGTTTTGATCAAATTCAACATTGCTGTCGGAAGCGGTCAACTTAAATTGAAGTCTGTTCAAGGACTTGCTAACTAAACAACACATTATGAGAACACTATTTATTATTTTAGGAGGAATCGGTGCCGTTTTAGGATTGATCATGGCCTTTCTTCCGTTTGATACTATCGCATTGTTACCAGCAGTAGCCGGGATCGTATTTGGCTTTATTGCTTTGATCGTATCAAAAAAGAAAAGCCTGAGCACGAAAGCTCCAAACCTGATCATCGCACTGTCTTTTGTCGCTTCGGCCGTGGTTGCCGGAAAGACCATGTTCACCGAAAACAAAGTTGCTGAAGATGAGAGTTTCGAGCAGCGTGAAGAAGCTTCAGAACAAGAGGCGGTCAAAGAGCTCGAAGAGATACAAGAACTAGAAGAGATCGAACAAGACTCTATTCAATAATACCGAAGCCTTCCTTTTTAGGAGGGCTTTTTTATGCATCTGGAAACCTTCCGCAGAAAAAGATTAAGAAAACTTTAATAAAATATAGGCTTTTCGAACCCTTGCAGGGTCAAATTAAGCTCCAGAATTTACCTATATTTGGGAAATTTTATATTCCATTAACCAAAATTAGTAATACAATCTCGAACATGAAAAAACTGCTACTACTATCAGCTGTCGTTCTAGCCAGCTGTGGAAGCAATCAAAATACAGGTGCCACAGCCGAAGTGAAGGCTGCTCCTAAGCCTGTCGCAGACCCCGTGCCGTATGCAAGCACCATTACGGCTGCCGATCTAAGTAAGCACTTATACATCTATGCTTCAGATGAGTTTGAAGGAAGAGAAACTGGACAACCCGGACAGAAAAAAGCCATCGAATACATCAAGAACTATTATGTGAGCCAGGGGATTCCTGCCGCAAAAGGTAACAACGATTATTTTCAACCCGTTCCGTTAGAAATGGCGGCCAGCCCAAAAGGGTCGATCGCTATCAATGGAAAAGCATATACCATCGGAGAAGATTACGCGACCTTCGCAGGAAAAAACGAAGGCACGATCAATTATGACGAGGTGGTCTATATGGGCTACGGAATCGTCGATGACAAATATTCTGATTACGACGGGGGCACTGATATTGAAGGGAAGGTAGTCCTTGTAAAAGCAGGAGAACCTAAGAATGCCGATGGTACCTACGTGATCACTGGAACCGGTGAAACTTCGAAATGGTCGAACATTCGTCAGGCGTTAGGTGAAAAGATCCAAATTGCTCAAGACAAGAAAGCGAAAGGTATTCTTTTCTTTGATGAAGGAAACTTTCCGTTGATCTTACAGCAATTCCAATTTATCAAAAACATGGCCGAAGGCGGCGGCGGACAAATGTCTGTTAAAGGAAAAGAAGAGAGCTTCTTTTACTACTTTATCAATGCCGATATGGCTAAGGCACTGCATACAGGCATCAATGATTCTGCCGAGAGCAAGACGCTTAAAACCAACATGGACATCACCACCAGCAGCGAGTCTAAAAAAGTAGATTCTGAAAATGTGGTGGCGTATATCAAAGGAACTGAAAAGCCGAACGAATACCTTGTTATCTCTTCGCACTTGGACCACATCGGTGTAACTGATGACGGACAGATCAACAACGGAGCTGATGACGATGGGTCAGGTACAGTTTCTATGTTAGAGATTGCTGAGGCATTTCAGAAAGCGGCAAAAGATGGTAACGGACCCAAGCGTTCGGTAGTGTTCTTGCACGTAACAGGTGAAGAAAAAGGGCTGTTAGGTTCTGACTACTATACGCAAGAACCGATTTTTCCATTAGAAGACACCGTAGCCAACCTAAACATTGATATGGTGGGACGTACGGATCCAGACAGAAGCGGAGATCCTAACTACGTATACTTGATCGGCTCTGATAAGTTAAGCACTGAGTTGCACAACTTGTCTGAAGAGATCAACGCCAAATATGCTAATCTTGAGTTGGATTACAAGTTCAACGATGAGAACGATCCTAACCGTTTTTACTATCGTAGTGACCACTACAACTTCGCAAAGAACAACATTCCGATCATTTTTTACTTTAACGGTACGCATGCAGACTACCACAGGCCGTCTGACACACCCGATAAGATAGAATATGACCTAATGGCCAACAGGGCCAAGTTGATCTTCCATACCGCGTGGGAGCTCGCCAACAGAGCCGAGCGTGTAAAAGTAGACAAGGCAACAGAATAAGAGCAACGTTTCTTCATAAACATACTGGCCCCGAGCAATGCTCGGGGCTTTTTTCTTCACCCTCCGTAGCTTCAGCGAAGGAGGGTCATTTCATTACTTCGGCGTAAGGAGCTGGCGAAGGAGGGTCTTTTTTAGGGCATTCCCCTACTTCGTTCTCCCAAGGTCGAACTTCGTAGGGTCGCTACGTACGCTATATCCCTGTAGTGAGTTTACTCTACTACAGGGGATGCCGCTGCCATCGCTAATGTGGGCATTATCGATTATACGGGTACATATTGTATATCTAAGCGATTTTTCGTACACTTATTTATGCAAACGAGTTACCTACCATTACATGAAATCCTTAATTAAATTAACATTCATACTGATTTTGATTTTTAGTTGTTCCAAAGAGAATAAAACTAAGCCTAAATCCGACTTGACAAAAAAAGTCGAATACGGAGTTATAATTTCTGAATATCTTGAGTCTAAAAAGTATGAACCAACTCTGGTTTTTAATAATCCATTTTACACAAATAAAAAATCTAGTATTAGACTTGCCGATAATGAAATCAAATGGTCGGAGAAAGGTAATGCGCTCGAAATTATAATTAATGGAACTAAAATAAATACATCTAAAAAAGTTACACTGAATTATAATTGGGGAAAAAGTATTGATAGTGTAAATTTTGCAAATAACGTTAGACAAATCAAGCTATATGAATCTGATTCTCTACTGGGCTTTGTACTTACCAATGAACCTTGCACGGGATTGGGTTGTGGCGTAAATTATCAACTGATTTATGACTTGAAAACAAAAAGCGAAAGTTATTTTGGAAGATTTCGAACGGGTTTTGAATTTGAATTATATGATTTCAATCAAGATTCAAAAATTGATTTTTTGAGTAAGACTTTCTATGGCAGAAATGAACAAATGATTGATACTACAGAATTTATAATGTATAGTCAAACTGAAAAAGGGAATTTCCAAGAATTTAGAACTCAAGAACAAAATAGATTTACTTTCAAACATATTTATCCGCAAATTTACCCTGAACGAGATAAAGACTCATTAAAAGAGGAATTTGTGGAAAATTGGATTGAAAAAATAAATAATAACGGTAGGTAACAATGTACAACCCCTACTGGCGGTTATAATAGACCGTTGTAAGGCATTTGAGAATACCAATAATAAGAATTGAAGTTAGGAGAAATTTATAAGACAGCATTTGACGAAAGACCTTTCAGAATAATCGGACTTGATGAATATGAAGTCTTTTACGACTGTCTATGGTCTGAAGGTTTTTGGACTTTTTCGGATAACTTTAGAGGCAAAAGTATTTTTTACAGAATGTCTTCTGGTCTTTTTAAAAACAAATCGAAATTAATAGGTTTTCAAGATTTGACTGAAAAAGAATTCAAGTATTTTCGACCTGACTTACCTATGAGATTCGGACGGACAAAAGAAGTTAGTTGGAATTCATTTACCTCCAACGGAATTCAAAAATTGAAGCCTATATTCTACAATCGGAAATTAAACACTAATAGTATTGTTCTAGTTCCATTTGGTAAAAAAGGTGGTTATAAAAAAGGTGAAATTATAGAAAGTAAATCGGAATTGACCGAATTTGATATAATCATAAAAGCAAAAGAAATCCAAGAATCAATAAATGACCAAAAGAGTAACGGAATTGGATTTTATCGGATGGGTTATGAGAAAGGACTACCAAGGTATTCGATTGGAGAATACTTTGACCGAGCAGGAATCATGAAAAAATAAAAACGGTGTACAACAACTTGTATTGTTCATTGTTCCGCAAGTTGGTTAACGCAACTATTATTTCCTACCTTTATTTTGCAATGGTTCCTACTTTGAAAATCCTGAGCGGATTTCCACACAACGAAATCATACAAAAACACGTAGTGTGCAATTGACCCGGAAAAATAAACCAAATGATTTATTTTAAATCTACTTACGAGAAGCGTCTCTGGATTTATGTAATAATCGTAATAGCGGTTATTTTTTCTACCCTTTTTATGGGACGCCCTTTATCTAAGCTCATTGAAAATCAACTTATTCAATCACTTTTATTTTTATTTGGAACGTTCATGATCGGTATCACAACTATTGCTCATGGTTTGACCTTACAAACTAAAAAAATTAAAATTGCTGTTTTGTTGGGTTTCTTATCAATTTATGTACTGATTTTTTTAAGACTTGGGCTTTCTGAGCGCAGTCATCTGATAGAATATGGTGTATTGGCTCTATTTATACATAAGGCCTTAATTGAACGATTCAATAATACAAGGCAAATCAAAATATCTGGATGGCTCGCATTAATTCTGACCATTCTAATTGGAGTTATTGACGAACTAATACAACTATACATACCAGATCGTATATTTGACCCATATGACATTGTATTCAATTGTCTCGCAGCAATTATGGCAATAGGTACAAGTATTGTAATTCAATGGCTCTTTAAGAAAATTAATAACAAGAGTAATACTCCTTAATAGCAAAACTGTACACCTCAGCGTGTATAGTCCATTGTGGCTGAATTTCCTCATCGTAAATTCACTCGAATTAATTAACTTTAGACTACGGCTGAAAATCATACACAAACACGCCGTGAGCAATAATTTAAAAAATGTATCCTGAAATAGAAGAAGAAGTAATTAAGCAAATATTATTACCGAAAAAAGAAAAGGTGATAATGAAAATGGTTGATTTCCTTAATAACGGAGCCCAAAGATTAGTTCAAAATAATGTAAAGATTACAGTTGTCAATTTTATTCATGATTTACCTTTCACTTTTAGATATATAATATTACCTGACAATAGTATTATTGACAATAAGTTTCATACCCCTGCCCATTTAGTATTGGATTATAGAGACAAGAATGATTCAGAAATAATGGGTTTAATAATATCTAATTACTCATTAGAATATGAAAATGAAGGATTGGATGATGATGAAATCTATGATTGGGTTAGTACTTGGGAATCTGAAAATAAAGAAGTAGAGTATAATTTCTTTTCAGACTGCTGGATTGAAGCAAAGAAAAGAACAAATAGTGAAATGAGAGCATTATTATATGAGCATGAATGTTGGTCTAATAGTTATGAACTAGATGACAAAATATTTTTAGATCAAGAAAATCATTTAGACTATTTAAAAGATAAAGGAATATCAATTAAAACTTATAAATGACTATTGTTAACAATGACTATAATTTAGCGTGGTTTAATTGATAGCACGAAAGTAAATATTAATAAAGGTCAGTGTTACAGTGGAAAATCTATTATGATTTTCCTCAACGAGCCATACACAAAACCGTTGTGGCAAATTAGGATCAAATGAGATTAACCAAATTATCACTTATTGCTTTTTCCATAATCAGCTTTAGCTGCAAATCACAAACACAGGTGTCTCGGATTGAAATAGTTCAACCGACGATAGAACAAGAAGCGACATCAATTTGGAGAACAATTAATGATATTGTTTTTTTTGAAAAACAAGGATATATCATTAATCTGCCAAAAGATTCTTTAATCGACTCATTGATAATGAAATCCAAAAATGGGACTTTCGGAAATGAAGACTTTCCCAGAATCTACGCACTTGTTGAAACGAAAACATTTAACCAAGAGAACTATGAGCAAGCAATAAAAAAAGTTGAGAATCAGCTTGGCCTTCTCAACGAATTTGTCAGCGAAATAGGTTCTGAGAAACATCAATGGGATTGGAAGTTTAATATGTTTGACAAATACAAAGTTGTTTTCACATTATACGGAACCGGAGGAAGTTATGACCCAGATGAAGGAATCATAACCTTATTGACCAATAAAGAAGGTGGTTTCATGAAATATACGAATCCTGCTTACACGATAATTCACGAAATCACTCATATGGGGATGGAATATTCAATAGTTCAGAAGTACAACCTTGCTCACGGATTGAAAGAAAGATTAGTAGATACATTTGTATATCTAATGTTTAAAGAAAAATTACCAGAATATAAAATTCAAAATATGGGAGACGGAAGTATTGATAAGTACTTGAATAAGAAAAAAGATATTGAATCTCTAAATTCGATAATAAGCGAATTCGTAAAAAAATAACTGGTTACAACAATGCCCATAAGTAATTGCCTCTACTCACCTATTTTGGAAATTCCTGCGGAATTTCCAACTTGGTGCGTACTTGCTAAGTTAAGTACTAAACCATGCAACTACTCATAGCCGAGACCGTTGGCATTAATATAAAACTCATGCTCAAAAAAATTTTAGCCCTTTCTATGTTTTCATTTCTTTTTGCTAATGGACAAAAAAAGACAGAAAATTATATTGATTTAGGAAAGTTAATAATCGAGGTAAATGATGAAAATCAAATTAAATCGTTAGAAAAAAAAATCGATCAATATTTTAAAGATAGAAATACTGTTTTCATGGGACAAGAATACTACTATGATACCTCGGATAAGAAAAAATATGTAGTACGAGGGGGAGGAAAATTTATAGAATCAACTATTCATTGGTTTCTTGTAATTGACAATTTTAATTCAAATGATTATTTATTCGAATTAGATTGGAAACCTGATTTGGAAACAATAAGATGGGGAATCGAAAAGCTAGCAAGCAAAAAAGGCTATGAAATTCCTGAATTCAACGTTGATGCTGACTACTCTGGACTTGATACAGGAGGTATACTCAAAAAATACAATGAAATTCTCATAAAAAAAGGTTACACACTAATCTATCTAGATATTGACAGTGACTCTTATGTTACTGCATTAATACAAAGTAAGAACTCATCAAAAGTAATTGATAAGGGTAATGAATTGAATCATAAAATACGAAAATACTAATGCCAACAATGTATATAAAAAATTGCTACTTTTGGCTTAACCAAAGTCAGTTGCTCGTTTGCTGACTCCCGATTTTCCTTCGGAAAATTGCCACATACAAACACGCAACTTTCCATATACAAGACCGTTAGCACCTTTTTTTGAGGAGTATGAAAATAGTCAGAACCCTAAAATAGGATAATTATGAAATATATAGGACAAATACTTATTATTCTTGTGGCACTGATAATATCATGGAATGGTTTAGCCACAATGATTAACCCCCAATGGATGGCAGAATGGTTTTCACAAAGTCCGGATGGAATGCATGGCATATCAACCTTGAGGGCGTTTTTTGGAGGTGCTATGAGTGCAGTTGGTCTGAGTTTACTTATATCTGTGATTAAAAAAGAAGGAAAGTATGCTCTTGCGGCAGTACTTTTTCTGATATTGGTCACCATTGGGCGCTTAGTTAGCCTAGCTATGGATGCACCAAATTTTAGTGATGGTTATGCTTTTCACTTAGTCACTTACCCAATCGGACCCTTAGTTTTATTATGCTTACTCATTGTAGGACTTCGATTGATGAAAAAAACTAATCACAACAATGGCTATAAGTAATTGCTTGTTATCACCTACTTCTGAAAAATCCTCGCAGATTTTCAGTTTGGTGCGTACTTGCTAAGTTAAATGCTAACCCACGCAACTACTCATATTCCAGACCATTGATCAACTGTGCTATTGCTTTTGTACTTGGTAAATAATGTATGGCGCAATAAATACCCAAATAAGGACTAAGATCCAAACACGTCCTTGTAAAATATTGTAATCATCTAAAAGCGTATCCCAAGAGTGTCCCACAACATAATGTCCAAATAAAAACTCAAAACCTATTGTGAGAACCAGCCATACCAAACCGATTAGTATTGTCTGATTGACAGACATTGGAAGCCACACCTTAAATAATATCCAAACGTAAATACCAAATAATAAAATCATATTAACAGTAGATATCTGATGAGCTCTAAGCTCATTTAAATGGCTTATTAAAAATTTCTCACGAAATAGTCCATTGGCAATTGCAATAAAGATCATTGGGAACCACGCTAATATATATTTCCACATTTGTATATTCTTTTTATCGGCTTGTTTAAACATTTACAAGTAAATGTACTCTATATAGGATTGATTTTTAATGACTTTTGTCACTGCAAAATGTAACAAGGTGCATGGTTCATTGCTCTGATTTTCCTACTCAGAATTCATTGCAATTTGATATCTTTCGGTCACGGCGGAAAATACTCGTAGATTTCTCGCAACGAGCCATACCCAAAACCTTAGGCTGCAAATAGGAAAATAATGACTCCAGAAGAATTTATTAAATCATATGAAAGCGCTTTGCGAACTCAGGACTGGAAAGTAGTTGAACCTTTAGTTTCCGAGAATGTAAGTGTTACCTTTTCTAATGGAATTATCCACATAGGAAAAGAAAATGTTCAAAAAGCGTTTAAGAAAAATTTTTCCATAATTAAGAATGAAAAATATGCCATTGAAAATATTATATGGTTAGCAAAAGATAAAAAATATGCGGTCTATTTATTCGAATTTAATTGGACTGGAATTATAGATGGGAAATCTGCATCTGGTAATGGAATTGGGACATCGGTTTTGATAAAAGAAAACGCTAAATGGAAATTATTGACTGAACATTTGGGAAGAAAATCAGATTGAATTTGAATAGAAAAAACAGGTAACAGCATCTATAGCTCATTGCGGCTGATACGAGTGCACTAAACCTGCGAAGCAATTCCGTAATCGAAATTTCAAGCCTTTTTGCTAATTTTATGATCACACCGGAATAATACTCGCTTAACGTTCCGTAGTGAAACCATAGCCAAAATCGTTGTAAATGCATTTTGAGATTTCACCCATACAACTGATAACAGTATGCTCAGTAATCAATGGGTTTGTGTTTGCTTTTCTGCTCTTTGAGAAGAATGAAAATCGGCAGGCGAATCGCTTTCTATCCTTGACCATTTTTTCTATGTGTCTAACGTTTACACCGTTCATTTTGGATATCTCCATATGGAATACCTATCAGTGGCTCTCTTGGCTCCCCTTTTCGTTATCATATTGGATCGGACCAGCCTTTTATTTCTATATTAAGACGCTTACCAATGCTTCGTTTTCGTTTCGAAAAAGAGATCTTTGGCATTTTTCGCCCATTATTCTTAATTATCTACACAGCGGCTATCATGCAATTTTTGTAAATGCTAATCCCTGGCCATGGCTTCATCATGTGTCTGAAGGGCTGGAATTTGCAGCTATTTTATCTGTAATTATCTACCTAATATTTTCTTTTAAACTGGTTAAGTCGTATCAACGCCAACTATTGAACAATGTCTCGTATACAGATAGGATCGATCTTCGATGGGTTAATGCGTTCATTTTTGCAATTGCAGGATCATGTGTTTTGATACTGATTTTTCTTGGGTTAAGCATCATATCAGGAGGAAGGTACTCACTTCAGGAATGGGATGACCCAAGAGCCTTCGCCTTACTTGCATATTCCGGAATATTATATTGGTTAAGTATCAGTGGGTTTAAGCAAGCGCAAACACATCGAATAATCCACTTGGAGGAAACAAATGAACAAAATCATAACGAACACTCTGAAGTAATTCAAAAACTAAATGCCGCAATAGAAGCCAATAAGTTGTACAGGAATCCTAGATTATCTATATCTGATCTGAGTAAGGTTGTCGATATTTCAGAACGAATCATCTCTAATGCCGTCAATCAAGAACTAGGAAAGAACTTCTTTCAATTCATTAATGAATACCGCGTTGAGGAATTGAAGGAACGATTGAAAGATCCAAGTAATGACCACCTGAAAATACTTAGCTTGGCTTTTGACGCAGGGTTTAACTCTAAAGCAAGCTTCAACCGAGTATTCAAATCCTATACTGGGCAAACACCAAAAGAATACAAATTCGCAAACCGTTAGCAATTTACAGGTTTTGGGACGTCAAAACAGGTATTGAGACTTCCTAGGTTTAATCTTTTCCTACTTTAGTTTGAATACTAATTTAGAATTCAAACGGTATGATTTCAGATGATGAATACTTAAAAAAAGGGACTACTAAATATTTGGCAATTCTTATGCTTTTCGTTATTGTAGGATGTCAGAAACAACAAGATACGATTAAAGACTTTCCCATCATGGGAAATCTTCCAACGGGAGAATATGCTGTTGGGTTTAAGACATTGTTCACTCATGACTTCTCAAAAAATGCCGTTCCCTTTTCAGACTGGGACGGAAATTTATCCCATGATCATACATCCGAAAATGGACGGCAATATCAAATCAACATATGGTATCCTGCACAACCAAGTTCTGGTGATCCACTGAAATATGTAGATTACGTTGACCTAATGGGTAGGCAAGTCAATTTTGGTGAATCTGAAGAGCAAAAAACCTTCGCAAGAGAAACATTTATTACGCAAACAAGGGATTTAAGAAACATTCGAGAACCAGAAAACAAGGTAGAATTAAGTACAAAACAATTAAACCAGCTCCTCGATCTGGATGTTTTTGCTCGTTTGAATGCCAAAGCCGCAGGAGGGCAATACCCTGTTGTCATTTACCCAAATGGAGGTAGTCCGGCTTACCAAAGCATCACCTGTGAGTTTTTAGCAAGTCATGGTTATGTAGCGGTTGCTTTCACCCCAAAAGGAAGGTTTTCTTCTGGAATGGAAATCTCTACTATTGGCCTAGAGGTAGCTGTGGATGACCTAGAGTTTGTACTTGGAAAAATTGGTGAAACGTCAAATGCAGATATGAGCAAGGTTTCCATACTCGCCAATGCGATTTCTTCCTCTGTTGGAGCGGCTGCATTATCAAGGAATGAAAAAATCAGGACATTGATCAGCCTGGAAGGAGGATTACCAAGCTCTTTTGAGCAGAGGCTTTTAAACGGATCGGCATTTTATCAGCCCGAGAACATTCAAGCACCAATTTTATTCATGTATTCACCGCATCCATCCATAGACCCGAAATACACCTTCCATTTGAAATATGCCAATCGCTATTATGCACGCTTTCCTGAAATGTCTGAGTTTGCCATGCTGAATTATGGGATGTTTGATGAATTCATTCCGGATATTATTGGAGCGCATACCGGAAACACTAAACAAGGTTACGAAACCGCTAATGAGCTGATATTAAAATTTCTAAATCAAAAGGTAAAGGGAGAATCCGGAGAATTGTTTGACGACACTTTTGTTTCATCCAGAAATCATATCGATTCTACGTTTGTCTTACCTGCTCTACCTACGCCACCAAACATGGCCGTACTTAAAGATACATTCTGGAAGGAAGGTTTCGATGCGATTGAAACTATTTACCGGCAGCTAAAGTCTGAAGGAAATTCACAACCCTTTTCTAAGAATTTCTATACAGGGTACAGAGATTGGTTAGCCTGGAAAAAAGACGAAGACTATACCTATCGGTCAAGACTGTATGATCTTGCTTATGACAGTTATCCAAAATCTGCCAGAATCAATTACTACGTAGCCTATTATTCAATGAAAAGAGAAATGAATGAGAAGGCAAAACGTTTCTATCGTCAAGCTTTATTACTCGTTGAATCAGATGAAGATCTAAATGCCGGTGAAAAATCCATGCTAAGAAATTATGCTACTGAGGAATTGAATAGCTTGATCAAATAAAGTTACATTTTGCCGAAAGAAGAGGCCTATCTCTTTATTTATAAGAAGGCAAACAAGAGTTGGGAATTGAAAAAGTTTCCAATTGGTGAATATCTAAAAAACGCTTTACAACACCGTGTATAATTCATTACTCCGCAGGTTGGCAATATGGAAGATCTTTTCCTACAAATCACTACCTTTATGAAAACATGGCCCCACCATTATAAAGAGAATGAAATTATCAAAAGATAACTATTTAAAAGCAAGAGATTTTATACTGACCAATGCCCGAATGATCGAAAGGCGTTTGTTTCAATTTCATTTCGAAAATGATGGTCCTCAAGGAGTTTCTCATGCAGTATATGCTTATCGAAACTCAGACGGTGGCTTCGGACACGGAATGGAACCAGATACAGCATCACCAGAAAGTCAACCGCTTTTTAGTATTATGGCACTTGAAACGCTTGATGAAATTGGTTGTCTGACCAAAGAAATCATTCTAGACGACTTTATGCCTTATTTTGAAAGCATCACAACAGAAAAAGGGGGAATTCCTTGGATGCTCAGACCCAAAAGCAATTATCCTTGTGAAGAACATTTTAAAACAGTTAAAGAATGGGCCGCTTTAAGTACTACAGCCCCTTTATTGGGAATTTTAGAAAAGCACAAAATTGATATTCCATGGATGAAAAAAGCAGAACAGTTTGTTTGGAGCGAATTTGACCGAATTCAAGACAAACACGTTTTTTGCTACCTATGTGTACCAAGATGGCTTACTTTTTTAACGAATACCCGAAGTAAAGAGAAGGCTAATAAAAGAATCAACAGCTTAAAAAAGTGGATATTGGCAGATGGTGTTATTTGCAAAGATCCATCTGATGATGGTTGGGGATTATATGAAAAACCTCATAGTTTAAATTATGCCAATACTCCTAAAAGTATCTTGTCTTCTATATTTTCTGAAAACACTATTGAATCAGATTTACAAGCGTTGATTAAGAAACAAAAAGAAGATGGACGTTGGGATACTTGGTACGGCATCAGCGAAGGCACAAAATTAGAATGGGCTGGTATACAAACATTATCGACCTTAAAAACGTTGAAAAATTATAGCAAAATAGAACGATAAAAAACTACACACCTCCGTTGGTGACAATACAAAGAAAAAATGAAAGTACTCCCGACTATAGAGACGGATCGACTACTATTAACAAAACTACGTATTGAAGACCTATCTTCACTTACGAAATATGCCAATAACAAGAAAATAGCAGATAATGTCATGAATATCCCATATCCTTACACAGAAGTAAATGCTTCAATACGACTGGGGTATGTTACAGAAGGCTTTAAGGAGAGATCCAGATTTTGTTTTGCCATCTTACTTAAAGAAAACAAAGAACTAATTGGAGAAATAGGCTTACATACAAGAGACCAGAAAAAACAAATAGCTGAATTAGGATATTGGATCGGAGAACCATTTTGGAACAATGGTTATGCAAACGAAGCGATTAAGTCAATCGTCAGATTCGGATTAGATACTGCTGATTATAAAACCATCTATGCTACGTGCAAAAAGGACAACATTGCTTCGAGAAAAGTACTCACAAAGAATAAAATGAAAGTAATTGAAGAAAAACCATTCCAACTCGTTTTCATGATATCAGCAAATGAAATTCGAGAGAATAACGAATAAAATTATTACATTATCAAAATAAATGCACCCAAAAGATTACTGTCATCAATAATGTACATAACGATCATGTCGGCGAAATGCCACCTCGCCGCATAGACTAACAAATAGCCACACTATGAAAAAAACGTTCAAAAAAATCGCACTGCTTTTTTTTCTATTTGTTATAGGAAGCACGCAAGCTCAATCCTCTCCAGATTTTACTGAAAACATACTGGGCGTATGGAATGGCAACGGGACTCTATTCGGACAAAAAGCTACGTTCAGTATGAAATGGGAAAATGAATTAAATGATAAATTCATTAAGCTGTCTTTTGAGAATAGATTTAATGATAAGTCTGGTGTAGAGAGGGTAATGAAAGCAAATGCTTATTACAATTTGAAAGAAAATAGAGGCTACTGGTTTGATACAAGAGGAATGATGTTACCTCTAAAATTGGAGGTCAAAGAAGATTCAATGACCGTATTTTGGGGAAATGAGACGACTGAAACCGGAAAAACTATATATTCAATTATTGATAATGAGCACGTACATGTCCAAGACTTCGTTTTTAGGGATGGTTCGTATGTACCCTTTGGGGAAGCAACCTATGAAAGGTTAAAAAAATAGTTTACTATCAAAAGTAATATTAATCGCCGGTTCTAGCCTAATTTGGAAACTCCATAGGAATTTCCAACTTGATGTGTACCAACCCGTTGCAAGCAGCTTTATTAAGTATTAAACCACATTACTACTCTTATATGTAACCGTTTTTCTTCATGATGAAGACAAACATTGTGAAGTTTCAGTCTTTCAAAATTTCTATTGGTTTTATGACATTATAAAACTGTGATTCTTTGGTCAACTGATTTAAAAGTTTAGAGTGACCGTGGCCATAAATTACAAGAATTCGGTCATCAGGAGATTCAGTTATTCTTATAATATTTACTAGAATTTTCATATTTCTACCGTACCACCAAGATAGATAATTGGCTCCTACATATTTGTCTTTCCATCCAATTCTCATGATATCATAATAGCCCAAATGACTCTTCTCTATTCTTTCCTCTTCATTTAATCTTCGTATTCTTTCAATAATTGTTAATTTAAGTAGTTCGTCATTCGATTCTTTATGTCTTTTGGCTGCTTCCTTTTTCCATTCTTTGTAGTAATCATCTAATTCAGGAACGGTTTTGGCAAAATTCTCATACCAATAGAGTTGGTCTTCTGGAAAAATCCCCCAGTCTATAGCGTGAACTTTATTATGTCCAAGTTCTTTTGCAAGTCTGAATCCTATTTGATGTACCTCATTCCGAGTAAGTTCATAGTTGCCCTCTACGTATTTTTTATATCTGTCCAATACCTTTGCAGAATCAGAAACATCACGTTCTACAAGTATTTTTGTTGGCTTAAAATCTTTAAGTTTTTGAATTAGGATTAGTAGTTCTTTTTGTCTTTCTGGAGATAAAATATCGTCATAGCTTCCTTTAAATACATTATTTCCTTGACTACCCATGTGATAAGTTCCGATAAATGCAATTGTAGGTTTGCTTTTTGAATTTTGATCAACGATACCAACTTGACTGAATGCAGTACCAAAAATTAAAACTTGTACTAAAAGACTAATAGTAATTTTAAGCTTCATAATTTCTAGATATTATGTTTAAAGTAAAGACAATTGTATTTTTACTTTGTTACAATGTTTGGCATAGCAAGTCGTAAGAACATGTATAGCCTAACTACGGCTGAAAATCATACACAAAACCGTTGCCAACAAGTGAAAAATTGAAGAGTGAACTAGAATAATTTTGATCGCAATGCCTAAAGTTCAGTATAGAGTATATGTCATAGAATTGTCCAAACGAGTATTTTCAGAAAATTCAAGGTTTAGAGCAGCAAATCCGCAATTTAACGGAGTGTTACAATGCCTATATGTTGGAATGACTAGTAAAACTCCCAAAGAGAGATTTCTTCAACATAAAACAGGATATAGAAACAAGAAAGGTCATAAGCTTTCTTCAAACATAGTCCAGAAATATGGTATGTATTTAAGACCTAGTCTTTACAATCATATTGATCCATTACCAACGAGATCAGCGGCACTAAAAATGGAAGAAAAACTTGCCCTTGAGTTGAGAAGACAGAGATATGCTGTATGGTTCAATTAAAAGGTAGCTGCCAACAATAGCACCTTCGTACTGTCCAACCCTTACACAGTTTTTGACTATATTTAGTGTCCCAATAAGTAAAAGACATTGTCTCCAACTGCAGTTATAACCAACAAACCATGAAAAATAGATTTCTCTTATCAATAAGTATATGCTTTATGTTTATAGTTTCATGCCATGATGAAACAAAAAAAGAAACCACTTCTGCACCCCCTACTAAGAACACAAAAAAAATAGAATTGGACATCGAAGAGGCGAATCGGCTTAGTGAATTGCCGCTTAGCTGTATTCAAAATCCGCTTCCGTATAAGTCAGGCTTAGTAATTGCAAAGCAAAGTGATTTGGCAATGCCAGTTGAGCACCACCCTGCCTTTTACGGTTGCTTTGATTGGCATTCTGCGGTACATGGTCATTGGTCTTTGGTCTATTTACTAAAAAACTTCCCGGACTTGGCTAAAAAAGAAGAAGCAATGCGATTACTAGATGAAAATCTTACCGTCGAAAACATTGAAAAAGAAGTGGCTTACTTTTCATTAAATCGAGAAAGTAGATCTTTCGAAAGAACATATGGGTGGGCTTGGTTGCTCAAGCTTCAAGAAGAACTATACACTTGGGATAACCCCATGGCTCAAAATTGGTATAACAATATAAAACCATTAGAAGATTATATCTCAAATGCATACATAGAATATCTTCCAAAATTAGTGTATCCCATTAGGGTAGGCACACATTCTAATACGGCTTTTGGGATTAGTTTTGCCTACGACTATGCGCAAACCGTTGGAAATAATGCCTTATCTAATGCGATCAAAGAAGCTGCGATTCGGTTTTATAGCAATGATAAAGATTGCCCGATCAATTGGGAGCCTAGCGGATATGATTTTCTATCTCCTTGTTTGCAAGAAATTGACATCATGCGTAAAGTGCTTTCTGAAGAAGAATTTAAAAAATGGTCAGTAGCATTTTTGCCTTCCTTGTTCAACCAAAATTTGTCCCTCAGCCCAGGACAAGTAAAAGATCGTTCTGATGGACATCTTGTTCATTTGGATGGAGTGAATTTCTCAAGAGCTTGGTGCCTCTACCCTTTGAAAGACAATGTCAATGCGTATAATTTAGCGATGGAGCATTTAGATTACTCTCTTTCAAAAATCACGGATGGAGACTATGCAGGACAGCATTGGCTAGGCTCATTTGCATTGTATGCTTTCAAAACTAAGATCGAAGCACAGCCATGAACCATATAAAACAATTATAATCAATAACTTAAGACGTGTTTAGATGAATACATGCATGTAACAAGAGTGAAACTGAATAAAACGCCATTTGGCAAAAATCTAACATAGAATTCAGCATTAAAATGAAAAGAATAGCTTTATCCTTTTTGATATTTTCTTTTGTGGCCCAACTCGCTTTTGCACAAAACGCATTTCAAAAAGCTTTTAGTTCAAAAAGTAAGTCAACAAAAGAAAACGTTCGAATAGAGTTCTTTGATGATTTAGGAAATTCTGGTCACTTACCCATATCGATTATAAAAGGTAAAACTGATGGGCCTGTTTTCACTATTGTTGCGGGTGTTCACGGCTACGAATATCCCCCTATAGTTGCAACACAAAAAATACTCAAGGAAATCAATGCAGAGGAACTTAAAGGAACAATAATTGTCATACCAATTGCCAATGTTGCTTCCTTCTTTACACGAACACCATTTATTAATCCGCAGGATCAGAAAAATTTAAACAACGCTTTTCCTGGAAAAAAAGACGGAAGCATTACAGAACAACTAGCGCATTTTATAACCACAAATATAATTGCTGTCAGTGATGTTTTTCTAGACGTACATGGCGGAGACGCCTGTGAGGACTTACTTCCCTTTGTATGTTATTATGACAACACAAAAAAACCAGATCAAACTGCTTTGGCGAAAAAACTTTCTGAAGAAAGCGGATTTGAATATGTTGTCTCCTATCCGTATACTATCTCTGAAACGGAACCGGCGAAATACACATTCAAACAAGCCGTTCAAGATGGAAAAACCGCATTAAGCATTGAATGTGGTAAGTTAGGAAATGTACAAAACGAGAATGTCAGTTTGATAAAGAAAGGAGTCTATAATATGCTTGAAACCATGGGCATGTATTTTAATGGAACTGGAGCCCATAATAAAATTGTCTATCGCAATAGTCAGACATATATAAAGGCAAAGGAAAATGGTATTTTTTATAGTAATTTCAAAGCCGGAGATAAGGTAAAGAAAGGCGATGTTGTTGGGTATACTACGAATGAGTTTGGTCTTACTCTGGAAGAATATATAGCACCAAAAGATGGCATTATATTATATATGCTAGCTACGCCACCCATAAATGTAG
Source organism: Flavobacteriaceae bacterium (assembly GCA_028279515.1). Lineage (GTDB taxonomy): Bacteria > Bacteroidota > Bacteroidia > Flavobacteriales > Flavobacteriaceae > JANQNQ01. The sequence goes on from JANQNQ010000002.1 coordinate 62,810, forward strand.
ACGATACTGTGATGTGCATTAGTTCATATGTCGAGAACTAGGCTTTTTCTAAACTTCCTCTGCATACGGATAAAAAACGCTAGCTGACAATGTACATGAACAACAGTCATATACAGAGCCCATTGTTTAAAAATTTCAAAGTAGAATGAGACAACTATTCACCATAACTTTCCTTATCCTTACGCTCACCTTTACAGGGAATGCACAGAACAAAGAACAGATTGCTACCATTATGGCTGATTATTCAAACAATTATGGCAATCCTGAATACAGTCATGAATATGCCGACACTGTTTTGAATCCTGCGTTGTTAAAACTAGAACAATTGACTTGTGAGGGAAATGATTTTGGCTTATTAAATGACTTTCTCAAAATGCTATCAAAAACCAAAGGCTCTGCGAATGAAGTACCTGCCAACGTACTCGGAGGTATTTTTATTTGCAAACCAGAAGCAGTAGATAAGTATTTGACGCAAGTGTATAAAGACAAAGAACTAGTGTACCTGCTAGAGTTTGGTTTTGAGAATAGGACGTACGATAAAAAGGATCGTGTAAAGAACTATTCAAAACTAAAGGAAAGGCTAAACCGATTATTAAAGAAAGAAGATTAAAAAATGATTGTATTCTTCAAAAAACTAAATTCTTGGTTTAGAAATATTATGCTGGATGATGTGGATAAGGAATACGATGGACCACTACCCTATCATAAAAAATTTGGCGCAAAGAAAAACCCTGTCGAACGAATCGAAAAGAGATTTAATGAGCAAAAAGCTCAAAATCGGGGATGAGAAATTATCGTGAAGACAATAATCTGCAAAAGGCCGTAACCACTCTTGATTTCTAATCGTCAAAACAATACTTAGAAATCACATCATGAAAAAAACGACTTTAGTATTCTCTACGATTACGCTACTACTATTAAGCATGTTTTATGCAAGCGCACAACAGCAAGAACGACCCACCACTCTCTTTTCGAAAATAGACAACTATTTGAACGCAGGAGTAAAAAATGGTTTTTCTGGAGCCATCACCGTTATACAAAACGGAACGATCGTCATAAACAAAGGCTACGGACTAGCTAACAAGGACATGCAAACTCCTAACAACCCAAACACCATTTTCGACATTGGTTCTAATACCAAGCAGTTTACAAGCACAGCGATTCTAAAATTGGTTGAACTTGGAAAATTACAGTTAGATGACCCCTTGAGCAAGTTTTTCAATGACCTACCTTCTACAAAAGAAGACATCACCATACATCAGTTGCTTACGCATACGGCCGGTTTTACAGAGTCGATCGGAAGAGATTTTGACGAGATCACAGAAGCACAGTTTTTCAAAGAACTCTTCGCGAGTGAATTGCTATCTGAGCCTGGAGAAAAGTATGCATACTCCAACACAGGCTATAGTGTATTAGGAAAAATCATTGAAATAGCATCCGGCCAGTCCTACGAAGCATTCTTAAACGAATATCTTTTTGCACCAGCTGGTATGAAACAAACAGGGTATCTTTTACCAAAATGGGATACAAAACGGTTAGCCCGTGGATACAACAGAAATGTTTTAGAAACACCTCCCCCAGTAACACGTTATCAGGAAACCGGAGATCTTAGTTGGCATCTCAAGGCCAATGGCGGAATCAATTCTACACAAAATGACTTGTTGCGCTGGCATAAAGCCCTTAAGACAAACCTGGTATTGACCCCAGAATCCTTTAGAAAAATGACAACCATTTATGCATCAAAGCCAACGGCTAACTACCATTATGGCTATGCATGGAGGGTTATGAACACAAAAGAAAATGCGTTAAGAATTTCGCACAACGGCTCAAACGGAACATTTTCACATTCTATCATATGGTATCCTGAGGAAGACCTGTTTATTGTATATGCTACCAATGCAAATAGCGCAAAAGTTGAAGGTCTAGCCTATGTGGTTGAAAAGTTGATCTTGGACGAAAATTATTCCCCAAAACCAATAACAAACAATGTGTATGCATATGCCATAGAGTATATAAGAGAGCACCCAACCGACACATCGAAACAGCTCTTTGTATCACTTCAAAAAAAGTATGCTGAAGAATATTCCAAATCAGGGCTTTTAAATACCCTAGGCTATGTCTTGTTGCGTTTAAATGAAAATGTCGATTGGGCATTAGAATTTTTTAAGAAGAACGTGCAACGATATCCAGAAGATGGCAATTTGTGGGACTCATTAGGCGATGGATATGTGGCCAACGACCTTAAAAAGGAGGCCATTAAAAGCTATGAAAAGGCCATTGAATTGGGATATAACGATTCTCAGAAGAAGCTAACAGAATTAGTGAAGCAATAGCAGCATACCTCCCTTTATTGCGGATCCGATCCCTTCTATGTACGCATCAAAACCAGCTTCAATCCCAACTCAGAACAACTTCCCACAAATAAATTTGCGCAAGCAAATGCTTTCCTATATATTTGCAAGCAATCACTTGCATATAAAATATAGACCATGAAAAGAGATGTCTTCAATGCGATAGCCGACCCAACAAGAAGGAGTATACTGATGTCCCTTACAAATGAAGCACAAAATGTAAATGCCTTGGCCGATAAATTCGATATGACCCGACAGGCCGTATCCCTCCACATTAAATATCTGCAAGAGTGTGGTGTGATCACTATAAAAAAAGAAGGGCGAGAACGCCATTGCAATCTTGAAGTCGAAAAACTTGCAGAGGTTGCCGATTGGCTTGAACCTTTTAGAAAAATGTGGGCTAGTAAGCTTAGTCAATTGGACGAACTGCTGGATGAGCTACAATCTAACCCTAAAACCGGAACCAACAAACATTCATAAAATGAACAATCCACTAATTATAGAACATGAATTCAATGCCCCGATAGATCTAGTTTGGCGTGCCATCACCGAAAAGGAACTCATGGAAAAATGGTACTTCGATCTTTCTGGTTTCAAACCAGAAGTAGGTTACAAATTTCACTTTGAAGGCGGCGAGGAAAACAAGCGGTACATGCATTTATGTGAAGTTTTAGAGGTTGTTCCTCTAAAAAAACTGAAGTACTCTTGGAAATACGAAGGATATACAGGTATTTCTTTCGTGACGTTTGAATTAGCTGCCGCCGGTGAAAAAACTACATTAAAACTCATACATGAAGGACTTGAATCATTTACAAATCCAGATTTCAAAAGAGAAAACTTCGTTGGCGGTTGGAAGTATTTGATGCATGAGTCTTTAAAGGAATTTGTAGAAAACGGAAAAGCATTAAGATATTGGTGATCAAATAGAAAAAACACTCATCACGATGATTAAGAGACTACAGTTTTCAATTGACATAAAAGCTGATAAAGTAACGATTTGGAAGACTCTTTGGGGCGACAAAAACTATCGCGATTGGGCAGGTATATTTTTTGAAGGCTCATATTATGTAGCTGATAATTGGGATGCAGGCAGTACAATATATTTCCTTGCACCCGATAAGAGTGGGATCTATAGTGTTATAGAAAAACACTTGCCAAATGAACTCATCGAATTCAGACATGTTGGAAACGTGATGGACGGAAAAGAACAACCATTGGACGACGAAACAAAAAAATGGTCGGGCGCTACAGAAATCTACAAGGTTTTAGAAGAAAAAGGTACGAATACGTTGAAGGTAGAAATTGACGTCATGAATGAACATCTAGAATTTATGACAAATACATTTCCAAAAGCGCTCAAAAAGGTAAAAACCATTTGCGAGTCATAATGTCCAAAGTGATGAGTCAGCAAGACCATTCTGCCATCTACTTCCAAAAAGATGCGTAGGTTCTGTATTCAGTCTTTAGTGGTAAAATTAGGAGCTAAAATTCGAAATTACTGCACCGTCATAAAAAACAAAATAAAGCAAGAAACGGATTTTTTTAGCAAACCATACTTCCGAAATTTGTCAAACAAGAATTACGACAAACCCTAAACGAACCACAACATGGAAATCAAAAATTGCACTATCGACGACATCGATGAAATTTTTAAACTCTATAAGATTGCCTCAGACTATCAAAGAGCCAAGAAGACCGTGGTTGTATGGCCTAAATTCAAGAGGTCACTTGTAGAAACTGAAGTAAAAGAAAACCGACAATGGAAAATAGTTATTGACGGAGAGACGGCCTGTGTTTGGGCCATCACATTTCAAGACGAACAAATCTGGGAAGAGAAAAACAAAGACAGCGCTGTCTATATTCATAGAATTGCCACAAATCCTGACTTTCGAGGTAATAATTTTGTCACCAAAATTGTTGATTGGGCCAAGGCATACGCCAGATCAAACAATAAACAGTTTGTTAGACTCGATACCTTGGGAAATAATGTTAAGCTCATTGAGTACTACAAAAACGCGGGTTTTAAGTTTTTAGGGATGTTTGACCTTAAAAATACTGACACGTTACCCGAACACTACCATAACGCACCCGCCTGTTTGTTCGAAATAGATTTGAAAGAACAAACAAGTAAAGACTAAACCACCGCATTATATTTTATATCAATGACGCCATAAAGCGTGACAATTCCTTACCCTTCCCTACTCTGGTAAAAATCACTACTTTTAGTTTTAGTTGGTTCTCACTTTAGTTTTTACAATGGAAGACAAGGATTATTTTTTGAGGCTATATGAAATAGCAAGCCATCTCAACAAGGAGTTTTCCTTACATGCGGCGCTTCGCTCTTCTTTAGAAAAGACCGTTGAAATTCTAGAGGTAGAAACGGGTTGGATCTGGCTAACAGAACCTGATAACAAATCTGTATATCTTGCGGCTTCCTGTAATCTTCCACCAGCACTAAGTAAGCATCCCGAACGCCTATCAGGTTGGTGCTATTGTATTAAACAATACCTATCAGATGATATTGATCAAGCAATGAACATCAGTGAAATTGCATGTTCAAGGTTAGAGGACATAAGTACCGGCACGAAAGGACTTAAGTATCATGCAACGATTCCAATCATTATGAATGGCCAGAAAGTTGGGCTCATGAACTTACTCAGCAAAGAAAGTCAGCAACTAAATGAAAAGCAACTAACGGTACTTAATACCATTAGCCAGTTAATAGGTACTGCTATTCAACGTACTCGCTTGCAAGAATCATACAGAGACAAAAATCATGTGTCAGATAAGGCTATTAATAGCGTATTGAATCGCGTTTTTGTGCCCAAAATGGAAGCCGTCCTACTGTCTCTCAATAGTACAAAGAGTGATAAAGCCAAAGTAGAAGAAACAATTAAACGAGTCACTGATATACGAAAGCAACTAACGCTTTTGCTGAAAAGAAACCGAAATGCTTGAGGAAACTGTATCAACTCTAGAAGAATTCAACTACCCAAAAATGCCTCTAACAAAACGGGAATTGGAGGTACTCACTCATATAAAAAAGGGTCTCACCAACGAACAGATCGGCAAACAACTATTTATAACAGAGCGCACCGTTAAATTTCATATCACTTCCATCCTATCCAAACTCAACGCCGACAATCGTACTGAAGCTGTTGATATCGGCTTAAGGAAAGGGCTTTTTGGAACATAATTCAAAAGCAAATTTTACGCCTGTACTATGGTACAGGTAAACTTCTGTACGTAAGTTCATTTTATGCAAATCATTCTCGCCTGATATTTGTACTAAACTAAAACAGTATGAGAACAAAGAGTATATACCTAGAACACGCCAACATTACGGTGAATGACTTACAGGAAGCCATAAAGTTTTTCCAAACAGCATTTCCACACTTTACAATACGTGGGGGCGGCAATGATATGAGACAATGGGTTCACATCGGTGACGACAACACTTATATAGCCCTTAACCAGGCCAAGATGAGCGACTTAAAAGCTAATAAGAATTATGACACCATAGGTGTAAACCACTTGGGCTTCGTGGTTCAAAATGTAGAGGAAATAGCAAACAATCTAATAAGCAACGGTTACAAAAGAGATTTTCCAAAAGAGGTCGAAGAGTTCAGGATTCGGGATTATTTTGCTGACGCAGATGGCAATCAGTATGAATTTGTGCAATACCTAAGTGAAGTTCCCGAAGAAAAGAACAAGTACCATAAACAAGTTTCATTGCAGCGATAAGAAATCATCACCCACTAATCATTGGCAAACCGTTGGTAATTCATCAAGATTTCCAGCGGTTTGTTGCATATAGTGCAAAGGCTATTCAAACTCAGTAATGATTCCTAGTAAGCTTAATAGAAGTTCAACCCGTAGACTTTCTCAACTTCATACTCCACCTTTATTGATAAAAATCACTAACTTTATTGGTAGGTATCTTTATGGTTAAAAAGACTATCATCGACGCATTAAATAACTAAAGATCAAAGTATGTCGCTCTCCTCTAAATCAAAAGGTATATATGATCAGATTGACCCGTCCATGACAAAATTGGGGGATCTTCGAAAAATAGCCAAAGAAATTAAAAAAGATCATGATCTCGCCATGGAACTCTGGTCTACTGGGGAATTCCTACCGCGCCAATTGGCCATTCTCATTATGGACAAAAAACAGCTTTCTCAAGAGGTAATTAACCAACTTGATACAGACATCCAACAGCATGAGACAGACAACCGTAACCAGTTGATCGATTGGTTAATGGCTAATCAGCTTACAAAAGATAAGAACACCATCAATATGATTGAGTCCTGGGAAAAGAGTCCCTCTGCACTGCAAAGAAGAGTGTTTTGGTATTATCAGGCACGATTGCGATGGATGGGAAATACCAATCACTCTAACACAGAATATCTTCTTAATGCCATTGAAGCAAACATGGTAAATGAACAACCCGAAGTACAGTGGGCCATGAATTATACAGCTGGTCAGATAGGAAAATGGCAAGAAGAATATCGCTCTCGATGCATTTCAATTGGGGAAGACACAGGACTTTACAAGGACGAGGTTGTGGCAAAAGGATGTACTCCAAGTTATTTACCAAAATTCATTCCGATAGAAGTTGCCAAATTGAAAAAGTAACGATAGTTGTTAATAACTCTTCAACGTAAGACCAAAGGTTAAAAAACGGTCCTCTCTTTTCTGATCTTCGATCACGATGCTTTCAAAAGTATGAAGGTAGTTGACTTTAAAGTTCAAAAACTTCCAAATAGGAAACTCTAAACCTAGATCAGCTTGCCAACGAAAGTTATCACTGCGTTCTAAAGAAGGTTGAAAATAACTTTCGTGATTTAGAATCACTTTGTTTTTAAACAAACTATATTTACCATTGATCCAAATGGTCGCACGAAATGTGTTGATCGACCGATCTCCATCATATACGTCGCGATTAAAGTCGGTGTTGGCAAAGTTGGTTCGTTCGTATTCACTAGAAAGTGACACCTTAAGCCAATGGTCTTTTTTCTGAAGAATCTGATAAGTGGCCCCAGCTCCGACCAAGTAACGCAGGTCGATCTCCCTTCTAAAGTTCGTACTTACAAAGCCCAAAACGAAGGGATAAAGCCTTCTTTCTGGGTTCAGGTATAGAAAATTGAGGCTTAAAATATCTTCATCTGCCTTCTCCTTCCCAAACTCCTGATAAACATATGAGTTGGTGGTCTTGAAGACCCATTTCTTCCAAGGTCGAAAACTCACATCAGATTTGGCTCTAAAAATCAAAGTTTGAACATTTCCTCCTTGCCAAAGGCCGGTCAAAGAAAGGCGTGCTTTAACATTTAGCGTATCACTCTCATTGAGCTGAGCCGAAAGAAAAAAAGGAAAAAGTAAGAAGATGTATAAAACCTTTTTCATGCTACTCACAATATAATTACTTCGCTGTAAGAAGCTCGAAATATACTACTTATCGCTGATTAGGGATAGTTAATAAAACTAAAATTTAAGTACCTTTAATTCGAAACCTACAATTGTAAAGAATTGTTATACCTAAAAGCGAATTGACATGGGGTCTCAAATGAACTTTGGAGATTGGATGGCTGTGATTACCAATAGCATCACCGCAATAACCGCTGTCATCATGGCGGTGCTTGCGTATCGTACGTACTTAAAAACACCCGAACAAGAAGCAGAGCCTGAAAAAGAAACGGCTCCAGCCAATCTCGAATCTACATTGACGCAAATAACAGTCTTCAAAACTTCCAAGCAGGAAACCATATTGAAAGTAACAGAAAACGGACTAGAATGTCACTTGAAAGATACGAGGCAAGGCAAAGGAGGCCATCAATGGACCATAAACAAATTCGAGGCCAAGAAAATTTTAGATACTTCCAACTTTTTCGTAAATACAGGTTATAAAGTTAATACCGGAACCTTTTCAATAGGACAAAGGAGAAATTGGTTATACTCAAAAAAGCTATTTCCAGCACCCGAATACTTACGAAGTTCGATCAAGGAATTATTGAGTAATACCGTATAGTATGACCATCGCCAAAGTAATGAACTATGACCTTCAAATTTCAAAACGTAACTAAAAAAAAGATGAAAACGGCTTTCTTTCTTTTATTATTCGTTAGTACGGTCATATCCAGTGCACAGACTACCGTTGATAAGGTCAACGGTAAATGGGAACTATTGGTCAACGGGAAACCGTATGAAGTTAAAGGTGCAACTTTTGGTTTCGATAAAGACATAGATAATTACGACATCTACCTTAAAGACCTAAAGTTTCTGGGGGTCAATACCATTCGAACTTGGGCCACTGGTAAAAACACTTCCAAGTTGCTAGATGCAGCACATGCCAACGACATCAAAGTCATGCTGGGGATATGGATGCGTCACGGACGTCCGGGAATGGAAGACGATGATAGCTTCAATTATCTGGAAAACGTTGAAGGAAAAGAAGACATGTATAACAACGCCCTAAACGTAGTAGAAACCCACAAAGATCATCCCGCTGTTCTTATCTGGGGAATTGGTAATGAAGTGTATTTGAATACAGCCACTAATGAAGAGAAAGTGGCCTATTCCCAACTACTCGAACGCATATGTGGTGCCATAAAGGAAAAAGACCCAAGCCACCCTATCGCATCAGTCGAAGCTTGGACCTTCGGTCTAGAGTGGTGGCTAAAATACGTTCCTTCCATTGATATCTACGGATTAAACAGTTACGGCCCTGGAGCCAATCTGCTAGCCGATGAGCTTCTAAAAAGAGGAATCGACAAACCATATCTCCTCACCGAATTTGGAGTTACTGGCGAGTGGGACATTAAACAAAAGGTCAACGGCATAACAGTTGAACCGAGCGATCAACAAAAGTATGATGCAATTGTCAACGGCTATGAAAATTGGATACAAAACAAACCAGCAAACTTAGGCGTATTTATATTTCATTTTTCTTCCGGAAATGAGTTCATAGCTCCTTGGCTATTTACCCATTACGAGAATATGACACGTCCACAATATTGGGCCATTCGTAAAGCGTTTACAGGAAACGATCCTATCAACCAAGTGCCAGAGATCAAAACTTTCGAGCTTACAAACACTACACAAAAAAGCGGTTCTTGGATTCCTGTTGAATTAGATTTTTTTGATGCGGAAAATGAACAGTTAGAAGTAAAATTCAGTTACAACCAACGCACCGGAAGTCGCAAGCGTCGAGATCAGATAAATGAGCTCGTTTCACTCGGAAACCCTACAGATGGTTTCGAAATCCAGTTACCTAAAGTAGATGGTGCCGTAAAGGTGTACGCCATGGTCAAGGACACATACAGCAATGTGGGTATCGCATCCACTGGAATTAAGATCACAGATGAAGAAGCCAAGAAACGCAAGTATTTGGTCCCCAAGGTGAGCTTACCCTTTTATGTGTACAAAGATGGAAATAGCAATGATTATGCTGCTTCAGCCTACATGGGAAACTATAAAGCCATGACCGTAGATACTCAATATAAAGATGACATACACTCAGGTGGGGCTGCATTGAAAATCAGCTATAACGAAGATTACAATTGGTATGGATTGGGGTTGGTAAACCCTGCCAACGATTGGGGCGAGATTCTGGGAGGTTATGATATCTCTGGGGCCAAGAAATTCACGTTCTGGGCAAAAGCCAGCAAGAAAAATGTGATAGCCACCATCGGGTTTGGCTTGATTGGCTCGGACAAACCCTTCCCAGATACAGCAAAAAAATCGAAAGAAATTAAGCTGACCACCAAATGGAAAAAATACTCCATCAATCTCAAAAATCTCGACTTAAGCTGCATTCGATCAGGATTGACCATTTTTTCACAAGCTTATGGTAATCCACAAGATATCTTTATCGATGAAGTGGTTTTTGAGTAGTTGAGTGCGAAACAAAACTTTAAGCACAAAAAAAGCCTCTCGTAAAACGAAAGGCTTATAAATGGGTGGAAGACCGGGTTCGAACCGGCGACCTCTGGAACCACAATCCAGCGCTCTAACCAACTGAGCTACAACCACCATTTTTTCAAAGAACCTTCATGACATAGCTTCCTATGATGCGAAGGCGGGTGCAAATGTAAAATATTGTTGCTATTTCTACAAAGAAAAAAGCAAGATTTTTATCGCAGGTCTCCCAAATTATCGACTGCTATATAACGCTCTGCCGTAAATCCTTCGGCATGAGATACACCAATTAATCTTCCTAGATCGCGCGCTCTGTAATTGATGCTATCTAAAAAGTTTTTACTAGAGATCGGAGTTTCTGGCTCGTTGCTTTTTGGGTCGTAAAATTGAGAACCGTAAGCTAATACCGCTTCAGTTTTCTTATCGATAAATCCTGAAACGTCTACCACAAAATCAGGTTCGATGTTCTTCCATTGAATATAATGGTACACCACCTTTGGTCGCCAGTGCTCTTGAGGTTTTCCATTTAATGAGGTCTCTATCTTCTTCAATCCGGATAAAAAACAAGCATCGCTTACCAGCTTGCTCCCTTTTCCGTGATCGATATGTCGATCGTCGATGGCATTGCACAAAACCACCTCTGGGCGGTACTTACGCACCATTTCAATAATCTTTAGTTGATGCTCTCGGTCATTTACAAAAAATCCGTCGGCCATTCCTAAATTCTCACGAATGGAAACACCTAAGATTTTAGCAGCCGCAGCGGCTTCTTGGTCTCGTATCTCTGCCGAGCCACGTGTACCCAACTCTCCTCGAGTAAGGTCTACAATGCCTACCTTCTTTCCATTGGCAACTTCTTTTGCCACTGTGGCCCCACACCCCAACTCAACATCGTCTGGATGCGCACCGAAGGCTAGTATATCAAGTTTTGTCATATGATTTTAAATCTATTTTTCACAAGCATAGAGACAGAATAGTCAGCTCAAGTTTCTCAATACTCAATACTTTGTACTCAATACTATTTTTTGCATGCTTTAATCGCCTGCTCGATATCGTCCATTAGATCTTGCGGGCTTTCAATTCCAACAGAGAAGCGAATCAGGCCATCTTTGATCCCTTGTTTCTTTCGTGCTTCTGGAGTAAGTAATGCGTGCGAAGTTTGTGTTGGAGACAACACCGTACTTTCAACACCTGCCAAACTCATAGAAGGTTTTATCAGTTTTAGTTTCTTGCGAAACTTTGTTGGGTCAATTCCTTTTTTCAATTCAAAAGAAAGCATTCCTCCATAGCCTTTCATTTGCGCTTTGGCTACCTCATGACCTGGGTGCGATTTTAAACCTGGATAATATACCTTCGAGATATCTTTGTGGCTGTCCAGAAATTGCGCCATCTTTTTGGCATTTCTGTTTTGGGCTTTGACACGCAATCCTAGCGTCTTAATACTTCGCTCTAACATCCAAACTGTAAAATCACTTAAGCTGCCACCATAACAAATGGCGGTATTCCAGATCTGGTCCATATGTTTCTTTGAACCTACAACGGCTCCAGCAAGGATGTCGCTGTGTCCACCAAGATACTTGGTGGCACTATGAATGACAATGTCAATCCCTAAGTCGATTGGGTTTTGGTTGACTGGACTTGCGAAGGTATTGTCAATCATCGTGAGCAATTTATGCTTCTTCGCGAGCTTCACCACTTTTTTCAAATCGGTAATCGTCAACAACGGATTCGAAGGTGTTTCCACATAAATCACTTTCGTATTCTTCTTAATCTCTTTCTTAAAATCCTTAGCTTCCCATCCGTCAGTAAAACTGTATTCGATCCCATATTTTTCAAACTCTTGGGTTACCAAGTTAAAGGTACCTCCATAAAGCGTCTCTTGTAAGACCACATGGTCTCCCTTCTTCAAAAAGGCAAACATTGCAGTGCTTATGGCTGCCATTCCCGAACCAAAGATCATCGCCTTTTCAGCATGTTCTAGCTTGGCTATCTTTTTAGAAAGCGCTTCTTGATTGGGTGTATTAAAGTATCTGGGATAGCGCTTCAACTCAACATCTTCAAACGCATAGGACGTTGAAAGATAGATTGGTGAAACGGCTCCTTTGAATTGCTTGTCGGCGACATCGCCCACATGGGTACACACCGTGTTTAACCCCATTTTTTTCTTGGTCATGCTCGTAAAATTGAAGATTCTAAAGTACGAATTCCAAATCACAAATTCTAACCCTACGCCCTTCGGGCTTCGGATTGTGGAGACTTATCACAAAACCGAGATGTTTCCGTAGAAAAAATAACAAAGGTAAATGACAGACTCGATGTGGCACTTAATTCCATATATTTGTTGCAATGTTCTCTAAAATCTTCAGAATAGTAGTTCAACTCCTCTTAATAGCCAGTGTTTTTGTTGGTTGTAAGGACAACGATGAGGAAATCAACAATCAAAATGCTGGTGTTTTTGAACGCTCGGATTGGGAAATAAACCTTGGAAGAGATACGACAATTCCTTTTTTTCCAGATGGTAAGTCTAACTATTTCACCTATGCATTTCAACGAGACCCAAATACTGAAACTATCATAAAGCTTAAAGGAAAATTTCCCGAGGCAAGGTACTTCTCAATAATTGTGTATGATAATGATAGTAGGGACCCTGTTGGGATCTTAAGGGATTTTGAAATTTCGGCAACGTCCAATAATGCCAACCCATTTCAAACGCAATCCTATGTTTCTGACCAAGAATATGAAATTCACATTGGGCCTAGTTTTGTTACATCTTCTGGCCTGTCAAATTGGATGTCCTTTGACCAGAGTATAACGAATCTCAGCGTGTTTATTCGCTATTATCTACCAGAATCGGATGACTTTGGAGGCGTTGAGCTACCCATCATTTCTGCAATGAGTCCAACCAATGATCCTGTGGCCCCTCCCTCTCCAGAATCTCTAGAAGAACTAGTAGAGATTGACGATATTGTAAGTAATCTTGAATTAATGCATGATGTTCTCTTTTTTGGTGAACCTAGCGCTGATAGGTATTTCTTTCGTGTCAGTGGTTCAGATTCAGGAAACTATGCCAACCCAGATAACGCTTATCTTATTAGTGCATCGACACTTATAAACGATCAAGTTATTCTTCTACGATGGAAAGCGCCTTCGGTGGCCGAAAACTTTAGCGATTTCAACACCTATGATATGCGCTATCTTTCTGTGGGTTTAAGCGATGTGAGTTCGTTCAATTACGAAACACTCTCTGATACCGAATTGCATGTTGCGTCTGACGGCTATATCAATCTAGTCGTTGCCAGACAAAATCAAGAAATCATAGATCATGCCAACGGGTTAAATTACCTGGCATGGGATCCAGAGATTGGTGATCGTGGTTATATATTATATCGCAATATGCTTACCAATAGCTCCTTTGAAAACAGCATTGATCGATGTCCTATCATTTCAGAAAATTTTGTGGGTTTATTGACGAATCCTGAAAACTTACATGCAGCACTCTATATTGACGAATTTGCCCCTTCAGGAAAAGTCATGTCCAAGGCTGAATTTCTGGATGATTTTGGCGGACTTACGGTTAGTTATTAAATCGAAAATTCCTAGCCTTCGTTCTAACAGTTTTCAGCCTGTGAGGGCAAATTCTAGCAATTAATAACTATATGACATAACCCTTCCGTCAATGGGACAAGCCCATTGCCACCTTCCCTTGGTAAGGGAAGGAATTGTTCATTATTTTGAAATGAATGAATCTTAAGTAAGAAGTAGCTCATTACTCTTAAATCAACTAACGATTAATAACTAAAGACTAACAACTAAGAAATTCCTGCTTTCGCTGGAATTTCGTTACACTTTAACCGCTTTCCAAGCACCTTTTCTAAACCAGAGAATACCAACTATGGCGATCAGCGCTTCAGCGATCGTTATTGCCAAGAGTACGCCCAATGCGCCCCAACCCGCCCATATGGCTACACCATAGGCAAACGGAAGTTGGAACAACCAGAAACAAAAGAAGTTAATGATCGTGGGAGTACGTGTGTCACCCGCTCCGTTGAAAGCCTGAATGACCACCATTCCGTAGGCATAAAAGACATAACCGGCGGCTATCACTCGTAAACTCAAGGCGCCAAACTCGACAACGGCCGGTTCTTGGGTAAAGAATCGCATGATAAATTCGGCGAATATCAAGTAGAACACAGATACAATTACCATAAAATAGGCGTTGTACTTTCCGGTTTTCCAAACGGAAGATTCGGCTCGATCGGGTTTACCCGCGCCGAGATTTTGTCCGACTAGTGTGGCTGCGGCATTACTCATACCCCATGATGGCATCAAGGTAAACATCAAGACTCGAATTGAGATAGTGTATCCAGCGAGCACTTCGCTTCCGAATTCGGCCATGATACGCATCAAGAATACCCAACTCGATGTGCCGATGATGAATTGGAAGATTCCGCCTAAAGAAACTCGGATCAAATTCAACATTACGCCTGCACGAATAACAAGGTCTTTAACACCCACTTTGATCTTACTCCAACCAAAGAATAGTATCAACAACTGAAAGATCACAGCACTACCTCGACCGATGGTCGTTGCAATGGCAGCTCCTTTTACCCCAAATGCTGGAATCGGTCCAAAACCAAAGATGAACATGGGGTCTAAAATGATATTTAATACGTTCGATAATATCAATACTTTCATGGCTACAGAAGCATCCCCTGCACCACGAAATACGGCATTGATCAAGAAGAGCAACATGATAGTGACGTTTCCGCCCAAGAGTATTTGTGTATATCCGTATCCTTCTGCGATCAGCTCAGGCGAACCACCCATTAATCGAAGGATATCCTTCGGAAATAGGATTCCTATGACGCTGATAATCGCAGCTACTCCAATACCTAAAGCAATCGCTTGAACCGCTGCTTGTGTAGCACCGTTGATATCTTCTTCTCCTACCCTCCGCGCTACGATGGCCGTGGCGCCCATACTGAGTCCGATGGCGACCGCATATACCAAGGTAAGCACCGACTCTGTGAGTCCGATGGTCGCTGTGGCGTTCTCCCCTAGGCTCGACACGAAATAGATATCGACCAAAGCAAAGATGGATTCCATGATCATTTCGAGGATCATTGGAATGGATAACATGAAAACGGCTCGGCGAATGCTCCCTGAAGTAAAGTTCTGTTCCTTACCCCTAGCGGCGATTACAAAAAGTGATACGTATTCTTTGAATGATTTTTTATGTTGTGACATGTGTATTAGAATTATGCGTTAAAAAGAATGTTGCCTGAAAAGATATCTTCAGACAAAAAATCGAAACGGGGGGATGCTCACAATAGCAGGCATAATTCTTAGTACTTCATAATGAAACAAATATCAGATTTTATTTTGAATTATCAAATTCAAAATTGTTTATCTGTTGAATCGTTGATTTGTTTACTCGAACTTGGAGGTTAGAGGCAAAGTAGAAAGACGTATCCAGCATTTAGAATTCATTAGAAGCTTTGTACTCTGTACTTATTACTTTGTACTAAAACTAACAACTAAAGACTAACGACTACAGACTAAAGACTACTTAGCATAATACTTCTTATACTTCGGATAGATGGCCAAACCAATGAGCGTCCAGATAATTGCATACCATACGAAGAACGGAATGCCAATAATTGCATCACCGCTAGCATACGAGTGCAATCCAGAAAGTATAAAGTTTACACCAAAGTAGGTGAAGATGATCGACATGAAAGCAAAGGTCGAAGCCCAGTTAAAGGCAAAACGCCCTCTTAGCCCAGGAACCAAACGCATGTGGATCACAAAGGCATATACCATGATACTGATCAACGCCCAAGTTTCTTTCGGGTCCCATCCCCAATAGCGTCCCCAACTCTCGTTGGCCCATTGTCCGCCTAAGAAGTTTCCAATGGTTAGCATCACTAAACCAGCGGTAAGCGCTAGTTCATTGATAATGGTCAATTCTTGAATGCTAAGCGACATTCGCTTTTTGTTTTCTTTATTGGTCAAAAGGATCAGAATGACCACTACGATTCCTAAAATGGCTCCCAAAGTAAAGGGTCCATAACTCGCAACGATAACCGCTACGTGTATCATTAGCCAATAGCTATCTAATACCGCTTGAAGGTTTCCGATGGCAGGGTCTGTCCAGCTTTGATGTGCTACCCATAACAGTATGGCCGTCACAAAAGCAGCACTAGCCACCGTCAAATTCGATTTTCTTCCGAAGGCCAAGCCAAGTCCCATGGTAGCCCAACCTGCATAGATAATGGCTTCATAGGCATTACTCCACGGAGCATTTCCAGAAATGTACCAACGAGCAAGTAACCCTGCAATATGCGCGACGAAAAGTAAAATAATAACCACCTTAAAACCAAGAATGGTTCCTCTAAGCCACTTGCGATCCTTAAAGATTTGCATGATGACCAAGATTAGCATGAATACCCCAAACATGGCATAATAGCGATATAGCTTGTTGAAGATATTCAGTTTGTTATACAATACCTCTGTATCGATCTGCTGATCAGAAGGTATGATGTCTTCACTGTGCTTTTTCTGAAAGCCTTTTAAGCTTTCAAGCAATTCTTCGGCTTGCTTATAATCTCCAGATTTCTTGGCTCCCTGCAAAGCAGTCATATACAATGGCATCACGTTTCGAGCGTACAAGGAATCCATTCCTCTTAGATTAGCGTCTTTCAATTCAGGATACGAAGTCCAAGCATTGTTAGGGTCTCCCGGAATCGGATACACCTTCATAATGGTTCCTTCCAATGCCGAATACAAGATGTTAACCCTTCTATCGGTCTCAATGAATCCTTTTTGATACGAGTTCGGTACTTGAGCCTTATAAGCAGCTCCCAAATACGGAGCCAATTTATACTCGCCCTTATCGGTGAAAAACTGAGTCAACGGAATTCGACTCGCCTTGCTATCGGCACCGATGATCTTTCGAATACTATCGTTTTGCCACTTCACATAAATCAACGGAACGTGGTACCAAGGTAGCGGGTTTTCAGTCATGGAAAGCAATACCTGATCAGCGTTCAGTCCTTCGTAATTATCGCGCTTACTTACCTTCCTAAGCATTTCAGAAGCGAAGGTGTTGGCCGGTTTCATACGTCCACCAAAATCTTGGATAACCAACTTTCCAAATTTACTAGCATGATCTTCAGTCACTGCGTTGGCCAGTATCACAGAATCCAATTGTACTGTATTGGTTGAAGTATTGCTGTGATCGTGCCCATCATTAGGACCGTGTTCTTGTGCAGCAAGTCCCATAGAAAACAGAAGCACTGCAACTGTAGTTAGTGCTGCTTTTTTCTTGCGCACCTTGTTGAGCATTTGCTCTAAATCTTTGAATCGGGTTTTCCCGAAGAACATGATTCCCATAAGTCCGATGTAGAGTAGGAAATATCCAATATACGTAATCCAAGTGCCCCAGAAATCGTGGTTCACAGAAAGTACCGTTCCCATTTCGTCAGGCTGAAAAGACGCCTGAAAGAAGCGATATCCCTTATGGTCCAAAACGTGGTTCATGTAAATCTCATAATCAAACGGACGCTCATCATTCACCGTAATCTTACTCTTAAACGCCGAATAACTTGGTGTGGGATTACGTTCTGTACCCGGATATTTCTCGGCGATAAAATCATTCAGTTTTATGCTAAAAGGCAACTGGTGTAGCATAGATCCATATGATAGGTTGAAATCGAGTCCGCCAACTTTTACAGGCTTCGGAGGATTCACTTTTCCTTTGGCACCAAGTAATTTCAATTGGGCCGTTTCGCCCATAGATTCTATGTTGACAATCAAAGCGTCTTCAATGGCATTCTCTTTATCTTCGGCCTCTACAACTCCATAATTTCCTTTGACCAATTTATCCGGAAACACAAATTGCATGTCAGCAGCATTGTACAACGACCTCATCATTAATGGTTGCAGACTATCTTTAACCAAAGCACCTTGAAACTGATCGGCCATACGCATGAAGTTTCCTTCAAAAGGAGACTTGATGTAATATGTAGAATCGGTTGTGGTGATATTGATGGCCCCAGGTGTGGGTTTGTTCAGTGCAAAAAGAATGTTGTGAATGTTAGCGATCTCTCCGCTCTTAAGGTAGTGATCATGTCGATTCCCTCCACTAGATTCAACGATCTTCAAATAATCATCTCCATTCTCATCTGGTACCAACCCTTCTTCAGCACCTTCAATGAAACCAGCATATGAAATCGAAAAAGGTTGCCCGTTGAAATCACTTTTCCAGACAAAGCTGTTATCCGCTTCCGCAGTGATCAGCATATCATCTCGCATTAGTTTTCTTTTGGGCTCACCGTTGATCTCTCCGTCTACAAAGGCCGTGAGATAGGTCTTTTCAGACATAAAGGAATTTTCAGTAGCGCCTTCTCGAATCGGCATGATTCCTTCAAAACCAATATAGCGTGTCACAAATGCCCCAACAATGATCAAAATGAACGAAAGGTGAATGGTGAGCACTGGCCACTTTTTCCAGCTTAGTAAACGGTATTTGAAGATGTTTCCGCAGAAATTAATCACGAAGAAAACCATAATGGCTTCAAACCACTTAGCGTTATAGACCCAAATACGGGCAGTTTCTGTACTGTATTTACTTTCGATGGCGGTTCCTACAATCATGGCGACTGCAAATGCAAAGAACAAAACAGCCATTAAGCGAGTGGAGAAAAAGATCTTCTTGAGAACGTTGTTCATAGCGACCGTGCTAGCTTTAATTTAATCGCTGCAAAAGTAGTGCTTTTTGCCCACTTTTAATGCTGACCAAAATCATAATCTACTTTCTAAAATGTTAATATTCTTTCAATTTGCGTGAAAGTAGTCGTTGCTTGTTAGTATTGAGAATTGAGATATGAGATTTGAGTACAAAGTATCAAGTACAAAGTACAAAGCTTCAAATAAATTCTAAATGTTGAATTTTGGATGTTGAATTAGTCTTCTATTTTACCTATGGACTCGAACCTTCAACTTCCACTTTCCACTTTCCACTTTTACATTTTCAATTTGGAGTTTGGAATTTGAGGTTTGGAATTTGGAATTTTTACTGTCTTGCCTTAAAAATCGCCAAATGAATAAAGGTCCCCATGTTACGGGCGCGATTCTTGGCGATATTGGCCTTGTCGCCTGCAAACAGTTCATCCACTGTCTGAAACCACAAATTGAGCCAAACCCCGAAATGAAGTTCGTTGATGCTATATGCATTCTCGGCATCGACTTCTTTGTGTTTCTCTAAAGGATTTCCGCGAAAGCAATTTCTAAAAAAGAGGTTGGATTCCCAGAAATCTGTTAAATGTTCTAGGTGCGAGTCCCAATCGGTAATACGTCGGTTAAAAATGGGGCCGAGTAGGTCATCCTTTCGCACCTTTTTGTAAAACGTATCTACCAAAAGAAACACATCTTCCCGAGTCTCTATTTCTTTCCTTTTGACTGTCATATAGAGCAAAGTTACGGTGGAATAAAGCAATATTGTTCATTTCGCTTTTTAAAAATTCAAATATCCTTAATTTAGCAGCATGACCGACATCGTAATCCTTGGGGCAGGCAATGTTGCCAAACATCTTGTAAATGCTTTCGCTTACGCGGAAGGGCTTCAGGTTGTGCAGGTATACAACCGAAGTAAAAGAGGATTATCGGCATTCAAAGAAAACCCCACGACAACAGACATTGATGCATTAGCGGAAGCCGACCTGTACATTTTGGCCGTTGCTGATGACGCCATTGAAGTACTTTCAGAAAGCTTACCACTCTCGGGTCGATTGGTGGTGCATACCTCCGGAAGCGTTTCGATCGATCACCTTTCTAACAAGAACAGAAAAGGCATCTTCTATCCGTTGCAGACCTTTTCGAAGGACAAGGAAGTTTCCTTTGAAGGAATTCCTATTTGCCTAGAAGCAGAAGATTCGGGTGACCTGGAATTGTTAGAAAATGTAGCGGAAGCGATATCAAAGAAAGTATATCATATCAATTCGGCGCAACGAAAATCATTGCATTTGGCAGCCGTATTCGTAAACAACTTTGTCAATCATTTATACCAAATCGGTAGCGAGATTTGTGAAGCAAACGAAGTTCCGTTTGAGGTATTGGCTCCATTGATCGAAGAAACAGCCAATAAAGTAAAAGAGCTTCCGCCTAAAAAAGCCCAAACTGGTCCTGCCAAAAGACAGGATATCACAACCATAAAAAAGCAGTTGGATTCGCTTGCCGATCCTATACATAAAGAAATCTATGAGTTGCTAACCGACTCAATTATCAGCACCTATGGAAGAAAAGAGCTATAAAGAATACCTAGAGCACATCACCACATTTGTATTTGATGTTGACGGCGTACTGACCGATGGAACGATTATCATCACCACCGACGGACAACAATTACGCAATATGAATATCAAAGACGGTTACGCCTTAAAGACGGCCGTTGACAAAGGTTACAACGTCTGCATTATTTCTGGCGGAAGCAACGAAGGCGTACGTCAACGTTTACGCGGCCTGGGTATCACAGATATCTATTTGGGTGCCAGCCATAAAGTAGAACAGCTTGACGAATACTTTGATGTCTACAACATTAAAGCTGAAAATGTTTTGTACATGGGTGATGATATTCCGGATAAACCTGCTATGGAAATGGTTGGACTCCCTACCTGTCCTAACGATGCTGTTGCCGAGATCAAGGACATTGCCAAATACATTTCGCATAAGAAAGGTGGAAAAGGTTGTGTCCGTGATGTGATCGAGCAGGTCCTGAAAGTACAAGGCAAATGGAATAAGAACTTCGACGCTAAATACGATTGATCTTTATTCTCACTGCATGATTCCTTTTATACGACTCATACGATTTCCTAATCTGTTGATCATTGTACTGGCCCAGTGGCTCTGTAAGTACTATATCATAGATGCTTTTATTCCCGCAGGTGCGATGACTGACCTTCAATTTTGGTTGTTGGTGCTCGCAACAGTTTGCATTGCCGCTGGCGGAAATGTCATCAACGATATTTTTGATGTGAAAGTTGATCTGATCAACAAACCCGAAAAGGTCATCGTAACAAAGCAAATCTCAGAACAAGTGGCTTATAACCTATATATCGGACTCAACATCGTTGGTGTTGGCATTGGGTTATATCTGGCAAACGCGATTGGAAAAAGTAGTTTTGCTACTTTATTCGTGCTAATCTCCGGAGCGCTATATATCTATGCCTCTTCATTAAAGCGGAAGGCCGTAATTGGTAATATTGTGATTTCGTTACTAGTGGCACTCAGCTTACTGATAGTGGGGCTTTTTGACATTGCCTCAATCGCCGCGAATGAAAATAAAATCATTGTTTCTTTGACATTTAAACTACTCGCAGTATATGCTTTTTTTGCCTTTGCCATCAATTGGCTCAGAGAAATGGTCAAGGACATTGAAGATATTGATGGGGACCATACCGTGGGGATGCGGACCCTCCCAATTCTGCTCGGTCGTAAAAGAACGGCTAAAATGATCAGTGTACTCGCTATCATATGCATGGCTGGTATTTTTTGGATACTATATACCTATCTTCATACCAATCAATGGGCCATCGCCTACGGACTCTTAGCCCTTTTAGGTCCCATGATGTATTTTGCTATCAAAGTATGGAGTGCTGAAACGAAGAAAGATTTTCGCCTTCTAAGTTCATTACTTAAAATTATCATGGTACTAGGATTGCTCTCTATGCCTATTTTTAGTTATCTTTTTAATCTGAAATAGACATGCTAAAAGAAAAACTAAAAGATCATCAGCTCATTTTGGCTTCAGGATCCCCCAGAAGGCAACAGTTCTTCAAGGATCTGGACCTAGAATTTGAGATTCGGCTGAAACCGGTTGAAGAGATCTACCCTCCCCGTTTGCGCAGATCCAATATTTCGGATTATTTGTCGCAACTCAAAGCACTTCCGTTTAAAGAAGAGCTCAAGGGAAATGATATCTTGATCACATCTGACACCATTGTCTGGCATGACGAACAAGCGCTAGGAAAACCTAAGAGCAAAGAGGATGCTTTTGCGATGATCAGATCACTTTCTGGAACCTCCCATGAGGTTATTACTTCGGTCTGTTTTACCACAGCAACCGATCAAAAGACCGTGAACTCAATCACTACGGTGCACTTCAAAGAACTTTCAGACGATGAGATCCATTACTACATTGAACAATATCAGCCATTTGATAAAGCAGGCGCCTATGGCATCCAAGAATGGATAGGCCATATCGGTGTCACCAAGATAGAAGGTTCCTATTTCAACGTTATGGGGCTACCCGTAAACCTTGTTTACAAAACGTTAATGGGCATGGTTTAGGCGTTTTTTTCTTGTAATTTTATAGGAAAATCAACGCCATGTCCTTCATCAAAAAATACATTCGCATCGAAATTGGGGTCTTTCTTATAATAGCAACTATCGCGTTGCTTGCTTCTTGCGCCGAAGACCGCCGAGTTAAGAACGACCAATTGGCCGAGGCCACAGAAATTGCAACAGCCGAAAAAACAATGGCTAAACCACTTTCGGAAGCATTCAAAAAATACTGGTATGCCGGAGAGGCCGAAATCACATCCTATCAATTAGAGCAAGCCCGATACGGAGAAATTCGAGAAGGAAAGTCCGTTATGGTTTTCGTAACCGAAGATTTCTTACCCGAAGTACAGGTCAAGGCTGATCGAAGTAATTCGTCAAACGTGCCTGTCTTGAAATTGAATTCGACGAAAAAGTTTCTCACGGGGCTCTATCCGTATTCAATCATGAACAGCACCTTCTATCCTGTTTCTGACAATCGACATGCAATCAAAGTATCATTCAGCAGTCAGGAATGGTGCGGACACGTTTATGCACAGATCAATAACAAAGATCGTTTTGAAGTGACCTCGCACTCCTATTTTGAAGGGGAGGCTGATCAACATTTCAAGGTTGATAAAGTGACGTTGGAAAACGAGATCTGGAACCGAATCAGAATCGCACCGAAAGACCTTCCAACAGGGAAAATACGAATGATCCCATCGTTAGAGCATGCTCGTTTACGACATAAGGAAGTAAAGTCATATGTAGCAGAAGTCAATTTAACTGAGCAGGGGGACCAAAGTACCTATTCTATCTATTACCCAAAGCTAGACCGTCGTCTGGAGATCCATTTCAACACACAATTTCCACATGAGATCACTGCTTGGGAGGAAACAGCCAAAAGCGGTTTTGGCCCCAATGCGAAGTCCATGACCACAAAAGCAACAAAAATTAATACCATCAAATCGGCATATTGGGGTAAAAATGCAAATGCTGACGTATCTTTGCGCGAGCAATTAGGTATTTAATATGAGTGACTTTTTTACGAACCATCAACAAGAGCTGATTTACTCAGTCATTGTCCTATCTATTTTATTGATCATACGTTTTGCCATGCGCCAAGGTGTCAAACGTGTTGGAAAGCGTAGCGATATCAGTGAAGCTCGGGTACAACTTATTGAGCGCTACGTGAACGTAGTGCTTTTTTTGATCGCCATCTTCGTGGCTATGATCATTTGGAAAGTAAACCTAGAAGAACTCGGACTCATCTTTTCTTCTGTGTTTGCTGTTCTGGGGGTTGCCCTCTTCGCGCAATGGTCTATTTTGAGTAATGTAACCTCAGGCGTAATCATGTACTTTTCTTTTCCGTATAAGATCGGACATCGTATCAAAATACATGACAAGGATTTTCCAATCGAAGGGCTAATCGAAGATATCAAAGCCTTTCATATTCATCTCAGAACCGATGAAGGTGAGTTACTTACCTATCCCAATAATATGTTACTTCAAAAAGGGGTTTCTGTACTCGATTCATAAGAACAAGAAATCGCCTTTCTTACAAACGTTAAAGAATATTTAAAACCAGCTACAAGGCTGGTTTTCTTTTTATATTTGATGCTGTCAGCAATATAACTAACACCATGCGAAAGCTTACCATCCTTGCGGTTCTTAGTGTTTTTTCGATATATAACGTCAACGCACAACAACCCGAAAAACCTTCCTCAACTGAGATCTACGAGAAAATTCAAAAGTTAAATTTTTTGGGGACAGCATTGTATGTCGCAGCACATCCTGACGACGAAAATACGCGACTCATTTCGTACTTATCAAATGAAGTCAAGGCCAGAACCATTTATTTATCTCTGACTCGTGGTGATGGTGGGCAAAATCTAATTGGTCCCGAACTCAGAGAACTGCTCGGTGTAATTAGAACGCAAGAACTTTTAGGTGCTCGTTCTGTCGATGGTGGTGAACAAATGTTTACCAGAGCCAATGATTTTGGGTATTCTAAACATCCTGATGAGACGCATTCGATTTGGGACAAGGAAAAAGTGCTTGGTGATGTGGTATTGGCCATCAGAAGATTAAAACCTGATGTGATCATCAACCGTTTTGATCACCGTACTCCGGGAAGAACACACGGACACCACACCTCATCGGCCATGCTAAGCATGGAAGCTTTTGATCTGGCAGCAAAAAAAGATGCCTATTCCAGTCAAGTAGGTCAATACGGCACCTGGCAACCAAAGCGCTTGTTCTTCAACACTTCATGGTGGTTTTATGGTAGTAGAGATAACTTTGAGAAAGCCGATAAGTCTAAGATGTTAAGCATGGATGTCGGGGTATACTATCCGATGAAAGGACTCTCCAACAATGAGATCGCTTCGCTAGCAAGTAGTCAGCACTTGTGCCAAGGTTTTGGGCGTATCACTACTCGTGGTTCTCAGACCGAATATGTCGAATTACTGAAAGGCGACCTCCCTGAAGACAAGTCAAATATTTTTGATGGCATCAACACCACATGGACGCGTGTCAAAGGTGGCAAGGCCATTGAAAAAATATTGAATGAGGTCGAAAACAATTTCAACTTTAAAGATCCTTCGGTACACATTCCGAAGTTGATCGAGGCCTATCAACTAATCGCCAAGTTAGAAGATTTGCACTGGAGATCCATCAAAAGAGAAGAAATCAAAGACATTATCACCGCCTGTACAGGGTTATATCTAGAAGCATCTGCTTCTGATTCCTTTTCAACACCTAACGGAAAAATTGCCGTTAACATCGAAGCACTCAATCGAAGTAACGCCAATGTAGAACTTATTGAGGTTGATTTTCCAAATCATCCCGCTATGTTTGTAGTTCCTGGGCAGACACTTGAAAACAACAAGAAATTCACGGCTAAAAAGGATATCACCATATTTCCAAATACTCCATATACTGCTCCGTACTGGTTAATGGAAAAAGGAAGTCTTGGTATGTATAAGGTAGACGAGCGTCGTCTGATCGGAAGACCCGAAAGCACGCGCCAAAAAGCTAGGTTTATGATGAAAATCAACGGGGTCATCATCGATTACTATAAACCGATCGTACATCGCTATTCAAAGCCGGACAAAGGTGAATTATACAAACCTTTTGAAATTCTACCTGAAGCCACAGCCAGCATTTCTGAAAAGGTGATCATCTTTAACAACGGTCCTAAAGAGATTCCGGTGACGATCAAGGCTGGAAAAGCCAATCTAAACGGAAGTGTTTCGCTCGCATATCCAAACGATTGGAATGTGAGTCCACAAAAGATCGACTTCAGCATCGAACAAAAAGGTGATAACAAGACCGTGTACTTTACTGTTACGCCTCCAAAAAGACAAAGCGAAGGACGTATCTCACCTATGGTTACTGTAGACGGAAAAGTGCATACCAAAGAACTGGTCGAGATCGATTATGAGCATATTCCTTTTCAATCTGTGCTATTACCTTCGGAAGCGAAAGTGGTACGATTGGATATTCAAAAAAATGGACAAAACATCGGCTACATAAAAGGTGCAGGTGATGTGGTTGCAGAAAGCCTTCGTCAAATCGGTTACAACGTGTATATGATCGATCCGGAAGATATCACTGCCGACAACCTTTCAAAATACGACGCCATTGTAATGGGTATTCGTGCTTACAATACGATCGAATCCTTAAAGTTCAAGCAAAAGTTTTTGCTCGATTATGTAGAAAAAGGAGGGAATATGATCGTACAGTACAATACGAGCCGTCGTGTCAATGTCATGGCTCCATTTAAGCTTCAACTCTCAAGAGATAGGGTGACCGATGAAAATGCCGAGATGCGCATTATTGCTAAAAATCACGAAGTCGTGAATTTCCCAAATAAGATAACCTCGCAAGATTTTGAAGGTTGGGTCCAAGAACGCGGACTCTATTTTCCAAACGAATGGGGGCCAGAATTTACACCAGTCTTGTCTACCAACGACAAGGGTGAATCTCCCAAAGATGGGAGCCTTCTTGTCGCCAAACACGGAAAGGGATATTATATCTACACTGGGTTGAGTTTCTTTAGAGAGCTACCTGCAGGTGTTGCTGGCGCGTATAAGCTATTCGCTAACATGATCTCCATCGGGAAAGAAGATGTGCAGACCAAAGAAAAAATAAAAGGATAAACACTATGATGATAAAGAAACAAGAATTCGTCTGGAAAAAGTCATACACCTTGGTACTGGTGGCCAACGCACTCTATATCATTGGTTTCTATCTATTAATGTCCTACTTCTCATAGCATGCAACAACTAGACTGGCTCGTACTTATTGGCACTTTAGCGTTTATCGTTGGTTTTGGTGCATGGAAAACCCGCAAGAACAGAAGTATTCAAGATTATATCAAGGGAGGTAACTCTTCAAAATGGTGGACCATCGGACTATCGGTCATGGCAACCCAAGCAAGTGCCATTACCTTTTTATCAACCACCGGACAAGCTTTTCATGATGGGATGGGATTCGTTCAGTTCTACTTCGGACTGCCAATTGCCATGGTTATCATATGTTTGGTGTTCATTCCGTTATATCATAAGCTGAAAGTATTTACCGCCTATGAATTTTTAGAGGATCGTTTCGACCTTAAAACAAGAACACTGACCGCCATATTGTTCCTCATTCAAAGAGGATTGGCCGCGGGAATCACCATCTTCGCTCCAGCCATTATTCTATCGGTCGTATTAGGGTGGAATCTAGTGACACTGAACATCATCATCGGATTCTTGGTCATCATTTATACCGTTACTGGCGGAACCAAGGCCGTAAGTGTCACGCAGAAACAACAGATGTTTGTCATCTTCGCCGGTATGTTCGTGGCCTTCTTTATTGTGTTGGATTACCTTCCAGAGGAAATCACCTTTACCAAGGCTTTGACCATCGCTGGTGCCAGTGATAAGATGGAAATACTCGACTTTTCGTTTAACCTTGAAAACCGATACACCTTTTGGAGCGGAATCATCGGCGGAAGCTTCTTGGCCCTCTCCTATTTCGGAACCGATCAAAGTCAGGTGCAACGCTACCTCTCCGGAAAATCGGTGAAGGAAATGCAATGGGGATTGATCTTCAACGGACTCCTTAAAGTTCCGATGCAGTTTTTCATTTTGTTAGTCGGAATCATGGTGTTTGTGTTCTATCAGTTCAACGCGTCTCCTTTGAACTTCAACCCTGAAGCTGAAAAGGCCGTATTAAACTCAAGTTATGCTGAAGAATACCAAGAGGTTCAAAACAAACTTCGAGAAGTAGAAAAAGAAAAAGCAACCATGAGCGCTGTCTTCGTGGCAGATGCCAATGATAATACAACAGAATTTGCCAGAAGCGCAGCAGGACAACGATTGGGCGAACTCAATCAGCTAGAACGCGGTTATCGTGAAGAAGGAAAAGAGATCATTGCTAAAGCAGCTCCCGATATTGAAAAGAATGATCGCGACTATATGTTCGTGCACTTCATATTGAACAACCTTCCAAGAGGCCTCATAGGGCTGTTGTTGGCTGTTATTCTTTCGGCCGCCATGTCGTCTACAGCTTCAGAGATCAACGCACTTGCAACGATATCTTCCATTGACCTGTACAAACGAAACGTGAAAGAAGAAAAAAGTGACGAGCATTACGTAAAAGCCACTAAGCTACTAACTTTTGGATGGGGAATTCTTGCCATTATCGTGGCCTGTTTTGCCAGCCTCGCAGAGAATTTGATTCAGCTAGTTAACATTATCGGGTCTATTTTCTACGGAAACGTATTGGGTATTTTCTTGTTAGCTTTCTTCATTAAGCACGTAAAAGGTAATGCAGTGTTTATTGCGGCTTTGATAACGCAGGCCATTGTGGTTGTTGGATGGTATTTTGATTGGATGCCGTATTTGTGGCTCAATTTATTTGGATGTGTGCTTGTAATGGTCATAGCTTTGATACTACAAGCATTCAATCAATCCAAAGATGCCAACCTCGAAAGCGCATAGCACCATCAAATGGGGAATCCTAGGACTAGGTAACATTGCCCATCACTTTGCTGAAGACCTTCAGGTAGTTCCCGACGCTCAAATTATAGCTGTAGCTTCCCGCTCACAAGAAAAAGCAGATGAGTTTGCTCAGAAGTTTAAGGCGAAACGCGCATACAACAATTATGAGGCACTGGCAAAAGATTCAGAAGTTGATGCGGTGTATGTCGCGACTCCGCATGTTTTCCACCATGAAAATACAATGATGTGCCTTGCAGAAGGAAAAGCAGTGCTTTGCGAAAAACCCTTCGCCATGAATCGCTCTGAAGTCGAAACCATGATTGCTTCAGCTAAAAATAATGATGCGTTATTGATGGAAGCACTATGGACGGCGTTTTTACCAAACTTTCAATTTGTCCGGTTCCTAATTCAACAAAATGTCTACGGAAAGGTCATAAAACTCGAGGCAGATTTCGGGTTCCAGATGCCGTTCGACCCAAATTCAAGAATTTTCAATAAATCGTTGGGAGGCGGAAGTTTACTCGATATTGGCATATATCCCATATTCTTGGCATTGGCCACCTTAGGTCATCCCGATCAGATAGAAGCTAAAGCGGTTCTCGGAAAAACGGAAGTAGACGAAGTTTGTGACATTCGTTTTGGATATGAATCAGGTTCTGAAGCATTCTTAAAAAGTACCATTCAAGAGCACACTCCAACAATCGCCGTCTTTTATTGTGAAGAAGCAACCATTACCATGCACACCAATTTTTATCAGATCTCTTCCGTCAGTATCGAAACAAAGCATGGAAAAGAAACATTAGATTTTGCGAAACTAGGAAGAGGGTTCTACTGTGAAGCATCTCACTTCTGCGAATTACTTCGACAAGGAAAAAAAGAGAGTCCGATCATGACGTTTGACTTCAGCCTTCAGGGTATATCATTGCTAGACACGATCCGAGAAAAAATAGGCCTGCACTATTAAAACGAAAAAACCTGCCGCGCTTTGCGCACAACAGGTTTTTACCATCTTAGCTAAATAATTATCTAGAAATGATTACGATTAAAGAGCTCCCCAGTCTTTTAGAGAGTCTTTGTTCAATTTTACGTAATCGGCATTTCCAGCTTTTTCAGCGAGCTCTAACGAGCGCTTAGCAGCTTTCACTGCTCCTTTTTTATCTCCAGATTTGGCATAGATCAACGATTGTTGTCTGTGGTACCAAAATGCTGGATTGTCTTTTCCGCGGATTTCGATAGCCTTATCGATCCACATTTTTGCTTTTCCGATATCCTTTCCTTCTTGAAGGTAATAAACAGCCGCTTGGTAGTACTCACCAGCAGATGGTCCGTTCATCGCCTTTTCAATGCTTGCCACTACAGCTTGATCGGTTGGTACGGTGAAAGGAATTGCCACATACGTCTTTTCCCAAATAAACTCAAGTGTTCCTCCTGAATTAGAAAGGTTGTTGATATCAATTGTAAATGTCTCAACGTTAAAAGGCACCGGATATACTTTACCAGTTACCGAGGCAGCTACTTTGCTTTCGTCCCAATTTCTTGGCGTTCCCCAGTTGTTGGCGTCAGCGTAGAAAATCACTTCCCAAGACTCGGCACTAGGCTTAGAGTAGATAGCGTATGTTCCTTTTTTAAGTTCTTTACCATCTACCTTTACATCTTCGCTAAAGGTGATCTTTGTATTGGCATTGGCTCCAGTTCTCCATAGCTTTCCATAAGGAACAAGGTTACCGAAGATCGTTCTTCCTTTAACGCCTGGTCTTGCATATTCGATAGTGACATCGGTAAGACCTACTTTTTGCTCAAGCTTTGCAGCTGGGCTTGGTTGCGGCGTGGTAACTTGAGCACTCATAGTAAAAGAAGCTACTACAAATGCTACTAACAATGTTATTCTTTTCATGTTGTTGGTGTTAATTGATTTAGGTCACTAAGGTACTTCAAAACCCAAGCTTTAATTGTTAACAAATACTTAAAATAACAGTCCCTATATTTGCTAAAACCTTACATCTTGAAAAAGTACATTTCTGAATTTATCGGTACGTTTACCATGGTCTTCTGCGGAACCGGAGCCATGACCATAAATGAGATCACTGGTGGTGAAATCACCCATCCGGGCGTGGCCATTACCTGGGGGCTGGTCGTTATGGCAATGATCTACGCTTTTGGAGAAATTTCTGGAGCACACTTTAATCCAGCCGTAACGATTGCTTTTGCCTATTCCAAAAAGTTCCCATGGCCAGAAGTGCCTAAATATATTGTTATACAGATAGTAGCAGCCATTGCAGCCAGCGCTGTCTTACTTTTCCTTTTTCCGGCGAGCGAATACTACGGGGCCACGATTCCCACCGTAGATGTCTACAGGGCCTTTGTACTAGAGTTGCTTCTCACCTTCTTCCTAATGGTCGTCATCATTAATGTATCAACGGGAAGTAAAGAAGTAGGTGTCATGGCCGGAATCGCTGTAGGAGGTGTCATCTTGTTGGAAGCCATGTTTGCGGGTCCGATCACCAAGGCCTCAATGAATCCAGCCAGATCCATTGGTCCTGCACTGATCTCAGGACATTTAGAGCATTTGTGGTTGTATATCCTTGCTCCTATTTTGGGTGCTCTCTTGGCAGTAATGAGTTGCAAATGGGTAAAGGATGACAATTGTTGCTCTTGATGTCCTACAGGCTGCTACCTGTTTTACTCTCAATATATTTTTGTAACTTGTAATTACAACTACTAAACCTTATCAACATGAACGCGTCCCCACTCACCTTGACCAAGATGGCCATTGTCGTCTCTGCAGTTTTTTTGATACTTAGTTTTACGTTTGATCTAGACCTATTTGAGAGGATGGCTCGATGGCTACAGAAAATGGAAGCCTATGAGCTCGATGAATTCATTATCGTGGCTTTGATCATTTTTCCTTGTTTAGTGATTGATGTGTGTGTAAGACGAGTAAAGGAAAAAATGAAAAATGCCGAAAAACGTATCTACCAATCGATGAACTATGTCTCTCACCATGTCATCAACAATTTCTTGAACCAAGCCAATGCACTCAGATTTGAAGCTGAAGATCATAAAAACTTTGATAGCAACACATTAAAAATGTATGACCAGTCTATAGAAGAAGCTAAGAGCAGCCTTCATAAATTGTCTTCACTAAAGCGAATCGATTCGGAAAATATAAGGGCTGCAGTGCTTCCTTAAAATTTGTTTAACGTTTTATTTTTTATTTTAAACAAAATTCATTGTATTTTTGATGAAAATTGCAATGAATGAAACTCTATCAACTTCACACCAAACAAAAATTACCCATCTCAAAACAACAGGCATGGGACTTCTTGTCGGATCCTAGTAACTTAGCGAAGATAACGCCCGATATGGGCTTTGAAATTCTTTCGGGTGCCGAAAGACCTATGTTTCCTGGACAAATCATTCAATACATCGTTTCTCCATTTCCTGGAATACGGACCAAATGGGTCACCGAGATCACCCATGTGGTCGAGGGTAAATACTTTGTCGATGAACAACGTTTTGGTCCTTATGCTCTTTGGCATCATAAGCATTTCATCAAAGAAATTGACGGAGGCGTCGAAATGGAAGACATCGTCGACTACAAGCTTCCTTTCGGAGTTTTAGGTGAACTGATGCACGAGTTGGTCGTGAAGAAGAAGCTGAAAAAGATCTTCACCTTTCGAGAGCAAAAACTCATTGAACTGTTTGGTGAATTTAAAGGAGAGATCAAGGTCATTAAAATGAAATCCATCTAGCATGTCAAAAAATATTGTTCTCATTGGAGGCTCCTATGGTATTGGCGGTAAAATAGTTGAATTGTTAAAAGAAGACCATCAAGTATTTATCGCTTCTCGAACGCCATCAACCTTAAGTCATCCTAATATTACGCACATTCGTTTTGATGTTATGGAATCTGACTTAGATCCCGCCGTTCTGCCAGAAGAAACCCATGGCTTTGTATATTTACCTGGCAGTATAAACCTAAAACCATTTAGAGGTTTATCGCTCGATAGTTTTACAAAAGATATGGATATTAATTTCTTTGGCGCGGTAAAAACACTCAAGGCCATTTTGCCTAAAATGGTTGACGGTGGTAGTGTTGTACTTTTCAGTACGGTAGCTGTAAGCAATGGAATGCCGTTTCATGCCAGCATTAGTGCTGCCAAAGGAGCTGTTGAAGGGCTTACGAGGTCTTTAGCAGCCGAATATGCCCCAAAAATAAGATTCAATGCCATTGCCCCTTCCTTGGTCGACACACCATTAGCCGAGAGGCTACTAAACAACGATGCAAAACGGGAAAAAATGGCAGAGCGACACCCGCTACAACGCATAGGAAATGTCAATGACATTGCGAGTGCGGCGACCTTTCTGTTAAGTGATGACGCCTCATGGATCACAGGTCAAGTCTTATCTGTGGATGGCGGAATTTCAACAATCAACAAAAACTAAGCACATTCATGGCGATTAATATATTTTGGTTTCGAAGAGATTTACGTATTCATGATAACCATGGGCTTTACAATGCTTTAAGAGGAAAGAATAACGTACTGCCCATCTTCATCTTTGATACCGAAATACTTGAAAAACTCGCAAAAGACGATGCACGTGTGACGTTTATCCATGAAACACTTCAGGAGCTAAAAAGTGCGCTCCAAGCTCATAAAGGTACGCTAGCCGTATATCATGGTAAGCCCTTCGAAATATTTAATAAACTAGCAGAAACACATGCCATTGAACACGTCATCACCAATCACGATTATGAGCCGTATGCCCAAAAAAGAGATGCAGAGATAAAGCAATTCCTAGCTGAAAAAAACATTGGTTTTCACACGTATAAAGACCAAGTCATTTTTGAGAAGGATGAAATCGTAAAGAATGATGGCACCCCCTACGTTGTGTACACACCTTATTCGAAAAGGTGGTTGGCCAAGCTCGATGAAACGGGAGTTCCCTCTTATTCCTCTGAAGACTTATTAGCCAACTTGGCTCCCCTTTCCCCAATTCCTTTCCCTGCACTAAAAGACATCGGATTTGAAAGGTCTAATATCGATGTCCCAAAATATACGGTCGATGCTTCCCTGATTAAAGCCTATGAAGCCACACGTAATTTCCCTGCATTGGACAGCACTTCCAAACTCGGAGCCCATTTACGTTTTGGTACGGTAAGTATTCGAGAGATGGTCAAAAAAGCACAGAAAGAAGTCAACAATACGTTTTTGAAAGAGCTGATCTGGCGGGAATTCTTCATGCATATCCTGTGGCATTTTCCACATACTGGTGAGCGATCATTCAAACCCAAATACGACCGTATTCAGTGGAGGAACAAGGAAGAAGAATTCAAGAAATGGTGTGAAGGGCAAACGGGATATCCATTGGTAGATGCAGGCATGCGCGAACTCAACCAAACAGGATTCATGCACAACCGAGTGCGTATGGTCGTCGGCAGCTTTCTTTGCAAACACCTTTTGATTGATTGGCGACTTGGCGAAGCTTATTTTGCCGAAAAGTTGTTGGATTACGACATGGCCAGCAATGTGGGCAATTGGCAGTGGGTCGCTGGATGCGGAGTCGATGCGGCTCCTTATTTTAGGATCTTTAATCCAACCTCACAAATAAAAAAGTTCGACAATGAAATGGCCTACATCAAAAAGTGGGTTCCAGAATTTCAAGAATTGTCCTACCCTACTCCGATTGTCGACCATGCCATGGCACGCGAGCGTTGTTTAAAAGTATACAAGGAAGCCCTTACTTGACCAATAGCTTAACAGGGTGCCCATAGTTCTCATTACACCATTGATGCTTCTCTTGCACCGCTTTTGGCGGAACCAACACGGTCTTTTGTACTTCTACAAATCCAAAAGAAGCGTAAAACTCAGTTAAGTGCGCAAATGGCAAACACCATACAATCCCATCTGTATAGGCCTCTTCTAACAAATGGGAAACGATGGTATGCGCCACACCCTTGCCTCTGTGCTCCTCAAAAACGTACATCCCTCCTAATTCAAGATGCCCTTTCTCAACAAGTACAAGTCTTCCAAGTCCGCTAGCTTGACCATCGGTTTCAGAGATGGCCACATATTCATTACCCAAGTCAGAGGGCACAAAACCTACTCCTTGGTAACGTTCGTTTATCCAAGCCAATTCTGAGTTCTCGGCAGGTCTTACAGTGGTCATATCACATACTTTTACACGAAGCTACAACAGTTATTTGAGTATTAAAACCAAATTATCGGTCATTCACCGTGAACACGGTCGTAACTCATTGATTTTTAATATTTTTATATACAACCTTAAAACAACCCTTACATCAATGGAAAAACGACTACTACCCCTTCTCCTGTTGTTTCTGGGATACCAAGCAACAGCGCAGATAGCGTTTACAGACAATTCAACTCTTTTAGTGAATGAATCCCTCACCAGCGGCGTGGCCATTGGTGTGTGCGATATGAACAATGACGGTCTTGACGATATCATTCGTCTCGATGACGCCAGCGACCTCGAAATCGAATTTCAACAAAGTGATGGCAGCTTTTCTCTTTATGACTACGGAAACGTCGGGTCAGGCAGCGAATGGGCGTTGGTGATTGCTGATATCGATGAAAACGGATACAACGATATTTTGATTGGAGGCGCCTATAACAATCTCAAAATGTTAACCGCCAACGGAACGGGGTCCGCCTATACATCAGCCAATCTCTCTACACCGAATATTTTTCTGCAAAACGCAAACTTTTCAGATATTAACAATGACGGAAGCATAGACCTTTTCGCATGCCACGACGACGGTGTTTCTTCTATTTATCTCAACAATGGTTCAGGTGCCATGACCTATGACTTAGGCGTGCTCAATCCAACATCCACCATACCTTCGGACAATTCTGGAAACTATGGAAGCATCTGGGTCGATTATGATAACGATGGTGACCAAGACCTTTATATTTCCAAATGTCGTCTAGGGGTCACAGACCCATTGGATGGCCGCCGCGTGAACTTGCTTTTTCAGAATGACGGAGCTAACAACTTTACCGATGTCGCACAAGCTGCCGGTCTACGTCCGCTCGGGCAATCTTGGGCTGCCAATTTCGAAGACATCGATAACGACGGAGATCTGGATTGCTTCTTGATCAATCATGACATCGCCAGTCAGCTATTTGAAAATAATGGCGATGGCACCTTTACAGACATCACTTCCGCCAGTGGCATGTCTACCGGAATCACAGCGCTTGGGATTGGTGTTCAAGTGATCATGGAAGACTTTGACAACGATGGTTTTGTCGATGTTTTCTTGACCGGATTAAGTGGTGCTCATGTACTTTTCGAGAATGATGGTGATGACACGTTCACCGTGGTCACAAATCCAATCCCGACAGGAGGCCTGGGCATTCAAAGTGCGGCTGTTGGCGACTTAAATGATGACGGATTTTTGGATATCCTAGCTGGATATGCCACAGGCTTTAACAGTCCGTCCTCGAATGTTGACAAGTTATTTCTAAACAATGGCAACTTCAACAATTGGAGCAAGATTCAACTCGAAGGTGTACAAAGTAACTCCAATGGCATTGGAGCTCGTATAGAGCTTCACGGAAGTTGGGGTACGCAAATACGCGAAGTACGATCTGGCGAAAGCTATGGAAACATGAATTCGATGATCACACATTACGGCATCGGTTCAGCAACAGCCATCACAAAGGTGGTTGTGAAATGGCCTTCGGGTGTGGTTGATGAACTTCTGAATCCAACAATCAATCAAACGGTCACCATCATCGAAGGACAGACCTTAGGGCGTACCGATCTTTCAGCGATGAACGTTTCCGCTTATCCAAATCCCACTTCAGAAAGGCTTCAGCTTCAGTTGGCTGCGATTGCTTTAGATGCAAAGGTTTCAATTTTTTCTGTGGAAGGAATTCAGTTATATAGTAGTAGATATCGAGATGTTTCCGAAGTGATCATTCCTACAAGCACATTGAGCAACGGACTCTATTTCGCACAGATTGAAGCCGACGGAAGGCGACAAATCATAAAATTTTTGAAAGAATAAGCTAGCGTTTCCTAAACACAGTACTATAGATCGCCAAGATGCCTCAAGGTATTATTGGCGATTTTTCTTTCAGAAATTCTGAAAGAACATTAACACATTTTTTGTTTAACCCATTCGTTTAAAAATTGAACAATTCGTAAATTTGTAGGAAACAACACGATCATGGCAAAAACAAAAAAAATCACACAAGCAGACATTATTGGCATGTATATGGAAACCACGCTCGAAACTGAAAAAGCACCAAGTTCCATTTACAAGTTTTGCAAAGAAAATAACATTACCGAAGAGGTGTTTTACAACAATTTTGGCTCGTTCGACAGCTTGAAAAAAGGCATTTGGAAACGTTTTCATGACGAGACCATTAAGTTGATTCACAAGGCCGATGGCTTCGAATCGTACAGCAATCGTGAGAAGTTGCTCACCTATTTCTTTTCATTCTTCGAAATGCTATCGCTGAATAGAAGCTATGTACTGTTTATACTGAAAGAACATCAGAATGTCCTAAAGAATCTAGAGCAATTAAAGCCCTTGAGAACTGGTATAAAAGATTTCGCAAAAGGACTCATACAAGAAAACAATGAGAAGAAGACGCTTAAAATCTTAAAGCAACCCGAGCATTTGTTTTCTGAAGCAACATGGGCACAATTCCTTTTCCTGCTAAAATTCTGGATGGACGACAGCTCGGCAGGATTCGAGAAAACCGATGCCGCCATCGAAAAGTCTGTCAATACGGCCTTTGACCTTTTTGACAACACACCGTTGGACAGTCTGATCGATTTTGGAAAATTTTTGTGGAAAGAACAAATGAGTTAAATGAAAACACTCGATAAAATACCCACCTCAAAACTAGAACGTGCTACTAAACTAGTGGGCACGGGCGCCAAGATTGGCGTCAACTATTTAAAATATTACGGCGATAAAATCGTAGACCCAAAGAATGCAAAGGAAAAGTTAGACGAAAACAATGCTTCAGACATCTACGACGGGTTGAAACAACTTAAAGGAAGTGCCTTAAAAGTTGCCCAAATGCTCAGTATGGAAAAGAATCTGCTTCCCAATGCCTATGTTGAGAAGTTTTCTTTGGCACAATTTTCTGTACCTCCGCTTTCGGCACCGCTAGTTCGCAAGACCTTTAAGAGATACCTTGGCAAGTATCCTGAAGAGATCTTTGATTCATTCACTCCAAATTCTATCAACGCTGCCAGTATCGGCCAGGTACATCAAGCAGTCAAAGATGGGAAAAAACTTGCTGTGAAAATTCAATATCCTGGAGTGGCGAATAGCATCTCTTCAGACCTTGCCTTGGTAAAACCCATTGCCATTAAAATGTTCAATCTAAAAGGAAAGGACAGCGAAAAGTACTTCAAAGAAATCGAAGGGAAGTTGCTTGAAGAAACCGATTACGATCTCGAGATCGCACAAAGCCAAGAGATCACAGAGGCTTGCGATCACATAAATGGACTCAAGTTTCCAAAGTACTATCCCGAACTTTCTTCAGAGCGCATTATCACCATGGATTGGATGCAGGGCATGCACCTATCTGAATTTACCAACACCTCTTTTGATCGTACCACTGGAGACCAACTTGGGCAAACTTTATGGGATTTCTACATGTATCAAATGCATCACTTACGGCAAGTACATGCTGACCCGCATCCTGGAAACTTTTTAGTGGATGCTGATGACCAATTGGTGGCCATCGACTTTGGCTGTATCAAAAAGGTGCCAGAGACCTTCTACAAGCCGTATTTTGAATTGGCTAAGGAAGAGACCATAAATCACCCTGAAAAGTTCAAGGAGAAGCTGTATGAGCTAGAGATCTTACTACCTTCTGATACAGAAAAGGAAAAGGAGTTCTTCGGAAAGATGTTTCATCAAATGCTGCGCTTGTTCACCAAGCCTTTCAATCAGGAGACCTTTGACTTTTCTGATGAAACCTTCTGGCAACAGATCGCTGCTTTGAGCGAACAGCTCTCTACCGATACTAACCTCAGAAAAATGAATGGTAACAGGGGTTCTAAACACTTCCTCTATATCAACCGTACTTTCTTCGGACTTTACAATCTGTTACATGACCTGAAGGCTCGTATTCATGTGAATCATTTTGAGAGGTATATGAATCCCAATTGAAAAATCTGTCTCAAATAAATTACGCTATGTTCAACTTATTTAAAAAGAAGTCAAAAAAGGAAAAATTACAAGACCGTTATCGAAACCTGATGGCCGAAGCGCATCGTCTTTCAAGTATCAATCGAAGACTAGGCGATGAGAAAATAGCCGAAGCCGAACAGGTACTGAAGCAGATTGATAATCTCGGAAGGTAGTACAATGTCATCATAGGCAGCACCTAATTTCAATCCAAAGGGTCATTTACTTTGAAGGGTTGCTGAGGAAGTTACTGACCAAATGTACAATGAAAACAAACATATCAACCTAGTCTGGTTGAAGCGCGACCTGAGACTCAAGGACAATGCCTCGATAGCAAATGCCTTATCTGATGGCAAAAAGGTGTTGTTCATATATGTGTTTGAAAACCTACTCCTGAATGACCCGCATTACAGCCAGCGTCACTTTGACTTCATTAAACAATCGTTGGTGGATCTTAACAAGACCCTTAGAAATTTTGACACACAAATTCTAGTGGCTCAGGGCGAGATCATTTCGGTATTAAAGACCTTACAGCAACATATTCGTTTTACGCGCCTATTTTCTCACCAAGAAACAGGCGTTAACAGTACCTTCGATAGAGATAAAGCACTGAAGCGGTTTTGCACGAATTACGATGTAGAATGGATCGAATGCATTAATAATGGAGTCTTTAGAGGCTTGAGAGATCGAACACAATGGAGAGCCGATTGGACCGATTACATGCAACAACCCTTGTATCAATTTACTCCAACCACCGGACAGCATGTAAGCATAGATGAAATCAAAGCTATCCAGCAATTGAGATGGAAAGAAATCTCATTAGAAACTCCAAAAAGTAAGTCATTTCAACCTGGTGGTGTGACCGCTGCCCATCAATATATGCGTTCGTTCTTTGAAGAGCGTTATGAAAACTATCAAAGTCATATATCGAGTCCGTCGCTCTCGCGAAGAGCCTGTAGCAGGCTATCACCGTACATTGCTTGGGGAAACCTTTCCATTCGACAAATATGGCAACAGGCACAACTAGAAAAACAATCTGGCAAAAATAGGTTTCACCTCAACGCTTTTACATCCAGATTACGCTGGCAAGCACACTTCATTCAGAAGTTTGAAATGGAATGTAGCATGGAATTCAAAAGTGTCAACAAAGGCTATCACCAGCTATCAAAACCCGTCAACCAAGAGTATATTGATGCATGGAAAACCGGAACAACAGGATATCCCATGGTTGATGCTGCCATGCGATGCCTTATCGAAACTGGCTATGTGAATTTCAGAATGCGAGCCTTATTGGTGTCCTTTTTAACACATCATCTTTGGCAACCATGGCAAGCCGCCGCACATCATTTGGCACAACTCTTTTTAGATTTTGAGCCTGGCATACACTATCCGCAACTTCAAATGCAAGCAGGCGAAACAGGTATCAACAACCTGCGCATTTACAATCCGGTTAACAATAGTTTAAAGCACGACCCAGATGGAATTTTCATCAAAAAATGGATTCCAGAGCTTCGCAATCTTCCAACGCATCATGTGCACGAACCATGGAAAATTACGGCTATGGAACGAAAGTTCTACAAGTTTACACCAGGCCAAGAGTATCCGCTTCCGATCATTGAGCTGCTTCCGGCCAGAAAACGTGCAACCGATGTGCTTTGGAACATGAAAAAGAATACGCTGGTAAAAAAAGAAAGTCAAAGAATCCTTACAAAACACACGCTTCCAAATAGAGACAATTTCGACTAAATGATTACAACAGAAAATAACTTCACAGACCGTCAATTAGACCGTATCATAGAAATGGCTTGGGAAGACCGAACACCTTTTGATGCGATTGCTGCACAATTCAATCTAAAAGAACAAGAGGTAATTGTTCTGATGCGTCGTACGTTAAAACCAAAAAGCTTTAGACGTTGGCGTGCACGCGTGCAAGGTCGAAAAACAAAGCACAAAAAACTGTATCTTCACACCGAACATCGTTTTAAGTGTAGCAGGCAAGGCCGCATCAATCAGAACAGAATTTCTAAACGCTCTTAGCATACATGGCAGAAGAAAAGGATAAAAAACCAGACAACATCGTCTACAACACAGAGACCGAGCAGTACAACGCCAACATCCTTCCCTACGGAAGCAATGTGGGCGCTCCCGCTATTCAGGTCGAAGATGTTACCGCCTGGAAAAGCTATCATGCCAATAAAGCCAACCATCATTTTAAATCGCGATTTGACGAGCTTAAAAAAGCGTACAAAGAACTTTTGGAAGAGGTCAACTGCAACGATATCATCTTTAACGCACGGTATAACTTTGAGCCTATCATTGGTCAAGTTTATCACCTGTATCAAGGCGAAGACCATGTTTTTCTGTCGATGATCAAACCTCATGAATGTACGTTTGAACACATTGGGTCATTTCGTTTGAGTGCCAGTAACGTTTGGGAACGCGTTCCTTCGCAATCAAAAACGCAATAAAGTGGCGCTTCAAATTTTCCTATCTTTATAGAAACCAACACTGTATTCATCATGTCCGAAAACAAGACCAGACCCACCAAAGGATCGGTCGAGGCTTTCATTGAAAGTGTCGACGATGAGACCAAAAAAGCTGATAGCTATGTCTTGTTAGAATTGATGAAAAAGATCACTGGTCATGACCCTGTGCTTTGGGGAAATAGCTTAATCGGTTTTGGTAATGTTCGCTACAAATACAAAAGCGGACGTGAAGGCGATTGGTTTCTCGTTGGTTTTTCTCCACGAAAACAAAGCTTAACACTTTATATCATGCCTGGGTTCACCCAGTATCAATCCTTGCTAGACAAACTTGGGAAGCACAAAACTGGAAAAGGTTGCTTGTACGTTAAGCGTCTTTCTGACATCGACATGAACGTCCTAACCGAAATCGTGACGCTTTCGGCAGAAAAAACAAAAACGCTCTGGAACAATGAATCAGAATAGTGACCGCTAAGTGTTAAAATGAACCACATGATAACAGAGATCGCTCCCAATTGGATTGTTGAAAATGTTGCCCAGACTGTTACATTTTATACCAAAAAGCTGGGTTTTCAAATAGAATGGATGCACGAAAAGGATCCACGGTTTGCCATCGTAAGTCGTGACAAGATCACCTTGATGTTTCGTCAACTGCAAGAGACCGGACATACCCGCCCCAACCGTATTTCCTACATAAAAGCAGGATGGCATACCGACGCAGCAGAAGCTTGGGACGCCTATATCTGGGTGAATGATGTCGAAAGCCTTTACAAAGAAATTGTATCGAAAAAGATCTCTGTCATTAAACCCATACAGGACACCGAATACGGCAATCGTGACTTTGAGATTGAAGACAACAACGGCTACATTCTTTGCTTTGGCCAACGTCTGTAAACAACTTCTTTTTTAGTACCTTAGAGCTATCATTAACCTATCAAATTTTTGAAAAATGAGATCAAACCATCTTCTATGGGTCTTTTTGTTGGTTTTCT
Source organism: Flavobacteriaceae bacterium (assembly GCA_028279515.1). GTDB lineage: Bacteria > Bacteroidota > Bacteroidia > Flavobacteriales > Flavobacteriaceae > JANQNQ01. The sequence goes on from JANQNQ010000002.1 coordinate 105,044, forward strand.
GCGGAAGCCTTTCTGCACAAAAGAAAATGAGCAAAAACAAAAAGGCCATTATCGAATCGGTTGAAAAGCACAAAGCCCAGCTCATCAAAATGAGTGACGAAATTTGGGCACTGGCCGAAGAAGCCTTTGAAGAAACAAAGTCATCCGAAATATTAGCCAGTTATGCCGAAAAGAACGGGTTTAAAGTGCAACGCGATGTTGCTGGTATGCCAACAGCCTTTGTGGCCACCTACGGCACTGGAAAACCTGTAATCAGCGTATTGGGAGAATTTGATGCACTGCCAGGCATCTCACAGAAGGCACAGCCTACCAAGACTCCACTGCAAGAAGGAGCAAACGGTCATGGATGTGGGCATAACCTGTTTGGTGCCGGAAGTCTTGGTGCGGCCATCGCCGTTAAAGAATTGATCGAACAAGGAAAAATCAAAGGAACCGTAAAATTTTTAGGTACACCTGCTGAAGAAAAGTTCTTCGGAAAAATATGGATGGTTCGCGACGGACTTTGGGACGATGTTGACGTCAATCTGAGCTGGCATCCTTCGGCCAGTACAAAAGCTGATGTGCAAAGCTCACTGGCATTGATCGATTTTAAGGTAGAATTCTTCGGACAAGCAGCACATGCTTCTGCTGACCCATGGAATGGGCGAAGCGCCTCGGATGCATTAGAACTCTACACTACCGGAATTAACTACTACCGCGAACATGTAAAGCCTACGGTTCGTATTCACTATCACATTCAGGATGGCGGACAAGTAGTAAACGTGGTCCCTGACTATTCACGACTTTGGGTACGCGTACGTGATACCAAGCGAGAAGGAATGATTCCTGTATACGAACGTGTAAAGAAAATGGCTGAAGGCGCTGCCATCATGGCCAATGTCGACTACAAGATCTCTTTGATCTCAGGAATTTATGAAGTACTGGTGAATCGAAGTGGTGGAGAAATCATGCAGAAGAATCTCGAAATGTTAGGAGAAATCACATATACCTCAGATGAGACTGCCTTCGGAAAGAAAATACAAGAAGTGACTGGAAAACCTCAAGTTGGTATGGATAGTAAAATCAATCCGCTGGAAAAAACAAAAGAACACCCAGGAGGTGGATCTACAGATGTGGGTGATGTAAGCTGGAATGTAGCCAATATCAACCTAGGCGTGACTACCGCACCTAAAGATACGCCGTGGCACTCATGGGCGGTCGTTGCTTGCGGCGGTATGTCGATTGGTCACAAAGGAATGGCCTATGCATCAAAAGCCATGGGCATGACCATGCTAGATCTATTTGAAAATCCAAAGCTGGTACAGAAAGTAAAAGACGAATACAAAAAACGAAAAGGTGATACCAAATACGAACCTATGATTCCTGATGGTCCACCTCCCATTTCTGGAAACTAATGACTGCTGATTTTCACATTGAAGAAAAACCGCTTTCGGTTCTAAAATATCAAAGCCTTCGAAAAACTACGGGTTGGGATATGTTAGACGATGCAGTCGTTAAAAACGCATTAGAAAAAGATCTTTATTCGGTCGCTGTCATAGATGGCGACCGTTATATTGGCATGGCCCGTGTAGTTGGCGATGGCGGTATGTATTTCTACATTCAAGATGTCATTGTTCATCCTGACTTGCAAGGCAAAGGTATCGGAACACTCCTTATGGCCTATGTTGAACGCTATATAGAAAGTCATGCACCGCACAACGCTTTCGTTGCACTAATGGCTGCCAAGGGTGTGGCTGAATTCTACAAAAAGTATGGGTATGCCGAACGTCCAGAAAACAAACCTGGCATGTATAAGATCATGAAAAAGTGATGGTGAACCCTAGTTCTTCTTTACGAACTTGGTGAGAATAACGATACGCTGACCGCTAACGCGACCTTCGATATGTTCGGGATTGTCATGTACCAAAGTGATGTTACGAACCGCTGTACCACGTTTGGCGGTAAAATTAGCACCTTTTACATCAAGATCCTTAATCAATACAACCGTATCTCCGGCTTGTAGCACGACGCCATTGCTATCTTTGTGCAAACTGTCTTCATCGACCTCAACTCCGTCTCCGTCAGCTTTCGCCCATGCTAATGTTTCGTCATCCAGATACATCATATCCAATAGATCTGATGGCCATCCTTCACCTTTTAGGCGGTGTAGCATTCTAAACGCCATTACCTGCGCAGCCTGAACTGGACTCCACATGCTATCGTTAAGACAACGCCAATGATTCGCATCTACTGTCTCTGGGTTTTCTATTTGTCTGAGGCAATTTTGACAGATTAGCAGGGTTGCATCAAGACCGCTTCCTGGAGATGATGGAACTTCGTACGCAACCAATTGTTCATCAGAAGTACATAGTTCGCATTTGCTATCACTCCGCTTGTATAGTTCTTTCTCTAAATTCATAGACATGTAGTATGACGTCTCAATAGAAATGACGTACCATTAATGCAGCTGTACACCTTCCTCTTAAAATCAAACACGCACGATCCTGGCACCGATAGCTCTGAGGCGTTCGTCAATGTTCTCATAACCGCGATCGATCTGTTCGATGTTGTGAATGGTTGACGTTCCTTTAGCTGATAGTGCCGCGATCAATAGTGAAATCCCTGCTCTAATGTCAGGGGATACCATGGTGGTTGCTTTGAGTTGTGATTTGAAATCGTGACCGATGACCGTTGCTCTGTGCGGATCACACAAGATAATCTTCGCGCCCATATCGATCAATTTATCGACAAAGAACAAGCGACTTTCGAACATCTTTTGGTGTACCAACACGCTTCCTCTTGCTTGCGTACATACAACAAGTACGATACTCAAAAGGTCTGGTGTAAAGCCAGGCCATGGCGCATCGGCTACGGTCAATATAGATCCGTCAATGTAGTTTTGTATTTCGTACCCGTCTTTATGTGCAGGAATGTAAATATCATCTCCTTTGCGCTCAACGGTGATTCCAAGTTTTTGGAACACATCTGGGATTTGCCCTAGGTCGTCCCAGCTTACATTCTTGATGGTAAGCTCACTTTTGGTCATTGCGGCGAGTCCGATCCACGAACCAATCTCGATCATGTCTGGAAGCATACGGTGGTCAGTCCCTCCAAGGGAATCGACTCCTTCAATGGTGAGCAGATTTGATCCCACGCCGCTGATCTTGGCGCCCATTCGGTTTAGCATTTTACAAAGCTGCTGCAAATAAGGCTCACAAGCTGCGTTATAGATGGTTGTGGTTCCTTCGGCTAAGACGGCTGCCATAACGATATTCGCGGTTCCTGTAACGGACGCTTCATCGAGAAGCATATAGGTGCCTTTGAGCTTATCGGCTTCCACCCCATAAAAATAATCTTCTCTATTGTATCGAAACTTGGCTCCCAAACGAATAAAGCCTTCGAAGTGTGTATCTAGCCTACGTCTCCCAATCTTGTCTCCTCCTGGCTTCGGAATGTATCCGCGTCCAAAGCGAGCCAATAACGGCCCAACGATCATGATGGATCCTCGAAGCCCTCTTCCATCCTGTTTGAATTGCTCGGATTCTAAGTATTTAAGGTTGATATCGTCAGCTTGAAAAGTATAAGACCCTTTTCCGTTCTTTTGAATCTTCACACCTAGATTACCTAGAAGGTCGATCAGCTTGTTGACGTCTACAATGTCAGGGATGTTAGTGATAGTAACTCTTTCGGGGGTCAGTAGTACGGCACAAAGAATCTGAAGGGCTTCGTTCTTTGCTCCTTGTGGTGTGATGGCTCCTTTTAGTTGGTAGCCTCCTTCAATTTTAAACGTTCCCATAGGGTATAACAGGGTTTTTAGTAACGCTTCTTATTTCGATTTCTCTGGTTCTTTTGGCCTTGGTTTTTCTGGCTCTTTTTCTTCTGACGCATCAAGCTAGAAGATTCTGAAAGTTCTTCGGCGCTATTTATCAAGTTGATCCTACCATCAGAAAGTTCAAAAAGATGGTCAAAGATCACAGCATCTTCCACAGTGTCTTTGTTCCAATTTAAAAAACACTTTTTCATGTGATTGGCTATGGTATATACCAACGCCTCCTTCATTTCACCATCATCCCAGCTATTGGCAACATCGATCATACGTTTGATGTTGTTTCCGTAGAATCTGTATTTGGGGTGATTTTGAGGATATTCTAGCGGCTCTGGACGCTCTTCTAACAATTCCTTGGAAGGTTTCTCGAACGGAGAATCGACATCCAGTTTAAAGTCAGACATGATAAACAACTGGTCCCACAGCTTGTGCTGAAAATCAGGCACGTCTCTTAAGTGCGGATTTAAATTTCCCATCACGCCGATGATGGCTTTTGCCATTTTATTGCGCTCTTCTTTGTTCTCAATGGCCGTAACCTGATTCACCATTTTTTGAATATGTCTTCCATATTCAGGAATGATCAATTTGATACGTTCTGTATTGTATTCTATGTTGTCTATCAAAATAGATGGTTTATTAATAAATATGAAGTGTTCGGTCTTGGAGTGAAGTTCACTTTGCACCGCAAAATACTAAAAAAAAATTACCTAGGTTACTTTTCTCTTATAAAGAAATAACGCCTTCAACCTCAGCTGCCTGGTGGTACTTTTCGATAACCGCATCGGGGTTTTTCATGGTCACGGTAATCGAAAGACTGGTATAGTTACCGTTAGAAGACTTTTTTGTCTCTATGACAGCGCCCATATTGTCAAAAATGTTTTCGATCTTCTTTACCTTGTCTTCTTGGGTTGGGACGATAAATTTGTATAAATATTTGGCTGGCCAAAGGGTACTGTTAGCCAACTCTTCTTTTAGTCTCTGATAAAAGGCTTCTTTGTCTTTTTTGTCGCTCATTTTTCTGCTACTCAATTGTCTATTCACGAAGGGCAAAGATACAGCTAAAGATTCAATTTTTTAATTCAATTACAAATTCATTATTTTGCCAACAAATCTATGGAAGTGAAAGCCAAAAGTATTGTCATTACTGGTGGACCTGGTACCGGGAAAACCTCTATCATAAATAAACTTCAGTCTCAAGGATATCCCTGCTTACTCGAAATATCAAGACAGGTTACTCTAGAGGCCCGAAAAAAGGGCATCGAACAGCTCTTTTTGACCGAGCCACTCTTATTCAGTGAAATGCTTCTTGATGGAAGAAAAAAGCAACATGCCGAAGCTACTGAAAGTAGCGACGAGCTTATTTTCTTAGACCGTGGTATTCCTGACATTGTTGCCTATATGGACTTCATTGGCTCAGAATATCCGCAGCCATTTATCGATGCTTGCAACGACCATCGTTACGACTTGGTCTTTATTCTTCCGCCTTGGGAGGCTATTTACAAAAGTGATAACGAACGTTATGAAAGTTTTGATGAAGCTCTAAGAATCCACGACAACCTTTTGAACACCTACAAAAGATACCGATACAATGTGCTGGAAGTACCTTTTGGGCCTGTAGTGGATCGTTGTAATTTCATCCTGAATGAAATCAAATATTAATGAATCAAAACAGTCCGATATCGCTACTAAAAGAATACTGGGGACATACTTCTTTTAGGGAACCTCAGGAAGCGGTCATCGAAGCTGTTTTAGCTGATCAGGATTGTTTTGTGCTTATGCCAACTGGTGGAGGCAAATCGTTGTGTTATCAGATTCCTGCCCTTATTCGACCCGGTATTTGTATTGTAATCGCACCACTGGTGGCGCTTATGAAAGATCAGGTACAAAATTTGAATCAACGCGGTATCAAAGCCATGGCCTTGACCAGTGGTATCAAGTATCAAGAATTAGATGCGCTTCTTGACAATTGTATCTACGGAAGCTACAAGTTTCTATACCTTTCTCCCGAACGATTAAAGCAACCGATAGTACAGGAACGCATACGGCAAATGAATGTAAATCTCATTGCTGTCGATGAAGCCCATTGTATCTCGCAATGGGGAAATGATTTTCGACCTGCCTACCAGCATATTAGTATTTTAAGGGAATTTCATCCAGGCATCAACGTCATCGCATTGACAGCCTCGGCGACGCCAAGGGTTGTTGATGACGTCATCGACAATCTTGCTTTATCGAACGCTTCTGTTTTTAAAAAATCTTTTGCTCGTCCTAATATTTCCTATCAGGTCGTATCGACTCAGGACAAGTTGTTTCGTATGGTTGAGATCCTTCAGCGTAGTAGCGGAGCTTCAATCGTTTACGTCAGAAACCGAAAAGCCACCGCTAGCATAAGCAAACACTTGAATGCACATGGTATAGAAAGTACTTTCTATCATGGTGGAATTCCTTCCGAAGAAAAAAATAAAAGACTCCAAGAATGGCTAACAGGCGCTGTGCGTTGTATGGTGGCCACCAATGCTTTTGGGATGGGAATCGACAAACCAGATGTACGCGTCGTAATACACGCCAGCCTTCCAGATTGCATTGAAAACTACTATCAGGAGGCGGGAAGGGCCGGAAGAGACGGAACCCCTTCTGAAGCGATCATCTTGAAAAACGATGCCGACGCCAAATTGGTGAAGGACCAATTTCTAAGTGTTCTGCCAGACGTGAGCTTTGTCAAGAAATGCTATAATAAACTTTGTAATTATTTTCAGGTTCCGTTTGGGGAGGGTGAACAGACTACTCATGAATTTCGGTTCGATCATTTTTGCAACACCTATGGATTTAACCCATTGGTCGCTTTTAACGCCTTACAAATATTGGACAGGGAGAGCATCATCAACTTGTCACAAAACTTTAGGCGACGTACTGAAGTTCAATTTTTGGTGAGCAATCATCACATTCTCACTTATCTCGAACGAAATGAAGACATTCAACTCGCTGTAAGAACTTTGCTAAGAACCTATGGTGGCATCTTTGAACATGTGACCAAGGTTAACCTTCGTTTGCTTTCGACCAAAACATCGCTTCCTGAAAGGAAGATCTTATCTGTTTTAGAACGGTTGCATAGTGATGGAATCATTTCTCTTAAAACCATGAACACTGACGCCGAGGTCACCTTTCTGGTGCCAAGAGAAGACGATAGTACTATCAACCCCATTGCCAAACATATTGAACAACATCATAAGCTCAAGGAGGAGAAAGTGGCCTCAATGTTATCCTATGTAAACGATGACCAGCTTTGCAAAAGCATCTTTCTCTCTCGCTACTTTGGAGAAGCCGCCAATGACCCTTGCGGCATTTGCTCTGTTTGCAAACCCAAAGAGAAGAGCAACGTCAATATAACCATGGAAACCATCAGAGAACAGATTATCTTTGCACTTACTGAGAAAGAGATGGGCTCACGAGAATTGGTACGGTTTGTGCAACAGGACGAAAAAAAGGTCTTTAAAGGCTTACAGCAATTGCTCGAAGAAGAGCGCATTATAATTACGAACTACAATAAATATCGATTACATAAAGAATGAAAGATCTACGCATTGTTTTTATGGGAACTCCGGATTTTGCTGTCGCTACACTGCAAGCAATCGTTGAAGCGAGCTATCAAGTGGTGGGTGTCATCACGGCTCCTGACAAACCTGCTGGACGAGGGAGAAAGCTAAGACAATCTGCTGTAAAAGAATATGCGCTGAGCCAAGGTCTCAACGTTATGCAACCTACCAATCTAAAGGATGAAACTTTTAACCAAGAGTTGCAAGCATTGCAACCCGACCTTCAGATCGTAGTAGCATTTAGGATGCTTCCGAAGGTTGTATGGCAATTACCAAAGCTGGGTACCTTTAACCTTCATGCGTCTCTGCTTCCTGATTACCGCGGTGCAGCACCTATCAATTGGGCAGTCATGAATGGTGAGACCAAAACAGGAGTCACTACATTTTTTATAGATGAAAAAATCGATACGGGTGAAATGATCCTGCAAAAGGAAGTGGCCATAGACGCTGATGAGAATGCCGGGAGCTTGCACGATAAGTTGATGCAGGTTGGTAGTGATCTAGTTCTTGAAACGGTTGCAATGATAGAAAAGGGAGAAGTAACCACCATTAAACAGCCAGAAGCTGACGGAAAGACCGCTTATAAAATACACCGAGAGACCTGTATGGTAGATTGGAACGAATCTATCGATACCATCTATAATAAGGTACGCGGACTCAGTCCGTATCCTGCCGCATGGACTACATTGCACAATGGCGATGAAGAAGTGGTCATGAAAATCTACAAAGCTGAAAAAATAGTTACTGAACATGACCATTCAATCGGAGCCTTGATCATTGAGCAAAAGCATATCGATGTGGCGGTGAAAAATGGATATTTGAGACTACACATTTTACAGATTGCGGGCAAGAAAAAAATGGAGGCTTCGGCATTGCTTAATGGTTATAAATTTGAAAAAGGAGCTAACCTCTCCTAAACCCTTACTATCACTGAGATTGCAAAAAACCAGCTTTTTCTCACCGTGTTTATTAACAATCGCTGTGAGTTATCAACAAAAAACGGCATTTCCCTTGCTATTACTTGCGTGAACCGATTATCCATATAAATTTGTAGTGATTAAAGTTCAATGTTTAACCAACAATTAATAATTAAAATTATGAACAAAACAGAATTAATTGATGCAATGGCGGCTGACGCAGGGATTTCTAAGGCTGCAGCTAAAAAAGCTTTAGAGTCTTTCCTAGGAAGTGTTGAAGGGTCATTGAAAAAAGGAAATAGAGTATCACTTGTTGGATTCGGATCTTTCTCAGTTTCTAAAAGAGCAGCTAGAGAAGGTAGAAACCCACAAACTGGTAAAACCATCAAGATTGCTGCTAAAAATGTAGTTAAGTTTAAGGCAGGTGCAGATCTTTCTAAAGCTGTAAACTAAACAATCACAAAATACTTCAAAAAGGGCGTCCTTAAAGGCCGCCCTTTTTTTTGTGCCCTCCTTATTTTTTTGGGTTTTAAGAATTTTTTTGTTAGATTTAGTAAAAACTTTCTTGCTATGATTGCCTTAAAACCTCATAAAGGGCATCTTTTAATCGCTGAACCCTCAATTATTGGAGACGTATCTTTCAATAGGTCAGTGGTTTTGCTTGCAGATCATAATGAGGAAGGTTCGATAGGCTTCATTTTAAACAAACCATTAGAATACACGATCAATGAATTGGTACCTGAAATTGTAAAGGATTTTAAGGTGTACAATGGTGGTCCTGTCGAACAAGACAATCTTTACTTTATTCATAAAGCTCCGGACATGATCCCTAATAGCATTGAAATCTCAAATGGCATTTATTGGGGTGGTGATTTCGAATCTGTATTAGAGCTCATAAACACGGGACAATTGTTAGAAAAGGACATCAAATTCTTTCTGGGCTACTCGGGATGGGGAGCCAATCAATTGGATGAGGAATTATCTTCAAATTCGTGGGTGGTTGTCGAAAATAGTTATAAAAGTAGCATCATCGAAAAGCACTACGATTCTTTCTGGAAAGAGAAGATGTTAGAATTGGGCGGAGAATATCTTATCTGGTCCAATGCTCCTGAAAACCCAAGTTACAACTAAGCCAAGCGTATACGCACGTTAAGCTTTGCCAACAATTCTCTGGCAACCGTATCCTCGTAAGTCTTTTTTCTATACTTTTTTATCGGAACAATGCCACTGATAACATTCGTGATGAAAAGTTCATCAGCTTTCTGAAGTTCGAACGGAGAAATCGAAGCCTCTTGCAGTTCATAGGCATCAATAGACCCCAAAATATCGATCAATTGTTTTCTCAAAATCCCCTTAAGGCAACCATCTTCTAAAGGAGGAGTCTTAATTATATTTCCCTTCACCAAGAAAATATTGCCGTTCAGTGCTTCGACGACCATCTTTTCGTGATTCAAAAGCAGGCAATTTTGAAGGCCGTTCTCTCTGGCATAGATACTTCCAAGCACATTGATCACCTTGTTATTGGTCTTTAGGGTAGACAAAAGTCCTTTGACCACATAATGATCTTTGAACAAGTCGACTTGATACGTATCAGTCTCTGCCAGCGTATAGAACGGGGCATCTAACTCAGAAACAACAATATGATAATCAATCTCTTGACTCGAAGGTGTATAGAGCCCACCCTCTACTCTATTAACATTAATTCGAACCCTTGCTGTATTGTCCAAAAGGTCGTTTGCCTCAAGTGTTTTTAGCACCTCATCACGTAAGAAGTCCATGGTGAAGCTCATTGGAATCTCCATGCGTAAGATACGCATAGAAGCCATCAATCTAAAATAGTGATCCTCCCAAAATAAGATCTTCCTATTGACCACCTTCATCGTTTCAAAAAGCGCATCACCATATGCATATCCGCGATTTTGAAGAGCAATACGAGCGTCTTCGGCACTTACCAGGTTTCCGTTACTATTGACCATAAAAAAAGTCCCAAGAATATCGGGACGTATATTTTTTGTTAAACGAAATTCTTAAACAGACCCAAGAACGTGTTTCAGTTCTGATATTTGATTGTCCCAAAGCATCTTAGCTTCTTCCAACTCATCTTCATCCGTAAAATCAACCACCATCAAAGAAACATCTTTGGTAATCTCATCAACTTGGATTCTCATTTCAAAATAATACGATTCTCCTTCATCGTCCTCCCATCTAAATTTGATACGCTCTCCACTTTTCTTACTAAGTAGTTTTGCATTTTCTTCTGAATCGTCCCAGATAAAGGTGAAGGTCTCTCCTCTTGAGTTCACATTATCAGCAAACCATTCAGACAAACCAGACGGCGTAGATATATATTGATAAAGTAATGTAGGGGATGAATGTATAGGAAATTCTAATTCAAATTTTACTTTGTCCTGCATTGTTTGTTGTTATTTATTGTGCCGAACAATATATAGATTAATTGTGATGATTAAAAGCTAAATAAAAAAATATTTTTACGAGTTGATATTTGGTCTCAAGAATATTGTTTCTATATTTGCACCCGCAATACAAAATTGGCGAGATAGCTCAGTTGGTTAGAGCGTCGGATTCATAACCCGGAGGTCACGGGTTCAACTCCCGTTCTCGCTACAAAACCCTTGAAAATTCCTTCAAGGGTTTTTTAATTTCCTTTATTAAAAAAGTAAGAATATTAATACATTTAGATGTATTTTACTACAAAATGATATGCATGAATAGCACTTCATCGAAAAAAGTATGCGTTTTGTCGAGCATTCCCCTATCTTTAATTTTCCTAACCTAGCTAAAGTTTAACGAATAAAGCCCCAAGTTCATGAAAAACTTTACTATCCTACCTCGCCTTGTGCGACCCTTTTTGTGTTTTCTTTTTTTCTTTGCGATAGTATTCGCCTATGAAGCTGATGCTCAGACTTCCGATGTCAACGTTTCAGTGAATTGGCCGCGATGGTCGTCAGAGAATAGAGTTGAGATCTATAACGGCTCGGGAACATTGATCGCTTCGATCTGTGACCCATCAAACTGCTATAACGGCGCCGCGAACACCTCCTATAGCACTACCGTTAACTTAGGATGTCTTTTAGACGGAAACTATACTGCTGTATTGTATGATACCTACGGAGATGGTTGGAACGGCTCTGGAGACAACCTAACCATTACTTCAGGAGGTGCCAATGTACTTAATCTAACAGATAACAACGCACTCACCAATGCCGGAACATCCTATCCTTTTACCGTTTCTGGCGGAGGCCCTAGTTGTTCAGTGAACCCTGAGATCGATGTGCTCGGAAACCAGAAGTCCATCGTTGACGGAGACACTACTCCCACTACCATGGATTACACCGAATTCGGATCTGTTCAAATTGGAAACCAACTTACCAGAACTTTCATTATTGAAAATCAAGAAGCTGTAACTTTAAATATCACGAGCGCTACGATTGGAGGTACTTCAGAATTCAGTATTCTAACACCTACTCCCATCGCCATTGCTCCTGGAAACACGGCCAACTTCCTAGTGCGTTATGCGCCGACAAATACTGGCGTAGATTTGGTCACTCTTACAATCAACAATGATGACAGTGATGAAAACCCATATGACTTCAGTCTTCAAGGAAGTGGAATCAATGCATTACCACTTGGACCTGGAGGGATCACTCAAAACTTAAAACTATGGTTACGTGCCGATCAAGGTGCCGGGGCTACCAATGGCACTGCAGTGTCAAGTTGGACCAACCAAGGAACCAGTAGTAACCCCACTGCAAATGCTGGAGAAGAACCTACCTATAAAGACAATGCAACCGACAATGTCAATTTCAACGCAGTGGTAGATTTTGATAATGTAATTAGCGGTGCAGGACCTGACCCAACTTTTTCTGCAGGAGGGCAGCAATACATGACAGGTACCGACGGATTCTACACGCAAGAAATTTTCATTGTAGCCATTCCTGATGCAACGGTCAATGCAACGATGGGAGTCATGGATATGTTTTGTGGTGATGATCCAAATCACGAACCAAACTCAGAGGATGTATCCGGTATAGGATATGGCGCGTACACCGCCGCACTTACAAATGAGGTGATAACCTACGCCTTAAACGTACAAAGCAGCTATAGGGTAGCCGACAATACTCCTGGCGCTTCCTATTCGGGAATCGCTATCATTAATGGAAGAAACAACCTGACCGATGATGGTATGCAATTGTATTACAATGCTAACGATATTCAAACGGTTGAAGTAAACCAAAGTACTTATGAAAATCTCGAAGACCTAAACTATTGGATTGGTCGAAGTGAGTATTTTGCGGCTAGCTTGGACGCGCGAATTGGTGAAATCATTACATTCGCTTCACGCAAGGACGACGCTACCGAACGAAACAAAATCGAATCCTATCTCGCAATCAAATACGGAATTACTCTTGGCGTCAATGGTACAAGTCAGGATTATGTAGATGCCACGGCAAACGTAATCTGGGATGTGTCTAACAACGCAGGGTACAACTATGACATTGCAGGCATCGGTCGTGACGATGATTCTTCACTAAATCAGAAACAATCAAAGAGTGAAAATCCAGGAAGTGTTGTGACCATTGGTCTTGGTGATATTTATTCGACTAACAATAACAACACTAGCACTTTTAATGATGATAAAGATTTCTTGGTCTGGGGGCACAACGGAGGCACCATGAACACAGATCCAAGCAACGTGGCCATCACCTTAGGCACAGGTCCTGGTTCGGTCACTACATATACTGATGTTCCAGAGCGTAAATGGAAGATCGTTGAGACCGTGACCACTGACATCTCCACCGTAAAGGTTTCTGTGGCCACAGCAGATCTTTCTAGTCTACCTCCACTAATGGGTAACGATGCTTACGTAATGCTTGTTGCCGATGACGGAGCGTTTTCAACCAATGTTGAAACTGTCTTTCTCGAAACCAATGGTGCAAACCAAGAAGCCTTTTACGATTTTAATGGTGAGAAGTTTTTCACCTTTGGCGTCGCTCACGAAACAGTTGTACCAAGGCACATGGAATTTGATGGTGACGACGACTATATCGACGTAGGAGATAAGATCGATATCACAGGCCCGTTTACAGTTTCTGGGTGGGTGCATATCAACGGAAACAATAACGACAACAGCGACAGGACGATTATCTCAAAACGCGCAGCGAGTGTAGATGGATATCATTTTTATGTGGATACGAGCAACCGTGTGACTATGCGTTTTTCGAACACGAATCGAATGAGTTCCAATACGGCTCTCAACAACAGCCAATGGAGACACGTGGCCTTCACTTATGATGGCACCAACGGAAATATCTATATAGACGGTGTACTTGATAATTCACAAGCAATGGCACCGCCTACAACCAACGATTACATATTCGCCATTGGGGCAAGATATGTGAACAATTTAGACATACGTAATATTTTCAACGGTGACATCGATGAGATTCGTATATGGGATAGTGCCCTTACGGTGACCGAAATACGCTATATCATGAATCAAGAAATTGAGAATGATGGAAGCGGGCGTGTAGACGGCGTTATTCTACCACTCACTGTGACCAAAAATGACATAAACAGTGTACCGTGGTCCAACCTTTTGGCCTACTATTCTATGAATACCTACATAGGCACACACTTAAACGATGCCTCAGACAATGACAATCGAGGAAGTCTTGTATTTCCAGACAACTATACGATCGAGGTTCAGACCGCTCCTCTACCCTATGTATCTGGAACAAACAATGCATGGAATACCAATAGCACTTGGTTAAATGGAAGTGAAATGTACATACCAAATTCAACATTGACCATCAACGGTATTCCGACAGATATCGATTGGAATATTGTAGTGACCAATACCAATGTCTCCGCTATAGACAACAAGGTCGTACTTGGCCTGATCTCTAATTCAAATGAACTTTCTGTGAGACCAGATAACTCCTTGACAATAACCCATTATTTGAAATTGGATGGTGTCATCGATTTTGAAGGAGAGTCACAATTGTTGCAACCTATGGACAGTGACCTTGATGTGACCAGTAGCGGTTATATTGAAAGGGATCAACAAGGTACTGCCGATAACTTCACGTACAATTACCGCAGTTCTCCAGTAGGAACACCCAATATAACAAGCAACAACAATTCATACGTTGTTTCTACCATCATGTACGACGGAACAAACCCAAGCGCACCATTGGTTATCAACTATGATCCGGACCCGTTTGCCGCCGATGGACCCGCAACCAGCCCTATCACCATCAGTGAATATTGGATATATAAATTTGTCAATGGGGCCAGTGACGATTATAATTCCTGGATAGCAACCGGCGCCTCTGGAAACATTCAAGCTGGTGAAGGTTTCACGCTGAAAGGACCAGGTACAGGGGGTATTACCGATCCACAAAATTATGTGCATGCAGGTAAGCCGAACAATGGCACCATCACATTGCCTTTGCTAGCCAATAGTGACTACTTGATCGGAAACCCGTATGCATCGGCTTTGGACAGCCACGAATTCTTGAATGATAATCCAAATACATCTGGTACTATTTATTTGTGGGAGCACTTTGGTGGTGCTAGTCATAATCTAGGTGACTATCAAGGGGGGTATGCCATGTACAATTTTGCCGGAGGCGTCCCTACTCCAACCATTGCAACCAATGACCCAGATGTAAATCAGGGCGGTACGCCGACCAAACTTCCAGAGCGATACATTCCTGTTGGGCAAGGATTCTTTGTTGAAGGTGTAACCAATGGGACCATCACCTTTGAAAATGATCAGCGTGCGTTTGTTACAGAATCTTCCGGAAATTCCATTTTCGTTAGAGATATCGATGCTAGTACATACAATACCGAATCAGATACTCGAATGAAATTCAGAATTGGATTTAATTCTCCGAACACCATCCATAGACAGTTATTACTCACCATCGACTCAAATGCCACTGACGGTGTTGACTGGGCATTCGATGGTGTTAGAAATGACGCTCAAATAGATGATATCTATTGGTTAGTTGAAGATAATGACTATATCATCCAAGCAGTGTCTGATGTCTCTATACTTCAAGAACTACCAGTAGCTGTAGATCTTAGAGATGGTGGCGACATTAGCATCACCATTGATTCGCTAGAGAATGTGCCTTCGGATATGAATATCTATTTGAAGAATAAAGAAACAGGAGAATACTTCAATTTACGTCAGGCAGACTTTGTCACAAATCTACCTGCAGGCATTCACACTGACATATTTGACGTAGTATTCTCTGCGCAAGTGCTCTCCAATGACGAATTTGATTTAGATGAAAATCTGAGCATCAACTACTTGAACAATCTAGATGCGATAAGAATTGTTAGTAATGACCCTTCCATAGAAATTGAAAAAGTAATCGTTTTTAACATGCTTGGACAACAGCTATTGGAATCGACCATTGACGAATCGATATCAGACATCCCTATGAACGGCATATCGACTGGAAACTATATCGTGAAACTTTCTACCAATAGAGGCGATATCAGTAAAAAGTTTGTGAAAAAGTAATGAACTTTACCTACAAGTTCAAGGTGGAATTAGGGGAGCAAATTCGCTCCCCATTCTGCCCTAATCAATTCTACATTCACAAATTATTACCAAATCGTTAATTTAACTGAAAATATTTCAAAGAAAAGTGTTATAAATTATACTATTCATGCATAACAATGCATTTTATCGATATTTTCATTAAAAAGACTTTGAAATTTGCTTTTTAATTGTAAATTGTAACATATTAAGCGTTAGAAGTTTAAGAATTTAAGCCCCAAAGCCTATGAAGAATTCTACTTTTCTAGTTCGTTATGCGTTGTTATTATTTGCATTCGCATTTCTATCTACTAAATCCTACTCTCAAACATCAGAAGTTATCGTTACTGTTAACTGGCCAACCTGGTCAGGAGAGAACTACGTATTTATCTATAACCCAGGAGGTACGTTAATTGGGCAGATTTGTGACCCAGGAAACTGTTATACCGGTTCGAACACCACCTATTCTACAACCCTGAATCTTGGTTGTCAACCTGATGGCGCCAATTATTTTGTGGTACTGTGGGACCGTTATGGTGATGGCTGGAATGGTGCGGCCAGTAACATAACTATTACTTCTGGCGGAACTACCGTTTTGACCGACTCCGGGAATCTGGCTTCCACTACTGGATATGGCCCACTTTACTTTAATGTATCAGGTGGTGGTGGCGCTTGCGTCTCGGCTCCAGAAATCGACATCCAAGGAAACGGTGTGAGCATCGCTGATGGTGATACAACACCAGCCGTTGCTGATGACACTGATTTTGGAAGCACAGGAATAGGAACTCCTGTTGCGAGAACCTTTACAATTCAAAATACAGGAAGCGCTGCATTAAATTTAACTGGCGGACCGTTTGTTACACTTTCGGGGAGCACAGAGTTTAACGTTACTGCGCAACCTACTTCTCCCGTAGCCGCAAGTGGGAATACCACGTTTACGGTCACTTATAACCCGACAAACACAGGAGTCGATACAGCAACGGTATCCATTGCCAATGATGATAGTGATGAAAATCCGTATACCTTCGACATTCAAGGAAACGGACTTTCTGCAAATGCAGAAATGGACGTTCAAGGAAATGGCACTTCAATCGCCGATGGCGATGTAACTCCGTCAACAGCCGACGATACAGACTTTGGCTCTGTGGCTTTGTCTGGATCTAGTACCATTACCTATACTATCGAAAACCAAGGGTTTGCGAATTTAAGTCTTACGGGTGCTCCGCTGGTAACCTTAACAGGTAGTGGTGATTTTAATGTTGCTTTGCAACCTACATCTCCAGTGACTGGTGGAGGTACGACAACATTCCAAATCACGTATACTCCTTCGGCTTTGGGCACAGTAACGGCTAACGTTTCAATCGCTAACAACGATTCGGATGAAAACCCATATAATTTCACTATCCAAGGAACAGGAGTCAACGCAAATATCAATATATATTGTCAAGACTTTGATTCGGGTGCTTCAGGATGGTCAGCCGTAACTACTACCAACGGAAGCTGGCTGGAAGGAACTGAAGGAACCATGTCTGGTGGAGCTACAGGTAATTATGCATATTCTCAACGCTTCAGTGGAAACTATCAAAATAGTACTTTCATCGATTACCAAAGTCCTTCGATTGATTTAACAGGGTATGAAAATGTTAGATTACAGATAGATTACAATGTAGACACACAAACCGATAGAGATTTCTTGAACGTATTTGCCTCAGCAGATGGTGGTACTACATGGTACCGCATTGGTCATCAAGATGCCTGGGAAGGAACCAATTGGTACAACTCAACATGGACTGATACTGCCCCAAACCCTGATGTAACTTATTATGGGTGGACAGGAAATTCAGGATGGACTACAGCAGAAATTGACCTTGAGTCTCAAGGGGTAGATAACAATGCTAACGTATTGTTCAGAGTTCAGTTTGAATCAAACGCTTCGACTACCGACGTCGGGGTTGCTTTTGACAACTTCTGTATCGTCGCCGATCCAATCGCTACGAAGACCTATGTAACTTGTGGTCCTGCAGGTATTGGTAACGACCTAGAGCTTTGGCTTCGAGCTGATGCGGAAATCGGAAACTATGCGGATGGCGCTTCTGTGTCTCAATGGACAGACCAAGCCTTCGGAACTCCGTTGACAAATGCATATTCATCTGGCACCGAAATGCCTACATTTTATAACAATGCTAGTCAAAACGTAAATTTCAACCCTGTAATAAGCTTTGACGGTAACGATGCAATGTACGGTAAAAAAGGATTCTTCAATGACGACATATATATTGTTGTACGACCTACCAATGCCACAAGTTCAACCTCTCCGACACAAGATGTATTCTGCGGAGATTGGTATACCGAGGTCCCAGCAAATCAAGACATTACTGGTATCGCCATTGGAAATACCTCAGCCCGATTCACAAATGATATAGTGGCCTATAACCAAGGGGCCCAAACCAACTACGGAAAAGCGGTAGTTTCCACTGCCCTTAGCTACGACAATGTAGTGATCTTCAACGCTAGAAAAAACGCCACAGGAACGATGGACCTGTTCTTTGACGGATTGGACCTAAGTGTATTGGGTGTAGTTCAAGAAGTAAACGTGCCTACATATTCCGATATTATGAATGCACGCTATTGGCTAGGACGAAGTGAATTTTGGGGAGCTAGCTTGGACGGAGACATCGTAGAGGTCATTGTATACTCAGATGTTAAGTCGGCTGCCGAGAAAAATCGAATCGAATCTTATTTAGCACTTAAATATGGAGTTGCTTTAGGTATTGATGGTGACGCTGGACTTGGAATCCCGCATATTCCAATTGGCTATGTAGATTCTTCAAGCAATAACCTTTGGGACTTAGCTTCAAACGCTGGTTACACATTCAACGTTTCAGGTATCGGAAGAGACGATTGTGGTAACTTAAATCAAAAACAATCCAGAAGTATTGATCCAGGAAGCGTACTTACCATTGGGCTCGGTGATATCTACAATACAAATTCGGCCAACCCGAATAGTTTTACTGATGATCTTGATTTCCTAATGTGGGGAAGCGATGGTGGTCCTATGACGGCAAGCGCTACTCCAATCTCAGTAAATCTAGGACCTACAACGGTTACTACCTTAACAGACGTTGCAGAGCGTATTTGGAAAGTCACTGAAATCGCTACTACCGACATCACAACTGCAAAGGTTTCGGTTGCAACGGCAGACTTAGTAAGTCTTCCGGCTCTTTCAGGAAATGATGCATATGTGATGATCTTGGCAGACGATGATGCTTTCACTACCGGAATCGAAACGGTATTCCTTCAAACTAATGGAGCCAATCAAGAAGCTTATTACGATTTTGATGGTACCAAGTACTTCACTTTCGGTGTAGCTCATGAGACCTTGGCCGATCGTCATATGGAGTTCGACGGAATCGACAACTACGCTAGAGTTGGTGACAACGTAGATCTTTCTGGTCCGTTTTCTATCTCTGCTTGGGTATACTCTAGAGGATCCAACAACAATAACGATGAAAAAACAATCATTTCTAAAAGAGGAAGTGGTACCGACGGATACCATTTCTATCTAAGAGACGATAATCGCCTAGAAATGAGATTTGACAGTGGTGGCAGTGATCAAATAACTTCAAATACAACTCTTAATGATGGACAATGGCGACATGTGGCCTTCACCTTTGATGGCTCCAATGCCAGACTGTATATCGACGGCGTTTTGGACAATACAGAGGCCATGAACGCTCCGACTGCCAATGCTTATAATCTATGTATAGGCGGAAGATGGATCGATAAGGGGGATCAGCGTAACTTCTTTATTGGAAATCTTGAAGAAATTAGAATCTGGGATACTGCGCTCTCTGCTATCCAATTGCGTTATATTATGAATCAAGAGATCGAACAAGACGGAAGCGGAAACGTAGACGGAGAGATTCTACCAGTGAGCATTAGCCGTAATGATATCAATGCAGTGCCATGGTCTGACTTGTTGGCTTACTATAATATGAATTCGTACATAGGAACCCACTTAAACGATGTATCTGGCAATGCCAATAGAGCTAGCTTGGTGGTTCCAGACAACTTTAGTCTAGCAGATCAAACAGCTCCGCTACCTTATGTTTCGGCAAGCGCTTCAGCTTGGACCACATCAGGTACATGGGCCAATGGCAGTGATATGTACGTTCCGAATTCTACGCTTACCATAAATGGCACAGCAACGGTCATCGATTGGAATATCGTCTCTATAGGACATAATGTAACCATGTCTGCTGACAAAACTGTACTCGGAATGCTTTCAACGGCTGGCGAACTATCAGTAACATCAGATCGTGAGCTTAGAGTAACGCACTATCTCGAGTTGGACGGGATTATCGATCTTGAAGGCGAATCACAACTAATACAAGAAACGGATAGTGACCTTGCTGTAAGCAGTAGTGGTTATATCGAACGTGATCAACAAGGAATCGCAGATAGCTATACCTATAACTACTGGGGATCTCCTGTAGGTCGTGTAAATACAACCACAAACAATACCGCCTACGCGTTGACTTCAACCTTGTTTGATGGTACCAACCCAAGCATTCCTGCGGCCATCAATTATCAGGCAGCATTTAACGCGGCTGATAGCGGACCTACAAGTCCGATTACCATTAGTTCCTATTGGATGTATCGTTTTGTAAATAGTACAGCCGATGACATCACCGCATGGAATTATGTAGGAAGTTCGGGTAATATAACCGTTGGTGAAGGATTTACCATGAAAGGAGCCGGAACTGGTACAGTTACACAAGAGCAAAACTTCATTTTCGCAGGTAAACCCAACAACGGCACCATTACACTGCCACTAGGCAACGGTAATGAGTATCTAGTTGGAAATCCATATCCATCAGCCATTGACGCCAATGAATTTATCAGTGACAATACAGACACCAACGGTGCGCTATACTTCTGGCAGCACTGGGGTGGTTCATCACATAACATCGGAGATTACCAAGGAGGATATGCCGTGTACAACTTAGCAGGAGGTGTTCCTGCAGCATCGCATCCAGATGTTGATCAGACAGGAAGTGGCACAAAGACACCTACTCGCTACATTCCAGTGGCACAAGGCTTCTTTGTAGTTGATGATACCGCAAACCCTGCGGGTGGCAACGTAGTATTCGAAAATGATCAACGTGTATTCAGAACGGAAGGCTCTGGAGACTCTATGTTCATTCGAAATTCGGAAACTACAGAGAGAGCTCCAGATGAGGAAGAGGACGAACGCATGAAGTTCAGAATCGGATTCGATTCGCCAGGAGAATTACATCGTCAGCTCCTGCTAACTATAGATGAAACTTCAACATCAGATGTTGACTGGGCTTTCGATGCACGTCTTAACGAAGAGCAATACGACGATATGTATTGGATGATCAATGACGGAAAGTACCTCATTCAAGCTGTACCTGATGCAGGTCCAGACAGGGTTCTTCCTATAGGTATTACTGTAACAAGAGAAGGTGATGCGTCTATAGGTATTGATGAACTTGAAAATGTTTCAGACGATGTTGACATCTACTTACACGATAAGATCACAGATACCTATCACGACCTTAGATTAGGTGCCTACGACGTTTTCTTGACCGTAGGAAACCACTCAGATAGATTTGATCTACAGTTCTACCAAGAGGTATTGAGTATTGATGATCCTATTTTAGGAGAGGATCTAACAATGAATTATTTCAGTAGCCTAGATGCTATTAGAATCACAAATAATAGTAGCAACGTCCTTAAGACAGCTACCTTGTTCAACATTCTTGGGCAGGAAGTCAAGACCTGGGAACTCGTATCTGAAACTTCACAAGATTTGAACGTAAATAACATTCGAAGTGGCAGCTATATTCTAAAATTACAAACAGAAACTACAACACTCACAAAGAAATTTATTATTGAATAATACTTAGCCTATTTTTCATAAGCTATTGACAACAAGGCGTCTACGTATTACTACTTAGGCGCTTTCTTACTTTTCGATGTAATCTAAATACTTCATTTATTAGGAAAAATCCTGTTGACACTGTGCGAGCATAACATTTAGTCGACTTTATAAGTGATATGGCTTGTATATCGGGGATTTACAGTTTTTTTTATGAGATTCGATATGGTAAAACACCAGAAACTGTAAATAATTTGAATAACCTCAAATCTCAAGCATATGAAAAAAAGTACATTTCGCATGTCACGCGCGCTTGTGTTTGTGTTCCCCTTCTTATTCGGATTATCGGTATCTCAAGCGCAGATAACCATCGCTAAACAAAGTTTCGAATCATCCGGCGATACCTGGACTCCCCTTACCCTTTCGACACCGGCTTGCACTTCTGGAACTTCCGTTTGGGACTATTCTACTCTTTTGAATGGAATTGCACCAAACGATGGAGCTCAATTTTGGGGTATACGAGATCTAAGAGGACCATGCAACGGAGACAATTTTGTATTTGAAAGCATCTCATTACCTAATGTAGATATTTCTTCCTATTCTAATGTTTCAATCTCTTTTGATTATTATGCCATTGGCTTTGATAATCAAGATGATATTGCTTATCAAGTATATTTTGATAATATAGGACAAGGAATAAATCTGGTTGTAGATGGTGGAAACTTTAACAGCAATACAGGAGGTTGGCTCACAGAAACAATCAATGTGCCAGTTGCGGTAACCAACGTACGTATAGAAATACGTGTAAGGCAAGATGACATAGATGACTATGGAGCTTTAGACAATATACAAATTGAAGGATCTAATCCGCCCGAAATTGACCTTATTGGTAACGGAAATGCCATTCCCGATGGAAGTACAGGATCTTCAACAGTAAACGATACCAACTTTGGTGTTACCACTGCGGGCACGCCAGTTGTTAAGACTTTTACTATCGAAAATAATGGTACAGGTGACCTAGACCTTACCGGAGTACCTTTGGTTTCCATATCGGGTAGTGCAGATTTTACAGTAACAGCAGTCCCAACAACTCCTGTTACGGCAGGGGGAAGCACAACATTCGACATAACATATAACCCCTTGGTAGCCAGCTCTGCTACAGCCATTGTTACCATCAATAATAACGACTTCAACGAATCCATATATGATTTTGTTATCCAAGGAACAGCGACACCTGTGGGTGGTGGCCCAGAGATCGAAGTACAAGGAAACGATCAACCCATCTTTGATGGGGACACAACCCCATCTGTAGAGGATTTCACCGATTTCGGTATCACCAACCTGACCACGGCAATCTCCATCCCATTCTTTATCTACAACTTCGGTTCATCTGATCTTACATTGTCAAGTACGTCTTTGAGTGGAAGTAGTGATTTTTCACTTATTCCTCCTTCTTCATCCACAATTGCCACAGGAGGTATCACCGATTTCGTAGTGACTTTTACACCAAACAGCATTGGTACGTTCAGTACTACCGTGACCATCTCGAACGATGACTCTGATGAAGGCACCTATACCTTCGTAATTCGCGCAGAAGTTCAAAACTTAGTAAACCCAGTTGATGGTCCAGGAGGTGTCAATGGAAATCTTAAACTGTGGCTGAAGGCAGATAGTGTCGCCTCATCTTTTAACGATGGAGATCTGGTCACTTCATGGGATGACCAAGCCTACGGAAGTACACGTACAGCTCGTGCAAAAGTAAGCGAAGAACCTACCTTTAGGGATAATGCTTCAAACAATATCAACTTTAACCCTTCTGTTTATTTTGACGGAACTAAGTCAATGTATGCAGGTCAAGGTTTTAACAACCATGATATGTATATCGTCGTAAAGCCAGACGGTCTTATCGACCAAAGCAGCAGTGCCAAAGATATTTTTTGCGGCGATGATGTTCTTATTAACCCTACTGCCCAAGACGTTACAGGTTTCGAAATGGGAGCTTCTTCCGCACGCTACACTAATGAAGTTGTCGCTTACAATCAAGCGACCGAGTCTCAATACGGAGCTGCAGAGATTGGAACGTCCTATTCTGGTGTTCAAATGTTCAATGTTCGAAAGAAAAGTTCTGGTGGCGGGGTTGACCTTTATAATAATGGAGCTATACTAACGACCACAGAAGTAAATACCAGTTCGTATAAAGATATCGTAAACTCAAGATATTGGTTAGGTAGAAGTGAATTATTTGCAGCTAGTTATGATGGAAGTATTCTAGAGGTTATCACCTATGACACAAGAAATTCAGATGCAAACCGCGATCGCATTGAATCGTACTTGGCCATAAAGTATGGAGTTACTTTAGGAATCAATGGTACTTCTCAAGATTACTATGATTCAAGTGGAAGCGTTATTTGGGACGCTTCGATGCATGCCGGTTTCAATTATGACATTGCCGGGATTGGCCGAGACGATAATTCACTCTTGAACCAAAAACAATCTAAAAGTGAAAATAGCACTAGTGAGGTTTCTATAGGCCTTGGAGATATTGCAGCTACAAATTCTGCCAACGCCAATACCTTTTCAAATGACGGAGACTTTCTCATTTGGGGGCATAATGGTGGCGACTTAAACTTCACTTCAAGCACCATTAACTTTACCTTGGGACCAGAGGCCATTACAACAACTACCGACATCACAGATAGAATTTGGAAGATCGTTGAAGTCGCTGGCGATGTTCCTACTGTAAAAGTTTCAGTACCAACTGCCTCCTTTGTGTCTGGATTACCTGCACTTTCTGGTAATGATGCTTACGTAATGTATATTGCTGATGACGCAGGATTCACCACAAATCAAGAGACCATTTTTCTTGAAACTAACGGTGCAAACCAAGAAATCACCTATGATTTTAACGGTACCAAATTCTTCACCTTTGGTGTAGCCCATGAAGTGGTAGCACCGAGAAGAATGGAATTTGACGGCAACAATGATCACATCACTATAGGAGATAAGCTCGACATTAACTCAGCCTTCTCTATTTCTGCTTGGGTCAGAACTACAGGGTCCAATGCCAATTCGGATGGAAAGACCATCGTCTCTAAAAACGGTGTAAGTACTGGCTACATACTTTTGGTAAGAGATAATAACACCATACGCTTTGGCAACGGAAATGGAGAAATCATAACGTCAAGTACCGCTATTACAACAAATGTCTGGCACCATGTTGCCTTGGTACATGATGGTTCTTCAGCTAGCATATATATAGATGGAGTCTTAGACATCTCATCAAACATTGGACTTCCAAGCGACAACAGTAATATCTTCAGTATCGGTGCTCATTACAGAAGTGAAACCGACATACGAAGCGATTTTGCAGGTGACCTTGACGAGGTCAGAATATGGGATGGTGCGCTTACCGTAGATCAGATTCGGTTTATGATGAATCAAGAAATTGAAGAGTTTGGCACAGGTGTTCAGGGAAGTATTTTACCTAACACATTGAGTAAGAATGACATTAGTTCGCTGAATTGGGCCAATCTCAGAGCGTATTATTCAATGAATACGTATATAGGCACCAACCTAAATGATGTTTCTGGTAACGGAAATCGAGGAAGTCTTAAAACTCCAGATAATTACGACATAGAATCACAAACGGCCCCATTACCATACGTGTCATTGGCAGGTGGAAATTGGAACACAACAGCCGCTTGGGAAAATGCAGCCGTGGGACCTCTTTCTGGTCAATATTTCCCAAATTCTGCTTCAATCGTAAATGGCGCTATCACAATCGATTGGAATATTGTCTCTGTAGGGCATGATGTTTCCGTAGGTCGGGATAGAAATGTTCTAGGGTTGATCTCTACAGCAAATGAACTGTCTGTTATTGGCGACAGTGAATTGTTCGTTTCACATTACTTGTCATTAGACGGTGTCATTGACCTTGAAGGCGAATCACAACTGGTTCAAAACGCAGGAAGCGATCTTGAAGCGACCAGTAGTGGCTATATTGAAAAAGATCAGCAAGGAACGGCCGATAGCTATACATATAACTATTGGGGATCACCTGTAGGTGCTATTAATAATAGTTCAAACAATAGTGATTTCACGATTGGCGCTACTTTGATGGATGGAACCAATACTGCTTCACCTCAAAGCATCAATTTTCAAGGAGCCTTTAATGCGGCCGATGGCGGTGCGACCAGTCCAATCACTATGAGTACCTTTTGGATGTATAAGTTTGTAAATAGTACTGCGGAAGATATCAATGCCTGGAATCAAGTCGGAAGTAGTGGTTCTGTTTCAGTCGGTGAAGGTTTCATCATGAAAGGGGCCGGTACTGGAAATGTGGCCGATGATCAGAACTTTGTTTTCATGGGCAAACCTAATAACGGAACAATAACGCTTCCTCTAGGAGATGGCAACGAATATTTGGTCGGAAATCCGTATGCATCAGCCATAGATGCCGATGCTTTCATTTTTGACAATCCTTCAACTGACGGTGCTGTACGATTCTGGCAGCATTGGGGAGGAGCATCACACAATATCGGAGAGTATCAAGGAGGCTATGCCATTTACAATCTTTCTGGAGGAGCACCAGCAGTTTCTCATCCAGATGTAGACCAAACCGGAAGTGGTACCAAAACACCAGGTCGCTATATCCCGGTAGCCCAAGGATTCTTTGTCACCGACAATACAGCAGATCCTTCTGGAGGCACTATCACATTCGAAAATGATCAACGAATTTTTGTTACAGAAGCATCTAGCAGCTCAGTTTTTATACGAAGTACTGAGGAAAATGATGATGATGACGATGAATTTGCCGATACCCGTACAAAATTTAGAATCGGTTTTGATTCTCCAGGAGAATTGTACAGACAGCTATTGCTAACGGTAGATGAGCGTACCACTATGGGTGTTGACCGAGCTTTTGATGCTGTTAAGACAGAAGTACAATATGACGATATGTTCTGGATGGTTGACGATTCTCCATGCATTATTCAAGGAATACCAAGTGTAGAATCTGCTGTTGAGTTACCATTGTCCATTTCATTGACCTATGGAGGGCTAGCCAAAATAAGCATCGATGCATTAGAAAACGTTCCAGATGACATAAACGTTCTCTTACAAGATGTGTTGGCTGGCACATTCACCGATTTACGTGAAACCTCTTTTGAGGTGAATCTTGCAGCCGGAGATTACACCGACAGATTTGTGTTGGTTTTGAACAGAGACACCTTAAGTATCGACGACCAGATCCTCGAAGAGGACTTCGACATATTTTATTTAAGAAATACACGAACACTTCGCATTGTGAACCCCAAAAACTTGCATATTTCCAATATTGAAATGTTCAATCTTTTAGGGCAAAAAATAAAACCTTCAATGGTTTTAAACGCAGAAAATGATTACATAGTTAGTGGGTTAAGTACTGGAAACTACATTGTTAAAGTGACCACTGAAAAAGGCGCGATCACTAAAAAAATTGCCGTCGAGTAGAACAACCAACAATGAACAATTTTTAAAGGTCGATAAAATTCTTTGCGAATACTGCATAGAAAATGACAATTTAATTAGATTATTCTAAAATTGTCAAATTTATGCGCGCATGGTATTTTATCGATTTTTTTGTCCATTCAACCATCAAAATCAGCCAGTTACTGTTTTTTTCATAAGATTGCTGCGTAGAAACCATAATTCTACATCCAAAAAGCAGTAAACATTTAATTTTTAGCCCAAAGCTCATGAAAAAAACTACACTTCCCTCATGGTACACCTATGTACTTGTGTTATTTCTAGCTTTTAGTTTTTCAACGTATTCACAAACCACTCTGTTTGATGCAGATTTTGAAACCTTGACAGGTGACAATGCATGGACCGTTTCGGATATCGGGTCTGGAGGAAATACTTGGTTCATTGGAACCGAAAGTACAGCCTTATCTGGTGCTGATGGTGACTATGCATATTCAGAAAGAAATGGATCAGATGAATATGAAGATGACACATATCTATTACTTGAATCTTCTTCTATAGACCTCACGGGATATGAGCGTTTAACGTTCAGTATTGATGTTTGGTATGATACCGAAGCTTCGTATGATGGTATGCGTATTGACTATTCAACCGATGGAGGCACCAACTATTATCAATTGGGGGATGATGACGGAGGCACCAATTGGTATGATGACGTGGACATCGATGGTATTTTTGATGGCGCCTATGGTTGGGCTGGTAATAGTGGTGGGTGGCTTACGGCCACTTTTGATCTGCACGCCCAAGCTTTCGACAATCAAAGTGATGTAAGAATTAGAATTACTTTTGCGAGTGATGGTTCAAATGCTGAGGCTGGTGTAGCTGTTGACAATGTAACAATCGAGGGATATGCAATTACAGCGAAAACCTATCCAACTTGTGGGCCTGCTGGTATAGGAAACAACTTAGAACTTTGGCTAAAGGCAGATTCACAGATAGGAACATACACAAATGGAGCTTCGGTAGATACATGGACCGATAGTGCTTTTGGTTCTACTTGGACCAATGCTACTTCGGCTGGAACCGAAAGACCCACCTTTTATGATAATGCCGCTGATAATGTAAACTTTAACCCAGTTATCCAGTTTGATGGCAACGATGCCATGTATGGGCGTAAAGGTTTTTATAACGACGAGATATTTTTAGTAGTAAAACCTTCTGCCTTAACTACGGCGGCATCAGCTACGCAGGATGTTTTTTGCGGAGATTGGCACAAAGAATCTCCCGGAACTGAAGATATTACCGGAATTGCTATCGGAAATACTTCTGCTCGTTTTGCCAATGACATCGTAGCATACAATCAAGGAGCGAATGTTAATTACGGAAAAGGCTTAACTAGTACCACTCTTGGCTATGACAATGTGGTGCTTTTTAATGCTAGAAAAAATGCAGCAAATACTGGGATGGACCTGTTTTTCGATGGTCTTGACCTCGCTGTTTTTGGACCAACAGTGTTGCAAGAAGTAAATGCAGGCACCTATGAAGAAATTCAAGATACCCGCTATTGGTTAGGGCGAAGCGAATTTTGGGGAGCCAGCTTGCAAGGTGATGTGTTAGAGGTAATCGTATATTCTTCGCGTTTAACAGATGCCGAAAGACAACGTGTTGAAGGATACTTAGCGGTTAAATACGGAATCGCTCTAGGTTTCGACGGAACCTCAGGTGCTACTCCTCACCTACCTGTAACACTATACGACTCAACACATACTGCGCTTTGGGACACCACTGTGAATGCAGGATATACATATAACATGGCAGCCATCGGAAGAGACGACTGTTCTACCTTGAATCAAAAACAATCTACCAGTGTAGATCCAGGAAGTGTGATTACCATCTCTCTGGGAGATACATATAGCACGAATTCTTCAAATCCAAATTCATTCACTGATGACCTTGATTTCCTAGTATGGGGAAGTAATGGTTCTGCCTTGACAGCAGCAGCCACTCCGATCTCTGTAAATTTAGGACCAACAACGGTAACAACGCTTACAGATGTGGCTGAACGTCGTTGGAAGATCACAGAAAGAGCTACAACTGACATTGGTGTAGTAGAAGTTTCTGTTGCTACAGCAGATCTAGTAAATCTTCCTGCACTTGTAGGAAACGATGCCTACGTAATGATTCTTGCTGATGATGCGGCTTTCTCTACTGGAGTAGAAACAGTTTTCTTAGAAACTGAAGGAGCCAATCAAACAGCCAAGTACGATTTTGATGGCACAAAGTTCTTCACATTTGGAGTTGCTCACGAAACACTTGCCGATAGACATCTTGAATTTGATGGTGTTGACAATTTCGCAAATATCGGAGATAAAGTAGATTTGACAGGGCCTTTTTCAATTTCAGCTTGGGTGTATACTACTGGTTCAAATTCAACAAATAATGCTAAAACAATTATATCAAAAAGAGGAGGGCCTAGCAATGGCTATCTTCTATATTTGAGAGATGACAATTTTGTACAGATGAATTTTGATAGTGGTTCAATTAATCAAATAACATCTAATACTGCAATTCCGCTTAATCAATGGAGACATATCGCGTTTTCCTATGATGGCGCAGATGCTCGCATCTATATTGACGGAGTCTTAGACAATACGGAAGCCATGAATGCTCCAACTGCTAATTCAAATAGTCTGTGCATCGGAGCCAGGTATATCGATAAGAATACACAAGCAAACTTTTTCATGGGCAACATTGAGGAGATTCGAATCTGGAACCAAGCTTTGTCGGTCAATGAGATTCGCTACATTATGAATCAGGAGATTGAACAAGATGGTGGTGGAAATGTTGATGGAGAGATTCTTCCGCTAACAACAACAAAAAACGATATCAACGGCGTTCCATGGTCAGACCTTCTGGCGTATTTTAACATGAACTCATATATTGGGACACACTTGAATGACGTTTCTGGAAATGGAAACAGAGCTAGCCTAGTAGTTCCTGACAACTTTAGCATCAGAGACCAAACTGCTCCGCTTCCATACGTGACAACTACCGATTCAAATTGGACAGCAACAAGCACTTGGGAAAATGGTAGTGAGATGTATGTACCGAACTCAAGTTTGACCATTAACGGGGTGGCTACTGATATCAATTGGAATATTGTTCAATTGGGTCATGATGTGGCAGCAACTGATGACAAAACAGTTCTTGGGTTAATCTCAACCGCAAACGAACTTTCGGTAGAATCAGATAGTAACTTAACCGTAACCCACTATTTAGAGTTAGACGGTGTTATTGACTTGGTAGGTGAATCTCAACTCATCCAAGAGACAGATAGCGATCTGGCTGTTACTAGTGCTGGGTATATCGAAAGGGATCAACAGGGAATTGCAGACAATTTCACATATAATTACTGGGGACTTCCAGTTGGTAACATCAATACCTCCTCAAACAATGCAGCCATTAGCATAAGTAGCGCAATGAGAGATGGTACCAGCGCAGGCTCGCCACTTGCCATTACCTTTGATGGTGCCGCTGGTGGAGCTGACGGCGCTCCTACCTCGCCAATCACACTAAGTTCTTACTGGATGTACCGTTTTATTGACAGTGCAGCTGATGACTATAACGGTTGGAATTTTGTCGGTGACGCTGGCAGTATTAGCATTGGGGAAGGATTTACTATGAAAGGTCCTGGTACAGGTGGCGTAGCCGATGAGCAAAATTTCGTATTCGTCGGAAAACCCAATAACGGTACAATTACATTACCACTTTCTAATGGTAACGAGTATCTTGTAGGTAATCCATATCCTTCTGCCATTGATGCAGACTTGTTCATAGCAGACAACACATCAACTGATGGATCTGTAAGGTTCTGGCAACATTTTGCGAGTACTTCTCACATCGTGTTCGAGTATCAAGGTGGATATGCACTATATAATCTTTCTGGAGGAACGCCTGCTGTTTCACATCCTGACATCGATCAAACGGGTTCAGGAACAAAGACTCCGACACGTTACATTCCGGTTGCTCAAGGTTTCTTTGTAGTGGATGATACCACCAATCCAGTTGCTGGAAACATCACCTTTGAAAATGATCAAAGAGTTTTTAGAACAGAAGCCTCTGCAAGCTCAGTCTTCATCAGAAACAGTGAAGAAACTGAAAGTACTTCTATTGCTGATGACAGAACCAAAATAAGATTAGGTTTTGATTCTCCTGGTGAATTGCACAGACAACTTCTGCTAACAATCGATGAGAATACTACCAACGGTATAGATTGGGCATATGATGCCAGAAAGAATGAAGTTCAATACGACGATATGTTCTGGATGCTTGAAAATGACAAGTACGTAATCCAAGCCATTCCGTTTATGGATGAGACACAAGAGCTTCCATTGGGAGTTGATCTAACTTATGGCGGAAGACTTAAGATCGCGATTGACGCATTCGAAAACATGCCAGAAGACATTGATGTTTTCATCAAAGACAATTCGACTGGAACGTTAACGAATCTAAGAACAAATGATTTCGAAATTGATCTTCCGGTTGGAGAATATCATGATCGCTTTGTGTTAACATTTGGTAATACTGTTCTTAGTGTTGATGAGAACAATCTTGAGGAAAATCTTAACGTTCACTATTTAAACGGACTAGATATCATTCGTATCCAATCAAACGGAAACGTAATCCCTAAAGATGCTGTACTTTATAATATGTTAGGGCAAAAAGTACGTTCATGGGAAGCAATCGAAGTTGACCAAGACCTTTCTACCAAGGGCATCAGCACAGGTAATTATATTTTCAACCTACATACAGATCAGGGAATTATCGCCAAGAAATTCTCCATAAAATAAATAGATTCAACAAGAAAAAAGAGAGGCGGCAAAATTCATTTGCTGCCTCTTTTTTTATTAACAACCTATAATTCTGTAAATCAGAATGGTAGATTAGATTTCAAAAGTGATTGGGTCGAGCCTCAAAAAAATTATTTAGCCCTATGCTTGCATAATAAATTTAGAATTATAGCTTTGCAAGCTGATTTTTTGTATTAAGCCCTAATCCCTATGATCAAAACTACTACCTCAATAAAGGTGGTCTTTGCCTTTATTTTTTTCTTAGTTAGCTTTTCAAGCCAAGCGCAAAGTTCTGAAGTCATCGTTTCAGTTACTTGGCCCAATTGGTCTTCAGAAAATTATTTATTGATATACGACCCGGGAGGAACGCTCATCGGGCAGATATGTGATCCAGCCAACTGTTACACCGGATCGGGTAACACCAGTTACTCGACCACATTGAACCTTGGTTGTCAACCTGATGGTAACAACTACTTCTTTTTCATGTGGGATGCTGCCAATGATGGATGGGACGGAGCAGATAACGTTACCATTACTTCTGGAGGGGCTACAGTGATCAACCAAAACGGAAACTCCGCAACCAACAGTGGTTTTGGCCCTACTTACTTCAATGTCTCTGGCGGTGGAGGCGGATGTGGTGTAGCACCAGAGATGGATGTGCAAGGAAATGCTACATCAATTGCAAGTGGCGATGTTACTCCTGCTACGGGTGATGACACTGATTTTGGTAGTACCATTATCGGCACACCAGTATCAAACACTTTTACAATCCTCAATACTGGGACAAGCGATCTTACCCTTTCAGGTGCTCCGTTTGTAACAGTATCTGGAAGCACTGAGTTCTCAGTTACTGCGCAACCAACATCTCCAGTCGCTTCAAGTGGTTCGACCACATTTACAGTGCGATACGCACCTACAAACATAGGAACTGATACCGCAACGATTTCAATTGCCAACGACGATAGTGATGAAAATCCTTATACGTTTGATGTACAAGGAAATGGGTTATCAGCAACTGCTGAAATCGATATACAGGGGAACGGTATTTCTATTGCAGATGGAGACACTACCCCTTCTACAACAGACGATACCGATTTTGGAAGTGGTCCGCTTGCGACACCAATTATCAGGACATTTACCATTGAAAACCAAGGGGCTACAAACCTAACGATGACCGGAGGAACTCCTGTAACTTTATCAGGTAGTGCTGAATTTACCGTTACGGCTCAGCCTTCTTCTCCAATTAGCTCGGCTGGTACAACTACATTTCAAATTACCTATACTCCTGCTTCAGCTGGCACCGTAACTGCCACAGTTTCGGTAGCCAATTCTGATAGTGACGAGAATCCATACACTTTTGATATTCAAGGAACTGGAACTTCTTCAATCTACTGTGAAGACTTTAATTCTGGTGCCGGAGGATGGACTGGAATTGCGACTACCAACGGACAATGGCTTCACGGTACGGACTTCGCTACTGGATCTTCAGGAGATTATATCTATTCAGAAAGAACTGCAGGGACAAGATATAACAACAACACATACATTTCGGTTGAAAGCCCGACAATTGACCTTACCGGATACGAAAATTTAAAGCTTACGCTAGACGTTTTTTATGATACCAGCAACGATGTTGACGATGGAATGCGTATTCGTTTCTCAACAGATGGCGGTGCCAACTATCAAAATTCATATGACGGCGGCACCACCTTTAGAAATCAAACTTTAGGTAAAGAAAATGATGGTACCAACTGGTACAACGAGACCGATGCTGACGGATTTGATAATAATGAACGAGCATGGGCTGGAAACAGTGGCGGATGGATCACCGCTGAAATCGACTTAGAATCGCAAGGATTTGACAATCAGTCGAATATAAGATTCCTAATTGAATTTGCTTCAGATGCAGGAACTACAGATCGAGGTGTTGCCTTTGACAACTTCTGTATTGAAGGAGACCCAATTACTGCGAAATCTTACATAGCCTGTGGCCCTGCTGGTATCGGTAACGATCTTGAACTTTGGCTAAGAGCAGATGCCATCACTGGACTCAATGATGGAGATTCTGTTGACACTTGGGAAGATCTTGCTTTTGGAACAGCCCTGACTAACGGTACCTCTTCAGGAACAGAAAGGCCAACATACTTAAACAACGCCACCGACAATGTGAACGGAAATCCCGTGGTTCGTTTTGATGGTAATGACGCTATGTACGGTAAAAAAGGATTCTACAATCACGACATTTATGTGGTAATCAAGCCAGGATCAACTATCAGTAGTACTCTTGGAACTCAAGATGTATTCTGTGGAGATGATTATCTTGAAACTGCTGCAAGTCAGGATGTTACAGGTATTTCTATTGGCGATACTTCTGCTCGATACGGAGCCTTCCCTGACATTGTTGCCTATAATCAAGGTGCGCAAGGTCAATACGGAAACGCTATCGTAAGCAACAGTCTTACATATGACCTTCCAGTAATCTTCAACGCACGAATTAACAGTTCGGGTGATGGGATGGATCTTTATTTAGATGGAATCGACCTGAGCATTCTTGGTGCCTCGCTTGAGGCTAACAACTCGGCTCCAAACACCTATCGAGACATTGCAAATACAAGATGGTGGTTAGGAAGAAGTGAATTCTTCGGCGGAAGCTTTGATGGTGACATGCTAGAAGTAATCGTTTTCTCTGATACAAAGACAGCGGCAGAAAAAGCACTTATTGAATCATACCTTGCCGTAAAATATGGAATCAACCTAGGGCTCTATGGTATTCCGGCACTAGGAATTCCTCACATTCCTGTACCCTTCTACGATTCAACTGGCGTTGCACTATGGGACACAACAGTTAATGCCGGGTACACCTACAACGTTTCGGCCATCGGTCGCGATGATTGTACGTTGCTTAATCAAAAGGAATCGAAAAGTATTGATCCTGCGGCAGTTGTGAGAATGGGACTAGGAGACATCTACGGCACCAATGACCTCAATCCGAATTCGTTTGATAACAATATGGACTTCCTGATATGGGGAAGCAACAACTCGAGCTTGGTCGCATCGGCTACGCCGTTGACGGTAAACCTTGGTCCTACAACAGTTACCACCATTACTGACATATCAGAGCGTATTTGGAAGGTAACCGAAAGAGCCACAGGTGATATCGGAAGGGTAAAAGTTCAGGTAGCTACTTCAGACTTGGTTAACCTGCCCGCACTTGCAGGAAACGATGCATATGTGATGATCGTTGCTGATGACGATAGTTTCACTACCAACCTAGAAACTGTTTTCTTAGATACAAACGGTGCTAATCAAGAAGCCTATTATGACTTTGACGGGACTCGTTATTTTGCCTTCGGTGTCGCGCATGAGGTGACAGCCGATAGACATCTTACCTTTGATGGTACTAACGATTACACCAATGTTGGTGATAAAATTGACCTTAGTGGGCCATTTAGTGTTTCGTCATGGGTATACAGCACTGGATCTAACGATACGAACGATGAGAAGACCATCATTTCGAAACGTGGAAATAGCAACGACGGATATCACTTCTACTTGAGAGATGATAACCGTGTTGAGATGCGATTTGGCAATACAGCTAGCGCCACCATCACTTCGAATACAGCACTTAACGATAACCAGTGGAGGCACGTAGCCTTTACATTTGATGGCACAAACGCCAACTTATATATTGACGGTGTACTTGACAACACCGAAGCCATGGATGCACCTGCAGCTACGGCATACTCATTCGCAATCGGAAGCCGTTATGTTGATAAAAACGATCAGCGAAACTTCTTCGACGGAAGCATTGACGAGATTCGTATTTGGAACAGCGCCTTGACCGTAAACCAGATTCGTTACATCATGAATCAGGAGATCGAACAAGACGGTGGCGGTAATGTCGACGGAGAAATTCTGCCGTTGGCGACTACAAAAAATGATATCAACGGTGTCGCATGGACCAACCTATTGGCATACTTCAATATGAACTCGTACTTGGGGACACACCTGAACGATGTTTCTGGAAATGGAAATCGTGGAAGCCTCGTAGTACCAGATAACTTCAGCATTGAAGATCAGACTGCTCCCCTTCCCTATGTATCGACTGCAAGTGGCGCTTGGACAACTGGAAGTACATGGGAGAACGGTACCGATATGTATACGCCTAATGCTACCTTGACCATCAACGGTACTCCAACAGAAATCGAATGGAACATCGTTTCTGTCGGACATGATGTTAATGCCACAAGTGATGTAACCGTATTAGGTTTATTGTCTACTGCCAATGAATTATCGATACAATCAGACAGTAGCTTAATTATCTCGCACTATTTGAGCCTTGACGGAACGATTGACCTTGAAGGAGAGTCACAGCTAATACAAACTACAGATAGTGATCTAGCCGTAAGTAGTGGTGGAAATATAGAGCGCGACCAGCAAGGTACCGCTGACCTTTTCACATATAACTACTGGTCTGCACCTGTAGGCGCCATCAGCACAACGACCAATAATACTGACTTTACGCTAAGTAATGTCTTGCGCGACGGTACGACTGCTTCGAACCCTCAAGCAATCACATATACCAATAATGCCAGCTTTACGCCAACTACAAACCCTGTTACATTGAGCAATGCTTGGGTGTATAAGTTTGTTGATGGAACAGCCGACGACTATAATTC
This sequence comes from Flavobacteriaceae bacterium, assembly GCA_028279515.1. Classification (GTDB taxonomy): domain Bacteria; phylum Bacteroidota; class Bacteroidia; order Flavobacteriales; family Flavobacteriaceae; genus JANQNQ01. The sequence continues at coordinate 141,832 of JANQNQ010000002.1, forward strand.
GTGGGTATACACAGGAAACACAGGTAACGTTTCTGTTGGGGAAGGATTTACCCTAAAAGGAACTGGTACAGGCGGTGTTGCAGACTCGCAAAACTACGTGTTCACTGGAAAGCCAAACAACGGGGACATTACACTTAGCATTAGCGCTAATAACGAATATCTTATCGGAAACCCGTATCCTTCATCAATAGACTCACATGAGTTTATTGATGACAACTTGAGCATAACAGGAGCCTTGTATTTATGGCAACACTGGGGTGGCGGTAACCACAACACTGCCGACTACCAAGGAGGATATGCAGTGATCACCAAAGCTGGAAGCACCCCTGCGGCTTCGCATCCAGATGTGAGTCAAACAGGTACAGGAACCATCACTCCAGGAAGATACATTCCTGTTGCACAAGGTTTCTATGTGGTAGGAAGCGCCACTGGAGGTACTATCACTTTTGAAAACGACCAACGTTTCTTCGTAAACGAAGGTGCCACTTCTACTTTCTTGCGAAATGAAACCGTGGCCCGAAGCAATAACGGTAGACCAAAAGAAGAAACCGACCTACGACCTAAGATTCGTTTAGGTTTCACTTCTCCAGGCGGAATTGAGCGACAATTGCTACTTACCATCGACGAGGAGACCACCGACGGTATCGATCGTGGTTATGACGCAAAGTTAAATGAAACACAGTTTGATGATGCTTATTGGATGATTGATCAAAAAGCACATGTTATTCAGGCGGTAGCTGATATGGCCGAGACAAGAACGCTTCCGTTGGGCGTGAAGCTTCGAGAAGCAGGTCTTGCCACTTTTGACATTGATGCTTTAGAAAATGTGGCTGACGAGGTCAACATCTTCCTAAGAGACCACCTTACTGATAGCTATTATGACCTAAGAGCTTCTAGCATTACGTTGGACCTTCCGGCAGGAAATTATGATGATCGTTTCGAATTGGTATTCGCCAATGGAAATCAAGTGCTCAGCAACGAAAACGTGGATCTAGAAAACATTCAAGTAGATTACCTTACCAACTTGAAAGGTATCAAAATTGCTAATAATACGACTACTTTGATCACAGGAGCAACGCTTCACAACATTGTGGGACAACGAACGATGAATTGGGAGCAAGTTGACAATGACGTTATCCTTGACATCAGTCATTTGAGTACCGGAAGTTACATCTTTAGGCTACATACCGACAAAGGTACCATAGCCAAAAAGTTGATTGTAAACTAATCGACTGAACTCAAAATAGAAATACTGAGCCCCAATCTCTTGGGGCTCTTTTTTTACGGTTTAACCATAGCTAACTCCTTTAAAACTAGGATTTTTTACAAAATTATTAACAATTCTGGTATTAGGCTTGCATAATAAAAAATGACCCCCTATATTTATCACAGCCCTGAATTAGAACATGAAGAAACCTACCTACTTTTGCGTTCTAGCAATGATATTGCTATGCGCAGTAACGACGATGTCGCATGCCCAAGCGACAGATGACAGAATGAAGTTTAGAATTGGCTTTGACTCGCCTGATGGCTATCACAGACAATTACTTCTTACCGTTGATGACCGATCCACCTTTGGTGCCGATTGGGGTTTTGACGGAGCAAACCTAGACAACTTCGACAATGATATGTCGTGGTTGATTGAAGATGCAGAGTATATTATTCAAGGAATTCCTTCTATTGATGCATCTACTGCCCTCCCTTTAAGTATTCGAATTCAAGACCGAGGTATCATTACCATTGGCATCGATTCGCTCGAAAATGTCCCTAATGATGTCGAGCTGCTCTTGATCGACAGTACGTCTGGCACTACCCACGATCTTCGCAGTGAAGGCATCCAAATGGATCTTGATATTGGAACGTATGACAATCGATTTACACTGGTTATTCCGGATGAATTGACCTTGAGCAACACTGATTTTGAACACAACAGTGAGGTTGATGTAGTATACTCAAAACATCAAAAGACCTTGAAACTCTTTAACAACACTGGCACCGCAATAGAAAACGTACAAGTGTACAATATTGCTGGGCAAGAAGTGAAAACACAAAAAGTAGATCCTTCTGTGAGCCTTGACATCTCTGTTGACAATCTGACCTCTGGAGCCTACATTCTCAGAGCCAAAGGCGATAATAGGATGTTCACTAAGAAATTTGTAATCAACTAAACTAGGTCCCTAAATGTTTGTTGATACGGAAAAGCCACCTCATGGGTGGCTTTTTTATTTTTTATGCGGAAGTATTTCTAACTCAATGCCGCTATGATCTTATCAAAAGGAAATTTGCTTTGCTCGCCTGTTTCCATGTTCTTAAGAACAAATTCTCCTTGCTGAAGCTCTTGATCACCGATCATCACCACAAACGGAATCTCCCTTTTATTGGCGTAATTCATCTGCTTCTTCATTTTGGCACTGTCTGGATACAATTCTGCTTTGAATCCTTCGGCACGCAATTGTCCAATAAGCTGAAGTGAGCGTAACGCCTCCGCTTCTCCAAAGTTAATGAACAACACATCTAGGCTTTGATTTACGGTTTCTGGGAACAAGTTCAATTCGTCAAGCACCAAATAAATTCGGTCCAAACCAAAAGAAATACCCACACCACTTACGTCCTTCATACCAAAGACTCCAGTAAGGTCATCATAGCGACCTCCACCCCCGATAGAGCCCATCTTAACGCCTTCTGGCGCTGCTACTTCAAATATAGCTCCCGTATAATAGTTAAGCCCTCTGGCCAGGGTTACGTCCAATCCTAAGCTAGCTTTTTTCAGACCAAGAGACTTAATAGATTCACAGATCATGGCGAGCTCTTCAACACCTTTGGTTCCTTCCTCAGAAGCTTCTAAAAGGCCTCGAAGTTTTTCGAGCTTTTCATCATTAGATCCTTCAAAGTTGAAAAGTGGCTGTACCTTCGAAATGGCATCCTCCCTGATTCCTTTTTCGAGCATTTCTTTCTTAACGCCCTCCTCTCCTATTTTATCAAGCTTATCCAACGCCACTGTAAAATCGATCAGCTTGTCTTTAGCTCCGATTACTTCAGCAATACCAGACAACACCTTGCGGTTGTTCATCTTAATAGTAACGCCTTCTAAGTTTAACGAGGAGAAGACCTCATCATACAACTGTACAAATTCTACCTCTTGCCAAAGTGACTTTGACCCTACTACATCAGCATCACATTGGTAGAACTCTTGAAAACGTCCATGCTGCGGACGATCAGCTCTCCAAACTGGTTGTATCTGATAGCGTTTAAACGGAAAAGTAATGTCATTTTGGTGCTGAACCACATAACGGGCAAAGGGCACGGTAAGGTCATACTTTAGTGCCTTTTCGGACAAGGAGTTCGAAAATCTGGCGAGATTTCCGTCTGAAAGCGCCTGAAGGTCTGCTTTCTTTACTTTTTCTCCTGAATTGAGAATCTTAAAGATCAAACGATCTCCTTCTTCTCCATACTTGCCCATCAAAGTTTCCGATTTCTCGAAGGAAGGTGTTTCAATTGGTTGAAAACCATACAACTGAAATGCTTTCTTGATGGTGTCAAATATATAGGTACGCTTGGCCACCTCAACGGGTGAAAAATCACGGGTTCCCTTTGGTATGCTTGGTTTTTGCGCCATTTTTAATAGTACTATTAATTGTTGATCAATTGATCAAACCATTGATACAAGGCACCTTTGGTTATAACTGCCCCTTGTTGTATCAACTTAAATTTATCGATGTTCTTTTCTTCTGAATAACTTTTGTTTGCCTTTACAAATTCTACGGCGTCGGTATGGTAGTTTTCCTTGAACCAACCAAATCCTTCTTTGGTCGTTAAGTCTATCTTTTCATCCATCACCTTAACGCCCAAGAGTTTCATTTGGTCATCACCCAAGTGAAACAAGTGCATTTGTCTGGCTGAAATATGTTCGAGGTATTCAACCTTTCCCAACACACCTTCCCAAATGAGGTCGCTAAAGACATCTAACTCCTGTTCAGCCACCGTTGGCTGTTCTTCTTTGATCTTGCTCCATTCATCAGCCGTAATGGACTGTGTGGCCAAGAAATTGGCAAATTCAGCATGCAGTTCTTCAAACTGCTCTTTCGTCAATCGTGCATATTTCATCATAATCGTGCAAAGATAAAAAGGCTGCTTAAAAAAGCAGCCTTTTTGCATGATCTTATTATTTCTTTTAAAAGATATATCTAAGTCCAAATTGTGCTTGCCATCTCGACTGCAAACTACTGTCAAAGCCAAAGGTCTTGGTCAATGATGGGTCAAACGTATATGTTGGAATCTGTGTGTTTGGATCTACCGTCACACCCAGAGGTGAAACATTATTCGGTTGTTCGACCACGCCCCATTCAGAGTTGATCAAGTTTCCAAAATTTAAAATGTCTAAACTCAATTGGATGGTGTGGGTCTTTTCGCTCTTTCCTACTTTAAAGTTGTAGTCTTGAAGAATCTTAACGTCCCAGCGACTTCTCCAAGGTGCTAAAGCACCATAACGCTCTGCATACGAGCCGCGATTATCGCTCAGATAATCATCTTGTCGAATGTACGACTCGAAGGCATCGGCTTGCGCTTGCTGTTCGGCAGGTGTACCGCTAAATTGCATCTGAGACACTTCGGCCGAAGTCGGAATATAAAGCAAATCATTGTTCTGGAAAGAACTGTCGTTGTTAATATTACCAGCATACGTATAGTTAAATCTTCCGCCTCGAGCGTATTCGAAAAAGGTAGAAATAGTTGTTGCCCATGTATCGTTTCCGTAGGTAAACTTCTTTGAAGCAACCCCAATGATACGGTGCGTATCACCATACTTTGAGAATGCCAATACATCATCATTGGCGTTACCTGAAACCGGGTTGAAGTCAAAGGCATCTCCAGTGATCTCTGCTTCGATCGAGTTGATGTCCTTCGCATTTAGATAACTATACGCCAAACTTGCATAAAGTCCGTTGTTAAAGGTTTTCTGTGCCTTCACCGAAGCATTCCAGATACGACCCTCATCAGAATTGGTAAACACGTATCCGTTATTTCCACGGTCTCCAGCCCCGTAATACGGTCTGTTGTCACCAGGAGCATTGAGCGTCAATGAAGGATTTCGTAGCCCCCAATTCTGTACATGTGCTGCGTTGATATCCTTGGTATATGCTACATCTGCCGTCAAAATTACTCCATTTTCTAAGCGATGATCTACTCCTACGTTGGTTCTCCAAACTTGTGGGAACTTAAACTCAGGATCCACCGTTTGATAGAAGAAGAAATCAACTCCTTGCACTTGGTTTCCGATCCATACAAAAGGGAAACGTCCTGTAAAGATACCTGTACCCCCGCGCACTTGGGTCTTGCTTTCTCCCTTGACATCCCAGTTAAAACCAAGTCTAGGAGAAAATAGAAAGTCATTATCAGGCAATACGGTTGAATCAATAAAGGTCTCTTCACCGGTCTGCGGATTGAAGTATGGAATTGTTGGAATATAGGTTCCTTTTCGGTCGATGTTCTCACGAATCTTCTCAGCCGTATCAAAGAATAGCGGCTTATCAAGACGCAATCCGTAGGTCAATTTAAGTTCGTCGGTGACGTTCCACTCATCTTGTACGTAGAATGCCAACTGACCTACATTGGTCTCGGCCAAGGCCCATCCGCCAGGTGTTCCGTCAGGAAATTGGTTGTTATTGGCAAAGGTGGCCTCAGCCCCTTGGATGAGTCCGTCGATCAACCCACCAGGTTGCGCATTGTCGATAAATTCGTCGACATTGGCAAAGTTTCTGAATTCACTACCAATTGGAAACCCAAAGGTTCCTCCGTAAACCCCGAGGTTGAACGAATTATCAAACTCGAACTTCTCATATGAGAATCCAATCGTAAAGGTGTGGTTTCCTTTAAAGATGTTCAAATTGTTGGTAAGCTGAAATACTTTCTGGTCCAATCTGTTATGAATCGAGAATGGTTCGTGCCCCACTACGATATAATTGCTTCCGGCACCATCTTGGATCAAGATACTTGGAGCAGGACTTGACAACGGATTTCTAAAGTCATCAAAATGTGTATATCCTACTTGCAGTTTGTTTACAATTTCATTGGACACTGTTGAATTTAATTCAAGTTGAACAGACTGTAAACGGTTGTTGATCTCGTATCCAGAATTTTCGAACTGTAATGTTGCAAAACTTGGCCCTCTAACACCCAATGCGGTAGGGTGCGCTGGTTTTTCCTTAGATGCATCTAGGAAATTGTAGATAAGCGCCATTCGGTTTTTATCGTTGATATTCCAATCGAGCTTAAAGATTCCCTTTACAGACTCAGCGCCGAAGGTAAACCCTTGATAACGCCCTGTATCGTATCCTAACCCAGCAAGTGCATCACGTACCCGGATCAGGTCTGTTTCGAGCACTCTGGACTCGTTAATGGCCCCGCTACCCGTATTTGGTACCCAACCATTGGATCCAAGGTCGGTACGTTCATCTTTTTCAAAGTTGGCGAAGAAGAAAAGCTTGTTTTTAACAATAGGTCCGCCGAGGCTAAATCCATACTGGTTTTGCTCCAAATCTGGTCGAATTACCGTCTCTCCCTGAACTTTCTCTCCAGTCAAGCTCTCATTTCTGAAAAAACCATACACCGTACCGTGAAACTCGTTGGTACCGCTCTTGGTCACCGCATTCACAGAAGCCCCTGTAAAACCAGATTGTGTTACATCATACGGAGCTATCGCTACTTGAATTTGGTCAATGGCGTCCAGTGAAATCGGCTGAGCACTAGTCTGACCTCCTGGTGTTGGCGCATCCAACCCGAATGGGTTGTTGAAAATCGCTCCGTCTAGAGAAAAGTTATTGAATTGATCATTTCTACCTGCAAAAGAATCACCGCTTGCTGTTGGTTCCAGTCTGGTAAAATCTTGTGCAGATCTTGAGATGGTCGGAAGCCTAGTAAGCTCTCTTCGTCCCACGCTGGTTTCAGAACCAGTTCGGTCGCTTCCAAATGTTCCTGTACCTGTGCTTCCTGTGATCACTACTTCTTCCAACTGTTGACTGTCAGGAGTTAGTGCTACTTCTACGTTATAGGTTTTACCTAACTCGAGAAAGACTTCATTATACTCTTGATCCTGAAAGCCTACATAGCTTATCGTGACCTTATAAGGTCCGCCGACACGCATGTTAAGGATATTGAATCGTCCGTCAAAGTTGGTGGCTGCCCCATAGGTAGTACCTGTTGGGGTATGCACAGCGACCACATTGGCCCCTGGCAAGGGTTCGTTCTGGTCATCCAACACCAAACCTTTGATGTTCGAAGTGGTCACCTGGGCAAAGGCAACTCCAGAAAATAACAATAAAAGAAATACAGAGAAGAGTTGTTTCATAATGGTTATTAGTTAGAGTTTGAGATTTCTTCTCTATAAAGTTAATTAAAAAAAGGCCACATTTCTGTGGCCTTTTTCCTAGTATTCAACTATTTATTGTTAATTACTTTGCTTCAGCGATTACTTCGAATGGAAGGTCTACGATCACATCTCTGTGCAATCTTACTTTAGCATTGTACTTTCCTGTACGCTTTACAGTTCCTCCAGCGATAGTGATGAACTTCTTGTCAATCTCTTGACCTGACTTGTTTAGGGCTTCAGCCAAATCTGCATTACCTACAGATCCAAACAATTTATCACCAGTACCTGCCTTCGCAGTAAGCTTAACTTCAAGTGCTTTGATGGCGTCAGCTACTTTTTTAGCATCATCAACGATCTTTTGCTCTTTGAAAGCTCTTTGCTTCAAGTTCTCTGCCAATACTTTCTTAGCAGAAGGTGTAGCCAAAATGGCAAATCCTTGAGGAATCAGATAGTTTCTTCCGTATCCGTTCTTCACGTTTACGATATCGTCCTTAAATCCTAGATTCTGAACGTCTTGCTTTAATATAAGTTCCATGCTCTATTCCTCCTTTAATTATTTTAACATATCGCCTACATACGGCATTAATGCAAGGTGACGTGCTCTTTTTACAGCAACAGACACTTTTCTTTGGTACTTAAGAGAAGTTCCAGTAAGACGTCTAGGAAGCAATTTCCCTTGCTCGTTTACAAACTTCATCAAGAAATCTGGATCCTTGTAATCGATGTACTTGATACCAGACTTTTTGAAACGACAATATTTTTTTGCCTTATTGGTCTCTATATTAAGCGGAGTAAGATATCTGATCTCTCCCTCTTTTTTTCCTTTTGCTTGTTGTTCTATTGATGACATAACTCTAGGCGTTTACTTTGTTTCTGTTTCTTCTTTTCTCAGCCCACGCGATTGCGTGCTTGTCAAGTTTTACGGTAAGGTAACGCATGATACGTTCGTCACGTCTAAACTCTAGTTCAAATGGTCCGATGGCCTCACCTGGAGCTTTAAACTCAAATAGGTGGTAAAATCCACTTTTCTTGTGTTGGATCGGGTATGCAAGCTTCTTAAGCCCCCAATCTTCTTTTGCTACGAACTCGGCACCCTTAGAAACTAGAAAATCTTCAAACTTCTTTACTGTTTCCTTTATCTGCTCTTCAGATAAAACGGGATTCAAGATGAAAACAGTTTCGTATTGATTCATAATTAAATAGATAATTTTGTTTAAAATTGGCTGCAAAAATAGTACTTTCTTCTATAGCTACCAAACTTATACCCTTGAATATTAACTTATACAATGTTAACAACATTATTGAGCATTAGGCAACATTAAATTGCATTTTATCGATATTTTTACTAAAATTGCCTAATTAACCCAAATAAAATTAGCCTACAGATGAGAATTAATTGTATCATAGTTGACGATTCTTCGATCCAACGGATGGCAGTTGCCAAGCTCATCATTAACAACCCACATTTGAACCTGGTTGCCGAATATAGCAATGCTATCGAGGCAAAGAACGGTTTGAAGACGCACGACATTGACCTAATCTTTCTCGATGTCGAAATGCCTATCCTAAATGGTTTCGATCTTTTAGAGTCACTTCAAGACCCGCCAAAGGTCATTTTGGTGACCGGAAAGACCGAATACGCCTTTAAGGCGTTTAACTATGATGTGATCGACTATCTTCATAAGCCTTTGGACAAAGACCGTTTTGACCAAGCTATCAATAGGGTTATTGAGAGTCTGGAAAAAGAGCAGTATAAGAGCGCAGAAGAAGAAGAGCACATCTTCGTGAAGAGCAACCTTAAGAAACGTAAGGTGATTCTTAACGATATCAAGTGGATCGAGGCTTTGGGTGATTATGTGAAACTGGTTACCAAAGAGACCAACATCGTAGTGCTTTCGACCATGAAATCGTTCGAAAAGGAATTGCCAGAAGACAAATTCTTGCGTATTCATAAATCGTACATCATCAATTTGGACAAGGTAGAGCGTTTTAATAGCAAAACCGTTGAAGTTGATGGTAAGATGATTCCGTTGAGTCGTAACAAAAAAGCGATCTTGTCTGAAGCTCTTTCTGGCAACTAATAGTGGTCTACATCTATTACTACCTTTATTTTTCTGAATTCACTGACAGCTGAAAAGCTGTTCCTTACCTTTTGAATATGCTCTTTTGTTTTGGTCAACGACCAATCTAATGGCAGCTTCACTAAAATGTGCTTTCTATACTCGTTTCTTACGCGTGCTACGGGAGGATATTCTGGTCCTAGTACATATTCGCCAAAAGAGTTGCGCAAGGCTTTGGCAAACCATGCCGAACCATCATTTACCACATTGTAATCCCGCTGACGTAAGCTGATCTTGATCAAACGGTAAAACGGAGGATATTTGTATTGCCTTCGTTCATTTACCTGATCTTGGAACATAGAATCAAAGTCGTTTACCGAAACTTGTTGTAGTATCTGATGATACGGATTGTACGTCTGAATGATTACCTTACCTCTCTTCTGTGTTCTCCCCGCCCTACCTGCTACTTGCTGCAATAATTGAAAACTGCGCTCATGTGCTCTAAAATCGGGGTAATTGAGCATGGTGTCGGCACTCATCACTCCAACAAGGGTCACATTTCTAAAATCCAGCCCTTTGGTTAACATTTGTGTACCAACCAAAATCTGAATCTCCTGCTGTTCGAACGCAGTGATGATCTTCTCATAGCCGTGTTTGCCTCTAGTGGTGTCAAGGTCCATTCGGCCGACCTTTACTTCTGGAAACAGTTCTTTGAGCTCTTCTTCGATCTGTTGGGTTCCAAAACCTTTGGTATCTAACTCAACGCTTCCACAAGCTAGGCATGCGGGTTGTCGTTGCATGTGATATCCGCAATAATGACATCGCAGTTGGTCCCGAAACTTGTGATATGTAAGGCTTACATCACAATTGGGACATTGCGGAGAATGTCCGCAGGTGTTACATTCCAAAATGGGTGCGAAGCCTCTTCGGTTCTGAAAAAGGATAAGTTGTTCGCCATTGTCTAACACCTCTTGGATCTCTTCGAGCAAGCGATCCGAGAAATGCCCTTTCATGCGTTTCTTTCTATATTTTTCTTTGATATCGACCAATTCGATATCAGGCATAAGCACGTGGCCAAATCGTCGCGTTATATTTACCAGTCCATATTTATCTGTGACTGCATTTTGATAGCTTTCTACACTTGGTGTCGCTGACCCTAAAAGTACTTTTGCCTTGTGAATATTGGCCAAGACAATAGCCGCATCACGGGCATGGTAGCGAGGTGCCGGATCAAACTGTTTAAAGGAATTCTCATGTTCCTCATCAACAATGATCAGTCCTAAGTCCGAAAAAGGCAAGAAAATCGAAGAACGTGCACCTAGTACGATTTGCGCTTTCTTTTTTCCGTAAAGCACATTGTTCCATACTTCAACGCGTTCGTTTAACGAGTACCTGGAGTGGAATACGGCTACTTTTTCTCCGAAATAGGTTCTGAGGCGTTCGATCAACTGTGTTGTTAATGCAATTTCGGGTAGTAGGTATAGCACCTGCTTTCCAGAGACCACCATATTTTCGATCAACTTCACATATACCTCGGTCTTGCCCGAGGAAGTGACACCGTGCAAAAGAACGACCTGTTTTTCAGCAAAAGAACTTTCAATCTGGGTTAAAGCTTCTGATTGGCTTTCATTCAGACTTTTTGTCTCTTCAACATCCCCACCACCGTATTGTACACGGTCGGTTTGAATGTGATATTCCTCTAAAACTTGCTTATCAATCAGGGACTTGATGATACTTGATGATGTTTCACTTTTTTCCTTTAGCTCTTTGACGCTTACGGGTTTTTGGGTCGATGCGCTAATAGAGAATAGGTGCATCACGACATCCCGTTGTTTGGGTGCGCGACTCAGTGTATCTAAAAGCGTGTGCAGCGATTCGTCGCTATCGTATTGTTTCGCCAATCGCACGTACCGCACTAATTTGGGCTTGTACTGCTCAAAGATCTCTTCTTGGATGGTGACCACCTCTTTTTCAAGTAATCCTTTTATAACGGACAATACCTTGCGTTTCTGAAGGATGTCCTGAATCTCTTGAATCTTCAATACGGGCTGATGTTGTAGCGATTCGAATACTAAAAACTCATCATCAGTAAGCGCTGTTTCATCAACATTGGCCTTTTCGTTTTTGTGGATAATTGTTTCACTTTCTAAGAGGAAGGCACTCGGAATCGCGGTACGAAACACTTCTCCTAACGAGCACATATAATACGAAGCGATCCATTGCCAATGCTTCAGCTGAAGGGCATTGACTATTGGTGTTTCATCCAATATCTGCTGAATCTCTTTTGCTTCATACGTCGCTGGTGGCTTTTGATGAATCTTAAATACTAAGGCCGTGTACATCTTACTTTTTCCGAAGGGAACAGCCACGCGCATACCCGGTTTCAGAAAATCAGCTTCTGCTTCAGATACCTGATACGTAAATAACTTTTGAAGTGGTATGGGAAGTATGACGTCTATAAAATGCATCGAGGTTCAAAGGTATAATTCTTCCGCATAAAAAACTATTCGAAATGTACGAGAAGGACTTGGGGAAGAAAGTGCATAAAAAAAGGCCGTGTCTACGGCCCTTCCTCATAAATTATAAAAACTATTCGACGCGATACCAGTTTTGAGTACGATATAAAAAGGCGATATACCCGCGTACATTGAGTTTGTCTTTGTCGTCTTCATCGACCCAGATCTTGCATCGATATTCCTTTCCTTTTTCAGGATCAAGGATTTTTCCTCCGTTGAATTCATCCCCGTCTTTTTTGAGTCCGTCGATGATTACCATACCAACAATAGGCTTGTCTTTGCGATGGTCTTTGCATTTATCGCACAACGGATTGGGCTCGTCTGGGTTGATCAGATCGACGATCTTTCCATAGACTTTTCCATCCTCTTCGTAGATTTCCACGATCGAACGTGCCATTCCGGTCTCGTCATCAACGGTCTTCCACTTTCCAGTAACTTCTTGGGCATTTACTGCAAGCATCGCTGTAAAGGCCAATACGGCTGTCAATATCTTCTTCATAGTGCTTGTTTAAAAGAAAAGGCCACCTAAGTGACCTTTTGTATTAGATGCCTAACATGGCTTTTTTCAGTTTCTTATCGGCAGGCTTGCTGCAGAACCAGATTCCGAACAAGGCTTTCTTAAAATCAAGACCTTCAATGGTACCCGAATTCTTTCCGTTTTTATACACAACGACTCCTGTGTCTGGCTTATACAGAATATCGAACTGGTCTCCTTTCTTGATCTCATCACTGAAGATCTGCTTAAAGGTCTCTATCTTGGTCTGGATCGGTGCTGTGTTTCCTTTGGTTGATTGCTCGAACCCTTCATTTACAGCTTTGATCATTTTATCACTGGTAATCAGTTTAGAAACAATGTTTAGACGCAACGCCATAGCCTTGTCATTATTCATTACGGCTTTTGCATCAGTTGTTTTTGCCTGTAAATATAGGCTTCCGACGTATAAGTCGATCCAGAGTTTTTCTCTTAATCCGGCTCCATTTAAGATCAATTCTTCACCACCGATGGTCGCTTTATCAGCTACATTGACTCCCGATATCTCGGTCTGTGCTTGTGCCCATCCAAACGTAATTACCATCATGCATAGCGATACAATTTTTTTCATCTTTTTCATTTAATTTTGGTTATCGTTCTTGTCGTTAAATATATTCAATTTTTTCCGTCTTAGTCGCGTTAAAGAGGCGTTCAATTCAAAGCCTAAAAGTAATATATTGGCGTTGAGCCAGATATATACCATCAGAATTAAAAGCCCTCCGATCGCGCCATATAATTCGTTGTATCTCGCAAATCTTTCTACATAAATACCGAACAAATAGGTAGTGATAATGATCAATACCGTGGTCAGTAATGCCCCTGGTGAAAAGAACCGCGCTTTTCTTCCTTCTTGCGTTCCGAAGAAGTACAGAATAGCGGTAAAAAGATAGGTCAAGATGGCAAAGAACAAGAATTTACCAATGATCACGCCTACCTCATCGCCTTCTAGATAACTCACTCCAGCTGTTTTGTCGGCAAAATCGCTTACATATTGTATGACGTACAATTCGAAATAGATAAATCCTACGGCACCTAAAATCAACAACAGTGCCAAAATGAGTCCGATAAACAGCGCATAAATGTATTGTCGCACGAAGTTTCGGGTGAGCTCTACGTGGTATGAATTCTCAAATCCGCTAAAAATTGCGTTGACCCCATTGGCAATCAAAAAAATAGACACCATGAACGCAGACGAAAGGAGTCCGCCGCGACGGTGTTTGTCAATGTCGATATAGATCTGGCTGAAGAATTCTTCGGCTTCGGTTGACGGGAACAACGATTCTATGAATGCCAGAAATTGAGTGTCGAAATCATCAACGGGCACATAGGGAATCAAATTCAGAATAAAGAGAAGAAACGGAAAGAGTGCCATGAACAGGCTAAATGCAATGGCCCCTGCTCGAGATGATAGCGCTCCTTTTCCGATACCAATGATATACATTTCGAGTAGATCGTACAGCGAAAGTCCTTCAAGACCGGGAAGTTTGATCTTTTGCAGTAGTCGTACGATCCAATTTAGTACTGGAATCTTATCTAGTTTTTCTTCTACTTTTTTGATCATACTATACGGCCTTTAGGCTAAGGTCCATGTTATAGACCGAGTGGGTCAATGCTCCGCTAGAGATAAAGTCAACCCCGCATTCGGCATAATGACGTACGGTCTTTTCATTGATTCCGCCAGAAGATTCAGTAAGGCATTTATCACCGATCATGGCCACTGCCTTGCGAGTATCATCGTAATTGAAGTTGTCAATCAAAATACGATACACACCATCTGATTGCAGTATCTCTTCAATTTCTTTGAGGTCTCTTGCCTCGACAATGATCCTAATATCTAGGTTGTTTTCCTTTAAATAGGTTTTGGTCTTGTCGATTGCTTGGGTGATTCCGCCGCAAAAATCAATGTGATTGTCCTTGAGCATCACCATATCATACAATGCAAAACGATGGTTTACACCGCCACCGATCTTTACTGCCCATTTCTCTAACGCGCGGATACCTGGTGTAGTCTTTCGGGTATCCAATATTTTTGTTCCTGTGCCTTCCAACAGCTTTACAAACTTGTTCGTTTTTGTGGCAATGGCGCTCATGCGCTGCATCGCATTTAACACGAGGCGTTCGGCCTTTAAAATGCTCTGAGAACTACCGGTTACATAGAATGCAATATCTCCATACTTAACCTCTGAGCCGTCTTCAATGAGGGTTTCGACCTGCATATTTGGATCCACATAACTAAAAACCTGCTTGGCGAATTCGATTCCGGCGATAATACCTTCATCTTTTACTAGCAATTTGGCTTTTCCTTGGGCATCAGCAGGGATACATGCTAAAGAACTGTGGTCGCCATCACCTACATCTTCTCGGATGGCATTGGCAATAATAAGGTCAAGTTCTTTTTGGAATTGTTTTTCTGTAATCATGGTATAAAATCTGTGGTTGCTAAAATAAGGATACATTTTGAATTTTAGTCGTTGGTCTTTAGTTGTTGGTAAATTACAAACACAATTTAGGGTCATGCAATTCAATTGTTCATATTTGCCACTAATACACAAATATAATTAGGTGTTGGGTGTTGGGTGTTGGGTGTTGGGTGTTGGGTGTTGGGTGTTGGGTGTTAAAATATACACTTCCACATTATTTCATTAATTCATTGTTTCATTATAATCATCCAAAACTTAGAATTCAACATTTCAATTACGGCATTTTTGGTATTTTCGAAGCATGAACATCAAGTTACTGGCCATCGGAAAGACCGACAACAAGCATTTGCTACAGCTGATCGCAGATTATGAGAAGCGTTTGGGGCATTATGTAAAGTTTTCTTTGGAAGTGATCCCCGATATCAAAAACGTGAAAAACCTGAGTGAAGCACAGCAAAAAGAAAAGGAAGGCGATTTGATCTTAAAAAAGTTACAATCCACCGACCAACTTATTTTGTTGGACGAAAATGGAAAGCACTTTTCATCGGTCGGGTTCTCTGAATATTTACAGAAAAAGATGAACTCAGGTATCAAGACCTTAGTTTTCGTTATTGGCGGACCGTATGGATTTTCAAAAGAAATATATGCCAAAGCACAAGGAAAGGTATCGCTGTCGAGCATGACCTTTTCACATCAAATGGTTCGGCTTTTTGTGGTTGAACAGATCTATCGAGCGTTTACTATATTGAAAAACGAACCGTATCATCATCGATGAAATAGTGAGAAGATCCTTTTTTCTTTATCTTGAGTCTCATTTGAATATCTAACAGATCCAAAGGAGCATTTACAATCTTCACATCGATCTCATATTCTAGACCATAAAGTTCAGTCAGTTGGTCGATCCTGTCCTTACTCATTTTAGCAACTTCTACCTCCTGTCGATATTTATTTAAAGGACCAAAGGCCATTGTAAATAAAAACATCCCTACTGTCATGATAATAATCGGTACTGTAGAAAAGAATCCGGCATCCAGTGCATACTTGCCCAGAAAGTAGGCGATTAAAATAGCAATCGTACCTAAAGTGATAAACAAGATAACATGCCCAACGGTATCAGCTTTCGTCCTTTTAATCAACTTATATTTCACATTGACCTCACTAATCTTATTTGCAAACTCCTCATTTAAAATAATACTTGCACACTTGTCTTGAAAATCTGGTTTCTTATTGGTCAAACCACAAATGACACCCGTCATTTCATCATGTTTTCTATTTTCACAAATCAGACAATGTTGAGTTGGCTTCATAAAGTAAAGTTTCATTTTGGATAAAAATATGTAAAATTTTAATTTCGATACCTTAATTAAACTCCGTTAAAGATTTATAAAATGAAGCTCGTTTTCGCCACCAACAATCCAAATAAACTAAAGGAAGTACAAGCCTTGGTTCCAGCACACATTCAATTGTTAAGTTTGAAGGACATCGGGTGCTTTGAGGACATTCCGGAAACTGCTGATACGATTGAAGGGAATGCACAACTGAAAGCCTTGCATGTAAAAAAATACTATGGTTATGATTGCTTTGCTGACGACACTGGATTGGAAGTGACAGCGCTTGACGGTGCCCCCGGAGTATATTCGGCGCGCTACGCGGGTACACCAAGAGATGCTGACGCCAATATGAATAAGTTACTTGCTGAATTACAAAATAAAGAAAATCGCTCTGCGCAATTTAAAACGGTTATTGCTCTACAACTCAATGGCGAGGAACACCTTTTTACTGGAATCGCCAAAGGAAACATCATTGATCATAAACGTGGTAACCAAGGTTTTGGCTATGACCCCATTTTTCAAGCAGAAGGTCATGATAAAACCTTTGCTGAACTATCGATGGAAGAAAAGAACCAAATTGCGCATCGGGGGAAGGCTGTTCGGCTTCTTATTGAGTTTCTTTCCAGTTGTTAGTTTTTGGTCGTTGGTCCTTGGCTAAATTTTGAATGTTGAGTTTTGAATGTTGAATTTTGGCTTAAAATTTGATACGATTAGATTGTAAAATCATTAACTATGAAACAACTTTCTTTTCTTTTGCTAATTTCACTTTTATTCTTAACGTGTCAAAAATCATCTCAGAAAACCGAACAAGTTGATTTGAAAGAATCCGTTGATGTCAAAGAAGCTTATGTAAAGCCATCAGAACGCATTCGCTATAAGTCTATTGATTCTTTAGTGAAAAAGAAAAAAAAACCTCGCCAAAGACCTTTTCTTGTAGAAAACATTGAAATTCCTCTTCCGAAAAGTCAACATTTAGAAAACAATTATTTCTCTCATCATTTAGAACGCTTTAATCGCCTGGGACTGCTCCAAGCTCAATCAGAAAACTCCAGTTTTATGATAAAAGATAGTGCTCATATTTATACAAAAAATGTCACTTTCAATCATTCAAAATTTTTCATTCCCAATATGCCTTTTAATGATTACATGATAAAAGAAACCGTTCAAAACATCTCCACTACATATCAAGAAGGCAATGGATTTAATAAAATCGATGTGGAGATATTTCCCATCGAGTCTTCTCATTCTGGAATTGATAGTATTCCAAAGTTTTCGATGACGGCATACGCCGATAATCTAAAAATCAGAAGAGAAGGTTTTTTGACGTCAAAATATGGTTGTTGCTTGTCCCCTGACAATTTTCAATTATTTACACACAGTGGAGAATTATTAATTGAAAGTAGCAATTTGATTACCGCTGTGTACATAAATGAAAATGATAATATAAGGGATGAGCTAGACATGAAAAAAATATATTTTGGTATTATTCAAGATGAATCAGAAGAAGAGCATCCTTCAAAAATACTTATCAGACATCCTAATAATACGCAGCAAGAGATAATACTTGAAGGTCTAGACACTGATTTCTATTATGGTTTCTGCTATAATATTTATAATAAAAATGAAAAAGGGAAATATATAAGTGAAACGTCCAGTGACAATAACTTGTTCATAAAAGAATACAGGTCAGTTGATGATATTACAATAGTCGTACCTGTCAACAAAAAAGACACGTTAAGAATCCCTTTCAAAAACGGAAAACCATTCGGAAACGGTAATAAGAGGATCATTATCACCCCTACGCAATTAACCAATAATCAATAGAAAATAACCCATTAAACACTTAAACAAATCAACAACTAAACAATCGTTACATTATTTCATTATTAGATTGACACATTACCTAATTGATCCTTGACATTTTAACAAAAAAAGCTGCTACCAACTATTTATCCATTATTTAAACGTACCTTTGCCGCTTTATTAACGCCGCCGGTATGGCATGTGTTACGCTGGGCTTCAAGCATTTGGATAGTCGTTCGCCCTATGTAACATACATATTTGCGAATAGTATAACTTATTTATGACACCATTTGAAGCATTGGGCCTCAACGATAATTTGTTGATGGCTATTAGCGACATGGGCTTTGAAACCCCATCTGAAGTACAAGAAAAAGCAATCCCAATTTTATTAGACGAAGAGACCGATCTAGTGGCCCTAGCACAAACAGGGACGGGTAAAACGGCTGCCTTTGGCTTTCCGTTGATCCAAAAGATCGATCCCGATAGTCGTACCACTCAAGGACTGATCCTTTCTCCAACACGTGAACTCTGCTTGCAGATCACCAACGAGATGGAGAACTACTCTAAATATGTCAAAGGACTGAACGTAGTGGCAGTTTACGGTGGTGCTAGTATCACTGACCAAGCAAAAAAAATCAAAAGAGGTGCACAAATCATCGTGGCTACTCCCGGTCGTATGCAAGATATGATCCGTCGTAACCTGGTTGACATCTCGAAAATCCAATACTCTATCTTGGACGAAGCCGATGAAATGTTAAACATGGGCTTCTATGAAGACATTACCTCTATCCTTTCGCACACACCTGAAGACAAAAGCACATGGTTGTTCTCTGCAACGATGCCAAAGGAAGTGGCTACCATCGCTAAGAAGTTTATGTATGACCCAAAGGAAATTACCGTAGGTCACAAGAACTCAGGTTCTGAAAACGTAAAACACGAATACTATATGGTTGGTGGTCGTGATCGTTATCAGGCCCTTAAGCGCTTGGCTGATGCCAATCCAGATATCTTTTCAGTGATCTTCTGTAGAACGAAAAGAGATACGCAAAGTGTTGCCGAAAAATTGATCGAGGATGGTTATAGTGCTGGTGCATTACATGGTGACCTTAGCCAGAATCAACGTGATATCGTGATGAAAGCGTTTAGACAAAAACAGATACAAATGCTTGTTGCTACTGATGTTGCTGCAAGGGGTATCGATGTAGACGACATTACACACGTGATTAACTACCAACTTCCAGATGAGATCGAAACCTATACGCACCGAAGTGGTCGTACTGGTAGAGCTGGAAAGTCGGGTGTATCTATGGTTATCATCACCAAAAGTGAAGCCAGAAAGATCAAAACAATCGAACGTATTATCAAGAAAGAGTTTGACGCAAAACAAATTCCGACTGGAATTGAAATCTGCGAGATCCAATTGTACCATTTGGCCAGTAAGATCAAGAACACCGAGATCAACACTGAGATCGATCAATACCTTCCGGCTGTAAATGATGTATTAGAAGGACTGACGAGAGAAGAGTTGATCCAAAAGCTTGTTTCGGTTGAGTTTGCTCGTTTCCATAACTACTACAAGAAAGCAAAAGACTTGAATGTTGTAGACAAAAGTGGTCGAGATATCTCTGGAGATGGCGATCATTCAGTGCGCTACTTCATCAACATTGGAGAACGTGATGGTTATGACTGGATGAGCCTGAAAGATTTCTTGAGAGAAGTTCTAGAATTTGGCAAGGACGACCTATACAAGGTAGATGTAAAAGACAGTTTCTCATTCTTCAATACCGACAAGGACAAAATGGAAAAGGTCCTTGAGTTCTTTACCGATTTTAAAGTTGATGGACGCTTCATCAATGTTGAAGTCTCTAAAAACCCAGGTGGTGGCGGAGGCCGACGCAAAGGCGGAAGACGAAGAGATCGCGACAGAGACCGCAAGAGAAATCGTGGCGGAGATAAAAAAGGAAATATGGATTTTAAAGGAAAGGGCAAAGGAAAAGGAAAAGGGAAAGGAAAAAGAGACTCTTTCGAAGTAGGCAAAAAGTCCAGACGTTCAAGAAGAAGATAATCCTTCCTGTTAATATTTAATTAAAAAAGTGCGCTCTTGCGCACTTTTTGTTGTATTGTTTAGTACTTTTAGCCGACCAAGAATATCAATGAAGACACTTATAACCTCCATATGCCTACTGTTTTTTGTCGCAACCGCCTTTGCGCAAGAAGAGCAGATGGTCGAAGCTAAAGTGGTCAATGCGGCCACGGGCCTTGCCATGCCAAGTGTTCATGTGCTCAATCTGAACCAGGTAAAAGGTGTGATTACAAATAAGGAGGGTGACTTCGAAATTCCGGCTGTTGTAAACGATACACTGTATTTTTCTTTTCTAGGTTTTAAGTCCATTAAAGTTAGAGTTACCAACGACCTTTTGAAATTCAAAGGCACAAAGATCGAACTAACAGAATTGGCTTATGCTTTAGAGGAAGTTGTAATCTTCCCATATCAGCTTACCGGATACCTTGATATTGACGCTCGTAATGTGCCGATCAACAGGTCCCAGCGTTATCGTATACCAGGTTTGTCTAGAGGATATGAAGCAGGTAGTAATAATCCAGGAGCCATCAGCAAAGTACTTGGTGCTGTTTTTAATCCTGCCAACTTTCTCTATAATGTCTTCGGGAAGAAACCCAAACAGATGCGCAAGTTGAGACAAATGAAGGAAGACGATGAGATTCGAAACCTTTTGGCTTCCAAATTTGATCGTGAAACATTGGCCGAGCTGCTTCAGGTGGAACGTGTTGACATTGACGAAATCCTTCGAAATTGTAATTATTCTGATAATTTCATCAAGACCGCCAACGATCTACAGATTCTGGATGCAATCAGCGGTTGCTATGAAGAGTACAAAATACTCAACCGAGTCAACTAATTTTCCGCAGCAAATAGAAAAAAGACTCTTTTCTCACCAAATTGCCGATTTTTATTAGGAAATACCACATGTTTTCCCACTACCTTTTTGATTGTTTTACTAACTTTGAAAATACCTAGTTATTAACAACACTGCGGTCGTCCAAAAAATTGCTATTTGTCTTCCCCATATTGTGGACTCGTTTTTTTGTACGATTTGTTCTGTGTGTACATTAATGGACTAAAACTAAACACATGAAGCAAATTTTTTTGGGAACCCTCGCCTTTATCTTTTTAGCCTGTGATTCGGGAAAAAAAACATCGAAAGAATCGGTGGATTCTGAATCGACTAAAAAAGAAAAAGTAACGCCGTTTATGTGGGAAGCGGCCAATATTTACTTCTTACTTACCGATCGTTTCAATAACGGTGATACTTCAAACGACGTCAATTATGACAGAACTTCTGAGACTGGAAAGCTTCGGGGCTTCATGGGGGGTGATCTCAAAGGAATTACTCAAAAAATCGAAGAGGGTTATTTTAACGACTTAGGCATCAACGCCATCTGGTTTACCCCAGTTGTTGAGCAAATCCATGGTAGTGTTGATGAGGGTACTGGAAACACCTATGGTTTTCATGGATATTGGGCAAAAGATTGGACCAAACTCGATGCTAATTTCGGCACTGACCAAGACCTAAAAGAATTGGTTGAAACTGCTCATGCCAAAGGAATTCGAGTTCTTATGGATGCTGTTATCAATCACACAGGACCTGTTACGGACAAAGACCCTGTATGGTCGGATACTTGGGTGCGTACTGAGCCTCAATGTACCTATGACAGTTACGAACATACCATCCCATGTACGCTTGTAGCGAACTTGCCTGATATTAAAACCGACAATAACAAGGAAGTGGAGCTTCCGGATGCACTTGCTGCCAAATGGAAAGCAGAAGGGCGTTATGAGCAAGAAGTTGCTGAATTGGACGCTTATTTTAAGAGAACTGGGCATCCTAAAGCCCCAAGGTTCTATATTATGAAGTGGCTTACCGATTTCATCAAGGACCATGGAATTGACGGATTTAGAGTGGATACCGTAAAACATACTGAAGAATATGTTTGGGACGAATTCAAGAAAGAGTGCGACTTCATATTTGCCGCTTGGAAAAAAGCCAACCCAGACAAGGTGTTAGACGACAATGACTTTTTTATGGTAGGTGAAGTATATGGATATGGTATTGGAAGCGGAAGGCTTTATGATTTTGGTGACAAAAAAGTAAACTACTTTCGAAATGGATTCAATAGCTTGATCAATTTTCAGTTTAAGTATGACGCTCAAAAAAGCTATGAGGAGTTGTTTGACTATTACGCACAAAGTTTACCTGGACTTCGTGGTGCTAGCGTATTAAATTACTTGAGCTCTCATGACGATGGCGCTCCTTTTGACAAGGAACGTAACAAGCCGTATGAAACAGCTACCAAGCTTCTGCTATCACCTGGTGCTTCTCAAGTATATTACGGAGATGAGTCCGCCCGTTCTTTGGCTATTGAAGGAACTGAGGGCGATGCTACGCTACGATCATTTATGAATTGGGACGCGGTGGATCACGATGACAACACTGCAGCCATCATCTCGCACTGGCAAAAGCTAGGACAGTTTAGAAGGAATCACCCTGCGGTTGGTGCCGGAAGCAATAAGACGCTTTCATCAACACCCTATATTTTCTCACGAAGTTTAAAGAAAGGGGAGTTTGAAGATAAAGTAGTCGTTGGACTTGAGATGCCTGAAGGAAAGAAAGAAGTGCCTGTAAAAGGAATTTTTGAAGATGGTACGCTTTTGAAGGATCACTACTCGAATTTAGAAGGCAAAGTAAGCAACGGAAAAATTGTCTTGAATACTGAATTCTCAGTGGTGCTTTTGGAGGAGAAATAAAAAATAGTTTTTTATATAGAAAAGCCGCATTTGATAACCAAATGCGGCTTTTTGCTTCTATTAATGGAAATCACTTGTTCGAGTGAAGCGCAATCCGATTGCCTTCTGTATCCAGGACCAAGGCCATAAAACCATGCCCTCCTCCTATTTCGGTTTTTGCTTGCATTACCCTACCTCCAGCCGACTCAACGCGGCCCAATTCGGTAGAAAGATCATCGCAAGAGAAGTACAATACCGATCCATGGGTATCACTAGGGATATACTGATCATGCTGTACCAATGAACCTGTGGCTCCTGGTTTTTCATGGTCAAAAGGAAACCATCCCATTTTCAATTCGCCAAGGTCATGAACGGCTATCTTAATTTTAAATACGGTTTCATAAAAACCTTTGGCTCGATCCATATTGGTCACTGGTATTTCGAACCAGCCTACTAAGTTTTTTCCCATATTCTTTACTTTTCAAGAACGGTTTTGAGATCACCTAAGCCTTCTTCAAAGTCCTTACCTACCGCTTTGTCCATATTCATGAATAGCATGAAGATGCTAAACGGAAATTTATTCTTTCCTGAAAAACCCCAAGTGACCTTGGTTCCGCTGCCAGCCTCATCTACTTTGATATAGGCATCCGATTGGGATTTCCATGGCTTAAAGAAGCGCAGCTCGGTTTCGATTCGGTCGTTGTTTACAACTTTTTTGATCTCCTGCTCTCCTTCACCTACGTCTTTGTTTCCTACCCAACTCGACACAAAGCCAGCTTCACCGTCGGTTCCTTTGAACTCCTGCTTCATATTAGGATCTTTTTTCTTCCAGGGAGACCACTCATCCTGATTTTTGACGTATTTAATATAGTTGAATACTTCAGGTAGCGGTTTATCGATCTCGATACTTCTTGAAACGTCGAAACTCTTAGGAGCAATCATCCCAAGAATCAAAATAAGCAGAACTATTCCTGCCAAAATGTACAATAGCGTCATCATAATTAATTAGTTATTGGTTGTTAGTTAGTTATTAGTTGAAAGTTGTTAGTATTTAGTGCTATTCCGCAGCAAGCAGGAATTTTTCCGATTTATGTGGTGCTCAATTTAACACTCAACACTCAATTCGACATTAAAGGATTAGGCAGGCTTGTGTTCGCTACTGACCATCCATTGAATTCCGAATTGATCGATGAGCATACCGAATTTTCCACCCCAAAAAACATCATTGAATGGCATCAAAACTTGTCCGCCATCTGCCAAACTCTGAAAAGCAGCGGTAGCCTCATCTTCAGCAGCAATGTTGACGCTTAAATGATAGGCATTTCCTTTTACAAGTTCTCCGCCTTCCATTCTGTCAGAAGCCAGGATAGTGCAGCCGTGAAATTCAAGGGTGGTATGCATAATCTTGTTCTCAAGTGCGGCAGGCACCTCCATCTCATTAGGTGGTGCATCTTTGAATCGCATTTGCATCACGATTTGTCCGTCAAAAACATCTTTGTAAAAATCGATGGCTTGTTCGCAATTACCATCAAATGTGAGGTATGGATTTAGTTTCATTTGTATGTTGGTTAATTGGTTGTTGTTTTAAAGTTACAGGTATAAATTGTAAAAACACTTAAAAAAATCCTAAAATCAATGGTCTGAAGCCTGTTCTTCGTAGTAGCGTTTTAATACTTGTTCTAAGCTTTTTATCGACCTTTTGGTCCATCGCAATCGAATATCAAACATTTGTTGCTCGGTTAATTGCCAAGGTATGTCTGAATTTCTTAGCTTATTGGTTACATGCTGTAGAATAATGGCCGCAGATACAGATATATTTAAACTTTCTGTAAATCCTACCATGGGTATCTTGAGAAATCCATCGGCATGGTCCAGTACCTCTTGAGACAAACCTCCCTTCTCGGTCCCGAAGAAAAAGGCCGCTTTTTGGGTAACGTCAAAATCCTGGAGCATACATGAATCATTATGCGGTGAAGTAGCAATGATTCTATAACCCTTTTCTCGTAAGGATTGCATACAATCAAAAGACGAGTTGTACCGTGAAACATCCACCCATTTTTGAGCGCCCATGGCGATTTCACGTTCCATTTTCAAGGTATACTTCTGCTCGATCACATGCAGATCCTGTATTCCAAAAACATCGCAGCTTCTCATGACGGCACTAGCATTGTGCAACTGAAATACATCTTCGACCGCAACAGTAAAATGTTGGGTTCGATCTTGAACCACTTCTCTGAAAAGTTGTTTCCTGTTCTCGGTCAAAAACGATTCTAAGTATGCAAGCAAAGCAGCATCTTCCATAAATTAAAGCCTCGATTAAAAGCTAAAATTAAAAAAATAACCCGACCTTCATTTAATGAGGCCGGGTTATCCTGCTATTAATCAATTAAAAAATTGATATGATCAATTGCCAGTTACGGCATTTGCTCCAATATTTCCTTGTGCGGCCAAGGTAGCCAAGTCAGTTGGGCTCGCATGTACGTTAATGTAACCATTATAGGTTAACAAAGCATCATACGTAATCGCCGAATCATCATCGGCTTTTTCAACATGTGTAAGCGAAACACCCGTGTCACCATCAACCGAAGACAGTGTGATCGCAATAGCTCCAGGAGCGCTTACCGACCCGACATGAATATGTGTCGGATGTTCTCCATCTGCCGGAGTTCCTTGTAAAGCGATGCTTACCAAGGTCGTCCCGTTGGCCCGCTTCGTAAATTCGGCAACCCCACTTATACCCGCAATATCAACCTCAGTTAGGTTATAAGACACTTTGGTGTCAGTGAGTTCATTTTGTCCGATGTCTCCTTGTGCCACAATTGTGGCTAGGTCACTTGCGCTCAAATGAACATTGATGTATCCATCAAAATCCAATAATTGCTCATACGTGATCGGCGAATCATCGTCTAACTTGTCAAATGTGATGGTACTTTTACCAGTATCACCATCAACGGTTCCCAACGTAACCGCAATACCTCCTCCTTCTGCTGCTGTATTAAAATGAATATGAGCGGGATGCATACCTCCAGCAGGCGTACCTGTGAGGTCTAACTCGACCGTTATCATATCATTTTCTTCTTTAATAAATTTGGCAGTCCCGGAGACTCCAGAAGTTCCAATGGTTCTGAGTGTAAAGGTTTTCGACACTTCCATTGGTGTTCCGTTGTCATCATCGTCACTACAACTTGTCAGGGCAAAAAAGGGTATGACCATAAGGGCCAATAACAATTTGGTCTTCATAATTTTCATCGTTTATTTATTGCTTTTACATAATGTACGAGCGAATCTTACCTGTTGGATTTTTCTTTAACATTCTCAATCAACTTGAAAAAATTCATTTTTATTTGGAACGAACGTTCTATTATTTGTATGTTTGTATTCAGAATGATTGTTCCAATATAAATTAAATGATAAAAAAATGACTAAATTAAAAGGTAAAGTAGCCGTAGTTACTGGGGGTAACAGCGGTATTGGTTATGCATCGGCCAAGGAATTAAAAGAACAAGGTGCGCAAGTAGTTATTACGGGAAGGAATGCAAACCGTGTGCAATCTGCCGCTCAGGAATTAGGCGCAAAAGGTATGGTAGCAGACGTTGCTAACCTAACCGCGATTGAAAGCTTAGTCGGGCAAGTTGAAAGAGAGTTTGGGAAAGTGGATATTCTATTCGTGAACGCTGGTATCTTTAAGCCCGCCCCTGTTGGGCAAATAAGCGAAGGAATGTTTGACGAGCAAATGGGTATTAACTTTAAAGGTGCAGTATTTACAACTGAGAAGTTTCTACCTATTCTAAATGATGGTGCTTCGATCATCAACTTATCTTCTGTCAATGCCTACACGGGAATGCCAAACACTGCGGTATATGCTGCGTCAAAAGCAGCCCTCAACTCGTATACACGTACGGCAGCGACCGAACTCGCACCGAGACACATTAGAATCAACGCTGTGAACCCTGGACCAGTGACCACGCCAATTTTTGGTAAAACCGGACTAGAAGAAGAGCAACTTAACGGATTTGCAGAGGCCATGAAGAATCGTGTACCTCTAAAGCGATTTGGTCAGCCAGAAGATGTTGCCAAACTTGTTGCTTTCTTAGCTTCAGATGATGCCGCCTTTATTACGGGTAGTGAATATAATATCGACGGTGGTATTAATATCAATCCGCTTCTGAGCTAATTTTTTTCAATATTTTTGGAACGATAGTTCCAATACCCTATTTTTGTGGAGGCGCTCAGCGCTTCCACTTTTTTATATATGCCAAGAGTAAAACAATTTGATGAGAAGGAAGTCTTAACCAAGGCAATGAATTTGTTTTGGAAACAGGGATATGCAGCAACCTCTGTTCAGGACCTAGTAAGTCACTTAGGTATAAACAGGGCCAGTTTGTATGATACTTATGGGGACAAAGAGCAACTTTTTAAAAAAGCTTTTGAGCTTTATAGAAAGGAAACGAAGGAGGGTTTAATTGAATTCTTAAAAAACCAACCGAACATAAAAGATGGGGTTTCTGCTCTTTTCGATGCTGCCATTGATGAAGCAATTGTGGACAAAGATAGAAAAGGGTGTTTTGTTGTAAACACCACTACGGCCCTTATCCCTAGCGATAATCATCTACTCAATGTCCTTGAAGTACATAAAAGCGATATTGAGACTCTGTTTTACGAGTACCTGAAAAGAGGAAGGGATAGTGATCAAATAAAGGCTAATAGTGATTTAAAGTCTCTTACCTCTCTTTTGTATACCCTGTATAATGGTATTCGAGTTGTATCTAAGGTCAATCCTGAGAAGCAACAGTTATCTCGTTCTATTCGTTTAGCATTGTCTTTATTAGAATGACCTAAGCGGTTAGAACCTCAATCTATTAGAAAATATGAAGAAAATTGTTGTGTTAACAGGTGCTGGTATGAGCGCCGAAAGCGGTATAAAAACCTTTAGGGACGCCGATGGTCTCTGGGAAGGGCATGATGTAATGGAAGTTGCCTCTCCACAGGGGTTTACCAACGATCCAAATCTTGTTTTAGACTTCTACAATCAACGCAGGAGACAATTATTAGAAGTGTCTCCTAACGCAGCACATGAAGCGCTTGCTCATTTAGAGAAGGATTACGATGTCGAGATCATTACTCAAAATGTTGATGACCTACACGAAAGAGCCGGAAGCACTAAAGTTACCCACTTGCATGGTGAACTCCTTAAAGTGAGAAGCACCTTTGACGAGTCGCTTGTCCTAGACTGGAAGCAAGATCTAGTTTTAGGAGACCTGTGTGAGCATCAGTCCCAACTAAGACCTCATATTGTGTGGTTTGG
Organism: Flavobacteriaceae bacterium; assembly: GCA_028279515.1. GTDB lineage: Bacteria > Bacteroidota > Bacteroidia > Flavobacteriales > Flavobacteriaceae > JANQNQ01. The sequence goes on from JANQNQ010000002.1 coordinate 169,966, forward strand.
CGAAGCGGTTCCTATGTTCGAGAGAGCGATTGAAATCATCCAAGAAGCGGATATTGCGATGGTAATTGGAACTTCTATGCAAGTATACCCAGCAGCAGGATTAATCCATTACGCTCCTACCGGAACGCCTACGTTTTTTATAGATCCAAAACCAAGTATTTCTGAAAGTGCTCTTGAGAACCTGACAATTATTGCAGAAAGAGCCACTATCGGAGTACCTATTGCGGTCGAACGCCTAACTGGTATATAAAGCGTACGGTCTCTGCCCATTCTAATAACTGAATGGTCTGCTCTTTGGTAAGTTTGGCATCTCCGTGTACCCAAGTATAACTATCCAATGGCATAGCTCCACTCTTTACCTCTTCGATAAGTTCTTCTAGTTTATGGTCTTTCTTTTTGTTTGAATAGGTATCCCACTCAGAAAAATTTAGATGACCCTTACCGTGTTTGATATGATCATCCAACCAAAAGGAAATTGGAGCAACCTCTGCATACCAAGGGTACTCAGTGTTGTTAGTGTGACAATCGTAACAAGCTGTTTTTAGTATAATCTGCACATCTTTTGGCGGCCTAGTCTGTGTAATGAAGGCTTCTAAATCATTAGGGTCAGAAACGTTTTTTTCAGGTCTAAAAAATTGAATTACCACCAAAGCCAACAACAAAACGATCAGGATCTTTTTTACAATCTTCATGGGTTTCTCTTAATTTAATTAGGTAACAGTAAGTTAACCATTACAATTATCTGTACATTTAGAATGTTTAAAAATACTCTTTTTTTGTTGTGACGAAAAACGAATTATACAATTCTTTGCAGTATGTAAATCACTCACGTGAAAATCGCAGGAGAATGGCTGAGATGACGCTACAAAACCCTTCATTGATTCCTTTTCTTTTTGACATTGCCTTTACGGTTGATGACCCCATATCCTGCAGGGCGTGTTGGGTCTTAGAGTTTACAAGCAAAGCTCATGTTGATTGGATACTTCCTTATCTGGACGTATTTCTAAAGGACGTAGACAAGGTTCATTTAGACCCGGCAGTACGACCCATGGCTAAAATATGTGAATACCTGATAGAAGCCTATTACGGCAAAAATCCCTCTGAGGTAAAACAGGTACTTAAAAGCGTTCATTTAGAAAGAATCACAGAAGTGTGCTTTGATTGGATGATAACCGATCAAAAAGTAGCCGTCAAGGCCTACTCGATGCGCTGTCTGTTCCTTCTTGGCCAAAGTTTTGACTGGATACATCCTGAACTTCGCCTTATTCTCGAACAGCAATACCATACGCAAACGGCAGCTTTTAAGGCCAGAACTCGTCATATCATTCAAAAAATGGAGAAGATCGCGGCTAAGAAACAATCATGAACTTTGACAATAAATTGTCATTGTGAGTTTTCAATTATACGCAGATAAAAGTATCTTTGCCCCTTTGAAAACAACAACACAATCAAGTCTATGAATGCTTTAAGCACCGTTTCTCCTATTGATGGTCGTTACCGATCGAAAACTGCATCTTTGGCTCCTTTTTTTTCTGAGGAAGCTTTGATAAAGTACCGAGTTCTCGTCGAAATCGAATATTTCATCGCTCTTTGCGAGTTACCATTACCACAGCTAAAGGAGTTTGATAGCTCTCATTTCGAAACGCTGCGTAAGGTGTATCGAGAGTTTTCGCAGGAGGATGCCGCAGCCATTAAAGAAATCGAGAAGGTGACCAACCACGATGTAAAGGCTGTTGAATACTTCATTAAGAAGCAATTTGACGCCTTGGGACTCGAAGGTTATAAGGAATTCATTCATTTCGGACTTACATCTCAGGATATCAATAACACCGCCATTCCACTTTCTATAAAAGAGGCTATAGGCGAAGTATATCTTGGCCATTATTTCTCAGTGGTTGAGAAATTAGAAGCCCTTAGCGACGAATGGGCCGATGTCTCTATGCTGGCCAGAACACATGGACAGCCTGCATCTCCTACTCGTTTAGGAAAGGAAATTGCTGTGTTTGTTACCAGATTAAAGGAACAGTTTAATTTGTTGAACGATATACCAAGTGCTGCCAAATTTGGTGGTGCAACAGGAAATTTCAATGCCCACAAGGTGGCGTATCCAGGAATTGATTGGAAGGCTTTCGGAACTCGTTTTGTTCAGGAACGATTGGGATTGCAACATTCGTTCCCAACTACACAGATAGAGCACTATGACCACATGGCTGCTTTGTTTGATGCACTAAAGCGAATCAACACCATCATCATTGACCTAAATCGTGATGTGTGGACCTATATCTCGATGGACTACTTTAAGCAGAAAATCAAAAAAGGTGAAATAGGATCGTCTGCCATGCCACATAAGGTAAACCCAATCGATTTTGAAAACTCGGAAGGAAACTTAGGAATGGCCAATGCCATCTTTGAGCATTTGGCTGCCAAACTTCCAATTTCTAGGTTGCAGCGTGACCTCACCGATAGTACGGTGCTGCGCAACGTAGGTGTACCCTTTGGACATACCATCATTGGTTTTCAGGCAACACTTAAAGGACTTAACAAGCTATTGTTGAACAAAGAGAAGTTTGATCAAGACCTTGAAGACAATTGGGCGGTGGTAGCAGAAGCGATTCAAACTGTATTAAGGAGAGAGGCCTATCCCAATCCATATGAAGCTTTGAAAGGTTTGACCCGAACGAACGAAAAAATCACTCGTGATTCTATTGCGGCCTTCATCGAAACCTTAGACGTTTCCGAAGAAATTAAAAAAGAATTAAAAGAAATAAGCCCAGCGAACTATACGGGCATTTAATTAGGTTTGAGTGCTTAGCAGCGTATTTCATTGGATATTTACCAAAAATGAAGTAATATTGCGCTAAACTAACTTAGTACCCCTTCACCATACAGGTATGAACATTCAGATAGACTATTACGCTTACCCCGAAGCGATAAAAGAATACATTTCGGACCATTTTACTGAAAAGAATGCTCATTTCGGTAATATGCAAAACAACTTGTCTGCGATTATCAAGTCTATTGGCCTTGATGATGTTATTGAGTGCGAACTTATTGAAATATTACCAGTTTCAATCGAGGTGAACTTCATAAGTCTCAAGAGGCATTCTTTCAAGGACTTCCCTCCGTTTACTAAGCTAAAATTTAAAATGAAGGCAAAGGAGGGAATAGACAACGATACCTTTAAAAAAGCAGTGGATACCTTCTTTGAGAAATTTCATGAGTCCTATCAAATGCAGAAAGAGAATCATGCCTTCTTAATGGAGCAAAAGCGAAAGCGTAATTCTAGACTCCAGCTATTACTTATCGGTATCACAGTAACCGCTTTGTTGATCTATGTTTATATTAGAATGAAACAGGGGCTACCAGTCATCAGATAATATTTAATTTCGAAACATACTATACGAAAAAAGGCGCTTCAAAATTGAAGCGCCTTTTCTATTAACATTAAACCAATATTACTTGGTTCTAAAAAAGTCTCTGATCTGGCTAAATTCATCGCCATCCAATTGTGCTTTTTGCACTGCATCGATGAGCGTTGCCATATATTCTGGTCTCATATCATCGCCCAAAACACGTACGAGTCCGAAACCAAATTTCTTGTCATTACCATAAATAATCACCTCATCAATTGAGTCATCGTCTCCAATATATTTGACAACACCTCTAACACCATCCGAATTGATCCTCATAAGCTCATTGTAATCCTCATTCTTCAGGATCTCTTGCACTTTGGCCTTCTCAATTTCATATTTGTCTTGATTTTCTGATGTTAGCCTAAAAGCCAAGATATTTAGCTTGTCTAAGGATTCATAGGCCGCTTTCTGTTCAGTAGAAAGAGTTCCTTCAGACAGGTTTAGCATACTGGCTGGAAGGTCAACCGCTAAGAAATCTGGCCGTTCGGTGCTTTCGACATAATATTCTTGAAGGCTTATTTGGTCATCACAACTTGTAAAGGTGATGGCCAACAGGACCAAGGCTATAACTGCAATACGTTTCATCTGTTTAAATTTTATCGTTTTTTATCTGCCAGATGTAATTCGCCATCAAACATTTCGGATTGGTATCAAGAATTGTTATGGCTCATTTCATAACTGTACGTTTTTTGATTGATAATGCCACAAAGGCTTTAGCAGCCCTTGTGGCGGTATTTTTTATTTATTCTTCTTAGATGCCTTTCCTAATTGGTCTCCACCTGGAAGATCCATCTTCTCAGTAAGCTTTGCTACTTGTCTCAAATCGATATTTCCGGTAAGTGACAATAATACGGTCTCTAATTTCTTTCCGTTGATCTCTACATTCATTTCCTTGATTCCGGTAACGAACATTAGAAGCTCTTCAACATGATTGTCATCTTTTCCTTCTTTCACATAGAACTTCACATTAGAATCTCCGTCTCTTACACGCATTAGCTCTTCTAGCTTAGAGCTTTTAAGGTGCTTATTCACCCAACCATTGATGTCAGAAGAAATGCCTTTGTTCTCTGTGGTGATTACTTTGAAGCTTGTGATACTGTTCACCAGTTCGAAAAACTCTTTTGCTTCTGGATCGTCAGAGCTAATGCTCATCTTCCCTAACATCTGGAACATCTTTGGCTGCATCGACACAAAGGTCACATCTTCGTTGTTCTCGTACTTGTCAAAGATCGATTGTGAAAATCCTAACAATGGCAATACCATTAAAGCTATTAATAAAACTGTCTTTTTCATCTTACTTAATTTTAGTTGTTTTTGACAATGAACTGTATTCATTATCTGTTTGGCAAAAACTTGTTTGTGTTTCTTTTAAATTCGTCTAAATGATTTACTTTTTGGGTTCCTTCGTTAAATGTTTCGAGGTACCCTACTTTTTCTGCACCTTTTCCAAAGTTGTCAAATAGCATCGCAAAAGCTTCTTGGGCCACTTCTTTCTCTGATTGAGAGAGGTCTCCCCATTCTTTAGCGTCGCTAGTCTTTGGAAGCGTAAAATAAAAGCCTACGGTCAATACGGCTACGGCTGCAACTGAAATCCATTTTAAATAGTTCTTTTTTCTAGGTGTTAATGGAACGTGCTTGGTAAACTGTTCTTCCTTGGCTACTGAAAAGTACCGAAACATTGCTTGGTATTCTTCAAGATGTGGTGCAACATCATCTTGAGAAAAGTAATCTTGCAACTGCTTTTCTTCGGCTATCGTTGTGGTAGCCTCTAAGTACTTCTCTAGTAATTTTTCAATGTTAGCTAACTCCATAGTTATGCTTCTTTATTAATTCTTCTCTTACTGTTTTCCTAGCTCTTGATAAGGCCACTCTCACTGCGGTAGGATTCATGTCCAACATTTTGGCAATCTCATCAAAATCATATTGTTCTACATCTCTTAGTTGGATAATGATCTTTTGCTGTTCTGGCAATTTTTCAACGATCCTGTGTACCCAATCGATGCTATCTTCAATCTCAACTTGTTTCTGCAATGACACTTTCTCGTCCTTGTAGTTGCTGTGAACTAACTTCAGGTTACTGGCCTGTTTAGACTTTAACTTGTCAAGACAATAATTCTTGGTCATCGTCATTGCAAACGCTTCTACATTTTTATACTGACCCATCTTCTTATTGTTTACCCAAAGCTTCATGAATACCTCTTGCGTGGCATCTTCTGCTTCTTCATTAGATACAAGCAATCTTTTCGCAAGGCGATATACTTTATCCTTAAAAGGCATTACAATATTTAAAAACTCAGTCTGTTTCATTTTCGTTGGTTAGTGAAACCCCTTTTAAAGGGCGCTACAAAAGGAAGACGAACCACTTTAGATTTTGTTACAAGAAATTTTTATTTTGCAATAATGTAAGTACTTTTAGTGTTTATATGACTAATCGAAAGTACTTTAAAATATAGCATGATGAAAAAAAGCATAGTGAGTTACCCCCTCCTATTGGTATTGACAACTTTGTTAGTTTTTACTAGCAGTTGCTCTGACCAAGACGACAACGTTACCACCGTCGCCAGCAATTTACAAGTTCAAGATTTTATTTGGAAAGGTATGAATACCTTCTATTTTTGGCAAGAAAGTGTTCCTGACCTAGCTGATGACCGTTTTTCTACCAATGAAGAATATGCCGAATACCTAAGCCAATTTACAGATCCAAGAGCATTTTTCGAAGATGAATTGCTAGTGACTGAAGACCGTTTTAGCTTCATTACTGATGATTATAATGACCTGATCGCCATCCAAACCGGCGAATTTAGAACCAATGGTGTTGAGTTTGGTCTTGTACAAATTTCAGGAACGAACGACGTTTTTGGATATGTGCGTTACATATTACCAAATTCGAATGCATCGAGTCAGAACATTGACCGCGGTGATGTTTTTTATGCAGTAGACGGGCAACAAATTACGGTGAGTAATTTCGAATCGCTTCTCTTCGGGGCCAATGATTCATATACTTTAAACATGGCCGACCTCGTTAGCGGTGTCGTTACACCTAACGGAAACTCAGTTTCCTTGACAAAAGCAGCGTATACCGAAAACCCAGTTTTCATCAGTCAAACACTGGATGTTGGTGGGCAAAAGATCGGGTATTTGATGTACAACGGGTTCACCCCAGCTTTCGACGCGCAATTGAATGATGCTTTTGCAGCTTTTCAGGCTGAAAACATTACAGATCTTGTTTTAGATGTTCGTTACAACCCTGGTGGTTCTGTGGGTTCTGCTTCTAGATTGGCCAGTATGATCACTGGGCAGTTTAACGGACAGCTTTTCTTAAAGGAACGCTGGAATAACAAGATCCAAGAAATATTCGAATCGCAGAATCCGGATGCCATCGTAAACAACTTTGTAAATACGCTTTCTAACGGAACGGCTATCAATAGTCTTAACTTGGGTCGTGTATATGTACTTACCACAAGAAGCTCTGCTTCGGCAAGTGAGGCCATCATAAACGGACTCACTCCATACATTAATGTGGTTCAAATAGGGGCTACAACCCGTGGTAAGAACGAATTCTCGATTACCTTGGTAGATGATCCAGGTAATGCATATGTATACTCTCCTTCAAGAATCAACAATATCAACGATAGTCATACTTGGGGAATGCAACCCTTAACAGGTCGCATTGAGAATGCCGATGGCTTTTATGACTATACTAGCGGACTTGCTCCTGATACCGTCTTAGCAGAAGACCTAGAAAACTTAGGAACCTTAGGGGATGTAACCGAGCCTTTATTGGCTGAGGCCTTATCTCAGATTACTGGTGTGGGTCGTGGAGCTCGTTTTGTACAAATGCCGATTGAAGATATGACAGGGTCGCATAAGGCAAAACCAAATCACAACAAGATGCATGTCGAAAAAATAATCGACATTCCACTTCAATTTGATGTAAACATCGAAGAATAAAAAATAAAAGGCCGCTCAATTGAGCGGCCTTTTTCATTTATAGAGTTAACGAAAGTCCCAATCGTACATTTCGTCCTCGGGTCGTAAACCCAATGATCTCGGTATATTCTTCATTGAGAATGTTACTCACATTGGCAAAGACCTTCATCTTATTTTTCAAGAACTTGTGACTTACATACAAGTCAAGTAATCCGTAAGAATCCAAATCAACGTCACTAAATGTGCTGAAGTCTCTATCGGTACGCTCTCCATTGTATTGGTATGAAAGCGAAGCAAATGTTGCTTCACAGAAATCATATCCAATGGTAGCATTTATTTTGTGCTTTGGCAATCGCAAGGTCACCACATCCTGTTTTTCAGTAAACGTATAGTTCGCGTTAACAGAAAGTTTTTCAAGTGGCTGAGCAAATACTTCCACCTCTACCCCTTGTACGGTGAACTCTTCGTCAATGTTCTGATACTCTCCCGCAAAAGTGGTGAAATCAAGAATCACATAATCAATGAAGTCCTTCTCCTTACGATTAAAGTACAAAGCGCTCGCTCTTAATTTATCATTCACCTTGTATTCCAGCCCACCTTCGATGGTGATGTTGGTTTCAGGATCAAGGTCAGGATTTGGTCCGAAAGGCCCGAATAACTGCGATAGATTTGGTGCTATGAACGAAGTTGCATACGACCCGAACACTTTCACATATCCTTCACCTACATCTTTGCTATAGGAAGGGTTAATGTTATACGTAAGGTTGGTACCATACTCACTATGGTTATTCAATCTTGCACCTGCGTTGATATTCAACCCAAAGTCTGAAACGTATACAGCATTTGCATAAGGATCAATTGTTGTAGCCTCTGCTTCGTCACTAAACTCGGTTTTATTCTGAATATAATTTACTCCAACAATGGTGTAAAGAGAACTGTTGAAGGTGTATTTGTTGAACAAGTCCACCACAAAACTCTTGGAGTCAAATTGTGAAGGGAAAGTAGATTCAGTAGCACGTTCGATACTATTGTAAGCAGCGTTCAAAGTGATGCTTCCGTTATTGTATACATACTTCGGAGAGATTCCGACACGAAGTTGTTCGCTTTCAGAAAAGAAAGGCGCGTCTTCAACAGGAAAGCTATTGTCAAAGTTGGATCTGAACTTGTCAAAGTTTCCGAAGACAGAAACACTAAGGTCGTCTGAAAAACGATAACCCAACTTCACGTTTGCATTGATTCTTGAAAACGGGTCACGCTCTTCACCTATCACTGCAGAAAGTCCTTCGGTATATTGATGTCCAAAACCAGCCAAGGCCGAAAACTTGTCCTTCTTACCAGAGATAGTCACACTATTCGAAAAATCTGTTAGACTATAGTTGTCATCATCCTGCGACTGATTGGTGCCAATGCTCGAATCAAAAGTAGCAGAGATTCCATCCTGCTTCGCTTTTTTCGTCGTAATGTTGATTACGGCTGTTGCAGCTGCGTTTCCATAAAGCGTACTTGCCGCTCCCTTCAGGATCTCGATTGATTCGATCTGCGAGAGCGAGAGCAATCGAAGATCAAATTCGGCATTCACAGCCGAAGGGTCGGATACTTGAATCCCATCGATGATCACCAATGCTTGGCGATTGTTTCCGCCACGTACAAAATTACCTAGATTCTGTCCAGCGTTACTGCGACTTCCGACGATTTCGATTCCACTCTTGGAGTTGATGACCTCAGCCACTGTCTTTCCTTGATTTTGTGCCAGTTCTTCGCTGCTGATCTTTACAACAGTCTTTCCTGAGTTTTCGCGCTTCAAGGCAAAACGCGAATCCGACAATACAACTTCAGGAAGTTGCTCTGCCTCTTGTTGTTGCTCTTCTTCTTGAGCATTTGCATTCGCCCACAATAAGGCCAACACACAAAAAGAAATAATTCTTTTGTTCATCTTTTAAGTTCGTTAATAGGGAAAAAGTATGAGTTATCATACGCAAACCTTTATCCCGAAAGTTTGACATTCATTACCGAAATTGGCAGGTCTCCTGGCTCGCGTCTTGTTATACACCTTCCCATTTAACAAACAGTGGTATTGAAGCTATAACAAGCATACAAAGAAATGTACAAAGCTTACAGTTGCGGGAACAGCTCAGGAATGTTTGACCCTTGTCAAATGCACCTGATTCCCTTTTAATCCTTTACTACTATCGTAGCGTCAGAACCAAATTCGGGGCGAAATTAATCAATTTCCTTCAGTAAACGCATTCGAATCCACTAATTTTGACCCGAGAGCCGTCACTTCGACAATATTTACCGAAGATTTTATCGTTACCATCAAATAATCTTATTTTTGAAGAACACAAACAACAACCCATTGAAACAAGCATTTTACTTTATCTTTTGTTTTGTACTAATCGCATGTAAGTCCGAAACCAAGCAACCCGAACTGCCAACAACGAAAAAGCCGGTTGCCATTGCTGTAAAGCATGCCAAAGGATTTTCCATTGAGAAAAATGACCAAATGACACTTATTACGGTGCATTCGCCCTGGCCCAATGCCGAAAAAGGATTCACCTATGCTTTGATCGACCGCGAAATGGCAGCCAAGGTAACCTTCCCCAAGGATGCTTATGATGCCGTTGTTTTGGTTCCGGTGGAAAAAATTGTGGTTACCTCAACTACCCACATTCCTTCGTTGGAGGCTTTGGGAGTTGAAGACAAATTGATCGGCTTTCCGAGCACTCAATATATTTCATCTGAAAAGACCCGCAAAAATGTAGAAGCCGGAAAAGTCAAAGAGATCGGCAGCAATGAGACCATCAACACCGAAGTGCTCATCGACCTGCAACCTGAAGTTGTTGTTGGATTTTCGATCGACAGTCATAACAAAACCTATAACAACATTCAGAAATCAGGAATTGCCGTGGTATACAACGGTGATTGGACCGAACAAACACCCTTAGGCAAAGCCGAATGGATCAAGTTCTTTGCGCCTTTCTTCCAAAAAGAAAAAGAAGCGGACAGTTTATTCAGTAAAATTGAAACAGACTATCTAAGTGCGAAAGAATTGGCAAAACAGGCAAAGACACAACCCACGGTTCTTAGCGGTTCTATGTATAAAGATGTCTGGTATTTGCCTGCGGGAGATAGTTACCAAGCACAATTCTTAAAAGATGCCAATGCACAATACCTATGGAATGATTCAGAGGGCACTGGAAGCCTCTCGTTAAGCTTTGAAAGTGTCTTAGAAAAGGGCAATGCTGCTCAGTTTTGGATTGCCCCAGGAAGTTTCACTTCTTATGAATCCATGAAAAAGGCCAATGAGAATTACACCTTATTCGACGCTTTTTCCAAGACAAAGAGCATCTATACGTTTAGTCTAACTACAGGAAGTACAGGAGGTGTGCTCTATTATGAGTTGGCTCCGAATCGACCTGACATTGTACTAAAAGATATGATCAAGATCCTGCATCCAGAGTTGCTCGAAGATTACGAACCCTATTTCTTTAAACCGCTGCAATAGGTGCCAGACCAACGAACATACCGTCTTCCATTTATTCTGCTTTCTGTAGTGTTGCTATTGGTCTTTATGGCCAATATTAGCCTTGGATCGGTTTCGATTCCTATCAAACAGATCATAGCTGCCATTTTTGGAGGTGAGGTTGAAAAAGCATCCTGGCAATACATCATCACCGACTATCGATTACCCAAAGCTATCACGGCTGTCTTGGTAGGTTCTGGATTAGGAATCAGCGGACTGCTGATGCAAACACTGTTTCGAAACCCATTGGCAGGTCCTTTTGTATTGGGGATCAGTTCGGGAGCGAGTTTGGGTGTCGCCCTACTCATCATGGGAGCTTCCCTCTTTGGCGGTGTGCTTTCTACCATACTCGTTTCGAGCTATAGCATGGCGCTAGCTGCCAGCATTGGGAGTTTTATAGTATTATCTGCTGTTATGGTCGTTTCGATCAAGGTACGGGATACCATGGCCATTTTGATCATCGGACTCATGTTCGGAAGTATCACGGCAGCCGTAGTAAGTGTCTTGGCGTATTTTAGCCCTGCGGAAGAATTACAACAATACATTTTCTGGTCATTTGGTAGTATTGGCGATCTCAGTTGGAAAGAAGTTTCTCTTTTCTCTATTATTTACTTGATTGGGATTGGCCTAGCTTTTGGTGCAATCAAAGGACTTAATTCATTGCTACTGGGTGAAAACTACGCCCGAAGTTTGGGTCTAAACGTAAAGGCCAATCGCATATTAATTATTGTTGCCACCAGTTTACTCGCCGGAAGCGTTACAGCCTTTGCAGGGCCTATTGCCTTCATCGGACTCGCCGTTCCGCATTTGACGCGACAGCTTTTCAATACGAACAATCACAAGATATTAATGCCCGCCGTAATATTATATGGCGCTATATTAATGCTGATCTGTGATAGTATCGCACAGCTTCCAACGAGTGAGTTAACGCTTCCGATCAATGCGGTAACATCTATCGTGGGTGCTCCTGTTGTTATTTGGCTCTTAGTACGAAAACGAAAACTCTTATTCTGATGTCTTCCGAAGAAAAACATATCATTTCTGTACAAGAACTTGCCATTGGCTATAAGAGCAAAAAGCAAGTCACCACAATATGCGATGGGATTACTTTTTCCTTACGGGAAGGAGAACTCACCGCCATCGTTGGGGCCAATGGTATTGGTAAATCGACACTATTGAGAACGCTTGCAAAAGTTCAGCCTGAATTGGGAGGGCAGATTCTGCTAAATCAGAAAGAGTTGAGTCAACATAAGCCATTAGAACTTGCTTCAGAATTGAGCTTGGTATTGACCGAACAAATTCCATCTAAAAACCTCACCGTGCTCGAACTAGTGGCATTGGGTCGTCAACCTTATACCAATTGGATCGGTAACCTCACTGACAAGGATCGCGAAAAGATCAAAGAAGCCTTGGCATTGATTCAGATCGAAGATATTCAGCATAAAAAATGCTATGAATTGAGTGACGGACAACTTCAAAAGGCAATGATAGCCCGAGCACTGGCGCAGGACACTTCGCTCATCATTTTGGATGAACCGACCACACATTTGGACATCTATCACAAGGTGTACATTTTGAAGCTATTGAAGCGTATCGCTCATCAAACAAGAAAGACCATCCTATTTTCTTCACACGAGATCGATCTCGCCATTCAGCTATGCGACAACATGTTGGTCATGCATGAAGAAGGCACTTCATTTGGGAGTCCGACAGATCTAATTGAAGGGGGGGTATTTCGAAGGTTATTTCCACAAGACTTGATCGACTTTGACAATACAACACGAAGCTTTAAAGTATCGAAATAGGCTTTCAAAATCTGAAGACTTCCGTTATCTTTACCAAAATCAATATCATGAACGACAATCTAATTTTAGCTTCCATCATTCTCGGCTCACTGCTCCTGGGCGGTTTGATTGGATGGCTACTCACCCGTCTAAAGAATCGATCCCAGGTCGAAGTGCTTCAAGGCAAGATGCAACTTTTGGAAGACCAGGTCGAGACCGCAGAGAACAACCGACTCGAAATGTTGCTCGAGGTCGAAAAGATACGTGACAAGAACGAGGGCCTCAAGATCGAGATGGTCAAATACCAAGAGGCGTACAAAAATCTGTCTGACAAAAATAAAGAGCAAAGAGAAGAGGTCGAAAAACTCAACGAGAAATTCAACAAGGAATTTCAGATCATGGCCAACAAGATCATGGAAGAGAAATCGACCAAGTTTGCTGAACAGAACAAAGAAAATATCAAGACCATCTTAGACCCGCTGCAAGAAAAAATCCAGAAGTTCGAAAAGAAGGTCGAAGAAACCCATAAAGAAAGTATTGATCGCCATGCCGCCTTGCGACAACAAATCCTCGGGCTAAAAGAGCTTAACGAGCAAATGAGCAAAGAAGCTGTGAATCTCACCAAAGCCTTGAAGGGAGACAGCAAGATGCAAGGAAACTGGGGCGAATTGGTCCTAGAACGTGTTCTGGAAAAATCAGGCCTCGAAAAAGACCGCGAATATCATGTACAGCAAAGCTTTGCCAGAGAGGATGGTAGTCGTGTAATGCCCGATGTGGTCATCAACTTACCTGACAATAAAAAGATGGTCATTGACTCAAAGGTCTCATTAACGGCCTATGAACGTTATGTAAACGCCGATAGCGACGATCAGGAGCGCTTTTTAAAGGAACATGTGTCATCCATCAAAAAACACGTAGAAGAGCTCTCAGGAAAGCGCTATGAAGATCTATACGAGATCGAATCACCTGATTTCGTATTGATGTTTATTCCTATTGAGCCAGCCTTTGCTATTGCTTTAAACAACGAAGACGCGTTATACAACAAGGCGTTTGAAAAGAACATTGTCATCGTAACACCAACCACGCTACTGGCAACTTTGCGTACCATTGACACCATGTGGAACAATGAGAAACAACAGCAGAATGCCATCGAAATCGCTACAAGCGCTGGTAGGTTGTACGATCAATTTGTAAACTTGACCGATGACCTGCTAAAAGTTGGGAATCAACTTAAAACCGTACAAGGAAGCTATGACACCACCATGAAAAAGCTTACGGGTAAAGGCAATTTAATCACGAAAGTAGAAGGTTTAAAGAAGTTGGGCATCAAGCAGAAAAAGCACATGAACGACAAACTTTTGAAGCGCGCCGAAGATAATGAAGATGATACGTGATCTTGCTTAAAAGACCCTGCTTAAATTAAATCCGAAGTAAAAGGTACCGTCACTCCAATCACCTGCAGCCTGTCCAAGAAACCCATTCTCAAACATAGGCTGGGCATTGGTAAAATGCAATTGAAACACGTGTCCGCCAGTTTCTAGATCAAACCCAATAGACAACGGATTGTTAAAGGGAGAGCCCGATGCACGATTCCAGTGCCAACCGTAATCTAGGTTTACGCTCCAGCGCTTCGTGAGCTTGTATCTTCCGCCCATTCCCAAAATGAACTGTGTATTGTCTTGTGGATCGTATGAAACATAGTTTTCGTGAAGCAACGAAGGTGCCAGTTGCAACGATAGGTTTTTGCTAAACTTTCTTGAGATCAATAACTGTGTCGTATACGACAAGCGATTGTCGAACTCTAATTTGGGTAAGAAATCTTTGTCCAGATTGGTATTGATGGTCAAGAGGTTGTATCCTACTACGGTAAATGGGAAGCCTCCCTCCTTTTGTCTGGCCAAACGATATTTAAGATGTGCGCCATAGGTCTTCTGAAACGAGCTTCGCGCTATACCAACGTTGAGCCAATCGGTTACACCGTAGATCAGCTGTAAACGTGTTACTGCATTGTCCAATCCGAAGAAATCATCAATTCCGTTCTCAACACTACCAAATCGATGCGCCACTATAAAATACAACGCTTTTTTATCGGCCAACTTCGTAGATTCAAAATTGACGATCTTCAATCCTTTAAAAGCAGCGTCAGCATACTGTGCTTCGTCGGGTTGATCTGCTTCCAATTCTTCAAGAAGATCATCTTGAGCTAAACTAAAAAAGGGGCATAACGCAAAGAGTAATAGTATTTTTTTCATGCAAAACCAGTTTCATATAAAAAGCCAAATATGCTATAAGATAACATATTTGGCTTTAATTCTTATTAGTAGTTCTATTGTTTCACGAACATTTTGGTATGACTACGGCCTTCAGCATTGAGTCGTAACATATACATTCCTGCTTGTAATGAAGATACATCCACACTACTAGACAGGTCGTCGATGCTTCCTCTTAGTACTTCGCTGCCTAAATAGTTATAAACGACTGCTTCAGCGGTATCAATCTCTTGTGGCAATTGCACATTTACCAAATTTTTGGTTGGATTAGGATGCATTCTAAACTGTGCTAGAGTTGCATCATCTTTACTCAGCACAACGTTGGCCACAACACCACCTTTGTTAGTAAATCCATGATATCCAAAGGCTAATGAGCCATTTCCTCTACCCCACAATATTGGTAAAGGTTGCGCAGATGTTGGGAATACATAGTCATTAGCATCTCCTGTATTGATTGCTCTAGTAGCAATGATGGTGCGTGATCCACCACCTGTGTTGTTCGAAACCAATGTCCAATTCTGAGTGCCATCAAGATTAGGTAGACCTGTGAATCCAGTCATATTTCTATCCTCTAGGCCAGAATTGCTGTAAACCACCACATCATCACCAGCATTTCCCATGCCTCCTCCAGCACTTACATTAGGTGCTACAGCCAACCACAGGTTATCAGGTCCTACCATAGTCATCGTTACTGTCCCCGTAAAGGAATCAATGCTAAATTCTACTGTAAAGCCTGCACTTAAGGTCACAGTGCCTGTTGTGTACGTTTGTGAAAATGCGCCTACAGAAAATAGGGCTAACATCATCGAAAGGGTAAAAGTTTTCATCATTTATTGTTTTTGAATAGGGTTAAAAGTTTCTCGTTTTGTAATACGGTCGCATAGTCTAAAGGCGATTTTCCAGATTCGTCCTTTAAACTGAAATCTGCCTTCGCCTTTACTAAGATCTCGACCATTTCGGTATTTTGGAACATGGTGGCGTAGTGCAAAGCCGTTGTGCCCTTTCCATCAGATAGATTAGGGTCGGCTCCATGGTCCAATAGTATTTTGACTAGAAGTGTATTGCCTTTAACGGCGGCTGCCATCAATGGTGTTCCCATTGCTGCACTACCGTTAACATCAACTTCCTTTTTAGATACTAAGTATTTAACAATCTCTGTATTGTTGTAATAGCAGGCCAATATCAATGGGGTGTGCCCCATATCGTTCTTATCATTAAGAACATCAGTATCTTTCTTCTCTAAAGCAGTCAATTGCTCAACAGTGCCCGTTCGGGCCACATCAAACACGTCTTTTTCTTCTTGTGAATAACCAGTTGCAGAAAAAAGTAGAAGTAGTAGTATTAAAAGGGTAAGAGGTTTATTCATTAGCCTATGGTTGTATGATTGTTGTTTGATCTAGCTTAATGACTTCCAGTAGCTCATCATATCCAATGCATCTTCCCTTCACCCTAACAGGACTCATTAAATCCAATTGGTCGTTGTTTGTACTTAGTAACTTACAATACACAGCTTCATTTAAGGTAACCGCACCTTCTTCGACCTCAGAAACTTGCCCATCAATAACGATTGTTTGGTCAAGGTATTTCTTCAAAGCAGCATCAGGGTCACCTTCAAATTCGGTAGCAATATCGTAAGCTGTAACGGTATAAGCCGCAGCTTCTTCAGCTACATCCCGATGATCTTGGTACAGATATTGATATCCTACAAATGCAGCGATCAATAACAGTGCGATTACAAACCAAATTTTTTTCAAAATTGTAAGCTTAAGATGTTTCTGACGATTAAATTTAGGTCTAAAATTCTAAAAATCATAGCATTTCATGTTAATATCGCGAAATGCGTTACAACAAAATTTGTATTTTTAGACAGAAAAGCATTCATATTATGAAGATAAAATCGCTCTTTTTTGTTGGTATTTTTTCACTGTCCTTCCTGGCTTGTACAAGCGATAGTGAGGATGATTTAACGAATCCACCTGTTGTAACACCGGATCCAATTACCTATGCTGCAGACATACAATCGATCATGGACAACGCGTGCAATCAGTGTCACTCTGACCCTACTCAAAACGGGGCTCCGATTTCATTGACCACATATACCCAAGTACGATTTGCTGTAGAGAATAGAAATCTTATCGACCGTATGAACAGTGATGTAGCACCAATGCCCCCACAAGGTTTATTACCGCAGGCAACACGCGATATCATCCAGCAGTGGATCGATGACGGATTTCTTGAAGAATAATTTGAATTAAATCATTTTGTTATGAAAAGGACCCTCATTTTTGCTCTTTTATTATTTTGCTTCGGAAGCGCTTTGGCCCAAAGTAAATTTCTCACTAAAAACGGTGTGATCGACTTTGAAGCCTCGGTTCCTTCGTTTGAAGAGGTAAAGGCCAAGAACGACGCCGTTACTGCCATTTTAAATACTGCCAATGGCGAATTTGCTTCGCTGGCATTGATGAAGGGTTTCCGATTTAAAGTGGCCCTAATGGAAGAGCACTTTAATGAAAACTATATTGAAAGTGACGAATATCCGAAAGCGACATTTAAAGGAAAGCTTTCTGATTTTAATGCTGAAGGGCTAAACGGACAGGAACAAACCTATACCATGAATGGAAGTTTGACGCTACACGGAAAGACGAAAGAACTTTCGGTACCCGTTGTACTCAAAAAGGACGGAGAGTTCATTCATTTGACGGCTAACTTTTCCGTTAAACCTGAAGATTTTGATATAGAGATTCCTTCAATTGTGAGTAACAAGATCGCAGAAACCATTGACGTAGCCATAGATTTTCAGCTTAAAGAAAAATAAAAAAACCGGCCTCGCAGCCGGTTTTTCTTTTATTTACTTAAGTACATCTTTCTTCGTGAGTACAGATCGTAGAATTCGTCTTCTTTCAAACTGTCAATAAACAAAATACTTTCGCCAGTACTCTTCATCTCTGGTCCTAGTTTCTTATTTACATTCGGGAATTTATTGAAAGAGAACACTGGTTGTTTGATTGCATACCCTTCTAAATGTGGTTTGAAATCAAAATCAGTGACCTTGTTGTGTCCTAACATCACTTTGGTCGCATAGTTTACGTATGGCTCTCCGTAGGCTTTAGCGATAAACGGAACCGTTCTCGATGCTCTTGGGTTGGCTTCGATGATGTACACCATGTCGTCCTTGATCGCAAACTGAATATTGATCAATCCTACCGTGTTCAACGCCAGGGCAATTTTCTTGGTGTGGTCCTTTATCTGTTGCATCACAAACTCTCCAAGATTGAAAGGCGGTAGTGTCGCATTCGAATCTCCAGAGTGGATTCCGCAGGGTTCGATATGTTCCATGATACCTATGATGTATACATTTTCGCCATCACAGATCGCATCGGCCTCAGCTTCGATCGCACCATCCAAGTAATGATCCAGTAGTAATTTATTGTTTGGAATCTTACGTAACAGATCCACCACGTGCTCTTCAAGCTCTTCTTTGTTGATGACGATCTTCATTCCTTGTCCGCCCAATACATACGAAGGACGCACTAGAATTGGAAAGTCCAATCGGTCAGCTACCTCTAGCGCTTCATCGGCCGTTTCGGCTGTGTCGAATTCTGGATATGGAATGTTATTTTCTTTAAGCAAGGTCGAGAAGCTTCCTCTATCTTCGGCCAAGTCAAGTGACTTAAAGCTGGTTCCGATGATGTTGACTCCGTAACGGTCAAGTTTTTCAGCTAGCTTCAATGCTGTCTGTCCTCCCAACTGTACGATTACACCTTCCGGTTTTTCATGCTGAATGATATCGTAGATGTGTTCCCAGAAAACAGGTTCGAAATATAATTTATCAGCGGTATCAAAATCCGTAGAAACCGTTTCAGGATTACAGTTGATCATGATGGTTTCATACCCACATTCTGCCGAGGCCAATACTCCGTGTACACAGCAGTAATCAAACTCAATTCCTTGGCCAATTCGGTTAGGCCCTGACCCAAGTACGATGATCTTCTTTTTATCAGATACTTCACTTTCGTTTTCACTGTAACGCGTTCCGTCAGATAATTCTACTTCTTCTTCGAAGGTAGAATAGTAATAAGGTGTCATCGCCTTAAACTCTGCTGCACAGGTATCTACTAATTTGTAGACACGCTTTACACCCAGCTCTTCGCGTTTCTTGTAGACCTCACTCTCCCAGCATCCAAGCATGTGGGCGATCTGTCTGTCGGCAAACCCTTTTTGTTTTGCTTCGAGCAAGAGTTCCTTGGTGATGGTCTCTATAGTAAATGTTTCAATTTCTTTTTCTAAGAAATGTAATTCTTCATATTGTTTTAAGAACCACATATCGATCTTGGTAATGTCTTGAATACGACTCAATGGAATTCCCATTTGAATCGCATCGTAGATCACAAACACTCGGTCCCAACTTGCGTTGGCCAACTTGTCCATGATCTTGTCGTAATCTTTGTATCCTTTACCGTCAGCTCCGAGTCCGTTGCGCTTGATCTCGAGTGATTGCGTGGCTTTGTGCAATGCCTCCTGGAACGAACGTCCGATTCCCATAACTTCACCTACGGATTTCATCTGTAAGCCGAGGGTACGTTCTGAGCCTTCGAATTTGTCGAAGTTCCAACGAGGTATCTTTACAATCACATAATCCAAGGTTGGCTCGAACAAGGCCGATGTTGACTTGGTGATCTGGTTATCAAGTTCGTCTAGCGAATATCCAATGGCCAGTTTTGAAGCCACCTTTGCGATCGGATATCCTGTAGCTTTTGATGCCAATGCCGATGATCTAGAAACCCTCGGGTTGATCTCGATGGCGATGATGTCTTCTTTGTCATCTGGGCTTACAGCAAACTGTACGTTACATCCTCCGGCAAAGTCCCCGATGCTTCGCATCATTTTGATGGCCATGTCACGCATCTTCTGAAAAGTCCTATCAGAAAGTGTCATTGCCGGCGCCACTGTAATCGAATCTCCTGTGTGGATTCCCATGGCATCCATATTTTCGATAGTACAAATGATGACCACATTGTCATTTTTGTCCCTAAGTAGCTCTAATTCATATTCCTTCCACCCCAAAAGGGCCTTATCAATAAGTACTTCATGAATCGGTGAAGCTTCGAGTCCTCTTGTCAGCAAGGCGTCAAACTGATCCTCTGTGTGAACAAAAGAAGCACCACTTCCCCCTAAGGTAAATGATGGTCTAATTACCAATGGAAAACCAAACTCTTGAGCGATCTCCTTTCCTTTTAGGTATGACCCTGCAATTTTAGCAGGAGCTACTGGGATTCCTATATCAATCATCAATTGTTTAAACTGATCTCTATCCTCGGTAATATTAATCGCTGCAATGTCTACCCCGATGATCTCAACCCCAAAGTCTTCCCAAATCCCTTTTTCATCAGCCTCAATACATAGATTCAGTGCGGTTTGTCCTCCCATAGTTGGAAGTACAGCGTCAATGTTGGGATGATTTTTTAGGATCTCGATAATCGATTTGGTATTCAATGGTTTCAGATACACATGATCTGCCATTGATGGGTCGGTCATGATGGTCGCAGGATTTGAGTTGATCAAGATGGTCTCGATCCCGTCTTCCCTAAGCGATCGCAATGATTGAGATCCAGAATAGTCAAACTCACAGGCCTGTCCGATAACAATAGGCCCCGATCCGATAATAAGAATTGAATTTAGGTCTTTACGTTTTGGCATTGAAGTAATTGTGTTGTGTGTTTATAAAAATAGGAACTTATAGATTAAAAAAAAGGTGTTACTTAAAAAAAGTAACACCTCTATATTTTAATAATCGTTTGATCATTATTTCTTGTGTCTAGGCTCTGAAGAAACTGATAACTTCTTTCTTCCTTTTGCTCTACGACGAGCAAGCACTTTTCTTCCGTTCACAGAAGCCATTCTTTCTCTGAAACCGTGCTTGTTTCTTCTTTTTCTTTTTGATGGTTGAAATGTTCTTTTCATTCTAAAATATCTTTAACTACCTTGAAATAAATCTTAAAATTGCACGCGAGATTCCTTCTTAAAAGTGCGGCGCAAATATACAAAGAGTTTTTACTTTGACAAACCTATTATGAAAAATATTTCGAATAGAATTTATTACCTTTGCACCTCATTTTTTAAACCAGAAACATGTTTAACAAAAATATCAAGTTAGTCATTGCCGCACTGATTATTGGGTATGCCGTTTATCAATTCATTGAGGGCTATATAGGTAATGGCATCTTCCTTATTTTACTATCGTTCATTTTCATTTTCCTTTACTTTAAAAATGAGATGATCTTGCTAGCCTTTTTACGTTTGCGCAAACAAGATTTTGAAGGTACAAAGAAATGGCTTAGTAAAATTAAGAATCCTGAAGGTGCTTTGGTAAAGAAGCAACAGGGTTATTACAACTATCTACATGGTATTCTCACTTCTCAGACAAACTTGACTCAAGCTGAAAAGTACTTCAAGAAAGCGCTAAAACTAGGACTTTCGATGAGTTATGATATTGCCATGGCCAAATTGAGTCTTGCTGGTATTGCCATGCAAAAGCGCAGAAAGCGAGAAGCGACCATGCTTTTGAATGAAGCCAAAAAACTTGACAAACAGGGTATGCTGACGCAACAGATCAAGATGATGCAACAGCAAATGAAAAAGATTTAAGCAATTCACAAACAGATACTTAGGCCGCTTTTAGCGGCTTTTTTATTGCCCTGTTCAAAAAAATTGATATATTTACTGTTACCTGCGATGCAGTTTGTCGCAAAAACAGGGGTTTAATCGTATATTTTAGGTAATATACTATCAGTATTAAACCTTTGTGCCCTAAACCTATCATAACAATAAATAAAAACCGAAGTGCGTATGAGGATAACCTTTACTCTAATCACTTTCTTATTCATACTACCCCTTTCTGCTCAAGAAGAACTCAAACGAGAGTTTTTTGGTGACTCGATATCTCATTATATCAAAAAATATGATAGACATGCGAGACTAGCATATGAAGAGGAAGATTATGACCGTGCAAAGTTCCTTTTTGACTCATTGATTGATCACTGTCTCAAAGGAAAATACTTTGACAGGCTGTTGTTGCCCAAACTGAAAAAAGGGGTCTATGACACCAACGAATCGAAAAAACCGATCTTTATGCTTACCTACGCATCATGGTGCGTACCTAGCAAAGGCGAAATTCCTGCATTAAATAGACTGGCCGACGAACTTGGAGACAAGGTCGACTTTGTGGTGCTCTTTTGGGACACCAAAAAGAAAGTCAAGAAAATTGCAGAGGATTACAGTGAAAACATTATTATCACATATATAGACGAACGGGAAAATAGACATCCTGGTATCGTTAGTAGCTTGAAACACTCGCTTGGTCTGCCTACTTCTTTTTACTTAGATGCAGACAAGCGTATAGTGAACATCTCAAGAGGTGGTGAAGTCATGGCGGTTTACAAAGCCGAAGAAGAAGCCTTCACCATGAATTACAATTCGTTCTTAGAGCGATTGAATGAACTCTTGATCACAAATCAGTTATCTACAAAAACGACCGTTACGTCCAAGGATAAACCTTAATTGGTTGTTAGTCGCTAGTTATTAGTTGTTAGAAATATAAAAAAGGCCCTTGATCATCAAGGGCCTTTTCATTTTTTATTTGTTATTCTTTATTCTTTATGGCTTTCAAAATGCGTTTTTTGTCTTTTCTTGGATCTAATCCGCAATTGCCAAACTTTAAAGCCAATAAGCTCCCATTTGGACGTACATAAACCCTATCACAACCTTGTGAGGATTCAATATTCCATAACCAACCTCCATAAACGTTAATTCCATTCAACTTTATTACAAATGCCAACCCATTAATCGGTGCGTTCACAGCATTCGTCTTTTCTTTACCACTTTCGGTCAAATAAATTGTACTCGATTCCCAATTAAACCGCTCGATATCTCCCTTATTCAAAAAAGGTGAAGGCTCGGTCTTACAATTGTCAAAATCTAAATAGGACAAACATTCTCCTGCAGGAATAGAATCAATCTTTTTATATTTTTTCATGAAAGCCACTTGTTCAGATGTG
Organism: Flavobacteriaceae bacterium; assembly: GCA_028279515.1. Classification (GTDB taxonomy): domain Bacteria; phylum Bacteroidota; class Bacteroidia; order Flavobacteriales; family Flavobacteriaceae; genus JANQNQ01. The sequence continues at coordinate 192,940 of JANQNQ010000002.1, forward strand.
GTCGTATATTTTTTGTGATAGGAATTTTGATTCCTGCATTCAGTTTCAAACAAAAAAATCTCAACCCCTTGAATATTGGACAAATCAACATCTGTCTGTCCAACAAGACAAAAAGAAGTCAGAAACATTAGCAACATTGCTGAACTTGACCTCAAGAGATTCATGCTACTAAGCTACTAGTTGTAATGTCCTTTCTCAGGAATCTCGATAAAGTATTCTTTACCCGAAGTATTGTTCAGTTTGTTTTCGCGTAGCCATGGATTGTGAATCTTTAACACCTTGTAATTGATTCCAAAGTTCTTTGCGAAACTAGCGATGTTAGTTATAGCCGAATCTACTTTTACTTTTCTAGTTGGAATGAACTGATACAAATGGTCATCTTCAAAATTAAACCCGTAGTGCTCTGGAGCTTTTAAAATTTCTTTTAATGCAACAATTCTAAAAATATAACGCCCAGTTTCTTCACCAAGCAATAGGTCGTAATATGAGTTTACCTGTTGTTCTTTCAGCCTTCTTGATACGCCAGAATTTCCAGCATTGTAAGCTGCGGCTGCCAGTGTCCAGCTTCCCAACTTTCTTTTCGCTCTTAAAATGTATTTACAAGCCACCTCAGTAGCCTTCTCTAAATGATAGCGCTCATCTACGTTTCCGTTGATTTCGAGTCCGCTCTCCTTACCTGTTGCCTTCATGATCTGCCAAACGCCTCTGGCGCCCGCAGGAGACGTCACGTTTTGAAGTCCGCTTTCAATCACTGCCAAGTATTTGAAATCATCTGGGATTCCGTATTTCTTTAAGATGGGTTCTATGATTGGAAAGTACTTATTGGCCCGTTTGATCATTAGAAGTCCGTTAGATTGCCAATATGTGTTTACGAGCAACTCTCTGTCCATTCGTTCTTTAATATCTGGCAGCTCTACAGGCATGTGTTCACCTGCAAAATTGAGTCCTTCTGGCAAATCTAACGCATAGACATTGTAGTCGTTCGTTTCTGTCTTGTGCTCGTAAGAAATAAATTCTTTGTCCTTCACAGGCTCAGAGCTTGCCTCATCATTTCCTTGTACCGCATTTACCAATGTTCCGATGGCGAAAAACGCACCCAAGAACATCAGTCCCTTTTTTAAATAGTTCATCATAGATTGCACTTTTTTATAAAGATAGTAAAATTGACTATCGATCGACGATCAATTTAGGCAGATTTTCATTAAACCACTTGTACTTATTGATGATCATAATATGGGTTCCGTTGTTTACCTCGATATAATCGTTAAGATGCATGGTTGGAAACACTCCGTCCTTATTTCCATGAATGTGAATGATTCCCGGAATCACTTCTTTTTGGTCCCAATTAATGATCTGATGTATGGCCCAGTCCAAGTACCGTTTATCCCTAACTGATAAATATTTCTTGTACAACTCCATACGTTTAGTCACGGTCTCGCCAAAGGCATATTTGGCCAATGCCTCGACATTGGCCACCCAACTGGTAGGCAACAGTTTATAAGCCTTAGTGGTTCGGGCGAGTTTCATGCGTCTGGGTAATTCGTATTTGGTCTTAACGCTAGACACGATGATCAACCTTCGGATTGGAATATGGCGACTCATCTCTTGCACTAAAACTCCGCCGAAGGAAACCCCAAGAAGCACAGGGTTTTTATGCTTGATCTTTGCGCACATACGCTTGGCGTAATCAGAAAGAGATTCGTTCTTTTCGGGAAGCTCCCATGACAGCCAAAAGACTTCAAATGTTTCTGCCGGGAGATCGATATGCTCAAATATCGTTGGGTTTGCTGCCATTCCTGGCATTAGGTATACGGGTATTTTTTCGGCCTGCATAGATCTCTAGCAAATGGGATTAATGGGTATGGTAGCGATATTTTTTGTAAATTTATAGGGTAAAAGTAACCAATTCTTCATCAATATATTTAAACAAAGGGTCAAAAAAACATGAAGAAGATCGTTCACAGATCCCAAACTCGTGGTACCGCAAATTATGGATGGTTACAAGCCAGATACTCCTTCAGCTTTGCTAATTACTCTGATCCCGAACGAGTACAATTTGGTGCATTGCGCGTATTGAACGATGATATCGTAGCCCCGAGCATGGGATTTGGAAGGCATCCGCACAATAACATGGAAATTGTGTCCATTCCTCTTAAAGGAGCCTTAAAACATAAAGACAACATGGATCATATAGAGGTGATTCGGCCGGGAGAAATTCAGGTGATGAGCGCCGGAAGCGGCATTGAGCATTCTGAAGTTAACGTCAGTACCAAGGAAACCATGAACCTGTTACAGGTCTGGGTACTTCCTGAAGTTCGTGACGTTGCTCCCCGTTATGACCAAAAAACCTTTGATGAAGGAGAAAAGGATAACAAATTTTTGACCGTTGTCTCGCCCAAGGACAAAAATGATGGAAATGCTTTGTGGATCCATCAGCAAGCTTACTTTAACCTAGGTAATTTTAATAGTGGCAAGGAAATTGCATACAGCTTTAACGATACATCTAACGGAGCCTATCTCTTTGTTATAGAGGGAGATATATCTGTAGATCATGAACTGCTCACTAAACGTGATGCGATAGGAATTTGGGATACTGAAACGGTTAGCCTCAAAGCTAACACCGACTCAAAGCTCTTATTGATAGAAGTACCTATGAATTAAAAACAAAAATGATGCAGGAAGTAGCAATCCATGACAATGAATTTTTGCGACAGTTTGAGACCAAGATCGAAGGCGGCGGACTCGCCAAAATCGAATATTCTTCTCAGGAACGCAAGATCTTCTTGACCAAATTGGTCATCCCTGAAGATCTAAAAGGTGGTGAATTTCAAGAACGATTCATCAAGGCGGTGATGCATAACATCGAAGAACGAAATTTGCGTGTAGTCCCCACAAGCCCCGAAGTGGCAGGTTTTTTACGAAGACACAAAGAATACAAGGATCTACTCCCAGTCGGAGTACGCATTTAATAAAAAAACCGCCAATTGGGCGGTTTTTTTATATCGAAACTTCTTCTTTTATAAACTCAAATCGTACCATTCCGTCATCATCAATCTTAGTCAACGTAACGGGTTGAAGTGTATTTACTAGCGCAGGATCCCAAGGCGCTTTTACCTTCACATAATTCTCGGTAAAACCATGAATGTACCCCTCTTTGTTTTCTCCTTCGAATAAAACCGTTCTATTCGTACCTAGTTGACTTTCATAGAAGGCACGGCGCTTTTTAGCCGAAAGTCCACGTAGCATCTTACTTCGTTTGTGGCGTACATTTTTGGGTACAACACCTTCCATTTCAGCCGCCAAAGTGTTATCTCGTTCTGAGTAGGTAAAGACATGCAAATATGAAATGTCTAGTTCGGTCAAAAAGTTATAGGTCTCCAAGAAATGCTCTTCGGTCTCACCTGGAAAACCAACGATCACATCTACTCCAATACAAGCATGCGGCATAACCTCTCTAATCTTGTTCACACGATCCACGTACAACTCACGCAGATAACGACGGCGCATCAGCTTCAGAATCTCATTGCTTCCACTTTGCAGCGGAATATGAAAATGTGGAACAAACGTTCTACTCTTTGATACAAATTCAATGGTCTCATTCTTCAAGAGATTGGGCTCTATCGAAGAAATACGAAGGCGTTCAATGCCCTCTACTTCATCTAAAGCTTGTACGAGTTCGTAGAAAGTGTGCTCGTGCTTTTTGTTTCCAAACTCACCTTTTCCATAATCACCAATGTTTACGCCGGTAAGTACAATCTCTTTGATGTTTTTCGCCGAAATCTCAGCAGCGTTCTTCAACACATTTTGAAGTGTATCACTACGAGAGATTCCGCGTGCCAACGGAATCGTACAATAGGTACACTTATAGTCGCAACCGTCCTGTACTTTTAAGAATGCGCGAGTACGGTCTCCGATAGAGTAGCTTCCCACATAAAAGTCAGCCTCCTCGATCTCACATGAATGTACTTCACCCATATCATTCTTTGAAAGGTCATTGATATAGTCAGTGATCTTGAACTTTTCGGTAGCTCCTAACACAAGATCCACGCCATCAACAGCCGCTAATTCTTCAGGTTTTAACTGTGCGTAGCAACCCACTGCCGCCACAAATGCTTCAGGGTTTACCTTTTGCGCCTGCTTCACAATGGTCTTAAAACGCTTGTCTGCATTTTCGGTAACCGAGCAGGTGTTAATGACATAAATGTCTGCATTCTCAGAAAAATCCACGCGGTCAAAGCCTTCATCCTTAAAATTACGGGCAATGGTCGAGGTTTCTGAAAAATTCAGTTTGCAACCTAAGGTGTAAAAAGCAACTTTCTTTCTATCCATTCTGTACTTTTATGCTGAATTTTTATGCCGAAAACCATTCGAAACAATTCAGTATGTTTTAGTATCTTTCTAAATTTACGACAACTTCTGAAACACATTCAGAAGCTCCTCCCAAAAAGAAGGGCACAAATATACTGACTAATTCTTGCATGAGAAAATTGAATATGACACACCTACTCTCTATAATTCGTTATCTATCAATACCTTGTGTTTTATTTTTTTTCTTTTCCTGCGGAAGGGATATTGATACTTCGAAAGATCACTTGGTGTTTCGATACAACGAACATGCGAATACAAGCTCATTAGACCCTGCGTTTGCGCGGAATCCCCCGAATATTTGGCCCATCAATCAAATGTTCAATAGCCTTTTGCAACTGGACGAAGCCTTAAATGTGCAACCCGATATTGCAAAACGATGGGACATCAGTGACGACGGACTGGATTATACTTTTTACTTAAGGGACGATGTGTATTTTCATACTTCTCCGCTTTTCGGAAAAGACAGTACCCGTACGGTGCTTGCTTCCGATTTTGCGTATAGTTTCGACCGTCTTAGCGATCCCAAGGTCGCATCACCTGGCGGATGGGTCCTCAACAATGTCGATACGTATAAAGCCATGAATGACAGTACCTTCCGCATAAAACTAAAAAAACCATTTCCTGCGTTTCTTGGACTCATGACCATGCAATATGTGGCCGTGGTTCCGCATGAAGTGGCTGATCATTACGGCAATGATTTTAGATCGAACCCAATCGGTACGGGTCCGTTTAAGTTTAAACTATGGGAAGAAAATGTAAAGCTCGTAATGCGTCGTAACGAACGCTACTACGAAAAAGACGAAAACGGACAGCAACTCCCATATCTCGAGGCCATCGCAGTGACCTTTTTGCCCGACAAGCAAAGTGAGTTCTTACAATTTGTTCAGGGCAATTTGGATTTCTTAAACAGTTTGGACAATTCGTACATCGATGAGATCCTCACCGCCCAAGGAGAGCTGCGCGAAAAATATCAAAGCGAGGTGACCATGCAAAAAGGGCCTTTCTTGAACACAGAATATCTGGGGTTCTATTTAGAAGGAGAGAATCCGGCCATACTGTCTCCCCTCATCCGAAAGGCTATCAATCTGGGCTTTGATCGTGATAAAATGATGAAATACCTGAGAAATGGTGTCGGCTATCCTGCCTATTCGGGCTTCATTCCCAAAGGAATGCCCGGGTATAAAGAGATCGCTTATTTTAGCTATGATCCCGATAAGGCACAGGCCTTGATCAATCAATACAAAAAGGAAACTGGCGATAAAAAACCAAGTATCTCTATTGCCACAAATAGTCAGTATCAAGATTTTTGTGAATACATTCAGCGCGAATTGCAAAAACTTGGATTGGAAGTGGCCATCGATGTGATGCCCTCGTCTACCCTGCGTCAAATGAAACGTAGTGGTACCTGCGAGATGTTTAGAGGAAGTTGGATCGCCGATTATCCAGACCCTGAGAACTACTTATCGGTATTCTACACAAAGAACTTTACACCACATGGCCCTAATTACTATCACTACAGAAATGCTGAGTTTGATAGTTTATTTGAAAAGTCGTTTACCATCAAAGACAAGGTAGAGAGAGAGGCCTTGTATACCAAAATGGACAGTTTAGCCATGTCTTCTGCCCCTTTGGTACCTTTATACTATGATGAAGTGGTTCGCTTTACCCGAAAAAATGTAGAAGGATTGGGCATCAATCCTATTAACTTGTTGGTCTTGAAACGCGTAAAGAAGACCAAAGATTAATCATTGAAACATCTTCTATTCAGGGAGTTTGAGGCATTTCCATATTGCTTTATTTTTACATTGTTACATTTATTTTAACATTTCTGTAACATTTCACCGTCTTTTACTACATATCAATACAGGAATATCGTAATGTAGGTGTTTGCACCAACTCTTCACACTTCACCCCCCGAGTTGTTGCTACCTACCCCAAGATGCTTCCCACATAACGTTTAATCACAATCCAGGTAAAGGTTTTTGACCTTGACCTAGCATTGTATTCTAAATTTTTCACGATGAACACGATTTGCTTTTAAAAGCCGTCATCGTTACGGCACACATCAAAAAAACTCGAAACGTCTCACCTCTTATAACGTTTACAACACTCGACTTGAGCGAAATCTACGGGTCGTACAACTGGTCATCATTCTGTTTATGATCATCACGTTGATCGGAATCATTATAACTATCAATTAACTGATTTGATTATGTCTATGTCATTCGCAGCTTCGATAACGAGGCAACTGAACAAGAAAAGAGCAGCAAAAAAAAGAAAGCCCTTTGCGAAAGAAAGCATAGGTGCTGGAAGGAGAAAATCTGAAGTCGATTTCGACTTTCCGGAAGCCACGCCTGAACAACTTACTGCCATCAAAGAGCAGATGAAGATAGAAAACCGTATTCAGACCGTCAAAACGCTCTGTATTTTACTGATCACCCTTGGGGTTGTGATCGGCGGTATATGGTATTTGGTTTAATTAAAAGATTGAAAAAGATGTTTGGATTTGGAGGTATTGTTAGTTTAAAAAACAACAGACGCGAGCGCGTCAATAAGTTTGAGCGTTTGGAAAAATACTTAGGGTATGATTATAACAGTAAACCTGAATATGAGACTGCCAGCAAAGATAAAATTCAACGCTTTAGAGAACGCGTCTTAGAAGAACAAAAGGCATTGCAGCGCCGAAGATGGATCATTTTTGCGATCATCTTCACGATCGTTCTAAGCTGCTTGGTTATAATGCTACAGTAATTATAAGACGCTGTAACGAGTTTTCAGGGGTGAAGAACTCGTTAGCTTTTCCGCCATTTCTTGGTCTGTTCGAAAACATGATCTAGGATGGCGGATTCTTTTTCATCAAAAGGAATCTCACGACGCTTCATCATCGCGGCTGCCGTTTCGTATGCCTTCTTCGGAAGATATGTGGAAAAGCCACTGGCTCCACCCCAACTAAAACTGGGTACGAAGTTTCTTGGATATCCACTACCAAAGATGTTGGCACTTACTCCAATTACGGTCCCAGTGTTGAACATGGTATTGATTCCACACTTACTGTGATCGCCCATCATGAGTCCGCAAAACTGTAGTCCCGTTTTTGCAAATCCTTCGGTCTCATAACTCCAAAGACGTACAGGTGCATAGTTATTCTTTAAGTTCGATGTATTGGTATCGGCACCCAGGTTGCACCATTCGCCCAAAACCGAATTTCCTAGAAAACCTTCGTGGCCTTTATTCGAATAGGCAAAGAGCACAGAGTTGTTGACTTCTCCGCCCACTTTACAATAAGGTCCTAATGTGGTAGGGCCATAGATCTTAGCGCCCATTTTTAGTACCGCACCTTCATTCATGGCAAATCCGCCTCGAATGATACACCCTTCTAAAACCACGGCGTTCTTTCCGATATAGATAGAGCCAGTGCTTGCGTTCAATGTGCAGAATTCCATCTCAACACCTTCTTCCAAAAAAATGTTTTCAGGAGCGATGACATTGTTGCTGGTCGGTATGGGTTGTGAAGTTCTTCCGGCAGTGATCAATCTAAAATCGGCTTCAAGTGCTTCGCCATTCTTTGAAAATATGTCCCACGTATTCTCGATGCGCAAAACATCTCCGCTAAATTCAATGGCCTCGTATGCATCGAAATCGACTTCCTCTTGAGCATCGGTCGTATAAAAGGCAATAACTTCTTCTTCAGCGAATATGGCCTGGTTTTCTTGAAGATTCTTTACCAGGGTCACCAATTCTTCATTTGGCAAAAATGATGCGTTTAGCATGATGTTATGCCCCATCTCTACCATCGGGTACTTTTCAGAAAGATATTCTTCGGTAACGGTCGTAGTGGTATAGCCTAGGTGCTTTTCCCACTTCTCTCTAATGGTCAATATCCCAACACGAATATCAGCAACAGGTCGGGTAAAGGTAAAAGGGAGCAACGCATTTCTGACGGTTCCGTCAAAGAGAATATAATTCATGGGTCGTATTTTTTCGTAAAAATAAAAAAAGCCTTCTCATAAAAGAAGGCTTTCAATATATGTTTATCGAAATTCTTATTTCTTGAATTTCGCGTACTTGTTCTTAAACTTGTCGATACGACCAGCGGTATCAACCAATTTAGATTTACCAGTGTAGTAAGGATGAGATGTTCTAGAGATCTCTAATTTTACTAGTGGATACTCAACTCCATCAACTTCGATGGTCTCTTTCGTGTCAACGGCAGACTTTGTAAGGAATACGTCGTCGTTAGACATATCTTTGAAAGCTACCATTCTATAATTTTCTGGATGTATACCTTGTTTCATCGTTCTAAACTTTAAATCTTTAGCTATTACTACCTTAATAGGCGGGTGCAAATGTAATTCTTTTTTGTAAAACTACAATGCATTCCATTTAAAAAATTATTATTTTGAATGATGTAACAAAAATACACTTTTCGTTACTAACTAACTATAACCAATTTAAATATTTGATTATGGAAAATCAACAACCAAAAACCGGCAAATTTGCGTTGCAATTTGGGCTTATACTCGGATTGATAAACGTAGTATTTGGCGTTATGCTCTACGTTTTGGATAGTCACTATCAACAAAACACTGGAGTTACCGTAGTAAACATTGTGATCATGCTTGGCGTTATTCTCTGGAGTATTATTGCCTTCAGAAAAGCCAATGGCGGTTACCTCACTATTTCTCAGGCCCTAAAAGTTGGAGTGGGTGTTGCTGCAGTGGCGGGTGTGATCGCTATCCTTTATACGATGATCCTTTCGAATGTCATTGACACTGAATTTGCCAACAAAGTAATGGACGACCGTCTGGCCAATTCTCCGCAAACTGCCGAGATGACTGCAGAACAAATTCAACAACAAAAAGAAATGGGTGTTAAGTTCTTCTGGATCGGGTATCCTGTAATGCTTATCTTCTCAGTGCTCATCGGACTTGTCATGGCACTTATCGGTGGATTAATATTTAAAAAAGCTAAGCCCGATTATTAACAAATTACTATTTTTACAGTTCATACGAACAATCAGTTTATGAACATTTCAGTAGTAATACCACTACTTAACGAAGAAGAATCTTTAAAAGAACTATATGATTGGATCGCTAATGTTATGCGATCCAATCGTTTTTCATACGAACTTATCTTTATAGATGACGGAAGCACTGACGCTTCTTGGCCATTGATCCAAAGCTTGTCAGAAAAGCACGAAGAAGTAAAAGCCATTCGTTTTTTAAAGAACTACGGAAAATCGCAAGCACTGCATGCTGGTTTTGAAATGGCACAAGGAGATGTGGTCATTACCATGGATGCCGATCTTCAGGACAATCCAGAAGAAATTCCTGAACTCTACAGCATGATCACAGAGGAAGGGTACGACCTAATCTCTGGTTGGAAGAAGAAACGCTACGACTCTGTTATCAGTAAAAATTTACCCTCTAAGTTGTTTAACTGGGCGGCTCGCAGAACTTCTGGACTTAAACTTCACGATTTTAACTGCGGTCTCAAGGCTTATAAGCGAGATGTTGTGAAAAATATCGACGTACACGGTGAAATGCATCGCTATATCCCAGTATTGGCAAAAAATGCTGGATTTAGCAAGATCGACGAAAAGGTAGTGAAACATCAAGCCAGAAAATATGGGAAGACCAAATTTGGGGCTGAGCGATTTGTCAACGGATTCTTAGACCTCATCACTATTTGGTTCTTATCCCGATTTGGGAAGCGTCCGATGCACTTTTTCGGACTTTTGGGCACACTGATGCTTTTGATAGGATTCTTATTCTCTTTGTATTTAGGGATTGACAAATTGTTCATCGACACTTCTGGACGATTGATAACACAACGCCCTGAATTTTTTATCGCGTTGACCACCATGCTTATGGGAACCCAGTTCTTTTTGGCCGGTTTTATCGGCGAGATCATCTTACGTACCAAAAGAGAACGCCAGAACTATCGCATTTCTGAGCGCATTGATTAGCAAACAATAACATCTTCTTATCACTTCATGTGAATGTAAAAACCTATTTTTGCACATAATTCTTTTTTTTAATGGTAGAACAGAGTTTAGCAAGAGCCCAGCAATGGCTCTCCCCTATTTTTGATACAGATACACAACAAAAGGTTCAGGCACTGATCGATCAAGGTCAAGATGAACTTGTAGAAAGCTTTTATAAAGATCTAGAATTCGGTACTGGCGGAATGCGTGGTATCATGGGTGTTGGCACCAACCGCATCAATAAGTATACACTTGGAAAGAACACTCAAGGCCTGAGCAATTACCTGAAAAAGGTATATCCAAACCAACAATTAAAGGTTGCCATTGCTTATGATTGCCGTCATGACAGCGATACGCTAGCCAAAGTGGTGGCCGACGTGTTCTCTTCAAACGGAGTTCAAGTTTTTCTGTTCTCAGAGTTACGCCCTACGCCAGAATTATCTTTTGCAGTTAAGTATCTGGATTGTCATTGTGGCATTGTGCTCACAGCATCACACAATCCACCCGAATATAATGGTTACAAAGTATACTGGACAGACGGCGGGCAAATTGTTCCTCCGCAGGACCATGAGATCATCGAATCCATCAATGCCCTAGATTTTGGCGATGTTAAATTTGAAAGCAATGCTGACCTGATCACACTTGTAGATAAAGATGTTGATGATGCTTTTATCAATGCCGCGGTTCAAAACGGAAGCATCAATGCCAAAGGAAGAGACGACTTCAAAATTGTCTTTACCTCATTGCACGGTACTTCTATCACTACACTTCCAAAGGTCCTTGAAAAAGCAGGATACAGCAACGTTCATATTGTCGAGGCACAGGCCAAGCCAGATGGAGATTTCCCAACGGTTAAATCTCCAAACCCAGAAGAACCTGAGGCACTAGAAATGGCTATGAACATGGCTAATGAAATCGATGCTGACATGGTCATCGGTACAGACCCTGATTCGGACCGCTTAGGAATTGCAGTTAGAGATCTTCATGGAAAGATGATCTTACTTAACGGAAATCAAACCATGGTGCTCATGACCAAATTCTTATTAGAGAATTGGAAACAACAAGGAAAGATCACCGGAAACCAATTTATCGGATCGACAATTGTGTCTACCCCAATGATGAGCGAGTTGGCCAATGATTATGATGTTGAATGCAAGATCGGGCTCACCGGTTTTAAATGGATCGCCAAAATGATCCGTGATTTCCCTGAACAGGAATTCATCGGTGGCGGTGAAGAGAGCTTTGGCTTTATGACGGGAGATTTTGTACGCGATAAAGACGCCGTTACCGCTTCACTTCTCGCTTGCGAGATTGCATCGAATGCAAAGGCCAATAACAGCTCCTTCTTTGAAGAACTGATCCAATGCTATTTGGATTATGGATTCTATAAAGAAAAGTTGATCTCATTGGTCAAGAAGGGAATTTCGGGAGCTGCTGAGATCAAGCAAACCATGATCGACCTGCGAGAAAACCCAGTCGAAACCATCGATGGCTCAAAGGTGGTAATGGTGGAAGATTATCAAAGTTCAGTCGCCAAGAACATGATTACCAACGAAGAAGAGGCGATTGATATTCCTAAGTCCAACGTGTTGATCTATTACACAGAAGATGGCACTAAGATCGCAGCGAGACCAAGTGGTACCGAGCCAAAGATCAAGTTCTATTTTAGTGTAAACCTTCCGCTGGAAAACAAAGGTGATTTCGAAGCGGTCGAAAAGCAGTTAGATGCTAAAATCAATCGAATCACGAAAGAGCTTCAGCTCGATTAATTATAAAAGCTAGCTTTCCGCTTTAGCGAAAAAACTATGAATTACTTCAAAAAAATACTTCAGTTTGCTAGGCCGTATAAGATGTATGCCGGACTAAACATTCTGTTCAATATATTCTACGCCATTTTCAATGTATTGTCGATCGTTATCTTCATTCCAACATTGGGAATCCTTTTTGGCACGCAGGAAGAAGTACACGAAAAACCAGCATATCAAGGAATTGGAAACCTTCAGGAATATGTTGAGGGATCGCTCAACTTTTTCCTAACGCAGAAAGTGGAGGTGGATGGCCCTACAGCCGGATTGGTCTTTATTTGTATCGCGAGTATCATCATCTTTTTCTTGAAGAATTTGTTTCGATACCTTGCTCTGTATGTGTTGTCATTTCTAAGAACGGGGATGGTCAATGATATTCAAAATTCATTGTATGATAAAACCCTGGCCTTGCCGATATCCTTCTTCTCAGAAAAGAGAAAGGGAGACCTTTTGGCACGTATGACTACAGATGTCAAAGAAATTGAAATGTCGATCATCAATTCGTTAGAGGCTATCGTAAGAGAACCACTGACCATTATTTTCGTTTTGATCACGATGTTCTCTATTAGTACTCGATTGACGCTCTTTGTGTTTATCCTGTTACCTATCTCAGGTTTTATCATTTCGTCAATCGGAAAGCGCTTAAAAGCACAATCATTAAAGGCACAAAAGGAAAATGGTGTCTTCTTGTCATTCATTGAAGAAACCCTTACTGGGCTCAGAGTTATCAAAGGTTTTAATGCCGAGCCAGAAGTACGAGAGAAATTCACAGAATCGACCGGGCGTTTTAGACGTATCATGGCAAAAGTACTTCAGCGTAAAGGACTGGCCTCACCGCTTAGTGAGTTTATGGGAGTAGCCGTCGTGATCTCTGTGTTGTGGTATGGTGGAAGTCTTGTTCTCACTAACGAAAGCACATTAACACCTCAAGAATTCATTGGCTACATCGGACTCTTTTATACCATCATCAATCCCGTAAAAGCGATTACTACGGTCAACTATAACATTCAAAAAGGAAACGCCTCTGCAGAGCGAGTGCTGGAAATCTTGGAGACTGAAAGCACCATTGTTGACAAACCTAACGCGCTTGAAAAAGAGCATTTTGACGAAAATATCAAGTTGGAGAATATTTCCTTTAAGTATGAAGATGAGTATGTGCTAAAAGACTTTTCGTTGGAAGTGCCAAAGGGGAAGACTGTCGCACTCGTGGGACAATCAGGAAGTGGTAAAAGCACCATCGCAAACTTGGTCACCCGTTTTTATGATGTAAACGAAGGAAGCATCACGATCGATGGAAACGACGTTCGCGATCTGAAGAAAAAATCCTTGCGCGACCTTATGGGAATCGTAACACAAGATTCTATCCTCTTTAACGATACCATCGAAAACAATATTAAACTCGGAACTACAACAGCCAACGAAACCGAGGTAAAAGATGCTGCTTTGATAGCCAACGCGCATGAATTCATTAAGGAACTTCCTGAAGGCTATGACACCAATATTGGCGATAGTGGAAACAAACTATCTGGAGGACAAAAACAGCGCTTAAGCATTGCGCGTGCCGTGCTGAAGAATCCACCGATCATGATCCTAGACGAGGCCACCTCTGCCCTAGATACTGAGTCTGAACGCCTGGTACAAAAGGCGCTAGAGAACATGATGAAGAATCGAACGTCAATCGTTATCGCGCACCGCTTATCTACTATTCAAAATGCGGATCTGATTGTCGTTATGCAAAAAGGGCAAATCGTTGAGCAAGGAACGCACGACGAACTCATCACGAAAAATGGAGCCTATAAGAAATTGGTGGAAATGCAATCTTTTGAATAAACACCTAAAAAAGGATGGAGCGCCTATGAAACCCCATCCCTTAATAGCAATAGGTGTGCAATATCTTGGGCCAAAAAACTATTTACTTGGAAAACCTAACTAAATAACATAAACTTTAAATAAGTAGAATAGCTTCTCTATTGCGTTACTAATCTAACTAATTATTTTAAATCATCGATTAAAAGCAATAAAAAATCGATGAAATGCATATTATTTTATGATTTTGTAATCCTTCACTTGCAATAAAATCGCATTTCATGACATTCTAAAGCTTTTTATAAGGCTCCAATTAAACCATTTTCGATATCTTTAGTCAAAGTCCCAAACTAACACAGATTGATCACCGAATTGACCCTAATAGAAGAACTAAAGGACGAAAGGACGCAAGAACGTGCCTTTAGAAAGCTCGTGTCTGAGTATCAAGAACGTTTGTATTGGCACATTAGACGTATGGTACTCAATCACGATGACGCAGATGATGTGCTTCAAAATACCTTCATCAAGGTCTTTAGAAGTATTCGTAATTTTAAGGGTGAGAGTAAATTGTATTCTTGGATGTATCGTATCGCTACGAATGAAGCCATCACGTTCATCAACAATCGAGCTAAGAAAAGTGGTATCTCGAGTGAAGAGCTACAGCAACAACTGGTAAACAACTTGCAGGCTGACGTCTATTTTGAAGGCGATGAAATACAGTTGAAATTACAAAAAGCGCTAGCAACGCTTCCTGAAAAGCAACGCATCGTATTCAACATGAAATATTTTGACGACATGAAGTATCAAGACATGTCTGAAGTGTTGGATACATCGGTGGGCGCCTTAAAAGCATCCTACCATCATGCCGTAAAGAAGATAGAACAGTTTTTGACCAACAATTAAACCTTTATATATTTTTTTGGTCTAACATAAAAATGACAAAAAGTAAAGAACATAACCTAAAAAACGACGGATTTAAAACCCCCGAGGGATATTTTGACAGTTTTAAGGATCGGCTTTTCGATAAAATGGAAGCAGGTGCTGAGTCACTACCCAAAAAGGACGGGTTTACTACTCCCGAAGGCTATTTTGACAAGCTAGAAGACAAAATCGTTGGCTCGTTGAAAGATGGTGATGTCATGCCAAAAACTCACGGCATGGCGGTTCCAGAAGGCTATTTTGAAAACTTTGAAGAACGCTTGTTTGATCGTATAGAACAAAATGACAAGGAAGTAAAAGTTATCAAACTGTCCACTTATAGAAAGTATGTGTATACGGCCATATCTGTAGCTGCAGCCTTGGTCCTATTCTTCACTGTCTTTTACAAGCCAGAAGGTAACACGATTGATTCACTTCCTACTGCCTATATTGATGAATTGATTGATGATGGCATGATCACCATGGATTCTTATGAGATAGCCGAGGTATTTGAAGATCAAGAGATCAACATCTCTGATCTAATGGAAGACACTTATGATTATGATAACATGATCGAATACATATCAAACAATGTTGATGACCTCGATCAATACGAAGACCTAATTTTAGAAAACTAAACCTAAAATGAAAAAGAAATTTACGTTACTTGCCCTTGTGCTCATTGGATGCTTTTCGATGGCCGTCGCTCAGAAAAACGACCGTCACGAGCGCATCAAGGCACTTAAAGTGGCATTTATAACCGAGAAGTTAAATCTCACAAGTCAAGAGGCGCAGCAGTTTTGGCCTATCTATAATGCCTATGAAGAGGCAACATTTAAGCTTAAAAATGTAGAAATGCGTAAGATTCGCCGCGAGGTGGGGCAAACGGGTCTTGATAATATGACCGATGCAAAAGCCGAACAATTGTTATCAAGGATCGAAGAAATAGAGTCAAAGGTCTTTGCCCAGAGAAAAAAGTTGAGCACTGATCTAAGAAAGGTAATCCCTGCAAAGAAAATCCTTCAGCTTAAAAAGGTCGAAGACGATTTTAATCGAGAGATCCTTAAAAAGGTAAGAGAAAAGCGTAAAAAACGCATGGGAGGCCATTAACGGGCCTTAACCACGGTACATATTTGAAAGGAGAAACGTCATGTTTCTCCTTTTATATTTTAAACCTTTTGCTAAAGTGCCAGTCCAAAGAATAGTAACTTAAAATTCGTTATCATGAAAAACCTTTTAACCCTCATCGTATTTGCCTTAGCATTTTCAACACTAACATCTTGCGCAAGTACAACCGTGGTAAGAGCCCGCCCTGCAAACGCGGTAATTGTTACCAAGGTTCATAGGCCGAAGGTTGTAGTTCATAAGAATGTAAGGTATTATCGCGCCGATGGTGTATGGTACAAGAAACGCGGGCGAAAGTACGTGGTAGTAAACGCTCCAGTTGGGGTTAGGGTTACAACCCTTCCAAAAGGGTACAAAGTGATAAAAGTGAGAGGAGCCACCTACTACAAGTGTAAAGGTGTCTATTATAAAAGGTCAGGTAGAAGATATATAGTGGTCAATGTGTAGTTGTATTACTTGAGTTGGTTAGTTTTGAAAAGGGAGCCTTTTGGCTCTCTTTTTTATTTTCTGCGGAAAAATAGTACTTCCAACCTACCGCTTCAAGGCAAAGTGACCAGACACGACTCCACCTCCTACAACAAGTGCCTTATACCAATAGTCTGAAGCTGGTAACGGCTGTCCTAGAAAGGTCCCGTCCCAACCTATACTATTAGGATTCAACGCCTTGATAAGTTTTCCGAAGCGATCAAAAATGTAAATGGTATTTAGGTTTAGACGGAAGGCTCCAACATCAGAAGGGACATATTGCCAGAAGTCATTGAATCCATCACCGTTGGGTGTAAAAAACTTAGGGAATCCTTCGGGATCGAAATCTCCTAATGGTGTCTCTTCTCCGCCACCTTCAGAGCAGTCGTTGGTAATGAAGGTCGTAAATACTTTAGATGCCATACATTCTAACATATTTCCAGACTGATCGATAAGGTTGTACGCTTCATAACGATACGTCCCAGCTTGGGAAAGCGAAACTTCAGCGTCTTGAGAAAGCAAAATCTCATTTCCCGAATTTTCTACTAAATACCATCGAAATCCATCAGCCGTATCAGAAGTAGTTACCGTATAAGGTCCGTCGTCAATACAAAGTCCGACCTCATCCGGAAAATCAATCACTGGATTGAGCGTAATGAGCTCTCCGGTATCCGTATCAAAGAAGGGACCGCAGCCCAACGTAGTCGAAAAAGCCTCCTGTCCACAACCAATGGCATCCCCAGCTGCGTTAAAGGGAATCACGGTAACGAAATAAGTGTTATTGGATTCAAAATTAAAAACAAAGGTGCTATTGGTGGTAAAAATCCCGCCGTCCAGTACGTCATTCTCAAAGGGTGAACGCCCTATATATACTTTATATCCAGTAGCGCCAGGTACTGATTGCCATTCTATCAAAGGCGACAACGCAACATCCACTTCACCATCCATCGGACTAATAAGTGTCGTACATCCGGGGAGCGCTACAGGCTCTCCAGTTCTAAACGACTCTTCTGGACATGAAGCTAAATTTCCGTTTTCATTATAAGGCACCACCGTTACGTAGATATCGGTGTCAGGCGGAAAGTCGGTCGGAGGGTTGTAGCTTAACACATTGCCCACATCAATGTTATTAGCAATATCTCCAGCACCCGGAGCGGTTCCTACGGTTAAAAAATATCCTGTGGCTCCAGTAGCATAGTTCCAAGTAATGTTTGCAGCGATATTGACGTCAATGGCTCCGTTGGTCGGGCTTGACAAACTGGTACAGTTAGGCGCAGTAGTGATATCTTCGGTTGTAAACGACTCACTGCCGCATGTAATATCTTCCTGATCAAAAAAGAACAAAATGATGGTAACGTAAATTTGAGTATTGTCTGGAAGTCCCAAAGTCGGGGTATATGAGGTACTGCTTCCTACAGGTTGGGCATTGATAATATCGGTGCCTCCAGGTGTGGTACCAATAGAAATAATGTAGCCCGTTACGCCAATGACCTCATTCCATTCAATGGTTGCATCAACAGGCACATTTGTGGCACCATTTAGCGGGTCAATTAACGACGGACACTCTTGTGCTGAAACACAAAGCGACCAAAAAAGCAATCCCCATATAAAGCTTCTTCTGATCATAGCAAAGCAATCGAAAGCATTAAGATACTACAAAACTTTCTTTTTCAAGAACTTAGAACCTATCCGACCACTATAGCCATTACAAACCGTTATCTGAAAGTCAACTTGGCCACCCGGTTCTTGCCTGCTGCATAGGCAACAGAGTCGTTCAAAAACCGAATCGTATAAAACCCTTCTTTTGAGAGTTCCTTCCAATGTTGGCCACCATCTTTTGAATAAGAGATTCCAGTAAAACCAACGGCCACTATCTCTTTCGCTTTTCTGTTTGGGACATACTGCACACAGCTCTTGTAACCAGGACCTTCTCCATCACTAACCAAGTTCCATGTTTTGCCTCCATCTGCGGTTATTGCTTTGTTGGCTACATTTCCTTCGGATTGTGTATAATCCCCTCCGATGACAATACCATGCTGAGCATCATAAAAATCACCAGAGTAAATACCTTGTGTCCCTTTTCCTTGAATGATCGGAGTTTTAAACACTACCCAAGTTTTTCCTTTGTCGGGAGAATAAAACACCCTGCTTCTTTTTCCGCCAGAAAATAACCAAGTGTGATCATCTACAATGGCAATATTGGTATCACTTGCGGCAAAGGCTGCTTCGCCTTCGGCAGCAAGCGGAAGTTGATTGCAGGGAAGTTTTGACCAGCTTTCACCCCCATTTCTAGTAATGATTACCGACAAACAATTGGCTGTTGGATCGCCCATGACGATACCTTCTTCATCATTCCAAAACGCCATAGAATCGTAAAATACCTTTTCATGTGCCTCCTGATACACAATCTTGGTAATCGGCTGTCCGCCACTCCCAATGGTTATTTTATACAGCTTGGCAGGACTGGCAATGGTCATAGCAAATACGGTTCCATCAGTCAATACTGCAAGACTTCTAAAATTGGTTGTGGTAGAATCATTTTCTATCGTATTGGGTGAATACAACGAGGTAGTTTTTTGCTCGTCATCAAGCTTTAATACTTTTCCTGATGCCGTTGCATATGCTAGATGGTCATCTTCAAAAACCTCTATGGCCCTTATATTCTCGCTAAATGTACTATCGTATACTTCTTCGACTATAACTTTAGAAAAGTCTCTGGGAACAAAAGCAGGCTGTAGAGAACAACCGATTGCCATCACCAAAATCAACAGTGAAAATGGAATTTTATTCATCATGTAATCATTTTGTTCTACTAATATACACAAACAAAAAAGCCGCTCAAATGAGCGGCCTTTTCTATGATATGATTGGGTATCAGTCGTATTCTTATTTCTTCACTAATTTGATTGTAGTTGAAGCATCTTCTGAAGAAACCTTCACAAAGTATACTCCAGCGCTTAGTGCCTTCACATCTACTTGCTCGAAGTTAGAAGCAACTGTCTTAACACGGCTTCCGTTGATGTTGAAGAAAGTAATGTCCTTAATTTCTGCGTTTTCAGCGCTAATGCGGATGAAATCATTTGCAGGGTTAGGGAACATAGAAACTCCTGTCAACTCAACTTCTGGGTTGCTCAAGGGAGCAAATCCATAAGTAGTTGTACCAGTAGTCGCTCCAAAGCTATTAGATCCACCTACAAGAAAAGTATTATCCACATTTTGTCCAAAACCTTTCAATGCAACTTTAACTGGGTCGTTATTGGCAATTAATTCAATGCTTCCACTTGTTGGGTTACCTGTCACCTCAAAAGACATTACAGCAAATTCTGTAGTCCCGTGAGTAATCACATAATTATTTACAGGAATACCAATAACTAAAAAGTCTCTACTTCCGTCATCAATATTCGCTCCGCCAGGTCCGAGAACAGCACCAGTAAAAGTTTGTTGCAACGCCCAGTTTGCTGGCTGAGAACCTCCATCTAGTGAAAGTAAGTTCGTAAGATTTGTAACACTGTATGGTCCTCCAGAAGGTAAAAATATATCAAAGTTGATCTGGTCAAAAGCAAGACCCGTTGCAGAAGCACTTGGGTGTGCATACAACGTAAATAAATATTGATTAGACATATCTTGCCTTAGCTCGAAGTTATATGTCTGTGCTTGCGCATAGCCAGCAATCAATAATACCAATAAAAGTAGTGTTTTTCTCATGTCGTTTATTTAATTATTTAGTCTAAGTTATGGTTATACTTGAAGGGGTGTATTTTTGACAAATATAGTAATTTATGGCAATTGAGCAGAAATTATATGAAAAACTGAGTTAAAAATATTTCCACCATCAGCTAACACATTATCTCTCACCAAGATAAGGTCATTTCCAGCGTTTAAGAAAATAACTTCACCATCCATATATAGATCTTCATTATAATACCCCTGAGGCTTGTAGAAAACAGATGCTCCAAAAGGACTTTCAATAGCAGAACGATCTAAAACTAATTGTTTAACATCTACAGATTCAGCCCCTGTATTCAAGAATATCACACGCTCATCATTGTTAGCATCTCCAGCCCACATAGCATATACACTAGCATTAGGAGTTCCGAAGTTGGTTAGAGGGTCACTGTTTCCGTTTCCAGAATACATAGTTACACTATTATCTGTAAGATCTAAAGATAGTCCTGTTTCAGTAAGTGCTTGCGTAGCATTGGTAATCACGCCTAAGTGATTTCTGTGCTTGATGGCCACATAATAGTTTCCTTCGGCTACCATGAAAGACAATCCAGAAGTACCATCAGTGTGAACAATATCTCCATCTCTTTGTACTAAAGCTGATGTTTCTGCTACAACGCTAGTGTTATCACCGCTATCTCTTAATTCGACATAGATCCAATCAACGATCGCATCATTACCAGTTACATTAAAAACAGATGCATCCGCTGTAGCACCATCAGAATACGGTGTTGCAGTAGGGATATGACCTCCAGAACGAAGTCCGTCTTGCATCAATCCATCACCAGAGCCTAATAGAGGTCCTTGCAAAAACACTTTTGCGTTCAACACCACGATCATGCGGTCTCCTTGGTGGAATCCTTGTGTAAGCGTAGTGGTTCCGTTTGTGATGGTAGTTACTGCCACTTCACCTACCGTAAACTCTAAGGTGGTTGAACCATTAGTAATTGTTGAGCCCGCAGACCCGATAACTTGACGCTCAATACTTTGAGCTTGTGTTGTGGCAAAGGCCAACAACATTCCGAAGAGTAGTGTAGTTTTTTTCATGGCATAACTGTTGAAGATGCTAAAATAAGCAATGTGTGTTATTTTCAAAATTAAATTTGTGAACAATTCGATAATTGTTGTGAATTATTAGGTTAACGGTATTGTAAAGTGTTTTGGGGCCTATTTCGTGCGAAGTAAGCTACGCAAAAGTCTCTATTTTGGAGAATATCGCAAACAATACGACCTATACAAATGCCTATACAAATACGTTTCAAGAGGCTTTTCTACTTAAAATACGCGGATTAAGCATTAAGAAACATCTTCCGCTAAAAAATTTTTAGATGAATTTTTGGGTGGCTTTTCTTATTTTTAGTGCAATGAAATCTAGTCAAGTTGATTTTCTCAACACATTCCTCATTATAATTTCTATGATACTGGCCTATTGGTTGCCGATTGAGTTGTTTTTGATCGCGTATGCCCTTTTGGGTCCGCTTCATTATCTGACCGAAATTAACTGGGTCAGAGAAAAAAAATACTTTGCAAAGTCAAATTCATGGAAATATTGGGCGCTGGGAATTGCGATACTGTACGCCGTGCCCACTATATTAAAACTTCCGTTCTTCGAGTCTTTTCTAAAAGACAGTAGTATTTATACCTTTCTCACCACCGACGCAAAACGCTATATCAATGGTCTCTTATTCTTTGCATTGGTAATGGCGATTTCGAATATTGCAATCACCAACAAAACACAACGACTTTTGGCCATTGCAATTGGCGGATTGCTTGCTGTCTTTTTAAACCAAAATCTCACGTACAATATTTTGGTTGGCATTTTCCTTCCCACGGTTATCCATGTATATCTCTTCACTTGGCTTTTCATGCTCTACGGAAACCTAAAAACACACAACAAATTAGGATACTTCAACATAGCATTGGTAGCTGCGGCTCCTTTGGTGTTCTTTCTTGTCCAACTGCCAACTACAGGGTATACTTTTACTCCTTATGTAAAGGACATCTTTTTGAACAATAACTTTCATGTGGTCAATGCGCATTTGGCCAAGTTCTTGGGACTCACAGAGCAACTTAGTTTTTTCTTCTATGAAACCCTTGACCTAAAAGTGCAAATGTTTATCGCTTTCGCGTATACTTATCATTACCTTAATTGGTTCTCTAAAACCACCGTGATTGGCTGGCACAAGAAATTGACAACCAAAAGAACCCTATTGATCCTTCTAATATGGGTCGCTTCGGTGTTGATCTACGCTATCGACTACAAAGTGGGACTCGGACTGCTTTTGTTTTTGAGTGTGCTGCATGTTATTCTAGAATTTCCAATAAATGTGCATTCAATACGAGGAATCTGGCAAGCGATTTTTAAATGATTCCATTACAGCTATTTCCAACGGAAAACGCTACCTTTGCCTCCCAATTTTTTTATAGATGAGATTACATCGCAATTTGGTCTTTGCCGTTATTGACGGACTCCATAAGATCTTTAACGAAGGAGAGTATGCCGATAAGGTAGTTGAAAAACTACTGAAGAGAGATAAACGCTGGGGAGCCCGTGACCGGGCATTTGTAGCCGAAACCACCTATGACATTGTTCGTTGGAAACGTCTCTATGCCGAAATTGCCCAGGTCAAACAACCTTTTGACCGTCCGAACCTGTGGAGAATATTTGCAGTATGGGCCACCCTAAGAGGCATTCAACTTCCAGATTGGAAACAATTAGAAGGTACACCTTCGCGAAGAATTAAAGGACGTTTTGAAGAGCTGTCCCAAAATCGAAAGTTTAGAGAATCGATTCCTGATTGGCTAGACGAACTAGGCATTCAAGAATTGGGCGAAAACACATGGACCAAAGAATTGGCCGCTTTAAATCAGCAAGCCGAAGTCATCTTAAGAACCAACACCCTTAAAACGACAAAGCAAGAACTTCAAAAAGAATTGGGCGATTTAGAGATTGTGGCCAAAGGACTTCGTGGGTATCCCGATGCACTTCAATTGGTAGAACGTGCCAACGTGTTTAGAACCGATGCCTTCAAAAAAGGACACTTCGAAGTACAAGACGCTTCTTCTCAATTGGTTGCACAGTTTATGGATGTGAAGCCTGGTATGAAAGTTGTTGATGCTTGTGCGGGTGCTGGAGGTAAAACTTTACATCTGGCCGCCTTGATGCAGAACAAAGGGCAAATCATCGCGATGGATATCTATGAGAACAAACTGAAAGAGTTGAAACGCCGTGCAAAACGCAACGGTGCCCATAATATTGAACCCAGACACATTGACTCGACGAAACCGATCAAGAAATTGCACGGTAAAGCAGATCGCGTTCTTATCGATGCCCCTTGTAGCGGTTTGGGAGTACTACGTAGAAACCCAGACGCCAAATGGAAATTACAACCTGAGTTCTTAGAGCGAATCAAAGGGGTTCAAGCTGAGATATTGACCAATTATTCTAAGATGGTCAAACCCGGCGGAAAGCTTGTCTATGCTACCTGTTCGGTATTACCATCAGAGAATCAGGAACAGGTTAAAAATTTCCTAGAATCGAATAAAGAGTTTACTTTTGTCAAAGACGAAAAGATATTAGCCTCAGAATCAGGATATGACGGATTCTATATGGCCATGTTAGAAAGAAATGAACCCCAAAAATGATAGAATGAAACTAAAATTACTCCTTCTTTTATTACTAACCGGATTTGTTGCCTCAGCGCAAATTCCTTCAAATTACTATGATTCTGCTGTTGGGCTTTCGGGCTACGCCTTAAAGACCGAGTTGAGCAATATCATCTCTACGGGCCATACAGCCCAGACCTATGATGCACTCTACACGGCCTATGTGAATACCCATAGCGATGACACCAATACGTATGAGAACGACAATACGGTACTAGATTTCTATTCGGAGAATCCTACAGGTGCTGACCCATACAATTTTAACCACTCATCGGCGGACCAATGTGGTAATCAAACCGCAGAGGGCGACTGCTACAACAGAGAACATCTCGTGCCTCAATCGGTATTTAGCTCAAATTTTCCGATGCAGTCAGATATTCACCATGTGATTCCTACCGATGGACGTGTAAACAACTTTAGAGGAAACCTTCCTTTTGGAGATGTAGCCGTCGCGAACTGGACTTCACTAAACGGTTCTTTAAGAGGAAGCAGCGCTGTGATGGGATATTCGGGAACTGTATTTGAACCAATCGATGAATTCAAAGGTGACATCGCAAGAGCTTTATTATACTTTGCCACACGTTATGAAACACAAGTTGATGCTTGGACCTTTCCTATGTTTAACGGGACCGAAGACCAAGTTTTCACCGATTGGGCAGTAGACGTATTATTAGCATGGCATGCGGCTGACCCAGTTACTCAAGAAGAGATCGATAGAAACGACGCAGCTTATAATTTCCAAGGAAACGCAAATCCCTTTGTAGATCATCCAGAATATGTAGACCTTATCTGGAATCCGGCTCCAGACACCGAAGACCCAACTATACCAACCAATTTGATGGTAACGGGGCAAACTTCGAATACGGTGAGCCTTTCATGGACAGCTTCGACAGATAACGTAGGGGTGATCGCATATGACATATACGTAGATGGTGGTTTTAATGCTACCGTCGCTACAAATTCAGGTACTGCCATAAGCTTGGCACCCTCAACAACCTATTCATTTACGGTATTGGCAAGAGATGCTGCAGGAAACAGCTCTGCACAGAGTAATGCTGTAAACGGAACGACCACAGCCGGTGGCGGTGGCGGAACCTGCGCAACAGAAACATTCACCAATATACCAACTACCAGCAGCTCTAGTTATCAAACACGAACCTGGACAGGTGACGATGGTGGCACTTGGACTGCGACTGATGCAAGAACAGACCAAACAATAACCGGTGCAGCCATCACTGTTAGAAACGGAACGCTAACAAGTCCGTCGATTGCAGGTGGAATTGGTAGTCTAACCGTAACAACACAGCGTGTTTTTGGTGGCGGTAGTGGTACGTTCACCTTGCGTGTCAACGGTGCTGCAGTTGGAAACATTCCATACAGTGATGTAGAACAGACCACAACCGTAGACAATATTGATGTAGCGGGTAGTGTCACTATTTCTTTTACCGATAAGGCAGCTACAGGAGATAGAGTGATCATCGACGATCTTACATGGACGTGCTTTGAAGTATTGTCTATTGACGAAAACAGCTTGTCAGCTTCAAGCGTATATCCAAATCCATCGCAAGACGGAAACTTCAATCTGCAAGTGCCTTCGGGGGTTAACGTAAAGCAAATTGAAGTCTATACGATCACAGGAAAGCGTATCGTGAACAAGACGCCAAGTAACGGACAAACGTTGATTCGTATTCAAAATATTCCGCAGGGAATTTACCTGATGAAAGTCATCGCAGAAGGTCAAAGCATTACTAAAAAGTTAGTGGTGCGCTAGAACTTCTTCCGCATAAAAAATTAAAAGCCGCGTTTTCAACAGCATATTGTTAAAATCGTGGCTTTTTTTGTTGACGTAATTCAGATTGAATGGTTAAATTTGCGCTTTAAACACAACACAAACGACAACTTCATGATTCTTTTCTTCGGAAACCCTAAAACAAAGGTTTTTGCAGTTCAAGTAACTACCGACCTTTCTAGCGAAGACATCAAAAAATTAAACTGGCTTTTTGGCGACGTACCACAAATAAACAAGGCATCTATCGATGCTTTTTTTGTTGGTCCACGTGCCGCTATGATCACTCCGTGGAGTACCAATGCCGTCGAGATCACCCAAAATATGGGAGTCACGGGTATCGTACGAATCGAAGAGTTTGAAGCGGTAGCCGAAGATTTTGAAGATTTCGATCCGATGCTTTCACAAAAGTTTAATGGGCTACTGCAAGACATCTTTAGCATTGATGTCACACCCGAGCCCATCATTGATATCGAAGACATTGCGGCTTACAACCAACAAGAAGGACTGGCCTTAAGCGATGAAGAAGTTGTGTATTTAGAGGAATTATCAAAGAAGTTAGGTCGAAAACTTACCGATTCAGAAGTGTTTGGATTTAGCCAAGTAAACTCAGAACACTGCCGTCACAAGATCTTCAACGGAACTTTTGTAATCGACGGCGAAGAGAAGCCAACATCACTATTTAAGCTCATCAAAAAGACCTCTGCCGAAAATCCAAACGATATTGTTTCGGCCTATAAAGACAACGTGGCCTTTGTTAAGGGTCCGCGTATCACGCAATTTGCGCCCAAAAGTGCAGACAAACCCGATTATTACGAAACCAAAGAAGTAGATAGCGTTATTTCGCTCAAGGCGGAAACACACAACTTCCCGACCACTGTAGAACCTTTCAATGGGGCTGCAACGGGATCCGGAGGCGAAATTAGAGATCGTCTCGCTGGCGGAAAAGGGTCGTTACCATTGGCAGGTACTGCTGTCTATATGACATCGTATTCTAGGCTGGAAGAAAACCGCCCGTGGGAAAACGGCGTCGAAGAACGCAAATGGTTATACCAAACCCCAATGGACATCTTGATCAAAGCATCCAATGGCGCTTCAGATTTTGGAAACAAATTTGGACAACCATTGATCGCCGGATCAGTTTTGACCTTTGAACATGAAGAGGACGCTCGCAAACTTGGATTTGACAAAGTGATCATGCTTGCTGGCGGAATTGGCTACGGAAAAGCAGAACAAGCTCTAAAAGACACCCCAAAAGAAAGCGATAAAATCGTCATTCTTGGCGGGGAAAACTATCGAATCGGAATGGGCGGTGCTGCGGTTTCATCGGCAGACACAGGTGCCTTCGGAAGCGGTATCGAATTGAATGCCATTCAGCGTTCAAACCCTGAAATGCAAAAGCGTGCAGCCAACACCGTGCGTGCAATGGTAGAAAGTGATGTCAATCCAATCGTTTCGATCCACGATCATGGCGCCGGAGGACACTTAAATTGCCTTTCTGAATTGGTGGAAGAAACCGGCGGAAAGATCGATCTTGACAAACTTCCTGTTGGTGACCCTACCCTATCGGCCAAAGAGATCATCGGAAACGAATCGCAAGAGCGCATGGGCTTAGTGATCGCCAAAGAAAATATAGATACTTTGAAACGCATCGCAGATCGTGAACGCTCACCGATGTACGAAGTAGGCGACGTGACCAACGACCATCAATTTACGTTTGAGTCGTCATCCAAAGGTGACAAACCTATGGACCTAGCACTAGAAGATATGTTTGGCAGCTCGCCAAAGACCATCATGAACGATTCAACTGTGAATCGTCAGTACGATGCTGTAGAATATAGCATTAACAACATTCATAAATACATCAACCAGGTATTGCAACTTGAGGCTGTTGCCTGTAAAGATTGGCTCACCAACAAGGTAGACCGATGTGTCGGCGGACTCGTAGCGAAACAGCAATGTGCTGGTCCGTTGCAATTGCCATTGAACAATTGTGGTGTCATGGCACTTGACTACCAAGGGAAAGAAGGAATTGCCACTTCTATCGGACATTCGCCTGTAAGTGCGTTGGTCGACCCTGTAGCCGGAAGTAGAAACTCGATTGCCGAAGCTCTAAGCAATATCGTTTGGGCTCCGCTAAAAGACGGACTCAAAAGTGTTACCCTTTCCGCGAACTGGATGTGGCCTTGTAAAAATGAAGGCGAAGATGCTCGACTTTATGAAGCGGTAAAAGGTTGTTCTGATTTTGCAATCGATTTGGGAATCAATATTCCGACAGGTAAGGATTCGCTTTCGATGAAGCAGAAATACCCAAATGAAGATGTTATTTCTCCAGGAACGGTAATCATCTCGGCAGCTGCCAATTGTAATGATATTACCAAAGTTGTAGAGCCTGTATTGCAAAGAGACGGTGGTGACCTTTATTATATCAATCTTTCGCAAGATGATTTTAAATTAGGAGGTTCATCATTTGCACAGATCAACAACAAGATCGGCAATGAAGTCCCGACGGTGAAGAATGCCGAATTCCTGAAAACAGCCTTCAATACGCTGCAATCGCTTATCAAAGACGGTGAAATCGTTGCTGGACATGATGTTTCGGCTGGCGGATTGATCACCACCTTATTAGAAATGTGCTTCTCTGACAATGACCTTGGGGCAGAATTAGACCTCAGCGAACTAGGTGAGAAAGATTCGATCAAGTTATTGTTTGCAGAAAATGCCGGGGTTGTTTTCCAAGGAAGTGCTGCTAGTCATAAGAAGTTAATTGAAGTAGGCATTGAGTGTTTCAAAATAGGGCAAGTGACCGAATTTGACACCTTGAGTATTATCAACGATGCACAAGTATTTACTTTGACGATTTCCAGATTGCGTGATGTTTGGTTCCGTACTTCGGTTTTATTAGATAGAAAACAAACGGCTAACGGATTAGCCGATGCTCGTTTTGAGAACTATAAGAACCAACCGCTACAATATACCTTCCCAGAACACTTTACTGGGAAACTTGAAGACATCATAGGTCTGTCAGGTCGAGCGCAGTCGAGACCTAAAGCAGCCATCCTTCGTGAAAAAGGAAGCAACTCAGAGCGTGAGATGGCCAACGCAATGTACCTTGCTGGCTTTGATGTAAAGGATGTACACATGACCGATCTGATTTCGGGTCGTGAAAACCTAGAAGATATTCAGTTCTTAGGAGCCGTTGGAGGCTTTTCGAACAGTGATGTGCTTGGATCAGCCAAAGGTTGGGCGGGTGCCATCAAATACAATGAGAAGGCCAACGCGGTCATCAAAAAGTTCTTTGAGCGTGAAGACACGCTATCTGTGGGAATCTGTAACGGATGCCAATTGTTCATGGAACTTGACCTCATCAATCCTGAACATGAGACCCATGGGAAGATGACGTATAACGATTCGCACAAGCACGAAAGCGCCTTTACATCTGTGAAGATTCAGCCAAACAAGTCTGTGATGTTATCTAATTTAGCAGGAAGCACCTTAGGTGTTTGGATTTCGAATGGGGAAGGGAAATTTGACCTTCCGCTAAGCGAAGAAAACTATGACATCGTTGCCAAATACGGCTATGACGGATATCCATCAAGTCCAAACGGAAGTGACTTCAACGCTGCCATGATGTGTGATAGCACAGGACGCCACTTGGTGACCATGCCGCATATCGAGCGTTCGACCTTTCAATGGAACTGGGCCAACTACCCTGCTGGAAGAAAAGACGAGGTATCACCATGGCTCGAGGCGTTTGTAAACGCTCGAAAGTGGATTGAAGACCAAAAAAATTAAGCCGTGACTCAAAACAGAGAAAGTAGGGCAAAGAAATCAGTACCAGCGAAATAAGGGTTGAACTATCTCTAAAATTTAAGTCTTAACCATAAGGAGTTCCTAAAAAGGTGCTCCTTTTTTTATCATTGCTATTGAAAAAGGCCCACAATTTTCATAATTTGCGAATCTCTAAAATTAATCCTTAGAACATGACGAACGTTACACGCCTTTTTGATTTTCCACAATACCAGCTGGAAAAACACGACCTTGATGATGCCTTGGCTACCAAATATGGAGATGAGTGGGTTAAAACCTCAACAAGAGAATACATTGCCAAATCGAATGCAATCAGCAGAGGACTCCTTAAAATGGGAGTGAAACCCAATGATAAAATTGCAGTAATCTCTGCAACCAACCGTACCGAATGGCACATCATGGACATCGGTATCCTACAAACAGGCGCACAGAACGTTCCTATTTACCCAACGATTTCAGAGGAAGACTACCAGTATATTTTGAACCACTCAGAATCAACCTACTGTTTTGTTTCTTGTACAGAAGTTCTAGGTAAAGTAGACGCCATCAAAGCAAACGTTCCCAGTCTAAAAGGAGTGTTCTCATTTGACGACATCGGTTCTTGCGACAACTGGAGCAAGGTATTAGAATTAGGTGCTGACGAAAGCACTCAGGCAGAAGTCGAAGCACGTAAAGATGCCGTAAAGCCTACAGACCTGGCAACGATCATTTATACGTCGGGAACGACCGGAAGACCGAAGGGTGTGATGCTTTCACATGACAATGTGGTTTCGAATGTGTTGGCAAGTGCCAAGCGTGTTCCGTTTGATCAAGGCGGATTGGCCTTGAGTTTCCTTCCCATCTGTCACATCTTCGAACGTATGATCATGTACCTATACCAATATTGTGGTATTCGTGTCTGCTTCGCAGAATCAATCGAAAAGATCAGTGATAACTTAAAAGAAGTGAAACCAAACGTGATGACCGTTGTACCGCGTTTGTTAGAAAAAGTATACGATAAGATCTACGCAAAAGGTGCTGATCTTACAGGAATAAAGAAGAAACTATTCTTCTGGGCTATCGACCTCGGACTTAAATTTGAACCGTACAACGCCAACGGATGGTGGTACGGAGTGAAACTAGGTATCGCCCGAAAATTGATTTTCAGCAAGTGGCAAGAAGGTCTTGGCGGAAACTTAGAGGTTATGGTCTCTGGTAGTGCTGCCCTGCAACCGAGACTGTCGCGTGTGTTTGGCGCGGCTGGAATTCCGGTGATGGAAGGTTATGGACTTACAGAAACTTCTCCAGTAATTTCTGTGAACGACCAACGTGCACGTGGCTGGAAGATCGGTACCGTGGGAAGAATCATTGAGGGTGTCGAGGTAAAGATTGCCGAAGACGGTGAGATCATGTGTAAAGGTCCAAACGTAATGCAAGGCTATTACAAAGATCCAGACAAGACCGCTGAGGTGATGACCGACAATTATTTCCATACGGGAGATATTGGAGAGGTTGACAGCGAAGGCTTCTTGAAGATCACAGACCGTAAAAAAGAAATGTTTAAAACTTCGGGCGGAAAATACGTAGCTCCGCAGTTGATCGAGAACGAAATGAAGCAATCGCGCTTTATCGAGCAGATCATGGTCATCGGTGAAGGTGAAAAAATGCCTGCTGCCTTTATTCAGCCTAATTTCGAATTTGTGGAAGAATGGGCCAGACGTCACGACATCTCTTACAGCTCTAACGCAGAGATCGTAGGCAATGAAAAGTTCATTGAGCGCATTCAAGAAGAAGTAGACCTATACAACGAGCGCTTCGGCAAGTGGGAAAAGATCAAGAAATTTGAACTCACCCCAGACATCTGGAGCATCGATGAAGGACATTTGACTCCGACCATGAAATTAAAGCGTCGAGTCATCAAAGAAAAGTACAAAGATCTATACGCGAAGATCTATCAACACAACCTATAGTGTTTCCGAAGAAAACAAAAAAGAAGACTCCCCGTAACTGGGGAGTTTTTTGTGTTTTATAAAATCGCGTAAAAATACGCTTACATGACGAGGAGGTAACTTCTAATTTTAAATCTCTTAAAATCAACGTCATGCAAAACCAAACACCAAAATTTAGAATCTACCCTTCGATAGGCATTGCCCGATTGGGCAACGGACCTGCCGAGAAAGACAAAGTGATCTTTAGTCCTGAAGTACCTTGGGGCAATCTATATGAAACCGATAAAGACTATCTCACTGAAGATGGTGCCCTTAAAAAACAAGCGCAGCGATTTTATATCTACGCCTGTGATGATCAGGGAAACCCTACGCATCAGATCGACCCAAACGAATTCGACATTGAATGGTCGGTAGAGGTAGCCAACAAAAAACCATTCTGGTACGATTTCAATAACTCGTTAGACCTGTCGGTACTTTCTAACAATCAAAACCTCTCACCAAACTTTGCAGAGAAAAAACTAGCGCCTGGAATCAACGCTTCGCGTAGAAATCCGAATGTGCTCAACGAAGAACTACGTAGAAAGGATGGTCACAACATTCGAAAAGAGTTGGTGAATCATCCTGGGGTCGTTAGCGTAAACGCCAAAGCTTCTCGAAAAGAAATTCGCGGACAATTCCCAAGCAACCCAAAGGGAGGAAGAAGCTTACTCGCTGCCAAACTGAAAACTGATTCAAGAGCGGTAAAGCTTGGGACTGCTGAATACGACGAAGGTACCTTGATCTTTTATGGGGCCGATGGTATTTCGGCTTCTTTGAATCCTTCAGACCTAAACACCGACTTTGCCGATAACTCCAATTGGTACGATGATATTTGCGACGGACGCATAACCGCCACGATCACCCACAAAAAAGGTGGACAAAAATACGAGCTTAACGACGCCCATTCATCAGCGTGGGTTGCTTCGGCTCCACCAGATTATGCACCACAAATTCAACCGTTATCTACGATGTACGACCTAATCTGCGGAGCTGCCAATGACGAATATGAGCCAGAGCTCAGTTTGGTATTTCCAATGTTCTATCGCTTGTACAGAATGCAGTGGGTGAATTTGGGAGACTTTTTATCGCCTTCCTTTAAAGAGACCATCGATGAGCTTACCGCAAAAGGAAAGTTCAAGTATCTATACACAAAAGAACCCAAGGCGGAAGCCGATGCGGTACGACAAAAGATCTTTGACCTCTTCAGAGACCCTGAATACAACTACAATAACGAACCCATCATCCCGAGTAAAAACAAGACCGATATCGTCAATCGAGGGTCTGGGACTGATGCGCTTAAGCTTCCATTCTATCCGGGTGACGCCATTGATTATCCAGGGAGTCCGGCGCAATGGTTTGCCATACCGCCAATGATCTACGAACAACTCAGACAATGGAAAGACGGTCACTTCGCCACACCACCGCACTTCGATTTTAAGGATATCGACGAAATGGGTGCTTTCTATCAAGAACAGTTTTTCAAAGCCGCCAAGGATGAGTCCAAACGACCCTTATTGATGACACGTGCAGTTTTAGAAACGCTGTATGGCGGAGGTTTCCACCCGGGTGTTGAGCTTACATGGCCCATGCGTCACAATCTGCTCTATGCACAAAACACAGTCACCTTTCCGTGGGTGTCAGAAACCGATGGGTTTGTTTATGGCTTCTACGGACTTCGAGAGGTGCGACTCAATTCGGCAAGCCCAAAAATACAGGAAAAGATATTCTACAAGGACTTCGGGTTCTCAATGAGTTCTGATGACATTCGAGAATCAATGGATCCAAAGAATGAAAAGAACTGGCTGTGGCATGTTACGCCAGGTGATATGACCAAATGGATGGGTATCCCATGGCAATCAGACGCCGGGAGTTGTCAGGCCGTATTTGTTGAAAAGCAGTATCCGATTCCTTCGTGGTGGGCCGCTAACTTACCAGTGCATGTCTTGCCCGAGGATAGCTTCAACAAGCTGCACGATCCAAACATTCTGGACGACACTAAAAAGAACATCTATGCCAACCGATTGGCTTGGTTGCATACAGCAGACACTGGATTCATTGGGTATCACGCCGAAGGCGGTTACCTCAACGGACTCATCAACATGGTCTATCAATGGAAGAACGTAGGCGTTGTCACGGGTAGAAAATCTGGGGTTGACATCGAAGGCATTCCAGACACGGTGTATGTGGCCTATAACGGAAAAAATCCTAATCAAGGTTCATGAAGACCAAGGTATTAATTGTTGGAGACGGCATTGCCGGGTCGGTTCTCTCTTTGCTTTTAAAGCGAAGAGGGATCGACCATATTTTATTAGGTAGAACGTCCCAACGAAAATACTTCTCACTGGCAGAAACACTGCCCCCCTCTTCCCTGTCCTTGTTAGACACATTGGGATTACACGACCTCTTTTCAATAACAAGTATCAAGAAGACCTATGGTTATCATTCGATGTGGGGAAATCAACAGGTTAAGGATCACAACTTCTTTTTTTCCAATCCCTATAAACATGGACTAAAGATCAATAAGTTTGCGCTGTTGAAAGCTCTGAAGGAACAAATAAACGAACATCATCAATCCTTCGATCAATTGACAGCAGTCTCCAGCGAAGGACCGTTGGCCCATGTAGATGTTTTCTGCGGAAAAGACAGAAGACAATTCGAAGCCGACGTATTGATTGATGCCACCGGAAGAAACAGAGCCCTCTTGAAGCTACTGCAAATCGAAACCCTCAAACAAGATGACCTAATGGCCTTTAGTTGCCATCTTCCGAAGATATCATTGCCAAAGCTGAAACACAGCGTATATGTAGAATCCTTTGAACACGGTTGGGGTATAGTCTCTCATTTAAGTGACGACACCAACGTGGTTTCCCTGTTTACGAATAAACATACTGCAAGAACAATTCCGTTTAAAACGAGTGATGACTGGGCATCATTATTAGCAAATACTCAGTATTTAAAAGAATTGATTCCAACCCTTGACACTACAAAACTGATGGGTGGTGATGCAAGCTCATCTCATGCTTCTCAGATTGCAGGTAAAAACTGGATGGCCCTGGGTGATGCCGCCATCTCCTTTGACCCACTATCCTCGCATGGCATTACAACGGCGTTATATTCGGCACAACAAGCTTCGAACGCTATCTGCAACTACTTCGAAAATGGCTCCAATAAATACTTCAATGAATACGGTCAAACGTTGACCGCTATCTTCAATCAATACCTAGTCAACAGACGACAGATCTACAACAGCGAGCTACGCTGGAAAGACGCTCCCTTCTGGAAAAGCATGCAAGCAGTATAACCATACGAACGCTTCAAATGTTGTCAAACTACCAATTCTAAGAGGTCTTTTCTGGTATTCCGTCACTTTCCGCCTTAAAAAATTATCAAAATCAAAAAAAGTTGTTAATTTACTATGCATGCATAATATTTTTTTCTTATATTTGAATTCTCGAAAATTAGCGTTAGAAAGATGTCAACAACTCGTTAAAAAAATGACATTAAGTGTTTCATAACGAGGGCAAAGGGTCGCTAAGGAATTCATATCTTTATAGGATGAATCCAAAACATTAAAGAATGAAAGACAAAACCATAGATTACGTGCTAAGAGTAACTTGGCAAGCGGTTGTAAAAATGTACAACGAAGAGGCCGGTAAATTCGACAGCACAATGGCAACAGGATTTACTTTGCTGAGCATAGACCCAGAAAAGGGAACACCTTCTACTTCACTAGGGCCGCGTATGGGCATGGAAGCTACTAGCCTCTCTCGTACCTTGAAAAACATGGAAGAAAAAGGGCTGATCATGCGTAAGAGAAATCCAGAAGATGGGCGTAGCGTGTTGATTTGCTTAACAGATTTCGGGAAAGAGAAAAGAGAAGTTTCAAAACAAGTAGTGCTTCGATTCAACGAGACGATCAGAAAAAATATCTCTGAAGAAAAGATGAACCACTTTTATGAAGTTGCCGAAACCATCAACGACCTTATTTCGGCTAAAAAAATATATACCAAAGAATTTATAACAAATTAACATCAACCTGAAAATCAGATGACAAGAAGAATCAAAAAAGTTGCTGTAATCGGTTCCGGGATCATGGGTAGTGGTATTGCTTGCCACTTTGCCAACATCGGTGCTGAAGTACTTTTATTGGACATCGTTCCTAGGGAACTCAATGATAAAGAAAAGGCCAAAGGACTTACCCTTGAAGATAAAGTAGTACGTAACCGCATGGTGAACGATAACTTCAAGGCTGCTTTAAAGTCAAAGCCTTCTCCGATCTACTCTCAGAAGTTTGCCGACCGAATTTCGACTGGAAACTTAGAAGACGATCTACACAAGATCAAAGATGTAGATTGGGTGATCGAAGTAGTTGTTGAGCGTCTCGATATCAAACAAAAGGTATTCGAACAAATCGAAAAACACCGCAAGCCAGGAACGTTGATCACTTCTAACACTTCTGGTATTCCTATAAAATTTATGAACGAAGGGCGCAGCGAAGACTTCCAAAAGCACTTTGCCGTAACGCACTTCTTCAATCCACCTAGGTACTTAAAATTATTCGAAGTTATCCCAGGACCAAACTGTAGCCAAGATGTGACTGATTTCTTGATGATGTATGGCGAAAAGTTCCTGGGAAAGACTTCAGTTTTGGCAAAAGACACGCCTGCCTTCATCGGTAACCGTATCGGAATCTTTGGTATCCAAAGCCTTTTCCACCAAGTAAAGGAAATGGGCCTTACCATCGAAGAAGTTGATAAGTTGACCGGTCCTGTGATCGGAAGACCTAAGTCAGCTACATTCCGTACCGTAGATGTGGTCGGACTTGACACCTTGGTACACGTAGCCAATGGTATTTATGACAATTGCCCAGACGATGAAGCGCATGAGTTGTTTAAACTGCCTGATTTTGTGCAGCATATGATGGACAACAAAATGCTAGGTAGCAAGACCAAGCAAGGATTCTACAAGCGTGTGGTAAAAGAAGGTGGAAAGAAAGAGATTCTTTCACTAGACCTCAATACTTTAGAATACCGCGAAAAGCAACGTGCTAAGTTTGCAACACTCGAGCTGACAAAAACGATTGATAATGTTTTGGATCGTTTCCCAGTACTGGTAAAAGGAAAGGACAAAGCTGGCGATTTCTACCGTAAGAATTTTGCAGCCATGTTTGCCTATGTACAAAATAGAATTCCTGAGATCTCTGATGAGCTATACCGAATTGATGATGCAATGAAAGCCGGTTTCGGATGGGAAAATGGTCCGTTTGAAATTTGGGACGCGATTGGTGTAGAGAAAGGAATCGAATTGATGAAAGCTGAAGGACTTGAGCCAGCAGCTTGGGTTACCGATATGATTGCCGACGGAAACACTTCGTTCTACACGGTACAAGACGGGGCCACGTATTACTACGATATTCCTGCGAAAGCGCAGACAAAGAAACCAGGACAAGATGCCTTTATCATCCTTGACAACATTAGACCTACCAAGACTGTTTGGAAGAATGCTGAGGCGGTGGTCGAAGACTTGGGTGATGGCATCCTTAACCTGGAGTTCCGTTCTAAGATGAATACCATCGGAGGTGGTGTACTTCAAGGAATCAATAAAGCAATCGACCTTGCAGAGAAAGATTTCCAAGGATTGGTTGTAGGTAACCAAGGAGCCAACTTCTCAGTGGGTGCCAACATCGGAATGATCTTCATGATGGCAGTTGAGCAAGAGTATGATGAATTGAACATGGCCATCAAAATGTTCCAAGACACGATGATGCGCATGCGTTACTCAGCGATCCCAACAGTAGCCGCTCCACACGGAATGACCCTTGGTGGTGGTTGCGAGCTTTCGATGCACGCCGACAAAGTAGTCGCTGCTGCTGAAACCTATATCGGACTCGTTGAGTTTGGAGTAGGTGTAATTCCAGGCGGTGGTGGTTCTAAAGAAATGGCACTGCGTGCTCAGGATACTTTCAAAAAGAACGATGTTGAGCTGAACGTACTTCAAGAGTACTTCTTGACCATCGGTATGGCAAAAGTAGCAACCTCGGCGTATGAAGCCTACGATTTAGGAATCCTTCAAAAAGGAAAAGACGTCGTAGTAGTGAATAGAGACCGACAAATTGCACAAGCTAAAAAACACGCCTTGTTAATGGCTGAAGCTGGTTATACTGAGCCAGCGAAGCGCAAGGATATCAAAGTACTCGGTAAGCAAGCCTTGGGTATGTTCTTAGTAGGAACCGACTCAATGGAAGCCAGCCGATACATCTCAGAACACGATAAGAAGATCGCTAACAAATTGGCCTACGTAATGGCAGGTGGTGACCTTTCTGAACCAACCAAAGTTACCGAGCAGTACTTGTTAGATATAGAACGTGAAGCTTTCCTTTCGCTTTGTACCGAAAGAAAGACGTTAGAGCGTATTCAACACATGTTAAAAACTGGGAAACCCTTAAGAAACTAGATACAAGAACCAAGACATCGGAGCCAAGACTTAATAGTCTTGAATCTTGGCTCTTGATTCTTAAATCTGAAAAAAATATGAAAACAGCATATATAGTAAAAGCATACAGAACAGCCGTAGGGAAAGCCCCTCGTGGATTGTTCAGATTCAAAAGAACTGATGAGCTGGCAGCTGAGACCATCGAGTATATGATGAAAGAGCTTCCTCAGCTCGATAAAAGTCGTATCGACGATGTGATTGTCGGTAACGCAATGCCGGAAGGTTCTCAAGGATTGAATATGGCGCGATTGATCTCATTGATGGGATTGGATTCAGTAGAGGTTCCTGGAGTAACCGTAAACAGATTCTGTTCATCAGGATTGGAAACCATTGGCATGGCAACTGCCAAGATTCAAGCAGGAATGGCTGACTGTATCATCGCTGGTGGTGCCGAGAGTATGAGCGCTGTTCCAATGACTGGTTTTAAAACTGAATTGAACTACGATATTGTTGCCGCGGGTCACGAAGATTATTACTGGGGAATGGGTAATACTGCGGAAGCTGTTGCCGATCAATTCAAAGTATCGAGAAAAGATCAGGACGAGTTTGCGTACAACTCTCACATGAAGGCGTTAAAAGCACAGGCTGAAGATCGCTTCCAGGACCAGATCGTACCAATCACCGTTGATCAAACGTATATCGATGCCAACGGAAAAAAAGCAACGAAGTCATACACAGTTACAAAAGATGAAGGTCCGCGTAAAGGTACCAACTTAGAAGCCTTGGCAAAACTACGCCCTGTATTTGCTCAAAACGGAAGCGTTACCGCAGGTAACTCTTCACAAATGAGTGACGGTGCTGCGTTTGTAATGGTCATGAGTGAAGAGATGGTTAAAGAATTGAACCTTGAACCAATCGCTCGTATGGTGAACTATGCAGCTGCAGGAGTTGAGCCACGTATCATGGGAATCGGTCCAGTAAAGGCCATTCCGAAGGTATTGAAGCAAGCCGGACTAAAACAAAACGATATCGAGCTGATCGAATTGAATGAAGCCTTTGCTTCACAATCATTGGCAGTAATGCGCGAATTGGACCTTAACCAAGAAATCGTCAACGTAAATGGTGGTGCGATTGCACTCGGACACCCACTGGGATGTACCGGAGGTAAATTATCAGTTCAGCTATTTGACGAAATGCGCAAACGAAACATGAAAGGAAAATACGGCATGGTTACCATGTGCGTCGGTACCGGACAGGGAGCCGCTGGTATCTACGAGTTCCTCAATTAGATACAAGAAGTTGGAGCCAAGAATCAAGACGAATGGGAAGACATAACTTCAAAAAATTAAAAATTTGGCAAGAAGGAATATCCGTGGTCCAAGAAACATATAAAATTGTTAAGGACTTCCCTGATTATGAAAGATTCAATTTGGTCTCTCAATTGATAAGATGTGCTGTTTCTATTCCTTCAAATATTGCAGAAGGAACGAGTAAATCTACGGATAGACACTTAAATAAGTTTATCGAAGATAGCTTAGGGTCTGCATTTGAATGGGAAACGCAGCTAATAATTGCCTATTCTGAAAACTATGTGACAGAAGAACAATTCAAAGTTTTAGAAAGTAAAATTCAACAATTACAAAAAATGATATCAGGATTTCAAGCTGGCTTAAATCTTAAGTCTTGATTCTTGATTCTTAAATCAATCAACAATGAGCACTGAAGCAATAGAAAAAGACCTAACCCGTGGTGGTGAGTTCCTAGTAAAAGAGACGCTAGCTGAGAACGTATTTACTCCTGAAGATTTCTCAGAAGAGCAGCAAATGATGAAAGAATCCGTGAAGGAATTCGTGGATAGAGAAATTTGGCCAAACAAAGAACGTTTCGAGAAGAAGGACTATGCCTTCACCGAAGAGATCATGCGTAAGGCCGGTGAACTTGGATTCTTGGGAATTTCTGTGCCAGAAGAGTATGATGGTATGGGAATGGGCTTTGTTTCTACTATGTTAACCTGTGATTACATTTCAGGAGCAACAGGTTCTGTAGCAACAGCTTTTGGTGCACATACCGGTATCGGAACGATGCCGATCACCCTTTACGGAACCGAAGAGCAAAAGAAAAAATATGTACCTAAACTGGCTACAGGTGAGTGGTTTGGTGCTTACTGTTTAACCGAGCCAGGTGCTGGATCTGATGCCAACTCTGGTAAAACAAAAGCAGTATTATCTGATGACGGAAAGTACTATTCGATCAGCGGACAAAAAATGTGGATCTCAAATGCAGGATTCGCAAAGTTATTTATTGTATTTGCTCGTATCGAAGATGACAAGAACATCACTGGTTTCATCGTTGAGAACGACCCAGAAAACGGAATCACCCTTGGCGAAGAAGAACACAAACTAGGAATCCACTCCTCTTCTACCCGTCAGGTATTCTTTAGCGATACAAAAGTACCCGTAGAAAATATGCTTTCTGAGCGTGGTGGTGGATTCAAGATCGCGATGAACGCTCTAAACGTTGGACGAATCAAATTGGCAGCTGCTTGTTTGGATGCGCAACGTCGTGTGATCGGAGAAGCTACAAAATATGCAAACGAGCGTATTCAGTTTAAAACACCGATCGTTAAGTTTGGTGCCATCAAAGCTAAATTGGCCGAAATGGCAACAGCTTGCTACGTAGGAGAATCTGCTTCATACCGTGCAGCTAAAGATATCGAAGATAGAATTGCGCTCCGTCAAGCGGAAGGTGCCTCGCATCAAGAGGCAGAGCTAAAAGGGGTTGAAGAGTACGCCATCGAGTGTTCAATCCTTAAAGTAGCGGTTTCTGAAGACGTACAGAACTGTACAGACGAAGGAATTCAGATCTTCGGAGGAATGGGCTTCTCGGCTGATACTCCAATGGAATCTGCTTGGAGAGACGCACGTATCTCACGTATCTACGAAGGAACCAACGAGATCAACCGTATGTTGGCTGTTGGGATGCTAGTGAAGAAAGCCATGAAAGGACATGTAGATCTTTTAGGGCCAGCTATGAAAGTAGCTGATGAATTGATGGGAATTCCTTCTTTCGATACACCTGATTACTCAGAGTTATTTGCTGAGGAAAAAGAGATCATCAAAAAGTTGAAGAAAGCTTTCTTGATGGTGGCTGGATCTGCGGTTCAAAAATTCGGACCATCGCTTGAAGAGCACCAACAATTGTTGATGGCTGCTGCCGATATTTTGATTGAGATCTACATGGCAGAATCTGCTATCCTAAGAACCGAGAAAAACGCCAAGCGTTTCGGTGAAGAAGCTCAAGAAGTTCAGATTGCGATGGCCAAGTTGAACTTGTTCCACGCGATTGAAAACATCAACACCAAAGGAAAAGAAGGAATCGTTTCCTTTGCCGAAGGTGATGAACAACGCATGATGCTAATGGGATTGAAGCGTTTCACGAAGTATGTGAACATTCCTAACGTAGTAGCGTTACGTAACACCATCGCAGAGAAAGTATCTGCTGAGAACGGATACTGTTTCTAATATCTAAAAACAAACCAGTTCACAAAGCGCACTTGAGATGGATTGTCATTTCGAGCGCAGTCGAGAAAGGGTTTCAAAATATCTTTAATCTATTAGGTTTTAGAATTTAGTTGTTTGTTGAAAGCGTCTTGAAGAAGTTCAGGGCGCTTTTTTTAGTTCCTCATCTAGGCAATAATATCTGAAAATGACTTCCCCTCTATAAAGAGGGGATTAAGGGGTGTGTAAAAAAATT
Organism: Flavobacteriaceae bacterium; assembly: GCA_028279515.1. Classification (GTDB taxonomy): domain Bacteria; phylum Bacteroidota; class Bacteroidia; order Flavobacteriales; family Flavobacteriaceae; genus JANQNQ01. Next base: position 234,550 of record JANQNQ010000002.1, read on the forward strand.
GTCTCGAGTTATACACCTCCCTCAATCCCTCCTTTTTAGGAGGGAGGTTTAAGACATAAGTAAAACACTCAACATTTATCTTTGTACTCAGTACTTAATACTTTGTACTCACATCTCACATCTCACATCTCATATCTCATATCTCATATCTCATATCTCATATCTCATATCTCAATACTAACATCTCTTATCTAAAGACGAAAACCACTTTTAAATTTTTCATTTTTAATTTGAAAATTTGTTGGATTTCTACACTTCCCTCCTCTTTTTCTAACACTACAACGTTGTAGTGATTTTGCAAGAATTTTCACTCCAAGCTTTAATAATTACATTGTGAATAATTCAAGTAAACACTAACAAAATCTTTTTATTCGTAATCAACCATGAAAAACATTAACAACTTTCTTTCGAAAACGTTTTTGGTAAAACCAAAGGCTTTTTCGATACAAATGCTACTTGCATTTCTCTTATCCGCTTACTTTTCGTACGGACAACGCCCTAATGATGACCGTGTGCTACTCCAAGGATTTTACTGGGAAGCCGCGGCAGACAACCCTGGCAATTGGTACAACATTGTCGGATCACTCTCTAGCGAGATTTCCAACATCGGAATCGACATGATCTGGTTGCCACCACCAAGTGACGCCGGATCATTAGAAGGTTACCTTCCGCGTGAGCTCAATAACTTTAGCAACAACTACGGAAACTTAAGTGAGCACACCACAATGCTATCGGCACTTAACAACAACGGAATCGAGCCCATTGCCGATATTGTAATCAACCACCGCGTCGGAAACACCAATTGGGTAGACTTCGAAAACCCACAATGGAACACCGACGCCATTACTTCTGGAGACGAAGTATGGAGCCAACCCGCCTACTTCAACACCTTTCCTCGAGGTAATAATGACACTGGGACTCCGTATGAAGCGGCTCGCGATATTGACCACACACAAACCTACGTACGTAATAGCATCAAGCAATTCTTAAACAACCTCAAAGCCATTGGTTATAAGGGCTGGCGCTATGACTTCGTGCATGGCTTTAGCCCTTCCTATTTTACAGAATACAACAACGCTTCAAACCCAACCTATTCGGTGGGAGAAAACTTCAACTCTAACAAACAAGTAGTACAGGATTGGATCGATGCTTCGGGTTCAAATGCTTTCGACTTTCCTACATATTTCACACTAAAATCAACAATACGCGACAACAATTACTCTTATTTAGCTTTTAATGGACAAGCTTCTGGTGGTATCGGATGGGACCCCAGAAACTACACTACATTTGTCGAAAATCATGACACACCACGTTACGATACGCCAAACAATGTTTTAAACGGAAACAATGTAGGACAAACCTATGCATATCTGCTTACCCACCCTGGTGTTCCATGTATTTACTGGCCGCACCTTTTTGATTGGGGTGCCACGCCAAAGCAACAGATCATCGACCTAGTCGGCATTCGCAAAGCAGCCGGAATACACAGTCAAAGCGCCCTCGAAATTGTAACAGCTCAAAACGGCTTATATGCAGCTATTGTTACCGGTAACAATCACCGTGTTGCAGTAAAGATGGGTCCAAATAGCTGGAGTCCACAAGGAAATTGGGAGTTGGTCGCTTCTGGCAATAACTATGCTGTTTGGAAAGAAGGGTCTACTACCCCGCCTTCGACGTTCACGGTTTACGCCTATAATTACCAAACCGCCTATACTTGGAATGATGCCCAACAAGCCACGTCCGGTGGTTGGCCTGGAGCAAGCATGACAGATGATGGCGACGGATGGTACAGAACTACTGTTCCTGGAGATTGTACGAACATCATTTTCAGCAATAATGGTAGTGGACAAACTGCTGACTTGGTAGCATGTGATGACAATCCGTATTACTATCAAGGACAGTTTTATCCCAACAAGCCCAACACAGGAGGTAACTCAATCACCGTTTACCATCGCTACCGTACCCACGCATATACTTGGGATAGCAGTGGAGCCACCAGCGGAGGATGGCCTGGAACCGCTATGGAAAGCCTCGGAAATGGCTGGTACAGGCATACCGTAAACAACACCGATTGTACCAATGTGGTCTTCAGCAACAACGGAGGGAGTCAAACGTCAGACCTGTATACCTGCTCAAATGAACCATATTATTATAACGGGCAATGGAATGCCAATCCTCCTGGAAGTCTACCATCTAGTAGAACCGCAAACACCGTTCAAGAATTGCACCCAATAGCTAACATTGAACCTCAAATATATCCGAATCCGTTTAACCAAGGAGCCTCGGTTCAGTTGGTTGTTCAGCAGCCAAAAGCCAACGTTACTGTTGAGATCATGGGCCGCACAGGCAAAGGGGCTACCGCATTTAACGGAACCCTTCCGAAGGGACATCATACAATAACCCTAGACAACGAAACAGCGCGTCTTAAGGTCGGACTCTATTTTTGCAAGATCACGGTCGGCAATGACACTTTTATTCGAAAGATCGTAAAACAATAATCACTAGTTCATTTTTAAGGTTACTTGAAGTACCGCCTTCTCTTGGGAAGGCGGTTTTTTTGTATATTTCGAAAAACAAGAACGTTCATGAGAATTTTTTATGCCCCTCTTTTCTTTTTTTTCTTCGGAATGATTTCAGGTACCGCACAAACTGCAACCGAAGTGTATCTCTTTGACTTCAATGAAGACTATACACTTTCGAACCCCGTGAATGTGTCTGAAAATCCAGGCGTATATGACAACCAACCCTCATTCATTGACGAAAAAAGCATCGCCTACGTCTCGACCCGAAACGGGCAAACCGATATCAAGGTCCATAATTTCTGGAACGGAAAAGATTACTGGGTTACCGATACCGAAGCCAGCGAGTATTCTCCTTTGCTCATGAACTCAGGAAGACATGTTTCTTCGATTCGCCTTGAAAAAGATGGAACGCAACAATTGTATAGCTACAACATCAGAAACATCGGCGAGGAAAGATTGTTGATCAATGACATTGTGATCGGTTACCATGTTTGGTTTAAAAACAAAACGCTTGTGTCTTTTGTCCTTGGTGACGAATCCTCATTGGTAGTCACTCAATTAAAAGGAAAAAAGAACATCAACACAACCCGTGACAAAAACATTGGTCGTGCGTTGCACAACATTCCCGATACTAAATTGGTAAGCTATATCAGCAAGAAAAATGAACAATGGGAAGTACGTTCGTTAGATCCAAAAACTGGGGCCACAGAGAAAATAATTCATACGCTTCCGCAGAGCGAAGACATGTGCTGGGATATTGAAGGCGTGGCTATCATGGGAAAAGATGAACTACTGTACAAATTTGACCCCGAAAAAGATACCGATTGGGTATTGATAGCTTCTTTAGAAAAATTCGACCTAAAGGGAATTACGAGACTCGCCATTAGTCCGGACGGATCGAAAATAGCGATTGTGGTTTCCGAATAAATAATATCACAGCAGTTGTTAATTTTGTGAATACCACATATTTGATCAGCCTTTTTCTATAACTTCGTACTAACAACGGTTAGTTACGCCACTACATACGACTTCCCCTATTTCGGTCTTTTAGGCGTACCTGTCTCCTTTAGAAGTAACACAACAACGAAAATGGACCAAATAAAACGATGAAAAAATTAACACTCCTTTCCCTTCTCTTTATTTCCTGTTCTCTTTTTGCACAAACGGATCAACGCATGTATGACATTATCGATGCGGTTTCTGCCGAAAGACTCAAAAAAGATGTAAAGACCTTAGCCGATTTTGGTACAAGACATACCCTTAGTGACACCGTATCTCAAACTCGAGGCATTGGTGCAGCCCGCCGTTGGATCAAGTCTGAATTCGATAAAATATCGAAAGATTGCAATAACTGCTTAGAAGTATTCTATCAAAAGGATCTGGTCAAAAAAGGAACCAATCAGCGCATCGTTAAAGATGTTTGGGTGGTAAACGTAGTGGCCATTCAACGCGGTACGAAATACCCAAACCGCTTCATTATTATGAGCGGAGACATTGATTCTCGCGTTAGTGACGCTAATGACTACACCTCCGATTCTCCGGGCGCCAATGACAACGCCACCGGAATGGCCGGAGCCATGGAGGCCGCAAGAGTGCTGTCTAAATACAAATTTGAAAGTAGCATCATTTACGTCGGACTTTCGGGAGAAGAACAAGGGCTTTTTGGCGGACAAGGATTGACGAGATATGCTAAAGAAAAGAACTGGGAGATCATGGGAGTTCTCAACAACGACATGATCGGAAATATCACAGGAGTTGACGGAGTAATTGACAATCGTACGTTTAGAATCTTTTCTGAACCCGTACCGCCAACTGAAACAGAACGGCAACGAAGAGCTCGTCGTTTCTATGGTGGTGAAGTCGACGGAATCTCTAGGCAATTGGCCAGATACGTTTACAAACAAACCAAAACATACATGCCCGAAATGAACCCCATGATGGTATACCGTTTGGACCGTTTTGGTCGCGGCGGACACCATCGTCCGTTTAACGATGCAGGATTCGCCGGAATCCGTATTATGGAAGCTCATGAGAACTACACACAACAACATCAAGACATACGAACCGAAAACGGCATCAATTATGGTGACACTTTCGAACATGTAAACTTTGGGTACGCCAAAAAACTAACTGCCGTTAACGCCATCAATTTGGCAAGTTTAGCCGCTGCCCCTCCCGCTCCAAGTAAGGTTGGAATTGGAGGTATCGTAGAACCTTCGGCTAAATTACGTTGGGACAAAGTGGATGGCGCGGTCGGATATAAAATCTATTGGCGCGACACTACTTCACCAACCTGGGACCATAGTCGTTATGTAGGAGGTGACGTGACTGAATTTACGTTGGAAGGTATCGTAATTGACAATTTCTTTTTCGGAGTCGCCGCCGTGGGTAAAGATGGCCACGAGAGTATGGTGGTGTTTCCGAATGAGATATTTAGATGATAGTATTGAGTAGTGAGATGTGAGGTTTTAGTACAAAGTACAGAGTATCGAGTACAAAGTATTAGGACATCTAATTGTCACGTTGAAGGGTTCTAAGAACTAAGAACCAATAACTAATAACTAAATCAGTACAAAGACAAATATTGAATGTTCTAGCGTTCACTAAACACTTTTACATTTTAGATTTAGAGTTTTACATTTAGGACACTAACAACTAATAACCAATAACTAAGAACTAACGTGAAAATACTGATCATAGGTGGTCACGGAACCATCGGAAAAAGAGTAACAGCAAAATTGTCTGAAAAGCACGATCTGATCATCGCTGGGCGAAACAAAGGCGATGTCACTGTTGATATTGCCGATAGCACCTCTATCAAAGAAATGTTTGAAAAAATAGGAAAGGTTGACGCCATTGTCTGCATTGCGGGTGAAGCAAAATGGGCACCGTTTCATGAACTTTCGGAAGATGATTTTTACATCGGAATCAAAAGCAAATTGATGGGGCAAGTCAATCTTGTGAGGATCGGAGAAGATTATTTAAATGAAGGTGGGTCTATCACCCTCACCACCGGAATTCTGGCCGATGACCCTGTTGTCATGACAACTAGTGCAGCCATGGTAAATGGAGGTATTCACAGTTTTGCAATGGCAGCTGCCCTTGAACTTAAAAACGGAATCCGATTAAATGTTGTGGCCTCAGGCCTTGTGGAAGATGCGGTTGATAAATATCAGGATTACTTTCCGGGGCACAACGCCATCCCTATGCCCAAAGTGGTAAATGCGTATATTAGAAGTATCGAAGGCCGAGGGAATGGTGAGATCATTAGGATATATGATTGATGCTCAATAGAAGAAGGCATCCCTTCCGTCTTTAGATTCGTTCAACGAATCTAAATCCACCTTCCCTTGCTAAGGGAAGGAATTGATTATTGGAGAATTAAATTTCAACATAACCCTTACTAAAAACTAAGAACCAATAACTAACAACTATAGTGAACACGAAAGAAAAACCAGAACTGTACTTTCCGCGTGATGTGGAATGGCGCGAATGGCTTCAACTAAATTATGATCAATACCCACAAGGGGTGTATTTGATCCTGTATAAGTTAGAAGCCAAGATTCCTACGATGCGTTGGGAGGAAGCGGTACGTGTGGCGTTGTGCTATGGCTGGATCGACTCGACAGTAAAGAATTTGGGCGGCCCGAAACGTCGGCAGTATTTTTGTCCGCGTAAGCCCAAAAGTCCGTGGAGCAAGGTAAATAAAGACCACATCATTGAACTCGAAGCCGCAGGATTGATACACGAAAGTGGTTGGGCGTCTATTGAGATCGCCAAGCAGAATGGTTCGTGGTCGATGATGGACGATGTCGAAAATTTAGTCATTCCTCCAGACCTTCAAAAAGCATTCGATTCGAATGAACGAGCGTTCGAAAATTATCAGAATTTTGCTCGTGGGTATCGCAAAAGTTACTTGTCGTGGTTGCATCAAGCCAAACGCGAAGAAACCCGCCAAAAACGAATTGCGGCCATCATCGAACTATGTGCCGCCAACCAAAAATCTAGAATGTAGCTAACCTTATATATCATGCGAAAAACAACACTTCTACTCGGCTTCTTTTTGTGTTTCTTTCTTGTAAAGGCACAAGATGTAAAGATTCCGTTGGACACCATGGTGGTCACCAAACACACAACCATCATCAAAGGAAAAACGATTCCGTATACAGCTACAACGGGCACACAACCTGTTTGGAACGACAAAGGTGAACCCATAGCCTCTTTGTATTACACCTATTACAAACGAAACGATATCAAAGACGACACCAACCGACCTTTGTTCATTTCGTTTAATGGCGGTCCTGGATCGGCCTCGGTCTGGATGCACATCGCCTATACGGGTCCGCGTATTTTAAAGATCGATGACGAAGGCTTTCCGGTGCAACCCTATGGCATCAAAAGCAATCCCAACTCGATCTTGGACATTGCCGACATTGTTTTCGTAAACCCAGTGAATACGGGTTACAGTCGAATGATTACGGATAAAGACGGAAAAATGCCCGACCGAAAGATCTTTTTTGGTGTTAATGCAGATATTGAATACTTGGCATCTTGGGTCAACACCTTTGTGACTCGAAAGAATCGCTGGCGTTCACCCAAGTTCTTGATCGGAGAAAGCTACGGAACTACTCGCGTATCGGGCTTGGCGCTAGAGCTTCAAACTGCACATTGGATGTACCTTAACGGAGTGATCTTGGTGTCTCCCACCGAAATCGGAATTGAACGCGACGGACCCGTTGAAGTCGCCAATCGCCTTCCTTATTATGCTGCGGCCGCATGGTATCACAAAACGCTTCCGCCTGCATTGCAAAACAAAGAACTGGAAGACATGCTGCCCGAAGTTGAGCAGTATGCAATCAACACACTACTACCCGCTCTGACCAAAGGAAATATGCTACCCGACAATGAACGGGAAGCCATCATCAAAAAAATGGCGTATTATTCGGGGGTATCAGAAACGACCATTCGGCAGCACAATCTTGAAGTGCCCAAGCGCTATTTCTGGAAAGATTTGTTACGTAACAACAAAGGACTCACAGTTGGTCGTTTGGATTCGCGCTACCGCGGACTAGATCTAAAGGAAGCAGGCGACTCACCAGATTACAATAGTGAATTAACGGCTTGGCTTCATGCGTTTACACCAGCCATCAATTATTATTTACAGGAAGAGTTAAACTTCAAAACGGACCTCAAATACAATATGTTTGGGCCTGTGCGTCCTTGGGACCGTTCTAATAATAATACAGGGGAAGGTCTAGCAAAAGCGATGGCCATGAATGCCAACTTGCATACGATGGTTCAGTCTGGATATTACGACGGGGCCACCACCTATTTCAATGGAAAGTACACGCTTTGGCATTTGGACCCTAGCGGAAAAATGAAAGACCGCCTCAGTTTTAAAGGATATCGAAGTGGTCATATGATGTATTTGCGAAACGAAGATCTTATCAAAGCCAATGATGACATTAGAGACTTTGTAAAAAAGGCTCTTAGCAATGTATCAAACGGATCTAAATTCTAATTGTTTAGGCGGCTGATATAGCTTCCGTATAGGTCTTTGAACTGCATTCCTTTGGTAAAGCGGTGCTTGCTCAGTTTCTTAAACTCGACCAGTCCCCACAGTACAAATTCCTTTAAAAAATGACGATCCGTTGATGGACACTCGGGCTGATACTTTTTGACCAAGGCATTCAATGGTGTGATCGCATCCAGTCGTTCTTTGTATTCGGCATCCGAAAGGTCATCCAACAATTCAAAATCACTTTGATTAAAGAACCAACTGGCGATCGCATCATACGGACTTTCAGCATCTTCACGCTCTAGCTTTTTGATCTCTGGGAAATAGTCTGGAAATAAGGTCTTAATGGCATTGTTCAGTAAATTCTGAGCCACCCAAGCAGCCCCTTCCTGTTCGCCTTCATAAACCAACTCGACCTTACCGGTAATGGCAGGAATCACACCCAAGAAATCTGACAAACGTACAGTTGTCTTGTCATCTCCCGTTTGAAGTATCCTCCTTTCTGCAGTGCTTAACAAATTCTCAAAAGCTGTAATGCTCATACGAGCACTGACTCCACTCTTTTCATCAATGTATTCACTGTTTCGGGCTTCGAAACTTAGCTGCTCTAGCAAGTCTTTCGCCAAAGCAGGGACATAGATACGTTCTGATTGTCGATTATCGAGCTGTGCTTCTTGCTCTGTAATGACCTTGGCGGTCTCAATATCTTCAGGATAGTGCGTGAGTATCTGAGAACCGATGCGGTCTTTTAACGGGGTAACGATGCTTCCGCGATTGGTGTAATCCTCAGGATTGGCAGTAAATACAAACTGCATGTCCAATGGGAGGCGTAATTTGAATCCGCGAATTTGGATGTCTCCTTCCTGCAAGATATTGAACAAAGCCACCTGAATGCGCGCTTGCAAATCCGGAAGCTCATTGATCACAAAAATGCTACGATTGGCTCTCGGGATCATTCCGAAGTGAATAACACGATCATCTGCATACGACAACTTTAAGTTTGCTGCTTTGATGGGATCCACATCTCCGATTAGATCCGCTACCGTTACATCGGGTGTGGCCAACTTCTCAGAGAAACGTTCGTCGCGATGTAACCAAGTGATCGGGGTGTCGTCGCCCTTTTCTTCAATCACCATTCGAGCATGCCGTGAGATGGGGTTTAACGGATCGTCATTGATCTCAGACCCTTCCACTACAGGAATCCACTCATCCAACAGCCCAACCATCAGTCTGGCTAAACGTGTTTTCGCTTGTCCGCGTAGCCCTAACAGATTTATATTGTGTCGTGAGAGAATAGCGCGCTCTAACTCAGGAATCACCGTATGTTCATATCCGTGAATTCCGTGAAAAGCGGTCTCCCCTCTTTTGATCTTTGCGATCAAGTTGTCGCGTAACTCGTCTTTGATACTCTTTGGTTGATAATAGGCAGTCTTTAACTGCCCCAATGTCTTAATATCTGGATGTGTCATATGCTATTATCGTATTCTCTTTTTTCTGTTGTTTTCGTAATCTTCGAAGATCATCTCGCCTAGACCTTTGAGGCCCGTATAAAACGCCTTCCCTTGATTGGCATAGGTAAACTCGCGTACAAACTGCATCAAATACGGATCTTGTGCAATCATAAAGGTCGTGATCGGAATGCGCAGCTTTCGGGCTTGTTGGGCCATGGTGTAACATCTTTCAACGATACGTCCATCAAGTCCCATACTGTTTTTATAGTACGAGCCGTCTTTAAGACGCATGCAACTGGGTTTTCCGTCTGTGATCATAAAGATCTGCTTGTTCGTATTTCGCTTTCTTCGAAGCATATCCATAGCCAATTGCAATCCAGCGACTGTATTGGTATGATAAGGTCCTACTTGTAAATACGGTAGGTCTTTGATCTCAATCGGCCAAGCGTCGTTTCCGAAGACCAAGATATCTAGGGTATCTTTCGGGTATCGCGTTGTGATCAACTGTGATAAGGCCATAGCTACTTTCTTGGCAGGTGTGATTCGATCTTCGCCGTACAAGATCATACTGTGGCTGATATCTATCATGAGCACGGTGCTCATTTGCGACTTGTGATGGGTTTCTTCAACGACCAGATCATCTTCCGAAAGGGTAAAATCTCCCACTCCGTGGTTGATCTGAGCATTCTTCAAACTCTCGGTCATCGACACCCGTTCGAGCGCATCACCAAATTGGTATCCGCGAAACTCTCCTGTGTGTTCGTCACCTCTTCCGATGTGTTTCGTTCGATGATTTCCGGCCCCACTTCGTTTCAGCTTTCCGAAAATCTGATCTAGGGCACGTTGTCGTATGGCTTGTTCCATTTTTGCAGTGATGGCCATTTCTCCTGCACCGTCTGGTTTGATTTCTTCACGTAGGTATCCCTTCTTCTTTAAGTCCTCTATAAAGTCTTCGATGGAGTAATCCTCTGTAGTAAGATCGTACTCTTGATCTAATTCACGCAACCAATCGATGGCCTCATCAAAATCACCAGAGGTATGTGTTATCAGTTCCTGAAAGATCTCGAAAAGCTTGTCAAAAGGAGATTGATCGGGAGCTTCGTAGTTTTTAAATACAAACCCTTTTCGTATCTTGTTATTCATAGCACTTATAAAAATAACACTTTTTGCCCAACCCATTAACAATACGCCAATAACGTTAACAAGCCTTTAAGAATTTACTGTGTTCTTTTCAGTATTTTTAGAGTCGCTTTATCAACAAATCGCAACGAATGAAAAAGTATTTCTTCTTAATACTTTTATGTACCTACCAATTTCTTCTTTCTCAAGAGACCATTACCCTTACTTATATTGGAAACATGGGAGTGCTTGTTGACGACGGATCGCAAAGCGTACTCTTTGATGGACTTCATACTAAATATGGCGATGATTATTTATTTCCTTCGGAAACACTCATCGAAAAAGTCACAACCGGAACCGATGGATACATCATCCCAAAGGTGTTACTCTTCACGCACATGCACGGTGATCATTTTCATGGGAAGATCACGGCTGACTTTTTAACACAGAACCCTGAAAGCAAAGTACTGGGGCCTTCTCAGGTAACAAGCACCATGAAAGGGCATGATAGCAATAAGGTCACTGTAGCTACTAGCAATTATAAGAAAAAAGGGTTTCGAGTCAATGATATTTTCATCAAAGCATTTAAGATCGATCACGGCGGAAGAAAACATGTAAACACTCAAAATGTAGGATACATTGTGGCACTGGCCAACAAAAAGGTCCTTCATGTGGGTGACACCGCTTGGTTTGAAAATATACAGCTCTTTAAAAGGCTGAAGTTAAAGGAAGAGCAAATTGATATAGCGATACTCCCCTATTGGATGATGCTTCGCGGTGATGCCGAAGCTGCCCTAAAAAGAAATCTAGCACCAAAAAAGCTGGTGCTCACACATATTTCACCTAAAGCAACTAGTGAAGAACTTCGAGAACTGCAAGACCGTTTTCCCGAAGCTATTTTGCTTACAGAACAAGAAAAGAAAATCAAAATCAACTAAGACTAACAACTAAACATAATCATATGAGACAACTGCTACTCCTCGCGATGCTTCTTGCATCCTCCCTTCTTATTGCTCAAGAATTTTCGATGGACCTCATTAAAGACATGAAACCAAGAAACATTGGTCCTGGTGGAATGAGCGGACGTGTAACGGCCATTGATGTGGTACTCGACAATCCAGACGTTATGTACGTCGGTACGGCTTCAGGCGGTATCTGGAAATCAACTTCTGGCGGCATCAAATGGTTTCCCATTTTTGATGAAGAAGTAACTGCTTCTATCGGGGCATTGGCCATTCAGCAATCAAATCCAAGCGTAATCTGGGCCGGAACGGGTGAAGGAAATCCTCGAAATAGTTTGAATGGTGGATACGGAATTTATCGCTCACTTGACGGTGGAAAGAACTGGCAATCTATGGGATTAGAAGAAACGCGCCATATCCATCGTATCATCATTCATCCAGACGATCCTAACACCATCTATGTCGGTGCGATCGGTTCTCCTTGGGGTGAGCATTCGCAACGTGGTGTATACAAAACTACGGATGGCGGTAAATCTTGGAAGAAGATCCTTTTTGTAAATAATAAGACAGGTGTTGGCGACATGATCATGGATCCAACCAACCCAAATAAATTAATGGTTGCCATGTGGGAGCACAAGCGCGACCCTTGGTTCTTTAAGTCCGGCGGCGAAGGCAGCGGACTTTATATGACGCATGATGGTGGTGAGAATTGGAAACGTTTATCAGATGAAGATGGATTACCTAAAGGAAACCTTGGAAGAATTGGTATCGCCATTGCCAAAAACAAACCCAATATTGTTTATGCTTTGATCGAAGCCAAGAAGAATGCATTGTACAAAAGCACAGATGGCGGTTTTAAGTGGAGAAAAGTTAGCGACAAACGCGGTATCGGTAACCGACCGTTTTACTATTCTGAAATCTATGTGGATCCAGAAAATGAAAATCGTTTGTTTACCATTTTTACCTATGTGAATGTTTCGGAAGATGGTGGAAAAAGCTTTACACAGCTCATGCCTGCGTATGGTGTTGATAATGGGGTTCACCCCGACCACCACGCTTGGTGGATCCATCCAGAGAATGGTCAGTTTATGATCGACGGAAACGACGGTGGTATGAACATCACCAAAGATGGTGGTAAAACATGGCGTTTTATTGGAAATCTTCCGGTAGCCCAATTTTACCATATTGCGGTGGACAACGAGTTTCCGTACAATGTGTATGGAGGTATGCAAGACAACGGAAGCTGGCGTGGCCCTGCCTATGTTTGGAGAGCACAAGGCATCAGAAACGCCTACTGGCAAGAGATTTCTTTTGGAGACGGTTTTGATGTGGTTCCGGATCGTGATAACTCACAATTCGGTTGGTCTATGAGCCAGCAAGGATTTGTAAGTCGATATGACCATATCACAGGAAATAACTATACGGTGCGTCCTACGCATCCGGATCCTGAAATGAAACTGCGTTTTAACTGGAACTCCGCCATCAATATTGATCCGTTTAACAACAGCACCCTTTACTTCGGAAGTCAGTTCGTGCATAAAAGCACCGACAAAGGGCTTACTTGGGAAATCATTTCTCCTGATCTTACTACCAATGACCCTGAAAAGCAGAAGCAACACGAAAGTGGCGGACTCACCATGGACGCTACCGGAGCCGAAAATCACTGTACAATTCTGGTGATCGAACCTTCGCCCGTTGAAAAAGACATGCTTTGGGTAGGAACCGATGACGGCCGTGTACACATCAGCCAAAATGGAGGTACAAGCTGGAGCGATGTTTCAAAAGGATTGAAAGGACTTCCTGCCGGAAGCTGGATTGCTCAGATCAAAGCTTCCAACAAAAACAAGGGCGAAGCCTTATTAATTGCCAACGATTACAGAAGATACAACTATACGCCATACGCCTATCGCACCAAAAACTACGGTAAAACCTGGGAGCGCATCGTTGACGGAAATGATGTGAAAGGCTATACCCTTTCTATCGTAGAAGATCTTGAAAATCCAAATCTCTTATTCTTAGGAACAGATGATGGACTTTATGTATCGTTAGATGCGGGAAACAAATGGATCAAATGGACAGAAGGTTTCCCAACGGTTTCTACCAAAGACTTGGTGATTCAGCCTAGAGAGCACGATCTTGTGATTGGTACATTTGGACGTGCAGCTTGGGTATTAGACGATATTCGTCCGTTGAGAGCGGTGGCCAAAGACAAAAGCATTCTGTCTAAAAAAATACAGGTGTTTGACCCGCCAACGGCCTATCAAGCCTCGTATCAGCAACCCAATGGAAGTCGTTTTGGAGGCGATGCGCTGTATAACGGTGAAAATAGACGTCGTGGGGCTATGATCACCTATTACATGAACAAGCCCGAAAAGAAGAAAGATGATTCCAAAAAAGAGAAGAAGAAAGACGATAAGGACACTTCTGAGATGAAGGAGAAAAAAGTGAAGTGGGATTCTATTAAGTTGGAAGTATTCAACGGCGATAAGCTTATTCGCACGTTGAAGCAAAAAGCGCCAAAAGAGAATGGTTTTCACCGTACTTATTGGTTCATGAATGAAAAAGGACCTAATCGACCTTCAAGAACGATCAGAAAGCAAAATCGTGAACCTGGAGGAACGACGGTAAAACCTGGCAGCTACCGACTAAAAATGACTTTTGGTGACCAAACTTCTGAAACCACTATCAAAGTAGAAAGCGACCCAAGACTAAATGTCTCGACCGCAAGCATCAATGAAGCTTATACTGCGAGTAAGCGCTTAGAAGGTATGACACAAACGGCGGCTGATGCTGTGAAGCAATTGGTGGAGAGCAAGAACATCGCGAAGGATTATCAATCAAAGCTTGGTAAGGAAGATAAAGAGAAACACAAGGATCATATCAAAGCTTCTAAAGAGATCGTCAAAAAGATCGATAAGATCATTGATGTTTATCTTGGTAAAGAGGACAAGCGTCAAGGAATCACAAGAAATCCAGATCCTAACGTGATGCAGCGTCTTGGTACTGCAGGTTGGTATTCTGGCAGCAGACCTGGAGCTATGACAGCTACAGAGAATCGTTTGATGACGCAGGCTAAGAATGCCTTGGAGGAAGCCTTGAAAAAGACCAATGAGTTCTTTGAAAAAGATTGGAAGGAATACAAAGAATCTATCGAAAATGTACAAGTAAAAACCTTTAAAGAAACCAAGAGTTTTTCATTAGATTAATATCTTTGCTTGAATTTTTTTGATTGAACGATTAAAATATTAAAATGACTATGAGAAAGATTGCTGTTCTCCTGACCCTCTTTTTTGTTTCGCTACAGATCAATGCGCAAGAAGATGGGCAAGACAAATGGGGTGCATGGTACATGTATTTCGGAACCAATAAAGTTTCTGAGAAGTTAAGTATTCATACCGAAGCACAATTTCGTTTCTACGAAGTAGGCTCAAATTTCAACCAGCTTTTGCTGAGAACTGGGCTTAACTACCATATCTCAGACAAGGCTATTGCCACCTTTGGTTATGGATATATCAATACCGACGGAACCTTCGAAGATACTCCCGGAGAAGAGAACTCGAATGAGCACCGTATCTTTCAACAGTTTATATTGAAGAACAAGGTTGGAAAGTTTGCCTTTGAGCATCGCTATCGTATCGAACAGCGTTTCTTAGAACTGGCTGGCGATAAGGATACGCAGCACCGTGGACGTTATCGTTTGCAAGTTACTTATCCAATCGACGATCACTGGTTCTTAAATGTATATGATGAAGTATTCATCAATTTCCAAGAACCCATCTTTGGACAAAATCGTTTGTACGGAGCCGTGGGTTATAAAGTACATAACAATCTACAGTTTCAGCTTGGATACTTGAAGAATCATTTTACTGGTGCCAATTTTGACAGGCTTCAGCTTGGAGTGTTTTTCAACACAGACTTGAGAAAGAAAGAAGAAGACAACGATTAGTTCTTCCTCTAAAACATATAAAAGAAAACCCCGCCTTAACGAGCGGGGTTCTTTATTTAATCTACTAAGAGTCCTGCTATTTTAAGGGCTCCATTCTTGTCTTTTACAAGATCAAATGTTACCTGTGTTAAGTCATCATCATTCTTTAGTACCGTATTAATGCTATTGCCATTAATGCGCACCTCAACGGGTTTACTTTGTGCCAATTCTTGATGAAACTCACTAAAAAACTTCAGGTGTCTTTTCATCGGAACCATATTCCTAAAATCATTCGTGGCGTTCTGGTTGATATAGCGTTCCCAATCCTTTTGATCACTGCTTTTAATGGTTTGTATAAAGGTTTCAATTACCTTATCTGCTTGATCTCCGCTGACGATACTTTGTGAGTTTTTACCAGCTTCGGGTAATCTGGGCTCAAAATTGGGGGTTAGCAATATTCCAGCAATATTCGAGGAAATAGACTCGAGTTTACGATCCAAGGCATTACTCATAAAAATGATCGTAATATCTTCTGTCAAATATCTCCACATATCTGCAAAGAAGACTCCATTGCCCCCATTATGAGCGATCAGATAGGTCTTTCTTGGTGTTGGAAAAAGGGCCCAACCGTAGCCGTAATAGGTTCCTGCTCCCTCGCCTTCTTCGATATGGCGTGCATAATACTTTTTCTTGGCCTGTTCATTAAGGATCTTGTCGCCCAGAAGCGCGGTATGCCATTTATACATATCGGTCACGGTAGAGAGTACTCCACCATTGGCTTTTAAGTGCCAAAAAGGTCCATCGGTAGCCCACTTTTTATCCGTAGGCTTTCCCCAAAGTATATCGTTTCGGTAGCCTGTAGCAACATCCTTAAAATTGGGGCGTTGATATCCCGTTTGAAGCATCCCTGCTGGCTTCCATAGGTTTTGAAAAAGGTAGTCTTCGTAGTTCATTCCAGAAACCTTTTCAATGATGATTCCTAAAAAACTGTAGCCAACATTGGAGTATTCAAAAGCAGTCCCTGGAGTAAATAGCAGTTTGGTCTCTAAGGCTTCTTTGATAAAATCCTCGGTAGAAATGGTGCTGTAGTCCCCTCCTATTCCTCCAGGAAATCCAGCCGAATGCGTCAACAAGTGATGCAAGGTGATTGATTGCTTTTCCTTCGGAAGGTTAGGAATGTACTTTGATAGCTTATCGTTAACTGATAGCTTCCCCTGCATCTCGAGCTTTAAAATAGCGGCTCCAGTAAATTGTTTGGTGATCGACCCGATGTCAAACACGGTTTCTTTGGTATTCTCCTTTTTTGTTTCTCGATTGCTGAAACCATAACCGTCGGTCCAAAGTACGTTTCCGTTTTGGGCAACGAGCACACTTCCGTGAAACCCAATATCCTCAACTTTATCCAAGTAGTCTTTGATCTTTTCTGTTGAAGACTGTGCATTTACTTCCTTTTCTGTGCATCCCATGATAAAAATGGATAGCAACATGATCTTTATTACTTTCATAATTGTTCGTTTTTGTATGCCAATATTAAGGGTGTTTTGGCGGTCAAAAAAAAGGAAGTTATCAAGCGGTTCAGAAAGTTTTGTACGCCGTTTCAGCTGTTAAAAAGGTCGTTTGTACCATAAAATGCACGTTCATAACAAATAGCTGTACATTGAAAACAGGGTTGTCTCTTTATACGCAGATATGTTTATTTTTACGCCCATGACCTCCAGATATACATACAAACAATGGGTTGAGATCCTTGGAAACATAGTTTTCTGGATCTTGTGTGTTTGGTTGTTATTCTTAACTACTGAAACGGGCATCGTAGAGACCGAGATCATGGATGATAATGGGGTCATTACTGAAGAACGCATTGTAGAATCTCTTTTTAAGACCAGAAATTTCTGGGGACTCTTAGTGCTTCCACTCATTTTTTATTGGAACACTTTTTATCTTATTCCGCGATTCTATGCCAGGAAAGAATATGGCTCGTACATTTCTTTATTGTTATTAGGTATCCTATCGGCATTATTGGTTCAGATTTCTGTAGTTTTTTTACAGGAGAAAGTACTAATGGCTCCCATGATCAATTTCTTTCTATTCAGAACGCTTTTGATCATGGCTGTTTCCATCCTCTACGGAATGGTACGCCTGCAATTGAAAAACGAGGCCCAAGCTCAAGATCTTCAAAATGAAAAGATCCAAGCCGAACTAAAATTGATGCAATCCCAGATTAATCCGCATTTTATGTTTAACGCACTCAACAACCTCTTGGCCATCTCAGAGCGCTCGGGCACCTCGCAAACTTCAATGGGTATTTCTCAGCTCTCTGAAATGCTTCGCTTTATGTTGTATGACACACAAGAAAAAGACATTTCTATCTCTAAAGAAGTAGAATTCATCGAAAATTATATGGCGCTTCAGCGCTTAAAATACAGTGATGAAGACCCCTTTGACATTCAGTTTAATAAGGACATCGATCAATTTGAACACAGCATCGCTCCCAACCTATTCATACCGTTTATTGAGAACGCCTACAAGCATGGATTGCACATCGAATCTCCGTCGTTCATATTCATCGAATTGCTGGCCAAAGAAAATGAACTTCACTTTCATGTCAAGAATTCGAAGCATCTTTTGCAAAAGACTGAGTTTGATAAGAAGTATTCGGGCATCGGACTCGAAAACGTAACAAAGCGATTGAAACTTTTATATCCCCATCGACATCATTTGGAAATCGAAGAAGATGATGCTACCTTTTCAGTACAATTAAAGATTTCTTTATAAATGCTCAAGGCCATCATCATAGACGACGAACCACATGCGATAGACCTTTTACAAGGGTATATCGAAAAGGTCTCTTTTTTGACCTGCATCAAGAGTTTTCGGAATCCTATAGAGGCCTTGGTATATTTGCAGGATCATAGTTGTGATGTGTTATTCTTAGACATCAATATGCCTCAATTATCGGGGATGGCCTTGCTGAAAACCTTGCAAAACCCACCAAAAGTAATCTTGACCACAGCCTATTCTGAATACGCCGTTGAGAGCTATGAATTGAATACCGTAGATTATCTGCTAAAGCCCATCAGTTTTGACCGCTTTCTAAAGGCTGCTTTAAAACTAGAACAACCAAAAGAAGAGTCGACTCCTAAACAAAGTCCGTCGATTTTTGTCAAGAGCGGCTATCAGCAACACAAGGTTGCTTTGGATGAACTTCTATACCTCGAGAAAGACGGAAACTACATAAGCTACATCACCAAGAAAGGGGCCATCTTAGCCAGACAATCTGTACAAGAAGCACTTGATACCGTGGGCCAACGTTTTATACAAGTGCACAAATCGATCATTGTGAATGAAGACCTCATCACTTCATATGACAGCACGCATGTCTATATTGACCATAAGAAGCTCCCCATGGGAAAGTCATTCAAGCGTTTGGTGCTAGATCGCATCAAAACCTAACGTTTCATCCCCTTTTTGTGATTAAGGTCTCTTGCTAATTAGCGACCTAAAAGATTAACAATCGTGTACTTTGAAACACAATCATTTGATTGTATTTTTAGGTATTGCAAGAAAATCAACTTTTTTCACATGACATCCCGACTAAAAAAAGCATACGACCCAGAGAAATTCAAGGTCGAAGGCCACCAACTTATCGACACACTTTCAGATTATATATCGAGTGCACTTCAAAACAAATCACAAAAGGTTACCGACTGGAACCTTCCTGATAACGAATATGCCTTTTGGAAGAATTATCTTTCCGCAGGAAAATCCAACACCCTACTTTTTGAAGAGGTGTTAAAGCATTCAATCCATACGCACAATCCCAGATATATGGGCCACCAAATAGCACCGACGGTTCCGATATCGGCCTTGGCCACCTTGCAAAGTGCCTTGATGAACAATGGCATGGCCGTTTATGAAATGGGTATGGCCTCAACGGCCATGGAACGTATTGTTATCGACACCTTCAACGAAGCATTGGGATACGACGTGAATGCTGGTGGACTCTTGACTTCGGGCGGTACATTAGCCAATCTCACAGCACTCCTCTGTGCTCGAAATGTAATGGCATCGAATGATGTTTGGAATGACGGACTTGATGAAAACTTGGCGGTCATGGTTTCTGAAGAAGCACATTACTGCGTGAGTCGCGCCGCGAAGATCATGGGTTTTGGTGAAGGCGGAATCATCAAAGTACCGGTGAATGAAAACTTTACGATTGATACTACAAAACTCGACACTTGCTTGGCAGAAGCAACGGCTAAAGGTTTGAAGGTAATCGCCTTGGTTGGTAGCGCTCCTTCTACCTCAACAGGCATGTATGATGACCTCGAAACGCTCGGAGATTTTTGTACTCAGCATCAACTTTGGTTTCACGTAGACGCTGCTCATGGCGGTGCAGCTATTTTCTCGCCTCAATACAAGTCGCTCTTAAAAGGAATCAACCGCGCTGATTCTGTGGTAATTGACGGCCATAAGATGATGATGACCTCGAGCATCACTACTGCCTTGCTATTTAAAGACCATAAAGATTCGTACAAAACCTTTAGCCAAAAGGCGCAGTATCTTTGGGGAAGTCAAGAAGATGAAGACTGGTTTAACATGGCGAAGCGTACCTTTGAATGCACCAAAAGCATGATGAGCCTTCGCTTCTTTGCTATTCTCAATGAACACGGAACCGCCTTGTTCGATGATTTCGTGACCACATTGTACGATAGCGGAAAACAATTTGCCACCATGGTCAAAGCGCACGAAGACTTTGAGCTCTTGCTTGTCCCGGATTCCAATATAGTTTGCTTTCGGTATTCGAAAGCTTCCGCAGAAAAAATCGACCTATGTAATCGACAGATACGTCAGCAATTGTTAGAAGATGGTGAGTTTTACATTGTAGAAACCCAGATAAAAGGGCGCCACTATTTAAGAGTGACCATCATGAACCCTTTTACCGAGCGTTCCCACTTTGAGCGATTGTTAGACAAAATCTCTGAAATAGGAAAAAACATAGAAACCAAAGACCATGCAACTCTCTAAAGTCACTTTTCAAAACAAAGAAGGCCATACCCTATCAGGCAGGTTAGAGCTTCCGGCCAATCAAGAACCTCATAATTTCGCCCTCTTTGCGCATTGCTTTACGTGCAACAAGAACCTCGGGGCCGTTCGAAACATCAGTCGTGCCTTGACCTCGGCAGGGTTTGGCGTCTTGCGTTTTGATTTTACAGGTTTGGGCGAAAGCGAAGGTGATTTTGCCGATACCAATTTCTCAGGTAATGTCGCTGATCTTTGTGCTGCAGCCGATTTTTTAGCCGAAAACTATAAGGCTCCTAGCCTTCTTATCGGTCATTCGTTGGGCGGTGCCGCCGCCATCTTCGCAGGAGCTGAAATGGACTACATCAAAGCAATTGCTACCGTCGGTGCGCCTTCGAATCCAAAACATGTGCAGCATTTGTTTAAGAGCAATATAGAAGAGATTCAGTCCAATGGTCTTGCTACAGTTAATTTAAGCGGAAGGGACTTTACCATCAAGAAACAATTTCTAGATGACCTTGAAACCAAATCGCTACCAGAGGTTGCAAAATCGTTGAGAAAACCGTTACTCATAATGCATTCACCACAAGACGGTACTGTGGGCATCAAAAATGCGGAAGAGATCTATCTCGCCGCACATCATCCAAAAAGCTTTGTTTCTCTAGATGGAGCTGACCATTTGCTTATGAACAAAAAGGATTCGCTATATGTAGGGCAAGTGATTGCTGGTTGGGCGTCTCGCTATGTCGATGTTCCTGAGAATGAAGCCTTGAAGACTCAGCATCAAGTGGTCGCTAGTTTGGACGGTGATGATGGATTTACCACACAAATGAAGGTAGGCAATCATTATATGTTGGCTGATGAACCTGTGAGTTTTGGAGGAAACGATTACGGTCCATCACCTTATGAACTGGTTTCTGCAGGGCTTTCGGCTTGTACTGCCATGACGGTACAAATGTACGTGAGACGCAAAGGTTGGGACTTGAAAAACATTGAAGTACATACCAGCTACTCAAAACAACATGCGGAGGATTGTGAACAGTGTGAAGACCCTAATGCTAAAATCGACACCTTTGAGCGCGCTATAAAACTCGAGGGTGACCTTGATGAAAAACAGGTAAAACGCATCTTACAGATTGCTGACAAATGTCCAGTGCATAAAACCCTTCATAACGAAGTACAAGTGAAAACAACGCTGGTTCAATGAGTTAATGAAAGAATGAATTAATGTAGAAATGTAATAATTGTTTAGTTGTTGATGCGTTTATTCGTTTAGTTGCCACGAACCCGCCTGTACCATTCGGGCAAGTTCACGAATATATTTTTGGTTCTTGGCTCTTGGTTCTTTTATCTATCCAAAATTTGTCTTTGTACTCAGTACTTAATACTTTGTACTCATATCTCAACACTAACAACTCATGAAACTACAAAGCCGGCCTTTCGAAGCAACGATCAAAGGGATGCATGCGATACCTCTTTCTGAAGAGATTGTGAAGCCCTTTTTAGATGCCGGACAACAAAGAGTAAAAGTCATTGCTTCGTTCGAAGGAAAGGAAATTTCTTTTCATGGAGCGCTTCAGAAGTATCATGGCACATACCATCTTACCTTCGGAAAGGACAAACAAAAGCAACTAGGCATCTTTCCGAATGATTATTTTACCCTTCAATTCTTTGAGGACAACAGTAAATACGGTGCCGAAATGCCTGAAGAATTAGAAGCAGTTTTGCTCAGTGATTACGATGCCTTCCAAATATTCGAATCCCTTACCCCGGGTAAACAACGAAGTATAATATACATGATAGCTCGCTATAAGGTGCAACAGACTCGAATCGACAAATCACTCATTCTTTGTGAGAACATCAAGCGAGGCATACGAGATAACAAGGAGTTGCTGAAACAATGAATTAAAAACCCTCCGTCAGTGCCATGTGCACTGACACCTCCCTTTAACTAAAGGGAGGAGCTGTGCTATTCGTTTTACTTGAAACATTGTGTGACCAAATAGTTGAATCAAAGTTCAAATGAGGCTCCCCTCTTTGGCCAAAGAGGGGAATGAATTCTGCAAAGCAGAAGAAAGGGGAGTTCGTTGCTGCAAACACCTTCTGGTTACACATTTAAACTTTGAACTATTCACTTTATACTTTATACTTTATACTTTGTACTCAATACGAAATACTAAAACTCCAATAACAAGGGGCAGATTCCCGCCTTCGCGGGAATTAATTTGTATCATTACCGATTACTACGTACCTTGGAGGTACAAAAAAAATCAACTCAAATTATGAAACGTTTACCTATCCTTATGGTTTGTGCAAGCTTGGTTTTTATAACCAGTTGTAAAAATGAGAAAAAAGAGACCGAAAAGGTCGTTGAAGATACTACAGAAGAAGTAAAGAAAGAAGTCGTTGAAGCCAAGGTCAAGACTGTTACCATGGAACTTGAACCTAAGAGTGACAGTGGGGTTAAGGGCAAAGTGGCCTTTACTCAGGAAAAAGGAAAAGTAACCATGATCGCCTATCTTTCTGGCCTTACCGAAGGCGAACATGCCATTCATATTCATGAGAAGGCAGATTGTTCTTCTGATGACGGAAAATCTACAGGAGGACACTGGAATCCTACCTTTCAACCACATGGGAAATGGGGTGATGAAGGTGGATATCACAAAGGTGACATCGGAAACTTCACTGCAAACAAAGATGGAGAAGCTAAGATCCCTTTTGAAACCGATGAATGGTGTATCGGATGTGGCGATGAGAAGAAAGACATCTTAGGCAAAGCCGTGATTGTTCACCAAGGTGTAGATGATTTCAAATCTCAGCCAAGTGGCGCCGCTGGTGCAAGGATAAGCTGCGCAGGCATTATCGAATAAACTGACATTTCTAAACAATATTCAAGAAGCCCTTGCCAAATCCTGTCAAGGGCTCTTATAGTCTCTAAAAGTTCCATATTAACAACAAAGAACAAATGAATCCTTCGGCAGCAGGTTGGATAAACAAACTTTGGAAGCTCTCGGATGGCAAGGTTGCCTTTCAAAGCATTTCTCACAGCACCTATTATCATAGGGTGCGGCATGCTGGTTTTATTTATGGAACCAACATTGAACCATGGCTGCCCTTGTCGATCGAGAACTCTTTGACCGAAGAAGAGACAACCAAACTCAACCTATTTCTGGCCTTAACCTACACGTACAAAGAGCACTTTGGCTCGTTGGACCAAGAGGCGGTTACCAATAGCATTCTAGAATTCTACAAGCAACTAAAGGCCAAACGACTAACACTTCTAGACAAGATAATTGTTGGAAAAAGTAGTACCGCCCAACTCGAAAAGGTGTTGCACTATCGTATTCAGGTCAATGAAAATGTCTTTACACGAAACTTTAGCAACATCATCACCAATGCATTACTTTTTGTTGACGTTTTAGCGTATCAATATTTTTTAAGAGGAAATGCCAATGCCCATACCTATGCCGAGAGTTTAGAGCAATCTATTACTTCAGTAGTTCTCAATGCGCTGAATGCTAAGGAAGAAAAGACTGACTACGACGAATTACTTGTGAAGCTATTGCAATCTTCATTGCGTTACAACGAAATACCCGAGCAACACTCGGTTGCAGAACTTTGTGCATTGCTCACCTCATATACAGATCCGCTTGAAAAGTTATATATCATAGATCTTGCCTGCATGGCCGTTTGGAATGACCGTGCACTGGACAAACAAGAGGACCATTTTGTTTGGGCCTTGGGTCTGGACCTTGGTTTGGAACAGAAAGAAATCAGTTTTGCATTGAGCTTCGCGCACAGTTTTATTTTACAACACCAAGACAAGATCGCCATCTTTAATACCAGCAATCCGGTGAAGCATTTTTATGACCAGTCGTCTAGGATGGTGAACGTTCTGATTTTGCGAAATAAGAAACGGTTGCTAAAAGAACTAGACGAGAGCAAAGAACTCTTGTTACTTCTTACTAAAAGCACCACTAAAGATCTCAATGATGACGAAAAGCAAAAGGTAAGAGACCAGTTATTGGATATCTGTAAAACGGTACCTTCACTGGCCATTTTTGCCTTACCCGGCGGTATGGTGTTGTTGCCATTGCTGATCAAGTTTATTCCGAAGCTTCTGCCGTCTGCCTTTGATGATAATCGTGTGGAATAGCAATGAACTAATGTTTTAATGAAGCAATGTAATAATGCTCAAGTTCTAATTCCAATAATAAGAAACAGATTCCTACCTACCTAGGAATGATACTGATGACCAAAGACCAAAAACTAAAAACTATTTTCAACTGGAGCACGGGTAAAGATTCTGCACTGGCGCTGTATCATTTATTGAAAGACGAACGATACGATGTTACCAAATTGCTTACTTCGGTTAATGCTCACTATGACCGTGTGTCTATGCATGGATTGCGACGTAGTTTGCTGGAAGCACAGGTCGCTGCACTGAATATCCCGTCGGTAACGCTAGAATTGCCCGAACAACCCGACATGGAAACCTACGAAACATTGATGCTTCAAACACTAAATCCCCTGATTGAAGAAGGGTGCACACATTCGGCGTTTGGTGATATCTTTCTAGAAGACTTGAAAAATTATCGCGAAGAGCAACTTAAAAAAGTAGGTTTGAATGCTCTTTTTCCGATTTGGAAACGGGACACCAAAGCGCTGATTCAAGAATTTGTGTCGTTAGGTTTCAAAGCAATCGTAGTTTGCATCAAGGCGGATCTATTGGATGAAAGTTTCGTGGGGCGTGAATTGAATGAAGACTTTGTAAGAGACCTTCCGCCTAATGTGGATCCTTGTGGTGAAAACGGAGAGTTTCATACGTTTTGCTACGATGGACCTATTTTCAATAGTGCAATTCCCTTCCGCGTAAGCGAAAAAACATATAGAGAATATAAAGCTCCGAAACAAGATAATGCTTCTCATCAGGGATTTTGGTTTGTCGACTTACTCCCCTAACTTTAACATGTTCAGTCTGTAACATATCTGTGCTAGGCACGTCTTACAAAAAACAAGTGGTATGGCATTTTCTCTAAAGAAAGAAACAAAGGCTATTGGTATTACCTATCTGGTAACGTGGGTACTGATGCTTGGGTTCTTTGTGTTGGTCATGCTTATTAACGGAAACCCTTTTACCGAACTCTTTGGTAATTTAAAGCAATTATTGAGTCTTCCCCGATTTTGGGTAGCACTGCATGTGATCTTCTTATTTATTTACCTGCTGTTTTTATTGTTTCGCTTTTTCGTCAGAACCTATAAACGTAAAGGTCCCAAGGTCTTTTTAAAGCGATTCTCTATTGGACTCCTACTTCCGATCCTATTGCTTTACGGAAGTGTTAGAGCTATCATTTTTTATAACACCAACGAATCGTACACATACACTTGGGATAAACAGGTTGAAAACTATAGTTGCGTTCCGTATGAGCTGTACCAGATCGACGGGAAACATCGGGGAATGAGTGTTTTTGGTTGGAATCGTACAGAAAATACTAGCAGCATTGAGTCTTTGATACAAAATAATGTAGAATGGGTTGCCGTGACCCCATTTCTTTATCAATCTGATGAAGGGTCATTAGACATGAGAAGTCCGACTGCCATTGGTGAATGGTCTAAAAGAGATTCTACCTTTATCAAGGCTATTCATGAGTTGCATGATAGAAGGGTCAAAGTACATCTAAAACCGCACGTTTGGTTGGGCCAAGGTTGGCGCTCTAATATTTCATTGTCTGATCAAGAAGAATGGAATCGTTGGTTTGATACGTATGAGACCAACATGCTTCATTACGCCCATATGGCGGCTTTTACCAATGCAGAATTGTTTTGCATTGGCACTGAGCTAAAAACTACACTTACCGCTCTACCCAACCGCTGGGTGCAATTGGTGACCAAGATCAAAGAAATCTATCCAGGGAAATTGACCTACGCTGCCAACTGGGATGGGGAATTCAAGAAAGTTCCCTTTTGGAATGAAATGGATTATGTTGGTGTTCAGGCATATTTTCCGTTGACAAAAAGTAATGCGCCAGAGATTACGGCCATTGAAGACGGATGGTCCAAGCATATTACCATGTTGAAAGTACTTCATGAACAATATCAAAAACCCATTCTATTTACTGAAGTTGGCTATAAAAGTGAGGCTACAGCAACTATTAGTCCATGGGAATGGGGTGACTCTTTCGATATTTTGTTTGCGAAGCGTTCGTATAGAACTCAACAATACGCCTATGAAGCACTGTTCAACAAACTTTGGGATGAGGGTTGGTTTGCAGGTATGTACATATGGCAATGGGACAACCGATATCGCGGACCTAGTAACGGTGCTGCTTTAGACTTTACTCCGCAATACAAACCTGCACAAAACACCATTGCTAAATGGTACGGCACCCTTGGTGCCATTGATGCTTCTCATAAAACAACGAATCCAACAACGCCATGAGCGCAATATACAAGGCTAAAGTAGTTACAGAACTTCAAAAATGGTATGGCACATTGCTGACCAATATGACGCAATTTAATACGATTGCTGACCATCTTTCTGCTTTATCAGAACGTCTTTTTGAAGGTGTTCAACAAAACAATGCTGTTGTCTTCAGTGAAATTAACAACTATAACCCGAATTATTTGGGCGTTGACGTTGATATACTACAAGCTAAAAACCTTGGAATAGCAGATTGTCAATTGACCATAGCCTGCGAACATGGTTATGCCGATTGGGCGCATCTAGAGGCTGGTGCTCAAACAGCGTATAATAGCCAATTTGAAAGTGCTGTTAATCTTCTGCTTGAAGGCAACCTCAACGAACTCAGAAATATGATCGCTGCGTATCCTGAACTGGTTTCTGAAAAGAGTAACTATCCGCATGGTGCCACTTTACTTCACTATGCTGCGAGTAATGGTGTTGAATTTTGGCGACAACAAGTACCATATAATTTGAAAGAAATTGTGCAGTTTTTGCTCGATCAAGGAGCCAACCCTAAAGTAACCATGGCGGTCTATGGCGGACACTTTGATGTCTTGAGTTTGTTTACTTCAAGTGCGCATCCTTATGAGGCGGGAATTGGGAAGGAAGTGGAGTTAGTTCTTAGTTTTTAGTTATTGGTTATTGGTGTTAGGTGTTAGGTGTTAGGTTTTGGTGAGGAAGCTAATTGTACTGAAAGTAACAATAGCAATTCCTATTAGGGCTATGAGTACTGCCACTGTGTATAACTTGGGTAACCTGTCTCCAAAATCATCAGCATTCTTGCCATAATAACGATACATCCTTAATCCTAGGATAACAAGTATGATTCCAAATAATGTGTAAAGCAGTGTATCGATAGCTGCTGTCTTTAAAATTTTCACTTTCACTTTCCACCTTTCATCTTCACATAGAGGTCAAGCATTTTTCTTAGGTGTTTTGCTCCTTCTGTGTTGTAGCCAAGATTGTTCGGGTATAGTTCGCGTTGCTCACAAAACGACTTAAATTTTTCATATTTAACTCCATTTTGTTTTACCAACTCACTATGTCCTACTATTGTATCCAAACCTTGATGACTAACCTTATCACCTTTAAAGTGGTAAGTCACCTTTAGTTTTCTCGGAGTTCTATCTAATGCGGTATCCAAATAATTAGTGTATTCTTCAATAACAATCACAGTTTCACTATCTGCCTTTAAGGATACCACTTTTATTTGAGAACTCATTTCTTTGCCCCATAGTAGTTGATCTTTTAATTGTGCCAAGCTCTTTGATTCCATGCTTTTGTCTGGCGCAAAGATTTCGTAATAATCAGGTCTTACCAATTGATTGACTTTCTCGAAATCATAGTTATTTCGAGCATCTATATACTCACGTACGATGGATTCTTTCTCTTCTTGAAATCCTAAAGAGATGAGTAGTAAAAAAAGGTGTTGTACTTTCATTTCAAATCTTGTATTTCTTTACTGTTCATTTTTTCTTGATAAAAAACGAACCAAAAAATCAAGAAGGTTTGAGGAAATTTTTGAGAAACACATTCTCAAAACCGCTGCTGACCCTGCACTTCATGCTCCTTTTCGCTAACGCGAAACGCACTTCCGTTTGTCTCACAGCTATTTCTGAAAACCTTCGGCTAGACCTAAATTTCTTACATTTTGGTTAAAGTAGCTATTCAACATTTATTTCTGTACAAATACTTTTTGCTAAGTTCTTTTAAATTTCATCAATTCACTTCTTTATCAAATGAATCATAGAAGCATCTTCAAAATCAAATTGAAACATTATATGATTGTCTTTATCTTCTAACCGCGTGATTAAGATAGCATCATCAATATTATAATGCTTGTTATCTTCTATGAGCAAAGTCATATCCATTTCATAAAACTCCTGTTCAAAAATGACATAGTTTTTCTTGACAGCGACGTACGGTTTCGCAATCACAGACTTCGACGTTAAATACAATTTTAACTGACCATCATCATAATATTCATTCCTTTCGAGATGGGGTGCCATCGATACAAAAACAGTAAGTATAGGAATCATCATAGGCAAACAACTTATGACAACAAGAACAGTTAAGATAGAACCATAAATCTTTGCCCACTTTTTCTTAATCTCACTGAAAACAACAACAAAAGTTGAGAAAAACCAAACCCAAAACAAAAGTTTATCAGCCCAGTCTGTGGCAAGAGAAATTCCTTTCCAAAGAAATAATATGGTATCCGCAGCCAGAATAGCTGTAATAATAAAATATCCTTTGGTACTTTTCTTCACGTGTTTACTTGTTTTGGTTCTTAATCAGAATATACATTTAAAATTCAACATGCAAAATTCATAATTGACCTTTGCACTATGTACTTAATACTTTGTACTCACATCTCAATACTCAATACTAACTTCTATCTCACAGAAACTTCCCAAACGTATCCATAAAAGGATCTTGGTTAAGAACTGTGTAATAGAAGAGTCCGCCGAGCCAGCCATGAAACAGTCCCAGTACATAGAGGTTTCTTGCTTTTAAATATACGTATCCGTAAAAGAGTGCCAAAACAAAGGTTGCTCCTATCAGCCACCAAAACGGATAGTGTACAGCGGCA
This sequence comes from Flavobacteriaceae bacterium, assembly GCA_028279515.1. Lineage (GTDB taxonomy): Bacteria > Bacteroidota > Bacteroidia > Flavobacteriales > Flavobacteriaceae > JANQNQ01. The sequence goes on from JANQNQ010000002.1 coordinate 264,125, forward strand.
AACAAGATAGCGGCAAAGAGAATGATCACTGCTTTGTTAAACTTCTTCCCTTCCATATCCTGAAGGTTTCCAGCCAATAGACTGATCAGTAAAAATTGTTGGATCGTCCCCCAAATCGGATACATAATCAATATCGGGATCAGGTGCCACGTCATATTGATGGTTCCTTGATAGAATCCTACGGCAAAAAAGGCTGCAATCGCAAACAGTCCGAAGGGAAGCACCATGGACAGTACTTTCTTGAAATTGTCTTTTCTAAACCCCCAATACGCAAGGATTTCTTTGTTTCTTCTGCTCTGATAAATTACATAGCAGATCCAAAAAAGAGAGGCACCCGCAACAAAAGGAAATCGCCAGTTCAGGTAATCCATAAAAAGGAACTTTCCGGCAGCTGTAATCAATACTGCAGTTATTTCTAGGAAGCGTTGCTTGTTCGAAATTTCAATCATTGTCTCCTGCTTCTGATTCTGATTCATATATTATAAGTAACTATTTATTATGAAAATCTCTATCCTTCACCTTAACATTCTCAGGAACAAGGTGATCTATAACGACTGTCACCTTATTTCCGTACTGTTTGTGACCAAACCGAAGCACCAGCTCATTTTTTGAAAGCTGTTTGATTTTAAAGAATTTTTCTTCCTTGTCAATGTCAAGTAATGTTGGTAGCTGCGGACTCATAATCTTTATGAAACTACCTTTTTCGGTGGTTACAAGTTTCCAGGTTCCGCGAAGCGTTGGCCCGCAATCGTTGTGCTGCCCATTATTGTCGTGAAAGGTTCCGTCGGTCAAATATGAAATTCGGTAACTCAAAAAACAATCTCCCATATTCATTCGGTAACCATTATTGATTCGCTTAGACAACTTCCAGACCTTAACGGAGTCGCCAGCGATGAGTGTTTCGGCATCTCTTGGGAGTTTAAAAGGAATGGAATCCTTTTGTGAGCAGGAGGAGAACATTATCAAAAGGCCAATGATGATCTGTAACCCTATAAAAACTTTGTACTTCAAAGGTTGCTTTTTCTTACAATTTAATAATTATTCGCAACTAAAAAATCTATTCCAATTTATCTTTCGTCCAAACATAAGCGAAAAAGAAAAGCCCCTGCAGTTTTTATCCTGTCAAGGGCTTTGAGAGCATTCATCTTATACAATTTATTTCAAGACAGAAACACTTGTATTATGCATGGTAATAACGTTCTCTATAGATCTTTCCATCTTTCCATTCGGTGGCGACCACCTGTTCTGAAACCATGGTACTCCCGTCTTTAAGTTTCAGAGTCATTATTGCATCATAGAAACTGTGGTTTCCCTGTACGGCGTAGTTCCCTACTTCATAACCTACAAACTCGGCCAATTGGTTATCTATAAAATCCTGTTCGAATTTTACACAATAGTCCTTTCCCTTTTTAGGAGCCTCGTTGGCCTCTGTAAGTTCGACCTCATCGTGTAAATACGTTTCCATTGCCTCGATAAAGGCTCCTTTGGCTAATAATTCGTGTACGTGCAATAGGTTTTTTTCGATCTTGTTTTCCATTCTGGTTCTGTTTTTTTGATTACTATTATTTCTGAAAACAAAAGTAGCATGCACATCACCTTTATACGCTAGACACACTTCCCTTTAGCATGTCAATTTTACCTTAAATAAGTGAAATACCAGTATATTAAGATAACATTCAAGCCAATACTTCCCTTTTTTTATTTTTAACCAAAAGAAAAGTCCTTGCAGTTTTTATGCTGTCAAGGACCTTTCACAACTTAGAAAATAGTCTTAGGGGGACGCTATTGACTGGTTTTGATATTTCGTAAGATGGTAAGAAGTATTGCTCCTCACTTTCTGACTTATGAAGGTGAAAAGTAGTATGTAATGTGCTTTGGGCAAAGCAGAAAGTAATAAGTGGGTGTTTTTGGGTATTAGGTGTTAGGTAAAGGGTTTTAGGTGGGTAATAGTTGGTGTTGGGTGAAATATGAGGCCTTTATTATTTATTGCCTATTTTTTATTCTGGCTTAAAAGTGGTCTAACGACCAATAACCAAAGACCAACTACTATTCAAGCCAAAGCTTGAAATCCTTTACTCGTTCGCGTGCAACGATAATCTCTTGCTCATTGAACTTGTTGAGCTTTAGCTGAAGTCGGCTATTCGTATAGGAAATAATGTCTTTAATGGCATGGATGTTCACATAGAACTTTCGGCTTACTCTGAAGAAGGTTTCAGGAGCGAGCTCGTCTTCAAGGTTTTCAAGAGTGGTATCTAATAAATAGTTTCTGCCTTCGGTAGTAAAAGCATACGTGCCTTTGTTTTCGCTGTAAAAGCATTCGATCTCATCTACTGGAAGCATCTTCAGGTGTTGCCCTACCTTGACCGTGAAACGTTTTTTGTATTCCCTTTCAACTGGGTTCACCAACAACTTCTTGATATCTTCAAAGTTAAGCTGCACATTTTTTTGCGCTGGTTTAAATCCGTTGTACTTTTTAACGGCTGCTTCAAGATCTTCCTCATCAATAGGCTTCAAGAGATAATCAATACTATTTAGCTTAAATGCTTGCAGCGCATACTCGTCAAAGGCGGTGGTAAAGATTACGGCACTGCTTACTTCGATGACATCAAAGATCTCAAAAGAGAGTCCATCAGAAAGCTGAATATCCAAGAAGATCAGATCGGGATGTTCATTGTTCTGAAACCATTCGATAGATTCTTCAACAGAGTGCAGCATTTGGTTGGCGGTCACTCCTAATTCGTTCAACATACGGCTTAGTCTTCTTGCTGCTGGCTTTTCGTCTTCTATGATGAGTACGTTCATTTTAGTTGTTGGATATTAGTATTGAGATATGAGATTTGAGATATGAGATTTGAGATTTGAGTAGTAAGATATTATTTATTTCTATCGTTGTTAGAACTAAAGCATTACTTAATTAGCACATTGGTATATTGCTACATTGATTCATTGTTGCATTGCATCGTATCATTCATACCGCGTATAGTTGGTAAACTCGTCTTTGTCTTCTTCCATGAGCTTGCGGATCTTGCGTTCTTCCCAATTCTTTCCGAAGAAAAGGTCAGGTCCAAAAGCATTGAGTCCGTGGATCGCTAAACCAACACCCCAGGCTACTGCAGTGAAGAAACTTTGCCATTCCCAAAATTCTTCATTGTCCTGAATACGTTCGCTGTAGATCTTTACAATGATAAAGGTGTTGATAATCAAATACACGATCAGGTGTATGTAAAATCCTTTTATATTGTCTACCCTTTTTTTGGCGCGGTTGTATCGTTCTTGTTCTTGAAAATCCATAGTTGTTGTTTTAGTATTGAGTAGTGAGATGTGAGTATTGAGACTTTTTCTTTATTCCCTATTCCCTATTCCTTATTCCCCATTCACTAACTCATTGTTTCATTACTTCATTAATTCATTGTTTCATTGAACTATTCCCAGGTAGTGCTTTGTTCTTCTTGCTGCATGTACTCTTGGATCTTTCGTTCTTCCCAATTTTTGATGGCATTTCCTTTTATCTTAAAAACAAACAAAGCATGAATAAGCAATCCGATGCCCCAAATGGCAGGGGTTAAAAGAATATTCCAATCTAACCACTCGATAAAACCTTCGTTTACATTTCCGGTCTTGTTGTTTACAAAGTCTATGATATACTTTCTAAAGAAGACGATCATGATGTTGATCACAATGTAGGCAAATAGGTGGTCATAAAAACCTTTGACTGACTTTACTCGTCTGCGTGCCTTTTGATATGTTGATTCTTCAAACTGTTGCATGTCTTTTCAATTTTATTCCCATCGCTGGCTACCGCTGCGATAGTCTTCTTTGTCCTTGTCCATATACTCTTTGATCTTTCGTTCTTCCCAATCTTTATTAAAGAAAGGATTAAGTCTGAAGGCCTTAGCAGCGTGAAAAGCCAGTCCGATACCCCATCCAAAGGCGGCCCATAAGAACCAAGGGTATCCCCAACCATCTACCCAGTAATTAAGAATTGCTAAAAAGCTAATCACAATGATGTACGAGGTTAAGTTGCCATAAAATTTCTTTATCTCTTCGACGCGCTCTTTAGCCCGAATGTATCTGTTTTCCTTGTTATAATCTTCCATGATGGTTGTGTTGTTTTTTGGTTTCCCTTACGGGGAATTGTTTTAAATGTTATTCAAATTTCGGAAGCTCCTTCATTATCTCGAAAACTATTCTACCGAATTGTCATTTCTTACTACTGAAATGTGGTTTTAGGTTTTGGTTATACCATTATTTCATTAGCTCATTAATTCATTGTTTCATTGCGACTAAAACTTGTCCTTATCCATATATTCCTTGATCTTGCGCTCTTCCCAATTTTTACCGAGCAGCGGACTATACCCATACGTTTCTAAGCCGTGCATGATGACTCCGAAGCCCCATCCTAATGTTGGGAAGATGGCCCAAGTAAAATCTGTGGTGCGTGAGTTTAAGTACCATAAGAATGGTATAACTATGACATAAGCAACCAGGTTTCCGTAAAATCCTTTGATGGCTTCAACACGTTCTTTTGCGCGTTGATAACGTTTGTCTTCTATATATGTTTCTTGTGTTTTCATGGTTGTTGATACTTTTTTGGTCAACATCGGAATCCTCACGGAGAACTCTGATGGTGTCTTATTAATAATTACGTTTCGGTGCGTCAGTATGGCATAGCGCTGCTGAATGTTGCGCAGTCCTACTCCACTACTTTTCTTCACCACCTGTTTAGGCTGAAGGTTGTTTTGAACAACCAAGTTGCCTTCCTCTTCATAAATGGTGATCTTCAACGGTTTGTTAGGCATTACCATGTTATGCTTTACAGCATTCTCGAGCAGCAACTGAAGCGATAAGGGTACCACTTTCGCCTCAGGGTTACTAGCCTGTTCTGGTAATTCGAAGATGATGCTCTCTTCAAAGCGCATCTTCAATAGGTTTACATAGGTTCGGGCAAACCGAAGTTCTTCTTCGACAGTCACCAACTCCTTGTTCTTTTGTTCTAGCACATATCTGTACACCTTTGATAAGGATGTTGTAAAACGCTGTGCTTGTCTGGGGTCTTCTTCGATCAATGAGGTCAATACATTAAGACTATTGAACAAGAAGTGAGGGTCCAATTGATTCTTGAGAGCATCGAACTGAGCCGACGCCGTCGTTGCAATGATCTTTTGTTCTTTGACCTTGTTCTTTTGTATCTCTCGATAAAAGTACACAGCATGAAAGAAAATAGAGATCACTATGGTGATCAGCAAAGCGATGACGTAAAACACAGCACGCTCATCGTTTATGAATGCATTCCAATCTTTTCCTTCAAAACCGACCTTCGTTATGATACGTACAAAGAAGATTCCCAACATGGTGATGACGATACTACCGGTAGCACCAATGATCATTTTATAGCGAGCGTACTTCTTCCAGCGAACTTTATGATTTAGGTAGTCGAAATAGGTTCCGTTAAGTAAGGACAGCACTACTGAATACAATACGTAGTACAAAATCTCCTGAATGAAGGCCTGGTTGAAAACCAGAGTTCTTCCGCCTAAAACCTGAACAATAATAAATATTGCGGCGATTACTAAACCTATGATGACTCCCGTAAATACGGTTTTAAGAAGGTACCTCATGCTATTAAATTATTCTTTACAACTTGCCAAAATCTCTTTGGCTCTTTTTTCACCCCATCTTGGGTGAAGATCACTTTCTGTTTTAAAGGTAGCAAAAAGTTCTAAGGCTCTTTCAACATCTTTGCAAAAGGGAGCCGTGTCTTGCCCAAAGTAACGAGCGCTGCCCATGTCCCATTCTGCCTTAGAAAGGACAACTCTAGGGTTGTTTGGTGCTAGTGCTAAAGCCTTCGAATACAAGGCTGCATTTTTTCCCGATAGGGTCATCCCATATGTGGCCCCATCAAACGCAATCCATGCTGTATTGATAAATGCTTGTTGTATCAGTATCTCAGCGTTCTCTGGAGATAATGTCGTGGCTTCATTCAAGAAATCTTGCGCTTTGGTCAATAATAAAGTTACTTGTTCTTTGTCCTTTTGATTAAACGAAGCAATCGTGTTGATCTGAGAGACATAATAATAAGGTAACCATTCGTCCTTCTCTGCTTTGGCGATGCGCTCAAACAAGTTGGCAGCCTCTACAGGTTTTTGTTCTTGCCATAAGGTCAATGCCTTTTGCATTCCCTTTTCATAGTTAGACTGAGCAACCGCTACTGTGGTTGTTGCTAAAAATGCTACTAGATAATAAATAATGCGAACCATTTTTGTTGTTTTTTGTTGATGGTACAAAGATTCTACATTTGCCAATCATTTCGTAAAAGGAATGACCGAACTGTCGTTTTTATCGACCGAACTGTATGCTAGTTATTAGTTCTTGGTTTTTAGTTGTTAGTACAAATCTCAATACTCATATCTCAGTACTCAGTACTAAATACTTTGTACTTTTACATTTTACATTTACTATATGATATTCAAAACAGAAAGACTACTTGTTCGAGAATTGCGCGAAAGCGACCTTCCGGGTTTTCACGAGATGCAAGGCAATCCGAACGTTATGAAATATGTTGGTCAATCAGCCATGGGTCCTGAAGAGAACAGAGCTGACTTAAAAAGGGTTATTGACCTTTATGGTAAGCAAAACAACGACTTTTGGGTATGGGCTATCACCACAGAAAAAGATGTCTTTGTCGGCACTGGTGCCATCATCATAAATGAAAAGAACGAATGGGAAATTGGCTATCGCTTTCTCGAGTCGCATTGGGGAAATGGCTATGGCACTGAGATTACCAAAGGACTCATAGAGCATGCCTTCAACTCAATGAATATCAAAACCCTTAAAGCCTACGTTGATAGGGACAACATAGGCTCTGTAAAGATCTTGGAGCGTTTCTTCGATTTTGAAAAAGAAATATGGAACGAAGACGATCAGTGTTTTGACCGTGTCTACAAATTATCCAACTGATTGCTCTTTTTATCATCACTGATTGTCCAAAAGAACCCAACAAAAAAGAATTGATCAGCGGCCGGACGTATGGCTTGTCGGTCAAATACTCCGTTGGCATTTGGGGTGTTGGCATAATTATATCCAAACACATTTCGCGTACCCAACACATTGTTGATTGAGAAGTATAGTATTTTCTGTTGACTGATCAAATAGGCCCAATTGAAGCTAACACTATTATACGTTTTGGTACGGTCACCCAAGAAATCGCTCGTATTTGGATTGGTATAAGGTCTTCCTGTCGCAAACGAATAACTAATACCCAATTGAGAACGCCATTTATCGACCCAATACTTACCTACCAGGGATAGATTGTGCTTAGAGGTAAAGGCGGGAGCTGCAGACTCTGGAAAATTTTGGTAGTTTCGCTCTGTATCCAAATACGAATAACTCACCCAATAGTCCAAGTACTGGAAGCTCTTACTATCTCTCCAAAAGACATCAAGACCTTTGGCAAAACCATCACCAGTGCTGGAAAAATTGGCCTCTGGACCAGCAAACTGAGTGTCGAACTTGACGAGGTCATCATACTTCTTGTAATAGGTCTCTGCCCGAAATATACGTCCGTCTTTTGAGTATTGGTAATTTAGCAAGAAGTGTTCGGCTCTTTCTGAAGAAAAGTCATTGTAAAACTTTAAGTATTCGTTTCGCGGGGTTTGATAAAAGTTTCCGTAGGCCATGGATATCTGAGCATCTTCTCCTGTCTTGTAAGCGAGCGAAAGCCTTGGCGATACAGTAAAATCCTGAAGCAATTCTGAGTAGGAAGCCCTAACCCCAACTTTGGCCGCCAAATCGTTCGAGAAAAAGATATCAGATTCTACGAACGTAGCAGCAATGTTATTGTTAAAGCTTGTTCTGAAGTCCGTTTGAGAATCCCTGAAATCTTCCGTAAAATCAGTGATGAAATATTCAGCGCCAAACTGAAGTTTAAAACGATTGCTGAACGACTTCTTCAATTTACTTTTAAAGTGGAAGGAATGTTGCGTATCGTCAACTTTTCCATCTTGAATATTCACATCGGTGTGATCCATGGTGAAACCGACACCCGAACTCCATACCCAATCTCCTTCAAAGAACCCTTTATAACTTGAATTTAGGTAGAAGTTTTTATTGCTCAACCCAAAACGGAAGCCGTCTGACAGATTGATATCGTCTTGCACCAGTTCAAAATTGGTATGGTCGAAAGCGGCGTAGAGTTTTACCAGTCCGTTGTTGACTTTATGTCTATAAACGGCTTCACCAGCCATCCCTTCGAAAGGTTTCTTCCAATCGTTTCTATCCTTGAAAACTTCAAGATAGGGTGCCAGATTGATGTATGAAGTGTTGATACTTAATGAGCTCTTTTCCCATTTTTTGGTGTGACCAACACCTCCACCAACACTCATCAGCGAAATGTCGGTCTTTTCTTGATCAGGTTCGTCAATGGTGTTCAACAAGAGAACACTTGATAACGCCTGGCCATATTCGGCTGAATATCCACCGGTGGAAAAAGTGATTCCTTTGAATAAAAAGGGAGAGTATCTTCCTCTAGTCGGAATATTATTAGTTGTGGGTGTAAACGGAGTAAATACACGAACGCCATCAATAAATATCTGCGTTTCATCTGCTTCACCTCCTCTAACGAATAACCGCCCATCTTCTGCAACTGTGGCAGTCCCTGGAAGCGTTTGCAACGCTCCCACAAAATCGCCCAAGGCACTGGCCGTCGTTACCACATCCAATGGATTAAGCACGGATACTTTTGCATTGTCGCCTGCCTCAAAGGTACCTGCCGAAAGTACAACACTGTTCAAGGCGTTTACCTCTTCTTTAAGCGTTATGCTAAGGTTCTTCAGTTTTGATATATCTAGCGCCAATTGATACGTCTCATAAGACAAAAAAGAAACCACCAAGGTTTGTACCCCTGCTTCTTCTGTTTCAAAGCTAAAAGCTCCGTTCTCATCAGTAGAGGTTCCGTCATAGGTACCTTCTAGATAGATATTGGCGCCCATGATAGGAAGGGTATTGGTATCGACTACTCGCCCAGAAATAGTGGTTTGTGCATAAAATGTGTTGGTGGTCAATAGAAATAAGAGCAGTATTTTTTTCATTTGTTCGTTTTTTGATAACTCAAAATTGCGAACAACAAACTTGCGATCATAAAAAAAAGGACCCAACTGTCAAAACCATAGGACGAATTGAAATGAGCTTGTTTTTAAAGGTGCCTAACAATTTGTTACGGTTTTACCCTGTTATATCGTTTTTTGTTATATTGTACGGCCTAAATCGATTGAATGACCCAAATTACCCTTAAACACTCTACACAATTTACCCTACTTTTTGTGCTCATCGTTATTGCCGAAGTACTCTGTACCACGTTTGAGGAACTCGCCATTTTTGAGTTTGGTGTAAAGCCAATGATCATGACTTCACTGATCGGATATTTTATATACCATAGTGCCCATGTTGAAAAAAAAGTAAGGTATCAGATGATCTTTGCTATGATATGTTCGCTGGTTGGCGACATTTTTATGATGTTTAGCTTTAGAGCTCCGATCTATTTTATATTGGGTATCCTCTTTTTTCTGATTACTCATATCGTGTATACCGTCATATTCATTGCCAACAATGATGTGAAGCTAAATCGACTACTTCCCTTTATGTTTGTAGGCGTGATCTATGCTTCATATTTGCTCAATTTAATGTTTGTAAATCTGGGTGAAATGTTTATTCCTGTGACCATCTATATGATTGTTATTCTTGCGATGGCCCAAACAGCCTTTCTGCGAAAGGAGCGCGTCAATCAGATAAGCTATCGATTGGTACTTTTCGGTGCTTTGTTATTTTTATTATCAGATAGCATTATAGCGATCAATCGATTTCACGAAAGTGTGCCTTATTCAGGACTTTGGGTCATGACCACCTATGCGGCCGCACAGTATCTCATTATGAGAGGAATATTGAGGCAATAACCTCAGAAAAGTAAAGTCAATGTATGAATCATTTTTAGTATATTCGTTTAATAAGTGAACTAACCTTCCAAACCGCTACATGTCACCTAATAAGAGATTTACAATTGTTTTTTTTACAATTCTGCTCATTGATATCATTTGTAGCAATGTTGACTCTTTTCATATTTTCAGAACCCTTAGCAAACCAGGCATTACGGCCTCTCTAATGGCTTTCTTTTACATTGAAAGCGATCACATAGAACGCAAGACTCGTAACTTTACCTTATATACACTGGCCTTCTTGATGATGGGAGACATTGCCTTCTTAGAGTTCGAAGACCCGCTGTTCTTTTTGATCGGGTTCGGTATTTTTGGTCTGGCCAACTTCTGTTACTTTATGGTCTTTAGAACGAAAATGACCTTTGATCTCGATAGAGTCATTCCATTCATGGTGGTAACTCTATTCTACGTGCTTACCATCCTTTACTTCATGTATGAAGGATTAGGCAAACTCTTTTTACCTGTATTGATCTATATGGCCTTGGTGCTGAACATGATTCAGGCAGCCTATTTAAGAAACAAAAAGGCGAACAAGAGAAGTTTTGTCTTGGTATTCTTAGGATCAGTGTTATTTGTTTTGTCTGAATCTATGATCGGGCTCTCTAAATTCTATCAGCCACTGCCTTATGAAGACGTTTTCATCATGTTGTTTTATGGCTTGGGTCACTTTTTCATCATACAAGGTATCTTGGCAGAAGATCCGTTATCCAAGGATACGAACTATTTGAAAGAAGCCCTTGAAAGGATAGACAATGAAAATGACCTTAGTAACTAAAGAATTGCTCTATGAGATCAGATCGATTCTTCATCCTTATTTTCTTGAGCATCCTATCTGTTGACATTGCCCTGAACAACACTCCTTATCTGTTTGACTACCGATATATTACGAAACCTTTCGTCATCTTTTCTTTGATTGTCTATTTTTCATTCAATAGTTTAGCCCTTTCTAACAGGGTTCGCGCGTATGTTTTTGCTGCGCTCGTGTTTCTATTTATTGGTGATTTTTTCATCTTACAAGATACCGAAATGCTCTTTTTAGCCTTGGGAATGATCTCATTCATTTGTGCCAAGATCATGTATGCCCTTGCTTTTTCGTATCGAAAGAGACATACCTTCAAACGCGCCATCCCTTATTTGATCTTTGCTTTCGCGTATTGTACCATATTACTCTACTTCATCATAAATTCAATCGGAAAACTTTGGCTACCAGTCACGGCTTATATGCTCGCTACACTTTACATGATCAAAATGGCCTATTTACGCCACCGAAAAGTGAACAATTTGAGCTTTTATTTGGTTATGATAGGCTGCGCCTTGTTTTTAATGGGTGAAACGGTTTCGGCAATCAATCGTTATTACACTCCGCTTGCCCATAAAAATGTAACCATAATGCTTTGTTACGCTTTGGGGCAATTATTTATTATAAAGGGAGTGATCTCAGAGGTTCGAAAAGTTTCGAAGTAAGTTATTTTTCTTATATTAGCCTCACCCCAACGACCTATCACTCAAACCAATAAATATGCAAACAAGTTAATGAAGCATGGCAAGATCTTTACGCTAATTTTTTTCACCATACTCATTATCGACATCCTCTTTAGTAATATTGAATGGCTAAGGGAATTTAGGATGTTTTCTAAACCGAGTATCATGGTCTCCCTTTTGGTTTATTTCTACTTAAACAGTAAATATATCAACCAGCAGGAACGGTGGTTTATTCTGGCCTCGTTGGCTTTGTTGCTATTGGGAGACATAGCCTTGCTAAATTTTTATAGTTCGTTGTGGTTTACTCTAGGATTTGTCTGTGTTATGCTGGCCAATGTCACCTATTCACTAGCCTTTAGGAACAAGGTAATATACAATATCGATCGCCTGATTCCCTTTTGGGTCATCATACTTCTTTACTGTATTGTTATCATCTACTATATGTACGACAACTTAGGGGATATGTTGATTCCTATGGTCATTTTTATGCTGATCGCGTTAAACATGACGCAAACCGTTTTTTTACGATATGGAGTGGTTAGCAAAAGAAGTTTTTACATGGTATTTATTGGTGCCATCTTTTTCATTGCTTCGGAAAGTATTGCGGGTCTAAGTAAATTCTATAGACCGCTTTGGCTTGAAAATGTCACCAACATTGGTTTTTATGCCATCGGACAATTTTTAATCGTGAAGGGCGTATTGGCCAATTACTGTACTGTTCCTCTTAAAAAAACCGATCCATCGATTCAGGTAACTCGCTAGCCCTACGATCAGCTCCTCGAAGTCGTGTTTTTCAACTACTCACTTGTTGCCGCTGCTCAACTTTTTGTAGCATCTTTTTGTGCTTATAAGGCCTGATGATCAATCTTGCTTCTCTATCAAAACGAACGTAGTTGTATACCCAATTGATGAACACTACCATTCTGTTTCTAAATCCGATCAAAAAGAAAAGGTGCACAAACATCCAAACGAACCATGCAAACACGCCTTGAAACTTGAAAGAAGGAAGGTCTACCACTGCTTTGTTTCTTCCGACGGTAGCCATAGACCCCTTATCTTTATATTTAAACGGCTTCATGGTTTTGCCGTCGATCTTTCTCAATAAATTCTTGCCGAGCTGTGTTCCTTGCTGTATTGCTGGCTGGGCCATCATAGGGTGCCCGTCTGGAAACTGCTCATCTGTCATACACGCAATGTCTCCGATAGCGTAAATGCCCTCATATCCCTGCACTTCATTAAAACTATTGACGCACAACCTATTGCCTCTTGCCAATAGGTCTTTTGCCTCCAGCCCTTTGATGACGGCACCTTGTACCCCTGCCGCCCAAATAAGAGTGGCCGTTTCAAACGAAATGTCGGTATTGGTGGTTGCCAAATGACCATCATAATCTTCCACTCTTACATTTTTCCAAACATGTACACCAAGCTCTTGTAAATAGTCCTCGGCTCCTTGAGATGCTTTTTCACTCATAGCCGGTAAAACACGATCGCTTCCCTGAACCAGGTTGATGCTTACACGTCTAATGTCAAGATCTGGATAATCTTTTGGGAGGATTCCCTTTTTGATTTCGGCTAATGCACCAGCTAACTCAACGCCCGTTGGCCCTGCGCCTACAATCACGAAATTCATCAACGCGTCACGCTCATTTAGGTCGTCATTGAGAAGTGCTTCCTCAAAGTTCTCAAGAATCAGACTTCGTAAGTTCAACGATTGCGGAATCGTCTTCATTTGCATACTGTTTGCCTGTATCTTTTTGTTTCCGAAGAAATTGGTCTTCGATCCAGTAGCGATAACTAAATGATCGTACTTAAGATCTCCAATATTCGTTGATATCGTAAAGCTTTCAGGGTGAATTTCTTCTACCTCAGCCAATCTAAAAAAGAAATTGGGATAGTCCTTGAGTATTTTTCTAATCGGATAAGCAATTGAATCCGGTTCGAGACCTCCTGTAGAAACTTGATATAAAAGGGGTTGAAAAGTATGATAATTATGTTTGTCTAGTAGTACTACTTGTACTTCCTTTTTCCCTAGTTGTTTTGCCAACGAGATTCCTGCAAAACCACCGCCTATGATCACGATTCTAGGGAAACTAGTTCGTGGAATATTCATACATTGTAATTTGTAACAAAAATACGGCTTCCCTAGATGTTTTCATCGTTTAATGATAAATATTTTGATGAATTTTGTAACATATACTACATCGAAGCTACTTACCATAAAACAACTGACCATTAGTGACCAAAGAGCTAGAACATAGTTTTGTTACAGAGTTAGAACGACATCAGAACATCGTTCACAAAGTCTGTAGAATTTATACAAACGATCGCGATTCGCACAACGACCTCTTTCAAGAGATCACCATCCAATTATGGAAGGCTTTCCCAAAGTTTAGAGGGGATTCTAAGTTTAGTACTTGGATGTATCGCGTGGCTTTGAACACCGCCATTACCTTATACAGAAAATCGAAGCGAAGAATCAACACGCAAGAGATTGACAGCATTCAATTTAAGATTAAAGCTGATGAGTATGATGACACGCAAGAACAACAATTGAAAGTAATGTATAAGGCAATAAAGCAACTAAGTGATATAGAAAAGGCATTGGTCTTTTTATACTTAGAAGACAAAGATTACAGAGAAATCTCCCAAACCCTGGGTATTACTGAAGTAAATGCTCGCGTGAAGATGAATCGGATCAAAACGAAATTAAAGACGATCTTAAATCCTTGATTATGGATGAATTAGAATTATTAAAGAAAGACTGGAAAGAACAGGGTGATAAATACCCGAAGCTTTCGTACAACGAACTATATAAGATGATCCTCAAAAAGTCATCGTCCATTGTCAAATGGATCTTTATCATAAGTATCATTGAATTGCTGTTTTGGCCCGTGTTGGATGGCTTGTTTAAACTATTCGGATTTAGACCTCAGGTAGAAATTCCGTTTTATACTGAGATCATCATTGGTCTCAATACCATCTTCTATCCAGTGATTCTATACTTCATCTATAAGTTTTACAAGAATTACAAGATGATCTCGGTGACTGACTCGGCTAAGGAGTTGATCGAAAATATTTTGAAAACACGCCGTACTACGAAACAATATGTTTGGTTCAATATTTCCTTTTTCTTCTTGGCAAGTTGTTTCTTATATGTGATGATGTTCTTGTACGACCCGCAATTTTCCAAATTTGTGAATGGAGAGACTTCTACCTTGAAACTTGTTGTCATGGTATTATCTATCCTCTTCTTTATTACGCTATTCGTTGCGGTTATTTGGGGAGTCTATCAGTTAATTTATGGTACTCTCTTACGACGACTTAATAAGAATTACAAAGAGTTGAAACAAATGAATCTATAAAAAAAAAGAGGCCTTGAGCCTCTTTTCTTTTTTTAATGTTTTTCTTAATAGCCCCATCTTCTGGACTTGTTTAATTCTTCCATGGCTACCAGTTCTTCTTCTGGAATCACCTTTAAAAAGGATGGATGTTGCTCAATAGCGAATTCGATCTTCTCTACAATTTCTTCAATGGATTCATTTTCGTAATCAATATCTAGTGGCTTCTTGATCTCCATAGACTGAAGAATCCCTTTTTTCTTTATACGAAGTCCTTTTTTGTCAAAAGAACGCCTGAAGCCGTCGATAACGATAGGTATTACCAAAGGTTTGTATTGCTTGATGATATGCGCCGTTCCTTTTCTGATCGGCTTAAACGGTTTGGTCGTACCCTGCGGAAAAGTGATAACCCATCCATCATTGAGAGCCACCCCAATATTATCGGTATCATTAAAATTCACATCACGCTTTATATCCTGCCCCTTCTCTCTCCAAGTTCTTTCAACTGTTACAGCCCCAGCATATGCCATGATCCTGGCTAACAATCCGGCCTTCATCGTCTCTTTAGCCGCTACATAATAAATATTCAATTTCGGATGCCAAAGGTACCCGACATTTTTTATGTTGTCGACCCGTCCGCTCAGTCCAGCATTGAATACATGAAACATGGCCACCACATCAGCAAAATAGGTCTGGTGGTTTGATACAAACAGGACATTGGTATCGGGGAGCTCTCTAAAAATCTCAGATCCTTCGATCTGGAGTTGATTAAACCCACGATAGCGCTGATGGGTCATAAGTCCGAAGATTCTTATAAGCCATTTTTTCAAGAACAATATATGTCCAAAAGGATTCGTCTTAAATAATCCCATACTTCGTTTTAAATTAAAGCGAACTGCAAAGTTACAAAATCGCCCGTTTACAAAACAGGCTTTAATAGGTCTTTCATCTCGCTTAACATCATTGCCGTAGCACCCCAGACCACATAACCATTTAGCTTAAAGGCGGGTACTTCAATATCTGTGGCATAAGATGTAGTCAATGTTTTGGTGATCACCTTACTATCATCTAGAAAGTCTAATACGTTGACCTCTATTAGTTTTTCGACCTCATCGTCTTGGGGTGAGAAGCTAGGAGATTCTTCAACAAAACCCAAATAAGGTTGTACTATAAAATTACTTGGGGGAATGTAGATATTGGTCATTTCTTTCACTACCCGTATTGATGTCGCCTTTACGCCGATCTCTTCTTCGGTCTCCCTGAGTGCGGTCTCTACTAGATTTTGATCCTGAGGCTCTACCTTTCCGCCAGGAAAACCTACTTGGTTCGAGTGCACTCCCTTATAGGTCTTTCTCAGAATCAACATCAATTTGGTTTCTGCTTGCTGATCGGGGTAGAACATCGCCATTACGGCTGCCGTCTTAGGATTCTTCTGCTTTAACGCAATTTCCTTAAGCTCTTGCAAACGTTCGATAGGAGCCATTTTATACTGAGATTCTTGCCCAGGTAGTGGCAAATCCTTTATTTTGGGGATGGATTCAACAAATCTAGAAAAGTTCATAGCAATGCGACTTATTTCTGTCATTACAATATTACCACTATTTTTTTTGATGGCTTGCGCCGAAAAACCAAAAGCGCAACCGCCTAAAGAAACCGAGGCCATTGTGGATAGTATTTCCACCAAAACCAGCACGGCTGAAACCACGCCCGAAACAACTGAAATACAGGAAGATGAACCGTTTCAACTAACAGAAGACAACGCCATTCCTTTCTTTTTTGATTATGCTAAAGAAAACCCTGAAGACAAAGTAAAAATCATCACAGACTTTGGTGAAATACATATTCAGCTATTTAAAGAAACACCATATCATCGAGCCAATTTCATCTATCTCACCAGAAAGAAATACTACGACGGCACCTATTTTCATCGTGTCGTGAAAGACTTTGTTATTCAGGGAGGAAGTTCTGACGAACGCAGTACCGGCCTTAAACGAAAGACTATCGGACGCTATCTACTTCCACCTGATACGAAAAAAGGATTCAAGCATCACCGTGGTATCGTCTCTATGCCGAGCAGTGATATTGACAATCCGCATAAGTTGGCATCACCTTATGAATTCTTCATTGTACAGAAAAAGGGAGGTACACATCACTTAAACGGAAGCTATACTGCATTTGGACGTGTTATCAAAGGAATGGACGTAGTAGACAAAATCGCCAATCTACCGGTTGATGATGCCGATTGGCCGTTACAAAATGTTCGAATGAAGGTAGAGATCATCGAATGATCATTTCTTATAGAAAGAAGGTAGTGAGAGATGGTAACGCACGGCTAGTAATCGAATGACGATCACTGCCACTGCAGTGGCTATATAAATCACATTTTCATCCAAGGGTAATGCGCTTAGCACAAAGAAAACAACACCTCCAACAATGCAGGCCGTGGCGTAGATCTCCTTTCGAAACACCACTGGTATCTCATTACAAAGAATATCTCGTATCACCCCTCCGAAACTGGCCGTCATGGCGCCTAAGGCTATCGAGATCACAGGATGCAGACCCGCATCGATTCCTTTTTCGATACCGATCAATGTAAACACTCCAAGACCGATGGTATCAAATAGAAACAGTGATGTTCTCAAGTAGCCCAGCTTCCGCCTAAAAACAACAGCAAAGATGACAGACCCAAGAATTACGTATACATAATTGAGATCCAACATCCACCCTACCGGAGTTCTTCCTATTAAAATATCACGAAGGGTCCCCCCTCCTACGGCTGTCACAAAAGCAATGATAAAGATCCCAAAGGGGTCTAACTTTTTGTTGAGCGCTGTAAGTACTCCAGAAATTGCAAAGGCAATGGTACCGAGGATGTCAAGAGTGTAGAAAAACATTACATGTGCTGGGTATAATAGTTATAGTCCTTTAACACCGTTTGTATAAAAGTATGAGTGTCGCGATGCTTGGACTTGGCTTGTATCACCTCTTCAATTTTGGTCTTTAGCTTTAACAGCGTGGCATGGTCAGCAGCTCTCTTAGCGGTGACAAAAGTTTCTTTAATGATTCGGGCATCGTTATCAGACAGTCTGATCACAGAAGGGTACGTGGGTTGATAGTCATCTTTGAGCTCCATCAAGATAGTGTGGCTGATCTTCAATTTATCCTTTAGTGTGATCACCGAAGTACCAGCCGCCATGTCGCCGACGCGTTGGCTCTTTTTACTACTGGCAAGGGTAATGATGGCCAAGAGACCAAACGTAACCCAAATATCAACATTTCTAAAGAACCAGCGAATCAAATAGTCGGCAAAGGAGGCTTGGTAGCCGTCTATCTTTACCACTCGAATCTTCAATGCTTTCTTTCCTAAAGTCTGTCCGTCCAAGAAAGATTCCAATAGTAAAGTGTAAAAAACGGCGGGTATACTGATTATTGTCCAAATGGCAATTTCAGACCATTGATCCATCTCGGGAATATTGCCCATTATTTGTCCGCAGACCACTAAATAGATGGTAATAATGGCAGCGTCGATCAAAAACGCCAGAATACGTTCGCCCAACCCAGCAGCGGTAAAATTGATGTTCACATTTTGGGTAGTGTTTATTTGTAACTCTGACATTTTATGACTTATTTTAACCTCGTATGAGAGAGGTTGCATTCATCAAGCAAAATAAAGAAAAATGGCTAAGTTTTGAAAAGGCCATCTATAATAATCAATTTGAAAACCCAGATGAACTCGCCTCGCAATACATTCACCTCATCAATGACCTCTCGTATGCACAGACCTATTATCCCAAAAGTAAGGTAATTGGTTATCTGAATCAACTGGCAGCCAAGGCATTTCAAAAGATCTACAAGACCAAACGAGAGGACACCAATCGACTGGTTCATTTTTGGAAGACCGAAGTGCCCATGCTCATTTACGAGTACAGAAAGTATGTACTATTTGCCTTTATCATCTTCTTTGCCTTTACGGGCATTGGGGCCATTTCGGCGGCAAACGACGTTGATTTTGTACGTGGAGTTTTAGGAGATTCATACGTAAACATGACCCTAGAGAACATTGAGAAGGGAGACCCGGTCGCCGTTTATAAAAGCGGTAGCAATTGGGGAGGCTTCATAGGTATCACGATGAACAACCTGCGCGTAGGTATCTTGGCTTTTGTCTTCGGAATATTTCTAGGTTTCGGAACCATCTACATCTTATTCCAAAATTGTATCATGCTTGGGTCTTTTCAGTATTTCTTTTACGACCGAGGCGTACTTTGGGAAAGTGTTCGTGGTATTTGGATCCATGGAGCCATGGAGATCTTTGCCATTGTCATCGAATCGGCTGCCGGAATCATAATGGGAGCCAGTATTCTCTTTCCCGGAACCTACAAACGGTTCGAATCCTTTAAGCGAGGTGCAAAAGATGGTGTTAAGATCTTGATCAGTACCTTTCCGTTTACTTTTGCAGCTGGTTTTTTAGAAGGTTTCGTTACACGATATAGCAATGCGATGCCCAATTTCTTATCGGTGGGAATCATTTTGGTAACCCTAGGGATCATTTCTTATTACTACCTCGTATACCCAATGTTACTTCAGAAGCGTTTAAAGAACAATTTGATGCCAGCAGTTTAATATGAAAAGCTGCTTAGGTACCATACGCTGCGTTCTTTTCTTCCTTTTTATAGGAATGGCCTCACTTATGGCACAAGAGGTGAGTGAAATTGAAACATCTCGTGAGTTTGACGAAGATTTTAAATCTCATTACGAAGGAAGAAGATATGACTACGAAGGCGAGGAGGTGATGAGCAGGGCACAATGGGAGCCCAATCAAAAAGCGGCGCCCTACGAAAACAGAGAACCAACCACCTTTGATGATAATGAAGTTGTCGAGAATGAAAGTACAGAAATCCGAGTGCCTAACTTCTTCTCTACCCTTGCTTGGATCATCGTTCCAATTGTTCTGGTGCTGATTGTCTATCTGATTTTTGGCGGAAACAAATTATTTGGAAACAAAGGCAACACAAAGATCAATGTCGAAGATGAAATAACTGAAGAGAACATTGAGACGGCCGATATTGACACCCTAATTCAAAAGGCAGAAGCCCAAGGAAATCTAAGGTTGGCCGTTAGATATCATTACTTACTGATTCTTAAAAAATTGGTTATCAAGGATTTGATAAAGTTTGAAGACAAAAAGACCAATGCCGATTACCTTTCAGAGATCACCAATCCTGTTTTAAATAAGGGGTTTTCATACGTTTCTTATCTGTACAGTTATATATGGTACGGAGAATTCAGTATAAACGAATTTCAATATCAACAGGCCAAGGCCGATTTTGTAGCATTAAAAGAAAGTATCAAATAAGTCGTGAAAAAAACCATTGTCATACTCGTTACTATCATTGTTGTCGTCTTACTAGCGGTAGTATTTAGTGACTTTTCTTTTGGTAAAAAGAAAGTCGACTGGCGAGAGACCTATAGTGAACGGCACACGCGACCCTACGGCGTAAAGGTATTTTACGAAGAGCTATCTAAGATCTATGACGACAAGACCCTACGAACGGTCTATCACTACCCTAACGGGTATCTATATGCCCATGGTGAATACGGTGACGGAGATCATTTCGCTGCCGGAACCTATATGATCATTGGTAACTCGGGCTACCTCAACGATGGCTCCATTTATAGTTTGTTAGAGTTTGTATCAGATGGAAACGCACTCTTTCTGTCCGATCACTATATTCCGCAGGAACTCAAAGACTCGCTAAACATTAAAGTCACCAATGACGACCTCAAGGATAGTTTACTAACACTCAGCCTTGCTGATAAATACAGAAAAACTTCCAGAAGCAACATCGATCGAGTAACCGACCAAAGCTATATTTTTCAGTACGATGATGAGACCACCACTGTTTTAGGGCATACAGAAGCTGATGAGGTAAAAAAGGTGAACTTCGTGAAAGTGGCGTATGGTGATGGTGATGTTTTTATACACCTTCAACCAAAGGCCTTTACCAACTATCATCTTTTAAAGAACGAAGACCACTATAAATATGTAGAAGGCATCCTGTCGCAATTACCCAATGCAGATATTTATTTCGATTCGTATTACAAATATCAAGATTCAACTCCCGGAGATAGTGGTATGCCCGACCAACACTCAAACCTTAAGTTCCTGTTAAGCCAACCCGCATTTAAATGGGCTTGGTATCTGATGTGGCTACTCGCACTGATCTTCATCATTTTTAACGGAAAAAGAAGGCAACGTATCATACAAACGATAAAACCGTTACAAAATACGACTATGGCCTTTACAAAGACCATTGCCAACTTATACTATGAAACGAAGGATCACGAGAATCTGATTCGTAAAAAGATCACCTATTTCTTAGCCAAAGTACGCACGGATCATTATCTTGATACGCAGAAGCTAGATGAGAAGTTCATTAAGCAATTGGCACTCAAATCAAATAAGGATCAAGAAATCGTGAGGCGATTGATCGACTATATCAATTGGAGTCGCAAGAAGAAATTATTTAACGAAGGCGACCTCATTCAACTAAATACACTAATAGAAGATTTTTATAAAAAATAACTATGGAAGAGCTAGAGAACAACATCCCAAATGACCAGCCAATAACACCTGTTCCCGAAGTTGATGGCGGCCATACTGAAGAAGGGCTTCATTTCGAAAGTCGTTTAGAGCTACAAGAATTGCAAGCAAGTGTTCAGAAAATCAAAGCCGAATTGGGGAAAGTGATCGTCGGACAAAAAGAAATGGTCGACATGTTGATTGCTTCATTGTTGGCAAAAGGACATTCGTTGATCGAAGGTGTTCCTGGAGTTGCCAAAACCGTCTCTGCTAAGTTGCTGGCCAAATCCCTAAACGTTGGTTTTAGTCGTATTCAATTTACTCCAGACTTGATGCCTAGTGATATTTTAGGAACGTCGATCTTTGATATGAAGAAATCTGAGTTCGAATTTAAAAAAGGACCCATCTTCTCAAATATGATATTGATTGACGAGATCAACCGTGCTCCTGCAAAGACGCAGGCTGCTCTTTTTGAAGTTATGGAAGAACGTCAGATCACCATCGACGGACAACGCTATCCGCTGGCGCCTCCATTCATGGTCTTGGCCACTCAGAATCCAGTAGAGCAAGAAGGTACATACCGACTACCCGAAGCGCAATTGGACCGTTTTCTCTTTAAGATAGAAGTGGATTACCCGAATCTCGAGGAAGAAATCGAGATCATCAACCGCGAACATCAACTAAAAGATGCTAAGAAGACCGAGAAGATCAACACCTTCTTAAGTCAAGAACAAATCGTTACCTATCAAAACTTGGTGAACGAAGTACGTATAGAGGACAACCTCCTTAAATATATTGCACAAGTCATTGTCGCTACGCGTAGCAATCAATTCCTGTACTTAGGTGCTTCGCCGCGTGCATCAATCGCTATGTTGAAGGCTAGCAAAGCCTTTGCAGCCATGTCGGGTAGAGATTTTGTGACGCCAGAAGATATAAAGCGAACCGCAGTCGCCGTATTACAACATCGTGTGATCGTAACACCCGAACGCGAGATGGAAGGCATCACGAGCAAACAGATCATTAAACAAATTGTAGAAAATATCGAAGTACCTAGGTAGTTATTAGTTGTTGGTTATTAGAGATTTTCTAGAGAAAACCAAGAACTAAGAACTAAAAACCAAGAACTAGAATGAAACTTTTAAGACCCTACTACATACAACCTCGCTTCTTTTACGCCGGAATAGTCGTGATCAGCTTATTTGTGCTCAGCTATTTCGTTCCTGCGCTATTTAGGGCTTCGAAGATTGTGTTGTTCGGGCTTGTCATCTTATTACTGTTAGACAGTCTATTACTTTTCGTGGGAAAGGGGAAGATCGTAGCTTCAAGAAAACTACCTGAACGTTTTTCGAATGGGGATATAAATAAGATCGGTGTTACGCTGGAAAACGAATATCCTTTTTTGGTAAACACGACCATCATCGACGAGATTCCTCAGCAGTTTCAGGTTCGGGATTTTTCAGTGCGAAAAACGCTGGGTCCAAACGCTAAGGAAAAGATCCTCTACGAGCTGCGTCCTACTGAAAGAGGCGAATACCACTTCGGTCATCTTAACATATATGCATCTACCTTACTCGGATTGGTGGCTAGAAGGTTCACGCTCGAAGAAAAAACCATGGTACCCACCTACCCTTCTTATATTCAGCTTAAAAAATTTGAATTGCTTTCCATCAGCAATCATTTACAAGAATACGGTGTGAAGAAGATTCGTCGTATCGGACACACCATGGAGTTTGAACAGATCAAAGACTATGTACAAGGGGATGATATTCGCACCATCAACTGGAAGGCCACGGCCAAAAAAGGGCATTTGATGGTGAATCAGCACCAAGACGAAAAATCGCAGCCCGTTTACTCAGTAATCGATAAAGGTCGCGTCATGAAAATGCCTTTTGACGGATTAAGCCTTTTGGACTATAGCATCAATGCTTCGCTCGTTTTGAGCAATGTCATTCTAAGAAGACAGGACAAGGCAGGGATGTTCACCTTTTCAAAACGCGTGGACAATATGGTAGTCGCCGAGCGTCGTTCGTCGCAAATGAATTTGATCTTAGATGCTTTATATAACGTAAAGACCGACTTTTATGAATCTGACTTCGGGCGTTTGTATGCAGAGGTAAAACGAAACATTACTCACCGTAGCCTGATTCTACTCTACACCAATTTTGAAACGCTTGATGCGCTACATCGACAGCTTCCGTATTTAAAAGGGATTGCAAAGAATCATTTGCTCGTGGTTATATTCTTCAAGAATACCGAACTTAATGAACTGATCCAGCAACCGGCCGAGAACATTCAGCAGGTGTATGACAAGGTGATCGCCGAAAAGTTTGCGTTCGAGAAGCGATTGATCGTGGCAGAACTGAAGAAATACGGAATTTTTTCCATCTTAACCACACCCGATAATTTGACCATAGATACGATCAACACCTATTTGGAGATCAAATCACGTGGTGCTTTATAATTACGTCATGAAGAAGAAATTGATCATCGCCAGTATCGCTCTATTAATACTAAATCTTGTATTCGGTTATTTTAATTTGAAAGACAACACCACTCCATTTTTGAATTTAGACGGAAGCACCACGACCGATGGAGGGGAGCTTTTTAAATCGGTTGCTATTTCACTACTTGTATCCGTGCCTTTTCTGTCTGCTTTGGTAAGTAGTTTGGCTGCGTTAATGCCAATCAAAAGTTGGGGTTCGTCGTATCTGAAGCGCTTCGCCCTTATCTTTCTTTGGATCATTTGTATCTCGTATTTACTTTTCTTGCTACTCAATCTTAGGTTGTTGTTTCAGTAGTAGTTCATAGTTTTTGGTATCATTCTCGCGTAAGCGGGAATCTGCTTCTCACTATTAGTACTGAGTATTGAGAAGTTATTCTATCATTTGACTCAGTTTATCCGGCCACGAACCCGCCTGTACCAGTCGGGCAGGTTCATGAATATTTTCTTGGCTCTTTCCTTTAATTCAACACCCAAAATCTCACATCTCACATCTCACATCTCATATCTCATATCTCATATCTCATATCTCATATCTCATATCTCATATCTCATATCTCATATCTCAATACTAACTACTTTCCGATAAAAAACAATTCAACCTTAAAAAACTACAATTCAGTAGCTTTTGTTTCTCTTTTTTTTTGGTTTGAAAGACTTTTGGGGTGTAATCATTTAACGAACAGTAAAACACATACACCATGAAAAATTCAAAAACACTAGCAGCCAAGAGAAACACTATCGTAGCCTTTGCTTTATTGATCTTAACGTCTTTTGGTATCAACAAGGCCATCGCTCAAGACGATGCTGAAAAAGGAATCACTATCACCGTAATCACTGACAATCTTTTAAACGATGATGGAAAGGCCATCTTTGCACTTCACACTACTGAGACCTTCATGAAAGGACCTGGGATTCAAAATGCACAGGCCGAAATCAAAGACGGAAAAGTAGAGGTCACCTTCACCAATGTAGCTCCTGGCACCTATGCTATCATGGGATTGCACGATGCAAACGACAACCAACGAATGGACTTCGAGGCAAACGGAATGCCTAAAGAAAGTTACGGTATGAGTGGTAACGAAATGTCTTTTGGTCCACCACAATTTGACAGTGCCAAATTTGAAGTAACCAATGAAGATCTTACTTTCAACATTAGATTCTAATAAACAACCTCATCAATCAAATCAAAAAAAGCCGCTTTCGAGCGGCTTTTTTCAATGAATAGATTTTCAAACTATATCGCCTGATTTAACCATGCCTTCATCATCCAAACGGTCTTTTCCTGCTCGGTGATGAAATCACTCATCATCGAATTGGTTCCTTCATCACTGGCTTCATCGGCCAATTCCAAAAGCTGTCGTTCTATCGTTAACAAGGCAGTTAGAGACATCACGATTAGCTGAACTGCTTCGGTATCTTTGACAATGTCCTTTCCGACAGGGACTTCTGCACCATCCATATAATCCGCAAATGTGTGCAGCGGTGTTCCGCCCAAGGTAAGGATACGTTCAGCTATCTCATCAACCTTCACGTTTGCATCAGTGTATAACTCTTCAAACTTTGCGTGTAAGTCAAAGAAGTTAGGTCCTTTGATGTTCCAATGAATTCCGCGTAAATTCTGATAATAGATCTGAAAATTTGACAATAGGACATTTAATCGCTTTGTCAAAACCTGTGTCTTTCCTATATCTAATCCTAAACTATTTAATTGCATAATAACTCTGTTTTTGTTTATTGATTTCTTTTCAAAATTAGTCTGTAAATAATCCGTTATTATCATAAATTTTATCGATAGTTTTTATATTTTTATCACCTAAACCTATAATAATGACCATCACCCAACTACAATACGTATTGGCCGTAGCCGAACATCAAAACTTTACGCTCGCGGCCGAAAAATCATTTGTCACACAACCAACTTTGAGTATGCAGATTCAAAAGCTTGAAGACGAATTGGATATTCAGATCTTTGATCGCAGTAAGAAGCCTATTCAACTCACAGAGATTGGAAAAATGATCGTAGAGCAGGCACGAAACATTGTGAACGAATCGGACCGCATGCAGGACATCGTAGATCAGCAAAAGGGGTTCATTGGCGGAGAATTCAAACTCGGAATCATTCCTACGGTAATGCCTACCCTATTGCCCATGTTCTTGATGAACTTCACGAAAAAGTACCCGAAAGTACATCTGAAGATCGAAGAGATGACCACAGAGAACATTATTCAGCGCTTAAACGAAGGACATATTGATGCGGCTATCGCTGCCACTCCTCTTGAACACGAGCAGATCAAAGAGCGTGTTTTATACTATGAGCCTTTTGTGGCCTATGTGCCAAGAAACCATTCGTTATCAAAACAAGAAAAGATATCAGCGCAAGATTTGGATTTAGACTCGGTACTGTTGCTTCAGGACGGGCACTGTTTTAGAAATAGTATCATCAACTTGTGCAAGGCGCCTAAACATGAAAAAGGTCCTGGTTTTCAATTACAAAGTGGAAGTTTTGAGACGCTTGTGAAATTATCAAATGAAGGCTTGGGAATGACCCTTCTGCCCTATCTTCATACACTAGACATGTCGCAAACTGAACAAGACCAACTAAAACATTTCGAGGAGCCTACCCCTGCTAGAGAAGTGAGTATCATCTATCACAAAAGTGAGCTAAAGATGCAGATTATCGAAGCGCTTCATGAAGTAACTTCTGGAGTTATTCGTGGTGCTATCGCTTTTCAAAACGTAGATATCGTAAGTCCGTTGGACAAATAATAATATCCATGCATAACAACCAAAATGAAAAAGCCTCCTTTCGGAGGCTTTTTCTATGGATTTAAATAGATTAAACATTGATTCAACTCGGGTTTACCTTGGATATAATGTTGGATCCAAATTCGTAACTCATCGAGTTCGTAGGGGAGTAAGCGTTGTACCGCTTTTTCTAATTCTTTACAGAACAAGTTGCTGTCAAAACTTACCTTTTTGAGTACCGTCTTGGTATACTCGAACATAGCTCTTGCCATAAGTAATGAACGAATTAAAGGTTGATTTGTTATCACCAAAATAACGAAAAGATTTGACTTTATATTGTTTTCGAAAAGTTAAAGTTATCCCCAAAAATGTTAAGTCTTTGTTTCGCGAACCAAACACTCAGTATTTATAGGCTTTTCGTAAGGGTTAAAAAGAATTGTCTCCGTCAAGAATATTTCCTAGTCCACCCAGTAGACTTCCTTCACCTTTGTCTTTGCCACCACCTCTTGGCGCTGCGGCCAGTACTCTTCCGGCCAAACGACTAAAAGGAAGTGACTGTACATAGACTGTACCTGGTCCGCGCAAGGTAGCGAAAAAGAGTCCTTCACCACCAAAGACCGTGTTTTTGATGCCGCCTACAAATTCGATGTCATAGGTCATGTCTTTGGTGAAGCCAACAACGCATCCCGTGTCTACCTTCATTACTTCGCCTGGAGCCAAGGTCTTTCTTGCCATGGTTCCGCCGGCGTGAACAAAGGCCATGCCGTCGCCTTCAAGACGCTGCATAATAAAACCCTCACCTCCGAACAATCCACGGCCCAATTTCTTAGAGAATTCTATCCCAACGGTCACGCCTTTGGCCGCACATAGAAAGGCATCTTTTTGGCAAACAAACTTTCCGCCAAACTCTGTGAGGTCAATCGGAATGATCTTACCAGGATATGGTGAAGCAAAGCTCACCTTCTTCTTCCCCATTTCATCGTTTAGAAAGGCAGTCATGAACAGACTTTCACCTGTTAATAAACGTTTTCCTGCAGAGAATAGTTTCCCGAGAACTCCTTTATCTTGATTAGAACCATCACCAAATATGGTGTCCATTTTAATGCCATTGTCCATCATCATGAAGCTTCCCGCTTCAGCGATAACGGCCTCTTGAGGATCTAATTCGATCTCAACGTATTGCATTTCTTCACCATAAATGTGATAATCGATTTCGTGTGATGTCATAGTAGTTTTTTTAGTTGTTACGTTTATGTGTTGAAGGAAATACTATTTTGTTACAAGGAAAGTATAAAGTAGTTAGTATTGAGTACTAAGTATTAAGTACAGAGTACAAAGATAAATGTTGCCCTAGTCATCCAAAGCTCAGAGAACGAAGGGTTGAGATGTGCTAATTGTTTAATGAACCAATATAGCAATACAGCAATAGACATATGATTAGGAATTCGTCAATACTCTATGTCAAGGGCTTGGTTACCAACAATCATCAACACTACTAACATTAATGAATTGTTACATTAATACATTATCACATTAAGGCATTAATTCATTTGTTTCACCCGAACAGTCCATTCAAAATTAAAGGTGGAAACAACAACTCCCTCGGTATTGACACCTACAGCTTGCATCCAAATGGTTTGCCCCTCGCCTGTCGCAATGGTCTTTTCCAGCGCTTCTTGTATTTTGTCGCCATCATTACAGGTAAACGTGATTCTCCCTGTGGCCTTTTTCGAAAAGTTGGCATTGTTGTTGGCCACAAGCATTGAGATTCTCTTTCCAGTTTCACGGATCTGTGCCGTAACCATGGCTCCAGTTGTCAACTCGGCAGCCATTCCCTGAACTGCCCAAAACATCGAGTTGAAAGGATTTTGATTGATCCATCGATGCTTTACCGACACGACGCAAGTTTTTTCATTGATACTTTTTACACGTACTCCACACAACCATGCAGATGGTAACTTAAACATTGTGAAGGTATTGAGTTTTCTGGGAGTTATTTTCATTTCATCTTGTATTACATGCCCTAAAATATTGAAAATAAATGAACTTTTAGGAAATATCGAAATCTTAAATTTTTGTTAAAATTAAGTACTATGTTTTGCATAATACCTGTTTTTAGATATATATTTGCATAGAAGAGTAAATGGTATAGACAGGAATTATATGGTTTTACCAACTAATTTTATGAAAGTTCCGGGCTTTTAAAATAATCGATCAACCAATAATTACCAACTATCAAAAAACACTCGACCAATCAATTTCATCAAAAAAATGGACTCATCAATCAACAAACATCAAAAAACATTGGCTGCCATCGTGCACCTTTCGACCTTTAGTAAATACATCATCCCTTTCGGAAATTTTATTTTACCATTGGTATTATGGACATCTAACAAGAATGATTCTGATTACATCGATCATCATGGTAAGCAAGCCATCAATTTTCAGATCAGCATCTTACTCTATAGTATCATCTTAGGGTTATTGGCTATTCCGTTCTTTGTTTCATGGGCTTGGGATTTTATAGGATTCATCGACCTATTAGAGCACAATGAACACAAAGTGAACTTCAGATTTCACAGATATTCTGGCTTTGGGCCTTCGTGGATATATGTGATCGTAGCCGGAGTAATGGCCTTAGGACTCTTAGTTCTGGATGTGTTTTGCACCATTGCAGCGACCATCAAGGCCAATGAGGGGCAATTGTATCGCTATCCATTGACCATCAATTTCATCAAATAACATCAATCAAAACGAACAGTAATTCATCAATCAAAAAACGAACAGTTTAACTTAAGAATCATGACACAATGAAGATAGAAAACACAAAAGCACAAATGCGTAAAGGCGTCCTAGAGTACTGCATCTTGTCCATCCTTCAGGATGAGGACAAGTACGCCTCAGAAATTCTAGGAACGTTAAAAGACGCAAAGATGCTTGTGGTAGAAGGAACCATATATCCACTACTTACAAGATTAAAAAATGCAGGACTCCTCAATTACCGTTGGGAAGAATCTACCTCAGGGCCGCCAAGAAAATACTATGCCTTGACCGAAATAGGAAAATCATTTCTAAAAGAACTCGATAATACTTGGGGCGAGCTCCAAAATGCAGTATCTATTGTAACAAGCCAAAAAACAACAAGCAATGAATAAGACAATCAATATAAATTTAGCAGGCACATTTTTTCACATCGATGAAGATGCGTACAATAAATTGCAGCGCTATCTGAATGCGATAAAGCGATCATTCACCGATTCGCAGGGAAGGGACGAGATCATTGCTGACATCGAAGCTCGCATCGCCGAACTTTTTGCAGAAAAGGTTGAACACGACAGACAGGTGATCGGAATGAAGGAAGTCGACGCTGTCATCAAGGTAATGGGACAACCAGAAGATTATCTTGTTGATGACGAAATCTTTGAAGATGGACCTAGAAACCAATCTTCTACTAGAAAAGAATACAAAAAACTCTATAGAGATACCGAAAGTCAATACATCAGCGGTGTATCATCGGGATTAAGCCATTACTTAGGAATCGATACAGTTTGGGTTCGATTGTTATGGATCTTCTTGACCTTTATAACAGGAGGTACCGTAATCTTGATCTATATCTTGCTTTGGGTATTGGTACCCGAAGCTGGTACCACCGCCGAAAAACTTTCTATGCGGGGAAAGCCGGTTAACATCTCAAATATTGAACAAAAGGTCAAAGAAGGGTTTGAAGATGTTGCAGACAAAGTAAAAAGTGTCGACTACGACAAAATGGGAACCAAGGCCAAGTCTGGCGCCCGCTCCTTCTTTGATGCTATAGGTGACATCATCCTATTCTTTTTCAAAATATTTGCAAAGTTCATCGGAATCATCCTGATCATCGTTGGTGCAGCCACCCTAATCGGATTGTTCATCGGATTATTCACCGCAGGAACATTAGATTTCATGGGACTTCCTGAAGAGTTCTCGCATTTCGTAGTGACTTCTTCGACACCCGTATGGCTCATTAGTTTATTGACATTCTTTGCCGTTGGAATTCCGTTCTTCTTCATATTCATTCTTGGACTGAAGATCTTGGTTAGCAACTTAAAATCTATTGGAAGGCCAGCCAAGTTTACGCTATTCGCCGTTTGGTTACTATCTGTGATGGGACTGATCATCGTAGGCGTTCGTGAAGCTACCGAGCATGCTTTTACTGGGACTGTTTCTGAACAAGAAGAAGTATATATAGCGCAGCAAGACACCATGAGAATCTTTATGGTAGAAGATGAGGCCTACGAAAATCGTTACTTCGGAAGCTCGAGATTTGACCTTACTGAGGACAATGACGGCAATAAAATGATCTATTCGGAAGATATTTTCCTTAGAATACGTCGCTCACAAGATTCGACGACTTATCTAAAGGTTGAAAAGGAAGCCGAAGGGCGTTCATACAAAAACGCAAGAGAGCATGCATCTCAGATAGAATACAGCTATCAAGTTTATGACGACAAGTTAAACTTGAACAAGTATTTCCTTACAGATGTACAATACAGACATCGTGATCAAGAGATCAACCTTACGCTGTATATTCCAGAAGGAAAGACCATTTATTTAGACAGAAGCACTCGTAACTTCATCTCGAGAACAAACAACAATGACATGGGCTATTACAGAAGGGATATGGCCGGACACCTTTGGAAAATGGGTGATGGTATCCTAGAATGCCAGGATTGCCCAGACAAGAGTGACGATCTTGAGATCGAAGAAGACGAAGACAAAAGCAACATCACCATTGATGAGAACGGCATCGACGTTGACATCAAAAAAGATGATGACGAATTTAAAATGAAGATCGATGACGAAGGCGTCGAGATCAAAAGTAACAACATCTAATTAGTATCAACAACAACCATCATTCAAAACGAACAGTTATGACAACACTAACAAAAATTCTAGCCGGAGCAGTTTTAGCATTGTTCTTCACCTCTTGTCAATTTGACATCAATTTCGGCGAAGGGGTCAAAGGAAACGGAAACGTAGAATCAGAGACCCGCACGGTATCTGCAGATTTCACAGAGATAAAAGCCACAGAAGGACTTGATGTATACGTAACGCAGGAAAGTGAGTTCAGTATCAGAGTAGAAGCTGATGAAAATGTGATCGACCTTATCCGTACGGATATCAAGGACAATATGCTACACATTCACGCTGAAGAGAACATCGGAAGGTGTAAGTCTAAAAAGATCTATGTGTCTTTGCCAACCGTCACCAAGTTGCATACTACAAGTGGTGCTGACCTTTTCGGTCAAAACACCATCAAGGCTGACGATATAGAATTGAAGAGCACGAGCGGTAGCGATATCAAAGTATCTGTCAACGCTAATCAAGTAGATTGTGATACCAGCAGCGGTGCAGATATCAGAGTTTCGGGAACTGCCAATGCGCTTTATGCAGATGCTAGTAGCGGAAGCGATATCAAAGCCGGAGACCTTGAAGTGAAGAAGTGCGTGGCTTCTGCTAGCAGTGGTGCAGATATTACAGTAAATACTAGCGAGTCATTGACGGCCGAAGCAAGTAGCGGAGCCGATATCAAATACAAAGGAAACCCAGAGAACGTATCGAAGAACAAATCGGCTTCTGGTAGTGTCCACAAATATTAGGATCCTGATCTCATAAACAATTGACCAAGTTACATGAGAGGATCGAAGAACGTCGCCATCGTTGTGACGATGCTCATATCTTTTGGCATGGCCCAGCTTGCTCTGGGCCAGTCAAACGGGCAAGAACTATTTGATATACTGAAGGAAAAAGACAGTCTCATATTTGATGCTTCTTTTGAAACGTGCAACTTAAAGTTGTTATCAGAATTGATTACCGATGACTTTGAGTTTTATCACGATCAAGGCGGAATCACAACTACCAAAGATGCCTTCTTAGAAGACACCAAAAACGGACTGTGCAATCTATCATATGACGCACGTCGTGAGTTAGACCTAAGCTCATTGCAAGTTTTCCCCTTGTTTAACAAAGGAGAACTGTATGGCGCCATTCAAAAAGGTGTTCATCATTTTTTTGCCAAAGAAGAAGGACAACCCGAACGTGAAACAAGCGTAGCGAAGTTTACCCATCTCTGGATTCTAACAGATGACAAATGGAAGCTAAAGCGTGTGCTTAGTTATGATCACCGTTCACCATAAACAAGTAAACAAACCAACCCAACCATTTTCCATAATCAACTAATTTTAGTTGGAAAGCCACCTTAACACTGAAAGGGTTTCAGTAAAGGTGGCTTTTTTATATATTTGGAAACCAACGCAACAACTTAGCGAGAAGGTTTCCACTTATAGTGATCAGCCGAACCTTTCTCGTCACCGAAAACAAAAGGAACGGATGAAATACAAACTACTACTTGCACTTATTGCCATCACTTTTTTTTCTGCCTGCAAAAAGGACGCTTCCGACACTAAAGTCAAAGACGAAACTACCAAAGAGTCTAAAAAAGAGAAAAAAGAAGACCAACTCTTTGTTCTTAAAAACGCACAAGAAACCAACGTGTTTTTCACAAATACCGTAGTCGAGACCTACGAAGAGAATTATCTCAATTACGAGTTTTTATACAACGGAAGCGGTGTTGGTGTAGGTGATATTAACAACGATGGCTTGGCCGACATCTACTTTGCAGGAAATTCTTCAGACGATAAGTTATTTCTGAATATGGGCAACATGAAATTCAAGGACATCTCGGTTTCTTCAGGCATTGCCGAATTGCAAGGATGGAGTACGGGTGTAAACATGGTTGACGTAAATGCCGATGGTTATCTCGACATCTACGTTTGCAGATCGGGCCCTTCCAAAGAAATAGAAAAAAGAACCAACAGATTATACATCAACAATAAGGATAATACGTTTACAGAAGCGGCCGCCGATTATGGAATCGCAGCTATCTCCTATTCTATTCAAACAGCGTTTTTTGATTACGATCTTGACGGTGACCTGGACATGTATCTGCTAAATCACCCGGACCCAAAATTTAAGGCGAAAGAGGCGATCGGACATATGCAAGACATTAAAGCAGGACGTATTCAAACCGATAATTTCTTTGAAAATGTCAACGGTAAGTTTGTTGACCGCTCAAAGGAAGCGAATCTGGTGAATTTTGGGTATCGCCACGGTATTGCTGTAGGTGATATCAATAAGGACGGATATCCCGACCTATACATTAGCAGTGATTTCGAAGAGCCCGATGTATTATGCATCAACCAAGGGAATAAGACCTTCAAGAACGAGATCGACACCTATTTGCGACACATTTCGTACAACAGTATGGGTAACGAAATGGTAGACATCAACAATGATGGGTTGCTGGATGTATACGTGGTAGACATGGCTCCGGATGATCACTTTAGATCAAAAGCCTATATGGCTTCTATGGATGTAGTGAAGTTTCACACACTTAAAGATAATGGGTATCACAATCAATATATGTTCAATACGCTACACTTGAACAATGGCAACAATTCTTTTAGTGAGGTAGCACAGCTTTCTGGTGTAGCCAAGACCGACTGGAGTTGGGCTCCTTTATTCTTTGACATGGACCACGATGGTTATAAAGACCTTTTTATCACCAACGGAATCAAGGAAAATTTCCTTTTTAGAGACATTCAAGTGATGGTCGAGCAAAAGCAAAAGCAAATGGGCCGTAACATTAGTCTTGAAGAGCTGCTGAAGATCGTCCCTAGTGATATCACTAAGAATAACTTCTACCATAACAAAAACGGTATCAAATTCGAAGACGTCTCTGATAGCTGGTCAAAGCCGAGTCTCTATAACTCTAACGGAGTGGCTACGGCCGATTTTGACAATGACGGTGACTTAGATTTCGTGACGAATAACATGGACAGCAATGCTTCGATCTACGAAAGCAAAGCGATGGATATCAAGAAAGGAAACGGGATTACGCTTTCTTTAAAGGGAAGTCAAAATAATCCTTTTGCCATTGGGGCAAAGGTAAAAGTGCAAAATGCTGACGCTACCCAATGGCACGAATTGCACAATGCCAGAGGATACCTATCCTCGGTAGACTATCCTATCTTCTTTGGTCTAGGGGACGCCGCCAGTGCCAATGTAGAAATTATATGGCCAGACGGAAAGTCTACAGTGCTCAATGACCTTCAAGCTAATAAGAAACATATAATCGATTATAACACAGCTGAAAAAGGAAACGTTCAACAATCAAATGACGAAAAGACACTGCTTACGGAAATCGCTTCTAATACGCTCGGAATCAATTTTAAACACAAAGAAGACAAGTTCGATGATTATAAGAAGCAGATTTTGCTTCCGCATTCACAATCAAACGTTGGCCCCTTTGTTTCTAAGGCTGATGTCAACGGCGACGGACTCGAAGATTTCTTTGTTGGTGGTGCTGCTGGGCAAACCGGAGCTTTGTTCTTACAACAGCAAAACGGAAAATTCGTTGAAAAAGAAGGGCCTTGGAAGGCCGACAAACGCTATGACGACCTTGGATCTTTGTTTTTTGACAAAGACGGCGATGGTGATCTTGACCTATACGTAACCAGCGGCGGGGCTCATACCCTTGATGGTGACGGTAAATTTTACGATCGCTTATATCAGAACGATGGTAATGGACTATTTGTAAAAAGTAGTGTAGATATCCCTTACCTTGGACAAAGCAACAAAGTGGTCGTAACGGCTGATGTAGATAAAGATGGAGACCAAGACCTATTTGTTGGAGGAAGAATTATTCCTGACCAATATCCGTATGCTCCGAAGTCGTATCTTCTAATTAATGAAAACGGAAAATTCAAAGAAAAGGAAATACAAGGGGCAGGCATGGTAGCCGGAGCACTCTTTTCTGATTATGACAACGACGGAGATGAAGATCTGATTACAGCCGGAGAATGGTCACCCATACAAATATTTGAAAACACAAACGGAAATTTCTCACCTGTTGAAGCTGATGGACTCAAAGACACTGTTGGACTTTGGTTTAGCTTGGCGCAAAGAGACATCGATGATGATGGTGACCTCGATTATTTTGCAGGAAACCTTGGCCTAAATACCAAGTTCAAAGTCAATGACAAAAAGGAGTTTCATATCTATTGCAACGATTTTGATCAAAACGGCACATATGATGTGGTTTTGAGCAGTACCTATAATAACCAATTGGTTCCCGTTAGAGGCCGCGAATGTTCATCTGAGCAAATGCCCTTCATCAAGGACAAATTCAAGGACTATAGATCATTTGCCGGAGCAAGTCTTATTGACATTTATGGAGACAAGGACCTGGACGGTGCACTCCATTATCAAGCTAATATGTTACACAGCGTATTCATCGAAAACAAAGGCAACGGAAGCTTTGAAGTAAAGAAGTTACCAATAGAATTTCAGTTCTCCCCTATTCAGAGCTTTGCTTTTAAAGATATTGATGGAGATGGTAAAGACGAAGTGTTTGCAGCCGGAAACCTATTCAATGTTGAAGTAGAAACCGTTAGGTATGATGCTTCTGTAGGAAACGTAATGAGCCTTAAAGATGGGGTTCTTAGAACACTTGACCCGCACAAAACCGGCTTTGCCACGAAGGGGGACGCCCGTGACATTAACTTCATTAAACAGGGTGAACAAACCTTGCTTATGGTAACCAATAATAATGGAGGAATAGACGTTTTTAAAATGTAACACCAGTTGCTTCAGAAAGGCTCCATGGTGGTTTAAATCTTATAAATCATGAAAAAAACATGGATACTTTCGTTCGTAATCTTGCTCTGTAGCTGTAAAGTCGACAGTCAAATCGATGGTATTTCGGCTTCCGAAGAACAAACATTGCGTCAGTTCGCAGAACTTCCTGAAACACATCAAACGACCATTGCGACCAAAGATGAACCTGGGCAACGGTTAATGGTCTGCCTAACTCTTATAGATAAAGCCAGGCAACAGCCTTTACAAAATCAACAGATCATCTTATATCATACTGGTGCCAACGGAGAATATGAAGCCAGTGACTCGAGTAAACCTGAAACGGCAAGATTAAATGGAAAGGTAGTTACCGATCAATATGGGCGTGCTTATTTCAACACTATTTTGGCTGGAGACTATGTAGATTCTGAAAACACAAGGCACATTCATACGATTGTTGAAGGTGCAAGGCCAGAAGCCTATGACATTCACTTTAAACAATACACTGGGTATATGGGAAAACAGTTCATTGAAGATAGTGACCAACATTTCTTGGCAGATCTAAAGAAGAACGATCATGATGAATTAGTGATATTCGTCACCATTGCCTGTAAATTTAGACGATGACGTGCTTATAAGAAGCTCTGAATGGCCAATTCGTAGCTTTTAAGACCAAATCCCAGTATCACTCCTTTGGCATTAGGAGCAATATACGAGTGATGCCTGAACTCTTCTCTTGCATAAGTATTTGAGATATGAACTTCTACAACAGGTGTTGTTATAGCCTTTACGGCATCGCCAATACCCACCGAGGTATGCGTATAGGCAGCAGCATTTAAGATAATACCGTCATGATCAAAACCAACCTCTTGAATCTTGTCGATAAGCTCTCCTTCTATATTAGATTGAAAATGTGTCAGAGAAGCATCTGTATACTTGGCTTCCATTTGTGCGAAGAACTCGTTGAAGGTCAAACTACCATACACTTCCGGTTCCCGCTTGCCAAGAAGATTTAGATTAGGGCCATTTATAATTATGAGTTTCTTTGCCATATTTGTAACACCTTAATTATCAATTAATAAGGGATTTTCCTGTTAAATTTAACGGTTTTTTTTTACATCAAAATTAGGCCAAATCCTTTTATGTCCTATATTTGCCCTCGCAAATTAAGAAAACTAAAATTTATTTAACATGAAAAAACTATTATTATCTGCATTGGCGATCGTATCGTTTACAGTAGCTTCTGCACAGGACGACAACAGTGGACAAACTGCAAAAGGAAAGTGGTTGATCGAAGCAAACACTGGTAACCTTGCAACTGGAAACACTTCTTTCTCTTTGGCTTCTGTTGACGGTAACACTGCATGGTCTGTTGGTCTTGAAGGTGGTTACTTTGTTGCTGATGATCTTGCTGTTAAAGCTGGTCTTGGTTACAACGACAATGGTCTAACTGACGGTACTTTTGTATACAAAATTGGTGCTAAGTACTACATCGCTAGCCAATTTCCTGTAGGACTTGATTTCACTGGAGCTTCAGTTGACGGAAACAACGCTAACTGGGTTGGTCTTCAAGGTGGTTACGCTTGGTTCCTAGGAGAGAACGTAAGCATCGAGCCAGGTTTGAGATACAACGTTACTCTTGATGAGAACAAAGCTGACAGCGTTTTCCAAGCTGTAATTGGTTTTGCTCTTCACTTCTAAGAAGAAAGAAAGTAACATACAATATGTATAGAAAATGCCACTCAATTGAGTGGCATTTTTCGTTTGTAACGTACCCTAATACACTCATTGACACATTATAGCGTCTACAAAAAAAGTTTTGAAGTTCTTATTCTAAATTGTATACTTGTCAGGAATAAACTATCTAAAAAAACAATTCTATCATGAAAAAACTATTGTTATCAGCATTAGCAATTGTATCTTTTACAGTTGCTTCTGCACAAGATGGAAATGGCGGTCAAACCGCAAAAGGAAAGTGGTTGATCGAAGCTAACACAGGATCAATCGCAACCGGAAACACTTCCTTTTCATTGGCTTCTGTTGATGGAAACACAGCATGGTCTATTGGGGCTGAAGCTGGTCACTTTGTAGCTGATGATCTGGCGATCAAGGCAGGTATTGGTTACAATGACAACGGTGTCACTGATGGTACGTTTGTGTACAAGATCGGTGCAAAGTACTACGTAGCGAGTCAATTTCCTGTTGGACTTGATTTCACAGGAGCGTCTGTTGACGGAAACAACGCTAACTGGGTGGGTATCCAAGGTGGATATGCATGGTTCTTGGGCGACAATGTGAGCCTTGAACCCGCACTAAGGTACAATGTTACATTAGATGAAAACAAAGCCGAAAGTGCATTTCAAGCGCTAATAGGTTTTGCATTGCATTTCTAGTTAAATGCAAAAAAATAGACAAAAGGCCATCCAACGATGGCCTTTTTTTGTTAAAATGATGATTATTTTAAGCGTTCACAAAGTATTTAGCGCGTTCACAAAGTATTTCTAGCTTTTTCTTTCAATTCGGCATAGTTTCGTTTCATGGTGTTTACGACGCGCCATTGTTAGTTTTAGCTGAAATTGGTTATTGACAATGGGGGTTATTTTGTCAACTTCCAATTTCGAACTTTAAAACCATCTTAGTAATCTAGGATGGTTTTTATATTTTTAGCAGATGAAATGGCTTCAAGCATTAAAGGACTACCAACACTATTTGCGTATAGAGCGCGGATTGTCTAATAATTCAATTGAAAGCTATTCCTTAGACATAAAGAAGCTGGTCAATTATCTTGAACAGCACGATATTAAGACCTCTCCTGTCCAAATAGATCATGAAGTCATTAAGCAATTCGTTTATGAGATGGCCAAAGTGGTCAACCCACGGACGCAGGCAAGAGTAATCTCTGGCATCAAAAGCTTCTTCAATTATTTGGTGTTCGAAGATTACCGCACCTCCAATCCCGCCGAACTCATAGAAGTGCCAAAGATTGGAAGAAAGCTTCCAGATACTTTATCAGAGGAAGACATCACACTATTACTAAGCCATATCGACCTAAGTACTCCAGAAGGCGAACGCAACCGCGCCATCATTGAGACCTTATATGGTTGTGGGTTGCGCGTTACTGAACTTATCGAGCTTACGCTTTCTGATCTATTTTTCGAAGAAGGGTTCATCAAGGTCACGGGCAAGGGAAACAAACAACGCTTTGTTCCGATTACCGATATGGCAAAGAAATGTATTTCTATCTATAAGAATGAAGTACGTTCACATCTGTCCGTCAAAAAAGGGCATGAGGATATTTTGTTTTTAAATCGAAGAGGAAGCCAATTGACACGGGCCATGATCTTCACGATCATTAAAAGATTGGCAGAAAAAAGCGGATTGAAAAAGAGCATTAGCCCACATACCTTTCGGCATTCATTTGCTACCCATCTCTTGGAAAATGGAGCGGATCTTAGGGCCATTCAGCTTATGCTGGGACATGAGAGTATTACGACCACCGAGGTCTACATGCATGTTGACCGAAGTCACCTTAGTGAGGTCATGAGAAAATACCACCCTAGAAATTAAGCTTTTACGTATCTTTAGTTTCTTTTTACAAAGCGTATGTCTACAGAATCAAATTACAGAAAATGGTGGAAAGAAGGGGTCGTATATCAAATATATCCCAGAAGTTTTCAGGACTCTACTGGAAACGGAATTGGCGACCTTCGTGGTATCATCAACCGTTTGGACTACATCAAAAGTTTAGGTGTCGACATTATCTGGTTGAATCCAATTTACGAATCACCCAATGACGACAATGGATATGACATTAGCGATTACCGAAGTATCTTGGCTGACTTTGGGTTGATGAAAGATTTTGAAGAATTGCTCGATGGGCTTCATCAACGCGGTTTAAAATTGGTAATGGATCTAGTGGTCAATCATTGCAGCGATGAGCACCAATGGTTTAAATCATCTAGAAGCAGCCGTGACAGTCTTCATCGAGACTTTTACCACTGGTGGCCAGCAGAGAAAGGAGTTCCGCCCAAGCGATGGAGTTACTTTGATGTTGCCAGCAATGCATGGCAATACGACGAAACCACAGACGCTTACTACCTGCATTATTTCTCTGTAAAACAGCCTGACCTAAACTGGGAAAATCCTGCGCTCAGAAAAGAGATCTATGACATGATGCACTTTTGGTTCAAAAAAGGAGTTGACGGTTTTAGAATGGACGTGATCTCGTTTTTATCAAAAGAGAAGCCCTATCCCCAACTTCCAGAAAATTATACCCCTGAACAATATATCTCCTTTTATGCAAAGGGACCACAACTTCATAACTATCTGAATGAAATGCACAATGAAGTGCTAAAGCATTATGATGCGATGACCGTAGGCGAGGCACCAGGCGTCACACTTGAAAATGCATTGGATTTTGTAGATGAAGACCGAGAAGAACTCAATATGTTTTTTCACTTTGACCTGATGGGATTGGACCGCGCCGAAGGTGAAGTTTTTAAGATGAATCCTAATGGATGGAAGCTAGGTGAATTCAAAAAGGTTTTTTCTGATTGGGACGCTGTGTTCGCCAAAAAAGGATGGGGAAGTCTTTTTCTCAGTAACCATGATTTTCCTAGAACCGTCAGCAGATGGGGAAATGATACGGCAGAGCATTGGCGTAATGCTACTACCCTTTTGCACACCTTTTTATTGACCATGCGAGGCACCCCCTATTTCTACAATGGAGATGAGATCGGTATGACAAATATTCGCTTTGAAAACATTGAAGAGTACAGAGATATTAATACCATCAACAAGTACAAGCAACTACAAGAATTAGGAGAAGACCTTCAAGAATTCATCGAAGATCAAAAAGAAGCTGGGCGTGATAATGCACGAACTCCCATGCAATGGAGTGATGACATAAATGCAGGATTTACAACGGGAACCCCATGGATCAGTGTGAACGAAAACCATCGAGGGAAAGTTTCAGTAAAAGTGCAGGAAGAAGATCAATACTCACCACTTCAATATTTTCGTAAGATGGTGAGCATTCGTAAGGAACATATTGGGCTCGTCTATGGTCAATATGAATTAATCGATTCAAACAACGAGCAGGTCTATGCCTACTTGCGCTCCTGGAATCAGGATCGCTTTTTGGTGATGCTCAACTTTTCTACTGAGACCCTCACCTATTCCTTGCCAAAAGAAATCAACTACAACGCAAATAAACTGATCATCAGTAATGACCGTGTTCGGGATGACAAAACCTATAAAGAGTTTATGCTTCGACCCTACCAAGCTGTTGTCTATAAATTGATCTGAGAAGGTCATTTTAAGCAAAATAGACATTGCCACACCTCAACATTCTCCTTCTTTGCCAACCGTTTATTGGCGTTTCACAACATTTTCTTTAACACTTTTAGATTTTCGATCTATATTTTGAAAGAATTCCTGTTTGCACAGCACTCAAATATCCGTTTGGCCCCATCAATGGACATGAATTAAGATGTTGCGCAAATGGACTATTAGTTTAACCTACAAGCCATGTTATTGCATCAAGACGAATTCATATTGTCTAAAATATCTGAACAGGTAGATGGATTAATCTATCAGTTTCAATTGTTTCGAAGCGGAAGAAATAGTTTTCCGTTTGCGAGTCAAGGCATCATGGACATCTACGAGGTTACTCCAGAGGAAGTTCAGGAAGACGGAAGTATCGTCTTTGATCGAACGTACTACGAAGACAAAAAATTGCTTCTTGACACCCTTAAACATTCCACCAAAACTTTAACCAAATGGACGCTAGATTACAGAGTAGACTTGCCCAATAAGGGCGTGCGTTGGTTACGTGGAAATGGGCAACCAGAAGCACAAGCCGATGGCAGCATCATTTGGCATGGATATATCAAAGACATTACCGAACGTAAGAATGCAGAGCTTGAATTGTTAGAAAATAAATTGAGAATGGAGTTCGCCTTAGAAAATTCTGACTATGGCGTTTGGGACTGGAAGGTCCAGGAAAACTCGGCTTTCTTCTCAAAACAGCTCAAAAAGATTTTAGGATTTGAACCCCATGAGATCGTTGATCCCGCTAAAGACTGGACCCAACGTGTACATCCAGAAGACCTTTCGGGCTATCTCGATAAGATCGTAAGACATTTTAAAGGTGAGACCAAGTATTATGAAAACGAACAGCGCATTCGTTGTAAAGATGGCTCGTACAAATGGATCCTAGATCGCGGTAAAGCTATTGAGCGGGATAAAGGCGGAAAAGTTACGCGTGTCATCGGAACTTACTCTGACATTAGCTGGATCAAAGAGAAAGAAGAAGAACTCAAGAACACTATCGACATCATTGGCGAACAAAACAAGCGTCTGCTTAATTTTGCTCATATCGTTTCCCATAACCTGAAGAATCACTCCGGAAACTTTCAAATGTCATTAGACCTTCTTAATTCTGCTATTACCAAAGAAGAAAAAGAAGAGACCGTTGGATACTTACGAACAATCTCCGACTCTTTGTCTGATACAATCAACCATCTTAATGAGATCGTCGCTATACAGGTCAACGCTCACCAACAAAAAGAGTGTCTCAACCTTCATAAGTTCATAAAGGACAATATCGACTTGTTGCAAGGAGAGATTTCAAGTAGAAAAGCCAACGTTATCAATAAAGTAGACCCAGAACTCTGCATAGATCATCTCCCAGCATATCTAGACAGTATTTTGCTTAACTTATTGTCCAACGCACTAAAATACAGCGTTGAAGGCCGAAATCCGGTAATCGAATTTTGGTCGGAAAACATCGACGGAAAAAAAATACTCTACATACAAGACAATGGGAAGGGTATCGACCTCGAAAAGTTCAAATCCCATGTTTTTGGAATGTACCAGACATTTCACGGTAACAGTGACGCCGTAGGTATTGGCTTGTTTATTACCAAAAACCAGGTAGAAGCCATGGGTGGCACCATTGAATTAGAAAGTAAATTGGGTGAAGGTACTACTTTCCGTATCACTTTTGCATAAAAAAATCCAGCACTCGGCTGGATTCTCTATATTTTATATTTTGCAATCTTATTTAGCGATATTGACCGCACGTGTTTCTCTGATCACCGTCACTTTAACTTGACCAGGATAGGTCATATCGGTCTGTATTTTTTGAGAAATCTCAAATGAAAGTTGTGCCGCTTTATCATCACTTACCTTTTCACTTTCAACGATTACACGTAGTTCCCTACCAGCTTGGATCGCGTAAGCCTTTTTAACACCTGTAAAACCGAAAGCAATATCTTCAAGATCCTTGAGACGTTGAATGTAGCTATCCAATACTTGGCGACGTGCTCCAGGGCGCGCTCCAGAGATAGCATCACATACTTGAACGATCGGCGCCAACATAGATTTCATTTCTACTTCGTCGTGGTGCGCTCCAACCGCGTTGCAAACGTCGGGTTTCTCACCGTATTTTTCGGCCCATTGCATCCCTAAGATAGCGTGAGGCACTTCTGTTTCTTCTTCTGGCACTTTTCCAATATCATGCAGCAGTCCGGCTCTTTTGGCCAATTTTGGGTTGAGTCCAAGTTCAGCGGCCATCAAACCACAAAGCTTAGCTACTTCACGCGAGTGCTGTAAAAGATTCTGTCCGTAAGAAGAACGATAACGCATTCTACCCACAGCCTTGATCAACTCAGGATGCAATCCGTGAATACCAAGATCGATCACGGTACGCTTCCCTACCTCAACGATCTCATCATTGATCTGTTTGGTCGTCTTTCTTACGATCTCTTCGATACGAGCAGGGTGAATACGTCCGTCAGTAACTAACTTGTGTAATGACAACCTAGCCACTTCTCTTCGAACAGAGTCAAAGCAAGAAAGGATGATAGCTTCAGGAGTGTCGTCTACAATAATCTCAACACCTGTTGCAGATTCTAATGCACGA
Source organism: Flavobacteriaceae bacterium (assembly GCA_028279515.1). Classification (GTDB taxonomy): domain Bacteria; phylum Bacteroidota; class Bacteroidia; order Flavobacteriales; family Flavobacteriaceae; genus JANQNQ01. Next base: position 308,358 of record JANQNQ010000002.1, read on the forward strand.
ATATTACGTCCTTCTCTACCAATGATTCTTCCTTTCACATCATCAGATTCCAAGTTGAAGACCGAGACACAGTTTTCAATAGCCTCTTCAGTCCCAATTCGTTGGATCGTGTTGATGATGATCTTTTTAGCCTCTTGTTGCGCAGTAAGCTTGGCCTCTTCCATCTTATCCTGAACATATGCCATGGCATCACTCTTCGCTTCTGACTTAAGTGAAGCTACCAATTGTTCTTTGGCATCCTCTGCCGATAGGCCCGAGATTACCTCAAGTTGTTCGATTTGGCTTTTATGAAGTTTGTCTAGCTCAGATTGTTTCTTGTCTAAAAAGTCAAGGCGATAATCATAATCTTTTGACTTGTTCTCTAGTTGATCGTTAAGTTTTTTGTTTTTAGAAAGCTCGTTAGAGACCTGTGATTCTTTGTCTCGAATTCTCTTTTCGGCATCGGCCATTTTCTTGTCACGTGCCAAAATTTCCTTTTCGTGCTCGGCCTTGAGTTCAAGAAATTTCTCTTTGGCCTTGAGGATCTTATCTTTTTTAATGCTTTCTCCTTCGCTGTTGGCCAGTTTTACAATCGAGCTGGCTTCCTTCTTAGCATTACTTATAACTTTAGAGGCATTCCCCTTTTCGAGCATCTTCGCAATTAGGAAACCTGCGACCAATGCTACGACCCCTACAATAATGATTATTGTTATGTTGTCCATGTGATGATTAGTTTATAAAAAAAGCCTACACTAGCAATGAGTTTCGTATAAACTCCATAAAAACAAGTTTAGGGCTAACAAGCTGGTCAAGGATCCGTTCGGAGACGGCTTGCTTTTACAACTTAAACTCACCCTTTTTAATTTAATAACGTTGAGTTTATCAAAAAATAATAACTAATGTAGGCAGTACCTATTTGTTTATTTAAAAGAACTTTTCAATTTATTTAAGAAGCCAAATGCGTATGCAGCAAATCATTCAACGACCTAAGTCGATCATGTAATTCTTCATTCACATTCTCCTTATCAATACTTTTTTGTTCGATCTGCGCGGCAAACTGAAGGGCGCACATGGCCAATACATCTTGCTTATCCCTAACCGCATAGTTTTGCTCAAACTGCTTGATCATTTCTTCGATCTTCTTTGCGGCCTTTCGGAGTCCTTCTTCCTGACTTGGTGCAATCGTCAAAGGATATACGCGATCAGCGATCGAGATCTTTATTTTGAGCTTATCATCCATAATTTAGCAGAACCTTATTCAGACAACTGTGCTATACAATGGTCTATCTCTCTTATTAAAGTATTTATTTTAAGCTTAGCTTCTGTTTTACTTTCACTACTGCCTAGTACTGAATTTGCCATTTTAAGTGACTCATATTTTTGCTGCCAATCTTCGATAACCTTATCTTGATCTACCAGCTTTTGTTCAGAAACTGCCAACTCTTGTGTAAGTTTCAAATTAGATTTCTTCAAAAGCTCCAGCTTGTGGAGCAATTTACTTATTCTATTCTCAAGAGTATCAACGATTTCCGTTATGTCACTCATACGTGCAACTTTTCAATACGTATCTTCACAAAGTTAACATACCTATGATAACTTAGCAACTGTTTTTTAACAATTTTTGAAAGCCAAGCGTATACAATTGTAAAACAACCGAATACAATGGCGCAATTTTTGTACAACAAAAAACTTCATTCTTAGTTATCAAAATAGTATTTTAGCAACACACTTAAATATGATGGTTAGAGCGTTTGTTTTATTGTTTTTTTGTACCTCACTTCTTTATCCTCAACAAAAATACCCAGTCGATGATTTCAGGTCTCCTGTAGACATAGGGATCGTACTATCTGGAACCTTCGGAGAGTTACGGTCCAATCATTTCCATTCCGGAATTGATATCAAGACTCAAAAACGAGAAGGTCTCAAGATCTATGCGATTGGTGATGGCTACGTTTCGAGGATCAAGGTTTCTCATTGGGGCTTCGGAAAGGCTTTATACGTAAAACATCCTAACGGTTTTACTTCGGTCTATGCCCACCTGCAGAAGTTTTCGCCAAAAATTGAGGCCTATGTAAAAGCCATTCAGTATAACAAAAAATCCTTCGAAATGCAGGTATATCCTGAAAGCGATGAACTGACGTTAACCAAAGGAGAGGTAATTGCCTTTTCTGGCAACACAGGAGGATCAGCGGGACCGCACCTTCACTTTGAGATTCGAGATTCTAAAAACTCAAAACCCATCAACCCTTTATTCTTCGGCTTGCATGTTGACGACCATAAAAAACCCGTAGTTCAAGGGGTATTTGCCTATCCCATTGCCGACTCGTCTCACGTAAACCGATCCAATAAAAAATTACAGATCAACATCAATCGCCAAGAAGACGGCAGTTTTCTTGCAGATAAAGTCACCGCCTACGGAAAGATTGGTTTTGGGGTCAATTCTTTTGACCGTCAAGATCTGGCCTATAATAAGAACGGAGTCTACAAAGTAGCTCTACAGGTAAACGGAAACAAAAAATTCGAATACGACTTCGAATCGTTTTCCTTTAATGAGACCCGTTATATCAATACCTTGATCGATTATTCACATTACAAAAGCCTGAAACAACGCATCCAAAAACTGTTTAGAGTTCCGGCAAATACGCTTAGCATCTATAATGAAACTATCGATGAGGGATATCTTCACATTGAAGAAAATAAGTCGTACAACGTAAGCATACATATTAAGGATTTTGAGGATAACGAAACTGTTATTAGAATTCCGATAGAAGGAAAAAAGGATAGCATTCTTCAAAAGGAAGAAGTGAAAGTGACCGACAAGTTTCTGCTAGCTAATAGAGACAATATATATCCCCTTGGCAAGCATGAGGTATATTTTCCGAAGAACACCTTTTACAATAATTTCTTCATCGACCTTAAGAACACCAATGATACTTTGACCATCCACAACGATAAAGTTCCGGCCCATAAGAACTTTACTGTGACCTTTGACGTTTCGAACTATACCAAGGCACAACGACAAAAAATGTTTATCGGTAACCTCAACAGTAAAAAGAGTGTGAGCTATAACACTACCAAAAAGAACGGTGAGCGTTTTACGCTACGCACAAAAAGCCTTGGCACGTATTTCTTGGCCACCGATGATGAACCGCCAACTGTAAAACCCGTAAATTTTTCAGAAGGAAAATGGCTGTCTAAATACAAGTACTTAAAGTTGAAGATCGAAGACAAAGTATCAGGCATCAAGACATACCGTGGCAAGATTGACGGAAAATGGGTACTGTTTGAATACGAGCCCAAACGAAAAACATTGACCTTTGATTTTGAAGATCTTCCGCTGCAAGCGACCAAACATCTTTTAGAACTTGAGGTGACCGATAATGTTGGAAATAGTACTACATTTACAACCACATTTTACAGAAAAGAACTAAACTAATTTAGATTGAAAGAGTTACGATACCTACTTGTTGTTGCATTTGGCCTGATCACCAATTTCATGATCGCTCAAACTGCTACCGTTCGCGGAGTTATTTTGGATGAGAACAACAGCCCGATCGAAGGAGTTAATATCGTGTACAATGCCGAAGGTACACAGTCTAACAGTAATGGGTTCTATGAACTCACTGTAGACGCAGACAAACAAGTGACCGTCGTGTTTTCGCATTTATCGCATAAAAACGTCACCGTAACCCTGACACTTTCAAACGGAGAAGATTTTGAATTCAATCCTGTGATGAACACGCAAGTGGATCAAATTGGTGAAGTAGTGATCTCGACCAACAGGCGCAAACGCATTGAGGGTATTACCACAATCTCACCGAAAACCATCCGACTAATTCCCGGTGCCAATGCAGGTGTCGAAAACTTGTTGAAGTCTCTACCTGGTGTTAGTTCAAACAACGAACTGAGTACGCAATATTCGGTACGTGGCGGAAACTACGACGAAAACCTCGTATATGTAAACGAAATAGAAGTATACCGTCCGTTCTTGATTCGTTCGGGACAGCAAGAAGGACTCAGCTTTGTGAATACCGACCTCGTTCAAAATGTGGATTTCTCGGCAGGAGGATTTCAAGCGAAATACGGAGACAAGCTTTCATCTGTTTTAGATATTACCTATAAGCGACCCGTTGGTTTTGGTGCTAGTATTGACGCTAGTCTTTTGGGCGCCAGTGCTTCTATTGAAGGTGTCTCTGCAAACGGAAAGCTTTCGGGCATCGCCGGTGTGCGTTACAGGGATAACAGTCTTTTGGTGAACAGCAAAGAAACTGAGACCAACTTTAGGCCGACATTTATCGACGCCCAAACGTTTTTCACCTATAAATTCTCAAGCAAGTTTCACTTAGACTTCTTGGGTAACATTTCACTCAACAAATACGATTACGTGCCGTTGACCAGGCAAACCAACTTCGGGACCCTACAAGACCCGATTGCTCTTTTGGTAGCTTACCAAGGACGTGAGATCGATGAATACCACACCTATTTTGGTGCTTTGAAGGCCAATTACTTTGTCAACGACAACTTGACGCTAAAGTTCATTGGATCTACCTATCATACCACAGAACAAGAACATTTCGATATTCTTGCCCAGTATCGTTTAGGAGAAGTGAACAGCAATATTGGAGATGAAGATTTTGGAGAAGTTGACTTTTCAGAGGGAATTGGTTCACAACTCACCCATGCACGAAACGATTTGGACGCATTGATCATCAACGCAGAACATCGCGGAACTTATGAAAAGGAAGACGTACAGATCGATTGGGGCATCAAGTATACAAGAGAAGACATCAGAGACCGCATTGTCGAATGGGAAGTGATCGATTCGGCTGGTTTTTCAATACGACCTCCGGGCAACGAATTCATCAATGACCAACCCTACTCACCTTTTGAAGGACCGCTGGAAGCATTTCAATCTGTACGAGCAACCAATAAAGTGGTGATAGACCGTATTTCTGGTTACGCGCAATGGAGCAAACGTTCATTTTGGGGTGAACACGAGATATGGATGAACGCTGGTGTACGAGCTCACAACTGGAGTGTTAGCGGCGAAGATATCGAAAGCACAACACAGACCGTTTTTAGTCCGAGAGCGCAATTCTCGATCAAACCTGATTGGGAAAAAGATATGGTCTTTAGACTTTCGGGCGGACTCTATCATCAGCCTCCTTTCTACCGAGAACTTCGGGATTCGATGGGAGTGGTACAACCCAATGTAAAAGCACAACAGTCCATTCATGTAGTTTTAGCGAATGATTACAGCTTTAAATTATGGAATCGTCCGTTTAAGTTGACAACCGAAGCCTACTATAAGAAGCTGACAGATGTCAATCCATACACACTTGAAAATGTTCGTATACGTTACCGTGCACGTAACAATGCGGAAGCATATGCTTACGGATTAGACCTAAGACTCAACGGCGAGTTTGTACCAGGCACCGAATCATGGGTAAGTTTTGGGTATTTAAAGACTGAAGAAAATATTGACAACAGGGGCTATATTGCACGACCTACAGACCAACGTCTAAAGTTTGCCGTGCTCTGGCAAGACTACGTACCCCGTATCCCAAACTTAAAAATGTACCTCAACATGGTATACAACACAGGACTTCCTGGAGGAAGCCCAAGTTATGCAGATCCGTACTTGTTTCAACGTAGGTTACCAGATTATAAAAGAGCCGACCTAGGAATCTTGTACGTTTTAGCCGATCAAAAGCGTCAACATCCAAAAGGACACTGGTTGCATAAATTCAAAGAATTGAACCTTGGCGTAGAGATCTTTAATATCTTTGATGTACAGAACTCGATCACCAACACATGGGTGCGTGATGTATATACGAAAAGACAATTCGGAATTCCGAATTTCATGACAGGCAGAGTATTCAACGTAAAACTAGGAATGCGTTTTTAAAATGAAGAGAGGAGTAAGCATTGCGATCATTTTTCTTTTGACCATACTTTCGGTACACGGTCAAAAAGATATTTACGAAAGCAAGAAGTTCGATGAGTTAAGCCAAAATCATGAGGTATTGGCAATCATTCCTTTTTTGACCACCCTAGACCTTGAAGAAACCCTTTCTGCCGAGAAGCTCGACGATCTTGAGAAAAAAGAGGCGTATACCGTTCAAAGTGCGTTAGAGACCTATTTCTTGAAAAGAAAGAGAAAGAAAAAGTTCTCTGTCGAGTTTCAGGATATTTCCGAAACCAATGCGCTTTTGACCAAAAACAACATCGGTCTTAACAATTTAGACACCTATACACCTAAAGAACTGTCAAAGATTCTTGGCGTTGACGGAATTATCAGTGGTACACTCGTACTTAATACGCTCATCTCAGAAGACGTCGATGAATCTTTTAGTTTTATTTCTTTTTTAAGAGGAAAGACAGACTTTGGCAGAATAAGTATCAAAATCAGTGACGGACAAACTGGAAAGTTACTTTGGAAATACTCCAGAACCATCAATCGAAAGTCAGGCCGAAACACCTACGCTATCGTAGAAGCTATGATGAGAAAAGCGTCGAGAAAGTTTCCGTACGACCGAGAAAAAAGGAGAAAAAAGTAAGTTAGCTGTTCGCGAAATCGCTCAACACCTTCACCACGTAATCTACCTCTTCTTTAGTATTGTACTTACAAAATGAAAAACGAACAGACGGTTTGTTCAAGTCTTCTTCATCTAGGATCTGGCTCAAAACATGTGAGGCTTTTACACTACCCGACTGACAAGCACTTCCTTTAGAGCATGCAATTCCGTTAAGGTCTAGTTGAAAGAGCAGCATCTGTGCCTTCGATTCTGTAAACGGAAGGCAAACATTCACTAGCGTGTAGGTGCTCTTGGTATATTCTGCGCAGTTTCCGTTAAACTTGGCTTCAGGCATAGCTTCCGACAATTGCTGAACAAAATAATCCTTCAGGTCTTGCACATAAGCACGTTCAGAATCTAGATTGTCATAAGCCAGCTTAAACGCTTCCTCTAAACCAGCAATATTGTGAACACCTTCGGTTCCGGCGCGATACCCTCGCTCCTGCTCACCTCCAAAGATCAACGGGCGAAGTCCGCTGTCTTTTCGTATGTAAGCAAAACCGATTCCTTTAGGCCCATGAAACTTATGTGCCGCAGCGGCCATAAAATCAACAGGCGTTTTTTGAACATCCATTTCAAAATGCCCAAGCGATTGCACCGTATCAGAGTGAAACAACGCGTTGTTATCATGACAAAGTTGTCCGACACGATCGATATCTAAGATATTTCCGATCTCATTGTTCACATGCATCAGGCTTACCAATTTTTTACTATCGTCGGCCTTCAATAAGGATTCTAAATGATCATAATCAGGAGTCCCACAATGCTGAAGATCAACAAAATGAAGATTGATATCATATTCGCTTTTCAACTCAGAAACGGTATGAAGTACAGCATGATGCTCAATAGAAGAGGTAATGATAGTGCGCACACCAAGATCTCTAACAGCTCCTCGAAGCGCCATATTATCGGCTTCTGTTCCTCCAGAGGTAAAGATAATTTCCTGCGGAGAAGCGTTCAAATAACCGGCTATGGTTTTACGTGCTTGTTCGATAAGCGTTTTAGACGAACGACCAAAACTATGAGTAGACGAAGGATTACCGAAGTTCTCTGTTAAAACTTCGTGCATCTTATCTACCACTTCTTTTCGCACTTGAGTAGTTGCAGCGCTATCAAAATATACCTTCATTTTCTATATTTTAAGGTGCTAAAATAGGTCAAATAAAATTATTTACCATATACTTCGTTATAAACCAACATTGGTTTATTTTTGTTCACATATAATCTACAAAACCTATAGAGAGAGCCATGAAAAACGTACTATACCTGATTATTTTCGCTTTTTTGTTTAGCTGTGATGATGGAGACATTATTGGGGCAAGTTTAGATTTTGACACGGCTACTGCAACCCAATGTGGCGAATACGTTTTTTATACGTTTAACGACAACAGAACCGAAGCACTTTTTATCGAAATCAATAGCACTGTAGACTTGACTCGAAGAGTCGGAGAATTTGATTATCCGAGTGCCACTGTTAATCGTTTAGTATTTGATGGGGATGCTACGAACTTTTTCTGCAACGATGTACAACCCACAGAACCACAGGTAGTGCAAACTTGGGAAGGAAGTTATAGCAACCTAAGTATCAACACTACCCTAGAAGAAACAGATGCAGACGGTATTCCGGCGGAAGATGAAGGTCAGGATCCAGACGGAGATGGTGACTTCAGCGATTCTCTCGATACAGATGGCGACGGCTTATACAATTACATTGATGCTGATGATGATGGTGACAATGTGTTGACATCTCTAGAGGATGCTAATGAAGACGGTGACAACAATCCTTTTACCAATCCTACAGATACTGATGGTGATGGCACCCCTAATTATTTAGACGACGATGATGATAACGATGGTATTTTGACCAGAAACGAAGATATCGATGGAGACCTAAATCCTGCCAATGATTTCGAAACGGGTAATACGGTAGCCAACTATTTAGATGATTCTGTAATGCTGGAAAACGTTGTCACTGAAAATCGTGCCCATCCATATACACAAAGTTATACTAACGAGATACAGATCTTCACGTTGATTTTAAGTTTTGAAGGAGGCACAACCACCTTTGACTCGACCTATGACTTCGGAACGCTCAATTTCACTGATAGCGTTACCAACGGTCTAGAAGACTAATAATTTTGAAGAATGTATACTTCGGTGGCACCGAGGCCATACTTTTGGTAATCGGCGTCATAGTGTTTGACGTTTTCATAACGTCCAAAGAGGTATTGTAACTCTAGTTTGAGTACACCTTCTCCAACTCCGTGAATAAAGACCACTTTTTGAATGCGCTTTCGTATTGCGAATTCTAATTGTCGCTTTGCCGTGTCTAGCTGTAAAGTGAGCATGTCGTGATTGGACATTCCTTTGTATGAAGGTGTAAGTTGGTGAATGTGTAAATCGACCTCCATAGCCGGCGCATTTCTTTCTTTAGGTTTTACACGGATAGACTTTTTCTTTTTTGTTTCCTTCTCTTGCAATGCCGAAAACACCTCACTATTACTAACAGAAAACGCGTCTCCTGCCCTTTTAATCACCTCTGAGGCATCGTAGGTCAATTCAAACCCATCTTCGCTCTCTATGGTCAAAAGTGTGCCTTCGATCTTAACAACTTTTCCAGTCATTTGATCGTCTACTACCTCTACGCTATCTCCAATTGCAAAATCTTCACGCATCTTCTTCCTCTTTTTCCTTTTTATCAAAAGGAATTTCTTCAAAATCCCCTTCTTTATAAAGTTTTCTGTCGCTGTTCACAAAATTTCTCGATACTCCGTACAGACCAAGCATCAGCATGACGAAACCAACAATCTGAAGATATGGGTTCTTACCAGTGCCAAAACTTTGTTCATAGATCACTAACCCCGCACCAATCAGAATATTAGCGATAAAAAACACTTTCACATACGAGTTTCTCATTTTCACAACAATTTGAATAAACATTGCAAAAATAATAGTATTTTTATCTACCCCCTTTTCCAAACTTAACGAAACCATTATGAGAAAGATTTTTTCTTTAGCAATTGCAATGGGGCTGGCAAATCTCGCCATGGCTCAAATGCATGTTAGTTCAGGTTCTTATGTATATGTCACGGATCAGGTGGTGTACGTAGAAAATGATGTGGATCTGCAATCCAACGGTATTGTATACCTTAGGGATGAAGCGCAGTTGGTTCAAGGACACAGCGGCGCTACAGGAAACACGGGTACAGGATATGTTTCCTTGAATCAAGAAGGAACGACCAATGTTTTCCACTACAATTTTTGGGCAGCTCCGGTTGGCACCAACGGAGTTTCTTCTTCAGCCAATAACGATTACACCATTTCGATGTTGCGAGACGATACAGGCTCGTCTGTTGGTTTTACACACTCAGTGAACGGTACCTCGTCTCCTTTTGCCATTTCTAGATGGTGGCTCTATACCTATGACAATGGTACGCTATATGCCGATTGGGACCTGGTTTCAGAAACTGATGCAATCGCTCCTGGACTTGGTTACACCATGAAAGGTGCTGGCGGTGCTGGTAGCTGGCAAGGTTATGAATTTAGAGGAAAGCCCAATGACGGATTCATTTCTCATACCATCAATCCAAACGAACTATTATTAATAGGAAACCCATATCCAAGTGCACTGGACGCAGATCAGTTTATTCTGGACAACGCTGCTGGTACAAATGGCACCTTGTATTTCTGGGATCAATGGGGAAACAATTCGCACTACCTAGAGGATTACGAAGGCAACTATGCGACGTATACATCTTCTGGCCTTGGTATGGGCACAGGAGTTGCTGCCACTACCCCAACTACTGATGACGGAGCTGGTGGTGAAGGCGATGCCAATGGAGACCCAAGAGCGCCAAGACGCTATGTACCCATCGCGCAAGGATTCTTTGTCGAAGGAAATGGTACTGGCGGAAGTGTAACTATCCAAAATTCACAACGACCCAACGGCTCTGCAGATTACAGAACTGAGTTCAAAGAATCTATTGGTTCTGAATTCTTGCGATCTGCTTCACAAAACAGAAATTACTACCTAGGTCCAAATGTCGATTTTCCAGTATTGGTTTTCAACATCAATGTAGATGATACCTTCAACAGAAAATTACTATTGGCCTTAAGAGATGATGCAAATGAAACTGCTGAATACGGTAAGGAAGCCAAATTATCAGACGGAGCTCTAGCCACTGACGCTGTATGGACCATCGGAAATGAAGATTATGTGATTCAGTCAGATGCATTTTCAATCGAAAAACGAATCCCAATCCAATTCAATGCAGCACAGCAAACCGAATTCGAAGTTTCGATCGAAGCCACTGAAAACATTTCGGGTTCTTTTCCTGTTTACTTGTACGACACCTTGACGGATGAGTACTTTGACCTCGTTGGCGAAACGCAAAGTATAACGCTCAACGCGGGAACGTACGCAGATCGATACGAGATCGTTTTTGAGCAACAACATGCCTTGAGTACTGAAAACTTTACATCAGATAGCTTCACGGTATTTCAAAACAATGACCTAGCACAACTATCTGTGCGAAATCCTGAGGCGCTTGATATCAAAAAACTATCTCTATATGACGTAGCCGGAAAGTTGATTCTTAACAAGGAAAACCTTGGCTCACAAGTAGATCATAACTTCAATACAAGCACTTTTAGTGCAGGTGTATACATTGTGAACATTATTACAAAAGAAAATAATACCTTTACGAAGAAAATCACAATAAGCAACTAATTCGTAAAACCATGTTTCTAAAGATTGAAGATTACATGCTTCCATGCCTCAACAAAAAATATTTAGGCGTAGAGTGTATGGGTTGTGGTATTCAGCGATCGGTAGCGTTACTATTTAAAGGTGAGTTCATTGCAGCCTTTAAAATGTACCCTGCCATCTACACTTTGTTAGCTTTATTTGCGTTCATCGCTTTCAATAGCTTCTTTAAGATAAAGTATGCTAACAAAATTATTATTAGTTTAGCGATCACCAATGTCGTGATTATCATTACGAGCTATATCATAAAAATATCACACTAATCAACTCGATCTAATTATGGAACAAAAAAAATTACCAAACGTTACTATTTCCCTCGTTCTAGGGATCATTTCTTTTATTGCATGTTGTTGTAGTATGGGGATAGGTGGTATCCTTTTATCAGGAATTGCTTTCTATCTGACTAAGAAAGATGAAAAGCTATACGCTGAAAATCCTGACCAATATGACAACCACAGCCAATTGAAGACTGCAAAGATCATTGCCATCATTGGTTTGGTTTTAGGAGTTATCACATTGATCTGGACTATCGTTCGCATCGTTATGATGGGTGGATGGGATGCATACATGGAAGAAGTACAAAGAGCCATGGAACAATTTCAATAGGAAATCGTAAAACACCATAAAAAAAGGCCGCTCAACGAGCGGCCTTTTTATTTTTATAGAAAGCGTGATTAACGCTCAAATTCTTTAAGTGTGTTTGTGATGATTGCAACACAATCCAATAGTTGCTCTCTGTTCATTACCAATGGCGGTGCAAAACGAATGATGTTACCGTGTGTCGGTTTTGCCAATAATCCGTTCTCCTTTAATGCCATACAGATGTCCCAAGCAGTGCTGCTATCTTCGGTATCATTGATCACGATAGCGTTAAGCAATCCTTTTCCTCTAACCAAAGTAACAATGTTGCTATTTTGAATATACGCATCCATCTCACTTCTAAACAATGCTCCCAGAGCATCTGCATTCTCAGCAAGCTTTTCGTCTCTGACAACGTCGAGTGCTGCCATGGCTACTGCTGCTGCCACAGGATTTCCTCCAAACGTACTACCATGCTGTCCCGGCTTGATCACATTCATAATCGAATCATTTGCCAATACGGCAGATACGGGATACGCTCCGCCACTCAATGCCTTACCTAAGATCAAGATGTCTGGCTTCACATTTTCATGGTCAACTGCTAATAACTTTCCAGTTCTGGCGATTCCCGTTTGTACTTCGTCTGCAATGAACAATACATTATGCTTTTCGCACAACTCTTTTGCCTTGGTCAAGTATCCTTCAGAAGGAACATATACTCCAGCCTCTCCTTGGATAGGTTCTACCAAGAATCCGGCTACGTTATCGTGTTCTGAAAGTGCTTGCTCTAATGCATTCACATCGTCATAAGCGATCTTAACAAACCCAGGTGTATAAGGACCGAAGTTCTTGCGCGCATCTTGATCATTCGAAAAAGAGATGATGGTTGTGGTTCTTCCGTGGAAGTTGTTCTCACAAACAATGATCTTGGCTTCGTGCTCAGCAACACCTTTCTTCTCATAGGCCCATTTTCTAGCCAATTTGATAGCGGTCTCAACGGCCTCAGCTCCTGTATTCATAGGAAGCAGCTTATCGAAACCAAAATATTCGCTAGCATATTTTTCATAACGCCCCAACATGTCATTGTAAAATGCTCTCGATGTAAGGGTGAGTGTTTGGGCTTGTTGTGTCATAGCCCCAACGATCTTCGGATGACAATGTCCTTGATTCACGGCAGAGTATGCCGATAGAAAATCGTAGTATTTTTTTCCTTCTGCATCCCACACATGCACCCCTTCTCCTCTGCTCAAAACCACAGGTAGTGGATGGTAATTGTGTGCTCCGTACTTGTCCTCTAATGCGATCGCATCTTGCGATGTCAATTGATCTAAAACTGCCATTGTAAAATTGATTTTAAAGTAAACTTCAGCAATTCCTTCTTTCCCTGTTTTTTGGGCGGAGAGAAATCATCCATCGAGGTGGGTGCAAATTACTAAATATTTGATGATTTTAAGGTACGAAGTTCAACATATTCACTCCTCTTATCGATTGGACAAGGCCGAAATTCGAAACTCGATTTTTTTCAATTCGCGAAGGATGTCATTTTTGTCCATTTGCTGCCACACATAAAGCTTTAACATGCTTACCATCAGTGCGCAGAAAATTATTCCCAATGAGAACTTGATGAGCATATTGGTGTCGTCAGTATTGAACAACTGTATTGCGAAGTAAACGGCAAAACTCAAAGCCGCCAGACTCACAATATTCATCATGATCACTATCCATCCCAGTTTTCCTTTAAAAACCTCTCCTAATTTTTCAAAAAGGTTGGGTTCATCCAATTCCTCATAAAAGGCAGCTTCCTCTTCAGAAAGCGCCTGCTTTATCAGCTCGTCAATTCTCTCTAATTCGCTTTTCATACTTGTTCGTTTTTACTATTGTTTTTAATTTTTCTCTAGCCCTAAAGAGCCGCGTCTTAACGGTATTTACAGAAACGTGCATGATGGTTGCCACTTCCTTGAGCGAACATTCCTCTAAATAAAACAATGTAAGCACTTGGCGCTGCTCTTCGGGTAGTTTGGCAATTGCCATCATCACTTTTTTAAGGTCATCCTCTCGAGCCATTATCCCTGTTACCTCTGAACTCGGCAATTCCTTTTGCTCCCCAAGAGAATGCGTACGTTGCTTGGAACGCTTTTTTAAAACGTCGAGCGTGCGTCTTGTAACGATGGTCAACGCCCAACTACCAAAACGGTCGGGATCTTTCAAGGTGCTTAGTTTCTTGATAATCACACCCCAGGCATCTTGTACAATGTCTTTGGCCAACTCCATGTCTTTAGTATACCAAAGGGCCTGCCTACATAGCTTTCCGTGCCACCTTCTCACTAACAGTGACAAGGCTTTATCATCTCCTGATTGGTAGGTGAGCACCAACCAGGAATCGGCTATTTTCTTAGGTGATTTCATCGGTTTGTATGTATAGGACGGTCTCTTTTTAAAAAGGTTCCCGTTTCCTACTATTTTTTTGAGCATTTAATCAAAAAGCAACAATTCAAACTACAACAATTTAGCTACTTTTGTGCCATGGCAAGAAAAAACAGGAGACAATTGTTTGAGCAGGTTCCCGTAGTAGATGCAGGAGCCAAAGGAAAGGCTGTGGCCAAGACTGAAGATGGAAAGGTAATCTTTTTGTCCAATGCTGTTCCGGGTGATGTAGTAGATATTCAAACGTTTAAAAAGAGAAAGGCTTATTTTGAAGGAAAGGCCATAAAGTTTCATACGCTATCCGAACGCAGAACAGACCCCGTTTGTCAGCATTTTGGTACATGCGGAGGCTGTAAATGGCAGCACATGAGCTATGATAATCAATTGTATTTCAAGCAAAAGGAAGTAGAAAACAACTTGACTCGCTTGGGCGGAATCGAATTGCCTGAAACCACGGCTATTCTTGGTTCAAAAGAACAATACTTCTATCGCAATAAAATGGAATTCTCTTTTTCTGACAGCCGATGGTTAACGCAGGAAGAAGTGGATAGTGATGAGGATCTCAGGGATAGAAACGCCCTTGGATTTCACATTCCAGGGATGTGGGACAAGATCTTGGATGTCAAAAAATGTCACCTCCAAGCGGATCCTTCCAATGCAATTCGAAATGCAGTCAAGGAATTTTCCGTAGCAAACGGACTGGCTTTTTTCAACACCAGAAATCAAACTGGGTTGCTCAGGACGTTAATGATCCGAACTTCTTCCATCGGAGAAGTCATGGTACTGATTCAGTTCTTTACCGACGACGGCACCAATAGAACCTTGCTATTAGACTACCTTGCTGAGACTTTTCCGCAGATAACATCTTTATTATATGTGATCAACGAAAAGGCCAATGATACGATCTATGACCAAGAAGTAATTTGCTATAAAGGTAGAGACCACATCTTCGAAGAGATGGAAGGATTGAAATTTAAGATCAACGCCAAGTCCTTTTATCAGACCAATTCTGAACAGGCCTACGAGCTGTATAAGGTAACGCGTGATTTTGCTGGTTTAAGCGGAAAAGAACTCGTATACGATTTATATACAGGAACGGGTACCATTGCACAGTTCGTTGCCAAACAGGCCAAAAAGGTCGTTGGGGTCGAAGCGGTACCAGATGCGATCACTGCTGCCAAAGAAAATGCACAATTTAACGGAATAGATAACGTTGATTTCTTTGTGGGGGATATGAAAAAGGTCTTTAATGACACGTTCATCGAAACCCACGGACAACCTGATGTGATCATTACCGACCCGCCAAGGG
Source organism: Flavobacteriaceae bacterium (assembly GCA_028279515.1). Lineage (GTDB taxonomy): Bacteria > Bacteroidota > Bacteroidia > Flavobacteriales > Flavobacteriaceae > JANQNQ01. Next base: position 323,992 of record JANQNQ010000002.1, read on the forward strand.
ATGGGATGCACAAGGATGTGGTACAACAGATATTAAACATTGCGCCAAACAAAGTGGTTTACGTGAGTTGTAACAGCGCAACACAGGCCAGAGACCTAGCGCTCATGGACGAAATGTATAAAGTGACCAAGGTGCAACCTGTGGATATGTTTCCGCAAACGCACCATGTAGAAAATGTTGTACTTTTGGAAAAGAGATAAACACATATCTTAATTAGTTTTCCGCGGAAGCGAAATTATAGCATGAAAAAAAAGACCTATGTTACCGTATTAGTTGCCATGATTGTTGCAGCTTTTTTTATGGGGTGCGAAAAGGACGATATTTGTCCGGAAGGCACACCAACAACACCTCTTCTCATACTTAGATTTTATGATGCTGCAGATACAGAGCAGTTGAAGACCGTAACCAATCTGAGAGTTATCGGAGAGGGTCAGACCGAAGAATTCTCTTTGTCAACTACCGATTCGATCGCCATCCCGCTCAGAGCGCTAGACGACTTTACGACCTTTACATTGACCAGAGAGTATGATGCAGATGATGCTAGTGCAGGCAACGAAGATGAAATTACATTTAATTATACTCCCGAAGAGATCTACGTGAATCGTGCCTGCGGCTTCAAAGTAAATTACACACTAAACGCAACCGACGGAATCGTACGACCTGATGACGGTGACCAATGGATCATCAATACTGAAATCATCTCTTCCGTAATAGAAAACGAAAACGCAGCCCATGTTAAGATATTTCACTAGCCTATTGGCCATCTTATTGTTTTCAAATTTGATGGCACAAGAAGAAACGGTTCAAGACAGCCTTCGCTACAAACAAAAGTACGGGGTGCGCGTCGGGGTTGACCTTAGTAAACCGCTACGAATGCTTTTAGAGGATGGCTATACGGGTCTTGAATTGGTAGGGGACGTTAGAATCTCTAAAAAGTTCTATGTTGCTGCCGAATTGGGCACAGAAGAAAAGACCGTTGACGAGGACCAACTTGATTTCACCACAAATGGTAGTTATATCAAAGTAGGTTTTGATTTCAACGCTTATGAAAATTGGTTCGGAATGGAAAATGCCATTCATGCCGGGTTAAGGTATGGCTTTAGTACCCACAAGCAAACGCTTAATAGCTACAATGTATACACACCTAACCAATACTGGCAAGAAGGGGACGTGATAATTCCGTCGGGCACAGAATTTTCTGGGTTAACCGCTTCTTGGATCGAGGCCGTTGTAGGTATCAAAGCCGAACTGGTAAACAACGTATACCTAGGTGCCAGTTTACGTCTTATGCGATTGATAAGCAGCACAGAACCTGGCAACTTCGCCAATCTGTACATTCCTGGATTTAACAAGGTAACCGATGAAAGCAACATCGGAGTGGGCTTTAACTACACCATCTCTTACTTGATTCCTATCTTTAAAAAAGACAAGTGATTTAGTATTCTTTTGGGCTTTTATAGCCAAACCATTTAACGGCTATCTGTTCTCCTTTATCTGTTTTGACAACTCCAAATTTCGGAGTTAAAAAGCTGGCCAATACTGCTGAGCCCACAACGAGTGGTATGTAAGGCGGGCTAATAAACTCTGTAACCGTATAGCGAATAGCCAAAAAAAGAATAGCAAAACAAAGAAGGTTTAGTAGTAAAGCTTTGGTCTTGGGTTTCATAGTAGTAGTTTATAATTCTTGGTTGTTGGTCTTTAGTTTTTAGTTGTTGGTTGAAAATCACAGACTCTTTCACTTTTCATTCTTCAATCTTCTGCTTTTTGGCCTTCTTACTTCCGGCATACATTTCGTACTTCACCAGTTTTGATTCCAACTTTCCGTTAAAAAGTCTGATTCTCCTTGATGGGCGCAGTCCCACGTGCTTCAAAGCTTCCAAATTTGAGGTGATAAACCAAGCGTTCGTGCCTGGGTACCCATGTTTCAATGTGCTTCCAATATCTCCGTAGAAAGCTTCCATGTCTATATCCAACCGTTCTCCGTACGGTGGATTAAACACCATATGCAAATGTTCTTCTCCTGATTTTCTAGTCTTAAAGAAATCTTCATGCTTGATAGAAATGTAATCACTCAAATTGGCTTCCTTCACATTGGCCTTGGCCTTTTTTACAACAGAAGGAGCTTTGTCATACCCTAACAGCTTATGGTGAAACTCACGTGTTTTATTAAGTGCCGCATCTTCTATCTTCTCATAAAGGTCCACATCCCAATCGCTCCACTTCTCAAAGGCAAACTCCTTTCTATTGATATTGGCAGGAATGTTACAGGCGATCATGGCAGCTTCGATCAAGATCGTTCCACTACCACACATTGGGTCCATAAAATCACTTTGCCCATCCCAACCCGATAACATGATCAGGCCGGCTGCCAGTACTTCGTTTATTGGAGCAATGTTGGTCGCAGTCTTATACCCACGTTGATGTAAGGAACGTCCTGAACTGTCTAATGAAATGGTGCATCGGTCATGCTGAATATGCACATGGATTCGAAGGTCTGGAAACTTGAGGTCCACGTTGGGTCTTTTTCCTTCTATATTTCGAAACTTATCAGCAATCGCATCCTTGGTCTTCAGAGCAATAAATTGCGAATGTGAAAAGCGGTCAGAATGTACGGTAGCATCAATGGCGAAGGTTTGATCAGCCGATAGATACTTGTCCCAGTGCATGCGATAAACTCCTTTATAAAGGTCTTTTTCATTGAACACCTTAAAGGTTTCTATGGGTTTTAAGATCTTGATGGCCGTACGCAAGCAGAGATTCGCCTTGTACATAAAGCCTTTATCTCCGTAAAACGTAACGCTTCTGACGCCTGGCTTTACATCTTGTGCTCCTAGCTTTTTAAGTTCTTCGGCCAACAGTTCTTCAAATCCGAACAATGTTTTGGCCACCATCTTGAAATTATTTCCCATGGGCTTCGTCTATAGAAATGCAAAAATACTTTAATTTAGCCGTCTAAGAAAAAACTATGCAAAAAGAGATCGAAAACTGGTACGCTTCGTGGTTTGACACTCCTTTTTACCACATTCTTTACAAGGACAGAGATCACGACGAGGCCCAGCAATTCATGGACAATCTCACGTACTATCTCAATCTGCCTGAAAAAGGAAAGGTCTTAGATCTTGCCTGCGGAAAAGGTAGGCACTCTGTATATCTCAATAAGATTGGTTTTGATGTAGTTGGAGCAGATCTTTCAAAGAACAGCATCGCGTATGCAAAGCAATTCGAGAATGAGACGCTGCACTTCATAGAACATGATATGTGTAAGCCCGTAGGAATGAAGTTTGATGCTGTATTCAATCTGTTCACTAGCTTCGGATACTTTGAACACGAAGAGGACAACCTTCGAACCTTAAAGGCCATCAAAGAAAACCTGAATGAAACTGGATTTGGCGTTATCGATTTCATGAATGTTGATCATGTAATAGACAATCTGGTTCCAAATGAAACAAAGGTTGTAGAGGACATCGTCTTCAACATCGAACGATATGTAAAAGACGGTCATATTGTCAAAGATATTTCCTTTGAGTACAATGGGGAAGCATTTTCATACACTGAGAAAGTAAAAGCACTAACACTAAAAGATTTTGAATCGTACCTTGAAAGTGCGAACATTCATCTTTTGGATATTTTTGGAGATTACAAATTGCATAAGTTTGAAACAAAAACATCATCTAGGTTAATCATGATATTTAAATGATAAACTCGTATCTATTTCCCATAATAGCTGTTGTGATCGGATTTTTGTTGGCGATCATTCTTAGGCCAAGTCAAGGGCGAAAATTTAAACTGTTATTGGCCTTTAGTGGAGCTTTCTTATTGTCGATCACGGTTTTTGAAATGATCCCAGAAGTGTTCGGTTCTGGTAATACAAAGCGTATCGGACTCTTCGTCATGTTAGGGATTTTATTGCAAATTTTTTTGGAATTCTTTTCAAAAGGCGCAGAACACGGACATCTGCACTCTCATAAGAGTGCTTTGTTTCCCTGGCTTTTGTTTATTAGCCTTAGCATTCACGCTTATTTAGAAGGATTTCCTATTGACCGTCATGAACATGTCGTATTCGGAATCGTTGTTCATAAGATTCCGATTGCCATCATCCTGACTACTTTTTTGATGCAATCAAACCTAAAAAAGTACCTGATCGTAATATTTTTGATACTCTTTGCTATCATGACTCCTTTAGGAACACTAACGGCAAATAGCACCACATTTTTATCAGATCACTTGCAGGAGATCATGGCAATCGTCATCGGCATATTTTTGCATATCTCGACCACCATTCTCTTCGAAAGTTCAGAGGGGCATAAATTTAATCTCACCAAACTATTGGTCATCATTGGGGCCATTGCAATTGCATACCTTATTTGATCATGTTTAGCAAGGAAGAATCTAGAAAACTAAGGCAAGAATTTTGGACCTCCTTCGGAAAGTCCTTTCCTCGAAAGTGGATCCTCTACAACACCAAGATCAAAGACTTCGCATTCAAATTCCATTTTGATAGAAAAAAGGCCATGGTGATGCTAGACATCGAAGACCAGAATCTTGAGAACAGAATCGAACAATGGGAAAAGATCCTGTCACTAAAAGGGATTCTGACGGAAGAATACATCCCAGAATTGATTTTCGAGGAAATTCTTCATCTGGAAAACGGAAAAGAAATTTCGAGGGTATATCTTCAGCTAGACGGAGTAAGCATACATAACAAGGCCACTTGGAGACAGACCATGGAATTCTTCAATGAGAATATGTCAAAGCTGGAAGCCTTCTACTTAGAATACCAAGACATCATAAAAGCTTAGACCACATCCAAAAGAATAAAGAAAAAGTGAGATATGGCACCACCCAGCACAAAGAAATGCCAGATCACATGATTGAAAGGAATTTTCCTAATGGCATAGAAAATGATTCCAATTGTATAAAAAGCGCCGCCAAGCATTAACAAGTTTAAGCCAGTACTGGATACGGAAGCCATTAAGTTACTAATGTCAAAAATAATGAGCCAGCCCATTGCCAAGTACAGCAGCAACGAAATGATCTCAAATTTCCCCGTAAAAAACACCTTCAAAATCGTACCTATGATTGCGATGATCCATACGATCCAAAAGATGGTCCATCCTGAGCCAGACTCCAAGGTAATCAAGGCTACTGGCGTATAGGTTCCGGCAATCAAGTAGTAAATACTGATATGGTCGATGGTTCTCCAAAATTTCTTCCGTTCGCTATCTGTCACAGCGTGGTAGATCGTAGATGCCGAAAATAAAACGATGATCGAAATGGCGTAGAACAAAATGCTCATGGTACTAAACCGAGTCTTATCAGTGTCAAAGACCAATAGCAAGACCAGGCCAACAATTCCCAAAACAATCCCTAACGAATGTGAGATTACATTCCACAATTCCTCTTTTCTAGTTTGTTCCATAGCATTTAAAAACGGTGCAAAAATACACCAAAGTATTGATAACGAATAATACACAAAATTTATTCTTCATAAAATTTACTTGCAAAAAATATTAACTCTAATTAATTAAGAATCAATTCACTACAACTGTAGACCTTTTCTTTAAAAAGGGGAAAAACACCCCCTGTCTGTAATTAAAAAGACCCTTTGGATTATGGTTTTAACGTAATTTATTTGTGTTATCCCCCTATTCTTCTTCATGAGTCTACCTTTTCTGGTATCAGGAAACCATTAAACTAAATATCACCATTATGAAAACAAAACTATGTACATGGCTTGCAGCATGCATATGCTTTATTGTAAGCGCCAACAACATTCAAGTAAGCAATATCTCGCTCGAAAACTTGAATGACCCCTCCAACTGGGTACAAGTAGAATTTGATCTAAGCTGGGAGAATTCCTGGAGACTAAGTGCCGGGCCATCAAATTGGGATGCCGCTTGGGTATTCATTAAATACAGAGCCAACAATGGTACATGGAATCATGCATCACTGGCACAAACAGATTTCGTAGCCTCACCCGGAAGTACTGTCCAAATAACCTCTGATGGTATTGGCGCGCTTGTGTATCGCGATGCCGATGGAAGCGGAAATGTCGATTTCTCAGACATGCGGTTACGCTGGAATTACGGTAGTGTAGACGTCAATGATGTTTTAGACATTCAGGTATTTGCCATAGAAATGGTATACGTGCCCGAAGGTGCCTTTTATGTAGGAGGCACCAGCGGAGACGAAGTCAATAAATTTCATGGAGGTGGAAGTACTTTTTCATCGTACCAAGTGACCTCAGAAAACCAAATTACGATTGCCAATACAGCAGGAAACCTTTATTACGCTGGCGACAATGGAAATGCAGGTGATCAGCTTGGACCACTTCCTGCGGCATTTCCAAAAGGATTTGGCGCCTTTTATTGTATGAAGTACGAAGTCAGTGAATCACAGTGGTTAGGGTTCTTCAATTCCTTGACCGAAAATCAAAAAGCAAATCGAGACGTCACCGACGCCAACCACAAAAACTCTGATGCTGAGGTAAGCCGTAATACCATTGCTTGGGTAGGCGGTACAGCAAGTGCCACAACCACCGCCCCTGATCGAGCGTTGAACTATGTAAACGTAGGCGACATCAATGCCTATCTAGATTGGACCGGTTTACGGCCCATGAGCGAATTAGAGTACGAAAAGGCATGCAGAGGCCCAGTGTTTCCAAAAGCAGGAGAATTTGCCTGGGGAAGTGCTAACATTGCTTCTAACCCATACACATTACTCAACGATGGAGAGCCAAACGAGCTCATCTCAAATCCAGAAGTCAATACAGGTAATGCCATCTATTTAGATTCAAACGGAGCCATCAGCGGTCCAGTAAGAAACGGAATCTTTGCGGCGAGTGCCATCAACAAGAATCGTGAAGAAACGGGCGGTAGCTATTATGGAATCATGGAGCTCAGCGGTAATCTATACGAACGTTGCGTTACCGTAGGAACACCACAAGGGAGAAACTTCACCGCAATACATGGCAACGGCATCATTAGTTCACTTGGAAACGGTACTGCAGCCAACTGGCCAAACTCAGGCACAGGTGATGGGTATAGCTATCGAGGTGCTGCATGGATCAACGGAGCCAATTTCTTAAGAGTATCCGACCGCTTTGACGGTGCCTCGCTTATATCGGGCGCCAACAACAGATTAGGATTTAGAGGAGCCAGAACCGCACCATAAGGACTCGCTATTATGAAAAAGATCATATTCATAATAGGATTCTTAGGCCTAGCCATTCCTTGTAATGCACAGTTTCAAGGCGGAAATGCAGATGGTAGTGCAGTCGCTATCATCTATGGTATCAACCTCTATGGTGATGTAACATCTCTAGCAGTCATGTTCCGCGGAAGCGACGGCGATGGGTTCGACAGTAATACCAGTACTTTGTCACTAGGCAACAACAACCTTCAACTCTATGAAGGTGGGCTTGGAGATGGATTCTCGAATGCTCTAGTTGGGCAGACCCTAACAGGGATAAACTTTGCCATTCTCTATTCGGGGTCCGATGGTGACGGATATTCCAACAATATGGCATCTGCTGTTACATTATCAGGGCAAGATCTGGCTCAGTTGTACAACGGTAGTGATGGTGATGGATTTGCGGTAGCTTTATTACCAGACACCTTGTTAGAAGGATTCATGACCGAGCTCTACGAAGGTGGTGATGGCGACGGATTCTCGGTAGCCTTGCTACCAGATACCGTACTTGAAGGATTCATGACCGAACTCTATGAAGGTGGTGATGGCGACGGATTTGCCGTTGAACTCTCTTTAAGCAATCTCCTTTCAGGAAATCTTGTTGACATATACGAAGGAGGAGACGGCGATGGATTTGCGGTCTTTGAACTCACGACTACTTTAACGTTAGATGTTGTAGAAGAATTGATCCAGATGAACGTATTGATGTATCCTAATCCAGCAACAGATATTGTTCATCTCAAGCTTCCTGATGGGATTATCGTCTCATCTGTCGAATTGTTCGATGTCTCCGGAAAACGTATCGAAGCAAAACTATCAAGAGAACACACCATTGATGTCAGCAGATTACCTTCGGGCCTTTATTTAGTAAATATTATAGCTGAAGAAGGACGAAGCGTGAAGAAGTTGATCATCAAATAAATAAACCAATCAAAAACAGAAGCCCCGAAGCGAGCTTGTCTCTGCTTCGGGGCTCTATATTGTATATACCTCAGATTTAAATTCAGGGCATGAAAAAACCCTGTAGCAGAGACGAGCTCGCTACAGGGTCAAAGATAGGCGGCGACCTACTCTCCCACCTCTCGGCAGTACCATCGGCGCTGACGGGCTTA